>NZ_JBGCUH010000003.1:0-3669938 GCF_041103175.1 Burkholderia sp. Bmkn7 | reverse complement strand
TCACGCCACCGCGAACGCCGCCTTCATGTCGGCCACGCGGCGCCGTTCGCGCGCGATCATCATCCGGTTCACGACGATCACGCCGATCGTCACGGCCGTGATGAACAGCGTCGCCAGCGCGTTCATCTCCGGGTTCAGCCCCAGCCGCACGCGCGAGAACACCACCAGCGGCAGCGTCGTCGACCCCGGCCCCGACAGGAACGCCGACAGCACCAGATCGTCGATCGACAGCGTGAACGACAGCAGCCACCCCGACAGCAGTGCCTGCGAGATCAGCGGCAGCGTCACCACGAAGAACACCTTCAGCGGCGTCGCGCCCAGGTCGAGCGCCGCCTCCTCCAGCGACTTGTTCATCTCCTTCACGCGCGACTGCACGATGATCGCCACGTACGACACGCACAGCATCACGTGGCCGATCCAGATCGTCACCATCCCGCGCCCCTTCGGCCAGCCGAACATCTGCTCCAGCGCAACGAACAGCAACAACAGCGAGATGCCCTGGATCACTTCCGGAATCACCAGCGGCGCGTTGATCATCCCCGTGTACAGCGTGAAGCCCTTGAAGCGGCCGAAGCGCGCGAGCACGAAACCCGCCCACGTGCCGATCACGACCGACGCGGTGGCCGTCAACAGGCCGATCTTCAGCGACAGCCACGCGGCGGTCAGCAGCTCGTCGTCGTCCAGCAGCGCGCTGTACCACTTCAGCGAGAAGCCCGACCACACCGTCACCAGCTTCGACTCGTTGAACGAGTACACCACCAGGCTGATGATCGGGATGTACAGGAACAGGAAGCCGAAGGCGAGGACGCCCGTCGACAGCGGTTTGCTCGGCTTGATCATTTCGCGTCCTCCAGTTCCTTGACCTGGTAGTACTGGAACAGCGCCATCGGCACCAGCAGCAGCATCACCATCGCGACCGTCACCGCGGACGCCATCGGCCAGTCCATGTTGTTGAAGAATTCATCCCACATCACGCGCCCGATCATCAGCGTGTCGGCGCCGCCCAGCAGTTCCGGAATCACGTACTCGCCCACCGCCGGGATGAACACCAGCAGGCTGCCGGCGATGATCCCGTTCTTCGACAGCGGCAGCGTGATGCGCGTGAACGCGACCCACGGCTTCGCGCCCAGGTCGTATGCGGCCTCGAGCAGCGTGAGGTCCATCTTCACGAGGTGCGCGTACAGCGGCATCACCATGAACGGCAGGTACGAATAGACCATCCCGATGTAGACGCCTGCATCGCTGTGATAGAGCCGCAGCGGCGTGTGGATGATGCCCAGCGCGATCAGCGTGTGGTTCAGCAGGCCGTCGTCCTTCAGGATGCCGATCCATGCGTACACGCGGATCAGGAACGACGTCCAGAACGGCAGCATCACGGCCATCATCAGCACGTTGCGGCGGTTCGGTTCCGAGCGCGCGATGTAGTACGCCATCGGATAACCGATCAGCAGGCACAGCAGGGTCGACACGGCGGCCATCTTCAGCGAGCTGAGGTAGGTCGCGATGTACAGGTCGTCCTGCAGCAGGAACGCGTAGTGCGACAGCTGCAGCGCGAAGTGCACGACGCCGTCCTTGATCTCGACGAGCGACGTGTACGGCGGGATGCCCATCACCTGGTCGGCGAAGCTGATCTTCAGCACCAGCACGAACGGCAGCGCGAAGAAGATCGCGAGCCACACGAACGGCACGCCGATCGCGACGCTGCGGCCCGACGGCAGGAAGCGCGACAGCATCGAGAAACGGCCCGGGCGCGCGCGGCCGGCGCCGGTGCTCGCGGCGCCGGCAGACACCGGCGCGGACGAAGTGGAAGCGGAGGTTCTCATCGTGGCGTCCTCACTGCGTCAGCACGACGCCGCTGGCCGGCGACCACGACACGAACACGTCGTCGTTCCACGCCGGCGCGTTGTCGTTCATCAGGTGCGAGCTCGACAGGTTCGACACCACCGTCTTGCCGCTCGGCAGGCGCACGTGGTACAGCGAGTAGCTGCCCATGTACGCGATGTCGGTCACGACCCCGCGCGCCCAGTTGTGTTTCGAGCCCGGTTTCTCGCGCGACACGTGCACGCGCTCCGGGCGCACCGAGATGCCGACCGGCATGCCGAGCGGGCCCGTCACGCCGTGGCTCACGTACATGCGTGCCTCGAGGTCGTCGCTCTCGACGAAGATGTGGTCGGGTTCGTCCTCGACCACGCGCCCTTCGAACAGGTTGGTCGAGCCGATGAATTCGGCCGAGAAACGGCTGTTCGGGTATTCGTAGACTTCGCCGGGCGAGCCGATCTGCACGATCTTGCCTTCGCTCATCACCGCGAGGCGGCTCGCCATCGTCATCGCCTCTTCCTGGTCGTGCGTGACCATCACGCAGGTCACGTCGACCTTCTCGATGATGTTCACGAGTTCGAGCTGGGTCTTCTGGCGGATCTTCTTGTCGAGCGCGGACATCGGCTCGTCGAGCAGCAGCAGCTTCGGGCGCTTGACCAGCGAGCGGGCCAGCGCGACGCGCTGCTGCTGGCCGCCGGAGAGCTGATGCGGCTTGCGCTTCGCGTACTTGCTCATCTGCACGAGCGCGAGTGCGTCGGCCACGCGTTCCCGGATCTCGTTCTTCGGCGTGCCTTCCTGCTTCAGGCCGAACGCGACGTTCGATTCGACCGTCATGTGCGGGAACAGCGCGTACGACTGGAACATCATGTTGACCGGGCGGCGGTACGGCGGCAGCGACGCGAGGTCCTCGCCGTCGACGAAGATCTTGCCGGAGGTGGCCGTCTCGAGCCCGGCGAGCATGCGCAGCAACGTCGACTTGCCGCAGCCCGAGCTGCCGAGCAACGCGAACAGTTCGTTCTTCGCGATCGTCAGGTTCACGTTGTCGACGGCCGTGCTGTCGCCGAATTTCTTCACGACGTTTTCGATGCGCACGAAGGCGTCGTTTTGGGTACGGGCCGCGGGGGCCGGTTGGGTCTGTCGTGCAGCAGCGGAAGAGGGTATCGATTGCATGGGATTCACCATTCGTTCTTCACGGATTGCAGGCGTGAGCGTCCCCGCGCGAGGCGCGTCATGCGACTCACGGGCATCGGCTCGTGCCGGATGGAACAGTGCGCGCGGCGCGCGCGGGCGGATGGAGGTCCGCGGATCTCAGGCGGGCAGGCGTGAAGCGATGCCTGCGCCGCCGGAATGCTTCGCGATCAGTGGCCCGTCTTCAGCTGGGCCCACAGACGGTTCTCGAGGCGCAGGATGTCGGCCGGCATCGGCTTCATCAGCACCATCTTCTTCAGCACGTCTTCGGGCGGGTAGACGGTCGGGTCCTGCGCGACGGCCGGCGTGACGAACTGGTGCGCGGCCTTGTTCGCGGTCGGGTAGAACACCGTGTTGGTGATCGCCGCGTTGACCTTCGGATCGGACACGTAGTTGATCCACTTCAGGGCGGCCTCGGGGTGCGGTGCATCCTTCGGGATCACCATCACGTCGAACCACAGCAGGCCGCCTTCCTTCGGATTCGAGAACTTGATGTCGTACGAGCGCTTCGCTTCGGCCGAGCGGCGATGCGCGATGCCGACGTCGCCCGACCAGCCGAGCACGACGCACACGTCGTTGTTCGCGAGGTCGTTGATGTAGCCGGACGAGTTGAACTGGGTGATGTACGGGCGGACTTTCTTCAGGACTTCGAACGCAGCCTGGTAGTCGCCGGGGTTCTTGCTGTTCGGATCCTTGCCCATGTATTGCAGCGTCGCGGCGAACACGTCGACGGCCTGGTCGAGGAACGACACGCCGCAGCTCTTCAGCTTTTCCATGTTGGCCGGATCGAACACCAGCGCCCAGCTGTCGACCGGCGCCTTGTCGCCGAGTGCCTTCTTCACCGCCTGCGCGTTGTAGCCGATGCCGTCGGTGCCGTAGGCCCAGGGCACGCCGTACTGGTTGCCCGGATCGGCATCCGAGATCATCTTCATCAGCAGCGGGTCGAGGTTCGCGAGGTTCGGCAGCTTCGACTTGTCGAGTTTCTGGTACACGCCGGCCTGGATCTGCTTGGCCATGTAGTTCGACGTCGGCACGACGATGTCGTAGCCCGAACTGCCGGCAAGCAGCTTCGCCTGAAGCGTGTCGTCGCTGTCGTAGTTGTCGTACTTGACGTGGATCCCGGTCTGCTTCTGGAAGTTCGGGATCGTGTCCGGTGCGATGTAGTCGGACCAGTTGTAGACGTTCAGATCCTCGGCATGCGCCGACGGGCTGGCGACCGACGTGAACGCGGCCGCGGCGGCAAGGGCGGCAACGGAACAGGCTTGGCGAAGAAAGCAGGCACGCATGGTGGAATTCCCCTGGTTATGGCGGCGTGCGGCGCCCGCCGCACGCCTGTAGGCAAAACCGTTACGAAATACCCAGTTGCTGGGCGGTTGCATCGACTGCTTTTTTCGCCTTCGATACGAGTTCATCGATTTCCTGACGCGAGATCACGAGCGGCGGCGACAGCAGCATCCGGTCGCCGGTCGCACGCATGATCAGGTTGCCGTTGAAGCAGAAGTCGCGGCAGATCGTGCCGACGTCGCCGCCATTCGCGAAGCGACGGCGTTCGGCCGGTGCCTCCGCGAGCTGAAGGCTCGCGACGAGGCCGTGGCCGTGCACTTCGCCGACGATCGGGTGACGCGCGAAGGTTTCGCGCATCAGCGCCTGGAAGTACGGGCCCGTGTCGTTCTTCACGCGCTCGACGATCCCTTCGTCGCGCAGCAGCTTCAGGTTCGCGACCGCGACGGCTGCCGCCACCGGGTGGCCCGAGTACGTGAGGCCGTGGTTGAATTCGCCGTTGTCGATGATCGGCTGTGCCACGCGCTCGTGAATGCCGACGGCGCCCATCGGCACGTAGCCCGACGTGAGGCCCTTGGCCATCGTGATCAGGTCCGGCTCGAAGCCGAAATGCTGGTGCGCGAACCATTCGCCGGTACGGCCGAAGCCGCCGATCACTTCGTCGGCCACCAGCAGGATGTCGTACTTGCGGCAGATCCGCTGGATTTCCGGCCAGTAAGTCGACGGCGGGAAGATCACGCCGCCCGCGCCCTGGAACGGCTCGCCAATGAACGCCGCGACGTTTTCCGCGCCGAGTTCGAGGATCTTCGCCTCGAGCTGCTGCGCGCGGGCCAGGCCGAACGCTTCCGGCGTTTCGCCGGCCGCCGCCTCGCCGAAGAAATACGGCTGGTCGATGTGCACGATGTTCTCGACCTTCGACGGCATCTGCTCGTGCATGTAGCCCATCCCGCCGAGCGTGCCGCCGGCGATCGTCGAGCCGTGGTAACCGTTCTTGCGCGAGATCACGAACTTCTTCTGCGGCTGGCCCTGCACGCGCCAGTACTGGTGCACGAGGCGCAGCACGGTGTCGTTGCCTTCCGAGCCGCTGTTGCAATAGAAGAAGTGGTTGAAGCCGGCCGGCGTGACTTCCGCGAGCATCGCGGAGAGTTCGATCACCGGCGGGTGCGTGGTCTTGAAGAAGGTGTTGTAGAACGGCAGTTCCTGGATCTGGCGATACGCGGCGTCGGCGAGTTCCTTGCGGCCGTAGCCGACGTTCACGCACCAGAGGCCGGCCATCCCGTCGATGACCTTGTTGCCGTCCGAGTCCCACAGGTAGACGCCGTCGGCCTTTACGATCACGCGGCTGCCCGCGCGGTTCAGTGCACCCATGTCCGAGAACGGGTGGATGTGGTGCGCGGCGTCGAGCGCGCGGTATTCGGCGGTCGAGCGCGCCTGCGTCGTGCGCGGTGCGGCGGCCGGCGCGGCGGGCTGGATCCAGGCAGATTCGTTGCGGTACGTCATGTTTCCTCCGTGTTTCCGTATTCGGTTGTGTGCACGCTCAGACGTGCAGCAGCAGATGGCGGCGTTCCCACGAGCTGATCACGCGGAAGAACGCTTCGTATTCGGTTTCCTTCAGCGCGAAATACGCCTTCAGGAACTTGTGGCCGAGGATCTCGCCGAGCGGCTCGCACGCGGCCATCAGCGTCAGCCCTTCCTCGAGGTTGCGCGGCAGCTGGTACGGCAGTTCGTAGCCGTCGCTGACGAGCGGCTCGGTCGGTTCCAGGCGCTGCGTCATGCCGAGATAGCCGGCCGCGAGCGTCGCGGCGAGCGCGAGGTACGGGTTGCAGTCGACGCCCGGGATGCGGTTCTCGATGCGGCGCGCCGACGGGCCCGAGTGCGGGATGCGGAAGCCGACCGTGCGGTTGTCGTAGCCCCACTGCACGTTGATCGGCGCGGCCATGAAGCGCGACAGGCGGCGATACGAGTTGATGTACGGCGCGAAGATCGGCATCAGTGCGGGCGTGTATTTCTGCAGCCCCGCGAGGTAGTTGTAGAACATCGACGTCGCGCCGCCGGTTTCGGGCGACGTGAACAGGTTCTGGCCCGTTTCCTCGTCGACGATGCTCTGGTGCACGTGCATCGCCGAACCCGGTTCGTCTTCCATCGGCTTGGCCATGAACGTCGCGTACATGTTGTGACGCAGCGCGGCCTCGCGCACCGTGCGCTTGAACAGGAACACCTGGTCGGCCAGCGACAGCGCGTCGCCGTGCATGAAGTTGATCTCCATCTGCGCGGCGCCGACTTCGTGGATCAGCGTGTCGATGTCGAGGTTCTGCGATTCGCAGTACTCGTAGATGTCCTCGAACAGCGGGTCGAACTCGTTGACGGCCTCGATCGAATACGACTGGCGGCCCGTTTCCGGGCGGCCCGTGCGGCCGACCGGCGGACGCAGCGGCAGGTCGGGGTCCTTGTTCATGTCGACCAGGTAGAACTCGAGCTCGGGCGCGACGACCGGCTTCCAGCCCTTCGCCTTGTACAGGTCGAGCACGCGGCGCAGCACGTAGCGCGGCGAGATCTCGACCGGCGAGCCGTCGAAGTGCACGCAGTCGTGGATCACCTGCGCGGTCGGGTCGACGGCCCACGGGATCAGGCGGATCGTCGACGTGTCGGGCACGCACACCATGTCGGGGTCGGTCACGCCGGTCAGCGAACCGTCTTCCGGATATTCGCCGGTGACGGTCTGCACCATCACGGCTTGCGGCAGGCGCATCGATTCGCCGGACGTGAACTTGTTGCGGGGCGTGATCTTGCCGCGCGCGATGCCGGCCATGTCGGGAATGATCGCTTCGATCTCGGTGATCCGGTGCTGCTTCAGGAAATCTTCGATGTCTTGCATGTCTGTTCTCGTTGGTTGGGTCGGCGCGCTCAGGCGAGCGCGGCGGCGGCCGTGGCGCGCGTGCGGGCGGCACGGCGCGCGCGGCAGGCATCGCCGAAGGCGCGGAAGATCGCGCTCGATAGCGGGTCCTGCGCATGCCGCCATTCCGGGTGCCACTGCACGGCGAGGGCGAAAGCCGGTGCATCGACGACGCTCACGGCTTCGATCAGGCCGTCCGGCGCGACGGCTTCGACGGCGAGGCCGGAGCCGAGCTGCGCGATGCCCTGCTTGTGCAGCGAGTTCACGTGCACTTCGTCGCGGCCGCCGGCGAGCGCGTGCAGCTTGCCGCCGGGCGTCAGTCGCACGACGTGCGCGGGGCCGTATTGCGTGTCCATCGGCGCGTCGTCGTCCTCGCGGTGATCGGCGAAGCCCGGCACTTCATGCACGCGCTGGTGCAGCGTGCCGCCGCAGACGACGTTCAGCTCCTGGAAGCCGCGGCAGACTGCGAGCACCGGCACGCCCGCGGCGATCGCCGCGCGCAGCAGCGGCAGCGTCGTCGCATCGCGGGCCGGGTCGTGCTTCGTGCCGGGTGCGCTCGGTTCGCCGCCGTACAGGTGCGGCTCGACGTTCGAGTAGCTGCCGGTAAACAGCAGGCCGTCGACCGTGTCGAGGATGTCGTCGGTCGACTGGCGCTCGCCGAGCGCGGGCAGCACCATCGCGAGCGCCTGCGCGCCGTCGACGATCGCGGCGACGTATTTGTCGCCGACCGTATGCGACGCGTGTGCGCCGATCTGCGTGTGGTCGGCGGTGATGCCGACGAGTGGTTTCCTTCTTTCCATGACGTCAATCAGTTATCCGGAGGGTTGTTGCGTACGTCTTGCCGGATGTGGCGAAACACCGGCGTGCAACAGCCCCGCAGCCTGGCGCAAAGCGCAAGGCCGCTGGTGAATGGGCGCAACGGGATGGCGTGGCGATCCGCGCTGCGCGCGACGATCAGGCCGTCGTTCGTTTCATTGCGATACGCGACGCGGCAACGAATGCGCGAACGCGTTCCGTCACCGCACGGACGATGCGGTTGGCGAATCAGCAGACGAAACGAACGACGTAAAGAAAGGAGAGGCGCTACGGCAGCAGCGACGCCACTTCGTCGGTATCGACGGCGACGAATGCGCGTGCGGAAACGGCGTTGTGGCGCCGAACGGAACGACGGGACAGGATGGTGTAGATCGACAGATGCTGCAGGCGAGGACTATGCCAGCCGCAACTGCCATCGGAAGGGGATGCCGCGCTGCGCGAACTTCGCGCCACGCTTCGATCCCACCTCACCAGAGGGCCACGGACTCTCACGATTACACTCGACTGGGTTGTTGAAAGTATTGAACACCCGACCGTTTCTACGCACTGGGCGTTTAAAATAATCAAGGCGCCGGTTACGCGTCATTTACATCGAAGGGCATCAATTTTTGCGTTGCAATAACGCTTTTTGCTGCCGATGAACGCTTGATGACGCGAACCTGAGAGCCAGCATATACGAGCCAAAAACGGCGTCAAATGTTTTTTAACGGTGTTGCATCAGGGCTTTCCCGAGCAGTGCAAACAAAAGATTCGCAAATGGAATAATCGACGGGGTGTTCATTATTTCGAACGCCTTTCAGGGTTTTCCCCGCTGATGTGCGGCATAAAGTGATTAGAATATTCAACGGCTGTCCACTGCGTCGTTTCACTTTGTCATCGCACCTATCGTGTCCGAAACCGAATCGATGTCCACCGAAGTCGCCGAGCGCCTGCGTTTCGTGCGCAACAAGCATGGCCTGTCGCAGCGCGAACTCGCGAAGCGGGCCGGCGTGACCAACGGCACGATCTCGCTGATCGAACAGGGCCGCGTGAGCCCGTCGGTCGGCTCGCTGAAGAAGTTGCTGGAATGCATCCCGATGAGTCTCGCGGAGTTCTTCACGTTCGAGCTCGTCGAATCGCGTTCGGTCGTGTCGCGCCGCGACGAGATGCCGAACCTCGGCAACGACACGCTCGCGTTTCATCTGGTCGGCGCGAGCGTGAAGGACCGCAACATGTGCATCCTGCGCGAGATCTACCAGCCGCACGCCGATACGGGGCCCGAGATGCTCGTGCACGCGGGGCACGAGGGCGGCGTCGTCGTGTCGGGCCGGCTCGAGCTGACCGTCGACGGCGCGACGTGGCTGCTCGACCCCGGAGACGGCTATTACTTCGAAAGCCGTTTGCCGCACCGTTTTCGCAATCCCAGCGCGGACCTGATCTGCGAGGTCGTCTCGGCCAATTCGCCGGCGACCTTCTGACCTCCCGACCGCGCATCACCGCATTCGCTGCCGGCCGGCTGCGCGTCACGCGCAGCGGCGCGTCGCATCGCGAATGCCAAAAAACTGAGGCATCCTGATGAACAAGTTGACTTTGGCTGACTGGCAGGACAAGGCGGCGTCGCTCGAGATCGAAGGGCGCGCATTCATCGACGGCGCGTCGCGCGACGCGCACGGCGGCAAGACGTTCGACTGCGTGAGCCCGATCGACGGCCGCGTGCTCGCGAAGGTCGCCGATTGCGGCGAAGCCGACGTGAACGCGGCCGTCGCGGCGGCGCGTCGCGCGTTCGACGCGGGCGTGTGGGCCGGGCTGAACCCGCGTGCGCGCAAGGCCGTGCTGCTGCGCTGGGCCGCGCTGATGCGCGAGCACCTCGACGAGCTGTCGCTGCTCGAGACGCTCGACGCGGGCAAGCCGATCGGCGACACGACGACGGTCGACGTGCCGGGCGCCGCGTATTGCGTCGAATGGTTCGCGGAAGCGATCGACAAGGTGGGCGGCGAGGTCGCGCCGGCCGATCATCATCTCGTCGGCCTCGTCACGCGCGAGCCGGTCGGCGTGGTGGCCGCCGTCGTGCCGTGGAACTTCCCGATCCTGATGGCCGCATGGAAATTCGGCCCCGCGCTCGCGGCCGGCAACAGCGTCGTGCTGAAGCCGTCGGAGAAATCGCCGCTGACCGCGATCCGCGTCGCACAGCTCGCATACGAGGCCGGCATTCCGGCGGGCGTGTTCAACGTCGTACCGGGGGCCGGCGAGCCCGGCAAGCTGCTCGCGCTGCATCGCGACGTCGACTGCATCGCATTCACCGGCTCGACGGCGGTGGGCAAGCTGATCATGCAGTACGCCGCGCAGTCGAACCTGAAGCGCGCGTGGCTCGAACTCGGCGGCAAGTCGCCGAACATCGTGCTGCCCGATTGTCCCGATCTCGACCGCGCGGCGCAGGCGGCCGCCGGCGCGATCTTCTACAACATGGGCGAGATGTGCACGGCCGGCTCGCGGCTGCTCGTGCATCGCGACATCAAGGATGCGTTCATCGAGAAGCTCGTCGCGGCCGCGCGTGCGTACGTGCCCGGCAATCCGCTCGATCCGTCGGTGTCGATGGGCGCGATCGTCGACGGCATCCAGCTCGAACGTGTGCTCGGCTATATCGAGGCCGGGCGCAGCGAGGGCCGGCTCGTCACCGGCGGTGCGCGCGTGAAGGCGGAAACGGGCGGCTTCTACGTGGAGCCGACGGTATTCGAGGTGAAGCCGGATGCGAGGATCGCACGCGAGGAGATCTTCGGGCCCGTGCTGTCGGTGATCGTGTTCGACGACGTCGACGAGGCCGTGCGGATCGCGAACGATACCGAGTACGGGCTGGCCGCGGCCGTGTGGACCTCGAACCTGACGACCGCGCACGACGTGTCGCGCCGGCTGCGTGCGGGCACCGTCTGGGTGAACTGCTACGACGAAGGCGGCGACATGAACTTCCCGTTCGGCGGCTACAAGCAGTCGGGCAACGGCCGCGACAAGTCGCTGCACGCGCTCGAGAAGTACACCGAACTGAAGTCGACGCTGATCCGGCTGCGCTGATGCACTGCGGGGCGCGGGCGCAGCGCCATAGGGCGGTGTGCCCGCGCCCGTGTGCGTTGCGCCCGCGTTGCGTTCAGTGTTGCGCTAAGCGTGGCGTCAAGCGGTGCGCAGCGCGGGGTGGAAGCCGGCGGCTTCGATGATCGACTGCACGCGCTCGGCGCCTTGCGCCGACTCGACCTTGACGATCTTCGCCGCGACGTCGATGTCGAGCTTCGCGGCGGGATCGGCGGCCGTCACCGCGCGCGTGATTGCATTGGCACAGCCGCCGCAGGTCATGTCCTGGACTTCGAATTCCATCGTGTTCTCCTGAGTTGACGATTGACAAGCATCGACAGCATGAAGCTTGCCACGGTGGGAAGGTCAAGCGTACGCGTGTCGACGAAAATCCGTATCGCGGCTCCGGTGCGACGACGGTAGTGCGGCGACAGCCTGTTGTAAAGGTGATGTCTGATGAATCGCTTACGGGCTTTTGCCGTCATTCGGCACTTGTCCCGATTGACGGCGAAGCGTTCCGGGCGAAGCGGGGCGGATGCCTTGCCGGGCAAGGCGTAGCGGCACTCGATGAAGCGCGATCACCATGTCGCCAGTAAGGGTACGCGAGTTGGAAATGCGAATCGATCTTAGTATCAGCTCCCTTCGATATTTCAATTCGTTACCCCCCATGAACCGTTTTGCTTTCGGCTTTTCGCTGGCGCTGCTGGGCGCATCGGCCACGTCCGCATTCGCGGCCGACGATGTCGTCAACCTGACCTTGAAGGGTCACAAGTTTTCGCCGGACGGCGTGACGATCCCGGCCGGCAAGAAGGTGAAGTTCGTCGTGAAGAACCTCGACGCGACGCCCGCCGAATTCGAGAGCGACGATTTCAAGGCGGAGAAGGTCGTGCCTGCCGGCAAGTCGGTGGAGATCCTGGTCGGGCCGCTGAAGGCCGGGACCTACGAGTTCCACGACGAGTATCACGAAGCGCAGTCGAAGACGCACCTGACCGTCAAGTAAGCGGATACGGACATGCTGTCGACTGCCCTGATCGTCTTTCGTGAAGTGCTCGAGGCCGCGCTGGTGGTGTCGATCGTGATGGCCGCGACAAAAGGCGTGCCGCGGCGCGGCTGGTGGGTCGGCGGCGGCCTGGCGGGCGGCGTGATCGGCGCCGGCCTGATCGCGGCGTTCGCCGACGTGATCTCGCAATGGGCGTCCGGCATGGGGCAGGAGGTCTTCAACGCGGGCGTGATGTTCGTCGCCACGTTGATGCTCGCATGGCACAGCATCTGGATGAGCCGGCACGGTCGCGAGATGGCGATGCAGATGACGGCGGTCGGGCGTGCCGTCGCGGCCGGCAGCAAGCCGCTGACGGGGCTCGCGATCGTGGTCGGCGTCGCGGTGCTGCGTGAAGGCTCCGAGGCCGTGCTGTTCCTGTACGGCATCGCGGCGGGCGATCCGGGGCAGACACCGCAGATGATCGTCGGCGGGCTGCTCGGCGTGCTCGGCGGCGCCGGGCTAGGCTACGGGATGTATGCGGGCCTGCTGCAGATTCCGCTGAAGCGCCTGTTCTCGGTCACCAACTGGCTGATCGTGCTGCTCGCGGCGGGGATGGCCAGCCAGTGCGTCGGCTTCCTGCTCGCGGCAGGCCTCGTGCCGTCGTGGGGCGATGCGGTCTGGGATACGTCGTGGCTGCTCAAGGAATCGAGCATCGTCGGCAAGGCGCTGCATACGCTGATCGGCTATACCGCGCGCCCGGCGGGCATCCAGATCGTCGCTTACCTCGCGACGCTGGCCGCGATTGTCGGGCTGGCACGGTTCGTCGGCCGGCCGCAGGCGGCGGTGCGGCCGCCACGGGCCGCGGCTTGAGTTGTCCTGGTTCGAATGACGAAGGGGCGTCGATGACGCCCCTTTTTTCATTGTCGGCTCGCGGCCGACTCGTGCCCGGCGTCGACCACGGCGCGCAGGTCGCGCACGCTCAGCGGTGGCTGTCGATCCAGGCGCGGGCCCATTCGAGCCCCGCTTCGCGCGCGTCGTCCTCGGTGTCGAACACGCCGAGCACGCCGGACGCCTCCACCAGCTTGTTGTTCTGCGTGATCGTGCCGCTCGCCGCGAAGCGCTCGGGCTGCAGGATCTCGTCCTGCTGCAGGATCGCGTGGCCCCAGATCTGGTAGCCGTGGTAGGTTTGCGCTTCCATTATCGAGTCACCTCCGCGGAGCGGTTGTGCGTGCCGACACGCAGCACGTTGCCGTCCGGTGTGTATTGCCGCGGGATGTCGGAGTAATTCAGCGCGTGCTGCGCATCGGGCGCAGCCGGCTGCATGACCGTCAGGCGTCCCGGTGCGGGCTGCGCGACGGGGCGCGGTGCGGCCGGCGTCTCGGCCGCGGTGGCGGGCGGACGATGCGAGCCGGCTTTCACCGCCTGCGCGACACGGCGCTTGTGCGGTTTCACCGCGGCTTTCGGTGTGGCATTCGCGTGCTTCTCTACGCTCTTGCCGGCGCGTGCATCGGCGCCGGTGTGCGCGGCCGGCGTGCGGGCGGCCGGCTGCCGCGCCTCGGGCGGGTTCCAGACTTCGACGTAGTGCTCGGCGGCCCGGCCCGTCGACGCGAACGTCAGTGCCAGCAATCCGCATCCAAAGAGTCTTACTGCCATTGTGTCTCCGTCATATTCGTTGCGGGGCGCGTCGCGGTATCCGGTGCGGGGGCGGCCGTGCAGGGGGATTCGGGGGGGCGGTTCAGGAGAACACCTCGAGCCCGTGTTTCTCGACGATCTGGAGCATCCGTGCGGCAATGCCGCCCGGCCGCTTGTCGCCCTGTTCCCATTGGCGGATCGTCGACGCCGTCGTGTTCAGGTAGAGCGCGAACACGCTCTGGCTGACATTGACGGATTTGCGGATGCGGGCGATGGCTTCCGGATCGAACCGCGGGGCGGCTTCGATGCGGAGATCGTCGTATTCGCGCATCGTCTTCTTGTCGATCAACGCGGCACGACAGAGGCCCGACGCGGCGCCGTGGATCGCCTCCGTTGCGTCGCTCTTGAATCGACTCCTGGCCATTGCAAATCTCCACCCGCTCTTTCAGTGTGACCAGCGTCGCGATATCGGCGCCGGTGCGGCGCCCGACATCCGCGGCGAACTTGCTGACGGCACGCCGTTCGCGTGCGTCGATGTCGTCCCGGTCGGGTTGGGCGAACAGGAATACGCAAACGCGCACCTGCCCGACCTTGCCCGGCACGATCCCGCGCCGCCGATTACCGGCATGTCGGGCCGATCAGGTCAGCACAGGATTATATGCCACTACGTGGTACATATTTCGACCTGGCCGAATGGCCTGCCCGAATGGCCGGCTTCGAGCCGATACGGGGTCGGGACGGCTTCGCGGGGCCGTCCCGGTCGTCCCGCCTTACTCCACCGTCACCGATTTCGCGAGGTTCCGCGGCTTGTCGACGTCGGTGCCGCGCGCGCACGCGGTGTGATACGCGAGCAGCTGCAGCGGCACGACGTGCAGGATCGGCGACAGTTGCCCGTAATGCTCCGGCATCCGGATCACGTGCAGGCCGTCGTCGTTGACGATCTGCGTGTCGGCATCGGCGAACACGTACAGCTCGCCGCCGCGCGCGCGCACTTCCTGCATGTTCGACTTCAGCTTCTCGAGCAGCGTGTCGTTCGGCGCGACCGTGACGACCGGCATCGCTTCCGTGACGAGCGCGAGCGGCCCGTGCTTCAGTTCGCCGGCCGGATAGGCCTCGGCGTGGATGTACGAGATTTCCTTCAGCTTCAGCGCGCCTTCGAGCGCGATCGGGTAGTGCAGCCCGCGGCCGAGGAACAGCGCGTTTTCCTTGCGCGCGAATTCCTCCGACCACGCGATGATCTGCGGCTCCAGTGCCAGCACGCTGTTCAGCGCGGCCGGCAGGTGGCGCAACTGCTTCAGGAACTCGGCTTCCTGCGCGGCATCGACGTGACCGCGCAGCTTGCCGAGCGTCGCGGCGAGCACGAACAGCGCGACGAGCTGCGTCGTGAACGCCTTCGTCGACGCAACACCGATCTCGGTGCCCGCGTGCGTCAGGAACTGCATCTCGGTGAGGCGCACCATCGCGCTCGTCGCGACGTTGCACACGGCGAGCGTGTGCGTGTGGCCGAGCGACTGCGCGTGCTTGAGCGCCGCGAGCGTGTCGGCCGTCTCGCCCGACTGCGAGATCACGAGCACGAGCTGGCGCGGGTTCGGCACCGATTCGCGGTAGCGGTATTCGCTCGCGATCTCGACCTGGGTCGGGATCTTCGCGATCGATTCGAGCCAGTACTTGGCGGTGAGGCCCGAGTAGTAGCTCGTGCCGCATGCGAGGATCAGCAGGCTGTCGATCTCCGCGAACGCGGCGGGCGCGGCGTCGCCGAACAGCGTCGCGTCGAAGGCTTCCGTCTGCGGCACGGTATCGCTGATCGCGCGCGGCTGCTCGAAGATTTCCTTCTGCATGAAGTGGCGATACGGGCCCAGCTCGACCGCGCCGCCGTATGCGCTGACCACGCGAATTTCGCGCTGCACGGTGGCGCCGTGGCGATCGACGATCGTCACGCCGTCGAGCGACAGCTCGCACACGTCGCCTTCCTCGAGGAACGTGAAGCGGTCGGTGCTGCCGGCCAGCGCGAGCGCGTCGGACGCGAGGAAGTTCTCGCCGTCGCCGTGACCGACGACGAGCGGCGACCCCTGGCGCGCGCCGACGACGGTGTGCGGCTGGTCCTTGTGCGTCACCGCGATCGCATACGCGCCGTGCAGTTGCTGCACGGCTTCGCGCACCGCGTCGAACAGGTTGCCGCGATACAGGCTGTGCACGAGGTGGGCGATCACTTCGGTGTCGGTCTGCGACACGAATTCGTAGCCCTTCGCGCGCAGCGATTCACGCAGCGTTTCGAAGTTCTCGATGATGCCGTTGTGCACGAGCGCGAGCGCGTTCGACGAGAAGATCGGGTGCGCGTTGTGCGTGACCGGCGCGCCGTGCGTGGCCCAGCGCGTGTGCGCGACGCCGGTCGTGCCTTCGAGGTGCGTGTCGCGCACCTGCGCATCGAGATCGGCGACGCGCTCAACGCTGCGCGCGCGCTTCGGCGCGCCCGGTTCGAGCACGGCGACGCCGCACGAGTCGTAACCCCGGTATTCGAGGCGCCGCAATCCTTCGATCAGCACCGGAACGATATTACGTTGCGCAACTGCGCCGACAATGCCGCACATGAATGGTCAATCCTGTCAGTCGAAGCGGGCGCCGCGCGGGCGCCCGCAAAAGGTTCAGCTCTTTTTCTTGACCGGGCGGACGTAGCCGCTCTTCGCGGTCTGCGTCTTCTCGTTCAATGCGAGGACGCCTTCGGCGACGTCCTTCCAGATCGTCGTGCCGGCGGCGATCGTCACGCCGCGGCCGACGCGCACGGGCGCGACCAGCTGCGTGTCGGAGCCGACGAACACGTCGTCCTCGATCACGGTGCGGAACTTGTTCGCGCCGTCGTAGTTGCAGGTGATCGTGCCCGCGCCGATGTTCACGCGCGCGCCGATGTCGGCGTCGCCGATGTACGTGAGGTGGTTCGCCTTCGAGCCGTGGCCGATCACCGCGTTCTTCACCTCGACGAAGTTGCCGACGTGCGCTTCGTCCGCGAGCTGTGCGCCGGGGCGCAGCCGCGCGTACGGGCCGATCACGGTGTGCGCGCCGAGCTCGGCGCCGTCGATGTGCGTGAACGCGTCGATGCGCGTGCCCGCGCCGACCGACGCGTTGCGGATCACGCAGTTCGCGCCGATCGTCACGTTGTCCGCGAGCGTCACGTTGCCCTCGAACACGCAGTTCACGTCGATCGACACGTCGCGGCCGCAGCGCAGCGTGCCGCGCACGTCGACGCGTGCCGGATCGGCGAGCGTGACGCCGTCGACGAGCAGCGTTTCGGCGATATTGCGCTGATGAATGCGTTCGAGCTCGGCGAGCTGCGCCTTGCTGTTCACGCCGAGCGTTTCCCATTCCTCGTCGGGTTGGGCGGTGACGACCTCGAAACCGGCCTCGATCGCGAGTTCGACGACGTCGGTCAGGTAGTACTCGCCCTGCGCGTTTTCGTTCTTCAGCGCGCCGAGCCACATCGACAGCTGGGCCGTCGGCGTGACGATGATGCCGGTGTTGATCTCGGCGATCCGCAGCTCGTCCGGCGACGCATCCTTCTGCTCGACGATGCGCGTGACGAAGCCGGCCGCGTCGCGCACGATGCGGCCGTAGCCGGTCGGATCGTCGAGCGTGACGGTCAGAATCCCGTAGCGGCCTTCGCGCGCGGCATCGACGAGGCGCTGCAGCGTCGACGCGCGCGTGAGCGGCACGTCGCCGTACAGCACGAGCGTCGGTTGTGCGGGATCGAGGAGCGGCAGGGCCTGACGCACCGCATGGCCGGTGCCGAGCTGCTCGGCCTGCACCGCGAACTGGACGTCGGGCGCGGCGACGGCAGCCTGGACCTGCTCGGCACCGTGACCGACGACGACGACGAGCCGGGACGGCTGCAGCGTGCGCGCGGTGTCGATGACGTGGGAGAGGAGCGGCCTGCCGGCCAGGGGGTGAAGCACTTTCGGCAGCGCGGAACGCATGCGCTTGCCGGTGCCTGCCGCCAAAATCACGATATTCATGGCGCCAGCTTGTCAGAGGAGTTCGAAGCCGACCATTTTAGCATGCGGCCCCTGGCGCTCCGGGCCTGTCGCGGCGGGGCGACAGCGCCGGAAAAGGGCCGCCCGGCCCTGTTCCGGCGGGTATTCGGGCCCTGCTTACAGGTCGTCGAACTGGACGATCGAGATCGGCCGGGCCGCGATCGACTCACCCGGCGCCGCTGCGTCGTCGCCCGACGCGCACGGTTCCTCGTCGAACGCGATGTCGCCTTGCGGATCGGCCTCGCCGGTCGCGCGCAGCGACTGGAACGGGTACAGCGTCGTGTCCATCAGGTGCGACGGCACGACCTTCGCGAGCGCGTTGAACATGTTGTCGACGCGGCCCGGGAAGCGCTTGTCCCATTCGCGGATCAGCGCCTTCATTTCCGCGCGCTTCAGGTTCGGCTGGCTGCCGCACAGGTTGCACGGGATGATCGGGAATTCGCGAAGCTCCGCGTATTTCTCGAGATCGGTTTCCTTCACGTACGCGAGCGGGCGGATCACGATGTTCTTGCCGTCGTCCGACTGCAGCTTCGGCGGCATCCCCTTCAGCTTGCCGCCGTAGAACATGTTGAGCAGCAGCGTCTGCACGATGTCGTCGCGGTGATGGCCGAGCGCGATCTTGGTCGCGCCGAGCTCGCCGGCCACGCGGTACAGGATCCCGCGGCGCAGCCGCGAGCACAGCGAGCAGGTCGTCTTGCCTTCGGGCACGAGCCGCTTGACGATGCTGTAGGTGTCCTGGTTCTCGATGTGGAACGGCACGCCGACCTGCTTCAGGTACTCGGGCAGTACGTGCTCGGGGAAGCCCGGCTGCTTCTGGTCGAGGTTCACCGCGACGATGTCGAAATCGATCGGCGCGCGCTCGCGCAGGCGCAGCAGCACGTCGAGCATCGCGTAGCTGTCCTTGCCGCCCGACAGGCACACCATCACCTTGTCGCCCTGCTCGATCATGTTGAAGTCACCGATGGCCTGGCCGACCTGGCGCACGATCCGCTTGAACAGCTTGTTGTTCTCGTACGCTTCCTTCTGTTCGCGGCGCGTCAGCGCCGGGCGGCCGGCCGGGTCGGCGGCTGCGTCGTGGGTGGCGGCATCGGCCGCCGCGTCATTCATGTGGGGGGCGTTCATGCGCGCTCCTCGTCCTTGATGCGAAAGACTTCGACGCCGACGGCGTCGCAGTCCGGATAAGCGTCCGGTTTCTCGGTACAGACGCGTACCGCGCGCACGGCGTCGTGCGCCAGCAGGTGCGCGGCGATCGCGTCGCACAGCGTTTCCTGCAGGTGGATGTGGCCGCGCGCCACGCATTGCGCGACGCTCTGCTTCATCAGGTCGTAGTCGACGACTTCATGCAGCCGGTCGTCCACGGGAGTGGAGCGCGCGAGCGGCACGAACAGGTCGACGTTGATGACGACGCGCTGCTCGCCGCGCTTCTCGTGTTCGAAGGCACCGATGTTGATGTGCACTTCGTAGTCGCGCAGGTAGAGCCTGCGGCAGTCCGCGAGGCGGGGGTGCAGGAGAGCGGAAAACATGGTCGTCCCAGTCAAATTGGCGTGCGCACACGCAAAGCGGCGCGGGCGGCGGCAGTCAGGCCGCGCGATCCGCGCAGTTCATTCATTCGGGCCGGCGGCCGGCGGCACGAGGTGCTCGCCGCCGTCGACGGTCAGCGTCGCGCCCGTGACGCCGGGCGCGCTCGCGAGATAGCAGGCGGCCGCGGCGATGTCGTCCGCGTGCGCCGCGTGGCCGCGCACGAGCGCCGCGACCCGCACCTTCGGCGCGAGCGCCAGCGCCAGCGCCGACGTCGCGCGGTTCAGCGCGGCCTGCATCAGCGCGTGCGACAACTGCGCAGGCGCAGGGTGAAACAGCGCCTGGTCCAGCACGTGGATCGCGCATGCGCGCAGCGCTTCGTGCTCGCGCGCGGCGTCGGGCGTCGCATCGGCGAGCGCGCGGGCCAGCGCGAGCGGCGCCGTCACGTTGCGCGCGAGTGCGCCGGCGAGCGACGCGCCGTCTACCGTGTGCGCGTCGTCGGCGCCCGCGCTGGCGCTCACGAACACCGCGCACGCGGGCCGGCCGAGCGCCGCGCCGCACGCGGCGACGAGTGCGGCGGCTTCGGCTTCCAGGGCCAGATCGGCGTCGAGCACGACCGCGCGGCGGCCGAGCGCCGCGACTTCGGCGACGAGCGCGTCGGCGGCCGCAAGCGGCGTGCCGGGGCTGCGCTGCAACGCGACGTCCCAGCCGCGCCGGGCGAATCCCGTCGCGAGCGCACGACCGATCGACGCGGCGTCGGCCGCGCTGCCCAGGGCACCGGTGACGAGCGCCACGCGCAGGGTCGACGTATCGGCTGAAACGGTCATTTACAATGCCGGGATGAACCCGAAAGCTCACGAACCCGCTAGTTTACCTGCTCCCGGCCCTGACGCGCTCGCGCAGTCCGAAACCCTTGCCGCGCAACTGCGCGACGAGATCGCGGCGGCCGGCGGCTGGCTGCCGTTCGACCGCTTCATGGAGCGTGCGCTGTACGCGCCCGGCCTCGGCTATTACAGCGGCGGCGCGCGCAAGTTCGGGCGCCGCGCCGACGACGGCAGCGACTTCGTCACCGCCCCCGAGCTGTCGCCGCTGTTCGCTCAGACGCTCGCGCAGCCGGTCGCGGAAGCGCTCGCGGCGAGCGGCACGCGTTGCGTGATGGAATTCGGCGCCGGCACGGGCAAGCTCGCGGCCGGTCTGCTCGCGGCGCTCGACGCGCTGGGCGCCGGACTCGACGAATACCTGATCGTCGACCTGTCCGGCGAACTGCGCGAACGGCAGCGCGACACGATCACGGCCGCCGCGCCGGCGCTCGCCGCGAAGGTGCGCTGGCTCGACGCGCTGCCCGAGCGGTTCGACGGCGTCGTGGTCGGCAACGAGGTGCTCGATGCGATGCCCGTGCGCCTGTTCGCGAAGGCGGGCGGCGCATGGCAGGAGCGCGGTGTCGCGCTCGACGCGCGGCAGGCGTTCGTGTTCGAGGACCGTCCGGCCGCGCCGGCCGGCCTGCCGGCGGTGCTCGCGGGGCTCGACGAGGCGGGCGACGGTTACGTGACCGAGACGCACGAGGCCGCGCTGGCGTTCACGCGCACCGTCTGCACGATGCTCGGGCGCGGCGCGGTGCTGCTGGTCGACTACGGCTTTCCCGCGCACGAGTACTACCACCCGCAGCGCGACCGCGGCACGCTGATGTGCCACTACCGGCACCATGCGCACGACGATCCGTTCCTGTACCCGGGGCTGCAGGACATCACCGCGCACGTTGAATTCACCGGCATCTACGACGCGGCCGTCGCGACCGGCGCCGACCTGCTCGGTTACACGTCGCAGGCGCGCTTCCTGCTGAACGCGGGCATCACCGACGCGCTGGCCGCGATCGATCCGTCGGACATCCGTGAATTCCTGCCGGCCGCGAACGCGGTGCAGAAGCTGATTTCCGAGGCCGAGATGGGCGAGCTGTTCAAGGTGATCGCGTTCTCGCGCGGCATCGACGGCACACTCGACGCGTTCGCGCGCGGCGATCGCTCGCACGCACTCTGACGGGACTAGGGCCTGTTTCCATATGGAACGCACATGCGAATGCCCGAAATCGCTCGTAGGGCAAGGAGTGAGGAGCGCCGTTTGGCCGCGCCAAACAAGGGACGAGCGACGCCGCCATACGGGCGATTTCGGGCATTCCCGTGACATGATTCTTTTAATTTGGGGTTGCCACGAGAACGGCCGCTCGCCGCGTTGCGCTCCTTGCGAATACGTCCAGTATTCGCGGCGTCGCGCGCCTCGCGAGCGGCCGTTCTCGTGGCAACGCATGCGCGTTCCATATGGAAACAGGCCCTAGCATGCTGCGCTGGCTGTTGACGACGTTCGTCGCGGTGATGATCCTGACGCGCTGCTGGCCGTGGCTCGGCAAGCTCGGCATCGGGCGGATGCCGGGCGACGTCACGCTGACGCTCGGCGGGCGGCGCTACCCGTTCCCGTTCATGTCGACGCTGGTGCTGACGATGCTGGTATCGATGGTGGCGCGGCTGCTCTGAGCCGCGCCTCAAGGTCGGTGCGCGTTACAGCTCGATCTCGCCGAGAATCCGGTGCGCGAGCGCTTTCGCCTCGTCGAACGCCTCTTCCTCGCTGGGGCTCGTCGAGTGGACGTCGTAACGTGTGTTCTCGGTGTCGTCCCCGTCGTCGCGCGAGAGGATCACGTAACCCTGGAACTGCCCGTTGCCCGCGTGCTGGGTATGCGCCTTGGCCGTGTAGATGCCTTTCGTGAACGTGTTCGTGTCCATGGTGCTCTCCCGCAAAAGGACACTTCATCGTAGCACTGCGGCGCAGCATGTACAGCGCCGCTTATCGGTGACCGAACAGCGTCCGGTCACCGTTCGTGCCATCGGTGTGCCGTCAGCGTTCGATCAGTGCGACGACCTCGTCGAGCGTCGGCGCGTGCGCACCCGTATGCCGGCACGCCGCTGCGCCCGCGGCCAGCGCGAACACGAGATGCTCGCGCCACGTGCGCTGCGGCGCGGCCATCAGGCTGAACAGCATGCCGCCGATCGACGCGTCGCCCGCACCGACGGTGTCGGCCACCTCGACGCGCGGCGGGCTGGCTTCATGCACGTCACCGTCCGCGTAGAGCGTCGCCGCCTGCGCGCCGCGCGTGACGAGCACGGCCGCGCGCGGGTTCAGCGTGCGCACCGCGGCGATCGCGTCGGGGCCGTCGCCGCCGAACAGGTGCCGCAGGTCCTCGTCGGACACCTTGATCAGGTCGGCGAGCGCGGCCATCTTTTCCAGCGTCGGCCGGTACGCGGCCGTCATCAGGTTCCGGACGTTCGGGTCGAAGCTGATCTTCACGCCGCGCGCGTGCAGGTCGGCCGCGAGCGCGGCCAGCGTGCCGGCGAGCGGTTCGCGCACGAGGCTGATGCAGCCGAAATGTGCCCATTTCACGTGGTCGGTCCAGCCGGCCGGCAGCCGCGCCGGATCGAACGCGAGATCGGCGCTCGCTTCGCCGATGAAGAAATACGCGGGCGGGCGTGTCTCGTGAACGATCGCGAGCAGCGGCGGCCGTGCGACGCGCTGCAGGAAGCGCAGGTCGAGCCCGGCCGCGTCGCTCGTGCGCCACAGCACGTCGGAGAAGCAGTCTTCGCCGATCGATCCCGCGAGCGCGCTCGGCACGCCGAGCCGCGCAACCGCGCGCGCGACGTTCCAGCCGGCGCCGCCCGGTACCGACGTCCATTGCGCATCGCCCGCGCGCACCATGTCGGTCAGGATGTCGCCTGCCGACACGAAAGCCGGAAACGTGCCGCCGCTCATTGCGTCGGCTCGCTGCGCTGCGCGCGCGCGAGGGTTGCCAGCACGTCGTAGCACGCGCCCATCGTGTGATAGTCGGTCTTGCCGGCCGGGCTCTTCTCGTCGCTGTACTTGCGGTTGTCGCAGGTGAGGATGCGGTACCACGCGCCGTAGCGGTGATCGACGAAGTGCGCCCAGCTATAGCGCCAGATCTCGTCGTACCAGTCCCAGAAGCGCTCGCTGCCGGTGCGCGCGCCGAGCATCGCGGCCGCCGCGAAGGTCTCCGCCTGCACCCAGAAATACTTGTTGTGGTCGCAGATCGTGAAGTCGGGGCCGAAGCCGTAGTACAGGCCGCCGTGGTCGGCGTCCCATGCGTGCGTGAGCGCGGCGTCGAACAGCTCGGCCGCGCGCGGCACGAGCCAGTCGAGCGGGCGGTGCCGTTCGAGGATCAGCAGCAGCTTCGCCCATTCGGTCTGGTGCCCGGGCTGGAAGCCCCACGGGCGAAAGATGTTCGAGCTGTCTTCCTTGTTGTAGTCCCAGTCGACCGACCAGTCCGCATGGTAGTGCTCCCACACGAGCCCGCCCGACAGCGCGGCCTGGCGTTGCGTGATGTGGGACGCGAGCTTTTCCGCGCGATCGAGGTACGTGAGGTGCCCGGTCGCCTCGTGGGCCGCGAGCAGCGCCTCGGTCATGTGCATGTTCGCGTTCTGGCCGCGGTACGACGACACGATCCAGTTCGGCGTCGCGTCGTCCGCGTAGAGGCCCGCGGCCGCGTCCCAGAAGCGGTGCTCGGCGAGCTCGTAGGTGGCCGCGATCAGCGGGCGTGCCTCGTCGATGCCGGCCATCGTCGCGTGCGCGGCCGCGAGCAGCACGAACGCGAGCCCGTAGCAGTGGCGCGTGCCGTCGAGCGTCGCGCGCTTCGCACCGTCGCGCCAGTCGAGTTCCCAGTCGTAGCCCTGCAGTTCGTCGTCCCAGTGCGCGTCGCGCAGGAAGCGCAGCCCGTGGCGTGCGTATTCCAGGTGGCGCGGATCGCCGAAATGCCGGTACGCCATCGCGTAGTTGAAGACGAACCGGCAACTGCTGACGAGGTGGCGCGACGTGCGGTTGTAGATGCTGCCGTCGTCGCGGAAGTAGTGGTAGAAGCCGCCCGTCGGGTCGAACGCGTTCGTTGCGTAGAAGCGCAGCGTGTCCTCGATGTGCGACAGCAGGAACGACGGATCGCGGAAACTCGCGACGAACGGCGCGGCTTGCGTGTGGGCGGCCGGCGCGGCGGTGCAGGGTTGGACCGGGGGCATGTTCATGATTCGGTGACCGTGGCGGTATCGAGTGCCGGGGAGCCGGCGGGCTGACTGCTGGCCCGCACGATCAGCTCGACGGGCAGGGAAATCTCGGTGCGTTCGGGCGAGTCGGCGAGCAGCAGCTCGACGCCGCGGCGGCCGAGCGCTTCCTTGTCGACCGCGAGCGTCGTGAGCGGCGGGCTCGCGTGCGCGGCGGCCGGGATGTTGTCGAAGCCGACGATCGCGATGTCGTCCGGAATCCGCAGGCCGCGCGCGGTGCACACGCGCTGCGCGGCGAGCGCGGCCGCGTCGTTGTACGCGAACACGGCTTCGGGGCGCGGGCCCGGCGCGTCGAGCAGCTGCTCCATCGCGCGCGCGGCGCCGGTGTCGGGATCGAGCCCCGCGTCGATCGTCACTTCGTAGGCGGGATCGAACAACCGCCCCGCTTCGAAGAACGCGCGCCGGTAGCCGATCGCGCGCTGCGCGATGCTGTAGTGCGCGGGCGAGCCGCCGATGAACGCAATCCGCGTGCGGCCGGTGGCGAGCAGGTGGCGCATCGCGAGCGCCGCACCCGTTGCGTTGTCGATGTTCACCGAGCGCAGGCCGGGCGCCCACAGGTCGATCAGCACGAGCGGCCGGCCGGTCGCGGCGAGCGCCTCGATCGTTTCCGGCTCGATGAAGCCGGCCACCGCGATTGCGTCGGGCGCGTGCGGGCGCATCTGGCGCAGCACGTCGTCGTTCGGCCCGACCGTCAGCAGCGTCGGCACGATGCCGCGCTCGCGGCAGGCGTCTTCGACGCCGTGCAGCACGTGCGAGAAGAACGGGCTGGCCGGAAAGCGGTTGTGCTGGCGATGGAGCAGGAAGGTGAGCCGGCGGATGCGCGGCCGCAGCTGCGCGGGATCGTAGCCGAGCCGCTGCGCGATCTCAACGATGCGCGCACGCGTGGCTTCGGACAGGCCCGGCTGGTTTTTCAGCGCGCGGGAGACGGTGCCGATCGAGACCTCTGCCGCCCGCGCCACATCGCGAATGGTGGTACCCATCGTTCGTTCGGGGTCCGGTTTGTTTAGAGTGAAAGCGATTGTATAGTAAAACGTATCGCGGAATTCGGGCCGGATAACCGGGGAATACCCGGAAATTACCGGCTTTTAAGCGCTAATCTGCGAAAACGACGTTACTAAAAATACTAAACAAAACACGAAAAAGGCAAGGTGGACGTGCCGGTGCCCGGCGAGCGGGAAGTGGCGGCCAGCGTGCCGGCTTCGCGCATGGGTGCACGCGTGCCCGGCGGCTTGCTCGGGCCGGCGGGAAGGCCGGGCGCAACGAGCGGCCCGGCAGCGCGGCGGGCGTCCGGGCGTGACGGACGGCGGCGCATCGCCGCCGCATCGGGCACCTTGCGCCCGCGAACGAGGGAGGCCGGCTGCCCGCCGGTCAGCGTATTGCCACGGCCGGCGGTTCGCCGCGATCGCGCAGCGCGGCGCGGCCCGCATCGAGGTCGACGACCGCGAGCCCGTCCGGCTGCTGTTTCGCGCGCCGCTTCGCGAGCGCGGCGACCGATGCGATCTCGTCGCTGCCGTAGCGCTTCGCGCCGTGCGCGCCGGCCGGCACGCCGACCGCGCCGATCGCCATCGTCACGAAACCGAAGAACGCCGGGTTGCCGTGGCGGTCCTCGCCGCGCAGCCCGCCCGCCTGCCGGTCGGCCTGCGTGTAGAAGCGCTGCGCGCCGTCGTTGAAGCGCGCGATCGCGTCGGCGGCGCGTTTGCGCCAGTCGTCGCGCTGGAACAGCACGAGGAAATCGTCGCCGCCGACGTGCCCGAGAAAGTCGCGCTGCGGATCGCACACGCCGGCCAGCACCGTCGCGGCGAACTTCAGCACCTCGTCGCCCTGCCAGTAGCCGTACTGGTCGTTGAACGGCTTGAACTGGTTCAGGTCGACGTAGCACGCATGAAAGCCGGCGTCGCGCTGGAGCAGGCGGTCGATGTGCGCGCTGATCGGGATGTTGCCGGGCAGGAACGTCAGCGGGTTCGCATAACGCGCGGCCTCGATGCGCATCTCGGTCACCGCGCGCACGAGGCTCTCGCCGGTGCCGAGCCCGACGTAGCGGCCGTGTTCGGTGATCACGACGCCGTCCGCAAGGTAGCGCTGGTCGTGGCTCGCGAGCAGCATCGCGAGCTGCTCGAACGTCGTCGCGTTGTCGATCATCAGCGGCGAGTCGTTCGCGAACTGCAGGCACGGCTTCTTCCCGAACACCTCGCGGTGGTACGGCAGCGCGAAGCGGTCGATGAAGCCGCGGCGATTCACGAGCGCGACGGGCCGCCCGCGTTCGACGAGTGCGACCGCGTGCAGGTCGGGCATCCGGTTGAACAGGTCGAGCACATCGTTGCTGGTCGCGTCGCGCGGCAGGGCCGGCGCCGGAACCAGCATCTTTCCGGCGATCGTGCCGGCCGGCCGCACCGGGCGCGTCGCGCCGGGAAACACCGCGATGTGCGGCGTGCGAATCGCGTCACGCGCGGCCGGTGCGACGACCCGCGACGGCCGCGCGTTCGGCCGGCCGAGCAGGAAACCCTGCACGCAGCAGATGCCCATGTCGCGCACGACGATCAGGTCGCTTTCGTTCTCGATGCCTTCCGCGATCAGTTGCGCGCCGCTTGCCTGCGCGAAGTGCTGCATCGCCTTCACGGCCTCGAACTTCAGCGGGTCGCGCGCGATGTCGTGGATGAAGAAGCGGTCGATCTTCACGACGTCCGGATGCAGGCGCAGCCACAGGTTCATGCTCGCGTTCGCGGTGCCGTAGTCGTCGAGCGCGAACTGGATGCCGGCGTCGCGCAGCGACGCGACTGCCGGCCCGATATGGGCGATGTCCGTCGTCGCGTTCTGCTCGGTCAGTTCGATCACGATGCGCTCGGCGCCGACCCGCGCACGGTCGAGCCGTTGGCGGGCGCGCTCGCGTTCGCGCGCGAGCTGCAGGATCGTGCCCGCGCTGAAATTGAGGAACAGCTTGCCGTCGCAGCCGAGCGCCGCGAACGCGTCGAGGCAGGTGAGCGCGGCGGCCTGTTCGAGCGCGATGGTCTCGCCGTCGCGCGCGGCCTGCGCGAACAGCGCGGCGGGCGTTTCGAGGTCTGTGCCGCGCGGGCCGCGTATCAGGCCCTCGTAGCCGACGACCGTCCCCGACCCGAGATCGACGATCGGCTGGAAGACGGCGGCCAGCGCACGATCCGCGATCAGGCGGGTGGTGCGGGCGGCGGCGGAGTCGGGATGGGGCGCGGGCATGGGCGAGGGCAGCCGAATCGACGGGACGCACGACTTAACGGCACCACTCGCGGAGAATTGAATGAAGATTTCGTGACGCGACGGGCATTGCTGGTGCATCGCGTGGGGGCGTGGGTGGAAGGGCGTTGCGGTGGGAAGGCGGGAGGGCGGAAGGCGGAAGGCGGAAGGCGGAAGGCGGAAGGCGGAAGGCGGAAGGCGGAAGGCGGAAGGCGGAAGGCGGAAGGCGGAAGGCGGAAGGCGGAAGGCGGAAGGCGGAAGGCGGAAGGCGGAAGGCGGAAGGCGGAAGGCGGAAGGCAGAAGGCAGAAGGCAGAAGGCAGAAGGCAGAAGGCATAGCCCCGGGACGGCACGACCCGGCGGCCGTCCCGCTGCCCCGACCGTCAGCGCTTGCCCGCGCTCAGCGCGCCGGGCGCCGATGCCGCGTCGCCCTCGTCGTGCTCGCCGCTCATGTCGCGCGCGCCCCAGCGCTGCGCGAGCGCCGCGCACGCCATCAGCTGGATCTGGTGGAACAGCATCAGCGGCAGCACGATCGCCCCGACCGCGTTCGCCGAGAAGATCACCTTCGCCATCGGCACGCCGGCCGCGAGGCTCTTCTTCGATCCGCAGAAGATGATCGTGATCTGGTCGGCGCGGTTGAAGCCGAGCCGCTTGCTGACGAACGCGGTCAGCAGGAGCGCGATCGCGAGCAGCACGAGGTTGACGACGAGCAGGCCGCCGAGCGCGCGCGGCGGGATCTGGTGCCAGAGGCCTTCGTTGACGGCCTCGCTGAACGCGACGTAGACGACCAGCAGGATCGAGCCCTGGTCGACGAAGCGCAGCACGCCGCGGTTGCGGTCGATCCAGCCGCCGATCACGGGCCGCAGCAACTGGCCGGCGATGAACGGCACGAGCAGCTGCATCACGATGCTGCCGACGGTGCTCCACGGCGACGCGGCGGCGGCCGATTGCGACGTGATCATCAGCCCGACGAGCGCCGGCGTGACGAAGATCCCGAGCAGGCTCGACGCGGATGCCGCGCACACGGCGGCAGGCACGTTGCCCTTCGCAATCGACGTGAACGCGATCGACGACTGGACCGTCGACGGCAGCGTGCACAGGAACAGCACGCCCGCATACAGCGTCGGCGTGACGAGCGGCTGAAGCACCGGCTTCAGCGCAAGGCCGAGCAGCGGGAACAGCGCGAACGTGCTGAGCAGCACGACCGCGTGCAGCCGCCAGTGCGTCGCGCCCGCGACGACGGCTTCACGCGACAGCTTCGCGCCGTGCAGGAAGAACAGCAGGCCGACGGCGATGTTGGTCGCCCAGTTGAACGCATGGGCGGCCGGGCCGCGGCAGGGCAGCAGGCTCGCCAGCACGACGGTGCCGACGAGCGCGAGCGTGAAGTTGTCGGGAAGAAAACGGGGACGGGCCATCGGGAACTCGATTCGGAAACGACGGGGGCGCGCGTCGCGCGCGCGGATGGCGCCATTGTCCCGGTTGATGATTCACTACACAAATTCATTGTGAGAATCGATTGATGAATCAATCTCATGCGGTGGCGTTCACGGCACCGGCCCGGCCATGCGCAAAACGGCAGAAGAATGTTCTGTCCCGGTCGCGTGCCGAAGTGAAAAAACCTAGCAGTAACATGGTGTTACACCGATGCCGGCGACATAACACTTTTTGGCTCGACACACTTTCGGCACGCTCATAAATTACTGCTGAAAGCCTTGGGTCGGCCGAAAGGAGCCGGCGGCGGGCATGGACAGGCATTGCACGATGACGGAACGGGTGAAACGGAAGATCGGACGATGGGTGGCGGGCGTGCTCGGCGCGTTGCTGATGCCGTTCGCGCTCGCGCAGCCGCCGCACGGCGGTCATGCGTTCGGCGGCCACGGTTTCGGTGGCGGCGACATGCGCGCGTACGGTCAGCCGGCCGGCGGGGCTCCCGTCTGGCGCCACGTTACGCCCCCCGCCGGTGCACGCGCCGGCGGCGTGAGCGGCTACGGTTCCCGCTGGGGGCTGCGGCCGACGCCGTCGTATGGCCATTACGCCGCGCAAAGCCCGTATCGCCCGATTAGCGCCGACGTGCGCCAGATGCCGCGCCCGCCGGGCGGCGGCAACGTGCCGCTGCGCGCCGGTTCGATCCGCGCCGACGTCGCGCGCTACAACGAGGAGCGCGGCGGCCGTCCGATGCCGCCGCCCCGCTCGCAGGAAGAGCCTGCGCACTCGCCGTATTTCTCCCCGTTCTACCGAAACTGAGCGCCCGCGCGCTCGTCCCTCCGGCGGCTGATGCGAATTCGCCACAGTCGCGCACAGATTTCCGCTGATTTTCCCGTCGCATTGCGCTATCTTTCGCGCCCGGCTCGCATGTGCCACGCAGCCGTCCGGCCGTGCGACCGCGTCCACGCCGGGCCGTCGGCGGGTACCCGGCCATGTATCAATTCCGCGAAGTTAATGCTGCCGCTATACCCGCAATAAGTGTGCGCAATTTTGACCGGACGAATGATCCGTAAAGATGGCTGCGCCCCATACGACGCAAGCACTCGGCTCCAAAAAACAACGCTCGCGCCACTTATCGACAATTCGACAAAATCTGGAGATCCAATGAAAGCATTCGCTCGCCGTGCGTCGCGCACGTCCGTCAAGCTGATCGCCGCGGCTGCCTGCGTGGCGGCTACCGCTCCCGTCCATGCACAGTCGAGCGTGTCGCTCTACGGTCAGGTCGACGAATGGGTCGGCGCCACCAAGTTCCCGGGCGGCGACCGCGCGTGGAACGTGAGCGGCGGCGGGATGTCGACGTCGTACTGGGGCATGCACGGCGCCGAGGATCTCGGCAACGGCTACAAGGCGATCTTCACGCTGGAAAGCTTCTTCCGCGCGCAGAACGGCCAGTTCGGCCGCTTCCAGGGCGACACGTTCTTCGCACGCAACGCGTACGTCGGCATCGATTCGCCGTACGGCACGGTGACGGCCGGCCGCCTGACGACGCACCTGTTCCTGTCGACGATCCTGTTCAACCCGTTCTACGACTCGTACACGTTCTCGCCGATGGTGTACCACGTGTTCCTCGGCCTCGGCACGTTCCCGACCTACCCGAGCGACCAGGGTGCCGTCGGCGATTCGGGCTGGAACAACGCGCTGTCGTACACGTCGCCTTCGTTCGGTGGCCTGAATTTCGGCGCGATGTACGCGCTCGGCAACCAGGCCGGCGACAACGGCTCGAAGAAGTGGAGCGCGCAGTTCAATTACGCGAACGGCCCGTTCGCGGCGACCGCGGTCTATCAATACGTGAACTTCAACAACGGCCCGCGTGACCTGAGCGCGCTGGTGGCCGGCATGAAGAGCCAGGGTATCGCGCAAGTCGGCGCGACCTACGACCTGAAGTACGTGAAGCTGTTCGGCCAGTACATGTATACAAAGAACGACCAGGTCGCGGGCAGCTGGCACGTGAATACTGCGCAGGGCGGCGTGTCGGTGCCGCTCGGCGTGGGCAACGCGATGGCGTCGTACGCGTACTCGCGCGATGCGGGCGGCCTCGACCAGACGCGCCAGACCTGGGCCGTCGGCTACGACTATCCGCTGTCCAAGCGCACGGACGTCTACGCTGCTTACATGAACGACCACATCAGCGGCCTGTCGACCGGCAACACGTTCGGCGCCGGCATCCGCGCGAAGTTCTGACGCGCACGCGCGACCGCCGCCGCGCCGGACGCGCCGGACGCGCGCGAAAAGCGCGTCCAGGCTGCATGTTTTCCCGCCAGAACGGCGCCGCCACTCGCGGCGCCGTTTTGCCTTTCTTGACCTTTCTGTTGCCCCGCCTTTGTTACCCTATCTCGTAATTGGACCATTCCCCCGTCATTACGAGCGAGTTCGATGGATACCCTCGTCAGCATGAATGTGTTTCGCTACGTCGTCGAAGTGGGCAGCTTCGTCGGCGCGGCCGAGCGCATGCAGATGTCGGCTGCGATGGCGAGCAAGCACGTGATGCATCTCGAGCAGCAGCTCGGTGCGCGGCTGCTGCATCGCACGACACGACGCGTCGCGCCTACCGAGGCCGGACGCGAATACTACGAGCGCCTCGTGCAGGCGCTGTCGGAACTCGACGAAGCCGGGCAGGCCGTCGGCGCCGCGAGCGTGGTGCCGCAAGGCAGGCTGCGCGTCACGTCGCTGTCCGCGTTCGGGCTGCGGCACGTGATGCAGGCCGTCACCGATTATGCGGGCCGGTTCCCGGACGTGACCGTCGACATGACGCTGTCCGATCGCGTGGTCGACCTGATCGAGGAAGGCTACGACGTCGCGGTGCGCGCGGCGCCGAACGGATTGAAATCGTCGTCGCTGGTCGCGCGGCAGATCGCGACCGCGCACATCCTGCTGGTCGCGTCGCCCGAGTATCTCGAGAAGCACGGCACGCCCCAGACGATCGCCGATCTCGCGCACCACAACTACCTGCGGCGCGATTCGAATTCGACGATGCTCGACGCGCTGGTGATCGACGCGGCCGCCGCGTCGCGCGTGAACCTGAACGGCAACCTGATCGTGAACCATCTCGAAGGGCTGCGTGCGGCCGTGCTCGCGGGCGCGGGCATCGCGCTGCTCGGCACCGAGGTGGTCGGCGACGACATCGAGTCCGGCCGGCTCGTGCCGGTGCTGATCGATGCGGTGCCGCCGCACGAGGCGCCGATCTATGCGGTCTACGCGAGCCGTCGTCACGTGTCCGCGAAGGTGCGTTCGTTCGTCGATTTCCTGGCGGCGCGTTTCGAAGGGCAGTCGCTGTGCCCGTCGATCGAATCGCGCCTGCGCGTGCTGCCGATCACGCGGATGAAGCGCGCGGTGTGAACCGTGCATCCCGCTGCGGCGGGGCGATGAAAACAAAAGCGCGAGCCGTTGCAGCTCGCGCTTTTTTGTCTGGTCCGACGGGATGCGCGCCGGCGGCGGCCGTCATGGCCGCCGCGTCCGTCAGCGCGGGATGCCGAGCCGCGCCTTCGCGTCGTCGTACTCGCGCTTCAGGCGCTCGACGAGCGCGCCCACGCTCGGCAGGTCGTCCATCAGGCCGACGCCCTGGCCGGCGCCCCAGATGTCCTTCCACGCCTTCGTCTTGTCGCTGCCGAAATTCATCTTGGTCTTGTCGGACTCCGGCAGCGAGTCCGGATCGAGGCCCGCCTTCTCGATGCTCTCGCGGATGTAGTTGCCGTGCACGCCCGTGAAGAGGTTCGTGTAGATGATGTCCGACGATTTCGCGTTCAGGATCGCGTGCTTGTAGTCGTCGATCGCGTGCGCTTCCTGCGTCGCGATGAAGCGCGTGCCCATGTACGCGAAGTCGGCGCCCATCGCCTGTGCGGCGAGGATCGAGCCGCCGTTCGCGATCGAGCCGGACAGCACGATCGGGCCGTCGAAGATCTTGCGGACTTCGCCGACGAGCGCGAACGGCGACGTCGTGCCCGCGTGGCCGCCTGCGCCGGCCGCGACGAGGATCAACCCGTCGACACCGGCTTCGAGCGCCTTCTGCGCGTGACGCAGGTTGATCACGTCGTGCAGCACGATGCCGCCGTAGCCGTGCACCGCGTCGACGATCTCGCGCGCCGGCGCGCGCAGGCTCGTGATGAAGATCGGCACCTTGTGCTCGACGCACACGCGCACGTCGTGCTCGAGCCGCGCATTCGACTGGTGGACGATCTGGTTGACCGCGATCGGGCCGATCACTGCGTCGGGGTGCTTCGCCTTGTGGTCGGCGAGCTCGGACTGGATCTGCGTGAGCCACTCGTCGAGCAGTTCGGCCGGACGGGCGTTGAGTGCGGGGAACGAACCGACGATGCCCGCCTTGCATTGCGCGAGCACGAGTTCGGGGTAGCTGACGATGAACATCGGCGACGCGATGACGGGCAGCGTCAGGTTCTGCAGGACGGTGGGCAATGCCATGTAATGTCTCCAGTCTCCAGGGGCGGCCGCGCGGTCGCGCCGCCGCCATGCTTTGCGGTCGAACGGTCGTTCGAGTGTAGCTGCGGAACGACGCTGTAAAAACGAAGCGGTAAAACGAAGCTGCAAAAACGAGGTCGTCCTTATTAATACGAACGATCGTGCGATTCTACGCGAGCTTAACAAATCGCGCGGTGTGGCGGCAATCGAGGGAGTGTTCTCTTTCTAGGGATTCTGGTGTTTACCGCGCTGTGAAGACGCGCCGGCGCTCCTAAAATAACCGCCATAACAAACCAACGAGAAACAAACCATGTCGTTTGAGGCGTTTGCACCGTTTCGCGTGACGGTGCAGGACACCGACATTTTCGGTGTCAAAGGAGGCGCGGGTCCGCCGCTCCTGTTGCTGCACGGACATCCGCAAACCCACATGATCTGGCATCGCGTTGCCGCGACGCTCGCGAATCATTTCACGGTGATCGCCACCGACCTGCGCGGTTACGGCGCGTCGGGCAAGCCGCCGAGCGACGCGCAGCACGCGCCGTATTCGAAACGTGCGATGGCGGCCGACCAGGTCGCCGTGATGCGGCATTTCGGCTTCGAGCAATTCCATGTGTGCGCGCACGATCGCGGCGCGCGGGTCGCGCACCGGCTCGCGCTCGATCATGCGGACGCCGTCGAGCGGATGATGCTGCTCGACATCGCGCCGACGCTCGCGATGTACGAGAAAACCGATCGCGCGTTCGCGACCGCGTATTTCCACTGGTTCTTCCTGATTCAGCCGGAGCCGCTGCCCGAGACGCTGGTCGGCGCGCATACCGATGCCTACATCGAGCGCGTGATGGGCAACCGGTCCGCCGGACTCGCGCCGTTCGCGCCCGAGGCGCTCGCCGCGTACCGGGCCGCACTCGCGCAGCCGGGCGCCGTGCATGCGATGTGCGAGGACTACCGTGCGTCCGCGACGATCGACCTCGAGCACGACCGTGCGGATCTCGAGCGCGGCAACAAGGTCGCGTGCCCGCTGCGCGTGCTGTGGGGCGAGCACGGGATCGTCGGCCGCTGCTTCGATCCGCTCGACGAATGGCGCCGCGTCGCGCGCGACGTCAGCGGCCGCGCGCTCGACTGCGGGCACTACATTCCGGAAGAGGCGCCCCTCGCGCTGATCGACGAACTGCTCGCGTTCTTCGAGGCGCGCGACGCGGCTGCCTGACGGTACGCGGGCGGCGCGTGCCGGTGCTCAGCGGGGCGCGCCGTCGTCCTCGACGAGCGGCGGCAGCCGGCGCGGCACCGGCGTCGATTTCACGATCGCGGTGCTCGTCTCGGCGCGCTCCGTCACTTTTGACAGGATGTCGTCGAGGTGCGCGATCGTGCGCAGGTAGAGCCGGCAGATGAAGCAGTCGTCGCCGGTGACCTTGTCGCACTCCACGAATTCGGGAATCCGGCGCAGCATCTCTTCGACGAGATGCAACTGGCCGGGCAGCGGCTTCACGCGGACGATCGCCTGCAGCGTGTAGCCGAGCGCGCGCGGGTCGAGCTCGACGGTGAACGCGGCGATCACGCCTTGCGCCTCGAGCCGCCGCACACGATCGGCGGTTGCGGGGGCCGACAGCCCGATCTGCCGGGCGAGCTCACTGGTTGCGATCCGCGCGTCGTCGGCCAGCGCCGCGAGGATCGCGCGGTCGGTCGCGTCGAGCGACGCGACGGCGGGCGGGGAAAGGCGTTTCGGCATGATCGCTTTGCTTTCGAAGGTCAATCGGCTGATTCGCTTCAGTTTAGCCGTGGTTGCGGCGAAAGCAAGTTTCTAGAATCGAGGTCATCCACTCTCTTTCAATGGAGTTCATGATGGCCTCGAATGAAATTCGCCGCGGTGCCGCCGAGATGGTCGTCGCGATGCTGATGTCCGGCACGATCGGCTGGCTCGTGATGTCGTCGCAGCAGCCGCTGACGAACGTCGTGTTCTTCCGCTGCCTGTTCGGCGCCGCGACGCTCGCGATCGTCTGCGCGGCATTCGGCTTCCTGCGCCGCGCGCTGTTCTCGCCGCGGATGCTCGCGCTCGCGACGCTCGGCAGCATCGCGATCGTCGCGAACTGGCTGCTGCTGTTCGCCGCCTATTCGCGTGCATCGATCTCGATGGCGACCGCCGTCTACAACACGCAGCCGTTCATGCTCGTCGCGCTCGGCGCGATCGTGTTCCGCGAGCGGATCACCGCGTCGACGCTCGCGTGGTTCGCGCTCGCGTTCGTGGGGCTCGTCGCCGTGGTGCGCGTCGAGCCGGCCGTGCTCGCGGTGCCGGGCGAATATCTGGAGGGCGTCGCGCTGTCGCTCGGCGCGGCGTTCCTGTATGCGATCTCGTCGATCGTCACGAAGCACCTGAAGGGGACGCCGCCGCACCTGCTCGCGTTGCTGCAGGCCGGTATCGGCATCGTGCTGCTCGCGCCGTTCGCCCACTTCGGCACGCTGCCCGCGACGGCCGGGCAGTGGCTCGACCTGATCGTGCTCGGCGTCGTCAACACGGGCCTGATGTACGTGCTGCTGTACGGCGCGATCCAGAAGCTGCCGACCGCGATGACCGGCGCGCTGTCGTTCGTCTATCCGGTCGTCGCGATCGTCGTCGATCACTTCGCGTTCGGGCAGACGCTCGCGTGGACGCAGGTGCTCGGCGCGCTGCTGATCCTGCTCGCGGCGGCCGGCGTGAATCTCGGCTGGCGCATCGTGCCCGCGCGTCGCGCGGCAGTCGGCAACTGAAACGGTCGTACGATTCGGCGTCGCGGCGGGCGTCACGGCGGCGCGTCGAATGCGGTTTTCGGGAACGGGTATTGCACGCGGATGGCGTGCTCATGGCGAGCAGAAGCGGGGCGCGCGCACGCGTGGAAGACGCTGTAAGAAGTTGTAGGGAAACACCCGATGCGAGCGGTGCGCGTCGCTCGTATGATGCGGGCTGTGACGTTGATCACGTTCACAGGATTCCGATCTCGATGCCGTTCGCCCGTCAGGCTGAACGGCTTTTTTTTATGCGCCGCTCCTCGCAATCAGGCGCCGCCGCGCATCGAGCCGCGCAAGCAGCACGCGCCTCGCGTCGTCATCCGACGTACGCCATCCCTTGATCTCGTCGCGCGTACGCAGGCAACCCGCGCACCAGTCGGTGCGCGGATCGATCCGGCATACGTCGGTGCACGGCGAGGCCACCGTGCCGACCGGTACCACGACGTCGCTCATGCGGATTCCCGCAATGCGACGTCCGCGACCGGCGCGCCCGTCAGCGACACCAGTTCGTTCGGCGACAGGTTGAACACCGCGTGCGGATGGCCGGCGGCCGCCCACAGGCTGTCGAGCTCGAGCAGGTCGGCGTCGATCAGCGTGACGGGTTCGACGAGATGGCCGATCGGGCAGACGCCGCCGATCGCGTAGCCGGTGTTGTCGCGCACGAACTTCGCGTCCGCGCGGCCGACCGCGCCGACCTGCGCGGCGACCTTCTTCTCGTCGACGCGATTGACGCCGCTCGCGACCACGAGCACCGGCGCGCCGTCCGACTGGCGGCGAAACAGGATCGACTTCGCGATCTGCGCGACCGAGCAGCCGAGCCCGGCCGCGGCTTCGGCCGACGTCTTGCCGGTTTCGGCGAGCATCACGATGCCTTTCGCATGGCCGCGCTCGCGCAGCAGCAGCGCGACGCGTCGCGCGGAATCGGGGAGGGAATCGAATGAAGCGGGTGTCGTCATGTTGAGGAATCCATCGAATACCGGGGTCATACGCAGTTCGCGGCGTCGGCCGCGCTCTGCGCCTTGGCGAGCAGTGCACGACCGGCGCGCGACACGTTCGCGCGGCCGATCGCGTTCGAGATGAAGTCGCCGGCAGCGACGACCTGCGCGAGATCGATGCCGGTGTCGATGCCGAGGCCCTGCATCAGGTACAGCACGTCCTCGGTCGCGACGTTGCCGGTCGCGCCCTTCGCGTACGGGCAGCCGCCGAGGCCTGCGACCGACGCGTGGAAGATCTCGATCCCTTCGAACAGCGCCGCGTAGATGTTCGCGAGTGCCTGGCCGTAGGTGTCATGGAAGTGGCCCGACAGGCGTTCGCGCGGGAACACGCGCGTAACGGCCGACAGCACTTCGCGCGTGCGCTTCGGCGTGCCGACGCCGATCGTGTCGGCGATGTCGATCTCGTCGCAGCCGAGCGCCGCGAAACGCTCGACGACGTCGACGACCGATGCGACCGGCACTTCGCCCTGGTACGGGCAGCCGAGCGTGCACGACACGCTGCCGCGCAGCCGCACGCCCGCATCCTTCGCCGCCTTCGCGACGGGCTCGAAGCGCGCGATGCTCTCGGCGATGCTGCAGTTGATGTTCCGCTGCGAGAACGCCTCGCTGGCCGCGCCGAAGATCACGACTTCGTCGGCGCGTGCGGCGAGCGCATTCTCGAAGCCCTTCAGGTTCGGCGTGAGCACCGAGTACACGGTGCCCGGGCGGCGCTCGATGCCGGCCATCACGTCGGCGCCGTCGGCCATCTGCGGCACCCATTTCGGCGACACGAACGACGCGGCCTCGACGTTGCGGAAGCCGGCGCGCGACAGCCGGTCGACGAGCGCGATCTTCACGTCGGTCGGCACGAAGGTCTTCTCGTTCTGCAGCCCGTCGCGCGGGCCGACTTCGACGATCTTGACGGCGGTGGGGAACGTCATGGTTGTCTCCAGGTTTGCTTGCAGGTTCAGTAGCCGCGCGCGTAGTCGACGATGCCGCCGATGCGCTCACCGCGCTCGAGCGCGCGGATCTTGCCGGCGATCTGCTCGACGGCCTCCGCGCGCAGCGTCTCGGCCGAGCTGTGCGGCGTGATCGTGATGCGCGGCGCGCGCCAGAACGGGTGATCGTCGGGCAGCGGCTCCTGGTGGAACACGTCGAGCGTCGCGGCGGCGATCCGGCCGCTCGCGAGCGCGTCGAGCAGGTCGGCCTCGACGAGATGCGCGCCGCGCGCGACGTTGACGACATACGCACCGGGCGCGAGCCGCGCGAATGTGCGGGACGACAGGATGCCGTCGGTGTCGGGCGTGCTCGGCAGCAGGTTGACGAGCACCTTCGCGCCGTCGATGCACGCATCGAACGCACCGTCGCCGGCGAAGGTCGTGACGCCGTCGAGCTGCTTCGCGCTGCGGCTGTAGCCGCGCACGGGCAGGCCGAGCGCGGCGAGCGCGAGCGCGACCTGCGCGCCGAGCACGCCGAGGCCGAGCACGGCGACGGTGAAGCTGGCGCGCGCATGCGGCTCGAGCGGCTGCCAGCGGCGCTCGCGCTGTTGCGCGTCGTATTCGTCGAAGCGGCGCAGGTAGCGCAGCACCGCGTGCGTCACGTATTCGACCATCTGCTGCGCCATGCCCGAATCTTCCAGCCGCACGAGCGGCACGTGCGGCGGCAGCGTGCCCGGTTGCGCGCGGTCGAGCGCGAGCAGCGCGTCGACGCCGGCGCCGAGGTTGAAGATCGCGCGCAGGCCGTCGCGCGGGGTGAAGAATTCGCGCGGCGCGCGCCAGACGAGCGCGTAATCGGCGGCGGCCGTGTCGCCCGGCTGCCACGCGCGCAGTTCGGCTTCCGGCAGCGCATGCGCGATCTCGTCGCGCCACGCGCCTGCTTCCTGGTGCGGGGAATGGAACAGGATCTTCATTGGACGACTGTGCGCGCGCCGGCGAGGCGCGTCACGGGAACGGCGAGCGGAGCCGGGCGCGGCGCGCCGGCGGGCGTAGCGGACATCGGGCGTCTCCTGACGACCGGGCGCCCGGCGCGCATCGGCGCCCGGCCCCGGTTTCGTGTGAAGCTGACGGGAAGCCCACATTCTACGGTTTCGCGGCGCATCGCGCGCCGGTGCGCGGGGCGGGCGACCGGCGCGGGCGACTCGCGGATGGCCGCCCTGCGGGTGGCCGCCCCGCGCAAAAGCAAAGCACAAAATATTGGTTCGGCCGCCGGGCGCGCCGCGCCACAATCGAATCCCGTCTTCAAGCAAGCGAGGGCAATCATGCGCGCATGCAGCAAATCGGCGTGGCCGCCGCGCCTCGTTACCGTTCCGGGCCTGCACGGCAGCGAAGGCGCGCACTGGCAGACCTGGCTCGAACGGCAGTTTCCGCGCTCGCTGCGCGTCGAGCAGGACGACTGGGACGCGCCCGATCTCGCGCGCTGGGCGCAATCGGTGCGCACCTTGCTCGACCGCGAACGCGGCCCGTTCGTGCTGGCCGCGCACAGCTTCGGCTGCCTCGCGACCGCGCATGCGCTCGCGCAGTGGCCGCGTACGGGCGATGTCGCGGGCGTGCTGCTCGTCGCGCCCGCCAGTCCGAAGAAATTCACGTTTGCCGGGCCGTTCGACGCGCGCCGGCTCGCCGTGCCGTCGATCGTGATCGGCAGCGAGACCGATCCGTGGATGCCGCTTGCCGATGCGCGCACGCTCGCGCAGCACCTGGGCAGCGCGTTCGTGAACCTCGGCGACGCCGGGCACATCAACACCGCGGCCGGCTTCGGGCCGTGGCCGCGCGCGAAGTACTTCATCGACACGCTCGTCCACTGCGCGGCGCCGCTGCGCTTTCGCGACGCGGACGACGGCTTCGAGGCCGCGCTCGTCGATCGCGCGCTCGCGCACGCGATCTGATTCCGCCGGGCAGGGCGGGGGACCCGTGCGGCGCGGCGGGTGCCGCGCCACGCCGTGCCGTCGCGCTTATGCCGCGGACACGGGCCGCACCGCCGCCGGATCCGAATAGCTCGGCCGGCCGTTTTCGACGTGGCCCGCGAAACGGCGCGAGAACGTGCCGGCCGCGCCGTCGCTCACCGTCACGTCATACCATTGGTGGCTCGCCGCGAGCGACCACTGCTCGACGCGTTCGTCACCGCCATGCAGCGTCACCTGCCGCGACGGCGCGCCGTACGCGTTGTCGGTCAGCGTCAGCGTGACGTGTGCCCCGCCGGGGTTGCGCAGCTTCAGGTACAGGTTCCCGTTCGCGACGTCGTAGCCGGCCTTCACTTCCGGCTGCGCCGGATTGCGATGGGTGGCCGTGGTCGACACGTTGCCCGAGAACACACGCACGAAGCCGTTCGGCCCGTACACCGAGAACGTGTACGCACCGTTCGTCGCCGTCAGGTCGAAGTCCGCATGCAGCATGCGGCGTGCGCCGACGGTGTAGCGCCACGGGCCGTCGGTGCGGTTCGTCGCGTACACGTGGAAGTGCGCGCCCTGGTTGCCGCGGTTCGCGAATTCGATGCGCAGCCGCGTCCTGCCGTCAAGGCTGGCGTTCACGTGCAGCTCGTACGGCAGCGCACGCGCCGGCCGCACGCCGGGCTCCTGCGGGTCGACCGGCGACGGCGTCGCGGGCACGGTCGGCGCGGGCTGTGACGTGCACTGCTGGTCGGCGATCGAGCGGTACTGGCTCGTGTCGGGCAGCGGCGGAAACGACGCGTCGGACGAGCGGAAATCGAATGCGGCGGTGAGGTCGCCGCAGACCGTGCGGCGCCACGGTGTGATGTTCGGTTCGTCGACGCCGAAACGCTCGCCGATGAAGCGGATCACCGACGTGTGGTCGAACACCTGCGAGCACACGAAGCCGCCCTTCGTCCACGGCGACACGACCGTCATCGGCACGCGCGGCCCGAGGCCGTACGGCAGGCCGTCGGCCGTGTAGCTGCCGCCGCGGCCGGGGTTCACGACCGTGTGCAGCTCGCCGTCGGTCGTCACGGTCGACGCGCCTTGCGCGGCCGACGTCGGCGGCTGAGGCGGCACGATGTGGTCGAAGAAGCCGTCGTTCTCGTCGTACATGATGAACAGCACCGTCTTGCGCCATACGTCCGGGTTCGACGTGAGCGCGTCGAGAATCTGCGACGTGTAGTTCGCGCCGTACGCGGGCGTGTATTTCGGATGCTCGGAGAATGCCGCCGGCGGGCACAGCCACGACACCTGCGGCAGCCGGTCGTTGATCACGTCGTTCTTCAGGTCGTCGAGCGTGCGCACCGTCTGCGCGCGCTGGTACAGCGACGAACCGGGCTTCGCGTTGACGAAATTCGCGAAGTTCTGCAGCACGTTCGTGCCGTAGTTGCCGTTGTACGGGTCGTTGCCCGTCGTGCCCTGCTGGTAGATCTGCCACGACACGCCGCGCGCTTCCAGGCGTTCGGGAAAGGTCGTCCACGACAGCAGCTGGTAGGCGGGCGGCCCGTCGCCGTCGACATAGTCGCTGTTGTCGAGCAGCGGGCCGCCGAACTTGCCGGTCGGGTCGACGGTGCCCGTCATCAGGTACGACCGGTTCGGGTGCGTCGGCCCCGGCAGCGAGCAGAAATAGTTGTCGCACACGGTGAATGCATCGGCGAGCGCGTAATGGAACGGGATGTCCTCGCGCACGTGATAGCCCATCGTCATGTCGGTCTTGTTCGCGGGCCACTGGTCGTACCGGCCGCCGTCGATCGCCGCGTGCGTCTTGTACCACGAGTGGTCGAGGTCGCCGACGCACTGCGCGCTCGTCGTCAGCGTGTTCAGCCGGAACGGCAGCACCGGCTTGCCCGGGTCGGCCTTCGACGGCTGGTACCACACCGGCTTGCCGTTCGGCAGCGGGATCGGGAAGCGGTCGTTGTAGCCGCGCACACCGCGCAGGTGTCCGAAATAATGATCGAACGAGCGGTTTTCCTGCATGAACACGACGATGTGCTCGACATCGCGGATCGTGCCGGTGCCGTGCGCGGCGGGAATCGCCAGCGCGCGGCGGATCGATTCGGGGAAGGCGTTGAGCGCGACGGCGGCGCCCGCGGATTGTGCGATGGTATGCAGGAAACGGCGGCGGCTCGATGACGTCATGTTATTTCACCTCGGTTCTGCGGTCGGGGGACGGAAGCGGCGGGATCAGCCCGGCGACGACGCGGCGGCACTCGACGCGGCCGCGTTCGCCGTGGGTTTCGCGTCGTCGTCGTCATCGGGCGGGTAGTGCACGACGGGCGGCGCGAGCGGCGCGGCATCGGATGCGGCGGCGTTCGCGGTTGCATCGTGGTTGAATGCGCTGGCGGAGCCGGCCGATGCGCCGGCCTGTTGGGACGCGTCGGTCGTGTGTGCGTCGTGCGGCGCGTCGTCGCTGCAGGCGGCGACGAAAGCGGCGGCACAAAAAACGACGACGGCGGAAACGCGACGCATGACTTCTCTCCTGGCAGGCTGATCGGGAAACGTTTTCGAGTATGCCGGTGCGATGCGACGTTTCGGTGAATCGTTTGCGACCGGCGCGTGATCGCGGAATGCTTTCGATATCCTGACCATCCGCTTGCATGGCGTGGCGGGCGCGCAATATCTCCCGGTGGACGTTGCGAGCCGGGCACTTTTACCCGGGCGCACGATGCGATGCATGAGCGCGTCCAAGGCAGCCTGACCGTCGACGATGAACGCGAGCAACCGGTCGCGTTGCGTCAGCGCCGCGGCGTGCGGCGCCGCACCTCGCTGCGCAGCCAGTCGAGCCAGGTTCGGATCGCCGATTCGTGCGGATGGCCGGGGCGCCACACGACGTAGTGCGCATACACGTCGGTCACGCGTACCGACGATACGCGCACGAGCGTGCCGTCCGCGAGCTCGGGATCGATCAGCGAGCGGCGCGCGAGGGCGACGCCGCGCCCTTTCAACGTTGCGTCGATCAGCGCGTTCGCATCGGTGAAACGCGGCGCGCGCGCGGATTCGGTGAGGTCGAGCCGCGCGGCCTGGAGCCACGGTTCCCACGGCTGCGCGGGATGGCGCAGCAGCGTGGCGCGCACGAGATCGGCCGGCGCGCGCGGTGCGACGCCGTCGCGATTGCGGTACGCGGGGCTCGCGACCGCGAAGATCGTCTCGTTCATCAGCTTCTCGGCGACTACGCCCGGCCACGTGCCGGGCCCGTAGCGCAGCGCGACGTCGATGCGGTCGCGCTTGCGCAGCGGCGCGAGCGCCACGTCCGGGTGCAGCGCGATCGCGATGTGCGGATGCGCGGCCGAGAAGCGCGGCAGGCGCGGCGCGAGCCAGCGTTCGGCGACGCTCGGCAGCACGCTGACGTTCAGCGTGACGTCGCAGGTGCGCGGGCGGCTGCGCGCGGCGAGGGCCGGCTCGAACGCGCGCTCGAGCACGCTGAGGCCCTGGCGTACCTGCAGCGCGAGCGCGTGCGCGGCGTGCGTCGGTGTCGCGCCGTTGCGCTCGCGCGTGAAGAGCGGGTAGCCGAGCTGCGCCTCGAGCGCGCGGATGTGCTGGCTGACGGCGCCTTGCGTGAGCGCGAGCGCGTCGGCCGCGCGCGTGAAGCTCTGGAGCCGCACGGCGGTCTCGAACGCGCGCAGCGTCTGCAGCGGAGGAAGGTGGATGCGTTTCATGCGGGTATTAGTAGCACTAATGCCCGAGCACGACAATTCATCGTTTGCGGCGGGCATGCACGCGTTCCTACACTCGGTTCCGTCTTCCACAGTCCCGTCGGGCCACGCCACCATGAACGCATATCGTCTCTATCTTTCGCCGGGCGCCTGCTCGCTCGCCGCTCACATCGCGCTGGAGGAAACCGGCGCGCCCTTCGACGTCGAGATCGTCTCCGTGCAGAAGCAGCAGAACCTCGAAGCGCGTTATCTCGCGATCAACGCGAAGGCACGCGTGCCCGTGCTCGCGATTCCGGGCGAGCCGCGCGTGCTGACCGAAACGCCCGCGATCCTCACGTATCTCGCGCGCCGTTATCCGGACGCGCAACTGCTGCCGCCCGGCGATCCGCTGCGCGAGGCGCGATGCCACGAATGGCTCGCCTGGCTGGTCGGCTGGGTGCATGGCGTCGGCTACGGTGCGCTGTGGCGGCCGGGCCGCTTCATCGGCGATCCCGCGCTGCACGGGGCAGTCAGCACGCACGGGCGCGGCGTGATCGAGGCCGCGAACGAGACGATCGAAGCCGCGCTCGCCGACGGCCGCACGTGGGCCGAGCCGGGCGCGCATTCGATCGTCGATCCGTTCCTGTTCGTGCTGTATCGCTGGGGTGTCGCGATCGGGCTCGACATGGCGCGGCACCCCGCATGGACCGCGCACGCGCAGCGCGAGGCCGACCGGCCGGCCGTGCGCCGCGCGCTGGCGCGCGAAGCGGCCTGACCGAGGTGCGGGCGCCGTGGCGGGGGCCGCTAGCGCGTGGCGAACAGCGGATAGGTCGCGCCGGCAACCAGCGCGGCCGCGAGCCAGACCATGCTCCACGAACTGACGGCGAGCAGCGGCGGGATCGCGAGCGGCGTTGCGAACAGCCCGAGGTAGACGACCGTGTTCGCCATCCCGAGCGCGGTGCCCGCGTGGTTCGCACCTGCGAGCGTCGCGAGCTCCGTGTACGCGACGCCATGCCACGCCGATACGCACACGCCCGCGAACACCAGAATCGCGACGATCGCGGCGAGCGGCACGTGCGGGCTGCCGGCCGTCGCGGCGGCAAGCAGCGTGAACGAGCCGGCCGCGACGAGCACCGAGCCGCGCAGGTACGCGCGCCGGTTGCCGTGCCGGTCGGTATGGCGGCCGCTCCAGACGCGCATCACCATCGCGCCGAGCTGCAACACGACCATCGCCGCGCTGATGCCGGCGAGGCCGAGCCGGCCGAAGTCGTGCAGGAACACCGTCGCGAACGTGAGCACCGCGAACTGCGGCGCGCACAGCAGGCCGATGCCGAGCACGATGCGCCACACGCGGGCGTTCGCGAGCGGGCCGTGCGCGAGCCGCGCGGGATGCGCGGACTGCGGCCGAGCGGCCGGTCGATGCGCGGCGCCGTGTGCGACAGCCGGTTCGGCGGGCGGTTCGTGCAGCCAGCGCCAGGTCAGCACGGCCGACCCGGCGCACAGCAGCATCAGCGCACCGAATACCGCCGCGAAACCCAGGTGCGACGCGAGCGACGGCAGCAGCGCCGCGCCGACACCGCCGCCGAGCGGCACGGCCGTCTGGCGGATGCTCATCGCGAGCCCGCGTTCGCGCTCGCCGAACCAGCGCATCACCGCGCGTCCGCTCGATCCGTTCACGCTGCCGCCGAGCAGGCCGACGCAGCACATCGCCACGACGACGCGCGCCAGCGGCGGCACCGCGTGCGCGCCCGGGACGATCGTGCACACCATCAGCGCGAGCATCGCGGCCGTCGCGACGAGCCCGGTCAGCAGCACGCGGCGATCGCCGAAGCGGTCGGCGGCGATCCCCCACGGCAGCTCGGACAGCGCGACGCCGAAGCCGAGCGCGCCGAGCACGAGGCCGAGTGCGCCGTTGTCGAGGTGGTAGGCCGTGCGCATCCACACGGCGGTGGTCGGGATGCCGGCCGCGGCGGCCGAAAAGCTCATGTTCGCGGCCACGCCGGCGGCCAGCACGCGCCAGCGATGGGCCGGGCCGCGCACATCGCGGGCGGGCGAGGAGGGGGAGGCGATGCAGGTGGTATCCATGGCGGCAGGCCCGGTTGGAAATTGACATCCACAGTCTGGCGACCTACATTCATCCTGAAAATCGGAATGTTCTTGATGAATCGTTCGATAAAACAGGATGGTTGAATTGCCCGGACAAGACATTCCACGCGGCGGCGGCGAGTCGCTCGCGCTGGCCGATGCCGCGCTGGCCCGGCCCAACTTCGACGTGGCGGCGCTGCGCAGCCTCGTCGCGGGCGTGGATCTCGGCAGTTTCGCGAAGGCGGCCGACCGCGTCGCGCGCTCGTCGTCGGCGGTGAGCGCGCAGATCCGCAAGCTCGAGGAGCAGGCCGGCACGCCGTTGTTCGTGAAATCCGGGCGCGGGCTTGCGCTGACCGATGCCGGCGACGCGATGCTGCGTTATGCGCGGCGGATGATCGAGCTGAACGACGAGGCGGCCGCGGCCGTGCGCGGCGTCAATCTCGACGGCTGGGTGCGCGTCGGGTTGCAGGAGGATTTCGGCGAGGCGATTTTGCCCGACGTGCTCGGGCGGTTTGCGCGCGCGCATCCGAAGGTGAGGATCGAGGCGCGCGTGGCGCGCAATGCCGACCTGCTCGACCGGCTCGACGCGAACCAGCTCGATCTCGCGCTGGTGTGGGGCGATCCGGTGTCGGCTGCGCTGCTGTCGCGGCCGGGTATCGACAGCGACGTGATCGCGCAGGTGCCGATGCAGTGGGTCGGGGCGGCGGGGGCGGGCGGGTTCGGCGGGCCGGGTGGGGCCGATGAAGGGGCGCAAGTCGGGGCGGAAGTTGGGGCGGAAGTCGGGGCGGCTGCCGTGCACGCCTCGGCGGGCGGCCGTGCCGCGGGCGAGGCGCTGCCGCTCGTCGTGTTCGACCGGCCGTGCCGGTTCTTCGGCGCCGCGACCGATGCGCTCGACCGCGCGGGCGTGCCGTGGCGCGTTGCATTCACGACGCCGAGTCTCGCCGGGTTATGGGCCGCGGCGGCGGCCGGCCTCGGGCTGACGGTGCGTTCGCATTACGGACTGCCCGCGTCGGTGCGCGTGCTCGATGCGGCTTCGCTCGGATTGCCGGCGTTGCCGAGCCTGCCGTTGATCCTGCTGCGGCGCACGTCGTCCGCGACGCCGACCGTCGACCGGCTTGCGTGGATCGTGACGCAGGCGGTGCGGGATGCGACGGAGGGGGCGGTGGCGGCGCTGGCGGCGTGATATCTGTCGACGGGCATACGTTCGGCCTATTGGAGCAACGGGGCGAATGTCGTAACAATGACGGGTCACCCAATGGAGCCCATCATGCAAGTCGCAAATCTCCACGAAGCCACGCTCGATCTGCAGCGGCTTCTCGACGCCGCGATCGCTGGCGAACGTGTCGTGATCACGCAGGACGGCAAGCAGTCTGTCCGGCTTGTGCCGCTCAGGCCGATTCATCGATTCGGTGCCCTCGAGGGGCAGATATGGATCGCCGACGATTTTGATGCACCGCTTTCCGTCGAAGAGCTGGCTGCATTCATGGGGAAGTAATGCGGTTGCTGTTCGATACGCATATCTTTCTTTGGGCGGTCGCGAATGATCCGAAACTGAGCGTTCGCGCTCGCAATCTGATCAGTGCTGCAGACGAAGTCTTCGTCAGCAGCGCGAGCATCTGGGAAGTGGCGATCAAGGCCGGGAAGGGGAAGCTGGACGTCGATGTGGATCGTCTGGTCGGTAGGATCAACACGAACAAATATCGCGAATTGCCCGTTCGGATCGCGCATGGCGCGGCCGTGCGCCATCTGCCTCACTATCATTTCGATCCGTTCGACCGGTTGCTCGTCGCGCAGGCGTGGTGCGAACCGCTGCTGCTCGTCACCGCGGACGGCCATCTTTCGCAGTATGGCGCGTCGCGGATTCTAACGGTCTGAAACAGTTTTCGACGTGAAATCCTACGCTGTCGCGACCGCTGGCGTGGATGCTTCCAGTTCCGCGCAGAGCGCGGCCAGCCGCTCCCGCAACCCTTCGCTCGCCGGCACGAACGGCAGCCGCAACCCGTCCTCGCACCACCCTTGCGCGGCCAGCACGGCCTTCACCGGTGCCGGATTCGGCTCCGCGAACAGCGCCACGACGAGCGGCTGCAACGCGACCGACAGGCGCCGCGCATCGGCGAGCCGGCCGTCGCGCAGCAGCGCATGGATGCGCACATGCCATTCGGGCAGCACGTGCGCGCTGCTCGCGATCGCGCCGTGCGCACCGGCGCACATCGCCGCGAAGTTCTGGTTGTCGTCGCCGGACAGGATCGCGAGCGGCGTGTCGTGCACGAGCCGGTTCATCCGGTCGAGCGTGCCGCCGCATTCCTTGATGCCCGCGACACGCGGGTCGCGCGCAAGCGCCTGCAGCGTGTCCAGTTCGACGTTCACGCCGGTGCGGTACGGGATGTTGTAGACGAGCACCGGCAGGTCGGCCGCGTCGACGATCACCTCGACGTGGCGGCGGATGCCGTCCTGTGTCGGCCGCACGTACACGGGCGGCGTGACGAGCAGCCCGTCGGGCCGCAATGTCGCGAGTTCGCGCGCGCGCGCGGCCGCGAAATGCGTCGCGCTCGCGGTCAGCCCGACGACGATCGGCAGTCCGGGCGCCGCGTCGCGCAGCGTCGCGAACACGGCGTCCTGTTCGCGTGCGTCGAGCAGCACGCCTTCACCCGTCGTCGCGCCCGCGACGAAGCCCGCGATGCCCGCGCCCGCATAGTGGCGCGCGAGTCGCGCGAGCGCGGCATGGTCGACTTCGCCGTGGTGGAACGGCGTGATGATCGGCAGCCAGATACCTTCGAAACGTGTGTTCATGCAAAGCCTCATGGTGGAAACGGAGTGGGAAGGAACCGTTCCGCCGGCGGAGGGCCGGAGCGAGGCATGCGTGCAAGGAGAATGAAACGACCTGCGGGCATCCCGTCCGGCATTCGCCTGACGGGACGCGACGTCCCCGTCAGTCGAGGAGTCGTTTTTTCAGTTTCAGCCCGGCCGCGCGCGCACCTGCCGCGACGGCGGCGAGGATCGGAAGCGAGCGCAGGGCAGCGGACATGGAGGAACCGTGAATGGGCTGAGCGGCGATCTTAACACCGGAATCGATGCGCACGCGAGTGTCTGCCGCCGTTTAGCAGGAATCGAGATTTGCTTTCCACGACTGATTGGAAAGCGCGCCGCGCCCGGCCGCTAGAATGCCCGCTTACGTTTCGATGACAGCGCGTACGCGTGCCGTCACGCACATTCACCACCACTGGAAACGGGGCATATCACGATGGCAAGCATGAAGGGGATCGGCCGCTGGCTGCACACGGGCGCGGCGGCGGCGCTGGTCGTGGCGGCGTCGGCCGCGCACGCGGACACGTCGATCCTGAACGTGTCGTACGACGTGACGCGCGAGCTGTACAAGGACATCAACACGGGCTTTGCCGCCGCGTACAAGCAGAAGACCGGCGAGACGGTCGCGATCAAGCAGTCGCACGGCGCGTCGAGCGCGCAGGCGCTGTCGGTGCTGCAGGGGCTGCAGGCCGACGTCGTGACGATGAACCAGCCGAACGACATCGACCTGCTCGCCGAGCGTGGCCAGTTGCTGCCGAAGGACTGGCGTGCGCGTTTCCCGGACAACAGCTCGCCGTACTCGACCACGATGGTGTTCCTGGTGCGCAAGGGCAACCCGAAGGCGATCAAGGACTGGAGCGATCTCGCGAAGCCGGGTGTCCAGGTGATCATCGCGAACCCGAAGACGTCGGGCAACGGTCGATATGCGTATCTCGCCGCATGGGGCTTCCAGAAGCAGAAGGGCGCGACCGACCAGCAGGCGATCGACTTCGAGAAGGCGATCTTCCGCAACGTGCCGGTGCTCGACTCCGGCGGCCGGGGCGCGACGACGACGTTCACGCAGCGCGGCATCGGCGACGTGCTGGTCACGTTCGAGAACGAAGTCGCGCTGATGGACACCGGTGCGTCGGGCGCGCAGTTCGACGCCGTGTATCCGTCGGCGAGCATCCTCGCGGAGCCGCCCGTCGCCGTCGTCGACAAGGTCGTCGACAAGAAGGGCACGCGCAAGGTCGCGCAGGCGTATCTCGACTACCTGTACACGCCGGAAGCGCAGGAGATCATCGCGCAGCACCATCTGCGCCCGCGCGACGCGAACGTGCTGAAGAAGCATGCTGCCGAGTTCAAGCCGCTGAAGACGTTCAGCGTCGAGCAGGTCTTCGGCAGCTGGGCGAACGCGCAGAAGACGCATTTCGCGGACGGCGGCACGTTCGACCAGGTGATCGTCGACCGGAAGTGAGCGCCGCGCACACCGCGCGCCTGTCCGCACGCTGACGACGCAGCCGGCCGCTTCCGCGGCCGGCTTTTTTGTGCCGGGCGGCCGGCGGCGCGGCGGACGTCCATTCCGAACCGGCACGCATACCCGGCCGCGGCCGCGCGTGCTACGCTCATCGCCTTCCTGCTTCCGGCCCCGCGCGATGAATGTCGATTCGTCCTCCCCAGCCTCCCGCGGCCGTGGCCGCAAGATCTGGTCGGGCACACGCCCGGTCATCGCGTACGGGATGCCGCCGCTCGGCTGGCGCGACCTCTATCACCGCGCGCTGACGGTGAGCTGGCCCGTTTTCTTCCTGTCGCTCGCCGTGCTGTTCCTGCTGCTCAACGGCGGCTTTGCAACGCTCTACCTGCTCGGCCACGCGTCGATCGCGAACCAGTCGCCGCCCGGGTTCGGCGGCGCATTCTTCTTCAGCGTCGAGACGCTCGCGACCGTCGGCTACGGCGACATGCATCCGCAGACCGTCTATGCGCACCTGGTCGCGACGTTCGAGATCTTCATCGGGATGTCGGGCATCGCGCTGGCCACGGGGCTCGTGTTCGCGCGGTTTTCGCGGCCGCAGGCGAAGATCCTGTTCGCGCGCTACGCGATCGTCCGGCCGCTGAACGGCAGGATGACGCTGATGGTGCGCGCCGCGAACGCGCGCCAGAACGTGATTGCCGAGGCGCAGGCGAAATTGCGGCTGATGCGGATCGAGGGCACGCACGAGGGCTACACGCTGCGCAAGATCCACGACCTGCCGCTCGTGCGCAGCGAGCACCCGATTTTCCTGCTCGGCTGGAACCTGATGCACGTGATCGACGAATCGAGCGCGCTGTTCGGCGAGACGCCCGAATCGCTCGCCGCGCGCGACGCGTCGTTGCTGATCACGATCGAAGGCTCGGACGAGACGACCGCGCAGGTGATGCAGGCGCGTCACACGTGGGTGCATGGCGACATCCGCTGGCGTCACCGCTATGTCGACCTGATGCACGACGAAGACGGCATCACGCACATCGACTACACGCATTTTCATGAAGTCGTGCCGGTCGACACCGATACCGACGAGCGAGGCTCGCCGGGCGCGGTGGTCGATGCCGACGCGGCGGCGCCGGGCCCGGCCGCGTAGGGACGCGCGCGGGCGGCTGGCGGCACCGCCCGCGCGCTACGCGTCACGCATGCAGCAGGCGCGCCGCTTCGCGCTGTTCGATCGCGGCCGCGCGGCGGAACGCGTCGCGGTCCTCGGCGCGCGCGACGTAGTCGCCGAGCACGCCTTCGTGCGGCAGCAGATGGGCGTCGAATGCGATCTTCAGCGTGCTGGCGAGCAGCAGGTCGGCCGCGGTGAAGCGGTCGCCGACGAGCCATGGATGATGGGCGAGCGCTTGCGCGAGTGCGCGTTGCACGCGCGTGATGTTGCCCCAGCCGAATGCGACCGGATTGCCCGACGCGCCGGTGAATTTTTCGGCCATCGCCGGTTCGAGGCAGGTCGGCGTGAAGAACATCCATTGGAGAAAGCGGCCGCGCAGCGGATCGTCGGGCGCGATGCCGAGCCCGGCACCCGGGCAGCGGTCGGCAAGATAGAGCAGCACGGCGCCCGATTCGGCGAACGGCACGCTGCCGTCGTCGAGTGCGGGCAGCTTGGCCATCGGGTTGACCTGCACGAACGCGTCGCTGCCCTGTTCGTGCGAGCGCAGGTCGATCGGCACGAGTTCGTACACCACGCCGAGCTCTTCGAGCATCCACAACGCCCGGAATGCCCGGGTCTTCGGCCAGTAGTAGAGCTTCATCGTGCCTCCGTGATTGGGTGCAGCTGTCGGTCCGGTGGATGCTCAAGCGTACCCGAGCGCAAGAGGTTCGGACAGGGGCGACCGGCTAGGGGCGCCCGGCTAGGGGCGCCTATCGGCAAGTGATGGCCGGACGCGTGACGTTTCGAGTGGAAAATCGGGCAGAGTCCGATGTGACAAGGAGGTGCGTAAATAACTAGTCATATTGATACTAGTTATGAACAAGGTGAAAAACTCCGGCGCAAGCCCGCGTTACTTGCCCGGCATCGCGAGGCCCGCAGTGGCCGCGCGCACGGCAAGACTCGCATCCGGCCGTGTTCGCCGATGCGACGCGAAACAGGGAAATCACGGGAGACAAGTCACGCATGGCAAACGACGATCGCACCACGATCATTCCACGCAGAACACCGGAATCGGCGGCCATGGTGGCCGAGGTCAAACGCACGATGGCGATCACCGCGCGGATCAACCGCCTGACATTCGACGATGCCGCCGAAGTCCGCGCATTATTCGGTGAACTGATCGGCACGCCGGTGGATGACGGCTTCGTGCTGATCCCGCCGTTCCATGCGACGGGCGGCACGGGCATGAAGCTCGGTCGCAACGTGTTCGTCAACCAGAACTGCACGTTCTACGATCTCGGCGGGCTCGCGATCGGCGACGACGTGATGATCGGGCCGAACGTCAGTCTCATCACGTCGGGCCATCCCGTCGAACCTTCACGGCGGCGCGATTTCGTCGTCGCGAAGCCGATCGTGATCGAACGCAACGTATGGATCGGCGCCGGCGCGACGATCGTCGGCGGTGTGACGGTGGGCGAGAACTCGGTGGTCGCGGCCGGGGCCGTCGTCACGCGGGATGTTGCGCCGAATGTGCTGGTTGGCGGTAATCCGGCAGCGGTCATCCGGTCGATTGCCGAATGACGCGGCACGAGGGCGCGCGCCCGTTCGAAGCAGCCTGGCCGGACGGATGTGGATAACCAACCCCCGAGGCGACTCGAAACGCTGTGCATTTGAATGGTGAGGATGCCGTCGCGGCCGCCCGGACGGGGCTTTCCGGTGTCTGCCCGATAGTCGCCGGTGGAGGCTCGGGCCGCGCCTGCCGATGTTTCGACGAAGGTCGCGCAGTGCGATCGGATGTGGATATCCTTGCGTCGAAACGACTCGGCGCCCTGTGCATTTCACAGGTGAGGGCACCCGATGATGCGAAGGGCATGAAGCGGGTTGTGGACAACTCGCCCACGGAACGACGCGAAATGCTGTGGAATTCGACGGTGAGGGGCGACGCCCGATCCCGCTGCGCGCCTTTCCCGGCGGGGTTTCCTGACTTTTGTCGAGGTTCGGCGCGCCGCGCATTCTAGCCGAACGCGCGCATCGTGGCCGAACCGCGGACGCGCCGCGACGTGGATATCCCGCCATCGGCAGCCACCCGAAGGGCCGTGCATTCTAACGGTGAGCGCGGTGGAGTGGTCTGCAATGCGCCGATTTTGCCGCGCATCGCCGCGTTCGCGAGCGACTCGACGTGCCCGGCGATGCAAAGGTGCGCATCAATACGCGATGAGTGGTCAGTGCGCCAGAATGCGATCATTTGGCCGCCCAAGCCCAAGCCCAAGCCCAAGCCCAAGCCCAAGCCCAAGCCCAAGCCCAAGCCCAAGCCCAAGCCCAAGCCCAAGCCCAAGCCCAAGCCCAAGCCCAAGCCCAAGCCAACACCACCTGAAGCGTCGTGCATGTCCGGTTCGCACGCGAGCGTGAGGGTGAAGACAACTGGGGCTACCGTGTGGATATCCGGCAGCCGAAACGACTCGCGGCACTGTGCATTTCCACGGTGAGCATCAGCGCTCGACCGGCCGATGAGCCCCTTCCGGCATGGAATGCCGGCCCGCAGCGTCTTCCTGGGCGCGCATCCGCAGCCGCTCGGCGGATTCTCGCCCATGTGGATATCCCGCGCACCGGATCACTCGAAGCGCTGTGGTTTTCAACGGTGAGGGTGCCCGTGTGGCTGGGCGGTTCTGCCGGATCGGACGTGGATAACCGCCATGGCAGCCACTCGAAGCCCTGTGTATTGCAAAGGTGAGCGCGAGCCAGCGATTGTGCAGCATGCGGGTTCCAGCCGGCCTGTCCGGGCGAGATACCGGCCGACAAACCCAGTCGCGCCCCTGTGTATTCGATCGGTGAGGGTGAACGCCGGATCGACGCCATGCGCCATTTCCAGTGTGGATATCCATCGCCGAAACCCACTCGCCGCGCTGTGAATTTCAACGGTGAGCGCCGGCACTCGAGCGTGCCGCATGCCGATGACGGTGTGGATATCCCGGCCCCTGCGCCACTCGAAACCCTGTGCAATCGAATGGTGAGCACGAGAGCGGGATTGTGGACATCCCGCGCCGCCGCCCAATCGGAATGCTGTGCATTTCAACGGTGAGCGTGACCGCCTCCACCCGCCGAAACCCTTGTCACACGGGGCTCGAGCGGCAGCCACCGCATACCTGAACTATCGGCCGGCAACCCCGCGCGTTCCCGGCAAACAGCCCGTCTGCCCCGACACGTCGCCCATCCCGCCCGGCCGCCGCGCGCGAGAACTATCTCAAATTCGGTCAAAAACCTGCGCAGTTTTTCTCGCTACAGCCCCGTCCGAGCAAGATGAGAAAAAACATTCTCGGCTGCGCGCGAAAAAATAGAGCCATTCGCTGCCGTCCCCCACGCGTCGTCCGGCGCCTGCCGCGCAGCCCAGAACAGCACAATCAGGAGACTTCCCCCATGACCGCCCGCTTGCCCGTCGATGGCACGCCCGCCCTGTCCGACTACCGCCTGACCGACAACCTGACCGCGACGCGCGGCCGGATCTTCCTGACCGGCACGCAGGCGCTGGTTCGCCTGCTGCTGATGCAGCGCACCGTCGACGCCGAACAGGGGCTCAACACGGCCGGCTTCGTCAGCGGCTATCGCGGTTCGCCGCTCGGCATGGTCGACCAGCAGCTGTGGAAGGCGAAGAAACTGCTCGACGCGAGCGGCGTGCGCTTCCTGCCCGCGATCAACGAGGAACTCGGCGGCACGGCCGTGCTCGGCACGCAGCGCGTCGAGGCCGATCCCGAGCGCACGGTCGAGGGCGTGTATGCGATGTGGTACGGCAAGGGCCCGGGCGTCGATCGCGCGGGCGACGCGCTGAAGCACGGCAACGCGTACGGCTCGTCGCCGCATGGCGGCGTGCTGGTCGTCGCGGGCGACGACCACGGCTGCGTGTCGTCGTCGATGCCGCACCAGAGCGACTTCGCGATGATCGCGTGGCACATGCCGGTCGTGAACCCGGCGAACATCGCCGACATGCTCGAATTCGGCCTGTACGGCTGGGCGCTGTCGCGCTACTCGGGCGCGTGGGTCGGTTTCAAGGCGATCTCCGAAACGGTCGAGTCCGGCTCGACCGTCGACCTCGACGCGCTGCAGACGCACTGGCCGGCGCCCGAAGGCTTCACGCCGCCGGCGGGCGGCCTGCACAATCGCTGGCCGGACCTGCCGAGCCTGACGATCGAAGCGCGCCTCGCCGCGAAGCTCGACGCGGTGCGCCATTTCGCGCGCACCCACAGCATCGACAAGTGGATCGCGCCGAGCGCGCAGGCGAACGTCGGCATCGTCACGTGCGGCAAGGCGCACCTCGACCTGATGGAAGCACTGCGCCGCCTCGACCTGACGGTGGCCGACCTCGACGCGGCCGGCGTGCGGATCTACAAGGTCGGCCTGTCGTATCCGCTCGAGATGACGCGCATCGAGACCTTCGTCGACGGGCTCGCCGAAGTGCTCGTGATCGAGGAGAAGGGCCCGGTCATCGAGCAGCAGATCAAGGACTATCTGTACAACCGCACCGAGGGCGCGCGCCCGCGCGTGCTCGGCAAGCACGATGCCGAAGGCGCCTGCCTGCTGTCCGAGCTCGGCGAGCTGCGCCCGTCGCGCATCCTGCCCGTGTTCGCCGAATGGCTCGCGCGCCACAAGCCGGCGCTCGACCGCCGCGAGCGCGTCGTCGATCTCGTCGCGCCGCAGATCCTGTCGAACGAAGCCGACGCGGTGAAGCGCACGCCGTACTTCTGCTCGGGCTGCCCGCACAACACGTCGACGAAGGTGCCGGAAGGCTCGATCGCACAGGCCGGCATCGGCTGCCACTTCATGGCGTCGTGGATGGAGCGCGACACGACGGGGCTGATCCAGATGGGCGGCGAGGGCGTCGACTGGGCCGCGCACGCGATGTTCACCAACACGAAGCACGTGTTCCAGAACCTCGGCGACGGCACCTACTTCCATTCGGGCATCCTCGCGATCCGCCAGGCCGTGGCCGCGAAGGCGAACATCACGTACAAGATCCTCTACAACGACGCGGTCGCGATGACGGGCGGCCAGCCGGTCGACGGCAGCATCTCGGTGCCGCAGATCGCGCGGCAGGTCGAGGCGGAAGGCGTGTCGCGCTTCGTCGTCGTGTCCGACGAACCGGAGAAGTACGACGGTCACCACGGGCTGTTCCCGAAAGGCACGACGTTCCATCACCGCAGCGAACTCGACACGGTGCAGCGCGAGCTGCGCGAGACGCCGGGCGTCACCGTGCTGATCTACGACCAGACCTGCGCGGCCGAGAAGCGCCGCCGCCGCAAGAAGGGCGAATTCCCCGACCCGGACAAGCGCCTGTTCATCAACGACGCGGTGTGCGAAGGCTGCGGCGACTGCGGCGTGCAGTCGAACTGCCTGTCGGTCGAGCCGCTCGAGACGCCGCTCGGCCGCAAGCGCCGCATCGACCAGTCGTCGTGCAACAAGGACTATTCGTGCGTGAACGGCTTCTGCCCGAGCTTCGTGACGGTCGAAGGCGCGGCGCTGAAGAAGGCCGCCGGTGCCGCATTCGACGAAGCCGCGCTCGCCGCGCGCGTCGATGCGCTGCCGGTGCCCGCGACGCATCTCGACGCGGCGCCGTTCGACATGCTCGTGACGGGCGTGGGCGGCACGGGTGTCGTGACGGTCGGCGCGCTGATCAGCATGGCCGCGCACCTCGAAGGCAAGAGCGCGTCGGTGCTCGACTTCATGGGCTTCGCGCAGAAGGGCGGCTCGGTGCTGTCGTTCGTGCGGATCGCGTCGAACGACCGGTGGCTGAACCAGGTGCGCATCGACACGCAGCAGGCCGACGTGCTGCTCGCGTGCGACATGGTCGTCGGCGCGAGCGCCGAGGCGTTGCAGACGGTGCGTCACGAACGTTCGCGGATCGTCGTCAACACGCACCGGATCCCGAATGCGTCGTTCGTGCAGAACCCCGACGCGAACCTGCATGCGGACGCGCTGCTCGAGAAGATGCGTCACGCGGCCGGCGACGGCTACCTGTCGAGCTGCGACGCGCAGGCGCTCGCCGCGAAGTTCCTCGGCGACTCGATCGGCGCGAACATCCTGATGCTCGGTTATGCATGGCAGCTCGGCCTCGTGCCGGTGTCGCTCGCGGCGATGATGCGCGCGATCGAGCTGAACAACGTCGCGGTGCCGATGAACAAGCTCGCGTTCTCGATCGGCCGGATGGCGGCCGGCGACGCGGCGGGCCTCGATGCGTTGTGGAACGCGCGCCACACGGTGGCCGCGCATGCCTCGCCGGAAACGCTCGCCGAGCTGATCGCCGATCGCGAAGCGCGTCTCGACGCATACGGCGGCGCCCGTTATGTCGAGCGCTACCGTGCGCTCGTGAGCGCGGCGCGTGCGAAGGGCGACGATTCACTCACGCGCGCGGTCGCGACGACGTTCTACCGGCTGCTCGCGGTGAAGGACGAATACGAGGTCGCGCGGCTGTACACGGACGACGCGTTCCGCACGGCGCTCGAAGCGCAGTTCGAAGGCGTGCCGGGGCAGGCCTATCGCGTGAAGTTCAACCTCGCGCCGCCGACGGTCGCGAAGGCCGGCAGCGACGGCAGTGTGCCGAAGAAGCGCGTGTTCGGCCAGTGGATGTGGCCGGTGTTCGGCGTGCTGGCGCGCGTGCGCAGCCTGCGCGGCACGTGGCTCGATCCGTTCGGCCGCACCGTCGAGCGCAGGATGGAACGCGCGCTTGCCGACGACTACGAGACGACGCTCGCACGGGCGCTCGCCGCGATGACGGCCGGCAATGCGGCGCAGGTCGCGCAACTGGCCGACCTGCATGCCCGCGTGCGCGGCTTCGGTCACGTGAAGGTGCGCAACCTGGCCGGTGTGAAGCGCGCGGAGCGCGAGCTCGCGCTGCAGCTCGGCATCGAAGCGGCGACCAGCGCGGCCGTGCAGCACGCGCTCGACGAGATGAAGGGCGCGGGCATGCTGAAGGGGATTCCGGTCGTGGTCGCGAAGTAACGCGCACGCGGGCGGATGTCGGCGGATGTGAAAACGGCGACGCGGGTGCGTCGCCGTTTTTTTCATGAGTGGCGGCTGCGCACCGGCAGCGGCGGCCGTCCGTCAGAGAATGCCTTTCTTGCGCGTCGACAGCGCCGTTTCCGACAGGTCGATCTCGCGCAGCAGTTTCGTCAGCGTCTCGTCGGAAATCTTGCTGTCGCTGCGCAGCCGGTACAGCGCGGTGCGTTCCGCGCGCACGGCCGCGATCCGCATCTGCAATTCCATCGTTTCGGCCTGCTTCGCTTCGGCGCGCGGCGTGGGGCCGTCCTCGGCGAGTGTCGCGAGGCGGCGGCGGTACTGGTCCATCACGCGTGCGGAGATATCCGCGCAGCGCGCGGCACCCGATTCGTCGAGATCGGCCGAGATCGCGTCGTGCGACGAGTCGATCGCGCGGATCGCGGCCTGCGCGGCGGCCGCGCGCGCGGCGCGTTCCTCGTCGCCGAGCGGGCTGCGCGACGAACGCACGCCGCGCAGCAGCAGCGGCAGGCCGATCACCGCGACGACGAGCGAGCCGAGGATCACCGCCGACGCGACGAAGATCGCGGTGTCGCGGCCCGGCAGCGGCACGCCGTCGGACAGCGCGACCGGAATCGACAGCACGCCGGCGAGCGTGACCGCGCCGCGCACGCCGCCGACCGTCATCACCGCGATCGTGCGGATGCCGGCCATCGTGCCGGCGAGGCCCTGGCGCGCGGCGCGACGGCTCGCGAACCAGCGCAGCAGCCAGACCCACAGGAAGCGGATCGCATACAGCGCGAGCATCATCGCGCAGACGTTGAAGATCATCCGGCCGACGAGCGCGTCGCTCGTGTGGTGCGCGTCGACGAGCGTGCGGCCGATGATGTGCGGCAGCTGCAGCCCGAGCATGATGAACACCATGCCGTTGAACACGAATTCGATCATCGCCCACGTGCTTTCGGCGCGCACGCGCGATGCGACGGTGCTTTTGCGCGAGAAGCTCGTGTAATTCATCATCATCCCGGCCGACACGGCCGCCAGCACGCCCGACAGCTCGAGGTGCTCGGCGAACAGGTAGGCCGCGAACGGCACGAGCAGCGTCATCACGATGCCGGGGGCCGGATCGCCTTCCTGCTCGGCGTTCAGGAAGCGCGTCGACAGCGCGCTGAACACCCACGACACGATCGCGCCCGTCGCAAGGCCGCCGGCCGCGACGATCACGAACGTGACCGACGCGTCGCGCAGCGAGAACATGCCCGTCAGCGCGGCCGCGATCGCGAATTTCAGCGCGACGAGGCCCGACGCGTCGTTCATCAGCGCCTCGCCTTCGAGGATGTGCATCAGCTGCGGCGGAATCCGGCCCTTTCCTGCGATGCCCGACAGCGCGACCGCGTCGGTGGGCGACAGCACGGCCGCGAGCGCGAACGCGATCGGCAGCGGCAACTCGGGTATCAGCCAGTGCGCGAAATAGCCCACTGCGAGTACCGTCATGAACACGAGCCCGAATGCGAGCATCAGGATCGCGCGGCGCTGCAGGTACAGCTCGCGCTTCGGAATCCGCCAGCCGTCCGCGAACAGCAGCGGCGGAATGAACAGCAGCATGAAGATTTCGGGATCGAACGTGACGTGCAGGTTCAGCTTCGGCCACGCGAGCATCGCGCCGAAGGCGATCTGCATCAGCGGCAACGGCAGCTGGAACGGCAGGATGCGCGTGACGGCGCCGGACAGCGCGACGGTCAGCAGCAGGATCAGGACGGTGAAGACGATTTCCATCGATACGGCGAATACGGGGAATGAAACGATCGTACGGAGTGTAGCGTGACAGCGTGACGGGTGCGTTCGAGCGGCCGGTGCGTGCGCACGAAACTGGTGCGTCGTGCGTGTGCCACGGTGGTGCGGCGGCCCGGTGAGCCCGCGCGGCACATGGGTTCTACGTGCCTTGCACGGAGCTTGCTTGATGCTGGTCAACCGTCCGGCGTCGACCGGGCAACCGAGGGTCCAACCATGACATTGCACGCGCCGTTCGCCTTGCCGGGCGCCGCGTTCGAAGGCATTACCAGGAGGAAGGCATGACGATCGTGCAACAGGAGCGTCCGGCCGCTGCGTCGCCGTACCGGTTCGAGCGGGAGGTGAGTTCCGGCCTCGAACGTCTGGCGACGCAGCACCGCGACCTGACGCTCACGACCGTGTTCCAGCCGATTTTCAGCCTGTCGCACCAGCGTGCGGTGGGCTACGAGGCGTTGCTGCGCGCGCACGATGCGCTCGACCGCGCGGTGTCGCCGCTCGACGTGTTCGGCGAGGCCGCGCGCCAGGGCGAACTGCTGCAGCTCGACCGGCTCGCGCAGGCGCTGCATCTCGAGAACTTCGCGCTGCTCGGCGCCGAGCGCGAGTGGCTGTTCCTCAACGTGCATCCCGGGGTGCTCACCGACCCGTTCCAGGCGGCCGCGCTGCTCGCGAACCTGAAGCGGCTCGGCATGCCGCCGCGCCGCATCGTGCTCGAAGTGCTCGAACAGCGCGCGGAGGACGTCGAGCGGCTGGCCGAGGCCGTGCGCGAATTCCGCACGCACGGTTTCCTGATCGCGCTCGACGATTTCGGCGCGGGCCACTCGAATCTCGAGCGGATCTGGCAACTGAACCCGGACATCGTGAAGCTCGACCGGATCATGCTGTCGCACGCGGCGCACCGCACCGGGCTCACCGCGATCCTGCACGGGCTCGTGACGCTGCTGCACGAGGCCGGCAAGCTGGTGCTCGTCGAGGGGATCGAGACCGAGCACGAGGCGCAGATCGCGCTGTCGTGCGAGGCCGATTTCGTGCAGGGCTACTACTTCGGCCGGCCGGCGCCGGGGCTGCCCGACAGCGCGGCCGCGACGGGCTGCATCGGCGAGCTGACCGAGCGTTTCCGCCAGCAGACCGAGGCGCGCGAGCGGCGCGATGCGCAGCGGCTCGCGCCGTACCTGCGCGCGTTCGAACGCGCGGCCGAGCGCCTCGCGGCCGGCGAGCCGCTCGACGAGGTGTGCTGGAACTTCCTCGCGCTCGACGCGGCCGCGCGCTGCTTCCTGCTCGACGCGCACGGCCGCCAGTCGGGCCGCAACGTCGTGCTGCGCGCCGACCGCGCGCTCGCCGAGGCACGCTTTTCGCCGCTGGCGGACGCACAGGGCGCGAACTGGCTGCGCCGGCCGTATTTCCGCTCGGCGATCGCCGAGCCGGGGCGGGTGCAGGTCACGCGGCCGTACCTGTCGATCAACGAGGCGCAGCCGTGCGTGACGCTGTCGGTGGCCGTGCGCGTCGGCGATACGCAGCGCGTGCTGTGCGGCGATATCGACTGGATCGACGACGAAGCGGACGCCGGCTAGCGACGCGCGTATCGCAGGCGGCGCGCAGGGTGACCCGGGCCGGCGCGGGCGGCCCGTTGCGCTCGCCCCGCGCTTCCCCGACAATGGCGCGACCGCGGCCATCGTGACCGCGGGCGCGCCGTCCCGGGGGCCACCATGGCGGCGAATAACAAGGAAAACACAATGAAAAGACCGATTTCGCTGACCATTCTCGCGTGGATCATCATCGTGACCAACGCGATCACGTGCATCTATACGCCATTCACGATCGGCATGCCGACCACCCAGGCGCTGCTGTCGCACTACCTGCTGCCCGTCTGGGCGACGCTCGGCATCAGCGTGCTCATCGAAGCCGTGAACGTCGTGATCGGCATCGCGATCCTCAAGGGCCGCGAATGGTCGCGCAAGGCCTACATCGTGACGGCCGTGTTCGGTTTCGCGTTCTCGTTCGTCAACATGCCGGCGTCGATGTTCGCGGTGCTGATCCCCGGCGTCCTGCTGTTCGCCCTGTTCGTCTACCTGCTGTTCCGGCGCCCCGCGACCGCGTATTTCCGTCAGGCGAGCGCATGAGCGTCGTGCGCAACGCGCTCGCGATCGTGCTGTTCGCGATCGCGGGCATGTGCGTGATCACCGCGCAGATGATGGCGTTCATGAAGCTCGGCCATACGCGCGCGATGCTCGTGTTCGTCGCCGTGTTGTTCGTGCTGTCGGCCGTGTTCCTGGCCGTGGGCGCGTTCGCCGGCGCGTTCCGGCCGCGCGCCCGTGGCGCGGGCATCGCACTGCTCGTCGCGTCCGCGACCACCGCGTTCGGGATGATCGGCTGGGTGACGCTCCTGCTGGCGCCGGGGATCGTCGACGTGATGCAGCAGCAGGGCGTCGACGTGAACGCGCGGATGTTCCGGTTCGCGCCCGGCGCCGTGGTGACCGGCCTGTCCGCGCTCGTCGGCGTGTGGCTCGCGCGGCGCGGCTGACGGCGGAACTCGCGACGGGACTGACGACGGGACTGACCGGGCGCCGCTGACGGCGGGGCGCCCGTCACGCTGGCGCCCGTCGCGCGGCTCGGCTAGGATGCGCGAATTGTCCTGACGATTCGCGGGCCGCCCATGAGCCGAAACGCCGCTTCTTCCATCCTCCTCGAAGTGATCGCCACGACCGTCGGCGACGCGAAGGCCGCCGCCCGCGCGGGCGCCGACCGCCTCGAACTCGTGACCGCGATCACCGAAGGCGGGCTGACGCCGAGCGTCGGCCTGATCGAAGCCGTCGTGGCCGCCGTGCCGATTCCCGTCAACGTGATCGTGCGGCCGCACAGCCGGTCGTTCGTCTACGACGCCGACGACCTGCGCGTGATCGAGCGCGACGTGCGCGCGGCCGTCGCGGCCGGTGCGAACGGCGTCGTGTTCGGCGCGCTCGACGCGCGCGGCGACGTCGATCTGGGCGCGCTGACCCGCATCGCGGCCGCGGCGGACGGCCGCGCGCTGACGTTCCACCGCGCGTTCGACGTGTCGCGCGATCTCAACGCCGCGTTCGACGCGCTGCTGCGCGTGCCGGCCGTCACGTCGGTGCTGACGTCGGGCGGTCATCCGTCGGTGCTCGACGCGGTCGCGACGATCACGCGGCTGGTGCGGCAGACCGCAGGCTCGACCTGCACGGTACTGGCCGGCTCGGGGCTCACGGTCGATGCGGTCGGCGATTTCGTCCGCGCGACCGGCGTGCGCGCGGTGCATTTCGGCTCGGGCGTGCGGCCGCGCGGCGAGGTGCTGGCACCGGTCGACGAACTGCTCGTCGCGAAGGTGCGCGCGACCATCGACGGAGCCGCGTCGCACGTGTGACGCGCGCGGTGGCCCGCGGCGGCCACGGCGCGACGAATCACGCCAGCGCGCGGCAGACGATCGCGCGGCACGCGGCGGCACGCGTACCCCGTCACGTATTGCGCACGAACCAGGTACGTTTCGCGGTGCCCAGCAGCGCGCGATAGACGACCCACGACACGACGAAGGTCGCGGGCGCCGACAGCGACGCGGCGAACCCCGTCGCCTGGTTCAGCGCGAGTCCCGTGAACGCGCCGGCGAACCATGCGGTCAGCCCGCCCGGGTTGAAGGTCGGCACATGGGCGTCGCGGCATTCGACGTCGTCGCCGACGAGTTGCCCGTACCGGCCGGACAGGATGTGCGCGAGCGCGACGCCGACCCACGCGACGACGAAGATGCCCTGGTACGCGAGCGCCTGCAGGATTCGCGAGAAGATGTCCGCCATCATCAGCGCATAGACGACCGCACCGACCACGAGTGCCCACACGAACTTCGGCGCACGCACGCCGGCCACCTTCAGGAAGAACGCCTGCATGTTGACGGTCGCGAGGTAGTAGTTCGCGGTATTGATGCGGGATTGCGTGACCCACACGAACAGCAATCCCCACACGCCCATCAGCTTCAGCAGCGCGAGCATGACCGATACTTCGGAGAGCGTACCGAGCCCCGGAATCGTGCTGACGAGATAGATGCCGGCCGCGCCGTTGACGAGAAACGTGACGAGGTAAAACGGCATCCCGAAGTTGAAGCGGCCGTGATAACCCGCGTCTTCCTTGCGGCCGAAGCGCGCGTAGTCGAACGTGAACATCATCAGCACCCACACGCCCATGTAGTAGACGAAGCAGTGCCACCAGCCGCCGGCCGGCGCGTTGCCGGCCGGCCCGAAATCGAGCCACGCCGCGTTGTAGCCGTATTCGGCCGTCGCGAGCCCGACCGCCGCGAGGAGCCCGAGCAGGTAGAACGGCAGCAGCACGCCGTTGAACTTGTCGAGCCAGTGCTGCACGCTGCCGAACACGAGCGGCACGCTGTAGCAGACGACGAGCAGCGCGGCCCATTTGTAGTCGAGTGCCGGAAACTGGTGGTGCGCGGCAACCGCGATCACCGAGCCCTCGAACACCGCGTAGTAGATCGCGGTCGCGAAGAAGATCAGTGTCGCGAGCGCCGCGCCGGCGCTGCCGAACAGCACGCGCGAGAACAGCGCGACCGAGAGTCCCGTGCGGATCGCATAGCGGCTGATGATCGTGTTGACGAGGCCGTACGACACGACCGACAGCGCCATCCCGATCAGCGCGTTGCGCGCGCCGTAGGTGAGCGCGAGCGTGGCGCCCACGACGATGTAGAACACCGCGCTGCACACGGCCCACCACGCCATCGTCAGCGAGAAGGGCGGCATGCGCGCGTGGTCGGGGACGGCGAGCGTCGACAGGTCGAGATCCTCGTCGGTACGGGCCTGAGCCAGGTTGGCCATGATCGTGCTCCTTGATGCGCAGAAGTTGCGAACGACGTCTCGGCCGCGGCACAGGCGATCCGCAGGGTTGCCCCGACGTCGGGCGGGCAACCGGTTCGGCAGGAACAGCGCGCAGGCGTCCCCGCCGCGCGGCGCTCGGCCGGGCGGGCGGAAGACGGACAGCGAAAAGGGGGCGGCGACGAACGGCGCCCGGCACGCGAACCGGGCGCCCGGTGCTCAGTCCCGCAGCACGGCGCGCAGCAGCGCGAGGCGCCGCTGGTACTCGCGGCGTGCGGCGAGCGCGTCGGCCATCGTCACGCGCACGAACCGCGCGCGGTGGTTGGGCTGCATCTGGCCGATCAGGTCCATGTCGGCGCTGATGACCGTGCCGATCGTCGCGTAGCCGCCGCCCGACACCGCGTCGCGGTGCAGGATGATCGGCTCGAGCCCGGCCGGCACCTGGATCGAGCCGATCGGGTAGCACGCGTCGACGATGTTCGACGGATCGGCGCCCGCGCCGAATGGCTGCTCGCGCGGCCGGAACTGCAGCGCGCGGCCGTTCTTGTAGCGGTAGCCGATGCGATCGGCTTCGGGCGCGACCGTCCATTCGTCGTCGAAGAAGGTGCGCGCCGAATCGTCGGTGAGCCGGTAGTGGTACAGGCCCGTCAGGACGCGCAGCTCGACCTGGTTGTCGAGCGGCCGGCTCACGGCCGCCGGCAGCTCGCGCCCTTCGCGGGGTGTGCCGACGGGGGCGCCGAGCGGCAACCGGTCGCCTTTCTGCAGGCGCCGGCCCGCGTGGCCGCCGATCGCGCCGAGCGCGTAGGTCGAGCGGCTGCCGAGCACGACCGGCACGTCGATGCCGCCCGCGACGGCGAGATACGCGCGAGCGCCCGCCTTCACGTAATTGAACGACAGCACGCTGCCTGCGCCGATCCGCAGCGCGACGTTGCAGCGCTGGCCGATGCCGTCGATCTTCGGCGTCATCTCGGCGCCGGTGACGGCGATCAGCGCATCCGTATGGAACAGCAGCTCGGGGCCGAGCAGCGTGCATTCGAGTACGGCGGCTTCTTCGGGATTGCCGACCAGCAGATTCGCCGCGCGCGATGCGTACTGGTCGAGCGAGCCCGACGGCGGGATGCCGACGTGGTAGTAGCCTTGCCGGCCCATGTCCTGGACCGACGTCGCGAGGCCGGGTTTCACGACCTCGATCAGGTTGTGCGCGTCAGCTTGCATGCAGCACCTCGACGAGAGAGCGGTTGTACGCATCGGGATCGCGCAGGAATGCGTCGAGCGAGAATTGCACCGGGCGCACGCGCAGGGAAAAGGTGCCGGCCTCGACGTCGGCCACCGCGGCGTCGTAGGTCGCGCGATCGATCGGCTGGAATTTCACGATGTCGCCGGGCCGGAAGAACACCATGAACTCGCGCAGGTAGTCGAGCCGCTGAGCGGGGTCGAAGATCGGCGCCGGCGTCACGCCGAACATCTGGTAGCCGCCCGCGCCGCGCACCGAGTAGATGCAGCCGAAACAGCCGCCGTGGCCCACGGTGAGCTTCGGCGTGTCGGTGCGCGGCCGCAGGTATTTCGGCACTTCGAGCTGGCGTTCGCGCTCGACCATCTGGTACATGAACGGCAGGCCCGCGACGAAGCCGACCATCGACACGAACCACGGCGACCCCGAGTGCGCGGCGATGAAGGCATCGACGTCGCGCTTGCCGTTGATGCGCGCCGCGTATTCGAGATCGGTCGACGACGGGTCCTGGTGGCGTTCGCGAAACCGCATCAGCGTCTCGTGCGTCCATGGATCGTTGTACAGCACCGGCACCTCGACGATGCGCGTATCGAGTTCCAGTGGCGCGTCGCCGACTTCGGCCTCGATCGTCTTCAACAGCGCGACGAGCGCATCGGGCTCGATCACGTCCGGGTCGTAGCGTACCTGGTAGGACGCATTCGCCGGACAGATCTCGGTGATGCCCGGCACCGCGCGGCGCTGCAGTTCGCGCGTGATCGCCGTGCCTTTGAAGAATGCGTCGAGCGACATCGATTCGCTGATTTCGACGAACACGAATTCGTCGCCGCCGAAGGTATAACGGGTCGTCACATCGCCTCCCCGACGCGCACGGCGTCCGCATGTTCGGCTGCGTGTGGCTGCGTGGCGGCTGTTGCGGCCTCACGCCATTGCGGCACCCACGCTTCGAGGAAATTCGTGTGATAGCGCCCGGCGCGCACGTCGTCGTCGGCGAGCAGCGCGACGTGCAGCGGCGCGGTCGTCTTCAGCCCGCCGACGTGCAGCTCGCCCAGCGCGCGGGCCAGGCGCTGCAGCGCGGCCGCGCGGCTTTCGTCGTGCACGATCAGCTTCGCGAGCAGCGAATCGTAGAACGGCGGCACGACGTAGCCCGGATAGAGCAGCGAATCGACGCGCACGCCGGGGCCGGTCGGCCACACCAGTGCGTCGATCCGGCCGGGGTTCGGGCGGAAGTCCTGCAATGGATCTTCCGCGTTGATCCGGCATTCGAGCGCCGCGCCGCGCATCGCGATGTCCGGCTGCGCGAAGCGCAGCGGCTCGCCGTCGGCGATGCGCAGCGTCTCGCGCACGAGATCGATGCCGGTGATCGCCTCGGTCACCGGATGCTCGACCTGGATGCGCGTGTTCATCTCGATGAAGTAGAACTCGCCGCGCGCGTCGTCGAACAGGTATTCGAGCGTGCCCGCGCTGCGATAGCCGACCGCCTGCGCGAGCCGCGTGGCCGACGCGCACAGCGCGTCGCGCTGCGCGGGCGTGAGCGAAGGCGACGGCGCTTCCTCGAGGATTTTCTGGCGGCGCCGCTGCAGCGAGCATTCGCGCTCGAACAGGTGGACGACGCGACGGCCGTCGCCGAGTACCTGCACCTCGATGTGGCGCGCCCGCGCGATGAAGCGTTCGAGGTACACGCCGCCGTCGCCGAACGCCGCCTGCGCCTCGCGCTGCGCGAGCGGCAGCTCGGCGTCGAGCTGCGCGGCGTCATGCGCGACGCGGATGCCGCGCCCGCCGCCGCCGGCGGCCGCCTTGATCATGATCGGATAGCCGATGCGCGCGGCGACGTCCCGCGCCTCGTCGAGCGACTGCACGACGCCGTCGCTGCCGGGCACGGTCGGCACGTTGGCGCGCCGCGCGGTTTCGCGTGCGCGGGCCTTGTCGCCCATCGTGGCGATCACCTGCGAGTCCGGGCCGACGAAGATCAGGCCGGCCGCCTCGACCTGCGCGGCAAAGGCGGCATTTTCGGACAGGAAGCCGTAGCCGGGATGGATCGCGTCCGCGCCGCACTGCCGCGCGGCGTCGAGGATCGCGGCGGGATTCAGGTAACTCTTCGCCGCGTGCGACGAGCCGATGTGGACGGCTTCGTCGGCCATGCGCGCGGCGAGGCTGTCGCGGTCCGCGTCGCTGACCACGGCGACCGCGCGCATGCCGAGCTCGCGCGCGGCACGGATCACGCGCACCGCGATCTCGCCGCGGTTCGCGACCAGCACGGTGCGGATGCGCGACGGCCCGTAGAACGCGCTGGAGGAGGTTGCCGGATTCATCGCATCACCCCTCGATACGCATCAGCACCTGGCCCGCGTCGACCGGCTCGCCGTCCTCGACGAGCAGCTCGACCACGCGCCCTGCCGCATCGGTTTCGATCTCGGTGAACTGCTTCATCACCTCGACGAGGCCGACCACCGCGCCGGCGGCGACCGTCGCGTCGACCGCGACGTAGTAGTCCGCATCGGGCGACGGGCGCCGGTAGAAGGTGCCCGGCAGCGGGCTGACGATATCGTGCAATGCCATCGTGTGTCTCCTTGAATCAGTGATGGGCGGCGAGCGGTTGCGGCCCGGCGGTCCGGATGCCTTCGCGGATCAGCGCGTGGCGCGTTTCGCGCACGAGGTCGAGCGCGCCCGGCGTGTCGCTGTGGATGCAGACCGAATCGAAATCGATGTCGATGTCGTCGCCGTCGATCGTCCGCACCTTGCCGTCGATGCATGCGCGGAGCACCTTGTCGGCGACCTGGCGCGGATCGAGGCGGCCGACGCGGCGCGTGAACACGATCGAGCCGCTGCGGTCGTAGTCTCGGTCCGCGTAGAACTCGCGAATGACCGGCTGCCCGTACTCGACGGCGACGCGGTATGTGACCGACGCCTCCATGCAGTACAGCCACAGGCCCGGATCGACGCGTTGCAGCGTTTCGACCAGCATCCGCGAGAACGCTTCGTTGCCTGCCGCATGCATGTAGAGCGCGCCGTGCGGCTTCACGTGCTGCAGGCTGACGCCGTTCAGGCGCGCGAACTCGCGCAGTGCGCCGAGCTGGTACAGGATGTCGTTGACGAGCGCCTGCGGCGTTTCGGCGATCGTGCGGCGGCCGAAGCCGACGAGATCGCGAAAGCCCGGGTGCGCGCCGATGCCAACGCCGGCGTCGCGCGCGAGCTGCACCGTGCGCGCCATGATGTTCGGATCGCCGGCGTGAAAACCGGTGGCGATGTTTGCCGAGCTGATCAGCGGCATGATCTGCTCGTCGACGCCGTCGCCGATCGTCCACGGGCCGAAGCCTTCTCCCATGTCGGAGTTCAGGTCGACGCTGTGCTTCCTCATACGATGTGCTCCTCCAGGTTCTCCGGTTCGCGTGCGTCGTGGCGCATGCCGAAACCGTGTTGAACGCAGGTTAGCCGCGTGGGGTGCGTCAAAAAAGTTCTATTTTTATATGCGACCGTATCGATTTTTTCGATACCGCGGAAAGCGGCTGCCAGGTGCCGTCGGAGCTGGGGCGGCAGGGTTTCCACGAGGTCGGGTTCATGGGCTCGGCACGGTTGTTATGATGTTTGTCGCATGCCCATCTGTTTTCTCATCGACCATGGCCCTGACTCTCAGACAGCTCAAGTATTTCGTCGCGACCGCCGAGCTCGGCCAGATCTCGCAGGCCGCGATCCAGCTCACGATTTCGCAGTCGGCCGTGACGAGCGCGATCAGGGAACTGGAGGACAGCCTCGGCACGCAACTGTTCCTGCGCACGCCGTCGGGTGTGACGCTCACCGACACGGGGCGGCGCTTCCTGAATCACGCGTACACGATCCTGTCGTCGGTCGACGAGGCGATGCGGATTCCGAACCTCGAAAGCACGCTGACCGGCACGCTCGCGATCGCCGCAAGCTACACGGTGCTCGGCTACTTCCTGCCGCACCACGTGCTGCGCCTGAACACGCTGTATCCGCGGCTGACGATCCACCTGCACGAGCTGAACCGCGAGTCGATCGAGGAAGGGCTGATCGCGGGCCGCTACGACATGGCCGTGCTGCTCACGTCGAACGTGTCGAATCCGGCGCTCGTGCTGGAGCCGGTGATTCACTCGGTGCGGCGGCTGTGGGTCGGCGCGCATCATCCGCTGCTCAGGCACGAGAGCGTCACGTTCGCGGAAGTCGCGCGCGAGCCGTTCGTGATGCTGACGGTCGACGAGGCGGGGCAGACGGCGCTGCGTTACTGGAACGAGACGCCGTACCGGCCGAACGTGATCCTGCGCACGTCGTCGGTCGAGGCGGTCCGCAGCATGGTCGCGAACGGCAGCGGCGTCGCGATCCTGTCCGACATGGTGTATCGGCCGTGGTCGCTCGAAGGGCGGCGCATCGAGACGATCGTGCTGCGCGATGCGGTGCCGCCGATGAGCGTCGGTCTTGCGTGGCGCAAGGACATCGAGTTGAGCCCCGCGATGCACGCGGTGCGCGATTATTTCCGGCACACGTTCATGGAGCCGCGCGCGCTCGGCGGCGCGGCCTGAACGACGGGGCCGGATACGGAAAAGCCGGGGGCGTGCCCCGGCTTTTCCGTTTGCAGATCCGGCCCGACGGCCGCTCCGCTTACGCGTTCGCCGACATCGCGTCCGCGTCGCTCGCGCGGATGCCGAGGCGCTCGAACAGCGCGCGATCCTTCTGCGACTGCGGGTTGCTCGTCGTCAGCAGCTGGTCGCCGTAGAACATCGAGTTCGCGCCGGCGAGGAAGCACATCGCCTGCAGCCCGTCGTCGAGCTGTTCGCGGCCGGCCGACAGGCGCACGACGGCCTTCGGCATCGTGATCCGCGCGACCGCGATCGTGCGCACGAATTCGAACGGGTCGAGCGGCGCGGTGCCTTCGAGCGGCGTGCCTTCGATCGCGACGAGGTTGTTGATCGGCACCGAATCCGGATACGGGTTCAGGTTCGCGAGCTGCGAGATCAGGCCCGCGCGTTCGCGGCGCGATTCGCCCATCCCGATGATGCCGCCGCAGCACACGTTGATGCCGGCGTCGCGCACGCGGTCGAGCGTGTCGAGGCGATCCTGGTAGGTACGCGTCGAGATCACCTGGCCGTAGAACTCCGGCGACGTGTCGAGGTTGTGATTGTAGTAGTCGAGGCCCGCATTCGCGAGTTCCTGCGCCTGTTCGTCTTCCAGCATGCCGAGCGTCATGCAGGTCTCGAGGCCGAGTTCCTTCACGCCGCGCACCATCTCGGTCAGCGCCGGCATGTGGCGCTCCTTCGGGTTGCGCCATGCGGCGCCCATGCAGAAGCGGCTCGCGCCGTTCGCCTTCGCCGCACGGGCGGCATCCAGCACGGCGTCGACGTCCATCAGCTTCTCGGCCTTCAGGCCCGTGTCGTGGTGCGATGACTGCGAGCAGTAGCCGCAATCTTCCTCGCAGCCGCCCGTCTTGATCGACAGCAGCGTCGACAGCTGCACCGCGTTCGCGTCGAAGTGCTCGCGGTGCACCTGCTGCGCGCGGAAGATCAGGTCGTTGAACGGCAGCTCGAACAGCGCGACGACGTCGGCGACGCGCCAGCGTTGCGAGGCCGGAGCGGCCACGGGAATCGCGTCGGGTTGCACGGTGGCGGCGGTCTGGGCTTGGGTCATATCGTTTTCCTGTCCTGGTCGGGGATGAGGGATCGGGGATCGGGGGATCTGTTTCTGTCGGGTCAATGCCGCGCGGCGCGCAGCGTATCGACGAGCGCGGCGATGTCGAGCATCGCCGCGGCGGATTCGGGGGCGGCCGGGCTCATGTGCGGAATGCGGCCGAGCAGCGGCGCGCCGTGCTCGCGGGCGAGCCAGTCGCGCATCGTCGCGACGTTCTCGTCGGGGAACGACATCGCCGGGTCGACGTGGTTCGCGACCCAGCCGGCGAGCTTGAGGCCGCGTTGGCGAATCGCGTCGGCGGTGAGCAGCGCATGGCTGATGCAGCCGAGCCGCACGCCGACGACGAGCACGACCGGCACGCCGAGCGCGACCGCGAGATCGGCCATGTCCTGCGTGTCGTTCATCGGCACACGGAAGCCGCCGGCGCCTTCGACGACGACGATATCCGCGCGCGTCAGCGCTTCGCGATGGCACGCGACGATCGTGTCGATGTCGAGCGTCACGCCTTCCCGCGCGGCGACGATATGCGGCGCGGCCGGTGCCTTCAGCAGGAACGGCGTGCGCAGCTCGGGCGGCAGCACGACGTTCGCGGCCGCGTCGAGCTGGTCGGCGTCCTCGTTGCGCCACACGCCGTCGCGTTCATACGCGCCGGCCGCGACGGGTTTCAGCGCGGCTGCACGCAGGCCGTGCCGTGCGAAGCCGTGCAGCATCGCGGCCGACACGAAGGTCTTGCCGATTTCGGTGTCGGTGCCCGTGACGAAAAGCGAGAGCGGGGCGGTCATGCCGCAGTCTCCCGCCGGGCCGCCCCAAGGGAGGCTGCAGCCCCCTCGGGGGGCAGCTCACGAAGTGAGCGTGGGGGCGGTTCCGTCTCCCGCGGGGCCGCGTGAGCGGAGGCTGCGGCTCCCTCGCTGGCTTCGACCAGCGCGGCTTCGAGCCGCGCGAGATCGTCGAACGAATGCGCGGCCGACAGCGACACGCGCAGCCGCGACGTGCCGACGGGCACCGTCGGCGGCCGGATCGCGGGCACCCACAGGCCGTGCGCGTCGAGCGCGCGCATCGCCGCGAGCGTCGCGTCGTTGCTGCCGATCACGAGCGGCTGTACGGCCGTGTGCGAATCGACCGGCTGCCAGCGCGTATTGCGCAGCAGCGCGCGCGTGCGTTCGATCAGCGCGGCGAGATGCGCGCGTCGCGCATCGCCTTCGTCGCCCGCGATCACCTTCAGGCTTGCCGATACCGCGTGCGCGACGGCCGGCGGCGCGGCCGTCGTGAAGATGTAGCTGCGCGCGCGCTGGATCATCCATTCGATCACGGTCTCGTGCGCGATCACGAATGCGCCCGCGACGCCGGCGGCCTTGCCGAGCGTGCCGACGTACACGAGATGCGGCGAACGCAGCGCGGCGGCCGCGAGCGCGCCGCGGCCCTGCGGGCCGAGCACGCCGAAGCCGTGTGCGTCGTCGACGACGAGCCACGCGCCATGGCGCTCGGCCAGCGCGACGAGTTCGGCGAGCGGTGCGATGTCGCCGTCCATGCTGAACACGGTGTCGCTGACGATCAGCTTCGTTTCGGCATCCGATGCGTCGAGCAGCGCGGCGAGCGCGGCCGTGTCGGCATGCGGATAGACCTGTACGTTCGCGCGCGACAGCCGCATGCCGTCGATCAGCGATGCGTGGTTCAGCGCGTCGGAGAAGAGGGTTGCGCGCTTGCCGGTGAGCGCCGTCATCGCGGCGAGGTTCGCCATGTAGCCGGTGCTGAAGTACAGCGCGCGCGGCGCGTCGGAGAAGCCGCCCGAGAAGGCCGCGAGCTCCTCTTCGAGCGTCGCGTGCGCACGCGAGTGGCCGCCGAGCAGGTGCGAGCCGCCGCTGCCGGCGCCGTAGCGCTGCGCGCCTTCGGCGAATGCGGCGACGAGCGCCGGATGCGCGGCGAGGCCGAGATAGTCGTTGCTGGCGAAGCCGACGATCTCGCGGCCGTCGACGGTCATGCGCGCATCGCACGCGGTGTCGGCGGTGCGGCGCACGCGGCGCAGCCCCTGGGCGTCGAGATCGGCGAGGCCGCGTTGCAGCGCGTCGAGCAGCGGGTGTGTCATCGTGCGATCTCCGCGAGCGTGGCGTCGAGCGTATCGCGCGTGCGTTGCGCGAGCCATGCGATGTCGTCGTCGCTCATCACGTACGGCGGCATCAGGTACACGGTCGTGCCGATCGGGCGCAGCAGCAGCTCGCGTTCCAGCGCGCGTTCGAAGAAGCGTCGCGAGAAGCCCCGCGCCGCGTCGCCGTCGAGCGCGACGTCGAACGCGAACAGCGTGCCGCGCTCGCGCAGGTGGCGTACCTGCGGATGTGCGTCGAGCGGCGCGAGCGCGGCACGCAGCGTGACCGACTTGCGCGCGTTCGCCGCGAGCACGTCGTCGCGTGCGAAGAGGTCGAGCGTCGCGACCGCCGCGCGGCACGCGAGCGGGTTGCCGGTGTACGAATGCGAGTGCAGGAAGCCGCGCGTCGTGTCGTCGTCGTAGAACGCGGCGAACACGTCGTCGCGCGTGAGCACGAGCGACAGCGGCAGGTAGCCGCCGCTGATGCCTTTCGACAGGCACAGGAAATCGGGCCAGACGCCGGCCTGTTCGCACGCGAAGAAGGTGCCCGTGCGGCCGCAGCCGACCGCGATCTCGTCGGCGATCAGGTGCACGCCGAATTCGTCGCAAAGCGCGCGCAGCCCGCGCACGTACGACGGATCGTGCATCGCCATGCCGGCCGCGCACTGCACGAGCGGCTCGACGATCAGCGCGGCGATCCGGTCGCCGCGTTCGACGAACAGGCGCCGCACGTCCGCGAGCGCGCGGCCCGCGACGTCGGCGGCCGTCTCGCCCGGCAGCGCGCCGCGCGCGTCGGGCGACGCGACGACGTGCGCATGGCGGATCAGCGGATCGTACGCGTCCTTGAACAGCGCGACGTCGGTCACGCCGAGCGCGCCGATCGTTTCGCCGTGATAGCTGTTCGCTACGCAGACGAATTCCTGCTTGTTCGCGCGGCCGCGGTTGCGCCACGCGTGGAAGCTCATCTTCAGCGCGATCTCGACGGCCGACGCGCCGTCCGACGCGAAGAACGCATGGCCGAGCGTGCGCGCGGTGAGCGCGTGCAGCCGCTCCGCGAGCTCGATCGCGGGCTCGTGCGTGCAGCCGGCGAGCATCGCGTGCTCGAGCGTGTCGAGCTGGTCCTTCAGCGCCGCGTTGATGTCGGGGTTCGCATGGCCGAACAGGTTGACCCACCACGAGCTGATCGCGTCGAAATAGCGGCGGCCGTCACGGTCGTACAGCCACACGCCCGCGCCACGCGCGACGGGGATGAGCGGCAGGCGCTCGTGGTGCTTCATCTGGGTGCAGGGATGCCAGACCGCGCGCAGGCTGCGCGCGACCCAGTCGTCGGTGGCTGGCGTACTCAAGGCGGCTCCGGGGAGTAAAGCGGCGGCGGGTATCGAACGGAATACCGCGCGGCGACAGACGGAAAACGCGCTGAGATTAGCGTGTTCCGCCGTCCGTTGCACTACCGGTTACAAACACCGCAAAGCCTTGTCGGGCGGGAGTTCGGCGCAGATCCGGGGTGCTCGGAGCGGTACGCGCCAGATGCCCCGAAATGACCGCAGATGACGACGTTCGAGTGACACCCCCAGACAGAAAAAAATCGCGGGATAGGGTGCGGCCGGGTGATGAAATGTGGGGAATGATGGTGGTGCGGTGTTGGCGGCGACAACGGGGCGATCTTGCTTCGCGCAGGCTCCGATCGACGGGGCGGCGCAACGCCGGACGATTGGACGAAATCGAGCTGTCAGGTTCAGGGCAATGCTTTGGAAGTGCCGCGTCGGCCACGTGGTCGATGTGACGGAACACCGGCGCAATCTTGTCGATTTCCTTGTCAGGCAAATTACCTGACAACTGGCTGGCTCATGCCGATACCAGATGGGGCCACACTGATTCGTGCCGCGCGACCCGCGTACGCTCTTGTCGTCGATCGCCACGACCTCATCGGCCAGCGCCGGGCAGAGCCCTCGCTTCCAACGCACGAAACTGGCTTCGAACTCGAGTGGATCAAGCGCCGCGAATACGCGGCCGAACGTGTCATGCGAGGGAATACCCCGTTTCCAGGGGCAAGTATCGACGCAACCAGTCGAGCTTCGATTCGCCCCAGATCCGGATCGCGACCCAGCTATCCGCTCCCGACAGAATCGCGCACAGCGCAACCATCAGGATCTCGCGCAGATCATGCGGCGACGGCCGACTGCGCGGATCCGTCAAGCTGCAGAATGCTTCCTCGATGCTCAACACTTCCTGCTGAAAATCCGACTCTCGCACGGGTTTGCCTCACGGAAAATCCATGACTACAGCCGGATTCGAACACGCTCACAAGCAATCTGAAGCCCCTTTTAACCATTTACACAATTCGTGCGATTGCCCTGGTGCTCGAAACAGACCTCTGTACTTTTCGAACCTGTCCCATATACAAGGGAACGGCAGATACCTAGGCTTGCTTGCGAAGGCATCCATGTACGTCGACGGGCGTCCATATCTCTGCTGAGAGCCTGCTGCCAGCCCTGCCTTGGTGGCAGTAATCCAGTTACCTTCCGTGGCGCCACGGCCTTCTACTCAATCAACTCATGACCTGACAGGTATAGCGCGGATTTCCAATCAAAAGGAGAGATAGCAATGGGGGCACGTATGAATCTATTTGGTAACGCGCAGATTGTTGTTGGGGATATGACCTCTCACGGCGGCATCGTAGTTTCGGGCAGTCCAACCAACTCATGGCACGGCCGGCCGATTGTGCGTAAAGGGGATACGGTAACGTGCCCCAAATGCTCGCCGCACATTTTCAAGGTGGCCGAAGGACTGGAGCATTGCACCGACACGGATGGGGAACTACCAATGGCCGCGGAAGGACACAGAACAACCTGCGGTGCTGTACTCATTGCACGAGCAGCGCCCGCCAGTTTGGTATCCGCGCATGCCGCATACGTCAACGGCCTCCGCTTCGATGAGCAGTTCATCTTGCATGACTTGGACGGAAACCCGATTCCAGAAATGCCTTACAAAATAACAACAGTGGATGGGGTGACTATTCGCGGAGTTACTGATAAGGATGGGCGTACAGACCGAGTAATGAGCGGTGAGGTGCAGGTGCTTACGATTGAGCCAGATACCGAATGGCTATTCAGAAAAAATAACAAAGAGGCTTGAGCCATGACTGATCTTTCATGGTCGGGGAGCGCTGCGACAAATACGACTCGGGGAAGCACACGGGAAGTGTCGGCTGATGTCATTCGATACGTCAACAAGGTTGACGCTGACAGCGGATGGTTACTAGTTGGGATGGACGACGTTCCTCGCAGCGAATGGAAATCGCTTTTCAAATATTGCAAGGTCATGCTGATCGGAAGCAAAGATGGGCGGACCTATTTCAAGATCCTTGAGGGCGAGTCCAAGGGGCGGATCGCGTTCCTGTCGGGAGCCAATGTTAGTGAATATCTTGGCAAGACAGCCCCTAAACAGAAGCCAATTGAACTGGTTATGACCTATGGGCGCTTTGATGTCAGATGGTACTCGAAATCCAGAAAGGAGAATATGCAGCAACAATTGGCAGATGGGATTCTCGATGGGATTCACTTTGAGGCTGCAATGAACACGAGTTGGGGTGGAGATTTTCATCCCATTCCACCTGGAAACTATACGATCTTGTTGCCTGATTTTGCGCACAGAAGGGATTATACAAATCAATACAAGGCTGAATATCAGGGCCTATCTCACCATCAGGTATGGTTCCCGATTGCGTATGGAAATAGTAGCAGATATGTTCATGTGGGTAATGTGTCGGAAGGTTGTGTTACCGTTGTGCATATAAAAAAGTGGGCGTCAATTCACGAGGCACTTGTTAGTCATCGTGGCTCTGATGGAAAAAGCGTCGGCACACTTGTTGTTAAAGGTAAGCCTGAAAGGGCGAGATAATGAGTAAAAATAATTTTTTTCTTTTATTCTATCTTGTTATTTTTATGCTCATGTCCCCATGCGTCTATGCGTTCGGGTCGAATTCTGATGGAAGCATCATAACTGAATGGGAGATATTTAAGGCGACGGTTGAAAATTACAAGAAAAATATAGGAGTCAAGGAAAATATCAAAAATGCAGCCCTGGCCGAGAAAAGGGGGAGGTTTTTTTTTAATGAGGGACGTTATGATCGGGCGTACTTTAATGGTTATGGTGACGCGATAGCTTGGATTCCGAGACCCGAATACTTTTTTATAATTGGTGACTTGAAGTTGAGAATGAAGCTGTCGCTTCATAGTGACTCTCCTCATGCGACGCCAGAGCAGAAGGCATGCTGGGATAAATACTTGTTCGCGGTGGATGTAAATAGAAATTTAGAGTCTTCTTTTGAAATTGGTTTTGGGTTGGTGGGGGAATTGAATTTATCTGATACCAGAAAATCAAAAATCTACAAGCAGGCCATGGCTAATGCTACTTGCTTCGCACGCTTGACGAGCAAGTATTCGGAGGGAGTAGGCTCGCAGTGCGTGCCGATCGAGGAAGTAAAAAAATGTCTTGGAAGTCCGCTCCTGTTTCTATACAACTAGGACAGAAGTGTGTCATTGCTGCGGCGTAAGGCAGTGGCGTTTCCACTCGTAGACTTCTACACGTCGTAACTTGCCTCCTCATCATCCCAGATGCACTGCCGTGATCGCGTCCTCTCGTGCCCCGACTCGCGGCTGATCGCCTGCCGCGCCTGCGCATCCAAGGCGCGCTGCGCAAGCGTCAGTGACCGCGCCGAAGGCCGCCCGCAGCCGGCGTCTTCCAGTCCGCCAACGCTTCGTAACGATCCTGCGCGTAACGATGCCGCAGGCCGTGCATGTTGCTCAGGCCGGCCGCCTTGCACTGCCCATCGTATGTGTAGCGCTGCTGGATATAGCTCTTGTGCGTCCGGATCAACGATCCCGCGCTGGACGTAGCCTTTGGACGGGCGCCGCCGAGACCACTGCGTTGCACGAAGATGGCCGCCTCGTTCTGCTGAACGCGTCGCGAGATGCGCACACAGGTGCTTCTCCAACTCGTGCGGTTTCCGCGAGGACGGTTGGGCTGGCTGCCGCAGCTTGATTGACCTTCATGTTCGTAAAATCGATCGTTGGATCGATTGTGATCGAAATAACGATCATCACGGACTACGCTGGCGCGAATTCAAGTCGATTGCTCGTAAAAACGAGCATTACGTCTCGCGTGCTCGATTTGACGAGCAGGCGGTAGAGCGCCGCGACGATCGTGAATGGAGGGGGCGCAAAGCGGGAGGAGCGAAGCCGCGCGTCAGCGCGAAGCCAGTGCGCGCGTATCGGTATCGCGGGTGTGATCGTCGCCGTTGTCGGCCGTCTGCGTGTTCGTGTTCCACACGACCCGGTCGTTGACCGCATACAGCCGGCACGCGCCCGCGCCCTGCTTCGCGCAGTTGTCGAGCGCGAGCGCCATCGGGTCGTCGCCGCCTTCGGCCCACGACCATGCGCCTTCCGACGACACCGCGAACGCGCGGCTCGGATGCTGGTTCAGGAAGCGGCGATAGCCTTCACGGCCGGCTTCGTCGACATACGGCACCGCGTTGACCGCGTCGATCGACGCGTAGCCGGTGGCTTTCGGCTCGTGCGGGTTCGCGACCGCGTAGCGCACCGAGGTCGGCAGGTTCAGCTGCGCGAGGAACGCGTTGACGGCCGGCCACCACACGGGCACGCCGTCGCGATCGACGATCAGCCGGTGCGCGTCGTCCTTGTAGCGGCCGAAATCGATGAACTGGGCCTGCGTGCCGTGCGACACGTACGCGTCGTGCATCTGCGCGACCAGCCCGGGCGTCCACACCGAATCGTTGTCGCCGTACAGCCACAGCGACCGCACGGCCGTGTGCGCGCCGTACTGGTCGAACGCGTCGACGAGGTTGCGCTGCCAGCCGTCGCACAGGTCCTGGCGCAGCCCGCCGGAGAAGTTGATGATGCCGCGCACGCCCGGTGCGGCTTCGGTGCCGTACGCGACCGATACGAGGCCGCCGTGCGACGTGCCGGCGACGACGATGCGCGACGCATCGACATACGGCTGGCGCGACATGTAGCGCACCGTCGCGTCGACGTCGGCTGCTTGAGCGAGGCCGTTCTTGCCGACGTTGCAGCCTTCCTGCTGGTACGTGCCGTCCGAGCCCGCGAAGCCCTGGCGGTTCGGCGCGATCACCGCATAACCGCGGCGCACGAATTCGCGCGCGAACGCGAGCGGCCGGCTGCGCGGCTGCTGATGGAGATCGCCGGTGTTCTTGCCGTGGTTGAAGACGACGAGCGGGAACGGGCCGGGGCCGTTCGGCTTGAAGAGCGTCGCCTCGAGCGTGACGGTGCCCGATGCGTCGGCCGGAATGCGGAGGATCTGTTCGTTCAGGTCGGCGGCGACCTGAGGCAGGTTCGAATCGCCGTAGTCGAAGCGTTCGGCATGGGCGAGCGACCCGCTGGCGCCGGCGCCCGTCCCCGTATTGGCGTTCGACAACGTACCGGCCTGAGCGGCCGACAGCGCGCAGGCCGCCATCCATCCCACCAATACCTTGCTGAACGCCATTCGTAAGCCCTGCCATGCAACATGACTGATCTGAGGGCCATCCTAGCCCGACAAATTCAGGTTGTGCAATGCGGGAATTACCCGGCGTCTGACACAGCAACTATTTGTCAACGTTCACTTACTTCGCCGTCGACGTAACGCCAGAAACCGTGCTCGTCGCGCTCGAAACGGCTCGTCTCGTGGAGCCGGTAAGCGCGTCCGCCGATCTTGTAGCGGGCCACGAATTCGACCTCCGCGTGCCGTTCGTCGAGCGGCACGTGGCGTTTGACCGTGAGGCCGAGCCAGCGCGGCGCGTCGGGTGCCTCGGGGTCGGTGTCGAGATCGGGCGGGCAGGTGTGCGCGGCCCACGTCGCGCGCAGGTAGCCGGTCGCACCGAGCACGTACGCGCTGTACCGCGAACGCATCAACTCGAGTGCGCTCGGCGCGGCTTCGCCGCCGTCGATGAAGCGGCCGCAGCAGGCCGCGTAGCGGGGCGCCGGCGCTTTGCCGGCGGGAGTGGGGGACGCGCCGCCGCACGGGCACGCGTCAGGTCGGTTCAAAATCATGCGAAACGGGAATTAACGACGTCCGGTTGTCGGCTGACTACCGGTTGACCACCGGCTGACTACCAGCTCAGCTCGATGCCGTCGTACTGGAAGAAACGGCCGTTTGCCTGCGACACGTCCGCGCCGGATTCGGCGATCACGCGGCGCATGCCGGTCACGCTGGTTTCCGGATCGATCGCGGCCTGCGCGCCGCCCATGTCGGTGCGCACCCAGCCGGGATGGAGCGAGATGCACGCGGCGTGGCGCGTCTGCAGCGACGCGATGCGCAGCACGTCGTTCAGCGCGGCCTTGCTCGCGCGGTACAGCCAGCCGGTCGTGCCGGTCGCCTCGGCGATGCTGCCCATCCGGCTCGACACGACGGCGAGCACGCCGCGTGCGTCCTCGACGAGCGGCAGCAGGATCGGCAGCAGCTGCATCGGCCCGCGCACGTTCGTATGCATCACCGCGTCGAAATCCTCGGCGGTGATCGTCTCGACGCCCTCGGTGCGCGGCCCGTAGACGCCCGACACCATCACGGCCGCATCGAGCCGCTCGCCGTCGAGCTTCCAGCCGAGCGCCGCGATCTGCTCGGGCTGCGTGATGTCGAGCGCATGTGCTTGCGCGCCGAGCGCGCGCAGCGCGTCGAGCGAGGCGTCGTCGCGCGCGGTGGCGATCACGTTCCAGCCGTCGCGCCGGTATTGCCGGACGAATTCGCGGCCGAGGCCGCGCGATGCACCGACGATCAATGCGGTTTTCATGCCCGTCGCTCCTTTGCTTGGCGCCGCCCTGGCGGTACCGGTGTCAGATCCGTTCGATGCGCATCGCGGCCGCGCGGCGTCGGCCGCCCGCCGGCTTGCGCGTTACTTCGCGTCGTCGCACGGCTTCAGCGTGTCGGCCACCGCCTGCGCGACGCCTTCGAGCCGCCGCGCGGCGTCCGCCGCGATCATGTCGTTGTCCGGCGCATGGTTGCCGCCGGCGGTGAGCGCGGCCACGCAGCGCTTGTAGGTCTCGTCGAGCGCGTCGAAGTTCGACACGGCCATCCCGAGGTTGCGCATCCGGCCGTCGTGCACGCCGTACACGAGCCCGTGCACGGTGAGCGACTGGCCGCGGGCCCACGCGTCGTTGACGATCGTCGTGCGGCATACGTTGACGACCTGCTCGATCGCGTTCAGCTCGATCAGGCGGCGATAGCGCGCTTCGCCGACCGGCCAGTCCTCGAGCAGCGCCGCGTGGCGCTCGCGCACGTCCTGCACGTGATGCAGCCAGTTGTCGGCGAGGCCGACGCGGCGGTTGAGCAGCGCGGCATTCACGCCCGAGCAGCCGTAGTGGCCGACGACCATGATGTGCTTCACGCGCAGGATGTCGACCGCGAACTGGATCACCGACAGGCAGTTCAGGTCGCTGTGCACGACCACGTTCGCGATGTTGCGATGGACGAACACTTCGCCCGGCGGCAGGCCGATGATCTGGTTCGCGGGCACGCGCGAATCCGAGCAGCCGATCCACAGGTATTCCGGCGCCTGCTGGTCGGCGAGACGCGCGAAGAACTGCGGATCGTCCTCGAGCTTGCGTTTGACCCACGCATCGTTGTTGTCGAACAGGTGGGAAAGCGGATTGTCTTGGGTGTTCATCGGTGTGGCTTCCGTTGACGGAAATCGGGTCGGTACGGTATCGGGTTCGGTGCAACCGGCGTCAGGCGGCGCGCTGCGCGTCGCCTTCGCCGTCGTTCTGGTCCGTCGCGCCGAAGCGGTCGGGGTAGCGCACGCTGAAGCGCAGCGATGCGTCGTAGGGATAAAAATCGGGCAATTCACCCTGCAGCAGCTTGTCCTTGCTGGCCTGCCACAGCGCGGGATCGAAAAAGTCCGCGTGATGCTTCATGAAGACGTCGCGCACGCGCGGGTCGCCGAGCAGGAACGGCCCGTAGGTCTCCGGGAAGATGTCGTGCGGGCCGACGGTATACCACGGTTCGCCGGACAGCTCGTCTTCCTCGTTGCGCGGCGGCGGCACGCGGCGCACGTTGCAGTCGGTCAGGTACTCGATCTCGTCGTAGTCGTAGAACACGACGCGGCCATGGCGCGTGACACCGAAGTTCTTGTACAGCATGTCGCCGGGGAAGATGTTCGCCTTCATCAGCTCCTTCACCGCGTTGCCGTACTCCTTCACGCCGTGCTCGACGTCGGTATCGGTGCCGTTCTGCAGGTACAGGTTCAGCGGCGTCATCCGGCGCTCGATGTACAGGTGCTTGATCACGAGATTGTCGTCCTCGTATTCGAGCAGCGACGGCACTTCCTTTTCCAGCTCGCGCACGAGCGCGTGGTCGAGCCGCGCGAGCGGCAGCGCGACGCTCGAATACTCGAGCGTATCGGCCATCCGCCCGAGGCGGTCGTGGCGCTTCACGAGCTGATACTTCTCCATGATCTGCGCACGCGTCGTTTCCTTCGGCGGGGGGAAGTGATCCTTGATGATCTTGAACACGTACGGGAACGACGGCAGCGTGAACACGAGCATCACGAGGCCCTTGATCCCGGGCGCGATGATGAAGCGGTCGCTCGAATGCGACAGATGGTGCAGCAGGTCGCGATAGAACAGGTTCTTGCCCTGCTTCTGCAGGCCGACCGACGTGTAGATCTCGGCCTTCGGCTTGCCGGGCATGATCGTGCACAGGAAGTCGACGTACGCGGACGGCACGCCCATGTCGACGAGGAAATACGAGTGCGAGAAGCCGAAGATGATCATCAGCTGGTCGCGGCGCAGCAGCACGGTGTCGAGCGAGAGCACGCCCGGACGCACGTGGCGGATCGGCACCGCGAACGGCAGCACGCGGTCGGCGTTGATGATGCGGCCGACGATGTACGCGCTCTTGTTGCGGAAGAACAGCGACGACAGCACGTGGATCTGGAAATTCGGCGCTTCGTCGAAGTGGCCGAATTCGTCGTGGATCGCCTGCATCACGCAGCCGATGTCGCGCGGGAGATCGTCGAACGCCGGCTCGAGCTGGAAGTTCGTGACGATGCGCTCGAGGGTGGCCTCGAGCCCGTCGGTGCCCGGATAGTACGCGCGGTAGGTCGGCTTCGCGGCCGGCTCGTCGTTCTCGAGATACTCGGTCGAGATCGCCGGGCGCACGAAGATGAAATCGTTGCTGAAGTACGAGCGGTGCAGGATCTTGCAGCACACCGAATTGAAAAACGTCTCCGCGCACTCGGGCTGGCGGTGCGACGTGAGCAGGCCGATGTAGTGCAGCTTGATCTGCTGCCACACTTCGTCGTCGATGTTTTCCGCGTCGTATTCGTCTTCCAGCACCTCGACGCATTCCTTCACGCGATCGTCGTACGACGTGATCCGCTCCCGCGCGAGCCGCTGCAGCCCGTGCCAGTCGCCTTGCTCGAACAGCATCTTCGCTTCGACGGCCGCGTCGCGGAAGATCCGGTAGTGGCGGTCGAAATTTTCGAGCATCGTCTGCGCGACGTCGAAACCGATCTGCGAAGACAGCAGTTTGGGGAAGTGATTCATTGCGTGCAGGCTCGTTCGAGAGGGGCTGTAAGCACTCGCCATTTTAGCGCCCAAGTCGGCGTTTCAATGACTTTCGGGGGGACGCGCCCACGGCCCTCAATCGGCGCGTTGTTCGCCGTTGCGTGCCGTTCGGTGCATCTTCGCGTAAAGATACTGGTACGGAACCGATTCTGGCACGAACTTTTTTTGACCGGCAGGCGGCCGCCGGGCACGCGTCGAGCGCGACGGCGATAGAATCGACGCGACGCCCGCCGCGGCCTGCCGCCGGCGCGCATTCGCACCGATAACGACGAGACGCCCCACCGATGAACGCACTGGAACACCAACTCGACTACCCCTTCGCCGACACGCTGCCCGCCGCGGGCGACACGTTCGAGGTCGCGCCCGGCGTGCGCTGGCTGCGCATGCCGCTGCCGTTCTCGCTCGATCACATCAACCTCTGGCTGCTGCGCGACGAGATCGACGGGCAGGCCGGCTGGACGATCGTCGATTGCGGGATCTCGTCGGAGGCGATCCGCACGCACTGGGAGCAGATCTTCGACACGCACCTCGACGGCCTGCCCGTGCTGCGGGTGCTCGTCACGCACTGCCACCCCGATCACTTCGGCCTCGCGAACTGGCTGTGCGAAGGCGGCGACAAGGGCCGCTGGAACGTGCGGCTGTGGATGACGCTCGGCGAGTACATGTTCGGCTGCCTGATGGCGGCCGGCAACGGCTCGAACGCGGGCGGCGCGGCGGCCGCCGATCACTTCGCGCGCCACGGGCTCACCGATCCGGCTGCGCTCGACAAGCTGCGCAACCGTCGCCACTACTACTCGGATCTCGTGCCGGCCGTGCCGCCGCGCTACCGGCGCCTGCGTGAAGGCGATGCGGTGACGATCGGCGCGCGCACGTGGCGCGTCGTGACCGGCTTCGGCCATTCGCCTGAACATTGCGCGCTGCATAGCGAAGCGGACGGCGTGCTGATTTCCGGCGACATGGTGCTGCCGCGCATCTCGACGAACGTATCCGTGTTCGACCTCGAACCGGAGGCGAATCCGCTCGCGCTGTACCTGCAGTCGCTCGGCCGTTACGAGACGATGGCGCCCGATACGCTGGTGCTGCCGTCGCACGGCAAGCCGTTCCGCGGCGTGCGCACGCGCATCGCGCAACTGCGCGAACACCATGACGCGCGCCTGGCCGAAGTGCGCGTCGCATGCGCGGAAAAGCCGATGAGCGCGGCCGACATCGTGCCGATCATGTTCCGCCGCCGCGAACTCGACATCCACCAGATGACGTTCGCGCTCGGCGAGGCGCTCGCGCACCTGAACCTGCTGTGGCTCGCGGGCGAGCTCATGCGCGAGCAGGGGGACGACGGCGTGCTGCGGTTCCGCACCGCCGGCTGACACCGCTTCGTTCTCCTCATGTGACGGGTTCGTAGCGCCACCCGTCGCGATGCCACTGCATCGTGTGCGTCGGGTCGAGCGCCGCGAGAAACGCGGTGTCGTGCGAGGCGACCACGATCGCACCGGGGAAGCCGGCCAGTGCGGCTTCGATCGCGCGCACCGATTCGAGATCGAGGTGGTTGGTCGGCTCGTCGAGCAGCAGCAGTTGCGCGGGCGTGCCGCGCCACAACGCGCATGCGAGCGCGGCCTTCAGCCGTTCGCCGCCGCTCAGCTGACGTGCCGGCTGCGTCGCGCGCGCCGCATCGAGCTGCAGCAGCGCGAGCCGGCTGCGCAGTTCGCCCTCGGCGAGCGGCGTATCGAGCAGCCCAAGTTGTTCGACGATCGAGCGCTCCGGATCGAGCAGCGCGAGCCGCTGGTCGAGATACGCGGCGCTCACGTGCGTCGTGCAGGTGCCCGAGCACGGCGCGAGCTCGCCCGCGAGCATCCGCAGCAGCGTCGATTTCCCGCAGCCGTTCGGGCCCGTCAGCGCGATGCGCACGGGGCCGCTCGCCGACCACGTGATGCCGTCGGTGTCGCTCGCGACGAGCCACGGCAGTCGCGCGCGTTCGAGCGTGAACAGCTGGCGGCGTGCGCTGACCTCGGTGCCCGGCAGCGACACCAGCACGGGCGCGTCGGCTTCGACGCGCGCGGCCGCCTGCTGCACGCGTTCGTCGAGCGTCGCCTTGAAGTCGTTCTGGTGGCGCCGCACCTGCCCCATGATGTTGCGCGCCGCGCCCTTGCGGCTTTGTTTCGCTCCCGACGACAGGTTGGCCGTCTTCGCATCGCGCAGCGACGCGGCCGCGTGGCGCTGGATCGTGTCGTGTTCCTGTTCGAGCCTGCGCCTCGCGCGCCCGCGCTCGGCACGTGCGTTGTCGAGCGCCGCTTGCGCGGCATCCTGATCCGCGTCGCGCTGCGCGCGGTAGAACGCGTAGTTGCCGCCGTACGAACGCACGCCTTGTGGCGTCAGCTCGACGATGCGCTGTACGTCGGCGAGCAGCGCACGGTCGTGGCTCACGATGACGAGGCCGCCGCGCCAGCCGTCGAGTGCCGCGCGCAGCCACGCGCGGCCCGGCGCGTCGAGGTGGTTGGTCGGTTCGTCGAGCACGAGCAGGCCGGCGCCCGACAGCAATGCGCCGATCAGCGCGACGCGCGCGCGCTGTCCGCCGCTGAGTGCGTGCGCGGGCGTGTCGGCGCGCACGTCGTGCAGGCCGGCCGCGTCGAGCGCCGCGCGCAGCCGTTCCGCGAGATCCCAGCGATCGCCGATCAGGTCGAAGTCGTGCGGTTCCGCGCGGCCGTCCGCGAGACGCGCGAGCGCGCCGAGCGGCGCATCGAGCGCGGCGACCTGCGAGACGGTGCGCGGGTTTGCCGCCGCGTTGCCGTCGTCATGCTGCTGCGCGACGTAGACGACGGGCGTGTGCCGCTCGATCGTCCCCGTGCTCGGCGCGCAGCGGCCCGCGATCAGTTGCGCGAGCTGGCTCTTGCCGATGCCGTTGCGGCCGACGATGCCGGTCGGCGTGCGGTCGATGGAAAGGTCGAGCGAATCGAACAGCGTGACGCCGTCGTCGAAGCGGAAGGAAACGTGATGAAGCACGACGAGCGCGCCGGTGGGCGTGGCAGCAGCCATAAGCACCTCCAAAAATGCGTGAAGACCTTCGCGCGCGGCGTGCGTGGCACGGCGGCGAAAACATTTCGGGAAGGCTTAGTTGTTCACTTTGGCTGGCGTCCGGTATGAGGAATGAGCGCGCAGTGTAGCAAGCGCGGCGCGCGGGCCGCAAGCGACGGCCCGACGCACCGTCGCTTGCGTGCCACGCGCGAGGGTCGCGTTACTGCACGGCGACCGTCGTGAAGTTCTGCCGTCCGAACGGGCTCACGTGATAGCCGCTCACGCTCGTACGCGTGAGCGCGGCCGCGGTCGGGTAGCCGAGCGGAATCCACAGTGCCTGATCGTGGATGATCTTCTGCGCCGATTCATACAGCTTCGCGCGCTTGGCCTGGTCGGCGGTCGACTTGCCGTCGGCGATCAGCTTGTCGAGCTGCGCGTCGCAGAAACGCGCGAAGTTGATGCCCGACTTCACCGCATTGCAGCTGAACAGCGGCGACAGGTAGTTGTCCGGATCGCCGTTGTCGCCGGCCCAGCCCATGAACAGCATGTCATGCTGGCCGAGCTTCGCCTGCTTGATCAGTTCGCCCCATTCGATCACCTTGACCTCGGCCTTCACGCCGATCTTCGCGAGATCGGCCTGCAGCAGCTCCGCGCCGACCTTCGGGTTCGGGTTCAGCACGCTGCCGGTCGGGCGCGTCCAGATCGTCGTCGAGAAGCCGTTCGGGAAGCCGGCCTGCGCGAGCAGCTGCTTCGCCTTCGCGGGATCGTACGCATACGGCGCGACGTCCTTCGCGTAGCTCCACGTATTCGGCGGATACGGGTTGTTCGCGGCCGTCGCGGTGTTGTCGAACACGACCTTCAGGTAGGTCGCGCGGTCGAACGCGAGGTTCAGCGCTTCACGCACCTTGTCGTTGTCGAGCGGCTTCTTCTGCGTGTTCAGCGCGACGAACGCGGTCATGAACGCGGGCGTCTGCACGACCTTCAGCGCACTTTCGCCCTTCGCGGCGAGCTCGTCCTGCGGCTTCGGCGACAGCGCGATCTGGCATTCGCCGGCCTTCACTTTCTGCAGGCGCACCGACGGGTCGGGCGTGATCGCGTAGATCAGCCGGTCGACCTTCGGCTTCGTGCCCCAGTACGTCGGGTTCGCGTCGTAACGGATCAGCGCGTCCTTCGTATAGCTCTTCAGCACGAACGGGCCGGTGCCGACCGGCTTCGCGTTCAGGTCGGCCTGCTTGCCGGCCTTCAGCAACTGGTCCGCGTATTCGGCCGAGTAGATCGACGCGAAGCCCATCGTCAGGATCGGCACGAACGTCGCGTTCGGTTCGTTCAGCACGAACTTCACGGTGCTGTCGTCGACCTTCGTGACCGATTTCACGAGCTTCACGAGGCCCATCGACTGCGCGTGCGGGAAGCCGCTCGCGCCGGCCACCTTGTGCCACGGGTTCGAATCGTCGAGCATCCGCGAGAACGTGAACACGACGTCGTCCGCGTTCAGCGCGCGGCCCGGCTTGAAATAGTCGGTGGTCTGGAACGCGACGTTCGGGCGCAGGTGGAACGTGTACGTGAGGCCGTCGGCGCTCGCTTCCCATTTGTCGGCGAGCGCGGGCACGACCTTCTTCGCGGCTTCGTCGTACGACACGAGCGTGTTGAAGATCACGTCGGCCGACGCGTTGGTCGTGACGAGCGAGTTGTACTGCACGACGTCGAAGCCGTCCGGGCTCGATTCCGTGCAGACGGTGAGCGGCTTGGCGGCGGCGAGGCCGGGGGCGGCGAGGGCGGCGGCGAGCGCGGCCGCGGCGAACAGCTTGACCTGCATAGGATCTCCCACGTGGCTTGTGTTTTTTGCTGGGTGACGGGATGCGGGCGCGGCCCGGAAGCGGGCAGGGCCGGCGCGGCTGGCGAATAGCATACCGTCAAAGCGCGCGACGCGTGGAAAAAGGCGCCTGAACGCGGTGAATTGACCGAAAAACGGCTGCGTTCGCGACGGAACGGGTGTTGGGGCGGCGAGCGGCGGAGCGCTGGCGCCGGGGAGGCCGGGCAGCGGCACCGCGAGGACGGCGCGGAAGCGTTGCGGGCCGGCCCCGCGAATCGAGGTGTCGAAGCCGTTGGGCGTCGGTGCGGAGAGGCGGAGAGGCGGAGAGGCGGAGAGGCGGAGAGGCGGAGAGGCGGAGAGGCGGAGAGGCGGAGAGGCGGAGAGGCGGAGAGGCGGAGAGGCGGAGAGGCGGAGAGGCGGAGAAGCGGAGAAGCGGAGAAGCGGAGAAGCGGAGAAGCGGAGAAGCGGAGAAGCGGAGAAGCGGAGAAGCGGAGAAGCGGAGAAGCGGAGAAGCGGAGAAGCGGAGAAGCGGAGAAGCGGAGAAGCGGAGAAGCGGCCCGCGATGCGTCACGCGGGCCGTTTGGGCGATCAGTGCGCGCCGGCCTTCGGCTTGCGCGGCGCCTTCTCGAACAGGCGGTCGTAGAGCCAGCGCGGCAGCACGTGCAGCACCTTCGCGACGACACCCATCTGCCACGGAATCACGCGGAACGCGTGCTGCCGCGCGATCGCCCGGGCCGCCCGCGCGGCGAAGCGGTCGGCGTCCATCAGGAACGGCATCCGGTACGGATTGTGCGCGGTCATCGGCGTGCGGATGTAGCCGGGCGCGATCGTCACGACGCCGACGCCGGCCGGCCGCAGCTCGACGCGCAGCGCTTCGAGGTACTTGATCGCGGCCGATTTCGACGCGCTGTACGCGCCGGAGCCCGGCAGCCCGCGCACGCCGGCGACGCTCGCGACACCGACCAGCGTGCCGTGGCGCGCGGCCGTCATCGGGCCGACGAACGGCTCGAACGTCGCGACCATCCCGTAGTAGTTGATGTCCATCACGTCGCGGAACGTCGCGAGATCGCCCTGGCCCGTGACGGCGCCCTGGCTGATGCCTGCGTTCGCGATCACGACGTCGGGGCAGCCGTGCGTCGCGATGAACGACGCGGCGGCCGTCGCGAGCGCGTCGGCGTCGCGCACGTCGGCGGAGTAGACGGAGATGGACAGCTTCGGGAAGCGCCGCGCGAACGCATCGAGGGCATCGGTGCGTCGCGCGACGAGTGCGAGCGTGGCGCCCTGGCGGGCGTATTCCTCGGCCATCGCGAGGCCGAGGCCGCTCGATGCGCCGGTGATGAAGACCTTCAGCGGAGTAGTCATGCCGGCGCGCGGGCGGGGATCAGAGCTTCTTGTCCTGAACCTGCTTCACGAGGAAGTCGAGCACCTGGGCGGTACCCGGGATGCTGTTCGCGTAAGCGGGGCCCGTCTTGTACTTGCCCTGGACGACGACCGTCGGCACGCCGTCGATCGCGTAGTCCTTCAGCAGCTTGGCCGACTGGTTCACTTCGCCCTGCACGCTGAACGAGTTGTATGCGTCCATGAACTGCTTCTTGTCGACGCCCTGCGTGGCCAGGAAGTCGGCCTGCGCCTGCGGCGTCAGCAGGTAGTTCTTCTGCTTGTGGATCGCGTTGAAGATCGCCGGCGTGACCTTCTCGGAGATGCCGAGCGCGGACACCGCGTAGAACAGCTTCGAGTGCGGGACGAAATCGTCACGGAATGCGACCGGGACGCGCTTGAAGTCGATGTTGCTGCCCTGCTTCTTCACCCAGGCCTCGATCGTCGGCTCGAATTCGTAGCAGTGCGGGCAGCCGTACCAGAAGAACTCGATCACCTCGACCTTGCCGGCGGGCGCGGACACCGGCTGCGGCGACTTCATTACCTCGAAGTCCTTGCCGGCGACCGGCGCGGCGGGCGAAGCCTGCGCGAGGCCGGCGGCCAGGCCCAGGGAAAGAAGGAGCGTGCTAAGCAGTTTTTTCATGTTGTGAACGTCGAATCAGTTGCTCGGGTTACGGAACGTAACGGGTTCTGAGTGGGCTCGGCCGGTTGCTTACTGCTTCGTGAAACGGATCACCGCCGTGTCGACACCTGCATCGGACAGGCGCTGGCGGGCCGAGTTCATATCCTCGAACTTCGAGAACGGGCCGACGCGCACGCGGAAGTACGTCACGCCGCTGACATCGCGCTTCGACACCTTCGACTCGAAGCCCTGGAAGCCGAGGCGCGCGCGCTGCTGCTCGGCGTCGCCTTCCGTCTTGTACGCGCCCACCTGCAGGAAGTAGCCGGTATTCGCGTCGTTCGCGGTCGGCGGCTTCGCTGCCGCGGCGGCCGTGGCCGACGAGGTCGGCTTCGGCGTGTTCGCGGCCAGTTGCTGCTGTTGCTGCTTTTGTGCGGCGGCTTGCTGCGCCTGCTTCTGCGCGGCGAAGCGTGCGAGGTCGTCCTCGCCGCCCTGCTGCTGCTGTTGCGCCTGCTGCGTCTTCTTCGGCGGCGGCGTGGTGTCGGCCGGCTTCGGCGCGACGGCGACGCCGTTGCCCGACGACGTGTTGTTCGACGCGGTCGTGCCGTTCGAGCTGCCGGTATTGTTCGAGCCGCTCGAGCCGTTGGCCGACGGCGGCACTTCGACGATCTGCGGTTCGGGCAGCAGGCCGCCCTGGGTCTGGTTCGCGGCCTGGCCGGGCGCGGTGTTCGGCGGTGCCGACTGGGCGGCCTGCGGCACCGGCTGGCCGGGCGTCTTGCCCTGCAGCGCACGGTTCGGATCGAACTGCTGCGGCTGGCTCGCGCCGTTGTCGGCCGGCGGCGGCGCAACCTTCGACACGAACGGCGACGGGGAACGCGTGATGTAGAGCGCCACCACCACCGCGATCGCGAGGCCGACGATCAGGCCCAGCACGATTCCAAGAAATGTCCCTCCGGCTTGTTTCGATTGTTTCGAAGTGCGGCGTGGTTGTGCCATTGCTTGAGTCACCTGCAAAAAGAATCGTGAAAAGGCTGCGGCGGGCGTCCGACGGAGGGTATCCGACGGCGGGCGCTGCCACGGCCATTCGCTGCCCGGTTCGGGCCGCTTGCGTCGTTACATCTTGGCGGGCGCGGACACGCCGAGCACCGCCAGACCGTTCTCGAGCACCTGCCGGGTCGCGGCGAGCAGCGCGGCGCGCGCATTGCGCGGCGCTTCGTCGTCCACCAGCACGCGCTCCGCATTGTAGAACGAGTGGAATTCACCAGCGAGGTCGCGCAGGTAGAACGCGACCGCGTGCGGCGCCAGCTCGTTCGCCGCGTGCGTGAGCATGTCCGGGTACTCGGCCAGCTTCTGCATCAGCGACGCCGCCTGCGCGCTCGTCAGCTGCGACAGGTCGGCGCTCGGCAGCTGCGCGACGTCGACGTTGTAGCGCGCCTTCAGTTCGTTGAGCACCGAGCAGATCCGCGCATGCGCGTACTGGACGTAATAGACCGGGTTCTCGTCGTTCTGTTTCAGCGCGAGGTCGATGTCGAACACGAACTCGGTATCGGCCTTGCGCGAGATCAGGAAGAACCGCACCGCGTCGCGGCCGCGCGTGATGGTCGCTTCGTCGATCAGGTCGGGCGCCGCTTCCTGGCCCGCCGCCGCGCCGCCCGACCATTCGATCAGGTCGCGCACCGTCACGTAGCTGCCCGCGCGCTTCGAGATCTTCACTTCCTGGCCGTCGCGCATCACGGTGACCATCTTGTGCAGCACGTAGTCGGGGTAGCCCTTCGGGATCCCGATGTGCAGGCCCTGCAGGCCGGCGCGCACGCGCGCGATCGTGCCGTGGTGGTCCGAACCCTGGATGTTGATCACCTTCGTGAAGCCGCGCTCCCACTTCGTCACGTGGTACGCGACGTCCGGCACGAAGTACGTGTACGTGCCGTCCGACTTGCGCATCACGCGATCCTTGTCGTCGCCTTCGTCGGTCGTGCGCAGCCACAGCGCGCCGTCCTGTTCGTAGGTCATGCCGGCCTTGATCAGCGCGTCGACCGTCTTCTCGACGCGGCCTTCGCTGTACAGCGACGACTCGAGGTAGTACTGGTCGAACTTCACGCCGAACGCCTGCAGGTCCATGTCCTGCTCGCGACGCAGGTACGTGACCGCGAACTTGCGGATCGCGTCGAGATCCTCGACGTCGCCCGTGCCCTTGACCGGCTCGCCGTCCGACGCGGCGACCGTTTCGCCTGCCAGGAAGTCGCGTGCGATGTCGGCGATGTATTCGCCGTTGTACGCGGCTTCCGGCCAGCCCGCGTCGCCCGGCTTCAGCCCGCGGGCGCGCGCCTGCGTCGAGATCGCGAGGTTGCCGATCTGCACGCCTGCGTCGTTGTAGTAGAACTCGCGGTGCACCGCGTAGCCCTGGCTCGCGATCACGTTCGCGAGCACGTCGCCGAGCGCGGCCTGGCGGCCGTGGCCGACGTGCAGCGGGCCGGTCGGGTTCGCCGACACGAATTCGAGCAGCACCTGCTTGCCTTTCTCGCGATCCGACGTGCCGAACGCGCGGCCCTGGTCGAACACGGCGGCGATCACCGCCTGCTTCGCGGCGGCCGACAGGCGCAGGTTGATGAAGCCGGGGCCGGCGATCTCGGCGGCGTCGACGAGGCCTTGCGCGCCCGGCTGGGCGGTCAGGGCGGCGACGATCTGTTCGGCGAGCTGGCGCGGGTTCGTGCCGAGCGGCTTGGCGAGCTGCATCGCGACGTTGCACGCGACGTCGCCGTGCGCGGCGACCTTCGGGCGCTCCAGCGTGATGGTCGGGGCGACGAACGCTGCGTCGGCGCCTTTCAGCGCGTGTGCGACCTGCTTGACGCTATCCGCGAGCAGGGCTTCGAGGGTCTGTTTGTGTGCTGGCAGCATGCTGGTAGAAGGCTTCGTTGGTGGCGGCCGGAAACGCCGGCCCGCCGGCGCGCTTTTTAAGCGCGCGTTTCAGGGATCGCAGAATTTTAACAGGTGCTAATATGCCGCTCAGGCGGCCCGCGTCCGCGAGGCCGGACGCCGGTCTGCCGGCGTTCCCCAACCGCGCCGCGCGGGCACAACAAGATGAAAAGGGAATTGTCATGATTACGTTCAAGAGCAAGGCGGCACAGGATCTCGACGTGCTGAAGGATTTCGCCGTGTATGTGCTGGGTCTCGTCGGCAAGCAGCTGGGCGAGCGCGGCGTGATTACGCACGACGAGCTGGACCACGCGATCGCCAAGCTGGAAGGCGCCGTTGCGCAGGCGAAGCAGGAGCGCGCCGAGCATGCCGGCCATTTCCACGAGGACGAAGCCGACCACGCGCACCACGAAGTGCCGCCGAGCCTGGCCCAGCGCGTCGCGCCGTTCCTCACGATGCTGCGCGAAGCGAAAGCCGGCCAGGCCGACGTGCACTGGGGCTTCTGAGCGTCCTTGCCCGGCGGTCCGAAAGGATCGAAAGGCAGAAAAAAAGCCCGCTTCCGAGCGGGCTTTTTCTTTTGTCTGACGATAGCGGGCGCCGATGCGTCCGCCGAAGGGCCGGTCAGAGCTGCGGCGCAAGCGCGCGGCGCGCGTCGTCGAGCGACAGCGCCATGCGCCGCGCGTAGTCCTCGAGCTGATCCTGTCCGATTTTCCCGACCGAGAAATACGTGCTGTCCGGATGCGCGAGATAGAAGCCCGACACGCTCGCGGCCGGCAGCATCGCCAGCGAGTCGGTCACGCTCATGCCGATCTCGTCCGCGTGCAGCACGTCGAACATGTCGCGCTTCACGAGGTGGTCGGGGCAGGCCGGGTAGCCGGGTGCCGGGCGGATGCCCGCGTACTTTTCCGCGATCAGCGCATCGTTGTCGAGCGTCTCGCCGCTCGCATAACCCCACAGCTCGCGCCGCACGCGCGCGTGCATTGCTTCCGCGAACGCTTCCGCGAAGCGGTCGGCGAGTGCCTTCAGCATGATCGCGCTGTAGTCGTCGTGGTCGGCTTCGAACTGCTTTTCCTTCGCGTCGACACCCAGGCCGGCCGTCACCGCGAACATCCCGATGTAGTCGGCGACGCCCGATTCCTTCGGCGCGATGAAGTCGGCGAGCGAGCGGTTCGGCCGCATCACGCCGTCGACCACCGGACGCACGCTCTGCTGGCGCAGGTTGCGCCACGTGAGCAGCACCTCGCTGCGCGACTCGTCGCTGTAGATCTCGATGTCGTCGTCGTTGACGGTATTCGCCGGCAGCAGCGAGATCACGCCGCTCGCGGTCAGCCAGCGGCCCTGGATCAGGCGCGAGAGCATCGATTTCGCGTCGGAGAACACGCGGCGTGCCGATTCGCCGACGATCTCGTCGTTCAGGATCGCCGGGTACGGGCCCGCGAGATCCCAGGTCTGGAAGAACGGGCCCCAGTCGATATAGTTCGCGAGCTCGTTCAGGTCGTAGTTCTTGAACACGCGGCGGCCGATGAACTTCGGCTTCACCGGCTGGTAGCCCGCCCAGTCGACCTTGGTCTTGTTCGCGCGCGCCTCGGCGAGCGTGACCATCGGCTGCGCCTTGCGGTTCGCGTGCTGGTCGCGGATGCGTTCGTAGTCGGACTTCAGCTCGTCGAGGTACTTCGCCGCGCCTTCGTCGGACAGCAGGCTCGATGCGACCGACACCGAGCGCGACGCGTCGGGCACGTAGACTACCGGGCCTTCGTAGTGCGGCGCGATCTTGACCGCCGTGTGCACGCGCGAGGTCGTCGCGCCGCCGATCAGCAGCGGGATCTTCTTCACGCGGAAGTAGTCGTCGCGCTGCATTTCGGACGCGACGTATGCCATTTCCTCGAGGCTCGGCGTGATCAGGCCGGACAGTCCGATGATGTCCGCGCCCTCGACCTTCGCCTTCGCGAGGATCTCGTTGCACGGGACCATCACGCCCATGTTGACGACTTCGAAGTTGTTGCACTGGAGCACGACCGACACGATGTTCTTGCCGATGTCGTGCACGTCGCCCTTCACGGTCGCGATGACGATCTTGCCCTTCGCGCGCACGTCGCCGCCCGCTTCCGCGAGCAGGCGCTTTTCTTCCTCGATGAACGGGATCAGGTGCGCGACCGCCTGCTTCATCACGCGCGCCGATTTCACGACCTGCGGCAGGAACATCTTGCCCTGGCCGAACAGGTCGCCGACGATGTTCATCCCGTCCATCAGCGGGCCTTCGATCACGTTGATCGGACGGCCGCCGGCCGCGGCGATCTTCGCGCGGACTTCTTCGGTATCCTCGACGATGAAGTTCGTGATGCCGTGCACGAGCGCATGCGAGAGCCGCTTCTCGACCGGCTGGTTGCGCCACTCGAGGTTCTCTTCCTTCTTCGCGCCGCCCGCCTTGAACTTGTCGGCGATTTCGAGCAAGCGGTCGGTCGAGTCGTCGCGGCGGTTCAGGATCACGTCCTCGACGCGCTCGCGCAGTTCCGCGTCGAGCTCGGCGTACACGCCGAGCTGGCCCGCGTTCACGATGCCCATGTCCATTCCCGCCTGGATCGCGTGGTACAGGAACACGGTGTGGATCGCCTCGCGCACCGGGTCGTTGCCGCGGAACGAGAACGACACGTTCGACACGCCGCCGCTCACCTTCGCATACGGCAGGTTCTGCTTGATCCAGCGGGTCGCCTCGATGAAGTCGACCGCGTAGTTGTTGTGCTCCTCGATGCCGGTCGCGACCGCGAAGATGTTCGGGTCGAAGATGATGTCTTCCGGCGGGAAGCCGCACTGGTTCACGAGCACGTCGTACGAGCGCTTGCAGATCTCGGTCTTGCGCGCGAACGTGTCGGCCTGGCCCTGCTCGTCGAACGCCATCACGACGGCCGCGGCGCCGTAGCGGCGGATCAGCTTCGCATGATGGACGAACGCCTCCTCGCCTTCCTTCAGCGAGATCGAGTTCACGATCGCCTTGCCCTGCACGCACTTCAGGCCCGCCTCGATGACTTCCCACTTCGACGAGTCGATCATGATCGGCACGCGCGCGATGTCCGGTTCCGACGCGATCAGGTTCAGGAAGCGCACCATCGCCGCCTTCGAATCGAGCATCGCCTCGTCCATGTTGATGTCGATCACCTGCGCGCCGTTCTCGACCTGCTGGCGCGCGACGGCGAGCGCCTCGTCGAACTGGCCGTTGAGGATCATGCGTGCGAACGCCTTCGAGCCGGTGACGTTGGTGCGCTCACCGACGTTGATGAAGAGCGTTCCGGACGTGACGTTGAACGGCTCGAGGCCGGCGAGGCGCATCATGTGATCGGTCATGGCGGTGCGAATTCTGGTGATGAAGGGCGTGGGGCGGTCGGGTCAGGCGTTGTCGCTGTACTGGTTCGGCCAGCGGCGCGGCTTCACGTCGGCGAGCGCCTTCGCGATCTCGGCGATGTGTTCGGGCGTCGTGCCGCAGCAGCCGCCCGCGAGGTTCACGAGCCCGGCTTGCGCGAATTCCTTCAGGAGCCCCGACGTGACGTCCGGCGTCTCGTCGAAGCCGGTCTCGGCCATCGGGTTCGGCAGGCCCGCGTTCGGGTAGCACGACACGTAGGTGTCGCACAGCTTCGCGAGCTCGGCGATGTACGGGCGCATCAGCGCCGCGCCGAGCGCGCAGTTCAGGCCGAACGTGAGCGGCTTCGCGTGACGCAGCGAGTTCCAGAACGCCTCGACGGTCTGGCCCGACAGGATCCGGCCCGACGCATCGGTGACGGTGCCCGAGATCATGATCGGCAGGCGCTCGCCGGTGTCCTCGAACAGTTCGTCGAGCGCGAACAGCGCGGCCTTTGCGTTCAGCGTGTCGAAGATCGTCTCGACGAGGAACAGGTCGACGCCGCCGTCGAGCAGTGCTTTCGCCTGCTGGTAGTACGACGTATGCAGCTCGTCGAACGTGACGTTGCGGGCGCCCGGATCGTTGACGTCCGGCGAAATGCTGGCCGTCTTCGGCGTCGGCCCGATCGCGCCGGCGACGAAGCGCGGCTTGTCCGGCGTCGCGTATTTCGCGGCCGATTCGCGTGCGAGCTTCGCCGATTCGACGTTCATCTCGACGACGAGATCTTCCATCTCGTAATCGGCCTGCGCGACGGTCGTCGCGCCGAACGTGTTGGTCTCGACGATGTCGGCGCCGGCCGCGAAGTACTGGTCGTGGATCTCGCGGATGATCTGCGGTTGCGTGATCGACAGCAGCTCGTTGTTGCCCTTGATGTCGCGCGGGAAATCCTTGAAGCGCTCGCCGCGATACGCGGCTTCGTCGAGCTTGTAGCGCTGGATCATCGTGCCCATCGCGCCGTCGAGGATCAGGATGCGCGATTTCAGCAGCGCAGGCAGGGCGGCGCCGCGCGTGTAGTGCGCGTCGAGCGGGACGGAAGCGGCGAGAGGAGTCGCAGACATGGGCGAAAGACCGGCGAAGACGGGAAAACCGTCATTGTAGCCGGTGCGCATGGGCGCCGCCCGGCCTTGCGCGGCGCCGGCCGGGCCGCCAAATGAAAACCCCCGCCCGGCGAACCGGGCAGGGGCATGATCGGAGTGCTCGCGGCGCCGCGTCGATGCGCGGCGAATGGCCCGGCCGCGCGAGGCGCCGGGCCGCGGGACGTCAGTGCAGTACGACGGGCATCATCATCAGGCTGTCGAATTGTCCGAGGAATTCGTCGACTTCATCGAGCGACGGTTCATCTTCGATCAGCTGCTTCACGTGTGCGCGGAATCGTTCGGCAAGTTCGCCGTCGATGAAGATCTCGCGCTGCGCATTCTTGTCGACGATTTCGTATCCGCCGGCATTCATCAGGTGGTGGCCGGCCTGCGGCGCGAATTCGACGACGCAGTAGTTGGGGCTGTTGTAGATCATTTGCATGGCGGCACTCCTCTTCGCAGTGGCATCTGGCCTTGTTGTCCCCTAGGTGGGGCGAGCCTTGCCGGTTTCAAGGGGCTTGCGCTGCACACCCCGTTCCCGTTTGCGTGGGGTGTATCGGTTAGAAGCCGATGTCTATGAAACGTTTCCCATTGTCGACCGGTGGACGGAAATAGTTGTTAAAGAGTGTCATCGGCGATTTCACGGAAATCTGTAATCGGTCGAAATTGCCGAATCACGCGCATTCGCGTGCGAGTTCACTGTGTGACAGGTGACGTGACAGGCGAAGACGCGGGCGGTGCAGCCGGTTGTGCAGCCGGCGGTTGCACGGCGGCGGGCGGCGCGGGTTGTGCCGGTTCGGCGGCCGGTGCGGCCGACGGTTCGGGCGCCGGTGCAGCGGCGGGCGCAGGCGTGGCGCCGCCTGCCGGTGTCTCGTCGGACGGCGCACCCGGCGCCGCGAGCGGGCCGTGCCACAACAGTTCGATCTGCGCGCCGTTCGGTTCGGTCTGCACGAGCCGCGCGGGCAGCCAGCCGAGCGACGGTGCGAGCCACATGTCGATGCGGCGCGTGTCGCCGTCGCGCCGCGGCAGGCGCATGAAGTGCCGCGCGCCGATGATGCCGGCCTGCGTCTGCACCTGCTCGTCGCCGATCACGGTGATCGGCCAGGTCTCGCCGCTGTTGTTGTCGATCACGAAGAACTGCTGCGTGACGCCCGGCCTGTAAGCAGACGGATTGCCGCGCACGAGCCCCGACAGCTGCATCAGCATGCTGAAGCGGTCCTGTATGCCGTCGGGCAACGGTGCGTTGTTCGGCGTGCGCGTGAACACGACCTGCCGGATCTCGCGATTGAAGATCGCGATGTCTTCCGGACGCTTGCCGCGCTTCTCGACGTAACGGTCGGGCGCGACGCCGAACGCGTCGATGCGGCCTTCGCTGCGATAGGAGAACGGGCCGACGAACGGCACGGGCATCGACACCGACAGGTCGTAGGTGCGCCCGTCGGTACGCCAGTGGATCGTGCCGATCATGTTCTGCATGCCGTTGTAGAACGTGTCGTACTGCAGGTCGCCGGACGGCGGCGCGATGAACTTCACGCCGTTCGTCGCGGGGTCCGGTGTCGTGGCGCCGGCGGCGCTGGCCGCACCCGCGGCCGACGCGGCGTGCGCGCCCGACGCGCCCGGTATGCCACTCGCTGCGGACGCGGCGGCCGGCGGCTCGCCGTGTTCGGCCGTTTGCGTCGACGTGAGGACCGGCTCCGGCGCGGGTTTCGGCGCGGCGGCCCTGGGAGCCGCCGGTGCGGGCGCGGCCGGATGCTCGACCGGCTTCGGCGCAGGTGGCGCGGGCTGGCGCTCGATCGGCTGTGGTTTCAGCAGCTCGATCTGCACGGGGACTTCGGCGGGTGCGGGCGGCGTGAACGCGTCGCGGTTGCGCATCAGCCAGAACGCGGCGAGCGTGTGCAGCACCAGCACGACGACGAGTGCAATGCCCACGCGCAGCCAGCGGCGGGGCAAGGCGTGACTCGGGCGGATATCGGCAGGCTGCATGGGCATCGGAACAGGATCGGGGCGCTCGCGTGATGTCGGGCGCGCGGCGCGCGCCACAGGAATCGGACTGTCGAATGCGCCGCGCGTTCGTGCGCGTGCCGTGACGAGGCGAATGCGTCAGGCGTCGCGCGCGTCGGGACTATAGCCGAGTTCGTAAGACAGTTTCTGCGCGCATGCGCGCAGCGCCGTGTCGATCTCGCCGCCCCATGCAATGTCGAACGAGCCTTCCTGGCCGAGCGCGACGATGGCGAGCGCGAGTTCGCCGACCGCATCGAACACGGGCATGCAGAACGCGTGGATCGTCGGCAGCAGCATCCCCTCGACGCGCGCGGCCTCGTGCTTGCGCACGTCGGCGAGCACCGCGTCGACCTCGTCGAGCGTGCGCGGGCCGCCGTGGTGCGGCGAGCGGCGCGTATCGGCGAGTTCGCGCTCGAGCATCGCGGCGGTCTTGCTGCGCGGCAGGTACGCGGCGAACAGCAGGCCCGTCGCGGAGCCAAGCAGCGGCATCACGTCGCCGAGCTTCAGCGACGCCTTCGCCGGGTGGCTCGATTCCATCCAGTGCACGATCGTCGGCCCCTGGTTGCCCCACACCGCGATGCCGACCGTCTGGTCGAGGCGGTCGCGGAATTCGGTCAGCGCGATCCGCGCGAGCTTCACGCCGTCGACGCGCGCGAGCCGCGCGAGCCCCATCTGCAGCGCGAAGCCGCCGAGCTCGTAGCGGCCCGAGACGGGGTCCTGCGACACCACGCCGAGACGCGAGAAGCTGACCAGGTAGCGGTGCGCCTTCGCAGGACTCATGCCCGCGCGCTGCGCGAGGTCGCGCAGCATCATCGCGCGCGGCTCGCTCGTCAGTACGTCGAGCAGGCGGAAGCCGACCTCGATCGACTGGATGCCGGAACGGACTTTCTCGCTGTTTTCGCCGTGCTCGCCGGAAGCGGCGTCGTCGGTGTCGGAGTCGGCGAGATCGTCGTCGGGAAGCGGGTTGGCGGGCATGGGCGGCAGGTGCGCGAAAATGCGGCAGGAATGGGGGTGAAAATTCGGGGCGAAAGCGGCGTGCACGATCGTGGCGCGCCGCCGGGATTCACCATCGTAAAATAGATTCCCTCCATCGTCACTACAACGGCAGAGTCCCCCTTATGAAACTTGCTTCGCTGAAGGACGGCACGCGCGACGGCCAGTTGATCGTCGTGTCGCGCGACCTGCACACCGCGGCGATCGCCGACGCGATCGCGCCGACGTTGCAGCGTGTCCTCGACGACTGGGCGTTCTACGCGCCGCAGCTGCGCGACCTGTACGACGCGCTGAATCACGGCCGCGCGCGCAATTCCTTCGCATTCGATCCGGCCAACTGCATGGCGCCGCTGCCGCGCGCGTTCCAGTGGGCGGACGGCTCCGCGTACGTGAACCACGTCGAGCTCGTGCGCCGCGCGCGCGGCGCCGAGATGCCGCCCGAATTCTGGACCGACCCGCTGATGTACCAGGGCGGCAGCGACGACTTCCTCGGCGCGCGCGACGACGTCGTGTGCCCGTCCGAGGAATGGGGCATCGATTTCGAGGCGGAAGTCGCGGTGATCACCGGCGACGTGCGGATGAGCGCGTCGCCCGACGAAGCGCTGAAGGCCGTCCGGCTCGTCACGCTGGTGAACGACGTGTCGCTGCGCAACCTGATTCCGGCCGAGCTCGCGAAAGGCTTCGGCTTCTTCCAGAGCAAGCCGGCCACCGCATTCGCGCCGGTCGCCGTCACGCCCGACGAGCTCGGTGACGAATGGCGCGAGGGCCGCGTGCACCGGCCGATGATCGTCCACTGGAACGGCAGGAAGGTCGGCCAGCCCGATGCGGGCACCGACATGGTGTTCCACTTCGGCCAGCTGATCGCGCACGCGGCGAAGACGCGCAACCTGCGCGCCGGGTCGATCGTCGGCTCGGGGACGGTGTCGAACAAGGACGCGAAGCGCGGCTACTGCTGCATCGCCGAGAAGCGCTGCCTCGAGACGATCGAGCACGGCGCGCCGCAGACCGAATTCATGCGCTACGGCGACACCGTGCGCATCGAGATGTTCGACGCGGCCGGCAAGTCGATCTTCGGTGCGATCGAGCAGTCGGTCGCCCCGCCCGACGGCGCGGCGTAAGCCGCGCGGTGCTTGCGCGAAACCCGGCTTCGGCCTGCGCGCCGGGTTTCGCCTGATGTTTGCCCGCGCGGGCTTGGCTACACTCGATTCAAGAGCCTCGACTCGAAGGAGCGGCACATGGCCGATCTCGCCGCATACGGCGGTTACGAAGCACTGAAGGTGACGCGCCGCGACCATGGCGTGCTCGACATCGTGATGAGCGGCGAGGGCGCGAACCGCAGCGGCCTCGCGACCGCGAACGCGCGCATGCATCGCGAGCTCGCCGACATCTGGCGCGACGTCGACCGCGATCCCGACACGCGCGTCGCGGTGATCCGCGGCGAGGGCAAGGGCTTCTCGGCGGGCGGCGATCTCGCGCTCGTCGAGGACATGGCGAACGACTTCGACGTGCGCTCCCGCGTGTGGCGCGAGGCGCGCGACCTCGTCTACAACGTGATCAACTGCAGCAAGCCGATCGTATCGGCGATGCACGGCCCGGCCGTCGGCGCGGGGCTCGTCGCCGGGCTGCTCGCCGACATCTCGATCGCCGCGAAGGACGCGCGCATCATCGACGGCCACACGCGCCTCGGCGTCGCGGCCGGCGACCACGCGGCGATCGTGTGGCCGCTGCTGTGCGGGATGGCGAAGGCGAAGTACTACCTGCTGCTGTGCGAACCGGTGAGCGGCGAGGAGGCCGAGCGGATCGGGCTGGTGTCGCTCGCGGTCGAGCCGGCCGACCTGCTGCCGAAGGCGTACGAAGTGGCCGAGCGGCTCGCGCACGGTTCGCAGTCGGCGATTCGCTGGACCAAGTACGCATTGAACAACTGGCTGCGCACGGCCGGGCCGACCTTCGATACGTCGCTTGCGCTCGAATTCATGGGGTTTGCCGGGCCCGACGTTCAGGAAGGCCTCCGGTCGTTGCGCGAGCGGCGCCCGCCCGAGTTCCCCGGCGACGCCCCGTTCTGACACGCGCCGGCGCTATGATCGATCCAGGCGCGGCTCGCGCGACCCATGGCGGCCGCCTCGCCCTCACCCAGTCAACCAGGATGCCCGTATGACGACCGATGCCTCCGGCTCCAATCCTTTCGCCGGCTTTGCCGGCTTCAAGCCCGCCGACATGATGGACCGGATGTGGGACATGATGCGGATGTCGCCGTTCGGCGCGATGACGCCGTTTCCGGGCGGCGCGCATGGGCTGCCGCCGTCGCTGTCGAGCATGTCCGACATGATGGCGCCGCTCACGAGCGTCGAGGAACTCGACAAGCGCATCACTGACCTGCGCGCGGTCGAGCAGTGGCTGAAGCTCAATCTCGGGATGCTGCAGTCGGCGATCCAGGCGCTCGAGGTCCAGCGTGCGACGCTCGCGACGCTGCGTGCGTTCGGCGCGTTCGCGCAGAGCTCGATGTCGGCGGCCGAGGAAGCGGCCGTCGCGGCGGCGCAGGCGGCGAAACCCGCGTCGGCTGCGCCGGGCGATGCGCCGCCGGCGGCGGATGCCGATGCTTCCGCCTCGGATGCAGCCGCGGGCGACGCCGCGCAGGCCTTCGATCCCGCCGGCTGGTGGAACCTGCTGCAGTCGCAGTTCAACCAGCTCGCGAGCCTCGCGATGGCGCAGCCGGGCATGCAGCCCGCCGCGCCGGGCGATGCGCCGCCGGACGCGGCCGCTGCGCCGGAGCAGGCCGCGAAGCCGGCACCGGCCGCCGCCGCGCCGCGCAAGCCCGCCGCGAAGCGTGCCAAGTCGACCAGCGCGACCGGCGCGACCGGTTCGGCCGCGGCGCGCGCGGCGGCCGCGTCGTCGCCCGAAACCCGTCCGCCGAAGCGTTCGACGTGACGCGGCGCAGATAGCAGGTCGATCATGCGGCTCGCGCTCGTTCTGATGGGAGGCGGCGCACGTGCCGCCTATCAGGTCGGCGTGCTCAAGGCACTGGCCGAGATCGCGCGCGAGGCCGATCCGCAGCGGCACACGCTGCCGTTCGCGGTCGTGTGCGGCTCGTCGGCCGGCGCGATAAACGCGACGTCGATCGCGAGCCACGCGGACGACTTTTCCCACGGCGTGCGGCGCCTGCTCGAATTCTGGGAGCCGTTGCGTGCCGACTACGTGTATCGCACCGACTGGCTCGGCATCGCGGCCGCCGGTGCGCGCTGGCTCGCGACGATGACGTTCGGCTGGGCGGCCCGCCGCTCGCCGCGCGGGCTGCTCGACAACGCGCCGCTCGCGCACCTGCTGCAGCGCGAGCTGAGCTTCCACCGGATCGAGCAGATGCTCGAGGCGCGCCTGCTGCACGCGCTGTCGATCACGGCGCTCAGTTATTCGAGCGGCCGGCACCTCACGTTCTACCAGGCGGCCGAGCCGATCCAGGCGTGGCGGCGCGCGCAGCGCACCGCGCGGCTCGTCGACCTGTCGGCGTCGCACCTGCTCGCGTCGTCGGCGATTCCGTTCGTGTTCCCGGCCGTGCCGCTCGTGCTCGACGGGCAGATCGAGTACTTCGGCGACGGGTCGATCCGGCAGATCGCGCCGCTGTCGCCGGCGATCCACTTCGGCGCGCACCGGATCGTCGTGGTCGGTGCGGCCGACCCGCGGCCCGAGATTCCGGCCGCGAACGGCACGGGGCTGGTACGCGGCTACCCGACGCTCGCGCAGATCGGCCAGCAGGTGCTCGCGAGCGTGTTCCTCGACTCGATCGGCTCGGACATCGAGCGCATCGAGCACATCAACCGGATGATCGAGCACCTGCCGCACCAGGTCGAGGTGGACAGCGGCTGGCGGCACGTCGACGTGCTCGCGATCGCGCCGTCCGAGCGTATCGAGCTGATCGCCGCGAAACACCTGAAGCAGATGCCGGCGACGATGCGTGGGCTGCTCGGCGCGATCGGCGGCAGCCAGCCGGCCGGCGCGTCGTTTGCGAGCTACCTGCTGTTCGAGGAGGCGTTCACGCGCGAACTGATCGAGCTCGGCTACCGCGACGGGCGCGCGCAGCGCGATACGCTGGCCGGCTGGATCGCGCTGGCGGACGGCGGCAGCGCGCCGGCCGCCGGCATGCCGCCGGAAGACGGTTTCGCGACCGGCGAAATACGGGTCTGATGCGCCGGGAGAGGGGCGGGGTTGCATTTTCGCGACGGCCGGCCGCGACCGATCGCCGCACCGCGATTGGCGGCGCGCGACCGGGCGGGCGTCTCGGAACCGTCATGCACGCGTGCTATCATGGCCGCCGCCGTATACACCATATCGAACAGCCCGCCGATCCGGCATCCGCACGGGGCCCTACGGGGAACCCGCCTGGGGCAGGGGACGGGCTCGTCAGCGAGCCGGCCAGCGCCGGCCCCCACTCAGGCAAGCGCGTAGCCGGTTCCGTTCGTACGGAGCGTGGCTGCGGCATGCCGCAACGGCGGCGGCGCGGCCGCCCGGCTGCCGGACGAGCAATCGACGTCCGGCCGGTCGGTTTCACGCGTAAAATTACAGTCTTGGCCGCAAAAAGCGCGCTTGGCGCGCCTTTGCGGCAACAGTCACGTTTAGAGAAGTCGCATTGCGCAGAACAGGGGTGGGACCATCATGAACACCATGCTTTATCCGGAACTTTACAGGTCGCTCGAAGCTGTCCGCTGGGACATGGAGAAGGACATTCCGTGGGACAAGTTCGACGCTTCGCTGCTCACCGACGAGCAGGCGAAGACGATCAAGATGAACGCGATCACCGAATGGTCGGCGCTGCCCGCGACGGAAATGTTCCTGCGCGACAACCAGCACGACAGCGACTTTTCCGCGTTCATGAGCGTGTGGTTCTTCGAGGAGCAGAAGCATTCGCTCGTGCTGATGGAATACCTGCGCCGCTTCCGGCCGGAGATGGTGCCGACCGAAGAGGAACTGCACGCGGTGCGCTTCGAATTCGACCCGGCGCCGCCGCTCGAGACGCTGATGCTGCACTTCTGCGGCGAGATCCGCCTGAACCACTGGTACCGCTGCGCGGCCGACTGGCACACCGAGCCGGTCATCAAGCAGATCTACGAAACGATTTCGCGCGATGAAGCGCGCCATGGCGGCGCCTACCTGCGCTACATGAAGAAGGCGCTGAACAACTGCGGCGACGTCGCGCGCGCGGCGTTCGCGAAGATCGGCGTGCTGATGGCGTCGGCGCGCCGCACCGAGAAGCCGCTGCACCCGACCAACCTGCACGTGAACCAGGCGCTGTTCCCGCGCGATACCGTGCAGTCGCGCCTGCCCGATCCGGAATGGCTCGAGCGCTGGCTCGACGAGCAGATCCGGTTCGACGGCGAGTGGGAAAAGAAGGTCGTCGAGCGGATCCTGCACAACCTGTCGATCCTGTTCGAGCGCACGTTCGCGACCGCGCAGGAGCTGAACCGCTATCGCAAGGAAGTCACCAGCCGCCTGCAGGCCGAAAGCGGCCCGTCGTCGGCCGCGCAGCCGGCCTGAGGCCGGCAGGCGCCGCCGCCGGCGTGAATCGCGCCGGCCGGGTGGTGCCGCCGTGCCGTATCCGTTGCATCAAGCCCGCCTGGCCAGCTTGGCGGGCTTTTTATCTGGCGCCGCCGTCGCGCGCGCCGTTGCTCATTCCGTCCGACCTTCACCATGTCCGTCACCTTCGAACGCAAGCTGATCACCCGTGATGCCCTCGTCGCGCTGCGCGCGTCGCTGCCGTCGCCCGTCGTGTTCACCAACGGCGTATTCGACATCCTGCACCGCGGCCACGTCACGTATCTCGCCGACGCGAAAGCGCTCGGCGCGTGCCTGATCGTCGGCGTGAACAGCGATGCGTCGGTGCGCATGCTCGGCAAGGGCGACGACCGGCCGATCAATCGCGAGGAAGACCGCGCGGCACTGCTCGCGGCGCTGGAAAGCGTCGACTGGGTCGTGACGTTCGGGGAAAAGACGCCGGTGTCGCTGATCGAGGCCGTCCGTCCGGACATCCTCGTGAAGGGCGGCGACTACGACATGGACGCGCTGCCGGAATCGGCGCTCGTGCGCGGCTGGGGCGGCCGTGCGCTGGCGATTCCGTTCGAGCACGACCGCTCGACCACCGCGTTGCTGAAGAAGGTGCGCGCGCAGCAGTCCTGAGCGCGGCCGGGCGCCGTCAGGGCGCGGACGCCGCGAGCGGGGCGGTCGTGACGGCCGGCGGCGCGATCGGGCCACCGACGACGGGTTGGTCGGTCGCCTGCGCGAGCGGCGTCACGCGCAGCGCATCGGGCCGGACCTGCCGCGACAGCACGCCGGGTTCACGCGGGCCGGCCGACGGCAGCGGCCCGAACACGCCGCGCGCCACCACGAACGCGAGCATGTTGGCGAGAAAGAGAACAGCGATCAGCCAGCGCAGCATCGTCGAACCTCCCTGTCGTTATCGACGTCGTTCACGTCATTCAGTCGAGCCGGCCGCATGGCCGGCTTTTTCATGGCTTCCGCCGGTCGAATGCACGGGCGGTTGCAGCTGCCCCCGCGCGTACCGCTTCGTCAGCGTGCCGCATGTCCGTCCGGACCTGCGTCGCCATGCCCACCGGCGCGATGCCGGCGCCGGTACCGTCAATCCTGCGCGGCTTCGGCCGCAATCAGCGCGAGCCCGGACAGGATCAGTGCATCGTGCCGCGTATGCGGCACCGTCAGCGCGCGTGCGACGTCGTCCGCCGCGCCGCCGGCCAGCACGAGCCGCACGGGTGCGTGCCACGCGTCGGCAAGGTCACGCCACGCGCGTTCGATCAGCCCGGCCTGCGCGTACAGGCAGCCGGCCGACAGCGAGCGCGGCGTATCGACCTGGAACGGATCGGCCTGCGCACCCGCGAGCAATCCGCTCGCGATATCGGTGGTCAGCGTCGGCAGCTGCGCGGTGTGCGTGCCGAGCGCGCGCATCATCAGCGCCCAGCCCGGCGCGATCAGCCCGCCGGTGAAACGGCCGTCCGCGCGCAATGCCTCGAGCGTCGTCGCGGTGCCGAACGTCGCGATCAGCAGGTGCTCGCCCGGAAACGCAGCGTGCGCGCCGATCAGGCCGGCCCAGCGGTCGCTGCCGAGCTGTTCGGGTGTCGTATAGCCGTTCGTCACGCCGCATTGCGTGTGACGCGAGCGTATCGTCGTGCGCGGCAGGCCCGGCCAGCGCGCGTCGAGCAGCGCGTCGAGCCGGGCGGCCACGTCGGCGCCCGCGACGTTCGAGATCCACGCGCCGCGCGGATGCGGCAGGTTCGACCAGTCGGGATCGGCGCCGCCGTCGCGTGTGTGGCCGAATGCGCCCGTCTCGACGAGCGTGCGCTGCGCATCGGCGAGCGCCCACTTGATCCGGCTGTTGCCGGCGTCGATCAGCAGGTGCGGCTCGTTCATTGCGCTTCGCGCAGCGACACGTCGCCGGCCGCGATCGCCTGGATGCCGTCCGGCGTGTCGAGCAGCAGCTGGCCGGTCGCGTCGATGCCCGTCGCGATGCCGCGCGCGCGTTCGACGCCCTGTTCGAGCAGGACGACTTCGCGCCCCGCATACGCGTGCAACGCATGCCAGCGCGGCACGAACGGCGCGAGCCCTTCGGCGCCGAACTGCGCGAGCGCGGGCGTGAGCGCGTTCAGCGACGCGGCGAGCGTATCGGTGAGGTTGGCCGATGCGCACGCGATCGACAGCGCAGCGGGCGGCAGTCCGCTCGCGAGCGTCGCTTCGCGCGCGCGCAGCGCGTCGACCTGTGCGGCGACGGCTTCCGCGCCGCGGACGTTGATGCCGAAGCCGATCACGACGGCGGTCGCGTCGGCGCTGGCCCAGGCGGTTTCGATCAGGATCCCGGCGAGCTTGCCGACGATGCGCGGCGTGCCGTCGTCGGTGGCCGTCAGCAGCAGGTCGTTCGGCCATTTGAGCGCGACGCGCGAGCGGGCGTCGAGCGGCAGCGTGGCCAGCCCTTCCGCAAGCGCGACGCCGATCGCGATGCTGAGGCCGCCGAGCGCGTCGACGGGGCGCGGCACGATGCAGCCGACCGAGCACAGCAGCGCGTTGCCGGGCTGTGCGAACCACGGGCGGCCTTGCCGGCCGCGGCCGGCCGTCTGCTCGAACGCCACGCGCACGAGCGGCGCGGGCAGCGCGTTCGCATGGCGCGGGAGTGCCTTGAGGCGCGTCGCGACGTCGGCGTTGGTCGAGCCGGTGGCGGCGACGATGTCGAGCGGCCACGCACGCGGCGCGGCGTCCAGGTGCGCCTCGAGCCGGTTGCGCGCGATGTGCGCGTCGCCGGAATCGGGCGTGTCGGAGGAGGTGGGGGCGTTCATGGCGCCTATTGTAGCGACAGGGGGCGGTGGCGCGCGTCGAGCGGCGCGCGCCACCGGCAGTGATCGACCGGCAGTGATCGACCGGCAGTGATCGACCGGCAGTGACCAACCGGCAGCGACCAACCGGCCGTGACTGACCGGCGGCGACCGATTGGCGGCGACCGACCGGCAGAGACCGACCGGCAGTGACTGACCGGCAGTGACTGACCGGCAGAGACCGACCGGCAGAGACCGACCGGCAGAGACCGACCGGCAGAGACCGACCGGCAGAGATCAACCGGCAGAGACCAACCGGCAGAGACCAACCGGCAGAGACCGACCGGCAGTGACTGACCAGCGGCGACCGATCGGCAATGACCAACCGGCCGCGACCAACCGGCAGACACCAATCAGCAATGACCGACCAGCATCTACCGCCAGGGCGGCGCGCGGCCGCCCGCATGCGCGCGGCGCCGGCGTGCCGCCGCACGACTCAATGCTTCTCCATCTGCTCCAGCGCCTTGATGTCTTCCTCCGACGTCATTTCGCACGCAAGCAGCGTCTTACCCTTCAGCGCCGGGCCCTGGCGCGCCGACACGAGGATCAGCGCGCCGCCCGGGCCGCGCACCGTCAGGCGGCGCGAATAGCCTGCCGACGACGCGCCCAGCAGGTGCCCCTTTTCCGGCGCGAGCTTGTAGCGTTGCGCGAGCTGGCCGGCGACTTCGCCGTCCACGAGCACGCCGATCCCGGTGCTGGTGAACACGACGTGTTGCGTCGTGAAACCGTCCCGGTGGATCGGCTCCGGCAGACGGAAGACCGCGGCGCCCAGCATCGATTCGTCCGGCTTCGGATCGGTGGCCTTGACGGTGTTGTAGATCGACTCCATCAGGTCCGACGTGAACGGCGGATTGCAGATCGCGGCGTTGAAGATGTCGGGTTGGGCGGGCGGCGCGGCGAATGCAGCGAGCGGCGCGGCGGAGAGGGCAATGGCAATGGCGGCGGCGCCGACGGCAGCGGCGCGACGCCCGGACAGGCGAAGGGACATGAATGCAGTTCTCTCAGGTTTTATTGTGAGGCTGCATGTTAATGCATCGCCGCACGCCGGCCGATCGACGGGGAGCGGCCGGGTGGCGGCAATGCAACAGGCGCGCACCCGCGCGCCGCGATCGATTCCGTTGCCGGATGATCGATGCGCGGCGCGTCGGGGCTTGCGCGTCAGGCAGCCGGTGCGATGCGGGTTCGCGTTACGGCGCGATGACCGGATGCTTCAGCGCATGCGCGGTCTCGATCCACTGCGCGTGGAATTCGTCCGCGTCGGGCTTGAGCCCGAGCTCGCCGTTGCGATAGGCCATCGCGAGCGTCTGCACGGCTTCCGGCAACTCGTGCTCGGCGGCCCGACGATACAGCGCGAGCGCGCGTGCGTCGTCGCGCGGCACGCCGCTGCCGTCGCGGTACGCGTTCGCGAGCATGAAGTCCGCGGCCGGGATGTCCGCGCGCGACGCGACCTCGAACCAGTGCGCGGCCTGCACGGGATCGGCGGCGATCCCGTAGCCGCTGCGATAGATCAGCCCGAGGTAATACGCGGCGGCCGGGTCGCCCTGCGCGGCCGCTTCGCCGAGCAGTGTGCGGGCGCGTGCATAGTCCTTCGGCATGTCGCTGCTGCCGAGCAGCAACGCCTTGCCGAGCGCGAGCTGCGCCCGCCGGGCGGCCGGCGCGTCGGCCTTGCCGTCCGCCGTCGCTGCCGTTTCCAGCCAGCCGCGCCCCTCGTCGCGCAGCCCCGGTTCGCGCGCGTCGACGAGCGCGATGCCGAGCGCCGCCTGCGCGTCGCCCGAGCCGCGGCGCGCCAGCGTGCGCAACTGCGCGAGCGCGTGCGGCTCGGTGGCCTGCGTGACCATTGCCTGCCACTCGTCGAGCTGCGCGGCGCTCGGCGTGGAGCCGGCCCCGTGCAGGCCGGTCGCCGCGACGACGGCCGCGACGGTCACGGCCGCCGCCGCGAGCAGCGCGGCCGGCGGAAGTTTCGCGCGCAGCACGCGCCGCGCGGCAGCGGCGAGGCCGGATTCGGCCGGCCGCATCGTCCGGATCGGTTGCATCGCGTGTCTCATTGCGTGAGGTCGATCTCGTAGGTGGCGAGGTTCTTGCCCGAGCCGTCGTCGGCCGCGACCTGCGTGATGCCGGTCAGGCCGGCCGCCGCCGCGTCGCCGAGGCGGTTCGGTGCGGACGCGAACTGCACGTGCGCGACCGAGCTCGCGAGCTTCGTGAAGCGCCAGCTGCGCTGCGCGCCGTCCGCCGTGCGCGTGATCGCGCCGCGCTTCTTGATGAACGCGATCAGCACGTCGCGGTTCGCATCGGGCGACGCGAAGATCGTCTTGCTGCCGTCGAGGCCCGGGAAGTTGCCGCCGCCGCTCGCGCGGTAGTTGTTGGTCGCGACGATGAACTGCGCGTTCGGGTCGATCGGCGCGCCCTTGTACGTCAGGTTCCTGATCCGGCTGCCGACCGGCTGCGTGACGTCGATTTCATACGCGAGATCGGCCGACGTGAACATGTCGAAGTTGTAGCCGGGGAAGGTGCTGACGAGCGGCTGCACGGTCGCCTTGGTCGGGTCGATCCGGTTGAAGCGCTTCGCGGCGGTTTCGAGCCAGTTCTTCACGTCGGCGCCGCTGACCTTCACCGCATACACGGTGTTCGGATACAGGTACAGGTCGGCCGCGTTGTTGATCGCGAGCGCGCCCGGTGCGACGTCGGTGTAGTCGGTGCCGCCGCCGAAGCCGCTCTTGAACGGTGCGCTGACCGACAGCACCGGCAGCGACGCGTATTGCGGCAGGTTCGCCTGCACGTAGGTCTTCACGTAGTCGGCCTGCGCCTCGTTGACGATCTGGATCGCGCCCGGATCGCCGACATCGGCGAAGTACGAGTTCATCCGGTAGTCGGTCGAGCCGATCGGCGTCTTCACATAGTCGATCGTCGCCTGGTGCTCGGCGGCGATCGCGGCGGAAACCGACGGATCGGCCGCCACGTAGCTCTTGTCGGCGTTCTGGATCGGCCGCGCCTCGACGGTCGTCTGCGACTTGTCGACGCTCCACGTCTTGCCGTCGAACTTCAGGCCGAGCTTGATCACGCCGAGGTGCTTGCCCCAGTAGTTGGCCATCACGGTCGGCACGCCGTTGACGGTGCCCTTGACCTTGTCGACGCCCGGCAGGTTGAACTGCGACACGGTGCTGTTCGCGTCCGGGAACACCTGGTGCGAGTGGCCGATCAGCATCGCGTCGATGCCGGTCACCTTCGACAGCCACCAGCTGCCGTTCTCCATCGTCGGCGAATACGCGGAATTGTCGAGGCCGCCGTGCGAGATCGCGACGACGAGATCGGCGCCCTTCGCGCGCATCTCCGGAATGTACTTCTCGGCCGCTTCCTTCAGGCCGGTCGTGTAGACCTTGCCGTCGAGCCAGCGCTTGTCCCAGTTCATGATCGCGGGCGGCGTGAAGCCGATGATGCCGATCTTCACGGGCGCGCTGACCGTCTTGCCGTCCGGCGTGGTCGCGGTCACGGTGCGGGTCAGGATCGTGTACGGCGTGAACAGCGGCGCGTTGGTCTTCGCGCTGATCACGTTCGCGAGCACCTGCGGGAAGTTCGGGCCCGCGCATTTCTTCTGCTGGGCCGGCGCCGGCAGGCCGTCGACCTCGAACGTGTTGCCGGTCACCTGCGACAGGTACGGCAGACCGTAGTTGAATTCGTGGTTGCCGATCCCGCCGCCGTCGAATTTCGCGGCGTTCATCACCTTGTAGATCGCGAGCGTCTGGTCGCAGCCGACCGGCTTCACGAGCGCCTGGTAGTCGGACAGCGCGGTGCCCTGGATCGTGTCGCCGTTGTCGAGCAGCAGCGTGTTCGGGTACTGCTTGCGCGCCTGCGCGATCAGCGTCGACACGCGTTCGAAGCCGAGCGAATTGTCGGCGGCGAGCTTGAAATAGTCGTACGACAGCACGTTGGTGTGCAGGTCGGTCGTCTCGAGCAGCGCGAGGGTGGCCGTCGTGCCGACGGGCGCCTGGGCTGCCGGCGGCGTCGCCGGCAGCGAGGTGACGTCGTCGCCGCCGCAGGCGGCGAGGATGAAGGCGAGGCTGGCGAGCGCGGCGATGGCCGGCACGCGACGGCGGGAAAGCAGGGGGAGACGCATCGGTTGTCCTGTTCGGTGTTCTGTTTTATGAAACGCGAGGTGCGCAACGATTGGCGGCGCGGGGCGCCGACGGCCTGATGTGCGGCGCGAGAGAGTATCGAAAGGAAACGTGACGGAAGAATGAAAGGTGGTGACGTCGGCATCGGGCAACGGGCGGCGGCTTCCTCGCGCACGCCGGGGCGGGCACCCGGCCGCCCCGGCCGGGCTCCCCGGCTGCGCGCCCCGAGCTCGCCGCCCGCACGGAAATCCTCACGTCGCGGCGCCGGGCGGTTCGCTACAATGGCCGCTGTCACCTTTTTGCAAACAACCTGCCCTTGGACTTCGAGACTCCTCCCGGCCTGTCGGTCGACGCCGGCGGCCAGGGCCAGACGGTGCGCCTGACCGGCCAGTGGACCGCGCTCGCGCTTGCACGCAATCGCGGCGCGGTGGCGCGCCGTATCGCGAGCATCGCGTCCGGGCGCGTGAGCGAATGGGATCTGTCCGGCATCGAGCGGCTCGACCACGTCGGCGGCCAGGCGCTGTGGCGCGTGTGGGGCCGCAAGCTGCCGGACGGCGTCGCGCTGAGCGCCACGCAGCGCACGATCTTCGAGCGCATCGAGCGGCTCGACAGCGAGCGCGAGGCGCCCGAGCGCGTCGTGCGCGTCGACCCCGTCACGCGGCTCGGCCAGGCGATCTTCCGGTTCGGCGAGCACCTGCAGGGCGGCATCGCGCTGTTCGGCCTCGTGATCCTCGATGCGCTGTCGGTGTTGCGCCGTCCGCAGACGATGCCGTGGAAGGAGACCTCCGCGAACATCTACAGCGCAGGCGCCCAGGCGCTGCCGATCACCGCGCTCGTCGCGTTCCTGATCGGCATCGTGCTCAGCTACCTGTCCGCGCAGCAACTGCAGATGTTCGGCGCGAACCGCTACATCGTGAACATCCTCGGGCTGTCGGTGATCCGCGAGCTCGGCCCGGTGCTGTCGGCCATTCTCGTCGCGGGCCGCTCCGGCTCGGCGATCACCGCGCAGATCGGCGTGATGCGCGTGACCGAGGAGCTCGACGCGATGCGCGTGATGGGCATCCCGCACGGGCTGCGGCTGATCCTGCCGCGCGTGCTTGCGCTCGGCGTCGCGATGCCGCTGCTCGTGATGTGGACCAACATCATCGCGCTGACGGGCGGCGCGCTCGCCGCGAAGCTCGTGCTCGGCATCGACGTCAACTATTTCGTGCGCTCGCTGCCGGGCGTCGTGCCGATCGCGAACCTGTACATCGGGGTCGGCAAGGGCGTCGTGTTCGGCATGCTGATCGCGCTGGTCGCCTGCCATTTCGGCTTCCGGATCAAGGCGAACTCGCAGAGTCTCGGCGAAGGCACGACCACGTCGGTCGTGACGTCGATCACGGTCGTGATCCTCGCCGACGCGGTGTTCGCGATCCTGTTCCAGAACGTGGGGCTCGGATGAACGCATCGAACGAAACGACCGCGCACGCCGCGGCCATCGGTGCCGGGTCGGTCGGCGAGCGGCCGGCCGCGGCGGCCGCTCCCGGCGATCTCGTGATCGAGGTGCGCAACCTGACCAAGCGCTACGGGCGCAACATCATTCACCAGAAGCTCGACTTCGACGTGCGGCGCGGCGAGATCGTGTCGATCGTCGGCGGCTCGGGCTCCGGCAAGACCACGCTCGTGCGGCAGATCCTCGGCCTCGAGCGGCCGACGTCGGGCACGATCAAGGTGTTCGGCGAGGATACGGCGACGATCGACGACGCGAGCGCGCGGATGATGCGCACGCGCTCCGGGATGCTGTTCCAGCAGGGCGCGCTGTTCTCGTCGATGACGGTGTTCGACAACGTCGCGCAGCCGCTGCGCGAGCTCGGCCGCGTGCCGCCGGACCTGCTGCACGACATCGTGATGCTGAAGCTCGAGATGGTCGGGCTGCCGTGCAAGCACGCGTCGAAGATGCCGGCCGCGCTGTCGGGCGGGATGGTGAAGCGGGTCGGCATCGCCCGCGCGATCGCGCTGGAGCCCGAACTGCTGTTCCTCGACGAGCCGACGGCCGGCCTCGATCCGCAGGCGTCCGACGAATTCGTCGAGCTGATCGCGACGCTGCACCGCACGCTCGGGCTGACCGTCGTGATGGTGACGCACGATCTCGACACGATGGTCGCGCTGTCGACGCGCGTCGCGGTGCTGGCCGACCGCAAGGTGCTGGTCGCCGCGCCGGTGGAGGAGGCCGCGAACGTCGACCATCCGTTCATCCACGAATATTTCCTGGGGCTGCGCGGGCGCCGCGCATTGCAGGCGCTGCCGCCCGAGCGGCGCGCGAAGCTGCCGAAGGCGGCCCTCGAACCGGCGCTGTCGAGCGTCGAGCTGTAGGCACGAAGGAATCCTCGAATGGAAAACAAATCACATGCGTTCTGGGCCGGCCTGTTCACGATCGCGCTGACGCTCGCGATCGCGGGCACCGTGTTCTGGTTCAACGTCGACCGCACCGTGCGCGTGCCGTACGACCTGCTCGCGCGCACCAACGTGACGGGGCTGTTCCCGGACGCAGCCGTGCGCTTTCGCGGCCTCGACGTCGGCAAGGTGCAGTCGATCGGCTTCGACCGCGCGCACCCGGGGCAGATCAGGATCCGGATCCTCGTCGACCACGACGCGCCGATCACGCAGTCGACCTACGGCAGCCTCGGCTTCCAGGGCGTGACGGGGATCGCGTTCGTGCAGCTCGAGGACACGGGCCGCGACCTGGCGCCGCTGCCGTCGTCGCCGAAGGCGATTGCGCAGATCCCGATGCGGCCGAGCCTGTTCGACCAGATCCAGGAGCGCGGCGACGTGCTGCTGCGGCAGCTTGAGCTGGCCGCGAAGAGCGCGAATGCGCTGATGTCGCCCGAGATGCGCGAGCAGTTGCGCGCGACCGCCGAAAGCCTGCAGCACGCGGCCGACGGTGCCGCCACGCTGACGAAGCAGCTCGGCCCGGCGGTCACCGCGCTGCCGGAAACGATGCACGAGGTGAACCGCGCGATGGCGTCGGCGAACACGCTGCTGCAGCCGAACGGGCCGCTCGTGTCGAACCTGAACAAGGCCGGCACGGCCGCCGAGCAGGTCGGCGTCGCGCTGAACGATCTCAACGCGCGCGTGCAGTACGACACGCTGCCGCGCTTCAACGCGCTGGCCGGCAGCGTCGGCGATGCGTCGCGGCAATTGAAGGACGTGGCCGGTGAACTTGGCCGCAACCCGCGCAGTCTGTTGTTCGGTTCGCCCGGCGCGGCGCCGGGGCCCGGCGAAGCGGGCTTCGTCTGGCCCGGCGCGACGGCCCGGCAGTGACCCCCATCGAAACCGGAAACATCATGCAGGAACACGCCATGCCACGAATCCTTGACCGCGCGCTGCGTCCGGCCGCGGCCGCGCTTGCCGTGCTGACGCTGTCGCTCGCGGCCGGCTGCGCCGGCAACAGCGCGGCGCTGTCGAATGTCCGCTACGACCTCGGGCCGGCCACGCCGGTCGTTACGGCGGGCACGGCCCCCGCGCTGAAGGTGCTCGACGTCGTCGTGCCCGACGCGCTCGACTCCGACAAATTCGCGTACCGCCTCGCGTACGTGGACGCGCAGCACGTGGCCGTCTATCGCGACAGCCGCTGGACGGCACCGCCCGCACAACTGCTCACGCAGCGGCTGCGCGGCGCGCTGTCGTCGCGCGGCACGGTGCTCGAAGGGGCCGACGGCGTGCGCGCGCCGACCCTCAAGGTCGACCTGAACGAATTCGAGCAGGTGTTCGACGGCCAGTCGCAGAGCTACGGCGCCGTCACCGCGCGCGCGACGCTGACGCTGGACGGCAAGGTGCTCGGCCAGCGCACGTTCGTCGCGCGCGCGCCGTCGAGCACGCCCGACGCGGCGGGCGGCGCCCGCGCGCTCGCGGCGGCGAGCAACGAGCTCGTGTCGCAGATCGCCGCATGGGTCGGCATCCAGGCGTACGCGGGCACGCCGTGACGCGTGCCGCGCAGCCGCGATGAGCGCGACCGGCACGCCTCGCGCATCGCCGCTCGCGCGGCAGGCCTTTGCCGCCTACGCGGCACTCATCGTCTACGCGTCGCTGTATCCGTTCGCAGGCTGGGTGTCGCTCGGCATCGGGCCGTTCGACTACCTGTTCGCGCCGATGCAGCGCTACGTGACCGCATTCGACGTCGTCACGAACGTGCTCGGCTACCTGCCGTTCGGCGCGCTCGGCGTGCTCTCGCTGCACCCGCGCTGGCGCGGCGTGGCCGCGACGCTGATCGCGGCCGGGCTCGGCGTGCTGCTGTCGGGCGCGATGGAAGCGCTGCAAACCTACCTGCCGACGCGCGTCGCGTCGAATCTCGATCTCGCGGCCAACGCGCTCGGCGCGCTGCTGGGGGCGGCGCTCGTCGCGCCGGCCACCGGTGCGCTGCTCGATCGCGGCGCGCTGCGCCGGCTGCGCTTCGCGTGGTTCGAGGACGACGGTGCGACGCCGCTGCTGCTCGCCGGGCTGTGGCCGTTCGCGATCCTGTTCCCGTCGCCGTTCCTGTTCGGCATCGGCGACTGGCCGGCCGCGCTGTGGGAGCGTGCCGACGCGTCGATGCAGGACACGCTGCTCGCGTGGCTGCCGGCCGCGTGGCGCGTGGGCGAATGGCCCGAGCGCGTCGACGGCTGGCTGTCCGACTCCGCGTGGGAGGCCGCGCTCGGCGGCCTGATGCTGTTCGCCGCGCTGGCGATCGCGTCGCTCGCGATGCGGCCGCGCGCACCGCGCATCCGGCTGCTGATCGCGCTCGTCGCCGCGACGCTCGTGCTGAAGGCGGCCGCGACCTTCATGCAGTCGGCCACCGGACTCGTCGTCGTGTGGGCGACGCCCGGCGCGCGCCTCGGGATCGAGCTCGGCTTCGCGGCCGCGCTCGTCGCGCTGCACGTGCCGGCGACGTGGCGCGCGACGCTGGCGGCGCTCGCGCTGCTGGCCGGCGTGGCGCTCGTGAACCTGCTGCCCGTCAACCCGTTCTTCGACTTCACGCTGTCGGGCTGGCGGCAGGGCCGTTACGTGCACTTCAACAGCCTCGCACGCTGGCTCGCGTGGATCTGGCCCTACGCGGCGCTGATCTGGCTCGGCCAGCGCGTCGAGCACGCATGGCTGCCGGCCGTGCTGCGCCGCTGACGCGAAGGCTGCGGCGGTTGTGCCGCGATGGCCGCGGCGGTACCGCGGGCAGCGGCGTGCGCCCCTCGTTATAATCGTCCGCACGAGTGCAGTGTTCGGCACCGATCGGCACGTGTGTGCGGCGCCTTCGCACCCGTGGCCGCGTTGCAAATCCTCGCGATGCCGCCAGGCATCGCCGTGGTTTGCGCGTCGCCACGAGCACGAATCCGCTGGCACCCAAGCGCCGCCGGGCGCCGAACCCTACACGCCCGTTGCCCCGCGCAGCGGCAACCGCTCCTCTTTCCGCACGGCCTTGCGCCGGGCAGCTCGCCACCACCATGGATTCCTACTACCAGCACCACGTCTTCTTCTGCCTGAACCAGCGCGAACCGGGCGCCGAACGCCCGAGCTGCGCGCAATGCGACGCTCAGACCATGCAGGAATACGCGAAAAGGCGCGTGAAGGAGCTCGGCCTCGCGGGGCCCGGCAAGGTTCGCATCAACAAGGCCGGCTGCCTCGACCGCTGCGAGGAAGGGCCGGTGATGGTCGTGTATCCGGAAGGCACGTGGTACACGTACGTCGACCAGGCCGACATCGACGAGATCGTCGAATCGCACCTGCGCGACGGCAAGGTCGTCGACCGCCTGAAGATCTGATCGGGCCGGCCGAATGAACGTTCATACGCAGAAATCGCTGATCGCGGGCCCGGTCGGGCAGATCGAAATCGCGGTCGACCTCCCCGATGCCGTGCGCGAAGGCGGCGCCGCGCCGCGCGGCATCGCGCTCGTCGCGCATCCGCATCCGCTGTTCGGCGGCACGATGGACAACAAGGTCGCGCAAACGCTCGCGCGCACGCTCGTGCAGTTGAACTACGTCGTGTTCCGGTCGAACTTCCGCGGCGTCGGCGCGACCGAAGGCGTGCACGACAACGGCACCGGCGAGGCCGACGACCTGCTCGCGGTGCTCGCGCACATGCGCGCGCAGCCCGCGTATGCGGACCTGCCGCTCGTGCTCGCGGGCTTCTCGTTCGGCACCTTCGTGCTGTCGCACGTCGCGAAGCGGCTGCGCGACGCGGGCGAGACGATCGAACGGATGGTGTTCGTCGGCACGGCAGCGAGCCGCTGGCAGGTGGCCGACGTGCCCGAGAACACGCTCGTGATCCACGGCGAAACCGACGACACGGTGCCGATCGCGTCGGTGTACGACTGGGCGCGGCCGCAGGAACTGCCGGTCGTCGTGATCCCCGGCGCCGAGCATTTCCTGCATCGCAAGCTGCACGTGCTCAAACGCATCATCGTCGACGCCTGGCGCTAGCCGGCACGCGGGAGGCCGGCATGACGCCGGCCCGCACGGTGTTGCTATACGTGCTCCGGCCGGCGCCGGATGCGCGTTTCCCTTCTCGCGACATCGCGCCGCGGCGTGCGGCGCGACCCGACTTCTCCTTCGCCTGCGCACACCTTTCGCACACCTTCGCGTGCGATGACGCGCAGCTTGCCGGCACCCCGCGCCCGATGAAGATGGACGGCGATCCTGCGCCAGGTTCGCGAAAACGCGCTGCGCGGCCACGTATAATGGCCGGATTCCGCGTCGCCCGCGGCCCGGCTGGGCCCATGCGGCGCTCGTTTCGCCGCCTGTCCGCCCGCTCGCGACGGCCGCGAACCGAACGCGTCCGCACGAGTCCAACCGGCGCGTTTCGCGTCGCCCGACGATTTCGGGCGAGTGCCCGAAACGCCCGCCGCCTTGCCGTTCAACCCTGCGCGTTTCGCACCGCACTTTCTGCCATCAGCCTGAATCGATCATGCGTCTGTCTTCCCAAGGCCTCAAGTCCCTCGCTTCCTCCATCGCCTTCGGCACCGCCGCGCGCAACGTCGCGCTCGGCGTGATGCTGCCTGTCGCGCTCGCGTCGACGATCGTCGTCGCCGAGGCCAAGCCGGCCGCCAAGGCCAAGGCCGCGCATGCGGCGCCGGCCGCCGAGCAGTTCACCGGCGCGCCCGCGACCTACATGCCGGGCGCGGTGCCGCCGCCGGGCGTGAATGCGCGCTCGTGGGTGCTCGTCGATGCGACCAGCAACACGGTGCTCGCGTCGGGCAATGCCGATGAACGCGTCGAGCCCGCATCGCTGACGAAGCTGATGACGGCGTACCTCGTGTTCGAGGCGCTCGACAAGAAGAAGATCTCGATGGAGCAGATCGTCACGCCGAGCGAAGCCGTGCGCCGCGTCGGCCGCGACGAGTCGCGCATGTTCATCGAGGCGAACAAGCCGGTGTCGGTGCACGACCTCGTGTACGGGATGATCATCCAGTCGGGCAACGACGCCGCGATCGCGCTGGCCGAACTGGTCGGCGGCAGCGAAGGGCAGTTCGTCACGATGATGAACGACGAGGCCGCGCGCCTCGGCATGAAGGGCACGCACTTCGCCGACGTGAACGGCATGCCCGACCCGAACCACTACACGACGGCCGGCGACCTCGCGAAGCTGTCCGCGCACCTGATCCGCGATTTTCCGCAGTACTACAGCATCTTCTCGGAGAAGGAATTCAAGTACAACAACATCCGCCAGGGCAACCGCAACCGCCTGCTGTGGCTCGACCCGACGGTCGACGGCCTGAAGACGGGCCATACGCAGGCGGCCGGCTACTGCCTGATCGCGTCGGCGAAGCGCGCGATCCCGGGTGTGGACGGCCAGCGCCGCCTGGTGTCGGTGATGATGGGCGAGCAGAAGGAAAGCGAGCGCACGCAGGACAGCATGAAGATGCTGAACTACGGCTACAGCGCGTTCGATTCGGTGCGCCTGTTCAAGGGCGGCCAGGCGATGTCGACGCCGCGCATCTACAAGGGCAAGGAAAACACCGTGCAGGTGGGCGTGAAGGGCGACCAGTGGGCGACCGTGCCGCGCGGCCTCGGCGACAAGGTCAAGACGGAAGTCGACGTCAACGCGCCGCTGATCGCGCCGCTCGCGGCAGGCCAGCAGGTCGGCACCGTGAAGATCGTCGCCGATGGCAAGACGCTGTCCGAATTCCCGGTCGTCGCACTGCAGGCCGTGCCGGAAGCGGGTATCTTCGGGCGTATCTGGGACTCGATCCTGCTGATGTTCAGCAAGAAGAAGTAAGCACGACGGGCCTTTGTTTTCACGACTTCATCCCCATCTGTCATAACCATGAGCCAAGCCGAATTCGAACCGATCGTCTACCTCAGCGTGTCGTCGCAGGAGGAAATGGTGCCGCTGTCGGAAGCCCGTGTACCGGTGCTCGACCGCGGGTTCATCTTCGGCGACGGCGTGTATGAAGTGGTGCCCGTTTATGCGCACGACGGCGCGCACGTGCCGTTCCGGATCGAGCAGCATCTGGCGCGGCTCGAGCGCAGCCTGAAGAAGATCGGCATCGCCAGCCCGCACGACGACGCGGGCTGGCGCGCGCTGATCGAGCGCGTCGTCGCGGCGAATGCCGAAGGGCTCGGCGACGGCAACGCGCTCGTCTACCTGCAGGTGACGCGCGGCGTCGCGAAGCGCGGCCACGCGTTCCCGGCGAACGCGGTGCCGACGGTGTTCGTGATGACGAGCCCGCTGCGCCTGCCGTCCGCCGACGAACGCGCGCAGGGCGTGCGCTGCGTGACGGCCGAGGACCGCCGCTGGCTGCATTGCGACATCAAGTCGATCTCGCTGCTCGGCAACGTGCTGATGGCGCAGCATGCGGCCGAACGCGATGCGTTCGAGACGCTGCAGCTGCGCGACGGCAACCTGACGGAAGGTTCGTCGTCGAACGTGTGGATCGTGAAGAACGGCGAGCTGCTCGCGCCGCCGCGCAGCAACAAGATCCTCGAAGGGATCCGCTACGCGCTGATCGAGGAGCTGGCCGACGAATGCAAGATCCCGTTCGTCGCGCGCGAGATCAGCGAAGTGGAATTGCGCGCAGCCGACGAGATCATGATCACGTCGGCCACGAAGGAAGTGCTGCCCGTCACGTCGCTCGACGATCTGCCCGTCCATGGCGGCAAGCCGGGCCCCGTATTCGCGGCGTTGTATGACGCGTACCAGCGTGCGAAGGCGCGCGAGTTTGAACAGTTTGACCTAACCCGGAGAAAATGATGAGCGAACCGACCAAAACCATCGAGGTGACCGGCGCGATCGATACCCGGAAGGAGTCGCTGCTGGAGTTTCCGTGCGATTTCCCGATCAAGATCATGGGCAAGGCGCACCCCGAGTTCAAGGACACGATCTTCAAGGTCGTGGCCGTTCACGACAACGAGATCGACGTCGAGAAGATCGAGGAGCGCGCGTCGAGCGGCGGCAATTACACGGGCCTCACGATCACCGTGCGGGCGACCAGCCAGGAACAGCTCGACAACATCTACCGCGCACTGACCGGCCATCCGATGGTCAAGGTCGTACTTTAAGCGCCTTCCATCCTCCTTCCTGCGCGCACTCGGCGGGGGTCTTCCCCGCCGCGCGCCGCGCGTCCAGCTCGTCGCACAGCCGCTTGTATTCGGCGACTTCCTCGAACAGCCAGGTCCTGAACGCCTGCACGCGCGGCGTGTTCAGCAGCGGCGGCGGACACACGAAAAAATAGTGCCACGGGCTCGGCCCGTCGATGTCGAACAGGCGCACGATGCGCCCGTCGAGCAGGTCGTGCACCGCGAGCGAGCGGCGCACGAGCGCGATGCCCTGGCCGTCGATCGCGGCCAGCAGCAGGTTCGACGAATCCTGGTACAGAATCCCCCGTTTCGGCTCGGTCAGCGTCTTGAGTCCGGCCGCGTCGAACCACGGCCGCCACAGCTCGTCGTCCGAGCGCAGCAGGTTGTAGTGCACGAGATCGGCGGGCGTTTGCGGCAGCTTGCCGCCGTTCAGCGTCGGCGCGCATGCCGGAAAGAACACTTCGTCGAACAGCGCCTCGACATGCAGCCCCGGATAACTGCCGTGGCCGAAGCGGATCGCGAGATCGACATCGTCGCGCGCGAAATCGGTGAGCGAGTTCGTCGACTGCAGCTCGACGTCGATTTCCGGATGCCGTTCGATGAACGAGCCGATGCGCGGCGTGATGAAGCGCGCGGCGAACGACGACAGCATCGACACCACGAGCCGCCGGTCGCGGTCGCTCGCGCGCACGTCGCGTGTCGCGTCGGCGATGACCATCAGCGCGGTGCGGATCTGCTGCGCGTAGCGCATGCCGGCGTCGGTCAGGCACAGCCGCTTGCCGTTGCGCGTGAACAGCTGCACGCCGAGCTCTTCCTCGAGCGCGCGCACCTGGTGGCTGACCGCGCCGTGCGTGACGTACAGCTCGTCGGCGGCGCGCGAGAAATTCTCGTGACGGGCGGCGGCTTCGAACGCGCGAATCGCGTTCAGCGCAGGCAGCTGGCGGAGGTCCATTTGCTAATTTTCCTCACATCGACGTGAAAATTGGTCGTTTTGTCGGACGCCTTGAAGTGACTACGATTGTAGCCATCGAAGCACTTATTGGCGGAGTCGATCATGCAAGAAATTTCTTCAAGCATCACGTTCGAAATCCCGGTGGGCGAAACCGTTCCGTTGAAGGTACAGCGCAGCACGCGGCTGGTGGTGCAGTGCGGGCCGGTGTGGGCGACGCGCAGCAACGACGTCGACGATTACTTCCTGGTCGACGGCGAGACGCTGAAGCTGCGCCGCGGCGAGCGGCTGTGGCTCAGCGCGGAAGGCCGGGAGGGCGCGCGCGTGGCGTTCTCGGTGTCGCGGCCGCCCCGGGAAGTCGCGCTCGGCGGGCTGGCACGGCTGCGCGAACGCGTGAGCGCGCTGCTCCACGACGGATGGCGCACCGTCTGACCATCATTTCCTCCGACGGATACCGGCGATCCGTCCCCCCTCCGAGGCCGGCGAGACCGACGGGTTTTCGGTAAACTACCGCCCATGTCCGTTTCGCCGGTTTCCATCGTGTCCACGCCTGTTGCCGTTTCCGCATCGCCCGCCGGGTCCCCGGATCAGCCGGCCCCGCCGGTCACCGTGCGGTGGCGGGGCGTCGAGACCTACGAAACGAGCTTCGACGCGATGCGCGCGTTCACCGACACGCGCACGGCCGATACCGGCGACGAGATCTGGCTGGTCGAGCACCCGCCCGTCTACACGCTCGGCCAGGCCGGCGACCCGGCCCACCTGCTGGTGGCCGACAGCGGCGTGCCGCTCGTGAAGGTCGACCGCGGCGGGCAGATCACCTACCACGGCCCCGGCCAGATCGTCGCCTACCTGCTGCTGGACCTGCGCCGGCGCAAGCTGATGGTGCGCACGCTCGTGACGAAGATCGAGGAGGCCGTGATCGAAACCCTCGCGGCGTATAATCTCGCTTCGGTCCGCAAGGCGGGCGCGCCCGGGATCTACGTGGCATCCGGCGTGCACGAGGGCGCGAAAATCGCGGCCCTCGGCCTGAAGATCCGCAACGGCTGCAGCTATCACGGGCTGAGCCTGAACGTGAAGATGGATCTGCGCCCGTTTCTTGCGATCAACCCGTGCGGCTATGCCGGACTGGAAACTGTCGACATGGCGAGCCTCGAGGTTGCCGCCGACTGGAACGACGTCGCCCATACGCTGGTGCGCCGTCTGATCGCCAACCTCGACGGCGCATCCGCGGCCGCCGACAAGCCGCAGGCACTGGAACAACATTCGAATGACTGACGTTACCGCTTCCCCCGCACCGGCCGATCCGGCCGCGACCCCTGCCTACGATCCGACCGCCAAGCAGAAGGCGCAGGCGAAGACGGCGCGCATCCCGATCAAGGTCATTCCGATCGAAAAGCTGAAGAAGCCCGAGTGGATCCGCGTGAAGGCGGCCACCGGCAGCTCGCGCTTCAACGAGATCAAGACGATCCTGCGCGAGCACAACCTGCATACGGTGTGCGAGGAAGCGAGCTGCCCGAACATCGGCGAATGCTTCGGCAAGGGCACCGCGACGTTCATGATCATGGGCGACAAGTGCACGCGCCGCTGCCCGTTCTGCGACGTCGGCCACGGCCGTCCCGACCCGCTCGACGCGGATGAACCGAAGAACCTCGCGCGCACGATCGCCGCGCTGAAGCTCAAGTACGTGGTGATCACGAGCGTCGACCGCGACGACCTGCGCGACGGCGGCGCCGCCCACTTCGTCGAGTGCATCCGCGAAACGCGCGCGCAGTCGCCGGACACGCGCATCGAGATCCTGACGCCGGACTTCCGCGGCCGTCTCGACCGCGCGATCTCGATCCTGAACGCCGCGCCGCCGGACGTGATGAACCACAACCTCGAAACGGTGCCGCGCCTGTACAAGGAAGCGCGCCCGGGTTCGGACTACGCGCACTCGCTGAAGCTCCTGAAGGACTTCAAGGCGCTGCATCCGGACGTCGCGACGAAGTCGGGCCTGATGGTCGGCCTCGGCGAGACCGAAGAGGAAATCCTGCAGGTGATGCGCGACCTGCGCGCGCACGACGTCGACATGCTGACGATCGGCCAGTACCTGCAGCCGTCCGAGCACCACCTGCCGGTGCGCGCGTACGTGCATCCCGATACGTTCAAGATGTACGAGGAAGAGGCGTACAAGATGGGCTTCACGCACGCGGCCGTCGGCGCGATGGTGCGGTCGAGCTATCACGCCGACCTGCAGGCGCATGGCGCAGGGGTGGTCTGAGCCCGCTTGCTTCGTCGTCCTCTGACGAACCCGAAAAAAGCCCGCAGCGATGCGGGCTTTTTCGTTGGTGCGGCCGCCGCCCGCGCATTCGCACGGCAATCGTCACCCGACCGGACACGCAATCCGGTCGAGCATGGAAAGCAAAGCTGAAACGGCATCGATAGCTTCGCAGGATAAGTTCGCTCCCGCCGCGCGCAAAGCTCCTATAGTCGGCTCTCCCGCAGCAATGCCCGCATTCGAAGGAGAGCCGCATGTCCCGTTTCAGCTTCATCCGCCGCGCGGTCGTCGCGCTGACCGCCTTTGCCGCGCTGGGCGCGGCGCACGCCGAATCGCGCGAAGTCGTGATCGCGTACCAGGACATGGTCGTGCCGTGGCGCTATGCGCAGGCGAGCGGTGAAGTCGAGAAGGCGACCGGCTACAAAGTCACGTTCCGCAAGCTCGACAGCGGCGCCGACGTGATCCGCGCGCTCGCATCGGGCTCCGTGCAGCTCGGCGAAGCCGGCTCGAGCCCGATCGCGGCCGGGCTGTCGCAGGGGCTCGACATCTCGCTGTTCTGGGTGCTCGACAACATCAACGACGCCGAGGCGCTCGTCGCGCGCAACGGCTCAGGCGTCACCAGCATCGCCGCGCTGAAGGGCAAGAAGATCGGCGTGCCGTTCGTGTCGACGTCGCATTTCCATACGCTCGTCGCGCTGCAGGCCGCGGGCGTCAATCCGAACGACGTGAAGATCGTCAACCTGCGTCCGCCCGAAGTCGCGGCGGCGTGGGCGCGCGGCGACATCGACGCGACCTACATCTGGGATCCGGTGCTCGCGAAGGTCAAGCAGTCGGGCACCGTGCTCACGACGTCGGGCCAGGTGGCGAAGGAAAGCGGCAAGGCGACCTTCGACGGCTTCGTCGTGAGCCGCAAGTTCGCGCGCGAGAACCCCGAGTTCGTCACGCGCTTCGTGAAGGTGCTCGCGGCCGCCGATGCCGACTATCGCGCGCACGCTGCCGCGTGGAAGGTCGGCTCGCCGCAGGTCGCGGCGGTCGCGAAGGTGTCGGGCGCGAACGCGCAGGACGTACCGGCCAGCCTCGCGCTCTACGCGTTCCCGACGCCGGCCGAGCAGGCGTCGCCGACGTGGCTCGGCGGCGGTGCGCAGTCGGGTGCCGCGAAATCGCTCGCGGCCACGGCCACGTTCCTCAAATCGCAGGGCACGATCCAGACGGTGCTCGCCGACTACTCGGCCGGCGTCGATCCGCAGTTCGTGCAGAAGGCCGCGCGCTGAGTGCAGCCGCTCAACCCACTCGTCGCGGAGTCCTGAACATGAGCACGCTGGAAGTCCGTCAGGTATCGGTCGACTATCCGGGCGAACGCGGCCGGCCGACGACGCAGGCGCTCGCGCGCGTCGACCTGCGCATCGAGGCCGGTGAATTCGTCGTCGCGCTCGGCGCGTCCGGCTGCGGCAAGACGACGCTGCTGAACTGCATGGCCGGCTTCGTCGCGCCGACGACCGGCGACGTGCGCGTCGACGGCGTGCCGGTCACGGGCCCCGGCGCGGATCGCGGTGTCGTGTTCCAGAAATACGCGCTGCTGCCGTGGCTCGACGTGCTCGACAACGTCGCGCTCGGGTTGCGCTTCGCACGCGTGTCGAAGGCCGAACGCGAAGCGCGGGCGCGGGAGATGCTCGCGCTCGTCGGGCTCGACAGGCATGCGCATGCGCGCGTGTACGAGCTGTCGGGCGGGATGCAGCAGCGCGTCGGCATCGCGCGCGCGCTCGCGAGCGACCCGCGCGTGCTGCTGATGGACGAGCCGATGGGCGCGCTCGACGCGATGACGCGCGGCACGATGCAGGCGCTCGTGCTCGACGTATGGGCACGCACCGGCAAGACGGTGTTCTTTATTACGCACGACGTCGAGGAGGCGCTGTTCCTCGCGACGCGTCTCGTCGTGATGACGCCCGGCCCCGGTCGGATCGCGGAAACCTTCGAACTGCCGTTCGCGCGCCGCTACGTCGAATCGCGCGATGCGCGCGCGGTGAAGTCGTCACCGGATTTCATCGCATGGCGCGAACGGCTGATCGCGTACCTGCATCGCGACGAGGCCGCCGAGGCGGCGGCGTGATGCACGAACTCGCGCGACAGGGCGCGTCGGTCGGACGCGGTCGGATCAGTACCTTGCACAGGCAGGACAGCATGAGCACGCAGGATTCTTGGGCGGCCGATCGCACGGCCGCGGAGCGCGGGCAGGATCAACGCGCGACGCAACGGCGTCACGCGGCGCGTCCGGCTCGCGCATCGCATCGCTACCGGTTGCCGGGGCAGGGGAAGACAGCGGGGCTGAGCGCGGCGACGGTCGCGGCACTGGCACTGCTGTGGTGGGTCGCCACCCATCGCCAGTGGCTGCCGCCGCTGTTCCTGCCCGCGCCGGAAGCCGTGTGGATCGCGTTCGTCGATGCGTGGCACGGCCGCATCCAGGGCGGCCTGCCGTTGTCCGACCATCTGCTGTGGAGCGCCGCGCGCGTGTTCGGTGCGTTCGCGCTCGCGACCGCGATCGGCGTGCCGGCCGGCATCCTGATGGGCGTGAGCCGCATCGCACGCGGCGTGCTCGATCCGTTGCTGGAGTTCTACCGGCCGCTGCCGCCGCTCGCGTACCTGCCGCTCGTCGTGATCTGGTTCGGCATCGACGAAACCGCGAAGCTCGTCGTGATCTTCCTCGCGTGCTTCGCGCCGATCGCGATGGCCGCGCGCGCCGGCGTGCGTGCGGCAACCGTCGAGCAGATCAACGCCGCGTATTCGCTCGGCGGCAGCTTTGCGCAGATCGTGCGCCACGTGGTGCTGCCGGCCGCGCTGCCGGAAATCCTCACCGGGCTGCGGATCGCGATCGGGTTCGGCTGGACGACGCTCGTCGCGGCCGAGATGGTCGCCGCGACGGCCGGGCTCGGGCAGATGGTGCTGAACGCATCGAGCTTCCTGCGCACCGACATCGTCGTGATGGGCATCCTGCTCATCGGCGCGATCGCGTGGCTGTTCGATCTCGCGATGCGGTGGGTCGAGCAGCGGGTGGTGCCGTGGAAGGGGCGCGGTTGACGCAGCGCGCAGGGCGCTCAGATGTGCTGGTGCACGACCGTCAGCGGCCGGCCGTACGCGGCGGTGAATTCGGCGATGAACGCATCGCTCAGCAGCCAGTTCTGGAAATTGAAGCCGAGATGGCCGAAGGCCCACGGCGGATCGTAGCGCCATTGCGTGACGGGTTGCCGATGGCCGCACGCGCCGCATACGAGCGGAGCCGCATCGTCACCCTCGAACCAGTTGGAAAACGCGTCACCCCATGCGGCGCCGAGCGCGGTCTGCTCCGCGTTGCACGCCGGGCAGAAAATCTCGAGGCCGTTCCCGCCTGCATCGAAGATGCGGCGTTCCACGTCGACCTCCAGCCAGTTCGGGATGGACGGCGGCAAATTTGCGCGCGCGTCGCAGGCGTTCGCATAAAGCGGGCCGGGTGGGTAACCGGTTCGGTCGATGGCCGTCAGATCGCTCTCCTTGAGCCCCCAGGTCGCGCCCCAGTCGCGATACAGGTCGCCGACGCGCGTCGCCGCGCCGACGATTCCGCGCGCCTGCAGCCACGCGATCATGCGCTGTGCCTCGGCGGGCGCTTCAGCGAGCGAAACCACCGGATCGACCAGATAGGTGAAGTTGTCGCTCATCGCACTCATTCCCCCATCGCCACGCCTTCCCGCCGCGGATCCGCCCCGCCGAACCACACCGTCTGGCCCTGCACGTTCAGCCGCTGGATTCCCTGCAGCCCCGAGTTCATCTCGACCACCCGCACGTCGTGCCCGCGGCCCTTCAGCCCGTCGGCGAGCGCATCGGACACGCGGCCGCGTTCGAGTTGCGTCGGCCCGTTCATCGACCCGAAGTTCGGCAGCGCGATCGCCTGCTGCATCGTCATTCCCCAGTCGAGCACGCCGACCAGCGTCTTCGCGACGTGATTGATGATCGCGGGGCCGCCGGCCGAGCCGACGATCATCGTCACCTGTTTCGTCTTCTTGTCGAACACGAGTTCCGGCGACATCGCCGAGCGCGGCCGCTTGCCGGGCTGCACGCGGTTCGCGACCGGCCGGCCGTTGTCGTTCGACACGAACGAGAAATCGGTGAGCTGGTTGTTCAGCATGAAGCCGCGCACCATCAGCCGCGATCCGAACGCGTCCTCGATGCTCGTCGTCATCGACAGCGCCTGGCCGTAGCGGTCGACGATCGCGATGTCGGAGGTCGACGGCAACTCGGGGCTGCGGTCGTCGGCCATCGCGAGCGTGGCGCCCTGCGGCGTGCCGGCCTGCGCGGCGCCCATGCTGCTGTCGCCGATCAGGTGCGCGCGCTGCGCGAGATAGGTCTTGTCGGTGAGGCTCGCCCAGCTGCCGCCCGGCAGCGGCACGAAATCGGGATCGGCGACATAACGCGCGCGGTCCGCATAGGCGAGCCGCCCGGCTTCGCTGAACAGGTGCGCGGCGAACGGTGTCGGCTCGTAGCCGACGTCGTTGCGCACCGGCTTCTGCGCGCCGATCTGCTGCCAGTCGGGCATCGCTTCGAGGATGCCGAGCATCTGCGCGATCGCGAGGCCGCCCGACGACGGCGGCGGCATCCCGCACACCACCGAGCGCCGGTAATCCGCGCACAGCGGCGCGCGCACCTTCGCCTTGTAGCGCGCGAGATCCTGGAGCGACAGCAGGCCCGGGTTGGTCGGGTGCCTGCGCACCTTCGTGACGATGTCGCGCGCGATCGCGCCGCTGTAGAACGCGTTCGCGCCGCGGTCGGCGACTTGCCGCAGCACGGTCGCGAGCGCGGGGTTCTTCAGCACCGTGCCGGCCGCCTTCGGCGTGCCGTCCGGGTTGTAGAAATACGCACGCGCAGCCGGATCGTTCTTCAGGTACTTGTCGTTCGCGATCAGCGTCGCGAGCCGCGGGCTGATCGTGAAGCCGTGCTCGGCGAGCCGGATCGCCGGCTGGAACAGGCGGCGCCACGGCAGCTTGCCGTGTGCGCGGTGCGCGGCGTCGAGCATGCGCAGCACGCCCGGCGTGCCGACCGAGCGCCCGCCGACGACGCCTTCGTAGAAGCTCATCGGCTGGCCGGTCGGCCCGTAGAAGAGGCGGTCGGTCGCGGCGGCCGGCGCGGTCTCGCGGCCGTCGTACGCCTGCGTCGCCTTGCCGTCGAAGTACAGCAGGAACGCACCGCCGCCGATTCCCGACGATTGCGGCTCGACCAGCGCGAGCACCATCTGCGTCGCGATGGCCGCATCGATCGCGGTGCCGCCCGCCTTCAGCATGTCGTAGCCGGCCTGCGTCGCGAGCGGATTCGCGGCCGCGATCATGAAATGCTGCGAGGTCCAGCCCGGCTTGTCGGTCCAGCCGGACGACAGCTCGGGCGCATGGACGCCGGGCAGCGGCACGGCGGCACCCGATGCGGCGGCGACGGGCACCACCGCGCCCGACGGCGGCGTGGACGGGGACGTGCAGCCGGCGTTGAACGCGACGAGCGCGACGGCGGCGAGCAGCGTCCAGGAGCGCGAATGCGGACGAATCCGGTCGAACATTGAACCCTCGGCAGCAGTGAATTCGAAGGAGGCGACGATGCCGGCGCAACGCGGCTGCCCGCCCCGGCGCGCTATTGTCGCCGCGCGGCCGGCGGGTTGTCACCCGACAGGAAACCCTGACGCATCGCGCCGGGCCCGCCCCGGCCGGTCTTTCCGGCCTGTTCGAGGATGAACTCTATGAACGTCGACGTCGCGCGCGTGTGGTGCCGGTTCGGCATGTAGAGCATGTACATGTGCGTGCCGAAGATGCTGAGCCGGTACGCGTCGAGCGACGTGACGACCGTGCCGCGCCGGATGTCGTCCTGCACCACGTAGTCGGGCACGATGCCGACGCCGATCCCGCCGAGGATCGCCTGCCGCAGGAACAGGAAGTTCTCCGAAATCAGCGTGGGCTCGAGCAGCACCTCGTGGCGCTCGTCGCCGAGGTACGCGGCGATCCTGAGCTGCCGGCCCATCACCGTCGCGGTGACGACCGGGGAGGCCGACAACGCGCCGAGGCTCGCCGGCATCCCGTGCTCGGCCGCGAATGCGGCCGATGCGCACGCGACGTAGCGCACCGCGCCCATGTCGCGCGCGACGAGGTTCTGCGGCGGCTCCGGCATCACGCGCACGGCGATGTCGATCTCGTCGCGCATCAGGTCTTCCACGCGGTTCTCGAACACGACGTCGAGCACGATGCCCGGATGCAGCCGCTTGAACGCGAGCAGCCAGTCGGACATCACCATCTGCCCGTAGCCGCTCGGCACCGACAGCCGCACGCGGCCCTGCAGGTCTTGGCCGAGCGTCGTCACCGATTCCTGCGCGGCGAGCAGTTCGTTGCAGATGCGCCGCCCGTGCTCGTACAGCTTCAGCCCGATTTCGGTCGGCTCGATGCGCCGCGTCGTGCGCCGCACGAGCTGCTGGCCGATCGAGCGCTCGAGCTGGTTCAGCCGGTAGCTGACGTTCGCGCGGCTCATCTTGAGCCGCTGCGCGGCCTTGCTGAGATTGCCGGCGTCGAGGATCTCGACGAGCAGCGTCAGCGCGTTCAGGTCCATGCGTCGCGTCTCCTGATCCGTCCCGTTTAACGGTCGGAAGCATTCAGTGTCAAGTCAGACTTGACAGCTTGTAAAAGCGGGAGGGAATTGTCAATGAATCTCGATCAATCGAGAATCAGGTCATGCCCGGCGTACGGCCGGATCTTGTCCCGCTTCGTGCGGGACCGGGGCAGGCGCCCCGGCGCCGCTCGCGTGGCTGCGAGCCACGAACCGGCGTCGCCGCGCCTGCCGCCGCGTCAAGGAGACACGATGAACTCACCCGCTTCCCCCACCGGCCCGGCCGGCACCGTCACGCGCGAGCGGCGCGACAAGGTGCTCGTCGTCACGATCGACCATGCGCCCGTCAACGCGCTGTCCGCCGACGTGCGGCGCGGCCTCGCCGATGCGCTCGACGCCGCGCAGGCCGACGACGCGATCCGCGCGGTGCTGATCGTCGGCGCCGGCCGCAACTTCATCGCGGGCGCCGATATCCGCGAATTCGGCAAGCCGCCCGTGCCGCCGTCGCTGCCCGACGTGTGCGAGCGGATCGAATCGGGCACGAAGCCGGTCGTGGTCGCGCTGCATGGCGCGACGCTCGGCGGCGGCCTCGAAGTCGCGCTCGCCGCGCATTACCGGCTCGCGGTGCCCGGCGCGAAGCTGGGGCTGCCCGAAGTCACGCTCGGCCTGCTGCCCGGCGCGGGCGGCACGCAGCGCGCGCCGCGCCTGATCGGCGCGAAGGCCGCGCTCGACCTGATGCTGACGGGCCGCCACGCGAGCGCGGACGAAGCGCTCTCGCTCGGCCTCGTCGACCGCGTCGCACACAGCGACGACACGCTCGCCGAAGGCCTCGCCTACGCGCAGGAGCTCGTGTCGCTCGGCGCACCGGTGCGCCGCACGCGCGACGCGCAGGGGCTGGCCGACCGCGCGGCCGCGCAGGCCGCGATTGACGCGGCGCGCGCGGAATTGCCGAAGAAGTCGCGTGGCCTGTTCTCGCCGGCGAAGATCGTTGACGCGGTCGAGGCCGCGCTCACGCAGTCGTTCGACGCGGGGATGAAGCTCGAACGCAGTCTGTTCCTGCAGTGCATCGACAGCCCGCAGCGCGCGGGCCTCGTGCACGCCTTCTTCGCGGAGCGTGAAGCGGCGAAGGTGCCCGAGGCACGTCGCGCGAGCGCGCGGCCGGTCGAGCGGATCGGCGTGGTCGGCGGCGGCACGATGGGCGCGGGCATCGCGGTCGCGGCGCTCGATGCCGGGCTGCCGGTGACGATGATCGAACGCGACGAAGCGTCGCTCGCGCGCGGCCGCGCGCACGTCGAGAAGGTGTACGACGGCCTCGTCGCGAAAGGGCGGATGACGCCGGCCGCGCACGCCGCGCGGCTCGCGCGTTTCAAGGGCAGCACGTCGTACGACGCGCTCGCGCAGGCCGACGTCGTGATCGAGGCCGTGTTCGAGGACATGGCCGTGAAAAAGGCCGTGTTCGCCGAACTCGCGCGCGCGTGCAAGCCGGGTGCGGTGCTCGCGACCAACACGTCGTATCTCGACATCGACGAGATCGCCGCGAGCATCGACCGGCCGGCCGACGTGATCGGCCTGCATTTCTTCTCGCCGGCCAACGTGATGAAGCTGCTCGAGATCGTCGTGCCGGCGCGCGTGAGCGCCGAAGTGGTCGCGACCGCGTTCGCGCTCGCGAAGCAGCTGAAGAAGACGCCGGTGCGCGCCGGCGTGTGCGACGGCTTCATCGGCAACCGGATCCTCGCCGTCTACCGCACGGCGGCCGACTACCTGATGGAAGACGGCGCATCGCCGTACCAGATCGACCGCGCGGTGCGCGAATTCGGCTTCCCGATGGGGCCGTTCCAGGTCGTCGACCTCGCCGGCGGCGACATCGGCTGGGCGACCCGCAAGCGCCGCGCGGCGACGCGCGACCCGCGCGCGCGCTACGTGGAGATTTCCGACCGGCTGTGCGAGCGCGGCTGGTTCGGCCAGAAGACGGCGCGCGGCTACTACCTGTATCCGGACGGCGCGCGCGTCGGCACGCCGGACCCGGAAGTCGAGGCGATCGTCGCGCAAGAGCGCGCGAAGAAGGGCATCGCGCCGCGCACGTTCACCCACGACGAGATCATGCGCCGCTACCTCGCGGCGATGATCAACGAAGGCGCGAACGTCGTGCACGAGAAGATCGCGCTGCGCCCGCTCGACGTCGACGCGGTGTTCCTGTACGGCTACGGCTTCCCGCGTTATCGCGGCGGCCCGATGCATTACGCGGACACGGTCGGCCTCGCGAACGTGCTCGCCGATATCCGCGCGTTCGCGAAGGAAGATCCGCTGTTCTGGAAGCCGTCGCCGCTGCTCGTCGATCTCGTCGCGCGCGGCGCGGATTTCGCGAGCCTGAACCGCCTCGACTGAACGCCAACCGCATTCGCCACGGACTGACGATGGACCTCAATTTCACTCCCGAAGAGGAAGCCTTCCGCACGGAAGTGCAGCGCTTCCTGCAAGCCGAACTGCCCGGGCGCATCGCGCGCAAGGTGAAGGGCGGCCTGCATCTCACGCGCGACGACATGCGCGAATGGCACGCGATACTCAACGCGCGCGGCTGGCTCGCGAGCCACTGGCCGCGCGAGTACGGCGGCCCCGGCTGGAGCGTCGCGCAGAAGTTCCTGTTCGACAACGAGTGCGCGCTCGCGGGTACGCCGCGCATCGTGCCGTTCGGCGTGAACATGCTCGGCCCCGTGCTGATCAAGTACGGCGACGAAGCGCAGAAGCGCCGCTGGCTTCCGCGCATTCTCGACGGCACCGACTGGTGGTGCCAGGGCTATTCGGAGCCGGGCGCCGGCTCCGATCTCGCGTCGGTGAAGACGAGCGCGGTGCGCGGGCGCGACGCGCAGGGCGAGCACTACATCGTGAACGGCCAGAAGACGTGGACCACGCTCGGCCACTACGCGAACATGATCTTCTGCCTCGTGCGCACCGCGACCGACGTGCGCAAGCAGGAAGGCATCAGCTTCCTGCTGATCGACATGAACACGCCGGGCGTCGAGGTCCGCCCGATCATCACGCTCGACGGCGAGCACGAAGTGAACGAGGTGTTCTTCACCGACGTGCGCGTGCCGGCGGAGAACCTCGTCGGCGAAGAGAACCGTGGCTGGACCTACGCGAAATACCTGCTCACGTACGAGCGCACCAACATCGCCGGAATCGGTTTTTCGACGGCCGCGCTCGACCGGCTGCGTGCCGTTGCCGCGAAGGTCATGAAGAACGGCCGGCCGCTCGCGGACGATCCGTTCTTCGCGGCGCGCGTCGCGCGTGTCGAGATCGAACTCGAGAACATGCGCACGACCAACCTGCGCGTGCTGGCCGCGGTCGCGGGCGGCGGGGTGCCGGGCGCGGAAAGCTCGATGCTGAAGATCCGCGGCACGCAGATCCGCCAGGAGATCACCGCGCTGATGCGGCGTGCGATGGGGCCGTATGCACAGCCGTTCGTCGACGAGGCGCTCGATGCCGACTACGACGGCGAGCCGGTCGGCCCGGACGAAGCGGCGAGCGCCGCGCAGCAGTATTTCAACAACCGGAAGCTGTCGATCTTCGGCGGCTCGAACGAGATCCAGAAGAACATCATCGCGAAGATGATGCTCGGGCTGTAACGAGGAGCGCGACGATGGATTTCCAGCACACAGAAGACCGCCGGATGCTGGCGGACACGTTGAATCGCTTCATCGCCGAACAGTATGCGTTCCCGGTGCGAGACCGCATCGCGCAGTCGGCCGAGGGCTTCGATCGCGCGATGTGGCAGCGCTTTGCGGAACTCGGCACGGTCGGCGCGCTGTTCGCGGAAGCCGACGGCGGTTTCGGCGGCGCGGGCTTCGACATCGCCGTGGTGTTCGAATGCCTCGGGCGCGGGCTCGTCGTCGAGCCGTTCCTCGGTGCGTTGAGGGCGGGCCGCGCGCTGTCGCTCGCCGGCGGCGACGCGCATCGCGACAGGCTTGCCGCGCTGATCGACGGCAGCGCGAGCGCCGCGTTCGCGCATGACGAGCCGGGCTCGCACTACGAACTGACGACCGTACGCTCGCGCGCCGAACGCTCGGGCGACGGCTGGGTGCTCACGGGCGCGAAGGGCGTCGTCGACCAGGCTGCGCAGGCGGCGTTCTTCGTCGTCAGCGCACGCGTGTCCGGGCAGGACGACGACGCGGCCGGCATCGGCCTGTTCGTCGTGCCGGCCGACGCACCGGGCGTGTCGCTGCGCGACTACCGGAAGATCGACGGCGGCCGCGCGGCCGAAGTGCGCTTCGAGCGCGTCGTGCTGCCGGCCGATGCGGCGCTCGGCGCGCACGACGGCGAAGCGGGCGCCGAGTTGCTCGAACGCGTGCTCGGCTACGGGCTGCTCGCGCTGTCGGCGGAAGCGCTCGGCGCGATGGACGTCGCGAAGGAGCACACGCTCGAGTACCTGCGCACGCGCAAGCAGTTCGGGCTGCCGATCGGCAGTTTCCAGGCACTGCAGCACCGGATGGCCGACCTGCTGCTCGAAGTCGAGCAGGCGCGCTCGGCCGTGATCAACGCGGCCGCGCAGCTCGATGCGCCGCGCGTGGTGCGCGAACGCGCGCTGGCCGCGGCGAAATTCAGCATCGGGCGGATCGGCACGCTCGTCGCCGAGGAGAGCATCCAGTTGCACGGCGGGATCGGGATGACGTGGGAGCTGCCGCTGTCGCACTACGCGAAGCGCCTCGTGATGATCGATCACCAGCTCGGCGACGAGGATCACCATCTCGCGCGCTACATCGCGCTGTCGAAACAGTAAAGACGAACGACGCGAATGGAGGAGACAAGGATGACGAACGAATCGCGCGTTTTGCCGCTGGCCGGCGTGAAAGTGCTCGACTTCTCGCGCGTGCTCGCGGGGCCGTGGTGCGCGATGGTGCTCGCCGATTTCGGCGCGGAAGTGATCAAGGTCGAGCATCCGGCGCGCGGCGACGACACGCGCGACTGGGGCTTGAGGATCGGCGACACCGAGACGACCTACTTCAACAGCGTGAACCGCAGCAAGCGTTCGATCTGCCTCGACCTGCAGACCGACGAAGGGCGGCGGCTCGCGCGCGAGCTGGCCACGCAGGCCGACGTGGTGCTTCACAACTTCAAGTTCGGCGGCGCGGAGAAGCTCGGGCTCGGCTACGACGCGCTGGCCGAACTGAACCCGCGCCTCGTGCACTGCGCGATCTCCGGCTACGACCGCTCGGGCGCCGAGGCCGCGCGGCCCGGCTACGACCTCGTCGTGCAGGGCGAGGCCGGGCTGATGGCGCTGAACGGCGAAGCCGGCCAGCCGCCGCTGAAGTTCGGCGTCGCGGCGGTCGACCTGTTCACCGGCATGTATTCGGCGCAGGCGATCCTCGCGGCGCTGTACGAACGTCATGCGACGGGGCGCGGGCGGCGCATCGAGATGGCGCTGTTCGACTGCGGGCTGATGATCACCGCGTACTACGGGCTCGACGCGCTGCTGATGGGCGAGGACCCGCCGCGCTACGGCAACGCGCATCCGTCGATCGTGCCGTACGGCGTGTTCGACGCGGCCGACGGCCCGCTCGTGATCACGGTCGGCAACAACCCGCAGTTCGCGCGCTTTTGCGATGCGATCGAGCGGCCCGACCTCGCCGCGGACGAACGCTACAAGACCAATCTCGGCCGCTCGGAGAACCGCGCCGAGCTGCTGCCCGAGATTCGTCGCGAACTCGCGCGCCGTTCACGCGCGACTTTGCTCGCGGCGCTGGCCGACGCGGGCATTCCGTGCGGCGAAGTGCTCGGGTTGCACGAAGCGCTGACGTCGGAACGCGCGACGAGCGCGGGGCTCGTGACGCGGCAGCCGCATCCGGTCGCGGGCGGCGTCGACGTGCTGGCGCCGCCGTACCGGTTCGACGGCGCGCGGCTGCCGGTGCGCGGCGCGCCGCCGGTGCTCGGCGCCGATACGGACGACGTGCTCGGCGGCTGGCTCGGGATGTCGGCCGACGAGGTCGCGCGGCTGCGTGCGGATCGGGTCGTGTAATTCGATTTGCCGCCGCGGCGCGGGCGGGGAGTCGACGCGCCGACCATCCACAAGACAGCTCTCGCGATACGACGAGACGATATTGGAGACACCATGGAGCTTTCCTTCATCGAATCGGTCACGGCGCGCCGCGACTACCAGCAGCTCGTGCGTGCGCGGCGCCGTTTCAGCTTCACGCTGACGGCACTGATGATTGCCACGTACTACGGCTTCATCCTGCTCGTCGCGCTCGCGCCGCACGTGCTCGCGGCGCCGCTGTATCGCGGCGCGACGACGACGGTCGGGATCGCCGCGGGCGTCGCGATCATCCTGGTCGCGATCGGGTTGACCGCGTGTTACGTGCTGCGCGCGAACCGTGCGTTCGACCGCCGCGTCGACGCGCTCCTGCAGCGTTCGTGAAGGAGGCCGACATGCGACGTACCTCGATCGCGCTCCGCGCGCTTGCCGTTCCCGCGGCCCTCGTTTCGTCTGCCGCGCATGCGGTATCGGTCGCGGGCCCGATGCCCGACAAGGTCGAACTGAACCCGGTCGCGATCGGGATGTTCTTCGCGTTCGTGTTCGCGACGCTCGCGCTCACGCGCTGGGCCGCGCGCCGCACGCGCTCGACACGCGACTTCTACACGGCCGGCGGCGGCATCACCGGGCTGCAGAACGGGCTCGCGATCGCGGGCGACTACATGTCGGCCGCGTCGTTCCTCGGGCTGTCGGGGATGGTGTTCATGTTCGGCTTCGACGGGCTCATCTACTCGATCGGCTTTCTCGTCGGCTGGCCGTTCGTGATGTTCCTGATCGCCGAACCGCTGCGCAATCTCGGCAAGTTCACGTTCGTCGACGTCGTTGCGTACCGCTTCGCACAGCGGCCGATCCGGCTGCTGACGTCCGCGAATTCGCTGACCATCGTCGTGCTGTACCTCGTCGTGCAGATGGTCGGTGCGGGCAAGCTGATCCAGCTGCTGTTCGGGCTGTCGTACGGGACGGCCGAGCTGATCGTCGGCGTGCTGATGGTCGTCTACGTGTTCTTCGGCGGGATGACCGCGACCACCTGGGTGCAGGTGATCAAGGCCGTGCTGCTGCTGTGCGGCGCGACATTGCTCGTCGTGCTCGCGCTCGCCGAATTCGGCTTCAGCGTCGACGAGATGTTCCGCCGCGCGGTGGACGTGCATCCGGGCGCGCTGTCGATCATGGGCCCCGGCAAGCTGATCCGCGATCCGGCCAACGCGCTGTCGCTCGGCATCGCGCTGATGTTCGGCACGGCCGGCTTCCCGCACATCCTGATGCGCTTCTTCACGGTGCCGAACGCGAAGGAGGCGCGCAAGTCGGTGCTCTATGCGACCGGCTTCATCGGCTACTTCTACCTGCTGACCTTCGTGATCGGCTTCTCGGCGATCGTGCTGCTCGCGCAGCATCCGGAATTCTTCAAGCTGGGTGCCGACGGGTCGTTCAATCTCACGCACGACCTGCTCGGCGGCTCGAACATGGTCGCGGTGAAGCTCGCGCAGGCGGTTGGCGGGAACTGGTTCTACGGGTTCATCGCGGCGGTCACGTTCGCGACGATCCTCGCGGTGGTCGCGGGCCTCACGCTCGCCGGCGCGACGACGATTTCGCATGACCTGTACGCGCAGATGTGGGCGCGCGGCAAGCCCGACGAGCGCCTCGAGATGCGTATCTCGCGCGCGGCGACGATTGCGTTGTCGGCGGTCGCGATCGGGCTGTCGATCCTGTTCGAGCACGTGAATGTCGCGTTCATGGTCGGCCTCGTCGCGGCGGTGGCCGCGAGCGCGAATTTCCCGGTGCTCGCGATGTCGATCTTCTGGCGCGGGATGACGACGCGCGGCGCGGTGCTCGGCGGCGGCCTCGGCCTCGTGTCGGCGGTCACGCTCACGGTGCTGTCGAAGTCGGTGTGGGTCGACGTGCTGCATCACGCGCACGCGCCGGTGTTCCTCGACAACCCGGCGCTCGTGTCGGTGCCGCTCGCGTTCGTCGGGATCGTCGTCGGTTCGCTCGCGGATCGCGGCGAGCGTGCACGGCGCGAGCGCGACGCGTTCGCGCAGCAGGAGTTCTACGCGCAGACGGGCTTGCTGGCCGGCGAGGCCGTGCAGCACTGATTCATCTGAAGAATTCATCAATCCGTCCGAATCCCCGGACGGATATTTTCCGGAAATCCGGAAAGCTGGATTTCCTTGCCTGCCGCATTATGAGAAATACAATGAAAACAACGGCTTGAGGGGTTGCGGAAACCTGGCATCGACCTTGCGATATAAAGCGCACGGCCATCCCCCGGCCGAACTACTACAGCAAGCAAGGAGACAACCGATGACCACTGCCTTCCTCCCCCTCCGGATGTCCTGAGGCATCGCTTGTTGCGGCACGGCAGCCGCGCGGGCGATTTGTTTCCCCTGACATTCGTCCGCGCGCGTGACGCCGTTTCCATCGGCTCATCTACTTCAGCAGGAACCATCGTGAAGAAGAAACCCTTCTACAAAGTGCTCTATGTGCAGGTGATCTTCGCCATCATCGTCGGCGTGATCCTCGGCCATTTCTACCCGTCGATCGCCACCGACATGAAGCCGCTCGGCGACGGCTTCATCAAGCTGATCAAGATGGTCATCGGCCCGATCATCTTCTGTACGGTCGTCACCGGCATCGCCGGCATGGAGGACATGAAGAAGGTGGGCCGCGTCGGTGGCAAGGCGCTGCTGTACTTCGAGATCGTGTCGACCTTCGCGCTGGTGCTCGGCCTCGCGGCCACGCACATCCTGCGTCCGGGCGTCGGCTTCAACATCGATCCGGCGACGCTCGACGGCAAGGCCGTCGCGTCGTACGCGGCGAAGGCGCACGGGCAGTCGACGGTCGACTTCCTGATGCACATCATCCCGAACACGATGGTCGATGCGTTCGCGCAGGGCGAGATCCTGCAGATCCTGCTGATCGCACTGCTGTTCGGCAGCGTGCTCGCGCACCTCGGCGAGCGCGGCAAGGTCGTCACCGACTTCATCGACGGGCTCACGCGCGTGCTGTTCGGCATCGTGCACATCGTCACGAAGCTGGCACCGATCGGCGCGTTCGGCGCGATGGCGTTCACGATCGGCAAGTACGGCGTCGGCTCGCTGGTGCCGCTGCTCAAGCTGATCGGCACGTTCTACCTGACGTCGGTCGTGTTCGTGCTCGTCGTGCTCGGCACGATCGCCCGCGTCACGGGCTTCTCGATCATCCGCTTCGTGTCCTACATCAAGGAAGAGCTGCTGATCGTGCTCGGCACGAGCTCGTCGGAAGCCGCGCTGCCGCAGCTGATGGAAAAGCTCGAGAAGGCCGGCTGCTCGCGTTCGGTCGTCGGCCTCGTCGTGCCGACCGGCTATTCGTTCAACCTCGACGGCACCAACATCTACATGACGATGGCCGTGCTGTTCATCGCGCAGGCGACCAACATCGAACTGACGTGGATGCAGCAGCTCACGCTGCTGGCTGTCGCGATGCTGACGTCGAAGGGCGCGAGCGGCGTCACGGGCGCGGGCTTCATCACGCTCGCCGCGACGCTCGCCGTCGTGCCGACGATCCCGCTGTCGGGCATGGTGCTGATCCTCGGTATCGACCGCTTCATGAGCGAATGCCGCGCGCTGACCAACATCGTCGGCAACGGCGTCGCGACGGTCGTCGTGTCGGCATGGGAGAAGGAACTCGACCGCAACAAGCTGCGCCAGGCGCTGAAGGGCGGCGGCGAAGTCACGCCGACCGAGACGGCCGGCGTCTGACGTCATGAAGGAGCAGGCGGCGGCATCGCCCGCGGGCGGTGCGGCCCGCGGCGGCCAGCGCGGGCAGGTGGAGGCCTATGACACAATAGGCGATCCGCATCGCCAGGAAGCCTCGACCGTGACGCGCCGCCTGCTCATTCTCGTCGTGCTTGCCGCCGCGCTCGCCGCGGCGTGCACGCTGACGTGGACGATCACCTGGCGGCGCGGCGTCGCAGAGTTGCAGCGCAACGCCGCGGTGCGCGTCGACCGCACCACCAACGCGCTCAAGAGCACGCTCGACCGCTACGAATCGCTGCCTTATCTGCTTGGCAGCCATCCGTACGTGCAGGACCTGCTCGCCGAGCCGAAGCGCACCGACTACACCGCACGCGTCAACCGCTATCTCGAAGACCTCAACGAACACGCGCACGCGACCGTCACCTACGTGATCGGCGCGGACGGCCTGTGTGTCGCCGCCAGCAACTGGCGCGCGCCCGACAGCTTCGTCGGGATCGAATACCGCTTCCGCCCGTATTTCCTCGACGCGATGAACGGCCAGGTCGGCCGCTTCTTCGGGATCGGCACGATCTCGCGCGATCCCGGCTACTACATCTCGCAGCCCGTGTGGCGCGACGGCAGGATCGCGGGCGTCGTCGTCGTGAAGCTCAACCTCGAATGGTTCCAGGGCGCCGATGCGTCCGAGCCGCTCGTCGTCGCGGACGACCACGGCGTCGTGTTCCTGTCGTCGGTGCCCGCCTGGAAGTACCACACGCTGCGGCCGCTGACGGGGTCCGTCGCCGCGTCGATCTACGAGACGCGCCAGTACGCGCAGCAGCCCGTCACGCCATTGCCGCTGCGCATCGAGCAGGTGCTGGGCCCCGATGCGGAGATCGTGCGTCTCGGCGCGGGCCTGCGCGCGCCGCGCTACCTCGCGAGCAAGCGGCGGATCGGCGAGCCCGACTGGCTGCTCGTCACGCTGGCGCCGATCGCGCCCGTCGACGCCGACGCGCGCAACGCGACGATCGTCACGGGCTTCGGCTTCGTGTCGGTCGCGCTGCTCGCGTTCTACTGGCGGATGCGCCGCGCGCGCGTGCGCGAAATGATTCGCGGCCGCGCGTTGCTGCAGCAGGCGTACGCGGAGTTGAACCGGCGCGTCGAAGAGCGCACGGCCGACCTGTCGGAAGCGAACGAGCAACTGCAGAAGGAGGTCGGCGACCGGATCCGCGCGGAACAGGAACTGCGCGCCGCGCACGACGAACTGATCCAGGCGAGCAAGCTCGCCGCGCTTGGCCAGATGGCGGCCGGCATCACGCACGAACTGAACCAGCCGCTCGCGGCGCTGCGCAGTTTCTCGGACAACACGCGTGTGCTGCTCGATCGCGGCGAGCAGGCGGCCGCGCGCGAGAACCTCGAGGCGATCGCCGCGCTCACGGAGCGGATGGGCAAGATCACGAACCAGCTGAAGCTGTTCGTCGGCCGCGCGAAGCCGCGCAACGAGCAGGCGCTCGTCGTGCGCGCGCTGCGCAGCGTGCTGTCGTTGCTCGACGAGCGCCTGCGCGGCGTCGCGCTCACGCTGACGTTGCAGGATGCGACCGTGTCGCCCGCGCACGATGCGCCGCTCGATCTGGCGCGCGACTATCCCGAACTCGTCGCGCGCTGCGAGGACCTGCGCCTCGAACAGGTGCTGATCAACCTGCTCGGCAACGCGCTCGACGCGGTCGCCGGCGTGGCGGCGCCGGCGATCGAGGTGACGGTCGCGGTGTCGGCCGCGACGCTCGCGATCGAGGTGCGCGACAACGGCTCCGGCATCGCGCCCGACCTGCTGCCGCGCCTGTTCGAGCCGTTCTTCACGACCAAGGAAATGGGGCGCGGGCTCGGGCTCGGGCTCGCGATCTCGTCGTCGATCGCGAGCGACGCGGGCGGCGCGCTGACCGCGCGCAACGCGCCGTCGGGCGGCGCGCTGTTCGTCTTGACGCTGCGGCGCGCCCGCACGCATCATCCGGACTCCGTGTCCGAGCCGGCGGGCTCGCGCTAGGCGCGCCATGCCGCCCGCCCGATCGGTGCACGATCGGTATCAACCGACGCCGCGCGCGCTGCCGCCGTGCGGCCCGTCAGGAGCAAGTGAGTACGATGGCCAACCGCCTGCAAGTGATCTATATCGAAGACGATGCGCTCGTTCGCCGGGCAAGCGTGCAGAGCCTTCAGCTGGCGGGGTTCGACGTCGCCGGCTTCGAGTCGGCCGAGGCAGCCGAGAAGGCGGTCGTCGCGGATACCGCCGGCGCGATCGTCAGCGACATCCGGCTGCCCGGCGCGAGCGGGCTCGACGTGCTCGCGCAGTGCCGCGAGCGCGTCCCCGACGTGCCCGTGATCCTCGTCACGGGGCACGGCGACATCTCGATGGCCGTGCAGGCGATGCGCGACGGCGCATACGACTTCATCGAAAAACCGTTCGCGGCCGAGCGCCTGATCGAGACGGTGCGCCGTGCGCTCGAGCGGCGCGAGCTGGTGCTCGAGAACCACGCGCTGCGGCGCGAGCTTGCCGGGCAGAACGTGGTCGCGCCGCGCATCATCGGCCGCAGCCCCGCGATCGAGCAGGTGCGCAAGCTGATCGCGAACGTCGCGCCGACCGACGCGTCGGTGCTGATCAACGGCGACACGGGCGCCGGCAAGGAGCTGATCGCGCGCAGCCTGCACGAGCTGTCGCCGCGTCGCGACAAGCCGTTCATCGCGGTGAACTGTGGCGCGCTGCCCGAGCCGATGTTCGAATCGGAGATGTTCGGCTACGAGCCCGGCGCGTTCACCGGCGCCGCGAAGCGCCGGGTCGGCAAGCTCGAGTACGCATCCGGCGGCACCTTGTTCCTCGATGAAATCGAAAGCATGCCGCTCGCGCTGCAGGTGAAGCTGCTGCGCGTGCTGCAGGACGGCGTGCTGGAGCGGCTCGGCTCGAACCAGCCGATTCGCGTGAACTGCCGCGTCGTCGCGGCCGCGAAGGGCGACATGAGCGAGCTCGTCGCGGCCGGCACGTTCCGGCGCGACCTGCTGTACCGGCTCAACGTCGTGACGATCGCGCTGCCGCCGCTTGCCGAGCGCCGCGAGGACATCGTGCCGCTGTTCGAGCACTTCATGCTCGATGCGGCCGTGCGTTACGCGCGGCCCGCGCCGGTGCTGACCGACCGGCAGCGCGCGAGCCTGATGCAGCGCGACTGGCCCGGCAACGTGCGCGAGCTGCGCAACGCGGCCGACCGCTTCGTGCTCGGCGTGGCCGACATGCCGCAGGAGACGGGCGCGAACGGCGGCGATGCCGACAACGAGCAGACGCTGAAGGAGCGCATCGAGCAATTCGAGCGCGCGGTGATCGCCGAGGCGCTGAACCAGACGGGCGGCGCGGTCGCCGCGACGGCCGACCGGCTGCATGTCGGCAAGGCGACGCTGTACGAGAAGATGAAACGCTACGGGCTGTCGGCGAAAGGCGAAACCGAGCGCTGAAAAGCGAACGGACCGCGGAACCGGGTTGCCCGGTCGTGCGGTCCGTCGTGCGGGGAAGGGCGCGGCGCGCGCCCCTTCGAGCCGGATCGGGCGGCGCTCAGGCCGCGTTGCTGTCGAGTGCCTTCTTGAGCAGTGCGTCGAGTTCCGCGAACTGCGGTGCGCCGACGTAGCGCTTCAGGATCTTGCCGTCCTTGTCGACGACGAAGGTCGTCGGCGTGAGCTGCACGTTGCCGAACTGCTTCGCGACGCTGCCGTCGTCGAGCGCGACCTTGAACGGCAGCTGGCGCGTCTGCGCGTAGTTCGCGACGTACATCGGCGGATCGTAGTTCATCGCGACCGCGACGAATTCCAGCCCCTGACCCTTGAAGCGATTGTAGGTATCGACCATCTGCGGCATTTCCTGCATGCAGGTCGCGCAGCTCGTCGCCCAGAAGTTCACGAGATAGACCTTCCCTTTCAGGTCGCCTGCGGTCGAGACCTTCTGGCCCGACAGCAGCGTGAACGTGGCGTCCGGCACGGTGGACTTGCCGTTGAACGCGAAGAAGCCGGCAACGGCGATCGCCGCGACGACGGCGGCGGCGACGATGTAGCGGACGGGGCCGGCGCTGCGCCGGGCGGGAGGCGTGGTGTTCATCTGGGGGCTCTCGGAGTCGGTCGATGACGCGGATCGAAGCAAAGGACATCGAAATTCGGCGCTCATTTTAGCGCGAATGCGGGATGTGCACCGACGGCGGCCGCGCATCCCGGAATTCACGTTCGGCGGATAATGCCCGTTTTGCCTGCCCGCTCCACGCCATGCCGAAGGAAGTCACCGATTCGTTGCGCCCCCTTTTTCGTCCGCTGCGACAGTTCGCCGCGCTCGCGTGCATCAGCGTCGCGCTGGCCGCGTGCTCGCCGTCGTATGACTGGCGCACGCTGCACAACGACGCCGGCTACACCGTCGACCTGCCGGCGAAGCCGACCGTCGAGCAGCAGCCGGTGGCGATCGGCGGCGCGTCGATGCCGATGCGGATGCAGGCCGCGCACGTGGACGGCGCGGTGTTCGCGGTCGGCACGCTGACGCTGCCGGACGACAGCGACGACACGCGCCGCGCGGCGCTCGAGTTCCTGCGCACCGGGCTGTCGCGCAATCTCGACGGCGCGCCGCAGACGGCTGCGGTGCCGGTGCCGCTTGCGGCCGGCGGCGCGGTGAACGGGCTCGAGCTGCGCATCGCGGGCGCGGCCGCCGGCGGCGATCGCGCGCGCAAGACGATCGTCGCGCGGCTTGTCGCGCGCGGCCGGCATGCGTACCAGGCCGTCGTGATTGCCGACGGGCCGCTTGCCCAGGAGCAGCTCGACCAGTTTTTCGGGTCGTTCAAGCTCGACTGACGGCATCGGCGAGCGCGCCGGGGCACCCCCTGACAACTGAAAGTTCGTTCGCAACTTTCGGCGCTAGTCGCCGGATTTTGCGAGGTTTTTTCGGCTATCCACAGCGCATGTGGATAACTTTGTTGAAAAGTTGCCCGAATTTCCCGCCAAGCCGCGCGGGACGGCCTTCCGGTCCATTTGGTCGCTCGCTCGCATTTTTGGAAAAGCCAATCAAAACAACGAGATACGGATTCCGTGCTGCAAAGGTCCCGCCGAGCCCCGATCCGGGGCCGGATTGGTGGAATTGTGCATAAGTCAAGTCTTGACAGCCGGATTTTGTCCTCCGAGGGCACTCACAGCGCCGTCAGCGCGCGCCGGTAGCGGATCGCCTCGGCGATTTGCGCGGCCGTCGGCAGCGGGTCGCCGGCCAGGTCGGCGATCGTCCGCGCGACCTTCAGCACACGGAAATACGCGCGCGCCGACCAGCCGAAACGCTCGCCGGCCTCGCGCAGCAGCCGCTCGCCTTCGTCGGTCGGCCGGCACAGGTCGTCGGTTTCGCGGCCGCTCAGCATGTGATTCGTCTTGCCCTGCCGGTCGAGTTGCAGCGCACGCGCGTGTGCGACCCGTGCGGCCACCGCGGCACTCGGCTCGCCGGGCGCCGTCGCGCGCGACGCGAGTTCGGCCGGCGACAGCGCGGGCAGGTCGATCTGGATATCGATGCGATCGACGAGCGGCCCCGACAGCTTGCGCAGGTAGCGCGCGGCGACGTCCGGCGTGCAGCGGCAGCGGCCGGACGGATCGCCGTGCCAGCCGCACGGGCAGGGGTTCATCGCGGCGATCAGCTGGCACGCGGCGGGAAAGTCGGCCTGCTGCGCCGCGCGCGAGATCGTGATGCGGCCGGCTTCCAGCGGCTCGCGCAGCATTTCGAGCACGTGCCGGTCGAATTCCGGGAGCTCGTCGAGAAACAGCACGCCGAGATGGGCGAGCGTGATTTCGCCCGGTTGCGGCGGGTTGCGGCCGCCGACCAGCGCGGCGGCGCTCGACGAATGATGCGGGGCACGGAACGGCCGCCGGCGCCACTGTGCCGGTGAAAAGCCGACGCGGCTGGCGGAGAGGAGCGCCGCCGACGTCAGCGCCTCGTCGTCGGTCAGCGGCGGCAGGAGGCCCGGCAGCCGTGCGGCCAGCATCGACTTGCCGGCGCCCGGCGGCCCGACCATCAGCATGTGATGGCCGCCCGCGGCCGCGACTTCCAGCGCGCGGCGGGCACCGCGCTGGCCGACCACGTCGGCGAGATCGGGGGCGGCCGGCATCGGCAGGCCGTCGAGGCATGGCGCCGCGACCGGTGCGAGCCCAGCGTCGGGCGCCCCGGCGAGGTGGGCGCACAGCGCGGGCAGGTCCGGCGCACCGAACACGGTGACGCCCGGCACGAGCGCCGCCTCGGCGGCGCTGGCGAGCGGCAGGTACAGCTCGGGAGCATTTGACGCGACGGCGGCCGGATCGGGGGCGGCCCGTTGATCACCGCTGCCCGAACCGGAACCCGCACCGCTTACCGCGACCTGCGAGTCCCGCGCGACCCCGCACGCCATCGCGAACGCGCCGCGCATCGGCCGCAGCGCGCCGGTCAGCGACAGTTCGCCTGCGAATTCGCGGCCGGCCAGCGCGTCGGCCGGGATCTGGCCGTTCGCGGCGAGGATGCCGAGCGCGATCGGCAGGTCGAACCGCCCCGACTCCTTCGGCAGGTCGGCCGGCGCGAGGTTGACGGTGATGCGGCGCACCGGGAATTCGAAGCCGCAGTTCTGCAGCGCGGCACGCACGCGCTCGCGGCTTTCGCGGACCTCGAGATCGGGCAGGCCGACGATCGAGAACGACGGCAACCCGTTGGCGAGATGGACTTCGACGGTGACGTCCGGCGCACGGCCGGAGGCGGGCGCGCGACTGCGCACCACGGCGAGCGACATGGCGAGGCTCCTGTAAACAAGACGGACGGGCGACGCTGTTCGTGGCCGCGTGCCGCGGTAATCGGAGAAATCGGTGCGCGCTTGCCGGCGTGGCGCGAGGAAAGAACGAGGGACAGCGAAGAACGGGGGGCTGCGAAGAGCGATGGACTACGAAGAGCGGGGTGCTGCGAATAACGAGGGACAGCGAAGAGCGGAGGTGCTGCGGAGAACGACGGACGACGAGGTGCGGTCGCGCGACTTCAGGGTTTCAGGGTTGCCGGGCGCGGGCCGCACGAGGCGGCCCGCGCCGGACCTTGCGGCCGGGTGGGGCGTCAGGCTTGCGGCGCGGCGAGCTTCTGCTCGAGTTCGGCGACGCGCTTTTCGAGTTCCTCGAGGCGCACACGGGTGCGGGCGAGCACTTGCGCCTGCGTGTCGAATTCCTCGCGCGTGACGAGGTCGAGTTTCGAAAAGCCTTGCGACAGCATGGCCTTCACGTTGCGCTCGACGTCCTTGGCCGGCGAGTTTTTCAGCAGATCGCTGACGCGCGACTGCAGATCGTTGAAAACGTCGCTGGGTTGCTTCATGTGATTCCCCTTCCTTGCACAAAAAATGTGCATCTTCAGTTGCGTACGTGCCCATGATGCACGCATGACCGGAAATGGTGCGCCGGGAGCGCGAATTCCGGGCATGGCGCCGGCATGGGTGAATGGCCCGGTGACCCGGGACGTGCGTGCACTCTAGCAACGTTCCTTTCGCCGCGCCAGCAAACCCGCCCGCGTTGGCCATTCGGCCGGGCTTGCGCACCTTACATCGCGGGATGCGACCCCTTGATGAAGCCCTTTGAAACGGTGCTCGAACCGACATGGCATGCGAGTTGCTGAGGAGAGTCCGTTACAACATTCCAACCAATTCGACGGGACAACTCAGCGAGAGGACTTCATGAAACTCATTACCGCAATCATCAAGCCGTTCAAGCTCGATGAGACGCGCGAGGCGCTGTCGGCGCTTGGCGTCTCGGGAATCACGGTGACCGAGGTAAAAGGGTTCGGCCGCCAGAAGGGGCACACCGAGCTGTATCGCGGCGCCGAATACGTGGTCGATTTCCTGCCGAAGATGAAGATCGAGGCAGCGGTGTCCGACGATCTCGTCGACCAGGCGGTCGAGGCGATCGAGCGGGCCGCGCGCACCGGCAAGATCGGCGACGGCAAGATCTTCGTCACGGCGATCGAACAGGTGATCCGGATTCGCACCGGGGAGACGGGCGCAGACGCGCTGTAACAGAACAGACAAGACAAGCGACAAGAGGAAACCCAAGATGCGCAAACTTCTGATGTCCCTGCTGATGGCCGGCTCGCTGATCGCGGCAGGCGTCGGCTCCGCGCTCGCCGACGACGCGGCGTCCGCCGCCGCTGCGTCCGCGCCCGCCGCAACGGCTTCCGACGCCTCGGCTGCCGCCGCGCCGGCCGCTTCGGCACCGGCCGCAACCGATGCATCTGCACCGGCCGCTGCCGCCGCACCGGCTTCGGGCGCCGCCGACGCATCGGCCGCCGCCGCCGCGTCCGCGCCGGCCGCACCGGCTGCGCCGACCGCACCGTTCTCGGTCGATTCGTCGAAGATCAGCGCGGGCGACACCGCGTGGATGCTGACGTCGACCGCGCTCGTGCTGTTCATGACGATCCCGGGCCTCGCGCTGTTCTACGCGGGCATGGTCCGCAAGAAGAACGTGCTCGCGACCGTGATGCAGAGCTTCGCGATCACCGCGGTGATCACGGTGCTGTGGACGGTGGTCGGCTACAGCCTCGCGTTTACGCCGGGCAACGGCTTCATCGGCGGCCTGTCGCGTGCATTCCTGCACGGCATGAACTACATCAAGGGCGACAAGGCGACGACGCTGACCGTCAGCCATCTCGCGACGACGATTCCGGAATCGGTCTACTTCGTCTACCAGATGACGTTCGCGATCATCACGCCGGCGCTGATCTGCGGCGCGTTCGCCGATCGCATGAAGTTCTCGGCGATGCTCGTGTTCATGACGCTCTGGTCGCTGATCGTCTACGTGCCGGTCGCGCACATGGTGTGGGAGCCGACCGGCTGGCTGTCGGCCGACGGCGTGCTCGACTTCGCGGGCGGCACGGTGGTGCACATCAACGCCGGTATCGCGGGCCTCGTGTCGTGCCTCGTGCTCGGCAAGCGCGTCGGCTACGGCCGCGAATCGATGGCGCCGCACAACCTCGTGCTGACGATGATCGGCGGCTCGATGCTGTGGGTCGGCTGGTTCGGCTTCAACGCGGGCTCCGCGGTTGCCGCTGACGGCCGTGCCGGCTTCGCGATGCTGACCACGCAAGTGGCGACCGCCTGCGCGGCGCTCGGCTGGATGTTTGCCGAGTGGATCGCGAAGGGCAAGCCGTCGGTGCTCGGCATCGTGTCGGGCGCGGTCGCGGGTCTCGTGGCGATCACGCCGGCCGCCGGTTTCGTCGGCGTGGCGGGCGCACTGGTGATCGGCATCGCCGCCGGCGTCGTCTGCTTCTGGTCGGCGACCTGGCTCAAGTCGAAGCTCGGCTACGACGATTCGCTCGACGCGTTCGGCGTGCACGGCATCGGCGGGATTCTCGGCGCGCTGCTGACGGGTGTGTTCGCGGTCAAGGACATCGGCGGCGCCGACGGCAGCCTGCTGCTGCAGGCGAAAGGCGTGCTGATCACGCTGGTCTACAGCGGCGTGCTGAGCTTCGTGCTGCTGAAGCTGATCGACCTGACGATGGGCCTGCGCGTGTCCGAAGAGGAAGAGCGCGAAGGTCTCGACGTGATCCTGCACGGCGAGCACGTGGAATAAGTCACACGAATCAACGGCGGGCCGCCGCGACGACGGCGCCCGCCCCGAATGAGCGCAGCGACTTCGGCCCGCCCACCCGGCGGGCTTTTTTTCTCCTGTCACGCACTGACGTAGCGGATAACCCTTCACTCTATCGGGTCAATAGCCGAAAACTTCCTGCATATCCTTGTGAAGCCGGGAACAATCCCCAAATGGGCAAGGCAATTGCTCTACAATCTTCATTCTCCCGCTCGCGAGTGATTCATGGTTCCCCACCTCGTTACGGCGTTGAACGGTCCGCTGCTCGAACTCGAGCAGAAGATCCTCGACGCGACGCCTGCGATCGAACGCTGGTTCAGGCTCGAATGGCAGGAACACACCCCGCCGTTCTATTGTTCGGTGGACCTGCGCAATGCCGGCTTCAAGCTGGCGCCCGTCGACGCGAACCTGTTTCCCGGCGCGTTCAACAACCTGCCGTCCGAAGTGCTGCCGCTCGCCGTGCAGGCCGCGATGGCCGCGATCGAGAAGATCTGCCCGGACGCGAAGAACCTGCTCGTGATTCCCGAGCTGCCGACCCGCAACGCGTTCTACCTCGAAAACGTCGCGCGCCTCGCGACGATCATGCGCCAGGCCGGCCTGAACGTGCGCTTCGGCTCGCTCGACCCGAGCATCACCGACATGACGCCGATCACGCTGGCCGACGGCCAGAAGATCGTGCTCGAACCGCTCGAGCGTTCGCAGCGCCGCCTCGGCCTGAAGAATTTCGACCCGTGCTCGATCCTGCTGAACAACGACCTGTCGGCCGGCATCCCGGCCGTGCTGGAAAACCTGCACGAGCAGTACCTGCTGCCGCCGCTGCACGCGGGCTGGGCCGTGCGCCGCAAGTCGACGCACTTCGCGTGCTACGACGACGTCGCGAAGAAGTTCGCGAAGATGGTCGGCGTCGATCCGTGGATGGTGAATCCGTATTTCGCGCACGTGGAAGGTGTCGACTGGCAGGCGCATGAAGGCGAACAGGCGCTCGCCGACGCGATCGACGGCGTGCTGAAGAAGATCGCGCGCAAGTACCGCGAATACGGGATCAGCGAGAAGCCGTACGTCGTCGTGAAGGCCGACGCGGGCACGGCGGGGCGCGGCGTGATGACCGTGCACGACGCGGCCGAGATCGGCCGGATGTCGAAGGCCGAGCGCGCGCAGATGGCCGAGTCGAAGGCCGGCCTCGCGGTGCGCGACGTGATCGTGCAGGAAGGCGTGTATACGTTCGAGCGCGTCGGCGACGAAGTGGCCGAGCCCGTTGTATACATGATCGACCGCTACGTGGTCGGCGGCTTCTACCGCACGCACGCCGGCCGCGAGCGCGACCAGAACCTGAACGCGCCCGGCATGCACTACGTGCCGCTCGGCTTCGAGCACACCGCGCTGCCGGATGCCGGCGCGAAGCCGGGTGCCGCGCCGCCGAACCGTTTCTACATGTACGGCGTCGTCGCGCGGCTGTCGCTGATCGCGTCGTCGATCGAACTGGAAAAGACCGACCCCGAAGCCATCCAGGTATAACGGACCTTCGCCACGTACAGGACCTCATGGACATTCTCTTTATCGCCGACCCGCTCGAGCGCTTCAAGATCTACAAGGATTCGACCTACGCGATGATGGCCGAGGCCGCGCGGCGCGGGCATGCGGTGTACGCGTGCCAGCCGCACCAGCTCGCATGGACGGGGAGCGGTGTCGAGGCGGACGTGCAGCGCGTGACGATCGTCGGCGACACGGCCGACCTGCACCGCGAACCGTGGTACGAGGCGGCCGCTCACGAGTCGCGTGCGCTGACGTCGTTCGGCGCGGTGCTGATGCGCAAGGATCCGCCGTTCGACATGGAATACGTAACGGCCACGTGGATGCTCGAGCTTGCCGAACGGGCGGGCGCGCGTGTGTTCAACAAGCCGCAGTCGATTCGCGATCATTCGGAAAAGCTCGCGATCGGCGAGTTTCCGCAATTCGTCGCGCCGACGCTCGTCACGCGCGATGCGGCGCGCCTGCGCGCCTTCCACGCCGAGCACGGCGACGTGATCGTGAAGCCGCTCGACGGGATGGGCGGGATGGGTGTGTTCCGCGTGAAGGCCGACGGGATGAACCTCGGTGCGATCATCGAGATGCTCGGCCATGACGGCACGCGCTCGCTGATGATCCAGAAGTTCATTCCCGAGATCAAGGCCGGCGACAAACGCATTCTGCTGATCGCGGGCGAGCCGGTGCCGTATTCGCTCGCGCGGATTCCGCAGGGCAGCGAGGTGCGCGGCAATCTCGCGGCGGGCGGGCTCGGGGTCGCGCAGCCGCTGACCGCGCGCGATCGCGAGATCGCCGACACGCTCGGGCCCGTGCTCGCGGCGCGCGGGCTGTTGCTGGTCGGCCTCGATGCGATCGGCGACTGGCTGACCGAGGTGAACGTCACGAGCCCGACGTGCTTCCGCGAGATCATGGAGCAGACGGGCTTCGACGTCGCCGCGATGTTCATCGACGCGCTGGAGCGTGCGGCCGCGTAGGCCGTCTCCCGCGCAACCCCGGCGGCGGCCGCGCAGGTCCCCCGTCGCCGGAGCAGCTCGACCGGCCTGCTACAATGCCCGCTTGCCCGGTGCCGCGATCGCGCACCAAAGGCCCGGCGGTCGGGCCGAAACTGTTGCAAGGCTGACCATGAAACGTTTCCCACACTCGCTACGCTCATTGCCCCGCCGCGGGGTATCGGCCCGCCAGGGGCGGCCGGGAGCGATCTGACATGGCCGGGATCCTGATCATCGCGCACGCCCCGCTCGCCACCGCGCTGCGGGACTGCATCGCGCACATCTATGGCGGCGTGCCCGCCCGCATCGGCTGTATCGACGTGATGGCGGACAGCGATCCGGCCCAGGTGATGGCGTTCGCGCATGCGGAGCTCGCGCGGCTCCGGGAAGACAACGGCGTGGTCGTGCTGACCGACATGTACGGCGCGACGCCGGCGAACATCGCCGGCCAGCTCGCGAAGCTCGACAACGTGCGCGTGCTGGCGGGCGTGAACCTGCCGATGCTCGTGCGGGCCGTCTGCTACCGCACCGTGCCGCTCGACAAGCTCGTCGACAAGGCGTTGTCCGGCGGCGCGAAGGGCGTCCACGAAGTGTCGGCCGGCACGCCGCCGCCGCCGACGGAAACCGGCTGCGGCCAGTGCGCGCCGATTCCGCCGGAACCGCAACCGCGCACCGAGTCGCACTGATTTCCCGTTTTCCGTTTTAGACAGCACCGCCGGCGCGCGCCGCCGGCGATCCCGACCGACCCGACCGAGAATCATGCTTCAACAAGAAACCACCATCGTCAATAAATTGGGGCTCCATGCGCGCGCATCGGCCAAGCTTACGCAACTGGCCGGCAACTTCCAGTCGGAAGTCTGGATGACGCGCAACGGGCGCAAGATCAACGCGAAGAGCATCATGGGCGTGATGATGCTGGCGGCGGGCATCGGCAGCACCGTGACGATCGAGACCGAAGGGCCCGACGAGCGGGAAGCGATGGACGCACTGCTGAAACTGATCGCGGACAAATTCGGCGAAGGCCAGTGATCCGCGCGCGCCGCGCACGGGATCGTTGCCGTTTCCAGTCAGAATGCCGCGGATTCCGCGGCATTTTTTTCGTCGGAAGCATTGATGCGGAATGCGCAATGCTGCGGTGCATGCAGTCAGCGGGGAGTCGCGGAATTTATAATCGCTAACCGGGGTCATAAGCGCATCGCAGCAGTGTGCCGCGGCTTTACTTGTACAGAGGAGGTGCGCGTGTCCTTCACGCTGCATGGCATTCCCGTCTCACGAGGTATCGCGATCGGGCGAGCGTACCTGATCGCGCCGGCGGCGCTCGACGTCGCCCATTACCTGATCGACGCAAACCAGACCGATGCCGAGGTCGAGCGCTTCCGCACGGCGCTCGATGTCGTGCATCACGAACTCGAGGCGCTGCGCGCCGACCTGACCGACGACACCCCGAGCGAGGTCGGTGCATTCATCGACGTCCACGCGATGATCCTGGGCGACGAGATGCTCGTGCAGGAAACCATCGACCTGATCCGCACGCGCCGCTACAACGTCGAGTGGGCGCTGACCGAGCAGCTCGAGCTGCTCACGCGTCACTTCGACGACATCGAGGACGAATACCTGCGCGAGCGCAAGGCCGACATCGAGCAGGTGGTCGAGCGCGTGCTTAAGGCGCTCGCCGGTGCACCGTCCGCGTCGCAGGCGCTCGACCGCGCGGCCGCGAACGGCACGAACGAGATGATCGTCGTCGCGCACGACATCGCGCCGGCCGACATGATGCAGTTCAAGTCGCAGTCGTTCCAGGCGTTCGTCACCGACCTCGGCGGCCGCACGTCGCACACGGCGATCGTCGCGCGCAGCCTCGGCATTCCGGCCGCGGTCGGCGTGCAGCACGCGAGCGCGCTGATCCGCCAGGACGACCTGATCATCGTCGACGGCGACCAGGGCATCGTGATCGTCGATCCGGCGCCGATCGTCCTCGAGGAGTATTCGTACCGGCAGTCCGAGAAGCTGCTGGAGCAACGCAAGCTGCAGCGTCTGAAGTTCTCGCCGACGCAAACGTTGTGCGGCACCAAGATCGACCTGTACGCGAACATCGAGCTGCCCGACGACGCGAAGGCGGCCGTCGAGGCCGGCGCGGTCGGTGTCGGGCTGTTCCGTTCCGAGTTCCTGTTCATGCATCAGAAGGAGATGCCGGAAGAGGAGGAGCAGTTCGCCGCCTACAAGCGGGCCGTCGAGTGGATGAAGGGCATGCCGGTGACGATCCGCACGATCGACGTCGGCGCGGACAAGCCGCTCGAGGCGCTCGACGAAGGCTACGAGACGGCGCCGAACCCCGCGCTCGGCCTGCGCGCGATCCGCTGGAGCCTGTCCGAGCCGCAGATGTTCCTCACGCAGTTGCGTGCGATCCTGCGTGCGTCCGCGTTCGGCCAGGTGAAGATCCTGATCCCGATGCTCGCGCACGCGCAGGAGATCGACCAGACGCTCGACCTGATCCGCGAGGCGAAGCGCCAGCTCGACGACGCCGGGCTCGCGTACGATCCGAACGTGCGCATCGGTGCGATGATCGAGATCCCGGCCGCGGCGATCGCGCTGCCGCTGTTCCTGAAGCGGTTCGATTTCCTGTCGATCGGCACGAACGACCTGATCCAGTACACGCTCGCGATCGACCGTGCGGACAACGCGGTCGCGCACCTGTACGACCCGCTGCACCCGGCCGTGCTGCACCTGATCGCCTACACGTTGCGCGAAGCGAAGCGCGCGGGGGTATCCGTGTCGGTGTGCGGGGAGATGGCGGGCGACCCGGCGCTCACGCGCCTGCTGCTCGGGATGGGGCTCACCGAGTTCTCGATGCACCCGAGCCAGCTGCTCGTCGTGAAGCAGGAGATCCTGCGCGCACACCTGAAGGCGCTCGAAAAGCCGACGGCCGACGTGCTCGCCGCGTTCGAGCCGGAGGAAGTGCAGGCCGCGCTGCAGCGCCTGTCGGTCGCCGAGCCGCGCGCGGATGCGGCCGCATAGGCGCCCAAGCCGCCGCTAAGACAGTAGCGAAGTGTCACCACGCATGCGCCGCCTGGCGCATGCCCGTCGCGCGTCAGTGCCGGCCCCCGCACACGGGGCAGTCGGCCTGGCGCGCGATTTTCATCGTCGTCCATTCCATCCGCAGCGAATCGAGCATCATCAGCCGCCCGTTGAGCGTCTTGCCGATGTCGCCGATCACGCGCAGCGCCTCGGCGGCCTGCATCGCACCGATGATCCCGACCGTCGGCGCGAACACCCCCATCGTCGCGCACGCGACCTCCTCGAACGGCTGGTCTTCCGGAAACACGCACGCATAACAGGGCGCGGCCGGGTCGCGAAAATCGAACGTGCTGATCTGGCCGTCGAAGCGCAGCGCGGCGCCCGACACGAGCGGCACGCCGTGCGCGACGCACGCGCGGTTGATCGCGTGTCGCGTCGCGAAGTTGTCGGTGCAGTCGAGCACGACGGTCGCGCCCGGCACGTGCGCGTCGAGCCATGCGTCGTCGACGCGCGCGGCGACCGCGTGCACCTTCACCTCGGGGTTCAGTTGCGCGAGCGTGTCGCGCCCCGATTCGACCTTGCTGCGGCCGACCGAGGCCGTCACGTGCAGGATCTGCCGCTGCAGGTTCGTGAGATCGACCGTGTCGGCGTCGACGAGCGTGATCGTGCCGACGCCCGATGCCGCGAGATACATTGCGGCGGGCGAGCCGAGGCCGCCCGCGCCGACGACGATCGCATGCGCATCGAGAAAGCGCTGCTGCGCCTCGATGCCGATTTCGTCGACGAGGATGTGGCGGGAGTAGCGAAGGAGTTGATCGTCGTTCATGGGGGGAGTCGTGGGCGAAGCGGCGGACGTGTCGTTATTTTAGGCGCGCATGAAAAACGGGCCATCGCGGTCTTCCCGCGATGGCCCGTCGGATGCCGGCCGGCGCTTACTTCGGCGCCGACGCGGGCTTCGGTGCGGAAGCCGGCTTCGCGCTTGCGCCCGATGCCTTCGGGGCCGTGGCGGCCTTGCCGGCCGTGGCCTTCGTGCTTTCGGCGAGCAGCGACTTCGATTCCTGCACCGGCTTGCCTTCGAGCTTGTTGAGCGCCTGCTGCATCATGAAGTCGTCGGCGCTGCCGAACTCGATCGGCTTGCGATCGCGATCCTTCTGGCGCTGCTCCGGCGTCTTCTTGTCGTTCTGCTCTTCGAGGACGCGCAGTTGATCCATCCGGCGCTGCTCGCGCTCTTCCTGTTCCTTCTTCTCGTTCGGATCCTGCGTGTTCGCGAGGTGGTTCGTGTAGTCGACCTCGCGCGTCACGAGCACGTCGTCCGGATCGCCGTCCGCGTACTGATCGACCGGCACGTCCGGCGTGATGCCCTTGTTCTGGATCGAACGGCCGCTCGGCGTGTAGTAGTAGGCGGTGGTCAGGCGCAGCGCGGTGTCGGCCGTCATCGGGCGGACCGTCTGCACCGAACCCTTGCCGAACGTCGTCTTGCCCATGATCTGCGCGCGCTTCGAATCCTGCAGCGCACCGGCGACGATTTCCGACGCGGATGCCGAATAGGCGTTCGTCAGCACGATCATCGGCACCGTCTTGAAGACCGGCGGCAGGTTCTTCAGCGGATCGCCGTCGAAGGACGGCAGGCGATAGTTGTCGTACGTATCGCGGTAGACCTGCTTCGAATCGGGGATCTGGCCGTTGGTCGACACGACGACGGAGTCGGGCGGCAGGAACGCGCCGGCCACGCCGACCGCGCTCTGCAGCAGGCCGCCGCCGTTGTTGCGCAGGTCGAGGACGAGGCCCTTCAGGTTCGGCTGCTGGCGTGCGATGTCCTGCAGCTTCTGCGCGAGGTCGGGCGTCGTGCGTTCCTGGAAGCTCGTGATGCGGACATACGCATAGCCCGGATCGAGGATCTTCATCTTCACGCTCTGGACCTTGATGATCGCGCGCGTGACGGTGACCGGGAACGTGCGGTCGTCGCTCTTGCGGAAGATCGTCAGCGTGACCTTGGTGCCCGGCTCGCCGCGCATCTGCTTCACGGCCTTGTCGAGCGTCATGCCGCGCACCGGCTTGTCGTTGATGCGCGTGATCAGGTCGCCCGGACGGATGCCGGCGCGGAACGCGGGCGTATCTTCGATCGGCGAGATCACCTTGACGAGGCCGTCTTCCTGCGAGATCTCGATGCCGAGACCCGCGAAGCGGCCCTTCGTCTGCTCCTGCAGCTCGTCATAGTCGGTCTTGTCGAGGAACGACGAGTGCGGGTCGAGGCTCGACACCATGCCCTTGATCGCGGCCGTCAGCAGCTTCTTGTCGTCGACCGGTTCGACGTACTCGCGCTTGATCTGTCCGAAGACTTCCGCGAACAGGCGGAGCTGGTCGAGGGGAAGCGGCGCCGTGGCGGTCTGCTCGGCCGATGCGGAAACCTGCAGCGTGGCGAACACGCCCGTGGCGAGGCCCGCGGCAATCAGGCCGATGTTCTTCAATTTCATTCGCATAGAGATCTGGTGCGGTCGGGAAGCGCGTGGCGGTAGCGGGGATGTAGCGGACAAGTATAACTGTTCGTCCGAAGACTCAGTGGAACGGCGCGAATTGCGTCGCAGCGGGCGTCGCGGCGGCCCCGGAAGGCGGCCCGGCCGGGCACCGCCGGACGCGCCGCGGGTTCGAAAGCGGTTTCGACAGCGCCGGGGGCGCGAAGGTTCGCGCGGTGCGCCGGCAAGGGGCGGGGCCGGGGTCGGGCCTGCCGGGCCGGACGCGGCCCGCCCGGCCCGGCAGGCTCACTCGGCCGGTTCGGTCGGCCGACTCGCCCGGCCGACGGGCGTCAGCCCGCCTTGCCCTGCTTCGCGACGGCGGCCTGCGCCTGCGCGATCGCGTCCTGGTCGCCGAGGTAATAGTGCTTGATCGGCTTCAGGTTCTCGTCGAGTTCATACACGAGCGGCACGCCGTTCGGGATGTTCAGGCCGACGATGTCGCTGTCCGAGATGCCGTCGAGGTACTTGATCAGCGCGCGCAGCGAGTTGCCGTGCGCGGCGATCAGCACCTGCTTGCCGGCGCGGACCGCCGGGGCGATCGACTCGTTCCACAGCGGCAGCACGCGCGCGACCGTGTCCTTCAGGCACTCGGTGAGCGGCAGCTGCTCGCGCGGCACCTTCGCGTAGCGCGGGTCGTTGAACGGCGCGCGTTCGTCGGTCGGCTCGAGCGCGGGCGGCGGCGTGTCGTAGCTGCGGCGCCACACGAGCACCTGGTCGTCGCCGAACTTCGCGGCCGTTTCCGCCTTGTTCAGGCCCGACAGCGCGCCGTAGTGGCGCTCGTTCAGGCGCCACGAGTGGACGACCGGCAGGTACATCAGGTCCATCCGGTCCTGCACGTGCCACAGCGTGCGGATCGCGCGCTTGAGTACCGACGTGTACGCGATGTCGAACGTGTAGCCGGCCTCCTTGAGCAATTCGCCGGCCTGGTAGGCCTCGTTGCGACCCTGTTCGGTCAGGTCGACGTCGACCCAGCCGGTGAAGCGGTTTTCCTTGTTCCACGTCGATTCGCCGTGGCGGATGAGAACGAGTTTGTACATGGATCTTGCGGTCGGTAGTGATAGGGAAGCGGGGCGCGTCGTACGGGACCCGACCGGGGCCCGCCATCGCGCAAGACGGTTATTTTATAATGGCGGGATTGTCCTCATCCGATTTCTCTTTTTCCGGCGGAATTCCGTGACGTTCTTTACCGATTACACCAACCTGGCCCTTATCGCGATCCTGGTGGTATCCGGCGGCCTGCTGGCCTGGCCCGCGCTGCGCCGCGGTCGCGGCGGCCTGTCGGCCGCAGAGGCGACACAACTCATCAACCGCCGCAACGCGGTCGTGATCGACGTGCGCGCTGCGTCCGACTTCGCGGCCGGCCACCTGCCGTCGGCCCGTCAGGTCGCGGCGGGCGAGATCGGCGCGAAGATCGCGCAGGTCGCGAAGAACAAGAGCACGCCGGTGCTGCTCGTCTGCCAGAACGGCCAGCAGTCGCAGAAGGCGGCGCGCGAGGTCGAGGCGGCGGGCTACGCCGAGGTGCACGTGCTCGAGGGCGGCGTGGCTGCCTGGCAGCAGGCCGGGATGCCGGTCGTCAAACAAGGAGTGGCGAAGTGAACAAGGTTTTGATGTACAGCACGCAGGTGTGTCCGTATTGCATCCAGGCCGAGCGCCTGCTGAAGCTGCGCGGTGTCGAGCAGATCGAGAAGGTGCTGATCGACCGCGATCCGGCCCGCCGCGACGAAATGATGTCGCGCACGGGGCGCCGCACGGTACCGCAGATCTATATCGGCGACACGCACGTCGGCGGCTACGACGATCTGTCGAAGCTCGACCGCGAAGGCGGCCTCGTTCCGCTTCTGCAAGCGGCCTGATTAGGGCAGAATGGCCGCCGGCCGCGCCGCGGCTTGGGCGCGCAGGATTCATCCGTGGCGGCCGGCGCGAAGCCGGGCCGCCCCGTCACCACTTTTAGGGAAACACCATGTCCGACGTCGAAAACCAACCGTTCTTCAACATCCAGCGCGTCTACCTGAAGGATATGTCGCTCGAGCAGCCGAATTCGCCGGCGATCTTCCTCGAGCAGGACATGCCGTCGGTTGAAGTCGAAGTCGACGTGAAGGCCGACCGCCTCGCGGAAAGCGTGTTCGAAGTCGTCGTGTCGGGCACCGTCACCGCGAAGGTGAAGGACAAGGTCGCGTTCCTGATCGAAGCGAAGCAGGCCGGCATTTTCGACATCCGCAACATTCCGGACGAACAGCTCGACCCGCTCGTCGGCATCGCGTGCCCGACGATCCTGTTCCCGTACCTGCGTTCGAACATCGCCGACGCGATCACGCGCGCGGGCTTCCCGCCGATCCACCTGGCGGAAATCAACTTCCAGGCGCTGTACGAACAGCGTCTCGCGCAGCTTCAGCAGCAGGCCGGCGCCGCAGCAGGCGCGCCGAACGGCACGACGCTGAACTGACGTTTTGCTCGGAGGACCGGTGCTGGGTATGAAAGTAGCCGTTCTCGGCGCCGGTGCCTGGGGCACCGCGCTCGCGGGCCATCTGGCCGCGCGGCACGATACGCTTCTGTGGGCGCGCGATGCCGCGCTCATCGCCGGGCTGCAGGCCCGGCACGAAAATTCCCGCTATCTGGACGGCATCGCGCTGCCTGACGCGTTGCGCTACGACGCCGATCTCGGCGCCGCGCTCGCGCACGGCGCCGCGGACGACGCTCTGTGCGTGATCGCCGCGCCGGTGGCCGGGCTGCGCACGCTGTGTCATGCGATGCGCGCTGCGGGCTGCGTGCCCGCGCACATCGTCTGGGTCTGCAAGGGCTTCGAGGCCGACACGCATCTGCTGCCGCATCAGGTAATCGCGGCCGAGCTGCCCGAACAGCACAGCAACGGCGTGCTGTCGGGGCCGAGCTTTGCACGCGAGGTCGGGCAGTCGCTGCCCGTCGCGCTGACGGTGGCGAGCACGTCCGCCGAATGCCGCGAGCGCACGCTCGCTGCGTTCCATCACGGCGCGATGCGGATCTATACGGGTGACGACGTGGTCGGCGTCGAGGTCGGCGGCGCGGTGAAGAACGTGCTCGCGATCGCGACCGGTATCGCCGACGGCCTCGGCCTCGGGCTGAACGCGCGTGCCGCGCTGATCACGCGCGGCCTCGCCGAAATGTCGCGGCTGGGTGTCGCGCTCGGCGGCCGTGCGGAAACCTTCACGGGCCTGACCGGCCTCGGCGACCTGATCCTCACCGCAACGGGCGACCTGTCGCGCAACCGCACGGTCGGCCTGCAACTGGCGGCCGGCCGCACGCTGAACGACATCCTCGGCGCGCTCGGCCACGTGGCCGAAGGCGTGCGCTGTGCGCAGGCCGTGCTGGCCATCGCGCGGGCGCAGTCGATCGAAATGCCGATCACCGAAGCCGTGTGCGGCGTGCTGTTCGACGGCATCGCGCCGCGCGACGCCGTCAGCGGCCTGCTGCGGCGCGACGCGCGCGCCGAGTAGCGCGACCCGGCGCCGCCTGGCGCCGTGTTCGCCGCGGGCGCGCGGCGTCAAAGCGCGCTACGCTTGAACAGTCTCCGGCGCTCCGGGAGGTTGTCATGCTGCAGATTCATTCCACCACGCTCGATGCGCAGGTCGTCGACATCACGACGCTCGATGTCGACGCGATCGTCAACGCCGCGAACGGCTCGCTGCTCGGCGGGGGTGGCGTCGACGGCGCGATCCACCGCGCGGCCGGCCCCGGCCTGCTCGCCGAGTGCCGCACGCTCGGCGGCTGCGACACGGGCGACGCCAGGCTCACGCGCGGCCACGGGCTGCCGGCGCGTTACGTGATCCATGCGGTCGGGCCCGTGTGGCATGGCGGCGGGCGCGGCGAGGCCGACCTGCTCGCGTCGTGCTACCGCCGCGCGATCGAGCTGGCCGAGGAGGTCGCGGCGACGTCGATCGCGTTCCCGGCGATCAGCTGCGGAATCTATCGTTATCCGGCCGAAGAAGCCGTCGACATCGCCGTGGGCACCGTCGCCGAAATGCTGCCGCAGGCGCCGAACCTCGCACGCGTGGTGTTCGCGTGCTTTTCCCCCGACATCTACGACCTGTACCGCGCGCGGCTCACGCGGACGTGACGCCTTCCGCGGGGCGGGAGGCGCCGTCCCGGCGTCATGCGCCGCCTTCGAACCCGGCCTGGCGCCACGCCTCGAACACGACCACCGCGACCGTGTTCGACAGGTTCAGGCTGCGGTTGTCCGGCCGCATCGGCAGGCGCACGCGCTGTTCGTTCGGGAAGCGCTCGAGCAGTTCGGCGGGCAGGCCGCGCGTCTCCGAGCCGAACACGAACCAGTCGCCGGGCAGGAATGCATGATCGTGGAAGCGGCCCGAGCCGCGTGTCGTGAACGCGAACATTCGCGCCGGATCGGGCGTTTCCGCCGCGATGAACGCGTCCCAGTCGCGGTGTACGCGCATCTGCGCATACTCGTGATAGTCGAGGCCCGCACGGCGCATCCGCGCGTCGTCGAGCGGGAAGCCGAGCGGCTCGATCAGGTGCAGGCGCGCGCCCGTGTTGGCGCACAGGCGGATCACGTTGCCGGTGTTCGGCGGGATTTCGGGGGCGACGAGGACGACGTTGAACATGTTCCGGTTTGGCTGGGCCGGCCGGGGCGGCGCTACGCGCGCGTTCCCGGCCGGCCGGTTCGTGACGGCCGCCGCCGTGTCCGGTCGGTCGGCCTCTCTATCTAATTAATCCCTGGCGGTGCGCAGCGCAACCAGATTCGTCACGCGTGCGGCACCCGCCGCCTTCAGTGCGTGCGCGGCGGCCGCGAGCGTCGCGCCGGACGTCATCACGTCGTCGACGAGCGCAACGTGGCGGCCGGCGACGCCGCCCGCCACTGCGAATGCCGCGATCACGTTGTCGCGCCGTGCGTGCCGGTCGAGCCGCGACTGCGGCGCGGTGTCGGCGATGCGCGCGAGCAGCGCCGCATCCGCGCGCACGCCGAGCCGCCGCGCGAGCGGGCGCGCGATCGCCCACGCCTGGTTGTAGCCGCGCGCGACGAGCCGCCGGTGCGACAGCGGCACCGGCGCCACCAGGTCGAAGCCGCCGGCGCCGGGCGTATCGTCGATCAGCCGCGCGAGCCGTGCCGCGAATTCGGTGCCGAGCGCGAGTTGCCGGTGAAACTTCAGGCCGCGCGCGAGCCCGTCGAGCGGCGCGCGGTAATCCGCCAGCGCGAGCGTCGCATCGAACGGCGGCGGTGCCGCACGGCACGCGTCGCAACGGTACGCGGCCGCGCTGCCGGCGTGAGCCCCGCGGGCCCGGTACGAACGCGGTTGCCCGATGCCCAGCGGTATCGCGCAGACGCCGCAGCGCAGCCGCGCTTCGTTCCAGTACGCGGCGTCGCAGGCGACGCAAATCATCGTGTGTGACAAATTGCCGCACAGTGCGCAGCGATTCGGCAGCGCGACCGCGGCGACGCGCGCGGCCAGCGCGCGAACCTGCGACAAAGCGACGCGCATCGTGCGCCGGGCGGAACTGCGGATCATCGCAACACTCCTGACACCCCGCCTCAATGAAGCCTGCGGGGCGAGCGAGTATACTTCGGGCTCTTCGCCAGTGTGCCCGACATGTCCCCAGCTTCGACTTCAACCGGCCGTCCGGCCAATGACGCAAGGCGCCTGCGGCGGATCTTCGACCGCCGCGCCGCCACGTTCGACGCGGTCGCGTTCCTGCCGCGCGAGATCGCGCAGCGGATGAACGAGCGCCTCGAATACATCAAGGTCAGCCCCGCGGCGGTGCTGGACGCGGGATGCGGCCCGGGGGACGACCTGCCGGCGCTGCGCGCGCGCTTTCCGGAGGCACCCGTATTCGGCGTCGACCTGTCCGGCGCGATGCTCGCGCGAGCCGGTCAGCGCGAGGTCGAGCAGACGAGCTGGCGCCGCTGGCTGCCGGCCTCGCTCGGCCGTGCGCTCGGCCAGCGCGGCCCCCGCGTCGCCCAGGCCGACTTCGCCGCGCTGCCGTTCCCGGGCGGCGCGTTCGACCTGATCTGGTCGAATCTCGCGCTCCACTGGCATTCGCGTCCGGACACGGTGCTGCCCGAATGGCAGCGCGTGCTGCGCGTGAACGGGCTGCTGATGTTCAGCACGCTCGGCCCCGACACGCTGCGCGAACTGCGCGCGGCCTGCGCGGATGCGGAAGCGGCGCTCGGCATCGCGCCGCCCGCCGCGCGCGTGATCGATTTCGTCGACATGCACGACCTCGGCGACATGCTCGTCGAGAGCGGCTTCGAGATTCCCGTGATGGATCAGGAAGTGCTGACCGTCACCTACAAGACCCCCGACTCCCTGCTGGCCGACGTGCGCCGCTGGGGCGCCTATCCGTTCGAGCGCGAGGCGCCGCAGCGCGCGACCCGGCGCTTTCGCGCGGCGCTCGGCGACGCGCTGGAGGCGCGCCGGCGCGCGGACGGCACGATCGCCCTGACGTTCGAGGTGATCTACGGCCATGCGTGGAAGGCCGTGCCGCGCACGACTGCCGAGGGGCACGGGATCGTGCGCATCGAGGACATCGGAAAGGGGCGTCCGAAGAATCGGTAGAGCGGTAAAGAGGGGTTTTGTTATGTCTGAAATTAGCGGCGCAAAGCGGGGTCGAATTGGCGCCTGAAATGGCCGGAAAGCTTGTCGCGCTTGGCTTGCGGGGCGATAGCCGCTTGCTTGTGGATGCCATTGAACCCGCCTATAATGCGTCAGCTTGTCGTCCCGGGGTCCCCGCAATACGGGGCGACGAGTCCGATGCAGGCATGCATCGCATGCCATTCGCGTGAGGCGGCGATGGAAGCAGCGAGGGTTTTGGCGGAGACGACGAACGGCGAGCCGGTCCTCGAAGACTGGCTGATGAAACGCAACTGTTCGGCGTCGCCGCGCCAGTTCGTGCTGTTTTACGCGTCGCTCGCGGGCTTCTCGCTGGTGATCGCGACATTGCTGATGTGGCGGGGGGCCTGGCTCGTCATGCCCTTCACCGGAATCGAGTTGCTGGCGGTGGGTGTCGCATTTGCGATCTATGCTCGCCATGCGGTCGATTACGAACGCATCAGGCTGTATCCGCACCGGCTCGTGATCGAGCGGATGGATGCGGAGCGGCTCACGCAGATCGAATTCAACCCGCGCTGGGTGCGGGTCGAGCCGGGTGCGACGCCACGCGATCCGATTCGGCTGGTATCGCGCGGGCAGACCGTCGTAATCGGGCAGCATCTCGCGCAGTACAAGCGTGCGCAGTTCGCCGACGAACTGCGTGCATCGCTCAGGCGCTGCGGCTGACGAGGCGCGGGCACTGGCCGGAAACGGGCCGGGGGCTTGCGACGGGGGAGGGTTTGAATGGAAATTTTGGGTAAGGATGCTATGAAAACAATCAAGCGAGCCCTCACGGGCGTGCTGGCATGCAGCGGATTGCTCTTTGCCGGTGCCGCCCTGGCGGTCGGTGATAGCCCGGGCGGCCCCCGCGTCAACGAGATCAACTTTCAGCCGCCGGTCACGAAAATCGCCGAGGAGCTCTACGATCTCCACACGATGATGCTGATCCTGTGTACGGTGATCTTCGTCGGCGTGTTCGGTGTGATGTTCTATTCGATCTTCGCGCACCGCAAATCCAAGGGCCACAAGGCCGCCAATTTCCATGAAAGCACGACCGTCGAGATCATCTGGACGATCGTGCCGTTCGTCATCGTCGTGCTGATGGCGCTGCCGGCGACGAAGGCCGTCGTCGCGATGAAGGACACGACCAACGCCGATCTCACGATCAAGGTCACCGGCTACCAGTGGAAGTGGGGCTACGACTACGTGAAGGGCCCGGGCGAGGGCATCGGCTTCCTGTCGACGCTGTCCACCCCGCGTGACGAAGTGATGGGCAAGAAGCCGATCACCGACACCTACCTGCAGGAAGTCGACAACCCGCTCGTCGTGCCGGTCAACAAGAAGATCCGCATCATCACGACCGCGAACGACGTCGTCCACTCGTGGTACGTGCCCGCGTTCGGCGTGAAGCAGGATGCGATCCCCGGCTTCGTGCGCGACACGTGGTTCAAGGCCGACAAGGTCGGTACGTTCCGCGGTTTCTGTACCGAGCTGTGCGGCAAGGAACACGCGTACATGCCGGTCGTCGTCGAAGTCCTGTCGGACGACGACTACGCGAAGTGGGTCACCGCGCAGAAGGCCAAGCTGGCCGGCGCCGCAGTCGATCCGAACAAGGTCTACACGATGGCCGAACTCGTCGCGCACGGCGAGGAAGTCTACAAGGCGAACTGCGCGGCCTGCCACCAGGTGAGCGGCAAGGGCCTCGGCGCATTCCCGGCCATGGACGGCAGCCCGATCGTGAACGGCCCGATCGCCGGCCACGTCGAGCGCGTGCTGCACGGCAAGGGCGCGATGCCGTCGTGGGCGTCGCTGTCGGATCTCGACATCGCTTCGGTCATCACGTACGAACGCAACTCGTGGGGCAACCACAAGAACGACCTGCTGCAGCCGAAGCAAGTGGCCGACGCGCGTAACGGCAAGATGCCGGAAGACGCGGCGGGCGCGGCACCGGCAGAGGCGGCTTCGGCACCGGCGCAAGCCGCGTCGGGCGCCGCTGAACAGCCGGCGGCAGCAGCGGCATCGGCCGCGCTGTCGACGATCTACTTCGAAACGGGCAAGAGCGTGCTGCCGGCCGACGCGAAAGCGGCGATCGCCGCCGCGGCCGACTATGCGAAGGCACATCCGGACGCGAAACTCGCGCTGTCGGGCTTCACCGACAAGACGGGCTCGGCCGACGCGAACGCCGAACTGGCGAAGCATCGCGCGCAAGCCGTGCGCGACGCGCTGAAGGCAGCAGGCGTGGCGGAAGACCACATTATTCTCAAAAAGCCGGAAACGATCACGGGCGGGGCGGACGCGAAGGAAGCCCGGCGTGTCGAGATCGGGCCGGCGGCTTGACGTGTCGCTGAGTTAGTCGACGTATTCGCATTAGGAGATTCTCATGTCTAGCATCGGGCACGACGTAGCCGCGGACCACGCGCACGACGACCACGCGCACGAAATGCCGCACGGCTGGCGGCGCTGGCTGTTCGCCACCAACCACAAGGACATCGGTACGCTGTACCTGCTGTTCTCGTTCATCATGTTCCTGTCGGGCGGCGTGATGGCCCTCGGCATCCGGGCCGAGCTGTTCGAGCCGGGCCTGCAGATCATGCGTCCGGAGTTCTTCAACGAACTCACGACGATGCACGGCCTGATCATGGTGTTCGGCGCGATCATGCCGGCGTTCGTCGGCTTCGCGAACTGGATGATTCCGCTGCAGATCGGCGCATCCGACATGGCGTTCGCGCGGATGAACAACTTCAGCTTCTGGCTGCTGCCGGTCGCTGCCGTGCTGCTGGTCGGTTCGTTCTTCGCGCCGGGCGGCGCGACGGCCGCCGGCTGGACGCTGTACGCGCCGCTGTCGACGCAGATGGGCCCGGGCATGGACTTCGCGATCTTCGCGGTGCACATCATGGGTGCGTCGTCGATCATGGGCGGGATCAACATCGTCGTGACGATCCTGAACATGCGCGCACCGGGCATGACGCTGATGAAGATGCCGATGTTCGCATGGACGTGGCTGATCACGGCGTACCTGCTGATCGCGGTGATGCCGGTTCTGGCGGGCGCGATCACGATGGTGCTGTTCGACCGTCACTTCGGCACGTCGTTCTTCAACGCGGCAGGCGGCGGCGACCCGGTGATGTACCAGCACATCTTCTGGTTCTTCGGCCACCCCGAGGTGTACATCATGATTCTGCCGGCGTTCGGGATCGTGTCGCAGGTGATCCCGGCGTTCGCACGCAAGACGCTGTTCGGCTATAGCTCGATGGTGTACGCGACGGCTTCGATCGCGATCCTGTCGTTCATGGTCTGGGCGCACCACATGTTCGCAACGGGCATGCCGGTCACCGGCCAGCTGTTCTTCATGTACGCGACGATGCTGATCGCGGTGCCGACGGGCGTGAAGGTGTTCAACTGGCTCGCGACGATGTGGCGCGGCTCGATGACCTTCGAAACCCCGATGCTGTTCGCGATCGGCTTCCTGTTCGTGTTCACGTTTGGCGGCCTCACTGGCCTGATGCTCGCGATGGCGCCGCTCGACATCCAGTATCACGGCACCTACTTCGTGGTGGCGCACTTCCACTACGTGCTGGTGGCCGGCTCGCTGTTCGCGCTGTTCTCGGGCTGGTACTACTGGGCGCCGAAGTGGACGGGCTGGATGTACAACGAGACGCGCGGCAAGATCCACTTCTGGGCGTCGATGATCTTCTTCAACCTGACGTTCTTCCCGATGCACTTCGTCGGTCTCGCCGGCATGCCGCGTCGTTATGCGGACTACCCGGCGCAGTTCACGGACTTCAACCAGGTCGCGACGATCGGCGCATTCGGCTTCGGCCTCGCGCAGGTGTACTTCCTGTTCGCGGTCGCGCTGCCGGCCTACCGTGGCGGCGGCGAGCTGGAAAAGGCGTCGGACAAGCCGTGGGACGGCGCGACGGGCCTCGAGTGGACGGTGCCGAGCCCGGCTCCCTTCCATACGTTCGAGCAACCGCCGCACGTCGAATAAGTTTCACCCAGCGCTCCGCCGTTGCCTGCCGCGCAGGCAGGCGCGGCGGGCGCGGAATTGAAATGTCAGCGAAGTTTCAGATGAACCGGAATCCACAACAAAGACGAACGCCCGAGCAGATCCGCGCGGGCAACAAGCGGCTCGGCCTCATCCTGCTCGTCATCGCCGCCGTTTTTTTTGTGGGTGTCGTGATCAAGCAGTGGTGGCTGTCCACTCACTGATGCAGCAACAGACGCAGTAGCGAGGAAGTTGTCGTATGTCGAAGCCGGAAGAGGGCGCCGTCGATCGCGCGTTCAATCGTTCGATGCTGGTGAAGCTCTTCGTCGTGGCCGGGCTGATGTTCGGTTTCGGCTTCGCGCTGATCCCGATGTACCGGGCGATCTGCCAGATCACCGGCATCAACAACCTGGTGCAGCGCGATGTGAGCGAGCGCGAGGTGAAGAATTCGCAGGTCGACACCAGCCGCACGGTGTCGGTCGAGTTCGACGCGAATGCGCGCGGCCCGCTCGGTTTCAAGCCGGAGCACAACAGCCTCGACGTGCATCCGGGTGAGCTGACGACGATCGTGTACGACGTGACGAACGGGCAGGGCAGGCCGGTCGTTGCACAGGCGATTCCGAGCTACGCGCCGAAGCAGGCGACGGAGTTCTTCAAGAAGATCGAGTGCTTTTGCTTTACGCAGCAGACGCTGGCCGCGAACGAATCGCGCAAGATGCCGGTGGTGTTCGTGATCGATCCGAAACTGCCGAAGGACGTGAAGACGATCACGCTGTCGTACACGTTCTTCGAGCTGAATACGCCGGCCACGCCGGCGCCGGCGCCGGGCAAGACCGCGGCGCAGGGCGCGGCGAAGCCGGACGCATGACGACGGAGGCGGGGCGATGACGGAGGTCAAGCGGGGCGGGTCGTTCGGTCAGGCGCTGAAGGCCGTGCTGTGGTCGTTCTTCGGGGTGCGCAAGCGGCGCGACCTGGAGGCCGACGCGACGCAGCTGAATCCGCTGCACGTGCTGATCGTCGCGTTGCTGGCGGCCGGTGTGTTCATCGGCGTGCTGATCCTGATCGTGCGTGCCGTCGTGGGCTGAGGCGTGCGGCTAGCGGCGCGCGGCTAGCGGCGCACGGTCACGAAAGAATGCAGTGCGCGGCGCCACGGCGCCGCGTGCAGGAAAGAGTGGTGGCGGTCACGCCGCGCAAGAAATAAAGCCGGAGCGGTTTCCGGTACACAAATTGGACAGAAGTGGAGAATCAAGCATGAGCGGTCAAAACCAGACCCCGTACTATTTCGTGCCGCATCCGTCGCACCATCCGATCAGTGCGGCCACCGGCCTGCTGGTCATGCTCGGATCGGCGGCGCTGTGGATCAACGGTCACGACTGGGCGCCGTTTACGGCACTGCTCGGCCTGCTGTGGTTGCTCTTCACGCTGTATCACTGGTTCGGCGACGCGATCGCCGAGTCGGAAGGCGGTCATTACGGCAAGAACGTCGACAAGTCGTACCGCTGGAGCATGAGCTGGTTCATCTTCTCGGAAGTCATGTTCTTCGGCGCGTTCTTCGGCGCGCTGTTCTATGCACGTGAAATCGCGCTGCACCAGCTCGGCAGCCTCGACTACAAGCTGATCTGGCCGGATTTCTCCGCCGTGTGGCCGAACGAAGGCCCGGCAGCACTCGCCGGTCACTTCAAGACGATGGGCCCGTGGCCGATCCCGACGCTGAACACCGCGTTCCTGCTGTCGTCGGGCGTGACGCTGACGATCTCGCACCACGCGCTGCGTGACGACCATCGCAAGAAGGCGATCGCATGGCTGGCCGCGACGCTCGTGTTCGGTATCTGCTTCCTGTTCCTGCAGGGCTTCGAGTACTACCACGCGTACAACGAACTGAACCTGACGCTGAACTCGGGCGTGTACGGTTCGACGTTCTTCCTGCTGACCGGCTTCCACGGTTTCCACGTGTTCCTCGGCGGCACGATGCTCGCGGTGGTGCTGGTGCGGATGATCCGCGGCCACTTCAAGCCCGATCATCACTTCGCATTCGAAGGCGCCGCGTGGTACTGGCACTTCGTCGACGTCGTCTGGCTCGGCCTGTACGTCGTCGTCTACTGGCTGTAAATGGAAAAACGGCCCGCGCAGCAATGCGCGGGCCGTTTTCATTGGTGTCGTGGGCGCGGCAGCGAGGCTGCGAGCGACACCACCCTGGCGCCGCCGCGACTCAGTCAGGCGGCGCTTTTGCTTGGTGGCGCGGCCATGCGGCGAAATGTCACAGCGGCGGCCGCGGCAGCGGCATCAACGCCCGATCGGCAGGCCGGTCGAATGGATCCAGCCCATCCAGTTCGCGATCAGGATGAGCAGGAACAGCGAGACCGACAGCCCGACGCGGGTGGCGAGCGACCAGACCATGCGTTTCGTGTGGCCGCGGTCGTGCATCATGAAGTAGAGCGCCGAGCCCATGCTGGCAATGATGAGGACGAAGGCGATGGGAACGAGTATGTGCATGACACGAACCGGACGACGGCAATTCGGAAGGAAGAGGATAATTATCGCACTTCGCATTCCGGCACATGCCGGGCGGGCTGCATGATGAAGATTCGCTGGCTGCCTGCGCTGCTGATTCTCGTCGTCGTCGCCGTTACGATCCGTCTCGGTTTCTGGCAGCGCGACCGCGCGCACCAGAAGGAAGCGCTGCAGGCGAGCATCGAGCGCTACGAGCAGGCGGCGCCCGTCGATGTCGGCGCGCAGCCGATGCCGCTCGCGTCGATCGAGTTTCACCGTGTGCGGGCGAAGGGCCGTTTCCTGCCTGAACAGGCGGTGTTCCTCGACAATCGGCCGTATAACGACCAGCCGGGTTTTTACGTCGTGATGCCGTTTAAACTCACGGGCGGCGGCGTCGTGCTCGTGAACCGCGGCTGGCTGCCGCGCAATATCGCCGATCGCACGGCGATCGAGCCGTTCGCGACGCCGGCGGGCGACGTCGAGATCGTGGGCATCGCGCGTGCCGACGCGTCGCGTGCTTTCGAGCTCGGCGAAGGCGGGTCGGCGGCGCACCAGAAGATCCGGCAGAACCTGGACGTCGCCGCGTATGCGAAGGAAACCGGGCTGCCGCTGCAGCCGTTCGTGATCCAGCAGACGAGCGACGACGGCGACAAGCTCGTGCGCGACTGGCCGGCGGCGACGACCGGCGTCGAGCGCAATTACGGTTACATGTTTCAGTGGTGGGCGATGGCGGCGGCCGCGCTCGGCTTCGGCCTGTACGCCGCGCGGCGTGCGGCGAAGAAGTCGTCCGGCGCGTGAGCGCCATGCCAGGACGCGGCGCCGGCGCCGCGGGTTCGTTTCGAGAGGTCTGATTTGTCCATGCAATCTTCCCGTCAGGGTTCGGCCGCTGCGCCGATGTCGCCGGCGGCCCGCAAGCGCGGCCGCTGGATGCTCGTGCTGCTGGGTCTCGTGTGCGCGGCACCGATGATCGCGTCGTACTTCACCTATTACGTGATCAAGCCGAAGGGCGGCTCGACGAACTACGGCACGCTGATCGAGCCGCAGCGTCCGATCCCCGCGGATCTGCAGGTGACCGACGAAACCGGCAAGACCGTGCCGCTGTCGTCGCTGCGCGGCGTGTGGCTGTTCGTGATGACCGACCGCAGCGCGTGTGACGACGCATGCGCGCAGAAGCTCTATTTCATGCGCCAGATCCGCGTCACGCAGGCAGGCGAGCGGCACCGGATCACGATGGTGTGGCTGCGCAGCGACGCGGGCGCGATGCCGCAGAAGGTGCTGGATGCCTATCCCGACACGCGCCGGCTCGTCGCCGATCCGGCCGCGGTGGCCGCATGGCTGCCGGCCGATGCCGGCACGAAGGACAGCGACCACCTCTACTTGGTCGACCCGAACGGCAACCTGATGATGCGTTTCCCTAAGGATCCGAACCCCAGCAAGATCAAGTCGGACGTGACGAAGCTGCTGAAGTGGTCGAGCATCGGCTAAGGCAAGACGAGAGGCAAAGAACCGATGTCGTATCTACTGCAACTCGGCCTGATCGGCCTGTGCATCGCGCTGCTGCCGCTGTCGTACGTGTGGGTGAAGGCCGACGACAACAAGTTTCGCAAGCTGGTGTGGATCACCACCTTCCTGACGCTCGACCTCGTGATGTTCGGCGGCTTCACGCGGCTGACCGACTCGGGGCTCGGCTGCCCTGACTGGCCGGGCTGCTACGGCACGTCGTCGCCGTTCATCGCGCACGCCGCGATCACGGCCGCGCACCAGGCGATGCCGACGGGCCCCGTCAGCATGACGAAGGCGTGGATCGAGATGATCCACCGCTATTTCGCGATGGCAATCGGCGTGCTGATCATCGCGCAGGTCGTGATCGCGTGGTCCGCGAGGCTGCGCCGCCGCCCGCTGCACGTGTCGCCGTGGTGGCCGACGAGCCTGCTGCTGCTGATCCTCGTGCAGGGCGCGTTCGGCGCATGGACGGTCACGATGAAGCTGCAGCCGGTGATCGTCACGATCCACCTGCTGCTCGGCCTGACGCTGCTCGGCACGCTCGGGTGGCTTGCGGCGCGGCAGACGCCGCTGCCGTCGTACGATCCGGAAGCCGGCCGTTATCGCGCGGCCGCGCTCGCGGCGCTCGTGCTGCTGGTCGTGCAGATCGCGCTCGGCGGCTGGGTGAGCACCAACTACGCGGTGCTCGCATGCACCGACTTCCCGACCTGCAACGGCCAGTGGATTCCGCCGATGGACTTCCAGCACGGCTTCCACCTGTGGCGCGCGCTCGGAATGACGAAGGACGGCGACGCGATCACGCAGGACGCGCTGGTCGCGATCCACTGGACGCACCGCACGTTCGCGTTCGTCGTGGTCGCGTATCTGGTCGCGTTCGCGCTGAAGATGCGCCGCTTCGAATCGCTGCGGCGGCCCGCGAACGGCGTGCTGCTGGTCGTCCTGCTGCAGTTCGTGACGGGCCTGACCAACATCGTGCTGCAGTGGCCGCTGCCGGTCGCCGTCGCGCACAACGGCGGGGCCGCGATCCTGCTGCTGCTCGTCGTCATGTTAAACTTTCGCATCCTTTCAAGCCGCCCCGGCCGTGTCGCGCAGCCTGCGCGCGACGCCGCCCCGGCGTGACCGCCCCCATGCAAAGCACCCTCTCCCAATCGCCCGGTAGCCGCTTTTCCCAGTACATGGCGCTGACGAAGCCGCGTGTCACGCAGCTCGCGGTGTTCTGCGCGGTGATCGGCATGTTCCTCGCGACGCCGGGCATGGTGCCGTGGCACGTGCTGATCGGCGGTACGGTCGGCATCTGGCTGCTGGCCGGCGCGGCGTTCGCGATCAACTGCCTCGTCGAACAGAAGATCGACGCGATGATGCGCCGTACCGCGTGGCGCCCGTCCGCGCGCGGCGAGATCACGACGCCGCAGATCCTGCTGTTCTCGGCCGTGCTCGGCAGCGTCGGCGCATGGACGCTCTACACGTTCACGAACCCGCTGACGATGTGGCTGACGATCGCCACCTTCGTCGGTTATGCGGTGATCTACACGCTGCTGCTCAAGCCGATGACGCCGCAGAACATCGTGATCGGCGGCGCGTCGGGCGCGATGCCGCCGGCGCTCGGGTGGGCCGCGGTCACCGGCGCGGTGCCGGGCGACGCGTGGATCCTCGTGCTGATCATCTTCGTGTGGACGCCGCCGCATTTCTGGGTGCTCGCGCTGTATCGCCGCAAGGACTACGAAAACGCGGGGCTGCCGATGCTGCCCGTCACGCACGGCGAGAAGTTCACGCGGCTGCACATCCTGCTGTACACGGTGATCCTGTTCGCGGTCACGCTGATGCCGTTCATCTCCGGGATGAGCGGGGCCGTCTACCTGACGAGCGCGGTGCTGCTCGGCGCGGTGTTCCTCGCGTATGCGTGGAAGATCCATCGCGACTATTCGGACGAACTCGCCCGCAAGGCCTTCCGCTACTCGATCGTCTACCTGTCGCTGCTGTTTGCCGCGCTGCTCGTCGATCACTATGCACGCCCGCTGCTCGGCGTGTAACCGCACGGTTTGAACGCAATGCTCCAATCACGGTTCGGGCGCCGCGCGCGCCAAGGCTGGATGCTCGCATGCGCATTCACGGCAGCGCTGCTGCTCGCCGGATGCGACAACGCACCGAAATTCCAGAATCTCGACATCACCGGCAACACGCAGTTCGGCAGCGACTTCTCGCTGCCCGATACGGCCGGCAAGGTGCGCACGCTCGGCGATTTCAAGGGCAAGGCCGTCGTGATGTTCTTCGGTTATACGCACTGCCCGGACGTGTGCCCGACGACGATGGCCGAGCTGTCCGAAGCGTTGAAGCAGCTCGGGCCCGATGCCGCGAAACGCGTGCAGGTGCTGTTCGTCACCGTCGATCCGGAGCGTGACACGCCGGCGCTGCTCGGCCAGTACGTGCCCGCGTTCGATCCGTCGTTCATCGGCCTGCGGCCGGCCGACGAAGCCGCGCTGAAGAAGGTCACGAAGGATTTCCGCGTGTACTACGCGAAGGTGCCCGGCAAGACGCCCGGCAGCTACACGATGGATCACACTGCCGCGAGCTACGTGTTCGACCGCGACGGCAAGCTGCGCCTGTTCGTGCGTGACGGCCAGGGCCCCGGCCCGTGGGTCCACGACCTGAAGCTGCTGGTCGACTGACCGGCCGCCGCCGGGCGCCCGGCCCGGCGTTGCGTGTGACGGCCGTCACGCGCCGTCACCCTGGTTCTCTCCTCATTGTTGGCATGCGCCGCCCGTCGGGCGGCGTGTCGGCGCGCGCGCATCGCGCACGCGTCGCATGTCGCGTTACGGCAGCGCGGGTACGTTGAAGCCGGATGCGGCACGCGTGATCCGGAATTCCGTCACGCGATACGTGGCGAGTCCTTCGATGACGAACGGATCGGTCTTCAGGATCGCGTCGAGCTCGTCACGATCGATGCGGGCCGCGAGGATCACACCGCCTTCGCGCGGCACCTTCGGCCCGGCCGCGATGAAGATGCCCTTGTCGAACTGCGGCTGCAGGAATGCGCGATGGCGTTCGAGCGCATCGTCGATGTGTTCGAGCGATGCGGTGTAGTGGATGTCGATGACGTACATGGATGGCCCCCGGAATGGTGCCGGCTCCTCGTGTGCCGGCCAGCCGGTCTTTTTAGCACAGCGGATGCGGGCTGTCGCGCTGCGGGCGGCCGGCCGACCGGCGGTTCGCCGCACCCGCGCGTATTCAAGTTGTAAGCCTCGGTGCCGTAAATAAAAAGGCAAGCGTTTGCGCGGGGCGGGCCGTTCGCGCGCAGCGTGCGCATCGACATCGACAAAGGCACGCAGATGAGCAGAATGAGTTTGAACCGCAAGCTGTGGCTCGCGCTTGCGCTGGTATGGATCGGTCTGCTGGGCGTCGGCGCATGGAGCGCATACGAGACGCGCGCGACGATGCTCGCCGAACGCAAGGCAGGCATCGCGAATCTCGTCGACTCGGCGGCCGGCATCGTGAAGGCGTATCACGCACTCGCGCAGGGCGGCACGCTGCCCGAGGCCGACGCGAAGCGCGACGCGCTCGCGAGCCTGGCCGCGATGCGCTATGGCGATTCGGGCTACGTGTTCGTGATGGACTCGAAGCCGGTCGTGCTGATGCATCCGACGCTGCCGAAGCTGGTCGGCACGCAGGTCGGCGACTATCTCGACCCGGACGGCAAGCCGCTGTTCGTCACGATCCTGAACGCCGCGAAGGAAACCGGCAGCGGCTTCGCCGAGTACCGCGGGCGCCTGCCGCACAGCGAAACCGCCGTGCCGAAGATCAGCTACGTCACGCGCTTCACGCCGTGGGACTGGAACATCTCGAGCGGCGTCTTCCTGAAGGACATCGACACCATCTATTACCGGACGCTGCTCGGCCACCTCGCGGTCGTGTTGGTGATCGGCTTCGTGATCAGCGCGGCGATGCTGGTGATCATCCGCAACGTGCGCGGCAGCCTCGGCGGCGAGCCCGACGAAGCGGCCGCGCTCGCGGCGCGCATCGCGCAGGGCGACCTGACGCAGCCGGTGCCCGTGCGCGCGGGCGACCGTACGAGCATGATGGCCGCGATGCACGACATGCAGGCCCGCCTGCAGGCGACGATCGGCGGGATTCGCCAGTCGGCCGGATCGATCGCATCGGCGAGCCGCCAGATCTCCGCCGGCAACGACGACCTGTCGCAGCGCACCGAGGAGCAGGCCGCGTCGCTGGAGGAAACCGCCGCGAGCATGGAGCAGCTGACCGCGACGGTGAAGCAGAACGCCGACAACGCGCGACAGGCGAGCGGGCTCGCGAACAACGCATCGGAGATCGCGCGCACCGGGAGCGACGTCGTGAACCGCGTGATCGGCACGATGGGCGAGATCGACGACAGCTCGCGCAAGATCGCCGACATCATCGGCGTGATCGAGGGCATCGCGTTCCAGACCAACATCCTCGCGCTGAACGCGGCGGTCGAAGCCGCGCGCGCGGGCGAGCAGGGCCGCGGCTTCGCGGTGGTCGCGGGCGAAGTGCGCTCGCTCGCGCAGCGCAGCGCGACGGCCGCGAAGGAGATCCGCGAGCTGATCGTCGACTCGGTCGAGCGCGTGCGCAACGGCTCGACGCTGGTCGGTCAGGCCGGCACGACGATGGGCGAGATCCTGCAAGCCGTCGCGCGCGTGACCGACATCATGGGCGAGATCGCGGCCGCGTCCGAGGAGCAGGCGAGCGGCATCACGCAGGTCGGGCGCGCGGTCACGCAGATGGATCAGGTGACGCAGCAGAACGCGGCGCTCGTCGAGGAAGCGGCGGCGGCCGCCGCATCGCTGCAGGAACAGGCCGCGCGGCTGCGCGATGCGGTCGGCGCGTTCCGGGTCGTCGATGCAGACGGCCTGTCGTCGCGCCGGGCCGGCGGGCAGACGGGCGAGCCTGCATTCGGCACGAAGGCGGCCGACCATGCGACGGCGGCGTGACGCGCACCGGCTGACGCGCACGTCGCTCAAACGCAACTAACGGCCGAGTCGCGCAGCTTCCGCCGGCACTGCTGCGGTGCATACCCATATGAGCGGGATGTATTTCACTTCCCGCCGATCCTGTGACACCATTTGCCCCTTCCTGCGAGTCGGGGCTTACCCGTATCGCGCCCTATTTCCAGTAAGCAAGAAAGCGAGAAACAGATGAAGCGTCGCAGTCTCCTGAAGGTATTTTCCGTGCTGGCCACCGGCGCAGCGCTGACGCTGTCGGCAGGCGCGCACGCCGAAGACAAGGTGATCAAGGTCGGCACGGTGGCCGGCCCGGATGCGGAAGTGTGGCAGCTCGTGCAGAAGGTCGCGAAGGAGAAGGAAGGCCTGAACGTGAAGGTCATCGAGTTCAACGACTATGTGCAGCCGAACGCGGCGCTCGATTCGGGCGACCTCGACGCGAACAGCTTCCAGCACCAGCCCTACCTCGACAGCCAGGTGAAGCAGCGCGGCTACAAGATCGTCAGCGCGGGCCTGACCTACATCTCGCCGATCGGCGTGTACTCGAAGAAGTTCAAGACGCTGAAGGACCTGCCGCAAGGCGCGAAGCTCGCGGTGCCGAACGATCCGTCGAACGAGAACCGCGCGCTGCTGCTGCTGCAGACGCAAGGCGTGATCAAGCTGAAGGCGGGCGCCGGCACGGGCGGCAACAACGCGACGGTGCTCGACATCGCCGAGAACCCGAAGAAGCTGAAGATCTCCGAACTCGACGCCGCGCAACTGCCGCGCGTGCTGTCGGACGTCGACGCGGCCGTGATCAACACGAACTACGCGCTCGCCGCGAACCTGCAGCCGACCAAGGACGCGATCGCGCTCGAATCGCTGACGAGCCCGTACGCGAACCTGATCGCCGTGCGCGCGAAGGACAAGGACCAGCCGTGGGTGAAGAAGCTGGTCAAGGCGTACCAGTCGCCGGAAGTGCGCGAATTCATCAAGAAGCAGTTCAAGGGCTCGATGGTCGCGTCGTTCTGAACGCAGCACACCGGCCGGACCGCTGAACGAAAGGGCCTGCATCGCGCAGGCCCTTTTTCATTGGCGCGGCCGGTCGGGGGGCCGCGGGATGCCGCGTTCGGCGCCGTCTCACATCTCGCCGCGCCGCGAGCAGATCGACATGATCTGCTGGATCGCATAGTTGTCGCGTACGCCCGGCAGCGACTGCACGACGCACTCGTGAAAGCGCCGCTCGCGCGGCAGCAGCATCGCGTTGTTGCGGTACAGCGCGTCGCACGAGCGCTGGATCAACTGGGCCGCCGCACCGTTGCGGCTCTCGCGCAGCGCATTGAGCATGCAGTCGTCGTATTGCGCGCTGCCGTCGGTCAGCGCGAACGCCGCTCCCGGCAACACCAGCGCGACAGCCGCGAATGCGATGGCTCGGATCCCCCGTTTCATGTCGCCTCCGATGGCGTGGACTGGGTCGGCCGACAGCATAACGTAAAGCCGCGAGCACGGCTGACGCGTTGCGCCGGGGCGGCCGAAACCGCCGCCGGCCGGGCTTCGCGCGCGGTCGCGGCGCCCCGGCGGGCGCCGCGACCCGGCCTCTTCAAGAAAGCCGGGAGTCAGGCGGTGGTCTGCGGAAATGGTATCCTCGTGCGTTCGCCGCTGCGCGCCTTCCCGGGGCGCGCACGGGCCGGCCGCCACCGCGTCGCACGCGTGGCGGCGCCCGCACGACGGCGGCGGGAATCCATCATCCAGAACCGACACAATACGGGGGAGACACACCCATGAAGCGTTTCAAGACTTTCGCGATCCGTTCGATCACGGCCGGCGTGGCCGCACTCGCGCTGGCCGGTGCCGCGCACGCCCAGACCGTCAAGGTGCTGTCGATCGTCGACCACCCGGCGCTCGATGCGATCCGCGACGGCGTGCGCGCCGAACTGAAGGCGGAAGGTTACGGCGACGACAAGCTCAAGTGGGAATACCAGAGCGCGCAGGGCAACACGGGCACGGCCGCGCAGATCGCGCGCAAGTTCGTCGGCGACCAGCCCGACGTGATCGTCGCGATCGCGACGCCGGCCGCGCAGGCGGTGGTTGCATCGACGAAGAGCGTGCCGGTCGTCTATTCGGGCGTGACCGATCCGGTCGCCGCGCAGCTCGTGAAGGGCTGGGGCCCGTCGGGCACCAACGTGACGGGCGTGTCCGACAAGCTGCCGCTCGATCGCCAGGTCGCGCTGATCAAGCGCGTCGTGCCCAACGCGAAGACGGTCGGCATGGTCTACAACCCGGGCGAGGCGAATTCGGTCGTCGTCGTGAAGGAGCTGAAGGACATCCTCGCGAAGCAGGGGATGACGCTGAAGGAAGCGGCCGCGCCGCGTACCGTCGACATCGGCCCGGCCGCGAAAAGCCTGATCGGCAAGGTCGACGTGATCTACACGAACACCGACAACAACGTCGTGTCCGCGTACGAAGCGCTCGTGAAGGTCGCGAACGAAGCGAAGATCCCGCTCGTCGCCGGCGACACCGACAGCGTGAAGCGCGGCGGCATCGCGGCGCTCGGCATCAACTACGGCGACCTCGGCCGCCAGACGGGCAAGGTCGTCGCGCGCATCCTGAAGGGCGAGAAGCCGGGCGCGATCGCGTCGGAAACGAGCAGCAACCTCGAGCTGTTCGCGAACACGGGCGCGGCCGCGAAGCAGAGCGTGACGCTCGCGCCCGATCTGCTCAAGGACGCGAAGACGGTCATCAAGTAAGCCGCGGCCCGAGCGCCGCGCCTGCAGGCCCGATCCGGGCCTGAACGACACCGCCGGACGGGCGGCTCCCACCCGGGGCCGCCCGTTCGCTTCGCCCGGCCGTACACGTCCGGCCGGGAAGCAACAGGATTTCCCCATCATGTCTCTGTTCTCGTTTCTGGGCGCCCTGGAGATCGGCCTGATCTTCAGCCTCGTCGCCCTCGGGGTGCTGATCTCGTTTCGCATCCTCAACTTCCCCGACCTCACCGTCGACGGCAGCTTTCCGCTCGGCGGCGCCGTCGCCGCGACGCTGATCTCCGCCGGCTACGACCCGTTCAGCTCGACCTGCATCGCGATCGTCGCGGGCGCGGTGGCCGGCTTCATCACCGGCTGGCTCAACGTGCGCCTGAAGATCATGGACCTGCTCGCCAGCATCCTGATGATGATCGCGCTCTATTCGGTGAACCTGCGGATCATGGGTCGGCCGAACGTGCCGCTCATCACCGAGCCGACCGTCTTCGCCGTGCTGCAGCCCGACTGGATGCCCGATTACGTGCTGCGCCCCGCGCTGCTCGCGATCGTCGTCGTGGTCGCGAAGCTCGGCCTCGACTGGTTCTTCTCGTCGCAGCTCGGCCTCGCGATGCGCGCGACCGGCGCGAACCCGCGGATGGCGCGCGCGCAGGGCATCGCGACCGGCCGCGCGACGCTCGCCGGGATGGCGCTGTCGAACGCGCTCGTCGCGCTCGCCGGTGCGTTGTTCGCGCAGACGCAGGGCGGCGCGGACATCTCGATGGGGATCGGCACGATCGTGATCGGGCTGGCCGCGGTGATCATCGGCGAGACGCTGCTGCCGGCGCGCCGGCTCGTGCTGACGACGCTCGCCGTCGTGCTCGGCGCGATCGTCTACCGCTTCTTCATCGCGCTTGCGCTGAACAGCGAATTCATCGGGCTGAAGGCGCAGGACCTGAACCTCGTGACGGCCGCGCTCGTCACGATCGCGCTGGTGCTGCCGGCAACGCGCAAGAAGCTGTTCGCGCGCAAGAACGGAGGGGCCTGACATGCTGTCCGCACAAGACCTGAAACTGACGTTCAATCCCGGCACGCCGATCGAGACGCGCGCGCTGCGCGGGCTGTCGCTCGAGATTCCCGACGGCCAGTTCGTCGCGGTGATCGGCTCGAACGGCGCCGGCAAATCGACCTTCCTCAATGCGATCAGCGGGGACCAGGCCGTCGATGCGGGACGCATCTCGATCGACGGCACGGACGTCACGCGCAAGGCCGCGTGGGACCGCGCGCACCTCGTCGCGCGTGTGTTCCAGGATCCGATGGCCGGCACCTGCGAGGCGCTGACGATCGAGGAGAACATGGCGCTCGCGATGGCGCGCGGCGCGCGGCGCGGCTTTCGCGCGGCGCTCGACCGGCCGTCGCGCGAGCTGTTCCGCGACAAGCTGCGGCTGCTGAACCTCGGGCTGGAAAACCGGTTGACCGACCGGATCGGGCTGCTGTCGGGCGGCCAGCGGCAGGCGGTGAGCCTGTTGATGGCGTCGCTGCGGCCGTCGCGGATTCTGCTGCTCGACGAGCATACGGCCGCGCTCGACCCGAAGACGGCCGCGTTCGTGCTGGAGCTGACCGCGCGCATCGTCGCCGAGAGCAAGCTGACGACGATGATGGTCACGCACAGCATGCGGCAGGCGCTCGACTACGGCGACCGCACGGTGATGCTGCACCAGGGGCAGGTCGTGCTCGACGTGTCGGGCGACGCGCGCAAGGGGCTCGACGTGCCGGACCTGCTGCAGATGTTCGAGAAGGTGCGTCACGAGCAGCTCGACGACGACGCGCTGCTGCTCGGCTGACGGCTGGTGGGCGGGTCGGCGCGGCGCGGGGTGTTGCATCGTGCCGGTTCGCGTGAGGGGTGGCGCGTCGGCCCGGCGAGTCGGGTCGACAAGTCGGCCCGACGAATCAGCCCGACGAATCAGCCCGGCGAATCAGCCCGACGAATCAGCCCGGCGAATCAGCCCGGCGAATCAGCCCGGCGAATCAGCCCGGCGAATCAGCCCGACGAATTGGGGTGGCGCGGCGGGTCGCCAATTCGGCCCGGTTGGCGGTGGCGCGCGTTCGGGCGGCACGGTCCGGCCATACCCGCTCCGGTGCGGCGTAACATGACGACCGCGCCGGCTTGCCCGTCGTTTTTCCTCTGACGAAAACCGGTTTCGCGCCGGTGCTGTGCGACGCGAGCGCATTGCCATATACTGTATATCCATACAGTTGTGGGTGGCGTCATGCTCGCATCCTCCATTTCTCCCGAATCCCTTCATCCGTCGCTGTGGCGCGGTTCCCAGCTCGCGCGCGGCGGCCCGCGCACGATCGATACCGGCTTCGTCCCGCTGTCGGCCGAGTTGCCGGGCGGCGGCTGGCCGGTCGGCGGGCTCGTCGAACTGCTGGCCGCGCAGCCGGGCTGCGGCGAGATGCGGCTGCTCGCACCCGCGCTCGCCCGCACCGTCAGCGCGCGCCGTCCGCTTGCGCTCGTCGCGCCGCCTCAAGCGCCGCATGCGACCGCGCTCGCCAGCCTCGGCGTACCGTCCGACGCACTGCTGTGGCTGCGTGCCGGCAGCCGCACCGATGCGCTGTGGGCCGCCGAGCAGGCGCTCAAGACGGGGTGCTGCGGCGCGCTGCTGCTCTGGCAGGACGCCCGGCCCGATGCGCTGCGGCGCCTGCATCTCGCGGCCGCGCGCATGGGCGACACGCTGTTCGTGATGCTGCGTCCGCTGTCGGCCGCGCGGCAACCGTCGCCGGCCGTGCTGCGTGTCGCGCTGTATCCGGTGCCGGGCGGCGTGTCGCTCGACATCGTCAAGCGTCGCGGCCCCGCACGCGGCGAGCCGCTCGTGCTCGACCTGCCGTCGCCCATCGTGGAGAGCCGCTATGCGCGTCTTGCTCGGCATCCATCTGCCGCGCCTGCCGCTCGACGTGTGCGCCCCGCCGCCGTCTGACGGCGCGGCGCAACGCGTAGACGAAGCGGACGAAGCAGGCTGCGCGGTGCTCGAGCAGGGTGTCGTGCTGATCGCCGATGCACCCGCGCGCCGGCAGGGCGTGCGCGCGGGCATGAAGCGCGGCGGCGTGCTCACGCTCGCGCCGCACACGCGGCTCGTCGAACGCGACTCCGCGCGCGAGGCCGATGCGCTGCGCGCGGTCGCGCTCGCGTTGCTGCGCTTTTCGCCGTGCGTCGCGCTCGACGACGAAGCCACGCTGATCGTCGACGTCGGCCCGAGCCTGCGCCTGTTCGGCGGCCTGCCGTCGCTGTGCCGACAGGTGCGCGCGACGCTCGCGGCGCTCGGTTATGCGGCGCGCCTGTCCGCCGCACCGACCGGGCGGGGCGCGTGGCTGCTCGCGCGCGTGTCGGCCCGTGCACGCATCCGGCGCCGCGTCGCCGGACAGGTGTCGCTCGTGCGTTCGCTCGACAGGCTGCCGTGCGTGCTGCTGCCCGAGGCGCGTCCGTATGCGGGCTGGTTCGACGGCCTCGGCTGCCGCACGCTCGCCGACCTGCGCAACCTGCCGCGTGCGGGGCTGCAGCGCCGCTGCGGTCCCGCGTTGCTGGCCGCGCTCGATCGCGCGTACGGCGATGCGGTCGAGCCGCTCGCATGGATGGCGGTGCCGCCGGTGTTCGACGTGCGGCTCGAATTGCCGGAGCGCGTCGAATACGCGGAAGCCGTGCTGTTCGCCGCGCGGCGGCTCGTCGTGCAGCTGTGCGGCTGGCTGGCCGCGCGGCAGCTGTCGCTGGCCGCGATGACGTTCGATCTCGAGCACGAGCGCGGCCGCCAGGCCGTGCCGCCGACGCCGCTCGAACTCGCGTTCGCCGCGCCCGTGCGCGACGAGACGCACTTCATGCGGCTGCTCGGCGAGCGGCTCGCGCGCGTCGAGTTGCCGGCCGCGGTGATCGCGGTGCGTCTGACGGCCACGCGCGTCGAATCGGTCGCGCCGCCGGCCGACGATCTGTTCCCCGAGCCGGGCGGCACGAAAGAGACGCGCGCGCGGCTGTTCGAGCTGCTGGTCGCACGGCTCGGCGCGGAGAACGTGCTGCGCGCGGCACCCGTCGCCGATCACCGGCCCGAGGCCGCGAACCGCTGGCTGCCGCTCGATGCGCAGGCCGGCAAGCCGGCCGGCGGGCCGCCGGCCGTGCCGCCGAGGCCCGCGTGGTTGCTGGACGAGCCGCTGCCGCTGTTGATGCGGGGGGAGCGGCCGGTATTTCATACGCCGCTCAGGATGATGTCGTCGGTGGAACGGATCGAGGCCGGGTGGTTCGATGGCCAGCTCGCCGCACGCGATTACCACGTCGCGCAGGACGAAACCGGTGCGTGCTACTGGGTGTTCAAGGAGCGGGCAGCGAGCGAGGCCGAGCCGCGCTGGTTCCTGCACGGCCTGTTCGGGTGAACGGTCATGGTTGCGGAATTCAGCTGGCTGCCCGATTACGCGGAGTTGTTCTGCCGTTCGAACTTTTCGTTCCTGCATGGCGCGTCGCATGCGGAAGAACTGGTCGAGCGTGCGGCGGAACTCGGCTATCGCGGGATCGCGATCACCGACGAATGCTCGCTCGCCGGTGCACCGCGCATGCACGTCGCGGCGAAGGCGAAAGGGTTGCCGCTCGTCATCGGTTCGTACTTCGAAGTCACACCGGATGAAGTCGCACCGGGCCATGATCCGGGCCCCGGCGCGTTCGGGCTCGTGCTGCTCGCGCAGAATCGGGAAGGCTACGGCAACCTGTCCGAGCTGATTTCGTGGCGGCGGATGGAAGCGCCGAAGGGGACGTACACGCTGACGTCGCACATGCTGTCGAGGCCGCCCGAGGCATTCGCACACCTGCGCGGCATGCCCGACTGCTTCGCGATTCTCGTGCCCGCGTACCCGGTGCGCGCGGACGTGCTCGATGCACAGGTCGCGTGGTTTCGCGCGACGTTCGGCGAACGTGCACGGCTCGGGCTCGTGCAGTTGCAGCGCGCGCTGGACGGTGCGCAGCGCGAGGAGATTCGTGCGGCTGGCGAGCGGCGCGGCGTGCGCATCGTCGCACTCGGCGACGTGACGATGCACCGGCGCTCGTGCAAGGAACTGCAGGACGTGATGACGGCGATCCGTGTCGGGATGCCTGTCGCGGAATGCGGTTATGCGCTCGCGCCGAATGCGGAGCAGCATCTGCGTGCGCGCGGGCGGATCGGGAAGCTGTTTTCGCCGGAGGAGATCGCGCAGACGTGCACGATGCTCGACAGCTGCAATTTCTCCCTCGACGACCTGAAGTATGAATACCCGCTCGAACTCGTCCCGCGCGGGCATACGCCGACGAGCTACCTGAAGCAGGAGACCTGGGCGGGTGTGGCCCGGCGTTACTGGAATGGTGTGCCGGAGAAAGTCGCCAGGCAGATCCGGCATGAACTCGCCCTGATCGCGAAACTGAATTACGAGCCGTTCTTCCTGACCGTCTACGACATCGTCAAATTCGCGCGCAGCCAGAACATCCTGTGCCAGGGACGCGGCTCGGCGGCGAACTCGGTGGTCTGCTATTGCCTCGGCATTACCGAGGTCGATCCCGATCAGAGCACGATGCTGTTCGAGCGCTTCATCAGCGTGGAACGCGGCGAGCCGCCCGATATCGACGTCGATTTCGAGCATCAGCGCCGGGAAGAAGTGATTCAGCATATCTACGAGAAGTACGGGCACGATCGCGCCGCACTGGCGGCCGCCGTATCGACCTATCGTCCGCGCGGTGTGCTGCGCGAGACCGGCAAGGCGCTCGGTGTCGATCCGGTGCTGGTCGATCGCGTCGCGAAAGCGCATCGCTGGTTCGACGGCAGTCGCGACCTGCTGCAGCAATTCTCGACGACCGGGCTCGATCCCGAGACGCCGCTCATCCAGGCGTGGGCCCGGCTCGCCGCGCGGCTGCTGAACTTCCCGCGCCATCTGTCGCAGCACTCGGGCGGCTTCGTGATCAGCCGCGGCAAGCTCACGCGGCTCGTGCCGGTCGAGAACGCGGCGATGGACGGGCGGCGCGTGATCCAGTGGGACAAGGACGATCTCGAAGCACTCGGACTGATGAAGGTCGACGTGCTCGCGCTCGGCATGCTGTCGGCGCTGCATCGCGCGTTCGACATGCGCACCGCATGGCGAGGCCCGCCGAAGGCAGACGGCAAGCCGTTCACGTTGAAGCACATTCCGAAGGATGACGTCGCAACCTACGACATGATCTGCCGCGCCGACACGGTCGGCGTGTTCCAGATCGAATCGCGCGCGCAGATGTCGATGCTGCCGCGCCTGCGGCCGCGCACTTATTACGACCTGGTGATCGAGGTCGCGATCGTGCGGCCGGGGCCGATCCAGGGCGGGGCAGTGCACCCCTATCTGAAACGACGCCAGGGCCTCGAAAAGGTCAGTTATCCAAAGGAGGACCTGAAGCCCGCGCTCGAACGGACGTACGGCGTGCCGATCTTCCAGGAACAGGTGATGCAGATCGCGATGATCGCGGCCGGCTTCACGGCCGGTGAGGCCGACCAGTTGCGTCGTGCGATGGCCGCGTGGAAGCGCAAGGGCAATCTGGAGCAATATCACGGCAAGATCGTCGACGGGATGCGCGAGCGCGATTACCCGCCCGAGTTCGCCGAACAGATCTTCGAGCAGATCAAGGGTTTCGGCGATTACGGTTTCCCCGAGAGCCACGCGGCGAGCTTCGCGAAGCTCGCCTACGCCAGCAGCTGGCTCAAATGCCACGAACCGGCGATCTTCCTCGCCGCATTGCTGAACAGCCAGCCGATGGGTTTCTATCCGCCGTCGCAACTCGTGCAGGACGCGAAGCGTCACGGCGTGCAGGTCCTGCCGATCGACGTCACGCAAAGCGGCTGGGAGGCATCGCTCGAAGCGCTGCCCGGCCAGCCGCCTCCGCACGGACAGCCGGCCGTCCGGCTCGGGCTGTCGCTCGTGAGCGGTCTGGGAGAAGCCGCTGTCCGCAGGATTGAAGCCGCACGCGCGGCGGGCCCCTTCGACAACGTCGACACTCTCGCGCGCCGCGCGCAGCTCGAACGCCGCGATCTCGAGGCGCTCGCCGCCGCGAACGCGCTCGCGACCCTCGCCGGCCACCGCCGCGACGCGCTGTGGCAAGCGGTTGCAGCGGCACCCGAGCGCGACCTGCTCGCGACCGCACCGATCGACGAAGCGGAGAAGCCGGCACTCGGCGCGCCGTCGGAAGCCGACGACATCCTCGCCGACTATCACACCACCGGCCTCACGCTGAACCGCCACCCGGTCGCGCTGCTGCGGCCCGAGCTGCGCGCGCGGCGGCTGTCGTCCGCGGCCGAACTGCACGACCGGCCCGACGGCCGGCTCGCGCGCGCATGCGGGCTCGTGACCGCGCGGCAGATGCCGGGCACCGCGAAAGGCGTGATGTTCATGACGCTCGAGGACGAAACCGGCTGCGTGAACCTGATCGTCCGGCCCGAGCTGCTCGCGCGGCAGCGCCGCGAAACCCTCGATTCGCGGCTGCTCGCTGTGTCCGGCGTGTGGCAGGTCGCGAGCGACGTGAGGCACCTCATCGCGCAGCATTTCGAGGATCTGACGCCGCTGCTCGGCGGCCTGCGCACGTCGAGCCGCGAGTTCCATTGATGCCGGGGTGCCCCCGTCGTACCGGCCCCCCCACGCCGATGCATACCAGTCGGCCGAACTGGTTCTATTCCGGTATCGTTTCCACCCCTTCAAACCCGGCAAATCCGGCGCTTGAACTGTCCCCTTGCATACCAATCCGGGTAAATCCCTATCCCGCATCGCGTTGTAAACAAAGGCTTTCTCGCAACTAAAACGCTTGCCGGGCAAGGCTTTCGGCGATTTCCGCGTCGCTAATACCAGTTCGTTGACTGGTATTATGGTGGTTATATAATGCCCTCACTTTCGACGGCCCGAGGTCGTCGTCCGACACCCGGAGGCACATGGAAACCGGCTGGTCCGAACTGGCGCCCGATCCCCTCAGCGATACGCCGCTCTATCTGCAGCTCGCCCGCAACCTGGCGAGCGCGATCCACGCCGGCGCGTGGCGGGCCGGCGAGGCGCTGCCGTCGGAGCGGCTGCTGTCGGTGTCGGTCGGCGTATCGCGGATCACGGCCCGTCGCGCACTCGCGCTGCTGGTCGAGCAGGGGCTGATCAAGCGGGCGCGCGGGGCGGGCAGCTTCATCACGCCGCGCGTCGCCGATCCGCTGTCGCGTCTCGTCGGCTTCACCGCGAAGATGAAGCAACGCGGCTTCGTGCCCGATTCGGTATGGCTGTCGCGCACGCTGCGCGCCGCGAGCCGCGACGAGATCACGCATCTCGGCCTCGCCCCCGGCGCGACGGTGGCGCGGCTCGAACGGCTGCGCCGCGCGGACGGCATCGTGATGGCGGTCGAGCACTCGACGCTGCCGGCCGCGGTGGTGCCCGATCCGCAGGCGCTCGGTGCGTCGCTGTACGAGTACCTCGACGCGCGCGGGATGACCGTCGTGCGCGCGCTGCAGCACTTTCGCGCGGCGAACGCGACCCACGCGATCGCGAAATGGATGGCGGTGAAACCGGGCTCGGCGCTGCTGGTGATCACGCGGATCGGCTACGGTGCCGACCAGCGCGCGATCGAAGTGAGCGAAACGTATTGCCGCGACGACTACTACGACTTCGTCGCCGAACTGAAACGCTGACGCGCGAGACTTGCCCGCGCGCGACAGCCGTGAAGCAACGACACGGAATTGCAAATCACGACGCGGATACCCGCGTCACCAGATCATCAAGAGAACGTCATGCTGACTGGAAACATCCTTACCCCCGACGGCTGGATTCTGGGTTCGCTCGATAGCGAGAACGGCCGCATCACGACACTCGACGGCAAGCCCGTCGATCCCGCGAAGAACGACGCGCCTTACATCCTGCCCGGCTTCATCGACCTGCACGTGCACGGCGGCGGCGGCGCCGACGTGATGGAAGGCGGCGACGCGATCGAGACGATCGCCCGCACGCACGCGCAATTCGGCACGACGAGCCTGCTCGCGACGACGATGACCGCGCCGCGCGACGAACTGATGAAAGTCGTCGGCAACCTCGGCAGCGTCGCGCGTACCCGCACGCCGGGCGGCGCGCGCGTGCTCGGCGTGCACCTCGAAGGCCCGTACATCAACCCCGGCAAGCTCGGCGCGCAGCCCGACGCGGCCGTCTCGGCCGTGCTCGACGAAGTGCTGAAGTACCTGTCGATCGCGCCGATCCGCGTCGTCACGCTCGCGCCGGAAATCGCCGGTCACATCGAGATCATCGGCGAGATGGCCGCGCGCGGCGTGCGCGTGCAGCTCGGCCACTCGCTCGCGACCTACGACGACGCGGTGGCCGCGCTCAAGCACGGCGCGTGCGGCTTCACGCACCTGTTCAACGCGATGTCGCCGCTGCATCACCGCAACCCCGGCCTGGTGGGCGCGGCGCTTGCTCACGCCGAATACGCGGAAATCATTCCCGATCTGCTGCACGTGCACCCGGGCGCGATTCGTGCGGCGCTGCGCGCGATCCCGCGCCTGTACGTCGTGACCGACAGCACGTCAGCGACGGGCATGCCCGACGGCGAATACCGGCTCGGCAGCCAGCACGTGACGAAGTGCCTCGGCGGCGTGCGTCTCGCCGACGGCACGCTCGCCGGCAGCACGCTGACGATGGACCAGGCGCTGCGCAACCTCGTGTCGCTCGGCCTGCCGATCGCCGATGTGTCGAACCGGATGTCGCGCTATGCGGCCGACTACCTCGGCATCGCCGATCGCGGCCGCCTCGAGCGCGGCGCATGGGCCGACCTCGCGGTGTTCGATCGCGACCTGAACCTCACCGCGACCTACGTCGAAGGAGAATCGATTGTCGAATATGCTTAAGGAAGCGCGCGAGTCCGCCCAGGTCGTCGCCGCGCAGATCGCCGACACCGCGCGCGTCGAAGCGCTCGCCGGCCAATTGCTCGATCACCCGCCGGCCGTCGCGCTGACGGTCGCGCGCGGCAGCTCGGATCACGCCGCGAGCTATTTCGCGAGCCTGACGATGAGCCGCCTCGGCGTGCCGGTCGCGTCGCTGCCGATGTCGGTCGCCACGCTGCAGCAGGCGCCGCTGAAGGTGCAGGACCAGCTCGCGATCGCCTTCTCCCAGTCGGGCAAGAGCCCCGATCTCGTCAACACGATGGCCGCGCTGCGCGAAGCCGGCGCGCGCACCGTCGCCGCCGTGAACGTGCTGCCGTCGCCGCTCGCCGACGCGTGCGAGCACCAGTTGCCGCTGCTCGCCGGCCCCGAATTGTCGGTCGCCGCGACGAAGAGCTATATCGCGATGCTGTCGCTGTCCGCGCAGATCGTCGCGTACTGGCAGCGCGACGCCGCGCTGATGACCGCATTGCGCGGCCTGCCCGACGTGCTCGCGCAGGCCGGCCGGCTCGACTGGTCGCAGGCCGTCGCCGCGCTGGCGGGTGTCGAGCGGATGATCGTGATCGGCCGCGGCCTGGGCCTCGCGATCGCGCAGGAAGCCGCGCTGAAGCTGAAGGAAACCTCCGGTATCCAGGCCGAGGCGTTCTCGAGCGCCGAAGTCCGTCACGGCCCGATGGAGCTGATCGACCGCGACTATCCGCTGCTCGTGTTCGCCCCGCCGGGGCCCGAGCAGGCCGGCCTGCTGCAGCTCGCGCAGGACATGCGCGCACGCGGCGCGGCGGTGCTGCTCGCGGCGCCCGCCGGCACGCCCGGCGCGACCTTGCCGCTCGCGCAGTCCGCCCATTCGGCGCTCGACCCGATCGCCGCCATTCTTTCGTTCTACGTGATGGCGGCGGATCTCGCCGTCGCGCGCGGCCGCAACCCCGACACGCCGCGCCACCTGAACAAAGTCACCGAAACGCACTGATAGCCGAGACAGCCGATGAGACGCGCCGAGGAGTCCCAGTTGAAGAGTTCCACCCATGATCAGATCGTCCTGCTCAGCCCCTTGACCGGGCCGATCGTCGCGCTGGCCGACGTGCCCGATCCGGTGTTCTCCGGCGGGATGTTCGGCGACGGCATCGGCATCGACCCGCTCGCGGGCCAGCTCGTCGCGCCGTGCGCGGGCGTCGTGTCGCATCTCGCGCGCACCGGCCACGCGGTGACGATCACGACGCCGCAAGGCGCGGAAGTGCTGCTGCACATCGGCATCGACACCGTCGAGCTGAACGGGCAGGGCTTCACCGCGCACGTCGAGGCCGGCGCGCGTGTCGAGGCGGGCGCACTGCTGATCGAGTTCGACCAGGACGCGGTGGCGCGCAGCGCGCATTCGCTCGTGTCGGTGATCGCGATCGCGAACTCGGATGCGTTCGAGGTCGTCGATCGTGCCAGCGGCTTCGCGACGGCCGGCAAGACGCCGCTGCTCACGCTGCGCGGCAAGGGCGAAGCGGCTGCGCAGGCGGCACAAACCGGCGCAGCGGCGCATCACGAAGTGCGCCGTGAAATCGTGCTGGCCCAGCCGGGTGGCCTGCACGCACGGCCGGCCGCGCGGGCGCGCGAAGCCGTGCGCGGGTTCGACGCGACCGTCGACGTGCTGTTCGACGGCCGCAAGGCGTCGATCGCGAGCGTCGTCGGCCTGCTCGGCCTCGGTGCGGGCGAAGGCGCGACGGTCGAACTGGTCGGCCGAGGCGCGCACGCACAGCAGGCCGTCGATGCGGTCGAGCACGAGCTGCTGCGCGAAGCACACGGCGAAGTCGAGGAAAAGCCGGCGCGGCTGAGGTCGCCCGCGCCGCAGACGGTTGCGCGCAGCGCCGGCGCACCCATTGACCCGAACACGCTCGCGGGCGTGTGCGCGGCACCCGGCATCGCGGTCGGCACGCTGGTGCGTCTCGACGATGCGGAGATCGTGCCGCCCGAACAGGCCGCCGGCACGCCCGCGTCGGAGAGCCGCCAGCTCGACCAGGCGCTGAAGGCCGTCGACGCCGAACTCGACGAAACGGTGCGCCACGCATCGGCGCGCGGCGCGGTCGGCGAAGCGGGCATCTTCGCGGTGCACCGCGTGCTGCTGGAAGACCCGACGCTGATCGACTCAGCACGCGACCTGATCAGCCTCGGCAAGAGCGCGGGCTTCTCATGGCGCGCGACGATCCGCACGCAGATCGACACGCTGTCGAAGCTCGACGACGCGCTGCTCGCCGAACGCGCGGCCGACCTGCGCGACATCGAGAAGCGCGTGCTGCGCGCGCTCGGTCATACGAACGGTGCCGCGCGTGTGTTGCCCGACGAGGCGGTGCTCGCGGCCGAGGAATTCACGCCTTCCGATTTGTCGTCGCTCGATCGCCAGCGCGTGACCGCGCTCGTGATGGCGCGCGGCGGCGCGACGTCGCACGCGGCGATCATCGCGCGCCAGCTCGGCATTCCGGCGCTGGTGGCGGTCGGCGATGCGCTGTACGCGATCCCGGACGGCACGCAGGTCGTCGTCGATGCGAGCGCGGGCCGGCTCGAACATGCGCCGACCGCGCTCGACGTCGAGCGCGCGCGGCACGAGCGCCAGCGCCTGGACGGCGTGCGCGAGGCGAACCGGCAACTGGCGGGGGCTGCGGCCGCCACCGTCGACGGGCGCGCGATCGAGGTCGCCGCGAACATCGCGACGCTCGACGATGCGAACACCGCGGTCGACAACGGCGCCGACGCGGTCGGCCTGCTGCGTACCGAGCTGATGTTCATCCATCGCCAGGCCGCGCCGACGGTCGTCGAGCACCAGCAGAGCTACCAGTCGATCGTCGACGCGCTGCAGGGCCGCACGGCGATCATCCGCACGCTCGACGTCGGCGCCGACAAGGAAGTCGATTACCTCACGCTGCCGCCCGAACCGAACCCGGCGCTCGGCCTGCGCGGCATCCGTCTCGCGCAGGTGCGCCCCGACCTGCTCGACGATCAATTGCAGGGCCTGCTCGCGGTGAAGCCGTTCGGCGCGGTGCGCATCCTGCTGCCGATGGTGACCGACGCGGGCGAGCTCGTGCGCCTGAAAAAGCGCATCGACGAATTCGCGCGCGCCCAGGGCCGCACCGAGCCGGTCGAGGTCGGCGTGATGATCGAGGTGCCGTCGGCCGCGCTGCTGGCCGACCAGCTCGCGCAGCACGCGGATTTCCTGTCGATCGGCACCAACGACCTGACGCAGTACACGCTCGCGATGGACCGCTGCCAGGCCGATCTGGCCGCGCAGTCGGACGGCCTGCATCCGGCCGTGCTGCGCCTGATCGACATCGCGGTGCGCGGTGCCGCGAAGCACGGCAAGTGGGTCGGCGTGTGCGGCGCGCTCGGCGGCGATCCGCTCGCGGTGCCGATCCTGGTGGGCCTCGGCGTGACCGAGCTGTCGGTCGACCCCGTATCGGTGCCGGGCATCAAGGCGCGTGTGCGCCGTCTCGATTACCAGTTGTGCCGTCAGCGCGCGCAGGATCTGCTCGCGCTCGATTCGGCACAGGCGGTAAGGGCAGCAAGTCGCGAGGTCTGGCCGCTCGACTGAGCGTCGACGGCAGGTTCGCGACCCGTATTACGACGAAGGCAGTCAGCTCAACGACGATTAACGACGCTTAACGACGAGACAAGGATTGGAGGACTGAATGAACGGGAATCCGTTTCTGAAAATACAGGGCCTGGGCCGGGCACTGATGCTGCCGATCGCGGTATTGCCGGTCGCCGGCATCCTGCTGCGACTCGGCCAGCCTGACGTGTTCAACATCAAGATGATCGCCGACGCCGGCGGCGCGATCTTCGACAACCTGCCGCTGCTGTTCGCGATCGGCGTGGCGGTCGGTTTCGCGAAAGACAACAACGGCGTGGCGGCACTCGCGGGCGCGATCGGCTACCTGATCGAAACCGCGATCATGAAGGACATCGATCCCAAGCTGAACATGGGCGTGCTGTCCGGGATCATCGCGGGTGTCGTCGCGGGCCTGCTGTACAACCGCTACAAGGACATCAAGCTGCCGGACTACCTGGCGTTCTTCGGCGGCAAGCGGTTCGTGCCGATCATCACGGGGCTGGTGTGCGTGGTACTCGGCATCGCGTTCGGGTACGTGTGGCAGCCGGTCCAGCATGCGATCGACGCGGCCGGCCAGTGGCTGACGACGGCGGGCGCGATCGGTGCGTTCGTGTTCGGCTTCCTGAACCGCCTGCTGCTCGTCACGGGCCTGCACCACATCATCAACTCGCTCGCGTGGTTCGTGTTCGGCAACTTCACGCCGCCCGCCGGCGGCGAGATCGTGCACGGCGACCTGCACCGCTTCTTCGCGGGCGACCCGACCGCGGGCACCTTCATGGCCGGCTTCTTCCCGATCATGATGTTCGGCCTGCCGGCCGCGTGTCTCGCGATGCTGCACGAGGCACCGAAGGAGCGCCGCGCGATGGTCGGCGGCCTGCTGTTCTCGATGGCGCTCACGTCGTTCCTGACCGGCGTGACCGAGCCGATCGAATTCAGCTTCATGTTCCTCGCACCGGTGCTGTACGTGATCCACGCGGTGCTGACGGGGCTGTCGCTCGCGATCTGCCAGATCCTCGGCGTGAAGCTCGGTTTCACGTTCTCGGCGGGCGCGATCGACTACGTGCTGAACTACGGGCTGTCGACGAAGGGCTGGATCGCGATCCCGCTCGGCATCGCGTACGGCGCCGCGTATTACGGGCTGTTCCGCTTCTTCATCCGCAAGTTCAACATGGCTACGCCGGGCCGTGAGCCGGCATCGGCCGACGCGGCCGCCGAATCGTACGCATCGGGCGGTTTCGTCGCGCCGGCGGCGGGCGCCGCTGCGGTGGCTGCCGCGCCGCGCGCGCAGCGCTACATCGCCGCGCTCGGCGGAGCCGGCAACCTGTCGGTCGTCGACGCATGCACGACGCGCCTGCGCCTGACCGTCGTCGATCCGGAGAAGGTCTCGGAGCCGGAACTGAAGTCGATCGGCGCGCGCGGCGTGCTCAAGCGCGGCGGCAACAGCGTGCAGGTGATCATCGGGCCCGAGGCGGACATCATCGCCGACGAGATGCGTGCCGCGATCGGCAGCGGCGCGACCGGTGCCGCGTCGACGGCGACGGCCGCCGCGGCGCAACCCGTCACGGGTGCGGCCGCCGGTCCGCTCGATCCGGAGCCGACGCGCTGGCTCGCGGTGTTCGGCGGCGCGACCAACGTCGTGTCGCTCGACGCGATCGCGACCACGCGCCTGCGTGTGGTCGTGCGCGATCCGTCGGCGGTCGATCGCGATCGTCTCGGCGCGCTCGACGTCGCGTGGGTGTCGCTCGACACGTTCCACATCGTCTGCGGCAATGCGGCGGCACGCTACGCCGAACAGCTCGGCGCGCGCCTGCCGCCGTCGGGCAGCGGGGCGGCCGCGCAGCCGGCCTGATGTGACCAGGCCGGCCCGATCCGCGATGCGGATTCGGGCCGGCCGGCAAAACGAAAACGGCTTGCGATCCTTGCGTCGCAAGCCGTTTTTTCCTGGTGCGGGCGATGGCGCGATGCACGTGCTTGCATCGCGCGTCGCCCGGTCGTTCAGCCGATCACGGATTCGTCAGCGTGAAGGTCGGCTTCCGGTAGCCGACACCGGCCCGGTCGAGCTTCGGCAATTCGCGTAGCGTGAGCAGCGTCGCGAAACCGGCCCAGTCGCGCTGCAGCGCGGCCGTGTCGACGTGATGCGTATCGCCGCGCTTGAAGCGCACGCCGGCCGCATACGGCAGTTCCCAGTCGGCGCGGTGCCACGCGCGCTCGGCGAGCGCGAGCAGTCGCGGATAGGCCATGTATTCGAGGAAGGTGTCGTTGCGCATCACCTCGCCCCACGCCTGGCCCTGCATGCCTTCGATGCGCGGCGCGGGGCCCGTGCCGGTTACCTCGAACGGGTTGCCGTCACGGTCGCCCATCACTTCGGCGTTCTGCGGCAGGTTCTCCGGCGCGAGCGAGAACACCTTGTACTCGTCCGTCGCGTGCGAGCCCCAGTAGTAGCCGCGCTCGCGCGGGTTGAGCGTGTACGGGAAGTCGAAGTACAGGTAGTCGGGCAGCGCGAGCACCGTCAGGTAGCCCTTGCCGCTCAGGTCGCGCGCGCTGTCCGACGCCCCCCAGAAGATCGTGTCCCACAGCGACACCATCACGTGGCGCGTGCTGAAGTCCTGCGGCCCGTTCGCATGCTTGATGCCGTCCTGCCACGCGGCCATCGCGTCGATCCCGTTCGCGCTGACCGCCGCGCTCACCTGCTGCGCGAAACGCGTCGGCAGCTCGTCGATCGACTTGATCTCGCCGCGCTGGAGCAACGCCGTGCATGCGGGCGAACGCGCCCACGGCTTGTCCTGCGCGGCGAGATCGATGCGCCCCTTGTTCGGATCGGTGCCGTTCAGCGGCTGGAAGCCCGCGCCGAGGAAGATGTTCTTCGCCTCGTCGCCGCCGTAATGCCAGATGTGCAGCGGCGCCTGCGCATCCGCATGCATTGCCGCGATCTCGCGGATCACCTTCGATGCGAAATTGAGCGCGCCCGGCACGCACGGGTTCAGGTCGCTGCGGCGGTCGTAGAACTGCACCGTCGTCAGGTTCGACGTGTCCTGCGGATCGAGCAGCCGGTATGCGTTCGCTTCCTGCTCGCGCCCGGCCGCATGCAGCCGCCGGTAACGTGCCTCCATCGTCACGACGGCCGCGCGCGCATGCGCGGGCATGTCGATCTCGGGGACGATCTCGACGAAATGCGCGGCCGCGTAACGCACGAGCGCCACGTAGTCGTCGCGGGTCAGGTAGCCGCCGCCCGAGCGGTTGTCCGGGCCGGAGCCGAGCTGCGGCAGCAGGCAGCGCGTCTCGCTCGGGTCGTGACAGCGGCGCGAGCCGATCCCGGTCAGTTCGGGCAGGCCGGGAATCTCGATGCGCCAGCCCTCGTCGTCCGACAGGTGCAGGTGCAGGCGATTGAGCTTGTACGCGCTCATCTGGTCGATCAGGCGGCGCAGCGTCGCCGGGTGCTTGAAGTTGCGTGCGAGGTCGACGTGCATCCCGCGATGCGTGAAGCGCGGCGCATCCTCGACGAGCATCGCCGGGATCGGGCCGCCGCCGGCCGGTGCGAGCGAGTAGAGCGTCTGCACGCCGTAGTAGAGGCCCGCGCGATCGTAGCCCTCGATCAGCACGCCGCGCGGCCCGATCGCGAGCCGGTAGCCGCCCGGCGTCGCGATGTCGGCCGGCAGCCGGCGCGGCGCGACGGCGCCCCGCACCGGCACGCGCGCGCCGTCGAGCCCGAGTGTCGTCGCACGTTCGCGCAGCGCCGCGACCTGCGTGTCCGGCAGATCGGGCAGGGCGAGCTCGACACCGCGCAGCTCGAGCGTGCCGGGTAGCGGCTGCTCGCGCTTCACGCTCGGCAGCGCGCGGCTCGGGTCGGGCCGTGCGGCCACGGGCGGCGCGTTGCCCGTCGAGTTGTTCTGCGCGTCGGCCGGCAGCGATTCGACGTAGCGCAGCTCGTCGTCGGTGTCGTCGTAGCGGAGCACGGCGGGCGGCGCGCCCTCGACGACCACGTACGGGCGCGGGATCACGTCGCTGTAGCGCAGCAGCCAGTATTCGGCGACGAACGGCAGTTCGATGCGCTCGCCCGGTGCCAGCCGCACCGAGCCGGGTTGCGGTGTCAGCTCGTACAGGTCGCCGGTGAGCCGCCGCAACGCGAAGCCGGGGCGATCGATTCGCAGCAGGCGGCGGATGCTGTGCAGGTAGAGCTTCCAGCCGCCGTCGGCGATCGCCTGGTGGCCGCGGTTCTGCAGGATCAGGCGGCCCGTCGCGCAGGCCGCGCCGTCGGCGCCGAGGTCGGCGCACGGTACGCCGGCCGAGGCCGCGTGATTGTTGTCGACGGCGACGCGCAGCGCGAGGCCGTTCGACAGCCGCGCCGCGAGATCGGCCGGCGGCACGGGTGGGCGGACGGCACCGGCCGCCGCGACCGCCGCACTCGACGCGGGCAGCGCACCAAGCGCGACCGGCGGCAGTGCCGCGATCAGCACGCCGGCAAACAGGGTGGACAAGGTTCGGCTCATGCGGACTCCTGAGAAAAAAGGGGGGCGTAGCGGCGTCACGGGATGACGTCGCTGCGGGCGGGTCTTTCAACGGAGCTGCGGGGACAACAGGATGCGCGGGCGATGCGGCTGCCCTGCGCGCAGTCGGCACGCGGATGCGTGCGTTACGGAACGGGGGGCGGGCAGGCGTGCCGGTCGGATCGGCGCGGGCGGGTGCGCGTCCTCATCGGCCGGGCACGACGGCGGCCGCGGTTGCGGACGATGCTGACCCTGACGCGGTGGCGACGCGCCCGGTGACAAAGGCGCACGCGTGACCGGCGCGGACGACGGCGGCGCCGGTCGTGGACGAAGCGCAACCGGCCGCCGCGCGGCGACGGCGAGATGGCGCGCACGTGCGCGCCGCATACGGGATTCGCATGTCTCCCCCACCCAGATGGATTCGGCCTGTCAGCGGCCGTGTCCAAAGATCTTATGAAACCTTTTATTGGTATTCAAGTGGTATCAATCTGGCGCTAAATTGGCATCGGCGTGTCCGGCTTGTCCGGGCGAAAAAAAACCTCGCGCGAGGCGAGGTTCCTTCCGGGCGGCGGCCGCTCGATCGGCCGAACGCGTCAGTTGCGGGTTACGCGTGCTTCCTGCGTTTTCTGCCGTGCTTCGAGCCACATCGCATTGACGATGCCGAACGACAGCGCGACGCCGATACCGAGAATCCAGCTGAAATACCACATGATCCGACTCCTTGCGAAACGGGGGCGGCGGGGCGCCTGCGCGCCCCGGCCGGGTTCAATACATCGAATGCGTGTTCTCTTCGAGCACCTCGCGCGTGACCTTGCCGCGCATCACGCGATACACCCAGCTCGTGTAGAGCAGGATGAGCGGCAGGAACACGATCACCGCGAACAGCATCACCTGCAGCGTCATGTGGCTCGACGTCGAATCCCACACGGTCAGGCTGCTCCTCGGGTCGAGCGACGACGGCATGATGAACGGGAACATCGAGAAGCCGGCGGTCAGGATCACGCCGACGATCATCAGCCCCGTGCAGAGGAAGGCCGTCTTTTCCTGCTTCGAGCCGGCGAGCAGCATCGCGAGCAGGCCGCCCGCGATCCCGACGACGGGCGCCGCGATCATCCACGGGAATTCGCCGTAGTTCGCGAGCCACAGGCCCGAGCCCGCGGCGACGTCCTTGAGCAGCGGGTTCGCGACCGTATCGGTCGGCGCGGCGTGCGTGATGTGGAAGCCGCCGACATACGATGCGATCAGCACGCCGGCCAGCACGAACAGCACGACGGCGAGGAACGACGCCACGCGCAGCGCGATCGATGCGCGGCGCGCGATCACGCCTTCCGTCTTCATCTTGATGAAGGCCGCGCCGTGCGCGACGAGCATCGTGAGGCTGACGAGCCCGCACAGCAGCGCGAACGGATTCAGCAACGCCCAGAAGCCGCCGTAATAGGTCACGCGCAGGTCGCTGTCGAACTTGAACGGCACGCCTTGCAGCAGGTTGCCGAACGCGACGCCGAACACGAGCGCCGGCACGAAGCCGCCGACGAACAGGCCCCAGTCCCAGCCCGCGCGCCAGCGCGGGTCAGGGCGCTTGCTGCGGTAGTCGAAGCCCACCGGCCGGAAGAACAACGCGAACAGCACGAGCAGCATCGCGAAGTAGAAGCCGGAGAACGACGCCGCGTAGACGAGCGGCCAGGCCGCGAACATCGCGCCGCCGGCCGTGATCAGCCACACCTGGTTGCCTTCCCACGTCGCACCGACGGTGTTGACGATGATGCGGCGTTCCTCGTCGGTCTTGCCGAGGAACGGCAGCAGCGCGGTCGCGCCCATGTCGAAGCCGTCGGTGACGGCGAAGCCGATCAGCAGCACGCCGACGAGCAGCCACCAGATCACCTTGAGAGTTGCATAGTCCATAGCGATTCCTTGTTCCGTTTCAGGTGCGTGCTCAGGCCGGGGCGCGCTCGCTGGCGGCCACGAGTTCGTGGTGATAGCGGCCGGTATGCAGCGACGACGGGCCGAGGCGCGCGTACTTGAACATCAGCTTGATCTCGATGACGAACAGCGCCGTGTAGAACGCGATGAAACCGGCGAGGCTCAGGTACAGGTCCGTCGACGTCAGGCTGGACGCGGACAGATGCGTCGGCAGGATGCCCGCGATCGTCCACGGCTGGCGGCCGAGCTCGGCGACGACCCAGCCGAATTCCGCGGCGAGCCACGGCAGCGGGATCGCCCACACCGCATAGCGCAGGAACCAGCGGCGGTTGTCCTGCAGCAGCTGCCGGCGCGCACAGAGCCAGAACGCGGCGACGAAGGTCGCGAGGAACAGGAAGCCGAGGAACACCATGATCCGGAACGAGAAGAACACGGGCGCGACCGGCGGGATCGTCTTCTTCGCGGCGGCCTTGATCTGCTCCGGCGTCGCATCGACCACGTTCGGCGTGAACTGCTTGAGCATCAACCCGTAGCCGAGATACTGCTTGTGCTGGTCGAACAGTGCGCGGGTCGCATCGCTCGTGTCGCCTTCCTTGATCTTCTGCAAGGCGCCGTACGCGAGCATCCCGCTCTGGATGTGCTCCTCGCTGCGCTTCGCGAGCTCGCGCAGGCCGATCACCGGCTCGTCGATCGAGCGCGTCGCGATCAGGCCGAGCGCATACGGGATCTTGATCGCGTAGTCGGTGCGCTCTTCCTTCTGGTTCGGAATGCCGATCAGCGTGAACGAGGCCGGTGCCGGCTGGGTTTCCCATTCCGATTCGATCGCGGCGAGCTTCATCTTCTGCACTTCGCCGGTCGTATAGCCCGACTCGTCGCCGAGCACGATCACGCAAAGCGTCGCCGCGAGGCCAAAGCCGGCCGCGACCGCGAACGAACGCAGCGCGAAGTCGGTGTCGCGTTTCTTCAGCAGGTACCACGACGAGATGCCGAGCACGAACATCGCGGCCGTCACGTAGCCGGCCGACACGGTGTGCACGAACTTCACCTGCGCGACCGGGTTGAACAGCACGTCGAACAGGCTCGTCAACTCCATGCGCATCGTCTGGTAGTTGAACTCGGCGCCGACCGGGTTGTTCATCCAGCCGTTCGCGACGAGGATCCACAGCGCGGACAGGTTCGAGCCCAGCGCGACGAGGAACGTGACCATCAGGTGCTTGACCTTCGACAGGCGGTTCCAGCCGAAGAAGAACAGGCCGACGAACGTCGATTCGAGGAAGAACGCCATCAGGCCTTCGACCGCGAGCGGCACGCCGAAGATGTCGCCGACGTAGTGCGAGTAGTACGACCAGTTCGTGCCGAACTGGAATTCGAGCGTGATGCCGGTCGTCACGCCCATCGCGAAGTTGATCCCGAACAGCTTGCCCCAGAACTGGGTCATGTCCTTGTAGACCTGTTTGCCGGTCATCACGTAGACGGCTTCCATGATGACGAGCAGCCAGGACAGGCCGAGCGTCAGCGGCACGAACAGGAAGTGGTAGAGCGCCGTGATGCCGAACTGCAGACGCGACAGATCGACGACTTCGCTACTTATCATGGTGGTCTCCCTCGGTGGGTGCAGGCGCCGGCACCGAGAGCAGCTTCTCGGCGACGGCGGCAGGCGGAAGCGACATGTGCTCGGCCTGCGGATGATTGAAGAATGCGTATTTGAGCGACATCAGGAGGATCAGCTTGACGATCAACACCAGGCTGATGTCGCGGGCGAGGGTCGGGCCGCGTGCCCACGCGGCGATACGCGCACGCCAGCCGATCGTACCGGCCGACCGCGGGGGAGGCGGCGCAGGCTCTTTATTGATCGAGATCAAGGCGATTATCCTGAATCGATGTAGGTCGGAATTGGGGCGACTTTACGTCGGATTTATGACGGCCGTGAAGCTGTTTTAATCCTTTTGCGCCTGACATGCCAATTTTAAAAGGACTGCTTTCCGATGCCGAGTGCTGCGCTGCGGCAGACCGTCGCGAAACACGGGCCGAAACTTGAGGCAGATCAAGCTTATGCGGAAGGGGCCCGCGAACCGTCCAATACCTGATCAAACAGGTCGATTAATCGACGGAGAAACGAGCGAAGAGGCGGGCGGAAAGGCGAGTGATAAACCGGCCAAAAACCGGTGAAAAAGGCAGGCAAAAAAAACGCTGCCGGTCAGGCAGCGGTTTTCGATGAGGCGCTTTGAATCGCCAGTGATTTACGCGTATTCGGCGAGGGCAGTGCGCATCTTTTTCATTGCGCTCGCCTCGATCTGGCGGATGCGTTCCGCCGACACGCCGAACTCGGCGGCGAGATCGTGCAGCGTCGAGCCGCCCGAGCCGTCGTCGTCGACGTGCAGCCAGCGTGCCTCGATGATGCGGCGGCTGCGCGCGTCGAGCGCGTCGAGTGCCTGCGCGATGCCGTCCGTCTGCAGCGAGTCGCGCTGACGCGCGGCGAGCACGGCGGTCGGTTCGTTGTGCGAGTCGGCCAGGTAGGCGATCGGTGCGTACGACTCCTCGCCGTCTTCGACCTGCCCTTCAAGCGCGATATCGCCGCCCGACAGGCGCGTTTCCATTTCGGTCACGTCTTCGCGCTTGACGTTGAGCTCTTGTGCGAGGCCGTCGATTTCCTCGGGCGTCATCGCCTGCATGCTCTTCTTGTGGCTGCGCAGGTTGAAGAACAGCTTGCGTTGCGCCTTCGTCGTCGCGACCTTCACCATGCGCCAGTTGCGCAGGATGTACTCGTGGATCTCGGCCTTGATCCAGTGGATCGCGTACGACACGAGACGCACGTTCTGGGCCGGATCGAAGCGCTTCACGGCCTTCATCAGGCCGATGTTGCCTTCCTGGATCAGGTCGCCGTGCGGCAGGCCATACCCGAGATAGTTGCGCGCGATCGACACGACGAGCCGCAGGTGCGACAGCACGAGGCGGCGTGCCGAGTCGAGATTGTTGCTTTCGCGGAATTCGGTCGCGTACTGGCGTTCCTCTTCTGCCGTCAGCAGCGGAATGCGATTGACGGCCTGGATATACGCGTCGATGTTGCCAAGCTGGCCCGGCAACATCGATTGAGCTGCGAGCGCCAGCGAGCCTGCCGATTCGGCCTTGGCCGGCGTCGGGCTCAGGGTGTTCGGGAGGGTCAGGGCGTTGCTCACTAAAAACTCCTTTGGAATCAGGGACAAACCCCCGGTCTCGAATGAGATTCCGTGGGGCATCTTAGCACTCCCGCAAGCTGAGTGCTAATTCCTTAGAGCAAGCGTGGGCATCGGAGTTCCCGTTTTTCTATCGAGTTAGTCGAGTCGATAGTCTATTCTGCGACAGGGGAGGTGGGGCGAAGTTCCGTAAGCCGTTGTTTCAGATGGAAATCAGTAGACGATTTCAATTTTTGTTGTTTTGGAAGGAAGCCATTTCGCTTCGTGATGCCGATCCGAAAAGTCCTTTACCATACCATTCAGTTCGCTCGAACCGGCCGCAGCGGCAGGTTCCATTCAACCCACAAAGTTGGAGTGTCAGATGAACAATAAGAAGAATCGCCGGCCCCGCAGCCGGCTTGTCCTGCACGCGATGCTGGCGGCGTCCCTTCTGGGAGGATCGGGCGCGGCATTCGCGGATCGGTGGGGGATTCAGGCGGGCGGCGGTTTTTCGGATCGCCACGGGGTCGACAAGGGCGATCTCGGCGTGGTGTGGGATCCGGGCTGGAACTGGTGGGAAATGGGCGGTTGGCACTTCGCGTTCGTCGTGGAAGGGCACGCCGGCTACTGGCACACGGGCGGCAACGTTCACGGCAGCATCGGCGAATTCGGCGTGACGCCGTTGTTCCGCTTCATCAAGAGCGCCGGGGAGATTCGCCCGTTCATCGAGGCCGGCGGCGGCGTCCGGCTGCTGACGCACCCGACGATCTCGGATCATTTCTCGCTCGGGACCGCGTTCCAGTTCTCGCCGACCGCGGGGGTGGGCGTGCAGTTCGGCCAACGGCAACAGTATCAGGTCGGCTACCGTTTTGAACATGTGTCTAACGCGGGTATCAAAGAGCCGAATCCTGGTATAAATTTCCACCAGTTCTACGTGCAGTACAACTTCTGATCCGCACGCCCGCGCACGGCGTGCGCGTTGCCGAGGAGTCAGGCGATGGCGAAGGTGATCGATGCGATCCGCGCGCTCGAGCGCGATCGGTTCCGGGCGATGGTGGACGGCGACGGCGAGGCGCTCGGCGCGCTTTTGTCGGACAAGGTGTTCTTCGTGCACACCAACGGCAAACGCGAAACCAAGCAGCAGTTCATCGACGCCATCGTCGCCGGCCGCCGCCGCTATCGCCAGATCGAAATCCAGTCGCAGGACGTGCTGCCCGTCGGCGATGAAACCTGCGTCGTCACCGGGCGTGCGTTGATCGAGATGGAAACGAACAACGGCGGCCTGGTCTTCCCGATTGCGTATACCTCCGTCCACACCCACGAACAGGGCCGCTGGAGCCTGTTCGCATGGCAGGCGACGCGGTGCGCGACCGAGACATGAGCGCGCGTGGCGCCCGTTTTCATGTCCCTCGAAGCGGCCTTCTGGGCCGCTTTTTGCTGCCTCGTGCGGCGCGGATCGCGCGGCGCACGAGCGGTCACGCACCGCTCGCTGACGTTTGAACCCTGAAACGGAACCGGCCGTCAGGCCGCCGCGCGGCGATCCGCGCAGTGCCAGGCCGAGCGGTTGATCGCGCTGACGAGCGCATCGAGCGCGGCGCCCGCCGCATCGGCGTGCAGGCCGACGCCGTGCCGCAGCGGTGCATCGCCGACCCGGCAGCCCACCGATACCGCGATCCGCCCGTCCGTCGTGCGCGCGTGTTCGCACGAAGCAATGTCGATTGCGACGCCGGCGGCGGCCGCGAATGCCGCGGCCAAACGTCGCACGGCATCGTCAGGCGCGATATCCGCCGCGGGCGCCGTCGCGATCTCGCGGTTCCGCCAGCGTGCGCCGTTGCCGTGGCGCGCGGCCGGGCCGTCGGTCTCGAAGAATTCGCGCGCGAACAGCGCGCAGATCGCGTCGCCCGTCACTTCCTCGCCCGACGCGTCGGCAAGCGTCTGCACCGCGTGGCTGAATTCGATCTGCACGCGCCGCGTCGGCGTGAAGCCCATCCCGCGTTCGAGCAGGAACGTCGCGCCACCCTTGCCGGACTGGCTGTTGACGCGGATCACCGCGTCGTAGCTGCGGCCGAGGTCGGCCGGGTCGATCGGCAGGTACGGCACTTCCCACGGTGCGTCGGGGCGCTGCTGCGCGAAGCCCTTGCGGATCGCGTCCTGGTGCGAGCCTGAGAACGCGGTGAACACGAGGTCGCCCGCGTACGGGTGGCGCGGATGCACCGGAATCTGGTTGCAGCGTTCGACGACGCGGCGCACCGCGTCGATGTCGGAGAAATCGAGCCCCGGATCGATGCCCTGCGTGTAGAGGTTCAGCGCGAGCGTGACGAGATCGACGTTGCCGGTACGCTCGCCGTTGCCGAACAGGCAACCCTCGATGCGGTCGGCGCCCGCGAGCAGCGCAAGTTCGGCCGCCGCGACCGCCGTGCCGCGGTCGTTGTGCGGATGCACGGACAGCACGATGCTGTCGCGATACGCGAGGTTGCGGTCCATCCATTCGATCTGGTCGGCGAACACGTTCGGGCTCGCGGCTTCGACGGTGGCCGGCAGGTTGACGATCATCTTGTGGTCGCGGGTCGGGCGCCAGGTTTGCGCGACCGCGTCGCAGATCTCGCGTGCGAACGTCAGCTCGGTCATGCTGAAGGTTTCCGGCGAGTACTGGAAGGTCCACTGCGTGTCGGGGCGCGCGGCGGCGTGCTCCTTGATGATGCGCGTGCCGTCGATCGCGAGCGCCTTCACGTCGGCCTTCGACATCCCGAACACGATGCGGCGGAACGACGGGCAGACCGCGTTGTACAGGTGCACGATCGCGCGCGGCACGCCCTCGAGCGCGTCGAACGTGCGTGCGATCAGGTCCTCGCGCGCCTGCACGAGCACTTCGATCGTCACGTCGTCGGGAATCCGCTTGTCGTCGATCAGCTTGCGGACGAAATCGAAGTCGGTTTGCGACGCCGACGGAAAGCCGACTTCGATCTCCTTGAACCCGATCGCGACCAGCATCTCGAAGAATTCGAGCTTCTGCTCGATGCTCATCGGCTCGATCAGCGACTGGTTGCCGTCGCGCAGGTCGGTGCTCATCCAGACGGGCGCGCGCTCGATGGTGCGCGACGGCCATTTGCGGCCATTGAGGCGGACGGGCTCGAACGGACGGTACTTGTCTTGCGGATTGCGCTGCATCTTCTGGACCTCGGGTCTCAAGTCGCGAGCGAAGACGGGCGGCATGGGCGACGGTTGGCGCTGCCTCGCTCCGCGGCACGTGAGCGCGCTGCGGATGCGGATGATCTTCGCGAATCGGCCGACGGATAGACGGACGAATGCTGACGACTTCGGGTTGTAAAAACTGCGAGAGGGGTACTGCGAGGAACTGCTGGGAGGGACCGTGCGGACAGCACACGGCGCTACGACAGCCTTAGGCTAGTCGTAGCGATAGCGGCCGCGCTAGGCGGCCGGAGGTAATTCGGAGGGTGTTCGGAAAGGAACGCATGACGGCAACTCTATGCCAGGATGCGCCCGCGTGTCAAATGCCCGGCGCGCGGGGCCGGTTCGCGGGCGTGCCGTCAGCGCGCGATGCGGGTGATCTGCACGATCGTCGCGACCTGGCGGGCGACGGTGTCGGGCACCGGCACCTCGCCGCGCAATACGGCGTCCGTCCACGCGGCCGTCGTGGCCGCATCGCGCGATTCGGGCAGGGCGACGGGGGGCGCATCGGTCGACGAGCGCTCGGCCTCGATCAGCGTGTCGCACACGCCGTCGTGCAGCCAGTCGACCTGTACCTGGCGCCGCGTGTCGGCAACGGCTTCGCCCTCGGTGCCGCGCGCCAGCAGCGCGCCGCCGAGTGCGGCGTCCGGATGGTCGCGGAACAGCTGCGCGAGGCTGTCGCGGTACGGCGGATGCGTGTAGTTGACGAGCCGCAGGCCGGCCGGTGCGAACGGCTGCAGAATCTTCACGAGCGTGTGCGTCGAATTGCGCACGCCGAGCACGCGACGCATCGACAGCAGGCGGGCGATGCGCGGCGCCAGCACCTCGATCGACGCGAACGCGACGCGGCGCTCGGCAAGTGTGTCCTCGATCGCATCGTGCGACGCCGACGGCGCGAGCGACAGCGCCGAGAAGATCTCGGCGCTCGTCACGCGGCCCGGATCCTGCTCGACACCATGCACGAGCACCGGCACGCCTTCGCGTGCGAGCAGCAGTGCGAGCAGCGGCACGAGGTTCGGCTGCTTGCGCGCGCCGTTGTAGCTCGGGATCGCGACGGGGCGGAACGCCGCGTCCTGTACGTGCACGGGCTCGAACGACGCCTGCGCGGCGGCGAGCATCGCGGCCAGCTCGTCGGCGGATTCGCCCTTCAGCCGATAGGCGATCAGGATCGCGCCCAGTTCGACATCCGACACGCGCGCGTCGAGCATCGCGCGATAGAGCTCGAACGTGTCCTCGGCGGACAGCGCGCGTGCGCCGTTCGGGCCGCGGCCGATTTCCTTGATGAAGCGGGCGCACGGGAACGGGACGGCGGCGGGATCGTGGGAAGCGGTCATCGGGGCGTGGGGCGGGCGGCCGGCATCGGGCCGCGCTGTGAGCGGTGAGGAATGCCCGAGTATCGCATGGGCACGGCCGGCGCAAGCAAGGGGGCGCATCGCGGCGCGCTACACTCTGGTTCCCGGCGGTGCGCGCGCCGGCTGCGCCGCGCCCGTGCCGTTGCCGGCCGAATACGACTACGAGAGACATCCCATGAAGCTTTACAGCTATTTCCGCAGTTCCGCGTCGTACCGCGTGCGGATCGCCCTGAACCTGAAGCAGCTGCCGTTCGACTACGTTCCCGTGCACATGCTGCGTGACGGCGGCGAGCAACTGAAGGACGCGTACCGCGCGCTGAATCCGGACGCGGTCGTGCCGACGCTGACCGACGGCGACGCGACGCTGCAGCAGTCGCTCGCGATCATCGAATATCTCGAGGAAACCCATCCGGAACCGGCGCTGCTGCCGAAGCAACCGGTCGATCGCGCCTATGTGCGTGCGGTCGCGCTGCAGATCGCGTGCGAAATCCATCCGCTCAACAACCTGCGCGTGCTGAAGTACCTGAAGCACACGCTGAAGGTGTCCGAAGAGGCGAAGAACGCGTGGTACCGGCACTGGATCGAGGCGGGCTTCGAATCGCTCGAGACCCGTCTCGCGAGCGATCCGCGCACCGGCAAGCTGTGTTTCGGCGACACGCCGACACTCGCCGACGTGTGCCTCGTGCCGCAGGTGTTCAACGCGAACCGCTTCTCGATCGATACGACGCGTTATCCGACGATCCAGCGGATCGTCGACCATGCGTCGACGCTCGATGCGTTCAAGGCCGCCGAGCCCGGCGCGCAGCCCGACGCCGAATGAGCGCGGTGCGCCCGGGGCATGCACGACCGGGCGCGCATGACGCGGTGCGCCCGGGGCATGCACGACCGGGCGCGCATGAAAAAGGGCGCCCGAAGGCGCCCCGTGCGATGCGTGCCGGCGGTGTTCAGCCGAGCAGCGCGTCCGCGAATTCGACCGCGCTGAACGGCTGCAGATCCTCGACCTTCTCGCCGACGCCGATGAAGTAGACCGGCACCGGGCGCTGCCGCGCGATCGCGGCGAGAATCCCGCCCTTCGCGGTGCCGTCGAGCTTCGTGACGATGAGGCCGGTGAGGCCGAGCGCGTCGTCGAATGCCTTGACCTGCGTGAGCGCGTTCTGGCCGGTGTTCGCGTCGATCACCAGCAGCACTTCGTGCGGCGCGCCGTCGTGCGCCTTCGAGATCACGCGCTTCACCTTCTTCAGCTCTTCCATCAGGTGGAGCTGCGTCGGCAGGCGGCCGGCCGTGTCGGCCATCATCACGTCGATCTTGCGCGCGCGCGCGGCGCTGACCGCGTCGAAGATCACCGCGGCCGGATCGCCGCTTTCCTGCTGCACGACCGTCACGTTGTTGCGCTCACCCCAGACCGCCAGCTGTTCGCGCGCGGCCGCGCGGAACGTGTCGCCCGCGGCCAGGAGCACCGACTGGTCGAAGCTCTGCAGATGCTTTGCGAGCTTGCCGATGCTGGTCGTCTTGCCCGCACCGTTCACGCCGGTGATCATCATCACGAGCGGCTGCGCGCGGCCGAGCATCAGCGACTTCTCGAGCGGCGTCAGCAACTCGACGAGCAGGTCGTGCAGCGCAGCCTTCACCTGCTGCGGGTCGGTCAGGCGGCCCGCGCGCACCTTTTCGCGTAGCGCGCCGAGCAGGTACTCGGTCGCGTCGACGCCCGCGTCGGACATCAGCAGCGCGGTTTCGAGCTCCTCGTACAGATCCTCGTCGATCTTCGTGTTGACGAAGACGCCGGTGATGCTCGAGCCCGTCTTGGCGAGCCCCGTTTTCAGGCGGGCGAGCCACGATTTCTTCGCGGTGGCGTCCTGCAGCGGCGGCGGAACGATTTCGACCGTCTCGACGACTTCGTCGCGCCCGTCGTTGGTCGGCGTGACCGTCATCACGACGGCCGGCGCGGCCGGCTGCGCGGGCGCTTGCGACACCTCGGCCGCAGGCGGGGCCTCGACCGCGGGCGCATCGGACGGTTCGTCCGTTTGCTGCGCGTCGGCCGATTGCGATTCCGCCGGATCGGGCTCCTGCGTTTTCTTGAATCGTTTGAAGAAGCTGAACATGGTCTGACGTCGGGAAGAGGGCGGGCCGCCGCCAGAAGCGGGGCACCGGACGGGCCGTCCTGCGTTCGCGCGGGCGCGGCGCACGGCGGCCGAAACCGTGCATTTTATCAGTGCGGCGTGGCGCTCGCGTCAGTGCGCGCCGCCGCTGTGGTAACGTGCGCCTGTTTGGCGGTGCGCCCCTGCGCGCGCCCGGTCCCTCCGTCGTCGATATTCCGTATGTCCCGTTCCTCTTCCGGCCGCCCGGCGGCCCCTTCCAGCCGCGGCAAGCCGCACACGATCCGCATCATCGGCGGCGACTGGAAACGTACGCCGCTCGCGGTGCTCGATCTCGACGGCCTGCGGCCGACCCCCGATCGCGTGCGCGAGACGCTGTTCAACTGGCTCGGCCAGGATCTCGAAGGCCGTCGCTGCCTCGACCTGTTCGCGGGCACGGGCGCACTCGGTTTCGAGGCCGCGTCGCGCGGCGCGGCGAGCGTCGTGATGGTCGAGCGCCATCCACGCGCCGCGCAGCAGCTGCGTGCGATCAAGGACAAGCTCGGCGCGCGTGCGGTCGAGGTCGCGGAGGCGGATGCGTTGCGGCTCGCGGCCGGGCTCACGCCGGGCGCGTTCGACGTCGTGTTTCTCGATCCGCCGTTCGGCGAACCGGCTGTGCTCGATCGCGCGGTCGCGCTGGCGGCGCCGCTCGTCGCGGCGGGCGGCGCGCTGTACGTCGAAACGGGCGCGGAACTCGACCCGGCCGCGCATGACGCGCTCGCGGGCTGGGAGGTGGTGAAGCACGGCAAGGCCGGTGCGGTTCACTATCATTTGCTGCGGCGCGAAAATGATGAATAATGCGCGTTCCATACGAGGCGGCGCGCTGCAAAGGCGACGCATGCCCATCTCGGCAGTCGCGTGCGCATGGCACCGCTGCCATCCCGTTTGCGTGATGACAGGAGGAGCGACATGGTAGTCGCCGTGTATCCCGGTACGTTCGATCCGCTGACGCGCGGGCACGAAGACCTCGTGCGGCGTGCGTCGAGCATTTTTGATACGCTGGTGGTCGGTGTGGCCGACAGCCGCGCGAAAAAGCCGTTCTTCTCGCTGGAAGAACGTCTGACGATTGCGAACGAGGTGCTCGGCCATTACCCGAACGTGAAGGTGATGAGTTTCACCGGCCTCCTGAAGGACTTCGTCCGCACCAACAACGCACGCGTGATCGTGCGCGGCCTGCGTGCCGTGTCCGATTTCGAATATGAGTTCCAGATGGCGGGGATGAACCGCTATCTGTTGCCCGACGTCGAGACGATGTTCATGACGCCGTCCGACCAGTACCAGTTCATCTCGGGCACGATCGTGCGCGAAATCGCACAGTTGGGCGGTGATGTCAGCAAGTTCGTGTTCCCGTCCGTCGAGAAGTGGCTGACCGAGAAAGTGACGGCGATGGGAGGCCCTGCCGCGTGACGCGGCGCCGGCCGGTTTCGTCGCGAAGCCGGCCGCCGGCCTGAAGAAGTGAGATCAGTATGGCTTTGATGATTACCGACGAGTGCATCAATTGCGACGTGTGCGAGCCCGAGTGCCCGAACGGCGCGATTTCGATGGGCCCGGACATCTACGTGATCGACCCGAACAAGTGCACCGAGTGCGTCGGCCATTTCGACGAACCGCAGTGCCAGCAGGTGTGTCCGGTCGAATGCATTCCGCGCGATCCGCAGCATGACGAATCGCACGCGCAATTGATGGAGAAGTATCACGCGTTGATCGCCGTGAAAGGCGACGACGCGTCGTGACCCCGTGGTGACGCGCGCGCCTGGGTTGTTCGGCACGCACGTCACGCATCCGGATCGGCGCCGCCTGGCGCCGGTTCCTTCATGTCAGGCCAGCAGCTCGCGCAATGCCGCGACGAGCGTATCGCATTCGGCATCGGTGCCGACGGTGATGCGCAGGTACTGGTCGATTCGCGGCAGTCCGAAGTGCCGCACGAAAATTTCCCGTTCCTTCAGTTTGGCCGCGATGGCGCCCGCGTCGTGCGCGGGATGGCGTGCGAACACGAAATTCGCGGCCGACGGCACGACGTCGAAGCCGAGCGTGCCGAGCGCGTGCGTGAGCCGCGTCCGGCTGTCGATCACGCGCCGGCAGGTTGCGCTGAAATAATCGGTGTCTTCGTATGCCGCCTGCGCGGCGACTTGCGCGAGCCGGTCGAGCGGGTACGAGTTGAAGCTGTCCTTCACGCGGTTCAGCGCGTCGATCAGCGCGGCGTCGCCGAATGCGAAACCGACGCGCATGCCCGCGAGCGAGCGCGCCTTCGACGTCGTGTGCACGACGAGCAGGTTCGGGTAGCGATCGATCAGCGCAATCGCGGACTGCGCGCCGAAGTCGACGTAGGCTTCGTCGATCACGACGACCGATGACGGATTCGCGGCCGCGATCCGCTCGACATCCGCGAGCGGCAGCGCGCGCCCGGTCGGCGCGTTCGGGTTCGGAAACAGCACGCCGCCGGCATCGTCGAGATAGTCGTCGACACGGATCGAGAGGTCATCCGCGAGCGGCACGACCGTCGTCTCGACGCCGTACAGGCGTGCATAGGTCGGATAGAAGCTGTACGTGATGTCGGGGAAGCGCAGCGGCCGGTCGTGCTTGAGCAATGCCTGGAATGCGTGCGCGAGCACCTCGTCGGAGCCGTTGCCGACGAACACCTGCTCGGGCTGGATGCGGTGATGGGCCGCAACCGTCTCGCGCAGTGCGCGTGCAACCGGGTCCGGATAGCGGCGCAGCGTGTCGCCGGTCGCGCCGAGTTCGCGCGCGATCGCCGCGACGACGCGCGGCGACGGCGGATAGGGGTTTTCGTTGGTGTTCAGCTTGACCGGGTGTGCGAGCGCGGGCTGCTCGCCCGGCACGTAAGGCACGAGTTGCTGAACGACGTCGCTCCAGTAACGGCTCACCGCTTGGCTCCTGTCGGGCAAAGCGACCAGATTACCGCAAGTGTGCGCAGGATGGGGCGGACCGGGCCGCCCGGCGACGCCGGACGGCGCGACGGTCGTGGTGGAGCGTGCGGTCAGTTGCGATGCAGCTGCATCGTCGCGCGGTCGAGTTCGCCCTTGACGACCATCGGCATCACGGCGAGCGCGCGTTCGATCGACGCGTCGATCACGTCCTGTTCCTCGCGGCGCGGTGGCTTCAGCACGAAGTTCGCGACATCGGGCTTCGCGCCGGCGCGGGCGCTTTCCGGAATCAGGTCGCGCGGATGGCCGATGCCGATCCGCAGCCGCCAGTACTGTTGCGACGACAGGTGTGCGGTGATGTCCTTCAGGCCGTTGTGGCCGCCGCTGCCGCCGCCGAGCTTCAGCTTCACGGTGCCGGGCGGCAGGTCGAGTTCGTCGTGTGCGACGAGGATCTGGTCGGGCAGGATCTTGAAGAACTGCGCGAGCGCGACGACCGACTGGCCGGAGCGGTTCATGTAGGTTTGCGGCTCGAGCAGGTGGACTTCCTCACCGTGCAGGCGCGCTTTCGCGTAGAAGCCATGGAAGCGGCGTTCGTCGCGCAGCGTCGCGCCTGCTTCGCGGGCAAGCTGGTCAATCAGCCAGAAGCCGGCGTTGTGGCGCGTCGCGGTGTATTCCGCCCCGGGATTGCCGAGGCCGACGATCAATTTGATCATGACGTTTCGAAGGCGGCAGCCGCCGCCTGGGCGCAGAAAAAGAAAAACCCGCCGGGCAAGCCGCGGCGGGTTGCGTCGACCGTTTCGTGAACGGATCGATGGGGCGCGTAGGCAGCCGCTTAGGCAGCCGGCGTTTCGCCTTCGGCTGCGTCCGACACGGCACCAGCCGGGACCGTCGCCGATGCGACAACCGGGTTTTCCGCGTCGACGTGCGCGACCAGCGCGACGCCCTTCGGCAGTGCGATGTCCTTCGCGTGCAGCGATTGACCGGCTTCGATCTTCGACAGGTCGACTTCGAGGAACTCCGGCAGGTCAGCCGGCAGGCACTCGATTTCGATTTCCGTCGCGACGTGCGAAACGATCGCGCTCGACAGCTTCACGGCCGGGCTGATTTCAGCGTTCAGGAAGTGCAGCGGAGCCTTCGTGTGCAGCTTCTTCTTCGCGTCAACGCGTTGGAAGTCCACGTGCAGCACCAGTTGCTTGAACGGGTGGTATTGCACGTCGCGCAGCAGAACCTGTTGCGACTGGCCAGCCACTTCGAGGTCGAGGATCGACGAGTGGAAAGCTTCCTTCTTCAGGGCGTGCCACAGGGCGTTGTGATCGAGTTCGATCTTTTGCGGGGCTGCTTCGCCACCGTAAACGATACCCGTGGTCTTACCGGCGTTGCGCAGGCGGCGGCTCGCACCCGTACCTTGCTGTTGGCGCTCGAAAGCGACGACTTTCATATGATTCTCCAATGGCTGCCCGCGACCAGGCAGTAAAACGGGGCCGTCAAATGTCGGCCCCCGATGAAGCGGACGGGGTTTCGTCTATCCCGTCCGATTGTGCAAAAAGCGAAGCGTTGCCGCTTCGCTTTCTGCGCATGCTTTGTTCAGTCGATTCGCGATCAGGATTCCGCGAACAGCGACATCACCGAATCGCCGCGGCGGATCCGCGAGAACGTTTCGGCCAGCAGGCTCGCGCTCGTCAGTGCACGGATCTTCGAGCAGCCGAGCGATTCGGCGGACAGCGGGATCGTGTCGGTGACCACCAGCTCGTCGAGTGCCGATGCGGCGATCCGATCACCCGCGCCACCCGACAGCACCGGGTGCGTCGCGTAGGCGAAAACCTGTTTCGCGCCGCGCTCCTTCAGCACTTGTGCGGCCTTGCAGAGCGTGCCTGCCGTATCGACCATGTCGTCCATGATCACGCAGGTGCGGCCTTCGACTTCACCGATGATGTTCATCACCTCGGAGACGTTCGCCTTCGGGCGACGCTTGTCGATGATTGCGAGATCGCAGTTGAGCTGCTTCGCGAGTGCCCGGGCACGCACCACGCCGCCGACGTCCGGCGACACGACGAGCAGATCCGGGTAGTTCTGCTTGCGCAGGTCACCCAGCAGGATCGGCGTTGCGTAGATGTTGTCGACCGGGATGTCGAAGAAGCCTTGAATCTGGTCGGCGTGCAGATCCATCGTGATGATCCGCTCGACGCCGGCGATTTCCAGCATGTTCGCGACGACCTTCGCCGAGATCGCAACGCGCGCCGAACGCGGGCGGCGATCCTGACGGGCGTAGCCGAAGTAGGGGATGGCTGCAGTGATCCGGCCGGCGGATGCGCGCTTGAGCGCATCGACCATGATCATCAGTTCCATCAGGTTGTCGTTCGTCGGTGCGCACGTGGATTGCAGGACGAAGACGTCCTTGCCGCGCACGTTTTCCTGGATCTCGACCTGGATCTCGCCGTCGGAGAAACGGCTGACCATTGCTTTGCCGAGGGGGATACCAAGGATATTGACGACTTCCTGGGCGAGCGCGGGATTCGCGTTGCCAGTAAAGACCATCAGGCCATCATGGCTGTGGCTGCTCATCGTGCACCTGCTTCAGGCTTGGGCGGGAAATGCGGGAAAATTTTTGGCAGGGGAGGAAGGACTCGAACCCTCGCATGCCGGAATCAAAATCCGGTGCCTTGACCAACTTGGCGACTCCCCTACACTTAACTGACTGCTTCACCGAACTCGTGTAGGCCGTTCGGCAAAGTAAAACTTCATGACGCGAAAGCGAAGAGCGGATGCTCGTTCAGGCTCTCGGCAACTTCACCCTTCCAACTGGCGGGCAGCTTGGCTTTCGCCGCTTCTGCCTCGTGCTTGCTGTGAAACGCTGCAAACACGCTTGCTCCGGAGCCGGTCATCCTCGCGGGGGTCAAATCATACAACCTTTTAACCGCCTGCGCAACTTCCGCGTACTTCCTTGTTACAACTTCCTGCATGTCGTTCCGGCCGAAGCTATCTGGCCATCCCGCATCGCTGGTTTGCTGTGCAAGAAAGTCAGCAATTGTGACGGGCTTCGTATCTCTTGTCAACAACTCATCTGAAAATATTTCAGCGGTCGGGACATGAACGCTTGGCGTCACAACCAAGAACCAGCGAGTCGGCAATTGTACCTCAGCTAATTCTTCTCCGATACCCTCTGCGAACGCATTTTTTCCAAAAATAAAAAACGGGACGTCTGCGCCGAGTTTGACCGCGAGTGACTGAAGCTCGGCGCGCGGCAGGTCGAGTCGCCACAGGCGGTTCAGTGCGAGCAGCGTCGTTGCGGCGTCGGAGCTGCCGCCGCCAAGGCCGGCCCCCATCGGCAGGCACTTGTCGATCTCGATGTCGACGCCGTGCGCGGTGCCCGTATGTGCTTTCAGCAGGTTGGCCGCGCGCACGACGAGGTCGCTTTCCTCGGGCACGCCGGGCACGTCGGTGACGCGCGCGACGCGACCGTCGTCGCGCAGCGTGAAATGCAGCGTGTCGCCCCAGTTCAGCAACTGGAACACGCTCTGCAGATCGTGATAGCCGTTCGGGCGGCGGCCGGTGATGTGCAGGAACAGGTTGAGTTTCGCGGGCGCAAGGCAATTGCGCAGCGAGCGGGTCGAATCGGTCATGCGTATGTCTGGGCTGGGCCGGTGCTCACTGGTCGAGCACGAGCTTGATGTCGAGCGGCGGGGTCGCGCGCACGAGGTTGACGCGTTTGACGCCCGTGGCCGGGGCATCCGCGTAGGCGAGGTAGTCGATCGTCCAGCCGTCCTGGCGGATCTGCTTGACGCGCGTGCCGTCGGCAGGGTCGCGCACCGTCTCCGCAGGGGTCGCGGGCGCGGCCGTGGGCAGCAGCCAGTAGCGCAGGCCCGCGAGCGGCAGTTCGAAGCCGAGCGTTTTCTGCATCAGGTCGCCGACGTCCGGCGCATATTGCGTCGGACGGTTCGGCAATTCGAGCGATGCCGCCTGCGGCGTCGATTTCACGACCGCGAGCGTCTGGCCGAGCGGGCTGCGCAGCTCGAGCGACACGTCGTCGCCGTGCTCCTGCCAGTCGAAGTTGCCGTACACGTTCTGCTGCTTGCCGAGACGGTCGTCGTACTGCACCGCGAAGCGGCCATGGTAAGCGTGCGTTGCGGCGGTCTGCAGCGGCGCGCCCGTCGGCGCGCTGGCCGACGGCGGCGTGCTCGCGCAGCCGGCGAGCGCTAGCGCCGCGCCGGCTGCGGCCAGCGTGCGCCGCGCGCGGGAGGACAGGGAAAACGTCGGGAACATCTGCATCAGAGGCCGTTGATCTGGAGGCGCTTCAGCGTCTGCACGAGCGTTTCGTTGTCCGGCTCGAGCTTCTGCGCGTCACGCCACGCGGAACGCGCGTCGTCCTGCGCGCCGCTCTTCCACAGCACTTCGCCGAGATGCGCGCCGATTTCGGCGTTCGGCTGCAGTTCGTACGCGCGCCGCAGCACCTTCGCCGCGCCGGCCGTATCGCCCATCCGGTACTTCACCCAGCCGAGACTGTCCATGATGTAGGCATCGTTCGGCGCGAGCGTCATTGCCTTGTCGATCAGCTTGCTGGCTTCGGGCAGCCGCTGGTTGCGGTCGGCGAGCGAATAGCCGAGCGCGTTGTACGCCTGCGGATTGTCGGGCTGCGTGCGGATCAGCTCGCGCAGCTGCTTTTCCATCGTCGTGTAGTGGCCGGTTTTTTCGGCCGCCATCGCGTAGTCGTAGCGCAGGTCGGGATCGTCCGGGAAGTCCTGGACCGCCTGCCCGAGCCGGGCCTCGGCTTCCGGATAGCGCTTCGCGGTGAACAGGATCGACGCGTCGGTGCGAGCGACCACGGCGGCATCGCGCGGATCCGTGATCGGCAGGTTGTCGAGCACCTTGCGCGCCTCGTCGGTCTTGCCCTGTTTCTGCAGCAGTTGCGCGCGCGTGATCTGCGCCGGGAGATAGTGCTGGCTCGTCTGGTCGACCTTGTCGAGCCATTGCGACGCCTGCGCATCGTTGTTCTGGTCGATCGCGATCTGCGCGAGGTAGATGTAGCCCTGGCCGACGTCGAGGTTCGGCTGCTTGTCGCCGAGCTGCACGTACTGCTTCAGGTAGGCGGTGGCTTCGTCGAGCTTCTTCTGCTGGATCTTGATCAGCGCGAGCGCCATCAGCGGCGTCGGATCCTTCGAATCGAGCTTGCGCATCGTCTCGAACTGCTTCTGCGCGTCGTCGAGGCGATCGTCGGCGAGATAGAGCTGCGACAGCGCGAGCCGCGCATCGCGCGACTTCGGATTCTGCTGAACATACTTCTCGAACGACGCGATGCCCGCCGCGCGTTCCGCAGGCCCCATCTGCGACAGCATCAGGGCCGCCGGCAGGTAGTCGGGGCGGATCTGCAGCGCCTGCTTCAGCGACTGCGCGGCGCCGTCCTTGTCGTCGACCGCAAGCTGCTGGCGCGCGATCGCGAGCTGAGCCTCGGGCCGGTTCAGGTCGTTCTTCAGCATGTCCTTCAGCACCGCGAGGCCGCCGACGCGGTCGGGGCCGCGCACGAGCAGCGCCTGCAGCGCGAGGATCGCCGGGCCGCGCGTCTCGCCGGTCGCCCGGGCCAGCTCGCGCGCGAGCATCGGCTGCGCGTCGGCCGGCTTGCCGGCGAGCACCAGCAGCGCGGCGTCGACTTGCGACGCCCGGTTCGATTCCGGTGCGTACTGGCGCCACAGGTTCGCGGCGGACAGCGCATCGGCCGGGCTCTGCGCACCGAGCGCGATCTCGGTCGCGCGCTGGGCCATGCGCGGATCGCGCGTGTCGCGGGCAAGCGCGAGGTAGGTCTGGTAGGCCGGCGCGGGCTGGTTGCGCTGGAGCGCGACCTCGGCGGCGAGCACCTGGTAGACGATCTGGCTCGTCAGCGGAACGCCGGGGAGATTCTTCTGCTCGTCCGGCATCACGTGCTCGAACGCGCCCTGCGGTTCCGCGTCGTCCGATGCCGGATCCTGCGCGTGAGCCGGGAAGGCGGTGAGGGTCCAGGCGGCGAACAGCGCGGCGCCGAGCGCACGGCGGACCGGGAAGGCACGCGCGCCGCGCACGGCGGCGGGGCGCTTCAGAAGCAGCTTCGAGGGCAGGGTCATGGAAATCCGTTCGATGTTTCAACCGATTGTAACGCGCTCGCTACAATACACGCACGATCGTGAATCCAGCCTCAGACCCGTAAAACATGCCAGAGTTGCCAGAAGTCGAAGTCACGCGCCGGGGCATCGAGCCCTTTGTCGCGGGCCGCCGCGTCGAGCGAGTCGACGTCCGTACCGAGATGTTGCGCTGGCCCGTGCCGGCAGGGCTCGCCGAGCAGTTGCGCGCGCGCGAGGTGCTCGCCGTGGAGCGCCGCGGCAAGTACCTGCTGTTCGAGGTCGACGCAGGCTGGTTCATCGTCCATCTCGGCATGACGGGCACGCTGCGCGTGCTGCCCGCCGACGGCGTGCCGGTCGCCGCCAGGCATGACCACATCGACTGGATCTTCGACGAGTTCGTGCTGCGGTTCCGCGATCCGCGCCGTTTCGGCGCGGTGCTGTGGCACCCGCGCGAAGCAGGCGACGTGCATGCACATCCGCTGCTCGCGAGCCTCGGCGTCGAGCCGTTCTCGCCGGCGTTTACCGGCGCGCTGCTGCACGCGCGCACGCGCGGCCGCACCGTGTCGGTCAAGCAGGCGCTGCTGGCGGGCGACATGGTCGTCGGCGTCGGCAACATCTATGCGTCGGAGAGCCTGTTTCGCGCGGGCATCCGGCCGACGACGGCCGCCGGCAAGGTCTCGCTGCCGCGCTACGAGCGGCTGGCCGACGCGGTGCGCGCGACGCTCGCCGACGCGATCGAGCGTGGCGGCAGCACGTTGCGCGATTTCGTCGGCAGCAACGGCGAAAGCGGCTATTTCCAGCTCGACTGCTTCGTCTACGACCGTGCCGGCCAACCCTGCCGCGTATGCGGCACACCGATTCGCCAGATCGTGCAGGGCCAACGGTCGACTTATTTTTGCCCGACCTGCCAGCGTTGAAACCTCAGCGTTGAAACCTTTTCCCCGATCAGATAACTTGAAGCCGCCCCGCATCGCCCCCGCTCCGTTCCCCGTCACGCCGCTGCATCGCACGTTCGCCACGCGCCTGGTCGCATGGCAGCGCGAGCATGGCCGTCACGACCTGCCGTGGCAGAACACGCGCGATCCGTACCGGATCTGGCTGTCGGAAATCATGCTGCAGCAGACGCAGGTATCGACCGTCATCCCGTATTACACGCGCTTTCTCGAACGCTACCCGGACGTCGCCGCGCTCGCGGCCGCGCCGACCGACGACGTGATGGCGCTGTGGGCGGGCCTCGGTTACTACTCGCGCGCGCGCAACCTGCACCGCTGCGCGCAGGCCGTCGTCGCCGAGCACGGCGGCGCGTTTCCGGCGACGCCCGACGCGTTGGCCGAACTGCCGGGCATCGGCCGTTCGACGGCCGCGGCGATCGCGTCGTTCGCGTACGGCGCGCGCGCGACGATCCTCGACGGCAACGTGAAGCGCGTGCTTGCCCGGGTTTTCGGCGTCGAGGGCTTTCCGGGCGAGAAGCGTGTCGAGAACGACATGTGGGCACTCGCCGAATCGCTGTTGCCCGACGCCGCGAATGCGGCCGACGTGAGCGCGTACACGCAGGGGCTGATGGATCTCGGCGCGACACTGTGCGTGCGCGGCAAGCCCGATTGCGCGCGTTGCCCGTTCGCGGGCGATTGCGTTGCGCAATCGACGGGCCGCCAGCGCGAGCTGCCGGCCGCGCGGCCGAAGAAGGCGGTGCCGACACGCAAGACCTGGATGCTCGTGCTGCGCGACGGTGACGCCGTGCTGCTCGAGCGCCGTCCGCCGACCGGCATCTGGGGCGGGCTGTGGAGCCTGCCGCAAGCGGACGGCGACGCCGCGCTTGCGGAACTCGCGCGCGGCTTCGGCGGCGGCGGCACGGTGCCGCTCGCGCCGCTCACGCACACGTTTACGCATTTCCGGCTCGAGATCGAGCCTCGGCTGAGCGACATGGCCGACGGTGGCGGCCTGCCTTCGGGGGCGCGGGACGCGGATACCGCGTGGGTCCCGCTGAGCCGGCTCGACGCGTACGGCGTGCCGGCGCCCGTGCGCAAGCTGCTCGATGCGCTGAGCGGGCCGCTGCTGTAACGAACGGGAAGGGCGCGGCGCGGGCCGCGTTCGGGAACGCGCCGGGATGCCGCTGGCGGGAAAGGTCTTCCGGCGGGTGCGACACGCGACGGAATCGGCTGCGGTAGTTACAGCCAGCCGTGCCGGTCGAGTACGTGGTGCACGGCATCGATGCGTGCGCCGACGTCCGGAAACTCCATCAGCTTCTGCCGTGCGCGCAGGTCGAGCGGCAGCAGTTCCGCGAGGCGGTTCGACACCCAGCTCGGATCGTCGAGGCGGAACGGTTCGCCGAACGGCATTTTCTCCGGATCGGACTTCTTCAGCGCGTCGATGATGCGCTCGAGCACCTCGGCGCACGAGCCGAATTGAGCGAGCGCCTGCTCGCCTTCGAGCGGGATGTCGTCGGGCAGCGGCTCCGCGATGCCGACCAGCAGCCCGTTGCCTTCGACGCGATACGACAGCAGCTCGAAACGCTGCGTGCCGACGGCCTGCAGATAAAGCATGCCGAATTCGCCGGTATCGCACTCGGTGATGCGCGCCATGCAGCCGATGGTCTCGGGCACCGACACGGCGCCGTCCTGCGCGACTTCGGGCCCGCTCTTCAGCAGGCACACGCCGAACGGCGCGTTGTCGCGCAGGCACGCGCGGGACATGTCGAGATAACGCGCCTCGAACACCTTGAGCGGGAGCAGCCCCCCCGGAAACAGCACCGTGTGCAGCGGAAACAGCGGCAGGTCGATCAGGGTGGTCGATAGGGAGGACATGGCGCGCGGGCGTTGGGGCGTGCGTCGCTAGGGTCGGTCGACCTCTGAGACGAGCCGCGACGACGCGTCGACATCCACTGGCGCGTCACGATGCCGCACGATCACGTTCGCCTCGCGCGCGAGGCGCGCGGCAAGCGTTTCCGCGATGAACACCGAACGATGCTGCCCGCCCGTGCAGCCGATGGCGACGGTCAGGTAGCTGCGGTTGTCATCGCGGAAGTGCGGCAGCCATTTCATCAGGAACGCATGGATGTCGTCGATCATCTGGTGGACGATCGGCAGTGCGTCGAGAAAGGCGATGACCGGTTGGTCGAGCCCGGTGAGCGGGCGCAACTCGTGGTCGTAGTACGGGTTCGGCAGCGCGCGCACGTCGAACATCAGGTCGGCGTCGAGCGGCACGCCGCGCTTGAAACCGAACGATTCGAACATCACCATCAGGTCGTTGTTCTTCTGCTCGATGAAGCGCTTGACCCACGTACGCAGCGCGTTCGCGCGCAGCGTGCTCGTGTCGATCTGGTGGCCGAATTCGGCGAGCGGCGCGACGAGGTGGCGTTCGCGCTCGATCGCTTCCTCGAGCGACGACAGCAGGCCGACGTCCGCATCGTGCGACAGCGAGCCGGACAGCGGATGACGGCGGCGCGTTTCGGAGAAACGCTGGATCAGCGACTGGGTGCTCGCGTTGAGGAACAGCACGCGGACGTCATGCTCGCGCGACAGCTCGCGAATCAGGCCGGGCATTTCGTCGAGCGATGCGCTCGAGCGCGCGTCGATCGCGACCGCGAGCCGGTGCTGGCCGTCCTCCGCGAGGTAGCGGGCAAGTTCGGGGAGCACGTGCGGCGGCAGGTTGTCGACGCAGTAATAGCCTGCGTCTTCGAGCGCGTTCAGCGCGACGGACTTGCCTGAGCCGGAGATGCCGGTGATGAGGACGATGCGCATGGGAAGCAGAGAATCCTGACGTTTCATCATAGCACCGGCTCGACGCGTCGGCGTTGCGTGGCCGGCGCGTGCGGGTTACACCAGTTTGCCGGGGAATTGACTGTCGGGATCTTGCATCGCGAGTCGTTGCCGATCCATGAAATCGCGCAACGTGTCGATTCCGCGCAACTGCAGGATCGTGTTCCGGACGGCTGCCTCGACGAGCACCGCGAGGTTGCGGCCGGCTGCAACCTGGATCGTGACCTTGCTGATCGGCAAACCGAGCACGTCGACGGTCTGGCTTTCGAGCGGCAGGCGCTGGAATTCGCCGTCGGGGCGCCGCACGAGCTGCACGATCAGCTTCAGCTTCATTTTCCGCCGCACGGCGGTTTCACCGAAGATCGTCTTGATGTCGAGCAGGCCGAGGCCGCGCACCTCGAGCAGGTTCTGCAGCAGCGGCGGGCAGCGCCCTTCGACGAAATCGGGGCCAAGTCGGACGAAATCGACCGCGTCGTCGGCGACGAGTCCGTGGCCGCGGCTGATCAGCTCGAGGCCGAGTTCGCTCTTGCCGAGGCCCGAATCGCCGGTCAGCAGCACGCCCATCCCGAGGATGTCGATGAACACGCCGTGCAGCGTCGCGCGCGGCGCGAGGATCCGCGACATGTAGAGCCGCAGGCTGTCGATCACCGCGGCGGCCGACATCGGCGTCGTGAACAGCGGGGTCGACGAGCGCGTACAGCGCAGCACGAGTTCGGGCGGGGCGGCGGCGCCGCCTGCGACGACGAGGAACGGCGGTTCGAGGGCGATCAGCTCGGCCATGTGGCGCGAGCGGTCTTCGTCGGTTTGCCGCTGGTAGTAGTCGATTTCGGCTTCGCCGAGCACCTGGATCCGGTTCGGGTGGATCAGGTTCAGGTGGCCGACAAGGTCGGCGCTCGAGGTGGCATTGCCGACGGTGTCGGCCGAAAAGCCGCGTTCCCAGCCTTCATGCCCCGTCAGCCAGCTCAGTTTCAGCGTGGCCGCGTTGTCGTCGAAGATGCTCTGGGCGTTGATGCTGGACGTATCCATGACTGCTCCGTCACTCCAATGGGCCGGTGCATGCGCGCGGCGACGGACGTCGCCATGCCGGGCCGGCGCCGGGCGGCCCTGGACGGCGGCATGTGCCGCCTCGTACGGGAAAATAATCCGCCCGGATCAACTCAAGGTTGCCACTGAGTGAGCAGGCGATGCAACTCGGCGATATCCGTTTCGTTGTGCAGACGCTCGCGCGCGTCGCGATCGGACAGCAGTTGCGCGATTTCCGACAGGATCTCGAGGTGTTGCTGGGTGGCTTGCTCGGGCACGAGCAGGAAGATCAGGAGGCCGACCGGCTGGCCGTCGGGGGCTTCGAACGGGATCGCATCGGCGAGCCGGACGAACGCGGCGAGCGGGTGCTTGAGACCCTTGATGCGCCCGTGCGGAATCGCGACGCCCTCGCCGAGCCCGGTCGAGCCGAGGCGCTCGCGCGCGAACAGGTTGTCCGTGACGGTGCTGCGGGCGATGCCGTTCTGATTCTCGAACATCAGCCCGGCTTGTTCGAACACGCGTTTCTTGCTGGTGACTGAGAGGTCGATGACGACGTTCTCTATGGGCAGGATTTTGGCTAGGCGATTCATGTTGGCAGGCGATTGGGCGGCCTGGGGTCTCCTTGCGGCGGCAGACTGATCATCCATGTTCGGCGATATCAAGGCGTTCTGCATCGGCAATCTGCAAGGCAGCTACCGCATCCAGCGCCCCCCCGGCGATAACCGGAACATTATAGAGCACAGCTGCGTGCGTGGCGCAGCGTGGACGGACCGGTTGCACCACCGCGCGGAGTCGCAAAAAAAACGCCCGGCGAGCCGGGCGACGTGTGTGTTGCGGTGAAGGTTACTGCGGCGGCAGTTCGATCTGGTCGATCGACGGTTGAAGCTTGATCGGGTCGTGCGCGTGCGTTTGCAGGCGCTCCATGTGCTTGACGACCTGACGGTCCAGCTTGTCGATCAGCAGGTCGATCGCCGCATACAGGTTACCGTTCGCGCTTTCGACGAAGATGTCCTTGCCCTTCAGGTGCAGATTGATTTCCGCGCGCTGCTGCTTGTCCTTTTCCTTGTGATTGTCGACCGAGAGGATCACAGTGCCATCGATCACCTGATCGCTATGCCGTAGCACCCGGTCCAGCTTGGTGATCACGTATTCGCGAATTGCAGGCGTGACTTCGAGATGATGTCCACTGATCTTCAGGTTCATAGTGCTTCTCCAAGCGAGTGACCACCCGGCCGCATCGAGGCGGCGCTCCGGTCGACTTGCCCATGCCGCACGAGGCGGCGTATCGCGGACAGGTCGCCCGGCCTGTTCCCCGTGTGCGCGGTGGCCGGAACACGCCCGCCGCCGGGCAGGCAGCAGGCTTAAAGAGACTTGCGCAGATTCACTGCCGGGATTTTGAGGGCTTCGCGATACTTCGCAACCGTGCGGCGCGCGACCACGAACCCCTGTTCTGCCAGCAGCTCGGCAATGCGGCTGTCCGAAAGTGGCGATTTTGGGTCTTCAGCTCCTATCAGTTGCTTGATGAGGGCTCGGATGGCGGTCGACGAGGCGGCGCCACCGGTGTCGGTCGAGACGTGAGATCCGAAGAAGTACTTAAATTCAAGCGTCCCGAACGGGGTCAGCATGTACTTCCCGGTTGTCACACGGCTGACAGTCGACTCGTGTAGGCCCAGCGTATCAGCTATTTCCCGCAAAACCAAGGGGCGCATGGCAATTTCACCGTGCGCAAAGAAGTTCTTTTGACGCTCGACAATCGCCTGCGCGACACGCAGGATCGTGTCGAATCGCTGCTGGATATTCTTGATCAGCCAGCGTGCTTCCTGGAGCTGCTGCTTGAGCGAGCCGGCCGACGGATCGCCGCGGCTGTTGCGCAGGATGTTCGCGTAGAGGTTGTTGATCCGCAGGCGCGGCACGACCTCCGGATTGAGCTCCGCGAGCCATCCCTGGCCGGCCTTCTTCACGATGATGTCGGGCACGACGTAGTCGGCCTCGGCCTTGCCGTATGCGGCGCCGGGGAACGGCTCCAGCGAGCGGATCAGCGTGTGCGCGTCGCGCAGCGCGTCGTCGCTCGCCTTCAGGTGCTTGCGCAGCCGCGTGAAGTCGCGGGCGGCGAGCAGTTCGAGATGCTGCGACACGATCTCGAGTGCGAGCGTGCGTGTCGGGGACGGATCGAGGCGCAGCAACTGCAGCTTCAGGCATTCGGATGCCGAGCGGGCGCCGACCCCGGCCGGGTCGAAGCTGTGCAGCAGCGCGAGCGCCGCGTTCAGTTCGTCGCAGTCGATTTCCAGCTCGGGCGGCAGGTCGGCGAGCACTTCGTCGAGCGTGGCGGTCAGGTAGCCGTCGTCGTCGAGCGATTCGATCAGGAACATCACGAGCGCGCGATCGCGCGGGCTGGCCTGCGTGACGCGCAATTGCGCGGACAGGTGGTCACGCAGCGACGTCGCCGCTTCCTGCACCTGCAGCGGCGGGAGGTCGTCGTCGTCGGACGCGCCGCTCGCGCGGCCGAATTCGTCGAGGTTCCACTGCGGGCCGTCGTTGCCGTCGCCGGACGCGTAACCGTCGTATTCGTCCGCGCCGGCCGGTTCGTCGCGCTCGGCGCGCTCGCTCGACGAACTGCTACTGTTTGTCGCAGCGGGCTCGGTGTTCTGGGCGGGGGGCGTCTGCGCGATCAACGATCCGTCCGCTGCGACACGCAGCGGGCTCGCGATCCATTCGTCATCGTTCTCGAGCAGCGGGTTCTGCGCGACGGCCATCGCGACTTCCTGCTGCAATTCGAGCGTCGACAACTGCAGGAGCCGGATCGACTGCTGTAGCTGGGGCGTCAGCGCCAGATGTTGCGACAGGCGGAGTTGAAGGCTGGCTTTCATGGCAAGGAGGGAGTCATACCGGCAGTTTGCCACGACCCAGGCGCGTTGAGCCATCCGCGATTACGCGCGGCGCGCCGCCCGGCCGCGGGCACGGCCGCGGGCGTGGTTGCAGAGCAGGGCGCGGCCCCGCGCGGCGATGCCGGGCGGGGTGCAGCCAGCCACGAAGGGGAGTTACATCCGGAAGTGTTCGCCGAGGTACACGCGGCGCACGCTTTCGTTTTCGATGATTTCGCTCGGCGCACCGGCGGCGAGCACCGAACCGTCGCTGATGATGTATGCGTGGTCGCAGATGCCGAGCGTTTCGCGGACGTTGTGATCGGTAATCAGCACGCCGATGTTGCGCTGCTTCAGGAACTTGACGATCTTCTGGATCTCGAGCACCGCGATCGGGTCGACGCCGGCGAACGGTTCGTCGAGCAGGATGAAGTTCGGGTTGGTCGCGAGCGCGCGCGCGATTTCGACCCGGCGCCGCTCGCCGCCTGACAGCGACAGCGCGGGGTTCTCGCGCAGGTGGCCGATCTGCAGCTCGTCGAGCAGCGCTTCGGTGCGCGACGCGATTGCGTCCTTCGACAGCCGCTTGCCGTCTTCGCCGTGCTGCAACTCGAGCACCGCGCGGATGTTTTCCTCGACGGTCAGCTTGCGGAACACCGACGCTTCCTGCGGCAGGTACGACAGGCCGAGCGATGCTCGCTTGTGGATCGGCAGCAGGCTGATCGAGCTGCCGTTCAGCGAGATCTCGCCCGCATCGAGCGGCACGAGGCCGACGATCATGTAGAACGACGTGGTCTTGCCGGCACCGTTCGGGCCGAGCAGGCCGACGACTTCGCCGCTCTTCACGTCGAGCGACACGTCCTTGACGACCGTGCGCGAGCCGTAGCGCTTCTTCAGGTTGCGGACCACGAGCGAACTCGTGGTGCCGGCCGGCTGGCGGTTCGGTAGTGCGTTCATTGGCCCGGCGCCCCCTGGATCGTGGTCGACGGCGACAGCTTCGCCGGCGCGCCGTTCAGCGGCGCGGGGCCGCCGTTCTTCGGCGACAGCATCGCGCGCACGCGGCCGTTCGGGTTGCCCGGCGCGGCGACGTCCTTGCCGCCCTTCGCGGTGTAGAAGTCGCGCTGGCCGTCGTACGTAATCACGCTGCCGTGCACGGTATCGGCGACGGTCGACGTGCCCTGCAGGCGGCGCACGGTCGCGGCGGTGGTCAGCGTGGTCAGGTCCTGCTTGCCGTCGTAGTCGATGCGCTCGGCGTCGCCGTCGATGTACTCGTCGAGGCCTTCGCGCTTCTGGCGGAACGTCGCGTGCTTCTTGCCGCTGCCGAACGAGGTGGCGTACTGATAGCCTTCCGGGTCCTGTCGCACTTCGACGCGATCGCCCTTGATGATGATCGTGCCCTTCGTGATCACGACATTGCCGGTCGCGACCGTGACCTGCTTCAGGTCGTCATAGGTCAGGTTGTCGGCCTCGACGTTGATCGGCTTGTTCTGGTCGGCCTTCTCGGCATGGGCGAGCGGCGCCAGCCCGGCCAGCGGGAGCGCCACGAGCGCCGCGGCAAGCGCGGCGCGGACGGCGCGCGCAGCGCCGCCGGAATTCTGTCGAGGGAACGGTTCGTTCATGCAGTCACGTGAGGGATGCGTCACTTGGGTTGACCTTTCGAGCCGCCGGACGTGTCCGCCGCGGCGATCGTGCCGCGCACGTTGCCGTAAAGCTCGATGACCCGGGTGACGTTGTTGTACTTCATGCCGTCGGTCGCGTTGACGAGCGACAGGCCGCGCTGAAGTTTAACCGGCTTTTCGGTCTGGATCACATCGTCATTGACGAAGATCCGGAAATGCTGGGAATCGGCCTGCATCTGCGGATCGCCGCCGCCGGCTGCGCGCAGGATGCGCGCGTCGTCGTACAAGTCGACGATCGACACGTCGCCGTTGACGATGCCGCGCTTCGCGGTGGTCGTCACGACCGGCTTGCCGGGCTGGAACGCGCGCATCGCCGGATCGGTCAGGTCGCTGTTTTCGGTGTCTTCGTAGTGGATCAGCTTCGCGGCCGTGAGCCGGTACTGGGTCGAGCCGGACTGGTCGAGCTCGGTGACCGAGAAGTTGTCCGCGAAATAGTCGGGCGTGTGGCGCTTCGGCTGCGCGGTGCCCTCGCCGGGCGGCGGCAGCGTGGCCTGCAGCAGCCACCAGGTGATGCCCGCGAGCGCGGCGACCGCGACGAGCGGCAGCAGCTGGGTCCAGCGGAAATGCGTGTTCATCCGTCAGGCTCCGCAGGCAGCCGCGAGAAGCGCGTCGTAGCGGCGCTGCGCGCGCAGGATCGCATCGCAGACTTCGCGTACGGCGCCGTGGCCGCCGCGGGCCTCGGCCACCCAGTGCGCGCGGGCGATCACCTCGGGGTGCGCATTCGCGGGGGCGGTCGCGAAGCCGCAGCGCAGCATCACGGGCAGGTCGGGCCAGTCGTCGCCCATGTAGCCGCATTGGTCGGCGGCGAGGCCGAGCGATGCGATGAGATCGGCGAACACGGCAAGCTTGTTCTCGACGCCCTGGAACAGGTGCGCGATCTTCATTTCCTTCGCGCGTGCCGCGACGATTTCCGAGCGGCGGCCCGTGATGATCGCGGTTGCGATGCCGGCTTCGCCGAGCAGCTTCACGCCGTGGCCGTCGAGGGAATTGAACGACTTCATCGTGTCGCCGGCCGCTGTAAACAGCAGGCCGCCGTCGGTCAGCACGCCGTCGACGTCGAAAATCATCAGCTTCACGCGGCTCGCGCGTTCGGCCGCAGTCAGCGCTGCGCTCATCAGATCACCTTCTTCGAAAACAGGTCGTGCATGTTCAGCGCGCCGATCAGCGCGCCGTCGGCATCGACCACCAGCATCTGGTTGATCCGATGGCGCTCCATCAGTTCCACGGCCTCGACCGCCAGGTGATCCGGTGCGATCGTGCGCGGGTCGCGCGTCATCACGTCGGTGATCGACAACGTGCGGAAGTCGCCGTCGCGCGCGAGCACGCGGCGCAGGTCGCCGTCGGTGAAGATGCCGGCGACCTTGCCATCGGCGTCGACCACGGCGGTCATGCCGAGGCGCTTCGCGGTGATCTGGAACAGCGCGTCCGACAGCGTCGCGTCGAGCCCGACGGACGGGACGTCGTCGCCCGAGCGCATCACGTCGCGCACGTAGGTGAGCAGGCGCCGGCCGAGCGCGCCGCCCGGGTGCGAGCGCGCGAAATCTTCCGAACCGAAGCCGCGCGCGTCGAGCACCGCAACGGCGAGCGCGTCGCCGAGCGCGAGCGCGGCGGTCGTGCTCGCGGTGGGCGCGAGGTTCAGCGGGCAGGCCTCTTTCGAGACCGCGGCGTTCAGGTTCACGTCGGCGAGCGTGCCGAGGCTCGATCCCGCGCGGCCCGTGATCGCGATCAGTTTCGCGCCGATCCGCTTCACGAGCGGCAGGATCGCGACGAGTTCTTCCGATTCGCCGGAATAAGAGATGCCGATGAAGACGTCGTCGGAGGTGACCATCCCGAGGTCGCCGTGGCTGGCCTCGGCGGGGTGGACGAAGAAGGCCGGCGTGCCGGTGCTGGCCAGCGTGGCCGCGATCTTGCGGGCGATATGCCCCGATTTGCCGATACCGGACACCACCACGCGGCCGCGGCAGCCGAGCAGCAGCGCGACGGCCTGGACGAAGCCGCCGTCGAGCTGGTCGCGCAGCGCGCGCACGGCGTCCGCCTCGATGTCGAGCACGTCGCGGGCGAGCGCGAGCGCCCGATCATCATTGATTTTCGCTATCATGCGCGGAGTATAGCAAAGGCGTTTGTTCGCCGCGCCGGGCCTTCGGACTCGTCCGATGTCGCCTGTCCACCGCCACCCTGCCGCGCCCGCTTTCCCGTGGCCCCGACGAACGAGGACGCTTTGCCCGTGATTTCCCCGCTCGAAATGACGCTCCTGCTGCTGCTGGCATCGGTGGTGGGCGTCGTCGTATTCCGTTCGCTGAACCTGCCGCCGATGCTCGGCTACCTGACCGTCGGCATCCTGGTCGGCCCGCACGCCTTCGGCATCGCGGCCGACCTCGAGCGCGCGGAGCATCTCGCGGAATTCGGCGTGGTGTTCCTGATGTTTTCGATCGGCCTCGAGTTTTCGCTGGCGAAGCTGAGGGCGATGCAGCGGCTCGTGTTCGGGCTCGGGCTGCTGCAGGTCGTCGCGACACTCGTGCTCGCGCTCGTGCTCGGCATGCTGTTCGAGCACTGGGTACACATCACGTGGCAGGGCAGCATCGCGCTCGGCGGCGCGCTCGCGATGTCGTCGACGGCGATCGTGTCGAAAATGCTCGCCGAGCGGCTCGAGATCGAGACCGAACACGGCCGCAACATCTTCGGCGTGCTGCTGTTCCAGGATCTCGCGGTGGTGCCGCTGCTGATCGTGATCGCCGCGTTCGGCGCCGAATCGTCGAAGGACCTCGCGCTCACGCTCGGCTTCGCGGCCGTCAAGATCGTGATCGCGCTCACGCTGCTGCTGGTCATCGGCCAGCGCTTCATGACGCGCTGGCTCAACGTCGTCGCGCGGCGCCGCTCGCAGGAGCTGTTCGTGCTGAACCTGCTGCTCGTCACGCTCGGCGCCGCGTTCATCACCGACCGCTTCGGCCTGTCGCTCGCGCTCGGCGCGTTCATCGCGGGGATGCTCATTTCCGAGACGCCGTTCCGCCATCAGGTGGAAGAGGACATCAAGCCGTTCCGCGACGTGCTGCTCGGCCTGTTCTTCGTGACGACGGGGATGCTGCTCGATCCGCGCGTGATCTGGGAGCATCCGTTCCTCGTGCTCGGTTTCTTCGTCGGGCAGATCCTGTTCAAGGGGACGATGATCGCCGGTCTCGCACGGCTGTTCGGCGCGACGCCGGGTGTCGCGATGCGCACCGGCATCGGGCTCGCGCAGGCCGGGGAATTCGGCTTCGTGCTGCTGAACCTGATCCTCGACCGGCATCTCGTCGATTCGACGCTGCTGCAGGCGATCCTCGCGTCGATGCTGCTGTCGATGCTCGCCGCGCCGTTCCTGATCCAGAACGCCGACCGGATCGTGATGCGGCTTTCGTCTACGGAATGGATGCAGCAGTCGCTGCAGATGACGCGGATCGCGACGCAAAGCCTCAAGCAGCGCGGCCACGTGATCATCTGCGGTTATGGCCGCGCGGGCCAGAACCTCGCGCGGATGCTCGAACAGGAAGGCATTTCGTACGTCGCGCTCGACCTCGACCCCGATCGTGTGAGCGCGGCCGCGGCGGCCGGCGAATCGGTCGTGTTCGGCGACGCGGCGCGCCGCGAGTCGCTGCTCGCGGCCGGTATCCATCGCGCGGCGGCGGTGGCGATCACCTATGCGAACACGCCGTCCGCGCTGCGCGTGCTTCACCACGTACACGAACTCGAGCCGACGCTGCCCGCGATCGTGCGCACCGTCGACGATGCCGATCTCGAGAAGCTGCTCGCGGCGGGTGCGACCGAGGTGATTCCGGAGATCGTCGAGGGCAGCCTGATGCTCGCGTCGCACACGCTGGTGCTGGTGGGCGTGCCGATGCGCAAGGTCGTGCGGCGCGTCGAGGAAATGCGCGACGAGCGCTACAGCCTGCTGCGCGGCTATTTCCGCGGCGCGGACGATGCGGACGACGACGACCACGAGCAGGTGCGGCTACAATCGGTGCCGGTCGATGCGCGCGCGGACGCGGTCGGGCGTTCGCTGGAAGAACTCGGGCTGTATGCACTCGGGCTCGAAGTCACGGCGATCCGCCGGCACGGCATCCGCGGCGTCGAACCCGATCCGCAGACCAAGCTGCGCGCGAGCGACATCGTCGTGCTGCGCGGGTTGCCCGAGGCACTCGCGCTCGCGGAGGAGCGGCTGTCGCGCCATCGGCGCGATCCGCCGGCCGCGGCAGCCTGAGCCGCGCATGGATTGATAACCTGACCCGTATTTATTCGAAACGGTGCCCGATCTTCGCGCACCGTTTTTTTCGGAGAGTTTCATGCCGCATTCGTCGTCGGGCGCACCGCTCGATCCGGTCGCCTTCATCCACAGCCAGATCCGCACGGTGCCCGACTGGCCGCAGCCGGGCGTGATGTTCCGCGACATCACGACGCTGCTGCAGAGCCCGAAGGCGTTGCGCATCCTCGTCGACCTGTTCGTCGAGCGTTATGTCGATGCGAAGCTCGACTACGTCGCGGGCCTCGACGCGCGCGGCTTTATCATCGCGCCGATCGTCGCGTACGAGCTGAGCGTCGGCTTCGTGCCGATCCGCAAGGTCGGCAAGCTGCCGTACAAGACGCGCTCGGAATCGTACGACCTCGAATACGGCAGCGCGACGGTCGAGATCCATGAAGACGCGTGCCGCCCCGGCGACCGCGTGATCATCATGGACGACCTGATCGCGACCGGCGGCACGATGATGGCGGGGCGCAACCTGCTGCAGCGGCTCGGCGCGGAGGTCGTCGAAGGCGCGGCGATCATCGACCTGCCCGATCTCGGCGGCTCGGCGCTGCTGCGCAACGCGGGATTGCCGGTTTATACCGTCACCGAATTCGCCGGCCACTGATCGCCGGCACGCCTGATTCCACGTTACACAGCGAGGTCTCGATGCCCAACTTCATGCTGTTTCTCGCCACGTCGATCGCGATTACGTTCGCGCCGGGTCCCGACAACCTGCAGGTGCTCGCACGCGGCATCTCGCAGGGCCGCGCGGCCGGTTTCGTCGCCGCGCTCGGCTTCACCGCCGGGATCCTGTTCCACACGACGCTCGCGGCGCTCGGCGTCGCGGCCGTGCTGCGTTCGTCGCCGGTCGCGTTCGAGATCCTGAAGCTCGCGGGCGCCGCGTACCTCGTGTGGATCGGCATCAAGGCGCTGCGCAGCCAGGGCCTCGCGAACGCGCACGAGCGCCCGCCGCAGCCGCTCGGCACGATCTTCCGGCAGAGCGTGATCGGCAACCTGATGAACCCGAAGGTCACGCTGTTCTTCGTCGTGTTCCTGCCGCAGTTCGTCGATCCGCACGGCGGGCAGGGCGTGACGCTGCAGATGTTCGAACTCGGCGCGCTGTTCATGCTGCAGACGGCCGTGGTTTTCTCGCTGTTCGGCGTCGGCGCGGGCATGATCGGCGCGTGGCTGAAGCGCCGCCCGAAGGCCGGCGTGTGGCTCGACCGGATCGCCGGTGCGACGTTCATCGCGATCGGCATCCGTGTGGCGCTGAAGGACTGACGACGATGACGTTTCCGTGCATTGCGGCCGCGCGCCGTTTCGACCCGGCTGCGCACCTGCGTTTCGAGATGGCCGGCCAGGCGGTCGGCTGGGTGCGCCGCCAGGATGCCGCGATGCTCGCCCGCTGGCCCGACGTGTTCGAGCTGACCGACGAGCGCGTCGTGCTGTCGTCGCGCTACGACTCGGTCGACGCACGCAGCATGGCGCTGGCGAGCGCCATCGGCGCGCTCGCGGCCGATGGCGCGATTCCCGGCTGGCGCGACGAGATCTACGCAATCCGCAACCGCTTCGACGATCCGCCGCTCGCGTACATCGAGCGCGCCGCGTCGCGCTTCTTCGGCACGCAGACTTACGCGGTGCATCTGAACGGCATCGTAGAATATGCGGTTGCGCCGGGCGAGCCGCCCGCCGCGGCCGTCCCGCAGATGTGGCTCGGCCGTCGCAGCGAGACCAAGGCAACCGACCCCGGCATGCTCGACAACGTCGTCGCGGGCGGGATCGGCTGGGGCCTGGGCGTTCACGAGACGCTCGCGAAGGAATGCTGGGAAGAAGCCGGCATTCCCGCCGAGCTGGCTGCGCGCGCGATCGCGGGCCGCGCGGTGCAGGTGCTGTGCTCGCTGCCGGAAGGCACGCAGTCCGAACTGATCTTCGTGTACGACCTGCCGCTGCCGCGCGACTTCGCGCCGCGCAACCAGGACGGCGAAGTCGCCGAGCACCTGCTGGCCGGCGTGCCCGAGGTGATCGGCTGGCTGCGCGCCGGCCGCGCGACGATGGATGCGAGCCTCGCGACGCTCGACACGCTGCTGCGCCACCGCTGGATCCCGGCGGCCGACGCGGCGGGCATCGACGCCCTGTTCGCACCGGCCGCGTGACGCGTGCCGCGCACGCAGTCCGGCGGCGCGAACGGGCAATTTGACGAATACGGAAACGAAGGGAGTAGCGGTCATGCCGACCGATCACAGCTTTATCTTGAAACTGTCGTGCCCCGACCGGCACGGCATCGTCCATGCGGTCTCGGGCTTCCTGTTCGAGCGCAGCAACAACATCCTCGATTCGGCGCAGTTCGGCGACAGCCGCACCAGCGAATTCTTCATGCGCGTGCACTTCGAGCAGGACGGCGGCGGCGCGGATGCCGCGACGGCGCTCGACACGCTTCGCAAGGAATTCGCGCCGCTCGCCGAGCAGTTCTCGATGCGCTGGGAACTGCATGACGCGGCCGTGAAGCCGCGCGTCGTGATCATGGTGTCGAAGATCGGCCACTGCCTGAACGACCTGCTGTTCCGCTATCGCACCGGCCAGCTGCCGATCGAGATCCCGGCGATCGTGTCGAACCACAAGGAGTTCTACCAGCTCGCCGCGAGCTACAACATCCCGTTCCATCACTTTCCGCTGATCGGCGGCTCGTCCGATGCCGCGAAGGCCGCGCAGGAAGCGCGCGTGCTGGAAGTGATCGACGAGCACCAGGCCGATCTCGTCGTGCTCGCGCGCTACATGCAGATCCTGTCGCCGAACATGTGCGAACAGCTCGCCGGGCGCGCGATCAATATCCACCATTCGTTCCTGCCGAGCTTCAAGGGGGCGAAGCCTTATTACCAGGCGTTCGATCGCGGCGTGAAGCTGATCGGCGCGACCGCGCACTACGTGACGACCGATCTCGACGAAGGCCCGATCATCGAGCAGGAAGTCGAGCGCGTCGATCACAGCATGACGCCCGACCAGCTGACCGCGATCGGCCGCGACGTCGAGTGCGTGACGCTCGCGCGTGCGGTGAAGTGGCACGTCGAGCACCGGATCGTGCTGAACGGGACGAAGACGGTCGTGTTCCGCTGATTCGCCGGCGCAGGCCCGTACAAGCAAAAACGCCGCACCCGTTACGGGGTGCGGCGTTTTTTGTTGCTTGAGCGCGCCGGCTGCTTCAGATCAGCCGCAGCAGGTACAACTCGCGCTTCAGGTACGCATAGAAGATCGGCGCGGCGATCACGCCGGGCAGCCCGAACGCGGCTTCCATGATCAGCATCGCGAGCAGCAGCTCCCACGCGCGCGACTCGATCTGGCCGCCGATGATCTTCGCGTTCAGGAAGTATTCGAGCTTGTGGATGACCACGAGGAACGCAAGCGACGCGATCGCGGTGCCCATGCTGACCGACAGCGACACGGCGACGATCAGCGTGTTCGAGATCAGGTTGCCGATCACGGGCAGCAGCCCGACGATGAACGTGACGAGCACGAGCGTTTTCGACAGCGGCAGCCGCTGGTGGAAGATCGGCAGCGCGACGAGCAGGTAGATGCCGGTGAACACCGCGTTGATCGCCGAGATCTTGATCTGCGCGAACACGATCCGGCGGAATGCGTCGGCGAAGCGCGACACGCGCGTGACGAGCGCGGTGGACAGCGGCCGGCGCACCTTGCCGTGCTCGACGCCGATCGCGATCATCGCGCCGATGATCATCCCGAACAGCACGTGGCCGAAGCCGCGCGCGACGCTCTTGCCGCTTTGCTGAAGCTGGTCCATGTGCGAGTGCATCAGCACGGCAGCCTTCGTCTTCATCTGCTCGACGTCGACGGGCAGCAGGTTCGCGATCCAGGCCGGCGTGCGCGCGCGGGTCTGCTCGACGATCTGCATCAGCTGGTCGAGCAGGCTCTGCAGGTTCGGCACCGTGCGTTCGAAGTGTTCGATGATGCCGATCGTCAGGCCCGTCAGCGCGCCGACGATCGCGATGGCCAGCAGCACGACGGCGACCCAGCGCGCGCGCATGCTCGTGGTGTGACGTTCGATCACGGGGGCGATCGTGTGGATCAGCTGGTAGACGAGCAGGCCGGCCAGCAGCCCGCCGAGCAGCTTGAGCTCGATCACGAGCCACATCGCGAGGATCGCAAACCCATAGCTGCCGATCTCGAGTGCCGACAGTTTCGGCAGGCTGAAGTCGCTCGTCAGCCGCACGCTGCGCAGGTGCGGTTCGCGATTCTGCGTATCGCGAGACGAGTCTGGTTGCTTCTCCATCGTGGATTCCTGTCGATCGTGTGTCATGCCGCGGAATGCGCGGCAGAGCCGTGTTCGCCCGGCGCCGCACCGGATTGGTGCGTACGGCGAACCTTACGACCGTAAAGTATAGCCGCCATTATGGGCCGCAACGGGGCCGTTTGGCGCATGGTGTAAACGCAGAAGGGAAAACGAGAGGAGGCCGGTTGCGCGGTGCGCAGAAGCGCGCGCGGCCGGGCGGCCGCGCGCGGGAGGGGCAGGGCGGCGCGAAGCGTCAGCCGGCCGCGACCTTGCGGGTCGGACGCTTGAGCAGCGGTGCGAGGTACTTGCCGGTAAAGCTCGCTTTCGTCTTCGCGACCTGCTCGGGCGTGCCCTGCGCGATGATCTGGCCGCCGCCGGCACCGCCTTCGGGGCCGAGGTCGATCACCCAGTCGGCCGTCTTGATCACGTCGAGGTTGTGCTCGATGATCACGACCGTGTTGCCCTGGTCGCGCAGCCGGTGGATTACTTCCAGCAGCAGTGCGATGTCGTGGAAGTGCAGGCCGGTGGTCGGCTCGTCGAGGATGTACAGCGTGCGGCCGGTGTCGCGCTTGGAGAGTTCGAGCGACAGCTTCACGCGCTGCGCCTCGCCGCCCGACAGCGTGGTGGCCGACTGGCCGAGGCGGATGTAGCCGAGGCCGACGTCGAGCAGCGTCTTCAGCTTGCGCGCAATGACCGGCACCGCGCTGAAGAACGCATACGCGTGCTCGACGGTCATGTCGAGCACTTCGCTGATGTTCTTGCCCTTGTACTGCACTTCGAGCGTTTCGCGGTTGTAGCGCTTGCCGTGGCACACGTCGCACGGCACGTAGACGTCCGGCAGGAAGTGCATCTCGACCTTCAGCACACCGTCGCCCTGGCACGATTCGCAGCGGCCGCCCTTCACGTTGAACGAGAAGCGGCCCGGATCGTAGCCGCGTTCCTTCGAGGTCGGCACGCCCGAGAACAGTTCGCGGATCGGCGTGAACAGGCCGGTATAGGTGGCCGGGTTCGAGCGCGGCGTGCGGCCGATCGGCGACTGGTCGACGTTGATCACCTTGTCGAAGTGCTCGAGGCCCTCGATCGCCTCGTGCGGCGCCGGTTCGGCCGACGAGCCGTACAGGTGGCGCGCGACCGCGTGATACAGCGTGTCGTTGATCAGCGTCGACTTGCCGGAGCCCGACACGCCGGTGATGCAGGTCAGCAGGCCGACCGGCAGCTCGAGGTCGACGTGCTTCAGGTTGTTGCCGTGCGCGTCGACGATGCGCAGCATCCGCTCGGGATCGGGCGCGAGCCGCTCGTCCGGGTACTCGATCGTGCGCTTGCCGACCAGGTACTGGCCGGTGAGCGACTGCGGGTTCGACTGCACCTGCTTCGGCGTGCCTTCGGCCACGATCACGCCGCCGTGCTCGCCGGCGCCCGGGCCCATGTCGACGACGTAGTCGGCCGTGCGGATCATGTCCTCGTCGTGCTCGACGACGATCACCGAGTTGCCGAGGTCGCGCAGGTGCTTGAGCGTCGCGATCAGGCGGTCGTTGTCGCGCTGGTGCAGGCCGATCGACGGCTCGTCGAGCACATACATCACGCCCGTCAGGCCCGAGCCGATCTGCGACGCGAGCCGGATGCGCTGTGCCTCGCCGCCCGACAGGGTCTCGGCGCTGCGCTCGAGCGACAGGTAGTCGAGGCCGACGTTGTTCAGGAACGTGAGGCGCGCGACGATTTCCTTGATCACCTTGTCGGCGATCTCGCGCTTCGCGCCTTCGAGCGTCAGGCCGTCGAAATAGCCGAGCGCGTCGCGCAGCGGCCAGCCGCTGATTTCATAGATGCCGCGCGCGTGGTCGCCGGTGCCGATGCGCACGTGGCGCGCTTCGCGGCGCAGGCGCGTGCCTTCGCACGCCGGGCACGGCTGGTTGTTCTGGTACTTCGACAGCTCTTCGCGCACCGCGACCGAGTCGGTCTCGCGGTAGCGGCGCTCGAGGTTCGGGATGATCCCTTCGAACACGTGCTCGCGGATCGTCGTGCGGCCGCGCTCGTTGATGTACGAGAACGGGATCGTCTGCTTGCCCGAGCCGAACAGCAGCACCTTCCGGATCTTTTCCGGCAGGTCCTCGAACGCGGCGTCGATGTCGAATTCGTAGAAGGCCGCGAGACTCTGCAGCATCTGGAAGTAGAACTGGTTGCGGCGGTCCCAGCCTTTCACGGCACCGGCCGCGAGCGACAGCGACGGGTGCGCGACGACCCGCTTCGGGTCGAAGAACGTGATCTGGCCGAGGCCGTCGCATTCCGGGCACGCGCCCATCGGGTTGTTGAACGAGAACAGGCGCGGCTCGAGCTCCTGGAGGGAGTACGAGCAGATCGGGCACGCGAACTTCGAGCTGAACAGGTGTTCCTTGTCGGTATCCATCTCCAGCGCGATCGCGCGGCCGTCGGCGAGGCGCAGCGCCGTCTCGAACGATTCGGCGAGGCGCTGCTTCATGTCCGGGCGCACCTTGAGGCGGTCGACGACGACGTCGATTGTGTGCTTGTCGTTCTTCTTCAGCTTCGGCAGCGATTCGACTTCGTAGATCTTCCCGACGCCTTCGTTCGCGGTGCCGCCGCCCGAACGGACGCGAAAGCGCACGAAACCCTGCGCCTGCATGTCCTCGAACAGCTCGGCGTGCTCGCCCTTGCGGTCGGCGACGACGGGCGCGAGGATCATCAGCTTGGTTTCCTCGGGCAGCGCGAGCGCCGCGTCGACCATCTGCGACACGCTCTGCGCCTCGAGCGGGATCTCGTGGTCGGGGCAGTACGGCGTGCCGACACGTGCGTACAAAAGTCGCAGGTAGTCGTGGATTTCCGTGACCGTGCCGACGGTCGAACGCGGATTGTGGGACGTCGCCTTCTGCTCGATCGAGATCGCGGGCGACAGACCCTCGATCAGGTCGACGTCGGGTTTCTCCATCAGCTGCAGGAACTGGCGGGCATACGCGGACAGGCTTTCGACGTAGCGGCGCTGGCCCTCGGCATAAAGGGTGTCGAACGCGAGCGACGACTTGCCCGACCCGGACAACCCGGTAATCACGATCAGCTTGTGGCGCGGCAGGTCGAGATTGACGTTTTTCAGGTTGTGGGTACGTGCCCCACGGATACGGATCTGTTCCATGAACCTGGCGAAAATGGAGGGAACCAAACCTGCTACTATAACGGCTTTTCGAGGCCGTCGTTTGGGGCCCCCGGCCTTGGCCGCAGGTGGCAGCAAGGCGGCGCCTGCGCCGGGAAAGCGGCCGCGCCGCGCGGTTCCGGGTGGCCCGCGGGCTGCCTGAATCCTGCCCCGACGTGTCGCCCGCCAAGCCTCCCGGGCCGCTGGTCCTGATCTTCCGCCGCCCGGTGTCGGGCGGTCATCCCGATCATTCGAAATTCATTCCCGATGTCCAATCCGTCTGCCACGTCTTCCCGCATGACTGCGCCCGAATTGCGCGCGACCACGTCGCTCGCGGCGATCTTCGCGCTGCGCATGCTCGGCCTGTTCATGATCATGCCGGTGTTCTCGGTCTACGCGAAAACCATCCCGGGCGGCGACAACGTGCTGCTCGTCGGCATCGCGCTCGGGGCCTACGGCGTCACGCAGTCGCTGTTCTACATTTTCTACGGCTGGGCGTCGGACAAGTTCGGCCGCAAGCCGGTGATCGCGACGGGCCTCGTGATCTTCGCGATCGGCAGCTTCGTCGCCGCATTCGCGCACGACATCACGTGGATCATCGTCGGCCGCGTGATCCAGGGGATGGGGGCGGTCTCGTCCGCGGTGCTCGCGTTCATCGCCGACCTGACCTCCGAGCAGAACCGCACGAAGGCGATGGCGATGGTCGGCGGCTCGATCGGCGTGTCGTTCGCGGTCGCGATCGTCGGTGCGCCGATCGTGTTCCACTGGGTCGGGATGAGCGGGCTGTTCGCGATCGTCGGCGTACTGTCGATCCTCGCGATCGGCGTCGTGCTGTGGATCGTGCCCGACGCGGCGAAGCCCGTGCACGTGCCCGCGCCGTTCGCCGAGGTGCTGCACAACGTCGAACTGCTGCGCCTGAACTTCGGCGTGCTGGTGCTGCACGCGACGCAGACGGCGCTGTTCCTCGTCGTGCCGCGCCTGCTCGTCGACGGCGGCCTGCCGGTCGCCGCGCACTGGAAGGTCTACCTGCCGGTGATGGGGCTCGCGTTCGTGATGATGGTTCCGGCGATCATCGTCGCGGAAAAACGGGGCAAGATGAAGCCGGTGCTGCTCGGCGGCATTCTGGCTATCCTGATCGGCCAATTGCTGCTGGGCAGCGCGCCGCATACCATCCTGATTGTGGCGGCGATCCTGTTCGTCTACTTCCTCGGTTTCAACATCCTGGAAGCGTCGCAGCCGTCGCTCGTGTCGAAGCTCGCGCCCGGTTCGCGCAAGGGCGCGGCCACGGGTGTCTACAACACCACGCAGTCGATCGGGCTCGCGCTCGGCGGCATCGTGGGCGGCTGGCTGCTGAAGCACGGGGGCGCCAACACGGTGTTCTACACGTGCTCGGGGCTCGTTGCCGCGTGGCTTATAATCGCGGCCAGCATGAAAGCGCCGCCGCGCAAGGCCTGAACTTACATCGGGCAGGCACCGGCGGCGTTCGCCGGCTTGCCCGGCGGGCCGCACCGGCAGCGTGAGCGGGCGGCCCGGCATCGAATTTACTGGAGAAACACATGGCATCCGTCAACAAGGTCATCCTCGTCGGCAATCTCGGCGCCGATCCTGAAGTCCGTTACCTGCCGAGCGGCGACGCGGTTGCGAACATCCGTCTCGCGACGACCGACCGCTACAAGGACAAGGCCAGCGGTGATTTCAAGGAAATGACCGAGTGGCATCGCGTCGCGTTCTTCGGCCGTCTGGCGGAAATCGTCAGCGAATACCTGAAGAAGGGTTCGTCGGTCTATATCGAAGGCCGCATCCGCACGCGCAAGTGGCAGGGCCAGGACGGCCAGGATCGTTACTCGACCGAAATCGTCGCCGACCAGATGCAGATGCTCGGCGGCCGCGGCGGTGCGGGCGGCGGCGGTGGCGGCGGTGACGAAGGCGGTTACGGCGGCGGCTACGGTGGTGGTGGCGGCGGTCGCGGCGAACAGATGGAACGCGGCGGTGGCGGCGGCGGTCGTGCCGGCGGCGCGGCGCGTGGCGGTGCTGGCGGCGGCGCACAAAGCCGTCCGAGCGCACCGGCAGGTGGCGGCTTCGACGAAATGGACGACGATATCCCGTTCTGATTTCCCGTATCCGAGAAATGTAAAGATCAACCCCGCCCTCTGGTGGGGTTTTTCTTTTGTATTCGCGATTCCGCGAATTTTCCTTCCCCGCAAGACGGAAGCCGAGACCCGGCCGGCAGGAACCAAGGGTGGCCTACGAACCCCCGAACCCGACAGCTGGCTCGATTTTTGAGCCTGCATCGTGAGCGGTGCGGTTCGGCGATTTCGTTGTGGATTTCTTCATTCCCGTGAGAAATTCCATATTTATCGAGACAGCTCCCGCGGATAGAGTGCGTTGTCGGCGCTGAATGTGATCGCAGATGCAGCCGGCCCAAGTCAACTTTTATCAGGATACCGAATCGATGCATGAGCTCAAACGAAGCGACCTGAAACAGGTCAGTGGCGCTTTTTCGTGTCAACTTAATCCGGCACCCATCAACTGGGCGGCGGTTGGTGGGGCAGCCCTGGTGGGCGCCGCCCGTGGCCCGCAAGCAGCACTTTTGAGTGGCGCGGGCGCGTTCCTCGGACAGGCCTGGATCTGCAAGTTCTGAATATCGACGGGCAGTTTTGCCTGTCCGTAGGGTGTGTGCGAGCATTTCGATGCTCGCACGCCTGTCGTGTTCGATGTATTGAAATGTCGGGAGTCGTCATGCATTTTCGTGATTTGCGAAGCCCGGTCAGGAAGTTCTTGAGGTACGGCCTTTATCCCGAGCGCTTCAGCAAGGAATTCGGCGATGGATGGTTTGCCGTCTTGCTGGGTGCGTTCGGCAGAACGCTTCCGATGTCGGTCGGGGTGGCCGCGTTGAGCAGTGTCGTGGCGCCGGGCGTGCTCACGACGGGGCGTCTGGCATTGACGTCGGCAATCCTGTTCGGACACAGCGCCTACCTGGAGTGGCATTTGATTCGCCGGTCCCGACGCGAATGGGACTAGGATGTGTTCACGCTAACGAAGGGCTTCGACGATCAAGGCGAAGTTGATAAAGGCAGTGAACATCAGATCGAGTTTGTCGATGCGGGAAGATGCGACGAAAGCCCTTCACTCGACGGAACGGCCGCCCGACTTCGTGGCGACGTTTGTACAACTCCCGGTCGCACTCCCAAGGCTCAACGTGTGTGCTCAACGGAGGAACGACGGGGATGAAGCCGAGATCGAGCGCGAGTTGTCGGGCTTCGTTGCCTTCGTACGCCTTGTCCATCAGCAGGTGCAGCGGCCGATTCGGCGCTTCCAGACGTTCGAGCAGTGCTCGTCCGTGCGGCGCGTCGCCGGCCGAGCGCCTGGTTCCTTTTCATTGATGTCCTTGTCCCTCGCAATCCAGACGAACCGTGGCTGACGAACTTCCCGACCTCATCGCTCCGCATCTCGACGTGTTGTTCTGCGGGATCAATCCCGGCCTGACCGCTGCGGCAACAGGTCATCACTTCGCCGGGAGAAGCAACCGCTTCTGGCGCGTGATCCATCTCGCAGGCTTCACGCCGGCGGAAATTTCGCCGCAGGACGATCGCGCGATACTCCGCCATGGCTGCGGCCTGACGGCGGTGGTGAAGCGGCCGACCGCAAGCGCCGATCAGCTTTCGCGCGCGGAATTCATCGCCGCGGCCGCGGGGTTCGAGCAAAAGGTGGCGCGTTATCGGCCGCGCTTCGTTGCCTTTCTCGGCAAGGCGGCGTACTCGGCGCTTTCCGGCCAGCGTGAGGTCGGGTGGGGATTGCAGCCGGCCCGCATGCAGGGGGCAAGTGTCTGGGTGCTGCCCAATCCCAGCGGAAGAAATCTCGCGTTCGGCCTCGACGATCTGGTCGACGCCTACCGTCAACTGCGTCTGCACGCGAAGGCCGGTTCCGGTCTTCAACCGGAGAGGCGGGATGCGGCGCGGTGAACCCGCGCCTGCGTGGCCGGGCGCCGTGCTGCCCCGCGCGTTCTTCGACCGCGTGGCCACCGACGTCGCGCCGCAACTGCTCAACAAGATCCTCGCGGCCGCGGACGGCCGGGCAGGGCGGATCGTCGAAGTGGATGCCTATGCCGGCGCGATCGACCCGGCCGCGCATACCTATCGCGGCAAGACGCCGCGCAACGCGACGATGTTCGGGCCGCCGGGGCACCTGTACGTCTATTTCACCTACGGCATGCACTGGTGCTGCAACTGCGTGTGCGGCCCGGACGGCACGGGGACGGGCGTGCTGATCCGTGCGCTCGAGCCGCTGCACGGGATCGAACGGATGCGCGCGGCCCGGCCGCCGCAGACGCGCGATCGCGACCTGTGCCGCGGGCCGGCGCGGCTGACGCAGGCGATGGGCATCGGTGGTGCGCAGGATGGCGTCGATCTCGTCGCTGCGCGCGAAGGATTCGCGATCGTCGACGACGGTGCGGCGCCGCCCGCGAACCTGGCGGGCGGGCCGCGCATCGGCATTCGCGTCGGCATGGACTTCCCGTGGCGGTGGTGCGTGCCCGGCAGCCGGTACGTGTCGGGGGCGCTGCCGCGCACCTGACGCGAGCCGTACACAAGTCGCACGCAATTCGACCTGCGTCACGCGGTCGCCATTATTGACCGGCTAAGCTGCTCTTTTCGACGTTCGATCGAGGGGGCACCATGCGGCGGGTCGTATTCAACCAGAAGGGCGGCGTGGGCAAGTCGACGATCGTCTGCAACCTGGCGGCGATCAGCGCGAGCGAAGGATTGCGCACGCTCGTCATCGACCTCGACGCACAGGCGAACTCCACGCGCTACCTGCTCGGCGACGCCGCGGCCGACGCGCAGCCGGGTGTCGCCGATTTCTTCGAAACCGCGTTGACCTTCAACTTCCGTCCGGTCGACGTCGCATCGTTCATCCATCCGACCCCGTTCGAAGGGCTCGACGTGATGCCCGCGCATCCGGATCTCGACACGCTGCACGGCAAGCTCGAATCGCGTTATAAGATCTACAAGCTGCGCGACGCGCTGAACGAGCTCGATGCCTACGACGCCGTGTACATCGACACGCCGCCCGCGCTGAATTTCTATACGCGCTCGGCGCTGATCGCGGTCGAGCGCTGCCTGATCCCGTTCGACTGCGACGATTTTTCACGTCGCGCGCTGTACACGCTGCTCGAGAACGTGAAGGAGATCCAGCAGGACCACAACGCGGCGCTCGAGGTGGAAGGGATCGTGATCAACCAGTTCCAGCCGCGAGCGAGCCTGCCGCAGCGGCTCGTCGACGAACTCGTCGAAGAAGGGCTGCCGGTGCTCGCGTCGAAGCTGTCGGCCTCGGTGAAGATCCGCGAGTCGCATCAGCAGTCCAGGCCGGTGATCCATCTGGAGCCCGGGCACAAGCTCGCGCAGGAGTTCCTCGCGCTGCATCGCGAACTGGCCGGCTGATCTTCCGCGCCTGCCTGACCCGCACGCGGCCGCATCATGCGGCCTTTTTTTTATTGCGACCCGCAATTCGTCCGATCATTGATTTCGTCATTAATAATCCCGGAAACGATTTCATAATAAATCCGGAAAAAACGATTACATAAGCGACTGCTCCATTTTCAATGTGCGCCGGTTTTCTAATAAACGGAATAATGAATTGGTAAATGTTGCGCGACGTCATGATCGGCTATCCTGTAAAAAGGTAAAAATGCATTGCGGGACAGAGTGAAGCGCCGCCCCGTCTGCGATGTCGGCGCATCACGGGTTCCAGCGGTCGTCCGGGATTAGATTAGGGGTTTACACCTAGCATTAATGCCATTTAATTGACAATTAATCGATCTAGAATGGGCTCCTTCAACTTCCCGTACTCAAACAAGTGACGGGTTGTCAATAAGGAAGTCTGCTATCGAACCGGCTTCCGATTTTCCTTACGTCGTCTCTCGCATTGCCAACAGGAGCGTGCCCGATGTCCGTATTTGCCCCCGAAAAACTCAACGCCGATTATCAGTCCGGTATCGCCGCGTGGTTTGCGATCGCCCGTCCGGCTATCCAAGGTTTCGAGGCTGTCGTCGAACTCAACCTGCAAGCGGCCCGGACGGCGCTCGAGGAATATGAGGACAAGCTGAAGAACGCGTTCAACAGCAGCAATCCGGCCGCGGGCTTCGCGCAACAGATCGCCGTGCCGCAGGAAGCGGCCGGCAAGGCCGTGTCCTACGGCCGCCACCTGTTCGACATCGCGGTGTCGACGCAATCCGAATGGGCAAAGGTCGCGCAAGCCCAATACGAACAGAACGACAAGCGCCTGAAGGACGTGCTGGGCGAACTGTCGAAGCACGCGCCGGCCGGCTCGGCGCCGGTGGTGGCCGCGCTGAACTCGGCGTTGTCCGCGGCGACCGCCGCGGCCGACTCGGTACGCGCAGCGACGGGGCAGGCGATCGAAGCCGCCCAGAGCGGCTTCGACGCGGTCAGCGAAACGGCAACGCGTGGTGCGAAGCAAGCGGCCGCCGCCGCGCGCAAGGACGCCGCGGCCGCCCGCGAATCGGCTGCGTGATCGCGTAGCCGCGCAAGCATGTGTCGCGCACGGGCGCGACACGATTGATCGGCGCCGGATGGCGCCGGACGCCGCGTGTGCCGCGCGGTGTCCGGCTCGCGTCCGGTCTGCCGCAACGCGCCGGTGACCCGGCGAGCCGTGCTGGTGTGCCGCCCGTGCGAACGGGTGCGGTTCGCCGTACGGAGGCATGCGACCGCTACCGCGCAGGATGGCCCGGGGGCGCGTTCGCCGGCCGAGACCGGCTCGCACCGGCGTCGGAACGACGAACTGATTTCAATGCAGGAACTGGACATGACGGACGTAGTAATCGTATCGGCCGCGCGGACCGCGGTCGGCAAATTCGGCGGTTCGCTTGCGAAGATTGCGGCGCCCGACCTGGGCGCGACGGTGATCCGCGCGGTGCTGGAGCGCGCGGGCGTGAAGCCCGAGCAGGTGAGCGAAGTGATCATGGGCCAGGTGCTGACGGCCGGCTCGGGCCAGAACCCGGCGCGGCAGTCGCTGATCAAGGCCGGGCTGCCGACGGCAGTGCCGGGGATGACGATCAACAAGGTGTGCGGCTCGGGCCTGAAGGCCGTGATGCTGGCGGCGAACGCGATCGTCGCGGGCGACGCGGACATCGTGATCGCGGGTGGCCAGGAGAACATGAGCGCGTCGCCGCACGTGCTGCCGGGCTCGCGCGACGGCTTCCGGATGGGCGATGCGAAGCTGGTCGACACGATGATCGTCGACGGCCTGTGGGACGTGTACAACCAGTACCACATGGGCATCACGGCGGAGAACGTCGCGAAGGAATACGGGATCACGCGCGAAGAGCAGGACGCATTCGCGGCGCTGTCGCAGAACAAGGCGGAAGCCGCGCAGAAGGCGGGCCGCTTCGACGACGAGATCGTGCCGGTGTCGATCCCGCAACGCAAGGGCGAGCCGCTGCAGTTCGCGACCGACGAATTCGTGCGTCACGGCGTGACGGCGGAATCGCTGGCGGGGCTGAAGCCGGCGTTCTCGAAGGACGGCTCGGTGACGGCGGCGAACGCGTCGGGGCTGAACGACGGCGCGGCGGCGGTGCTGGTGATGTCGGCGCAGAAGGCGGCGGCGCTGGGTCTGACGCCGCTGGCGAAGATCAAGGCATACGCGAACGCGGGTGTCGATCCGAGCGTGATGGGGATGGGCCCGGTGCCGGCCTCGCGCCGGTGCCTGGAGCGCGCGGGCTGGACGCCGGGCGACCTGGATCTGATGGAGATCAACGAGGCGTTCGCGGCGCAGGCGCTGGCGGTGCACAAGCAGATGGGCTGGGACACGTCGAAGGTGAACGTGAACGGCGGGGCGATCGCGATCGGTCACCCGATCGGCGCATCGGGCTGCCGGATCCTGGTGACGCTGCTGCACGAGATGGCCAAGCGTGACGCGAAGCGCGGGCTGGCGTCGCTGTGCATCGGCGGCGGGATGGGCGTCGCGCTCGCGGTCGAGCGCGCCTGAGCGGGGCCTGACGATTCGTCCCGCCTGCGGCGCCGGTGAGCGCCGCACGCGGGTGAAGCGGTTTTCGCGCACGACAAGTGGTCAACAACACGCGCGAGGTGCCGGTGCGTGCCGTGCCTGCAACGCGGGCGGTTGCGCATCGAAGCGGTGGGGCGGCAGCATGTGCGATGCCGTCGCCCCGCTTTCATCGATTACTTTTTTGTCGGTAATTTATAGGATGACTAAGCGAATTGCAGTTGTGACTGGTGGAATGGGCGGCCTCGGCGAAGCGGTCAGCATCAGGTTGAACGACGCGGGCCACCGGGTAGTCGTCACGTATTCGCCGAGCAACACCGGCGCAGACCGCTGGCTGACCGAGATGCATGCGGCCGGCCGCGAGTTCCATGCGTATCCGGTGGACGTGGCCGACCACGATTCGTGCCAGCAATGCATCGAGAAGATCGCCCGGGACGTCGGCCCGGTCGACATTCTCGTGAACAACGCGGGCATCACGCGCGACATGACGCTGCGCAAGCTCGACAAGGTCAACTGGGATGCGGTGATCCGCACGAACCTCGATTCCGTGTTCAACATGACGAAGCCGGTCTGCGAAAGCATGGTCGAGCGCGGCTGGGGCCGCATCGTCAACATCTCGTCGGTGAACGGCTCGAAGGGTTCGGTCGGCCAGACCAACTACGCGGCCGCGAAGGCCGGCATGCACGGCTTCACGAAATCGCTCGCGCTCGAGATCGCGCGCAAGGGCGTGACGGTGAACACCGTGTCGCCGGGCTACCTCGCGACGAAGATGGTCACGGCGATCCCGCAGGACATCCTCGACTCGAAGATCCTCCCGCAGATTCCGGCGGGCCGGCTCGGCAAGCCCGAGGAAGTCGCGGCGCTGGTCGCTTACCTGTGCTCGGAGGAGGCCGGCTTCGTGACGGGCTCCAACATCGCGATCAACGGCGGCCAGCACATGCACTGACGCACGGCGGCCCGGACGGCGCGCATGCCCGTGCCGGGCCGTGTTCCGCTGGTTTCAGTGCCGCGGCGGCACAGGTGTGCCGGTGCGGCCCCGCATTCCGGAGAAGGCATGAGCGACACCTGGATGGGACTCGCGATCGGCGGCGCGGCACTGGCCGTCGCGCTGACGATGGCGATCTCGCTCTTCTGGCTCGAACGGCGCCGTGCGCGGTTGCTGCGGAACTTCGATCATCGCGATTGCTGGCTCGTCGCTTACGGCAAGTGTTTCGCGCGCGTGCGGGCCAGGCCGGCACGCCGCATGCGCGGCGCGCGTTGACGGCAGCGGCATGGCGGCGGTCACGCATCACCGTTGACGTGCGGTCACACATCGCGCGCATGCCGCAAGGCGATGCGCGCGACGCCCGTCGTCAATCGCTCTTTCCGCCCGACTCGCCGGAGCCGTTCTTGTGGAAGATCCGCTTCGTCGTGCGCTTGGTGGCATCCCAGCCTTCGCGCGAGACGTGTGCGACGCCGTGCCCGACCGCCTTCGCCGCACTCGCGGTCGCGTGGCCGAAGCTGCGGGCCGCCTCGCCGGTCTTGTGCGCGGCTTCCTTCGAATCGCGCTTGATGTCCTGCTTCACTTCCGACATGTCCGCGTGCGCGATCGGGCTGATCAGCGCTAGAACGAGCGCGGTACCAATGAACTGACGAACTTTCACGACCTGGTTTCCTTCCGTTGAACAAGCCTCTTCAGCGAGGATTCGCGTCGCCGGCGGGCGCCGGGCGAAGCACGCCGGCCGCCGATGCGTCGAGCATCACCGCGGCGCGGCCGGACAGCAGCACGCGCTCGCCGCAGCGCAGCGCGAAGCCGTACAGCACCGAGCGGGCGTCGCCGCTCACGCGTTCCGCTTCGACGACGAGCGGCTGCGTGAAGGTGTCGAGCCGGTCGACGAACGCGTCGACGTTGCGCACGCTCGCCAGATAGCCGACGCGCGGGCGCGCTTCGTGCGCACCGAGCAACGCGCCGTGCACGGCCATCGCCTGCGCCGCGTATTCGATGCCGCAGACGGACGCGAGCCGGCCGTGCGCGCGCAGCGGGTTGTGCGGATCGCAGTGGCTCGTCGCGGTGCAGCGGATGCGGGCGGCATCCCACGCATCGACCGTATCGAGCACGCACATCGCGCCGTCGTGCGGAATGTGCGCGGCGATCCACGCGTGGTCGAGCGGCGGCGCGAGCGGGACCGTCGCGGTCATCACGCACGCTCCACGAACGTATCCGGCATCGCGACATCGACCTGCACGCGTGTATCGGCCAGGTAGTCGAGCACGACGCGTGTCGAACGCCGCGCGGCGAGCGCCTCGAGCAGCGGCAGCACGCGCGCGGCCGGATTGCCGGCGCGCAGCGCGTCGAGCCCGGCGTGCGCGAGCGTCGTGGCGGGGGTGTCGGCGAGTTGCACGTCGATGCGGGCGAGCGCGTGTTCGCTTGCTTCCGGCGCGAGCACGAGCGCGACGCCGAACGCATCGTCGATCGGCCGCACCGCGCGCAGCGGTTCCGGATAGTCGGTGTCGTACGCGATCAGCAGCGTCGGCACGCGATCGACGACGACCTGGCACAGGCTCTCGAGCAGCCCGGCGGCAAAGCTGCCGTCGTGCGCGCACAGCACGTTCGACGTCGCCATCGCGCGGGTCGCGATGCTCCAGTAGCCGGCCGGCGCGTTGTGCACGGAGTTGTGGAAGCGCGTCGGCGACAACTGGCGATCGTCGCCGGCGAGGGTTTCGCAGATCGCGTGGCAGTTCTGGCCGTCGCCGCCCGACGCGCTGAACACGGTCGCGAGCGTCGCGGCGTCGCGTGCGCTTGCGGCCACCGCTTCGTGGCCGGCCGCGAGCGCCGTGCGCACGACGGGGCCCGTGCGGCGCCGCTCGGCCGACGGCAGGCCGGCCGGCGGCGGCAGCTCGGTGCGGGCGGGCGCATACGGCGCGCGGCCCGCGAGCACGTCGGCCGCGTGCGGCCAGCCGCTCAATCCCGGGCCGACGAGGCCGATGCTTTCGATGAAGGCGGTCAGTGTCATGGCGGGCCTCAACGGCGTGCGTGGTCGGCGCGGCCGAGGATCAGGCTGCAATTCGTGCCGCCGAAGCCGAACGAATTGGAGAGGACGGCGCGCACGCGCGCATCGCGGCTCGCGAGCACGTAATCGGCGACGAGTGTCGGGTCGGGTTGCGTCGTGTTGACGCCCGCCGGCACGAACTGTCCGCGCAGCGCGAGCGCGGCGACGACCGCCTCGAGCGCGCCCGCCGCGCCGAGCGTATGGCCGGTCGCGCCCTTCGTCGAGCTGCACGGCGTGCCGGCGAACAGCGCGCCGATCGCGCGGCTTTCGGCCGCGTCGTTGCTCGGCGTCGCGGTGCCGTGCAGGTTCACGTAGTCGATGTCGTTCGCGCCGAGGCCGGCGGATGCAAGCGCCTGCTCGATGGCGACGCGCGCGCCGAGCCCGTCCGGATGCGGCGACGACATGTGATGCGCGTCGCTCGATTCGCCGATACCGAGCAGCAGGATCGCATCGGCGTCGAGCGGGGCGGGCGGGTCGGGCACGCGTTCGACGAGCGCGAACGCGGCGGCCTCGCCGATCGAGATGCCGTCGCGCGCGACGTCGAACGGACGGCACGGCCGGCGCGACAGCAGTTCGAGCGAATTGAAGCCGTACAGCGTCGTCAGGCACAGCGAATCGACGCCGCCGACGACGGCCGCATCGATCAATCCCGCCTCGATCATGCGGCGCGCGGAGCCGAACACTTTCGCGCCGGACGAGCAGGCGGACGAGATCGCCATCGCCGGCCCGCGCAGCGCGAAAAACGCGCGCACGAACGCGGCCGGCGAATACGGGTTGTGCGTGTGCGCGTAGCGGAAGTCGGCGGGCAGTGCGCCGCTCGCCGGATCGCGGCGCTGGTATGCGTGCTCGGTCTCGAGGATGCCGGCCGTGCTCGTGCCGACGAACACGCCGACGCGCGCCGCGCCATGGCGCGCGACGGCCGCCGCGACGCGTGCGTCGAAGCCGTCCTGCATGAGGCCGAGCTGCGCGAGGCGGTTGTTGCGGCAGTCGAAGTCGGCGAGGTCGGCGCGCACGGGCTGCGCGTCGACGCCGTCCACCGCGCCGATCCACGTGTCGAGATCCGCACGCTCGAAGTCGCAGGGCGTGAGCCCGCCGCGCGCGTGGCGCAGTGCATCGAGGGTCGCGTCGAGGCCGCGGCCGATGCAGCTGGTGGCGGTGAAGTGCGAGAGCAGGAGAGGTTTCACGAGGGTCGCATCCGGTGGCAGGAACGGGCGCCGCAGCAGGGCTGGCAGGCGCGCCGCTCGAGGTCAGATTTTATCAAACGGGGGGGCCGAACCGGCCGGCTCGCGCGGCCCGGCCGGCGGTTCGGGCGCGAGCGCCGCGCGCAGCGTGACCCAGTGCAGCTGCGCGTCGGCGGCCGCGCGCAGCACCGCCTGCAGGACGTCGAGCACGACCGGTTCGCCGCGCGCGTCGCGCGCCGCGTGGCCGTCGTGCACGAGCAGGATGTCGCGCGGCGCGAGACCGTGCAGCAGGCGGCGCGTGACGGTCGCGGCATCGTGCGCGCGCGTGTCGAAACCGCGCCGCGTCCAGCTCGCCAGCTGCAGGCCGAGCTCGCACAGCACCGGTTCGAGGAACGGATTGCGCAGGCCGGCCGGCGCGCGGAAGAACAGCGGGCGCGTACCGGCGATCTCGGTCAGCGTCCGTTGCGCGGCCGCGATCTCGCGCCGCAGTGCGGCGGGCCCCGACAGCGAGAACGTATGCCGGTGCCGCTGGCTGTGGTTCTCGATCGCGTGGCCGCGCGCGACGATCGCCTCGATCCAGCGAGGATGGCGGCGCGCGAGATCGCCGATGCAGAAGAACGTCGCGCGCGCGTCGTAACGGTCGAGCAGGTCGAGCACGCGCGGCGTGACGTCGGGGTCCGGGCCGTCGTCGATCGTCAGTGCGATGCGGCGGCCGGCGCCGGGCGGCAGGCGCGTCCAGTTCGGCCCGAGCAGTGCGCTGCGTGGCCACAGGCCGGCGGCGGTCAGCGCGAGATGCGACGCGACCACGCCGCCGACGGCCCACGGCCACACGGCCGGCTGCGCGACGACGGCGGCTGCCGCGCCCGCGTGCAGCGCGGCGGTGCCCGCGATCAGCGGCGTGGGCTGCCAGCGGCGCGCATCGCCGGGCTGCCGGTGCGGAACGGACGACGGTGCATTCATGCGCGGCTTCCTTGATGGCGATGGCCGGCTGCGGCCGCGCGCGGCGCGAGGATCGCCGCGAACGCGAGCGCGAGCATCGCACCCGGGCCGACGGTCAGCCCGAAGGTCTCGAGCAGCGGCACGCGCGACAGTGCCAGCAGCCCGAAGCCGGCGACCGTCGCGAGGTTCGCGATCAGCAGCGACACGAGCGTGTGGGGCGTGACGGGCTGCGCGTCGTCGCGCTTGCAGAAGAACAGCGCGTAGTTCGAGCCGACCGCGACGATCAGCAGCATCCCGACGAGGTGCAGGATCGTCAGCGGCACGCCGGCGAGCGCGAAGCCGGCCGTCACGACCAGCACGGCCGCGACGAGCGGGGCGAGGGCGCGCACGACGCGGCGCGGCGAGCGCAGGGCGATCAGCAGCAGCACGGCGATCGCGGCGAAACCCGCGAGCGACAGCCGGAGGTCCTCGTGCACGTAGTTCACGTACAGGCGATCGGCTTCGGCCTTCATGTCGACGAACAGCGCATCGGGCACGCCCGCGCGCGCGACGGCCGCGCGGATCGGTGTCGCATCGAGGCTCGATGCCGGTTGCGCGGTGCGGGCGGCGTCCGGCGCGCGCAGCGGCAGCATCGCGCTCCAGCGGCCGTCGCGTTCGGTCAGCAGCGCATCGACGGCGAGCGCCATCGACGTGCCGCGCAGGTCCGCGCGCGTCAGCAGCCGTGCGTGGCGCGCGGCTTCGACGTCGGCGATGAACGGTGCGAACAGGCCGGGCCTGACCGCGATCGGCTGGTTCGCGACGGCGTCGCGCATCCGCGCGGCGAGCACCTCGGCATCCGGCAGGCTCGCGAGGCGCGCGCGCTGCGCGGCGTCGCTCGGCAGGAAGCGCGCGGGGGTTTCGAAACCCGCGAGCGCGCCCCGGTCGACGAGCGGCTGCAACTGCGCGGCGACCCGTTCCGCGCGTTCGAGCGCGGTCTGTTCGGTCGGCGCGGCAATCACGACGAGGTAGCGCACGTCGGGCGCGCCGACATCGGCGCGCAGCCGTGCGTCGAGCGCCTGAGCTTGTGCGGGCACGGGGCTCAGCGCGGCGAGTTCGCGGCTCCACAGGCCGTCGCGATGCAGCACGAGCGTCGCGCCCGCGGCGATCACCAGCACGGCGAGCGGCCAGCGCAGCCGCGGCGCGGCGTCGGCCGCGCGCGCGAGCACGGCGCCGATGCGCGACACGTCGCGGATCGCGACATGCTCGCCGCGCAGGTGCGGCAGCACGAAGCGCGTGACGAGCGCGGCGGCCGTCAGCCCGACGATCGAATACAGCCCGAGCTGCACGAGGCCGGGGAACCCGGAGAACAGCATCGACGCGAAACCGCACACGGACGTCAGCACGCCGAGCCGGATCGTCGGCCAGTACGCGGCGACCCACGCGCGTGTCGCGTCCGCCGGGCGCGCCGCGCCGCATGTGCCGGCCTGCGCCGATTGCACGAACAGGTAGATCGAATAGTCGACGGCTTCGCCGATCAGCGTCGTACCGAAACCGAGCGTCAGCCCGTGGACCGTGCCGAACGCAACGCTGACCGCCGCGATTCCCGCCGCGACGCCCGTCAGCACCGGCAGCAAGCCGAGCGCGAGCATGCGCGGCGAACGGTACAGCGTCAGCAGCAACGCGACGATCAGCACGACGCTCGCCGTCGACAGCCGTTCGACGTCGTGCCGGATCGTGTCGCGCGTGTCGACCGAGAACACGCCGGGGCCCGTCATCGCGAGCGTGGCGGCGGCGTTCGGCACGGCTTGCTGCGCGGCGGCGAACGCGCGGCGCACCGCGTCGATCGCACGGGCCTGGGCATCGGTATCGGAACCGGCGGCGGCCGTCTGCACGACGAGTACTGCGCGGGTGCCGTCGCGCGACACCCACACGCCGTCGCGGCTCGCCGGTTGCGCCGCGCCGTCGAGCTGGTCGACGAGCGCGGCGACTTCGCCGGTCGGGTCGCGCGGCAGCATCGCCTTGGCCACGAGGCCGGCCGACGAGCTCAGCAGGTCGAGGCTGTCGCCGAGCGCCTGGTGCAGGCCGCCGGCGCTGAAGCGCTGCGGCGTGACGGCCGGGCTCAGCAGGTAGCGGTGATCGAAGATGAACTGCCGGTCGCGCGCGTCGTTCGAGGCTTCGCCGTTGTGCACGGCCGCGAACTGCGGGTCGGCGCGCAGCGTGCCGGCCACGCGCCGCGACAGCGCGGCGCGTGTGGCCGCATCGCCGCCGTTGATCGCGACGAGGATCAGCCGCGACACGATGCCGTCGCGCAACTGGTCGACGAGCACGCGCTGCCCGGCGCTCGGCGAACTCGGCAGGAACGCGGACAGGTCGGCCGTGAAGTGCGCGCGCCCGATCGCGACGCCGCACGCGACGAGCGCGAGCAGCCACACGAGCACCGCGCGCTGCCGCAGCGCGTGCAGGCGGCGGGCGACCCGCGAAGACGGGGGCCGGGTGCGTTCGTCCATCAGTTCGGGTTCGCCGGAACGGGTTGCAGGCGCATCACCGAACGGTCGCCGTCGGCCTGCCGGATCGCGACGCTGCGCAACAGGTCGCGCGTGCCGTCGAGCGTGATCGTGCTGACGACCTTCAGCATCCGCGAGTCGAGCGGCGTGAGCGTCAGCGTCCAGTCGTCGCCGCGCCCGGCGAGTGCGACCTTGTAGACCTGCTCGAGCGCGAAGCGGTTGCCGGCGAGCGTCGCGCGGATGCTGTCGATGAACGCGCCGAGTTCCGGATAGCGCGCGAGCGCGAGCGTGTACTTGCGGTTGTTGCGCTCGACGGTGAGCATGTCGCCGTCGACGACGAGGTGTTCGGGCTTCGGGCTCAGCGTGTGCTTCTCGAGATGGTCGGGCGCGACGAACACGAGTTCGCCGGACGATTCGACCGGCTGCGTCGCGATCGACAGGTACTTCGTCTCGGTGAACGTCGCACGCCCCGACTTGTGCTGCGCGAGCGTCGACATCAGCCGGTCGAGGGTCCACGCGGGCGCCGCGTCGGCCGCCCGCGCGGGCGCGGCGGCCAGCGCGATCGCGGCGGTGCTTGCGGCGATGGCGGCGGCCAGCGTGCGGACGGCGCGACGCAGGGCGGGCGTGAGCGTGGGCAGGCGGCGAACGGCGGTCATGCGTCGGAATCCCTCGTGGCGGACAGGCCGGCACCGGCGCACGCGGCGTCGCCGCGCGCGGCCGCGGTCGCGGCATCGCCGCCGTGCCAGAAGTCGAAATAGTTGAACCAGTTGTACGGTGCCGAGCGACAGTACCTGTCGAGCAGCGCGACGTAGCGCGCGAGTGCCGCGTCGACGGCCGCCGCGCGCGCATCGCGCTGCACGTCGGAGAAATCGGCGAGCGTCTCGAAGTGCACATCGTAGCGGTTGCCGTCGCGATAGAGGCCCGTCATGAAGATCACCGGGCGCCGCAGCATCGCGGCCATGTAGAGCGGCCCGAGCGGGAACGCGGCCGGCGCGCCGAGCAGCGGCAGCCGCCGCAGCGACGCGGCCGCGTCGTCGAGCAGCGTGCGGTCGGCGAGCATGCCGACCATGCAGTTCGCGTCGAGGCGCTCGCGCACCTTCAGCATCGAGTCGACTTGCCCGAGCGGAATCACTTCCGGCTGCGCGGCGGGATTCACCGCGGCGAGCGTCGCGTTGATCTTGCGCGCGTTCTTCTCGTACATCGTCACGACGACGCGCAGGTCCGGGTGCGTGCGGCCGATCGCGCGCACGACCTCGAAGCTGCCGAGATGCGCGCCCATCAGGAACGCGCCGCGTCCGCCCGCGAGCGCTTCGTCTACCAGCGTCTCGCCGTGCAGCCGGATGTCGAACAGGTCGAAGCGCCCGTTCATCAGGTAGATGCGGTCGTGGATCGTCGCCGCGAACGTGAACACGTGCCGGTACACGTCGCGCCAGCGCGCGGGGCGGCCGAGCACGCGGCGCAGGTAGTCGCGCGACGCCGCGCACGCGACCGGCGAAAACAGCACGAAATACGTCGCGATCAGGTGCAGCACGACGCGCGCGCGCGGCCGGCCGAAGCGCAGCGAGATCCACGTCATCGCGCGCAGCAAGCCCGCATTGCTGCGCTCCTGGCGTTCGGCCCACGCGGTGCGCTTCATGGCTGCGCACCATCCTGCTCGGCCGGCGGCGCGGACAGCACGCCGCTCGCGACGTCGCGCGCCCCGGCGCGCAGCGTGAAGCGGATCGCACCGCTGGCCGCGGCGTCGTACGCGAGATCGAGCGGCTCGCCGGGCGTGACCGGGCTCAGGAATTTCGCGGACCCGAGCCGCCACGCGTGCAGCGGGCGGTTCAGCGCGGTGCCGAGCGCATGGATCGCGTGATCGAGCAGCACGACGCCCGGCACGACCGGATGGCCGGGGAAGTGGCCGGGCAGTGCCGGGTGATCGGCGGGGATCGTGAACCCGAGTGCGGGCGTGCCGGCCGGATCGGGCACGGGCACGGGCACGGGCACGGGGCGCGCATGTTGCGCAACGAGTGCGGCGAGCACGTCGCGTGGCAGCTTGCCGGTTTCGTTGCGCGGCAGCGCGTCGACGAACACGAGCGGGCGCGGCATGAACGCGGGATCGATTCGTTCGCGCAGCGCGCGCTGCAGGCCGGCTGCGGTGAGCGTCGGCGCGACGACGAGCGCGACGAGGCGCGTGACCGGCTCGAGGCGGATGTCGTCGTGTGCCGCCGCGGCTTCGTCGGGCATGAAGAATACGCCGTCGAGCACCTGCGGAATCGCGTTGAGCTGATGGTTCAGGTACGCGAGCGACGTGCGCTTGCCGGCGATGTTGACGAGGTCGGCCTTGCGGCCGTGCAGCAGGAACCGGCCGTCGCCGAGCAGTTCGAGTGCATCGCCCATCGGCACGGGAGCCTCCACATGTCCGCCCGACACCCACACGGTCGGGCCGCTGTCGTTGTCGTCCGGTTCGGCGCGCGCGTCGAGACGGATGTCCGGGAACAGTTCCCATGCCGCGCCCTGCGACGTGCGGCGGGTGGCGATCTGGCCGGTCTCGGTGCTGCCGTAGATCTCGACGAGCGGCGCGTCGAGCGCGGCCTCGGCTTCGCACGCGAGCTTTTCCGACAGCGGCGCGGTGGCCGACAGCACGAGCGCCGCGCGCGGCAGCGCATGGCCGGCAGCCAGCAGCGCACGCAGGTGGATCGGCGACGTGACGAGCACGCGCGGTTGCGGGATCGCGTCGAGTTCGTCGCGAATGTCGACCGGGTAGAACGGCTGGCGGTTGCTGAACGCGAGGCCGCCGATCAGCGCGAGCAGCACCGTCGACTCGAAGCCGTACATGTGCTGCGCGGGCACCGTGCCGATCAGCGTGGCCGCGCGGCCGTCGAGCAGCCCGAGGCGGTCGGCCGCCGCGCGCACGCAGCCGACCAGGAAGCCCCAGGTCTTGCGGTGCGGCACCGGCGCGCCGGTCGAGCCGGACGTGAACACGTAGGCCATGATCCGCGCCGCATCGATCTGCGGCACCGCGAACGGCGCGTCGTCCGCGAGCGCGCAGGGGGCGGCATCGGGGTACGCGAAGCGCGGCAGGTCGATCGTGCAGTCGGGCGCGTCGTGCAGGCAGAACGCGTCGGGCGCGAACGACGCGAGCTGGCGGACCATTTCCGGCGTATGCGTCGACGGCAGCAGGCTGACCTTGCCGGCAACGAGCGCGGCGCACAGGCTGACCGCGAAGCGGTAGCGGTCGCGGCACACGTTGAACACGTGCGCGCCGGCGGGCAGCGCGGCGGCCACGCGCGCGACGTCGGCGACGAACGTGCGCACGGTGACGGGCGCGCCGTCGCGCCAGGCGATCGTCTGGTCGGGCGACGAATGGAAAACCAGCGGGTGAGTCGGCATAAATCGGTCGAAACAGGAGCGAAGGCCGGCGCGGCCGCGTTGCGGCGCCGCGCCGGCCGTGAATTCATCGTGATGCCTGCGACGCGTGTGTCGTCGCGCGATACGCGCGCACCGCGTCGACCATGCGCGGCCGCGGTTCGTGCGGCAGGGCGAAGCGTCGGCACGCATGCTCGGCCGCGAACATCACGGCGACGAGCGGCAGCGACAGGTAGTTCGCGAACGTCGACCACGTGACGATCGGCGCGGTCGCGAACAGCAGCGTCGACACGGCGGCGATCGCGACGAAGAACAGCGTCCACGCGAGCGTGATCTGCCGCGTGTAGTGCGCGACGGCCGGCGTGATCGCGCCGTGGATCATCGTCGCGAAATGCGTGCACAGCGGCACCTTGCCGGCCGCGAGCGTGCGGCCGAACAGCAGCGCCATCGCGAGATTGAAACTCGCGTGTTCCAGGTACAGGCCCCATTCGAAGTGCCGCGCGAGCGGCACGCGCGCGGCCCACAGCGCGGCGGCGGCAAGCAGCCATGCGGACACGAACCCGATGCGATGCGGCGAGCGCAGCGCCGCGCCGAGCGCGAGCAGCAGCGGCGGCACGAGCGCCATCGCGAGGCCGAGGCCGTGCGCGCCGGGCGTCGCGGCCGCGTAGTGCGCACCGGCCTGGTATGCCGCGACGGCGCCGACCGCGGCGATGCCGCGTGCGACAGGCATCAGCCGGCTCATCGACGGCCTCCGTGCGCGCGGCGCGAATACCCGTCACCGGCGGCCGGGCGGCGGCGGACGGACGGGCGAACCGGAACGGAGCGGAAGGACGGGCGCGGCATGACTGGCGACATCGGGCGGATCGTGGCCGGACGGGAGGGTCGGGCCGTCAAACATCATATGAAAGGCGGCCGGGACGGGGTCCTGGCCGGTGGTCGGGCACGCTCATTTTAGGGCCGCGGCACCGCGTGTTCGGAGCGGGCGCGAACGGGTTTTGTAACCGATTGTATGGCGCCGGACGAACGGTTTCGCGGGGTCGGTCCATTTCCATCCAAAGCGGCTCAAGCATCTGCTGCATCCGGGGCCCGCAACGGGGCGCGGCGCTGGCTCGCCAGTCTGTAACCATTGGCGGTATACGGCCCGATACCCGTTCGTCTAGAATCCGCGTAACTTTTACAAACGATCCCCAAAAACGCAGGCGGGGAAGCCGGCAGACGCCGGAGGGACGGAGATACGCACGCGCCGGGCGTGCATGGCGATTGCCGTTTCCGGGCGCCTTCCGCTGCCACGGGCCGCCTGCCCGCACGCATGATGAACGCACTGGAACAAGAGCTCGCCACGCTGATCATCGGCGAACTGAATCTCGAAGACGTCCCGCTCGAAACAGTGACGGCCGACACCCCGCTGTACGGCGAGGGTTTCGGGCTCGACTCCATCGACATCCTGGAAATCGCGCTGCTGATCTCGAAGAAATACGGCTTCGAGCTGCGTTCGGACAATCCGGACAACCAGAAGATCTTCGCGACGCTCGGTGCACTGGCTGCGTACGTCGCCGCGCACCGCACGAAGTGACGGCGTCGCGCACGGGCGCGGCGCGCAGATGATGACGGCACGCGGCCGCGATCGGCAGACGATACGCGACCGCGTCGATCGAGGTGGAACGCGATGAACGGAGCAATTCGATGCGGGCGCTCGTGACGGGCGGCAGCGGCGCACTCGGGCAGGCGATCTGCGCGGCGCTCGCGCAGGCCGGCCATGAAGTGTGGGTGCATGCGAACCGCCATCTCGCGCAGGCGGAGGCGGTCGCGCAGCAGATCGTCGCGGCCGGCGGCACCGCGCGCGCGATCGCGTTCGACGTGACCGACGCCGATGCGACGCTCGCCGCGCTGGCGCCGCTGGCCGACGATGCGCCGGTGCAGATCCTCGTCAACAACGCAGGCATTCACGACGATGCGCCGATGGCCGGCATGTCGCGCCGGCAGTGGCACAGCGTGATCGACGTGACGCTCAACGGCTTCTTCAACGTCACGCAGCCGCTGTTGCTGCCGATGATCCGCACGCGGCGCGGACGGATCGTCAACATCGCGTCGGTGGCCGGCGTGACCGGCAATCGCGGGCAGGTCAACTACGCGGCCGCGAAGGCGGGGCTGATCGGCGCGACGAAGTCGCTGTCGCTGGAGCTCGCGTCGCGCGGCATCACCGTGAACGCGGTCGCGCCCGGCATCATCGAATCGCCGATGGCCGAACAGGCGTTTCCCGCCGAACGCATCAAGCAGCTCGTGCCCGCGCAGCGCGCGGGCCGGCCCGACGAAGTCGCGGCGATGGTCGCGTACCTGGTGTCCGACGCCGCGGCCTATGTGACGGGACAGGTGCTGTCCGTCAACGGCGGGCTCGCATGACGAAGGGCGCGGCGTCGGCGTGACGTAATGCAACGCGGCATAACGCAACGCAGCACAGCGCATGCCGCGAGGTTGCGCGACCAGCGCCGCATAGTGAGGAAATCGAAGTGTCCGTGCATCCAGTCGACGCCGAACGGCGCCCGTGTTCCCTGTCGTCCTCCGCTGCGCCACTCGCGCGCGGGCAGGCGGCGGCCGGGCCGGCCGCATTGCGACCGGGCGTGCCGCTCGCGCACGACGAGGGCCGCGCGCTGCGGCTCGTCCGGATGAGCGATGCCCGGCTCGCCGCGTTGCTGCACGATGCACGCAGCCGTGACGACGGATTCGACCACGTGTTGCCCGGCGCACTTGGCGCGGTGTGCATCGGCGCGGGCGACCTGCAGCGCACATCCCGAACCGGATCGCACGCGGACGCGGCGGCGCGGATGCTGGCCGAAGTCGTGCCCGACCTGCCGGTCGCGCCGGTGCCGATGGCGCTGCTCGGCGCGGGCATCGCGCCGGACGACGCCGTCTGCGAAATCTGGCAATGCCATGCGCGCGACCTGCGCAGCGAACGACACGGCGCGCTGCACTATCGCTACAGCGAGGCGGCGGGTCTCGTGTTCGGCAGCATCGTCGTGCACGAGCGCGACACACCCGACGCGCATCGCGACGGCGGCACGCCGCTCGAACGCGCGACGCACGATGCGTACCGCACGCTGTTCGACGTGCTCGATTCGCTCGGCATGCCGCATCCGCTGCGCATCTGGAATACGGTGCCGGCGATCAATGCGGTGCAGTTCGGGATCGAGCGCTATCGTCAGTTCAATATCGGCCGCCAGCATGCGTTCGACGCGTGCCGCCGCGCGCTGACGGGCGGCGTGCCGGCCGCGTGCGCGCTCGGTTCGGTCGTGCCGGTCGCGGGCGATGCATCGCCGGCCGCGCCGCTCGCGATCCATTTCCTCGCGAGCCGCACGCCGGCCGATCCGATTGAGAACCCGCGCCAGGTCAGCGCGTATCACTATCCGGCGCAGTACGGCCCGCGGGCACCGACGTTCGCGCGCGCAGCCGCATGGCCGGCGGGCGATGCCGCGCCGGTGCTGTTCGTGTCGGGCACCGCGAGCATCGTCGGGCATCGCACCGTGCATCTCGGCGACGTCGTCGCGCAAACGCGCGAGACGGTCGCGAACCTCGCGGCCGTGCTCGAGCAGGCCGCCCGCCAGGGGCACGGCCCGTTCACGCTCGCCGACCTGAGCTATCGCGTCTACGTGCGCGACGCCAGCGATGCCGCGGCGCTGGCCGCGATCGGGCAGGTGCTGCGCGACGCGGCCGGCCCCGGCGTGCGGCCGCTCGTCGTCCATGCGGACGTGTGCCGCGACGACCTGCTGGTCGAGATCGAGGCCAGCGCGGGTCATGAGGAGGCGTGGCTGTCATGAAGCGTGAGAGCCTCACGATCCGGCAACCGGCTCCGCATTCGGGCGGCGCCGACGAAGCCTGCCGACGTTCGCCGGCAAGTCATAAACTTTTGTCAGGATCCCCGTCTTCGCAATCGGCCGTTTCCATGTCCAAGCAGCACGCCTCGTCCACCCATCTCGTCCTGATTCCGAGCTACAACCCGGGCACCAAGGTCGACACGACCGTGCGCAATGCGCGAGCGCAGTGGAATCCGGTGTGGGTCGTCGTCGACGGCAGCACCGACGGCAGCGCCGAACGGCTGCAGGCCATGGCCGAACGCGACCCGGGGTTGCGCGTGATCGTGCTGCCCGAGAACCGCGGCAAGGGCGCCGCGGTGCTCGCCGGGCTCGACGCGGCAGCCGCGAGCGGCTTCACGCATGTATTGACGATGGATTCGGACGGCCAGCATCCGGCCGACCTGATTCCCGCGTTCATGGCCGCGTCGCAGGCCGCACCCGACGCGATGGTGCTGGGCGTGCCGAAGTTCGACGCGAGCGCGCCGCAGTTGCGCGTGCAGGGGCGCCGGCTGTCGAACGCGTGGGCCGACCTCGAGACGCTGTGGGCCGGAATCGGCGATTCGCTGTACGGGTTTCGCGTGTATCCGGTCGCGCCGCTGGCCGCGATCATGCGCCGCCAGCCGTGGATGCGCGGCTTCGACTTCGATCCCGAGGCGGCCGTGCGGCTGTGCTGGGCCGGCGTGCGTCCGATCCGCATCGACGCGCCGGTGCGCTATTTCGGCCGTCACGAGGGCGGCGTCTCGCACTTCCACTACGGCCGCGACAACGCGCTGCTCGCGTGGATGCACCTGCGCCTTTTCACCGGCTTCGTGGCGCGGCTGCCGATGCTGGTCGCGCGGCGGTTGGCGCGACGCCACGATCAGACCGCCTGAGCACGCCCGATTTTCATGCCGATCGTTGCCCGGTCGCGGCGATTGCCCCGCTTTTTGTCATCAATCCCGCGCCGGTGCACCGCTTCGTTCCAGTTTGCCGAGTAATGAACGTGTCATCCGATGTAAACATCTGGTAATTTTCTGCCGGATTATGCAAAATCGCCGCTCCCAAATAAAACTATCGAGGGATCCGGGATGCAACTCAAGAAAGCGGTGGCAGCGTGTGGCGTGGCGTTTCTGTTGAGCGCGTGCGGCGGGGTACAGAGCCTTGACGCGAACAGCCTGACGTCGGCGGGGACGAGCCTGTACAAGGCAGCGACGTTGTCGGATGCCGACATCGCCGCGCTGTCGAACGATTCGTGCAAGTCGAGCGATGCGGAATCGAAGGTCGCGCCGGCGAACAGCGCGTACTCGAAGCGTCTGACGAAAGTGATGAAGGGCTTCGGCGACATGACGCTGAACGGCCAGAAGATCAACTACAAGGTCTACATGACCAAGGACGTCAACGCGTGGGCGATGGGCAACGGCTGCGTGCGCGTGTACAGCGGCCTGATGGACATGATGAACGACGACGAACTGCGCGGCGTGATCGGCCATGAAATGGGCCACGTTGCGCTGGGTCACTCGAAGAAGGCGATGCAGACGGCCTACGCGGTCAGCGCGGCGCGCACCGCGGCCGGCGCGGCATCGCCGGGCGTGGCGGCGCTGACGAGCTCGCAGCTCGGCGACATCACCGAGAAGTTCATCAACGCGCAGTTCTCGCAGACGCAGGAAAGCGCGGCCGACGACTACTCGTTCGACCTGATGAAGCAGAAGAACATGAACCAGAAGGGCCTCGTCACCGCATTCCAGAAACTCGCGCAGCTCGATGGCGGCAAGAGCTCGATGATGAGCTCGCACCCGTCGTCGTCGAGCCGGGCGCAGCACATCCAGGATCGCATCGCGAAGGGCAGCTGATCGCCGCCCGATGCGCCGGCGCCGTCCGGCGCCCTGGATGAACGAAACCCCACGCTTCGCGGCGTGGGGTTTTTGTTTTTCGGGGAACCGGAAAACGGCCGGCCGCTTGCTTACGGCACCATTCCCGGCAACACGTACGCCTGCACGAGCGTGATCAGGCCGACGATCACCGCGAACAGCAGGCTGTGTCTTACCGTGAAGCGGAACAGCTCCGACTCCTTGCCGACGAGGCCCGTTGCCGCGCATGCCACCGCGATCGACTGCGGCGAGATCATCTTCGCGGTCACGCCGCCCGTCGTGTTCGCGGCCACCGCGAGCGTCTCGGGTACGCCGAGCTGATGGGCCGTGGCCTGCTGCAGCGAGCAGAACAGCGCATTCGACGACGTGTCCGAGCCCGTCAGGAACACCCCGAGCCAGCCGAGGAACGGCGAGAAGAACGGGAACGCGGCGCCGGTCGCGGCCAGCATCAGCGCGAGCGTCGACGACATCCCCGAATAGTTCGCGACGAACGCGAATGCGAGCACGAGGCCGATCGACAGGATCGGGCGGGTCAGTTCCTTCAGCGTCTCGCCGAACGTGACGAGCGCGTCGCGCGGCTTCATCCGCAGCAGCACCATCGAGATCAGCGCGGTCACGAGGATCGCGCTGCCCACCGCCGACACGAGATCGATCTTCAGCACGGCGTCGAGCGCCTTCGGCGTCGCGGCGATCGGTGCGGTCTTCACGACGAGCTGGTCGAGCCCCGCCACGTGGAATTTCAGCACGGTCGACGCGAGCGCGCCGTGGGCGGCGAACAGCGCCTTGAACGGCGCGATGCTCCACACGGTGACGACGGCCGTCAGGATCAGGAACGGCGACCATGCGCGCACGGTCTGCGCGAGCGTGTACGGCGATGCCTGCCGGCTGGTGCCCGCGCCGAAGCCGTTGCGCGAGCCCGCGCCGCCGAAGCCCGCGAGCGCGGCGCCGCCGCCCGACGCAACGACGCTGCCGGCCGCCTGCTTCGCGGTGCGCGGCTGCCAGACCTTCAGGAACGCGGCGAGCGCGACGAGGCTGACGAGCGACGACGTGATGTCCGGCAGCTCGGGCCCGATGTGGTTCGACGTGAAGTATTGCGTCACCGCGAAGCTGCCGCCCGCGACGAGCGCGGCCGGCCACGTCTGCCGCACGCCGCGCAGCCCGTCCATCATGAACACGAGCCAGAACGGCACCGCGAGCGACAGCAGCGGCAACTGGCGGCCGGCCATCGCGCCGATATGGAACGGGTCGATGCCCGTCACCTGTCCGGCGACGATGATCGGGATCCCCATCGCACCGAACGCGACCGGCGCGGTGTTTGCAATCAGACACAGTCCTGCCGCGTGCAGCGGCTTGAAGCCGAGCCCGACGAGCAGTGCGGCCGTGATCGCGACGGGCGCGCCGAAGCCGGCCGCACCTTCGAGGAACGCGCCGAACGAGAAGCCGATCAGCAGCATCTGCAGGCGCTGGTCGTCGGTGATCGACAGCACGGACGCGCGGATGATGTCGAACTGGCCGGTCTTCACGACGATCTTGTACAGGAACACGGCCGCGACGATGATCCACGCGATCGGCCACAGGCCGTATGCGAAGCCGAAACCGGCCGCCGCGAGCGCCTGAGGCACGGGCATCCCGTAAGCGAGGATCGCGACGCCGAGCGACAGCAGCAGCGTGATCGCCGCGGCGACGTGGCCCTTGAGCCGCAGCGCGGCCAGTGCGACGAAAAAGAAAATGATCGGGATTGCGGCGACGAACGCCGACAGCCCGAGGCTGCCGAGCGGCGTATAGATCTGGTGCCAAACCTGCATGGGTGTCTCCTCCATCTGTGTCTGTCTATCTATGGGTATGGGTGGGTAAAGCGGGGGCTACTCGGGCTGGCCGCGTGCGCGCAGCAGGTCGGACAGGCTGCGCGGTGCCGGTTCGAGCGGCGTGCGGTGCTGTGTCCAGCCCATCTGTTTCGCGGGTGTCAGCGCACGCAGGCGCGTCGCGGTCCAGCGGAACGCGCGGTACGCGCGCGGATGCGCGAACGCGCCCGACCAGAAGCGCCACACGAGGTCTTCCGCGCGGGTGTAGTTCGCGCCCTGGCCGCGCAGCGGATGCGCGACGGGTTCGTCGGGCTTGCGGTTCGCCTCGGTACGCAGCCGCACGAGCAGTTGCGGGATCGGGATCCGCACCGGGCACACCTCGCCGCATGCGCCGCACAGCGTCGACGCGGTCGGCAGGTCGGCCGTCGCGTCGAGGCCGAGCAGGTGCGGCGAGATGATCTTGCCGATCGGGCCCGGATAGGTCGTGCCGTACGCGTGGCCGCCGATGCGCGTGTAGACGGGGCAGTGGTTCATGCACGCGCCGCAGCGGATGCACTGCAGCGTCGCGCGCAGCTGTTCGTCCGCATAGGCCTGCGTGCGGCCGTTGTCGAGCAGCACGAGATGCAGCTCGCGCGGGCCGTCGCGTTCGCCGTCGCGGCGCGGGCCCGAGATCAGGTTGAAGTAGGTCGTGATCGCCTGGCCGGTGGCCGAGCGCGTGAGCAGGCTCGACAAGGGCACGACGTGCTCGAGTTTCTCGACGACCTTCTCGATCCCCATGATCGCGACGTGCGTGTCGGGCACCGTCGTCGACAGGCGGCCGTTGCCTTCGTTCTCGACGAGCCACAGCGTGCCCGTGTCGGCCGCCGCGAAGTTCACGCCGGACAGGCCGATGTCCGCCTCGGCGAACGCGCGCCGCAGGGCGCGTCGGCCGGTCTGGATCAGCTCGTCGACGTCTTCCGTGTAGCGCGTGCCGGGGATGTGCGCCTCGAACAGTTCGGCGATGTCGCCGCGCGTCTTGTGGATCGCCGGCATCACGATATGCGACGGCTTCTCGCCCGCGAGCTGCACGATGAACTCGCCCATGTCGGATTCGATGCAGTCGACGCCGTGCTCCGCGAGGTAATGGTTCAGCTCGATTTCCTCGCTCGCCATCGACTTGCCCTTGATCACGCGGCGCGCCTTCTTCGCCTGCGCGATGCCGAGCACGATCGCGTTCGCGTCGGCGGCCGTCTCGGCCCAGTGCACGTGCACGCCGGCTTCGGTGAGCTTCGTCTCCAGCCGTTCGAGCAGCGCGGGCAACTGCGCGAGCGCGTGTTGCCGCACCGCTTCACCGAGGTCGCGCAGCTGCTGCAGTTCGGCGTCGTCGGGGAACTGCGTCGCGCGCTTGCCCTGCAGGAAGTCCATCGCGCCGCGAAAGCTCCGGCGCAATGCGGGATCGTCGAGCGCGGCGCGCGCGCGGGCCTTGAAGTCGCCGGGGGCGACGAATTGCAGCGTGTGGTCGCTCATTGCGGGAGGTCCTCGCGGGCGGTTGCAGCCGGCCGGGCGGCGGAATCGGTGACGATCACGACCCACAGGCGGCGCGGGCCGTGTGCGCCATAGGCGAGCGTCTGCTGGATGTCGGACGTCTTCGACGGGCCCGACACCAGCACCAGGTTGGTCGGCATGCCGGCGTGCCAGCGCTCCGCGTGGACGGCCGCGTGCAGGTCGGGATGCAGCGTGCTCGCATGGACGAGCGCGACATGCAGCGGCGGCACCAGCGACACCGTGCGCGGCGTGCCGGCATCGGGGGCGAGCACGACGGTGCCGGTGGCGGCGATGCCCGAACGCGCGACGGTGAAGCCCGCGTCGATCGTGTCGAACAGCTCGGCCTTCCACGCGTCGATCGGCCGGTCGAACGGCACAGGCGCAACCGTGTCGGGCAGCGCGCGGGCGAGTGCAGCGGATTCGGCGCGGGCCGGATCGAGCAGCAGCCGGCGCACGCCGGCTTCGGCGAGCCGCGCGGCGAGCTGCGCGGGCCATGCGTCGCCGGTCGCGCACCAGACGTCCGCGTGCGACGCGGTGAGCGCGGCCTGCATCGTGCGGGCGAGCGTGTGCGGATCGTGCGCCGTCCCGGCCTGCGAGCGGCGCGTGTCGTAATGCGTGTCGATGCGTGCGTCGAGCGCGCGGCCGGACGGGGCGGCGACGCCCGGCGCGGCGGCGCGCAGCCGCGCGAGGATCGCGTCGCGCGCGCTCACGGCTGGTCTCCGCGCAGCGACGCGGCGCTTGCCGTGCGCCGCCACAGGAAGCTCGCGAGGTGCTCGACCGGCAGCGCCGCGCCGGCCTTGGCCGCCGCGTGGCCGATGTTCAGCAGGCAACCGCAGTCGGCGGACACGAGCCGGTCGCAGCCCGTCGCGCAGGCCGACGCGACCTTGTCGCGCACCATCGCGCCGGAGATGTCGGGATGCTTCAGCGAGAACGTGCCGCCGAAGCCGCAGCATTCGGATTCGCGTTCGTGTTCGACGCGCGTCACGCCCGGCAGTGCGTCGACGAGCGCGACGCCGTGCCCGCGCGTGCCCATCTCGCGCCGCGCCGCGCACGACGTGTGCAGCACGACGCGTTCGTCGGGCCCGGCGCCGGCCGTCGCCGCGTCGAGCCGCACGTCGAGCACGTGGACGAGGAATTCGGCGAGTTCATAGGTCCGCTCCGCGATCGCGCGGGCTCGCGGGCCGTACACGGGATCGTCGGCGAACAGCGCCGGCCAATGGTGGCGGATCATCCCCGCGCACGAGCCGGAGGGCACGATCACGGGCCACGCTTGCGCGAACAGGTCGAGCTGCGCGGCTGCGACCCGGCGCGCTTCGTCGGGATTGCCGCTGCTGTAGGCCGGCTGCCCGCAGCAGCTCTGGCCGCGCGGATAGTGGACGGTCAGGCCTTCGCGTTCCAGCAGGCGGACCGCGTCGAGCCCGGCTTCGGGGACGAACAGGTCGACCAGGCAGGTCGCGAACAGATAGACGTGCGCGGGGGCGGCGGCGGGGTATTGCCTTTCGTTCATGTCTCGCTCCAGTGGCGACGGCCCGGCATGCGGATGCGGGACGACGATTTCGCTGCATAATTCCCGCGACGGCGCTGCGGCTCAAATTGGTTGGGCCAATCGGCGCGGCACGCATTGAGCGGGGAGACGCGACGATGGCAGCGATGACGGCACGGGGCCGGACCGAAGGGGTGATGCGCAAGATCGAGACGGCACTGCTCGACGGCACATGGCCGGCCGGCGCACGCCTGCCGGCCGAGCGCGTGCTTGCGCAGCAGTACGGGGTTGCGCGCAATACGGTGCGCGAGGCGACCCAGCGGCTCGTCGCGCGCGGGCTGCTGCAGAGCCGGCGCGGCGCGGGCGTCTACGTGACGGACCAGTTGCGCGCCGGCATCGCGTCGCCGTGGGGGCAACTGGTCGCCGATCACCCCGCGCTGCGCGACGACATCCTCGAGTTTCGGCGCGTGCTCGAAGGCGCGACCGCGTATTTCGCCGCGCTGCGCGCCGACGCGCACGACCGGCGCCGGATCCGTGCGCTGCTGCGCGAGCTCGAAACCGCGCACGCGAACGGCGCGGCGGCCGTCGAAGCCGCGACCGACGCGAAGCTGCACGAGGCAATCGCGCTCGCGTCGCACAACACGATGTTCCTGCACCTGCATACGAGCGTGATCGGGATGCTGCGTGAGCACATCTCGATCAACGTGGCGGGCATGACGACGCACGACGAGCACGCGTCCGAACTCCTGCTGTTGCAGCACCGCGTCGTGTGCGACGCGATCTGCGCGCAACGGCCCGAAGAGGCGCGCACTGCGATGCAGACCCATATCGACTACGTGCGCAGCCATTTCGAGCGCAGCGGCGACGAGGCCTGAGATTGGTCGGACTACTTCGGTGCGAGGCCCGCCCGGCGGGCACCTTCGGTGCGGCGGGCCTCGATGCCCGGCACGCGCGCGCACGCCCGCGGTTCGAGGCCGTCGGTGCCGCCCGCGCGATTGACCGGTTCATCGGGCGCCTACTAGAATCGGCCGGAACCGCGCGCCAGCCGCGCGCCGCGGCGCATGCGGGCCCTGTGTTCCGCCAGTCGAGGAAGTCTTCGTGTTCACGTCCCTGATCCGGCGCGCACCGGCCGCGCTGTCGTGGCGCGCCGCATGCCGCCCGGCCCGCGCGCTGGCCGCCGGCGTACTCCTGTCGCTCGTCGCCGCGTGCGCGACGCATCCGCCCGCCACCACGCTCGATCGCCCGGTCTCCCATGCGTTGCCGCCCGATACCGCGACGCCGTTGCGCGATGCGCTGGCCGCGCCCGAGGCCGCGCATCCGGGCCAGTCGGGTTTCCGGCTGCTGGCCGACGGCGCGCAGGCGTTGCAGATGCGCATCGCGCTCGCGCGCGCCGCGACGAAGACGCTCGACATGCAGTACTACATCGCGACCGAGGACACGACCGGCAAGCTGCTGCTCGCCGCGGCGCTCTACGCGGCCGATCGCGGCGTGCGCGTGCGGATGCTGGTCGACGACCTGAATTTCCGCGACATCGATCGCGTGATGGCCGCGCTGAACACGCACCCGAACATCGAGATCCGCGTGTTCAACCCGTTCGGCGCATCGCAGGGGATGGTCGAGCGCACGGCCAACTTCTTCACGCGCATCGACAGCTTCACGCGCCGGATGCACAACAAGGCGATGATCGCGGACAACCAGATCGCGATCGTCGGCGGCCGCAACCTCGGCGACGAATACTTCAGCGCGAGCCCGACGCTGCAGTTCCGCGATCTCGACGTGCTCGCCGCGGGGCCCGTGACGAACGACGTCTCGGCGAGCTTCGACACCTACTGGTCGAGCGCGAGCAGCTACCCGCTGCGCGTGCTGAATCATCAGTCGTTCGATCCGAAGGAGCTCGACGCGATGCGCGACGAGCTGCGCGACCACTGGCGCAAGAATGCCGATCCGTACAACGCGAAGCCGCTGAACGCGACGCCGCTCGCGCAGCAGATCGCGCGCGACGAGCTCGGGCTCGTGTGGGCGCCGGCGGAGTTCAAGGTCGACGCGCCCGACAAGGTCGCGCAGCCGACCGACGCGTACGTGAGCCCGCCGATGCAGCGCCTCGTCGAGCTGACGCGCGGCGCGCAGCGGGAATTCCTCGCGTTCTCGCCGTATTTCGTGCCGCACGACGCGGGCGTGAAGATCCTCGGCGACACGACCGCGCGCGGCGTGCGCGTCGCGATCCTGACCAATTCGCTCGCCGCGACCGACGCGGTCGCCGTGCAGGCCGGCTACGGGCCGTACCGCGTGCCGCTGCTGCAGCACGGCGTCGAGTTGTACGAGTTCAAGGCGCAGCCGGGTCGCCAGCGTCCGCGCCTGTTCGGGTCGCGTTCGCGCGCGAGCCTGCACGCGAAGGCGTACGTGATCGACCGGAAGATCCTCGTGATCGGCTCGATGAACCTCGATCCGCGTTCCGCGCACCTGAACACCGAACTGGCGCTGGTGATCCATAGCCCGGCGCTCGCCGAGCAGGTCGCGCAGATCTTCGCGCGCGCGGCGCAGCCGGACGAAAGCTACCGCGTGAGCCTCGTGACGCCGGCGGGCGGCGGCACGCCCGAACTCGAATGGACGGGCACGGACGACGGCAAGCCCGCCGTCTATCACGTCGATCCGCACGCGGGGCTGCTGCGCAACCTGATGACCGGCGTCTTCATGCTGCTGCCGGTCGACGACCAGCTTTAGGGGACGGAAGCGCTCCGGCTAAACCCGCGTTTCCGGTGCGCGGGCAAAGGTGATATGGTTGTGCGCGCAACGAGTGTGGTGCGCCGGCCGGCGCCACGCGTGCCGCGCACATTCGCAACCGGAGTTCCCCCCCATGCAACGTGTCCCGAACCAGCCGTTCACGCGTCCCGCCCGTTTCTCCGAAGCCGAATGGCAGGCGCGCGTGCAGCTCGCGGCGGCTTACCGCATCTTCGACCATCTCGGCTGGACCGAGCTGATCTACAACCATATCTCGCTGCGCGTGCCGGGCGAGGACGGGCACTTCCTGATCAACCCGTTCGGACTCCATTACCGCGAGGTGTGCGCGTCGAACCTCGTGAAGATCGACATCGACGGCAACGTGATCGGTCATTCCGACTGGCCGATCAATCCGGCCGGCTTCACGTTCCACGGTGCGATCCATGCGGCGCTGCCCGATGCGCACTGCGTGATGCACGTGCACACGACGCCGACGATGGCCGTGTGCTGTTCGCGCGACGGGCTGTCGTTCTCGAATTTCTATTCGGCGCAGCTGTACGGGAAGGTCGCGTATCACGACTTCGAGGGCATCACCGTGCATCTGGAGGAGGGGCGGCGCATCGTCGAGAGCGCGGGCGGGCGGCCCGTGCTGCTGCTGCGCAACCATGGGCCCGTGACGATCGGCGCGACGCTCGCGCAGACGTTCTCGCTGATGTGGCTGCTCAATCGCGCGTGCGAGGTGCAGGTCGCCACGCATGCGATCGGCGACGCACTGGCGATCGCGCCGCCCGTGCTCGAAGGGTGCGTGCGCGATTCGCTGAATTTCGATCCGAAGCATGGCGCGGGGCAGGATGCGTTCGACGCACTGCAGCGTATCGTCGATCGCATCGATCCCGGTTATCGGGCGTGACGCGGGGCGGCGTGATCGCTTCGTGAGGCTCGATGCGGCAGGTCCCGAATCCGGCGGCGGGCAAAAAAAAACGCGGCCGGGTGGCCGCGTGAATACTCGCAGACTCCTTCGGACGAAGGAAACAAGCAACTGTGAGATGAAGTGTAGCGAAAGGCCGCACGCGGATTCAGCCATCAGGCTGCAAAGGTCCCTTCCAGCCTGAGGCAGACTGGCCTGCCGAGCGCGCTGCGGCGTTTTGCGGCATGGCCGTTCGGCGGGCTCCCGGATCGGCGGCGATCGACTACCATCATGTGTGGCGCCGCCGTTCGGTCGGCGTACAACGTCGTACAAGGAGAGTCCATGCTCAAGCTGCGTTTGCTCCAGGTCGCGTTACTCGCGGGTGTGCTGGCCGCCGGCACCGCCGCCGCCGAAACGGTGCGCCTGTCCGCCAATCTCCAGCCGTCGAGCGAGGTGCCCCCGACGGCGACCAAGGGCTCGGGCGACGTCGAGGCCACCTACGACACGGCAACGCACATGCTGCAGTGGACGGTCCGTTACGAACACCTCACCGGCCCGGCCACCGCCGCGCATTTCCACGGGCCCGCGCCGGTCGGCCAGAACGCGGGCGTGCAGGTGCCGATTCCAAAGGACGAGCTGGCGAGCCCGATCAAGGGTTCGAAGGCACTCACCGACGCACAGGTCACCGACCTGATGGGCGGCAAGTGGTATTTCAACGTCCATACGAAGGAGCACCCGGCCGGCGAGATCCGCGGCCAGGTGATGCCGGCGAACTGAGCGCCGGCGTTTGATATGGAGGCACCTGTCGAGCGGTGCGGGAACGATCGCACGTACCATCGTCACACTGCGAATACGGAGTGCGTCCGATGAGTTGGCAAAGCAAGTTCGCCTGCTGGCTGCTGCGCAGGCAGTTCCGTCCCGAGACCACGCGCGAGGTGCTCGATCCCGCCCGCGCACGGCGCTTTACCGACTTGCGGATGATGGTGCCGCGCCGCGCGCCGTCGGGCTACCGGTTGCGCCAGTGCTACGGCGCGGGCGACGCGCCGCTGCGCGGCGAATGGCTCGAACGCACCGACGCGGGCGCGAGGCGCGGGCCGGGCCGCACGCTGCTGTACTTCCATGGCGGCGGCTATTACTTCTGTTCGACGAAGACCCATCGGCCACTGGTGTTCGGCCTGACGAAGCGCGCGGGCGTGCGCTCGTTCTCGCTCGACTACCGGCTTGCGCCCGAAAACCGTTTCCCGGCCGCGCTCGACGACGCGCTGGCCGCGTACCGGCAGCTGCTGGCGCTCGGCACGCCGCCCGAATCGATCGTGTTCGGCGGCGATTCGGCGGGCGGCGGCCTCGCGCTCGCGACGCTCGTCGCGCTGCGTGATCGCGGCGAGCCGCTGCCGGCCGGCGCGATCCTGTTCTCGCCATGGACCGACCTGGCCGCCACCGGCGCCACGCTGCGTACGAACGACGGCGCCGATCCGATGTTCGCGGGCGCGGCGCTGCCGAAGGCCGCGAAGCTGTACCTCGGCGACGAGCCGGGGACGAATCCGTACGCGTCGCCGCTCTATGCGGATTTCGCGGGCCTGCCGCCGCTGTATATCCAGGTCGGCAGCACCGAGGTGCTGCTCGACGATTCGCGCCGCGTCGCCGAGAAGGCGAAGGCCGCCGGGGTGGCGGTGGAGATCGAGGTGTGGCCGGACATGCCGCACGTGTGGCAGCTGTACGCGCCGATGGTGCCGGAAGCACGCGACGCGCTCGACCGCGCGGCCGCGTTCCTGCGCCGCGTCGCGGTCGAGCGCGCGGTTCAGCGCGCCGGCGAGACGTCGATTGCCTGATAGGCGGCCTTGACGGCCGCCGGGCCGTACTTGCGCTCGAGCCGGCGGACGGTGAAGTGGCCGTGCGCCATCTGCTGGAAGTGGTCGATGAACAGCGTATTGACGGTCGCGCCGAGCACGGCGCCGATCGCCGGAATCGACTTCGCGGCCATCTGCTCGGTCACCTGCACCGAGAAGCGCGACGCCACCGTCTGCACGAGCTTGAACACGGCCGCCGAGCTGTGCGCGGCGATGCCCTTCGTCGTGATGTCGGACGACGCCTTCGAGATCGCCTGCGCGAGCGCGCCGCGCAGCACGAAATAACCGAGATCGGCGTCCTCTTCCTGCTTGTCCGGGTTGCCGCCCATGCCGAGCACGGCCAGGCATTGCAGCTGCGTATCGACCGAGCCCAGGTCTTCACCCTCGCTGCGCGCGATGTCGCACACGGAGCGGAAGATCAGCGTCGTCGTCACCGGCAGCTCGACCGGCAGCGCGAGAAAGCCGAACGCGCCGCCCGCCGCGCCGGTCGTCGCGACCGCGAGCTTGTGCAGCAGGTTGCTCGGCTTGTCGGGCTCGGCGTCCGGCGCGGGCGGCTTGCCGAGCGTGCGCAGCGCGATGTTCAGGCACTTGCGCAGCGCGAGCTGCGTCGCGTCGTTGATCTTGCCGGTCGCGAAATCCGGCAGCCGGGCGATCATTTTCTCGACCGGTGCGCCCAGCATGCCCGTTAGCTTCATCGTCAGCGACGGGCTTTCCAGCACCTGCTTCGCGCGCCACAGCGCGTCCCGATCGTCCTGCGACAGCGTGGTGGCGGGGGGAATTGAAATCGGTTCCATCTTTCTCCTTGGCGGTCTGGAACGGTTTGACCGTCGCCAGCCTAGATTACTCCCGCATGCTAGAATTTCGAAATTGTTTGACTCGTCAAAAGTTGCGCCAACAAAAAATGGCCGTCCATACAGCCGCCCACCATTCGAGCGGGCAAGTCCTGCCGTTCCGCGAATCGCTGCTGGCGATGATCGGGATCTCGTTCGTCACCATGCTCGTCGCGCTCGACCAGACCGTCGTCGGCACCGCGTTGCCGACCATCGTCGCCGAGCTTCGGGGGTTCGACCTGTACGCGTGGGTCGCGACCTCGTACCTGCTCAGTTCCGTGATCACGGTGCCGATCTTCGGCCGGCTCGGCGACTATTACGGGCGCAAGCCGTTCGTCATCGTGTCGATCGTCGTGTTCACCGGCGCGTCCGTGCTGTGCGGGATGGCGAACGACATGCTGATGCTCGTGCTCGCGCGCGGGCTGCAGGGGATCGGCGGCGGGATGCTGGTCGGCACCGCGTTCGCGTGCATTCCCGACCTGTTCCCCGATTCCGTCGTGCGGTTGCGCTGGCAGGTGCTGATGAGCTCCGCGTTCGGCATCGCGAACGCGGTCGGCCCGTCGCTCGGCGGCGTGCTGACCCAGTCGTTCGGCTGGCGCTCGGTGTTCTACGTGAACCTGCCGATCGGCCTGCTGTCGCTGCTGTTCGTGTGGCGTTACCTGCCGCACCTGCGCCACGTCGAGCACGATCGCAAGATGCGGCTCGACTGGCCGGGCGCGCTGCTGATCGCGCTGTCGCTCGGCGCGCTGCAACTGTTCGTCGAATGGCTGCCGAAGTACGGCGTCGCGAGCTGGGCGTCGCTGCTGCTCGTCGTCGCGGTCGCGGCCGGTTTCGGCCTGTGGCACTGGGAGAAGCGCTGCGCGCAGCCGATCCTGCCGTTCGACATGTTCGGCAACCGCGCGCTGTCGGCGCTCTTCGTGCTGGCGATCCTCGCCGGCTTCTCGATGTTCTCGCTGCTGTTCTACGCGCCGCTGCTGTTCCAGGGCGGCTTCGGGATGTCGCCGAAGGAGGCGGGGCTCGTGATCACGCCGCTCGTCGTGTTCATCACGATCGGCAGCATCATGAACGGCCGTGTCGTCACGCGCATCCGCAATCCGAATGCGATGCTGCACGTCGGTTTCGTGCTGTTCGCGATCACCTGCGCGGGCGTCGTCGTGTCGACCCACACGACGCCGAAATGGCTGCTGATGGCGCTGATGGTCGCGGGCGGCATCGGGCTCGGCTTCGTGCTGCCGAACCTCACCGTATTCGCGCAGCAGACGGCCGGCCGCGAGCACCTCGGCATCGCCACGGCGCTGCTGCAGTCGCTGCGGATGGTCGGCGGGATGATCGGCACCGCGCTGACCGGCACGCTCGTCAACCAGATGTACTCGGGCGGCGTGCGCGATGCGCTGTCGGCCGATCACGCGATGCAGTGGCACGCGCAGCTCGCCGATCCGCAGATCCTGATCGATCGCGCCGCGCAGGGCGGCCTTGTCGCGGAGCTGACCCGTGCCGGGCATAATGGCGCGCTGCTGCTGGAAGCGGCCCGCGAATCGCTCGTCGGCGCGATTCACGTGGGTGTCGCGATGGCGGCCGTCGTCGCCGTGGTGTCGGTGTGGCAGTGCCGCCGCGTGCCGCCGATCGCGCTGCGGCGCAAGATCGAACCGCATGTCGCGGCCGATTGAACGATTGAACGATTGAACGAGTAGAACTGAGCGCATGGAAGAACAGGACCGCGTCGCGATCTTGCAGCAATTCGGACGGACGTATCGCGCGTTCATGACCGCATTCGAGACGCACGTCGGGCAACCGATGCCGCGCTGGCGCATCATGGTCGCGTTGCACACGATGGGCGGCCATTCGTCGCAGAAGAAGCTCGTCGAAGTGCTGCGCATCGATCCGGGCGCACTCACGCGCCAGTTGAAGTCGCTCGACGCGCTCGGCTGGATCGAGCGCGAATCCGACGCACGCGACAATCGCGTGACCAACGTGACGCTGACGGACGCCGGCCGCGCCGCGTTCGACGCATGCCTGCCGCGCCGCAAGGCGTTTCTCGAACAGACGATGGCGCAATTGCCGGACGACGTGCTGAATGCGCTGTCGGGCGCGCTGGCGATGCTGGAGTCGCGGATCGCTGACGTCGGCTCGACGCCGGCCGCGCGTTGAAGCACGGGGCAGGGCGGCGCGGGCCGGCGTGAATGCGCCGCGCCGGCCCGGCACTTCATCTCATTTCGCTTCCCTGCGGGTTCAAAGCTCGATGCGCGTGCCCAGCAGCGCGAGGAACTGCGCGAGCCAGGCCGGATGCGCGGGCCACGCGGGCGCGGTGACGAACGGCGCGTCGGTCACGGCCGCGTCGACCGGAATGTCCGCATATTCGCCGCCCGCGAGCTTCACCTCGGGCGCGCAGGCCGGGTAGGCCGAGATGCGCTTGCCGCGGATCACGTCGGCGGCCGCGAGCAGTTGCGCCGCGTGGCAGATCGCGGCGATCGGCTTGCCGGCTTCGGCGAACTCGCGCACGAGCGAGATCACCTTCGGATCGAGTCGCAGGTATTCGGGGGCACGGCCGCCCGCGATCGCGAGCGCGTCGTAGCGCGAGGCGTCGACGTCGTCGAATGCCGCGTTCAGCGTGAACTGGTGGCCGGGCTTCTCGGTGTAGGTCTGGTCGCCTTCGAAATCGTGGATCGCGGTCTTGATCTTGTCGCCCGCGCGTTTGCCCGGGCAGACTGCATCGACGTGGTGGCCGACCGCCTGCAGCGCCTGGAACGGCACCATCGTTTCGTAGTCTTCGGCGAAATCGCCGGTCAGGAACAGGATCTTCTTCGCGGCCATGGCTTTCTCCAGTGGAGCTGCGTTGAGGGCCCGCCGCGGCAGACGAATGCCATGCCCGCCCGGGGCCCCGAGGACGAAAGCGCAGTGTACTCCGGCCGCTTGAAGCGCGCGTGACGGCCGCCCCGCGCGCGCGGCGGGGCGGTGCGCGCGACGTGTGTCAGAAGAAGGTTTCGACGACTTCCGTCACGCGGAACTGCGGATCGAGCACGAGCACCTGGCGCCACTTGTCGAACGTCAGGCACGGGTGCGAGATGTCGAACGCGACCATGTCGCCGACCTTCACGTCCGTGCCCGGCGGGATCTGCAGGTACGCGTGCTGGTCCATCATCCCGGTGACGGCCCAGCCTTCGGCGGCGGCGACGTCGCGCGGGGCGGTGTCGCGGCCCGGGCGGAAGTGGCGCGCCGGCTCCGGCAGCCCCGCGTCGAACGCCGCGTCGCGCTTGCCGAGCGCGACGATCGCCCGGTCGGCCTCGGGCACCGACTGCACGTAGGCCCACAACTGCAGCGCGGGCAGCAGCCCTTCGCCCATCGTGCGTGCGATCGGGTTGCGCGCGAACACGTCGGTCTGCGCCTTCTTGTAGATGCCGACATCGTGCGTCAGGTAGCAGCCCGGACGCAGCACGACTTCCGCGAAGCCCGCGTCGGACGCCTTCGCGAATTCTTCCGCGACCACGTCGTACCACGCCGAACCGGCGCCGGACAGGATCGCCGGCGTACGCGCGAAGCGGCGGGCCTCGGCCAGTTCGCGCGTGAGCGCGACCGCTTCCTGCAGGAACGTGCGGATCTCGCCTTCCTCCTTCAGCACGCCTTCGTAGAGTTCGATGCCGGCCAGCTTCAGCGTGTCCGGATAGCGCGCGATCGCGGCGAGCACGGCCTCGCGCTGCGCGGCATCGCGCACACCCGCGCGGCCGCCCGGCACGCCGAGCTCGAGCAGCACGTTCAGCGGCTTCTTCAGCGCGCCGAAGAAGCGGCCGAGCTGGTCGACGCTCTCCGCGGAATCGACGAGGCAGAAGAATTCGAAGTCGGGATCGGACAGCAGCCCCGCGATGATCGTCATGTTCTGGCGGCCGACCAGCTGGTTCGCGAGCAGCACGCGCCGCACGCCGCCGTGATACGCGGCCTGCGTCTGGTGCGCGGTCGCGAGCGTGATGCCCCACGCGCCGGCGTCGAGCTGGCGGCGGAACAGTTGCGGCGCCATCGTCGTCTTGCCGTGCGGCGCAAACTTGACGCCGTACTTCTGGACGAATGCCTGCATCCAGTTCAGGTTGTGTTCGATGCGATCCTCGTAAAGCACGGCGGCCGGCAGGCTGACGTCTTCCGCGAGCAGGTTCCACTCGAGGCGGCCCGCGTCGCCGAGCGGCACGCTCGCGCTCGGCAGATTGCCGAGGCCCTTGCCGAACGGATCGATCGTCGCTTCCTGATAGTTTGTAACTTTCATGTCATCCCGCTCCATCATCACTATGCATTGCACTGAAGTTGACACGCAGATGGTACAGAAAGTAGCATCTGCGCGGTGATGTTATTTAGTAACATCGAGCTTCGCACCCTTTTCCGCAGATGAATACGCCCGCCAACCCGTCCGCTTCGCACGCGGCCGAGCCCTATCCGGCACCGGCCGCCCCGCCGGTCCTCGACATCGTCGCGCGGATCGCCGAATGCGCGCCCGAGCTGCGCGAAGCCGAGCGCAAGGTCGCCGCGTTCATCCTCGCCGATCTCGCGCGCGCCGCACATGCGAGCATCGGCGCGCTCGCGCGCGACGCGGAGGTCAGTGTCGCGACGGTCACGCGTTTCGCGAAGGCCGTCGGCTGCCGCGACGTGCGCGAACTGAAGGTGCTGGTCGCGCAGGCGGCGGCGGTCGGCCAGCGCTTTCTCGTGCCGTCCGACGACGCGCCGGCCGACGATACGAGCCCCGCGTCGATGGTCTACGACGAGATCCGCGTGGCGCTCGCGCACAACCACCAGTTGCTGCGCAATACGTCGTTCGAGGAAGCCGCCGACCTGCTCGCCGGCGCGAAGATGACCTATGTGTACGGGCAGGGCGGCGGCTCGACCGCGCTCGCCGACGAGCTGCGTTTCCGGCTCGTGCGCTTCGGCCGGCCGGTCGCGAGCTACCAGGACAGCGTGCTGCAGCGGATGGTGGCCGCGACGCTGTCGCGCGACACCGTCGTCGTCGCGCTGTCGGTGAGCGGGCGCGTGCCCGAGCTGCTCGAGAGCTGCCGGCTCGCGAAGCGCTACGGCGCGAAGCTGATCGCGATCACCGCGCCGGCCTCGCCGCTTGCGAAGCTGGCCGACCACCTGATCCCGGTCGTCGCGTTCGAAACCGATTTCATTTACAAGCCGTCGACATCGCGCTACGCGATGATGATGGCGATCGACGTGCTCGTCACCGGAGTCGCGTTGCGGCTCGGCGATGCGGGCCGGGAATCGCTGCGTCGCATCAAGCACGCGCTCGATGCGCACCGCGGCGGCGGAGACCGTCAACCGGTAGGAGACTGACCATGCATTCGCATCCCGAAGCCGCCGATACGCTGATCGTCGGCGCGCAGCTTTACGACGGTACCGGCGCGCCGCCCGTCACGCGCGACGTCGCGATCCGCAACGGCGTGATCGCGGCGATCGGCAACCTGTCGAACTGGCTCGCCGAAACCGTCGTCGATGCGAACGGCCGCGCGCTCGCGCCGGGCTTCGTCGACGTGCACACGCACGACGACACGCACGTGATCCGCGCGCCGCAGATGGTGCCGAAGATCTCGCAGGGCGTGACGACCGTGATCGTCGGCAACTGCGGGATCAGCGCGTCGCCGGTGACGCTCGCGGGCGATCCGCCCGATCCGATGAACCTGCTCGGCGAGCGCGGCGCGTTCCAGTACCCGACCTTCGCCGACTACGTCGCGGCCGTGAACGATGCGCGTCCGGCCGTGAACGTCGCGGCGCTCGTCGGCCACACGGCGCTGCGCAACAACCAGATGGACCGCCTCGACCGCGCGGCGACCGACGGCGAGATCGCCGGGATGCGCGCGCAGCTCGAGGAGGCGCTCGCGAACGGCGCGCTCGGCCTGTCGTCGGGCCTCGCATACGGCTCCGCGTTCGCGGCACCGACCGAAGAGGTGATGGCGCTCGCCGAGCCGCTCGCGAATGCCGGCGCGTTGTACACGACGCACATGCGCACCGAATTCGACGCGATCCTCGATGCGATGGAAGAGGCGTACCAGGTCGGCCGCCATGCGCGCGTGCCGGTCGTGATCTCGCACCTGAAGTGCGCGGGCCCGTCGAACTGGGGGCGCAGCACCGAAGTGCTCGCGTCGCTCGAAGGCGCGCGCCGCTACCAGCCGGTCGGCTGCGACTGCTATCCGTACAGCCGCAGCTCGTCGACGCTCGACCTGAAGCAGGTGACGGGCGACATCGACATCACGATCACCTGGTCGGAGCCGCACCCGGAAGTGGCGGGCAAGCTGCTGAAGGCGATCGCGGCCGACTGGGGCGTGACCGAGCAGGAAGCCGCGCAGCGCATCCGCCCGGCGGGCGCCGTGTACCACAACATGTCCGAAGAGGACGTGCGCCGGATCCTGTCGCACCCGGCGACGATGGTGGGCTCCGACGGCCTGCCGAACGATCCGCTGCCGCACCCGCGACTGTGGGGCGCGTTTCCGCGCGTGCTCGGCCATTACGTGCGCGACACGAACCTGCTGCCGCTCGAGGAGGCGATCCGCAAGATGACGTCGCTGTCCGCGCGCCGCTACGGCATCGCGCGGCGCGGCGAGGTGCATGTGGGCTACCACGCCGACCTCGTGCTGTTCGACCCGGCGCGCGTGATCGACGCCGCGACGTTCGAGAAGCCGCAGCAGCCCGCGCACGGAATCGACGCCGTGTGGGTGAACGGCGTGCTGACCTACGAAAACGGCCAGCCGACCGGCGAGCGCGCCGGCGGCTTCGTCGCACGCGGCGAGCGCGTGCCGGCGAGTGCCGACACCGCGTTCTGAACGCGGTTGTTGTTCCGATCTGCCGCGCGCGCCATCGTCGGCGCGCGCATCCGCAACCGTGCGTTGCATGGGACCGGCGCCGGCGCTGAAGCGTCGAGGCGGTCGACAAACAAGGAGTGAAACGATGAAGCGATATGGCGTAGGCGAAGCGAAGGGGACGGGCGGCCAGGTGATGCCGTTCGCACGCGCGGTCGAGGCCGACGGCTGGCTGTACGTGTCGGGCCAGACGCCGATGGTGAACGGCGAGGTCGTCGAAGGCGGGATCGTCACGCAGTCGAAGCAGACGATCGAGAACGTGATCGCGATCCTGAAGGAAGCCGGCTACGGCCTCGAGCACGTCGTGCGCTGCGGTGTGTGGCTCGACGACGCACGCGATTTCGCGTCGTTCAACAAGGTGTTCGTGTCGTACTTCGGCGAGCATCCGCCGGCACGCGCGTGCGTGCAGTCGAGCATGGTCATCGACTGCAAGGTCGAGGTCGACTGCATCGCGTACAAGGCACCGGCGAAGTAACACGGCGGGCGACAAGTCTTGTGTAAGAAGGCCGGCGCGATAGCATGCGCCGGCCTTCTTGCGTTATGCGGAGTCAATGAGTCTCAGGCGGCTGGCAGCATGCGTGCCCGTCTTGGGGGAGTCGAGATCATTCGAGTGGGAGTCCGGCTGCGGTGGATGCGGGCGGTATCGAACCTTGACACTTTGAATGAAACTCTTTCGATGGCAGGGCGGCACGATATGCCGCGCCTGGCGGGCGGCGGCAGTGATGGGCGTGCAATATGCACGTGGCGTCGATGAATCTCGATAGAGCCAATGAAGTGAATTGCTCGGTATGGTCACCATTCCGATCAACGAATTCATGAAGTCGATTCATGGCGACCAATACATACCGCTATGGCGTTCACGCGGATCTCACGCCCGCCGAGCTTTTCTTCTTTATCGCAGTTGAGGAGACGTGCGCGCAGGTCGGGATTGACGATGTCGAAGCCGTGATCCTGATTTTGACCGGATGGCCCATTTTGCCGACCCGACAAAAATTTGGCGGTGCGACGAAAGGGACATCTATTGCATCCGTGATGGCCCGTTCGATCTTTCGCTATCAGCTCAACAGGAGGATATTGCCAACCGTGACGCTTCAAAGCATCAAGTCGTTCCGGATCATTTTGACCGGGAAGCTGAGCGTATTCGTCGGGCGTGCGGTTCCAGGCTTGGGCTGGGCGCTGCTTGCGCGCGACGTGTTCCGGATCGTAAGCGGCACCGTCATCAGATACAACAACTGCGTTAAACCGGAGGATAAGGTGTTCTAATGGAAAACGTGAGTTGGGACGAGATCGAAGCTTTTGTCAGGTCGGAGGCGGGGCTCGGCCAATCGAAGCCGCTCTTTGCCAGCACGCGGCTCTGGGAAGATCTGGGCCAAACCGGAGACGAAGCCAACGATTTCATGGGCCATTTTTTTGAACGCTTCGCCGTCGATACGGGCGATTTCGATTTCCACCGATATTTTCTGATGGAAGGCGAGGGGCTGCTTTACTCGCTATTTCGGCGATGGGTACTTCGAAAGCCGCACGACTTCAAGCGGGAACCGATTACGCTCGCGATGCTGCATCGTGCGGCCAGCGACAGAGCATGGGACGCCGCTCGATTGACCGCACTGCCGTGAAAGGCCGGTTTTCCACGCGGGTCGATCCGAATTCAATGAACGGGATCGGGATCGATGGCGGACCCAAAACGCCCGCCGGTACCCGTCATTTTCTGAGGGAAGCCGGCTGCCGTCTCTAGCACGTCGTGCGCTGCGGCGTGTGGCTCGACGACGCACGCGATTTCGCGTCGTTCAACAAGGTGTTCGTGTCGTACTTCGGCGAGCATCCGCCGGCACGCGCGTGCGTGCAGTCGAGCATGGTCATCGACTGTAAGGTCGAGGTCGACTGCATCGCGTACAAGGCGCCGGCGAAGTAACGCCGCAACAGCGAGCCGCTCCAGAACGGGTCCGGCGCATTCACGTGTTTCCCGCGCAATGAAAAACAGCCCGGCCGGTTGATTCCGGTCGGGCTGTTGTATTTGGGGTGGCGGCCGCGCGTCGCCGGCGGCAAAAGGCAAAAGGCAGACGGCAAACCGCAAACCGCAAACCGCAAACCGCAAACCGCAAACCGCAAACCGCAAACCGCAAACCGCAAACCGCGGCGGCCACCCGCCGCCGTCACTGCCGCGCGTTGCGCGCGTTGTCCGGCATCGGCTGGTTGTAGTTCGTGCGGAACGGGTTGATGTCGAGCCCGCCGCGGCGCGTATAGCGCGCATACACCGCGAGCTTCACCGGTTTGCACGCATGCAGGATGTCGAGGAAGATCCGCTCGACGCACTGCTCGTGAAAGCCCGTGTGGTTGCGGAACGAGATGATGTAGCGCAGCAGGCCCGCGTGGTCGATCTGCGGCCCGACGTAGTGAATCTGCACGCTGCCCCAGTCGGGCTGGCCGGTGACCGGGCAGTTCGAGCGCAGGAGGTCGGACACGAGCGTCTCCTCGACCGGCGCTTCGTCGACGGCCGCCGACAGCAGCGACGGATCGGGTTCGTACACGTCGGTGTCGAGGTCGAGCCGGTCGAGCGACAGCCCGTCGAGTTCGTCCATTTCGAGCTTGCCGAAATCGTGCGGCGACACGAGCTGCACGGCGACGCTCGCACCGCACGCGGCCGACACGTCGCGCTTCAGCGTGTCGCGCACCGCGTCGATCGAGTCGAATTTCGTCTGCGCGAACGAGCCGAGATACAGCTTGAACGACTTCGATTCGACGATGTTCGGCGATTCGGCCGGCACGTAGAAGGTCGCAACCGCGATCTGCGGCTTGCCGCGCGCGTTGAGCCAGGACAGCTCGTAGGCGTTCCAGATGTCGGTGCCGAAGAACGGCAGCGCCGACGCGATGCCGAGCTGCTCGCGCGCGCCGGCGCGCGGGATCGGGAACAGCAGCGACGCGTCGTACTGGGCCGCGTAGACGGTGGCCTTGCCGAGCGGGGAATGTTCGGGATTCATGCGTGACGCCTTTACGACAGGAAGAGGCGGTAAGCCGGGTTGGCGCTCTCCTCGACATACGGGTAGCCGAGTGCCGCGAGGAAGCGTTCGAATTCGGCGCGGTCGGCCTGCGGCACCTGCAGCCCGACGAGGATCGAGCTGTAGTCCGCGCCCTGGTTGCGGTAATGGAACAGGCTGATGTTCCAGTCCGGCGCCATCGACGACAGGAACTTCATCAGCGCGCCCGGCCGTTCCGGGAATTCGAAGCGGAACAGGCGTTCGTCGAGCGCGAGCGGCGAACGGCCGCCCACCATGTAGCGGATGTGTTCCTTCGACAGCTCGTCGTGCGTCAGGTCGACGGACTTGAAGCCGTGCGATTCGAAGTTCGCGGCGATCTCGGCCGATTCGCCGCGGCGCTTGATTTGCACGCCGACGAAGATGTGCGCGGCCTGCGCATCGGCGATCCGGTAGTTGAACTCGGTGACGTTGCGGTCGCCGACGAGCGAGCAGAACCGCTTGAAGCTGCCGCGTTCCTCGGGGATCGTGACCGCGAACACGGCTTCGCGCGCTTCACCCACTTCCGCGCGTTCGGCGACGAAGCGCATCCGGTCGAAGTTCATGTTCGCGCCGGACGTGACCGCGACGAGCGTCTGGTTCTCGATGGCTTCGCGTTCCGCATAGAGCTTCGCGCCCGCGACCGCGAGCGCGCCGGACGGCTCGAGCACGCTGCGCGTGTCCTGGAAGACGTCCTTGATCGCCGCGCACAGCGCGTCGGTGTTCACCGTCAGGACGCCGTCGAGGTATTCGCTGCAGAGCCGGAAGGTTTCCTCGCCGACCAGCTTCACGGCGGTACCGTCCGCGAACAGGCCGACCTCGCTCAGCTCGACGCGCTTGCCTGCGTCGAGCGACTGCGCCATCGCGCACGAATCCTCGGCCTGCACGCCGATCACCTTGATCTCCGGTCGCACCGCCTTCACGTAGGCCGCGACGCCGGACGCGAGCCCGCCGCCGCCGATCGGCACGAAGATCGCGTGGATCGGGCCCTGGTGCTGGCGCAGGATCTCCATCGCGATCGTGCCCTGGCCGGCGATCACGTACGGATCGTCGAACGGATGGACGAACGTGAGGCCGCGCTCCTCCTGCACCTTGACCGCGTGTGCATACGCGTCGCTGTACGACTCCCCGGCCTGGATCACCTCGACGCTCGGGCCGCCGTGCGCGCGCACCGCATCGACCTTCACCTGCGGCGTCGTGACGGGCACGACGATCACCGCCTTGACGCCCATCCGGGCCGCCGAGAACGCGACACCCTGTGCGTGGTTGCCGGCCGATGCCGTAATCACGCCGCGCGCGAGCGCGTCCGCCGGAATGTGCGCCATCTTGTTGTACGCGCCGCGCAGCTTGAACGAGAACACCGGCTGGTTGTCCTCGCGCTTGAGGTAGACGGCGTTGCGCAGCCGGGCGGACAGGTTGCGGGCGGATTCGAGTTCCGTCTCGATCGCGACGTCGTAGACGCGCGCGGTGAGGATTTTCTTCAGGTAATCGTGGGATGCCATGGGCGCTCGCGTGCAGTGCGGTAGCAGACGGTAAAAGGTCAATGATAGCGCCAAGGGTCCGCCCGTATGCAAGCGGCATGCCGGGTGCGCGCTCGCGGGGCCGTGCAGGCGGTGCATCGGCGACGTTGCGCGGCCTCTTTTGCCGGCTTAACCGCGTGGTTACCGACCGGACGGACGGCGAATGGCCGCGTGAAATCGCGCCGAGCCAGGCCTGGCGCGGCTCGCGGCGATAGCCCCACGACCTGTCCGACGTGTCACGCGTGGCCCGATCATGGGTTAGAATTCCGTTTTGAATCAAGGATTCGGAAGATGCAGAGGCACCCTCGGATCGCACCGTTGAAGCCGACGCCGCGCGCAGCCAGCCCCGCGGCGGAACGGCATGCGCGCCGCGCGCGATCGTGCCGATGATCGAGTGCCGCCAGGCCCTGTCGCCGGCCAGGAGGGGCGCATCGCCGCCCGCTCCGGCCCCATGAAGGACAGCCGCGCGCCTGGTAACAGAACAGATTTCCCCAAGATTGCGCCCACGCGCTTGCCGACGCCCGTGCACGGTGTATCGGCCCTCCGAGTCGTCCGAACATGAACGCACCACAAGTTTTCGATCCGCATGGCGCGGCCGCCGCCGTCGCCGCCGACCCCGCGCCCCGGTTGCGCGAGATTCCCTACAACTACACGTCCTTCTCGGATCGCGAGATCGTGATCCGCCTGCTCGGCGAAGAGGCGTGGTCGGTGCTCGACGAGCTGCGTGCCGAGCGCCGTACGGGCCGCTCGGCACGGATGCTGTATGAGGTGCTCGGCGACATCTGGGTCGTGCGCCGCAACCCGTACCTGCAGGACGACCTGCTCGACAACCCGAAGCGCCGCGCGCTGCTGATCGAGGCGCTGAACCACCGGCTGACCGAAATCGGCAAGCGCCGCAGCGCGGATCTCACCGAGCACCGCGACGACGCGGGCCGTGAACGCGCATCGCGCGTCGAGATGCTCGAAACCGCCGCGCAGCGCGCGGTCGACGAGTTCGCCGACGAATTCGAGAAGATGGCCGACCTGCGCCGCCGCGCGACCAAGGCGCTCGGCCGCTGCACGCAGAAGGACAACATCCGTTTCGACGGGCTGTCGCGCGTGTCGCACGTGACCGACGCGACCGACTGGCGGGTCGAATACCCGTTCGTCGTGCTCACCCCCGATACCGAAGCCGAGATCGCCGGCCTCATCAAGGCCTGCTTCGAGCTCGGCCTGACCGTGATCCCGCGCGGCGGCGGCACCGGCTACACGGGCGGCGCGGTGCCGCTCACGCCGTTCTCCGCGGTGATCAACACCGAGAAGCTCGAACAGCTCGGCGCGGTCGAGCTGACCGAGCTGCCGGGCGTCGCGCACAAGGTGCCGACGATCTTCTCCGGCGCGGGCGTCGTCACGCGTCGCGTGACGGAAGCCGCGGAAGCGGCCGGCTACGTGTTCGCGGTCGATCCGACCTCGCTCGACGCATCGTGCATCGGCGGCAACGTCGCGATGAACGCGGGCGGCAAGAAGGCCGTGCTGTGGGGCACCGCGCTCGACAACCTGGCCTGGTGGCGGATGGTCGACCCGGACGGCAACTGGCTCGAAGTCACGCGCCACGAGCACAACCAGGGCAAGATTCACGACATCGCGGTCGCGCGTTTCGAGCTGAAGTGGTTCGACGGCGCATATGCGCCGGGCGAGAAGCTGCTGAAGAGCGAGATGCTCGAGATCGAGGGCCGCCGGTTCCGCAAGGAAGGTCTCGGCAAGGACGTGACCGACAAGTTCCTCGCCGGCCTGCCGGGCGTGCAGAAGGAAGGTTGCGACGGGCTCATCACGTCCGCGCGCTGGGTGCTGCACAAGATGCCTGCGCACACGCGCACCGTCTGCCTGGAATTCTTCGGCCAGGCGCGCGAGGCGATCCCGAGCATCGTCGAGATCAAGGATTACCTGTTCGAGACGTCGAAGCAGGGCGGCGCGATCCTCGCGGGCCTCGAGCACCTCGACGAGCGCTACCTGCGTGCGGTCGGCTACGCGACCAAGAGCAAGCGCAACGCATTCCCCAAGATGGTCCTGATCGGCGACATCGTCGGCGATGACGCCGACGCGGTCGCGCACGCGACGTCCGAAGTGATCCGGATGGCGAACGGCAAGAGCGGCGAAGGTTTCGTCGCGATCAGCGCGGAGGCGCGCAAGCGCTTCTGGCTCGACCGCAGCCGCACGGCCGCGATCGCGAAGCACACGAACGCGTTCAAGATCAACGAAGACGTCGTGATCCCGCTGAACCGGATGGGCGAGTACACCGACGGCATCGAGCGGATCAACATCGAGCTGTCGCTGAAGAACAAGCTGCAGCTGGTCGACGCGCTGGAAGCGTTTTTCCGCGCCGGCAACCTGCCGCTCGGCAAGACCGACGACGCGAACGAGATCCCGAGCGCCGAACTGCTCGAGGATCGCGTCCAGCAGGCACTGGAGCTGCTCAAGCGCGTGCGCGCGCGCTGGGAATTCGTGCGCGACCGGCTCGACCAGCCGCTGCGCGAGGCGCAGCACTACCTCGTGCAGCTCGGTTACGAGGCGCTCGCCGAGAAGTTCGCCGATCGCGCGGACGAGCAGCCGGGCGCGACCGTGTTCCACGTCACGCAGGACCGCACGGTCCGCATCTCGTGGAAGCAGGAGATCCGCGCGGAGCTGCGCGCGATCTTCAACGGCGGCGCGTTCAAGCAGATCCTCGACGAAGCGCAGGCGATCCACAAGCAGGTGCTGCGCGGCCGCGTGTTCGTCGCGCTGCACATGCACGCGGGCGACGGCAACGTCCACACCAACCTGCCGGTCAACTCCGACAACTACGAGATGCTGCAGGACGCCCACGCGGCGGTCGCGCGCATCATGACGCTCGCGCGTTCGCTCGACGGCGTGATTTCCGGCGAGCACGGCATCGGCATCACGAAGCTCGAGTTCCTGACCGACGACGAGATCGCCGAATTCCGCGCGTACAAGCAGCGTGTCGACCCGAACGGCCGCTTCAACAAGGGCAAGCTGCTCGAAGGCGCCGATCTGCGCAACGCCTATACGCCGAGCTTCGGGCTGATGGGATACGAGTCGCTGATCATGAAGCAGTCCGACATCGGCGCGATCGCCGATTCGGTGAAGGACTGCCTGCGCTGCGGCAAGTGCAAGCCGGTGTGCGCGACGCACGTGCCGCGCGCGAACCTGCTGTACAGCCCGCGCAACAAGATCCTCGCGACGTCGCTGCTGGTCGAGGCGTTCCTGTATGAGGAACAGACGCGCCGCGGCGTGTCGATCAAGCACTGGGACGAGTTCAACGACGTGGCCGACCACTGCACGGTGTGCCACAAGTGCGCGACCCCGTGCCCGGTGAAGATCGATTTCGGCGACGTCACGATGAACATGCGCAACCTGTTGCGCAAGATGGGCAAGAAGAAATTCAACGCCGGCAATGCGGCGGGCATGTTCTTCCTGAACGCGACCAACCCGCAGACGATCAACGCCGCGCGCAGCGTGATGATGGGCGTCGGCTACAAGGTGCAGCGCTTCGCGAACGACATGCTGAAGAACGTCGTGAAGAAGCAGACGCAGCACCCGCCGGCGACGGTCGGCAAGCCGCCCGTCGTCGAGCAGGTGATCCACTTCGTCAACAAGAAGATGCCGGGCAACCTGCCGAAGAAGACGGCACGCGCGCTGCTCGACATCGAGGACAACAAGATCGTGCCGATCATCCGCAACCCGAAGTCGACGACCGTCGATTCGGAAGCGGTGTTCTACTTCCCGGGCTGCGGCTCCGAGCGTTTGTTCTCGCAGGTCGGCCTCGCGACGCAGGCGATGCTGTGGGAGGCGGGCGTGCAGACCGTGCTGCCGCCGGGCTACCTGTGCTGCGGTTATCCGCAGCGCGGCTCGGGCCAGTACGACAAGGCCGAGAAGATCGTCACCGACAACCGCGTGTTGTTCCACCGGGTCGCGAACACGCTCAACTACCTCGATATCAAGACGGTGGTCGTGTCGTGCGGCACCTGCTACGACCAGCTCGCCGGTTACGAATTCGACAAGATCTTCCCGGGCTGCCGGATCATCGACATCCACGAGTTCCTGCTCGAGAAGGGGATGAAGCTCGACGGCGTGACGGGCACGCGCTACATGTATCACGACCCGTGCCATACGCCGATCAAGACGATCGACCCGGTGAAGCTCGTCAACGAGCTGATGGGTTCGGAGAAGGACGGCTACCGGATCGAGAAGAACGATCGTTGCTGCGGTGAATCGGGCACGCTCGCGGTCACGCGCCCGGACGTGTCCACGCAGGTCCGCTTCCGCAAGGAAGAGGAGATCCGCAAGGGCGCCGCGAAGCTGCGCAGCATCCCGGTCGTGGCCGGCAACGCGCCGGCGCCGGCCGCTGCGGCCGCGAACGGCCCGGACGTGAAGATCCTGACGAGCTGCCCGTCGTGCCTGCAGGGCTTGTCGCGCTACAGCGAGGACGCGAACCTCGAAGCCGACTACATCGTGGTCGAAATCGCGCGCCAGGTGCTCGGCGAGAACTGGATGGCCGATTATGTCGCACGTGCGAACAATGGCGGGATCGAGCGCGTGCTGGTCTAATGCGGGCATGACGACCGCCCGACCGGGCTGGGGATGAGCGGGCGCCGGCGCGGCAATGCCGGCGCCCGTCCACATGGGAGCGACGATGGAATGCGTGTTTTGCCGTGAAGACGGCGGCGAGGTGCTCTGGCAGGACGATGCGCTGCGCGTCGTCCTCGCGACGGGCGAGCACGAGTATCCGGGCTTCTGCCGGGTGATCTGGGGCACGCACGTGGCCGAGTTCTCCGATCTCGGCGAGCCCGAGCGGGCCCACCTGATGCGCGTGGTCTACGCGGTCGAGCGGGCCGTGCGCCGCGTGATGCAGCCGAATAAGGTGAATCTCGCGAGCCTCGGCAACATGGTGCCGCACGTGCACTGGCACGTGATCCCGCGCTTTTCCAACGACGCCCATTTCCCGCAGCCCGTCTGGGCGCCGCGCCAGCGCAGCGTGTCCGAGGCGCTGCTGCGCACGCGCGCGGCGCAGGCCTCGCTGCTGCACAATGCGGTGCGCGAGGAAATTCAACGCATGACCGATTCGAGGCAGCCATGAGCGGTTTGACTTCCACGACGCCGATTCCGTCCGGCGTCGTCGTGCACGCGGTATCGCGCGTGCTCGAATTGCAGTACCCGAACGGTGAAAGCTACCGGATCCCGTTCGAGCTGATGCGCGTGTATTCGCCGTCCGCCGAGGTGCGCGGCCACGGGCCCGGCCAGGAGACGCTGCAGACCGGCAAGCGCGAGGTGACGATCACCGCGCTCGAGGGCGTCGGCAACTACGCGCTGCAGCCGACGTTTTCCGACGGCCATTCGACCGGCATCTACTCGTGGGACCTGCTGTACGAGCTGGCCACGCAGCAGGACGCGCTGTGGCGCGACTATTTCGACAAACTGAAGGCGGCGGGCGTCGAGCGCGACGCCCCGATGCAGGCGGCCTCCGCGTCGCACGGCCACTGCCACTGAAATTCGACGGCGCCCGCTCGGCGCCGTCTTGCCATTTACTGAGGATCAACGCGATGAGCAAAACCCACTTCGGCTTCGAAAGCGTCGAGGAAAACGAAAAAGCGAAGAAAGTGGCGGGTGTGTTCCATTCGGTCGCGAGCAACTACGATCTGATGAACGACCTGATGTCGGCGGGCATGCACCGCGCGTGGAAGGCGTTCACGATCGCGCAGGCGAACGTGCGTCCCGGCTTCAAGGTGCTCGACATCGCGGCCGGCACCGGCGACCTGACCAAGGCGTTCGCGAAGGCAGCCGGGCCGACGGGCGAGGTCTGGCACACGGACATCAACGAATCGATGCTGCGCGTCGGTCGCGACCGGCTGCTCGACAAGGGCATCGTGACGCCGTCGCTGCTGTGCGATGCGGAGAAAATTCCCTTTCCGGACAACTACTTCGATCTGGTCACGGTCGCGTTCGGGCTGCGCAACATGACGCACAAGGATGCCGCGCTGGCGGAGATGCGCCGCGTGACGAAGCCCGGCGGCCGCGTGATGGTGCTGGAATTCTCGAAAGTCTGGGATCCGCTGAAAAAGGCGTACGATCTGTATTCTTTCAAAGTATTACCGTGGCTTGGCGACAAGTTCGCGAAAGATGCTGAAAGTTACCGGTATCTTGCTGAATCTATCCGGATGCACCCCGATCAGGACACGCTGAAGACGATGATGGAACAAGCGGGCCTCGATGCCGTCAAATATTACAATTTGTCAGGTGGCGTGGTAGCTTTACACATGGGAGCCAAGTACTAAGGGGCTCTTTCCATACATTTGTCTTACATCTGGAGAAGCTGATGTCCGAAACGCGTTCGTTGTTCAACCGTAGCAAGCCGTCGAAGCCGTGGGCTCGACGAGTCGGCACGCTGCTGATGGTCGGCCTGCTCACGGCCGGCACGTTCGCATCGCTCGACGCTGAAGCCAAGCGCATGGGCGGCGGGCGCAGCATCGGCCGCCAGAATTCCACCGTCACGCAGCGCCAGGCCACGCCGCCTGCGCAGCAGCCGATGCAGCAGGCCGCGCCGTCGCAGGCGCAGCGTGCGAACCCGGCCGCGCCCGCGCCGGCCGCGCAGCCCAACCGCTCGCGCTGGCTCGGGCCGATCGCCGGCCTCGCGGCCGGTCTCGGTATCGCGGCGCTGCTGTCGCACTTCGGCCTGGGCGGCGCATTCGCGAGCATGATGGCGAACGTCATCGTGATCGCGTTGCTCGCGATGGTCGGCATCTGGCTGATCCGCAAGTTCATGAACCGCCGTCGTCCGCAGGAGCCGGCATACTCGGTCGGCGGCTCGGCGTCGTCGTCGGGTGGCTACTCGCAGAGCCCGTCGTTCCAGCAGGGCGGTACCGGCAGCAACTATGCAGGTAGCGGCAGCAGCTACGCGAACGAAGCGCAAGGCGTGTTCGGCGGCGGTGCCGCGGCCACAGGCGCGGCAGCGGCGGCGGCAGCACCGCTCCAGGTGCCGGCCGGCTTCGACACCGAAGCGTTCCTGCGCAGCTCGAAGGTTTATTTCGTGCGCCTGCAGGCCGCGTGGGACCAGGGCAACCTGGCCGACATCCGCGAGTTCACGACGCCCGAAATGTTCGCCGAGATCAAGATCGACCTCGATTCGCGCGGCAACGAGTCGAACCAGACCGACGTCGTGCAGCTCGACGCGGAACTGGTCGCGATCGAGGATCGCGGCATCGAGCAGTCGGCGAGCGTGCGTTTCCACGGCCTGATCCGCGAATCGGCGAATGCGTCGGCCGCGCCGTTCGACGAGGTGTGGAACCTGTCGAAGTCGGGCAGTCAGGGCTGGCTGCTCGCGGGCATCCAGCAGATCAACACGCACTGAGCGTGTCCGGCGGCCACGCCGCCGGACGCCCGGGCAACGGCCGTCGCACTGCGACCGCTTGCCGCCCGGGTGTGCGGTCAGGCACGGCCTGCCGACGATCCGACGTTACAATAGAAACCCGCGTGGGCGCCCGGCCTGCGCGGGTTTTTTCTTTCCCAGCCCGATGACCTTTGCCGCCAAGCCTTTTGCTGCTGCCGTCAATCACCTGCTCGCCCGCGAATCGTGGGCGCGCGACCGCCTGATTCCGTATGCGGGCAAGACTGCCCGGATCGACGTGCCTCCCGTTACGCTCACGCTGCTGGTGCAGCCCGACGGCTATCTGTCGGCCGTCGACGCGCACGATGCGCAACAGGTCGACGTGTCGATCGCGCTCGCGGGCGACACGGTCGCCGCGTTCCTGCAGGGCGGCCAGGCGGCCGTGATGAAGCACGTGAAGATCGAGGGCGATGCGGAGTTCGCGACGCAGATCGCGAAGCTGGCCGAGCACCTGCGCTGGGAACCTGAAGAAGATCTCGCGAAGCTGGTCGGCGACGCGGCGGCCTACCGGATCGCGACGGTCGTGCGCGACGCCGGCGCGCGCGCGCGACGTACCGGCCGCAACGTGCTCGATTCCGTAGCCGAATACTGGCTCGACGAGAACCCGCAAGTCGTCCGCCGCGCGTCGCTCGGCGGCTTCGACGCCGAACTGGCGCGCGCACGCGATGCGCTCGCGCGGGTCGAAAAGCGGGTCGAGCGACTCGAACAAAAAATCGGCGCGCGCACGGGTTCCGGCCCGCGCGGCGCGCACTGAGGGCCGCAGGGCATGCGCATTTTCCGTTTCATCAAGATTGTCTACACCGTCATCCGCTTTGGTCTCGACGAAGTGATGCTGTCCCGGATCGACGACCGGCGCGTGAAGCTGCTGCTGCGGATCACGACGATCGGCCGCCGTTATTCCGATCCGCCTGCGGTGCGGCTGCGCCATGCGCTCGAAAGCCTCGGCCCGATCTTCGTCAAGTTCGGCCAGGTGCTGTCGACGCGCCGCGACCTGCTGTCGGTCGATTTCGCGAACGAACTCGCGAAGCTGCAGGACCAGGTGCCGCCGTTCGATTCGGCGGTCGCGATCGGGATCATCGAGAAGTCGCTCGGTGCGCCGGTCGACGAGCTGTTCGACGAATTCGAGCGCGAGCCGGTCGCGAGCGCGTCGATCGCGCAGGTGCATTTCGCGAAGCTCAAGCAGGGCCAGCACGCGGGCAAGGCCGTCGCCGTCAAGGTGCTGCGCCCGAACATGCTGTCCGTGATCGATTCCGACCTCGCGCTGATGCGCGACATCGCGATCTGGACCGAGCGCATGTGGGCCGACGGCCGGCGCCTGAAGCCGCGCGAGGTCGTCGCCGAGTTCGACAAGTACCTGCACGACGAGCTCGACCTGATGCGCGAGGCCGCCAACGGCAGCCAGCTGCGCCGCAACTTCGCGGGCCTCGACCTGCTGCTCGTGCCCGAGATGTTCTGGGATTTTTCGACGTCGCAGGTGCTCGTGATGGAGCGCATGACCGGCGTGCCGATCAGCCAGGTCGAGACGCTGCGCTCGGCCGGTGTCGACATCAAGAAGCTCGCGCGCGAAGGCGTCGAGATCTTCTTCACGCAGGTGTTCCGCGACGGCTTCTTCCATGCGGACATGCACCCGGGCAACATCCAGGTGAGCCTCGATCCGAGCACGTTCGGACGCTATATCGCGCTCGATTTCGGGATCGTCGGCGCGCTGTCCGATTTCGACAAGAACTACCTCGCGCAGAACTTCCTGGCGTTCTTCAAGCGCGATTACCACCGCGTCGCGACGCTCCACCTCGAATCCGGCTGGGTGCCGCCCGAGACGCGCGTCGAGGAGCTCGAAAGCGCGATCCGTGCGGTGTGCGAGCCGTATTTCGATCGTGCGCTGAAGGACATCTCGCTCGGCCAGGTGCTGATGCGCCTGTTCTCGACGTCGCGCCGCTTCAACGTCGAGATCCAGCCGCAGCTCGTGCTGCTGCAGAAGACGATGCTGAACGTCGAGGGGCTCGGCCGATCGCTCGACCCGGAGCTCGACCTGTGGAAGACCGCGAAGCCGTACCTCGAGCGCTGGATGACCGAGCAGATCGGCCTGCGCGGCTGGTACGAGCGCTTCAAGGTCGAGGCGCCGCAGTGGAGCAAGACGCTGCCGCAACTGCCGCGCCTGATCCACCACGCGATGGCGGCGCGCCACGACGCGCCGCGCGCGGCGAGCGAGGACCTGATGCGCCAGATTCTCGTCGAGCAGAAGCGGACGAACCGGCTGCTGCAGGCGCTGCTGATCTTCGGTCTCGCCGTCGGCGTCGGGGCGCTCGTCGCGCGCGTGCTGCTCGCGCTCGCGTACGGCACATGACCGAAAGGAGCAGGGCGATGTCCGATCCGAAGCAACCGTCCACACCGGCAGCCGCCGATTTCACGACGCGCGATCCCGGCAACGCATCGTTCTGGGACGAACGTTTCGAGCGTGGCGTGACGCCGTGGGAATTCGGTGGCGTGCCCGACGGGTTTCGCGTGTTCGCGCACCGGCTCGAGCCGTGCGCGGTGCTGATTCCCGGCTGTGGCAGTGCGCAGGAGGCCGGGTGGCTCGCGCAGGCCGGCTGGCCCGTGCGTGCGATCGATTTCTCCGCGCAGGCAGTGGCCGTTGCGAAAGCGCAGCTCGGCGTGCACGCGGAAGTCGTCGAGCAGGCCGATTTCTTTTCGTACCGGCCGCCGTTCGACGTGCAGTGGGTGTACGAGCGCGCGTTCCTGTGCGCGCTGCCGCCGGCCATGCGCGCCGGCTACGCGGCCCGCATGGCCGAGCTGCTGCCCGTGGACGGATTGCTGGCCGGCTATTTTTTCCTGATGGCGAAACCGAAGGGGCCGCCGTTCGGGATCGAGCGTGCCGAACTCGATGCGCTGCTCACGCCGCACTTCGAACTGATCGAGGATTTGCCGGTGACCGATTCGCTGCCCGTGTTCGAAGGTCACGAGCGCTGGCTCACGTGGCGCCGTCGCTGATGCGCAGGTGTCGCGGCCATTGCCGGAGCGCGGCAGGGTTTCGGCTATAATTCAAGGTTTTGCAAGCTGTTTCCAGTTTCCGCGGGAAAAATATCATGCCGATCTACGCCTATCGATGCGAAGCGTGTGGTTTCGCGAAGGACGTGCTCCAGAAGATGAGCGATGCGCCGCTGTCGCAGTGCCCGGAATGCGGGAAGGATGCATTCCGCAAGCAGGTCACTGCGGCGGGCTTCCAGCTGAAGGGTTCGGGTTGGTATGTCACCGATTTCCGCGGCGGTTCGGGCGGCACCAGCGCGCCGGCGACGGCGTCGGGCGACGCAGCGCCGGCCGCACCGGCGGAAGCCGCGCCCGCCGCGGCCGCGCCGGCTGCATCGAGCAGTTCCGAAAGCACGACGACGAGCGCTGCGCCTGCCCCGGCAGCCGCGCCCGCCGCCAGCAGTTGACCGTCGCGGCCCGGCCGGGCTGCGACCAACCCGCGCCGCCGGCGCGGTTCATTGACGGCAGATGATGAAAAAGACGACCCTGAAATCGGTGTTTCTGACCGGCCTGCTGGTTCTCGTCCCGCTCGCGATCACGCTGTGGGTGCTCGGTCTCATCATCGGCACGATGGACCAGACACTGCTGCTGCTGCCCGAATCGTGGCAGCCCGAGCGGATGCTCGGCTTCCACTTGCCGGGGATCGGCGCGGTGCTGACGCTCGCGTTCATCTTCGTCGTCGGGCTGGCCACGCAGAACTTCATCGGCCAGAAGCTCGTCACGTGGTGGAACGCCGTGGTGCGTCACATCCCGGTCGTCGGGCCGATCTACACGAGCGTCAAGCAGGTGTCGGACACGCTGCTGTCGAGCAGCGGCAATGCGTTCCGCAAGGCGCTGCTGATCGAATACCCGCGTCGCGGCTCGTATACGATCGCGTTTCTGACCGGCACGCCGGGCGGCGACGTGCTCAATCATCTGACGGAAGAATACGTGAGCGTCTATATTCCGACGACACCGAACCCGACGTCGGGCTTCTTCCTGATGCTGCCGAAGAGCGAAGTCATCGAACTCGACATGTCGGTCGATGCCGCGCTCAAGTACATCGTCTCGATGGGCGTGGTGGCGCCCCCGGCGCCGGTTCCGGCGCCTGCGCGCCGCCCCGTCGAGCCGCCGCTGTAAGTAAAGAATCATCGCCCGGGCCGCGCGTTGCGGCGCCCGTTGATCAAACCGAACGAAAGCAAACATCATGTCGATGCGTACTGAATACTGCGGTCTCGTGACCGAACACCTGCTGGGCCAAACCGTGTCGCTGTGCGGCTGGGTGCAGCGCCGCCGCGATCACGGCGGTGTGATCTTCATCGACCTGCGCGATCGTGAAGGCCTCGTGCAGGTGGTGTGCGACCCGGATCGCGCGGAAATGTTCGCGACCGCCGAAGGCGTGCGCAACGAGTTCTGCGTGCAGATCAAGGGCCTCGTGCGCAACCGTCCGGACGGTACGGTCAACGCCGGCCTGAAGAGCGGCAAGATCGAAGTGCTGTGTCACGAACTGAACGTGCTGAACGCGTCGGTCACGCCGCCGTTCCAGCTCGATGACGACAACCTGTCGGAAACGACGCGCCTCACGCACCGCGTGCTCGACCTGCGCCGCCCGCAGATGCAGCACAACCTGCGCCTGCGCTACCGCGTCGCGATCGAAGCGCGCAAGTACCTCGACGAGCAGGGCTTCATCGACATCGAAACGCCGATGCTGACGAAGAGCACGCCGGAAGGCGCGCGCGACTACCTCGTGCCGTCGCGCGTGAACGCGGGCCAGTTCTTTGCGCTGCCGCAGTCGCCGCAGCTGTTCAAGCAGCTGCTGATGGTCGCGAACTTCGACCGTTACTACCAGATCACCAAGTGCTTCCGCGACGAAGACCTCCGTGCCGACCGTCAGCCGGAATTCACGCAGATCGACTGCGAAACGTCGTTCCTCGGCGAGCAGGAAATCCGTGACCTGTTCGAAGACATGATCCGTCACATCTTCAAGACGACGATCGACGTCGAGCTCGACGCGAAATTCCCGGTGATGCCGTACTCGGAAGCGATGGCGCGTTTCGGTTCGGACAAGCCGGACCTGCGCGTGCAGCTCGAATTCACCGAGCTGACCGACGCGATGAAGGACGTCGACTTCAAGGTGTTCAGCACGCCGGCCAACGCGAAGGACGGTCGAGTCGCGGCGCTGCGCGTGCCGAAGGGTGGCGAGTTGTCGCGCGGCGACATCGACGGCTACACCGAATTCGTGCGCATCTACGGCGCGAAGGGCCTCGCATGGATCAAGGTCAACGAGAAGGCGAAGGGCCGTGACGGCCTGCAGAGCCCGATCGTCAAGAACCTGCACGACGCGTCGATCGCGGCGATCCTCGAGCGCACCGGCGCCGAAGACGGCGACATCATCTTCTTCGCGGCCGACCGCGCGAAGGTCGTCAACGACAGCCTCGGCGCGCTGCGCCTGAAGATCGGCCATTCGGAATTCGGCAAGGCGAACGGTCTGGTCCAGGCCGGCTGGAAGCCGCTGTGGGTCGTCGACTTCCCGATGTTCGAATACGACGACGAAGATGCGCGCTACGTCGCTGCGCACCACCCGTTCACGAGCCCGAAGGACGAGCACCTCGAGTACCTCGAGACCGACCCGGGCCGCTGCCTCGCGAAGGCCTACGACATGGTGCTGAACGGCTGGGAAATCGGCGGCGGCTCGGTGCGTATCTATCAGGAGGAAGTGCAGAGCAAGGTGTTCCGTGCGCTGAAGATCGGTGCGGAAGAGGCTCAGCTCAAGTTCGGCTTCCTGCTGGATGCACTGCAGTACGGCGCGCCGCCGCACGGCGGTATCGCGTTCGGTCTCGACCGCATCGTCACGATGATGGCCGGCGCCGATTCGATCCGCGACGTGATCGCGTTCCCGAAGACGCAGCGTGCGCAGGATCTGCTCACGCAGGCACCGAGCCCGGTCGACGAGCGTCAGCTGCGCGAACTGCACATCCGCCTGCGTCAGCCGGAACAGCCGAAGGCGTAACGCGCTTCGCATCCGGTCGTGTGTGCGTTCGCGCGCACACGACGCTCATGAAAAAGGCGCAGCGATGCGCCTTTTTCGTTTTTTGCGGTACAGTCGCAGCACTTGCCGTCCGTTCGGAGCCTGTGCCCGTCGCGTGGCCCCGTGCTGCATGAAACAAAGATGACGAAGCCGCCGAAAATCCCCGAATCCGTTCTTGTCGTGATCTACACGCCCGACCTCGATGTGCTCGTGATCAAGCGTGCCGACCAGCCCGATTTCTGGCAATCGGTGACCGGCTCGAAGGACGCGCTCGACGAGCCGCTTGCGGTCACCGCCGCGCGCGAAGTGGCCGAGGAAACCGGCATCGCGATCGGCACCGCGGATGTGCCGGCCAGCGCGCTCGTCGACTGGCGCCACCGGATCGAGTACACGATCTATCCGCAATACCTGCACCGCTATGCACCGGGCGTCACGCGCAACACCGAGCACTGGTTCGGCCTGTGCGTGCCGCATCGCGTCGACGTGACGCTGTCGCCGCGCGAGCACGTCGACCACGCGTGGCTGCCGTTCCGCGAGGCGGCCGCGCGCTGCTTCTCGCCGTCGAATGCCGAGGCGATCCTGCAATTGCCCGCGCGCGTGGCACTGTCGCGCGCGCCGCACGGCTCGTCCGCATGACGGCGGAAGCCCGCAAGCGCTTCGCGCAATTGCGGCAGATGTTCCTGCAGGAACGCGGTTCCGCGTCGCGGCTCGCCTTTACGTCGGGCAACACCGTGCGGCTGTGCGAGGGCGGCGGCGCATTCTTCCGGGCACTGATCGAGCGGATCGATGCCGCCCGCGAGCAGGTGATGCTCGAAACCTACATCTTCTGCGACGACGCGGCCGGCCGGCCGGTGTCGGACGCGCTGATCCGCGCGGCGCAGCGCGGCGTGCGCGTGCGCGTGATCACCGACGGCATCGGCACCGCGCGCCTGCCGCTGTTCGACACGTGGGTGGCGGCCGGCGTCGAGCACTGCATCTACAACCGTTTCCTGTTCGGCCGCTTCGGTTTCTCGCGCACGCATCGCAAGCTCGCGGTGATCGATCACGCGGTTGCATTCTGCGGCGGCATCAATATCGTCGACGACTACGCGCAGGGCGGCACGACGCTGCCGTTTCCGCGCTGGGATTTCGCGGTCGAGATGGCGGGCCCCGCGGTGTCCGACGTGCGCGCCGCATTCGAATTGCAGTGGCACCGGATCATGTTCGGCCACAAGCCCTATGCGCAATACGCAGCCGGGCTGCATGGCGGGGAAGCGTTCCCCGACATGTTCCGGCGCTGGATGCGCAGCCATCGCTGGATCAAGGCCGGCGCGCTGCGGGTCGTGACGGAGCCGAGCGTCGCGTTCGTCGCGCGCGACAACGTCGTGAACCGTCGCGCGATCGAGAAGGCGTATCTCGCGGCGATTGGCCAGGCGCGCCAGCGGATCCTGCTGGCCAATCCGTACTTCATGCCGGGGCGCAAGCTGCGCCGTGCGCTGACGGGCGCCGCGCGGCGCGGCGTCGACGTGCGGATCCTGATCGGCCGCAAGGAATTCGCGGCACTCGATACGGCCGTGCCGTTCCTGTATCACGCGCTGCTGCGCGCGGGCGTGCGCGTCGCCGAATACGACAAGACGATGCTGCACGGCAAGGTCGCGGTGATCGACGACAACTGGGCGACGGTCGGCTCGTCGAATCTGGACGCGCTGAGCCTGATGTTGAACAATGAAGCGAACGTCGTGCTGGTGCGTTACGATGCGGTCACGAACGAACTGCGCGACGCGATCGCGGCCGCGTTCGCCGACGGCCGGGAGATCGACCCCGCGCGCTTCGCCGCGCGTCCGCGCCTCGAGCGGCTGCTGAACTGGCTTGCGTACACCACGTATCGTCTCGTGATGAAGGCGCTGACGGTCGGTGGTTACGACTGACGCAGACTAAGCGTTCGCTTCAAAAATCTGTCCGCACGTTCGTGCGGAAAAGCCGCTCCGGTCCCGCCGGAATCGCGCAAAATAGCGGCTCGGTTAGACACCGGTTTCTAATAATTTCCTTGTTTCGCGAGCGGCCGCACTCAATAATAGTACGGCCGTTCGATTTTATTCGAACCCCCGAACGGTTACAGAAATAGCTATGCGAAAAGGCGAACAGACGCGTGCCGCGATACTTGAAGCTGCTTTGGACCTCGCCAGCCGTGACGGGCTGGAGGGGCTGACGATCGGCCTGCTGGCCGAGCGCATGCAGATGAGCAAGAGCGGCGTGTTCGCGCACTTCGGATCGCGCGAGGACCTGCAGGTCGAGGTCGTCCGCGAGTATCACCATCGTTTCGAAAACGAGGTGTTCTTTCCGAGCCTGCGCGAGCCGCGAGGCTTGCCGCGCCTTCGGGCGATGCTGGCCCGCTGGACGGAGAAGCGCATCCAGGAGGTGACGACCGGATGCATCTACATCAGCGGGGCCGTCGAGTACGACGACCGGCCTGACAGCCCCGTGCGCGAGCAGTTGATCGCGAGCGTGACGGCCTGGCGTGCCGCGATGCTGCGGGCCATTTCGCAGGCGAAGGAAGAAGGCCATCTGCGTGCGGATACCGATCCGGACCTGATGCTCTTCGAGTTGTACAGCTTCACGCTCGGCCTGCATCACGACGCACGTTTCCTGCATTCGCCGGATGCCGTGCGCCTCACGTGGGCCGCGCTGGAAAAGACGATTGTTTCGTATCAGAGCGAGAGCCGTTAGCGGCGCGTGATCCGCCCGCCAGGAGCTCGAGCCGTTTTGCCCACCTTTGGAGAGAGTCATGGGACAGTACGCCGCGCCGCTGCGCGACATGCAATTCGTGTTGCACGAGCTTCTGAACGTCGAAGCCGAAGTCAAGCAAATGCCCAAGCATGCGGACCTCGACGCCGACACGATCAACCAGGTCCTCGAGGAAGCGGGCAAGTTCTGCTCCGAGGTACTGTTCCCGCTGAACCAGGTCGGCGACCGCGAAGGCTGCACGTATGAAGGCGACGGCGTCGTGAAGACCCCGACCGGCTTCAAGGAGGCCTACCAGCAATACGTCGAGGCCGGCTGGCCGGCGCTCGGCTGCGATCCGGACTACGGCGGCCAGGGCCTGCCCGCGTTCGTGAACAACGCGCTCTACGAAATGCTGAACTCGGCGAACCAGGCATGGACGATGTATCCGGGCCTGTCGCACGGCGCGTACGAATGCCTGCACGCGCACGGCGCGCCGGAACTCCAGAAGCAATACCTGCCGAAGCTCGTGTCGGGCGAATGGACGGGCACGATGTGCCTGACCGAGCCGCACTGCGGCACCGACCTCGGCATCCTGCGCACCAAGGCCGAACCGAACGGCGACGGCTCGTACTCGATCAGCGGCACGAAGATCTTCATCTCGAGCGGCGAGCACGACATGTCGAAGAACATCATCCACCTCGTGCTCGCGCGCCTGCCGGACGCGCCGCAGGGCACGAAGGGGATCTCGCTGTTCATCGTGCCGAAGTTCATTCCGGACGCGTCGGGCGAGCCGGGCGAGCGCAACGGCATCAAGTGCGGCTCGATCGAACACAAGATGGGCATCCACGGCAACTCGACGTGCGTGATGAACCTCGACGGCGCGAAGGGCTGGATGGTCGGCGAGCCGAACAAGGGCTTGAACGCGATGTTCGTGATGATGAATGCCGCGCGTCTCGGCGTCGGCATGCAGGGCCTCGGCCTCACGGAAGTCGCGTACCAGAACTCGCTCACGTACGCGAAGGAACGCCTGCAGATGCGTTCGCTGACGGGCCCGAAGGCACCGGACAAGCCGGCCGACCCGATCATCGTGCACCCGGACGTGCGTCGCATGCTGCTCACGCAGAAGGCCTATGCCGAAGGCGCGCGCGCGTTCACGTACTGGTCCGCGCTGCAGATCGACAAGGAGCTGTCGCACGCCGACGAAGCGGTGCGCAAGGAAGCGGCCGATCTCGTCGCGCTGCTCACGCCGATCATCAAGGCGTTCCTGACCGACAACGCGTTCGAGTCGACCAACCACGCGATGCAGATCTACGGCGGCCACGGCTTCATCTCCGAGTGGGGCATGGAGCAGTACGTGCGCGACGCGCGGATCAACATGATCTACGAAGGCACGAACTCGATCCAGTCGCTCGACCTGCTGGGCCGCAAGGTGCTCGGCGACATGGGCGCGAAGCTGAAGAAGTTCGGCAAGCTCGTGACCGAATTCGCGGAAGCCGAAGGCGTGAAGCCGGAGATGGCCGAGTTCATCAACCCGCTCGCCGACATCGGCGACAAGGTGCAGAAGCTGACGATGGAAATCGGCATGAAGGCGATGCAGAACCCCGACGAAGTCGGTGCTGCCGCCGTGCCGTACCTGCGCACCGTCGGCCACCTGGTGTTCTCGTACTTCTGGGCGCGCATGGCACGCCTGGCCCTCGACAAGGAAGCGTCGGGCGATCCGTTCTACAAGTCGAAGCTCGCGACGGCACGCTTCTACTTCGCGCGCCTGCTGCCCGAGACGGCGTCGACGATCCGCGCCGCGCGCGCCGGTTCGAAGACGATGATGGAAGTCGACGAATCGCTGTTCTGACGCGAGTCCGGGCGGGGCGCGAGGCGCGCCGCCCGGATGCATCGGTTCCTGGTACTCACTTCTCCGTGCAGCCCCAACCTCCGCGCTGCACGACACTATCCGGAGACATCCCGTGAGCAATTTCCTGATTCGCAAGGTCGCCGTGCTGGGCGCCGGCGTGATGGGCGCGCAGATCGCCGCGCACCTCATCAATGCGCGCGTGCCGGTGCTGCTGTTCGACCTGCCGGCCAAGGAAGGCCCGAAAAACGCGATCGCGCTGAAGGCGATCGAGAACCTGAAGAAGCTGTCGCCCGCGCCGTTCGGCGTGAAGGACGACGCGAAATACCTCGAGGCCGCGAACTACGAAGACGACATCGCGAAGCTCGCCGAGTGCGACGTCGTGATCGAAGCGATCGCCGAGCGGATGGACTGGAAGCACGACCTGTACAAGAAGGTCGCGCCGCACATCGCGCCGAACGCGATCTTCGCGACCAACACGTCGGGCCTGTCGATCACGAAGCTGTCCGAAGGTTTCTCGGACGAGCTGAAGTCGCGCTTCTGCGGCGTGCACTTCTTCAACCCGCCGCGCTACATGCACCTCGTCGAGCTGATCCCGACCGCGCATACGCGCCCGGAAATCCTCGACCAGCTCGAAACCTTCCTGACGAGCATCGTCGGCAAGGGCGTCGTGCGCGCGAAGGACACGCCGAACTTCATCGCAAACCGCGTCGGCATCTTCTCGATCCTCGCGGTGATCACCGAGGCCGCGAAGTTCGGCCTGCGCTTCGACGAAGTCGACGACCTGACGGGCAGCCGCCTCGGCCGCGCGAAGTCGGCGACGTTCCGCACCGCGGACGTGGTCGGCCTCGACACGATGGCGCACGTGATCAAGACGATGCAGGACAACCTCGCCGACGATCCGTTCTTCCCGGTCTACCAGACGCCCGCCGTGCTCGCCGAACTGGTGAAGCAGGGCGCGCTCGGCCAGAAGACGGGCGGCGGTTTCTACAAGAAGGAAGGCAAGGCGATCAAGGTGCTCGACGCGAAGACGGGCACCTACGTCGACTCGGGCGCGAAGGCTGACGAAACGGTCGGCCGCATCCTGAAGCGCCCGCCGGCGGAACGCCTGAAGCTGCTGCGCGAGACGGACCATCCGCACGCGCAGTTCCTGTGGTCGATCTTCCGCGACGTGTTCCACTACATCGGCGTGCATCTTGAGTCGATCGCCGACAACGCGCGCGACGTCGACCTCGCGATCCGCTGGGGCTTCGGCTGGAACGAAGGCCCGTTCGAAGGCTGGCAGGCCGCCGGCTGGAAGCAGGTGGCCGAGTGGGTGCAGGAAGACATCGCGGCCGGCAAGGCGCTCGCGAACGTGCCGCTGCCGTCGTGGGTGCTCGAAGGCGCGGTTGCCGAGAAGGGCGGCGTGCACACGGCCGAAGGCTCGTGGGCACCGGCTGCGAAGCGCTTCGTGCCGCGTTCGGACCTCGCGGTCTACGACAAGCAGGTATTCCGCGCGCCGCTGCTCGGCGAAGCGGGCGCCGATCCGAAGACGTACGGCAAGACGCTGTTCGAGACCGACGCGGTGCGCGCATGGGTCGACGATCGTGCGGGTGAAGACGACGTCGTGATCGTGTCGTTCAAGTCGAAGATGAACACGATCGGACCGAGCGTGATCGACGGCCTCGTGCAGGCGATCGAACTCGCGGAGAAGGACTACAAGGGCGTGGTGATCTGGCAGCCGACGTCGCTGAAGCTCGGCACGCCGGGCGGCCCGTTCTCGGCCGGCGCGAACCTCGAAGAGGCGATGCCCGCGTTCATGATGGGTGGCGCGAAGGGTATCGAGCCGTTCGTGAAGAAGTTCCAGGAAGGCATGCTGCGCGTGAAGTACGCGAACGTGCCGGTCGTCGCGGCCGTGTCGGGCATCGCGCTCGGCGGCGGGTGCGAGCTGATGCTGCACAGCGCGAAGCGCGTCGTCCACGTCGAGAGCTACATCGGCCTCGTCGAAGTGGGTGTCGGCCTCGTGCCGGCGGGCGGCGGCCTGAAGGAAGCGGCGCTGCGCGCGGCGGACGCCGCGACGGCCGCGAACGCGACCACCGACATCCTGAAGTTCGTCACGAAGTCGTTCGAGAACGCGGCGATGGCGAAGGTGTCGGCGTCCGCGCACGATGCACGTGCGATGGGCTACGTGAAGCCGTCCGACACGATCGTCTTCAACGTGTTCGAACTGCTCGACACCGCGAAGAAGGAAGCGCGTGCGCTGGCCGCCACCGGCTACCGCGCACCGCTGCGTGCGAAGGACGTGCCGGTCGCGGGCCGCTCGGCGATCGCGACGATCAAGGCATCGCTCGTCAACATGCGTGACGGCCGCTTCATCAGCGACCACGACTACCTGATCGCGAGCCGCATTGCCGAAGCCGTGTGCGGCGGCGACGTCGAAGCCGGCAGCCTCGTCGACGAGCAGTGGCTGCTCGCGCTCGAGCGCCGTGCGTTCGTCGAGCTGCTCGGCACGCAGAAGACGCAGGAACGGATCATGGGTATGTTGCAGACCGGCAAGCCGGTGCGTAACTGAGCGAGCGATAAGGCAAGGAGTCTCAAATGAGCAAACAATTGCAAGACGCATACATCGTCGCCGCCAGCCGCACGCCGATCGGCAAGGCCCCGCGCGGTGTCTTCAAGAACACGCGCCCGGACGAGCTGCTGGTCCACGCGATCAAGTCGGCGGTTGCGCAGGTGCCGGGCTTCGACACGAAGCTGATCGAGGACGCGATCATCGGCTGCGCGATTCCGGAAGCCGAACAGGGCCTGAACGTCGCGCGGATGGGCGCGCTGCTCGCGGGCCTGCCGCAGACGGTCGGCGGCGTGACGGTCAACCGCTTCTGCGCGTCGGGCATCACGGCGCTCGCGATGGCGGCCGACCGCATCCGCGTCGGCGAATCGGACGCGATCTTCGCGGGCGGCTGCGAATCGATGAGCATGGTGCCGATGATGGGCAACAAGCCGTCGATGTCGCCGCACATCTTCGATCGCAATGAAGACTTCGGCATCGCGTACGGGATGGGCCTGACGGCCGAGCGCGTCGCCGAGCAGTGGAAGGTGAGCCGCGAAGACCAGGACGCGTTCTCGGTCGAGTCGCACCGCAAGGCGCTTGCCGCGCAGCAGGCCGGCGAGTTCAACGACGAGATCGCCGCGTACACGATCACCGAGCGTTTCCCGAACCTCGCGACCGGCGAAGTCGACGTGAAGACGCGCGAGATCAAGCTCGACGAAGGTCCGCGCGCGGATACGTCGATCGAAGGCCTCGCGAAGCTGCGCACGGTGTTCGCGAACAAGGGCTCGGTCACGGCCGGCAACAGCTCGCAGACGTCGGACGGCGCGGGCGCGCTGCTCGTCGTGTCGGAGAAGGTGCTGAAGGAATTCAACCTGACGCCGCTCGCGCGCTTCGTGAGCTTCGCGGTGCGCGGCGTGCCGCCGGAAATCATGGGCATCGGCCCGAAGGAAGCGATTCCGGCCGCGCTGAAGGCCGCTGGCCTGAAGCAGGACGATCTCGACTGGATCGAGCTGAACGAAGCGTTCGCCGCGCAATCGCTGGCGGTGATGCGCGACCTCGGCCTCGACCCGTCGAAGGTCAACCCGATGGGCGGCGCGATCGCACTCGGCCACCCGCTCGGCGCGACCGGCGCGATCCGCGCGGCGACCGTCGTGCACGGCCTGCGCCGCCGTAACCTGAAGTACGGGATGGTCACGATGTGCGTCGGCACCGGCATGGGTGCCGCGGGCATCATCGAACGCCTGTAAGCAGGACGCGACGCAAAGCGACGACGGTGCGCGGGCCACAAGCTCGCGCACCGTTTTTTCATTCCGATAGAGGAAAGTCAAGGAGACGGTTGTGGCCGAAATTCAAGTGGAACGCGCCGAAGGCGTGATGACGATCACGATCGCACGCCCGGCGAAGAAGAATGCGCTGACGGCGGCGATGTACCAGACGATGGCCGATGCACTCGCCGACGCGCAGGAAGACAAGGCGATCCGCGTGATCCTGCTGCGCGGCAGCGACGGCAATTTCACCGCGGGGAACGATCTCGAGGATTTCCTGAAGGCGCCGCCGAAGGACGACACCGCCCCGGTGTTCCAGTTCCTTGCACGGATCAGCACCGCGAGCAAGCCGATCGTGGCCGCCGTGCCGGGCCTGGCGATCGGCGTCGGCGTGACGATGCTGCTGCACTGCGATCTGGTGTACGCAGCCGACACCGCGACGTTCTCGCTGCCGTTCGCGCAGCTCGGCCTGTGCCCGGAAGCCGCGTCGAGCGTGCTGCTGCCGCGCCTGGCCGGCCATCAGGTCGCCGCCGAGAAGCTGCTGCTCGGCGAGGCGTTCGATGCGCTGGAAGCGCACCGGATCGGCATCGTCAACCGCGTGCTGCCGGCGGCCGAGCTCGACGCGTTCGCGGCGAAGCAGGCGGCGAAGCTCGCGGCGCTGCCGGCGGCATCGCTGCGCGTGACGAAGGCGCTGCTGAAGGATACGGGCGGTGTGGCGACGTCCGCGCGGATGGCCGAGGAGGCGGGCCACTTCGCCGCGATGCTGCGCGCGCCCGAAGCGCGCGAGGCAATGACGGCGTTCTTCGAGAAGCGCAAGCCGGATTTCCGTCAGTTCGACTGACGGAGCAGGCCGCGCCGGCGATGGCTCGCCGGCGCGCCGCCGCGAACGCGATCAGTCCGTGCCGTAGTCGACGTGGCCGGTTTCGCGGCAGAAGCTGACGAGCCGCAGGCCAGCCGCTTTCGCGATTTCGATCGCGAGCGACGACGGCGCGGAGATCGTCGCGACCATCGGAATGCCGACGCGGGCGGCCTTGCGCACGAGCTCGTAGCTCGCGCGGCTCGACAGGAACACGAAGCCGTCGGTCGGGTCGGCGCGCGACAGCACGAGCGAGCCGATCAGCTTGTCGAGCGCGTTGTGGCGGCCGACGTCCTCGAACGCCATCCGGATCGCGCCTGTTGCGTCGCACCACGCGGCCGCGTGCAGGCCGCCCGTGAGCCGCGTGAGCGCCTGATGCGCCGGCAGCGCCTGCGCCGCGCGCGTCAGCGCGTCGGGGGCGAGGCGCGCGAGAAAGCCCGTATCCGGCACGCGCTCGGGCGCGAGGTCGAGCAGGTCGATGCTTTCGATCCCGCATACGCCGCAGCCGGTACGCCCCGCGAGCGCGCGGCGCCGGTCCTTCAGCGCGGCGAACGCCTGCTGGACGACCTCCAGGTGGACTTCCGCATGCGGCAGCGGGGCGTCGGCGTGCAGGATCACCTCGATGTCCTTGATGTCGCTGCCGCGCGCGACGATCCCTTCCGAGATCGCGAAACCGACCGCGAACGCTTCGAGGTCGCACGGCGTACACATCATCACCGCGTGCGAGATGCCGTTGAAGACGAGTGCGACTGGCCATTCCTGGCCCACGTAGTCGTGCGCGGTTTCGACGGCGCCGCCGCGCGTGCGGCGCACGGACAGTTCGATCGCGCCGCGCGGTTCGTCGAGCATTTCACCGGATTCGGTCGGATTCACGAGCACTCCCGTTGATTCGGCGCGCGGGCGGCGGCATTCGTATCCGCCGCCCGCGCGCAGAGGTTCTAAAATACCCCAGGCAAGCCGGCCGCGCCGGCATCCGCCACATCAGGTAACGACCATGGGACTCAGCGACGCTCCACTGTTATTCGCCTTCGAACACGAATCGTCGGAAAACTTCACGTACATCCCGATGATCGTGCGTTTCAATCTTGACCGTTTCGGTCTGCGGATTTCGCTGGAGCAGTGGCAACTGCTGCCGCTCGAGGACCGCAAGCTGCTCGCACGCTTTCCGGCCGACGACGACACCGCGATCGAGCCCAACTTCGATCACGCGCTGTTCGAAATGCTGCGCACGCACGCGGATCTGGAACCCTCGTGGTTCCAGCCGGACGAGCAGCCGGCCTGGCGTGCCACCGACATCGTGCCGGAGTCGCTCGTGCAGCAGAGCGCGCTGGCCGGGCTGACGGCGCCCGGGCTCGCGCAGTGGCAGCAGCTTGCGCCGTTCCAGCGCTACGTGCTGGTGAAGCTGTCGCGCAAGCCGAAGCTGAACCACGATTTCCTGCCCGCGATGCGGGAGTTCGGGCTGACGGCCACGCACTGAGGTGGCCGTGCGCCGCACGGTCGCGGCGCTCGCCGGTCAGAGCGGCGGCAGTTGCCGCGGCTTGCGGTCGGGGCCGGTTGCGACATAGGTAAGTGTCGCTTCGGTGACCTTCACGATTTCGCCCATCAGGCGCATGCGCTGCGCGTACACCTCGACGTCGACCGTGATCGACGTGTTGCCGGTGCGCATGATGGTCGCGTAGAAGCTCAGCAGGTCGCCGACGAACACCGGCTGCTTGAACACGAACGAGTTGACTGCGACCGTCGCGACGCGACCGTTCGCGCGCTGGCTCGCGGGGATCGAGCCGGCGATGTCGACCTGCGACATGATCCAGCCGCCGAACACGTCGCCGTGGACGTTCGCGTCGTGCGGTTGCGGGACGACGCGCAGCGCGGGCTGCTTTTGCGGGAGTTCGAGGGTCGAATCGGTCATGGCGGGGGCTTTCATCCTGTAAGAAACGTGCCGCCGTGCGCAGGCCGGCCGGCGAGGGCGCCGGCAGCGGCGCGAAGCGGCTTCTGCGACAATACAACGTTCGCAAATTGTACGAGAAAGTGCGCAAGCCGGCCGCCGATACACGCGTCGTGCACCGCCACAGAGACTTCCCCCATGCGCCGATTTCCCGCTTCCGGCGAGCCCGCGCCGGCTTCGACCGGGCCCCGCAACGACTGGCAGACCATCCGGTCGCTGCTGCCGTACCTGACCACCTACGAATGGCGCGTCGCGCTCGCGCTCGCCTGCCTGATCGGCGCGAAGGTCGCGAACCTCGGCGTGCCGGTCGTGATGAAGCGCATCGTCGACCACCTGTCCTACGTCCAGCAGATCACCGCGCTCGGCCGCGCCGAACAGTCGGCCGGCATCGTGCTCGCGGGCGGCGTCGGGTTGCTGGTCGTCGCGTATGCGCTCGTGCGGCTGTCGACGTCGCTGTTCACCGAGCTGCGCGAGATCCTGTTCTCGAAGGTCACCGAGAGCGCGGTGCGCCAGCTCGCGCTGCAGGTGTTCCGGCACCTGCACGGGCTGTCGCTGCGGTTCCATCTCGAACGCCAGACGGGCGGCATGTCGCGCGACATCGAGCGCGGCACGCGTGGCATCCAGCAGCTGATCTCGTATTCGCTGTACAGCATCCTGCCGACGCTTGTCGAGGTCGGGCTCGTGCTCGGCTTCTTCGTGGTCAAGTACGAGGCCTATTACGCGTACGTGACGTTCGCGGCGCTGGTCACGTACATCGTGTTCACGGTGAAGGTCACCAACTGGCGCACGCATTTCCGCCGCACGATGAACGAACTCGATTCGCGCGCGAACTCACGGGCGATCGATTCGCTGATCAACTACGAGACGGTGAAGTACTTCGGCAACGAGGAGTGGGAAGCGCAGCGCTACGACGAGAACCTGAAGCGCTACCGGAAGGCCGCGATCCGTTCGCAGAATTCGCTGTCGGTGCTGAACTTCGGCCAGCAGGCGATCATCGGCACGGGGCTCGTGTTCATCCTGTGGCGTGCGACGCAGGGCGTGCTCGCGGGCAAGCTGACGCTCGGCGATCTCGTGCTGATCAACACGTTCATGCTGCAGCTGTACATTCCGCTGAACTTTCTCGGCGTCGTCTATCGCGAGCTGAAGCAGAGCCTCACCGACATGGACCGGATGTTCGGGTTGCTGTCGGCCGCGAAGGAAGTGGCCGACCTGCCCGATGCGCGGCCGCTCGCGGTCGCCGGCGCGCAGGTGCGCTTCGAGCACGTGAATTTCGCGTACGAGCCGGCGCGGCCGATCCTGCACGACGTCTCCTTCACGATCGACGCGGGCACGACGACCGCGGTGGTCGGCCACAGCGGCTCCGGGAAGTCGACGCTGTCGCGGCTGCTGTTCCGTTTCTACGATCTCGACCGGCAGACGGGCGGCGCAATCCGGATCGACGGCCAGGACATCCGCGACGTCACGCAGGATTCGCTGCGTGCGTCGATCGGGATCGTGCCGCAGGACACCGTGCTGTTCAACGACTCGATCTACTACAACATCGCGTACGGCCGGCCGAGCGCGACCCGCGACGAGGTGATCGCGGCCGCGCGCGCCGCGCACATCCACGATTTCATCGAAAGCTTGCCGAAGGGTTATGACACGCCGGTCGGCGAGCGCGGGCTGAAGCTGTCGGGCGGCGAGAAGCAGCGCGTCGCGATCGCGCGCACGCTGTTGAAGGATCCGCCGGTGCTGCTGTTCGACGAGGCGACTTCGGCGCTCGATTCGCGCTCGGAGCGGGCGATCCAGCACGAGCTCGACCAGATCGCGCGGCATCGCACGACGCTCGTGATCGCGCACCGGCTGTCGACGGTCGTGCACGCGCAGCAGATCCTCGTGATGGATCACGGGCGGATCGTCGAGCGCGGCACGCACGACGAACTCGTGCGCGCCGACGGGTTGTATGCGCAGATGTGGGCGCTGCAGCAGCAGCGCGCGGCGGCGGGCGGGGAAGAGGCCGAGGCCGCGTAGGCGCGGGTATTGCGCGGTGCGCGGCAGGAACGGGCGGTGTGGTGCCGTCAGGGCCGGGGGATTTGGTGGAGCGTCGGCGACATCGGATCCTGGAGCTTGGTTCGGTGCCGATCGGTCGCGCACTCGGTGACAAGTCCGGGTATCGACTGCCGAACCGCCGAACCGCCGAACCGCCGAACCGCCGAACCGCCGAACCGCCGAACCGCCGAACCGCCGAACCGCCGAACCGCCGAACCGCCGAACCGCCGCTCAGCCGCTCAGCCGCTCAGCCGCTCAGCCGCTCAGCCGCTCAGCCGCTCAGCCGCTCAGCCACCTAGCCGCCTAGCCACCCAGCCGCCCAGCCGCCCAGCCGCGAAACGATCAGCCCGCGGCGCGCAGCCGCGCGTCGAGCTCGCCGAGCTGCGCGGGCGTGCCGACGTTCTCCCAAAACCCTTCGTACAGTTCGCCGCTCGCGCGGCCGGCTTCGATCGCCGCGCGATAGTACGGCGTCAGCGCGCGCCGCGTGCCGGGCGCGAGATCGCGGAACATCCGCGTGTCGTACAGGCCGATATTGCCGAACGTGAAGCGCGCGGCGCCGTCGAGCGCCAGGCGGCCGTCGTCGCCGAGCGCGAAGTCGCCGGCCGGGTGGAACGGCGGGTTCGGCACCATCACGAGGTGCATCGCCGGCGCGTCGAGCGCGGCCATCCGGGCGGCGCGCGGCGCGAGCGTCTGGTAGTCGAAGGCGCAGTACACGTCGCCGCTGACCGCCGCGAACACGGCCGGTTGTCCGTCGAGCTCGAGCAGCGGCAACGCCTGCGCGATGCCGCCCGCGGTTTCCAGTGCCTCGCCTTCGGCCGAGTATGCGAGCCGCACGCCCCAGCGCGACCCGTCGCCGAGCGCGGCCTCGATCTGTTCGCCGAGCCACGCGTGGTTGATCACGATCGTCTCGATACCCGCGCCTGCGAGCGCTTCGATCTGCCACACGATCAGCGGCTTGCCGCCTGCTTCGAGGAGCGGCTTCGGGCGGGTGTCGGTGAGCGGGCGCATCCGTTCGCCGCGCCCGGCGGCGAAGATCATCGCCGTCGTCAGGGTGGTGCTCATGTTCGGCCGGGTGTCAGGAGAGTCGGAACGATCAGAACGTATAGCCCACGTTGGCCGGCGCGTTGCCCTCGAGCTCGTCGAGCAGCTTCGCGAACGGTACGAGCGGGCGGTAGCGCAGCGCGACCTTGCGCGCATACGCGATGAAGCGCGGCAGGTCGTTCAGGTAATGGGGCTTGCCGTCGCGGTAATTGATGCGTGCGAACAGGCCGAGCACCTTGATGTGGCGCTGCAGCCCCATCCATTCGAGCTGGCGGTAGAACTCGCCGAAATCGGGATCGACCGGCAGTCCGGCCTTTTTCGCCTTTTCCCAGTAGTACGCGAAGCAGTCGAGCTCGAACTCCTCGTCCCAGCTGATGAAGGCGTCGCGCAGCAGCGACACGACGTCGTACGTCAGCGGCCCGTAGACGGCGTCCTGGAAGTCGAGGATGCCCGGGTTCGGCTCGCACACCATCAGGTTGCGCGGCATGAAGTCGCGCAGCATGAAACCCTGCGGCTGCGCGTGGGCGCTCGCGACCAGCAGCGCGAAGGTGCGGTCGAGCGTGCCACGCATTGCGTCGGTGACGGGCTTGCCGAGGTGGCGGCCGACGAACCATTCGGGCATCAGCTCCATCTCGCGGCGCAGGAATGCCTCGTCGAACGGCGGCAACACGTCGGGTTTCGACGTGAGCTGGAAGCGGATCAGCGCGTCGAGTGCTTCGCGCATCAGCGGTTTCGCGGCGGCCGGGTCGGCCGGATCGAGCACCGAGATGTACGGCGTGCGGCCGAGATCGGTCACGAGCATGAAACCCGCGTCGAAATCGTGGGCCAGCACGTCCGGCACGTGGTCGCCGGCCGTGGCGAGCAACTGCGCGACCTGGACGAACTCGCGGCACTTCTCGGGCGGCGGCGCGTCGACGGCGATCAGCGTGCCGCCGGCGCTCGTGGCCGACGCAATCCGGAAATAGCGGCGGAAACTGGCGTCCGACGATGCGGGCGCGAGGGTCGACAGGTCGAGCGCGTAGCGCTCGGCGAGCGGGTGCAGCCACGCGGTGAGCGCTTCGAGGCGGGCGTCGGGCTGGGATGCGGCGGATGGGGGCGTCATGAAACTCGGAGGAGGGGGGAACGTCTTGCCATATAATACCCCACGACTTTTTTGACGCACCCCGCGTCAGCTTTCCGCCGTGCAGGCCCGCCGCCTGTCGCGCCGCCACCCGATCGCCCCCCCGGTTTGCGCTCAGCCGCAGTCGCGGTGCGACGGCGCGGCCCGCCGTGCGCGAATGTGCCGCGACGGCGCGGTTGACAAGGGGCGATTCGCCAAACGATAGATGCCGCCCAAACCGCTATTCCCGAATGTTTTCCCCGGTGACGGGGTGCCGCGCAAACGGCGGCTCGCGCTCGCGCTCCTGGCCGTGCCCGGCCTCGTGCCGGCCGTGTCGTACGCGCAGCTGTCGGGCGCGGCCGCGCAGCCGCAGCCGCTCGACTCGCCGTGGGATCTGCGTCTCGCGCCCCAGCTCGAGGATCGCCCGCTGAAGGAGGGCGCGAAGCCGGCCGCCTTCGTGATCGCCGACCACACGAGCGGCACGGCCGAGCAGGATCTCGCCGCGAAGGGTTCGGCCGAGCTGCGGCGCGGTGACGCCGTCGTGAAGGCCGACGCAATCCACTACGATCAGGATACCGACATGGCCGATGCGTACGGCCAGGTCAGGGTGATCAATTCCGGCACGTCGTTTGCGGGCCCCGAGGCGCACCTGAAGATCGAGGCGAACCAGGGCTTCATGACGGCGCCGAAGTATCACTTCAACGTGACGGGCGGCTCGGGCAGCGCGGAGCGTGTCGACATGGTCGACAACGAGCGCTCGGTGTTCGTCAACGGTACGTATACCGCGTGCCAGTGCTCGACGAACCCCGCGTGGTACATCAAGGGCAGCCGCTTCGACTTCGATACGGGCGCCGACGAAGGCACCGCGCGCAACGGCGTGCTGTTCTTCCAGGGCGTGCCGATCTTCGCGAGCCCGTGGATGACGTTCCCGCTGTCGGGCGAGCGGCGCAGCGGCCTGCTGCCGCCGACGTTCTCGGTGAACTCGAGCAACGGCTTCGAGCTGACGCTGCCGTACTACTTCAACATCGCGCCGAACCGCGACCTGACGCTCACGCCGCGCATCATCTCGCGGCGCGGCGTGATGACCGAGGCGACGTTCCGCTACCTGTCGCCGTCGTATTCGGGCACGTTCACGGCCAATTACCTGCCGAGTGACCGGCTCGAGCACCGCAACCGCTACGCGATCTACTGGCAGCACCAGCAGAACTTCGGCGGCGGTTTCGGCGGCTACGTCTACTACAACAAGGTCTCGGACAATCTGTATCCCGAGCAACTGGGTTCGTCGAACCAGTTCATCAACGGGACGCAGACGCTGTACCAGCAGGAAGCGGGCCTCACGTACAACAACGGCCCGTGGTCGGTGCTCGCGCGCTACCAGCACTGGCAGACGCTGCCGCCGTCGATCGCGCCGTACAGCCGCGAGCCGCAGTTGAACGTGAAGTACACGAAGTACAACGTCGGCGGCTTCGACTTCGGCGCGGAAGCCGACTATTCGCGGTTCCGCATCACGACGGCCGACGCGACCGAAGGCGACCGGGTCGTCTTCAACCCGTACATCGCGTACGGCGTGTACGGCCCCGGCTACTTCGTCGTGCCGAAGGTCCAGTACCACCTCGCGTCGTACGACCTGAACTACCTGTCGTCGAAAACGCCGAACAGCCCGAAGCGCTTCACCGAGTCGATCCCGACCGTGAGCTTCGATTCGGGCCTGATCTTCGACCGCTCGGTGCGCCTGTTCGGCCAGGATTTCATCCAGACCCTCGAGCCGCGCCTGTACTACGTGTACACGCCGTATCGCGACCAGTCGAACGCGCCGCTGTTCGACACCGCGGAGTCGGACTTCGGCCTCGCGGAGATCTACCAGCCGAACACGTTCGTCGGCAACGACCGGATCGCCGATGCGAACCGCATCACGGCCGGCCTGACGTCGCGCTTCATCGATCCGCGCACCGGCGACGAGCGTGCGCGTTTCGTGATCGCGCAGCAGTACTACTTCGCCGATCAGCGCGTCACGCTGAATGCCGGGCAGAGTGCGGTGCTGGCGCGCCACTCGGACCTGATCGTCGGGGCCGCGCTGAAGCTCGGCTCGGGTTTCATGTCCGAGACGGCGTTCCAGTACAACCAGAACAACAACCAGCTCGTGAAGTCGAGCGTCGGTTTCGGCTACAGCCCGGGCGAGCGCCGCGTGATCAACGTCGGCTACCGCTATACGCGTACGAACACCACGCTCGACAACCAGCCGATCAACCAGTTCCTGGTGTCCGCGCAATGGCCGCTCACGCGCCGCCTGTATGCGATCGGCCGCTTCAACTACGATCTCGCCGGCGATCGCGTGGTCGACGGTCTGGTCGGCTTACAATACGACGCGGATTGCTGGGCGCTCGGGGTCGGGGTGCAGCGGGCGGCGAACGGCATCAATTCGTCCGGGCAGCAGAATTCGTCGACGCGCTTCATGATGCAGCTCACGCTCAAGGGCCTGTCGACCATCGACAACGGCCTCGTGTCCGCGTTCCGCGCCGGGGTGCCGGGCTACACGCCGCTGCCGCCGCCGCCGCCGCCGATGTCCCGCTTCAGCAACTACGAGTAACGCCGGCTTGTCTGCACCGGTCAGCACGATTTCAATGGAGTTCCAGTGGCAATGAAGAAAACCCTTCGTTTCGCGGCAGTCGTGTCCAGCCTCGCTGCGGCCGCCGCGCTGCTCGCCTCTGCGCCGGCCGCGGCGCAGGCGCTCGGTTCGCAAGGTGCGCAGCTCGCCGACGAAGTCGTCGCGGTCGTCAACAACGACGTGATCACCGGCCGCGAACTCGACCAGCGTGCCGGCCTGATCGCGCGCCGGCTGCAGCAGCAGAACGCCCCCGTGCCGCCGACCGACCAGTTGCGCGCGCAGGTGCTGAACCAGATGGTGCTCGAGCGTATCCAGGTGCAGAAGGCCAAGGACGACGGGATCCGCATCGACGACGCGACGGTACAGTCCACGCTGCAGCGCCTCGCGCAGGCGAACGGCATGACGCTCGACCAGTACCGCGCGCGTCTCGAGGCGCAAGGCGTGCCCTGGAGCATCTTCACGAGCGACGCGCGCACCGAACTGATGCTGTCGAAGCTGCGCGAGCGCGAGGTCGACGGCAAGATCACCGTGTCGGATGCCGAGGTCGCGAACTACATCGCGAGCCAGCGCGGGCCGAACGCGTCGCAGCAGCAGGACCTGCGTTTCCAGCACATCTTCATCAAGGCACCGACCAACGCGCCGCAGGCCGACATCGAAGCCGCGCAGAAGAAGGCTGACGCGTTGCTGCAGCAGGCGAAGTCGGGTGCCGATTTCGAGAAGCTCGCGAAGAACAATTCGGAAGCGAACGACGCGAAGAAAGGCGGTGACCTCGGCTTCAAGTCGCCGAGCGCGCTGCCGGCCGACGTCGTCGACGCCGCATCGAAGCTGCGCCCGGGCCAGGTCAACCCGACGCTGATCCGCGTGCCGGACGGCTTCGAGATCGTGCGTCTCGTCGATCGTCGCCAGAGCCAGGGCGCGTCGGCCGCGGCACCGAAGATCGTCCAGACGCACGTGCGCCACATCCTGTTGCGCGTGGGCGAAGGCAAGTCCGAAGGCCAGGCGCGCCAGCAACTGGCCGACATCCGCAACCAGGTCGAGGCCGGCGGCGATTTCGCGAAGTTCGCGCGCACGTATTCGCAGGACGGTTCGGCGTCGCAGGGCGGCGATCTCGGCTGGATCAGCCCGGGCGAGACCGTGCCGGAATTCGAGCGCGCGATGAACAACCTGCAGGACGGGCAGATCAGCCAGCCGATCCGTACCGAGTACGGCTATCACCTGATCCAGGTGCTGGGCCGCCGCGAAGCGGAAGGTTCGGTGCAGCAGCAGATGGATATCGCGCGTCAGGCGATCGGCCAGCGCAAGGCCGAGCAGGCGTATGCCGACTGGCTGCGCGAGCTGCGCGATTCGTCGTACGTGCAGTACAAGATCGGCGGCGTCGGCCCGGCGAACTGAGCGAGCTTCCGATGACCACGCCCGCGCTGCAGATCGCGATCACGACCGGCGAACCCGCGGGGGTCGGCCCGGAACTGACCGTGCAGGCGCTGCGTGATGCCGCGCAGCGCTGGCCCGACGCGCATTTCACCGTGCTCGGCGATGCGGCGCTGCTCGACGCGCGCGCGGCGGCCGTCTGCGCCGACCGGGCCACGCTGGCCGGCAGCGGGCCGGTGTCGGTCGCGCATCACGCGCTCGCCGTGCCCGCGCAGGCGGGCAGGCTGGACGCGGCGAACGGCCCTTACGTGCTCGGGCTGCTCGACGCGGCGATCGATGGTGCGCTGGCGGGCCGGTACGACGCGATCGTCACCGCGCCGTTGCAGAAGAGCACGATCAACGATGCGGGCGTGCCGTTCACCGGCCATACCGAATACCTGGCGGAGCGCACGCATACGCCGCGTGTCGTGATGATGCTGGCCGGTACCGGCCACCGGCCGCTGCGCGTGGCGCTCGCGACCACGCATCTGCCGCTGAAGGACGTGTCGGCCGCATTGACGGTCGACGGGCTCGTCGAGACGCTCGCGATCATCGATCGCGACCTGCGGCGCGACTTCGGTCTGGCCGCGCCGCGCATTCTCGTGACGGGCCTGAACCCGCACGCGGGCGAGAACGGTTATCTCGGCCGCGAGGAGATCGACGTGATCTCGCCGGCTCTGGCCCGCGCGAACGCGCAGGGCATCGACGCGCGCGGCCCGTATCCGGCCGACACGCTGTTCCAGCCGCGCCACCTCGCCGATGCCGATTGCGTGCTCGCGATGTTCCATGACCAGGGCCTGCCCGTGCTGAAGTACGCGACGTTCGGCGAGGGCATCAACGTGACGCTCGGGCTGCCGATCATCCGTACGTCGGTCGATCACGGCACGGCACTCGATCTGGCCGGCACGGGCCGCGCGGATCCGGGCAGCATGATCGCCGCGCTCGACACGGCCGTCACGATGGCGCGCCATCGCCGCACCGCGTGACGCGGCCCGGCTTTACCTCATTCGTCGTATTTTTCGTTTTACTCAGTCGATGTCGAACAGCAGACAGCACCAAGGCCATTTCGCGCGCAAGCGCTTCGGGCAGAACTTCCTCGTCGATCACGGCGTGATCGACTCGATCGTCGCGACGATCGGCCCCGCGCGCGGCCAGCGCATGGTCGAGATCGGCCCCGGGCTCGGCGCGCTGACCGAGCCGCTGATCGCGCGCCTCGCGACGCCCGAGTCGCCGCTGCATGCGGTCGAGCTCGACCGCGACCTGATCGGGCGCCTGCAGCAACGCTTCGGCGCGCTGCTCGAACTGCATGCAGGCGATGCGCTCGCGTTCGACTTCCGCTCGCTCGCGGCACCCGGCGACAAGCCGTCGTTGCGGATCGTCGGCAACCTGCCGTACAACATTTCCAGCCCGCTGCTGTTTCATCTGATGACGTTCGCCGACGCGGTCATCGACCAGCACTTCATGCTGCAGAACGAAGTCGTCGAACGGATGGTCGCGGAGCCGGGCACGAAGGCGTTTTCGCGTCTGTCGGTGATGCTGCAGTACCGCTACGTGATGGAAAAGATGCTCGACGTGCCGCCGGAATCGTTCCAGCCGCCGCCGAAGGTCGATTCGGCGATCGTCCGGATGATTCCGTACGAGCCGCATGAACTGCCGGATGTCGATCCCGGGCTGCTCGGCGAAATCGTCACCGCGGCGTTCTCGCAGCGCCGCAAGATGCTGCGCAATACGCTCGGCGACTATCGCGAGACGATCGATTTCGATGCGCTCGGCTTCGATCTCGCGCGCCGTGCGGAGGATGTGAGCGTGGCCGAATATGTCGGCGTGGCGCAGGCGCTGGCGAAAGTGCGCAAGGCCGCTGAGTAACGGCAGCGCGTGCGTCATGCGCGCGTCGCACGCCGGCTCGAGGTTCACGAGGCTGCCCAGGCGGGCAGCCTTTTTCATTTTCCCCGCGCCGTTTTCGTCGATGCCGGGCGGCCACCGGGTGTCGTTACGCGCGTCGGCGCGGCGGCGCGTTGACGAGCGCGATGCCCGTCAGCACGAGCGCGGCCGCCGACATGAAGCGCCAGCCGACCGATTCGCCGAGCAGCAGCACGCCGAACGCGACGCCGAACAGCGGCGACAGGAACGTGAACACGGACAGTCGTGACGCGCTGTAGCGCGTCAGCAGCCAGAACCACGACAGGTAGCTGACGAACGCGACGATCACCGACTGGTACGCGAGGCTCGCGACCGCGATCGGCGTGACGTGCGCGAACGACACCTGGCCGAACAGTGCGGCCAGCGCGACCAGCACGACCGCCGATACCGCGAGCTGGTAGAACAGCGTCTTGCTCGCGCTCGCCCGTGCGAGCGCCGTCGAGCGCACGACGACGGTCGTCGCGGCCCACATCGCGCCGCCGAGGATGCCGAGCGCGTCGCCGGCGAGCCCGGCCAGCACGGAGGCGCCTGGCGCGCGCGGTTTCAGGAAGCCGTCCGCGAACGCGAGCGCGATGCCGGCGAATGCCAGGCCGACGCCGGCCCACTGCGTGCGCTGCAGCCGTTCGCCGGGTGCGAACAGGTGGAGGCCGAGCGCGGTGAAGCACGGCGCCGTGTAAAGGAAGATCGCCATGTGCGACGCACTCGTCAGCGTCAGCCCGAAGAACACGCAGATGAATTCGCCGGCGAACAGCGCGCCGGCCGCGAGGCCCGCGCCGAACGTGCCGTCCGCCTGAAACAGCGGCGTACCGCGCGAGCGGGCCCAGCCCCACAGCAGCGCCGCCGCGATCACCGAGCGCAGCCCGGCCTGGAACATCGGCGCGATCGCGGCGTTCGTGCTCTTGATCGCGACCTGCTGGAAGCCCCAGATCGCGCACAGCAGCAGCATCAGGCCGACAGCGCGCATGTCGAGCGCGCGGCGCACGGGGGCAGCGAGTGCACTCATCGGCGAATCGCGCCGGTTCGGTGCGGCGGCTGCGGGATCGGGAGGGTGGCGCATCCGGCGCGCTCGAATCGGCGGTGTCGCACGGCAGTGTGGCGGTAAGGGGGAGTGGGTGGTCGCGTTCGGGCGGTGGATCGCATGCCCGCTTTTGGTGCGAGGTGGAAGGATGTTACCCGATCCGCACGGTGGGCGGGCGAGCAGGGGCGTGTTGTGTTCCGCCGTTGCCCTTGCGCCGGCAGGCGCGTTACCCGCCGGGCGCCCCCGGCCAGGCGCCCCCGGCCAGGCGCCCCCGGCTAGGCGCCCCCGGCTAGGCGCCCCCGACGAAGTTCACCCGACTCTGGTAGAGTTCCCGGTTCTGGAAAGTCCCCACAGGAGTACAACACATGCGATTTCTGCATACGATGCTGCGAGTCGGCGATCTCGACCGCTCGATCAAGTTCTACACCGAATTGCTCGGCATGAAGGTGCTGCGCCGCGACGACTATCCGGAAGGCAAGTTCACGCTCGCATTCGTCGGCTACGAGGACGAAAGCACGGGCACGGTGATCGAGCTGACCCATAACTGGGATACGCCGGCCTACGATCTCGGCAACGGCTTCGGCCATCTCGCGCTGGAAGTCGACGACGCGTACGCAGCCTGCGACAGGATCAAGGCGCAAGGCGGCAAGGTCACGCGCGAAGCGGGCCCGATGAAGCACGGCACGACCGTGATCGCGTTCGTCGAGGATCCGGACGGCTACAAGATCGAATTCATTCAGAAAAAGGCGCACTGAGCGCCGGATGAACCGGGCCGTGGCGTGCGATGCGCGCGGCGGCAAAAAAGGGCGATGCGGAGTGACCCGCATCGCCCTTTTTCGTGGGCGGCGAAGCCGTGCGCGTCAAAGCGACGGCAGCAGCTCGGGCGGGTGATGCTTGAGCGTGTGGCGCGCTTCGCGGAACTCGGGGAAGATCGACTCGACGGTCTGCCAGAAGGCCGGGCTGTGATTCATTTCGCGCAGGTGCGACAGCTCGTGCGCGACGACGTAGTCGATGATCGACATCGGGAAATGGATCAGCCGCCAGTTCAGGCGGATCTTGCCGTCGCTCGAGCAACTGCCCCAGCGCGTCGCGGCCGACGACAGCGCATACATCGAATACGTGACGCCGAGCTTCTCCGCGTACACCGCGAGGCGTTCACCGAAGATCCGCCGGGCTTCGCCCTGCAGCCAGCCCTGCACGCGATCCTTGATCTGCTGCATGTCGGCCTGCACGGGCAGCGGCAGCGAGAGCCGCAACGCATCGGCGTCGAATGCGACGGCGCCCGCGCCGAGCGCGATCGTCACCGTCTTGCCGAGATAGGGCAGCTGCGCGCCGTCGCGCCAGTCGATCTGCGGCAGCGCGCGCTGCTCGGTGCGCGTCTTCCACTCGGCGAGCTTCGCGAAGATCCAGCGTTGTTTCTCGGCGATCGCGGCTTCGATGTCGGCGAGCGTGACCCAGCGCGGCGCGGTGATCGACAGCCCGCTGCCGTCGATCGTGAAGCCGATCGTACGGCGCGCCGAGCGTTTCAGGCGGTATTCGAGCACGCGGCTGTCGAGTGCGAACGTCCGCACGCGCGAGCGGTCGGGCGCGGGGCCCGGATCGAGGGGCGCAGCGGGGGCCGCTTCGGTCGGCGCGGGCGGGGCGGCGGGCGCAGACGGTGCGGCGGCCGGCCCGTCGAAGAGCGGCAGATCCATCTGGCGATGATCGAGGGCCACGACGGCAGGCCGTGGCCGCGGACGCTGTTTCATCAGTTCGCTTCTTTTTGTCGTACGCAACGGCTGCCACCCGGGGGCGTCAGACACGCGCGGCATCGCGCGTGCCGGCGTTGCCCGCCTGGCGATACGAATCCGGATCGATCCGGCGCATTTCCGCTTCGATCCATGCTTCGACCTGCGAGTTCAATGCATCGGGCGTCAGCCCCTCGCTGGGGATCGGCTTGCCGATCGACACGGTGACGACACCCGGGAATTTCGTGAACGAGTTGCGCGGCCACACCCGGCCTGCATTGTGCGCGATCGGTACGACGGGTGCACCGGTTTCGATCGCGAAGCGCGCGCCACCCGTCTTGTACTTGCCCTGCTTGCCGACCGGCGTGCGCGTGCCTTCCGGGAACATGATCATCCATGCGCCTTCCGACAGGCGCTTCTTGCCCTGGCGGATCACCGACGTGAACGCGTTCTTGCCTTCCTTGCGGTTGATGTTGACCATGTGCAGCAGCCCGAGCGCCCAGCCGAAGAACGGCACGTACAGCAGCTCGCGCTTGAACACGTAGCAGAGCGGTTTCGGCATCAGCGCGGGAAACGCGAGCGTTTCCCATGCGGACTGGTGCTTCGACAGCAGCACGGCCGGGCCGTCGGGCAGGTTCTCGTAGCCCTCGATCCGGTAGCGGATGCCGTTCAGCCAGCGCACGACCCACAGCGTGGATTTGCACCAGCCGGCCGCCATCCAGTAGCGCGCGTCGGCGCGCATGAACGGAAAGGCGATGAAGCACGCGGTGGCGTACGGCACCGTGTACACGACGAAGTAGATCAGCAGCAGCAGGGAGCGGACGAAGCGCATCGGCGTAAGTCTGGCGTTAGGGAGGATGCGCGCGGCGGCCGCATCACTCGTGTTCGTGTGAAAGGAAATCGAGCGCGAACGCGCGCAGGTCGTCGTGGACCTTCGTGCCGGGCGGCAGGTTGCCGGCGGCGAGCGTCTTCTTGCCCTTGCCGGTGAGCACGAGGTGCGGCTGGCAGCCGACCGCGACGCCGGCCTGCAGGTCGCGCAGCGAATCGCCGACCACCGGCGTGTGATCGGGATCGATCTCGAAGCGCTCGGCGATCATCTGCATCATCCCGGGTTTCGGCTTGCGGCAGTCGCAGTGATCCTCGGCCGTGTGCGGGCAGAAGAACACCGCGTCGATCCGCGCGCCGACCGCGGCCGCCGCGCGATGCATCTTCAGGTGCATCTCGTTGAGCGCGGCCATGTCGAACAGCCCGCGACCGATGCCGGACTGGTTGGTCGCGACGACCACGCGATACCCCGCGTGGTTGAGCCGGGCAATCGCCTCGAGGGCGCCGGGCAGCGCGATCCATTCGTCGGGCGTCTTGATGAACGCATCCGAATCGACGTTGATCACGCCGTCCCGGTCGAGGACGACGAGCTTTCGGTTGGGGCTGGTCGGCATCGTGCGGCCCTTATGCGGCGAGCTTCGAGATGTCGGCGACGCAATTCATCTGCTGGTGCAGCGCGGACAGCAGCGCGAGACGGTTCGCGCGCAGTGCCGGATCTTCCGCGTTGACCATCACGTCGTTGAAGAACGTGTCGACCGGTGCGCGCAGCGCGGCGAGCGCCGACAGCGCGCCCGTGTACGCACGCGCCTCGAGCTGCGACTGCACGTGCGGCGTCACGGCCGCGAGCTGTTCGTGCAGCGCCTTCTCGGCGGCCTCGACGAGCAGCGTCGGCTGCACTGCACCGTTCGCACCGCCTTCCGACTTCTTCAGGATGTTCGAGATCCGCTTGTTCGCGGCCGCGAGCGCCTCGGCTTCCGCGAGGCGCGTGAATTCACGCACCGCGTCGAGGCGTGCGACGAGATCGTCGACGCGCGTCGGGTTCAGGCTCAGCACCGCGTCGATTTCGCCGGCCGAATAGCCGCGCTCGCGCAGCAGGCCGCGCAGGCGATCCATGAAGAACGCGAGGATCGCGTCGGTCGATTCGGCGACGCCCGGCACGCCTTCGAAGCGCGCATGAGCCGTGCGCAGCAGCGACACGAGATCGAGCGGCAGCTGCTTCTCGAGCAGCAGGCGCAGCACGCCGAGTGCGTGGCGGCGCAGCGCGAACGGATCCTTCTCGCCGGTCGGCGCGAGGCCGATCCCCCAGATGCCGACGATCGTCTCGAGCTTGTCGGCGAGCGCGACGGCGGTCGACACGGGCGTGGTCGGCAGTGCGTCGCCGGAGAAACGCGGCTGGTAGTGCTCGGCGCACGCGAGCGCGACGTCGTCGGCTTCGCCGTCGTGGCGCGCGTAGTACGTGCCCATCGTGCCCTGCAGCTCCGGGAACTCGCCGACCATGTCGGTCAGCAGGTCGGCCTTCGCGAGGCGCGCGGCGCGCTTCGCGTGCGCGGCGTCGGCGCCGATCGCGGGGGCGATCTCGCCGGCCAGCGCCTCGAGGCGCTCGACGCGCGCGAGCGCCGAACCGAGCTTGTTGTGATACACGACGTTCGCGAGCTGCGGCACGCGGTCGGCGAGCGGCTTCTTCTTGTCCTGCTCGAAGAAGAACTTCGCGTCGGCGAGGCGCGGGCGCACGACGCGCTCGTTGCCTTCGATGATCTCGCCCGGCGTCTTCGTCTCGATGTTCGACACGATCAGGAAACGCGAGCGCAGCTTGCCGGCGACGTCGGTCAGTGCGAAATACTTCTGGTTCGTCTGCATCGTGAGGATCAGGCATTCCTGCGGAACCTGCAGGAATTCGTCCTCGAAGCGGCACGGGTAGACGACCGGCCATTCGACCAGCGACGTCACTTCGTCGAGCAGCGACTCGGGCATCACGACGGTATCGCCGTTCGCGTGTTCGTTCAGCTGCGTGCGGATCGTTTCGCGGCGATCGGCGAAGTGCGCGATCACGCGGCCCTTGTCGCGCAGCGTGTCGGCGTACGCGCGCGCATGCTGGATCGCGACGAGGCCGTCGGACAGGAAGCGGTGGCCGAGCGTCGTGTCGCCGGCATCGACGCCGAATGCGGTGACGGGCACGATGCGGTCGTCGTGCAGCACCGTCAGGCGATGCACCGGGCGCACGAACTTCACGTCGGAGCCGTCCGGGCGCTGGTAGGTCATCACTTTCGGGATCGGCAGCTTCTCGAGCGTTTCGTCGAGCGCGGCCTGCAGGCCGTCGGCGAGCGTCGCGCCGGCTGCCGAATAGTTGATGAAGAACGCTTCGGCCTTGCCGTCCTGCGCACGCTCGAGATCGGCGATCGACAGGTTCGGGTGGCCGAGCGCCGCGAGCTTCTTCGCGAGCGGGGCGGTCGGCTTGCCTTCGGCGTCGAGCGCGACCGACACGGGCAGGACTTTTTCGCGGACCTGCTTTTCAGGGGCGACGGCGCGCACGTTCTGCACGACGACGGCGAGGCGGCGCGGCGTGGCGTAGCGTTCGAACACGAGTTCGCCGTCGACGAGGTCGCGTGCCGCGAGGCGTTGCGCGAGGCCTTCGGCGAATGCGTCGCCGAGGCGCGCGAGGGCCTTCGGCGGCAGCTCTTCGGTCAGCAGTTCGACGAGCAGGGGGGCGGGATGATTGTGCGTCATGTCTGGAATAAATCTCGTCTCGTCAGTCCTGATCGATCTTGCGTTCGACCTTGAGCGGCGGCGCCCATGCCGGCTGCGCGGCATCCTGGGCGTCGGTGGTGAGGCCCGGCACGCCCGGCGGGTTGCCGAGCATCGGGAAGCCGAGCTTCTCGCGCGAGTCGTAGTAGGCCTGTGCGACGAGACGCGACAGCGCGCGGATGCGGCCGATGTACGCTGCCCGCTCGGTGACCGAGATCGCGCCGCGCGCGTCCAGCAGGTTGAACGTGTGGCCGGCCTTGAGGACGAGCTCGTACGCGGGCAGCGCGAGCTGCGCGTCGATCATCTTCTTCGCTTCCGCTTCGTAGCTGTTGAAGAACGTGAACAGCAGGTCGACGTTCGCGTGCTCGAAGTTGTAGGTCGACTGCTCGACCTCGTTCTGGTGATAGACGTCGCCATACGACAGGCGGCGCAGCTCGGGGCCGTTCGGGCCTTGCTCTTCCCACTCGGTCCACACGAGGTCGTACACGTTCTCGACCTTCTGCAGGTACATCGCGAGGCGCTCGAGGCCGTACGTGATCTCGCCGAGCACCGGCTTGCAGTCGAGGCCGCCGACCTGCTGGAAATACGTGAACTGCGTGACTTCCATCCCGTTTAGCCACACTTCCCAGCCGAGGCCCCACGCGCCGAGCGTCGGGTTTTCCCAGTCGTCCTCGACGAAGCGCACGTCGTTCTGCTGCAGGTCGAAGCCGAGCGCCTCGAGCGAGCCGAGGTACAGGTCGAGGATGTTTTCCGGTGCCGGCTTGAGCACGACCTGGTACTGGTAGTAGTGCTGCAGGCGGTTCGGGTTCTCGCCGTAGCGGCCGTCCTTCGGGCGGCGCGACGGCTGCACGTACGCGGCGCGCCACGGCTCGGGGCCGACCGCGCGCAGGAACGTGTGCACGTGCGACGTGCCTGCACCGACTTCCATGTCGATGGGCTGGAGCAGGGCGCAACCCTGCTTGTCCCAGTAGGACTGCAGCGTCAGGATGATTTGCTGAAACGTAAGCATGAAGAGCCTTCGTGGCGCTGGCGCTCCGTTGCGGGCGGCGCTCCGGGCGGGGCCCGGAGGGTCGGCTCGCGCGGCGGCGCGGCTTGTTAGTGTGCTGAAACGCGTAATTTTACCGGATCGGCGAGCGGATGCGGCCGGAACGCGGGCGGGCGTGCCGTCGGCCCCGTCCGGGCGGCCTGCGCGGGCATGGTCGGCGCGCGCCGGGCGGCCGCGCGCGACAGGTCGCGACGCGCGTGCCGCATGGCTTCGCACGGGCGTTAAGATGCGCGTATTGCGGTGCGCGCGACGCGTGCCGCGCCACCGCTTGCCGATCCCGACTGCATGGACGAACTGACCGACATCCTCATTCCGCTGCTTCCGCCCTTCCTCGCGCTGCTCGGGCAGGCCGCCGACGCGCAGGCGCGCGGCGAGGCCGCCGCGCACGATCTGTGGCTGGCCGCCGCCGCGCACCTGCATGCGGTCGACGCCGATGCGCTCGCGCAGCTCACCGGCGCACTCGTCACGCGGCAGCGCACGGCCGATGCGGTCGCGCTCGCCGAATGCACGGCGCGCGTGCAGCCGGGCGCGACCGCGTACTTCAATCTCGGCTACGCGCTGCAGATGGCCGGTCGTCACGCGGACGCCGTGGCGCCGTATCGCGCGGCGCTGGCGCTCGATGCCGAGCGGCCGTCGCTGCGCAACAACCTCGCGATCGCGCTGCGGCTGTCGGGCAGCGACCGCGCGGAGGAGATCGCGCTGCTCGACGCGGCCGTGCGCGCCGATCCGTGCGACGTGCAGGCATGGATCAACCTCGTCGTCGCGCGGATCGCGACGCACGACCTGGACGGCGCGCTCGCGTGCGCCGCGCGGCTCGTGGAGCTCGCGCCCGACAACGCGCTCGCGATGAACAACGTCGCGATGGCGATGAAGGAGGCGCAGCGCTGGGACGATGCCGAGCGCTGCGCGGCGCGCGCGTGCGAGCTGGCGCCCGACGACGCGTCCTACCGTTTCAACCTGGCGATCATCCAGCTCGTGCGCGGCAACCACGCGGCCGGCTGGCGCGGCCACGAGGCGCGCTGGGACGGCGCGGGCGAGTTGCGCGGCCGCCGGCCGGTGTTGCCGGGCCCGCGCTGGCAGGGCGAGCCGCTCGCCGGCAAGACGCTGCTCGTGTGGGGCGAGCAGGGGCTCGGCGACGTGCTGCAGTTCTGCCGCTTCGTCGCGCCGCTCGCCGAGCGCGTGCATCGCGAGGGCGGCCGGCTCATATGGAACACGTTCCCGCAGGTGGGCACGCTGATGCAGCGCAGCCTCGGCGCGCATGCGGATGCGTTCAGCGCGGGTGGCGGCGTCGACGTGCTGCCCGCCTTCGATTACGAAATACCGCTGATCGGCCTGCCGCTGATGCTCGGCATGGAAGCGTCGACGCTCGCGTCGTCGGTGCCGTACCTGCATGCCGATCCGGCTGCGCGCGACGCGTGGCGCGCGCGGCTCGCGGGCGACAGCCGGCTGAAGGTCGGGCTCGTGTGGACGGGGAGCGCGGGGCACCAGCGCAATCCGTTCCGGCGCGTCGGGCTCGAGCGTTATGCCGACGCATTCCGCGGGATCGACGGCGTCGCGTTTCATTCGCTGCAGCCGGGTGCGCAGGCGGATGTCGCGGCGGCGCGCGCGGCCGGCTTCGCGATCGAGGACTTCACGGCGGAACTGACGAGCTTCGACGATACGGCCGCGTTCATCGGCGCGCTGGATCTCGTGATCACCGTGTGCACGTCGGTCGCGCACCTGGCGGGCGCGCTCGGCGCGCGCACGTGGGTGCTGCTCGACGTGAATCCGCACTGGCCGTGGTTGCTCGAACGCACGGACAGCCCGTGGTACCCGAGCGCGACCCTGTACCGGCAGCCGGCGTTCGGCGCGTGGGAGCCCGTGATGGATGCGGTGAGCCGCGACCTGCGGCGCCTGTCTGCGCAGCCGGTTCAGGCGGCGGAGTCGGCCCGGCGGGCCTGAGCGGCCGGCCGGTTCGCGGTCAACGGCCGCTGCATGCGGCGGCCGCCACCACGCGCTGCGCGGTGGCGGCGTGCCGCATCATTTCGGCGGGGCGTCGCCGTTGTTCCTGCCGTTGCGCCGGCGCAGCCCGGGGCCGAACGTGAAGCCGAACGCGAGCAGCACCAGCGACACCGCGAGCACGATGTTGTTGCCGCTCGTCACGTAAGGCGTGAAGCCGCTCGTGCCTTCGATCCGCACGTCGAGCGAGCCGATCGTGAACGGCTTCAGCTGGCCGAGCACGCGGCCGCGCGCATCGATCGCGGCCGTCATCCCGGTGTTGGTCGAGCGCAGCATCGGCCGGCCCGTCTCGAGCGAGCGCATCCGTGCGATCTGCAGGTGCTGGTCGAGTGCGATCGTGTCGCCGAACCACGCGAGGTTCGTCACGTTGACGAGCACGCCCGGCGGCTGCGGGTTGTCGCGGATCGTCGCGGCGATTTCCTCGCCGAACAAGTCCTCGTAGCAGATGTCGGCCATCACCGGCTGGTTGTGCACGAGGAACGGCTTCTGCACCGGCGCGCCGCGCGCGAAGTCGCCGAGCGGCATCTTCATCAGGTCGACGAACCACCGGAAACCCCACGGGATGAATTCGCCGAACGGCACGAGGTGGTGCTTGTCGTAGTGATAGATGTCGCGCGAATTCGGCGTCACGCCGTACAGGCTGTTCGTATAGTCGACGTAGTGGCCGTCCTCGGTCACCGATGCGCCGACCGCGCCGAACAGCACGGCCGAGCCCGTCGTGTCGCTGAACTTGCGGATCGCGACGGCGAACGGCTCGGGCAATTCCTGGATCATCACCGCGATCGCGGTTTCGGGCGTGACGATCAGGTCGGCCGGCTTCTCGACGATCATCTGCGTGTACATCTTGATCGCCGCGTCGATGCCCGCTTCCTCGAACTTGATGTCCTGCTTCACGTTGCCCTGCAGCAGCCGCACGGTGAGCGGCGCGTTCGCGGGCACGGTCCACGTGACCTGCGACAGCCCGAGACCGGCCGCGATCAGCGCGACCGCGATGCCGGCCGGCGCGGCGATGCGCACACGCGCATTGCCGGCACGGGGTTCGGCGAGCGGCGACGGCCGGGCGGCGGCGAGCGCCTGTACGACGAGCGCGGCAAACAAGGCCAGCACCCACGCGATCCCGTACACCCCGGCGACCGGCGCGAAGCCCGCGAACGGGCCGTCGACCTGCGGATAGCCGCTTGCGAGCCAAGGGAAGCCGGTGAAGACGGTGCCGCGCAGCCATTCGCCGAGTGCCCATGCGCTCGCGAATGCGAATGCGCCGTGCCAGGTCGGTGAAAACGGCCGCGGGTCGGGCGTGCGGCGATGCCACGCGTGGCCTGCGCAGAACGACCACAGCCCGGCGGAGAACGCCGGGTACAGCGACAGGTACAGCGAGAACAGCACGAGCGCGCCGCCCGCGAGCGGCGCGGCCATCTCGCCGTAGACGTGCATGCTGATGTAGAGCCACCAGATGCCGCTGATGAAGTTGCCGAAGCCGAACGCGCCGCCGGTGAGCGCGGCACTGCGCCAGCTTGTGGTGCGCGTGAGCTGCGCGAAAAACCAGACGAATACGACGAGTTGCAGCCAGCCGCCATGCGGCGTCGGCGCGAAGCTGAGCGTATTGGCGGCGCCGGCGAGCAGCGCGGCCGGGTAGTGCCAGCGCGGCAGCGCGCGCCCGGGAGGCGGCGCGAGAAGACCGCCAGCCGGGCGGGACAGGATCGGATCGTCCATGTGAAGCGAAGGTGGGCGAGCGGTTGTGGAACGCGCGGCTGGCGCGCGACGGTCAGTCCTCGTGCGAGGTTTCGGCGCGACGGCTCGCGAGCGGATTGCGGCGCACCAGCAGCACGTGGACCTGGCGCGCATCGCCGCGCTGGATCTCGAACACGAGGTTGCCGAGCTGCAGCTTCTCGCCGCGATGCGGGACGCGGCCGAAATGATGCGTGATCAGCCCGCCGATCGTATCGACTTCGTCATCCGGGAAATCGGTGCCGAACGTCTCGTTGAACTGTTCGATCTCGGTAAGCGCACGCACGCGGTAGCGGCCGTCGGGCCCCGAGATGATGTTGCCGGCTTCCTCGTCGAAATCGTATTCGTCCTCGATGTCGCCGACGATCTGCTCGAGCACGTCCTCGATCGTGATCAGGCCCGCGACGCCGCCGTATTCGTCGACGACGATCGCAAGGTGGTTGCGGTTCACGCGGAAGTCGTGCAGCAGCACGTTCAGGCGCTTCGATTCGGGAATGAACACGGCCGGGCGCAGCATCCCGCGCACGTCGAATTCCTCTTCGGCGTAGAAACGCAGCAGATCCTTCGCGAGCAGCACGCCAATGACGTTGTCGCGGTTCTCCTCGTACACGGGGTAGCGCGAGTGCGCCTTTTCGAGGACGAACGGGATGAAATCCTCGGGCTTGTCGGCGATGTTGATCGCGTCCATCTGTGCGCGCGGCACCATGATGTCGCGCGCGCACAGGTCGGACACCTGGAACACGCCTTCGATCATCGACAGCGAATCGGCGTCGATCAGGTTGCGTTCGTGGGCGTCCTGGAGGATTTCCAGCAGCTCGCCGCGGGATTCGGGCTCGGGCGAGATGAAGTCGGTCAGGCGCTCGAGCAGCGAGCGCTTTTCTTGCGGTTTGTCGGTTGGCTTACGACTGGGATACGAATCGTTCATGGTGGTGCGCCCGGGTCATGCCGGAGCGCGCTGTCACGGAGTAGGCAAGGATACACCAAGGGCACGACGCGACCGTGTCACACCGGCCGCACGGCCAGGGTGGGCAGCGCGTACGGGCCCCGCTCTCGGACGGCCGCGCCGGGCGCGACATCGTCCTCGCGTCCATCCTATCCCAGAAAAGGGCGGCGGGGCAGCGGCGAAAAAAACGGGTGCGGACGGGAAGCGGAGCCGTGACGCGGAAAAGCGTTCGGCCGGGGTGGTGAGCGGCGGCATTCTGCCGCACGCGGACTTCGCCCGGCCGCGGTTCAGAACCGCATGCCGGCCGAGCAGCCGCCGGCAGCCGCGCCGTTGGTCGCGGCGCCGCCGCAGCCGAGTATTCCGCAGCCGGACAGCGCGACGCTCGCGGCGACGATCAGCGCGGCAACCCTGCAACGCGACCAGCGAGACGGTTTCATCGGTCTTGCCCTCGCAAGAATGCGCCCACGGCGCGGCAGCGCGTGGCGGCGAGCCGGGCGCCGTGCCGCGTCACCGGCATCGCGCGAGCAGCCCTTCGAGCGCGCGATCGGGGATGCCGCTCGCGCGCAGCGCGTCGACCGTGCGGCTGACGTAGTCGAGCGTCGTGCCGTAGCGGCCGGCCGCGCAACGGAACACTTCCCTGACGACGGGGTCGGGCAGCTTGCCGGTATAGGTCGGCGCTTCGCGGCGCATCACGAACGCGAGTGCGTTCACGCGCTCGCCGTTCTCGAGCGAGCACGGCAGCCATGCGGGCCGGTACGAACCCATCGGCATCTCGCGTTTCCACAACGTTTCGAGGTGCGGTTGCGCGGTCGGGCCGGCGAGCCGGAACGCGATGCCCGAGCACGAGCCGCCGCGATCGAGCGCGAGCACGAGGCCCGGGCGTTCGGGCGTGCCGCGGTTCACGCGCGACCACAGGTAGAGCCCGCGATGATAGCCGTGCACCTTGCCGCGTATGGCTGCGACGGTCGGCAACCCCGGGTTCCAGATCAGCGAGCCATAGCCGAACAGCCACAGATCCTGCCGGCCGTCCCAGTCGCGCATCGTGTGCGCGAGCGACGCCGCGAGTTCGTCTTCCGTCAGCAGGCGCCCGTCGCCGATCGACGGCGGGTAGGCGGGCGAGAGCGTCGCGGCGTTGCGCATCGTGCGGACGGCTTACTGGTACGGGTTCGGGAAGCCCAGCTTCGCGAGGATGTCGACTTCGAGCGCTTCCATTTCGGCTGCGTCCTCGTCGCTCGTCTCGTGGTCGTAGCCCTGCGCGTGCAGCGCGCCGTGCACCAGCAGGTGCGCGTAATGGGCGGTGAGCGGCTTGTCCTGGTCGTGCGCTTCCTTCTCGACGACCGGGCAGCACAGCACGAGGTCGCCGATCACGGTGCCGTCGGGTGCCGCGTCGTACGCGAAGGTCAACACGTTGGTCGGATAGTCCTTGTGGCGGTAGCCGGCGTTCAGCGTGCGGCCTTCTTCTTCGCCGACGAAGCGCACGGTGAGCTGCGCACTGGAGAACAGCGCCGGTTCGAGCCATTCGGCGATCAGCTTGCGCTTGGGCAGCGTCTTGCGCACGTCGCTCGTGATCTCGTCGCCGTACTGCACGGACAGGTCGAGCTCCGGCTCGCGCAGTGCGTCTTCGGTGTCGTCCTCGCGCGGTGCGGGCTCGGCACCCACGTGCAGCGCCACGCTGTCGTAGTGCTCGGGCTGCAGCGCGATCTTCGCGCGCATGGCCGGATCGTTGTGCTGCGCGACGATCGCGACGGCGGCTTCCCCGGAACTGCCCGACAGGTCGAACATCAGGCTGCGGCCGTCAGGGAAGTCGATGCGCAGCCCTTGTGCGTTGACGGTCCGGGCCTTGCCTTTCGCATCGAACAGCGAAAGGCGGGGGGAGGCGGGCGCGGCGGACTGGGCGCGCCCGGACTTGCGGGAACGGGAGGATTTCATGACGCGTGCGGCGATTGGGACGCGTTGAGGATACACCAAACGGCCGATCGCACCCGAATTCGCGCAGGCGAAAAAAAGCCCGGCGCGCCGTCTGGCGGGCCGGGCCGGGCTGTCAGGCCGGGCGGCGTGCGGGTGCCGCCGGCCGGTCAGCCGTCCTGGTGCTGCGCGTGGAATTCGTCGTACGCCTCGACGATGCGCGCGACGAGCGGATGGCGCACGACGTCCGCGCTCGTGAAGCGCGTGAGCGCGATGCCGCGCACGCCGCCGAGCACCTGCTGCGCCTCGACGAGGCCGCTCTTGTGGCCGCGCGGCAGGTCGACCTGGCTCGTGTCGCCGGTCACGACCGCCTTCGAGCCGAAGCCGATCCGCGTGAGGAACATCTTCATCTGCTCGGGCGTCGTGTTCTGCGCCTCGTCGAGGATGATGAACGCGTGGTTCAGCGTGCGGCCGCGCATGTACGCGAGCGGCGCGATCTCGATCATCTGGCGCTCGAACATCTTCGCCGTCTTGTCGAATCCGAGCAGGTCGTACAGCGCGTCGTACAGCGGGCGCAGGTACGGGTCGACCTTCTGCGCGAGATCGCCCGGCAGGAAGCCGAGCCGCTCGCCGGCCTCGACGGCCGGGCGCGTCAGCACGATCCGCTTGACCTGGTCGCGCTCGAGCGCGTCGACCGCGCAGGCGACCGCGAGGTAGGTCTTGCCGGTGCCGGCCGGCCCGATGCCGAACGTCACGTCGTGCGACAGGATCTGCTTCAGGTATTCGCGCTGCGCCGGCGTGCGGCCGCGCAGGTCGGCACGCCGCGTGTAGAGCTTCGGCGCGGGCTCCTCGTCCGGCTCGCTGGCGTCGAGCTGGACGACGGGGTCGTCGAACGGATGGTCGGGGTCGCCGCGGAAGCGCACGTCGAGCGTGTCCTGGCGGCCGTTGCCGCCCGTGTGGCGCACTTCGACCAGCGCGAGCTGGATGTCGTCGACCGACAGCGCATCGCGCGCGCGGTTGTAGAAGTTCTCGAGCGCGGCGAGCGCGAGCTTGGCGCCGCGCCCGCGGATCGCGATCCGGTGGCCGCGTCGCGACAGCGTGACGTCGAGCGCCTGTTCGATCTGCCGCAGGTTCTCGTCGAGCGGGCCGCAGAGGTTGGCGAGGCGCGCATTGTCGTCGCGCGGCGCGACGAATTCCAGTGCTTGGGTCGGCTTCAAAGTGGCGTCGGGCTCCAGTGGAACGTCAGTGCGTGGCCGCGCTCGCGTCGTCGCTCACGAGCACGAGCTCGCCGCGCAGCGAATGCGGGTACGCGTGGTTGATCTTCACGTCGATCATCTGGCCGATCAGGCGCGGGTGCGACGCGAGCGGCGCCGGGAAATTCACGACCCGGTTGTTCTCGGTGCGGCCCGCGAGTTCGTTCGGGTCCTTGCGCGACGGGCCCTCGACGAGGATCCGCTCGACCTTCCCGACCATCGACTGGCTGATGCGCGCGACGTTTTCCTCGATGGTCGCCTGCAGATGTTGCAGGCGTTTGAGCTTGACCTCGCGCGGCGTGTCGTCGTGCAGGTTCGCGGCCGGCGTGCCGGGGCGCGGGCTGTAGATGAACGAGAAGCTCGTGTCGTAGCTCATCTCGTGCACGAGCGCCATCATCTTGTCGAAATCGTCCTCGGTCTCGCCGGGGAAGCCGACGATCATGTCGGTCGACAGCGACAGGTCCGGGCGGATCGCGCGCAGCTTGCGGATCACCGACTTGTATTCGAGCACCGTGTAGCCGCGCTTCATCGCCATCAGGATGCGGTCGGAGCCGTGCTGCACGGGCAGGTGCAGGTGGCTCACGAGCTTCGGCACCTTCGCGTAGGTGTCGATCAGGCGCTGCGTGAACTCCTTCGGGTGCGACGTCGTGTAGCGGATCCGCTCGATGCCGGGGATGTCGGCGACGTATTCGATCAGCGTCGCGAAATCGGCGATTTCGGTCGAGCCGGCTGCCAGCGCGCCCCGATAGGCATTCACGTTCTGGCCGAGCAGCGTGACTTCGCGCACGCCCTGGTCGGCGAGGCCGGCCACTTCGGTCAGCACGTCGTCGAGCGGGCGCGACACTTCATCGCCGCGCGTGTACGGCACCACGCAGTAGCTGCAGTACTTCGAGCAGCCTTCCATGATCGACACGAACGCGCTCGGCCCCTCGACGCGCGCGGGCGGCAGGTGGTCGAACTTCTCGATCTCGGGGAAGGTGATGTCGACCTGCGCGCGGCCGCTCTCGCGGCGCGCGTCGATCATCTGCGGCAGGCGGTGCAGGGTTTGCGGGCCGAACACGAGGTCGACGTACGGCGCGCGCGACACGATCGATGCGCCTTCCTGGCTGGCGACGCAGCCGCCGACGCCGATCAGCAGGCCGGGCTTCGCTTCCTTCAGCTCGCGCACGCGGCCGAGATCGGAGAACACCTTTTCCTGCGCCTTTTCACGCACCGAGCACGTGTTGAACAGGATGATGTCCGCGTCTTCCGGCGTGTCGGTCTTTTCGAGGCCTTCGGCCGCATTCAGCACGTCCACCATCTTGTCCGAGTCGTACTCGTTCATCTGGCAGCCGAAGGTCTTTACGTAAACTTTCTTGGTCATGGGGATTCGCCGTTCGCAGTGGTTGACCTGGGGGCGTCGTCAAGAGTGAATCGGGACGGCCGCGCGCGCCGCACGCGGATCGCGTGCAGCCAGCATGTGAAAAGCCGTCGGGAAAGCTTTCCATTATAGCTTTTCACGCTGCCCGGGACGGGCGGCGGGTTGCGGCCGCGCGACGCCGGCCGGCGCGTTCCGACCCTCGAGCCGCGATGCGCCGGCCGTCAGCGGCACGCGTTCAGCAGGTCGTCGTGCGCGGCTTCCTCGCGTGCGAAGCGTTCGGCGAGAAAGTCGAGCAGCACGCGCACGCGCGGCGCCATGTAGCGCTTGCCGGGATAGATCGCGTGCAGCGGCGCGCTCTGGTGCCGCCAGTCGGGCAGCAGGACCTTGAGCCGCCCGGCGCGGATGTCGTCGGCGACATCCCAGATCGAGTTCAGCACGATGCCGCGGCCGCGCAGCGCCCATTCGCGGGCGAGGCCGCCGTCGTTGGTCTCGAACGCGGTGGCGAGCGGCACCGTGCAGGTCTGCGTGTCGTCGCCGCGCGTGAAGCGCCACGTGTTCATCGGCCCGGACGCGATCGTGATCACGTTGCATGGAAAGCGGGCCAGATCGTGCGGATCGCGCGGCACGCCGTGGCGTTCGACGAACGAAGGCGCCGCGCACGGCACGCGCCGGTCCGCGGCGAGCCGGCGGGCGATCAGCGCGCCGTCGGGCGGCGCGGCGAAACGGATCGCGAGGTCGATCTCGTCCTGCCACAGGTTCACCGTCGAGTCGGACGCCGTCAGCGAGAACGTCACGTCCGGGTAAAGCGCGGTGAATTCGTCGAGCCAGTCGAGCAGCCGGCGGCGGCCGAAATCGGACGTCGCCGACAGCCGAACCCGGCCGGCGACCACGTTGCGGCCGGCCTGGAGCAGCGCGTTTGCGTCGTCGAGCGCCTGCAACGCCTGCCGGCAGCCGTTCAGGTACAGGCGGCCCTCGTCGGTGAGCCGCAACTGCCGGGTCGAACGGTCGAGCAGCCGGGTGGCGACCGCCGCCTCGAGCTTCGCGAGGCGCGCGCTCGCGGCGGCCGGCGTGAGGTTCAGCTTGCGCCCGGCGGCGGACAGGCTGCCCAGTTCGGCCGCCTCGACGAACAGCCGGATATCGCCCAGTCGGTCCATGCGATTTTCCAGAAATATTTGAAAATGGTTCAAACGCCACGCCAATTATCAAATAGCGATGTCTTCGGGACAATGCGCACATCCTGCCTTTTGTGCGGTGCGGCACCGACCGGGCGCCGCGTCCGCCGCCTTCCGGAGAACGTCATGCCCATTCCGTTACTGGCGCTTGCGATCAGCGCCTTCGCCATCGGTACCACCGAGTTCATCATCATGGGCCTGCTGCCCGAAGTGGCGCACGACCTGGCCGTGTCGCTGCCGTCGGCCGGCCTGCTGGTCACCGGCTACGCGCTCGGTGTCGCGGCCGGCGCGCCGCTGCTCGCGGTGCTGACGAGCCGCATGCCGCGCAAGGCCGCGCTGCAGCTGCTGATGGCGATCTTCATCGTCGGCAACGTGCTGTGCGCGACCGCGTCCGGCTACGCGATGCTGATGGTCGCGCGCGTCGTCACGTCGTTCGCGCACGGGTCGTTCTTCGGGATCGGCGCGGTGGTCGCCGCGTCGCTCGTGCCGGCCGACAAGCGCGCGAGCGCGATCGCGCTGATGTTCACGGGGCTCACGCTGTCGAATGTGCTCGGCGTGCCGTTCGGCACGTTCGTCGGGCAACTGCTCGGCTGGCGCGCGTCGTTCTGGATCGTCGCCGGGCTCGGCGTGCTGGCGCTCGGCGGCGTCGCCGCGCTCGTGCCGAACCGTCACGACAGCGGGCCGGGCGGCCTCGGCCACGAAGTGCGCGTGCTGAAGGAGCCGCAGGTGTGGCTCGCGCTGTTGATGACCGTGCTCGGCTTCGGTGGCGTGTTCGTCGTGTTCACGTACATCGCGCCGATCCTCGAGACCGTGTCCGGTTTCTCGCCGCGCTCGGTCGCGCTGATCCTCGTGCTGTTCGGCGCGGGGCTGACGATCGGCAACACGCTCGGCGGCAAGTTCGCCGACCGCGCGCTGATGCCGTCGCTGATCGCGATCCTCGTCGCGCTGATGGCCGTGATGGCCGTCTTCGCGAAGACGAGCCACCTGCCGGTCGCGGCCGCCGTCACCGTGTTCGTGTGGGGGATCGCCGCGTTCGCGACGGTGCCGCCGCTGCAGGCGCGCGTGGTCGAGAAGGCCGCGAGCGCGCCGCATCTCGCGTCGACGCTCAACATCGGCGCGTTCAACGTCGGCAATGCGGGCGGCGCGTGGCTCGGCGGCCTTGCGCTGGAACACGGCCTCGCGCTCGATGCGCTGCCGTGGGTCGCCGTCGCGGTGACGTTCGCGGCGCTCGTCGTCACGTGGTTCGCGATGCGGCTCGACACGCGCGGGTCGGCACGCGGTGCGGCGCCGGCGGCGCAATGAGCGAGCCCGGCGGCGCGACGCGATAGCGGCGGGAAACGGGGCGCGAGAAACGCATTCCTCCGCGATGCTGATAACGGTGTGAAGATAACTTCGTTTGCCGGTGCAAGGCCGGGTGATAGCGTTTCGATACGCGCCATTGCTGGCGCAACCCGATTCCCCATCCCGGCTTACCCCATACGCAGGGCCGCACAGCGGCCCGGAGGCAATGCTATGTCTTCATCCCTGGCGCTCGTGCGCGACGTGTCTTCCTTCGAGTCCGGCGACGCCGCCGATGCGCGGGCGTCCGCGTCGCTCGACGTTCTCGAGCAGGTCGTCGGCGTTAACCTCGCGCGCTTGCGCGCCGAGCGGCAGTTGTCGCTCGATGCGCTCGCGCGGCTGTCCGGCGTGTCGCGCGCGATGCTTGCGCAGATCGAGTCGGCGCGCAGCGTGCCGTCGATCAAGGTGCTCTGCAAGATCGCCGCGGCGCTGAAGGTTTCGGTCGCCGCCTTCCTGCGCCGCCATGCGGTGAACGGCTTCGAGCACCTGGCGGCCGAGCGCGCGTCGCGCGTCGTCAGCTCGAACGGCCGCTTCTCGGCGCGCGCGCTTTATCCGGAAGGCGAGCCGGCCGCGGCCGAATTCCACGAGCTGCGGATCGCGCCGCTGCACACGGAGCCCGGCGCACGCCGCGCGCCCGGCACGACGGTCAACCTCGTCGTCAGCGAGGGCACGCTCGAAGTCAGCGTGCACGACCGCCGCCAGTTGCTCGCGACCGGCGATGCGATCGTGTTCGATGCCGACCAGCCGTACAGCCTGCGCAACCCGGGCGACAGCGAGGCGCGCGCATTTCGCGTGACGGTGAGCCCCGAGGTGCCGCCGCGCTGGCTCGTGCCCGATGCGGCGCACGCCGCACATGCGGCCGGCTGATCGCGCAGGCCGCCCGGAGCGGGCCGCGTTCCCGTCGTTCGGGCGGGATCGCGGGTCGTCCGTCGGCCGTTCGGACGATGCCGTTAGACGGGGTCGTCGGTAAGGTTTTAGCTGGAGTTCACTGCGCCGCGCGCGCAGCTGTTGTATGCTTGGCCCGCCGCTGACGGGGTTGTCCCGTCCGGCAATCAGTGCGTCTTCAGGGCGGGGCGAAATTCCCCACCGGCGGTAGGCTGGCGTAAGCCGGCGAGCCCGCGAGCGCCCGCGCATCCGCGCGGGGTCAGCAGATCTGGTCGAATGCCAGAGCCGACGGTCACAGTCCGGATGAGAGAAGATGTGCAGATAGTCATGTCCGCCAGGGCCGCTTCGCCGCATGCGCGAAGCGGGTTGTCGTTCTGTCTGTTTGCAATGCCCTGAAACGTTTTTCGCCCAAACCGTATTTGCGAGGAGCGTTTCACATGTCCTTGATGTCCGTTTCGTCGGCACCTGCCGACGCCTTTGCCGATCTCCCGTTACTGGATTCCGAACCGGTGCCGCCGCGGATCGCCGCCGCGCTCGATGCGATGCGCGCAGGCCGTGCGGTCGTGCTGCAGGACGACCACGACCGCGAGAACGAAGCCGACCTGATCGTTGCCGCCGAGCGCATCACGCCCGAGACGATGGCGCTGCTGATCCGCGAGTGCAGCGGCATCGTGTGCCTGTGCCTGACCGACGACACGGTGCGCGCGCTCGAGCTGCCGCCGATGGTGCAGACCAACGAGAGCCGCAACGGCACCGCGTTCACCGTCTCGATCGAGGCACGCGAAGGCGTGCATACGGGCGTATCGGCGGCCGATCGCGTGACGACGATCCGCGCGGCGATCGCCGAAGGGGCGAAGCCGCACGACATCGTGCGCCCCGGCCACGTGTTTCCGCTGCGTGCGCAGCCGGGCGGCGTGCTGGCACGCCGCGGTCACACCGAAGGCACGGTCGACCTGTCGATCCTCGCGGGCCTGAAGCCGGCCGGCGTGCTGTGCGAGCTGATGAATCCCGACGGCACGATGACGCGCGGCGACGATGTCGAGCGTTTCGCGCAACGGCACGGGCTGCCGATGCTGACGATCGCGGAACTCGTTGAGTTCCGCGAGGCGCTGGCCGCCGCGCGCGAGCGCTGCTGCGAACCGGCCTGAGTGAAAGGGAAGGGGAAAGCGGGCGCGTTCATGCGCCCGTGGCACGGCGTGCGTGAAACGGCGCACGCCGGAACGACCGTCAGGACTGTACGTCCGCGAATTCTCCGCGCATGCCGGCTTCGACGAACGCCGGCAGCTCGTCCATCCTGCGCATGATCCGCGTGATGCCCATCGCGCGCAGCGCGTCCGCGTAGTTGTCGGGGATGTGGCTCGCGCCGACGAACGCGATCGTTTTCATGCCCGCCGCCCGCGCGGCATTCAGCCCGGACACGCTGTCTTCGACGACGATGCAGCGCGCCGGCGCGACGCCGAGCGTTTGCGCCGCATGCAGGTAGACGTCGGGGTAGGGCTTCGGCCGCGCCACCTGCTCTGAGCTGAACACGCGATCGCCGAAGATCTCGGTGAGCGATGCGCGCTTCAGCGAACTGCGCACGCGCGCGAGCCGGCTGTTCGACACGACGGCCGCCGGCAGGCTCACCTGCAGCAGCGCGTCGCGCACGCCGGTGATCGGCGCGAGCGATTGCGCCAGCGCGCTCTCGATGTTGTGCTCGATCGTTTCGATGAAGTTGGCGGGCATCTCGATCCCGAAGCGGGATTCGATCCCGGCCAGGAAGCGCGACGTCTGCTGGCCGAACGCCGACTTCGCGGCGGCTTCGAAATCGATGTTCGGGAACGTGGAGGACAGCGTATCGAGCAGCACGCGGTCGGCGATGACTTCGCTGTCGACGAGCACGCCGTCGCAGTCGCAGATGAGGTGATCGAGCATGGTGGTGAAGAAGCGGAATGTCGGCGACGCAGATCAATTCGCCATCATACGTGCTTTCACGCGCATGCCGCGAGACGCTTCGGCAGGTTTTCCCGATGCCGCGCGTGTGGCCTGACGATTCCGGTCGCGCGGCGCGTCGCCGTGCGCGGGTTCGGCCGTGCGGTGGGGTTCGTCGAGGAAATGCGCGTGGGCGAGCATGCTGGTCGAACGCGGGATCGACGCGAGCCCGGCGGCCGTGGCGGATGCGGGCGTGAAGCTGAAGTCGCTCGTGTCGGCCGGAGGCGACCGCCAGCGCGAACGTGGCGAGGGAGGCGCGAAGAAAGGCGCATGAAGCGCGCGGCGGTGGCGGCCGCGCGCTTCGGTCAGGCCGAGATCAGGTCGAGATCAGGTCGAGATCAGGTCGAGATCAGGCCATCGCGTGCAGGTGCAGGTACAGGCCGGCCGCCGCGGCGCCGCCGAGCAGCGGGCCGACGACGGGCACCCATGCATAGCGCCAGTCGCTGTCGCGCTTGCCGGGGATCGGCAGCAGCGCGTGCATGATGCGCGGCGACAGGTCGCGCGCGGGGCTCATCGCGTAGCCGGTCGGGCCGCCGAGCGAAATGCCGATGCCGAGCACGAGCAGGCCGACGGGCAGCGCGTCGAGCGCGCCGAGGCCGACCTGCGGCGACGCGAGGTACAGCACGCCGAGGATCAGCACGAACGTGCAGATCGCTTCGGTCAGCACGTTGTGCGTGACGCTGCGGATCGCGGGCGCCGTGCAGAACACCGCGAGCTTCAGGTCCGCATCGGCTTCCTTCGCGAAGTGCTGGCGATACGCGAGCCACACGAGCAGGGCGCCCGCCATCCCGCCGAGCATCTGCGCGAGGATGTAGCCGCCGACTTTCGACCACGCGAACTTGCCCGCGAGCGCGAGACTGATGGTGACGATCGGGTTCAGGTGCGCGCCGCTGAACGACGCGGTCACGTAGACGGCGACGAATACGGCCATCGCCCAGCCCATCACGATCACGATCAGGTCCGCGCCTTTGCCCTTGGTCTTTGCAAGCAGCACGTTTGCGACCGCGCCGTTGCCGAGCAGCACGAGGATCGCTGTGCCGATGAACTCTGCAATATAAGGTGACATGGTTGTCTCTCGTATGTCATCGCGGACTCGCGCGCAAGCGCGGTCCGCCGGTGTTGTTGTATTTCGTATGGATGGCTGACGATTACTGGGTATCGTCGGCCCACGCCTTCGCGGCGCGTACCGCGCGCTGCCAGCCGGCCATGCAGCTTTCGACCTGTTCCTTCGGCATCGACGGCGAGAAGCGGCGATCGAGCTGCCACTGGCTGCGCACTTCATCGAGGTTCTTCCAGTAGCCGATCGCGAGGCCCGCGAGGTAGGCCGCGCCGAGCGCGGTCGTCTCGGTGATCTGCGGACGCACCGCGTCGACGCCGAGCAGGTCGGCCTGGAACTGCATCAGCAGGTCGTTCGCGCTCGCGCCGCCGTCGACGCGCAGCTCGCCGATGCTGATGCCCGAATCGGCTTCCATCGCGGCCAGCACGTCGAGCGACTGGTACGCGATCGAATCGAGCGCCGCCCGTGCGAGGTGCGCGGAGGTCGTGCCGCGCGTGACGCCGAATACCGAGCCGCGCGCCCGTGCGTTCCAGTGCGGCGCGCCGAGGCCGGCGAACGCGGGCACCAGGTAGACGCCGTCGGTGTGCGGCACGCTCGCGGCGAGCGCTTCGATTTCGGCGGCCGACTTGATGATGCCGACGCCGTCGCGCAGCCACTGCACCACCGCGCCCGCGATGAAGATGCTGCCTTCCAGCGCGTACTGCACGTTGTCGCCGATCTGCCAGGCGATCGTCGTGACGAGGTTGTTCTTCGATTCGATCGGCTTGTCGCCGGTGTTCATCATCAGGAAGCAGCCGGTGCCGTAGGTGTTCTTCACCATGCCGGACTGCGTGCACATCTGGCCGAACAGCGCTGCCTGCTGGTCGCCCGCGATGCCCGCGAGCGGGATCTTCGACGCGAACACGGTGGTCTTCGTGTGACCGTAGATTTCCGACGATGCCTTCACGTCGGGCAGCATGCTGCGCGGGATGTCGAGCATCTCGAGCAGCTCGTTGTCCCATTCGCGCGTGTGGATGTTGAACAGCATCGTGCGCGACGCGTTCGTCACGTCGGTCACGTGCAGTTCGTGCTTCGTGAAGTTCCACACGAGCCAGCTGTCGACGGTACCGAACGCGAGCTTGCCCTGCTTGGCCTTCTCGCGTGCGCCCGGAACGTTGTCGAGGATCCAGCGGATCTTGGTCCCGGAGAAGTACGAGTCGATCGGCAGGCCGGTCTTCGCGCGCACCTTCGCCTCGAGGCCCTGGGCTTTCAGCGAATCGCAGAAGTCGGCCGTGCGGCGATCCTGCCAGACGATCGCGTTGTAGACGGGCTGGCCGGTCTCGCGATCCCAGACGATCGTGGTTTCGCGCTGGTTGGTGATGCCGATCGCGGCGATCGACGTGCCGTTCAGGCCCGTGCGCGTGACGGCTTCGGCGGCGACGCCGGCTTGCGTCGACCAGATTTCCTGCGGGTCGTGCTCGACCCAGCCGGGTTGCGGGTAGATCTGCTCGAATTCCTTCTGGGCGATCGATACGATATTGCCCTGGCGATCGAACAGCATCGCGCGGGAACTCGTGGTGCCCTGGTCAAGCGCGAGGATGTACTGATCCTGCATGTCTCTCATCTCCATCCGTGGATTTGACTTAGTTGTGATGCGCGCCGCATGGGGGGCGGCGCGTCGGTGAGTCAACGTCGGTACGGCAACTGCTACTGCATTCGGGTCAGGCCTGCGGCGCGTGCGCGGCGGCGAACCACGCGTCGATCGCGGCCGTCACCGCGTCGAGCGTGCCCGGCGCGACGTGCAGGCCGAGCTTCGAGCGGCGCCACAGCACGTCCTGCGCGCAGGTCGCCCATTCGGCGTCGCGCAGGTAGCGCAGTTCGGCGTCGTGGATGCCCGGGGCGATTTCGGTGCCGAGTTCGGCGAGCGACTTCGCGCCGTCGATCACGCGCTCCGCGCGCGTGCCGTACGCACGTGCATAGCGGCGGGCGAGCGCGGCGGGCAGCCACGGGTGGCGTTTCGCGAACGCGGCGGCGAACACGTCGAAGTTCGCGTTCGCGATGTCGCCGCCCGGCAGCGCGACGCCGGCCGTCCAGGTCTTCGCGTCGCGGCCGAGCGCGCGGCTCAGCATGTCGCCGGCTTCTTCCGCGAGCTTGCGGAACGTCGTGATCTTGCCGCCGAACACCGACAGCAGCGGCGCACCCGCGCCTTCGTCCATTTCGAGGCGGTAGTCGCGCGTGACGGCCGATGCGTTCGCGGCGTTCTCGTCTTCCAGCAGCGGGCGCACGCCCGAGTAGGTCCAGTGCACGTCGGCCGGCGAGATCTTGCGCTTGAAGTAGCGGTTGATCGAATCGCACAGGTACTGCGTCTCGTCGCGATCGATCGCGACCTTCGCGGGATCGTTCGTGTATTCGACGTCGGTCGTGCCGATCAGCGTGAAGTCGTGCTCGTACGGAATCGCGAAGATGATCCGCTTGTCCGGGTTCTGGAAGATGTACGCGTGATCGTGATCGAACAGGCGGCGCGTGATGATGTGGCTGCCCTTCACGAGCCGCACGCTGTGATGCGCGCCGCGGCCGAGCGCGCCGTGCAGCACGTCGCCGACCCACGGGCCGGCCGCGTTCGCGATCGCGCGCGCATGCACGACGCGGATCGAACCGTCGGCGTGCTGCAGCCGCGCTTCCCACTCGTCGCCGCGGCGTTCGGCGGAAACGAGCTTCGTGCGCGTGAGGATCTCGGCGCCGCGCTCCTTCGCATCCATCGCGTTCAGCACGACGAGGCGGGCGTCGTCGACCCAGCCGTCGGAATACACGAAGCCGCGCTTGATCGAGTCGATCAGCGGCGCGCCGGCCGCATGGCGGCGCATGTCGATGCCGCGCGAGCCGGGCAGCAGTTCGCGTTTCGCGAGGTGATCGTAGAGGAACAGGCCGATGCGGATCAGCCAGGCCGGCCGCAGGTTCGGCATGTGCGGCATCACGAAGCGCAGCGGCCACATGATGTGCGGCGCCGCGCGCAGCAGCGTCTCGCGTTCCTGCAGCGCCTTGCGCACGAGCCCGAACTCGTTGTACTCGAGGTAGCGCAGGCCGCCGTGAATCAGCTTCGTGCTGCACGACGACGTGTGCGACGCGAGATCGTCCTGCTCGCAGAGCAGGACCGACAGGCCGCGGCCGGCCGCATCGCGCGCGATGCCCGCGCCGTTGATGCCGCCGCCGACGACGAGCAGATCGTAGCGATTCGGTTGGGTCACCTGCTGTCCTTATCGTCTGAGGGAAATGGTTGAACAGAAAATGTTCGAATTCGAAATTTAACGAACGAAATCGAAAAAGTAAAGTTCGATAAAGCGGGGCCAGTAGCGCGCTGCGCGATCCCGGACGATACTGGCGGAATCGACCGTTTCGCGAGGTGAATCATGCGTATTGGGATGTGGGCCGGCGTGTGCGCCGTCCTTCTGGCGGGGTGCAGTGCCGGTATGCCGCCGCTCGTCGGCAACTGGCGCACGCCGTCGTTCGTCGACCTGCAGACGTCGTGCGGCGGCGCGGCGCGCGACTGGGGCGCGGACGCGCAGCCGGTCTATTCGACGCTGTACGACGCATACGTGGCTAAACGGTATCGCGGGCTGACCGAAGCGAACTATTGTGCGTTCGTAAACGAACTTTCGACGCGCTATGCGGCGCCCGACGCGGCAGCGCGTGCCGGCTGGATCGCGTATTTCAACGGCGCGCGAGCGCAAGCCATCAGCTGGCGGGCGGCGGTCGATCCGACGCTGCGCGGCGGCTGAAGCAGGTGGGGGGCGAGGCGGGGAAGCGAGGAAGCAGGAACGACCGCGCGGCCCGGAATCCGGGCCGCGCGGTCAGGTCGGCAACGGTGTGGTTTTACGAATAGCGGTATTTGATGGATCGCAGCGCGGCGTCGCCGGTCTCGGTCACGCAGTACTTGCGCCCCGATCCGAGCCCTTCCAGGCGGACGAGCTGCTGCTCCAGCAGTGCGTCGATTTCGTCCCGATCCATCGAGGTTTGATCGGGAGCGTCCTTCACAAGCAATAGCGTGGCGAATTCATGCGGACTCAGCATCGTTCTCTCCATGGCGACCAGTCAGCCCGCGCGGCCGGCGCAACGGCCGACGCGCGATACCCAGCGGGGTATGGTTTGGGGGGAAAAGCTGCATTCGCCGGCCATGCCATTCGTCCGCGCCCTGGCACAGGCGCAACGGTCGGACGGGCCGGGGAACTGGAGTCTAGTCGAGCATGCGGGCAACCACAAATCGTGCCCCGTTAATTTTCCGTTTGACAGCCGGACCCCGCGCAAGCGGTTTGCTCGCAGCGCCAACTTCTTGATTTCACTTGAAGTTTCGGGTGCGGTGCAGCATCGCGGCCGTCACTCCGCGACGTACACCTGCGTGCCGGCGGTCGCCACCGCGTCGGCCATCTCCGGCGGCAGCGGCTTGTCGGTGAAGAGTGCGTGCACCTGGCTCAGGTGGCCCTGGCGCACCAGTGCCGGGCGGCCGACCTTCGAATGGTCGGCGACGAGGTAGACGGTGCGCGCATGCTGCATGATCGCCTCGGCCACACGCACCTCGCGCGTGTCGAAGTCGCGCAGCGTGCCGTCGGCCTCGATCGCCGACGTGCCGATGATCGCGTAGTCGACCTTGAACTGGCGGATGAAGTCGATCGCGAGTTCGCCGACGATCCCCTTGTCCCACGGCCGCACGATGCCGCCCGTGATCAGCACCTCGCAGTCGGGGTAGCCGCTCATCATCGACGCGACGTTCAGGTTGTTCGTGATCACGTGCAGCCCGTGGTGGCGGTTCAGCGCGCGTGCGACTTCCTCGGTGGTCGTGCCGAGGTTGATGAACAGCGACGCCTGGTCGGGAATGTGCGACGCCGCGAGCGCCGCGATGCGCCGCTTCTCGTCATGGAACATCCGCTGGCGCGCCGTGTACGACACGTTCTCGGAGCTGGTCGGCAGGCTCGCGCCGCCGTGATAGCGGCGCAGCAGGTTCAGGTCGGCGAGCCAGTTCACGTCGCGGCGGATCGTCTGCGGCGTCACCGCGAAGTGCGCGGCGAGATCGTCGACGGTCACGAAGCCGTCGCGCTGCACCCATTCGAGCAGTTCCTGCTGGCGCGCGTTGAGGGTGAGGCGGGGATCTCGGGTCATGGCTCGGTGGTCGTGTCGTGAGACGGAGCGGGTATTGTAAGGGCGGCAACGCCGTTAGGCCGGTATGGCCGCCAGGGTCGCCGGCAATTCATGCGGAAATTGCATTGATTCATGTGACAAATGAATTTGTGCGATCGCGCTGATCGCGCTGCAATGGCGGATTGCCCGCGCGCGCGGGTGCGCGCCCGGCGCTTCATTCAGCTTTCGACGAGGTGGAACCGATGACTGGCTTCAACTGGCACAACCCGTATCCGACGACCCGCATTCCGGTGTTCGCGCGCAACGTCGTGTCGACGTCGCACCCGCTCGCCGCGCAGGCCGGGCTCCGGATGCTGTGGAAGGGCGGCAACGCGGTCGACGCGGCGCTGGCCGCCGCGGCTGCGATCACGGTCGTCGAGCCCGTGTCGTGCGGGCTCGGCGGCGATGCGTTCGCGCTCGTGTGGGACGGCGAGCGGCTGTCCGGGCTGAACGCGTCGGGCGTCGCGCCGGCCGCGTGGAACGTCGACTATTTCCGCCGGCGCCACGGCGAGGCGGCGAACGGCATCGCGAACAAGCCGACACGCGGCTGGGATACCGTCACCGTACCGGGCGTGATCGCGGGCTGGGAAGCGCTGCATGCGAAGTTCGGTTCGCTGCCGTTCGCGGACCTGCTCGAACCGGCGATCGAGATCGCGGAGCGCGGTTATGCGGTGCCGCCGATCGTCGCGCACAAGTGGGCGGCCGCCGTGCCCGAGCTGCAGGGGCTGCCGGGCTTCGCGGAGACCTTCATGCCGCGCGGTCGCGCGCCGCTCGTCGGCGAGCGCGTGTGCCTGCCCGGTCATGCGCAGACGCTGCGCACACTCGCGAAGGAGGGGGCCCGCGCGTTCTACGAGGGCGCGCTCGCCGAGCGCATCGCCGCGTTCTCGCGCGAAGGCGGTGGCGCGCTGACCGCGGCCGACCTGCGAGCGTACCGGCCGGAATGGGTCGAGCCGATCGGCAAGCGCTTCGGCCGTCACACGATCCACGAGATTCCGCCGAACGGGCAGGGCATCGCCGCGCTGATCGCGCTCGGGATCGCCGAGCACGCGGGCGTGACGGAATGGCCGGTCGATTCGGTCGACTCGCAGCATCTGCAGATCGAGGCGATGAAGCTCGCGTTCGCGGATGTCTATCGCTACGTCGCCGATCCGCGCGCGATGGAGGTCACGCCCGAACAGATGCTCGACGACGCGTATCTCGCCGAACGCGCGAAGCTGATCGATCCCGCGCGCGCGACGCACTTCGGCGCCGGCCGGCCGCGTTCGGGCGGCACGATCTACCTGTCGGCGGCTGACGAGCGCGGGATGATGGTGAGCTTCATCCAGTCGAACTACATGGGCTTCGGTTCGGGGCTCGTCGTGCCCGGCACCGGTATCGCGCTGCAGAATCGCGGGCACGGCTTCTCGATGGACCCGGCGTCGCCGAACGTCGTCGCGGGCGGCAAGCGGCCGTTCCACACGATCATCCCGGCGTTCGTCACCGAGGAGGCCGACGGCCGCACGCAAGCCGTGATGAGCTTCGGCGTGATGGGCGGCGACATGCAGCCGCAGGGGCACCTGCAGACCGTCGTGCGGATGCTCGGCTACGGGCAGCAACCGCAGGCCGCCTGCGATGCGCCGCGCTGGAAGGTCAACCGCGACTTCACGCTCGACGTCGAGGCCACGATGAATCGCGCGACCGTCGATGCGCTGGCCGCGCGCGGCCATACGATCAAGTCGATCGACGATCCTTACATGGATTTCGGTTCCGGGCAGTTCATCTGGCGTCTCGACCGCGACGATCGCGAGCGCGGCTACGTGGCCGCGAGCGACAGCCGGCGCGACGGCCTGGCGGCAGGTTTCTGACGGATTGCCGCCCGCTTTCACCGGCATTTCCAGCGCTTCACGGGCGGCCGGACGGCCGCCCGTTTCGTTTCCCGCGGCCCGTATCGTCGAGCGGGCGCAAGCGGTTTGAAGGACTCGTCTAACGAACGGCAACAGACGTCGTGGAACTGCGCTTGTCAGGTATGGTCAGTGCTCTGGAGCACGAACGTCAAAGTCCGGCTAAGATGCCAGCATGGTTCGGCCGGACCAATCCACTATAAACGCAAGTAAAACGCCGCCTGCGGGTCGGTCGGCGCCTGTGCCGAAGGCATGGGCCGGCGCCCGTGCGACGACTGGGAGCGCACCACCATGGACACCAAAACGACGCATGTGATGCCGTGGCGCATCGAGGACATCGACCTGAACCGGATCGATCGTCAGCGTGCCGCCGCGAACGAGGATCTGTTGCTGCTGCTGTGCGCGTCGTCGTTCATCGAAAGCGGCTCGGATCTCTACACGAGCAATCTGAGCCAGTTCTTCAACGACGATCCGGAAGTCTCCGCATGGCTCAACAATGCATGGGAGCACGAAGAATTGCAGCACGGGCGCGCGCTGAAGGCGTACATCGCGCACGTGTGGCCCGAGTTCGACTGGGATACCGCGTTCGCGAATTTCTTCGCCGAATATTCGTTGACCTGCAAGGTCGAGGCATTCGAGAAGACCCGCGCGCTCGAGATGGTCGCGCGCTGCGTCGTCGAGACGGGCACGGCCACGCTCTATCGCGCGATCAACGAGTGCTCGGACGAGCCCGTGCTGAAGGAAATCACCGACAACATCCGCACGGACGAAGTGCGTCACTACAAGCACTTCTTCAAGTTCTTCAAGAAGTACAACCAGCTCGAAGGCAACGGCCGGCTCGCGGTGCTCGGCGCGCTCGCGCGTCGCGTGATGGAAATCAAGAACGAGGATTCCGAGATCGCGCTGCGCCACGTGTTCGCGGTCCGCTATCCGGATCGTGTCGGCGACAGCCAGTACAACCGCGAGCGCGCCGCGCGCATCAGCAAGCTGGTGCGGCGCAACCTGTCGGCCGACATGTGCGTGAAGATGCTGCTCAAGCCGCTCGACCTGCCCGCGAAAATCCAGCCGGGCGTCCACTACCCGCTCACGAAGATCACGCGGCACGTGTTCCTGCGCTGATCGCCGCGGCGCGGCCCGTCGCGCGTATGCTGCGGCTCGTTCATCCGCTTTCCACCGGGGCCACGCCACCATGACCGATACCCATCGCCACGCGCTCGAACAATGGACGTTCGATGCGTGGCCGCCGGCCGTCGTCTCGCTGTTCGACGGCACGGCGCTCGAGCGTCATGCCGACTTCGCCGCATCGCTGATCGTCGCGACCGACGACGGCCAGTTGCGCACGACGCTGCTCGGCGTCGGCGAGATCTATGCACACGATGCACGCACGCTGCTGCTCGCGCTCTGGCCGCAATCGCGCGCGGCGCGCGCGGTCGCGCAACGGCGTAGGGCCGCGCTGACGCTCGTCGCGGACGGCGCGTTCTTTCAGGCGCAATTGACGATGGAGCCGCTCGAAGGGGACTTCGGCGGACTGGCCGGATTCGCTGCGACGATCGCGCACGGCGATGCACAGCGGGTCGGTTATGCGCGTCTCGCGACAGGCGTCACGTTCACGCTGGAAGGGGAGCGCGCCGCGGTGCTCGAACGCTGGCAACGCCAGGTCGAGCACCTGCGGCGCGCGGCCGCGCGGCTTCAGTGACCGCGCTGGCCGCTGCGCGACGAACGGTTGCGGTTCGGGTGCGCGGCGTTGCCGTTCGCGGGGCGTGCGCCATTGCCGCCGCCCGCCGGGCGCCCGCCGCTGCCGCCGGCACCGCCTTGCGTGCGCGGCTTCGCGGCCTTCTGCTGCGATGCTTTCGGCTGTGCGTTGCCGTCGCGTTTCGCGGCCGGCTGGCCTGAGCCGCCCGCACGCGGCTGGCGATTGCCGCCACCGCCGCCACCGCCGCGCGGCTGCTGTTGCCCGCGGCGCTGCTGGATCGGCTCCGGCTTCGCGTTCGGATCGGGTTCGAAGCCCGCGATCACTTCCTGCGGAATCTCGCGCTTGATCAGCCGCTCGATGTCGCGCAGCAGCTGCTTCTCGTCGACGCACACGAGCGACACGGCTTCGCCGGTCGCGCCCGCGCGGCCCGTGCGGCCGATCCGGTGCACGTAGTCTTCCGGCACGTTCGGCAGGTCGAAGTTGACGACGTGCGGCAACTGGTCGATGTCGATCCCGCGCGCGGCGATATCGGTCGCGACGAGCACCTGCAGCGTGCTGTTCTTGAATTCCGCCAGCGCGCGCGTGCGGGCCGACTGGCTCTTGTTGCCGTGGATCGCCATCGCGCTGATGCCGTCCTTCGTCAGCTGCTCGGCAAGCCGGTTCGCGCCGTGCTTCGTGCGCGTGAACACGAGCACCTGGAACCAGTTGTGTTCGCGGATCAGGTGCGTGAGCAGTTCGCGCTTGCGGTCTCGGTCGACCGGGTGGATCTTCTGCGCGACGCTCTCGGCGGTCGTGTTGCGGCGTGCGACCTCGATCAGCGCGGGCGAGTCGAGCAGGCTGTCGGCGAGCGCCTTGATCTCGTCGGAGAACGTGGCCGAGAACAGCAGGTTCTGGCGCTGCGGCGGCAGCTTCGCGAGCACGCGCTTGATGTCGTGGATGAAGCCCATGTCGAGCATCCGGTCGGCTTCGTCGAGCACGAGGATGTCGAGGTCCGACAGGTCGATCGTCTTCTGCTGCATGTGATCGAGCAGGCGGCCCGGCGTCGCGACGACGATGTCGACACCGCGCTTGAGCGCGTCGATCTGCGGATTGATGCTGACGCCGCCGAACATCACGGTCGAGCGCAGCTTCAGGTACTTGCTGTAGGCACGGACGCTTTCCTCGACCTGGGCGGCGAGTTCGCGCGTCGGCGTGAGGATCAGCGCGCGCACCGCGCGCTTCGCGCCGCGATGCTCGGCGTAGAACGTGTGCAGGCGTTGCAGGATCGGCAGCGTGAAGCCTGCCGTCTTGCCGGTGCCCGTCTGCGCACCGGCGAGCAGGTCGCCGCCGCCGAGGACGGCAGGGATCGCCTGCTGCTGGATGGGAGTCGGCGACGTATAGCCGAGCTCGTTGACCGCCTTGACGAGCGGTTCGGCCAGGCCGAGAGATTCGAAAGACATAGATACCACTCTTCAGTTTTATGATCGGCGACGTCTCGCGCGGCCCGCGCGGGAGGTGACATCGCAAATTGCAAAATGCAAAAGGGCGCGGCCGCGGTTTCCCGCAGCCGCGCCCCGTGTGTGTCAGCCGCTTCTTAGTCGAGCGGCGCGGAACGCAGGTCGCTCACCTGTTGCGGCGAGATCGGCGTACCGTTGTTACCCCACGACATCCGGATATACGTGACGACCGCCGCAACCTCCTGGTTCGACAGCGACTGTGCGAACGGCGGCATCCCGTACGGACGCGGATTCTTGAACGTGCTCGGCGGATAGCCACCGTTGAGCACCATGCGGATCGGGTTGACCGCCGATTCCATCACGATCGAGTGGTTGCCCGCGAGCGGCGGATAGGCCGGCGGCTTGCCCGCGCCGGTTTCGGCGTGGCAGGTCGCGCAGTTGTCCGCGTAGATCTTCTTGCCCTGGTCGAACAGCGCGTTGCCGAACTGCTTCGACGGCTCGTACTGCATGTTCTTCGGCGCTTCAGCCTTCTGCGGGATCGACTTCAGGTACGTCGACATCGCGCGCGTATCTTCGTCGCTCATGTACTGCAGGCTGTTGTGCACGACGTCGGCCATCGGGCCGAACACCGCGCCCTTGTTCGACACGCCGGCTTGCAGCAGGTCGGACAGCTCCTGCACGTGCCAGTCGCCGAGGCCGAGTTCCTTGTCGTTCGTCAGCGACGGCGCATACCAGTTCTGCAGCGGGATCAGGCCGCCCGCGAAGGCTGCCGAGCTCACCGGGCCGCCCATCATGTTGATCGACGTATGGCACATCGAGCAGTGGCCGAGGCCCTCGACGAGGTACGCACCGCGGTTCCATTCGACCGACTTGGTCGGATCCGGCTTGTACTCGCCTTCCTTGAAGAACAGCGTGCGCCAGCCGATCAGCAGGTTGCGGTTGTTGAACGGGAACTTCAGTTCGTGCGGACGGCTCGGCACCGACACCGGCGCGACCGAACGCAGGTACGCGTAGATCGCGTCGGAATCCGCGCGCGTGACCTTCGTGTAGCTCGCGAACGGGAAGCCCGGGTAGAGCAGGCTGCCGTCCTTCGAACGGCCGGTGTGCATCGCGCGGTAGAAGTCGTCCGACGTCCACTTGCCGATGCCGTCCTTGTCGTCCGGCGTGATGTTCGGCGTGTACATCGTGCCGAACGGCGTCGCCATCGGCAGGCCGCCCGCGAACGACTTGCCGCCGCGCACGGTGTGGCACGCGATACAGTCGCCGACGCGCGCGAGGTACTCGCCCTTCTTGATCAGTGCGGCCTGGTCGGCCGGCGTGGCCGCGACGGCGGCGGCGCCGTGCAGCGTGTCGTTGCCCGGCCACAGGACCGGCACGAGGGCGGCGGCCGCGACGATCGCGACAGCCGAGAGTGCAAACAGGGACTTGCGTTTCATTGTGTCTGTCTCCCTTGCCTTATTGCGGTTCGCTGCCGCAGGCGAGCGGAGTCTTCATCGAACGCGCCGGAGCCGGCACGGGGTTGGCGGGCGCCGGTTGCGCGGCGAGCCATGCGGTCACGGCCGTCACGTCTTCGTCGGAAAGCTTCGAAGCGACTTCATGCATGCAATCGGGCGCCTTCGCGTGGCGGTTGCCCGAGCGCCATGCACCGATCTGCGCGCTCAGGTAGTCGGCGTGCAGGCCGACCAGGCCCGGGATCGCCGGCTGCATGCCGGTGAGCGTCGCGCCGTGGCAGGCCACGCAGGCCGGCAGCTTGCGGGACGGGTCGCCTTGCGTGACGAGCTGCTTGCCGCGCGCGAGCGTCGCGGCCGGCAGCGTCGGCTTCGCCGGCGCCGGGTACGGCGGGCGTTCGGCCGAGAAGTGCTCGGCCATCTCGCGCAGGTAGTCGTCGTTCAGGTACGTCAGCAGGTAGTTCATCGGCGGGTACTTGCGCCGGCCGTCACGGAAGTTGACGAGCTGGTTGTACAGGTACTCGGCCGGCTTGCCGGCAAGACGCGGGAAGTAGTCGTTGTCCGTACCCTGGCCATGGACGCCATGGCAGGCCGTACAGCCGCGCACGCGCTCGGCCATGGTATCGGGTGCCTTGAGCGGCGCCTGCTGGGCGTGCGCTTGCTCCGTGGGCTTGGTCTGCGCTTGGGCAGCGCTCATAAGGCCCGCGCCGCCGAACATCAGAACGGCGAGCAGCGGACGGAAGAGGCGTCTTGAAGACACACGAGACTCCATGTTTATTCGACGGGGACCTGTCCGGGCTACGATCGGCTCGGCGCATGACGGCAAGGCAGCCGGGCTGCTGCGACGCGGCATTCTATCATCGATGGGTAATGACGGCTATTTGGCAAAAGGACATCGGTTCCTGTCCGTTTGCGACTTGCGACAATTTGACGCGCATTGCGCCGCACCTGTGTGAACCGGCGTGCGTTTTCACCATCGAAGACCGTACACTCGCGGGTCGCGCGGCGCCGCCTCCGCCGCAGGTCCAGTCATTTCTCCCGTTTCCGGATTCATCGATGACGTTTTCTACCGTGCCGTTGCCTTCCTCACGCTGTCCGTCCCGTTGCCGCATCGTCGGCCTGCCGCTTTCGGGAGGGTGTGCGCGATGAAGTTCGACAGCTTGTGGATCGGTCAGGTCGCGCTCGCGGCGCTGATGGACGCCGCGTTCGCGATGGCGGTCGGCTCGGCGCTGCTCAAGGCTTGGCTCGGCAAGGACGGGGCACGTCCGGTCGTCGCGCCGTCCCATCCCGCGTGGCTGCGCGCGCAACATTCGCTGGTCGCGGCGGCGCTGGCGCTGGTGCTCGCGGATCTCGGCTGGCTCGTCTACGAGGCCGCGACGATGAGCGGCGCGGGGCTCGGCGGCGCGTTCGCCGCGATTCCCGTGATGTTGACGCAGACCCATACGGGCTTCGCATGGAGCGTCGCGTTCGCCGGCGCCGTGGTGCTCGTGATCGTCGCGCTGGCGAAGCCGGAAGGCCCGGTCGCGCACGCGGTGCTGTGGCTCGCGGTGATCGTGGTCGCGGCCGGCAAGGCCTCGCTCGGCCATGCGGCCGACACGGGTGCGCTGTCCGCGGCGGTCGGCGTGCAGACGCTGCACCTGCTCGCGACCGCCGTGTGGGGCGGCCTCGTGCTCGCGGGCGGGCTCGCGGTGCTGCCGGCGCTCGGTTCGTCGGTCGCGCGCGGCGCGCTGATCCGCATCGGCCAGCACCTGTCCCGTACGTCGATCGTCGCGGTCGTGTTCGTGCTCGGCACCGGCGCGCTCAATGCGATCCGCGGGCTCGGCGGGTCGCTTGCGCCGCTCGACGGCAGCACGTGGGGGCGCGTGTTGCTGCTGAAGCTGCTGCTCGTCGCGCTCGCGCTCGTGCTCGGCGGCCTGAACCGCTTCTCGGCGCTGCCGCGCCTGCGCCGCACCGCGTCGACCGAGGATGCGCACACGTTCCGCAACATCCTGCATCTCGAGGCGCTGACGATGATCGGCGTGTTCGTCGCGGCCGCGGTGCTGTCGTTCAGCGTGCCGGGGTTCGCGGCGCTCGGCTGACGGCCGGTTGCGCGCGGCGCGACGCCAGGCCGCCGACGCGCATCCGCCACGTGCATTCACCATGTGCCCGGCGCCGCGCCGGGCATGCAAAAACGGCTGCCTGTCGGGCAGCCGTTCTCGTATCGATACTTGTCGCGACTTAGCGCGACTTAGCGCGACTCAGCGCGACTCAGCGCGCACGCCGCGCATCGCGCTCACCACTCGGCGACGCTGCCGTCCGCGTGGCGCCATACCGGGTTGCGCCAGCGGTGGCCCGTCTTCGCCATCTCGCGCACCTTCTCCTCGTTCACGTCGATGCCGAGCCCCGGGCCCTGCGGGATCGCGACGAAGCCGTCCTCGTAGCGGAACACCTCGGGGTTGCGCAGGTAGTCGAGCAGGTCGTTGCCCTGGTTGTAGTGGATGCCGAGGCTCTGCTCCTGGATGAACGCGTTGTAGCTGACCGCGTCGAGCTGCAGGCACGCGGCGAGCGCGATCGGGCCGAGCGGGCAGTGCAGCGCGAGCGCGACGTCGTAGCTCTCCGCGAGCGTCGCGATCTTGCGGCACTCGGTGATGCCGCCCGCATGCGACGCGTCGGGCTGGATGATGTCGACGTAGCCGCCCGCGAGGATGTGCTTGAAGTCCCAGCGCGAGTAGAGCCGCTCGCCGAGCGCGATCGGCGTGTTGGTCTGGTTGACGATGTCGCGCAGCGCCTCGGCGTTCTCCGACAGCACGGGCTCCTCGATGAACATCAGCTTGTACGGGTCGAGCTCCTTCGCGAGCACCTTGGCCATCGGCTTGTGCACGCGGCCATGGAAGTCGACGCCGATTCCGACGTGCGGGCCGACCGCGTCGCGCACGGCCGCGACGTTCGCGATCACCTGCTCGACCTTGTCGTAGGTGTCGACGATCTGCAGTTCCTCGGAGCCGTTCATCTTCACGGCCTTGAAGCCGCGCTCGACCACCGCGCGCGCATTGTTCGCGACGTCGCTCGGCCGGTCGCCGCCGATCCACGAATACACCTTGATGCGATCGCGCACCTGGCCGCCGAGCAGCGCATGCACCGGCACGCCGTGATGCTTGCCCTTGATGTCCCACAGCGCCTGGTCGACGCCCGCGATCGCGCTCATCATGATGGGGCCGCCGCGGTAGAAGCCCGCGCGGTACATCACCTGCCAGTGATCCTCGATCAGCAGCGGGTCGCGGCCGACGAGGTAGTCGGCCAGCTCCTGCACGGCGGCCTCGACCGTGTGCGCGCGGCCTTCGACGACAGGCTCGCCCCAGCCGACGATGCCCTCGTCGGTTTCGATCTTGAGGAACAGCCAGCGCGGCGGGACGACGAAGGTTTCGAGGCGGGTGATTTTCACGATGCGGGTCTCCATGATTGACCGGCGCGGGAGTCGGGCGCCGCGCGCGGTCGCGTGCTTTCGCGGTTATCCTAGCGCAGGCCGATAAAAAATAGTATTAATAGTACTATTGTGCAGATAGTGGGCAGCCGGACCACCCGGGTACCGGCATTACGGAGAACGATCATTCGACGCGACCTGCATGGACAGACGGCCTTCCGGCTCGCCACGGCGATCCTGCGCGGCGACTACCCGCCCGAGTCGCTGCTGCCGAGGGAACCCGACCTGATGGAGATGTATGGCGTGAGCCGCACGGTGATGCGCGAGGCGCTGCGCACGCTCACGTCGAAGGGGCTCGTCGAGTCGCGGCCGAAGATCGGCACGCGCGTGCGGCCGCGCGGCGTATGGAACCTGCTCGACGCCGACCTGCTCGACTGGTATGCGCGCGTCGCGCCGCCGCTCGCGTTCGCGCTGAAACTGCAGGAGATGCGCGAGATGGTCGAGCCATACGCGGCCGCGCTCGCCGCGCGCATGCATACACCGGCAACGTTCGAGGCGATCGACGGCGCGGCGCGTGCGATGGCCGCCGCGCGCAACGTCGACGAATGGGTGCGTGCCGACCTGCGTTTTCACCTGAGCGTGCTCGAGGCCGGCGGCAACGAACTGCTGGTGCCGCTCGGCACGCTGATCGATCGCACGCTCGAGGCGCAGCTGCACCTGAACGCGCGCCGCGCGGACGTGTACAACGCGTCGCTCGCCGAGCACACGGCCGTCAGCGACGCGATCCGCATGCGCGACGAGGACGGTGCGCGCCGCGCGATGGCGGCGCTGCTCGCGGTGACGCGCGCGCGGATCGAGATGTCGTGACGCGAAACGGCGGGCGGCGCGGTCAGGCGTTCGCGCAGCCGCCCGGCTTGTGGATGCGCTCGGTCGACGCCGGGTATTTCGCGAGCAGGCTCGCCGGTCGCCGCGGCCGCACGGCGAAGTCGCCGCCGCAGTTGGGGCAGCGGCCCTTCAGCACGTCGTCGGCGCAGGTCGCGCAGAACGTGCATTCGAACGTACAGATGCGGGCATCCGCCGAATCGGGCGGCAGGTCCTTGTCGCAGCATTCGCAGCCGGGGCGCATTTCGAGCATGACGGTTTTCCTTGTTCGGACAGGGGCGGGAAGGGCGCCGCCGGACATTGCGCGCGGCGCATCTGCGCGCTACTGTACCTGCCTTGATCGGTCTGGCCAACGGTGTCCCGCCGGGGCGCCGCCGATGCGCACGGGCCGCACCGGGAGACGACCATGATTTATCGCGGAAGCTGTCATTGCGGAGACGTGAAGTTCGAGGCGGAAGGCGACCTGCAGGGCGTGATGGCGTGCAACTGCTCGATCTGCCAGCGCAAGGGCGCGCTGATGTGGTTCGTGCCGCGCGATCGCATGACGCTGCTCACGCCCGACGCGCATCTCGCCACCTACATGTTCAACAAGCACGTGATCAAGCACCGCTTCTGCAAGCGCTGCGGGATTCACACGTTCGGCGAGGGCGTCCACCCGAACGGCACCGCGATGGTCGCGATCAATGTGCGCTGTCTCGAAGGTGTCGATCTCGACGCGCTGCCGGTCACGCACTACGACGGCCGCTCGCACTGAGCGGCGCGTCGGCGCATGACACGACGTGCGGCCGTCAGGACGGTTGCGCGGCCGCGGCACCCGTCGCCGGCGCTGCCGCCTGCGGGGCGGCGCCCGCGGTATGCGTGCCGGTGCCGGCCGGCCGTTCGATCAGCGGCGCGAGTGCCGGCGCCATCGACTTCAGCAACTGCACGGCCATCGCGCTCGTGAAGTCGTAGCGTGCCGCGTACGGTTCGTGCGCGGTTGCCGTCAGGACCCCGAAGAACCGGTCGCCGAGCACGAACACGAACGTGCCGCTGCGGTTCACCTTGCGCGACTCGATCAGCCGTGCGCCGCGCGCATAGACGTTGAAGCGCTGGTCGCCCGTCCCGGTCTTGCCGTACACGTCGAGCGTCTTGCCGTCGGGCAGCGTGAAGCCGCCCGCGAGGCGGCGCGCGGTGCCGTTGAGCACGACGTCGCGCAGCAGCGTGTGCGCGACGTTGACGATCTCCGGCGACAGCATCGGTTGCGGCTGCGCGGCCGCGCGCACGAAGCGCGTTTCGTACGGCGTGCCCTTCGCGAAGTCGAGCTGCGTGATCGTCTCGGTCGGCGCTTTCTGCCCGCCGTTCGCGATCAGGCCGATCAGTTTCGCGAGCGCGTCGGGCTGGTCGCCCGATGCGCCGATCGCGGCCGCGTACGACGGCGTGACTTCCGCGAACGGGTAGCCGAGTGCCCGCCACGACTTCGTGATCTCCGCGTACGCGCGCAGTTCGACCATGCGACGGATGCGCCGGTCCTGGGTCGCGTGGTAGCGCGTCTTGTATAGCCACGAGTACGTGTAGAAACGCGCGTCGCGGCTGTCGCGCTGGACATCGGCAAGCGCCGCCGCCGGGTGGGCGCGCAGGTAGTTGAGCGTCCATAGCGCGAGCGGATGCACGCTCGCGATATAACCGCGATCGTTGAGGTTGAAGCGGTCGATCGCGTACTTCGCGTAGAGCCTGGCGAGATCGTCGTCGGACAGTGTCACGGCCGGCGTGCCCTTCAGTTGCGCGCGCATCTGCGCGTCGAACCACGCGAGCGATTCGTTCGGCGCGACGCTGCGCAGCACCGTCGCGATCTTCGGCGGCGACTTGCGCACGTCCTTCAGCATCAGCGCGAGCGCGTCGTCGGGCGCCTTGCCCGCATAGCGCGTGTAGTAGCGCTTCACGTAGACCTGGCTTTCGCCGTCGACGAACTGCTGCAGGTAATGCCGGCGCTGTTCGGGGTCGCCGAGCCACGACGACGACGGGCCGGCCGCCTGCAGCGTCTCGTAGTGGACGATGTCGCGCATCAGCCGCACGAACACGAGGTTGACCGAGTGCTCGAAGGCCGCGTGCAGCGTCAGGATGCGGCCGTTGTCCGACTTTTCGAAGTTCGAGAACACCTGTGCGCCGCCGCCCGTGTAGAACACGTCGGGGCTCGCCGAATACTTGCGTTCGACGGCCGCGCCGAGCATCGCCTGCAGCGAGCGGTCGCGCGTATGCGACAGGTAGTCGAGCGCCCAGTGCGACAGCCCGTCGATCGGGTCGGGCTTCACGCGGGCCAGCTCCGCGTTCGACAGGTTCGCGTAGCGCGCATGCAGGTCGGACACGATCTGCAGGTAGGTGATCAGCGTGCGCAGCTTCGCGGTCGAGCCGAGGTTGATGCGGCCGCCGCGATTGACGTCGAACGGCTCGTTCACGCTGTCGGTCTGCACGCGCAGCAGGTTCGCGCCGTTGCGGTGTTCGTACAGCGTGAAGCTGTACGTGAGGTGCGACGGGTCGTCCTTCGGCGCGAGCATCTCGAAACCGTACAGGCCGGCCGCCTGCGCGCCGTCGCGCGTCGACGCCCGTGCGAGCCGTTCGGCGACGGCCTGCTGCACGCCGTTGTCGAGCGTGCTGGTCGCCTGCAGGTCGAACTGGTCGAGCTGGTACAGGTCGCTGATGCCGAGCGCCGACAGCAGCGACGCGCGCGCGGACGTCACGGCCTTGCGCGACACGAACGACTGCACGTGCGCGGCGGCCGGCGGCGCGCTGCGTTCGATCTGCGCGGCAAGCGCGGCATCGCGCAGCGCCGGCGAGATCACGCCGCCGTTCGACAGCAGCCTCAGGTAGCTGTCGGTCAGCCGCTCCAGGGCCGGATAACCGCGATTGAGGAAGTACGACGGCGCGCGCTGCGCGATGATCAGCGACAGCACCTCGCGGAACGCCTTGCCCTGTTCATCGACGTTGTCGCCCGTCGTCGGCGCGGACAGGATGCGGTTCACATCGTTGAAGTCGCGGCCGTACCACGCGGCGAGGCCGTCGCCGATGCCGGTGATCTCGCCGATGTGCGGCCGCGCGGCGAGCGGGACGGAATTCAGGTAGCGCACGACGATGGTACGGCGCGCGGGCATCGTCTGCGGGCCGTTCAGGTACGCACGCACCGACGCCGACGCGATCTGTCGCAGCTTCTCGGGCGGCGTCGCGGTGCGGCCCTCGGGCGAATGGCGGAACTTCTCGATCTGCGTCGCGAGCGTGCTGCCGCCCGGGCGCGCCTGATGGCGGTTGACGACGTGCAGCGCCTGGTCGGCGAGCGCGCGGCTGAAGCGCCCCCAGTCGATTGCCGGGTTGCGGTTCGGCTCGTTCGCGTCGAGCAGGTAGCGATCCTCGATGAACAGGAGCGAATCGGCGATCACGCGCGGCACCCTGTCGAAGTCGGCATAGACGCGCTGCGGGAACACGGTCGCGAACAGCGGTGCACCGGTCGAGTCGAACAGCGTCAGGCCCGCCTGGTCCTTCTCCTCGAACGGGAGGAACAGCCCGCGATCGCCGATCGACAGCATCCGCTGGGAATCGCGCGCCTGCTTGCCGACGACGAAGCCGCGCGCGAGCAGCCGCTCCTGGAACGCCGGAATCATCGCGTAGCCGAGGCGCTGGTCGTACGGGCCGTTCGCGGGGAAGCGGATGCGATCGCTCGGGCCCGCCTCGAGCGTGTAGCCGACGTCGCGGGTGAGATCGGACAGGTAGTGCGCCTGCAGCCGGGACGTTTCGATCTCGCTCTGCACGAGCCGCGCGACGATCGCCACCGCGATCAGCAGCGCGGCGAGCAGGGACCACTTGACCCACGTCCAGACCGATGCGGGACCGGTCACGCGCGGCAGGATACGATTCAGCGGCCGATTCATGGCGGCGTCTCCCTGAAGGCGCGGGCTCCGGCCGCACCCCATTAAGGATTAGTGTAGTCCTCCGCAGCGGGCTGCCAAGGGCGTCGACTACCGAGATGCGTCGACGCAACGTGCATGCCTGTGAGGCGCGGCAACGGGCGGCGCGCCGCGATGGTGCGCGCCGCTGCGGCTTAAACGTTTGCGCGTTGCGCGCGGCGACGTCCGCGTGGCAGGGGCGGCGGCGGGCAGGCCCGCGTGGCCGGGCCGACGGACGATGCACGGATTTCGTGCGCTGCGGCATCGTTCCAATTCGGGCCGGAACCCGTTCGTGAAAGGGGGGCGTCGCACGGCGACGCTACGGGTTTCCGCGATAGCCGCGCGCGCCGGCGGCGGGTACGATCGCCGGATGTGCGGCGCATGTCCGCTTCCGCCCGGAGTCCCATGGCGATCCATCCCGTCGCACTCGTGTGCACGGCCATCCTCGGACTGCTGCTGTTCGGGCTCGGGTTCGTCGTGTCCGTCACGCGCTTTCGATGCACCATCGGGTCCGGGTGTGCGTCCGACCCGACGAACGGGCTGCACAAGATCGTGCGCGCGCACGGCAACACGGCCGAATACGCGCCGTTCCTCGCGGTGCTGTTTCTCCATTTCGGCGCGCACGATCCGTCTCGCGCGATCCTCGCGCTGATCGTCGCGGCAACCGCGTGCCGCTGCCTGCTGGTGATCGGATTGCTCGCGTGGCCGACGATGGCCAACCCGAATCCCGTGCGTTTCATCGGCGCGCTCGGCACGTACCTGTGCGGGGCCGCGCTGTGCATCGCGCTGTTCGTCTGAACGCTGGCGCTACCGCCACAGCAGCGTCGCGCGATCGTGCCGGCGCACGGCTTCGACGAAGCAGTGGATCAGGTAGTCGCAGGCAATCGTGTTCAGCGCATCGCGGCGCGTGAGCACGCCGACCGACACGGCCGGAATCGTTTCCTCCACGTCGATCGCGACCATCCGCTCGCGAATCCAGTCGATTTCCATGAAGCTCTTCGGCACGCACGACACGGTGTCGGTGTGCACCGACAGCGAAAATGCCGCGCTGAACGACGTGCATTCGACGATCGGCTGCGGCGCCGGATAACCGTGTGCGACGAACACGTCCTGCAGCAGCCGGCCGATGCTTTCAGGCGACGTGTTGAGGATCCACTGCGCGTCCTGCAATTGCGCGAGCGACGTGCAGTGACGCAGCGGATTGCTCGCGCGCGTCATCAGGATCAATTCCGATTCGAGCAGCGGCCGGAACGTGAATTCCGGCGACAGCCGGGCCGCGTCGACGATCGCGATCACGAAGTCGAGCGAGCCGTCGCGCAGCCGCGGCAGCGCCGTGTCGAGAAATCCTTCGCGCACGTCGAGGCGGATCGTCGGCATGCGCTGCCGGAACGCGTCGAGCGCGGCCGGCAGGAAGCCGAGCGACACCAGCGGCGTCAGCGCGCATGCGAGCGCACCTTCCTTGCCGCCCGACAGCTGGATCACGTCGTCGCGCGCGTGCTGCATCTCCGCGAGGATCAGCCGCGCGCGGGCATAGACGGCCTGCCCGAAACGCGTGAGCTGCGCACCGCGCGCGTTGCGCGTGACGAGCGGCACGCCGAGATCGAGTTCGAGTTCGCGGATCGCCTTCGTCAGCGCGGGCTGCGACAAGTGGATCGCGCGCGCGGCCGCGCGCAGGCTGCCGTGTTCGGCGATGGCGGCAAGCGCCCGGAGCTGGTGGTGTTTCACGGCGAGGCGGGGCGCGGCGGCGGTGGCGACGTTCGTATCCTACACCGCGTTTCCGCGCGGAAAGCACGCGATAACCGTGCGTTATCACGATCGAAAAATGTCGCTCCGGGCTGCGTATTTTGAATGCCTAGACTGCATGCGCAGGCCGTCCAACGGGCCGTGCACACGACACGCATCACCAGTACGGAGACACACCTTCATGAAGGCGCCCCGAGCAGGCAGCATGTTCGGCGGGCATGTCGGCGACGTTGCCGCATCCCCGTCCAATCGTCAGCTGATTGTCGCGATCACGATCGGCAACGGCCTCGAATTCTTCGATCTCACCGTGTTCAGTTTCTTCGCGGTGCTGCTCGGCAAACTGTTCTTTCCCGCGGTCTCCGCGCAGCAGCAGTTGCTGATGTCGGTCGCGACCTTCGGCGTCGGCTTCATCGCGCGGCCGATCGGCGGTGTCGTGATCGGGCTCGTCGCCGACCGCTTCGGCCGCGTGCCCGCGATGAACCTCACGCTCGTCACGATGGCGATCGGCACCGGGATGATCGGCGTGCTGCCGACCTATGCGCAGATCGGCATCGCGGCGCCCGTGCTGGTCGTCGTCGCGCGGCTGCTGCAGGGTTTTTCGGCCGGCGGCGAGGTCGGCGTATCGACGTCGCTGCTCGCCGAGCGCGCGCCGGCCGGCGAACGCGGCTACTACACGAGCTGGCAGTTCGCGAGCCAGGGCGCCGCGGCGCTGGCCGGTTCGTTCGTCGGCTTCCTGCTGTCGCATTTCCTCGATACCGCCTCGCTCGAAGCGTGGGGCTGGCGCGTGCCGTTCCTGCTGGGCGTGCTGATCGCACCGATCGGCCTCTACCTGCGCGCACGCTTCAGCGCGCTCGAGCAGCACGCGCCGGCCGCGGCCGCGCGGCGTTCGTCGGCCGTGCTCGGCACCGTGCTGCGGCGCGACGGCGGCGCCGTGCTGACCGCGCTCGGCCTCGTGGTCGGCGGCACGGCCGCGCACTTCATCGTGCTGTATTACATGTCGACGTACGCGATCAAGGTGCTGCACCTGCCGATGGATACCGCGCTGTGGTGCGGGATTCTGTCCGGCGCCGTGATGTTCGTCGCCGCGCCCGTCGGCGGACGGCTGTCGGATCGCAACGGCAGCAAGCGCGTCGCGCTGTGGTCGCGCCTCGCGCTGACCGTGCTGATCCTGCCGGGCTTCTGGCTGATCCGCACGGTGCCGTCGATCGCGACGATGTACGCGGTCGTGATGCTGCTCGCCGCGCTGCACTCGATCAACGCCGGCGCGAACGGTGTGATCCTCGCCGAGCTGTTCCCGAAGAGCACGCGCGCCACCGCACTGTCGATCGCATATGCGGGCGGCGTGTCGATCTTCGGCGGCTTCGCGCAGTTCATCGTCACGTGGATGATCGGCGCGACCGGCAATCCGGCGGCGCCCGCGTGGTACGTGATCGTCTGCGGCGCGCTGTCGCTCGTCGCGCTCGCGTTCGCATCGGATCGCAGCGAACACGATGCGTGACCGCTGCCGCCGCCTTCCTTTCCGCTTTCTTCCCCGCTTTTTTCCCTCTTCGCCCCGAACCGTATGACCGCCACCGTTTCGCTATCGTCCCCGCCCGCCGACGTGATGGCCGGCGACCTGTGCGACCTGTCCGCCCGCACGATGCTCGACCTGCTGAAGACACGGCAGATCAGCGCGTGCGACCTGCTCGATGCGCATCTCGCGCGGATCGCGACGGTCAACCCACGCGTGAATGCGCTCGTGACCGTCGTCGATCCCGACGTGCTGCGCGCCCGTGCGCGCGACATCGACGCCCGCTGGATGCGCGGCGAATGGCAGGGGCCGCTGCACGGGCTGCCGGTGTCGCAGAAGGATCTCACCGCGACGCGCGGCGTGCGCACGACCTACGGTTCGCGGTTGTTCGCCGGTCATGTGCCGCTGCATGACGCGCTCGTCGTGCGCCGCTGCGCGAGCGCCGGTGCGCTGATGATCGGCAAGTCGAACACGCCCGAATTCGGCGCCGGGTCGCATACGTTCAACGACGTGTTCGGCGCGACGCGCAACCCGTGGGACCTGACGCGTTCCGCGGGCGGCAGCAGCGGCGGCGCGGCGGCCGCGCTCGCGTGCGGGATGAATCCGCTCGCCTGCGGCAGCGACATGGGCGGTTCGCTGCGCAACCCGGCCGCGTGGAACAACGTCGTCGGGTTGCGGCCGTCGCCGGGCCGCGTGCCGCGCGCGCCCGACCTGAACGGCTGGGCGACGCTCGGCGTCGACGGGCCGATGGCGCGCGACGTGGCCGATACCGCGTTGCTGCTGTCGGCGATCGCCGGGCCGGGCGGCGAGACCGCGACCGAACTCGCGGATCCGGGTGCGCGCTTCGCGCAGCCGCTCGAACGCGACTTCCGCGGCACGCGCATCGCGATGTCGCGCGGCCTGCCCGGCGTGCCGGTCGATCCCGAGATCGCGCGGGCGGTCGATGCGCAGGCGCGTGTGTTCGCGGCGCTCGGCTGCGAAGTCGAATTCGACGATCCCGATCTGACGGACGCCGAGGACGTGTTCCGCATCGAGCGCGCATGGATGATCGGCACGCTGGTCGACGGGTTCGACGATGCGCAGCGTGCGGCGCTGAAGCCCGAGATTCATGATGAATACCGGCTGCATCGGTCGCTGACGGCCGCCGATCTCGGCCGCATGTTCGTGCGCAAGACGCGGCTGTTCGAGCGGATGCGCACGTTCATGCAGCGCTACGCGTTCTATGTGCTGCCGACGACACAGGTGATGCCGTTCGACGTCGGCCTGCGCTCGCCTGCGCATGTGCAGGGGGCCGCGAGCACGTCGTACATCGACTGGATGCGCGTGTGCTGGTACCTGTCGTCGACCGAGGCGCCGATCTTGTCGGTGCCGTGCGGCTTCGGCGCGACCGGTTTGCCGATCGGCATGCAGATCGTCGGCCGCTATCGCGACGACTGGGGCGTGCTGCAGTTCGGTCACGCATACGAAGTCGCGGCCGGCCGCCGCTGGGCCCCGCCGGCGGTCGTCGCCGACGCGATGCGCTAGCCGTCCTCCCCGATTTACCCCTGACCGTTCCGGTTTGCTCCGGAGCAGGCCGCGCGCCTGCGGGGGACGCGCACGCCTGCGTTTTGCCATTCGACCCGCGCAATGGAGACCTTCCGATGAAAAAACGGCTGTTGGCAGGCGCGGGCGTCGCGCTGATCGCGGGTGCGGCGCACGCACAGAGCAGCGTGACGCTGTACGGCATTATCGACGAAGGGCTGACCTACACGAGCAACCTTGCGGTCGCCGGCCCGAACGGCGCCGTGAGCGGCAAGCCGGCGTGGCGGATGCTCGGCGGCGTGCAGCAGGCGAGCCGCTGGGGGCTGCGCGGCGTCGAGGATCTCGGCGGCGGCCTGGCGGCCGTCTTCACGCTCGAGAACGGCTTCGACCCGAGCACCGGCAAGCTCGGGCAGGGCGGGCTGATCTTCGGCAAGAAGGCGTTCGTCGGGCTGTCGGGGCCGTTCGGTACCGTCACGCTCGGGCGCCAGTACGACACCAACGTCGACTTCCTCGGGCCGCTCGAGGCCGCCGCGCTGTTCGGCGGCTACATGGTTGCGCACCCCGGCGATCTCGACAACGTGAACAACGCGAACTCGACCAACAACGCGATCAAGTTCACCAGCAACGACTACGGCGGATTGCGCTTCGCGGCCATGTACGGCGTGGGCGGCATCGCGGGCGCGGCGACGCGCAACCAGGTGTGGTCGATGACGGCCGGCTACACGCGCGGGCCGCTCGTGGTCGCGGCCGGCTACCTGAATGCGCGCAACCCGAACGTGTCGTTCTTCGGCACGACCGGCAGCCCCGCGCCGGTCGTCGGCGGCGTGCCGGGCAACAACATGCTGTCGCCCGTGTATTCCGGTTATGCGTCGGCGCGCACGCTGCAGGTCGCGGCGGCGGGCGGCACCTACGCGATCGGCGCGGTGACGCTCGGCGCGATGTACACGAACACGTCGTTCCGCGGGCTCGGCGACCTGTCGTCCGGGCCGAACCCCGGCGGCGTGTCCGGCAATGCGGTGTTCAACAACGTCGAGGGCAGCGTGCGCTACCAGTTCACGCCCTACCTGTTCGGCGGCGTCGCGTACGACTACACGCGCGGCGGCGGTGTGAACGGCCGCGACGGCGCGACTTACCACCAGGTGGCGGCCGGGCTCGACTATTTCCTGTCGAAGCGCACCGACGTGTACGCGACCGCCGTCTTTCAGCGCGCATCGGGCACCGATTCGACGGGGCACGCGGCGGTTGCCGCGATCAACGGCCCCGGCGCGTCCGCGAACGACCGCCAGTTCGAGGCGCGGATCGGCATCCGGCACAAGTTCTGACGGATGCGGCGATCGGCAGGCGGCGGCCGCGAGCGGTGATATGCTCGCGGCACGCCCGCGATCGACGGGCGGATTCCGATTGCCCGTGTGCGGCCTTGATGCCGCGCTGCACGGCATTTCCGAGGGAAGAACCGACACATGAGCCGCAAATTCATTCTGAAGGGCGACACGACCGACCACGGCGGCGTGGTGCTCGAAGGGATCGCCAATTCGTCGTTCGACGGACGTGAACTCGCCTATCTCGGCGCGTCGGTGTTCTGCGCCGCCTGCAAGTCGCCCGGCGTGATCGTGTCCGACGGCGGCGAGCGGACGATGACCGTGATGGGCAAGGTCGTCGCGCTCGAACACGACCTGTGCCAGTGCCAATGCACGCCGCAGCCGAAGCTGATCGCGTCGCAGGCCACCGGGACGATCACCGGATGAAACCCGCCGCGCGGATGCGGTCGGCATCCACGCGGCCTCGACGCACGGGCAACGGCCGTCAGACGCTGCCTTCGGTTTCGATCACGAGGATGCGTGCTTCGCCGAGCGGATGCGCGACGTGCTCGGTGCCGGCCGTCGCGTGGAACACGTCACCCGTTTCGAGCACCGTCGCGTGCTCGACGCCTGCTTCCCGGTAACGCATCTCGACGCGACCGTCGAGCACCGCGAACACTTCCTCGCCGTCGTTCACGTGCCATCGATACGGCTGGTCGGTCCAGTGCAGGCGAACCGTGATGCCGCGCAGGTTCGCGATGTCGAGCGCGCCCCACGCACGGTCCGCGGTGAACGCGGCGCTGCGGACGATGTTCATCGATATGTTCTCCGGCGCGAGTGCGCGTCGTCTTTCAGTCGTCGAGGCAATTTCCCCGTACCCGCATTCAGCGCGACATCGCGCGCAGCGCCTGCTCGATCGTCGCCTTGCGCTTCGCGAAACCGGCCGCCGAACGTTCGGTGACGCGCGTCACGACGGCTGCCGGCGCGGTGTCCGGCGAACCGGCGTCGAACGGCGGTGCGGGCGCGTATTCGAGTTGCAGCTGGATCGCCTGTGCTTCCTCGTCGCCGGCCAGTTCCGCGGCGATCGTCAACGCGAAGTCGATGCCGGCCGTGACGCCGCCGCCCGTGATCAGGTTGCCGTCGCGCACCACGCGCTCGCGCACCGGCACCGCGCCGAGCGGTTCGAGCAGCGTGTGGAATGCCCAGTGCGTCGTCGCGCGCCGCCCGCGCAGCAGGCCGGCCACGCCGAGCAGCAGCGCGCCCGTGCAGACCGACGTCACGTAGCGCGCGGTGGCCGCGCGCTGCTGCACGAAGGCGATCGTTTCGGCATCGAGCAGCAGTTCGTTGATCCCGATGCCGCCCGGAATGCAGATCACGTCGAGCGGCGGGCAATCGTCGAACGTGCAGGTCGGCGCGAGCGCGAGCCCGCTGCTCGACGCGACGGTGTCGCGCGACTTCCAGACCAGGTGGACGGCCGCGTCGGGCAGCGACGCGAGCACGTCGTGCGGGCCGGTGAGATCGAGTTGCTGGACGCCCGGGAACACGAGAAAGCCGATATGCAGGGTCATGCGAAGACTCCGGTTGGAAGGGGGACGCACCGTTGCCGGCGCGGGATGGACAGATCGATTCTAGGCGCGTAGTGTTTGGCGAAATTGCCATATCGCCCACGTTTTCAGCCAATCGCCATGCCTGCCGCTCCGCGTTCGATCCTGGTCCTCGCGTTCCCTCGTGCCCAGCTGCTCGACGTGTCGGGGCCGCTGCAGGTGTTTGCGTCCGTCAACGAGCTCGCGCTGGAGCGCGGCCAGCCGGCGCCCTACGCGCCGCGTGTCGTCGCGGCCGAGGCGGGGCCCGTCGAGACGTCGTCGGGTCTCGTCGTGATGGCCGAGTCGCTGCGCTCGGCCGCACGCCACCCCGATACGCTGATCGTCGCCGGCGGCAAGGGCGTGCATGCGGCATCCCGGGACGCGCGGCTGGTGCGCTGGGTGCGGCAGCAGGCGGCGCGCACGCGGCGCGTGGCGTCCGTCTGCACCGGCGCATTCCTGCTCGCCGAGGCCGGCCTGCTCGACGGGCGCCGTGCGGTCACGCACTGGGCGCGCTGCGACGAGTTCGCGGCGCGCTATCCGAACGTGCGCGTCGAATCCGATCCGATCTTCATCCGCGAAGGCGCGCTGTGGACCTCGGCCGGCGTGACGGCCGGCATCGATCTCGCGCTCGCGCTGGTCGAGGAGGACCTGGGGCGCGCGACCGCGCTCGACGTCGCGCGCGAACTCGTCGTGTTCCTGAAGCGCCCGGGCGGACAGGCGCAGTTCAGCACGATGCTGTCGATGCAACGCACCGACGACCGGTTCGGCGAACTGCATGCGTGGATGGCGGAGCACCTGACGGCCGATCTGTCGGTGCCCGCGCTGGCCGAGCGCGCAAGCATGAGCGAGCGCAGCTTCGTGCGCCACTACCGCGCGGGCACCGGCCGCACCCCCGCGCGCGCGGTCGAGCAGCTCCGCGTCGAGGCCGCGCAGCGCCTGCTCGGCGAAACGGCTTGGCCCGTCAAGCGGATCGCCGCGCGTTGCGGCTTCGGCTCCGAGGAGACGCTGCGACGCTGTTTCGTGCGGGTGCTGGGCGTGTCGCCGCAAGGCTATCGCGAGCGATTCGTGCGATAACGCACGGCGTACGGCTGCGCTCGGGGCCGGAACGATCGCCGAATGCGACTGAACGGAAATCGATCGTTTTCCAGTCCGAAACGCAGAAACTATTCAGGATCTGAGAACAATGGACGGGGGCTTGTGCCGTGCCCGTCGCGCGCTCTATTCTGTTCCGTTGGCGATTCGAAGGGGGAGCAGCATGGACCGAATCCAGGCAATGGAAGTTTTTACCCGTGTGGTCGACGCGAACAGCTTCACACGCGCGGCCGACACGCTCGCGATGCCGCGCGCGTCGGTGACGACCATCATTCAGAACCTCGAGGCGCTGCTGGGCGTGCGCCTGATGCACCGGACGACACGCAGGCTGTCGCTCACGCCGGAAGGTGCGGCGTACTACGAGCATTGCACGAAGATCATCTCGGAGATTGCGGAGGCCGACGCGAGTTTCCAGACGGGCAACCGCAAGCCGAGCGGCGTGCTGCGTGTCCACATGCCGAGTTCGCTCGGGCGGCGCATCGTGCTGCCGTCGCTGTCGATTTTCCGGCAGCGCTACCCCGACATCACGCTCGAACTGGGGCTCTCCGACCGCTACGTGGATCCGGTCGAGGAGGGCATCGACTGCATGATCCGGGTCGGGCCGCTCGAGGATTCGTCGATGGTCGCGCGGCGGATCGGGATGCTGAAGCGCGTGACCTGCGCGTCGCCCGATTACCTCGCGCGTCACGGCGAGCCGCACGAGATTGCCGATCTCGCCGACCATCACGCGGTGAATTTCCGTGCGAGCCACGGCGCGCGGGCGATTCCGTGGGTGTTCATGATCGACGGGAAGCCGTTCGAGGTGCGGATGAACGGCAGCGTCACGGTCAACGATTCGGATGCCTACGTGACGTGCGGGCTCGAAGGATTCGGGATGATCCAGCCGACGCTGTTCATGGTGCTGCCGAACCTGCTCGACGGCTCGCTGGTCGAGGTGCTGCCTGACTGCAATCCGAAGCCGAAGCCGATTTCGATCGTCTATCCGCACAACCGGCACCTGTCGCAGAAGGTGCGCGTGTTCGCCGACTGGGTCGCGGAGGTGTTCGAGGCGACGCCGTCGCTGGAAGGCGGGGAGAACTGGCGCGGGCGGGTGGGCGCGCAGGCGGAGAAGCTGCAGCGAGGGGCGGTGGCGGCGTGAGGCGCCGGGGCGCGGCCGGGGTGGTCGTGCCACCGGTCACCGCGGTGTTGGCGTCCCGGAAAAGCCGCGTGTCGATGCCGCGGTTTCAGTTGCGGGATTGATCCGGAACAGCGCCATGCCCCGCGCGATCGCGCAGTGCGGCGGGCAATTTCCACAGCATCAGTTCGCGCGTGCCGAGTGCCCACAGCGCGGAACCGTCCCACGAAAAGGCCAGCGCCTGGATCTCGCTGTTTTTGGGTAGCGACGATGCGTCGAGCTGTACGGGCGTGCGGCCTTGTGCGACATCCCAGAGTGCCACGCGATGTTGCCAGCCGCCCGCCTTGTAGGTCGTACCCATCGCAAGGAAGCGACCGTTTGCCGAACGGGCGGCGGCCTTGAAGGAGTCGGCAGCGCCCAGCAGGGCCGACAGTACGTGCCCGTTCTTGAGATCCACCACGTGCATGCCGGCGAAGCGCGCCCGTTTCGGGCCCGGGTCCTTCACGGGAGGTGGCATGCTGCCGTCGTCGTCGAGCAACAGCTCGAAGCCTGTCGCGATCCAGTGACCCTGCGGCGAGCCGAGCGGCTTGGGCACCCATTGCGCGACGCCGGCGGCGCTGAAGGAATCCGGTGTGCCGATGCGCCGGGGCAACGCGATCGTACGCAGCGTGCGGCCGGTGCGGGCGTCCAGCTCGGCGAGCCCTTGCGAATCCTCTGTCCAGTAGCTCCCGGAAGGCCGCCAGCGTACCGGCCAGATCAGCGCATTGCTGCCGTTGCTGATCTCGTCCATCAGCGACTGGCGTACCGACGACAGCGTCGTGACGAACGGCCACGGATCGTCGTTGCCCGGCGGCGGTGACGCCGGGCGCTGCACGGTCAGGAACGCGGAGCCCACCGGATTCGTGTCCTTCTCGCCATGCCGGAGGTCATGCCAGAAATTGGCCGGCAGATCGTCATCGAGAATCCAGGACATATCGCTCATCTGATGGTCTCGCCAATCGGTCTCGCTCGGCCAGACGACTTCATGACGATCGACCTTGCTGCTCGCGATGTCGTATCGGTACAGGCATGGCTTGCTCTTGGCGTCGGGCTGGCCGTCGAACCAGACGGCGCTGCCGTCACCGTTGATCATCATCTGTCGCGGCCCCTCCTTGCCATGCCAGATTTCGTCCGCCTGCAATGCGCCGTTGGCCGCGCGCAGCCGCCACACGTACTCGTTCCAGCCGCGGTTGTCGGCCACCTGGGCGCTGAACAGCAGGCTGCCATCCGGCAGGCCGAGGATGTCGTGCGGGTACAGCAACGTGCGTTGCGACGGGTCGGTCACGAACCTGTCCCAGCGGATGATCGACGGCTCGATTACCGGGGCGCTCGGGTCCGGCGCCACCGGCTTGATGGCAGGGGGCGGCATCGACGGTGCCGAGGGCAACTGCCATGCAGCGGGCGACTTGGCGATTTCCAGCCTGGCCGGCAGTGCAGACAACGCGTCGGTCAATGCCGTGAACACGTCGGCCGGGACGACGGAGATGCCGGTCCTGCTGGATTGCGTCCGGTTGCCGCTGAACACGTCCAGGTCCTGGAGTGTCAATGCCTTCCACAGGCTGTAGTCGGGGTTGGGCCGGGAGTCGATGCGACCGAACTGAACGACCGTCGCCGGATGCCCGAATATGGCGCTCGTGTCCTGCACCCTGACGAACAGCGCGCTCCGGTACTGGCCGGTGATGCCGTCGCTGTGATCCTGGCGGGCCTCCCAGAACGCGTAGGTGGGTTGCAGCGCGGGCAGGCCGGAGCCGCTGAACAGCCGGTCGACGCGGGCCCGGGCCTGATCCATGCGCCAGTCCAGTTCCTGCCGGGTGATTGCGCCTTGTTGCAGCGCCTGCTGCAGTTTCGGCAGGGTCGCATGGTCGGCGATGGCTGCGCGCAGGTCCGGCCGGCGCGACAACAGGACATGGCTCCAGGGGTCCGGCAAATTCTGCAACTGCCAGCTATCGGCACTGGCCTTGACCGGGCTCGTCCGTTGCAGCACGCGCTCCACGAGCGGCTGCACCTGATCATAGGGAGCGGAGACCAGCAGGAACACGGCTCCCGCATAAGCTTGCCGGTTCTTGCCGTTGTCCCAGATCAGCACCTGTTCGCCTCGACGGGCGGCTACTTCGTAATCGTCGTCGTGCCCGGTGTCGTGCAGTTGCTCGAATCTCCAATGCAGGCCGTCGACGGTGGTGTCTGGCAGCGGGTCGGCCCGGCAGGCGAGCGGGAGTGCGATGCCGATCAGAATCGACAGGAAGCATGCGAGGCGTTTTCTCATTGACGTTGTGCCCGGATGCAGCGGGAATTTGGACGTACCGATTCTAAGCGCGGTGTCGTGTGTTTACTGCGGGGTGGCGGGTGGCATTGCGCGGGGTATCGATTCTTGCGCCGTTCGGTATCACCGCGTACAGGCGTTGATGATGCCTTGCTTGAGATTGATGCGAAATTTGTTCAGGTCGACGGGTGCTGAGCGCAGCTTGAAGAGATTGGGGGCGACCCGGAGATACCAGGTGCCGTGGCGATCGCGTCGCGGGCAGGGAATTTTGATCATCCGTGCCACTTGCCGCGGCATCGGGAAAATGAAAAAGCCGCTGTTTCTTTCGAAACAGCGGCTCTCGCATTTGGTGGCGAATCAGGGACTCGAACCCCGGACCTGCGGATTATGATTCCGTCGCTCTAACCGACTGAGCTAATTCGCCGAAGACTTGAATTATGTAGATCGACGCTCGGGCTGTCAACACCTTTTTTCATCTTCCGCGAAAAAAGTTGCCGGCGGCCCGTGCCGGCCTTGCCGTGGGGCGGGTTGTCGGTCGCCGGAACCCGCGTCCGGCAAACGACAACCCGCCCTTCACCCTCAATCCTGCGCGTAGATGTTCGAGTCCTTCGTCTCCTTGACGAACAGCAGGCCGATCACGAACGTCGCCAGCGCGATCACGATCGGATACCAGAGGCCCGAGTAGATGTCGCCCTTCGCCGCGACAATCGCGAACGCGGTGGCCGGCAGGAAGCCGCCGAACCAGCCGTTGCCGATGTGATAGGGCAGCGACATCGACGTGTAGCGGATTCGCGTCGGGAACATCTCGACCAGCATCGCGGCGATCGGGCCGTAGACCATCGTCACGTAGATCACGAGGATCGTCAGGATCACGATCGTCATCGGCCAGTTGAGCTGCGCCGGGTCCGCCTTGGCCGGGTAGCCGGCCGCCTTCAGCGTCGACGCGAGCGTCTTGTCGAACGCCGCGCCCTGCACCTTCGCGTCGGCCACCTTGCCTTCGTAGGCCGGGATCACCGTGTCGCCCACCTTGATTTCGGCCGTTGCGCCGGCCGGTGCCGCGACGTTCTCGTAGTTCAGGCCGGCTTTCGCGAGCGCGCTCTTCGCGATGTCGCACGAGTTCGTGAACTTGGACGTACCCACCGGGTTGAACTGGAACGAACAGGCGGCCGGATCGGCGATGACTGTGATCGGCGCCTTCTGCGTGGCGATCTCGAGCTGCGGGTTCGCGTAGTGCGTGAGCGCCTTGAACAGCGGGAAGTAGGTCAGTGCCGCGATCAGGCAGCCCGCGAGGATGATCGGCTTGCGGCCGATCTTGTCCGACAGCGAACCGAAGAACAGGAAGAACGGCGTGCCGATCAGAAGCGCGATCGCGATCAGGATGTTCGCGCTCGCCCCGTCCACCTTCAGCGTCTGCGTGAGGAAGAACAGCGCGTAGAACTGGCCCGTGTACCACACGACGGCCTGGCCGGCGGTCAGGCCGACGAGCGCGAGGATCACGATCTTCAGGTTCTTCCACTGGCCGAACGCTTCGGTCAGCGGCGCCTTCGACGTCTTGCCTTCCGCCTTGATGCGCAGGAACACCGGCGATTCGTTCAACTGCATCCGGATCCACACCGACACCGCGAGCAGCAGGATCGACGCGACGAACGGCACGCGCCAGCCCCAGCTGCCGAACGCTTCCTCGCCGATGAAGGTGCGCACGCCGAGGATCACGAGCAGCGACAGGAACAGGCCGAGCGTCGCGGTCGTCTGGATCCACGCGGTGTAGAAGCCGCGCCGATTGGCCGGCGCGTGTTCGGCGACGTAGGTCGCCGCGCCGCCGTACTCGCCGCCGAGCGCGAGACCCTGCAACAGCCGCATCGCGATGAAGATCACCGGCGCGGCGATGCCGATCGACGCGTAACCGGGCAGGAAGCCGACCACGAACGTCGACACGCCCATGATCACGATCGTCACGAGGAACGTGTGCTTGCGGCCGACGAGGTCGCCGAGGCGGCCGAACACGATCGCGCCGAACGGCCGCACCGCGAAGCCGGCCGCGAAGCCGAGCAGCGTGAAGATGAAGGCGGCGGTCGGGTTGACGCCGGAGAAGAAGCTCTTGCTGATGTAGGCCGCGAGCGAGCCGGCCAGGTAAAAGTCGTACCACTCGAACACGGTGCCGAGCGACGACGCGAAGATCACCTTCTTCTCTTCGCCCGTCATCGGCGCGTGCGAAATTTGCCCGCCTAACGTTGCCATGAGTCGTCTCCAAGTCCCTTTGTAGGTGTGCGGCCGCCTTGGGTGGGGCGGGCCTGTTGACGATTATTGGTAGGGAAACTTACGGCGGACTGACTCGCGTGTGCAAAGCGGATGTGCGTCGACTTGCGTCCAATTTTCGGCTTTGAGTGCCTATCGCGCTTTCAACGTCGCCAAAATCGTCGATTTTGATGTAATCGGGGCGGGCCGCGGCGGCGCGCGTCAGGGTTAATCCGGGGCGGTTTCGGTCAGCGGCAGGCTGACGCGCACGAGCGTGCCGGCGAGGCGCGGGGCGTGTTGGTAGACGTGATCGTCGAGCGTCAGCGTGCCGCCGTGCTGCGTCGCGATCTCGCGCACGATCGCGAGCCCGAGGCCGCTGCCGTCGCCTTCGCGGCCGAGGATCCGGTAGAAGCGCTCGACGACGCGCTCGCGTTCGGCGGCGGGGATGCCCGGCCCGGTGTCCTCGACTTCGAGATGCACGAGCCGCGCGGCGGGCTCGGCGCGCACGCGCACCGTGATGCGGCCGCCTTCCGGCGTGTAGCGGATCGCGTTGTCGATCAGGTTGCCGAGCATCTCGCGCAGCATCACCGGGTTGCCGTCGACGTCGAGCGGCGTGTCGTCCGGCGGGCCTTCGTAGCCGAGATCCATGCGTTTCGCGAGCGCGGCCTGCACCCAGTCGCGCACCGCGCGCCGCGCGAGCGAGGCGATCTCGACCGGCTCGAACGTCAGCCCGCTCGCGCGGTTCTCGGCGCGTGCGAGCGCGAGCAGTTGCGTGACGAGCCGTGCTGCCTGCTCGGAGCTCGTCGCGATCTGCTCGAGCGAGCGCTGCACGTCGGGCGGGACGGGGTGGCGCAGCGCGAACTCGGCCTGCGTGCGCAGGCCCGCGAGCGGCGTCTTCATCTGGTGGGCGGCGTCGGCGATGAAGCGCTTTTGCAGCGCCATGTTCTGTTCGAGACGGGCGAGCAGGTCGTTGAACGACGTGACGAGCGGCTCGATCTCGGGCGGCGCGCGCTGCGCCTCGACCGGCGACAGGTCGTCGGGCCGCCGCGCGCGGATGTGCGCCTGCAGCGCGTTGAGCGGCGCGAGCCCGCGCGACAGCCCGAACCAGACCAGCAGGATCGCGAGCGGCAGGATCACGAACTGCGGCAGGATCACGCCCTTGATGATGTCGTTCGCGAGCGCGTTGCGCTTGTCCAGCGTTTCGCCGACCTGCACGAGCACGGGCTGTGTGCTGTCCGATTGCGGCAGCGCGACCGTCGTATACGCGACGCGCACGTCGTTGCCGCGCAGCAGGTCGTCGCGGAACATGACGACGCCCGGCGGCGGGCGGTCCTCGTCGCGCGGCAGCGGCATGTCGGCTTCGCCCGCGACCAGTTCGCCGCGGGTGCCGAGCACCTGGAAGTAGACGCTGTCGACGTTGTCCGCGCGCAGGAAGTCGCGCGTCTGCTGCGGCAGCGTCAGTTCGGCGACGCCGTTTACCGGATGGATCTGCCGCGCGAGCACGTACGCGTTGGTCTCGAGCGCGCGATCGAACGGGCCGTTCGCGATCGTCTTCGCGACGAGGTAGGTGACGGCGATGCTCATCGGCCACAGCAACAGCAGCGGCGCGAGCATCCAGTCGAGGATCTCGCCGAACAGCGAGCGCGGGCGCGGCGCCTCGGGCGCATCGGTTTCGTCGGGCGGCGCGAACGGGTTCTCGTAGCGCGCGTCGCGCGCCTCGTCGGCGGTCGACGACGGCGCGCCGGTCGGGTGGCGGGTAGGGGCCGGCGTGGCCATCGCGGCAACGCCCGGGGTCAGCGCAGCGGCGTGCCGGCCACCGCGGGCTGGGGCGCGGCCGAGTCGGCCGGCGTGGCGGGCGCGGCCTTCTCGAGGCAGTAGCCGAGGCCGCGCACGGTCGAGATCCGTACGCCGCTGGGTTCGATCTTCTTGCGCAGCCGGTGCACGTAGACTTCGATCGCGTTGTTGCTGACTTCCTCGCCCCATTCGCACAGATGGTCGACGAGCTGCTCCTTCGACACGAGCCGGCCGATCCGCTGCAGCAGCACCTCGAGCAGGCCGAGCTCGCGCGCGGAGAGGTCGAGCACGCGATCGTTCGCGTACGCGATGCGGCCGACCTGGTCGAACGCGAGCGAGCCGTGGCGCACGACGGTCGGGCCGCCGCCCGCACCGCGCCGGGTCAGCGCGCGCACGCGCGCCTCGAGCTCGTTGAGCGCGAACGGCTTGGCCATGTAGTCGTCGGCGCCGAGGTCGAGCCCCTTCACGCGCTCGTCGACGCTGTCGGCGGCCGTCAGGATCAGCACGGGGAGGTTGGAATTGCGGGCGCGCAGGCGCTTGAGCACGTCGAGCCCGGACATTTTCGGGAGCCCGAGGTCGAGGATCAGCAGGTCGAACGTCTGCATCGACAGTGCCGTATCGGCATCGACGCCGCTCTTCACGTGGTCGACCGCATAGCCCGATTGGCGGAGTGACCGGGTGAGGCCGTCCGCGAGTATGCTGTCGTCTTCCGCGATGAGAATTCGCATGGTGCTGACCGATGGCCGGCAGGGCGTTCGCGCCGGCCGGCTGTCTCCGAAGTTATTCGTGTACAACGCAGCCTGCATTGCGGGCTTGCACAAAACACTGTTTTTTTATACAGTGTCTGCATTCGTGGGCGGCGCTTGAAAGCGGGCGCGCCTCTGACAGACGCTGCTCATCATAGCAAAGGACGATTCATGGAAGATAGCAAGAAGGGCTCCGGGATGACCGCCGAGAAGAGCAAGGCGCTGGCCGCCGCGCTTGCCCAGATCGAGAAGCAGTTCGGCAAGGGCTCGATCATGCGCATGGGCGACGGCGAGGCGGCGGAAGATATCCAGGTCGTCTCCACGGGTTCGCTGGGCCTCGATATCGCGCTTGGCGTCGGCGGCCTGCCGCGCGGCCGGGTGGTCGAGATCTACGGCCCGGAATCGTCCGGTAAAACCACGCTCACGCTGCAGGTCATTGCCGAGCTGCAGAAGCTGGGCGGCACCGCAGCGTTCATCGACGCCGAGCACGCGCTCGACGTCCAGTACGCGTCGAAGCTCGGCGTGAATGTGCCGGAGCTGCTGATTTCGCAACCGGACACCGGCGAGCAGGCGCTGGAAATCACCGATGCGCTGGTGCGCTCGGGCTCGATCGACATGATCGTCATCGACTCGGTCGCGGCGCTCGTGCCGAAGGCCGAAATCGAAGGCGAGATGGGCGATTCGCTGCCGGGCCTGCAGGCCCGCCTGATGTCGCAGGCGCTGCGCAAGCTGACCGGCACGATCAAGCGCACGAACTGCCTGGTGATCTTCATCAACCAGATTCGTATGAAGATCGGCGTGATGTTCGGCAACCCGGAAACCACGACGGGCGGTAACGCGCTGAAGTTCTATGCGTCGGTGCGTCTCGATATCCGCCGGATCGGCTCGATCAAGAAGAACGACGAGGTGATCGGCAACGAAACCCGTGTGAAGGTCGTCAAGAACAAGGTGTCGCCGCCGTTCCGCGAAGCAATCTTCGACATCCTGTATGGCGAGGGCATTTCGCGTCAGGGCGAGATCATCGATCTCGGCGTGCAGGCGAAGATCGTCGACAAGGCAGGCGCCTGGTACAGCTACAACGGCGAGAAGATTGGCCAGGGCAAGGACAACGCGCGTGAATTCCTGCGCGAGAATCCGGAAATCGCGCGCGAGATCGAGAACCGCATCCGCGAATCGCTCGGCGTCGTCGCAATGCCCGATGGTGCAGGCAACGAAGCCGAGGCGGTGGACGAAGAAGAGTGATGGTCGGGCGCCGAGGTCAGGCTGGCGAGCCGGAGGAGAGCGACGCGCCCGAAGCGGCGGGTCGCCCCGGCCGGCGAGCCGGATCCTCGAGCGCCGATCGGCGGGTCGCGGGCAGCCGTGCCGCGAACCGCACCGCGACGAGGGCATCCGACGATGCCCTCGTTTCGTTTGAGATTGCCGCACCGGACGATCCGTTCGACGACGATGAATCGTTCGACGCGCACGACCGCTCCCGTCGTCGCGTGTCCGGTGTCAGTTTCCCTGGCGATCGCGCATCCGGTGCGTCGGCGCCTGCGACGGAAGATGTCTATACGCGCAGCAGCCAGCATCCGCGCCGCACACGCCGTGCGTCGGGCGGTGCTTCAAGCGCTGCTTCCGGCGACGATCCGGGTGCCGGCGCGCGCAAGTCGTCGAAGCCGCCGCGTTCGTTGAAAGGCCGTGCGCTCGGCTATCTGTCGAGGCGCGAATACAGCCGCACGGAACTCGCGCGCAAGCTCGCGCCGTATGTCGGCGAAGACGAGTCCGTCGAACCGGTGCTCGACGCGCTGGAGAAGGATGGCTGGCTGTCCGATGCGCGTTTTGCCGAGAGTCTCGTGCATCGCCGCGCGTCGCGTGTCGGCGTCGCGCGCATCGTCAGCGAGCTGAAGCGTCATGCGGTCGGCGACACGCTCGTCGAGGAGGTCAACGCGCAGCTTCGCGAGACCGAATGGGCGCGTGCGCAGGCGGTCTGGCGCAAGAAATTCGGTGCACTGCCGCAAACGCCGGCCGAGCGGGCGAAGCAGGCGCGCTTTCTCGCGGCGCGGGGCTTCTCGAGCGCGACCATCGTGAAGTTGCTGAAGGTCGGCGACGATTTCCCGATCGACGACTGACCGTGCCGATCGCGCGCGTGGCGCGCGATTTTGCTGCAACGCAACTGCTTCCGGACAGGCGGGAATACCCGCCGTCGCGTCAAAGTGTCTCAAATACCCAATATGCTAAAATCCGTGGGTTTTCCTCTTCGGCCTCAACCTCCAGCATGCCGCTATCCGAGCCCGTGCCCCGTCAGTTGCGACATCGACGCGCAATCCGAGCGGAAGCTTACGAGCGCGGCGACGGCTTGTGGGACATCGAAGCCTGCCTGACCGACCACAAGCCGCGCGATGTCGCGCTTGCGTCGGGCATCCGGCCCCAGGGCCTGCCGATCCACGAACTCTGGCTGCGCGTGACTATCGATCGTGACCTCAATGTCGTCGACGCCGAAGCGTCTTCGGAATGGGTTCCCTATCCCGGTCACTGTCAATCCGCCCCTCCTGCCTATCGGGCCCTCATCGGGCTCAATCTCTTCCGCAATTTCCGCCGCAACGCGAACCGGCTGCTCGCCGGCGTCGCAGGCTGTTCCCATCTCACCGAACTGTGCGCCGTGCTGCCGACCGCAGCGATCCAGGCGTTCGCCGGTGACGTGTGGAATGTGCGCGAGGAGGGTGGCGAAGGGCCGGATCAGGGCGACGTGCACGCCGAACCGCCTTTCCAGCTCGGCCGCTGCCGGGCGTTGCGGTTCGACGGCGAGGTCGTGCGGCAGTATTACCCGCGGTGGTATGGCCCGCTTCGGCCGGATTTGCCCGGTGATGGCAGCACGAAGGAATGAACGGAAATCATTCGAAGAAGCGTCTAAAGCGACTTTTCATCCAACTCTCAGACTGAAGGGAATCACGCATGAAGATTCACGAGTACCAGGGTAAGGAAATCCTGCGGAAATTCGGAGTCGCGGTACCGCGCGGCAAGCCGGCGTTCTCGGTTGACGAGGCCGTCAAGGTGGCAGAAGAGCTCGGCGGCCCGGTATGGGTCGTGAAGGCTCAGATTCACGCGGGTGGCCGTGGCAAGGGCGGCGGCGTGAAGGTGGCGAAGTCGATCGAGCAGGTCCGCGAATACGCGAACCAGATCCTCGGCATGCAGCTCGTCACGCACCAGACGGGTCCGGAAGGCCAGAAAGTCAACCGCCTGATGATCGAAGAAGGCGCGGACATCAAGCAGGAACTGTATGTCAGCCTCGTCGTCGACCGCATCTCGCAGAAGATCGTCCTGATGGGTTCCAGCGAAGGCGGCATGGACATCGAGGAAGTTGCCGAGAAGCACCCGGAACTGATCCACAAGGTCATCGTCGAGCCGTCGACGGGCCTGCTCGACGCGCAAGCCGACGACCTCGCCGCGAAGATCGGCGTGCCGGCTGCTTCGATCCCGCAAGCGCGCGCGATCCTGCAAGGCCTGTACAAGGCATTCTGGGAAACCGACGCATCGCTGGCTGAAATCAACCCGCTGAACGTCTCCGGCGACGGCAAGGTCACCGCACTCGACGCGAAGTTCAACTTCGACTCGAACGCGCTGTTCCGCCACCCGGAAATCGTCGCGTACCGCGACCTGGACGAAGAAGATCCGGCTGAAATCGAAGCGTCGAAGTTCGATCTCGCATACATCTCGCTCGACGGCAACATCGGCTGCCTCGTGAACGGCGCAGGCCTCGCGATGGCGACGATGGACACGATCAAGCTGTTCGGCGGCGAACCGGCGAACTTCCTGGACGTCGGCGGTGGCGCGACGACCGAGAAGGTCACGGAAGCGTTCAAGCTGATGCTGAAGAACCCGGACCTGAAGGCGATCCTCGTGAACATCTTCGGCGGCATCATGCGCTGCGACGTGATCGCGGAAGGCGTGATCGCCGGTTCGAAGGCCGTGAACCTGAACGTGCCGCTCGTCGTGCGCATGAAGGGCACGAACGAGGACCTCGGCAAGAAGATGCTGGCCGATTCGGGCCTGCCGATCATCTCGGCGGACAGCATGGAAGAAGCTGCGCAGAAGGTCGTCACGGCTGCCGCAGGCAAGTAAGCGCGCTCAATGAATAGGTATGGCGGCGCGGCTTGCACGCGACGCCAATCGAACAGAGGTCAAAATACATGTCGATTCTGATCAACAAGGACACGAAGGTCATCACGCAGGGCATTACCGGCAAGACCGGTCAGTTCCATACGCGCGCCTGCCGTGAATACGCAAACGGCCGCGAAGCATTCGTCGCGGGCGTGAACCCGAAGAAGGCCGGCGAAGATTTCGAAGGCATTCCGATCTACGCGAGCGTCAAGGAAGCGAAGGCGGAAACCGGCGCGACCGTGTCGGTCATCTACGTTCCGCCGGCAGGCGCAGCTGCTGCGATCTGGGAAGCGGTCGAAGCCGACCTCGATCTCGCGATCTGCATCACGGAAGGCATCCCCGTCCGCGACATGATCGAAGTGAAGGACCGCATGCGTCGCGAAGGCCGCAAGACGCTGCTGCTGGGGCCGAACTGCCCGGGCACGATCACGCCGGACGAACTGAAGATCGGCATCATGCCGGGTCACATCCACCGCAAGGGCCGCATCGGCGTCGTGTCGCGTTCGGGCACGCTGACGTATGAAGCGGTTGCGCAGCTGACGGCACTGGGCCTCGGCCAGTCGTCGGCAGTCGGTATCGGCGGCGACCCGATCAACGGTCTGAAGCACATCGACGTGATGAAGATGTTCAACGACGATCCGGATACGGATGCGGTCGTGATGATCGGCGAAATCGGCGGTCCGGACGAAGCCAATGCCGCCGAGTGGATCAAGGACAACATGAAGAAGCCGGTCGTCGGCTTCATCGCGGGCGTCACGGCGCCTCCGGGCAAGCGCATGGGCCACGCCGGCGCGCTGATCTCGGGCGGTGCGGATACGGCCGAAGCGAAGCTGGAAATCATGGAAGCGTGCGGCATCACCGTCACGCGCAACCCGTCGGAAATGGGCCGTCTGCTGAAGAAGGCGCTGTAATATTTCCCCCTGGGTTCGTCCTGCAAAAAACGCCGGCCTTGCCGGCGTTTTTTGTTATGCTCGCGCAATGAATTCGTAAGCACCCACCGGACATGCGTCGTGCATGCGCCGGCGATGAACCCGGCCGCCTGCCAGGCCGCCACTGCCCCGCACATCACCCCATGCTCGAATTCCTGACGTCGCTGCACTGGGGCGCCGTGCTCCAGATCGTCATCATCGATATCCTGCTCGGCGGCGACAACGCCGTCGTCATTGCGCTCGCCTGCCGCAACCTGCCCGCGAACCAGCGGCTGCGTGGTGTCATCTGGGGCACCGCGGGTGCGATCCTGTTACGCGTCGCGCTGATCACGTTTGCGGTCGCGCTGCTCGACGTGCCGTTCCTGAAGCTCGGCGGCGGGTTGCTGCTGCTGTGGATCGGTATCAAGCTGATGGCGCCGGCCGCCGATGCGCACGACGACATCAAGCCGGCCAGCCGGCTGTGGGACGCCGTGAAGACGATCGTGATCGCCGACGCGGTGATGAGCCTCGACAACGTGATCGCGATCGCCGGTGCGGCCGAGCAGGCCGACCCGTCGCACCGGATCCCGCTCGTGATCTTCGGGCTCGTCGTCAGCGTGCCGATCATCGTGTGGGGCAGCACGCTGGTGCTGAAGCTGCTCGACCGTTTCCCGATCGTCGTGGCGCTCGGCGCCGGGCTGCTCGGCTGGATCGCGGGCGGCTTGATCGTGAACGACCCGGTCGGCGACCGCTGGCCGGTGCTCGATACGCAGCCGGTGCTGTACGGGGCGAGCATCGCGGGCGCGCTGTTCGTGGTGGCGATCGGTTACGCGCTCAGGCGGCGCAGCGGCGCACCGCGCGCGCACTGACACTGGCCATCCGGCCGACTGCCGGATTCAAGGCCTGCTGGCTACGATCGAGACGCCTGCCTTTAACGGCAGGCGTTTTTCGTTTCCGGAGCCTGCCATGTTCGAAGCCTTTTCCGTTTCCCTGTTCCGTCGTGTTGCCGCCGACCTGCGGCGCGCACATCGGTCGTCGCCGCGCTGGCGGCCGGCCGGCTTCACGCTGATCGAACTGATGATCGTGCTGGCGATCGTCGGCGTGATCGCCGCCTATGCGATTCCCGCGTACCAGGATTACCTTGCGCGCTCGCGTGTCGGCGAGGGGCTCGCGCTTGCGTCGTCCGCGCGGCTGGCCGTCGCCGACAACGCCGCGAGCGGCGCGGGCCTCGACGGCGGCTACAGCCCGCCGGCCGCGACCCGCAACGTCGAATCCGTCGCGATCGACGGCGAGACCGGCCAGATCACGGTCGCCTTCACCACGCGCGTCGCGGCGGCGGGCGCCAATACGCTGGTGCTCGTGCCGTCCGCGCCCGACAAGGCCGACGCGCCCACCGCACGCGTGCCGCTCAAAAAGGGCGCGATGCAGGCCGGCGCGATCGCGTGGGAATGCTTCGCCGCCGGCAAGGGCGCGTCGTCGCTGCCGGCGCCGGGGGCCGGGCCGTTGCCGGGCGATGCCGCTACGCTGCCTGCGAAATATGCGCCGGCGGAGTGCCGCGCGTAGTGCCGGCAGCGGAGCAGGGCGGCACGGGCAGCATGCCGGCCGCCGCTTCGGTCGGCCGGGGCGGCCGCCCCGCGCCGGGGCGCGGCGCGAAGGCCCCGCACAGAGGGGGGAAAGTTTTGTATAGTGCGCCGGTTGCTGACATCCGGTTCGCTCATGCCTTCTACTTTTTCCCGTTCGTTGCCGCTCGTTGCGCTGGCTGTCGCCCTGATCGTGCCGTACGCGATCACGAATCACACGTATCCGATCCCGACCTTCTATTCCGAGTTTTCCGCGCTGGTGCTGTATCTGCTGGTGGGGGTGTCCGTCGTGCTGCTCGCGCGCACCGGTCGCCCGGCCGAACCGTTCGCCGCACCGGCCGCGTTCGTTGCGCCGCTCGGGTTCGCGGCGGTGCTCATCGCGCAGGTCGTGCTGATCCCGCTCAAGGTGCCGTCGATGAACTGGCTCGCGGTCGGCTATCTCGCCGCCGCGCTGGTCGCGATGCAGGCAGGCTTTACGCTCGCGCGCGACGGGCTGGCCGAGGCCGTGTCGCGGATGATGGCCGGCGCGCTGCTCGTCGGCGGCGTGTTCGCGGTCGGCACCCAGATCGTGCAGTTGTTCCACCTCGAGTCGGCGCTGTCGCCGTTCGTCGTGGTGTACAACGTCGCGGTCGATCGCCGCCCGTACGGCAACATGGCGCAGGCGAACCATCTGGCCAGCTACATCGCGTTCGCGCTTGCGGGCGCGCTGTATCTCGTGCAGACGCGCCGGCTCGCGGTATGGGCGTGGCTCGCGCTGTCGCTGGTGCTGTCGGTCGGTCTTGCGCTGACGGTGTCGCGCGGGCCGTGGCTGCAGGTCGCGGTGATGGTCGTCGCGGGCTTCTGGATGGCGTGGCTCGAATCGCGCCGCGCGCCGGGCAATGCGCGCGCGTGGCTGATCCCCGTCGTGCTCGCGGTGGCGTTCATCGCGGTGAACGTCGCGGTGCGCTGGGCCAACGTGCACTATCACCTGAACCTCGCGGAATCCGCGGCCGACCGGATGCGTGACGCGGGGCAGATCGCGCCGCGCCTCGCACTGTGGAAGTACGGGCTCGCGATGTTCCGCGAGCACCCGCTGCTCGGCGTCGGCTGGGGCGAGTTCCCGTCACACCAGTTCGCGCTCGTGCGCTCGCTGGGCGGCGTCGAGATCGCGAACAACTCGCACGACATCTTCATCGACCTGCTCGCGAAGTCCGGCCTCGTCGGCCTGGGCGTGCTCGTCGTTGCGCTCGTGACGTGGTTCGTGCGTGCGGTGCGCGCGCCGCAGTCGAGCATGCGCGTGTTCGGCTTCGCGCTGATCGGCATCCTGCTGATGCATGCGCTGGTCGAGTATCCGCAGCAGTACATGTTCTTCCTGTTGCCGGCGATGTTCGTGATCGGGCTGCTCGACGTGAAGCCGCTGCGTTTCCTGCCGGGGCGCGCAGCCTTCGGGCTGTTCGCGGTGCTGTCGGTCGGCGGCGTGCTGGCGGCGGTGCCCGTGCTGCGCGACTACCAGCGCGCGGAAGTGCTGTATTACGGCAGTGATCCGGCCGCGCAATACCGCGACGCGCCGTCGTTGCTGTTCGGCGCCTGGGGCGAATACGGCGCGGCCACGCTGCTCCCGATTTCGGCGGACGACCTGCCGGCCAAGCTCGCCGCGCACGAGCGCGCGATCGCGCTGCTGCCCGGCGAAACGGTGCTGCGCCGCTATGCGGTGCTGCAGGCACTGGCCGGCCGCGAAGCCGACGCGCTCGACACCGTCGCGCGCCTGCACGTGTTCGCCAAGGAGCTGAAGGACTGGCCGCAACAGCTGGCGGCGCTGTACAAGCTGTGCGACCAGCAACCGGCGCTGAAGACGTTCAAGGCGGCGGTCGTCGCGAAATACGGCGAAGTTCCGGCCGACGCGGCCGACGACGAGGACGACGACGATTCGGATTGATACGCGCGGCCCCAGCCGGAACGGGAAATGCCGGCAGGGGCCGTGCCGTGCGGGAGCAGTGGCGCGTGCCGAACGCAACCGCGCGGTGTGAACCGGGCGAATCCGGCGCGTATCGATTACCTCGTGGATTGAGCGGATTCCGGCTGAAGGCGCGGCGATTCGCGTCAACCATTGTCAAATCGCCGCCGCTCGCCGGGCGGCGCGTGCACAATGCGCGAAAGCGCTCGCGTGCCGGCCCGTGTGGGTCAGGGGCGGCGCGAACACCGGCAACACCGGGCTATCCGGGAAGTCCGCCACGCAGGATCGCGGCCGAGCATCGATCGGCCGTGCGGCCGTAACGGGGCGCCGGTCCGATGGCCGCGGCGCGGTGTGACGCATGCGATGCGGCCGGGCGATGTTCCCCGGCGCGCTGCGCGTTCGTCCGCAACAGTGCTGAAGAACGATATTCGACCATGGCTATTCGCTCGACCTACCTGATCCTGCCCGCCGTCGCGATGCTGTTTTCCGGCTGCGCGATGCTGTCGTCGTCGCAGGAAAGCAAGCTGACCTGCCACATCCCGCGCGCCGTTTATCCGGATACCGCGAAGCCGCTCACGCGCCAGGCGACCGTGCTCGTGCGCGCGCTGATGACGACGTCCGGCGAAGCGCAGAACGTCACCGTGACGACGAGCAGCCGTAATGCGGCGGCCGATCGCGCGGCCGCCGACGCGATGACGCACGCAACCTGCGTGCAGACGGGCGCGACCGCGAATCCGTTCCTACTGACCCAACCGTTCGTGTTCGAGCCGCAGCGCGGCAAGTGATGCGCGGGCGGCGCGGCGTGGCGTGCGTGCCGGTTGCCGTCCGGTATGGTCTCCTGCCGACTCCTTCGTGGCGCATGGCCGCCGAATGTCGCCGCGCGCGGCCGTCGGGCCGCGCGTGCCCGACGTTCAGTGCCGCGGCATCAGGTTCGCGCCGCGGCAAGCCGGCTCGGCCGCCGTGCTCAGCCCGAGCAGCGTGAACCCGTTGCGTTCCTGGCGTATCTGCGCATAGTGCCGCGCAACCGTTTCCCCGGTATCGCCCGTCAGATCGAGTTCGACCTGAAAGCGGTCCTTGCTGTCCGAGCAACTGCGCACCGGGCCGTACTCGAACCCGGTGCCGGGCGCCTTGCGGGCCTTGTCGAACGCCTGCCGGCCCTTTAGCGCGGCAGCCGCGGCGGCGGGTTCGCTCCATTCGCGCGCCTGCGCATCGTTCACATTCAGCCATTCGTCGACGAAATCGCGGCCGTTGAGCGCGACGGGTTGTACGCGCTGCACGGTGCCGCCGTCGACGCGATAGCGGAAGACGCCTGGCCGCGTCAACAGTTCGCTGTCCATCGAGCTGACCGTCGCGCGCACCTCGAAGCCGTCGGGGCGCACCTTGAACCGGATCGGGTTTTCGTCGAGCACGTAGCTGTTCTCTGCATGGAACAGCACGCGTTGCGCGGTCGGGCCGTTGGCCGGTGCGACCACATCCGCGGCGAACTGGCTCCAGCGCGACGCGCACCACGGCGTGCCGTGGACGACCGCGACCTGCCCGCCGGGCAGCGCCGAGAACCAGAAGCCGCTGCCATACGCGCCGCCGATGTCCTTGTAGTCGTCGGCCTGCCAGCGCAGCACGCGCCGCCAGCCGCCGTTTTCCCATGCGTAGGCGGTCAGCAGGTTGTCGTCGCCGCATGCGATGTCGAAGCCGGCGCGCACGAAGAGCAACGGGCGGGACGTGCCGCCGCGTTCGACGTCGACGTCCGGAATGCGGCCGAACGCCGATTCGCCGTCTTTCGGCTGGACGGGCCGGGCCGGCACGCCGAGCGCGGCTGCGAGCGTGCGTTTCAGCGCGGCCGGGTCGACCTGTTCGTCACTGCAGGCGAGCCGCGCATCGATCGCGCCGGCGAGCGCCTGCTTGTACGCACGCAGCGCGTCGCGCAGCGGCGGCGAAATCTCGACGCCGGGCCCGTCGCTCGGCGGATTGCGGACCTGCTGTACACGGTGTTGCGCGTCGATGGCCGCGCGTGCGGCGGTGTCGGCGGCGGGGCAGGCGCCGGCGGCCGATGCGGCGTCCGGCAGCAGGAGGAGCGCGCACAGCAGCGGCGCGGCGCATTTCAGCGTGAGATTCTTCATGAATGAGGCGTTTTTCTGGTTTTTATCGTTCGAACGGGGCATCGCTACGGCCGGCGCTGCCCCGTGAATGGCGGTTTGTTACCGCCGGCGGTCAACCCGCGACGTCTTCGGCCTTCCAGTCTCCCGACTTCCCGCCGCGTTTCTCGCGCACGCTCACGTCGCTGATCACCATCCCGCGATCGACGGCCTTGCACATGTCGTAGACGGTCAGCAACCCGACCTGCACGGCGGTCAGCGCTTCCATCTCGACGCCGGTCCGGCCGAACGTCTCGACCTGCGCGACGCAGTGGACGCCCGGCAGCGTGTCGTCGAGCTCGAAATCGACGGCCACGCGCGTCAGCGCGAGCGGATGGCACAGCGGGATGAGGTCGGCCGTGCGCTTGGCGCCCTGGATGGCGGCGATGCGCGCGACGCCGAGCACGTCGCCCTTCTTGGCCTTGCCGTCGCGGATCAGCGCGAACGTGGCCGGCAGCATCCGGATCGTGCCGCGCGCGATCGCGATGCGTTGGGTTTCCTGCTTGCCGCCGACGTCGACCATGTGCGCATGGCCGGCGGCGTCGAAATGGGTGAGTCCTGACATGTCATGCTCCAGTGGAACGGCGTGCTTGCACAAGCACGTCCGTCGATCCTGCTTCGCGATCGGGCAGCGCGCGGCATCCGAAACCGGCTCCCCGACCCGATGCAACGCTTCAACGGGCGCTTATCATAGCAGCGGCGTTCGCGTCGCCGGAGCGCAGATGGCACCGGCGCGGCACGGGACAGTCATCGCGGCGCCGGTACAATGGCCCGAATATTCAGACCAAACGCCGCGATGCGCGCCCGGCGCGCGGGACGGCGTCGTTTTCATCCTGCCATGCGTGTCAAACAGTTGCTTGCCGTGTCGCTGTCGGTGGCGCTCGCATTGCCGCCGAGCGGCCATGCACAGCGTGCGTCCGCACCGCCGCTCGAAGCGGCGGCCGACGGCGCCCGCTCGATTTCCACCGTGCCGTCCGGCATCGCGGCCGGCGTATTCGGTACGTACGGCGGCGCGGAGAGCCGGTTCTCCGACGCGGGCAGCGCATCGGCACCGGCCGCGAGCCTGCGCGCGCCGCTGCGCGCGCTCGAGCTGCCCGACCTGGGCGACGGCTCCGGCGGTTCGCTGACGCCACAGGCCGAGCGCCGGCTCGGCGAGCGGGTGATGCGCGAAGTGCGGCGCGATCCCGACTACCTCGACGACTGGCTCGTGCGCGACTACCTGAATGCGATGGCGGCGCGGCTCGCGGCTGCGGCGGCCGCGCGCTTCATCGGCGGCTACACGCCGGACTTCGACCTGTTCCCGGTGCGCGATCCGCAGATCAACGCGTTCTCGATGCCGGGCGGCTTCATCGGGATCAACAGCGGGCTCGTCGTCACGACGCAGACGGAGTCGGAACTCGCGTCGGTGGTTGGCCACGAGATGGGCCACGTGCTGCAGCGGCACATCGCGCGGATGATCGGCGCGAACGAGAAGACCGGCTATACGGCGCTCGCGACGATGCTGCTCGGCGTGCTGGCCGGCGTGCTCGCGAGAAGCGGCGACCTCGGCAGCGCAATCGCGGTGGGCGGGCAGGCGTACGCGGTGGACAACCAGCTGCGCTTCTCGCGTTCGGCCGAGCGGGAGGCCGATCGCGTCGGCTTCCAGTTGCTCGCGGGCGCGGGCTACGACCCGTACGGGATGCCGGGTTTCTTCGAGCGGCTCGATCGCGCGTCGATGGGTGATGCGGGCGTGCCCGCGTATGCGCGCACGCACCCGCTGACCGGCGAGCGGATCGCCGACATGGAGGATCGCGCGCGCCGCGCGCCGTACCGGCAGCCGCGCCAGTCGCCCGAATACGGGTTCGTGCGCGCGCGGCTGCGGGTCCTGCAGAACCGCGTGCCGACCGACATCGCGGCCGAAGCGCGCCGGATGCAGTCCGAGATCGACGATCGCACGGCGCCGAACGTCGCGGCGAACTGGTACGGCATTGCGCTCGCGAACGCGCAGCTCGGCGAGTACGACGCGGCCGGCAAGGCGCTCGCGTCGGCGCGCACCGCGTTCGACGCGCGCGAGCGGCGCGAGGACGATCCGGCGACGAGTTCGCCGAGCCTCGACGTGCTGGCCGCCGACATCGCGCGCCGTGCGGGGCGCACCGACGAAGCGGTGCGGCTCGCGGCGCTCGCGCAGCGGCGCTGGCCGGCGTCGCACGCGGCGATCGTCGGGCATCTTCAGGCGCTGATCGCGGCGCGTCGTTTCGCCGACGCGCAGGCGCAGGCGCGCGCGCAGGCGAAGGCCGACCCCGAGCAGCCGGACTGGTGGGACTATCTCGCGAAGGCGAGCGACGGCAAGGGCGACGTGCTGGCGCGGCGCCGCGCGCTCGCGGAGAAGCTTGCGCTCGACGGCGCGTGGCCGTCTGCGATTCGTCAGTTGAAGGAAGCGCGCGACGCGAAAGATGTCTCGTTCTACGAGCAGTCGATGATCGGCGCGCGGCTGCTGGAATTCGAGGCGCGCTACAAGGAAGAGCGCGAAGACGAGAAGAACGGCCGCGGTTAGCGTCCGGCGCGCGCCGGGCGCGCGCGCAGCCGCTGCGGGTCAGGCGTCGCCGCCGGCCGCGTCGCGGGCCTGTCGTGCCGGGCTGGCGACGTAGCCGAACCGCGCAGGCACGTCCGCGCAGACGATGCTGCCGAGCGGCAGCGTGCGGCCGTCGCGCCAGCGCAGTACCGGCGGTGCGGCGTCGAAATCCGCGTGATCGGCGAACAGCCCGAGATCGTGGTCGTGCAGCGCCGCGATGCGCGGCGCCGTGCCGGCCGAGCGAAACAGCACGCCGCCCGCGTCGTCGAGCCAGGCTTCGTCCGGTTCGAACGGCGTACCGGTCTGGTCGGTGAGCGCGAGTTGCCCGTCGCGTTCGGCCAGGCGGACGACCCACGGCGTATAGGCAAGCTCGACGTACACGCGCTGCGGTCCGTTCTGGAAGAACCACTGGCCCTGCGCGTCGCATTCGTAGTTGCGGCCGATGAACGCGTTCAGCGCCGCATGCCGGATCGGCGAGCCGAGCTCGCCGGCCGCCTGGGCCGCGTCGTCGCGCAGCCGCCATTCGCCGCGCCGGTCGAGCAGCAGCCAGCCGGTACAGTGCGGCACGTTCGGCCATTTGGCGAGGGCCTGCCTGACGATGTCATCCATGGTCGACGAATTTGGAGCAATAGCCGAACACCCGCGCCGACAGCCAGTCGAGACGGCCGGGGAACGGCCCGGTCATGAATCCCGCGTGTCCGCCGTCCGCGGGCTGGTCGAGCTCGACGGCCGGCGATACGTCGGCCGGGCCGGGCAGCGCGGACTCGGGCAGGAACGGGTCGTTGCGGGCGTTGAGGATCAGCGTCGGCACGTCGATCTCCGGCAGCAGCGGCCGGGTCGTCGCCTTCGTCCAGTAGTCGTCCGCGTTCGCGAAACCGTGCAGCGGGGCGGTCACGACCTCGTCGAAGTCGCGCATCGTCACGGCCTGCAGCATCGCTTCACGGTCGAACAACCCCGGATACTGGTCGAGCTTCGCGAGTGCCTTGCGCTTGAGCGTCTTCAGGAAGCTGCGCGTGTAGACCATCGCGAAGCCTTGCGACAGCGCGCGCCCGCCCGCGTGCACGTCGATCGGCGTCGAGATCGCGGCGGCGGCGCGCAGGATCGACGTGTCGCTGCGATGCTCGCCGAGCCAGCGCAGCAGCACGTTGCCGCCGAGCGACACGCCGGCCGCGACCAGCGGCCCGCGATGCTGCGTGGCGAGCCGGCGCAGGATCCAGTCGACTTCGGCGCTGTCGGCGAGATGGTAGAAGCGCGGCTGGCGGTTGATCTCGCCGCTGCAACTGCGAAAGTGCGGGACGACCGCGTGCCAGCCCTTCGCGCGCGCGGCGGCCATCATCGCGAGCGCGTAGTGCGAGCCCGAGCTGCCTTCGAGGCCGTGGAACAGCACGAACAGCGGCGCATCGGGCGGCGGCGCCGCGCTGTCGAGATGCGCGACCCAGTCGAGATCGATGAAATCGTGGTCGGGGGTTTCCCATCGCTCTCGTCGGTAAGCGACGGCCGGGCGCCGTGCGAACAGCGCGGGCACGATGGTCTGGGCATGGCTGTTCGGCAGCCAGCGCGGTGCGCGATAGCGCGATGAATCGTCGTTGGGGGCCGGGGCCCCGGTCAGCGGCGAGGTGGGCGGAGAAGCCGTACTCATGATCGCCCCGCTAATGCGTTGCTTCGTTCTTCGTCAGTGCAGCGGACCCTGCCCGTGACGGATCTTCGCGGCGAATTGTCCGGCCGCCTGTTCGGGAATCGGGCTCGCGTGAATATGCGCGATGCGCCACTCGCCGCGCTCGTGAATCATCACGTACGTGGCGAAAACCATGTCGGGTTCGGCCGTCAGGTCGGCCTGCTGATGCGCTTCGGCGATCGTATAGACGACCGTGCCGAGGCTGTCGTACACACGGATGTCGAGCGGCTCGATCGTCACGGGGCGCGTGGCGAGCCGGTTGGCGAGCCCGCTGCGGATCTGGTCGAGGCCGTGCAGATGCTCGCCGTCCGCCCATACGCAGCTGGCGAAATCCTCGTCGATCCACAATCCCAGCAGCGCGTCGAGATTGGCATCGGCGACGGCCTGGTAGTAGGCGTTCAGCGTATCGGCGGCGGCTTCGAAGAGGCGGGCAAAACGTGGCATCGGGGTTATCTCTCGCGCGCGTCGCGCGCCGTATTCAGCACGGCGGCCCGGATGGAGCCGCCGTACACCGGTGAATCGGATTGCCCGGCGCGTCGTGCGACGCTGCCGGCCAGGGTCAGCGTTGCCCGACGAGCATGCCGCGCAAATCGCCGAATACCTGCTCGGGACCGAGTTCGCGCAGGCACTTCAGGTGGCCGAGCGGGCACTCGCGTTCGAAGCAGGGACTGCATTCGAGATGAAGCCATTGTACCTTCGCCAGGTCCGACAGCGGAGGGGTGTGGCGCGGATCCGTCGAGCCGTACAGCGCGACGAGCGGCCGGCGCAGCGCGGCGGCGACGTGCATCAGCCCCGAATCGTTGGTGACCACCGCGTTCGCACGCGCGATCAGCGCGCATGCCTCCGACAGCGACGTCTGCCCGCACAGGTTGCGCACGTTCGGCGCGTGGTCGGCGATCGCCTGCGCGGCCGCGGCGTCCTTCTGCGAGCCGAGCGCGACGATCTGCGTGTACGGGAACGACTGATGGACGATGGTGGCGAGCGACGCGAAGTGCTCGGGCGGCCAGCGCTTGGCCGGGCCGTATTCCGCGCCCGGGCAGAACACGACGAGCGGCTTGCGCGTATCGAGGTTGAAGCGCGCGGACACGCGCGCCGTCTCGTTCAGGTCCGCGTCGAGGCGCGGCGCGGGCAGCGTCTTCATCGACTCGGGCAGCTTCGCGCCCGGCGCGTACGCAAGCGCCGCGTAGTGGGTCGTCATCGGCGGCCGCTCGCCCGACTTGGTCGGGTTCGCGTGCCGCACGTTCAGCAGCCCGTAGCGGTGCTCCCCCGTGTAGCCGATCCGCAGCGGGATGTTCGCGAGCCACGGGATCACCGCGGACTTCAGCGAATTCGGCAGCACGTACGCCGCGTCGTAGCCGACGTCGCGCAGGTCGCTCGCGAGCTGCCAGCGGCGCAGCAGCTGCAGCTTGCCGTGCGCGAGATCGGTCGCGTAGACATCGTGGATCTCGGGCATCCGTTCGAGCACGGGCGCGACCCACGAGGGCGCGACGGCATCGATCGCGATGCGGGGATGGAGTTTCTTCAGCAGCGCAAAAAGCGGCTGCGCCATCAATGCGTCACCGATCCAGTTCGGTGCGATAACCAGCGCTCGACGCATCAGGTCGACTTCCGATGTCTTGATGAAGCGCGGCGCCCAGGCGCCGCGTTCGGGTTGCCAGAATGGAGAACGGCGGCGCGCCGGAAGCCCGGCTGCGCCGCCTTGGGTCGGCGGGCCTGCAAGCCTGCAGGCCCGGCCGCCGGGGCTCAGTGGCCCTTGACGACCTCGCCGTCGCGCAGCTTGTAGCGCGTGCCGCAGTACGGGCAGCGTGCTTCGCCGTGCGAGACGTCGATGAAGACGCGCGGGTGCGCGCTCCAGCGCGCCATGGCCGGGTTCGGGCAGTACGCGGGAAGATCCTTGGCCGTCAGCTCGACCAGCGGCATTTCCTTGATTTCACTCATGAGACTTTCTCTTATCACTCTTTTGTGGGGCGGTCGGTGGCGCGGCGCGCTCAGACCTTCGTCAGCCAGTGCGCGTACTTCGCGTTCTTGCCCGACACGATATCGAAAAACGCCGACTGGAGCTTTTCCGTGACGGGGCCGCGCGCGCCGCTGCCGATCGTGCGGTTGTCGAGCTCGCGGATCGGCGTGACTTCAGCGGCCGTGCCGGTGAAGAACGCCTCGTCGGCCGTGTAGACCTCGTCGCGCGTGATGCGCTTCTCGATCACCTCGATGCCGGCGTCCTTCGCGAGCGTGATGACCGTGTCGCGCGTGATGCCGTCGAGGCACGACGACAGGTCGGGCGTGTACAGCTTGCCGTTGTTCACGAGGAAGAAGTTTTCGCCGGAGCCTTCCGACACGTAGCCGTCGACGTCGAGCAGCAGCGCCTCGTCGTAGCCGTCGGCCGTTGCTTCCTGGTTCGCCAGGATCGAGTTCACGTACCAGCCCGACGCCTTCGCGCGGACCATCGACACGTTCACGTGGTGGCGCGTGAACGACGACGTCTTCACGCGGATGCCCTTCGCGAGGCCTTCCTCGCCGAGGTACGCGCCCCACGGCCAGGCGGCGATCGCGACGTGGATCGTGTTGCCCTTCGCGGCCACGCCGAGCTTTTCCGAGCCGACCCAGATGATCGGGCGCAGGTAGCACGACTCGAGCTTGTTCTCGCGCACGACTTCCAGCTGCGCGGCTTCGAGCGTTTCCCGGTCGAACGGCACGTCCATCTGGAAGATCTTCGCCGAATTCAGCAGACGTTTCGTGTGCTCGTACAGGCGGAAGATCGCGGTGCTGCCGTCAGCCGACTTGTACGCGCGCACGCCCTCGAAGACACCCATGCCGTAGTGCAGCGTGTGGGTCAGGACGTGGATCTTGGCGTCGCGCCAGTCGATCAGCTTGCCGTCCATCCAGATCTTGCCGTCGCGGTCGGCCATTGACATAGGATTCTCCTGGGAAGCAGTTGTACAGCGGGTTGTATGCAGCGTTGAGCCGGAAAGACGCTTATTTTAGCGTCATTTGCCGGCGATCCGGTCGGTCGGCACGGGGCCGGCGCTATAATCGCCCGGTACCGATTCCAATAACGACGGGTCGTACCGGCAGGAGGCGCCGGCGGCCCGACGAACCGCCCGCCGCGGCCCGCTTCCCATGCTCGCTCGATTGTCCGCCACCGACCGCTTCGCGCTGATCCAGGGCGCGCGCGACTATTCCCCGACGCTGATGGCGATTCTCTCGTGGGGGCTCGTCACCGGCATCGCGATGAGCAAGTCGGTCATGACACTCGCGCAGGCGAGCGCGATGTCGCTGCTGGTCTACGCGGGCTCGTCGCAGCTCGCGGTGCTGCCGCTCCTCGCGGCGAAGCTGCCGATCTGGACCATCCTGCTCACGGCCGCGATGGTCAACACGCGCTTCGTGATCTTCAGCGCCGGGCTTGCGCCCCATTTTTCCTACCTGCCGCTGTGGCGGCGCCTGGCGATCGGCTATTTCAACGGCGACGTGATCTACCTGCTGTTCCAGAAACAGGGCTTCGCCTACGGTCATGTGCCCGGCAAGGAAGCGTATTTCTGGGGGATGGCGCTCGCGAGCTGGCTGTCCTGGCAGGTGTCGTCGCTCGCCGGCATCCTGCTCGCGAGCTTCTTCCCCGCGAGCTGGGGGCTGGAGCTGGCCGGCACGCTCGCGCTGATCCCGATCATGGTGTCGGCCGTCGCGAACCGCTCGACGCTCGCGGCCGTCGCGGTCGCGGGCATCGTGGCGCTGGTCGCGTTCGACCTGCCGTACCGGCTCGCGCTGCCGCTCGCGGTGCTCGCCGCGCTCGCGGCCGGCTGCACGGCCGACTTCTTCGTCGAACGGGCCGACTGGCGGCGCATCCGCACCGAAACCGTGCACGAGAAGGAGATCGAATGAGCGCGACGGAGATCTGGATCGTCATCATCGGGATGACGATCGTCACGGCGGTCACGCGCGCGCTGTTCCTGATCGGCGGCGAGCGCACCGTGCTGCCCGAACGCGCGCAGCGCGCGCTGCGCTACGCGCCGGCGGCCGCGCTCGTCGCCGTCGTGCTGCCCGACGTGCTCGAAACGCCGGCCGGGCTGTCGTTCGCGCTGTCCAACCATCCGTTCTACGCGGCGCTTGCCGGCCTCGGCTGGTTTTTGTGGCGCCGCAGCATGCTCGGCACGATCGTCGTCGGGATGCTCGTGTTCACCGCGCTGCGCGTGATCTTCTGATGAGCCGCCGTTCAGGCCCGCCGGGCTCCGGCCGCTCGCGCAGGTGCATTGCTGCGTTGCGGCAATGTGTCCGTTCCCGCGCGCGATCCCAAATAGGCGGAATTCGCCGCCGCACGGGTCAGTCTGCCAGGTGGATCGGCTAGAATGCCCGTTCGAGATTTTTTACCCGTGCGCGTCATGCGAACCGCCAGCCACGGCCGCATCCGGCGCCCTTTCGCGGCAGCCCGCGCACGTCCAGCGTGAACCCCCTTTCCCCATCCACTACTTCAATCTGTTCAACATGAGCCAAGTCAAGCGTCTTACCGACCTGATCGCCGCCGGCCAGCTCGCCGGCAAGCGGGTATTCATCCGCGCCGACCTGAACGTCCCGCAGGACGACCAGGGCAACATCACCGAGGACACGCGCGTGCGCGCGTCCGTGCCGGCCATCCAGGCCGCGCTCGACGCCGGCGCGGCCGTGATGGTCACGTCGCACCTGGGCCGCCCGACCGAAGGCGAATTCAAGCCGGAAGATTCGCTCGCGCCGGTCGCGAAGCGCCTCGCCGAGCTGCTCGGCCGTGACGTGCCGCTCGTCTCGAACTGGGTCGAGAACGGCGTGAACGTCGCGCCGGGGCAGGTCGTGCTGCTCGAGAACTGCCGCGTGAACAAGGGCGAGAAGAAGAATTCGGACGAGCTCGCGCAGAAGATGGCGAAGCTCTGCGACGTGTACGTGAACGACGCGTTCGGCACCGCGCACCGCGCGGAAGCGACCACGCACGGGATCGCGAAGTACGCGCCGGTCGCGTGCGCGGGTCCGCTGCTGGCCGCCGAACTCGACGCGCTCGGCAAGGCGCTCGGCAACCCGGCCCGCCCGCTGGTGGCGATCGTCGCCGGCTCGAAGGTGTCGACCAAGCTCACCATCCTGAAGTCGCTGGCCGGCAAGGTCGACCAGCTAATCGTCGGCGGCGGCATCGCGAACACGTTCATGCTCGCGGCCGGCCTGTCGATCGGCAAGTCGCTCGCGGAAGCCGACCTCGTCGCCGAGGCGAAGGCGATCATCGACGAAGCGCGCGAGCGCGGCGCGTCGGTGCCGATCCCGACCGATGTCGTGACGGCCAAGGAATTCTCGCCGACGGCCGTGGCCACGGTGAAGCAGGTCGCCGACATCGAAGCGGACGACATGATCCTCGACATCGGCCCCGATACGGCGAAGGCGCTCGCGAGCCAGCTCGAGAAGGCCGGCACGATCGTGTGGAACGGCCCGGTCGGCGTGTTCGAGTTCGACCAGTTCGGCAACGGCACCAGGACGCTCGCGGAAGCGATCGCCAAATCGTCCGCGTTCTCGATCGCGGGCGGCGGCGACACGCTCGCGGCCATCGCGAAGTACGGCATCCACGACCAGGTCAGCTACATCTCGACGGGCGGCGGCGCCTTCCTCGAGTTCCTCGAGGGGAAGAAGCTGCCGGCGGTGGAAGTGCTCGAAACGCGGGCGGCCTGAGCGTGGCGGCGCGCGCAGGGGTGACGAAGGCCGCGCGCTCCGCGAAAGCGGAGCAGCCGGCCGGCGCGGGCAAGCGCAAACGCGCGCCCGCGCGGGCGAACACCGCCCCGCGCGCACCGGCGGCCGCCGGCGACGCGGCCGAGCAGCACCACGAGATTCAGAACAAAGCGATGCCGGGCGCAAGCACCGGCACGCCCCCCGGAACGGCCGCCGCTGGGCCTGCCGCTTCCGGCTCTCGCAGCGTTTCACCCAGCGCATCCACCTTGATCCAGATGAGGAGTTTCATGCAGCGCGCCACCAAGATAGTCGCCACGATCGGCCCGGCTTCCAGTTCGCCGGAGATTCTGCTGCAGATGATGCAGGCGGGCCTCGACGTCGTGCGGCTCAATTTTTCGCACGGCACGGCCGACGATCACCGCCAGCGCGCCGAGATGGTGCGCGAGGCCGCCCGCAAGGTCGGCCGCGAGATCGCGATCATGGCCGACCTCCAGGGCCCGAAGATCCGCGTCGGCAAGTTCGAGAACGGCAAGACGACGCTGACGCCGGGGCAGCCCTTCATCCTCGATGCCGGCTGCGAGCTCGGCAACGACGAGCGCGTCGGCCTCGACTACAAGGAGCTGCCGCGCGACCTGAAGCCGGGCGACCTGCTGCTGCTGAACGACGGCCTGATCGTGCTGACCGTCGAGCGCGTGCTCGGCGACGAGATTCACACGATCGTCAAGGTGGGCGGCGAGCTGTCGAACAACAAGGGGATCAACCGCCAGGGCGGCGGCCTGTCGGCGCCGGCGCTGACCGCGAAGGACATGGAAGACATCCGCACCGCGATGTCGCTCGGCGCGGACCTCGTCGCGGTGTCGTTCCCGAAGAACGCGACCGACATGGAAATGGCGCGCCAGCTCGCGAACATCGCGGGCGCGCCGTACGGCATCAAGCCGAAGATGATCGCGAAGATCGAGCGCGCGGAAGCGATTCCGGCGCTGCAGAGCATCCTCGACGCGTCCGACGGCATCATGGTCGCGCGCGGCGACCTCGCGGTGGAAGTGGGCAACGCGGCCGTGCCGGCGCTGCAGAAGCGCATGATCCGGATGGCGCGCGAGTCGAACAAGCTCGTGATCACCGCGACGCAGATGATGGAGTCGATGATCCACGCGCCCGTGCCGACCCGCGCGGAAGTGTCGGACGTCGCGAACGCGGTGCTCGACGGCACCGACGCGGTGATGCTGTCGGCCGAGACGGCTGCCGGCAAGTACCCGGTCGTCACGATCGAGACGATGGCGGCCGTGTGCGTCGAGGCGGAGAAGTCGGAAGAGGTCGAGCTCGACAAGGATTTCCTCGACCGTACGTTCACGCGGATCGACCAGTCGATCGCGATGGGCGCGCTGTTCACCGCGTACCACCTCGGCGCGAAGGCGATCATCGCGCTGACCGAATCGGGCGCGACCGCGCTGTGGATGTCGCGTCACTACACGCACGTGCCGATCTTCGCGCTGACGCCGCGCGTCGGCAGCGAGCGCACGATGGCGCTGTACCGCAACGTGACGCCGCTGCACGTCGACTTCAACAGCGACCGCGATTCGGCGCTGCAGGCGGCGCTCGAGATCGTCGTCAAGCAAGGCTACGTGCAGCACGGCGACATGGTCGTGCTGACCGTCGGCGAGCCGATGGGGCAGGCGGGCGGCACCAACACGCTGAAGATCGTGCGGGTCGGCGAGCACTATTGAGCACCGACTGAGCATCGCGCCGGCCAGTGCGCCGGCCGCCCGGATCGGCTGAAAAATCGATCCGGCACCGTTTCATACGCGAAAGCCGCGTGGGGTCCGAAGCCCCACGCGGCTTTTTTTCTCTTTTTTGCCCGCATTGTGCCGTGCGAACGTAACAAATTGCGAGTCGGCGCCACCGGGCGGTCGGAATCGGAGGCGCTTCGCGATAAAATGCGGCTATTCGACGCTCAGCCGCGCCGCGCCACCCCGGTTCGAACGGGAGCGAGCGCCGCGCCGGCGTCAGGGCGCACCGGTTTTCATTCCAAGGAGTTCCACAATGCCTCTCGTATCAATGCGTCAATTGCTGGACCACGCGGCAGAGCACGGTTACGGCCTGCCGGCCTTCAACGTGAACAACCTGGAGCAGGTCCAGGCGATCATGGCGGCGGCGGACCAGGTCGGCGCGCCCGTGATCATGCAGGCATCGGCCGGCGCGCGTAAGTATGCGGGCGAGCCGTTCCTGCGCCACCTGATCGAAGCAGCGGTCGAATCGTACCCGCACATCCCGGTCGTGATGCACCAGGATCACGGCCAGTCGCCGGCGGTCTGCACGGCCGCGATCCGCAGCGGCTTCACCAGCGTGATGATGGACGGTTCGCTCGAAGCCGACGGCAAGACGGTCGCGTCGTACGAGTACAACGTCGACGTGTCGCGCAAGGTCGTCGAGATGGCGCACTCGATCGGCGTGACGGTCGAGGCCGAACTCGGCGTGCTCGGCTCGCTCGAGACGATGAAGGGCGACAAGGAAGACGGCCACGGCGCCGAAGGCACGATGACCCGCGAGCAGCTGCTGACCGATCCGGAGCAGGCCGCCGACTTCGTGAAGCTCACGCAGTGCGATGCGCTCGCGATCGCGATCGGCACGTCGCACGGCGCGTACAAGTTCTCGAAGAAGCCGACGGGCGACATCCTGTCGATCCAGCGCATCAAGGAAATCCACGCGCGCATCCCGAACACCCACCTCGTGATGCACGGTTCGTCGTCGGTGCCGCAGGAACTGCTGGCCGAGATCCGCGAATTCGGCGGCGACATGAAGGAAACCTACGGCGTGCCGGTCGAGGAAATCCAGGAAGGCATCAAGCACGGCGTGCGCAAGATCAACATCGACACCGACCTGCGTCTCGCGATCACCGGCGCGATCCGCCGCTACCTGTTCGAGAACCCGGGCAAGTTCGATCCGCGCGACTACCTGAAGCCCGCGCGCGAAGCGGCGAAGAAGGTGTGCGTCGACCGCTACCTCGCGTTCGGCTGCGAAGGCCAGGCCGGCAAGATCAAGCCGCTGTCGCTCGACAAGATCGCCGAGCAGTACAAGTCCGGCGCGCTCGCGCAGGTCGTGCGCTGAGACTGTAGTACGATTGCCCCCGCCCGGTACTGCCGCCGGGCAAGGGCTGGCCGCCCGGTTGCCGGATCCGATCCGGCCCCGGTAGCCGCTCCGTCCGGCCGAACAAGGGCCGGCCGGCAACCGCCGGGCGCCGTCGCCCGCCGGTTCGCCGACGTATTGCAAGACCGCCGTTCCCGCCTGCCGCGGGGAACGGCGTTTCCCTTTTTGTTTGGCTCCTTATCTGCGAAAAGACGATGTCTACCCTTTACGAATCCACGCTCCGCTCGCTGCCGCTCCTCGGTCGCGGCAAGGTCCGCGATAACTACGCGGTCGGCAACGACAAGCTCCTGATCGTCACGACCGACCGCCTGTCGGCATTCGACGTGGTGATGGGCGAGCCGATTCCGAACAAGGGCCGCGTGCTGAACCAGATGGCGAACTTCTGGTTCGACAAGCTCGCGCACATCGTGCCGAACCACCTGACGGGCGACGCGCCGGAAGCGGTCGTCGCGGCCGACGAGGTCGAGCAGGTGAAGGGCCGCGGCGTGGTCGTCAAGCGCCTCGAGCCGATCATGATCGAAGCGGTCGTGCGCGGCTACCTGGCCGGCAGCGGCTGGAAGGAATACCAGGCATCGGGCGCCGTGTGCGGCGTGCAGCTGCCGGAAGGCCTGCAGAACGCGCAGAAGCTGCCCGAGCCGATCTTCACGCCGGCCGCGAAGGCCGAGATGGGCGAGCACGACGAGAACATCACGTTCGAGGAAACCGAGCGCCGCATCGGCACCGAGCTGGCCGCAACCATTCGCGACATCTCGATCAAGCTGTACAAGGAAGCGGCCGACTACGCGGCGACGCGCGGCATCATCATCGCCGACACGAAGTTCGAATTCGGCCTCGACAACCACGGCAAGCTGTACCTGATGGACGAAGTGCTGACCGCCGATTCGTCGCGCTTCTGGCCGGCCGACCAGTACGAAGTCGGCACCAACCCGCCGTCGTTCGACAAGCAGTTCGTGCGCGACTGGCTCGAGGCGCAGCCGTGGGGCAAGACGGCGCCGGCACCGGCGCTGCCGGCCGACGTCGTCGAGAAGACGGCCGCGAAGTACCAGGAAGCGCTCGAGCGCATCACCGGCCAGGCGCTCGCCTGATCGAGGTCCATACGACATGAGCGAAATCCAGACTGCCCACACGCACAGCGCGCCGCTCGTCGGCGTGCTGATGGGTTCGAGTTCCGACTGGGACGTGATGAAGCACGCGGTCGCCATCCTGCAGGAATTCGGCGTGCCGTACGAGGCGAAGGTCGTGTCCGCGCACCGGATGCCCGACGAGATGTTCGACTATGCGGAGAAGGCCCGCGAGCGCGGGCTGCGCGCGATCATCGCGGGCGCCGGCGGCGCAGCGCACCTGCCCGGCATGCTGGCCGCGAAAACCACGGTGCCGGTGCTCGGCGTGCCGGTCGCGAGCAAGTACCTGAAGGGTGTCGATTCGCTGCACTCGATCGTGCAGATGCCGAAGGGCGTGCCCGTCGCGACGTTCGCGATCGGCGAGGCCGGCGCCGCGAATGCCGCGCTGTTTGCGGTGTCGATCCTGTCCGGCACGTCGACCGACTACGCGAACCGGCTCGCCGCGTTCCGCGTGCGCCAGAACGAAGCCGCGCACGCGATGGTGCTGCCGCCGCTGGAATGACGGCATGGCGCGCGGCCGCACGACGCGGCCGGCGCCGGATTTTTCCACTGCGGCGGGCATTTTCGCGTTCCGCCGCGACCGACCACTGACATGACCGCAACTCCTGATTCCGTTTCCCCGATCCTGCCCGGCGCGTGGCTGGGCATGGTCGGCGGTGGCCAGCTCGGCCGCATGTTCTGCTTTGCCGCCCAGTCGATGGGCTATCGCGTCGCCGTGCTCGATCCCGATCCGACGAGCCCCGCCGGCGCGGTCGCCGACCGCCACCTGCGCGCGGCGTACGACGACGAAGCCGCGCTCGCCGAACTGGCCGACCTGTGCGACGCGGTGTCGACGGAGTTCGAGAACGTGCCGGCCGCAAGCCTCGATTTCCTCGCGCGCACGACGTTCGTCGCGCCGGCCGGCCGCTGCGTCGCGGTCGCGCAGGACCGGATCGCGGAGAAGCGCTTCATCGAGGCGTCGGGCGTGCCCGTCGCGCCGCACGTCGTGATCGAATCGTCGGCGGCACTCGCCGCGCTCGACGATGCCGCGCTCGACGCGGTGCTGCCGGGCATCCTGAAGACGGCGCGCCTCGGGTACGACGGCAAGGGCCAGGTGCGCGTGAGCACCGCGCAGGAAGCGCGCGATGCACATGCGGCGCTGAACGGCGTGCCGTGCGTGCTCGAGAAGCGCCTGCCGCTGAAATACGAAGTGTCGGCGCTGATCGCGCGCGGCGCGGACGGCCGCTCGGCTGCGTTCCCGCTCGCGCAGAACGTGCATCACAACGGCATCCTCGCGCTGACGGTCGTGCCCGCGCCGGCCGCCGATGCCGCGCGCGTCGAAGAGGCGCAGCAGGCCGCCGTGCGGATCGCCGATACGCTCGGCTACGTCGGCGTGCTGTGCGTCGAATTCTTCGTGCTGGAAGACGGTTCGTTCGTCGCGAACGAGATGGCGCCGCGCCCGCACAACTCCGGCCACTACACGGTCGATGCGTGCGCAACGAGCCAGTTCGAGCAGCAGGTGCGTGCGATGACGCGCATGCCGCTCGGCAACCCGCGCCAGCATTCGCCGGCCGCGATGCTGAACATCCTCGGCGACGTGTGGTTCCCGAACGGTGCGGCCGATCCCGTCACGCCGCCCTGGGACACGGTCGCCGCGATGCCGGCCGCGCACCTGCACCTGTACGGCAAGGAAGACGCGCGCGTCGGCCGCAAGATGGGCCACGTGAACTTCACGGCCGAAACGCGCGACGAAGCCGTCGCCGCGGCCACCGCGTGCGCGCAGCTGCTGCGCGTGCCGCTCGACTGAGGCGCCGGCCGATGTCCATCGATCTCCCGAACGCCGTGACGGCCGCGCAGATCGACGCGGCCGCCGCGTTGCTCGACGCGGGCCAGCTCGTCGCCTTTCCGACCGAAACCGTCTACGGGCTCGGCGGCGACGCGGCGAATCCCGAGGCCGTCGCGCGCATCTACGCGGCGAAGGGGCGGCCGGCGAATCATCCGGTGATCGTGCACCTGCCGCCGGGCGGCGATCCCGGTTACTGGGCCGACGATCTGCCGGCCGATGCGCAGGCGTTGATCGATGCATTCTGGCCGGGCCCGCTGACCCTGATCCTGAAGCGTCATGCGCGCATTCCGGACGCCGTGAGCGGCGGCCAGGATTCGGTCGGGCTGCGCTGCCCGTCGCATCCGGTCGCGCAGGCGCTGCTGGCCGCGTTCAGCGCGCGGCGCGGCGGGCATGGCGGCGTGGCCGCGCCGTCCGCGAACCGGTTCGGCCATGTGAGCCCGACCACCGCGCAGCACGTACGCGACGAATTCGGCGACACCGTGCACGTGCTCGACGGCGGTGCGTCCGAAGTCGGCATCGAATCGACGATTCTCGACCTGTCGCGCGGTTTCCCGGCGCTGCTGCGCCCGGGCCACGTGACGCCGCAGCAGATCGCCGACGTGCTCGGCCGCGCGCCGAAGCTGCCGGACGGCAGCGACGCGACCGCGCCGCGCGCATCGGGCACGCTGAAGGCGCATTACGCGCCGCGCACGCCGCTCGCGCTGCTGCCGTTCGACACGCTCGAGCCGCTGCTCGCGGCCGCGCAAGCCGACGGCGAGCGTGTCGCGCTCGTCGCCCGTGCGTCGCGCGCGGGACGCTGGGCGCAGGCCGATGGCGTGCATTTCGTCGCGGCGCCGGAAGATCCGCAGGCGTATGCACGCGACCTGTACGGGATGCTGCGCGCGCTCGACCGCGCGCAGGTCGCACGCATCCTCGTCGAGAAGCTGCCCGAGACCGTCGAATGGATCGCGGTCAACGATCGTCTCGGCCGTGCGGCGGCCGCGTTCGAAGCGCGCGACTGACACGTCGACGGCTGATCCAGGAATGAAAAAAACGCCCGACCGGCGAACCGGTCGGGCGTTTCTGTTTGGGCGCGTGGCCGGCGGCTTACTTGCCGACGCCCGACTTCGCGATCTGCTGTTCGACGAACTGCGCGAACAGCGCGTGCAGGTGCGTCGTCGGGTGGACCGTGTCGGCGAACATGTAGGTCTGGTCCGCGTTCGCGACCGTGTAGGTCTGCGGCGAGCAGAACAGCGACGAGCCGAATGCGGTCGCGTTCGCGACGCCGTACTGCGTGGCGGCCTGGACCATCGCCTTCAGGTTGCAGGCGGTATCGGTGTTCGACACGCTGAAGCCGTTCGCCTTGTAGTTCGCCGCGATGCCGTCCTGCCACGTGAACGTGTCGAGCAGCGCGACCTTCGTCGTGTCGACCTTCAGCGCGGCCAGCGTGCCGGCGAGCGTCTGGTTGAACAGCCCCGACAGTTGCGTGAACGCGGCCTGCGTCGGCGCGCCGCCCTGCAGCGCGAGCGGCGTGCCGCCGATGTCCGGCACGTTCGATACGTACACGTGCGTCGCGCCTGCCGCGACGATCTGCTGGACGATGCCGCCGAGCTGCTGCGCGGCCAGGCCGATCGCCTGCGCCGCCGCGAGTTGCGCGGCCGGCGTGTTGCCTTGCGCCTGCGCGACCTGCGCCTGGTAGAAGATGTCGTTCGCGCCGCCGTTGACCAGCACGATCTGCCCGGCGTTGAAGCTGCCGTGCTGCGACAGGTATTGCTTGACCTGGTCGGCGATCGGCGTCGTGGTGGCCTGCGCGTAGTCGGCGTTCGGCACGCTCGCGTCCGCGTGACCGATACCCGGCTGCAACGTCACGCGCGAGCCGCCCTGTGCGTAGCCGAGACCGCCGGTGGCCTGCAGCGGAATGCCGAACCCGCCCTGGTTCGCGGGCTGCAGCGTGTCGCCGTAATACTGCGCGACGTTCTGCGTCCATACCTGGCCCGGGTTGGTCGTGAAGCGACCGCCGCCGAAGCCGAGCTTGATCTGCGAGTAGGTGCCCACGTCGGACAGGCTGTCGCCGAACGACACGACCTGCATCTTCACGCCCGACGGCGGCGTGTTCGACGCGCTGTTGTTGTTGTCGTCACCGCCGCCGCCGCATGCGGCGAGCAGCGCGAGCGCGGCGCCGGCGATCGCGACCTGCGCGGTGCGCAGCATGCGCTGCCGGGTGCGGGAAGCTGCGTGTTGTTGTGTCTGCATCGTTCGATCTCCTCGTAGATATGGCCTGATGTGTTTCTCATCTGCCGCGTGCCTGCTCGGTTCCGGGCTGCGCGGCGGCCGTTGGCTGAAACGGTTTATTGGTGACGCGCAGCCGCCGGCGGCACGGTGCGCGGATCGGGGTTCGCGGCCTCGGCAATCTGCGCATGATAAGCGCTCGCCCATTCGGGCGGGCCGAAAATCGCGCGCAGCTTGTTGCGCCATCCGTCGACGCGCAATGCGTCGCCGGCCATCGATATCCACTCGTGGAACGTCGCGACGAGCGGGTTGTTCGAGCCGAGCCGCTCGACGATCCCGTACCGCGGCGGATCGTCGGGCGTTTCCTCGACATAACTCCGGAACAGGCGATCCCAGATCACAAGGACGCCTGCGTAATTGCGGTCGATGTAGCGCGGATTGCGCGCATGGTGCGCACGGTGGATCGACGGCGTGTTCAGCACGTATTCGAGCCAGCCGAGCTTGCCGATCGCCTGGGTGTGCACGAAGAACTGGAACGCGAGGTTGATCAGCACGATGCCGACGACCTGCTGCGGCGGAAAGCCGGCGAACGCGAGCGGCAGCCAGAACACCCACATGCCCGCGACGGGGTACATCAGGCTCTGGCGGAACGCGGTCGAGAAATTCATCCGCTCGGACGAGTGATGCACGACGTGCGCGGCCCACAGCCAGCGCACGCGATGGCTCGCGCGGTGGAACACGTAGTAGAGGAAATCCTGCGCGACGAACAGCACCGCGAACGACAGCCAGCCGTCGTGCCACGTGAAAAGGCGGTAGTGCCGGTAGCAATACGCGTAGACGGGGATCACGAACAGCCACGCGATCTTGTCGGCGCCCTGGTGCATCAGCGCGAGCGCCGCGTTGCACAGCGTGTCGCGCCACGCATAGACATGGTCCTGCGCACGGGTGCGGGCGAGGTGCCAGGCCTCCCACGCGATGCAGAGCAGGAAGACGGGCGCCAGCGCGAGCAGAAGCAATTCGACGTCGAATCGCATGGGCGTGTCTCCTTCTTTCCCCTGCAAGCCTTGAGGCCGGGCGTATGGCCCGTTGTAGATATCGGTCAGGCCAACAGCCTACGCAATCGCCACGCGCTAGGCGAGGGGGCAGCGTAGAGGGTTCCCTCTGAGGACAGGGTTTCTACGGAAGCCGCGCGGCACGGGGCCGGGCGGTGTGGCCCTGTTTTGTGGGTGCGATCGGTGCGCGGTGTGTCGCGCGCGGGCGGCGGCAGCCGTTTCAAACCGGGGAGGGCGGGATTCCGTGCGCGGGGGCGCCTGCGGGCCGCCCCGATTGTCCGCCGGAGGGTCCCGTTGCGCGGTGCGGACCCGTGGCCGGTGCAAGCCGGCGCGGGCCGGCGGCCGGCGGCGCCGCGGCATGCCGCGGCGCGCGGATCGTCATTGCGCGCCGGCGTAGATCCATTCGAGCAGCGTGTCGTGCGCGGCGCGCGCGGCTTCCGCGTGATCGTTGTTGATGAAACTGACGACGATGTAGCTCTGGCCGTCGGCGCCGGCAACGTAGCCGGCGATCGCGCGCACGTCGCGCAGCGTGCCGGTCTTGATGTGCGCGTTGCCGAGCACGCCGGCGTTGGTGAGGCGGTTCTTCATCGTGCCGTCGATGCCCGCGATCGGCAGCGAATCGATGAAGGCCTGCGCGACGGGGCTCGCGTTCGCGGCCTGCAGCAGCGCGGCGAGCGACAGTGCGCTCACATGCTCTTCGCGCGACAGGCCCGAGCCGTTTTCGAGCACGAGGTCGGGCATCGCGATGCCGTTCTTCTGCAGGAACGCCTGGATCACGCGGCTCGACTGCTCGGGCGTTGCGGGCGGCTTGCCGCCGACCGCGCCGATCGTCAGGAACAGGTTGCGCGCCATCACGTTGTTGCTGAACTTGTTGATGTCGTAGACGATGCTGCCGAGCACTGGGCTGTGATGCACGGCGAGCGGCCGCGCGGTGGTCGGCACCTTGCCTTCGGTCACGGGCCCCGTGATCGTGCCGCCGTCCTGCTGCCACAGCGCGAGGAAGCCGCGCGCGAAGAACGTCGTGTGATCGAGGATCGCGAGGTTGGTCGTGTGCGCGCCGCAACGCAGCGGGTAGTCGCCGGCGAACGAAGCGGTCATGATCCCGCCGCCGGCCGTCAGCGTCGGTCGCGCGGCCGCGGCGGCCGCGCTGCACGAGCCCGAGCCTTCGACCAGCTGGTTGTCGATCGACAGGTCCGCGAGCGGCGGCAGCACGTCGACGGCCACCTTGCCGTCGTCGCCCGGCGTGACGGTGAACGACACGGCCTTGAACGCGTACAGCAGCGGATCGGGGCCGACGTTGTACGGCGCGCTCGCATCGTCGTCGAACGAAGGGAGATCGCGCGTCGTCGCCGCGAAGTAGCTCTTGTCGAGCACGAGGCCGCCGGCCACGCGCTTGACGCCGGCCTTGCGGAGCTTGTCGACGAGGTCGATCAGCTCTTCGGGCACGAGCTTCGGATCGCCGGTGCCCTTGATGTACAGGTTGCCCTGCAGCGTGCCGTCGGGGTCGACCGTGCCGTCCGTGTAGGCGGTCGTGCGCCAGCGGTAGTCGGGGCCGAGGATCGACAGGCCCGAGAAGGTCGTCACGAGCTTCATCGTCGAGGCGGGCAGCATCGGCCGGCTCGCATTCCACGCGATCAGCGGTTCCGGATCGCCGACGCGCTCGACGACGACGCTCATCGCCGACGCCGGCACCTTCGCGCGCTGCAGCGCGACGAGCACGGACGCCGGCAGGCCGGCCGCGCGCGCGGCCGGCGACACGACCGTGGTCTTGCGCGCTTCCTTGTGGGATTTCTTGCGGGCCTGCGCGGCAGGCGCGAAGGCGAGGGCCGTGCAGGTGGCGACGATGGCGGCCGCCCGCAGGCAGACGCGGGCGCGGGGGGCGAACCGGTTGGAAAGATCGGAAATCGGCATGAGCGAATACGGGGAAAGCACGACGTTCGGGCAGGGCGCGCGCGGCGCCAAAGCGCACATTGTAGAGACAAGTCCGGACAGCCCCCTTGCAATCCGCCTTTCTGTTGCATTGCACGGTGCCGCGCGCCGGGTTCGCGGCGCTACAATGGTCGGCGTGTTTGACTCGCCCCATGGATGCCTGTCCCGATGCGGATTCTGCTTGTCGAAGATGATCGAATGATTGCCGAAGGCGTGCGCAAGGCGCTGCGCTCGGACGGCTTTGCAGTCGACTGGGTGCAGGACGGCGACGCCGCACTGACGGCGCTCGGCGGCGAGACGTACGACCTGCTGCTGCTCGATCTCGGGCTGCCGAAGCGCGACGGCATCGACGTGCTGCGCACGCTGCGCGCGCGCGGGCTGGCGTTGCCGGTGCTGATCGTCACCGCGCGCGACGCGGTGGCCGATCGCGTGAAGGGCCTCGACGCGGGCGCCGACGACTACCTCGTCAAGCCGTTCGACCTCGACGAGCTCGGCGCGCGAATGCGCGCGCTGATCCGCCGTCAGGCGGGGCGCAGCGAATCGCTGATCCGCCACGGCGCGCTGACGCTCGATCCCGCCTCGCACCAGGTGACGCTCGACGGCGCGCCGGTCGCGCTGTCCGCGCGCGAGTTCGCGCTGCTCGAGGCGCTGCTCGCGCGGCCCGGTGCGGTGCTGTCGAAGAGCCAGCTCGAGGAGAAGATGTACGGCTGGGGCGAGGAGATCGGCAGCAACACGGTCGAGGTCTACATCCACGCGCTGCGCAAGAAGCTCGGCTCCGACCTGATCCGCAACGTGCGCGGGCTTGGCTACATGGTCGTCAAGGAAAGCTGACGCGTGAGGTCGATTCGTCATCAATTGCTGATCTGGCTGCTCGCGATCGTCGTCGCGGGCGTGGGCATCGCGGGCTGGCTGATCTACCGGCAGGCGCTCGCGGAGGCGAACGAACTGTTCGACTACCAGTTGCAGGAAATCGCCGCGGCGCTGCCGTCGGAACCGTTCTCGCAGGTATTCGGCTCGCGTACCAACGGCGACGAAGGCATCGTGATCCAGATCTGGAACCGCAACGGCGTGCTGATGTACTTCTCGCATCCGCGTGCGCCGATCGCGCCGCGCGCGGAGCTCGGTTTCTCGACCGAGCGCACCGATCGCGGCGAATGGCGCGTGTACGGGGCGATCGTCGGCGACAACGTCGTGCAGCTCGCGCAACCGCTGTCGGTGCGCAACCGGCTCGCGGCGAACGTCGCGCTGCGTACGCTGTGGCCGCTGATCGTGCTGCTGCCGTTCCTCGGCGCGGCCGTGTGGGTGATCGTCGGGCGCGGGCTCGCGCCGCTCGGCCGCGTGACGCGCGCAGTCGAGGCGCGCCGGCCGGAAGCGCTCGATCCGCTGCCCGATGCGCGCCTGCCGCTCGAGGTGCAGCCGCTCGTGCGGGCGCTGAACGGGCTGCTCGCGCGGCTGTCGGCCGCGCTCGACACGCAGAAGGCGTTCGTGGCCGACGCCGCGCACGAACTGCGCACGCCGCTCGCGGCCGTGCAGATCCAGGCGCAACTCGTCGCCCGCGCGAAGGACGACGCATCGCGCCGCGAGGCGGTCGCGGATCTCCAGGATGGCGTGTCGCGCGCGACGCGTCTCACGGAGCAACTGCTCGCGCTGGCACGCGCCGAACCCGACGGCGCGACGATGCGCGAGCCCGTCGACCTGCAGGCACTGCTCGCCGAATGCGTGGCTGCGCTTGCGCCGCTCGCGCAGCGGCGCGACATCGATCTCGGCTTCGAGGAGACGCACGCGGCGAGCGTCGTCGCGGACGTCGGCGCGCTGCGCGTGATGTTCGGCAACCTGCTCGACAACGCGGTGAAGTACACGCCGGACGGCGGCCGCATCGACGTGTCGCTCACCCGCGACGCGGCCGGCCGCGCGTGCGTGCAGATCGGCGACAGCGGGCCCGGCATCCCGGCCGACGAGCGCGAGCGCGTGTTCGACCGTTTCTACCGCGACAGCTCCGCGCGGGCGCGCACCGATGTGTCGGGCAGCGGGCTCGGGCTCGCGATCGTCAAGCGCGTGGCGGCGCAGCAGGGGGCGACGGTGTCGCTCGGCGACGCGGCCGCGGGCGGCCTGCTCGTCAGCGTCGTGTTCCGCGATGCCGAGATGCCGGCCGAGGCGCCGCAGCCTTCCGAATCCGTGTGACGCGTGCCGCGTGCCGCCGGGCGGGCGCCGGCGGCCGCTTAAGCCCCGCTTAAGGCTGATTAAGCCTCCTTTAAGTCAGGGTCGTTACGCTGCGTCCTAACAAAGAGGAGGTCCTACGATGAATACCCGATTCCTTGCGCGCGGCGCCGTCGCGGTCGCCGTGGCGGCCGCCCTGTCCGCCGGTTATGTCGCCGGCACCCGCCGCGCCGATCCGCAGATCATCACGCCCGCGCAGGCTGCCGCGCTGATGCCGGCCGAAGCGGCCGCCAAGACCGGCATTCCCGATTTCTCCGGGCTCGTCGAGACTTACGGCCCGGCGGTGGTGAACATCAGCGCGAAGCACGTCGTGAAGCAGGTGTCGCGCCGCGTGCCGCAGCCGCAGCTGCCGATCGATCCGAGCGATCCGTTCTACCAGTTCTTCAAGCACTTCTACGGCCAGGTGCCGGGCATGGGCGGCGACGCGCAACCGGACGACCAGCCGAGCGCGAGCCTCGGTTCCGGGTTCGTCATCAGCTCCGACGGGTACATCCTCACCAATGCGCACGTGATCGACGGCGCGAACGTCGTCACGGTCAAGCTGACCGACAAGCGCGAATACAAGGCGAAGGTCGTCGGTTCGGACAAGCAGTCGGACGTCGCGGTGCTGAAGATCGATGCGAGCGGCCTGCCGACCGTGAAGATCGGCGACCCGGCGCAGAGCAAGGTCGGCCAGTGGGTCGTCGCGATCGGTTCGCCGTACGGCTTCGACAACACGGTCACGTCGGGCATCATCAGCGCGAAGTCGCGCGCGCTGCCGGACGAGAACTACACGCCGTTCATCCAGACCGACGTGCCGGTGAACCCCGGCAACTCGGGCGGCCCGCTGTTCAACCTGCAAGGCGAGGTGATCGGCATCAACTCGATGATCTATTCGCAGACGGGCGGCTTCCAGGGCCTGTCGTTCGCGATCCCGATCAACGAGGCGATCAAGGTGAAGGACGAACTCGTGAAGACGGGTCACGTGAGCCGCGGCCGCCTCGGCGTCGCCGTGCAGGGGCTGAACCAGACGCTCGCGAGCTCGTTCGGACTGCAGAAGCCGGACGGCGCGCTCGTCAGCTCGGTCGATCCGAACGGCCCGGCCGCGAAGGCCGGCCTGCAGCCGGGTGACGTGATCCTGTCGGTCAACGGCTCGCCGGTTGCCGATTCGACGTCGCTGCCCGCGCAGATCGCGAACCTGAAGCCGGGTTCGAAGGCCGACCTGCAGATCTGGCGCGACAAGTCGAAGAAGTCGATCAGCGTGACGCTCGGCGCGATGGCCGATGCGAAGCTCGCGTCGAACGACGGCGGCCCCGTCGAGCAGGGGCGCCTGGGCGTTGCGGTGCGTCCGCTGTCGCCGCAGGAGCGCAGCGCCGACAACCTGTCGCACGGCCTGATCGTGCAGCAGGCCGGCGGGCCGGCCGCCAACGCGGGTATCCAGCCCGGCGACGTGATCCTCGCGGTCAACGGCCGCCCGGTCACGAGCCCCGAGCAGTTGCGCGACGCAGTCAAGGGCGCGGGCAACAGTCTTGCTCTGCTGATCCAGCGCGATAATGCCCAGATCTTCGTGCCGGTCGACCTGAGCTGACCGGCCACGGCCGACGGCCGGCCAGGCCGGCCGCGGCGGGCGCCGCCGCCGCTCGAATGCGTGACGCCGCGCCCTGTATGTGTTCCGACCCCAAGGAGAGAGCCATGCAATATCTACGCAACGTGTCCCGATTTGCCGTCGCCGCGGCGCTGGCCGCCGGCCTCGCGGCCGGAGCGTCCGGCGCGTACGCGCAGTCGGACGGTTTGCCCGCCGCGGGCCAGCAGGGCGACGTCACCTTCGTGTCCGGCGGCGTCGGGCAGGACGAGTCGACGGCGTTCCAGCGCAACGAGCCGAAATGGCCGCTGGCGCTGCGCTTCACCGGCAAGGGCGGCGAGTTCCTGGCCGACGTTCATGTGCGGATCGTCGACGGCAAGGGCAACGAGGTGCTGAAGACCGACGCGCGCGGGCCGTACATGCTCGTGAAGGTGCCGCCGGGCCGCTATACGGTGCATGCGTCGTACCAGGGCAACGAGGAATCCCGTGCCGTCACGGTCGGCGCGAAGGGCGGCGCGAAGACGGCGTTCCAGTGGAGCGCGCAGTAGCCTGCCGCGCGCGGCGCCGGCCCGGGTCGCGCATTCGGCTGCGGTTTCGCCCATAATGAAAGCCACGGCACCCGTGCCGTGGCTTTTTTCGTTTCCTGAGCCCGGCCTGCCGGGTCGTCCCAAGGAGAAACGATGTCCGACGCAGCCGACCCTCGTCTCGAAATCGTGCCGAACCGTCATCGCGTGCGCGTGATCCATCGCGGCATCACGTACGCCGATTCGCACGGCGCGCTGACCGTGCGCGAAACGGGCCTGCCGGACATCCACTACCTGCCGCGCCGCGACGTCAACATGCGCCGGCTCGTGAAATCCGGTGTCACGTCGGTCTGCCCGTTCAGGGGCGAGGCCGTGCACTTCGACTTGCAGACGGAAGACGGCGTGATCGAGAACGCCGCATGGAGTTACGAGGAACCGAAGGAGGCGGCGTCGGCGCTCGCGCTCTACGTCGCCTTCGACGCCGCACGGATCGACAGCCTCGTCGAGACATCCTGATGCGGCGCGTGTTCACCGGGGAGGCGTCATGGAACTGAACGACACATTGCGCATACCGCTCGCGCCGCCCGTCGTGCGGGAGGCATTCGAGGATCTCGCGCTGCTGCGCGCGAGCTTCGATCATTGCGAATCGTTCGTGAAGCTTGCTGACGGCGAGTTCGCGCTGACGATCACGGTGCCGCTCGGCCCGCTGCGCGCCCGCTACGAAGTGCGTGCGCATGCGGCCGCCGAGCAGGGCGATGCGGAAGGCCAGCCGCGCCGCGTGCTCAATTTCAAGGCGCGGGCCGACGGGCTCGGCGCGCTGCGCGGCCAGGTCGAACTCGTGCTGATGCCGGATGACGACGCGGACGCAACGCGTATCGAGTACGTGGTCTGGGCGACGGCGAGCGGCCCGCTCACCGAGCTGCCGGGGCGGCAGATCGAAAATACGCTGCGCGAATGGACCGACGATTTCTTCCGTGAATTCTGCGCGATCGTACAGGCGAAGCACGGCCTCGCACCGAATCGCGCGCGCTCGGCCGCGCCGCGGCGCCAGCACGTGTTCCTGCGGCCGGCGTCGCTGGTGGCCGCGACGAAGCGGGCGCTGCCGCCGCACCTCGGCGGCGCGCTGACCGGGCGTGCCGCCAGCGCACTTCCGCATCGCGGCTCCGGCACGGTGCCCGTGTGGGCGTGGGCCGCGATGATCGTCTTCGTCGCGCTGCTGCTCTACGCGGCGCGCTGGATCAACGGCGGCTGAGTGGCCGGCCGTTTCCGCTGCGAGGCTCGCCCGCCGCGCGCCTACCGCGCGGCATCGGCGCCGGCTCCGGCGCCGCGAAATTCCCTTCGATACGCCGACGGCGACGTGCCGAGCGCGCCCGCGAAATGCTGGCGCAGCGACACGCTCGACCCGTAGCCGGCCGCCTGCGCGATCGCATCGATCGACTGCCCGGTGGTTTCCAGCAGATGCTGCGCACGCGCCAGCCGCTCGGCCTGCAGCCACGCGGTGACGGTCGTGCCGGTCGCCTGGCGGAAGTGGCGCGTGAACGTGCGCCGGCTCATCAGCACGCGTTCGGCAAGCGAATCGACGCTGTGCGCGGCGTCGAGATGCGCGCGCACCCAGTCGAGCAGGCCCGCGAGCCGTGCATCGCGCGGGTGCGCGGCGACCGGCTGCGGCACGTATTGCGCCTGCCCGCCCTGACGGTGCGGCGGGATCACGAGGCGGCGCGCGATCTGGTTCGCGGCGTCCGAGCCGAAGCGCCGCCGCACGACGTGCAGGCAGCAGTCGAGTCCCGCGGCCGTGCCGGCCGACGTCATCAGGTTGCCGTCGTCCACGTACAGCACGTCCGGATCGAGCTTCACGCGCGGGAAGCGTTGTGCAAAGTCGTCGGCCCATGCCCAGTGCGTGGTGGCCGGGCGGCCGTCGAGCAAGCCGGCCGCGGCGAGCACGTACGCGCCGAGGCACAGCCCGACGAGTTGCGCGCCGCGCGCGGCGACCGCGCGGACGGCGTCGAGCAGCACGTCGGGCGGCGCTTCGTCCGGGTCGCGCCACGCCGGCACGATGACGATGTCCGCGTCGTCGAGCCCGTCGAGGCCGTAGGGCGCGGTGATCGTGAAACCGCCCGTCGTCGACAGCGGGCCGCGCTCCGCCGAGCAGACGCGAAACTCGAACGCGGGCGACGCGGCTGCGTCGCGCTCCTTGCCGAACACGACGGACGGCACCGACAGGTGGAACGGGCTGATGCCGTCGTACGCGATCACGGCAACGACGGTCGGAGCGGTCGGGGCAGGCCGGGTGGACGAGGCGGCGGTCATGGCGGGCTCCGGATGGGTGATGGCCCGATTCTATCGAAGAATGGCTATCGGGCCACTGTCCGCGTGAGCGACGCGCCCCGACAATGCATCGCATCGCGCTGCTGACCACCCCGTTCCGGGGCGGGGCCGCGCCCCTGGACCAGGAGCCCGCCATGTCGAACGCCGTCCCGCATTCCGTTTCCCATTCTGCTTCCCGCCGCGCACTGATCGTGATCGACGTCCAGAACGAGTACGTGACGGGCAACCTGCCGATCGAATATCCGCCGCTCGACGTGTCGCTCGCGAACATCGGCCGCGCGATCGATGCCGCGCATGCGGCCGGCGTGCCCGTGATCGTCGTCCAGCACGTCGCACCGGCCGGCGCGCCGATCTTCGCGCCCGGCACCGACGGCGTCGCGCTGCACGCGGTCGTCGCCGGCCGGCCGTACGCACACCTGATCGAGAAGACGCACGCAAGCTCGTTTGCCGGGACCGACCTTGCAGCGTGGCTCGATGCGCACGGGATCGACACGCTCGCGGTGGCCGGCTACATGACGCACAACTGCAATGCATCGACGGTCTATCACGCGGCGCATGCGGGGCTGAATGTCGAATACCTGAACGACGCGACGGGCGCGCTGCCTTACGAGAACGAAGCAGGCGCGGCGAGCGCCGAGGAGATTCACCGCGCGTACGCGGTGGTGTTCCAGTCGAATTTCGCGGCCGTGATGTCCACCGATGCGTGGATCGCGGGGCTGGCAGGTGCGCCGATGCCGAAGCGCGATTCGGTCGCCGCGTCGAACCGGCGGGCCCGCGCGCAGCGCGCGAAGGCCGCCTGAACCGGGCGGGGAGAAGGGACGGCGGGTCGGGCGTCGGCGCGATGGGCGGCCCGCCCGATGAAACGAAGACCCGAATCGCTGGCGAACGCGCGTCGCGCGGTCATTCGCCGTCCTTCAGCATCGCTGGGCTGTAGCGCAGCATGTCGAAACAGCCGTCGACGAGCTTTTCCGCATGCTGCTCGGCGTCGATCTCGTCGGGCAGCATCAGCATGTCGCGCACGAAACCGCTGACGAGCGTGTGCAGCATCAGCGTCGCGCGCCACGTATCGAGCCGCTCGGGCAGCAGCTTGAGTTGCACGGCCACCGCGAGATCGGCGTCGATCGCGTGCAGTGCCTCGCTCATCCCCGCGCGGTTGCGCTGCAGCAGCGGCTCCAGGTCCGCGACGTATTCGCACTTCATGAACAGGATGCTGAACACGCGGCGCAACTGCGCGTCGCGCTGCACGCCGAGCAGGCACCAGATCAGGATCTGGCGGATCTTGTCGAGCGGATTGCCGCCCGGCGCGTCGAGCGGCATCCGCTTCAACTCGTCGATCGGCAGAAACACGCGGTCGAACATCGCGTCGAACAGTTCGCTCTTGTTCGCGAAATGCCAGTAGATTGCGCCGCGCGTCACGCCGGCATGTTGCGCGATGTCGGCGAGCGACGTGTGCGACACGCCTTTCTCGAAGAACACGTGCTCGGCGGCGTCGAGAATGCGATTGCGCGTCTCGAGCGCCTCCTCCTTGGTACGTCTGACCATGTGCAGGCCTGATTGGATCGATCGTAGGTGAATATAGGGTCTGCAACCCTCTGCGCGGTCATATAGACTGGCTAGGATCGCGGCTGGTAACAATCCGTAAGACTGGACAGCCGGTCGCGCACAAGCGGGCTTTTTACATACATTCATGAATGTATATACAATACCACCCTACGATCGAATGACCCAAGTGGCAATCAGTTAATATCCCACTCTGCTGATTCCCGCCAAAGTACCAGTCCGCAGTTGCGGGGCATCCTGTCGGCACGGAGGTTTCGTGCCGCTTGCTGTATCTAGCAGTCCAGTAATTCAGGTGTTCGATCTGCGCCGTGAGGCGCATCCGTGTTGCGCTCGCTCCGGTCGGGTGTGGCACTTATTCCATTGGTTATACACAGAGGTCGCTCCATGCGCGTCGAACGGGTTCCATACCGCTTAATCACTGTCGCGACGGCCGCCGTTTTCCTGGCCGCGTGCGGGAAAAAAGAATCGGCACCGCCGCCGCAAACGCCGGAAGTCGGCGTCGTCACCGTCCAGCCGCAAGCCGTACCGGTCTTCACCGACCTGCCGGGCCGCACCAGCGCGTTCCTCGTCGCGCAGGTCCGCGCGCGGGTCGACGGCATCGTGCTGCGTCGTGAATTCACCGAAGGCACCGACGTCAAGGCCGGTCAGCGCCTCTACAAGATCGACCCGGCGCCTTACATCGCCGCGCTGAACAGTGCGAAGGCAACGCTCGCGAAGGCGCAGGCGAACCTCGTCACGCAGAACGCGCTGGTCGCACGCTACAAGGTGCTGGTGGCCGCGAACGCGGTCAGCAAGCAGGACTACGACAACGCGGTGGCCACGCAAGGCCAGGCCGCGGCGGACGTCGCGGCCGGCAAGGCGGCGGTCGATACCGCGCAGATCAACCTCGGCTATACGGATGTCGTGTCGCCGATCACCGGCCGCGTCGGCATCTCGCAGGTGACGCCGGGCGCGTACGTGCAGGCGAGCCAGGCGACGCTGATGTCGACGGTGCAGCAGCTCGACCCGGTGTATGTGGACCTCACGCAGTCGAGCCTCGAAGGGCTGAAGCTGCGCCAGGACGTGCAGAGCGGGCGCCTGAAGACGAGCGGCCCGGGCGCGGCGAAGGTGTCGCTGATCCTGGAAGACGGCAAGACCTATTCGGAGCCGGGCAAGCTGCAGTTCTCGGACGTGACGGTCGACCAGACCACCGGCTCGGTGACGATCCGCGCGGTCTTCCCGAACCCGGGCAAGGTGCTGCTGCCGGGCATGTTCGTGCGTGCACGGATCGAGGAAGGCGTGAACGAGAACGCGTTCCTGGTGCCGCAGATCGGCGTCACGCACGACCAGAAGGGGCAGGCGATCGCGATGGTGGTGAACGCCAGCAACAAGGTCGAGCCGCGTCCGCTGAAGACGACGGGCATGCAGGGCCCGAACTGGGTGGTCGAAGGTGGTCTGCAAGCGGGTGATCACGTGATCGTGCAGGGCGTCGACAAGGTGCGCCCGGGTGCGACCGTGAAGACGGTTCCCGCGCAGCTCGCACCGGCGGCCGATGCCGCGTCGGGTGCGGCTGCCGCGTCCGCCGCGCCGGCTGCCGCCGGTTCCGGCGCCGCTGCCGCTTCCGGTGCTGCCGCATCGGGCGCTGCGCCGGCGAGTGCTGCCGCTGCTTCGAGCGCGCAATAACAGGGAGCCTGTTTCATGGCAAAGTTTTTTATCGATCGCCCGATCTTCGCGTGGGTGATCGCCATCATCCTGATGCTGGCCGGGGTTGCGGCGATCTTCACGCTGCCGATCTCGCAGTATCCGACGATCGCACCGCCATCGATCCAGATCACCGCGAACTACCCGGGCGCTTCCGCGAAGACGGTGGAAGACACGGTGACGCAGGTGATCGAGCAGCAGATGAGCGGCCTCGACAACTTCCTGTACATGTCGTCGACCAGTGACGACTCGGGCAACGCGACGATCACGCTGACCTTCGCGCCGGGTACCAACGCCGACATCGCGCAGGTCCAGGTGCAGAACAAGCTGTCGCTCGCAACGCCGATCCTGCCGCAGGTCGTGCAGCAGCTCGGCCTCTCGGTGACGAAGTCGAGCAGCAGCTTCCTGCTGGTGCTCGCCTTCAACTCCGAAGACGGCAGCATGAACAAGTACGACCTCGCGAACTTCGTGGCGTCGCACGTGAAGGATCCGATCAGCCGGTTGAACGGCGTCGGCACCGTCACGCTGTTCGGCTCGCAGTACGCGATGCGGATCTGGCTCGACCCGAACCGCCTGACGAACTACGGCCTCACGCCGGTCGACGTCAGCTCCGCGATCACCGCGCAGAACGTGCAGATCGCGGGCGGCCAGATCGGCGGCACGCCAGCGAAGCCGGGCACCATGCTGCAGGCGACGATCACCGAATCGACGCTGCTGCAGACGCCCGAGCAGTTCGGCAACATCCTGCTGAAGGTCAACCAGGACGGCTCGCAGGTTCGCCTGAAGGACGTCGCGCAGATCGGCCTCGGCGGTGAAAACTACAACTTCGACACGAAGTACAACGGTCAGCCGACCGCGGCACTCGGTATCCAGCTCGCGACCAACGCGAACGCGCTCGCAACCGCGAAGGCCGTGCGCGCGAAGATCGACGAACTGGCACCGTTCTTCCCGCACGGCCTCGTCGTGAAGTACCCGTACGACACGACGCCGTTCGTGAAGCTGTCGATCGAGGAAGTGGTCAAGACGCTGCTCGAAGGTATCGTGCTCGTGTTCCTCGTGATGTATCTGTTCCTGCAGAACCTGCGGGCGACGATCATCCCGACGATCGCGGTGCCGGTCGTGCTGCTCGGCACGTTCGCGATCATGTCGATGGTGGGCTTCTCGATCAACACGCTGTCGATGTTCGGCCTCGTGCTCGCGATCGGCCTGCTGGTCGACGATGCGATCGTGGTGGTGGAGAACGTCGAGCGCGTGATGGCCGAAGAGGGCCTGTCACCGAAGGAGGCGACCCGCAAGGCGATGGGCCAGATCACCGGCGCACTCGTCGGCGTGGCGCTCGTGCTGTCGGCGGTGTTCGTGCCGGTGGCGTTCTCGGGCGGTTCGGTCGGCGCAATCTATCGCCAGTTCTCGCTGACGATCGTGTCGGCGATGGTGCTGTCGGTGCTCGTCGCGTTGATTCTGACGCCGGCCCTGTGCGCGACGATCCTCAAGCCGATCCCGCAGGGGCATCACGAAGAGAAGAAGGGCTTCTTCGGCTGGTTCAACCGCACGTTCAACAACAGCCGCGACAAGTACCACGTCGGCGTGCACCACGTGATCAAGCGCTCGGGCCGCTGGCTCATCATCTATCTGGTCGTGATCGTCGCGGTTGGCCTGCTGTTCGTGCGCCTGCCGAAGTCGTTCCTGCCCGATGAAGACCAGGGCCTGATGTTCGTGATCGTGCAGACGCCGTCGGGTTCGACGCAGGAAACGACCGCGAAGACGCTCGCGAACATTTCCGACTACCTGCTGAAGGACGAGAAGGAAATCGTCGAATCGGCGTTCACGGTCAACGGCTTCAGCTTCGCGGGCCGTGGCCAGAACTCCGGTCTCGTGTTCGTTCGCCTGAAGGACTACTCGCAGCGTCAGCATGCGAACCAGAAGGTGCAGGCGCTGATCGGCCGGATGTTCGGGCGCTACTCGGGTTACAAGGACGCCGTGGTGATCCCGTTCAACCCGCCGTCGATTCCTGAACTCGGTACGGCGGCCGGCTTCGACTTCGAACTGACCGACAACGCGGGTCTCGGCCACGATGCGCTGATGGCCGCGCGTAACCAGCTGCTCGGGATGGCCTCGAAGGATCCGACGCTGCAGGGCGTGCGCCCGAACGGCCTGAACGATACGCCGCAGTACAAGGTCGACATCGACCGCGAGAAGGCGAATGCGCTCGGCGTGACGGCGGATGCGATCGACCAGACGTTCTCGATCGCATGGGCATCGAAGTACGTGAACAACTTCCTGGATACCGACGGCCGGATCAAGAAGGTGTACGTGCAGGCGGATGCACCGTTCCGGATGACGCCGGAAGACCTGAACATCTGGTACGTGCGCAACGGATCGGGCGGGATGGTGCCGTTCAGCTCGTTCGCGACCGGTCACTGGACGTACGGTTCGCCGAAGCTCGAGCGCTACAACGGCGTGTCGGCGATGGAAATCCAGGGTCAGGCCGCACCGGGCAAGTCGACCGGTCAGGCGATGGCCGCGATGGAAGGGCTCGCGAAGAAGCTGCCGGTCGGTATCGGCTATTCGTGGACCGGCCTGTCGTTCCAGGAAATCCAGTCCGGCTCGCAGGCGCCGATCCTGTATGCGATCTCGATCCTCGTCGTGTTCCTGTGTCTCGCGGCACTGTATGAAAGCTGGTCGATCCCGTTCTCGGTGATCATGGTGGTGCCGCTCGGCGTGATCGGCGCACTGCTTGCGGCGACGATGCGCGGCCTGGAAAACGACGTGTTCTTCCAGGTCGGCCTGCTGACGACCGTGGGCTTGTCCGCGAAGAACGCGATCCTGATCGTGGAGTTCGCGCGCGAACTGCAGCAGACGGAGAAGATGGGGCCGATCGAGGCCGCGCTGGAAGCGGCGCGCCTGCGGCTGCGTCCGATCCTGATGACGTCGCTCGCGTTCATTCTCGGCGTGATGCCGCTCGCGATCAGCAACGGCGCGGGTTCGGCCAGCCAGCACGCAATCGGTACGGGCGTGATCGGCGGGATGATCACGGCGACGTTCCTCGCGATCTTCATGATCCCGATGTTCTTCGTGAAGATCCGTGCGATCTTCAGCGGCGAGAAGGAAGACGTCGACGAGGCGCTGCGCCTGGCTCAGGAGCACTCGCACCACGAAGAGAAGCCGGGCAACGGCGACGAAGGCAACAAGGGACAGTGATGATGCAAAAACACGCTTTGACTGCAATCGCGGTCGCGCTCTTTGCCACGGGCTGCACGATGGCGCCGCATTACAAGCGGCCCGACGCGCCCGTCGCACAGGCGTACCCGGCCGGCGGCGTCTACGCGACGCAGCCGGGTGCGGCCGGCGCGCGCAGCGCGAACGGCCAGGCAGCGACTTCCATCGGCTGGCGCGAGTTCTTCGTCGATCCGCGCCTGCAGCGGCTGATCGAGATCGCGCTGAAGAACAACCGCGACCTGCGCGTGTCGGTGCTGAACATCGAGGCGGCGCGTGCGCAGTACCAGATCACGCGCGCGGGCCTGTTCCCGACGCTCGACGGCACGGGCACGGGCAGTGTCCAGCGCGTGCCGCAAGGTCTGTCGCAGACGGGCGCGCCGTATATCTCGCGTGCCTACAACGTCGGTTTGTCCGCGTCGTGGGAGCTCGACCTGTTCGGCCGCGTGCAGAGCCTGAAGGACCAGGCGCTCGCGCAGTACCTGTCGACGTCGTATGCACGGCAGGCGCAGGAAATCTCGCTTGTGTCTTCGGTGGCTGACCAGTACCTGACGCTGCTGTCGACCGACGACCTGCTGAAGGTCACGGAGGACACGCTGAAGTCCGCTCAGGCGCAGTACGACCTGACCAAGCTAAGGTTCGACAACGGCACGGGCTCCGAGCTCGAGCTGCGTCAGGCGCAGACGGTGGTCGAGCAGGCGCTGTCGAACCAGCAGCAGCAGGCGCGTGCGCGTGCGCAGGCACTGAACATGCTGGTGCAACTGATCGGCGAGCCGCTGCCGGACGACCTGCCGGCGGGCATGCCGCTCGACGCGCAGAACCTGCTGACGGACGTGCCGGCCGGGTTGCCGTCGGATCTGCTGACGCGTCGTCCGGACGTGATGCAGGCCGAGCAGACGCTGCTGGCCGCGAACGCGAACATCGGCGCGGCACGCGCGGCGTTCTTCCCGCGCATCTCGCTGACGGGCGCGTTCGGCACCGGCAGCCCGACGCTGGGCGGCCTGTTCAAGGCCGGCACGGCGGCGTGGTCGTTCGCGCCGCAGATCACGATGCCGATCTTCGAAGGCGGGCAGAACATCGCGAACCTGAACCTCGCGAACGTGCAGAAGCGCATCGAGATCGCGAACTACGAGAAGGCGATCCAGTCGGCATTCCGCGAAGTGGCGGATGGTCTGGCCGCACGCGGCACGTACGACCAGCAGATCGCGGCGCTCGAGCGCAACGAGCACGCACAGCAGCGCCGTTTCGACCTGTCAGACCTGCGTTACAAGAACGGTGTTGACAGCTACCTGTCGGTGCTGACCGCGCAGACGGATCTGTACTCGGCACAGCAGACGCTGATCAACGCACGACTGGCGCGCTGGACGAATCTGGTCGACCTGTACCGCGCACTGGGCGGCGGGTGGATCCAGCGCGCCGGCGAGACGCCGCGCGCGCCGGATGCGCCGGTCGACTACGACAAGGCGGCTGCTCCGGCGCCTGCGTCGGCAGCGGCGACGAACGGGTAAGCGAAAGGCGGGGCAGGAGCGGGCAACCGCTTCCGCCTGCCGAACCGGCGAGATGCAAAAGCGAAAACGCCACGGATGAAAATCCGTGGCGTTTTCTTTTTTGCGGCCGAGTCGTGCGAGACCACGACGGTCGGCGTGACGATGACTGCATCGGATGCCGCTGATGCCGATCACGGCAGACACGCGTCCAGGCGCGATCAACCGATCAACCAGGCAGCCTGTACCGCACCGCACCGCACCGCACCGCACCGCATCGCGTCGCATCGCATCGCAGGCGGCCCCCCCGAGCGCGCGAGGCACCCCGCGTAGCCCGGCCCCGCCAAGCAAAAACGCCACGGCATGCCGTGGCGTTTTCCGTTACCGCTTCGCGCCGTCGTCCGGCGCGTCGTGATCAGTGATGCACGTCGGCCGGGCGGCCGTCGAAGTCGTGTCCGGCGCGGCGGATCTCGCAGCGCGCATCCTTCTCGCCTTTCACGCCGTTGAACACGATGTTCAGGATCACGGCCGATGCCGACGCCAGCAGGATGCCGCTGTGCAGGATCGGGGCGAGCGCGGGCGGCAGCTTCGAGAAGAAGTGCGGCGACACGACCGGCACGAGACCCATGCCGACGCTCACGGCGACGATGAACAGGTTGTGCGAGTTGTTCACGAAGTCGACCTTCGACAGCACCTTGATGCCGTTCGCGGCCACCATCCCGAACATCACGATGCCCGCACCGCCGAGCACGAACGGCGGCACCGATGCGACCACCTGCGCCATCTTCGGGAACAGGCCGAGCAGCACGAGAATCACGCCGCCCGTCGCACACACGAACCGGCTCTTCACGCCCGTCACGCCGATCAGGCCGACGTTCTGCGAGAACGACGTATGCGGAAACGAGTTGAAGATGCCGCCGATCAGCGTGCCGAGGCCGTCGACGCGCAGGCCGCGCACGAGGCGCTCCTGGTTGACCGGACGATCGACCATGTCGCCGACCGCGAGGAACATGCCGGTCGATTCGATGAACGTGACGAACATCACCGTGACCATCGTCACGATCGACAGCGGGTCGAAGTGCGGCATGCCGAAGTGGAACGGCATCACGATGCCGACCCACGGTGCGTGCGCGACGCCGTCGGTATTCACGCGGCCGATCGCGAACGCGATCGCGAAGCCGGCGACGATGCCGAGCAGCACCGAGATGTTCGCGATGAAGCCGCGGCCGAACTTGTTGATCAGCAGGATCAGCGTCAGCACGAGCAGCGACAGGCCGAGATAGACGGGGCTGCCGTACTCGGGGTTGCCGACGCCGCCGGCCGCCCAGTTGATGCCGACTTCCATCAGCGACAGCCCGATCACCGCGATCACGGTGCCGACCACCACGGGCGGGAAGAACCGCAACAGCTTGCCGATCATCGGCGCGAGCACGATGCCGATGATGCCGGCCGCGATCGTCGAGCCGAAGATGTCGAGAATGCCGAGGCCGGGGTTCGTGCCGATCGCGATCATCGGGCCGACCGCCGCGAACGTGCAACCCATGATGACGGGCAGGCGGATCCCGAAGATCCACAGGCCCAGCGTCTGGATCAGCGTGGCGATACCGCACGAAAACAGATCGGCGCTGATCAGGAACGCGATCTGGTCTTTCGGCAGCTTGAGTGCTGCGCCAACGATAAGCGGCACGGCAACAGCGCCGGCGTACATGACGAGGACGTGTTGCAGGCCAAGCGTTACCAGCTTGCCGGTCGGCAGCACCTCATCGCACGGATGGACCGTGTTCGATTGCATCTGTCTCACTCCATGATCTTGTTTTCGGGGTGATACGAAGTTATGCGGAATGAATCCACGCAACAAGAGCACTGGGTACTATTCCGCTCTTTGCTGGTTCGATATGCCATTTCGGCATGAAACAGGGTGTCGATCATCGGGAAACTGCCGCAGGAGTGAGGGTTCCCGGTTTTATAGCCCTTCAAAATAGCGCTGGCCCCCATGTCAAATATCGGCCGCTTTATGGTGTGTATCGGGCGGGGCGCATAGCGGCAAAAAGTGCCTGGGGAAAATCGTGCCGGGTTAACCCGCGAGCGGCCGCTTTCACCGCCAACGTGCAGCCGGGTGTAACCCGGCAGGCCATGGCGATTTCGGCCGCCGCGGCGGCGGCAAAAGACGGGCCGCGCATCGCGATCCCGTTATCATCGACATCCGTTCATTCGAATTCGCCCTCACGTCATGCGCCTGCTCGGAATCGACCTCGGCACCGGCTCCGTCAAACTCGTCACGCTCGATGCCGACGGCGTCGAGCGTGCGGTTGCGAGCGAACCCTATGCGCTGTCGTCGCCGCAGCCCGGCTGGGCCGAGATCGCCCCCGACACGTGGTGGCAGGCGCTGGTGCGCGCGGCCGCGCGGCTGCCGGCCGGCGAGCGTGCGCAGGTGGCGGCGATCGGATTCTCGGGGCAGATGCACGGCGTCGTGCTGATCGACGCGGCCGGGCAGCCGGTGCGGCCCGCGCTGCTGTGGCCCGACACGCGGGCGGTGCGCGAAGCGGATGAGGCCGGCTGGCCCGTCACGGGATCGCCCGTCGCCGGAGTGCCCGTCGCCGGATTGCCCGTCGCCCCGAATCCCGTCGCGCCGGGTATGGCCGGCCCGCTGTTGCGCTGGCTGGCCGCTCACGAACCCGATGCACTGCGCGCCGCACGCTGGGCCGTGCAGCCGAAGGACTGGTTGCGCATCGCGCTGGGTGGCGACGTCGCGGCCGATCCGAGCGACGCGTGCGCGACCGCGCTCGCGACGCCCGACGGCGCATGGGATCTCGCATTGATCGACGCACTCGGCCTGCCGGCCGACCGGTTCGCATCGGTGCAGCCGTCGGCCGCGCGCTGCGGCACGCTCGGCGCACCGGCGGCGACGGCACTTGGGCTGCCCGCCGGCGTGCCGCTGGCGACGGGCGCGGCCGACACCGCATGCGCGGCCCTCGGCAGCGGGCTCGCCGCCGCCGGCGATGCGCTGCTGACGACGGGCAGCGGCGGCCAGATCGTCGTGCTCGCGGATGTGCTGCCGCCCGCGCGACGCGGGCTGCATCGCTATCGCGCGGCGGCCGGCGGCGGTTATTACACGATGGCAGCGATGCAGAACGTCGGGCTCGCGCTCGAAGCGGTGCGCGGCTGGCTCGGCTACGCGCAGTGGGCCGATGCGTACGACGATGCGTTCGCGCAGGCTGCGTCGGAACGCCTGTGCTTCCTGCCTTACCTGACGGGCGAACGTTCGCCGTGGATGAACCCCGACGCGCGCGGCGGCTGGCTCGGCCTCGGGCTCGGCGACACGCGCGGCGCGATGATGCGCGCCGCGTTCGAAGGCGTCGCGTTCGCGTTGCGCGCCGGGCTCGATGCGATCCGCGACACCGACCGCGGCGACCCGGTGGCGACGCTGCGTCTCGCGGGCGGCGGCTCGGTCGATCCGCGCTGGCGCCAGCTGCTTGCCGACTCGCTGGGCGCGTCGCTTCACGCGATCGACTGCCCGAACGCCGCGACGCGCGGCGCCGCGCTGCTGGCGGGTGTCGCGATCGGGCACTGGCGGGAAGACACGCTGCACGCGCTGGCGCCGGCCGCGTCGCCGGTTGCCGAGCCGCGCGACGATCGCTCGCTGGCCGCGCGCCATGCACGCTTCATCGACCTGTATGCCCGGACGGATGCATGGTTCACGACGGGCGCTTAAAATCGGGCACTTGTTCTTTTGCGTCAGCGATGACGCATCGTGGCAAGCCGGCGGCCGTTTCCCGCACGCGATGCGCGGCGGAACCGGCCATCATGGCGAGCACGAGATTCTTTCGCCGTGCCGCGCGCGACGCCGCGCGGCACGGTTTCGACAGCTTTGCATGGAACCCGGTGCGAAGCATTGGGCCGGCGTCGGTGCTGGCGCACTCACGCCGGTCGACATGAGCGCCGACGCGCGAACCCGGGCCGACCTCACACACAGACAGGAGTCACACGATGAAGACGAAAGCCGCGATTGCATGGAAGGCGGGCGCACCGCTGACGATCGAGGAAGTCGATCTCGAAGGGCCGCGCGCAGGCGAAGTGCTGATCGAGGTGAAGGCGACGGGCATCTGCCACACCGACTACTACACGCTGTCGGGCGCCGATCCGGAAGGGATCTTCCCGGCGATCCTCGGCCATGAAGGCGCGGGCGTGGTGGTCGACGTCGGCCCCGGCGTCGGCACCGTGCGCAAGGGCGACCACGTGATTCCGCTCTACACGCCCGAATGCCGCGAGTGCAAGTTCTGCCTGTCGCGCAAGACCAACCTGTGCCAGAAGATCCGCGCGACGCAGGGCAAGGGCCTGATGCCGGACGCGACGTCGCGCTTCTCGCTCGACGGCAAGCCGCTGTTCCACTACATGGGCACGTCGACGTTCTCGAACTACATCGTCGTGCCGGAGATCGCCGTGGCGAAGGTGCGCGAGGACGCGCCGTTCGACAAGATCTGCTACATCGGCTGCGGCGTGACGACGGGCGTCGGCGCGGTCGTGTACTCGGCGAAGGTCGAGGCCGGCGCGAACGTCGTCGTGTTCGGGCTCGGCGGGATCGGCCTGAACGTGATCCAGGGCGCGAAGATGGTCGGCGCGGACAAGATCATCGGCGTCGACATCAACCCGAAGCGCGTCGAGCTCGCGAAGAAGTTCGGGATGACGCACTTCATCAACCCGAACGAAGTCGAGAACGTGGTCGACCACATCGTGCAGCTGACCGACGGCGGCGCGGATTACTCGTTCGAATGCGTGGGCAACGTGAAGCTGATGCGCCAGGCGCTCGAGTGCACGCACAAGGGCTGGGGCCAGTCGTTCATCATCGGCGTGGCGGCAGCGGGCGAGGAAATCAGCACGCGTCCGTTCCAGCTGGTGACGGGCCGCGAGTGGAAGGGCTCGGCGTTCGGCGGCGCGCGCGGGCGCACCGACGTGCCGAAGATCGTCGACTGGTACATGGAAGGCAAGATCAACATCGACGACCTGATCACGCACACGCTGCCGCTCGAGCGGATCAATGAAGGCTTCGACCTGATGAAGGCCGGCGAGTCGATCCGTTCGGTCGTGCTGTACTGACCGGGAGCGCACCGCGATGCTCGAACTCGTTTCCTCGCATGCGTGCCACGGCGGCGAGCAGCGTTTCTACCGTCACGATTCGGCGGCCATCGGCCTGCCGATGAAATTCTCGGTGTACCTGCCGCCGCAGGCCGCGCACGGCCGCGTGCCGGCGCTGTTCTATCTCGCGGGGCTCACGTGCACCGACGAGACGTTCGCGATCAAGGCCGGCGCGCAGCAATACGCGGCGCAGCACGGCATCGCGCTCGTGATGCCGGACACGAGCCCGCGCGGCGCGGGCGTGCCGGGCGAGACCGACGCGTGGGACTTCGGCGTCGGCGCGGGCTTCTACGTCGATGCGACCGAAGCGCCGTGGTCCGCGCATTACCGGATGGAGTCGTACGTGACGGGCGAGCTGCGCGAGCTCGTCACGGCCGAACTGCCGATCGACGGCGCGCGGCTCGGGATCTTCGGTCACTCGATGGGCGGGCACGGCGCGCTGACGCTTGCGCTGCGTCATCCCGGGCTGTACCGGTCGGTATCGGCGTTCGCGCCGATCGCCGCGCCGACACGCTGCCCGTGGGGCGAGAAGGCGTTCTCGGGCTACCTCGGCGCCGATCGCGACGCCTGGAAGGCGCACGACGCGAGCGAACTCGTCGCGCGCGCCGATGCGCCGAAGTTCGCGGACGGCATCCTCGTCGATCAGGGCCTCGCGGATCAGTTCCTCGCGAACCAGCTCAACCCCGACGTGTTCGAGGCCGCGTGCGCGAAGGCCGGCCAGCCGCTGACGCTGCGCCGCCATCCGGGCTACGACCACGGGTACTACTTCATCTCGACGTTCATCGCCGATCACATCGCGCATCACGCGCGCGTGCTCGCGCGATGAGCGGGAAGGGGCGCACATAACGCACACGGCGCGCCGCACGATCGCGGGCGCATAAAAAAACGCCGGCGTTGCCCTCGGGCACGCCGGCGTTTTTTATTTTCGTCGGGCGGCGATCCGCCAGGCGTCGTCCCGCCTCGCGTCGATCAGTGGCGCCGCAACAGGCTTGCGCCGTACACGAGCGCCGACAGCGCGGTGATCCAGAAACTCGTCGGCCAGTCGGTGTGATACGCGAGCACGATGCCGAGCCACGCCTCGAACAACGCAAACAGCGCGGCGAGCAGCACGCCGGTCGACAGCCGCGTCGTCACGTTCTGCGCGGCGGCAGCCGGCCCGACCAGCAGCGTGAACACCAGCAGCACGCCGACGATCTGCGTGGCCGCGGCCACGGCGAGCGCGCACACCGCGAGGAACAGCATCGACACCGTGCGCAGCGACACGCCCTTGGCTTCGGCCAGTTCGGGCTGCAGCGACGCGAACAGCAGCGGCCGCGCGATCAGCGCGAGCGCGAGCAGGCTCACGGCGCCGATGCCGGCGAGCACCGCGAGCGTGTCGTGGCTCACCGCGAGCACGTTGCCGAACAGCAGCGCGGTGACCTGCGTCGCGAACGACGTGTAGAAATGCAGGAACAGCAGGCCGAAACCCAGCGCGCCTGACAGGATCACACCGATCGCGACGTCGCGGCCCGCGAGCTTTTCGCCGAGCGCGCCCATCCCGATCCCGGCCGCGAGCGTGAAACCGACCATCCCCCAGATCGGCGAGATGCCGAGCAGCACCGCACCCGTCGCGCCGGTGAAGCCGACGTGCGACAGCGCATGGCCGGCGAAGGTCTGCCCGCGCAGCACCAGGAAGTAGCCGACGATGCCCGCGAGCACCGCGACGATCCCCGACGCCGCGAAGGCGTTGATCATGAAGTCGTATTCAAACATCGTGCGAGTGCCCGGGATGAGCGTGTCCGTGGTGGTGATGGCCGTGGCCGCCGCCACCGCCGTGCGAGTGGCCGTCGTCGTCCTCGTGTTCGTGGTCGTGCTTCTCGATCTCGACGTCGCCCGACATCACGAAGATCTTGCCGTTCACGCGCATCACGTCGATCGGCGATCCGTAGAGCCGCGACAGTACAGGCTTCGTGATCACCTCGTCGACGGTGCCGAGCGCCGCGACGCCGTTGCCGAGATACAGCACACGGTCGAGCGCGTTCAGCAACGGATTCAGTTCGTGCGCGGAGAACAGCACGGTGATGCCGAGCTCGCGCTGCACGTTGCGCACGAGCTCGACGACGCCGCGCTGGTGGTTCGGGTCGAGGCTGATCAGCGGCTCGTCGAGCAGCAGCAGCTTCGGGCTGCCGAGCAGGCATTGCGCGAGCAGCAGGCGCTGCCGCTCGCCGCCGGACAGTTCCGACAGCGGCCGGCGGGCAAGCGCCGGGCCGCCGACGAGATCGAGCACGCGGTCGACGTCGCGGCGCGTCGCCGCGTTCGTGTGCGGCAGCCCCCAGCGGTGGCCGTCGGCGGCCATCGCGACGAAGTCGTAGCCGCGCATCCGGCGGTTCGCGAGGCCGCTGCGAATCTGCGGCATGTAGCCGATCGACGGGTTGCCGCGTGCGACCGGCACGCCGCCGACGGACAGCGTGCCGGCCGACACGGGCACGAGGCCGAGCACCGCGCGCATCAGCGTCGTCTTGCCCGCGCCGTTCGGCCCGAGTACACCGACGAATTCGCCGGGTTCGATCGCGAAGCTGACGTCGCGCAGGATCGTGCGTCCGCCCAGTTCGAGCGTGACGCGATCGACGGCGAGTGCGTGGGGAGTGGCGGTCATGGCGTTACGGTCGTTTATTTCTTGCCGGCGGCAAGCGCGGCCGAGAGCGCGTCGAGCTGGCCGGCCATCCATTGCTGGAAAGTCTTGCCGGCCGGCTGCGTCTCGGTGACGCTGACGGTCGGCACGCCGCCGTCGCGTGCGATCTTCAGCATGCGCTTGGTCATCGGTTCTTCGGCCTGGCTGTTGTAGATCAGCGCGCGTACCTGCTTTTTGCGCAGGTCGTTCTCGAACGCGGCGACGTCCTGCGCGCTGGCTTCGGTGTCGTTCATCGTCGCGAGCTGGAAGCGCTGGTTGCGCATGTCGAGGCCGATCGCGTCGGACAGGTAGCCGAACACCGGCTCGGTGGCCGTCACCGGCACGCCCTTGTACTGCGCGCGCAGCGCGGCGACCTTGTCGTCGACGGGCTTCAGCGACGCGACGAACTTCTGCAGGTTCGCGTCGTATTCGGCCTTGTTCGCGGGATCGGCGCGGCCGAGTTCGGCCGCGATCGCGCGTGCGGCGGCCGGCATCGTCGCCGGGTCGTACCACAGGTGCGGGTTGTCGCCGGCCTTCTTGCCGACCAGGTCGGCGACGACGATCGTCGCGCGCTTCGCCTGCTTCGACGCGCCGAGCAGCTTGCTCATCCACGGATCGTAGTTGGCGCCGTTGTAGATCACGACCTGCGCGTGCTGGAGCGCGCGGGCCGTCTTCGGGCTCGCTTCGAACAGGTGCGGATCCTGGTCGGGATTGCTGAGGATGCTCGTCACCGCGACATGGCTGCCGCCGATCTGCGACGCGACGTCGCCGTAGAAGTTCTCGGCGGCGACGACGTTGACGGTCGCGGCCTGCGCGAACGCGGGCGCCGCGAGCGACAGCGCGGCGGCCGTGGAGACGACGGCGGCGAGCCAGCGGACAGGCGTCAGGGCGCGCCGCGGCGCGCGCTTCAGGGCAATGGGCATGGAACTCCTCGTTGGAAGGGGCGGCGCATGTGCCGCCCGATACGCGTCAGCGTTGCGCGGGCTTGCGCTTGCAGTGTCCGCACAGGCCGCTCAGCTCGACGACCTGATGGTGGACTTCGAAACCGTGCGCGGGCTCGCTCGCGGACAACTGCTTCGCGAGGTCGCCGCCGGGAATCTCGACGGTGTCGCCGCACGAATCGCAGATCAGGAACTGGCCTTCGTGCGGGACGCCGATCTCGCAGCACGCGAAGAACGCGTTCTTCGATTCGATCCGGTGGATGAAGCCGTGCTCGACGAGGAAATCCAGCGCGCGGTAGACGGTCGTGGGCGGCACGCGGCCGCGCTGCGGCTCGAGCTCGGCGAGCAGGTCGTACGCGCCGATCGGGCGCTGCGCGGCGAGCACGCGTTCGTAGACCTGGCGGCGCAGCGGCGTCCACGCGAGCCCGTGCTCGGCGGCGAATGCGTCGGCCCGGGACAGCCGGGCGTCAATGGACGATGAGGTAGCCATGGCGTGAAGCTGGGCGTGAAACAAAGTATGGCGATGATATAACGTATCGCCGCGCCGTGCAGCGCGAATTCCCCTTTTCGTCCTCGCTCCGTCCCCTTCATTGCCGATCCGACCGCGCCGCACCGCGCGCGCCGCGCCTTGCCGGGCGCGCGTGGCGGGCCGCCGCGGTGCGCCGTCGTGCCGCAGCGCATCATAGAAAGCCGTCATGTTGCCTTGACAGCGCGAATCGCGTATCCGATCATTCGATCAACAACAGAGCAATTGATCGGTTTGCGAGCGTTAGTTCATATCGCGGCCGTCGTAAAGCAGAACGAACCGGAGACAGCCAGTGAGACTGGAAGACAAGGTTGCGATCCTGACGGGCGCCGCAAGCGGCATCGGCGAGGCGGTCGCGCAACGCTATCTGGACGAGGGCGCGCGCTGCGTACTCGTCGACCTGAAGCCTGCCAGCGGCTCGCTCGCGCGGCTCATCGAGGCGAATCCCGGCCGCGCGGTGGCCGTCACCGCGGACGTCACGCGTCGCGACGACATCGAGCGCATCGTCGCCACGGCGGTCGAGCGCTTCGGCGGCATCGACATCCTGTTCAACAACGCGGCGCTGTTCGACATGCGCCCGATCCTCGACGAATCGTGGGACGTGTTCGACCGGCTGTTCGCGGTCAACGTGAAAGGGCTGTTCTTCCTGATGCAGGCCGTCGCGCAGCGGATGGTCGAGCAGGGGCGCGGCGGCAAGATCGTCAACATGTCGTCGCAGGCCGGACGCCGCGGCGAGGCACTCGTTTCGCACTACTGCGCGACCAAGGCCGCGGTGATCAGCTACACGCAGTCGGCCGCGCTCGCGCTCGCGCCGCACCGGATCAACGTGAACGGTATCGCGCCCGGCGTCGTCGACACGCCGATGTGGGAGCAGGTCGATGCACTGTTCGCGCGCTACGAGAACCGGCCGCTCGGCGAGAAGAAGCGGCTCGTGGGCGAAGCCGTGCCGCTCGGCCGCATGGGCGTGCCGGGCGACCTGACGGGCGCCGCGCTGTTCCTCGCGTCGTCCGACGCCGATTACGTCACCGCCCAGACGCTGAACGTCGACGGCGGCAACTGGATGAGCTGACTTGACGCCGCTCGCACGCGTCACCTGCCGGCCGGCCTGCGACAGGGCGGCCGCGCCGCTCACCGCGGCCGCCGTCGAACGAGGAGGGCACGCCTGATGGCAGAGATCGTCGTCGCCGGCGAACTGCTGGCCGAATTCGTCGCCGCCGAGCGCGGCCAGGGTTTCGATTCGCCGGGCCTGTTCGCCGGGCCGTTCCCGAGCGGCGCACCGGCGATCTTCGCCGATCAGGCCGCACGGCTCGGCGCGCGCGTCGCGTATGCGGGCTGCGTCGGCCGCGACGCGTTCGGCGATGCGATCGTCGCGCGGCTCGAGCGCGACGGTGTCGACGTCGCGCGCATCCGCCGCGTTGCGCGTCCGACCGGCACCGCGTTCGTCGCGTATCGCGACGACGGCTCGCGCAGCTTCGTCTACAGTCTGTCCACCAGTGCGGCCGCGTGCGTCGAGGCGTCCGATGTCGATACCGCGATGTTCGACGGCTGCCGCTATTTCCACGTGATGGGCTCGTCGCTGACGAGCGAATCGGCGATCGCGGCCGTGCAGCGCGGCGTGATCGAGGCCGCACGCACCGGCGCGAAGGTGTCGTTCGATCCGAACGTGCGCCCCGAGATGCTGAGCTTTCGACCGATGCGCGCGGCGCTCGGGACGATGCTCGCCGCGTGCCACCTGTTCATGCCGAGCGAGGCCGATTTGCCGTTCTTCTGCGGGCCGCAGCCGGCCGAGCGTGCGATCGCGGGCCTGCTCGCGACCCATCCGCTGCTCGAGCGTGTCGTGCTGAAACGCGGCGCGCAAGGCAGCGTTGCATTTGACCGCGCCAACCGCGTCGAAGCACCGGCCTTTCAGGTCGACGAAATCGATCCGACCGGCGCCGGCGACTGCTTCGGCGGCACGCTCGTGGCGAGCTTCGTCGCGGGCGTGCCGATCGATGCCGCATTGCGCCGCGCGAACGCGGCCGGCGCGATCGCGGTCACGCGGCGCGGCCCGATGGAAGGCAACAGCAGCGCGGCCGAGATCGACCGCTTCCTGACCGAACGAGGTATCGCATGTCCGGCCTGACGACCTTCGCCGAACGCCCTCGCACCGCCCATGCGGACGCAGTGCTGCGGATGATCTTCGATGCGAACCGCGCCGACGCGCAGCGCGGCATCTATTCGATCTGCAGCGCGCACCGGCTCGTGCTGGAGGCCGCGTGCGAAGCGGCGCGCGCGGATGGCTCGCCGCTCCTGATCGAGGCGACCTGCAACCAGGTGAACCATCACGGCGGTTATACGGGCATGACGCCCGCCGATTTCCGCCGCGACGTCGACGCGATCGCCCGGCGTTGCGGGCTGGCGCCGTCGGCGCTCGTGCTCGGCGGCGACCATCTTGGGCCGAACCCGTGGCGGCACCGCCGCGCGGCCGATGCGATGCGCGAGGCGGGCGCGATGGTCGCCGCTTATGTGGAAGCCGGCTTCGAAAAGATCCATCTCGATGCGAGCATGGCGTGCGCGGACGATCCGGTGCGGCTCGACGATCGCACGATCGCCGCGCGCGCGGCCGAACTGTGCCGCGTGGCGGAAGGCGCAGCGGCGCGCACCGGCATCGCGCCCGTCTACGTGATCGGCACCGAGGTGCCGACGCCGGGCGGTGAAGTCAGCGGCAACAACGGCCACGGCGGCGATGCGGCGATCGCGCAGATCGCGGTCACGCGCAGCGACAGCATCGCGGCGACGCTCGATGCGCACCGCGCCGCGTTCGCGGCGGCCGGGCTCGACGACGCGTGGGCACGCGTCGTCGCGATCGTCGCGCAGCCGGGCGTCGACTTCGACGATCGCCACGTGCTCGACTACGACAGCGCGAAGGCGGCGGCACTCGGCGCGAGTATCCTGCAGACACCGCGCCTCGTGTTCGAGGCGCATTCGACCGATTACCAGACCGAGGGCGCCCTCGCCGCGCTCGTGCGGGACCACTTCGCGGTGCTGAAGGTCGGGCCCGCACTGACGTTCGCGCTGCGCGAGGCGCTGTTCGCGCTGACGTTCATCGAGGACGCGCTGATCGGCGACGTCGCGCAGCGCTCGCGGTTGCGCGACGTCGTCGATGCGGCGATGCGCGCGCAGCCCGAGCACTGGGCGCCGTACTACCGCGGCGACGAAACCGCGCAGCGGCTCGCGCGCCAGTTCAGCTACAGCGACCGCATCCGCTATTACTGGCTGCAGCCGGCCGTCGCGGCCGCGGTCGAGCAGCTGTTCGGCAATCTCGCGCGGCAGCCGGTGCCGGAAACGCTCGTCGCGCAGTGGCTGCCGGATGTCTACGCGGCGTGCCGCACGGGCGGGCTCGCGAAGGAGCCGCGCGCGTGGGTGCGCCACCGGATACGCGACGTGATCGCGCACTATGCGCGCGCGTGCGGAATGCAGCGGCCGGCGTGACGGGCCGCGAAGGAAACGACGCAACACCGACGCAAGACCGACGACATTTCGAACAATCACAGGAGACATGCCATGCAACGAAAGATGCTCGACGCCGCCGCACGCTGCTTCGCCGGAGCCGCGCTCGCGACGGCGGCCTGCGCCGCGTCCGCCGGCACGCTGACGATCGCGACGCTGAACAATCCCGACATGATCGAGCTGAAGAAGCTGTCGCCGGCGTTCGAGAAGGCGAACCCCGACATCAAGCTGAACTGGGTGATCCTCGAGGAAAACGTGCTGCGCCAGCGCGCGACGACCGACATCACGACCGGCAGCGGCCAGTTCGACGTGATGGCGATCGGCACCTACGAGACGCCGCAGTGGGGCAAGCGCGGCTGGCTCGCGCCGATCACGGGCCTGCCCGCCGACTACGACCTGAACGACATCGTGAAGACCGCGCGCGACAGCCTGTCGTACAACGGCCAGCTGTACGCGTTGCCGTTCTACGTCGAGAGCTCGATGACGTTCTACCGCAAGGACCTGTTCGCGGCGAAGGGGCTGAAGATGCCCGACCAGCCGACCTACGACCAGATCGCCGAGTTCGCGGACAAGCTCACCGACAAGGCGAAGGGGACCTACGGGATCTGCCTGCGCGGCAAGGCCGGGTGGGGCGAGAACATGGCGTACGTGTCGACGGTCGTGAACACGTTCGGCGGGCGCTGGTTCGACGAGAACTGGAATGCACAGCTGACGTCGCCCGAATGGAAGAAGGCGATCACGTTCTACGTGAACCTGCTGAAGAAGGACGGCCCGCCGGGAGCGAGCTCGAACGGCTTCAACGAGAACCTGACGCTCACCGCATCGGGCAAGTGCGCGATGTGGATCGACGCGACGGTCGCGGCCGGGATGCTCTACAACAAGCAGCAGTCGCAGGTGGCCGACAGGATCGGCTTCGCGGCCGCGCCGGTCGCCGCGACGCCGAAGGGCTCGCACTGGCTGTGGGCGTGGGCGCTGGCCGTGCCGAAGACGTCGAAGCAGCAGGACGCCGCGCGCAAGTTCATCGCATGGGCGACGTCGAAGCAGTACATCGAGATGGTCGGCAAGGACGAAGGCTGGGCGTCGGTGCCGCCGGGCACGCGCACGTCGACGTATCAGCGCCCCGAGTACAAGGCCGCCGCGCCGTTCTCGGACTTCGTGCTGAAGGCGATCGAGACGGCCGACCCGAACGATCCGTCGCTGAAGAAGGTGCCGTACACGGGCGTGCAGTACGTCGGGATTCCTGAATTCCAGTCGTTCGGCACGGTGGTCGGCCAGTCGATCGCGGGCGCGGTCGCGGGCCAGATGTCGGTCGACCAGGCGCTCGCCGCCGGGCAGGCCGCCGCCGACCGCGCGGTGCGGCAGGCCGGCTACAAGAAGTAACGCGCAAGCCGTCGCGCGGCCCGTGTCGTGCGCCGTGGCACACGGCGCGGGCCGGCGAAGCTGACAGGCGGGCACGCCGTTCGCGCCCGCGCATCAACCGGAGGGACTCCGATCATGCGTCACCTGCGTCTTCCCCTGAGCCATGCTCATGCGCCGTCGGTCGGCGACGCGTCGTCGCCGCCCGGCGCGCCGCGCCGCGCGCGCGGCGGCGCGAGCTGGCTCGTCTCGCCTTCCGTCGCGGTGCTGCTGCTGTGGATGTCGATCCCGCTCGCGATGACGATCTGGTATTCGTTCTCGCGCTACAACCTGCTGAACCCGGACGTGAAAGGTTTCGCCGGGCTCGACAACTACCGCTTCCTCGCGACCGATCCGTCGTTCCTGCCCGCGATCTGGCACACGCTCGTGCTGATCGGCGCGGTGCTCGCGATCACGGTGGTCGGCGGCGTGCTGATGGCCGTGCTGTTCGACCGCAAGTTCTACGGGCAGGGCGTCGCGCGCCTGTTCGCGATCGCGCCGTTCTTCGTGATGCCGACGGTGTCCGCGCTGATCTGGAAGAACATGATCCTGCACCCGGTGTACGGGCTCGTCGCGAACGCGATGCGCGCACTCGGGATGACGCCGATCGACTGGTTCGCCGACTACCCGTTCACCGCGGTGATCATCATCGTCGCGTGGCAGTGGCTGCCGTTCGCGTTCCTGATCCTGTTCACCGCGATCCAGTCGCTCGACCAGGAGCAGAAGGAAGCCGCGCGCATCGACGGCGCGGGCCCGATCGCGATGTTCTTCTACATCACGCTGCCGCACCTGAAGCGCGCGATCGCCGTGGTCGTGATGATGGAGACGATCTTCCTGCTGTCGATCTTCGCGGAGATCTACACGACGACCGGCGGCGGCCCCGGCGACGCGACGACCAACCTGTCGTACCTGATCTACGCGCTCGGCCTGCAGCAGTTCGACGTCGGCCTCGCGTCCGCGGGCGGCATCATCGCCGTCGTGGTCGCGAACGTCGTGTCGTTCTTCCTGGTGCGGATGCTCGCGCGCAACCTGAAGGGGGAGTACGAGAAATGAGCGACCTGACCTTCGAAGGCCGGCGCGTGCCGGCCGTGTTCGACCTCGTGCGGCGTGCGCTGCCCGGCACGCTCGCGTGGCTGATCGCGCTCCTGCTGTTCTTCCCGATCTTCTGGATGGCGATCACCGCGTTCAAGACCGAGCAGCAGGCGTATGCGTCGACGCTGTTCTTCATGCCGACGCTCGACAGCTTCCGCGAGGTATTCGCGCGCAGCAACTACTTTTCGTTCGCGTGGAATTCGGTGCTGATCTCGGCCGGCGTCACGGTGATCTCGCTGCTGTTCGCGGTGCCGGCCGCGTACGCGATGGCGTTCTTCCCGAACCACCGCACGCAGAAGGTGCTGTTGTGGATGCTGTCGACGAAGATGATGCCGTCGGTCGGCGTGCTCGTGCCGATCTACCTGCTGTGGAAAAACGCGGGGCTGCTCGATACCGTGTCGGGCCTCGTGATCGTCTACACGCTGATCAACCTGCCGATCGCGGTGTGGATGACCTTCACGTACTTCAACGAGATCCCGAAGGACATCCTCGAAGCCGGGCGCATCGACGGCGCGTCGACGTGGCAGGAGATCGTCTACCTGCTGATGCCGATGGCACTGCCGGGGCTCGCGTCCACCGCGCTGCTACTCGTGATCCTGTCGTGGAACGAAGCGTTCTGGAGCATCAACCTGTCGAGCTCGAACGCCGCGCCGCTCACCGTGTTCATCGCGTCGTACTCGAGCCCCGAAGGGCTGTTCTGGGCGAAGCTGTCCGCCGCGTCGCTGCTGGCGGTCGCGCCGATCCTGATCGTCGGCTGGCTGTCGCAGAAGCAGCTCGTGCGCGGGCTCACGTTCGGAGCCGTCAAATGACCGCGAACGTCCTGATCTGCGATTGCGACGGTGTACTGATCGACAGCGAGGCCGTGGCGGCCGACGTGATCGTGCGCGAGCTCGACGCGCGCTGGCCGGGCGTCGATGCGCGGCCCGCCGTGATGCCGTTGCTCGGGCTGCGCATCGAGCGCGTGCTGGCCGGCGCGGGCGACGCCGTCGGGCGCACGCTGTCGGCCGGCGATGTCGACGCGATCCGCCGCGCGGTCGAAGCGGCGGCCGTCAACGCACCGATGGTCGACGGCATCGATGCGGCGCTGGACGCGATTCAGTTGACGACGGCCTGCGCGAGCAACAGCTACCGCGCGTACGTCGAGGCAGCACTGGCGCGCACGGGCCTCGCGCGCTTCTTCGGCGACCGGCTGTTCTGCGCGGATGCCGTCGCACGGCCGAAGCCCGCGCCGGACGTGTATCTCGCCGCCGCGCGTACGCTCGGCGTCGTGCCTGCCCAGTGCCTCGTGGTCGAGGACAGCGCGACCGGCATCACCGCGGCCGCCGCGGCCGGCATGACCGTGCTCGGCTTCGTCGGCGGCGGGCATGCGTCGGCCGCGCAGATCGACGCGCTGCGCGGGATCGGCGCGCGCCACGTATTCGACGACATGCACGAACTGCCCGGCTACGTCGCGCGCTGGCAGGCGACCGGCGCGGTGCTGCCGAACTAGCAACCACGAACGATTGCGCGCCGCGTTCGACGCGGCGCATCACGCATCACGAACGAACGGAGACAGATCATGGCAAGCGTGCTCCTGCGCAACATCGCGAAGCGCTACGACGAAACGGAAGTGCTGCGCAACGTGAACCTCGACATCGCCGACGGCGAATTCGTCGTGTTCGTCGGCCCGAGCGGCTGCGGAAAATCCACGCTGATGCGGATGATCGCGGGCCTCGAGGACATCTCGAGCGGCGACCTGCTGATCGACGGCGCGAAGGTCAACGACGTGCCGAGCGCGAAGCGCGGCATCGCGATGGTGTTCCAGTCGTATGCGCTGTACCCGCACATGACGCTGTACGACAACATGGCGTTCGGCCTGAAGCTCGCGGGCGCGAAGAAGCCCGAGATCGACCAGGCCGTGAAGAACGCCGCGAAGATCCTGCACATCGACCATCTGCTCGACCGCAAGCCGAAGCAGCTGTCGGGCGGCCAGCGGCAGCGTGTCGCGATCGGCCGCGCGATCACGCGCAAGCCGAAGGTGTTCCTGTTCGACGAACCGCTGTCGAACCTCGACGCGGCGCTGCGCGTGAAGATGCGGCTGGAGTTCGCGCGGCTGCACGACGAGCTGAAGACGACGATGATCTACGTGACGCACGACCAGGTCGAGGCGATGACGCTCGCGGACAAGATCGTCGTGCTGTCGGGCGGCGCGGTGCAGCAGGTCGGCACGCCGAACGAGCTTTACCACGCGCCGGCGAACCAGTTCGTCGCGGGCTTCATCGGGTCGCCGAAGATGAACTTCCTGACGGGCACCGTCGATTCGGTCGATGCCGGCGGCGTGCTCGTGCGCTTCGACAGCGGCGAGACGCAGCGCGTCGCGGTCGAGGCGGCGGGGCTGCAGCGCGGCGCGGCGGTGACGGTCGGCGTGCGGCCCGAGCACCTGAAGGTCGAAGCGGCGGCCACCGGCGTGGCCGTGCGGACGATGGCCGTGGAATCGCTCGGCGACGCCGCGTACCTGTATGCGGAGTCGGCCGTCGCGCCGGACGGGCTGATCGCGCGGATTCCGCCGCTCGACACCTACCGCACCGGCGAGGCGCTCCACGTGCACGCGCAGGCCGAGCACTGCCACCTGTTCGACGAACACGGCCAGGCGTTCCGCCGGCTGAGCGTGCACGCGAAGGCCGCATGACGGCCGGCCGCGGTCACAGCGTCAGGTGCGCGGCCATGTAATCGACGAACGCACGCAGCTTCGGCGTCGGGTGGCGGCCCGACGGCCACAGCACGTAGACCGGCGTGCAGCTCGCGACGTGTTCGTCGAGCACCGCGCGCAGCGTGCCGTCCGCGAGCGCCTCGCGCACGAAGAAGATGGGCAGGCACGCGATGCCGAGCCCGCGCAGCGCGAAGCACAGGCGCGCTTCCGCACTGTTGCTGACCATCGCGACCGGCACTTCGGGCGGCGTGCCCGCGCGCGGCACGCGCAGCGGCCAGGTCTCGAGCTTGCCGCTCGTCGGGAAACGGTAGTGCAGGCAGCGGTGCTGCGCGAGATCGGCCGGCGTGCGCGGCGTGCCGTGCCGGTCGAGATAACCGGGGGACGCGACGAGGTGCTGGCGGAAGTGGCCGAGCAGCCGCGACGACAGCCGGGAATCCGAGGGCTGGCCGGTGCGCAGCACCGCGTCGAACCCTTCGTCGACGACGTCGACGAGCCGGTCGCTGAAATCGATGTCGAGCTCGATCTCCGGATACGCAGCCATGAAATCGGCGAGCACCGGCAGCAGCAGCGTGCCGATCGTCGGCAGGCTCACGCGCAAGCGCCCGCGTGGCGCTTCGGCGCTGTGCGTCAGTTCCTGCTCGGCCGCGTCGAGCTCGGCGATCACGCGCCGGCACCGTTCGAGAAAGCGCGTGCCTTCGGCGGTCAACGTGATGCTGCGCGTGCTGCGGTGAAAGAGCCGCACCTTCAGCCGCGCCTCGAGCCGCGCGATGCGTTTGCCGATCGCCGAAGCCGATAGCCCGAGTGCACGTCCGGCCGCGACGAAACTGCGCGTTTCCGCGACCTGAACGAACACGACGAAGCCGCCGAGGTTTTCCATGCGAGTTCCCGATTGCGGACGTCAGCGTCCGGATTGTCCGGAACTCTACCCCGGTTTTTCTTCTTGCGTCGGCTCCCTACGATGAGCGCTCGTTCATTGTCGAGAGGTCAAGTCATGTCATCCCTGCCTGTCACCGCCTTGCGCGTGGAACCGGACGCCGCGCTGCGCCACCGGCTCGACGACGCGCTGGATCGCGCGCTTGCCGACGCGCGCATGGTCGGCGCGGTCGTGCTGGTCGCGCAGCACGGCGAGCTGCGTTATGCGCGTGCCGTCGGCCTCGCCGATCGGGAAGCCGGCACGCCGATGCGGGACGATGCGCTGTTCCGCCTGTCGTCGGTCACGAAGCCGGTCGTGGCGGCCGCCGCGATGCGGCTGGTCGCGGCGGGGCGCATCGCGCTCGACGAACCGGTCGCCCGCTCGTTGCCCGCATTCCGCCCGACGTTGACCGACGGCACGCCTGCCGTCATCACGTTGCGTCATCTGCTGTCGCATACGGCCGGCCTCGGCTACCGTTTCCTCGAAGCGGACGGCGACGGCCCGTATGCGCGCGCCGGCGTATCCGACGGAATGGACCGCTCGGGTCTCTCGCTCGCCGAGAACCTGCGGCGCATCGCCAGCGTGCCGCTGCAGTTCGCGCCGGGTACGTCGTGGGGCTATTCGCTGTCGATGGACGTGGTCGGCGCGCTGATCGAGGCAGTCGACGGGCGGCCGCTCGCCGACGCGGTCGCCGCGCTCGTCACGACACCGCTCGGGATGACCGACACCGCGTTCGTCGCGCACGACGCCGCACGCGTCGCGACGCCATACGTGAGCACGCCTGGCGCCCCGCGCCGGATGGCGGACGTCGATCTCGTGCCGGTGTTCGACGGCACGATCGGCATCCGCTTCGAGCCGGCGCGCGTGTTCGATGCCGATGCGTGGCAGTCGGGCGGCGCGGGGATGGTCGGCACCGCGCGCGATTGCGTGACGCTGCTCGACGCGCTGCGCACGGGCCGCGACGGCTGGCTCGAACCCGCATGGGTCGACGAGATGGCGCGCGTCCAGCCGGGTGCGCGCGAACTGCGGGATGCGCCGGGTTTCGGCTTCGGGCTCGGGTTCTCGTTGCTGCGTGATCCGGTGGCCGCGCGGTCGCCGGAGTCGGTCGGCACCTGGCGCGGGGGCGGCGCGTACGGGCACACGTGGTTCGTCGACCGCGCGGCGGGGCTGACGGCCGTCGCGCTGACCAACACGCTGTACGAGGGCCTCGACGGGCGGATCGTGACCGCGGTGCGCGATGCGGTCTACGGCGTCGAAACCGGGAGCGCGGCATGAGCGACTGCACGACGATCGATGACGAGCCCGTCGTTCAGCCGGTGCAGGCCGGTGCGCGCCTGCCGGTTGCGAACCTGCTGGCGCTCGCGACGGCCGCGTTCATCACGATTCTCACCGAGGCGTTGCCGGCTGGCCTGCTGCCGCTGATGAGCGCCGACCTGCGCGTGCCCGAGGCACTGATCGGCCAGCTCGTGACCGTATATGCGCTCGGCTCGATCGTCGCGGCGATTCCGCTCGTCGCCGCGACGCGCGCGATGCGCCGGCGCACGCTGCTGCTCGCGGCGCTGGCCGGCTTCGTCGTGTCGAATGCACTGACGGCCGTGTCGCCGTACTACGCGCTGACGCTCGCCGCGCGCTTCGTCGCGGGGATGGCGGCCGGGCTGCTGTGGGCGCTGCTTGCCGGCTACGCGAGCCGGATGGTCGATGCCCCGTTGCGCGGCCGGGCGATCGCGGTCGCGATGCTCGGCGCGCCGGTCGCGATGTCGATCGGTATTCCGGCCGGCACCGCACTCGGCGCGGCGCTCGGGTGGCGCGTCGCGTTCACGGGTATCACGCTCGCGGCGCTCGTGCTGATCGGCTGGATCCGTTGGCGTGTGCCCGATTATCCGGGGCAGCAGGCCGGCGCGCGCGAGCCGGTGCTCGGCGTGATGACGCTGCCCGGCGTGCGGCCGGTGCTGACCGTGATGTTCGCGTACGTGCTGGCGCACAACATGCTGTACACGTACGTCGCGCCGTTTCTCGCGGGCGTGCGGATGGGCGCGCAGGTCGATGCGGTGCTGCTCGTGTTCGGTATCGCGTCGCTGGTCGGCATCGCGCTGACGGGCGCGTGGATCGGTGCCGCGCAGCGGCGGCTGACGCTCGCCAGCATCGCGTTGTTCGCCATCGCGGCGGCGATGCTCGGCGCCGGTTCCGGCATGGCGATCGTCTATGCGGGCGTCGCGCTGTGGGGGCTCGCGTTCGGCGGTGCGCCGACGCTGTTCCAGACGGCCACCGCGAACGCCGCGGGAGAGGCGGCGGATGTCGCGCAATCGATGCTCGTGACGGTGTGGAACCTCGCGATCGCGGGTGGCGGTATCGCGGGCGGGATGCTGCTCGGCGCAACCGGGGCGGGCGCGATTCCGTGGGTGCTCGTCGCGCTGCTGGCGGCCGCGTGGGTCGGCGCATGGCGTGCTCGCCGGCATGCGTTTCCGGCGCCGCGCGCCGCGTGAGTTTGCAGTGTGCAGGTACGGGCGCGATCGCTGACGGCGCGCGAGAAGGAGGGGCTGAAATGGACTGCGGCAGGCAAGACGTATGCCGATGTCGGACTGATTCCGTCCATCCATGACAGGACTGCGAAGTTTTATCCGATGAACGTGATGCGCAAGCTTCGTGCGGCCAACCAGGCGGTGGTCGTCATGAAGGTCACGATGCCCGGGTGTCTGCAGTGATGCGCGGTTTGTCCGGACGCGTCGGCGATCCGGTGTGCGGCGACCGCATGCGGTGACGGGAAGCCGGCACGCCGGCTACGCGTCCAGCGCCGCCCTCGCGCACGTCTCGTCGGTGACGAGCCCCGACATCCAGCCGCCGCGCAATGCGGCGATCACCGCATCGCGTTTCTTCGGGCCGCCCGCGAATGCGATCGTCGGGCGCTTCGGCGGCGTGGCGAGCGACACGCTCGTCACGCGCGTGCCGGTCGACACATCGATCAGCTTGCCTTGCGCGTCGATCGGCACGCCGAGCAGTTCGGCCACCGCGCCGCGCGCGGTCATCTCGTCGCGCTCCTGTTCGGTGATGAAGCCGTCTTCGTAGAGCGGGCAATGCGGGCCGATGTTGCCGATCCCGACGAACGCGACGTCGGCCTGGCCCGACAGCGCCTCGACGATCCGGTACAGCCGGTGATTGCACCACTGCGCGCGCTCGGCGGCGCTGTCGGCGAACAGCGGCGCGGGCAGCAGGAAGTGCTTGCTGCCGGTTTTCTCGGAGATGTACTGCGCGACGTCGTAGCGGTTCGACGAACCGTCGGCCGCGATCGCGCCGACCATCGACACGAGGCGATGCTGCGGGCGGTCGATCTGCGCGATCTGGGCGACCGCGGCCTTCAGCGTCCGGCCGCTGCTGACCGCGATCACCATCGGCCGCGTTTCGTTCAGGTAGCGCTCCATCACCTGCGCGCCGGCGACGGCCAGCTTGCGGTCGATCGCGTCGGGCGCATCGGCATCGACGGGCACGACTTCGCACATCGCGAGGCCGTAGCGCTTCGACAGCTGCGCGCCGAGATCGAGACAGTCGGCGAGCTGGTGGTCGACGCGCACGCGGATCAGGTTCTTCTCGACCGCGAACGCGACGAGGCGCTGCGCGACCGGGCGCGACACCTGCAGCTTTTCCGCGATCTCGTTCTGCGTGTCGCCCGCGACGTAGTAGAGCCACGCGGCACGCGTGGCGAGATCGAGTTTTTCTGAGGACTTGGACACGATAGCGATTCGGTTCGGAGCTGGGGGGCCGCCCGCGGGCCGGCCGGCGGGCCGCATGACGGCATCCACTGTACCGCATGTCGCGCATGCGGCCGACGGCCGGCACGCGTGACGGTCGGCGCTTACGCGAGCCGTGCGCGCGACGGTTCGTACAGCGGCCGCACGTGGCGGTACAGCGAGCGAAACGCATCGAGGCGTTCGCGCAGCAGCGCATGGCGGGTGGCATCCGGCGCGTATTCGGCCCGTACCGGCGGCTTGGCCAGCACCGCATGCGGATCGCCGCCGACAGCCAGCCAGCCGAGCCGCGCCGCGCCGAGCGCCGCGCCCGTTTCGCCGCCGCCGTGCTGGCGCGTGCGCACGTTCAGCGCATCGGCGATCAGTTGTGCCCAGTACGCGCTGCGCGCGCCGCCGCCGATCAGCGACAGCTGGGCGGTTTCGACGCCGGCCGCATGCAGCGCGTCGAGACCGTCGGCGAGGCCGAGCGTCACGCCTTCGAGCACCGCGTAGCCGAGATGCGCGCGTTCGGTCGCATGCGTCATCCCGAAGAACACGCCTTGTGCGTACGGGTCGTTGTGCGGCGTGCGCTCGCCGGACAGGTAGGGCAGGAACAGCGGGGCCGTCGCGCGCGCGTCGGCGTCGAGCGCCTCGACTTCGGCGAGCAGGGCGGGCTCGTCGGTGCCGGTCAGCTTGCAGACCCAGCGCAGGCAGCTCGCGGCCGACAGCACGACGCTCATCAATTGCCAGCGATCGGGAATCGCATGGCAGAACGCATGCACGGCCGATGCGGGGTTCGGCATGAAGCGATCGCCGACCACGCTCAGCACGCCGGACGTGCCGAGCGACACGAAGCCGTCGCCTGCATGGATCGCACCGATGCCAAGCGCGCTCGTTGCGTTGTCGCCGCCGCCGCCGGCTACCACGACCGCCTCCGACAGCCCGAGTTCGCGCGCGATGTCCGCGCGCAGCGTGCCGGACGGCGCGTTGCCCTCGACGATGCGCGGCATCTGGTCACGCGTCATTCCGCATGCGGCGAGCAGCGCGTCGGACCAGTCGCGGCGTGCGACGTCGAGCCACAGCGTGCCGGCTGCGTCCGACGGATCGGACACCTTTGCACCGGTCAGCCGGAACCGCAGGTAGTCCTTCGGCATCAGCACGCAGGCGGTGGCCGCGAACACATCGGGTTCGTGCTTCGCGACCCACAGCAGCTTCGGCGCGGTGAAGCCCGGCATCGCGAGATTGCCGGCGAGGGCGTGGAGATCGGGCGCGCGTTCGGTGAGCAGCGCGCACTCGTCGGCGCTGCGCATGTCGTTCCACAGGATCGCGGGGCGCAGCACGCGATCGTCGCGGCCGAGCAGCACGGCGCCGTGCATCTGGCCCGACAGGCCGATGCCGCGCACGGCCGCGAATGCTTGCGGATGTCGTTCGCGCAATGAGGCGAGCGCGGCGAGCGTGCCTTGCCACCAGTCGTCCGGATGCTGTTCGGCCCAGCGCGGATGCGGCCGCGACACGGTAAACGGCGAGCCGGCGGTGCCGACGACCGTGCCGTCCGGGGCGAGCAGCAGCACCTTCACTTCCGAAGTGCCGAGGTCGATGCCGAGATACATGAGCGATCCGTTCCGTCAGTGGGGACTCGCTACTTTAGCCGCGCGGCCGTGCACGTGCCAAGGCAGGTTCGCCCCAATGCGCGTCAGCGCGCCGCGAGCCATGCATCGACCCGCGCGAGCCCGGCGCGCAACGCCTCGAACAGCGCCGGGTTGCCGGCGAGCGAACCCCACAGCGCGCGGCTTGCGCACAGCGCGGCGACCTGGTCGTCGGCCCCCGGACGGCCGGACCCGACGATCGCACGCGCGGCGCTTTCGTCCATCACGCCGTCCTGGTACGCATACGGCAAGGTGCCGCGCGCCCAGCGTTCGAGAAAGCGCAGGAACAGCGCGGGCAGCACGGCGGTGGCGACCGGTGCCGCCCCGCGTGCGAACGATTCGACGAGCGTCGGTGCGATGAAGCCGGGGATCTTCGAGAAGCCGTCGGCCGCGACGCGCTGGTTCGTGTCGAGTACGTACGGGTTGCCGAAGCGTTCGAGGACGACGTCGCGGTAGCGCGCGAGATCGAGCGGGCTCGGCGTCAGGCACGGGATCACGTCCTGCGTGACGTAGTCGTGCGCGAAGCGCCGGATCGCCGCGTCGTGCGTGCCTTCGTGGATATACGTGTGGCCCGCGAGCGTGCCGGCCCACGCGATGCAGCTGTGCGTCGCGTTGAGGATGCGGATCTTCGCTTCCTCGTACGGGTGGACGTCGTCGACGAGTTCGGCACCGGCGAGCTCCCAGCGCGGCCGGCCGGCCGCGAAGCGGTCCTCGATCACCCACTGGATGAACGATTCGCCCATCACCGGGCATGCGTCGTCGATGCCGGTGGCGGCCAGCACGCGCTCGCGCACGTCGGCGGTCGGGCGCGGCGTGATGCGGTCGACCATCGCGCTCGGCGTCGCGACGTTCGCATCGAACCACGCGAGCAGGTCGGCCTGCCCGCGCCGCTCGAGGAATTCGCGCATCCCCGCGCGAAAGCGCGCACCGTTGTTGCGCAGGTTGTCGCAGCTCTGCAGCGTGAGCGGGCCCGCGCCGCGCTTCACGCGTTCGGCGAGCAGCGCCGCGAGCGCGCCGTACAGCGTCGTGCGCGCACCCTGCAGGTCGGCCGCGAGATCGGCATTCGCGACGTCGAGCCGGTTGTGTTCGTCGAGGTAGTAGCCGCCTTCGGTGACGGTGAACGACACGATCCGGCAGGCCGGATCGGCGCCGGCGTCGATCAGCGCGGCGAGATCGATCGACCAGGGCAGCACGCGCGTGATCGCGCGGATCGTCTCGTACGCGCGCTCGCCTTGCGGCGTGACGGTCTCGAGCGTGTATTCGCCGTGCTGCGCGGCGAGCGCGTCCATCGTCGCGCGCATGTCGTCGCGGATGTTGCCGACGGTCAGCGACCAGCGCTCGTCGGGCGGCACGGTCGCGTTCACGCGATGCAGATACCACGCCTGGTGCGCGCGGTGAAACGAGCCCGCGCCGATGTGCAGCAGCACGGGCGTGCGGGCGGAGGGCGATGCGCTCATCCGGTGTCTCCTGTTCGTGCCAGATTTTCCTGCCGAGTACGAATACGATCATTTGCTCTATGTGTGAGCGAATGATCGTATTCGGGCGGGCGAAAGTCAAGGCGGGGAAACGGCATTTCGATGGTGCGCTGCGGCGGCGGGCGGAATGAGCGAGCGGAAAGGGCGGACGGGCCGCCGGCCGGGAAGCGCCGTCAGCGTTCCTCGCGCGTCAACGCGACGAGTTCCTCGAGCCGCTTGCCGGCCGGCTGCGGCAGGATGCCGTGGCGGCGCCGGAACGCGGTGAGCGTGCGCACGGCGACGACTTCGCGCACGGGCCGCGTGTCGATCGTGCCGGCGCGCTGCTGCTCGCCGCGCCCGGGATCGTGCTCGACGGTTTCGACGGCCAGTTGATCGGTTTCGCGATTCCGGTGCTGATCCGCGAATGGGGGATCACGCGCGGCGCATTCGCGCCGGCGGTGGCTGCCGGACTGATCGGGATGGGCATCGTCTGCGTCGCGCTGCTCGCCGTGCGGCGGCATATACCCCCGACTGTCACGTGCGGCAGCGCAGCCGCGCGAAGGGGAAGAACTGGCCCGCACGTCGTCGTGACGGCGGGCGAGTGGTGCGTTACAGCGTGGTGCGCACGTGCCAGAGCTCGGGGAACAGTACGACGTCGAGCATCTTGCGCAGGTACGGCGCACCGCTCGTGCCGCCCGTGCCCTGCTTGAAGCCGATGATGCGTTCGACGGTCGTCACGTGACGGAAGCGCCACTGGCGGAATGCATCCTCGAGATCGACGAGTTCCTCGGCCATCTCGTAGAGCTCCCAGTGCTGCTGCGGGTGGCGGTACACCTCGAGCCACGCGGCTTCGACCGTTTCGTCGTGCTGCGTCGGCTGCGTCCAGTCGCGCTCGAGCCGCGCTTGCGCGATCGGGAAACCGCGCCGCGCGAGCAGGCGGACGACCTCGTCGTAGAACGACGGCGCCTCGAGCGTCGTGCGCACCTGTTCGAGGATGTCGGGCCGGTGCGCATGCGGCTGCAGCATCTGCACGTTCTTGTTGCCGAGCAGGAATTCGAGCTGGCGGTACTGATACGACTGGAAGCCCGACGACTGCCCGAGATACGGCCGCATCGCCGAATACTCGGACGGCGTCATCGTCGACAGCACGTTCCACGCCTGCACCAGTTGCTCGAGGATCCGCGACACGCGCGCAAGCATCTTGAACGCCGGCGGCAGCGCGTCGGTGCGCACCGCGTCGAGCGCGCCGCGCAGCTCGAACAGCGCGAGCTTCATCCACAGCTCGCTCGTCTGATGCTGGATGATGAACAGCATCTCGTTGTGATCGGGCGACAGCGGATGTTGCGCGTCGAGGATCGAATTCAGCGACAGGTAGTCGCCGTAGCTCATCGACTTCGAGAAATCGAGCTGTGCGTTGTGCCAGCCGGCTTCGCCCGGGGCATCGCCCGGCACGTGAGGCGCTTCGTGCGCCGCTTGTGCCGAATGTGCGGCGCGTGCGCCCGAGAACGGGCAGCCCGCCGGCGCGTCGCCGCCGGGTGGCTGCATATGACCAGAATTCACGACTATCTCCAGATTTGAATGACGGGGCGCGGCGCGCAATCCGCGTGACCGCGTTGCGCGCCGGGCAAGGCCGCTCAGGTCACCGCGCCGCGTTCGGCGAACTCGGGCGCCTTCCAGGCGTCGGTGGCGAGGATGTCGCGCAGCGTCTCGACGGCATCCCACACGTCGACGAAGCGCACATAGAGCGGCGTGAAGCCGAAGCGCAGCACGTACGGCTCGCGGTAGTCGCCGATCACGCCGCGCGCGATCAGCGCCTGCATCACTTCGTAGCCGTGCGGGTGCTCGAAGCTCGCCTGCGAGCCGCGCTGGTGATGCGCGCGCGGCGTGACGAGCTTCAGCGACAGGCCCGCGCAGCGTGCTTCGACGAGCGCGATGAAGGCATCGGTCAGCGCGAGCGATTTGCGGCGGATCGTTTGCATGTCGGTTTGCAGGAACACGTCGAGCCCGCATTCGACCATCGACATCGACACGATCGGCTGCGTGCCGCACAGGAAGCGCGCGATGCCCGGATCGGGCGCGAAGCCCGGCTGCATCGCGAACGGTGCGCGGTGGCCCCACCAGCCGGACAGCGGCTGCGAGAAGTGTGCGTGATGACGCTGCGGCACCCACACGAATGCGGGCGAACCCGGGCCGCCGTTCAGGTACTTGTACGTGCAGCCGACCGCGCCGTCGGCGCGCGCGCCGTTCAGGTCGACCGGCACCGCGCCGGCCGAGTGCGCGAGGTCCCACAGCATCAGCGCGCCCGCGTCGTGCACGAGCTGCGTGACGGCCGGCATGTCGTGCATGTAGCCGGTGCGGTAATTCACGTGCGTGATCATCGCGACGGCCGTGTCCGCGCCGAGCGCGGCCGGCAGGTCGGCCGGATCGTCGATCAGGCGCAGTTCATAGTTGCCGCCGAGCTGCTCGATCAGCCCCTGCGCGATATACAGGTCGGTCGGGAAGTTCGAGCGCTCCGACACGATCACGCGGCGCTCGGGCGCGCGCTCGGCCTGGTGGCGCAGCATCGCCGACAGCAGCTTGAACAGGTTGATCGAGATGGTGTCCGTGACGACCGTTTCGCCCGGCGCGCCGCCGATCAGCGTCGCGAGCTTGTCGCCGAGACGGCGCGGCAACGCGAACCAGCCGGCCGTGTTCCAGCTGCGGATCAGGCCTTCGCCCCATTCGGCGCCGATCACCTGCTGCGCGCGGGCGGCCGATGCGCGCGGCTGCGCGCCGAGCGAGTTGCCGTCGAGATAGATTACGCCGTCGGGCAGCGAGAACTGGTCGCGCAGCGGGGCGAGCGGATCGTCGCGGTCGAGCGCGAGCGCGTCTTCACGGGTCTTGATCATGATGTGGGTCGTCAGTCGGGATAATCAGGAGGCACGCGCGGGCAGCGCGCGCAGCACCGCGCGCACGGGGCTCGCGTCGAGCGTCGCGAATTTCAGCGGCAGTGCAATCAGTTCGTAGTCGCCGGGCAGCACGTCGTCGAGCACGATGCCTTCGAGGATCGCCATCCGGTGCGCGCGCACGCGGTGATGCGCATCCATCGTCTTCGATTCCTGCGGGTCGAGCGACGGCGTATCGATGCCGATCAGCTTCACGCCGTGCGCGGCGAGCAGGTCGACGGTCCCGGGCGCGACCGCGCAGAAGTCGCTGTCCCACCGTTCGACGCTGGCGCGTGCATACGTGCGCAGCAGCACGCGCGGCGGCACGCCGTCGAGCGCGGCCGCGACATCGGCCGGCTGCACGACCGGCGATGCGCCGATGCAATGGATCACGCGGCACGGGCCGAGATAGGTGTCGAGCGGCACGGCGCCGATCGGCGCGCCGTCGGCGTCGTAATGCAGCGGCGCGTCGCAGTGCGCGCCCGTGTGCGGCGACAGCGTCAGGCGTGCGACGTTGACCGGCGAGCCGGCCTCCATCCGCCACACGCGTTCGACGGAAACCGGCGTATCGCCCGGCCACACGGGGGTGGCGGGGCTGACAGGCGGCGAGATGTCCCAGAGGGTGTCCATGGCATGACGATTCGGTGAGTCGATGCTTCGAATGATAGGTGGACGCTCGCAGAAAGTGCTTGCGAAATAAACATGGACAAACCGCCGGATTGGCAGATAATTCGACTCAGAGGGAAAACGGGGACCAAAAATGCACGCGATCACGCTCGATGCCACCGACTGCCGGATTCTGGCGGTACTGCAGGAAGAGGGCAGAATCAGCAATCTCGACCTGGCGGAACGCATTTCGCTTTCGCCATCCGCCTGCCTGCGCCGCATGCGCCTGCTCGAGGAGCAGGGCGTGATCGAGCACTATCGCGCGTGCCTGAGCCGCGAGAAGCTCGGCTTCGAGCTCGAGGCGTTCGTGCAGGTATCGATGCGCAACGAAGAAAATCAATGGCACGAGCGCTTCGCGGAAGCGCTGCGCGAATGGCCGGAGGTGGTCGGCGCGTTCGTCGTGACGGGCGAGAGCCACTATCTGCTGCGCGTGCTCGCGCACAACCTGAAGCACTACTCGGATTTCGTGCTGAACCGGCTCTACAAGGCGCCGGGCGTCATGGACATCCGTTCGAACATCGTGCTGCAGACGCTGAAGGACGAAGCCGGCGCGCCGGTCGGGCTGGCGCGCACGGGGGCGATCAAAGCGGTGTAAGGCCGTGGAAGCCGCCGCCGTGGAACACGAGCGGCGGCGTCGTGTCCGATGCGGCGCGCACGCCGCAGCGTTCGACCTCGCCGACGAAGATCACGTGGTCGCCTTCGTCATAGCGGCTGCGGTTGTGGCATTCGAACCATGCGAGCGCGCCGTCGAGCACGGGCATCCCGGAGTTGCCGGCCGCATGCGCGATTCCTTCGAAGCGGTCGCCCTTGTAGGTCGAGAAGCGCTTGCACAGGTCGAGCTGCGAGGCCGCCAGTACGTTCACCACATAGTGGCTGTTGCCGCGGAACACGGGCGTCGACGCCGATTTGTGCGCGAGGCTCCACAGCACGAGCGGCGGATCGAGCGATACCGAGTTGAACGAGCTGGCGGTGATGCCGATCAGCTGCCCGGACGGCGCGCGCGTCGTGATCACCGTCACGCCCGTTGCGAACTGGCCAAGCGCTTGCCGGAAAGCGGCCGAGTCGAAATCCGGGGGATTGGCATGGCTCATCGGGCAGCCATCCGGAACGAGACGGGCGGGCGCGGCGCGACGCGAGCGGGGCGGGCACGGCGGACGAAAGGCGACAAGGCGGTCGATGGGGAAGGGGTGCGCATGGCCCGATTTTAGCGGAATCGGGGCCGCCGGGCCCGGCCAGACGGCGCATCGAGGGGGCAGGGTGGCGTAGCGAACACTGCGGCGCGCGGCAGGACGGGCAATCGCGCGCGGCCGGCAACGCCGTTCTGTCGCGTTTTTCGAGCGGTGCCGCCGCGCGGTCCCGCGCAGTGGCATTTCCCGACCGCCGATCCCCGCGCCATCTATCGCGCCGCCGCCAGTCCGAGCGACAGCGCGCCAGTCACGATCAGGCTCGACGCCCACACCGCATCGAGATTGAACCAGCTCCGCGACACGAACTTCAGCCCGAGATAGCGGTACACGAGCCACGCGAGCCCGCCGCCGGCGCCGATCATCGCGATGGCATGCACGGCCGCGACGACGAGCGCCATGCCCAGATGCGCATCGACGAGCGTGGCCGCCGCCCGGTGGCCGGCGTCCCGGTCGAGCCCGCAGAGCCCGAGGTAGATCGGCACCAGCATCAGCCCCGCGCCATGCGCGATCGCGACCGCGAACGACCACAGGCCGAGCCGCGCGGGCGGGATCCGCGCGAGCGCACGCGGATGCCGGCGCCGGATCAGCAGCACGGCGCCGAAGCCGATCACGAGCGCGCTCGCGCCGATCCGGATCGCCGATTGCCAGGCAAGCAGCGCGGCGAGCAACCCGAACGGCAGCATCACCGCGAAGACCGCGAGCGCATGGCCGAGCGCGAGATAACCGAGCGCCGCGACGAGCGCGCCGCCGCGGCGGGTCATCAGCGCGTTCGACACCGCGAGCGGCCAGCCCATCGCGGGGTTGAGCCCGTGATACACCCCGCTCGCGAGCACGGCCGCCCACAGCGCGAACTGGGCGTGAAGGCCGGTGTTCAACGCTTGACCGACGGGTAGCAGAACGAGTCGGTCGAGCAGTCGCCGCCTTCGAGCCGGATCTGGTGCGCGCGATAGCCTTCGGGGAACTCGACCCAGTAATCGTCGGCGAGCGTCAGCCCGCCTTCCGGCCCCGCATGCGCGAGCACCTGCGCGGCCGGCACGCCATCCGGATAAAACTGGTCGTCCCACGTCGAATAGAGCGAATTGGTCCAGTACACGCGCCGGCCGTCGCGGCTGATCTCGACCATCTGCGGGCCGCCCGCGAATGCGCGGCCGTTCGAGTGCGGCGCACGGCGCGCGATGCCGCCGATGCGGACCGACCCCGCGAGCACCGGGTTGTGCGGGTCCGATACGTCGTACTGGCGCATCTCGCCGGTGCCCCAGCACGACACGTAGAGGAAGCGGTCGTCGAGCGACAGGTCGATGTCGGTCACGAGCGGCGGCACCGCGCCGAACGATTTCAGCAGCGGCGGCAGTTCGTCGGCCGCGGCCGGTTCGGCCGGAATGGTCGCGGTCTTCTTCACATGGAACTTGCCGCCTTCGCGCCACCAGGTCCAGATCGAGCCTTCGAGATTCGTCGTGTCGACCACGACGCCGACGAACCCGTATTCGCGCACCGGGTCGTGCGCGGGCCGCACTTCGAGCGCCATCTGATGCTGCGCGCCGAGATCGATCGTTTGCACGTTGCGCCGCGCGCGCAGGTCCCAGAAATGCAGCCGGTGCCCGTATTTGTTCGCGAGCAGGTCCTCGGGCACGATGCCGTTCTCGAATTGCGGCGGCAGCGCCCATTCGCTCGACACCATGTAGTCGCGCGGCAGGTTCCACCAGAAGTCGTAATGCTTGTCCTGCGGGCCGCGGTCGATCTCCCAGCGGCCGAGCACGTCGAAGGTTTCGCAATCCATGATGAAGATGCCGGGCGCGCCGTCGGTGCCGTCCTTGCCCGCGCCGCCAAGCGTGCTCACATAGATGCCTTCGGGGCCGCAGTGAACGGTGTGCGGCCGCGAATAGCCGGTTTTCGAGAAGATCTCGTCGGGCTCGATGATCTTGTGGATGCGCGCCTGCGTCGGATGCGGCTTCGTGTCGATCACGTAGATGCGCGACGAGCGCAGGCCGGGGATGATCAGGAAGCGGCGCTCGAGGAACGCATGGCCGGTCAGCGGCGACAGCGACGACGAACACGCATTCCAGCCGAAGTGGTGAAACTCGTCGCCGGTGTTCGGCATCGTCACCGTATGCACGATTTTTCCGTAGGTCGGCGAGCCGGGCTTCACGTCGATCACGGCGAGCGCGTCGGGTCTGGAAAAATCGGGGCTCAGCAACAACGTATAGGCAAACTCTTCCGCCGGCGCCTGCATCGCAAGCTCGGGCGAAGCGTGAAACGTCGGGTCAGGTCGCATGCTCATGGTGATGCCCTCTCGATGGGTTCGGATCGTTGACGCACGGCGGTTCGTTGCGGGCGTGCGGGTCGGGGTTGCCGCGCGGCGCGCGTGGCGCCGGCAGGCACGATCGGTAGGCGGGTGCACGCGTCGGCGACACGTGCGGCGCGCCGTGCATCAGATCGTGAAAGCGGAGAAAGGCGGTGTTCCGGATCGCCGCACGCGGGGCGAGACGGACGCACGGCAAGGGGGTGGCACGGTCGAAGCGGTAGCCCGCGATGCGGCGACGGCCGGGCGAGTGATGCGGACGATGTCTGTTAAGGCATGCATATCGATGTTCCGGCAGATGATGTTTGCATCAGGGGCGGGCACGCATCGGGCGCTTTGCGCGAGGCAGCGGGTTTGCCGCCGCGCTCGCGCGTGCCTAAGTGTAGACGAGAAAGCGGGCGGTCGGTCGTGCGCGGTACCTGTGCAACCTGTCAGGTTCGCGCGCGAGTGAGATACTTGCCGCAGTGCCGTTGCGACCCGCCCCCGGGTGGGCAGCGGCGAGACGGAACGGTGGCGCCGGCGCATGCGTGCCGGCTGCCGACATCAACGAAGGACTGATTTCATGGTGAACGAGATGCTTGAAACCGCGACATTGGGAGGCGGGTGTTTCTGGTGCACGGAGGCGGTGTTTCTCGACGTCGACGGCGTGACGGCCGTCCAGTCGGGTTACGCGGGCGGCCATACGCGCAATCCCGGCTATCGCGACATCTGCGAAGGCGACACGGGCCACGCGGAAGTCGTCAACGTGACGTTCGATCCGGCGCGCATCGGCTATCGCGAGATCCTCGAGATCTTCTTCGCGACGCACGATCCGACCCAGTTGAACCGGCAGGGCAACGACGTCGGCACGCAGTACCGTTCGGTCGTGTTCACGCATTCGGACGCGCAACGCGACACGGCGCTCGACGTGATCCGCGAGCTGGAGCGCGAGCAGGTGTTCGGGCAGCCGATCGTCACGCAGGTCGTGCCGCTCGACGGCAACTACTGGCCGGCCGAGGATTATCACCAGAACTATTACGCGCGTAACCCAGGGCAGGGCTACTGCTCGGTCGTGATCGGGCCGAAGCTCGCGAAATTCCGGCAGAAGTTCTCGCACCGGCTGAAGTCGCTGCGCGGCGCGTAAGCGCCGGAACGGCGGGAGCCGGCGCAAACGGGCGTCAGGCCGCCTCGTTGCGCCACTGCGCGCACGCGGCGGCGATCTCGCGCGCGAGCGCGATGCACGACAGCGGCGCGGAGCCTTCCGCCTTGTTGTTGATCGTGATGATCACCGGCTGCCCGGCCAGCGCATAGCGCGCGGCCAGTTCGGCGAGCGCCGAGCGCGTGGCCGGATCCTCGTCGACGAGCTTGTCGAACGGCTCGTATTTCGCTTTCGCCTGTTCGTACCTGAAGCCGCTGTGCAGGCTCCAGCGCACGATCAGCGGGCCCGGCGCGTCGCCGTCGAGCAGGGCGAGCGCGGCCGCCTGACGCAGCGCGTCGGGCATCCGTGCGTGCAGGCCGACGCAGTAGCGCACACCGAGCGCGGCGAGCGCGCGGATGAAACGCGGCGTGAGCAGGCTCGCGTCGCGAATCTCGATCGCATAGCGGGTGCCGTCGGCGTCCGGCGGCAGCGGCGGCAGCGCCGCGAAGAATGCGGCGAGCCGGTCGATCAGCGCGGCCGGCTGCGCGAGCAGCTGGTCGGGCAGCGGCGAGAACTGGAACACGAGCACGCCGGCTTTCCGGCCGAGCCCTTCGAGGCACGGCTGCACGAACTCATGGGTGGCGAGCTGCGCGTCGAGGAAGGTCGGGTTCGGCCCCGACGGCTCGCCGCGCCGGCCGCGGATGACCGCGTCGGTCACGGAGGCCGGCGCCTTCACGACGAAACGGAAATCGTCGGGCACCTGCTGCGCGTAGCGCAGGTAATCGGCGACCGACAGCGGGCCGTAGAACGACCGGTCGAGGCTCACGCTCTTCAGCAGCGGATGCGCGCCGTACGCTTCGAGCCCTTCGCGCGACAGCTTGGTCTGCGCGAAATCGCCGTCGTAGACGATGCCGTCCCAGCCGGGGAAGTACCACGACGACGTGCCGAGCCGAACGTTCGGCGGCAGGCCGGCCGCTGCGTCGGCCACCTCGGGCGCGATCGGCGCGGGCAGCACGCCGCGTCGGCGCCGGGCTTTCTTCGGCGGCGCGGCCGGTGGGGACGGTTCGTCCCACAGCAGGCCGGAAGCGGCCGGCGGTGTTTCGTCGGAAGAACGGGAGCGGGCGCGCGGTGCCGGCTGCGCGTCCGGCTTCACGTGTTCGTCGGTGCGGGCAGGCGGGCCGTCGTCCTCGGGCGACGCGCGTGCAGCGTCGGCCGGCACGCCGAACAGGTCGAATTGCCCGTCGGCGTGCGGCGCGTGCGCGTCGTCGTGCTGCTGTCGTTCCGGCGGCCCCTTGCGCCGCGTCCTGCCGTCACCCATGCATGCCCAGCGTGAAGCGCCGCCTAGCGCGGCAGCGCGTGTTCGTACATATAGCGCCGCGACCACGGCAGCGTTTTCGCGCTGCGTCCGGCCTTGCGGCACACGATCTGGAAGATCGACACGTCGTCGTGCTCGAACGCATACGCGCAGCCGGCGAGATACACGCGCCAGATGCGGAATTTTTCGTCGTCGACGAGTTGTCGCGCCGCTTCTGCCTTCGCCTCGAAGTTTTCCGTCCAGATGTCGAGCGTGCGCGCATAGTGCCGTCGCAGGCTTTCGACGTCAATCGCTTCCAGGCCGCCGCGCTGCGCGGCTTCCAGCGCGAGGCTGATGTGCGGCAGCTCGCCGTCCGGGAACACGTAGCGGTCGATGAACTCGCCGCCGCCGAGCGCCGTCTCGCCGCTTTCCGCGTCGGTCGACGTGATCCCGTGGTTCATCGCGATGCCGTCGTCGACGAGCAGGTCATGAATCCGCGTGAAATAGAGCGGCAGGTTCTTGCGCCCGACGTGCTCGAACATCCCGACACTCGTGATGCGGTCGAACTGGCCGTCGATCTCGCGGTAGTCCTGCAGCCGGATCTCGATCCTGTCCTCCAGCCCGGCCGCCTTCACGCGCGCGGTCGCGAGGTCGAACTGGTTCTGCGACAGCGTGACGCCGAGGCACTGCGCGCCGAACTTCTGCGCGGCGCGCAGCACGAGCGCACCCCAGCCGCAGCCGATGTCGAGCAGGCGCTGGCCTGGCTCGAGCCGGATCTTCGTCAGGATGTGGTCGATCTTCTTGATCTGCGCGGTGGCGAGATCCTCGTCGCCGTTCTCGAAGTAGGCGCACGAGTACACCATGTTCTCGTCGAGCCACAGCTTGTAGAACTCGTTCGAGACGTCGTAGTGATACTGGATCGCCTTCTTGTCGGTGCTCTTCGAGTGATTGAAGTAACGCTTCACGCGCGCGAGCTTGCTCGCGCTCGTCACCGTGCTGCGCGCGAGCGAGTAGCCGATGTTGATGATGTCCGACAGCTTGCCTTCGATGTCGATCTTGCCCTTCACGTAGGCCTCGCCGAGATTGTCGAGGCTCGGTTCGAGCAAGAGCGGCAGCGCCGACGCGCTGTTCACCTTCAGCGTGACCTGCGGCGCGCTGAAGGTGCCGAAATCGAGTTGATCGCCGTTCCACAGCACGAGGCGTGCCGGTATGTTCGCTTTCGCCCGTACGTCGTCCGCCCACTGTGCCAGCTTCTTTTCCCAGAACATTTGGATTCTCCGTTTGTTCGTTGAATCGAATACAGCCAAGTATCTTGACCGGCGCCCGCCGCTTGCGCGGCGGGCGCCCGGATGCAACACGAGACACGACCGGCGTGCGCCGGCGCCGCGCTTACGGCGACAGGCGCGAGATCGACCAGCCCGACGGCGTGTTGGCGTCGCGCGTATAGAGCAGACGGTCGTGCAGCCGCGACGGGCGGCCCTGCCAGAACTCGATCGAGTCGGGCACGAGGCGGTAGCCGCCCCAGTGGGGCGGGCGCGGCGGGTTGTCGCCGTAGCGTTCGCTGACGGCCTTTTCCTGCGCTTCGAGCGTCGCGCGGCTGTCGATCACTGCGCTTTGCTCGGACGCCCATGCGCCGATGCGCGAGCCGAGCGGACGCGACGCGAAATAGCGGTCGCTTTCCTCGGCGCTGGTTTTCTCGATCCGGCCTTCGATGCGCACTTGGCGCTCGAGCTCGATCCAGTAGAACAGCAGCGCTGCCTGCGGATGCGCGGCGAGGTCGTGCCCCTTGCGGCTTTCGTAATTGGTGAAGAAGACGAACCCGCGTTCGTCGACGCCCTTGATGAGCACGATGCGTGCCGACGGCCGGCCGTCGGCGCCGACGGTCGCGAGCGTCATCGTGTTCGGCTCGGGCAGCTTGGCGGCAAGCGCCTCCTTGAACCAGCGGTCGAACTGGGCGAAGGGGTCGTGGGCGACATCGGCTTCGTCGAGCGAAGCACGCGAATAATTGATGCGGAGATCGGCGAGAGTCGTCATGTTATGCAAACGCTTCAATCTGGAACCATTGTAGCCAACGCGCAAGAAACGTGCGTGCACAGTGGCGCGGGCGAGCGGGGAGTTCAGGCAAAATAGATGGCTGCACGACTTACGATTTCCTTGCTGCCATGTCCGTCGCCGACACCGCCCCGCCCAGTTCTTCTGATCTTACCCCGACCCCGGAAATCCAGCTTGACGTGGATCGCGCGCGGCGTTTCGGCGGCGTCGCGCGGTTGTACGGCGCGCCGGCCGCCGCCGCGTTCGAGCGCGCGCACGTCGCGGTGATCGGGATCGGCGGCGTCGGGTCGTGGGTGGCCGAGGCGCTCGCACGCAACGCGGTCGGCACGCTCACGCTGATCGATCTCGACAACGTCGCGGAAAGCAATACGAACCGGCAGATCCACGCGCTCGACGGCAATTACGGCAAGCCGAAGGTAGACGCGATGGCCGAGCGGATCGCGCTGATCGATCCCGCGTGCCGCGTGAACCGGATCGAGGATTTCGTCGAGCCCGACAACTTCGACGCGCTGCTCGGCGGCGGTTTCGACTACGTGATCGACGCGATCGACAGCGTGCGCACGAAGGTTGCGCTGATCGCATGGTGCGTCGCGAAGCGTCAGCCGCTCGTCGTGGTCGGCGGCGCGGGCGGCCAGCTCGATCCGACGCGCATCCGGATCGACGATCTCGCGCTGACGATCCAGGATCCGCTGCTGTCGAAGGTGCGCGCGCAGTTGCGCAAGCAGCACGGCTTTCCGCGCGGGCCGAAGGCGCGTTTCAAGGTCAGCGCCGTGTATTCGGACGAGCCGCTGATCTATCCGGAAGCGGCCGCCTGCGATCTCGAGGACGGTGCGGAGCCGTCCGCAGCCGCGCACGTCGCGGGGCTGAACTGTGCGGGATTCGGTTCGAGCGTGTGCGTGACCGCGAGCTTCGGCTTCGCGGCCGCCGCGCATGCGCTGCGCGCGATCGCGGCGCAGGCCGCCGGCTGAGCGCGCGACACGCGGGCGCTCAGCCGGCGCGATGCCGCAGCGCGTGATGCGCGCCGCATGCGATGCGGGGCTGTTGCGCAGCCGGGCCGTTACGTGGTCGGGCCGTTACGCAGCCGGGCCGTTGCGGCCCGGCCGGTCGTCCCTCAGTTGAGCGCCATGCTCAGCTTGCGCCGCCACCCGGCGACGAGGTCCGGGCGGTCGCCGGCCAGCTCGAATACCGAGATCATCGTGCGGCGGCCGAGATCGTCGCCGTACGCGCGGTCGCGCGTGACGATTTCCAGCAACTGTTCCAGCGCCCCTTCATACGCACGCCGCGCGATCAGGCTCTGCGCGAGATCGAAGCGCGCGTCGAGATCGGCCGGGTTGGCCGCGATGCGTGCTTCGAGTGCGTCGGTCGGCGGCAGGTCGGCCGTGGCTTCGAGAGCGTCGAAACGAGTCTTGATCGCCTGGTAGCGCGGGTCGCCGCCTTGCACGGTCTGCGGCGACAGGCGTTCCGTCTCGGCGCGCGCGGCGTCGACCTGGTTGCTCGCGAGCAGCAGTTCGATCAGGTCGAGGCGAGCGTCGTCGAAGCCGGGATTCAGCGCGAGCGCCGCCTCGAGGTGCGTGAGCGCGTCGTCGTGGCGCTCTTCGGCCATCGCGTATTGCGCGGCGCGCCGTTCGGCTTCCTCGGGGGCCGGCAGCAGCCGGTCGAGAAAGGCGCGCAGCTGGCCTTCGGGCAGCACGCCGACGAACTGGTCGACCGGGCGCCCGTCGGCGAACGCGATCACGTGCGGGATGCTGCGGGTCTGGAAGTGCGCGGCGAGTTCCTGGTTCTCGTCGACGTTGACCTTCACGAGCTTCCAGCGGCCTTCGTAGTCGCCTTCGAGTTTTTCCAGCAGCGGGCCGAGCGTCTTGCACGGGCCGCACCACGGCGCCCAGAAGTCGACCAGCACGGGGGCGTCCAGCGACGCCTCGATGACGTCTTTCTCGAATGTGGCAAGCGTGGTGTCCATGTCGTTCTCTTTCGTTCGAATGTCGTCAGGATGAGGGCGGAGCGCCCCTTTTTCAACGCGGCTTCGACTCGGGCAGCGGAATCCACTCGGTTTCGCCCGGCACCTTGCCCATTTCCTGGCGCGTCCATGCTTCTTTCGCGCGTTCGATCGCTTCGCGGCTGCTGGCGACGAAGTTCCATTCGATGAAGCGTTCGCCGTCGATCTTGTCGCCGCCGAGCAGCATCGCGCGCGCGCCGCTGCCGCTCGTCAGCGTGACTGCGGCACCGGGCGCGAGCACGGCCATCTGCTCGGCGGGCACCGGCGTGCCGTCGATCGCGAGCTCGCCGTCGACCACGTAGACCGCGCGCTCCTCGTGCGATGCGTCGAGTTCGAGGCGGCTGCCGGCCGCGAACTCGGCTGCGACATACAGCGTGCGCGAGAACGTCGTGACCGGCGAGCGCAGCCCGAACGCATCGCCGGCGATCACCGTCAGCGACACGCCGTCCTCGTTGCGCTTCGGCAGCGTGTCGGCCGGATGGTGCTCGAACGACGGCTCGGTCGTCTCGTGCGCGCGCGGCAGTGCGACCCAGGTCTGGATCCCGTGCACGGTGTGGCCGTTTTCGCGCTGCGCGTCGGGCGTGCGTTCGGAGTGGACGATCCCGCGGCCGGCCGTCATCCAGTTCACGTCGCCCGGCACGATCTCCTGCAGCGATCCGAGGCTGTCGCGGTGCAGGATCGCGCCGTCGAACAGGTAGGTGACGGTGGCGAGACCGATGTGCGGGTGCGGGCGCACGTCGAGCCCCGTGCCGGGCGGCAGCGTGGCGGGTCCCATGTGATCGAAGAAGATGAACGGGCCGACGAGGCGTGCGGCGAGTGCGGGCAGCGTGCGGCGCACCTGCAGGTTGCCGATGTCGCGCACGTGCGGCTTCAGCAGGGCTTTGATCGGGGCGGTCATGGCGGATCCTGTGGGGCGGCGGGGGAGATGCCGGTCATTGTACTGGCCGTCCGCCGCCGATTCCATTCGCGCCGCGCGGGTATCGGGCCGGGTGCCGAAACCCGGTAGACTGACCGGCTTCCCGGGAAAACGCCGGGCCGCCCCGGTATTTTTTGCCCCGCAGGCAGTCCCTTTTGGGGAGCGCCTCCTCGGGCGCCTGGCGCGAAGCGACAGGGCTCGAGAGCACCTTGCACAACGATTCGACAATCGAGGAGACGCCGATGATGGCCCCGAAGGACTTGCTGCTTGCGCTGGTCGTGATCCTGGCGTGGGGCGTGAACTTCGTCGTGATCAAGGTCGGCCTGCACGGCATGCCGCCGATGCTGCTCGGCGCGCTGCGCTTCACGCTCGCGGCCGTGCCCGCCGTGTTCTTCGTGCGCCGGCCGCAGATTCCGTGGCGCCTGCTGGTGCTGTACGGCGCGACGATCCAGCTCGGCCAGTTCGTGTTCCTGTTCACCGGCATGTACGTCGGCATGCCGGCTGGCCTCGCGTCGCTCGTGCTGCAGTCGCAGGCGTTCTTCACGCTCGTGTTCGCGATGCTGTTCCTCGGCGAGCGGCTGCGCATGCAGAACCTGCTCGGGCTCGCGATCGCCGCGGGCGGGCTCGTCGTGATCGCGGCGCAGGGCGGCCGCGCAATGACGCTCGCGGGCTTCCTGCTGACGATCTGTTCGGCCGCGATGTGGGCGTTCGGCAACATCGTCACGAAGAAGGTCGGGAAAGCGAACCTCGTGTCGCTCGTCGTGTGGGCGAGCCTCGTGCCGCCCGTGCCGTTCTTCCTGCTGTCGCTGTGGTTCGAAGGGCCGCAGCGGATCGCGACCGCGCTCGCCGGGCTGAACGGGGCGTCGATCTTCGCGGTCGTCTATCTCGCGTTCGTCGCGACGCTGCTCGGCTACGGGCTCTGGAGCCGCCTGCTGTCGCGCTATCCGGCCGCGCAGGTCGCGCAATTCTCGCTGCTGGTGCCGATCGTCGGCCTGGCTTCGTCGGCGCTGCTGCTCGACGAGCATCTGACGCGCGCGCAGCTGATCGGCACGGCGCTCGTGATGGGCGGCCTCGCGGTGAACGTGTTCGGCGGGAAACTGATGCGCCGCTTCGCGGCATCGTGACGCGCCGGCACGCACTGCGTGCCGGCGGCGGGGCGGGGTGGCCGAGTATGGCTGGATACGGCCGTCGGGCCGTCAGGCCATCCGGCTCTTCGCGAGCGGCGGATTCGCGGCGAAATAACGCTTGATGCCGCGGAAGATCGCGTCGGCCATCTGGTCGCGATAGCTGTCGTCGTTCAGCCGGCTCTCCTCTTCCGGGTTGCTGATGAACGCGGTCTCGACGAGGATCGACGGAATGTCGGGGGCCTTCAGCACCGCGAACCCGGCCTGTTCGACCGAGCCCTTGTGCAGCTTGTTGATGCCGCCGACTTCCTTCAGCACATAGTTGCCGTAGCGCAGCGAGTCGCGGATCTGCGCGGTCGTCGACATGTCGAACAGCGCGCGGTTCACGGCCGCATCCGCCGTCTTGATGTTGATGCCGCCGATCAGGTCGGACGAATTTTCCTTGTTCGCCATCCAGCGCGCCGCGGCGCTCGTCGCGCCGTGATCGGACAATGCGAACACCGACGAGCCGCGCGCGGACGGCGTCGTGAACGCGTCCGCATGGATCGACACGAAGAGATCGGCGCCCACGCGGCGCGCCTTCTGCACGCGCACGTTCAGCGGCACGAAGAAGTCGGCGTCGCGCGTCATCATCGCGCGCATGTTCGGCGCGGCGTCGATCTTCGCGCGCAGCTTCTTCGCGATGTCGAGAGCGATGTGCTTCTCGTACGTGCCGCCGCCGCCGATCGCGCCCGGATCCTCGCCGCCGTGGCCCGGATCGATCGCCACCGTCAGCAGGCGCACGGTGCCGCCCTTGCCGGATTTCGGTGCGGTGAACTTGTAGGTGTCGTCGTCGTCGCTGTCGTCGCGGCGTGCGATGACCGGCGGCGGCTTGACGGCCGGCTTCGCGGGCGTCGAGGGCGTGCCGGCGGCGGGCGGCGTGTGCGGCGTGGCCGGCGTGTTCTGCGCGAAGCGCTGGAAGAACGCATCGCTGTTGTCGCCCGCGGCGGGCGGCGGGGTGCCCGGGCCGGCCAGCGTGGACGGCGGCTGCATCTGCTGCGCGCGCGCGGTGTCGTTGAGCGCCTGTTCCTTGCGTTCCGTCTGCGCGATCAGGTCGGACAGCGGATCGGGCGCGACGGCCGGATACAGGTCGAACACGAGCCGGTACTTGTACGCGCCGACCGGCGGCAGCGTGAACACCTGCGGCTTCACCGAACCTTTCAGGTCGAACACCATCCGCACGACGTGCGGCTGATACTGGCCGACGCGCACCGACTGGATCTGCGGATCGTTCGGCGCGATCTTCGACACGAGATCGCGCAGCGCCTGGTCGAGATCGAGGCCGCTCAGGTCGACGACGAGGCGGTCGGGACCCTGCAGCAGCTGTTGGGTATTCTGCAGCGGCTGGTCGGATTCGATCGTGACGCGCGTGTAATCGCGTGCGGGCCACACGCGCACGCCGAGCACCGACGACGCGTGCGCGAGCCGCGGCGCGACGAGACCGAGCACCAGCGTCGACGCGCCCGCGCGCAGGATCTGGCGACGCCGCCAGTTGTGCGTCGCGGTGGCCGCCGATTCGATCGAGCGGAACGGTTTGATCAACATCTTTCGAGACATGCCTTTCCTGAAGCGCTGTACGCCCGGACGGTGAGGACGCGGCCGTCGCCATCCACGTCGAGCGAGAAAACCAGATCGGGTACGCCGAGCAGCGTGCCCGCCTGTTGTGGCCATTCGACGAGGCAGATCGCGCTGGAATTGAAATATTCGCGAAAGCCTGCGTCGGACCATTCGGCCGGATCGTTGAAACGATACAGATCGAAGTGATAGACCTCGAGTTCCCCATCCTCGCGTTCGAGTGCGTACGGCTCGACGAGCGTATAGGTCGGGCTGCGCACGCGTCCCGTGTGGCCGAGGCCGCGCAGGATGGCGCGCACGAGGGAGGTCTTGCCCGCGCCGAGGTCGCCGACCAGCTGGATCTGCAGCCCGTCGAACGCATGCGCGCGGGCGAGTTCGGTGCGCGCCGCGTCGAGCGCGTGCGCGAAGCGGGTGCCGAAGGCCTCGGTCGCCGCTTCGTCGGCGAGCGCGATCACGCGCTCCGCGAGCAGGGCGGGCAGCATGGCGTCGTGAGGCGGTTGGCTGGGCGTGGCTGGCATTCTCGTAAAATAGTGCGATGAACCGATTACCGGAACTCGCCGCATCCGACAGGCCTTCGACTCGTGCCGAAGGCGCGGCACCGTGCGCGCTCGACGATGCGGCGTTGACTGCGCTCGCCGCGCGCATCAGGGCGTGGGGGCGCGAATTGGGTTTCGGGGCGATCGGCATCAGCGATACCGATCTCTCGGATGCCGAAGCAGGCCTCGCCGCCTGGCTGGAAGCCGGATACCACGGCGAAATGGATTATATGGCGAAACATGGGATGAAACGCGCGCGCCCGGCCGAACTTGTGGCCGGTACGCGACGCGTGATCTCCGCGCGGCTCGCCTATCTGCCGGCTCAAACACTCGTTGACGATGCGCCCGACGCACTCGTGCCGCACGACTGGCGCGCGCGCGAACGGGCCCGGCTCGACGATCCGCAGGCGGCCGTCGTGTCGATCTATGCGCGCGGCCGCGACTATCACAAGGTGCTGCGCAACCGGCTGCAGACGCTCGCCGAGCGCATCGAGCGTGAGATCGGCGCGTTCGGCTACCGCGTGTTCACCGATTCGGCACCCGTGCTCGAGGTCGAGCTTGCGCAGAAGGCCGGCGTCGGCTGGCGCGGCAAGCACACGCTGCTGCTGCAGCGCGATGCGGGTTCGCTGTTTTTCCTCGGCGAGATCTACGTCGACGTTCCGCTGCCGACCGACGCGCACACGTCGCCCGACACCGCGCCCGAGACGCCCGGTGCCCACTGCGGCAGTTGCACGCGCTGCATCGACGCATGTCCGACCGGCGCGATCGTCGAGCCGTACCGCGTCGACGCGCGCCGCTGCATCTCGTACCTGACGATCGAACTGAAAGGCAGCATCCCCGAGCCGCTGCGGCCGATGATCGGCAATCGCGTGTACGGCTGCGACGATTGCCAGCTCGTGTGCCCGTGGAACAAGTTCGCGCAGGCCGCGCCCGTCGCCGATTTCGACGTGCGGCACGGCCTCGACCGCGCGACGCTCGTCGAGCTGTTCGCGTGGGATGCGGACACGTTCGATACGCGGATGCAGGGCAGTGCGATCCGGCGCATCGGCTACGAAAGCTGGCTGCGCAATCTCGCGGTCGGCCTCGGCAACGCGCTGCGCGCGGGTGAGGACCGGCTCGCGCCGCAGGCGCGCGAGGCGATCGTCGACGCGTTGCGCGCGCGGGCCGACGATCCGTCGCCGGTCGTGCGCGAGCATGTCGAATGGGCGCTGCGTGCCGCGTGAAGGCGGCGTAAAGTGTCGTCGGCGCGCGGTGCTGCCGCGCGCATCCATCGGTCAGGAGAGGGCCATGTTCAATGCAGTCATCGACGCACCGTTCGGCAAGGTCGGCATCCGCACGGATGCCGCGGTGGTGCGCGAGATCGTCTATCTGCCCGAATCGGTGAAGCCGGTCGATCCGGATACGCCGCTCGCGAAGCGCGCGGTCAAGCAGATCGAACGTTACTTCGCGCGCGCGTCGGCGCGCTTCGACCTGCCGCTCGCCGAGGTCGGCAGCGCGTTCCAGCACCGCGTGTGGGACGTGATCAGCGATATCCCGCCCGGCACGGTGCTGACCTACGGCCAGGTCGCGAAGCGGATCGGCAGCGCGCCGCGCGCGGTCGGCCAGGCGTGCGGCGCGAACTACTTCCCGCTCGTGATCCCGTGCCATCGCGTCGTCGCGGCGGGCGGCCTCGGCGGTTTCGCGAACCATGACGACAACGGGTATTACCAGAAAGTGAAGCGCTGGCTGCTGGCGCACGAGGGCGTGCCGTACTGATGAGTGAATCGCTGATTTCCCCCGAAGCCGACGGCGATGCCGCCGCGGCGTCCCCCGCGCTGCTCGCGAGCCGCGCATCGATCGACGTGTTTTGCGATGCGCTGTGGCTCGAGCACGGGCTCGTACGCAACACGCTCGATGCTTACCGGCGCGATCTGGTGCTGTTTTCCCAATGGCTTGCCGCGACCCACGACACGTCGCTCGATTCGGTCGACGAAGCGATGGTGACGGGCTACATCGCCGCGCGCAGCGACGGCAAGGCGACGTCGTCGAACCGGCGGTTGTCCGTGTTCCGGCGCTATTACGGCTGGGCCGTGCGCGAGCATCGCGCGAGCGCCGACCCGACGCTGCGGATCTCGTCCGCGAAACAGGCGGCCCGGTTCCCGTCGACGTTGTCGGAGGCGCAGGTCGAGGCGCTGCTCGGCGCGCCCGATATCGGCACGCCGCTCGGCCTGCGCGATCGCACGATGCTCGAGCTGATGTATGCGAGCGGATTGCGCGTGAGCGAACTCGTGACGCTGAAGACCGTCGAGGTCGGGCTCAACGAGGGCGTCGTGCGGGTGATGGGCAAGGGCTCGAAGGAGCGGCTCGTGCCGTTCGGCGAAGTCGCGCACGGCTGGATCGAGCGCTATCTGCGCGATGCGCGGCCGGCGCTGCTCGGCGCGCGCGCGGCCGACGCGCTGTTCGTGACCGCACGCGGCGACGGGATGACGCGCCAGCAGTTCTGGAACATCATCAAGCGTCACGCGCTGCACGCGGACGTGCGCGCCCACCTGTCGCCGCACACGCTGCGGCACGCGTTCGCGACGCACCTGCTGAACCACGGCGCCGACCTGCGCGTCGTGCAACTGCTGCTCGGTCACAGCGACATCTCGACCACGCAGATCTATACCCACGTCGCGCGCGAGCGGTTGAAGACGCTGCACGCGCAACACCATCCGCGCGGTTAGCGCACGTTTCGCTGCGCAGGCTCCGGTGCGGGTACCGGCCTGCCTGCGTCAGACCAGCTCGCGCAGCTTGTGCTTCAGCACCTTGCCCGTCGATGCGGCCGGCAGCGCGTCGAGGACGCGGATATGCGCGGGGCGCTTGTAAGGCGCGAGCCGCTCCGCACACCATGCGTGCAGCGCCGCTTCGTCGGCGGTCGCGCCGGGCACCCGTTCGACGAACGCGAGCACTTCCTCGTTGCCTTCGACCGCACGGCCGATGACGGCCGCCTGCACGACGTCAGGGTGCGCGTTCAGCACCTGCTCGACTTCGACCGGATAGACGTTGAAGCCCGAGCGGATGATCAGTTCCTTGCTGCGACCCGCGATCGTCACAGCGCCGTCGGCTTCCTGCCGCGCGAGATCGCCGGTGCTCAGCCAGCCGTCCGGCGACACGGCCGCGCGGGTGGCGTCAGCGTTGCGGTAGTAGCCGAGCATCACGTTCGGCCCGCGTACGCGAATCTCGCCGACTTCGCCGGGCGCCACGTCGGTGCCGTCCGGTAAGACGATCCGCATCTCCACACCGGGAATCGGCACGCCGACCGAGCTGTCGGTGCGCGGCGCGTCGAGCGGTGTCTGCGTGATCGTCGGGCTGCTTTCGGTCATTCCGTAGCCGTTGTGCAGCGGCACGCCATACAGGCGTTCGACGCGTGCCTTCAGGTTCGTGTCGAGCGGCGAGCCGCCCGAATACGCGAAGCGCAGGCGCGGTGCGTGCCATGCGTGGCCGTGCGTGTGCAGGTGTTCGAGCAGCTTCGCGTGCATCGCGGGCACGCCCTGGAAGATCGTGACGCCTTCGTCGGCGAGCGCGACGCGCACGGCTTCCGGCGAGAAGCGCGGCGCAAGCCGCAGCGTCGCGCCCGCGTACAGGCTGCCGAGGCAGACCGACGCGAGCCCGTACACGTGCGACACGGGCAGCACCGTGTAGACGACGTCGTCAGGCGACACGCGGCGGAGCGCGCTCGACGTCGCCGCGATGAACAGCAGGTTGCGATGCGACAGCATCACGCCTTTCGGCGTGCCGGTCGTGCCGGTCGTGTAGATCAGTGCCGCGCATTGCGCGGCGCCGTCGGCGGCAACCGGCTCGCCCGGCGCGCTGGCGTCGACGCGATACGACCATGCGCCGATGTCGACCGGCAGTGCGCCGGCAGGTCTCGCGCCGTGCCGCGCGGCATGCGTGCGCGCGTCGGGCGATACGTCGGTGGTGAACGCGATCAGCTTCGGGCGCGCGTGCGCGGCGATCGCGTCGAGTTCGCCGGCCGACAATCGCGCGTTCGACACGAGCGCCCACGCGTCGAGGCGGGCGACCGCGAACAGCAGCACGATCTGCGCGACGCAGTTTTCGGCGACGATCATCACGCGGTCGCCGCCTTGCACGCCGAGGCCGGCGAGCAGCGCGGCCGCCGCATCGACGGCTTGCGACAGGTCGCCGTACGACAGCCGGCGTGCGTCCTCGATCAGCGCCGGATGCCCGGGTGCCTGCGCGGCCCGGCGTGCGGGCACGTCGGCGATGCGGCGGGGCAGCGCGGCGAGCAGTGCATCGACGTCGAGCGGCTCGGAAGAACGGAGGGGCGAGGACATGGCGTCTCCAGAAAAGGGGCGGGCGGCGGCCGACGAGGTTGGCGAACGATCGTGCCATGACGGCGCGTGCGCCACAATCGGCCATTCGGGCAATAGCGCTTCGCGATGTCCGCAATGATGATGGACGGAATCGCTGCGGCGACGCAGCAGGCCGCCCGGCGGAAAACGGGCCGCGAGTATACCGCCGGCGCGGGTGCGAGGGCTCAAGGGCCGAAGGGCGCGATTGCGCGCCAGCCGGTCGTTCACCATTAAAATGCCGCCATGAGCAAATCCAGACACGTGTCCGAAACCCCTGCCACCCAGCTGTTGCGCCGCCACGGCGTGGTGTTCGGCGAGCATCCGTACGACTACGTCGAGCACGGCGGCACCGGCGAATCGGCGCGCCAGCTCGGCGTCGACGAGCACAGCGTCGTGAAGACGCTCGTGATGGAAGACGAGCATGCGAAGCCGCTGATCGTGCTGATGCACGGCGACCGCACGGTATCGACGAAGAACCTCGCACGGCAGATCGGCGCGAAGCGCGTCGAACCGTGCAAGCCCGAGGTCGCGAACCGCCATTCGGGCTATCTCGTCGGCGGCACGTCGCCGTTCGGCACGCGCAAGACGATGCCCGTCTACGTCGAGGAGACGATCCTCGAACTGCCGACGATCTACCTGAACGGCGGCCGCCGCGGCTACCTCGTCAGTCTCGCGCCGGCCGTGCTCACGTCGCTGCTCGGCGCGCAGCCCGTACAGTGCGCCAGTGTCGACTGAGGGTTTCACCTTCGTGGCAGGCCGCGCCCGTTCGGTAGAATGGGCGCCGTTTCGGCTTGCGGGCTTGCCGCGCAGCCGTCCCTTTACCGATACGTTGAAAGAAGAGTCCACCGCATGCAGATCCTGCTCGCCGCCCTCGTTGCCTACCTGATCGGTTCGGTGTCGTTCGCCGTCGTCGTCAGCGGCGCGATGGGCCTGGCCGACCCGCGTTCGTACGGGTCGAAGAATCCCGGCGCGACCAACGTGCTGCGCAGCGGCAACAAGAAGGCCGCGATCCTGACGCTCGTCGGCGACGCGTTCAAGGGCTGGATTGCCGTCTGGCTCGCCCGCCACTTCGGCCTGCCCGACGTCGCGGTCGCATGGGTCGCGATCGCCGTGTTCCTCGGTCACCTGTATCCGGTGTTCTTCCGCTTCCAGGGCGGCAAGGGCGTCGCGACCGCGGCTGGCGTGCTGCTCGCCGTGCACCCGGTGCTCGGGCTCGCGACCGCGCTCACCTGGCTGATCGTCGCGTTCTTCTTCCGCTATTCGTCGCTCGCGGCGCTGGTGGCGGCCGTGTTCGCGCCGGTGTTCGACGTGTTCCTGTTCGGCACGGGCCACAACCCGGTCGCATGGGCCGTGCTCGCGATGAGCGTGCTGCTCGTGTGGCGTCACCGCGGCAACATTTCGAAGTTGCTGGCGGGGCAGGAGAGCCGGATCGGTGACAAGAAGAAGGCGGCCGCGGACGGCGGCGCGCAGGACGGCGGCAAGGCCTGAGAAAGCGGCGCTTGCCGCACGCCGGGCGCGCCGCGTGTGCGGGGCCCGGCAGGATGACGTGACGGATCGTCGGGCGATCAGTCGCGGAAGTTGTTGAAGTCGAGCGGCGTGTCGGTCACGTCCTTGCGCAGCATCGCGATCGTGCTCTGCAGGTCGTCGCGCTTCGTGCCCGACACGCGCACCGCGTCGCCCTGGATGCTCGCCTGCACCTTGATCTTGCTGTCCTTCACGAGCCGCACGATCTTCTTCGCGAGATCGCCGGTCACGCCCTTCTTCACGGTGACGATCTGCTTGACCTTGTCGCCGCCGATCTTCTCGACCTTGCCGTAGTCGAGGAAGCGCACGTCGACGTTGCGCTTGGCCAGCTTGCCGATCAGCACGTCCTTGACCTGGCCGAGCTTGAAATCGTCATCGGCGAACAGCGTCAGCTCGCGCTCCTTCTGCTCGACGCGCGCGTCGGAGCCCTTGAAGTCGAAGCGCGTCGAAATTTCCTTGTTCGACTGCTCGATGGCGTTCTTCACTTCGATCATGTTCGCTTCGGAAACGACGTCGAACGATGGCATGGCATTCCTCCCTTGAGATGCGGATGCCCGGCTCGCGCGCGGGCACTCGCTATAATTGCGGACTGTTTGCCATTTTACCGATGCCCCTCCGTTTGCCCAAGGCCGGCCATGCGCCGCCCGGGCGGACGTGACCGCGAATGCCGATGCCTCCTGACGATTCCGCCCTGTCGCTGCTTCCCGACCATCCGCTCGCCGCGCACAACACGTTCGGCATTGCCGCGACCGCGCGCCTTGCCGCGCGCGTCACGCATGCGTCGCAATTCGAGGCGCTCCATCGCGACCCGCGCGTCGCGAACCTGCCGCGGCTCGTGCTCGGCGGCGGCAGCAACGTCGTGTTCACGCGCGATTTCGACGGTATCGTGCTGCTCGACGAAATCAAGGGCCGCCGCGTCGTGCGCGAGGACGACGATGCCTGGTACGTCGAGGCCGGCGGCGGCGAGAACTGGCACGCATTCGTCGCATGGACGCTCGAGCACGGGATGCCCGGCCTCGAGAACCTCGCGCTGATTCCGGGTACGGTCGGTGCCGCGCCGATCCAGAACATCGGCGCATACGGTCTCGAGATGAAGGTGTATTTCGACTCGCTGGTCGCGGTCGAGTTGGCGACCGGGCGCAGCGAGCGCTTCGACGCCGCGCGCTGCGCGTTCGGCTATCGCGACAGTTTCTTCAAGCGGGAAGGGGCTGGCCGGTTCGCGATCGTGTCGGTGACGTTCCGGCTGCCGAAGCAATGGGCGCCGCGGCTCGGCTACGCGGACGTCACGCGCGAACTCGACGCCCGTGGCATCGCACCCGATGCGGCCGCGCCGCGTGATGTGTTCGACGCCGTCGTCGCGATCCGCCGCGCGAAGCTGCCCGATCCGCTCGTCCTCGGCAACGCGGGCAGTTTCTTCAAGAATCCGGTGATCGATGCGGCGCAATTCGATGCGCTGCGCGCCCGCACGCCCGAGATCGTGTCGTATCCGCAGCCGGATGGCCAGGTCAAGCTCGCGGCCGGCTGGCTGATCGACCGCTGCGGCTGGAAGGGGCGCGTGCTGGGTGCGGCGGCCGTGCACGACCGCCAGGCGCTCGTGCTCGTCAATCGCGGCGGCGCGACGGGCGCCGACGTGCTCGCGCTGGCGCGGGCGATCCAGGCCGACGTGCACGCGCATTTCGGCGTCGAGCTCGAGCCCGAACCCGTCTGCCTGTAAGCGGGGTTTCGCACCGCTTTTCGCGGGCCAGAACAAAAAGCGCCGATCGACGATCGGCGCTTTTTACATGGGTTGCCGGGTGCCGGCGCGTCAGTGCTTGAGGCGGCCGAGCAGCAGGAACTCCATCAGTGCCTTCTGCACGTGCAGGCGGTTTTCCGCTTCATCCCATACGACGCTCTGCGGGCCGTCGATCACGCCGGCCGTCACTTCCTCGCCGCGGTGCGCGGGCAGGCAGTGCATGAAGAGGGCGTCCGGGTTCGCGTGGCCCATCATCTCCTCGTCGACGCACCAGTCGGCGAATGCCTGCTTGCGGGCCTCGTTCTCGGCCTCGAAGCCCATGCTCGTCCACACGTCGGTGGTGACGAGATCGGCGCCCTTGCACGCTTCGTTCGGATCGTCGAACACTTCGTAGAACGGCGCGCTGTCGGGCGACACGAGCTTCATGTCGAGCGCGTAGCCGGGCGGCGTGGACAGGCGCAGCTTGAAGCCGAGGATCTGCGCGGCTTCGATCCACGTGTAGAGCATGTTGTTCGCGTCGCCGACCCACGCGACGGTCTTGCCGGCGATCGGGCCGCGGTGCTCGTAGTACGTGAAGATGTCGGCGAGCACCTGGCACGGGTGGTATTCGTTCGTCAGGCCGTTGATCACCGGCACGCGGGAGTTGTCCGCGAAGCGCTGGATGATCTCCTGCTCGAACGTGCGGATCATGATGATGTCGACCATCCGCGAGATCACCTGCGCGGAATCCTCGACGGGTTCGCCGCGACCGAGCTGCGTGTCGCGCGTGCTCATGAACACCGCGTGGCCGCCGAGCTGGAAGATCCCGGCTTCGAACGACAGGCGCGTGCGCGTCGAGTTCTTCTCGAAGATCATCGCGAGCGTGCGGTCGTGCAGCGGGTGATAGGTCTCGTAGTTCTTGAACTTGCGCTTCAGGATACCCGTGCGTTCGAGCACGTACTCGTAGTCTTCCAGCGAGAAATCCTTGAACTGCAGGTAGTGACGAATGGTTTTGGCGGTCATGAAGCGAAATGCGGCGGGTTGCACCCGGCAGCAAGGCCGGACGGCGCCGCCGTCGGGTGTGGATAACTCAAAGCAGCATAAAGGATTTTCTGTGCTTTGACGAGCCGGGGAGAGAAGCGGGGCGCGATCGCCGTGCACCGCGGGCGGCGCAGGAGGAGGGGTGTCGGGACGACGCGCGATGGCGCGCTGCGGTATAATCCAAAAGTTTTCTCCAGCCCGGCAGGCAAGCCTCTTCGCGCTCTGCCGGACACAAGCCGTGCGCTGCACAAATCCGGTGCAGTCCGCCGGCGGCGCACGTCGACGTCTCGTTTTCGGGATATCGGAATGCTTGTGCCGCCGTCCGTTTCAGCTTTGTGTTCGCGTATCCAGGCGCCGTTGCCTGGACATCGCCGGGCCGTCACTTGGGTAACCACATGGCTGAAACCCCTCCGACCGAATTCTTCATCCAGGGCATCACGAAAGACGGGAAAAAGTTTCGCCCGAGCGACTGGTCGGAACGTCTGGCCGGTGTGATGGCCTGCTTCGGGCCGGGGGCGAGCGGGCCGAACGCGCGCCTCAAGTATTCGCTCTACGTGCGTCCGACGATGCTCGGCGACCTCAAGTGCGTGATCCTCGATTCCCGGCTGCGCGACGTCGAGCCGATGGCGTTCGATTTCGTGCTGAATTTCGCGAAGGACAACAACCTCGTCGTTACCGAGGCGTGCGAACTGCCGGACTACGACGCGAAGAAGTGATGCCGGCACGGGCGAGGGCGCATGCGGCGCCCACCCTGGCGCCCGTCCTGGCACATGTTGCCGGCCCGCAGGATGTGCGCCGGCGACAGGCGACAAAAAAGCCCGCCTAGGCGGGCTTTTTTGCGATCGCAGGAAACAGGAGCGCCCGCGTGAGCGGGCGCACCGGAGTTACGCTGCTGCCTGCAGACCCTTGACGGCCGCGGCGAGGCGGCTCTTGCTGCGAGCGGCCTTGTTCTTGTGAACGATCTTCTTGTCGGCGATCGTGTCGATCGTCTTCACGGCAGCCTTGAACAGCTCGGCAGCCTTTGCCTGGTCGCCGGCTTCAACAGCCTTGCGAACCGACTTGATCGCGGTACGGAATTTCGAGCGCAGCGCCGAGTTGTGCGAGTTTGCCTTCGCGGCCTGGCGGGCGCGCTTGCGTGCTTGTGCGGAGTTAGCCATGACGGTTCCTTATCCTGTCCTGTTTCCAGAGCTTGGAGCCTGACGGCCAAGCGCTGCTTTTCGATCCGTCCCCTGAGAACGATTGCCCAGGGGCGCATAAAAAAACGGTGATTTTAACCGAGGCCGGGACATGAAAACGGCAGTTGCCGTGCATGTACGAGCCCAGAAACCGGCGATTATAGCAACAAAATCAAGCGAGTGGCAAGTTGAACGTGACAACCGTCGGGCGGGGCATCGGCGGCGTGCGCGCTTTTCGGCATCGGCCGCTGGCCGGGCCACGCAACGTCCGTATAATAAGCGCCCCATGAATCTATTCCGAGCCCTGCTGACGGTCAGCGGCTTCACGCTGCTGTCGCGCGTGACCGGACTGGCCCGCGAGACGCTGATCGCCCGTGCGTTCGGCGCCAGTCAATACACCGACGCGTTCTACGTCGCCTTCCGTATCCCGAACCTGCTGCGCCGCCTGTCCGCCGAAGGCGCGTTCTCGCAGGCGTTCGTGCCGATCCTCGCCGAGTTCAAGAACCAGCAGGGGCACGATGCGACGAAAGCGCTCGTCGACGCGATGTCGACGGTGCTGGCGTGGGCGCTTGCCGTGCTGTCGGTCTTCGGGATCGCCGGCGCATCGTGGGTCGTGTTCGCGGTCGCGTCCGGCCTGCACACCGACGGGCAGGCGTTCCCGCTCGCGGTCACGATGACGCGGATCATGTTCCCGTACATCGTGTTCATCTCGCTGACGACGCTCGCATCCGGCGTGCTGAACACGTACAAGAGCTTCTCGCTGCCCGCGTTCGCGCCGGTGCTGCTCAACGTCGCGTTCATCGCCGCGGCCGTGTTCGTCGCGCCGCACCTGAAGGTGCCGGTGTTCGCGCTTGCATGGGCGGTCATCGTCGGCGGCGTGCTGCAGTTCCTCGTGCAGCTGCCGGGCCTGAAGAAGATCGACATGGTGCCGCTGATCGGCCTCAACCCGCTGCGCGCGCTGCGCCACCCGGGCGTGAAGCGCGTGCTCGCGAAGATGGTGCCCGCGACGTTCGCGGTGTCGGTCGCGCAACTGTCGCTGATCATCAACACCAACATCGCGTCGCGGCTCGGGCAGGGCGCCGTGTCGTGGATCAACTACGCCGACCGCCTGATGGAATTCCCGACGGCGCTGCTCGGCGTCGCGCTCGGCACGATCCTGCTGCCGAGCCTGTCGAAGGCTCACGTCGACGCCGATTCGCACGAGTATTCGGCGCTGCTCGACTGGGGGCTGCGCGTCACGTTCCTGCTCGCGGCACCCAGCGCGCTCGCGCTGTTCTTCTTCGCGACGCCGCTCACGGCGACCCTCTTCAACTACGGCAAGTTCGACGCGCATACCGTCACGATGGTCGCGCGCGCGCTCGCCACCTACGGGATCGGCCTCGTCGGCATCATCCTGATCAAGATCCTCGCGCCGGGCTTCTATGCGAAGCAGGACATCAAGACGCCCGTCAAGATCGCGATCGGCGTGCTGATCGTCACGCAGATCTCGAACTACGTGTTCGTGCCGCTGATCGGCCACGCGGGCCTGACGCTGAGCATCGGCGTCGGCGCGTGCCTGAATTCGCTGCTGCTGTTCCTCGGGCTGCGCAAGCGCGGCATCTACCAGCCGTCGCCGGGCTGGCTGCGCTTCTTCGTGCAGCTGATCGGTGCGGCGCTCGTGCTCGCGGGCCTGATGCACTGGCTGTCGATCAGCTTCGACTGGACCGGGATGCGCACGCAGCCGCTCGATCGCATCGCGCTGATGGCCGCGTGCCTCGTGCTGTTCGCTGCACTATATTTCGGTATGTTGTGGGTGATGGGCTTCAAATACGCTTATTTCAGAAGGCGCGCCAAGTGACGACCGCAATGACCCGCGTCCTCGACTACTTCAGCACGCTCGTGGCAGACGACGACAGCCTGCCCGTCACGGAAGCGGCGCTGTCGCTGGCACAGGACGCCTATCCCGACCTCGACCTGCAGGGCACGCTGGCCGAACTCGACATGCTGGCGGCGCGGCTGCGCCGGCGGCTCGCCGACGACACGGACCTGAAGGGCCGCGTCGCCGCGCTGAACGACTTCTTCTTCCGCGAGCTCGGCTTCGCGTGCAATCACAACGATTACTACGACCCCGATAACAGCCACCTGAACGCCGTGCTGAAGCGGCGGCGCGGGATTCCGATCTCGCTGTCGGTGCTGTACCTGGAACTTGCCGAGCAGATCGGCGTGCCGGCGCGCGGCGTATCGTTCCCCGGCCATTTCCTGCTGCGCGTCACGCTGCCGGACGGCGACCTGATCATCGACCCGGCCAACGGCCATTCGCTGTCCGAAGCCGAGATGGTCGAGATGCTCGAGCCGTACGTCGCGCGTGCGGCCGGTGCGGTCGACAGCGCGTTGCGCGCACTGCTGCAGCCGGCGACGAGCCGCGAGATCATCGCGCGGATGCTGCGCAACCTGAAGACGATCTATCTTCAGACGGAGCGCTGGCAACGGCTGCTCGCGGTGCAGCAGCGGCTCGTGATCCTGCTGCCCGAGCATCTCGACGAAGTCCGCGACCGCGGTTTCGCGTATGCGCGGCTCGACTACCTGCGCCCCGCACTCGAGGATCTCGAGCAGTATCTCGGCGAGCGGCCGGACGCGGACGACGCGACCGTCGTCGAATCGCAAGTGACCGAGTTGCGGCAGCGGATGCAGCGCGACGGCGAGGACTGAGCCGCCGCCGTGCTGCCTGAACCGTGAATGACACAACGCCCGCGATGCGGGCGTTTTTTTGCGTGCTTATTTCGGCTGCATCCGGATCGCGCCGTCGAGGCGGATCACTTCGCCGTTGAGCATCGGATTCTCGACGATCTGGCGCACCAGCAGCGCGTATTCGGCCGGTTTGCCGAGCCGCGGCGGGAACGGCACCATCGCGCCGAGCGCGTCCTGGACGTCCTGCGGCATGCCGAGCAGCATCGGCGTCTCGAACAGGCCGGGCGCGATCGTCATCACGCGGATGCCGTTGCGCGACAGGTCGCGCGCGATCGGCAGCGTCATGCCTGCGACGCCGGCCTTCGACGCCGCGTACGCGGCCTGGCCGATCTGCCCGTCGAATGCGGCGACCGACGCGGTACTGACGATCACGCCGCGCTCGCCCTCCGCGGTCGGCGCGGTGGCGGCCATCGCGGCGGCCGCGAGCCGGATCATGTTGAACGTGCCGACGAGGTTCACGTTGATCGTCTTCGCGAACACGTCGAGCGGATGCGCGCCGTCCTTGCCGACGGTCTTTGCGGCGGGCGCGATGCCGGCGCAGTTCACGAGGCCGCGCAGCGTGCCTGCGCGCGTCGCTGCGTCGACGGCTGCCTGCGCGTCGGTTTCGCTCGACACGTCGCAGTGCACGAAGACGCCGCCCAGCTCGGTCGCGAGTGCGGTGCCTGCCGTGTCGTTCAGGTCGGCGAGCACGACCGTGCCGCCTGCTTGCGCGAGCATCCGCGCCGTGCCGGCACCGAGGCCGGATGCGCCGCCCGTGATCAGAAATACGTTGCCGCGAATGTCCATGACTGTCTCCGTGTCGACCGCCCTTGGCGCTTCAGCGCTTAGGGCGGTCCCATGCAAGGCGGTCGACCGCCCTTGGCGCTTCAGCGCTTGGGGCGGTCCCATGCAAGGCGGTCGACCGCCGTCCGCGCTTCAGCACAAGTTGCGCTTCCGGGGGCAATGCGATTGTCTGATTCTTGCCCCGTGATCGGTTGAAATGCCGGCGCACCGGTAACACAGACGCCCGCACCCGCCGATTGTACGGGGCACCCTCACGCGGCGGCGATACCAGAACGGTCGTGCGAATTCCGCCCGGGCAAAAAAAAGCCGCCCGGGGAGGGCGGCTTGCGGGTGCGCGACGCGCTGCTTACTTCAGTGCGTCAAACGCGCGCTCGCGGATTTCCTCGACGGCGCCGAGGCCCGAGATCTTGCGATACTGCGGCGCCTTCAGGCCGTTTTCCTCGCCGCGCTGCGCCCAGTCGCCGTAGTACGTGATCAGCGGCTTGGTCTGCGCTTCGTACACTTCGAGACGCTTCTTGACGGTTTCTTCCTTGTCGTCGTCGCGCTGGATCAGCGGCTCGCCCGTCACGTCGTCGTGGCCTTCGACCTTCGGCGGGTTGAACTTGACGTGGTACGTGCGGCCCGATGCCGGGTGCGTGCGGCGGCCGCTCATGCGCTCGATGATTTCCGAGAACGGTACGTCGATCTCGAGCACGTAGTCGATCGCGACGCCCGCTTCCTTCATCGCGTCAGCCTGCGCGATCGTGCGCGGGAAGCCGTCGAACAGATAACCGTTCGCGCAGTCGGCTTCCTTCAGGCGCTCCTTGACGAGGCCGATGATCAGCGCATCCGGAACGAGCTTGCCGGCGTCCATGTAGCCCTTCGCCTCGACGCCGAGCGGCGTGCCGGCCTTCACGGCCGCGCGCAGCATGTCGCCCGTCGAGATTTGCGGGATGCCGAACTTTTCCTTGATGAAGTTTGCCTGGGTGCCCTTTCCCGCGCCGGGCGCGCCCAACAGGATCAAACGCATGGTGATATCTCCAGTATGTAGATTCGTGTGGCGAGACGCAAAAAGCGCCGCGACGGTGGGCGCGGCGCTTGCCTGGCGCGCGGCGGACCGGTCTGATGCGGCGCGTCGGGTTGAGCGACGCGCGGCTGCCGGCAGGGCCGCGGGCGGGGTCAAGCGAGGACGCGCTGGTCGCGGACGGCTCGCACAATCGCCTGATTATGCCACGGGTTATTTTGGTCCCGGCTGAAAAAGGGCCTGCACGCGTGCGAGATCGGCCGGCGTGTCGATGCCGGCTTCGGGCGCGGACTCGGTGATCAGCACCGCGATGCGCTCGCCGTGCCAGAGCGCGCGCAGCTGCTCGAGCTGCTCGGCCTGTTCGATCGGCGCCTGCGCAAGCGTCGGATACGTGCGCAGGAAACGCGCGCGATACGCATAGAGGCCGATGTGCCGATAGACCGGGAAAGCAGGCGCAGGCATGGCTGCGACGTCGGGCCAGTGCGGCTGGTACGCGTCCCGGCTCCATGGAATCGGCGCGCGCGAGAAGTACAGCGCGACGCTCTGCGCGTCGAGCGCGACCTTCACGACGTTCGGGTTGAACACGTCGGCCGCGTCGTGGATCGGGTGGGCGGCCGTCGCAATCACGCACGCCGGATGCGCGGCGAGGTGCGACGCTACGTCGCGCACGAGTACGGGGTCGATCAGCGGCTCGTCGCCCTGAACGTTGACGACGACCGTGTCGTCGCTCCACCCGAACGTCGCCGCGACTTCCGCGAGACGGTCGGTGCCGGACGGATGGTCGGCGCGCGTCAGCACCGCTTCGAAGCCGTGATCGCGCGCGGCATCGAGCACGCTCTGCGCGTCGGACGCGACGAGCACCTGCTGCGCGCCAGCCTCACGTGCACGCTCGGCGACGCGCACGACCATCGGCTTGCCGCCGAGATCGGCGAGCGGCTTGTTCGGGAGCCGCGTCGACGCGAGCCGGGCGGGAATGACGGCGATGAAGGGTTGCGGGTGAGTCATCGGGGCGGGCGGTGAGAAGAACGGAGCGGGCGGCGCGCCTGGCGCGGGTCGCCCGGAGGGTTCGGCGCCCTGGCCGCGGACGGGCCGCGGCTCGGGCTGGAGCGGGGTCGGGCGGCTCAGCGGCCGGCCGGGTCGACCGGCGTGCCTTCGACGGTCTGGCGCGCTTCGTCGACCAGCATCACGGGGATGCCGTCGCGGATCGGGTAGGCGAGCTTGTCCGCGTTGCAGATCAGCTCCTGCGCGGCACGGTCATAGTGGAGCGGGCCTTTGCAGATAGGGCACACAATGATTTCAAGCAGGCGAGCGTCCACGGAGTTTCTCCACAACGAGGGCAATGAGGCGAGGATCGAGCGCGGCTTCGACGGGGACGACCCACAGTCGAGCGTCGCGCCAGGAAGCGCCCAATTTTACTGCATCCTTCTCGGTGATCAGGATCGCGTCGACGGCGTCGTCGACGAACGGATTGTCGGCGAACGCATAGTGATCGGGCAGCGCGCGCGTCGCGGGCGCGAGACCGGCCGCGCGCAGCGTCGTGAAGAAGCGTTCCGGCGCGCCGATGCCGGCCGCGGCGAGGACGCGCTCGTTCGCGAATTGCGACAGCGGGCGGCGCAGCGCCGGCTGGTCGAGGTGCCATGCGGCGCCCGGCGTGAGCGCGAGCGAATAGGTGTCGGGCCACGGCGGCAGCGCGCCGCTGTACGGATCGTTGACGAGCGTCGCATCGCGGTGCCGCGACAGCGGCTCGCGCAACGGCCCGGCCGGCAGCAGGAAACCGTTGCCGCCGAGCCGGTGGTCGAACACGACGAGTTCGACCGTGCGCGCGAGGCGGTAGTGCTGCAGGCCGTCGTCGCTGACGATCACGTCGACGTCCGGATGCGCGGCGCGCAGCGCCTGCGCGGCCGCGACACGATCCGGGCAGACCCAGACGGGCGCGCCGGTGCGGCGTGCGATCAGGAGCGGCTCGTCGCCGCCCGCGCCGGCGCGCGACGCGGCCGTGATGGCGGTCGGCGCCTTCACGTTCGCGCCGTAGCCGCGCGACACGATGCCGGGGGTGAAGCCGGCCGCTCGCAACGCGTCGACGAGCGCGATCACGGTCGGCGTCTTGCCGGTGCCGCCGACGGTCACGTTGCCGACGACGACGACGGGCACGCCGACGTCGACCGGCTTCTTCCAGCCCTGCGCGTAGGCGGTGCGCCGCAGCGCCGCGCACAGGCCGAACACGCACGCGAACGGCGTGAGTGCCCACGCGAGCGCGCCGCGGCGCTGCCATTCGCGCGTCAGGCGCGCTTCGAGCCGGGCGAGCGGGCCGTCGGGCGCGCTCATCGGGCCGGGCGCGGCAGGTCGTGCGCCGCGGCGTGGGACGGATTCGTCAAGGCGGATTCTCCGTTGGGCGGCGCATGCCGCGGGGTCTGCGGAAGGCGGCACTCTAGCGCGCCGCAGGCGGGCGCGGCAAGCGCGACCGGCCGATGCAGCCCACGGGGCCGGATCGTGACGGCTTGTGGATAACTCTGTGAAGAACTCCCCGTTCGAATGAGTCAAACGCCCGCCGGGCGGGCCTCGAATCGGATGAGAATCGTTTCGAAAGTTTTAAAAATATATAAAAATCAATGCGTTATCTCAAATCGTCTGGATTTTTCCGCGGTTTTCCCGCGTTTTAGGCCGACGATTGCCAAAGTGTGGACACCTTCCGCGCGTCACCGCGCACACGCCCGGCGCTGGACGTCGCGCGCGTGTCGGACTATCGTGTCGCCGCCAGCATTCATCCGACCGTCCATGCCTTCCGACTCCCCATTTGCCGCGCCGGGTGCCACCCGCGGCGGCGACGAAGTGATACCCGTTTCGGCGCTCAATCGCGCGATTTCGACGATGCTCGAGCGCTCGTTTCCGCTGCTGTGGATTTCGGGCGAAGTGTCGAATTTCACGCGCGCCGCGAGCGGCCACTGGTATTTCTCGATCAAGGACCAGCAGGCGCAGATGCGCTGCGTGATGTTCCGTGGCCGCGCGCAATACGCGGAATTCACGCCGCGTGAAGGCGACCGGATCGAGGTACGCGCGGTCGTGACGATGTACGAGCCGCGCGGCGAAGTGCAGCTCAACGTCGAGGCCGTGCGGCGCACGGGCCAGGGGCGCCTGTACGAGGCGTTCCTGCGGCTGAAGGCGCAGCTCGAGGGCGAGGGACTCTTCGCGCCCGAGCGCAAGCGGCCGCTGCCGCCGCACCCGCGCTCGATCGGCATCGTCACGTCGCTGCAGGCCGCCGCGCTGCGCGACGTGCTGACCACGCTCGCGCGCCGCGCGCCGCACATTCCGGTGATCGTCTATCCGGCGCCCGTGCAGGGTGCGGGCTCGGCGGAAAAGCTCGTCGCGGCCGTCGAGACCGCGAATGCGCGCCGCGAGGTCGACGTGCTGCTGGTCTGTCGCGGCGGCGGCTCGATCGAGGATCTGTGGTCGTTCAACGACGAGGCGCTGGCGCGCGCGATCGCGGCGAGCGAACTGCCGGTCGTGAGCGGCGTCGGGCACGAGACCGATTTCACGATCGCGGACTTCGCGGCCGACCTGCGCGCGCCGACGCCTACCGGCGCCGCCGAGCTCGCGAGCCCGCAGCGCGCACTGCTGCTGCGCGAGGTCGGCGAGCGCCAGCGTGCGCTCGCTCGCGGCATGGAGCGCCGGCTGGAGCAGCGCGCGCAGCAGCTCGACTGGCTCGCGCGCCGGCTGGTGAGCCCGGCCGAGCGGCTGCAGCGGCAGCGCACGCACGTCGAGCAGCTTGCCGTGCGGCTGGCGTCGGCGGCGTCGCGGCCGGTGCGCGACGCGCGCGCGCGGTTCGCGCTCGCGCAGTTGCGCTGGCAGCGCGCGCGCCCCGATCCGTCGCAGGCGCGCCAGGCACTCGCGGGGCTGTCGCAGCGCCTTGCGCTCGCATTGCAGCGCCGTCACGAACGCGACACGGCTCGCGTGTCAGCCTGTGCGGCAAGGCTCGAGGTATTGAGCCCGCAGCGCACGCTCGAGCGCGGTTATGCGGCGCTGATCGATGCGCAGACGGGCCGCGCGGTGCGCACGCCGAACGCATTGAAGCCGCAACGCCGCCTGACCGTGCATCTCGCCGAAGGCTCGGCCGACGTGTCGCTCGCCGACGTGCAGCCGCGCCTCGCCGATACGATCTGACGTGAGCGGCGCACGCGCCGCGACCGGCCAAAACGCGCGGGAACGGCGGTTGCGCGGTATCGGCTCGTCCCTGTGGACGATGCGCGAACATCGCTTTTCCGCATACCGCGGATAAATGGCCCGTGAGTTTGCGGGGTTATTCGTCCTCGCCTACAATCGGACGCTCGGCAGCATTCAACACAAGCCCCCCTACATACTCAACGAAGGAATCGCCATGGCTCATACGCTCCCGCCGCTCCCGTACGCTGAAGACGCACTCGCGCCGACCATCTCGCTCGAGACGATCCAGTACCACTACGGCAAGCATCATCAGGCTTATGTGACGAACCTGAACAATCTGATCCCGGGCACGGAATTCGAAAACCTGTCGCTGGAAGAGATCGTGAAGAAGTCGTCGGGCGGCATCTTCAACAACGCCGCGCAAATCTGGAACCACACGTTCTTCTGGAACAGCCTGTCGCCGAACGGCGGCGGCGCACCGACGGGCGCGCTGGGCGACGCGATCAACGCGAAGTGGGGTTCGTACGACGCATTCAAGGAAGCGTTCACGAAGGCCGCAGTCGGCACGTTCGGTTCGGGCTGGGCATGGCTCGTGAAGAAGGCTGACGGTTCGCTCGACATCGTGTCGACGAGCAACGCAGCAACCCCGCTGACGACGGCCGACAAGGCACTGCTGACGATCGACGTGTGGGAACACGCGTACTACATCGACTACCGCAACGCACGTCCGAAGTTCGTCGAAGCGTTCTGGAACATCGTGAACTGGGACTTCGCAGCGAAGAACTTCGCGTAAGGTCCGGCACCTGCGCGCCGCGACGGCGCGCGGTACCCAGCAGAAAAGCCCTCGTTTCGAGGGCTTTTTTGTTTTTGCCGCGGCGAAACGTGCCGCGCGTGCCCGGTCAGGCGAGGAGGCCGAGCCCCCAGCCGAGCGCCGCGCTCGCGATCACGACGGCCCAGGGCGGCACGCGCCAGAACACCAGCGCGACGAATGCGACGAGTGCCGCGGCCAGGTCGCGCGGCGCCATGATCGTATCGGTCCAGACCGGGTGATAGAGCGCCGCGAGCAGCAGCCCGACGACGGCCGCGTTCACGCCCGCGAGCGCGGCCTGCATCCGCGTGCTGCGGCGCAGGCGCTCCCAGAACGGCGCGGTGCCGGCCACCAGCAGGAACGACGGCGCGAAGATCGCGACCAGTGCGATCGTGCCGCCGAGCCAGCCGTTCGGCGCATCGCGCAGCGACGCACCGAGGAATGCCGAGAACGTGAACAGCGGCCCCGGCACGGCCTGCGCGACACCATATCCGGCCAGGAACGCCGCATCGCCGACCCAGCCGGGCGCGACCACGGCCGCCTGCAGCAGCGGTAGCACCACGTGGCCGCCGCCGAACACGAGTGCGCCGGTGCGGAAGAACGCATCGACGACGGCGAGCGTATCGGAATGGAGCGCGCGGGCGGCGAACGGCAACGAGACGAGCAGCGCCGCGAACAGCGCGAGCCACAGCAGGCCCGCGCGATGCGACACGTGCAGCGGCAACGGCTCGTGTGCGTCGCGCGCAGGCTGCGGCAGCAGCACGAGGCCAGCCGATCCGGCCGCGACGATCACCGCAATCTGCGTCCACGCAGCTGGCGCGAGCAGTGCGGCGCACGCGGCCGCGGCCATCAGCGTGACGCGGCGCGCATCCGGGCACAGCGTGCGTGCCATGCCCCATACGGCCTGCGCGATCACGGCGACCGACACGATGCGCAGCCCGTGCAATGCACCGGCTTCGATCGGCGCGCCCGTCGCGTGCACGCCGAGCGCGAACAGCATCATCAGCAGCGCCGACGGCAGCGTGAAGCCGAGCCACGCGGCGAACATGCCCGCGTAGCCGGCGCGCGCGAGACCGATCGCCATTCCGACCTGGCTGCTCGCGGGCCCCGGCAGGAACTGGCACAGCCCGACGAGATCCGCGTAGGTGCGTTCGGTGAGCCAGCCCCGCCGCGTGACGAATTCTGCGCGGAAGTAGCCGAGGTGCGCGACCGGGCCGCCGAACGACGTGAGGCCGAGCCGCAGGAACGCGACGAAGACGGGCCACGGATGGCGGGAGGGGGCGGCGGTCGATGGATTCAAGGCGGGGCGATGGGGGAGCGGACGAGCCGCCACGATAGCGCAACCCGGCGGTGGCGGGGTGACGCATCACGGTGCGGTGCGCGTTGCTCAGCGCGTGCCGTCTCCCAGCCCGCTCGCGCGGCGCAGCGCGTCGATATCGACGAGTTCGATCTCGCCGACGTGCAGCCGCACGATGCCGTCGGCCTGCAGCGCCTTCAGCAACTGGTTGGTGGTCTGCCGCGTGATCGACAGCATCGACGCGAGCGTTTCCTGCGACAGCCGCACGCGCGTGCGCCCGGCGCTGATCCCGCCGTAGCCGTCGGCGATCATCAGCAGGCGGGCGGCGAGCCGCTGCGCGGCCGGCATCACGCTCATCGACTCGACGGTCAGGAAGCTCAGGCGCAGCTTCTGCGCCATCAGCAGCGCGAATTGCCGCCAGTATTGCGGCGTCGCGTCGAGAATCGCGAGCAGCGCGGCCTGCGGGACGTGCAGCAGCAGCGCGTCGTCGAGCGCGATCGCGTCGTGCGTGCGCGGCTGGCCGTCGAACAGCGCGATTTCGCCGAACCATGTGACGGGCTCGGCGACCGTCAGCAGCGCCTCCTTGCCCTGCGGATCGACCGCACCTATCGTGAGTGAACCGGCCAGTACCGCGTACAGCCCGCACGGCGGGTCGCCGCGCCGGAACAGCGCATGGCCCGCCGGCAGCCGGCGCAGCGCCGCGCGGGCGAGCAGGTCCGCGCGCAACGCGGGCGGCAGCGCGGCGAACCACGGGTTCGCTTCGATCTGCGGCAGGTACGGGGCGAGCGAAGAGGGCATGGGCACGCGATGTCGGGTAGCTGACAGAGGTTCTCGGGCGTGACGCGCATCATAGCGCCCAACAACCGACCAGGAGACGCGATGAAGACGCTCGAAGACCATCTTTCCCAGTATGCGGCCTACCACCGCGACGCGCGCAACATCGCGACGCATCTGGTCGGGATCCCGATGATCGTATTCGCGGTCGAGGTGCTGCTGTCGCGGCCGGCGCTCGGGATGCTGGCCGGCGTCGCGCTGTCGCCGGCGCTGCTGCTCGCCGTCGCGTTCGCGGTGTTCTACCTGCGTCTCGACCTGCGGTTCGGGATCGTGATGACCGCGCTGTTCGCGCTGGGCCTGTGGGGCGCGCAGGCGCTCGCGTTGCTGCCGACCGCGCAATGGCTCGCGACCGGCATCGGCGCGTTCGTCGTCGGCTGGATCGTCCAGTTCGTCGGGCACTGGTTCGAAGGGCGCAAGCCCGCCTTCGTCGACGATCTGGTCGGCCTGATGGTCGGGCCGCTGTTCGTCGTCGCCGAGGTCGCGTTCTTCGCGGGACTGCGCGGCGAAGTGCGCCGCGAAGTCGAGCGGCGGGCCGGCCCCGTGCACGGCGGCGCGCATTCGCATGTCTGACGCACCGGTCTGCGTATTCGGTGCGGGCGCCGTCGGCTGCTATCTCGGCGGACGGCTCGCGGCGGCCGGCGCGAAGGTGACGCTCGTCGGCCGCGCACGGATCGGCGATGCGATTCGTCGGCACGGACTGACGCTGACCGACCGGCGCGGCTATCGCGCGACGCTCGCCCCGGCCGATGTCGTGTTCACGACTGATCCGGCGGCTGCTGCGGCCGCGCGGCTCGTGCTCGTGGCGGTGAAATCGGCCGCGACGCGTGAGGCCGCGGCGCAGCTGGCCGGCGTGCTGCGGCCCGGCACGGTCGTGATCAGCTTCCAGAACGGCCTGCACAATGCCGACGTGCTGCGCGAGGCGCTGCCGCAAGCAACCGTGCTGGCCGGCATGGTGCCGTTCAACGTGATCGAGCGCGCCCCCGGCGCGTTTCACCAGGGCTCGGCCGGCGCGCTTGCGGCCGACGCGTCTCCCGCGCTGCCGCCGTTTGTCGACGCATTCGCGCGCGCCGGGCTGCCGCTCGCGCTGCATCGCGACATGCGGGCCGTGCAGTGGGCGAAGCTCCTGCTCAACCTGAACAACGCGGTCAATGCGCTCGCGAACCTGCCGCTGCGCGACGAACTCGCGCAACGTGCGTACCGGCGCTGCGTCGCGCTCGCGCAGCGCGAAGCGCTGCACTGCCTGGCGCGGGCCGCGATCCGGCCTGCGCGGTTGACGCCGTTGCCGGCCGAGTGGATCCCGGCCGTGCTCGACTTGCCCGATTTCGCGTTCCGCGTGCTCGGCGGCCGGATGCTCGCGATCGACCCGCTCGCGCGTTCGTCGATGTCCGACGATCTCGCGGCGCAGCGTGCGACGGAAGTCGAGTGGATCAACGGCGAGGTCGTATGGCTGGCCGCGCGCTTCGGCACCCAGGCGCCCGTCAATGCGCGACTGTGCGCGCTCGTGCATGACGCGGAACGTGCGGCGGCGCGCCCGGCCTGGCGCGGCGACGCACTGTGGGCCGAGTTGACCGCGCAGGCAGTGCGCGCGGGCGACGTGCGGGCCGCGTAGGGGCCGCGCAAGCCGACGCGCGGGGCGTGGGGGGCCGCACGGCAGGTGCTGTGGCCAAGATGCGCGGTGCGTCATACGACGCTTATGCGGAGCTGTCACCATGGTGGATCGCCCGACTCTCGATGCCTACGACGCCCACGCCGCGCAATACGCGCAGGACTGGCTCGACCAGGCCGCGCCAGACGACATGTACGCGCTGCTGGAGCAGTATTTCTCGCCGGGGCCGACCGCGGACGTCGGCTGCGGAGCCGGGCGCGATACGGCCTGGCTCGCGTCGCGCGGCTTCGACGTGCGCGGCTACGACGCGAGCGCCGCACTGCTCGACGAGGCGCGGCGCTGCCATCCGGACCTCACCTTCGAGCTGGCTGCACTGCCGGCGCTGGCCGGCGTGCCGTCCGGCGCGTTTCGCAACGTGCTGTGCGAAACGGTCGTGATGCATCTCGAACAGGCGGACGCGGCGGCGGCGGCCGCGCGGCTGGCCGAGCTCCTGATGCCGGGCGGCACGTTGTACATGAGCTGGCGGGTGGCCGGCAACGGCGCGTTGCGCGACGAGCGCGGCCGCCTTTACACACCGCTCGATGCGGCGCGGATGCGGGCGGCGCTCGGCGCGGGCACGCAGGTGATCGACGAGCACGAGGTCGTCAGCGCATCGTCCGGCAAGCGCGTGCACCGGCTGATCGCGCGCAAGGCCGCCGCCGCGTGAGCGCGGCGCGGCGGCGCGCTCATTCGCGGTTGAGTGCCGCTTCCCAGTTGATGTCGACGCACAGCACCTGCATGCCGGTCGCGACCGGCGCGGCGATCGACGCGGTCACGCACAGGTGCGCCTCGTTGATGGACAGGTAGGGGGACGTCAGGTGCACGTGGCCCGGCGCGCGCATCGCGTCGATGAAGTACGGGCGCCGTTCCCAGCTCGCGCCTTCCGAGTGCAGCAGCGGCCGGAAGCGCTTGGCGCGCTGCGATACGCTGCCGCGCGCGAGCACGTTGTCGCCGATCTGGCGCCCCGATGCGTCGAGCAGGAAACACCGGGCGGTCTCGGGCAGCCCGAGTACGACGGCCGCCGCGTCGGTGAGCGGCTCGCCCGCGCCGAGCTTCCGGCTCGCTTCCTCGAGCGCCGCGACGTACGGCGCGAGCCGTTCCGCCTGCGTGCGCTCGCGTTGCGCGACGCGCAGCCGCAATGCGGCCGACAGCGTATCCATGCAGCCCGCGGCGGCCTGCGGCTGCACCGGTTCGACGCTCGGCCCCGCGAAATACTGGCCCTGCACGAAATCGACGTCGCACTCGAGCGCGATCAGCGCGTCGCGCTCGGTCGCGAGCCCGCCCATCAGCACGAGCTGGCCGGATTCGTGCAGCAGCGACACGAGCCCCGGCAGCACGCGTTCGAGATGCGAGTGCTCGCTTGCCTGCGCGAGGATGCCGCGATCGAGCGTGACGATGTCGGGATGCAGGTGCCACACGCGGTCGATGTTCGAATGCTTCGCGCCGAACCCGACCAGCGCGATCAGGAAGCCGGCCTTGCGCAGCCCGTCGACGATCGCCGCGTAGCGCGGCGTTTCGCCGCCCGCCTGCTCGGGCACTTCGAGCACCACGCGATGCGGCGGCAGCCCGAGCGCCTTCAGGTTCGCGAGCAGGGCGTCGCTGTAGACGGTGTCCATCAGCGCGGCCGGATGCAGGCTCAGGAAGAGCCATTCGTCATGACTGTCGAACGCGTGGAAGTTGCCGAGATGCAGCGATTCGGCGAGCCGGCCGAGCTCGAGCAGGTCGCCGCGCCGCGCCGCCTGCGTGAACACCTCGTGCGACGCCACCTGGCGGCTGTCCTCGTCGTGCGCACGCAGCGACGCGTGATAGCCGATCGCGCGGCGGTGCGACACCGAGAAAACGGGCTGGAACACGCTGAACACGGTGTAGCCGCCGTACAGCACGGTGCGCCGGTTACCGTCGTCACCGGCGATGGGGCGGGGCGGCTGAAAGCCGGGGGGATCGATTTCGATCATGCTCATGATGTCGGCCGAAGGAAGACTGCCAGTTTACCTAGAGAATAGGCGAGCAAGAAGCGTGCACGGCATCGTACCCCGTGCGGCGGCGCGTCGCGGCCGGGCCGTCGGTCATCGCCGGCGCATCGAACGGCCCGCGCTGCACCGCAATGGTGCGCGCCGACCCGGTTCGGCGCGCGCCGCGCGTCACGCGCGTTCGGACGGGTCGGTCTTGCGCGCGGTGCTGCGGATCTCGGGCGCGAGCTGCGCGAAGATCCATGCGGAAGCGGCCGTGATGATCCCGACGCAGATGAAGGTCGCATGGAATGCCGGCAGCGTGTTGCTCGGCGTCACGGTGCGCAGCATGCCCGTGAACGTCGCGAGCAGCGCCCCCGCGACCGTGACGCCGAGGCTCATCGACAGCATCTGCACGAGCGAGAACAGGCTGTTGCCGCTGCTCGCGCCGCCCGTGCCGAGATCCTTGAGCGTCAGCGTGTTCATCGCGGTGAACTGCATCGAGTTGAAGCCGCCGAACAGCGCGAGATGCACGATCTTCACCCAGACCGGCACCGTGTCGCGCATCAGCGCGAAGCTCGCCATCATCACGCCGACCATGATCGTGTTCACGAGCAGCACCTTGCGATAGCCGTAGCGCGTGATCAGGCGCGTGATGATCCGCTTCGAGAACATCCCGGCCGCCGCCACCGGCAGCATCATCAGCCCGGCCTCGAACGCCGAGTAGCCGAGGCTCACCTGCAGCAGCAGCGGGATCAGGTACGGCATCGCGCCGCTGCCGATCCGCGCGAACAGGTTGCCGAGCAGCCCGACGCTGAACGTGTGGATCCGGAACAGCTCGAGCGAGAAGATCGGCTGCGGCGCGCGCACCGCGTACAGGCCGTATGCGACGAAACACGCGAGGCTCAGGATCAGCAGCACGAGCACGGCCGCGTGCTGCATGCCGAGATCGGCGAGGCCGTCGAGCGACAGCGAGATCGCGACCATGCCGATCGTCAGCAGCAGATAGCCTTTCAGGTCGAAGCGGCCGACGGCCGGGTTGCGCGAATCGGGCATCGAATAGAAGGTCGCGATGCAGCCCGCGACGCCGACCGGCACGTTGATCAGGAAGATCCAGTGCCACGACGCGATCTTCACGAGCCAGCCGCCGAGCGTCGGCCCGATCAGCGGGCCGATCAGGCCGGGAATCGCGACGAACGACAGCGCGGACAGGTAGCGTTCGGCCGGGAACGTGCGCAGCACCGCGAGTCGCCCGACCGGCAGCAGCATCGCGCCGCCAACCCCCTGTACGACGCGGAACGCGACGAGTTGCTGCAGCGTATGCGCGTTCGCGCACAGCAGCGAGCCGAGCGAGAACACCAGGATCGCGCTGAAGAACACGCGCCGCGTGCCGAAGGTATCGGCGAGCCAGCCCGACACGGGGATCATTACCGCCATCGTCAGCGAGTACGCGATCACGACCGACTGCATGCGCAGCGGCGACTCGCCGAGGCTCGCGGCCATCGACGGCAGCGCCGTGTTGACGATCGTCGAGTCGAGCGTCTGCATGAAGAAGCCCGTTGCGACGAGCCAGAGCATCACGGTGAGGTTCTTTTCGCCGGGAGCGGCGGCAGGCGGGCGCTGGAACATGGGGGCGGGGCGGTGGTGCGGGACAGCCGACATTGTAGGGAAAGCCGTCGCGCCGTGCAGGTTCGGCGCAACGGCGGTGCGAAGTCCGGCCGGCGGGCGCCTGTCCTCGTCGAGCGACCGGTACAGTTCAGCCGAAAGTGTTCGTCGCCGTATCTGTCCGTGTGCTGCCGCTGTCCGAAATACTGGTGCCATCGGACCCGTGCGACCAGGAGGCTGCCATGCGCGAACTGCGACTTTACGTGATCGAAGGCGACGAGCCGGCCGGTCGGTGGCGGATCGTCGATCGCACCGCGCTGGAGGTGGCCGACGGCGAGGTCTGGGTGACGATCGAGGGCCGGATCGACGATCACTGGCTCGGCGCCGGCGATTCGCTGACGCTCACGCCCGGCATGCGCGTCTGGGTCAGCGCGGGGGCGCACGGCGCGACGTTCGCGTTCGGTCCGCTCGACGCGCCCGCCGTGCGCGCCGCGCAGGCGTGGTGGCGGCCGCTCGTCGCATGGCGCGACGGCCGGCGTCACGCGCCCGCATCGCTGCCGACGTAGCCCCCGGCGCTGGCGGATCGGCGTGCGTCCTGGTATTGCTCGGGCACATGCGCGATTCGGCCGGCCGCGCGGCCATCGGCGATCCGCGTGGTCGGCGAGCCCGGCGCCGGAATGCGCCGGTCGAGCGAATGCTCGTCGACGTATCCCGAGCGTTTCGCTGCGGCACGGCGGCGTGCGAGCTGCCGCATTTCGTCCGCGCGGTAGCGACGAAGCCTGGCCGTGCCGCCCGGCAGCGAGCGCAGCGGGGCGCGGTTCACGTGCGTATGGAGGGGCACGCCGGCACCGAGGATGCCGCCAGACTTGCCGTGCGTTGGGGATGTCGAGCCGGCTGCGCGTGCCGGGGAGCAGGCGATACATCCGCGCTACGACCGTGTGCGAGGTGCCGATTCGCACAATCAGGATTGCTCGCGACGGTCGCGAATTCTAGACTCGATCCTGTCTCCCCCCACGGCCCGTCCCGCCATGACACCCGAACTCGCGTTGACGCATCTGTGGCGGCTCGCACACGGCGACCCCGACGCGCTGGCACGCGCGACCGTGACGGGGCAGGATCCGACGCTGCCGTCGACCTTCCGGGTCGGCACGCTGGCCGCGGCGACGATCGCGGCAGCCGGGCTCGCGGCGGCCGAATGCCACCGGCTTCGCACGGGCGTTGCGCAAACCGTCGACGTGTCGGTGCGCGACGCGCTCGTCGCGTTCCGCAGCGAACGCTATCTGCGTGTCGACGACGGCCCGCCGCCGGAGTTGCGTCATCCGGTGACGGGCTTCTACGAGACGCGCGACGGGCGCTGGATCCAGTTGCACGCAAACTTCCCGCATCACCTGCAGGGGATGCTCGGCGTGCTCGGCTGCGGCGCGCGGCGGGACGACGTCGCCGCGGCGATCCGCATGCGGGACGGCGCAGCACTCGACACCGCGCTGGCCGAGGCCGGGCTGTGCGCCGCATTGATCAGAATACCTGACGAGTGGGCGGCGCACGAGCAGGCGCGTGCGATTGCCGCGCTGCCGCTGTTCGAGATCGAGCGGATCGGCGATGCCCCCGTCGAGCCGATCGGCGGGGGCGACGCCGGCCAGCCGCTTGCCGGTGTGCGCGTGCTCGATCTCACGCGGATCATCGCGGGGCCGGTCGCGGGCCGCACGCTGGCGTCGCACGGCGCGCAGACACTGCTCGTCAACGGCCCGCACCTGCCGAACATCGCGCCGCTCGTGATCGACAACGGGCGTGGCAAGCGTTCGACGTGGATCGACCTGCGCGACGACGCGGGCATCGATACGCTGCACGCGCTCGCTCGTGATGCGGATGTGTTCCTGCAGTCGTACCGGCCCGGTGCGCTCGCGGCGCGCGGCTTCGGGCCGCTCGCGCTGGCGGCGCGGCGGCCCGGCATCGTGTGCGTGTCGATCTCCGCGTACGGGCATGCGGGGCCGTGGGCGCAGCGGCGCGGCTTCGACAGTCTCGTGCAGTCGGCGAGCGGGATCGCGTGGCAGGAACAGCAGGCCGCGCACGCGAACGCGCCGCGCCACCTGCCGTGCCAGGCGCTCGATCATGCAACGGGTTATCTCGCGGCGTTCGGCGCGATGATCGCGCTCGCGCGCCGGGCACGCGAAGGGGGAAGCTGGCACGTGCGACTGTCGCTCGCGCAGACGGGCCGCTGGCTGCAGTCGTTCGGCATCGTGCCGGACGGCCTGCAGGCACCCGATTTCGCGCGCACCGATGTATGCGACCGGATCGAGCGCATCGCGTCGCCGTTCGGCATGCTCGACGCGGTGCGGCCCGCCGAGCGGTTATCGGTGACACCGCCGTCGCTTGCGCGCCCGTCCGTGCCGCTCGGCACCGACGATGCGTGCTGGCTGTAAGCGCCGGCGGCGCGGCCGGCGTTACTTGCGCAGTTCGACGACGAAGTCGTAGTAGTCGTTGCGGCAGTAGGTATCGGTCAGTTCGATCGCGCGCTGGTCCGACGTATAGCCGATTCGTGTGATCAGCAGCAGCGCGTCGTGCGGTGCGATGCCCATCTGCTCGGCGATCTCGTCGGTCGCGTTGACCGCGCGGAAATGCTGCAGCGCGCGCACGATCGGCGTGCCGCGCGCTTCGAGATAGCTGTACAGCGACCCGCCGATTGCCTGCGGATCGGGGATCAGCGTCGCGGGAAACGTCGAATTCTCGACGGCCATCACGATGCCGTCGGCGAGGCGCAGGCGCTTCAGGCGCGTGACCGATGCGGCCGGCGACAGCCCGAGCTGGATCACTTCGTCGCGGTTCGCCGGCTGGATCTCGCGTGCGATCCATTGCGAGCTCGGCTTGAAGCCGCGCCGTTCGAGCATTTCGCTGAAGCTCGACAGCCGCGACAGCGGATCCTCGTAGCGCGGCTGGATGAAGTTGCCGGCGCCCTGCGTGCGGCGAATCAGGCCTTGCTCGACGAGCAGCGCGATCGCCTTGCGCGCGGTGATGCGCGATACGCCCAGTGCATCGGACAGCACGCGCTCGGAGGGCAATGCCTCACCGGCTGTCCAGCGGTTGTCGTGGATCGCGTCGCCGAGCTTGCGGGCGAGCTGCAGGTAGAGCGGCGTGTCGTTGTCGGGGTCGGGGCGCAGGTCCTGCCAGCGGTCGTCCGTGGATGCCTTCATGGAGTGGGTATCGATCAGGGTGCGGCCATTCTAAGTCATCGCGTGGCGCCGTTATAGCCGGTTTTTGCCGTGCAATAGGTGAATCGCGCGCCGATTGACTACACTGATGCGTCGTATTCCATGCCTGGGTCGCGGTGCGCGGCCACGAATCCGCAACGAGGAACGCATGACAGACACGATCGCCACGGTCGTCCTGCCGGACGGCGAGACGATTCCGAAGCTTGGCCTGGGCACGTGGGAGATGGGCGAGCGGCCGGCCCGGCGCGCGGACGAGATCGACGCGCTGCGCGAAGGCGTCGCGCTCGGAATGACGCTGGTCGATACGGCCGAGATGTACGGCGACGGCGCGACCGAGGAACTGGTCGGCGAGGCGCTCGCGGGCCTGCGCGACGACGTGTTCCTCGTCAGCAAGGTCTATCCGCACCATGCGAGCCGGCGCGGCGTCGTTGCCGCGTGCGATGCGAGCCTCAAGCGCCTGCGTACCGATCGCCTCGACCTGTATCTGCTGCACTGGCGCGGCTCGGTGCCGCTCGATGAAACGGTCGAAGGCTTCGAAGCGCTGCAGCGCGCGGGCAAGATCCGTCACTGGGGTGTCAGCAACTTCGATACGGCCGACATGGCCGAGCTCGTCGATGAAGCCGGTGGCGGCGCGTGCGCGACCAACCAGATCCTCTACAACATCGCGCGGCGCGGCCCGGAATTCGACCTGCTGCCATGGCTTGCCGGGCACGGGATGCCGGCGATGGCCTACAGCCCGGTCGATCATGGACGGCTGCCGAAGCGCTCGCCGCTCGACGAGATCGCACGGCAGCGCGGGGTGTCGGTGATGCGCGTCGCGCTTGCGTGGGTGCTCGCGCAGCCGGGGGTTTTCGCGATCCCGAAGGCGTCGCGCATCGAACACGTGCGCGACAACCGGGCCGCGCTCGATTTCATGTTCAGCGACGACGAGCGCGCGCAGCTTGACGCGTACTTCCGTCCGCCACGCAGCAAGCGCGCGCTCGAGATGCTCTGACGACACCCGGCCGGGCAACGCGGCAGGTCAGTGGTTGCCTCCGGAGGATCCGCCGTTGCCGTGACCGCCGCCATTGCCGTTCCCGCTGCCATGGCCATTGCCGACACCGTTGGCACCGCCATTGCCGGCGCCGCCACTGCCGTTTCCATTTCCGTTGCCACCGCCATTGCCGTTGCCACCGTTGCCACCGTTGCCACCGTCGCCGCTGCCATGGCCACCGCCGTTACCGTGACCGCCGCCATCGCCGTTGCCATGGCCGCCGCCGTCACCGTGGCCGCCGCCGTCGCCGCTGCCGTGACCACCGCCGTTACCGTGACCGCCGCCGTCGCCGCTGCCATGGCCACCGCCGTTACCGTGACCGCCGCCGTTACCGTGACCGCCGCCATCGCCGCTGCCATGGCCACCGCCGTTACCGTGACCGCCGCCGTCGCCGCTGCCATGGCCACCGCCGTTACCGTGACCGCCGCCGTCGCCGCTGCCATGGCCACCGCCGTCACCGTGGCCGCCGCCGTCGCCGCTGCCGTGACCACCGCCGTTACTGTGACCGCCGCCGTCACCGCTGCCATGGCCACCGCCGTCACCGTGACCTCCACCATCGCCGTTGCCATGGCCGCCACCATTGCCGTGACCACCACCATCGCCGTTGCCATGGCCACCGCCGTCACCGTGGCCGCCCCCATCGCCGTGACCACCGCCATTGCCGTGACCACCGCCGTCGCCATGGCCGCCACCGTTGCCATGGCCGCCACCGTTGCCGTGACCGCCACCGCCGGAAGAGCCGCCGCCGGAAGAGCCACCGCCGGAAGAGCCACCGCCGGAAGAGCCGCTGCCGGAAGAGCCGCCGCCGGAAGAGCCACCGCCGGAAGAGCCGCCGCCGGAAGAGCCGCCGCCGGAAGAGCCACCGCCGGAAGAGCCGCCGCCGGAAGAGCCGCCGCCGGAAGAGCCACCGCCGGAAGAGCCGCCGCCCGAAGAGCCGCCGCCGGAAGAACCACCGCCGGAAGAACCACCACCGGAAGAACCACCACCGGAAGAACCACCACCGGAAGAACCACCACCGGAAGAACCGCCACCGGAAGAACCGCCACCGGAGGAACCAACCCCGGACGAGCCACCCCCGGAAGAACCACCCCCGGAAGACCCTCCCGAACCACCGTTACCAGACGCGTTGCCACCGCGGCCCGAGCCACTCGAACCGCTCGTGCCGCCGGATGTTCCGCTCGTCGTTCCGCCGGCGCCGGCAGGTCCGACGGTACCGTTCCCGTTGTTGCCGCTTCCGCTGCCGCTTCCGCCGCCACTGCCATTTCCGCTACCGGGGCTGCTGCCGCTGCCATTGCCGGTCGCACCTGCGCCATTCCCGCCGGCGTGCCCACCGGCGAAGACGTGCACCGAGCACGCAGCCGGATTCGCTGCGCACGGCGAAGCGTCGTCGACCAGCATCATGATGGCGTCCGCGCCGGCAACGGCATCGGGCGCGGAGTCCGGTGTCGCGTCCTGTGCGACGGCATACGAGCAGCAGCACGCGAACGCGGCTGCGGCGAACAAGGTTGCGCGATGGCACCGTCCCGTCGTGCGGAACGGTCGTTTCGACTTGAGCATCATGGCCTCCCCATGCGCGCGATGCCTCGTCGCCGCGCGGCAATCTACGTGTAGTGCAGGGGGCCGGTAAAGGTTCGTAGTCCTGTCGGCAGCCGATCGCCTTCGGGCCGGCGCTGGACGCCAGCCTCGATCGCGGAGCGGCATGCGGGCCCGCCGTGCGAAGCCCTATCTGCCAGATCCATGCCATCGGCCGCTTGAGCCCGCGGCACAAGGCGCGCGCAGCGCGCGACGGCGCATGCAACGTCTTTGGTAGGAGTTTTGTTTCCGGAATGAAACGTCTGAGCTAAGTTCAGCGCGCGGGCGCATCGGCCGCGCGCTGCCAGCGGTGGAAGAGGATCGATGCGATCCAGCAGACGAGGAACAGGGCGACGATGCCGTAGCCGATCGAGCCGAAGCGCTCGCCGACCGCATCGAGCGCGTCGCGCACGGGGCCCGTCAGCGACAGCTTGTCGGCCAGCAGGCCGGCTGCCTCGATCCCGCCGATCGCCAGCGCGACGGCCGCCGACACGAACGTGATGCTCGCGTTGTAGAGCAGCTTGCGCTGCGGATCGTCCATTGCCCAGCCGTACGCGTGAATCATCAGCACGTTATCGGTAGAGTCGATCAGCGTCATGCCGGCGGTGAAAAGCGCGGGAAACAGCATGACCGTATAGACCGGCAGCCCCTGGCTCGCCTGTGCGGCCGCGATCGCGAGCAGGCCGATTTCGGTTGCAGTATCGAAACCGAGCCCGAACAGCACGCCGACCGGATACATGTGCCAGCTCTTCGACACGAACCGGAACAGCGGACGCAGCAGCCGGGACACGAGCCCGGCCGGGCGGTGCACGTGCGCCGCATCGTGCGCGTGCCCATGCCCATGGCCGTGCGTGCCGCGATAGCGCCGCCACACGTCGCGCAGGATCGCCAGGTTCACGCACGCGAGCACGAGCAGGAAGGTGGCCGATACCGCCGTGCCGATCGTGCCGCCGATCTCGCGGAACGCATCGAACCGGTCGCGCAGCGCGAATGCCGTCAGCGCGATGCCGAGCGTCGCGGCGATCACGATCGTCGAATGGCCGAGCGAGAAGAACAGCCCGACGCTCACCGGACGCTGGCCGTCCTGCATCAGCTTGCGCGTCGCAACGTCGATCGCGGCGATGTGATCGGCGTCGACCGCGTGACGCAGCCCGAGCCCGTAAGCGATCGCCGCCGTGCCGAGCAGCAGCGGATGATCGCGCAACACGGCGAGCGCCCACAGCCAGACGGCGGCGTTCGCGGCGATCAGGCCGGCATAGAGGATCAGCAGGCGGCGCAGGGCAGGGGTGGGCGGCATCGGGATGGTTCCATCTGACGAATCGCGCTGCATTGTGGCACGCGAAAAAAATACCGGTCGTGCCGATCAAAAAAGCCGCGCGCACGGCGTGCACGCATGAAAAAAGGCCCGTCCGGTTCCGGACGGGCCTTGCTGCGTGCGACAGCGCGAGATCGCGCCGCGCTTACTTCACTTTCGCGCTGATCACGCCTTCCGATACGTTGGCCGGCGTTTCCGCGTACTGCTTGAACTCCATCGTATAGGTTGCGCGGCCCTGCGTGGCCGAACGCAGCGACGTCGAATAGCCGAACATCTCCGCGAGCGGCACCTCGGCGCGCACGAGCTTGCCGCCGCCGCCCGCGATGTCTTCCATCCCCTGCACGATGCCGCGACGGCTCGACAGGTCGCCCATCACGTTGCCCATGAATTCCTCGGGCGTCTCGACCTCGACCGCCATCATCGGCTCGAGCAGCACCGGCTTCGCACGGCGCATCGCTTCCTTGAACGCCATCGAGCCGGCCATGCGGAACGCGTTTTCGTTCGAGTCGACGTCGTGGTACGAGCCGAACGTCAGGTGCACCTTAACGTCGACGACCGGGTAGCCCGCGAGCACGCCGCTCTTCAGCGTTTCGGTGATGCCCTTGTCGACGGCCGGGATGAATTCACGCGGAATCACGCCGCCCTTGATCTCGTCGAGGAACTCGTAGCCCTTGCCGGGGTTCGGCTCGAGCGTGATCACCGCATGGCCGTACTGACCGCGGCCACCCGACTGCTTGACGAACTTGCCCTCGACGTCGGACGCCGTCGTGCGCACCGTCTCGCGATACGCGACCTGCGGCTTGCCGACCGTCGCTTCGACGCCGAATTCACGCTTCATCCGGTCGACCAGGATTTCGAGGTGAAGCTCGCCCATCCCCGAAATGATCGTCTGGCCGGACTCTTCGTCGGTCTGCACGCGGAACGACGGATCTTCCTGCGCGAGACGGTTCAGCGCGAGGCCCATCTTTTCCTGGTCGGCCTTCGTCTTCGGCTCGACGGCCTGCGAGATCACCGGTTCCGGGAATTCCATCTTCTCGAGGATGATCGGCTTCGCCGGGTCGCACAGCGTGTCGCCGGTGGTCGCTTCCTTCAGGCCGACGGCGGCCGCGATGTCGCCGGCGCGCACTTCCTTGATTTCCTTGCGCTCGTTCGCGTGCATCTGCAGGATCCGGCCGAGCCGTTCCTTCTTGTCCTTGGTCGCGTTCAGCACCGTGTCGCCGGATCCGACGACGCCCGAATACACACGGAAGAAGATCAGCTGGCCGACGAACGGGTCGGTCATGATCTTGAACGCGAGCGACGAGAACGGCTCGTCGTCGCTCGGATGACGTTCCGCCGGCTTTTCCGGATCGTGGAAGTCGTGGCCGAGGATCGCGGGCACGTCGACGGGCGACGGCAGGTAGTCGATCACCGCGTCGAGCATCGCCTGCACGCCCTTGTTCTTGAACGCGCTGCCGCACAGCATCGGCACGATCTCGTTCGCGATCGTGCGCTGGCGCAGCGCGGCCTTGATCTCGTCCTCGGTCAGCGATTCATGGTCGTGCAGATACTTCTCGAGCAGTTCCTCGCTGGCTTCGGCCGCGGCCTCGACCATCTTCTCGCGCCATTCGTGCGCGAGCTCGACGAGGTTCGCGGGGATGTCCTCGTACGTGAACTTCACGCCCTGGCTTTCGTCGTCCCACACGATCGCCTTCATCTTCACGAGGTCGACGACGCCCTGGAAATGATCCTCCGCGCCGATCGGAATCTGGATCGGCACGGCGACGCCTTTCAGGCGCTCGCCGATCTGCCGCTGCACGCGGAAGAAATCGGCGCCGATGCGGTCCATCTTGTTGACGAACGCGATGCGCGGCACCTTGTATTTGTTGGCCTGGCGCCAGACGGTTTCGGACTGCGGCTGCACGCCGCCGACCGAGTCGTAGACCATGCACGCGCCGTCGAGCACGCGCATCGAGCGCTCGACTTCAATCGTGAAGTCGACGTGCCCGGGCGTGTCGATGATGTTGATCCGGTGCTCCGGATAGTTGCCGGCCATGCCCTTCCAGAAAGCCGTGGTCGCGGCCGACGTGATCGTGATGCCGCGTTCCTGCTCCTGCTCCATCCAGTCCATCGTGGCCGCGCCGTCGTGCACTTCACCGATCTTGTGGCTCACGCCGGTGTAAAACAGGATGCGCTCGGTCGTCGTGGTCTTGCCGGCATCGATGTGAGCACTGATCCCGATATTGCGATAGCGCTCGATGGGGGTTTTGCGGGGCACGTGAACCTCCTTAGGTTCGGATCGTAAGCGGGCCGGCTGGGCCGGCCCGGGCTGGACTAGCGAGATTTAAAGGATAGCGCTTGTCCGTGGCTTTTGCAGATGCGGGCAGTGTTTGCCGAATCAAGGCGGGCGCCGCCGGCGGCAGGCGAAAAAAAGCCGGCGCGCAACGGGCGGCCGGCTTCGGTCGGGTACGCGGCGCGACGTGACGCGGGTCGGGTCGGCGGCGCGGCGATATCCGTTACTGGGCTTGCGGCAGCCCTTCGAGCTTCATGCCGGGCTTGATGCCCTTCGCCGCGAACCAGCCCTTGCTCATTTCGAGGGCATAGACGCCGTTGTTGCGCGGGCAGTGGTTGTCGGTCGTCTCGGCCTTCATCTCGTCGATGTCGGTGATCGTGCCGTCCGCGCGGATGAACGCGATCGACAGCGGGATCAGCGTGTTCTTCATCCAGAAGCAGTGCACCGCGTTCTCGTTGAACACGAACAGCATGCCTTCGTTCGGCGCGAGCTGCGAACGGTACATCAGCCCCTGTTCGCGGTCGGGGTCGTTCGCGGCGACGGCCGCGTCGATCACGTACATGCCGGCGCGCAGCTTCACGCGCGGGAATTCGCTCGGCTGCTTGGCGCCGGGCGGCACTTGCGCGCTGGCGGCCTGCATGCCGAGCGCGAGGACGGCGAGCGCGGCGGGAAACACGGCGGCGCGCGCAAGGCGGCCGAGCGACGAGCGCAGGGAGAATTGCACAGCAAGGCTCCTATCTGGAAAACAAGACCCGCATGGTACGCGATGCGCGCCGACGGGCACAAAAAAGAAAAAGGCAGATCGCCTTGCGGTGATCTGCCTTTCAACGCCGTAAGAACGGCAAGACTGCGTGTTCTTGACTGCGTTATTACAGCAAGCTTACTTAGTTCGAAGCAGCTGCCGGTGCTGCTGCGTCGCTTGCTGCAGCCTTCTTCGATGCCTTGTGGTGCTTCTTGGCTGCGTGGTGCTTCTTGGCAGCGTGCTTAGCCGGTGCCGAAGCAGCTTCAGCAGCAGCCGGAGCAGCTTCCGGAGCCGATGCTTGTGCGAATGCAGCCGTTGCGAAGAGGCCAGCGACCAGAGCGGCGATCAGTTTGTTCATGTTGTGTTCCTCAGCTTTAGTTAATTAACCAAATGACCCGGCAATAGGAGTCATGTCGTCTAACGGTGCCATCCACCTTTCGGTTGACAGACGCTTCGAGAAATTTCTCATTGCGCTGCGGGCGCCGAATCGTATTCGATAAAAACGTCGCTTTCGTGACGCAAACACGGCTCGGCTGCCAATGCCGGATAGCTAAGGTTGGCATCTGCGTGGTTTAACGCGCGATCTTCGCGGGCGGTTGACGAAAAAGATGACGAAAAATTCGCCCGTCCCGAATTCGTCATCCGGCGGGCGCGAAACCGTCCCACGGCGCGCGCGGCGGCAGCGCGATTGTTTCTCCCGGTGCAATGTCGAGCGCGAATATATCCAGTGCGCCGATGCCGACGCGTACCAGGCGCAACGTCGGGAAGCCGACGGCCGCCGTCATCCGGCGCACCTGCCGGTTCTTGCCTTCGGTGATCGCGAGTTCGATCCACGTCGTCGGGATCGCGGCGCGGTAGCGGATCGGCGGGTTGCGCGGCCACAGCGCGTCGGGCGGTTCGATGAATTCGGCGCGGCATGGCCGCGTCACGTAGTCGCCGAGGTCGACGCCGCGCGCGAGCGCCTTCAGGTCAGCGGCGCCCGGCGCGCCCTCGACCTGTGCCCAGTAGCGCTTCACGAGCTTGTGGCGCGGCTCGGCGATGCGCGCCTGCAGCGCGCCGTCGTCGGTGAGCAGCAGCAACCCCTCGCTGTCCGCGTCGAGCCGGCCGGCCGCGTAGACGCCGGGCGTTTTTACCCAGTCGCCGAGCGACGGGCGCGTCTCGTGCGCGGAAAACTGGCAAATCGTGCCGAACGGCTTGTTGAGGGCGATCAGGTTCATGGCGGGTCGCCCGCCCGGCGCGCCGCGGAGGCGGGGGCGGGCGGTCTATGGCAAATGGCGGAATCTTAATGCATAATACGGAACGCCAAGTCCTCTGTCTTATATAAGACATAAGTGGGGTCTTGATACGCAGTGCCGCGCTTCATGCCGAAGTGCCCGGTTGGGGCGCTAGAATAGCGGCTCGCTGTTGCCGTCACGGGGTGGCCATGCCGCGCCCCCGCCGCGCGCGCAGCTTCGACCAGCATCACCTGCTCAGCCACGTCACTGGAGTCGATCATGCCGTATCAGCACATCAAGGTTCCGGAAGGCGGTGACAAGATCACCGTCAACAAGGACTTCTCGCTCAACGTTTCCGATCAGCCGATCATTCCCTATATCGAAGGCGACGGTACGGGCTTCGATATCACGCCGGTCATGATCAAGGTTGTCGACGCGGCGGTCGCGCACGCCTACAAGGGCAAGCGCAAGATCCACTGGATGGAGATCTTCGCGGGCGAGAAGGCGACGAAGGTGTACGGTCCGGACGTGTGGCTCCCGGACGAAACGCTGCAGGTGCTCAAGGAATACGTGGTGTCGATCAAGGGGCCGCTCACGACCCCGGTCGGCGGCGGCATCCGTTCGCTGAACGTCGCGCTGCGCCAGGAACTCGACCTGTACGTGTGCCTGCGCCCGGTGCAGTACTTCAAGGGCGTGCCGTCGCCGGTGCGCGAGCCGCAAAAGATCGACATGGTGATCTTCCGCGAGAACTCGGAAGACATCTACGCGGGCATCGAATGGGCCGCGGGCTCCGAGCAGGCGAAGAAGGTCATCAAGTTCCTGCAGGACGAGATGGGCGTGAAGAAGATCCGTTTCCCGGAAACCTCGGGCATCGGCGTCAAGCCCGTGTCGACCGAAGGCACCGAGCGTCTCGTGCGCAAGGCGATCCAGTACGCGATCGACAACGATCGCAAGTCGGTCACGCTGGTGCACAAGGGCAACATCATGAAGTTCACGGAAGGCCTGTTCCGTGACGCCGGCTACGCGCTGGCGCAGAAGGAATTCGGCGGCGAGCTGATCGACGGCGGCCCGTGGATGCGCGTGAAGAACCCGAAGACGGGCAACGAGATCGTCATCAAGGATTCGATCGCCGATGCGTTCCTGCAGCAGATCCTGCTGCGCCCGGCCGAATACGACGTGATCGCCACGCTGAACCTGAACGGCGACTACATCTCCGACGCACTGGCCGCGCAGGTTGGCGGCATCGGGATCGCACCGGGTGCGAACCTGTCGGATTCGGTCGCGATGTTCGAGGCGACGCACGGCACGGCACCGAAGTACGCGGGCAAGGATTACGTGAACCCGGGTTCCGAGATCCTGTCGGCGGAAATGATGCTGCGCCACCTCGGCTGGACGGAAGCAGCCGACACGATCATCGCCGCGATGGAGAAGTCGATCCTGCAGAAGCGCGTCACGTACGACTTCGCGCGCCTGATGGAAGGTGCGACGCAGGTGTCGTGCTCGGGCTTCGGTGAAGTGCTGATCGAGAACATGTAAGTCCCCTTCCGGGGTGGGCCGGCAGGTTGCCGGCCGCCCCGGCGCTGACTGCCGGCGCCGGAGCGTTTCGTGGATGGCAGGTTTGTTGGCAGGGCGGTCCGGCGTGCGGGCCGCGGCGCCGCGATGCGGCCCGGAGGCCCTGCAAGGTAGAACATGACGGCCCTCGCAACACCACCGCCCGGCTGAGCCGGCGCGCCCCTTTCGCGACCGACCCGGTCGCTCCCCGCCGGTTACCGCCGGCGCTCCTCAGTCCAAATTTTCACGTAGCAACGCATCGACCATGTCCACTTCGCCCAAGATCATCTACACCCTCACTGACGAAGCGCCCGCGCTCGCGACCTATTCGCTGCTGCCGATCGTCAAGGCCTTCACGCGTTCGTCCGGCGTCGCCGTCGAAACGCGCGACATCTCGCTCGCCGGCCGCATCGTCGCGGCATTCGCAGACGTCCTGCCGCCCGAGCAGAAGGGTTCCGACGATCTGGCCGAACTGGGCCAGCTCACGCTGAAGCCGGAAGCGAACATCATCAAGCTGCCGAACATCAGCGCATCGGTGCCGCAGCTCAAGGCCGCGATCGCCGAACTGCAGGCGCAGGGCTACGCGCTGCCGGCCTACCCGGAAGATCCGTCGACGGACGAAGAGAAGGCGGTCAAGGCCCGCTACGACAAGATCAAGGGCAGCGCGGTGAACCCGGTGCTGCGCGAAGGCAACTCCGACCGCCGCGCGCCGCTGTCGGTCAAGAACTACGCACGCAAGCATCCGCACAAGATGGGCGCCTGGAAAGCCACGTCGAAGGCGCACGTCGCGCACATGAGCGAAGGCGACTTCTACGGCAGCGAGAAGTCGGCGCTGATCGCCGAAGCCGGCAGCGTGAAGATCGAACTCACGACGACCGACGGCGCGAAGAAGGTGCTGAAGGAAAAGACGGCCGTGAAGGCCGGTGAAGTGATCGACGCATCGGTGATGAGCCGCAACGCGCTGCGCAGCTTCATCGAAGCGCAGATCGCCGACGCGAAGGCGCAGGACGTGCTGTTCTCGGTGCACCTGAAGGCGACCATGATGAAGGTCTCGGACCCGATCCTGTTCGGTCACTTCGTGTCGGTGTTCTACCGCGACGCGCTTGCGAAACACGCAGACGTGCTGGCGCAGGCCGGTTTCAACCCGAACAACGGGATCGGCGACCTGTACGCGCGCCTGAAGGACCTGCCGGCCGACACGCGCGAAGCGATCGAAGCCGACATCAAGGCCGAATACGCGGTGCGTCCGCGCCTTGCGATGGTCAACTCGGACAAGGGCATCACGAACCTGCACGTGCCGAGCGACGTGATCGTCGACGCATCGATGCCGGCGATGATCCGCGATTCGGGCGGCATGTGGGGCCCGGACGGCCAGCTGTACGACGCGAAGGCCGTGATTCCGGATCGTTGCTACGCCGGTGTCTACCAGGCCGTGATCGAGGACTGCAAGCAGCACGGCGCGTTCGATCCGGTCACGATGGGCAGCGTGCCGAACGTCGGCCTGATGGCGCAGGCGGCTGAAGAATACGGTTCGCACGACAAGACGTTCCAGATTCCGGCGGATGGCGTCGTGCGCGTCACCGACGAAGCGGGCAACGTGCTGCTCGAGCATGCGGTGGAATCGGGCGACATCTGGCGCATGTGCCAGACGAAGGACGCACCGGTGCAGGACTGGGTCAAGCTCGCGGTCAACCGCGCGCGCGCGACCGGCGCACCGGCCGTGTTCTGGCTCGATCCGGCACGCGCACACGACGCGCAGATCATCGCGAAGGTCGAGCGTTACCTGAAGGATCACGACACGAACGGCCTCGACATCCGCGTGATGACGCCGGTCGACGCGACGCGCTTCTCGCTCGAACGCATCCGTGCGGGCAAGGACACGATCTCGGTCACCGGCAACGTGCTGCGCGACTACCTGACCGACCTGTTCCCGATCATGGAACTCGGCACCAGCGCGAAGATGCTGTCGATCGTGCCGCTGATGGCCGGCGGCGGGATGTTCGAAACGGGTGCGGGCGGCTCCGCGCCGAAGCACGTGCAGCAGTTCGTCGAGGAAGGCTTCCTGCGCTGGGATTCGCTCGGCGAATTCCTCGCGCTCGCGGCATCGCTCGAACACCTCGGCAACGCGTACCAGAACCCGAAGGCACTCGTGCTCGCGAAGACGCTCGACCAGGCGACCGGCAAGTTCCTGGACGAGAACAAGTCGCCGGCGCGCAAGGTCGGCGGCCTGGACAACCGCGGCAGCCACTTCTACCTGTGCCTGTACTGGGCGCAGGCGCTGGCCGAGCAGACCGAGGACGCGGCGCTGAAGGCGCAGTTCGAAGGCGTGGCGAAGTCGTTGTCCGACAACGAAGCGCGCATTCTGGAAGAACTGGCTGCCGCGCAGGGCAAGGCGCAGGCCATCGGCGGCTACTACCGTCCGAACGTCGACCTGACGAGCCAGGCGATGCGCCCGAGCGCGACGCTGAACGCCATCGTCGACGCGGTCGCCTGACGCAGGCCGCGCGATCGCGCGAGTCGAAGCAAGTGACGGCACGGCGGGCCAGACTGCCCTCCGCCCGTTACAAGAAAAAAACGCCCCGGTCGCCCGGGGCGTTTTTTGTTGCAGGCTTGCCATTCAGACGTGAACGATTTCCCATTCGGCGATTTCGTGCGGCACTTCGAGCGTTGCCGTGTCCAGTTCGGACAGTTGCTCGCAGTCGCCGCGGGAGATGTGGTCGGCCGCCACTTCGGGGCACGAGAATGCGCCGAGCAGGGCGTTTCCGAACGTCGCTTCCCAGCCGCCGTTACCCGGCAGGATGTAGAACGACCCGAGCGCTGAACCAAAGCGAAATCCCTTCATTTCCGTTCTCCCTTTCTGATCACAAGCGATTCTGTTGTGCCGCCTGCCGGTTCGACCGGCTGTGGCCCGACCGGCTGCTTGCGCCGCGTTCCGTATCGAACGTCGTGGCGAAGCGTCAGTGCATGGGACAAAGTCTACGTCCGCGACCCGGTTGGATGGTGCATGTCGAACGGCTCCACTAAACAAAAATTATCTTTCAAAAACAAATATTTATATTCGTCGTTTTGTATTGTGGAACGTTTTTTGGCATCGCGAAACGGGAAATTTGTGCCCTGCACCACGAATTTTTACAACGCAGAGACTTGTTCCGCATCGTGAAATATTGACGGGTTTGCGACCCGGTGACGCGTCCGACGCCGGGGCGCGGCTGAACGGCAGGCGCTGGGCGGCCGCCTGGAGACTGGATGGGGCGGGCGGCGACTGCTGTTGGGGGAGTGAGTCAAGGGCTGCGGATCGCCGATCGACGATGCCGGGCGATGCGTGCTGAATCCAGCGCGGCGTTGTCGAGTGTGCGGCGTATCGCCGCCCGCCCGGCGGCGAAGCGTCTCGATAGGAGCCTGCGGTTATGATGACGCGGGCATCAGGATTGGCGTCGCGCATCGGCGCTTCAGCCGGCCGGCGCGGGTGTCGCGGCGGCCGCGCGACGCAGCATGGATAACGAGGAACGATTTGATGATACGGAGAACCTTCCTGTCGCGCGCCATCGGAGTCGCGGCCGCGTCGCTGTTCGCCCGCGCCGCGTGGGCGCAGCATGCCGGTCACGCCGGCATGGCCGGCATGGAATCGATGGACGACATGCCCGGCATGTCGTCCATGTCAGGAATGGCGGGTCACGGGCAGCACGGCAAGTCCGCCCTGGCCGCGCTCGCTGCCGCCGACGCGCTGCCGGCCGGCGCGCCGCTCGCGGCGCTGCGTACGCTCGCGAACGAAAGCCGCGAGCCCGGCACGTTCCGGGCCACGCTGGTGGCGCAGCCGGTGGCGCGCCCGATGCTGCACGGTGCGCGGCCGACCACGTTCTGGCAGTTCGGCGCGGGCACGCAGGGCCCCGTCGTGGGTCCGTTGATCGACGTGCGCGAGGGCGACACGGTCGAGATCAAGTTCGTGAACAAGCTGCCGCAACCGTCGACGATCCACTGGCACGGCCTGCCGGTGCCGCCCGACCAGGACGGCAACCCGTCCGATCCCGTCGCGCCCGGCGCGTCGCGCGTGTACCGCTTCACGTTGCCGAAGGGGAGCGCCGGTACCTACTGGTACCACCCGCATCCGCACATGATGACGGCCGAGCAGGTGTTTCGCGGGCTCGCCGGCCCGTTCGTCGTGCGCGCCGCGGACGATCCGCTGGCGGGCTGGCCCGAGCGCAACCTGTTCGTGTCGGACCTGAAGCTTGCGCGTGACGGCACGATTGCACCGAACGACATGATGGACTGGATGAACGGCCGCGAAGGCCAGTTCGTGCTGGTCAACGGCGCACGCCGGCCGCGGATCGACGTCGCGGGCGACGAGCGCTGGCGCGTGTGGAACGCGTGCAGCGCGCGCTACTTGCGTATCGCGTTCGACGACGGCCGTGCATTCGAGCACGCGGGGACCGACGGCGGGCTGTTCGACGCGCCGCGCCGCGTCACGTCGCTGCTGATCGCGCCGGGCGAGCGTGCGGAGCTGCTGGTGCGCGCCGGCGATCGCGCGTCGCGCGCGGTGCTGCAGGCGGCAGAATACGACCGCCGCAAGATGTCGATGTCGCACGATGACGGGCACGGCAGCCTGCCGGCCGATCCGGCACTGGCGCTGGCCGACGTCGCGTTTGCGCCGGCCACCGCACGTGTGTTGCCGACGACATTGCGTGCGGTGCCGCCGCTGGGCGAGCCGGTTGCGCAAAAGACGGTCGCGTTCGGCGAGGAAATGGACATGGACGCGATGATGAAGGGACCGGCGCACGGCCGTCCGGCCGGCATGCGCTTCACGATCAACGGCGAAACCTACGCGGCGCACCGCGCGACGCTGACGAGCCGTCGCGGCGACGTCGAACGCTGGGAGATTCGCAATACCACCGACATGGATCACCCGTTCCACCTGCACGGCACGCAGTTCCAGGTGATCGAGCGGGCATCGGGCGATTCGCGCACGAGCGAACCGTTCCGTGCATGGCGCGATACCGTGAACGTGCGCAGCGGCGAAACCGTGACGATTCTCGTCACGCAGGACATGCGTGGAGAGCGCATGTTTCATTGCCACATTCTCGAACACGAGGATCTCGGCATGATGGGCACGCTGAAGGTCGTGTAACGAAGTGACGATTATGTTTCACGTGCCGGATGAGTATCCGATCTGCGTGTGTGACAAGACAATACGTGTTCAATTATCGGGATTGAACGAAAAGGCCGGCCAATCGATAATCGACTGGCCGGCCTCGAAAAAAAAGAAACCCGGCGCAATGCGCCGGGTTTCTTCGTCTGATATCCGGTGCCTTATACGGCCTGGATGTTCGACGCTTGCTTGCCCTTCGGCCCTTGGACGACGTCAAAGCTCACCTTCTGGCCTTCCTTCAGCGTCTTGAAGCCATTCATGGTGATAGCCGAGAAGTGCGCAAACAGATCCTCACCGCCCTCATCGGGAGTGATGAAACCGAAGCCCTTCGCGTCGTTGAACCACTTAACGATACCAGTTGCCATTTCCTACTTCCCCTGTCACACAGTCGCTGCTACTTACCACGAGCACGCTCGAAAAGCTAAACGACCGGAAAATGCAGCCGTTCCCCCCTCACAAGCTCACCTCGGCCTCTTTCAACTTGCCAACCGACGAATTGAAAAAAGTGCCAGCTTGATTGTTGGCGCTCTTTATTGGAGTGTCAAGTGGAATTTTTAGACGTTTAGAGGGACGTTGTAAAGAACCCATTTTCAGGGTTTTTCCGGCTTTGCTTGGCAGCACGCGGCCAAGCGCGAGGACTTGAAAAGCCGCATAATCGGCTCATATACCAGGCTCGAGTGACACGCGTTCGAGTCGTCCCGGCTTGTGGGATACTGGATGCGGACACGACGTTCCGGTTCGGTTCCCCCTGACGGTTCGTGTTCCGCGCCACGCGTGAAAGCCGGCACCGCAGCCGGCTTTCGTATGGCACGAAGAAGATCGCGTGTTCCGGGATACCGGGGAGGGCGCCGGCCGGTCGGTCGGGTAATGGCAGGATTGCGGGCCTGTCCGAGTTGTTTAGAATGGGTGTATGGCGATTATCCCGGACAAGCAGGACAGCACCGTCCTGGAACGCAAGCAGCAGAAGCTCAAGCCGCCTTCGATGTACAAGGTGGTGCTGCTGAACGACGACTTCACGCCGATGGAATTCGTCGTGATGGTGGTCCAGGAGTATTTCAAGAAGGATCGCGAGACGGCCACGCAGATCATGCTGAAGGTCCATCGCGAAGGGCGAGGGGTTTGTGGGGTCTATACGCGGGACATCGCGTCGACCAAGGTTGAGCAAGTCGTTACCCATGCGCGGCAGGCAGGGCATCCGCTGCAGTGCGTGATGGAGGAAGCATGATTGCCCAGGAATTGGAAGTCAGCCTGCACATGGCGTTCATGGAAGCACGCCAGGCGCGCCATGAGTTCATTACGGTCGAGCACCTGCTGCTGGCCCTGCTGGATAATCCGACGGCAGCCGAGGTGTTGCGCGCGTGTGCGGCCAACATCGAGGACTTGCGTCAGAACCTGCGCAATTTCATCCACGACAACACACCTACCGTCCCGGGTACCGACGATGTCGATACCCAGCCGACGCTCGGTTTCCAGCGCGTGATCCAGCGCGCGATCATGCACGTCCAGTCGACGTCGAACGGCAAGAAGGAAGTGACCGGCGCGAACGTGCTGGTCGCGATCTTCGGCGAGAAGGATTCGCACGCCGTGTACTACCTGCAGCAGCAGGGCGTCACGCGCCTGGACGTGGTGAACTTCATTTCGCACGGCATCGCGAAGACGAACAGCGGCGAAGCCGCTAAGTCGACCGACGCGAATGCGGAAAGCGAAGACGCGAATGCGCAGAAGGAAACGCCGCTCGCGCAGTTCACGCAGAACCTGAACCAGATGGCGAAGGACGGCCGCATCGATCCGCTGATCGGTCGCGAGCCCGAGGTCGAGCGCGTCGTGCAGGTGCTGTGCCGTCGCCGCAAGAACAATCCGTTGCTCGTCGGCGAAGCCGGCGTCGGCAAGACCGCGATCGCCGAAGGGCTCGCCTATCGCATCACGCGCGGCGAAGTGCCGGACATCCTTGCGAACGCGCAGGTGTATTCGCTCGACATGGGGGCGCTGCTGGCGGGCACCAAGTATCGCGGCGATTTCGAACAGCGTCTGAAGACGGTGCTGAAGGAGCTCAAGGAGCGTCCGCACGCGATCCTGTTCATCGACGAAATCCATACGCTGATCGGCGCGGGCGCCGCGTCGGGCGGCACGCTCGATGCGTCGAACCTGCTGAAGCCGGCGTTGTCGTCGGGCACGCTCAAGTGCATCGGCGCGACCACCTTCACCGAATATCGCGGCATCTTCGAGAAGGATGCGGCGCTGTCGCGGCGCTTCCAGAAGGTCGACGTGACGGAGCCGAGCGTCGAGCAGACGGTCGCGATCCTGCGCGGGCTGAAGTCGCGCTTCGAGGAGCACCACGGCGTCAAGTATTCGTCGGGCGCACTGTCGGCCGCGGCCGAACTGTCGGCGCGCTTCATCACCGACCGTCACCTGCCGGACAAGGCGATCGACGTGATCGACGAGGCGGGCGCCGCCCAGCGCATCCTGCCGAAGTCGAAGCAGAAGAAGACGATCGGCAAGAGCGAGATCGAGGAAATCATCTCGAAGATCGCGCGCGTGCCGCCGCAGAGCGTGTCGCAGGACGATCGCAGCAAGCTGCAGACGCTCGACCGCGACCTGAAGAGCGTCGTGTTCGGCCAGGATCCGGCGATCGACGCGCTCGCGGCCTCGATCAAGATGGCGCGCGCGGGCCTCGGCAAGATGGACAAGCCGATCGGCGCGTTCCTGTTCTCCGGCCCGACGGGTGTCGGCAAGACCGAAGTGGCGCGCCAGCTCGCGTTCACGCTCGGCATCGAGCTGATCCGCTTCGACATGTCGGAATACATGGAGCGTCATGCGGTGAGCCGGCTGATCGGCGCGCCGCCGGGCTACGTCGGGTTCGACCAGGGCGGCCTGCTGACCGAAGCCGTCACGAAGAAGCCGCACTGCGTGCTGCTGCTCGACGAAATCGAGAAGGCGCATCCGGACATCTTCAACGTGCTGCTGCAGGTGATGGACCACGGCACGCTGACGGACAACAACGGCCGCAAGGCGGATTTCCGCAACGTCATCATCATCATGACGACGAATGCGGGCGCCGAGTCGATGCAGAAGGCGACGATCGGCTTCACGACGCGCCGCGAGACGGGCGACGAGATGACCGACATCAAGCGCCTGTTCACGCCGGAGTTCCGCAACCGTCTGGATTCGATCATCAGCTTCCGCTCGCTCGATGAGGAAATCATCATGCGTGTGGTCGACAAGTTCCTGATCCAGCTCGAGGAACAGCTGCACGAGAAGAAGGTCGACGCGCTCTTCACCGACGCGTTGCGCAAGCATCTCGCGAAGCACGGCTTCGACCCGCTGATGGGCGCGCGGCCGATGCAGCGGCTGATCCAGGACACGATCCGGCGCGCGCTGGCCGACGAGCTGCTGTTCGGCAAGCTCGTCAACGGCGGCCACGTGACGGTCGATGTCGACGAAAACGACAAGGTGCAGTTGTCGTTCGACAAGCTGGCGAATCCGCCGCACAAGCCGAACGAAGAGACGGTCGAAGTCGAGTAAGCGATAATTCGTTGTTCATGCGAACGGCGCGGGAAGTTCTCCGCGCCGTTTCGTTTTATCCGGCGCCGGCGGCGCGATGGTGGTGCAGGGGAGTGGTAACGCAGTGACACAACAACAACGGACGTTCGACGACATCGTCGCGCGCGAACAAGGGTTGCGCCATGCGCTGACGTCGGGGCAGATGGCGATGATCGCGATCGGCGGCGCGATCGGCACGGGCCTGTTCCTCGGCAGCGGGTTCGCGATCGGGCTCGCCGGCCCGAGCGTGCTGGTCTCGTATGCGATCGGCGCGCTGATCGCGCTGCTGCTGATGGGCGCGCTCGCGGAAATGACGGTCGCGCATCCGACCGCCGGCTCGTTCGGCGCGTATGCCGAGCACTACGTCGGCCCCCTCGCCGGCTTCCTGGTGCGTTATGCGTACTGGTTCGCGGTGGTGTTCGCGATCGGCACCGAGATCAGCGCGATCGCCGTGTTCATGAAGTACTGGTTCCCGGCCGTGCCCGGCTGGTACTGGGTGATCGGCTTCTCCGCGCTGCTGATCGCCGTGAATCTCGCGAGCGTCACGCTGTACGGCACGGTCGAATACGCATTCTCGCTGCTGAAGATCGCGGCGATCGTCGTGTTCATCGTGCTCGGCGCGTATCTCGTGTGGTCGGCGCCGGCCGCATCCGGCATCGGGTTCGCGAACTACACCGCGCACGACGGCTTCATGCCGAAGGGGCCGTGGGGCACCTGGGTCGCGGTGATCGTCGCGATCTTCAGCTACATGAGCATCGAAGCCGTCGCGATCGCGGCCGGCGAGGCGCGCGATCCGCAGCACGCGGTCACGCGCGCATTCCGCTCGACCGTGTTCCGGCTCGTCCTGTTCTACCTGCTGACGCTGTCGCTGATGCTCGCGATCGTGCCGTGGACGCAGGCCGGCACCGACGAAAGCCCGTTCGTGAAGGTGATGGCCGCGACCCACGTGCCGTACGCGGCGGGCGTGATCAACTTCGTGTTGCTGATCGCGGCGCTGTCGGCGATGAACAGCCAGCTTTACGTGACGACGCGGATGATGTTCAGCCTGTCGCGCGCGCGGCTCGCACCCGCGGTGTTCGGCCGGCTCGGCACGAACGGCGTGCCGCGCGCGGCGCTGTGGATCTCGACCAGCGGCGTCGCGGTCGCGGCCGTGCTGGTCGCGCTCGCGCCCGACACCGCGTTCACGGTGATGATGGCGATCGCGATGTTCGGCGCGCTGTTCACATGGTTGATGATCTTCGTCACGCACCTGCGCTTCCGTTCGCGGTACCGCGGCCCCGCGCTCGCGTTCCGGATGTGGGGGCACCCGTTCGGCAGCCTGCTCGGTGCGGGGCTCGTCGCGGCGATCCTGTTCACGACCGCGTTCACGCGCGAATTCCGGATGACGATGGTGGTTGGCGTCGTGTTCGTCGTGCTGCTCACGCTCGCGTACGCGCTGCATTACCGGCACGAACACGCTCGTTGACGGTACCGGCGCGGCCGCCCGCGCCGTTTTTTCCGGTCGCTAAGGTTCCGTTAAGCCCGCGGCGACTACATTCGATCCTGCCTGCAAGGCGGGCGCGGCATGCGCCGGCTCGCCGCTTTCATGCAAAAAGGGGTGCGAATGAACAAACTTCCCGAAATCACGCTCGCGTTCTGGATCATGAAGATCTGCGCGACGACGCTCGGCGAAACCGGTGGCGACCTGCTGTCGATGACGCTGAACGTCGGTTATGCGGTGAGCTCGATCCTGCTGTTCGGTTTCTTTCTCGTGACGCTGGGCGCGCAGCTCAGGACGACGCGTTATCGCCCGGCGATCTACTGGGCCGTGATCGTCGCGACGAGCACGGCCGGCACGACGATGTCCGATTTCATGGATCGCACGCTCGGCCTCGGTTATGCGGCCGGCTCGTCGATCCTGGTCGCGATCCTGCTGGCCATCTTCGCCGTGTGGCGGCTCAGCGGCGAATCGCTGTCGGTCGACCTGATCCGCACGCGCAAGGTCGAGCTGCTCTACTGGATCGCGATCCTGTTCTCGAACACGCTGGGCACCGCGCTCGGCGACTTCCTCGCGGACAGCTCGGGGCTCGGTTTCGGCGGCGGCGCGCTGCTGATCGGCGGGTTGCTCGCGGCGATCGTGCTTGCGCACTATTTCACGCGGATCTCGGGCGTGCTGCTGTTCTGGGCCGCGTTCGTGCTCACGCGGCCGTTCGGTGCGACGGTCGGCGATCTGCTGACGAAGCCGGTTGCGAAGGGTGGCCTCGCGCTCGGGACGGTAGGTTCGTCGGCGGTGCTGTTGGGTGTGTTGGTGGCGATGGTCGCGTATGCGGCGGTGTCGCTGGCGCGTCAACCAGTACCGGCCGCTCCGCAGGGCGGCCGATCAGTTGCGGAGTAGGGAACGGAGCAGGTTGAGCACGGCGTCGTCATCCTCATTTGCGTTTCTTTGGGCGGCGCTTGCACAGCGCCACGCAAACGGTCCCTTTTTCGCCCAGCGTTGCGACGTCGAGAAGTGTCTGCCAGAGCTCGCTTTTTGAGTGTGGTATCAGCTAAGAGACAGAAGGAGTTCAACTGCGTGTATTGGGCCGCGCAGCGTAGTCTTATGCAAAGGCGTGTTATTGAGGTCGCCTCTAATATTGATATTTGCACCAGCGTCCACGATGATGTGCTCGGCCTTCAAGTTCTGAAAACCATGCTTCCGTGCGTTGTTTTTTTGAGCATGCCGATCAGGCCTACGCTTGGCGCCTTACCGCTCATGAAGTCCAACATATTGTCCCGCATGACATATAGTCTGTGACTGATTCGAACATTCGCTCCCTCCTTGTGGGAGGTGGCGTATCGCAGAAGTTCTTCGCGAGTTCATACTCGGCTTGCCCGGAGACTGCTGCGTTGACCCGGAAATTGAAGCTGTTTCGGTTAAGGCTCCAACTCTGAGGACACCTACAATTCAAGAGTCAACTCAGCAACAAGACCGTCAATGCAAACGGGATTTGGGCCGAGGACGCGTGCGGCTTCGGCGGGATTGGGTACGGGGTCTGATGGATCTGAATGGCTGATCGGATTGCCGCCAATATATGTGTGTATCTGGGGAAATAATCATTTCTCTTCCAGATCGATCTCGTGTTCGAACTTGCGTAATTCGTTGCGCTCTTGCCCATCCTTGGGCAGGGAAAGGGATAGGGTATTTGCCCCGAATTGAGCAATGAGCCGAGAGTTTTTCTCGCCCGAGGCCCACATCCGGCGGAAAGCATCCAATGCAACTTGGATGGAGTACTTTCGAGCAATCATATCCCCAACAGAGAATCGCAGATTTTCATCGCCATACAATTTTGAATTGTTGATCAGAGTTTCCAATAGGGATTCTTTTTGTGTGGCAGTAAGTTTGTCGAAGTCGTTATAAATCCCGGAAATAAAACTCTCCATGCCTCGCTTTGGGAGAGTTGGGGTATCGGACAGTGCCTTTAGATATAGTGAAAATATGTCATCCGGCAGTGGAGAAACTGTTAGCGACAGGTACTCTAACGCGAACGCAATCTCTGCTACCTCTTTTCGCTTGGAGTTGGTTCGTAAAGCGCTTATGCGAAGCCATAGTTCATTAACAGTTGTCATCATGGTGTTATCGCGTTTGCAGGAATAGTCCACCATAGTGGCGGTACCAGGGACGGAATCATTCGAATAGCTCGATATGAGGCATAGGCTGCCCCAACGCCGGCCGCAGTTTTGACAACGGTGCTGCCTGACGGGCACGCACTATATGTACTGCTCCCATCGTCCAGATCGTTGTCATCACAATCTTCGTCATACTTTTTCTCCCATCGACGAAGAATCGAGTCTTTCTGATTAATCATGGTTCGATGGCCACGCATTGTTTCAGCCAAGCGCTCGCCGGGACCAATCCTCTCGGGAAGACCTCCTACCAATTCTGACCAACGCGTGTTCAATTCATTCTGCAGCCCTGTTACCTTTTCTCGAATTGCAACACAGTGAGGATGATTTCTGCCAAATTTTTTTAATCCAAGGGGGTCATAATAAGCAACAGGATTACCGCCGGCATATGCATAGACGTTAATCCCACCCCCTAGTCCGAGAGGGTCAGGGCTAAGGTATCTTCCGGTATCGTAGTCATAGTACCGATACCGGTTGTAGTGCATCCCCGTCTCGTGGTCATGGTACTGCCCCTGGAACCGAATCGGGTTTCGCACTTCCACGCGCCCACCGGATGCCTTGCGAACGACCCCCATGACCGCGCCCCACGCGCGATACTCCGCACTCCACACAATCTCGCTGTGCTCGTCGGTCAGCTCCTGCGGCGTGCCCAAGTGATCGCACTGATACCAGGCTAAGCCATCTATCGGTGGCGCGGGCGGCGGTGGCATCCACAGCGGGTCTTCGTCCTGTCGGTAGTAGTCGCCGTACTCGGGCTGGTCAAGCAGCAGGATGGCGTCCTGCCTCACCGCCTGCGCCACCGGCACGAAGCTACCCGGCTCGTAGACATAGTGCGTGGTGCGCGCGCCGAAGCCATCCTCGTCGGCGATCTTGCTCTCCCACGCCAGCGTGTCGCCGTCCCAGCCGTAGAGCGTGAAGCCGCATTGCAGGTCGCGGTTGCGCTTCACCCGTTCGGCACGGTTCCAGTGCGGGCCGGCCTCGCGACGTTCCACGTAGTGGGCTTTGCTGTACTTCGACAGGCGTCGGCCGAGGGCATCGTAGGTGTAATCGACCGCAAGGCGCTCATCCTCGTAGTGTGTGAGCCGGTCGAACAGGTCCCAGGCGTAGCGGCTTTCCTTGCCCTGGTGCCAGCGCTTGCCGAGGTTGCCCCACGCGTCGTACTGGTAGTGGGTACCGGCGTATTGCTTGAGCAGGTTGTCCAGCGCCTTGATGCGCGGCATGCGCTGGCGCTCGGCCTCGCGCTGCTCTGCCGGGTCGATCAGGTTGCCGGCCGGGTCAAACGCAAAGGTTTCATGGCCGAGGCGGCTTTGTGCTTCCAGCAACCGGCCCACCGGGTCATAGCGGTAGGCCAGTTGGCCGCGCCGCGTGTCGTTGATGTTGGTGAGTTGGCCGCTGGCATCGTAGCGGTAGTGGCGCACCAGCAGACGGCTGCCGCCACCGGTCTGCGCGGCCGGCCCCACAGGCTGGAGCGTGTCGCGCGCCAGCACCTGCTCGCTCAGCCTACCCATGGCGTCCCACTGCTGCGTCTGTAGCAGGCGGTTGCCTTGCAGACGCGCCACCTCGCGGTGCAGGTCGTCGCGCTCGTAGCTGACCAGTTCGCGCTCGTCGAGCTGCAGCGCCAGCAGGTGGCCGCTGCCGTAGGTGAGCCAGCTTACGCGGTGCCCGTCCGGGCGCACGGTGGCGGTACGCTGGTTGAGCGCGTCGTATTCGTGCTGCCATACCGCTACCAGCGGCTTGCCCAGGCTGATGTAGTGCTGATGCTCGCGCACCAGGTTGCCGGCCGCGTCGTGGAACCATTGCAGGCGACTGTCGGCATTGGTCGCCAGCGCCAGGTTGCCATTGAAATCATAGGCAAACTGCTCGCGCTGCCAATCCTTCTCTCCCGGTTCGGCATCGCCGGTTTGCAGCGCCGCACGGCGTTCTACAAGACGGCCCATGGCGTCGAAGGTGTAGGCGGTGATGCGTTGCCCGTCCACCGCGCGCGCCAGCTTGCCAGTGGTTTCCTCGTACTCGTAGCGTGTGGTGGCGCCGTCAAAGCCGGTTTCGGCCAGCAGGCGCCCCATCGGGTCGTAGTGAAACTCGGAGTCGCGACCGTTTTCGTTGCGCAGCACGGTGAGCTGGCCAAGCTTGTCCCACCGGTAGCGCAGGTGCTGGCCGGCCGCGTCCACCCGGCTGGCGAGCAGCCCGGCCTCGGTGTAGTCCCATTCGGTGCGCCGGCCCAGCGCATCGATGTGGGTCAGCAGACGCCCTTCTGCGTCGCGCTCGAAGTGTTCTTCGCTGTTGTCCGGGTGGCGGATGGCGGCGAGCTGGCCGGCCTCATAACGATAGCGGGTAACCTGTCCGGCCGCGTCAGTGAACTGGATCATCTGGCCGCGTTCATCGTAGGCCCACGTACTGGCCTTGCCCGAGCAGTCCACGTAGCGCGTGAGCGGGCCGTTGGCGTTGTACTCGAGCTGCTTGGTCTTGCCGCTGGCGTCGGTGATGCCGATGGGCAGGCCCATCGGGTTGTACGCGTACTCGGTCTTGTTGCCCAGCGGATCGATCGCCTCCGTGAGTCGGCCGCGCGTGTCGTAGTCGCGCAGCCAGAGGCCGCCCTCGGCATCGCTGATCTTGATGAGCTGGTCTTTCGTATCCCACGCGTAGTGCACGGTGGTGCCGTCGGCCCGGATGTGTTCGAGCAGGTTGCCGGTCTCGTCGTAGGCGTAACGGTCGTCGCTGCCATCGGGACGGATGTGGTGGACGATGTTCTTGGCATCGTCGCGGAGGAACCACTCGGAGCGTTTGTCCGGATGGATGATGCGGTAGGTGTACCCGAGCCTATCGTAGTAATGCCGTGTTTCCTGCCCGTGGGCATCAGTGACGTAGGTGAGGCGGATGTTCGAGTCCCACTCCAGCCGCACCTCGAAGCTGCCGTCGTCGGCCCACTCGTGCACGGCACGGGCGTCGGGGCCTTCGCCCTGCCATTCCAGATTCATCCCGCGGCCGGTACGGTCGGTGTAGCGGGTGATCAGGTGGTGCTGGTACTGATAGGTCCAGACCTCGGCGTTTTCATCCTGGGCCAGTGTGAGGTCGCCGGCTTCATCGTAGCGGTACAGGCACAGGCGTCGCAGGGGCTCGTCCTCGCCCATCAACCACAGGCCGATGATGCGTCCATGGGCGTCCACGTCGGTGCCCAGGTGGGTGTGCGGCCGGCTCGGGTCGTCCTGATAGGTGACCAGGTCCGACAACACGACGCGCTCGTCCACGCGGTGGTCGTAACCCAGCAGCAGGCCCGCGCCGCCGCGCAGCTCGACCTGCACGAGCAGGAAGCGCTCGCCGTGGCGCTGGTAGGTTTCGCGGCGCTCGTAGCCGCGGCACAGGACGAGCTGGTGGTCGCTTGCGCGCACGAGGAGGAGGTCTTCGATGCGATCCTCATGGAACTGCCCGACCTTGGGTAACGGGTAGTCATGGCTGCGGCCGTCGGCGCCGTGATAGCGCAGGCCGTCGCCTTGCACGTCGATGCGTGTGGTGCAGGGGGTGATCCAGCGCGCGCCGAGTTCGTCGTGGTCGTAGGCGTCCAGACTGGAGCGGTAGGTGCGCGTCCAGGCAAGGGGGAACGGGCCCGGCAGCGCGAAGTCGGTGTGCGAGCGGGTTTCGGCGCCCGTGGCAAAACTGATGCTGCCGCCGCTGCCCGGCGGTGCGCCGTTTTTGCACAGATTGGCGTCCTGCCCGGCGGGCCGCTCCTTGACCCGTACCTCAAGGGACTCGCCGGGGATCTGGCGTCCAGCGATGCTGGTCGCGTCGGGCTTGATGCTGGCACTCTGCCCGGCGCCCGCTTTCCGGGCATCAAGCGAGCGGAGCAATCCTGCTGCAACCCACCCCACGCAGCCTGCCTGCGTGGCCTTGCCTTGTTGCCGCACCTGCTTGCCCAACAATGCGGCGAACTGGCGCAATGCCTGGGCGTTGGTGCTGACCAGCGCCGGCGACTCAAGGGGTGAATTCTGTTCGAGAGGGGGGCGGGCAGCCGCGTTGCGGCGAAGGAATTGATAGGCTGCGTCGTAGACGTTGGAAAACGCAGCGGCTGGATCGCGCAGTTCGGTCGTTGCCGATGTGCTTGCCCCCAGGGTGGCCGGCGCAGAAGGCTTCATCCGGGCCAGGGCCTCCAGGCCGTTCGCAAGGTCCAAGAGCAGGCTTTCGCCGAAGGCGGCCGCCGCGTCCAGCAGAGCGGGGAGTCTTGACTGTATCCGCTGCGCGAGGTCTTCCAGTTCTCCCTGGATGCTGTTGTTCAGGTTGGCGGTCAGGGTGCGCAGTGCCGCCTCGCCCACCAGCCCATTACTGGCCTGCAGGAGTTCCTGCCGCGCCAGGAACAGGGTGGGCCGCAGCATCATGCGGGCAGCGGCGGTACCCGGCTCGGGCATCAGGCCGATCAGGTTCAGGCTGACGCTCAACCAGTCAGAGGCGTGAGGTTCGGGGTGGGTCGTGAGGGTGACGATATCGCCGAGCAGATCGGCCACGTTCAGGATGTTGAGAACGGCGGGAAAATTCCCGGCGACCGTGCGCAGACGGTCCAGGTTCACGCTGCCATGGCTGATTGCGCCCAGCCACTCGTCGAACGCCGAAATGCTGAGGGCCACGTCGCCCAACTGGATCTGGTTGAGCGGGGCAACCGAGATTGAACGCTCGCGGGATGCGTTGGTGGAAGTGCTGGATGTCTGGCCTGCCATAGATCTCCCGAAGCCGAGCACCTGCGGCTACGGTACGGCAAACCAGGTTAGCCGCAAGCCCTCAGCAAATGTGGATGTACATGGACTTCTTCAGACGCCAGCATGGGCATTGATCAACGGCGGGGATATGAGACGACACCGAAAATTCATGCCGAAATTCCGCAACTCGTACGAAATTCAGGTCGGCGGGGCGCATTGGGGGCACCCCGCCGTGCTTAATGGCAGCTCAGTGACGGCCGGTGCTGCCGAAGCCGCCTTCGCCGCGATCGCTTTCCGCGAAGTCGTCGACGATGTTGAACTGCGCCTGCACGACCGGCACGATCACGAGTTGCGCGAGCCGTTCGAACGGATTCAGCACGAACTCGGTCTGGCCGCGGTTCCACGTCGAGACCATCAACTGGCCCTGGTAGTCGGAGTCGATCAGGCCGACGAGGTTGCCGAGCACGATCCCGTGCTTGTGGCCGAGGCCCGAGCGCGGCAGGATCAGCGCGGCGTAGCCCGGATCGGCGAGGTGAATCGCGAGGCCGGTCGGCACGAGCGTCGTTTCGCCCGGCTGCAGCGTGACCGGCGCGTCGAGGCATGCGCGCAGGTCGAGGCCCGCGCTGCCGGTGGTCGCATAGGCGGGCAGGTAGTCGCGCATGCGCGCGTCGAGAATCTTCAGGTCGAGTTTCATGCGGTCGTCGAATCGGTCGGGAAGGGCGCGGCAGCAAGCACCGCCGCGCGGGAGATCAGATCAGGCGGTTGTCGGGCAGGCGTTTCGCGATTTCCGCGACGAGCGTGTGCGCGAGTTCGTCTTTCGGTGCGCGCGGCAGGCGCGTGAGGCCGGTTGCCTCGAACAGCACGACTTCGTTGTCGTCGCGGCCGAACGTCAGCGGGCCGAGGTTGCCGACGAGCAGCGGCACGTTCTTGCGTTTGCGCTTCTCGTCGCCGTGCACGTCGAGGTCGCCGCTTTCGGCCGCGAACCCGACGCAGTACGGCGGATCGGGCAGCGCCGCGACCGACGCGAGGATGTCCGGGTTCTCGACGAATGCGAGTGCGGGCATCTTGCGGTCGGCCGTCTTCTTCATCTTGTGCTCGGCAGGCTGGGCGACGCGCCAGTCGGCGACCGCGGCCACCGCGATGAAGATGTCGGCGTCGTTCACGGCCTGCATCACCGCGTCGTACATCTGCTGGGCCGTCTGCACGTCCTGGCGGTAGACGCCCCACGGCGTATCGAGCGCGACCGGCCCCGCGACGAGATGCACGTCGGCGCCGGCCTGCTGCGCGGCGCGCGCGAGCGCGAAACCCATCTTGCCGCTCGAGCGGTTCGTGAGGCCGCGTACCGGGTCGAGCGGCTCGAACGTCGGGCCGGCCGTGATCAGCACGCGCCGGTGCGCGAGCACCTTCGGCGCGAAGTGCGCGACGATCGCTTCATAGATCGCCTCGGGCTCGAGCATGCGGCCGTCGCCGACTTCGCCGCACGCCTGCGCACCCGAATCCGGGCCGAGCACCGACACGCCGTCCGCGCGCAGTTGCGCGGCGTTGCGTTGCGTGGCCGGGTTCTGCCACATCTGGCGGTTCATCGCGGGGACGACGAGCAGCGGGCAATCGCGCGCGACGCACAGCGTCGACAGCAGATCGTCCGCGAACCCGTGCGCGAGCTTCGCGAGGAAATCCGTCGACGCCGGCGCAATCACGATCGCGTCGGCTTCGCGCGACAGGTCGATGTGCGCCATGTTGTTGTCGATGCGCGCGTCCCACTGGCTCGTATAGACGGGCCGGCCTGACAGCGCCTGCATCGTGACGGGCGTGATGAACTGGGTAGCGGCTTCGGTCATCGCGACCTGCACGGTCGCGCCTGCCTTCACGAGCAGCCGCGTGAGCTCGGCGATCTTGTAGCAGGCGATGCCGCCCGTCAGGCCGAGAACGAGGTGTTTTCCTGCGAGTTCTGCTTGTGCCAACTCAGGCCTCCAAGGGTCGAACGGAACGGCCGGCGCGAAGCCGGCCGTCGACGCCGAGTATGCGCGCTTAGCGCGAGCCGCGCACGCGACGCAGTTCGTCGTAGATCAGCAGCACCGCGCCGATCGTGATCGCGGAATCGGCGAGGTTGAACGCCGGGAAGTGCCAGGCGCCGAGGTGGAAATCGAGGAAGTCGATCACGTGGCCGTAGACGAGCCGGTCGATCACGTTGCCGAGCGCGCCGCCGAGGATCAGCGCGAGCGACACGCTGAACAGCCGCTGGTGGCCGTGGCGCTTCAGCAGGAAGCAGATCACGAGCGTCGCGCCGATGCCGAGCGCGGTGAACGCCCAGCGCTGCCAGCCGCTCGCGGTCGACAGGAAGCCGAACGCGGCGCCGCGGTTGTACACCAGCACGAGGTTGAAGAACGACGTCAGCGCGTGCTGCGCGCCGTACACGAACGTTTTCAGGATCGCGATCTTCGACAGCTGGTCGAACAGGATCACGATCAGCGAAATGCCCAGCCAGGGCGCAAGCGCACCGCTGGCCGGTTTCGACAGGGTTTTCGCCATATTCAAGCAGCGCTCCGGATTTCGCCGTTTTCGAACAGGTTGGAGAAGCAGCGGCCGCACAGCGTCGGGTGATCGGCGTGCGCGCCGACATCTTCGCGGTAGTGCCAGCAGCGTTCGCACTTCTGGTACTTCGACGCTGCGACGTCGACGCTTTCCTGCGCTTCGTCGTCGACCTTGACGACCGTCGCGGCCGACGTGATCAGCACGAACTTGAGATCGTCGCCGAGGCTCGTGAGCGCGTCGTAGCGCGCGCCGCTCGCATGCACGGCGACTTCGGCCTGCAGCGACGAACCGATGCGGTTCGCGGTGCGCGCTTCCTCGAGCGCCTTCGTCACGTTGCCGCGCACGTCGCGCAGCAGCGCCCACTTCTCGATCAGCGCGGCCGAGCCGGCGACTTCCGGATACGCGTAGTAGGTTTCCGTGAAGATCGTGTCGCTGGCCGGCTGGAACACCTTCCACGCTTCTTCCGCCGTGAACGACAGGAACGGCGCGAGCACGCGCAGCAGGCCGTGCGTGAGATGGTACAGCGCGGTCTGCGCGGAGCGGCGCGCGCGCGAATCGGCCGCGCTCGTGTACAGGCGGTCCTTCAGCACGTCGAGGTAGAAGCCGCCGAGATCTTCCGAGCAGTACGTCTGCAGCTTCGCGACGACCGGGTGGAATTCGTACTTCTCGTAGTGGCCGAGCAGTTCCGTCTGCAGTTGCTGCGAGAACGCGACCGCATAACGGTCGATCTCGAGCCAGTCCTCGACGGGCACCGCGTGCTGCGCGAAGTCGAAGTCCGACAGGTTCGCGAGCAGGAAGCGCAGCGTGTTGCGGATGCGGCGATAGCCTTCGGTCACGCGCTTCAGGATTTCCTCGGAGATCGCGAGCTCGCCCGAATAGTCGGTCGATGCGATCCACAGGCGGATGATTTCCGCGCCGAGGCGGTTCGCGACTTCATGCGGATCGATGCCGTTGCCGAGCGACTTGCTCATCTTGCGGCCTTCGCCGTCGACCGTGAAGCCGTGCGTGAGCAGGCCCTTGTACGGCGCACGGCCGTCGATCATCGACGCGGTCAGCAGCGACGAGTGGAACCAGCCGCGGTGCTGGTCCGAGCCTTCGAGGTAGAGGTCGGCCGGGAACTGCAGCTGATCCTTGTGCGAGCCGCGCAGCACGTGCCAGTGCGTCGTGCCGGAGTCGAACCACACGTCGAGCGTGTCGCGGTTCTTTTCGTACAGGTTCGCGTCGTCGCCGATCAGCTCGCGCGGGTCGAGCGTTTGCCATGCTTCGATGCCCGACTGCTCGACGCGCTTCGCGACTTCCTCGAGCAGCTCGAGCGTGCGCGGGTGCAGCTCGCCGGTTTCCTTGTGCACGAAGAACGCCATCGGCACGCCCCATTGGCGCTGGCGCGACAGCGTCCAGTCGGGACGGTTCGCGATCATGCTGAACAGGCGCTGCTTGCCCCACGACGGGTAGAACGCGGTGGCGTCGATGCCTTCGAGCGCGGTTTCGCGCAGCGTCTTGCCGCCGTCGCGCGGCGTCACGTCCATGCCGGCGAACCACTGCGACGTCGCACGGTAGATGATCGCCGTCTTGTGACGCCAGCAGTGCATGTAGCTGTGCTTGTAGTGCTCGCTGCGCAGCAGCGAGCCGGCTTCGCGCAGCGCGTCGACGACCTTCGGGTTCGCGTCCCAGATCGACAGGCCGCCGAACAGCGGCAGCGATTCGATGTAACGACCGTCGCCCATCACCGGGTTGATGATGTCCGAGTCGGTCATCCCGTGCGCCTTGCACGACTGGAAGTCCTCGATGCCGTATGCCGGCGACGAGTGCACGACGCCGGTACCCGTGTCGGTCGTCACGTAGTCGCCGAGGTAGACGGGCGCGGTGCGCTTGTAGCCGGGGTGGGCCGATGCGAGCGGGTGGTGGAAGCGCAGGTTCGCGAGCTTCACGCCCGGCGCGGTTGCAACGACGCGGCCGGTCAGCTTGAAGTCGGACATGCAGGCTTCGACGCGTTCTTCCGCGATGATCAGCAGCCCGCGCTCGGTGTCGACCAGCGCGTAGACGATTTCCGGATGGAGGTTCAGCGCCTGGTTCGCGGGGATCGTCCACGGCGTGGTGGTCCAGATCACGATGCCGCCGTCGGCGCGCGGCAGCGCCGGCAGGCCGAACGCCTGCGCGGTCTTTTCCGGTTCCGCGAACGCGAACATCACGTCGATCGTCGGGTCGGTGCGGTCCTTGTACTCGACTTCCGCTTCCGCGAGCGCCGAGCCGCAGTCGAAGCACCAGTTCACCGGCTTCAGCCCGCGATACACGTAACCCTTCTCGATGATCTTGCCGAGCGCGCGGATCTCTTCCGCCTCGTTGACGAAGTTCATCGTCTTGTACGGGTTGGCCCAGTCGCCGAGCACGCCGAGACGCTTGAAGCCGACCTTCTGCTTCTCGATCTGCTCGGTCGCGTACGCGCGCGCCTTGCTCATCACTTCGGCCGCCGGCAGCGACTTGCCGAACTGCTTCTCGATCTGGATCTCGATCGGCATTCCGTGGCAATCCCAGCCGGGCACGTACGGCGCGTCGAAGCCGGCCATGTTGCGCGACTTGACGACGATGTCCTTCAGGATCTTGTTGACGGCGTGGCCGAGGTGGATGTCGCCGTTCGCATACGGCGGGCCGTCGTGCAGGATGAACTTCGGCCGGCCCTTGCTGGCCGCGCGGATCTTCTCGTAGAGGCCGCGTTCTTCCCATTCCTTGACCCACTGCGGCTCGCGCTTGGGCAGGTCGCCGCGCATCGGGAACGGCGTGTCGAGCAGGTTGACCGGATACTTGGCCTGCGGTTTCGAATCGGCTTTCTTGTTGCTCATGATGGGATCGCTATCTAAATCGGGAGACGCGCGAGCGTCGTGAATCGGGGATGCGCGCGAGTGAGCGGCGCGAGGGCGCGGCGCCAGGCGCCGCCGTCCGGATCAGCTAATTCGGTCGGTGGCCGACGTCGAGAAGCCCGTGGCGCGGCTGCCCGGCGCACGGTCGCGCTCGATGAAGTACGCGCGTGCATTCGCGACGTCCAGCGCGATCGCGCGCGACAGCGCCTCGAGATCGTCGAATTTCGCCTCGTCGCGCAGCTTTTTCAGGAATTCGACGCGGATGAGCTTGCCGTACGCGTCGCCGTGCCAGTCGAGCAGGTGGACTTCGAGCAGCACGCGGCCGGAATCGTCGACGGTCGGACGCAGCCCGAGGCTCGCGACGCCCGGCAGCGGGGTGGGGCCGAGGCCGTGCACCTGCACGACGAAGATGCCCGCGAGCGCCGGACGCTTGTGCGCGATCGGCAGGTTCAGCGTCGGGAAGCCGAGGTCGCGGCCGAGCTTCAGCCCGTGCGCGACGTGGCCGCTGATCGCATAGCCGTGGCCGAGCGCCTGCGCGGCCGCGTCGAGATCGCCCGCGGCGAGCGCGGCGCGCACGCCCGAGCTGGAGATGCGCGTGCCGTCGCTGCCCGCGACCGTACCCATTTGCTCGACCTCGAAGCCGTACTGTTCGCCGGCCGCCTTCAGCGTGTCGAAGGTGCCCGCGCGCTTCGCGCCGTAGCAGAAATCGTCGCCGACCATCATCCAGCGCGTGTGCAGCCCGTTCACCAGCGTGCGTTCGACGAACGCCTGCGGCGACTGGCTCGCGAACGTGTGATTGAAGTGCTCGACGACGACGCGGTCGACACCGTGATCGCGCAGCGCCTCGAGCTTGTCGCGCAGCATCGCGATGCGCGGCGGCGCGCCGGCGGGGTTGAAGAATTCGCGCGGGTGCGGCTCGAACGTCATCACGCACACGGGCAGGCCGCGCGCGTCCGCTGCCGCGCGCACGCGCGCGAGCAGGGCCTGGTGGCCGCGATGGACACCGTCGAAGTTGCCGATCGTCAGCGCGCACGGGGCGCGGCTCTCGGCGTTGGGCAGGCCGCGGAAGACTTTCACGATAGCGGATGCAGCGTCGGGGAATGGGCGGTGGGATGCCGCAAAGCAGAAGATTATAAACGTTCGGGCGGGCCGGCGGCCGAGAAGGCGGGAAACGCGGGGGCGAATGGTAAAATTCGCGGATGAAAAAACTCGTGATCCTGATTTCCGGTCGCGGCAGCAACATGGAGGCCATCGTCCGCGCGTGCGCGCAGGAACGCTGGCCGGCCGAGATTGCCGCCGTGATCGCCAACCGGCCCGACGCGGCCGGACTGGCTTTTGCCGCGTCGCACGGGGTGGCGACGGCGGTGGTCGACCACCGCTCGTTCGACGGCCGCGACAGCTTCGACGCGGCGCTCGCCGCCGAGATCGACCGTTTCGCGCCCGATCTCGTCGTCCTCGCCGGCTTCATGCGCATCCTCACGCCCGCATTCGTCAGACGATACGAAGGCCGGTTGCTGAACATCCATCCGTCGCTGCTGCCGAGCTTCAAGGGCATCCACACGCATCAGCAGGCGCTCGACGCGGGTGTCGCGCTGCATGGCGCGAGCGTGCATTTCGTCATCCCCGAGCTCGACAGCGGCGCGATCGTCGCGCAGGGCGCGGTGCCCGTGCGCGCGGGCGACGACGCGGCGGCGCTCGCGCAGCGCGTGCTGGCGGTCGAGCATGTGCTGTATCCGCGCGCGGTGCGCTGGTTCATCGAGGGCCGTTTGCGCCTCGAGAACGGCCGTGCAGTGGTGGCGCCGGAAGAGGCGCGCTGGATTTTCGCGGATCAACCGCATACCGAAACGAGTGAGGGCGTATGAAGCTGCACGGATTCCTGATCGGCCAGACCGAGACTTTGCTGGCCGAGGTGCTGAAGTTCGCCGGCCCCGCCGACGCGACGACGAGCCGGTTCTTCCGCGCGCACCCGAAGCTCGGGCATGCCGAACGCGGCGTGATCGCCGAGGCGGTGTTCGCGGTGCTGCGCCGGAAAATGGAGTTTTCGCACCTCGCCGAGAGCGGCACCGGTACGCCGGCACGACGCCTCACGCTGCTCGGCCTGATGCAGACGGTCGGCCGCAATGCGCTGAAGCCGTTCCTGTCGGACACCGAGTCGGCCTGGCTCGAGCACGTGTCGAAAATCGACCCGGCGAGCCTGCCCGTGCGCATTCGCACGAACCTGCCCGACTGGATTCACCAGGCGCTGTCGGCCCGTTTCGACGCCGACGAGCTCGCGCAGCTCGCCGCCGCGCTGAACTATCCGGCGCCGCTCGACCTGCGCGCCAATGCGCAGAAGGCGAGCCGCGACCAGGTCATCGACGGGCTGCGCGCGAGCGGCATCGACGCGGGCGCGACCCCGTTCGCACCGTTCGGCGTGCGCGTGGTCGGCAAGCCGGCGCTGACGCGCCTGAAGCTGTTCGAGGAAGGCGCGATCGAGGTGCAGGACGAAGGCAGCCAGCTGCTGTGTTCGCTGGTCGCGCCGCGCCGCGGCGAGATGGTCGTCGATTTCTGCGCGGGCGCGGGCGGCAAGACGCTCGCGCTGGGCGCGATGATGCGCTCGACCGGGCGCCTCTATGCGTTTGACGTGTCGGAGAAGCGCCTCGCGAAGCTGAAGCCACGCCTCGCACGCAGCGGGCTGTCGAACGTGAACCCGGTGCTGATCGACAGCGAGCACGACGCGAAGATCAAGCGGCTCGCCGGCAAGATCGACCGCGTGCTGGTCGACGCGCCGTGCAGCGGCCTCGGCACGCTGCGCCGCAATCCGGACCTGAAGTGGCGCCAGACGCGCACCGCGATCGACGAACTCACGCCGAAGCAGGCGTCGATCCTCGCGAGCGCCGCGCGCCTGGTGAAGAAGGGCGGCCGGCTCGTCTACGCCACCTGCAGCGTGCTCGACGCCGAGAACGAACGCATCGTCGAGCAGTTCCTGGCCGATCATCCCGAGTTCGTGCTGGTGCCGGCGCAGAAGGTGCTGGATGACCAGCGCATCGCGCTCGAGACCGGCGACTACCTGTCGTTGTGGCCGCACCGTCACGCGACCGACGGCTTCTTCGCCGCGGTTCTCGAACGGCGCGCCGCGCAGTAACGACTGCCCGGACTGACGATGGAAAACCTGCAGAGCCGCCTGCTGTCGCACCGGCTGGAATCGGTCATTCGTGACTTCCACCAGCCGGTGATGATCTGGCAGGCGGCGATCCTCGTCGGCGCGCTGTGTTTCGCATGGGTGACCGCGCGCTTCGTGCACGGCCGCATCGATGCACGCCGCCGGGCAGCCGGCCGCGCACCCGGCGCGGGCGCGCAAAGCCTGAAGCGCGCACTGTTCCCGTTGTTCGGCAGCGTCTTCGTCGGCGCCGCGCAACTCGCGTTCGACCCGTTCATGTCGACGTCGCTGCTGTCGCTGGCGCTCGTGCCGCTGTTCGGCATCGGGCTGATCTACGTGCTGTTCTTCTTCGCGCGGCGCGTGTTCGCGCGCGACGGCCACACGCATGCGTGGCTGTCGATCGTCGAGAAGATCGTGTCGACCGTCGTGTGGGCCGCGATGGTGCTGACCGTGCTGGGCATCCAGCGCGACGTGCTGGGCTGGCTCGACAGCGTGCAGTTCCGCGTCGCCAACGCGCACCTCACGCTGCTGTCGGTGATTTCCGGCGCGCTATGGGTATGCGTGACGCTGATGGTCGCGATGTGGCTGGGCTCGGTGCTCGAGGACCGCCTCACGCGCGCAAGCACGCTCGACGCGAACCTGAAGGTCGTGTTGTCGCGGGTCGGCCGCGCGCTGCTGGTATTTGCGGCGATCCTGATCGGGCTGTCGCTGGTCGGCATCGACGTGACGGTGCTCGGCGTGTTCGGCGGCGCGGTGGGTGTCGGCCTCGGTTTCGGGCTGCAGAAGATCGCCAGCAACTACGTGTCGGGTTTCATCATCCTGCTCGACCGTTCGCTGCGGCTCGGCGACGCGATCAGCGTCGGCGGGCTGCAGGGCGTCGTCACGCAGATTCGCACGCGCTACACGGTCGTGCGCGGCCTCGACGGCAACGAGACGCTGATTCCGAACGAGAAACTGATCACCGACGTCGTGCAGAACCAGTCGTCGTACCTGACGCGCGGCTACGCGAAGGTCGCGGTGCAGGTTGCGTACACCAGCGATGTCGAGCACGCGCTCGTGTTGCTCGCCGAGGCGGCCAGGGACGTGCCGCGCGTGCTGGAGGAGCCGGCTCCGACCCCGTATCTGGTGGGTTTCGGTGCGGACGGGATCGACCTGGAGCTCGGTTTCTGGATCGAGGACTCGGCGAAAGGGACGTCCGGCGTGCGTTCGACCGTGAACCGCAATATCTGGCGGCTGTTCAGCGAGCACGGGATTTCGATCCCGTTCCCGCAGCGCGAAGTGCGGGTCGTGGGGCTGCCGGACAGCTTTCCTGCCGCGGGCGTGGCGGCCGGCAACGGCGCGGTGGACGGGCGCGCACCGGCTGCGTAGCGCAAGCTGGCCGCCAAGCGTATCGACCCCGCGGTCGAAACCGGATCGCGGGCCGTTCCGAGTCCGCCCATGGACTGCGCTGGTTGCGTCAGGGCAAGAAAATGTTCATTTTTTACAAAGACTTGGAACGGTTGAAGTAAAATTCTGGTCTACACGCGGTATGCTTTCATTTTTCTGACGCTTGGCGCGGGCCGGCGTCGCTCTCATCACAGGTAACTGCCTTGTTGAATTCCCTGCTCGATTTTCTTTCCCACGGGCTCCTGCATTTTTCGTGGTGGCAGGTCGCGCTGTTCGCGCTCGCCGTCACGCACGTCACGATCATCGGCGTGACGGTCTACCTGCACCGCTGCCAGGCGCATCGCGCACTCGAGCTGCATCCGATCGCGAGCCACTTCTTCCGCCTCTGGCTGTGGATGACGACCGGCATGCTGACGGGCCAGTGGGCCGCGATTCACCGCAAGCACCATGCGAAGTGCGAGACCGAGGAAGATCCGCACAGCCCGCAGACGCGCGGCATCTGGAAGGTGTTCCTCGAGGGCGCCGAGCTGTATCGCGCGGAAGCGAAGAATGAAGAGACGATGCGCAAGTTCAGCCACGGCACGCCGAACGACTGGATCGAACGCAACATCTACTCGAAGTACCCGATCCTCGGCGTGAGCCTGATGATGGTGATCGACGTCGCGCTGTTCGGCGTGCTCGGCCTGACCGTCTGGGCCGTGCAGATGGTCTGGATTCCGTTCTGGGCGGCTGGCGTCGTCAACGGCTTCGGTCACTTCTGGGGTTATCGCAACTTCAACTCGGCCGACGCGAGCACGAACCTGTTCCCGTGGGGCATCGTGATCGGCGGCGAAGAGCTGCACAACAACCACCACACGTTCGCGACGTCGGCGAAGCTGTCGAACAAGTGGTATGAGTTCGACATCGGCTGGATGTACATCCGCATCATGTCGGCATTCGGTCTCGCGAAGGTGAAGAAGGTCGCACCGACGCCGCGCCTGAACAAGCCGAAGACGGTGCTCGACCAGGAAACGCTGCAGGCCGTGCTGTCGAACCGCTACGAAGTGATGGCGCGCTACGGCAAGGCCGTGAAGCGCGCATACCGCCAGGAGCTTGCGCACCTGAAGGAAATCGGCGGCGAGAAGTACCAGCTGATGCGTGGTGCGCGCAAGTGGTTCCACAAGGATGCCGACGGCCTCGACGAGCCGCAGAAGAAGCTGCTGCCGGAAATCTTCGCGAACAGCCAGAAGCTGCACACGTACTTCCAGCTCCGCCAGGATCTGGCCGCGATCTGGGATCGTTCGACCGCATCGCGCGAACAGCTTCTCGCGCAATTGCAGGATTGGTGCCATCGCGCAGAACAAAGCGGCATCAAGGCGCTGCAGGAATTCGCCACGCGCCTGCGCCGCTACGCCTGATTCGAAATCGATTAGAATCTAAGGACGTCAAAAACCCCGCGTTGGCGGGGTTTTTTATTTGGACTTCCGGTTTTTGAAGGTGACCGGTTGGGCCGGATTTGTATGAGGCTTGGGGCGGCGGCGAATGGTTGCCCCGGGGCGAGCACGGGGGTGAGGCCGGAGGGGGCGCCAAGGCGCCGATGCTGGTCGACCGCGAAGCATGGGATCCAGGGAAGCGCCAAAGCACTAACTTGGATCGACCGCGAAGCATGGGATCCAGGTAAGCGCTAAAGCGCTAACTTGGATCGACCGCGAAGCATGGGATCCAGGTAAGCGCCAAAGCGCTAACTTGGATCGACCGCGAAGCATGGGATCCAGGTAAGCGCCAAAGCGCTAACTTGGATCGACCGCGAAGCATGGGATCCAAGTAAGCGCTAAAGCGCTAACTTGGATCGACAGGAGATATGGAGATGCAATCGACGATCAAACCCGTCGAATACGATCGGCCCGTCGCAGCAGGGACCGTGTGCGGCGTGGGGCAGGCATGGGCCAAGGTGCCCGACGCACCGTCCGCCGAAGAGCGCGCTGCACTGAAGGCACGTATCAAGGCGCTACTCGTGCGTGAAAAGGCCGTCCTGGTCGCGCACTACTACGTCGACGCCGAATTGCAGGAACTGGCCGACGAAACGGGCGGCTGTGTCGCCGACTCGCTCGAAATGGCCCGCTTCGGCCGCGATCACGACGCGCAGACACTGGTCGTCGCCGGCGTGCGCTTCATGGGCGAAACCGCGAAGATCCTGAGCCCGAACAAGCGGATCCTGATGCCCGACCTCGATGCGACCTGCTCGCTCGACCTCGGCTGCCCGGTCGACGAATTCTCGGCGTTCTGCGATGCTCATCCCGACCGTACCGTCGTCGTCTACGCGAATACCAGCGCTGCCGTGAAGGCGCGCGCGGACTGGATGGTCACGTCGTCGATCGGCCTCGAGATCGTGGCCGACCTGCATGCGCGCGGCGAGAAGATCATCTGGGCGCCGGATCGCCATCTCGGCAGCTACATCCAGAAGAAAACCGGCGCGGACATGCTGTTGTGGCAAGGCTCGTGCCTCGTCCACGACGAGTTCAAGGGCATCGAACTCGACCTGCTGCGCGCCGAGTATCCGGACGCGAAGGTGCTCGTCCACCCCGAGTCGCCGGAAAATGTCGTCGCACAGGCGGACGTCGTCGGCTCGACGACGCAATTGATCGACGCAGCCGTGAAATTCGACGCGACGCGCTTCATCGTCGCGACCGATCTCGGCATCCTGCACAAGATGCAGCTTGCTGCGCCGGGCAAGACCTTCATCGCCGCACCGACGGCCGGCAACAGCGCAACCTGCAAGAGCTGCGCACATTGCCCGTGGATGGCGATGAACGGCCTCGCGAACCTCGCCGACGTGCTCGAACGCGGTCACAACGAGATCTTCGTCGATCCCGCGATCGGCGAGCGTGCACGTCTGCCGATCGACCGGATGCTCGACTTCGCAGCGGCGCACAAGAAGCGCGTGCAGGCGAGCGGCGATCTGCAGCGCGACCAGCAACTGTTTGCGAACGTGGGGGCTGCATGACGAACGCAGCCGTATCCCCGCTGTTCGACGTCGTCCGTGAGCAATACGGTGCGGCATTCGACGACGCGATCGCGCGCAACGTGGCCGATGCGATCGCGGAAGACGTCGGCACGGGCGACCAGACCGGGCGGCTCGTGCCGGCCGGCGGGCGTCGCCGGGCGCGCATCATCGTGCGGGAAGACGCCGTGCTGTGCGGTGTACCGTGGTTCGAGGCCGTGATTGCGCGAATCGATCCGGCGATCGTCGTGCAATGGCGCTATCGCGAAGGCGACCGGATGACGCCCGATTCGACCGTCTGCGAACTCGAAGGGCCGGCCCGTGCACTGCTGACGGCCGAGCGCAACGGACTGAACTTCCTGCAATTGCTGTCGGGGGTCGCGACTGCGACGCGCCGTTACGTCGAGCGCGTCGAAGGCACGCGCGCGAAGATCCTCGATACGCGCAAGACGCTGCCGGGCCTGCGGCTCGCGCAGAAATACGCTGTGCGTGTCGGCGGCGGCGAGAACCAGCGTCTCGCGCTGTATGACGGCATCCTGATCAAGGAGAACCACATCGCAGCGGCAGGCGGTGTCGGCGAGGCGCTCGACGCGGCGTTCGCGCTGGAGTCGGGCGTGCCCGTGCAGGTCGAAGTCGAGACGCTCGCGCAACTCGATACGGCGCTCGCGCATCGCGCGCAGTCGGTGCTGCTCGACAACTTCACGCTCGACATGATGCGTGAAGCGGTGCGTGTCGCGAACGGCAAGGCCGTGCTCGAAGTGTCGGGCGGCGTCAACTTCGATACGGTGCGTGCGTTCGCGGAAACGGGTGTCGACCGTATCTCGATCGGCGCGCTGACGAAGGACGTGCGCGCGACGGACTATTCGATGCGGATCGTCGACTGATCGCGCGACATACCGTCTGACGAAAAAAGAGCCGCTGGCGCGCAAACGCCAGCGGCTTTTTTGTGGGCCGCAGCCGGGAACGGCGTGGTGGTCAGCGGCGCGAGCGGGGCGTGAGCACGCTCGGAAGCGCCTTCGGCAGCGTGTTCGGCCAGTCGCGGCTGTAGTGCAGCCCGCGGCTTTCGCGGCGTGAGTACGCGCTTTTCACGATCAGTGTCGCCACGTCGACGAGGTTGCGCAGTTCGAGCAGGTCGCGCGTCACGCGGAAGTTCGCGTAGTACTCCTGGATCTCGTCGCGCAGCAGCGACAGCCGGTGCTTCGCGCGTTCGAGGCGCTTGTCGGTACGCACGATGCCGACGTAGTTCCACATCAGGCGGCGCAGCTCGTCCCAGTTGTGCGCAACGACGACTTCCTCGTCCGCATCCGACACGCGGCTTTCGTCCCACGCGGGCAGCGTGGCGGGCGTTTCGGCATCGAAACCGGCCGCCTCGATCGCCCCGGCCGCCGCGCGGCCGATCACGAGACATTCGAGCAGCGAGTTGCTCGCGAGCCGGTTCGCACCGTGGAGCCCGGTGTACGACGTTTCGCCGACCGCATACAGGCCCGCGAGATCGGTGCGCCCGGCGAGATCGGTGACGACGCCGCCGCACGTGTAGTGTGCGGCCGGCACGACGGGAATCGGCTGCTTCGCGATATCGATGCCGAATTCGAGGCAGCGCGCGTGGATCGTCGGGAAGTGCTCGCGCAGGAACGCTTCCGGCTGGTGGCTGATGTCGAGATATACGCAGTCGATCCCGCGCTTCTTGATCTCGAAGTCGATCGCGCGTGCGACGATGTCGCGCGGCGCGAGTTCGGCGCGAGGATCGTGCGCGGGCATGAAGCGCGTACCGTCGGGCAACTTCAGCAGGCCGCCTTCGCCGCGCACGGCTTCCGAGATCAGGAACGACTTTGCATACGGATGGAACAGGCAGGTCGGGTGGAACTGGATGAATTCCATGTTGGACACGCGGCAGCCCGCGCGCCACGCCATCGCGATGCCGTCGCCGGTCGCGGTGTCGGGGTTCGTCGTGTACAGGTAGACCTTGCCGGCGCCGCCGGTCGCGAGCACGGTATGCGGTGCCTCGATCGTGATCGTGCGGTCGTTGTCGACGTCGAGCGCATACAGGCCGTGACAGCGGCGGCCGGGCAGGCCGAGGCGGTCCGACGTGATCAGGTCGATCGCGTGGTGGTTCTCGAAGAACGTAATGTTCGGATGCTGGCGCGCCCGCGCCGACAGCGTCGCGAGCACCGCGTGGCCGGTCGCGTCGGCCGCGTGGATGATCCGGCGGTGGCTGTGGCCGCCTTCGCGCGTGAGGTGGAAGCCGAGCTCGGCAGCGTCGTCCTTCGTGAACGGCACGCCCTGGGAGATCAGCCATTCGATCGCTTCGCGGCCGTGCTCTACGATGTAGCGCGTCGCGCCTTCGTCGCACAGCCCGCCGCCGGCGACCAGCGTGTCGTCGACGTGGTTCTCGATGCTGTCCGCCGAATCGAGGACGGCCGCGATGCCGCCTTGCGCGTTATCGCTTGCCCCCTCCATCATCGAACGTTTCGCGATCAGCGCGACACGTCGCGTGCTGGCCAGGTTGAGTGCGACCGACAGCCCTGCCAGGCCGCTGCCGACGATCGCCACGTCGAATTTCATGCTGCATCTCCATCGTTACGCTTTTGATCTTGTGCGTTCCGGCGGCCGCAGCCGCGGAAAGGGGAGAGCATACCGCGTCGCGCCGGAGCGTGCGCGCAAAACAAAAAGCCCCGCATGTGCGGGGCTTTTCGGTCGCCGTCAGGCTGGCAGAAACCGGAGATTACTTGATCTTGGTTTCTTTGTATTCCACATGCTTGCGGACGACGGGATCGAACTTCTTGATCGCCATCTTTTCCGGCATGTTGCGCTTGTTCTTCGTGGTCGTGTAGAAGTGACCCGTACCAGCGGTCGACTCGAGCTTGATCTTGTCGCGTGCGCCTTTTGCCATGATTGTGCTCCTTGGGCTTAGGCTTCGCCGCGTGCGCGCAGGTCAGCGAGCACGGAATCGATGCCGTTCTTGTCGATCAGGCGCAGGCCGGCGTTCGAGACGCGCAGGCGCACCCAGCGGTTTTCGCTCTCTACCCAGAACCGGCGGTTTTGCAGGTTCGGCAGGAAGCGGCGCTTCGTCTTGTTGTTGGCGTGGGAAACGTTGTTGCCGCTCATCGGCGCTTTCCCAGTTACTTGGCATACGCGTGCCATGAGAGCACTCCTAATACGCTAAATTCGGGGTTCGATCGCCGATGAAGGTTCCATCGTACCGCCACGTGATCCATGGCTGCACTCAGAACGCCGAAGCCCTTACAGACAAGGCCCTTCGATGGCTAGAACTGGTTGGAAAAAAGACAGACGGCGATTCTAGCAGAAAAAGTTCAGAAAAATCAAACCTAATTTCGCATCGCCGTTGCGGCGCCCTCAGGCGGGCCGCAACCGCACAGTCTACAGCCAACCGGCCCGTGCGAACGAAAAAGTATCACTGGTGCCGATGACGACGTGATCGAGCAGCTGAACGTCGACGAGCGCGAGCGCGTCGTGCAGCACGCGGGTCAGGCGCCGATCCTCGGCGCTCGGCTGCACCGCGCCCGACGGATGGTTGTGCGCGACGATCAGCGCGGCGGCGTTGTGCGCCATCGCGCTGCGCACGATCTCGCGCGGGTAGACGGCCATGCGCGTCAGCGAGCCGCGCGTGATTTCCTCGGTGTCGATCAGGCCGTGGCGCGCGTCGAGGTAGACCGCGGCGAACACTTCGTACGGGCGCGCGCCAATCTTTATCCGCAGATAGTCCTCGACCGCGCCGGGCGAATCGATCAGCCGCTTCTCGCGCGCTTTCTCCTTCAGTACGCGCCGCGCGATCTCGGTGACCGCAACCAGCCGCGCGGAGCGCGCGGGGCCGATGCCGGGGTGCGCCTCGAAATCGTCGGCGGTTGCCTCGAGCAGCCCGCGCAACGTCTTGAACTGCCCGACCAGCGCGCGGGCCGTGACGAACACGTCGTGCCCCGGCTTGCCGGTGCCGAGCAACAGGGCGATCAGTTCGTCGTTGGTCAGCGCGGCCGGCCCGCGCTCCAGCAATCGCTCGCGCGGCCGCTCGGGCCGCCAGTCGCGCGGGCGGCGCTTGCGCCGGCGGATCGGGAGGCCGCGGCCGGGCGGATCGGCCGGCAGATCGGCGGTGTCGCGGCATTCGACGGGCGGCAGGGTGAGGCAGGGTGACAGCATGCTCGAAACTCCATTGGCGGCGGGCGGTATGCGCGACGTCGTCGCACTTTCCGCCTTGCGCGCTCAGGTGACTTACAATATTGGCTTTGCGCCGGGCCTTTCGGCCGTATCGGGCGCCGACCGAACGAGTAATTCATGAGCCTCATCGATCTATCCGAAGTGAAGCCCGGTTCCCACGTCACGTTGCATTACCGGCTGGCACTGGCCGACGGCGCCGACATCGTCAACACCTTCACCGACAAGCCGGCCACGCTGCTGCTCGGCGCAGGGCAACTGGCGCCGTCGCTGGAACAGATTCTGATCGGGCTCAGGGTCGGCGACCATTCGACTTTTCAGCTATCGCCCGAACAGGGGTTCGGTCCCCGCAATCCCGACATGCTCCAGCGCGTCACGCTGTCGACGCTGCGCGAGAACGGGATGGTCGGCGACGATTTCACGCCGGGCGAACTGATCGAGTTCAATGCGCCGGACGGCGGCCGGTACGCGGGGGTGCTGAAGGAAGTCAGCGAGACCTCGGCACTGTTCGACTTCAATCATCCGCTCGCGGGCCAAGCGCTCACGTTCGAAGTGAAAATCATCGGAATCCTGTAATCATGAGCACCACCGATACGCTGTCCGGGCAGGCCGTCGCAGCCGACGCCGAAATCCTGCTGGCCCAGCCGCGCGGTTTCTGCGCGGGCGTCGATCGCGCGATCGAGATCGTCGAGCGCGCAATCGCGATGCACGGTGCGCCGATCTACGTTCGTCACGAGATCGTCCACAACAAGTACGTGGTCGAGGATCTGAAAAAGAAAGGCGCGATCTTCGTCGAGGAACTCGAGGAAGTGCCGGCCGGCAATACCGTGATCTTCAGTGCGCACGGCGTGTCGAAGGCCGTGCGCGACGAGGCCGACGTGCGCGGGTTGCGCATTTACGACGCAACCTGCCCGCTCGTCACGAAGGTGCACGTCGAAGTGGCGAAGATGCGCCAGGACGGCGTCGACATCGTGATGATCGGCCACAAGGGCCATCCGGAAGTCGAAGGCACGATGGGGCAGGTCGAGCGCGGCATGCATCTCGTCGAGAGCGTCGAGGACGTGCAGAAGCTCGAGCTCGCCGATCCCGAGCGCATCGCGCTCGTCACGCAGACGACGTTGTCCGTCGACGATGCGGCCGAGATCATCGGCGCGTTGAAGGCCAAGTATCCGAAAATCCGCGAGCCGAAGAAGCAGGACATCTGCTACGCGACGCAGAACCGCCAGGACGCAGTGAAGTTCATGGCGCCGCAATGCGATGTCGTGATCGTCGTCGGCAGCCCGAACAGCTCGAATTCGAGCCGCCTGCGCGAAGTGGCCGAGAAGCGCGGCGTGGACGCCTACATGGTCGATGCGCCCGACCAGATCGACCCGGCATGGGTCGCGGGCAAGCGCCGCATCGGCGTGACGGCCGGCGCGTCGGCACCTGAAGTGCTCGCCCAGGCCGTGATCGCGCGCCTGCGCGAGCTCGGCGTGCGCAACGTCCGCGCGCTCGAAGGCATCGAGGAAAACGTGTCGTTTCCGCTGCCGCGCGGGTTGAACCTGCCGCCCGCCGCCTGATTGACGCAGCGCACCTGCGGACACACCGAAGCGCGCCTCCCGGCGCGCTTTTTTTTACCCGTCGGAATTGCAATCGCAACCATTCTTTGCATTCATGGTGCAACCGGGTTGCTCCCATCGTTTTCAAGCGTCTCTCAAAATTGGTTGCAATGCAGGAAAACCCCATCGAATCAGGATTATTGGCGTCCTATAAATGGAGTTACAATGCGCCCGTTTTCAGGCCTGAATGGCTTTGAAATCGGGTTTTGGCAAGGCGCGGGAGACCATTCGATGCATGTGAAGTTGGCTTACGCCGTGTCCGTCGCCGCACCGGTTGCAATGCTTGCCGGCTGCAGCAAAAAGAGCGACGGCGGGGCGGGGAGGGAGGCTGCGGTGTTCGCGGCACCGCCGGCCAGCGGCGTGCGCGTCGCCGGAACCGGTCGTGCGGCACCGTTCGCGTGCCGCATCGCGCAATTGGGCAAGGACAAGGAAAACGGGGCACGTTTGGCGATCGAGGAAATCAACGCGCTTGGCCTGGCGAACGGCCAGGCAGCGGGCACGCAGGTTGCAGCGCAGCAAGCCGCCGGTCGTGGCGTGACAGCGACCGTGCGCGCCGATCGACGCAGGCCGGCCATGGTGCCCGGCGCTGCGGGCAGCGTGCCGATGTCGCCGGCCCCCTTTCATTTCGATTCGACGAAACAGCGTGTTGCCGCGAGCCATGATGTCGCGGCGCGCGGTCTGGTTCGTACGATGGATTCCGACGCAGTCCTGACGAATGTCGGGCACGGCGTTCGCGGTGCCTTGCGGGGCGGCGCGACACGGAATCCGATCTGCCCGGATGCGGGGCTCGCCTCGCGCCGGACGGGAAAAGGCACGGATGCCGGGCAACCGGACGATGGCCGTCTCGGCATGCTGCCCCACGACTTCAAGGAGGCCACGAACACCGTCCTCGATGTCGTGACGATTTAGCGACGGGACTCATGACGGCACCGGAACAGTGCGGTGCCGTTTCTGTATCCGCTCCGGCGGCAGGTCCGGCCGTACAGGCCGGGCGGCGCGCGCCGGGACGATCCACCCTTACCGGTATCGACTAGTACCCGCAGTGTCGCCGAGAAGGCGCGATTCCTCGCTTACCCGCGGGGCGTACCGTCCTCCGGCAGCACGGGCCAAGGAGCTTTAAATGGATATTTTCGTCCAGCAGGTTCTCAACGGGCTGGTGCTCGGCAGTGTCTACGCCATCATCGCGTTGGGCTACACGATGGTGTACGGCATTCTCGGCATCATCAACTTCGCGCACGGCGACGTGCTGATGATCGGCGCGATGGTCGCCTTGTCGGCCATCACCGTGCTGCAGAACCATTTCCCCGGACTCGGCAACGTCGCGACGCTGACGATCGGCCTGGGCATCGCCGCCGTCGTCTGTGCGTTCGTGGGCTTCACGATCGAACGGGTCGCATACCGGCCGCTGCGCCGCGCACCGCGCCTCGCCCCGCTGATCACCGCGATCGGCGTGTCGATCCTGCTGCAGACCGCCGCGATGATCATCTGGTCGCGCAACCCGCTGCCGTTCCCGCAATTGCTGCCGACCGATCCGATCAACGTGATCAAGGCGACCGACACGACGCCGGGCGCCGTGATCTCGGTCACTGAAATCGTGATCATCGCGGTGGCGTTCCTCGTGATGGGCGGCCTGCTGCTGCTCGTGCACAAGACCAAGCTCGGCCGCGCGATGCGCGCGATCGCCGAAAGCCCGAACACCGCGAGCCTGATGGGCGTGAACCCGAACTTCGTGATCTCGGCGACGTTCATGATCGGCTCCGCGCTTGCCGCGCTGGCCGGCGTGATGATCGCGTCCGAATACGGCAACGTGCACTTCTACATGGGCTTCATCCCCGGCATGAAGGCATTCACGGCCGCGGTGCTGGGCGGGATCGGCAACCTCGGCGGCGCAATGGTCGGCGGCGTGCTGCTCGGCCTGATCGAGCAGCTCGGGGCCGGCTACATCGGCAACCTCACGGGCGGTGTGTTCGGCAGTAACTACCAGGACGTGTTCGCCTTCGTCGTGCTGATCATCGTGCTGGTGTTCCGTCCGTCCGGCCTGTTGGGCGAACGTGTCGCGGATCGCGCGTAACGGAAGGGAGCAAACAACATGACATCCATTCAACCGATTGAATCCTCGACGTCGCTCGTCGAAGAGCGCAACACCACCAAGACCGTCATCATCGGCATCCTGACCGCTGCGTTCGTGATTGCCGCGCCGATCATCATCGGCTCGGCAGGCGGCAACTACTGGGTCCGCGTGCTCGATTTCGCGATGCTGTACGTGATGCTCGCGCTGGGCCTGAACGTGGTGGTCGGCTTTGCCGGCCTGCTCGACCTCGGCTACATCGCGTTCTACGCGGTGGGCGCGTACACGGCGGCATTGCTGAGCTCGCCGCACCTGACCTCGCAGTTCGAGTGGATCGCGGCGCTCGCGCCGAACGGCCTGCACATCCCGTTCCTGATCATCGTGCCGATCGCGATGGCGCTGGCGGCGACCTTCGGGATCCTGCTCGGCGCGCCGACGCTGCGCCTGCGCGGCGACTACCTCGCGATCGTGACGTTGGGCTTCGGTGAAATCGTCCGGATCTTCATGAACAACCTCGACCGCCCGGTGAACATCACCAACGGCCCGAAGGGGATCACGGGCATCGATCCGGTGCACGTCGGCGGCTTCAACCTGTCGCAGACGCACTCGCTGTTCGGCCTGCAGCTGCCGTCGGTCTACATGTACTACTACCTGTTCGTGCTGTGCTCGCTGCTGGTGATCTGGGTGTGTACGCGCCTGCAGCACTCGCGTATCGGCCGTGCCTGGGCCGCCATCCGCGAAGACGAAATCGCGGCGAAGGCGATGGGCATCAACACCCGTAACGTGAAACTGCTCGCATTCGCGATGGGCGCGTCGTTCGGCGGCCTGTCGGGCGCGATGTTCGGTGCGTTCCAGGGCTTCGTGTCGCCCGAGTCGTTCACGTTCTGGGAATCGATCGTCGTGCTCGCCTGCGTGGTGCTCGGCGGCATGGGCCACATCCCGGGTGTGATCCTGGGCGCGGTGCTGCTCGCGATCTTCCCGGAATTCCTGCGCTCGACGATGAGCCCGCTGCAGCACGCGCTGTTCGGTCATGACGTCGTCGATACGGAAGTGATCCGTCAGGCGCTGTACGGCCTCGCGATGGTGGTCATCATGCTGTACCGCTCGGAAGGCCTGTGGCCCGCGCCGAAGCATGAGGACAAGATCGCGAAACTGGCGAAGCGCAACAGCAAGAAGCCGGTGCGCGCTTAACCTACGGACACAGGGGATATACACATGAGCGACAAGCAAATCCGACTGTCCGTCAAGGGCGTGAACAAGCGCTTCGGTGGCCTGCAGGCGCTGTCCGACGTCGGTCTCGAGATCAAGGAAGGCGAGATCTACGGGCTGATCGGCCCGAACGGCGCCGGCAAGACGACGTTCTTCAACGTGATCACGGGCCTCTACACGCCGGACTCCGGCGAGTTCAAGCTCGACGGCTCGGAATACAAGCCGACCGCGGTGCACCAGGTCGCGAAGACGGGCATCGCGCGCACGTTCCAGAACATCCGCCTGTTCGGCGGGATGACGGCCCTCGAGAACGTGATGGTGGGCCGCCACGTGCGCACCAAGCACGGGCTGCTCGGCGCGGTGTTCCAGACGCCGGCCGAACGCCAGGAAGAGCGCGAGATCAAGGAACGCGCGATCGAGCTGCTCGAATACGTCGGCGTGCTGCAGTACGCCGACTACACGTCGCGCAACCTGTCGTACGGCCACCAGCGCCGGCTGGAAATCGCGCGCGCATTGGCGACCGACCCGAAGCTGCTCGCGCTCGACGAGCCGGCGGCCGGGATGAACGCGACCGAGAAGGTCGAACTCACGCGCCTGCTCGACAAGATCCGTTCGGACGGCCGCACGATCCTGCTGATCGAGCACGACGTGAAGCTCGTGATGGGATTGTGCAACCGGATGACGGTGCTCGATTACGGCAAGGTGATCGCCGAGGGTCTGCCGCAGGACGTGCAGAAGAATCCGAAGGTGATTGAGGCATATCTCGGCGCAGGGGTGCACTGATGGCAGCGGCAATGTTGAAAATCAAGGGCTTGCAGGTCAACTACGGCGGCATCCAGGCCGTCAAGGGCGTTGACATGGAAGTCCGTCAGGGCGAGCTCGTGACGCTGATCGGCGCGAACGGCGCAGGCAAGACCACGACGATGAAGGCGATCACGGGTCTCAAGGCGTATTCGGCGGGCGACATCGAGTACGACGGCAAGTCGATCAAGGGCGTGCCGACTCACGAACTGCTCAAGCGCGGCCTCGCGATGGTGCCGGAAGGCCGCGGGATCTTCGCGCGGATGTCGATCGTCGAGAACATGCAGATGGGCGCATACCTGCGCAACGACACCGAGCAGATCAAGAAGGACGTCGACCGTATGTTCGGCTTTTTCCCGCGCCTGAAGGAGCGTGCGACGCAGCTCGCGGGCACGCTGTCGGGCGGCGAGCAGCAGATGCTGGCGATGTCGCGCGCGATCCTGTCGAAGCCGAAGCTGCTGCTGCTCGACGAGCCGTCGATGGGCCTGTCGCCGATCATGGTCGAGAAGATCTTCGAAGTGGTGCGCGAGATCTCGAAGGAGGGGATCACGGTGCTGCTCGTCGAGCAGAACGCACGCCTCGCGCTGCAGGCGGCCGACCGTGGTTACGTGATGGATTCGGGCACGGTCACGATGGAAGGCGATGCGAAGCAGATGCTCGACGATCCGAAGGTGCGTGCCGCGTATCTCGGTGAATGAGTGAGTGAATGAGCGGGCCCGATGGCGCGCGACGGCAGGTGCCGGGCGCGTCGCACACGGGCTTTCGAAAGGCTGTCACGGGATGCCGTGACAGCCTTTTTTTTCGTGTCGTGCCATTCGAATCGAACTTGTGCGTTCGGATGCGACTCCATTCGACTGTTACGCCGCGCACGCGGCGCGGGGGCGATGGGGCGGCCACCCGCAGCGGGTCGCCCGCAGCCGGTCGCCCGAAGCCGGTCGCCCACAAACCGACACACGGGCCGTGTAGTATCGACGGCCCCTCGGGACACGGAGAGCACGCATGAGTCTGGACTAAGGTTTCGTGAAGGCGAAGGTGACATCGGTGGCGAAGCTGAAGGGCTCGCCGCACGGCAGCGAGATCCAGTATCACATCCACCTGACGCTGGCGTTGCCGGGCGGCAACTGGGACGTCGCGATCAACGTCGGCACCAGCGACGCGGACGACTTGCTGAACTACAAGCTCGTCTACGATTTCCACCACCCGATCACGCAGACGCTCGCGGCCGCGACCGAAGGTTATACCGACCTGACGGGGCAGGCCGCATTGCCCGCGCTCGACTACTTGCGCAGCGACATCCTGAACGAAACGGGGGCGTGGCGCGCGAGCGCCGTGATGGACGGCACCGAGAATCCGGAGCCGATCCCGTCGCTGCTGCGGCTCGTGAACGCCGCGCAGTCGCAGGGGCTCGACGTCGTCGTGTTCGGCCGCTCGTATGCCGAAGGCAACGGCATCCACGACACGCACATGAACCAGGGTTCGACCGGCTCGAACTACGTGCACCGTGCGGGCGACGACCACAACGACCACAACGACGTCTGGCAGGACGGCGCGCTGATCGTGCGCGTGAGCGACACGCAGTGGGCCGCCTATTTCGCCGCGTTCGAGCAGCAGGCCGTGCCGACCGACGCGCTCGGCAATCCGCTGCCGGGCGCGGGGCCGATCACGCGCTGAGATCGCCGGCGGCCGGCTGTCGCGTCATGCGGCCGGCAGCGTCTTGCCGAACGAGATGCGCTCCTCGACGCGGTAGCCGAGCGCCGCGTAGAAGCGGCACGCGTCGTCGTTGCCCGGCAGCACCTGCAGGTTGATCTTCAGGCAGCCGCGCGCGGCGAGCGCGCGTTCCGCATGCGCGATCAGCGCGCGGCCGATGCCGAGCCGCCGCGCGTCGTTCGATACGCCGAACGAGTAGAGCCAGCCGCGATGTCCGTCGAAACCCGCCATCAGCGTGCCGACGACGCGTGCGCCGCTGGTCGCGACGAAAAACAGCTCCGGCTGCGTCGCGAGCTTCAGCTCGATCGATCGCAGCGGATCGCGGTGCGGCGGCGCACCGGCTTCGTCGTACTGCGGGAACGCATCGCGCCATACCGCGAGCACGGCATCGGTGTCGGCGCGTTCGAACGGGCGGATTGCGACAGCATCGGCGGCGGCATCCATCGGCGGGCTCTCCTCAGAGTGTGTCGAGAACCGACCGCAGCATCGCCATCATCTGGTCGATCTCTTCGGTCGTCACGTTCAGTGCGGGCATGAAGCGCAGCAGGTTCGGCCGCGCGGCGTTCAGCAGCAGGCCGTCGGGCTGCATGTCGCGTGCCTTCTCGACGATCTGCGGGCCGATGTCCTTGCCGAGCAGCAGCGCGCGCAGCAGGCCTTCGCCGCGTTCGCCTTCGAAACCGCGCTCTTCCGACAGTTCGAGCAGCTTGCGCTTCAGGTATTCGCTGCGCGCGCGCACGCCTTCGAGGAAGCCGGGCGCGACGAGCTGCGAGATCACCGAATAGCCGACCGCCGTCATCAGCGGGTTGCCGTTGTACGTGCCGCCCTGGTCGCCGGCCTCGAACACCGCGACCTCGGCCTTCGACAGCAGCGCGCCGAGCGGGGCGCCGCCGCCGATGCCTTTCGCGAGCGTCATGACGTCCGGCTCGATGCCGGACAGCTCGTATGCGAACAGCGTGCCCGCGCGGCCGCAGCCGCTTTGCACCTCGTCGACGATCAGCAGCAGGTTGTGCTGTTTCGTCAGCGCGCGCAGCGCCTGCATGAATTCGCGCGTCGCCGGAATCACGCCGCCTTCACCCTGGATCGGCTCGAGCATCACCGCGACGGTCTTGTCGGTGATCAGCCTCTCGACCGAGTTGATGTCGTTGAGCTCGGCCTTCGGGAAACCCGGCACCTGCGGTGCGTAGATCGTGTCCCAGCCCGGCTTGCCGCTGGCCGACATCGTCGCGAGCGTGCGGCCGTGGAAGCTGTGGTCGAACGTGATGATCTCGTAGGCGCCGTTCTTGAACTTGCGGCCCCACTTGCGCGCGAGCTTGATCGCGCCTTCGTTTGCCTCCGCGCCGCTGTTCGTGAAGAACACCTTGTCGAACACGCTGTGCTGCGTGAGCAGGCCCGCGAGCTTCGCCATCGGTTCGTTGTAGAACGCGGGCGACGGGTTCAGCAGCTTTTCCGCCTGCGTCTTCAGCGCCTCGACGATGCCGTCGTTGCAGTGGCCGAGGCTGTTGACGGCCCAGCCCTGGATGAAGTCCAGGTAGCGCTTGCCCGTGTGATCGTAGAGCCACGAACCCTTGCCGTGCGTAAACACGATGTCGGGGCGGTTCGTGATGTACATCAGCGAGTCGATCGGATAATCGTTCAGGGGCATGGCAGCAGACTCCAGCGGGCGTTGAAAGGGAAACAGGCAATAAAAAAGCCACGGAAGGCCGTGGCTGGTGGGTCGAACAGCTTGTGCGTAACCGGTGAAGCGGTGTGGGGGTTACGCGCGAGTCCGTGACGAGCCTGCGGCATCCGGGCGGAGCGGCGAGCGGCGACGTCGAAGGGCGGACAGGAAGCAGTTCATGTGCGCAAGCATAAGGCATCCCGCGCCTCACTGTAAACCGCCGCGATGCCACGGATGTGACATCGCGGTGCGCGACGCGGGACGCGGATGCGCGGGTGTCAGACCGGATGCGCGAGATCGGCGGCGCTCGTGAACGAGTCGGCGTAGAACTCGTCAGCCGGCAGCGCGTGATGCTGCGTGAAGTCGCGTTGCGCGGATTCGACCATCACCGGCGCGCCGCACGCGTAGACCTGGTAGCCCGACAGGTCGGGCAGATCCTCGATCACCGCGCGATGGACGAAGCCGGTGCGGCCCGTCCACTGGTCGCCGGCGTCCGGCTCGGAGAGCACCGGCACGTACTTGAAGTTCGGGATCTCGCGTGCCCACTGCTCGGCGAGCTCGTCGAGGTAGATGTCCTTCTTGCGGCGCGCGCCCCAGTAGAGCGTCATCGGGCGCGTGATGCCCGTGTGCTTCACGTGCTCGATGATCGCCTTGATCGGTGCGAAGCCCGTGCCCGATGCGAGCAGCACGATCGGCTTGTCGGAATCCTCGCGCAGGAAGAACGTGCCGAGCGGGCCTTCGAAGCGCAGGATGTCGCGCTCCTTCATTGCGCCGAACACGTGGTCGGTGAACTTGCCGCCCGGCATGTGGCGGATGTGCAGCTCGATCGGGCCTTCCTCGTGCGGCGCGTTCGCCATCGAGTAGCTGCGGCGCGAGCCGTCCTTCAGGATGAACTCGACGTACTGGCCCGCGAGATACTGCAGGCGTTCGTTGGCGGGCAGCTGCAGCTTCACGACCATCACGTCGTCGGCCTTGCGTTCGAGCGCGGCGATCCGGCACGGCAGCTTCTTGACCTGCACGCCGTCGACGCCGGCGATTTCGCGCACGTCGATTTCGAGATCGCACTGCGCCTTCGAGCAGCACAGCAGCGCGAGGCCGCGCGTGCGCTCGTCGTTGGACAGCGCCGACGCGGCGTGCGGGCCCTGTTCGATCTGGCCCGACACGATCTGGCCCTTGCAGGAGCCGCACGCGCCGTTCTTGCAGCCGTACGGCAGATGGACGTTCTGGCGCAGCGCAGCCGCCAGCACGGTTTCGTCCGACTCGACCTGGAATTGCCGGCCGCTTTGCTTGAGAGTGACGTTGAATGCCATAGAACCAAACTAGAACAAAATGTGGGGACCGTGCATGTCGGGCACGGCAGCTACAATGCAAGCCCGTTGCGCGTCGCGCAACGGTGGCTACTGATTTCGCAACCAACATGATCGCGACTCGAATCCTGCGCCGGCCGCGCGCACTGATCGTCGGCTGCGGCGACGTCGGCATGCGCTGCGTCGCGCAATGGCGCGACACGCACCGCAACCTGCGGATCTTCGCGCTGACGAGCCACCCGGCCCGCCGCGACGAACTGCGTGCCGCGGGCGCGACGCCGATCGTCGGCGACCTCGATCGCCGGGCGACGCTCGGCCGCCTCGCGGGCCTGGCCCGCACGATCCTGCATCTCGCGCCGCCGCCATCCGACGGCCGCGACGACCGGCGCACGCGTGCGCTGATTGCCGCAACGACCGTGCCTGCGCGTCGGCCATCGACTCCGCCGGCACCGGCGGTCGGCCGGCTCCGAACGCTGCGCACCGCTGCACGGCAGGCCGGCGCACCCGTTCGGGGAGCGCGTATTGTACCCGACGGCCTTCGCGCGCCGAGGCTCGTCTACGCGAGCACGACGGGCGTATACGGCGACTGCGGTGGCGCGCGCATCGACGAGACGCAGCCCTTGCGCCCCGCGAATCCGCGCGCGTTCCGACGCGTGTCGGCCGAGCGGCAACTGCGCGCGGCGACGGTGCGCGGCGTGCTGTCCGCGCGCATCGTGCGCATTCCGGGCATCTACGCGGCGAACCGCCTGCCGGTCGCACGGCTCGAGCGCGGCACGCCGGCACTCGAACCGGCCGACGACGTCTACACGAACCACATCCACGCGGACGATCTCGCTGCGATCCTGCGCCGCGCGGCCGAACGCGGCAAGCCGGCGCGCGCCGTGCACGCGTCGGACGACAGCGAACTGCGGATGGGGGAATATTTCGACCGGGTCGCGCAGGCGCTCGGCCTGCCGAGGCCGCCACGCGTCAGCCGCGCGGACGCCGAGCGCCAGCTCGAGCCGACCCTGCTGTCGTTCATGCGCGAGTCGCGGCGCCTGTCCAACGCCCGGCTCAAGGCCGAATTGTGCGTGACGTTGCGGTATCCGACCGTAGACGATTTCCTTCAAACGCTCGCGCCGGGCAGCGCATCAGGTCAGCGCCGGTAATGCCTCGATCAGCAGGAAGCACAGCAGCGCGCCGATCAGCGCGCCAATCAGGTTCGGATGATATTTGTGCTTCGCGTGCATCATGGCCAGCAGGCCGCCGATCACGATGACACCGACGACCGCGAACGCGATCATCATGTACGACAGTTCGAAAGTATGGTTGACGTTCATGGTATCTCCCCCTGCATCGCTGCTCGTGCAGCTTGTGATTTCAGTATAGCGGGGGAACATGCGGCCGAGACGCGGCCGGGCATCGAACGATCGTGCGGATTTTCCCTTACAGGGTTTCGACGGGATTGCGCAGCGCTGAAAGGTCGGCGTCATCGAGCCAGCGCCACGCACCCGGCGCGAGATCGCCCGGCAGCGCGAAGCCGCCGATGCTTTCGCGATGCAGCGCTTCGACGCGATTGCTCGCCGCCGCGACCATGCGCTTGACCTGGTGATACTTGCCTTCGAGGACGGTCAGCGCGAGCGCGTGCGGTGCGCGCGCGTCGGCGGCGACCGCCGCGATCGGCTTCGGCTCGCCGTGCAGCTGCACGCCGGTGCGCAGCGCATTCAGCTGCGCGTCGTCGAGCGGGTGGCGCACGGTCGCCACGTAGGTTTTCGGCACCTTGCGCTTCGGCGACGTGTACGCGTGCACGAACTGGCCGTCGTCCGACAGCAGCAGCAGGCCCGTCGTGTCCTGGTCGAGACGTCCGACGCACTGCACGCCGCGCGCGACGAGCGGCGCGGGCAGCAGGGTGAACACGCTCGCGTGGTGTTGCGGGTCGCGCGAACACTCGTAGCCGGCCGGCTTGTTGAGCGCGAGATATGCGCGCGCGTGGAACGGCCACGCCGTATCGTCGACCGAGAACACAAGGCCGTCGGTATCGAACGCGGCGTCGGGGTCGGTCGCGCACGCGCCCGCCACGCTGACGCGGCCCGCTTCGATCAGGCCGCGGCACTGGCGGCGCGAGCCGAAGCCCTGGGTGTAGAGAATGCTTTCGAGATCCATAGCGCGCGCATTCTATCAAGCGGCGGCGCGCGGCCGGCGTGAACCCGCATGCGCTGGTAAGCTGCCGGTACGCCGCGCGGGGCGCGGCGCCCGTTCACTCTTCACGGAAAGTCCATGCCTTTCGCTTCGTTCCCGTTCGGCCGCAAGGCTGCCGCCGTCATCCTCGCCGCAACCGTCTCGTCGGTTGCGTTCGCGCACGCGCATCTCGCGAAGAGCGACCCGGCGGCGGGCGCGGCGGTGGCCGCCGCACCGGCTGCCGTCACGATCGATTTCACCGAGCCGCTGGAGCCGGCGTTCAGCTCGATCGTCGTCGTCGACGGCAACGGCAAGACGGTGTCGGACGGCCGTGCGCGCGTCGACACGTCAAACCGCAAGCGGATGACGGTGCCGCTCACGGCGGCCGGCACGGGCGCCTATACGGTGAAATGGGTGGCCGTCGCGACCGACGGGCACCGCACGCAGGGCGCGTACGGCTTCAGCGTGAAGTGACGTGACGCAACGGCGGCGGCAGGCCCGTGCCAGGGCTGCCGTCGCTTCCATTCGACAGGGAGTCCCGCATGAATCCGACGACGCTCGACGCACTCGCCGATTTTCCCCGTCAGCTCGAAGCGCATTTCGCGGCCGTCCCCGACGGCTACGCGCGCTGGACGCCCGGCGACTGGGCCGGAATCCCGAGCGAGCACTTCTCGCCGCTCGGGCAGCTTTGCCACGTGCGCGACATCGAGACCGACGGTTATCACGTGCGGCTGCGGCGGATGCTCGAGGAAGACCGGCCGCTGCTCGTATCGATCGATGGCGACGCGCTCGCGATCGAGCGCCGCTACAACGACGCGTATGCGTCCGACGTGCTCGCGGCGATCCGCGAAGCACGGCGCGAGACGCTCGACCTCGTGTCGCGCCTCACGCCCGAACAGCTCGCACGCACCGGGGAGTTCGACGGTTACGGCTCGCTGACCGTGCGCGGGCTCGTCCACTACCTGTGCAGCCACGACCAGCAGCATCTGGCCGGCATGCAATGGCTGCTCGGCAAGATCGACGCGGCGCTGTACGCGCGCTGAGCCGGCCGGCATCCGCGGCATCGGTCGGCGATTCCGGAAATCCTGTCGGTGCGGCAGGCCACATTACGCTGCGGCGATTGGACGGATTTTCTGGATAATCCATCCAGCCGCGACCGGCTGACCGGTGCGTCGCGCGTGCCTACACTCCAGGATTCGTTCATCGAGAAAAGGAGTCCACCGTGGCAATTCATACGCTCGCAGACAAGGTCGTCCTGATCGCAGGCGGCGCAAAGAATCTCGGCGGCCTGATCGCCCGGGATTTGGCGAGCCACGGCGCGAAGGCAGTGGCGATTCACTACAACAGCGCCGCATCGCAGGCACAGGCCGAGGAGACGGCCGCCGCGGTGCGTGCGGCCGGCGCGGAGGCTGCCACGTTCCAGGGCGACCTGACGACGGCCGCCGCGGTCGAGAAGCTGTTCGACGACGCGAAACAGCGCTTCGGCAAGATCGACATCGCGATCAACACGGTCGGCAAGGTGCTGAAGAAGCCGTTCACCGAGATCAGCGAGGCCGAGTACGACGAGATGTTCGCGGTCAACAGCAAGTCGGCGTTTTTCTTCATCAAGGAAGCGGGGCGGCACCTCGAGGATCACGGCAAGCTCGTCACGCTCGTGACGTCGCTGCTCGGCGCGTTCACGCCGTTCTATGCGGCGTACGAAGGATCGAAGGCGCCGGTCGAGCATTTCACGCGTGCGGCGTCGAAGGAGTACGGCGCGCGCGGGATCTCGGTGACGGCCGTCGGGCCGGGTCCGATGGACACGCCGTTCTTCTATCCGGCCGAGGGCGCCGATGCGGTCGCGTATCACAAGACGGCGGCCGCGCTGTCGCCGTTCAGCAAGACGGGCCTGACCGACATCGAGGACGTCGTACCGTTCATTCGCCATCTCGTCACCGACGGCTGGTGGATCACGGGCCAGACGATCCTGATCAACGGCGGCTATACGACGAAGTAAGCGACCAAGTAACTGGCCAAGTAACCGGCCGGGTAACGCGCCGCTTCGGCGGACGTTGCGGGGTGCGGCGTGCACCGCAATGGCGCGTTTGCGTGGACAATGGACGGGCGTGCGGCCTCGCGGCTGCGCGCCCGTTTTTCCGTGCCGCCGAACCTTGCCGCGACGCGCGACAGCCGGCGGCGACGCGTTTCCGAACCTACGTTCCCTGCCGATGGACAAGCTGGATCAGGTCAGAATCTTCCTGCAGGTTGCCGAGATGGGCAGCTTCATCAAGGCCGCGCACGCGCTCGACGTGCCGCGCGCGACCGTGTCGGCGGCCGTCCAGCAGCTCGAGACGGGGCTCGGCACGCGCCTCCTGCATCGCACGACGCGCCAGGTGCAGTTGACGGCCGACGGCGCGTTGCTGCTCGAACGCGGCCGGCGCCTGCTCGCGGAAGCCGACGAACTCGACCGCCTGTTCCGCCGCCGCGACCGCGACGTGATCGGCCGGCTGAACGTCGACGTGCCGAGCCGGATCGCGCGCCGCATGGTGGCGCCCGCGCTGCCGTCGCTGTTTCGCCGTTACCCGAAGCTGCAACTGTCGCTCGGCTCGACGGATCGGTCGATCGACCTGGTGCAGGAGGGCGTCGACTGCGCGATCCGCGTCGGGCGGCTCGCGGACAGCAGTCTCGTCGTGCGGCCGCTCGGGCAGTTCACGCTGATCAACTGCGCGAGCCCCGACTACCTGCGCGAATGCGGCGTGCCCGAGCATCCGGACGCGCTCGCGCACGGACACTGGGCGATCGGCTATGCGTCGCCGACGACCGGGCGTGAACTCGACTGGGAATACTGCTCGGACGGCCAGCGGTACACCCTCACGCTGCCGAGCCGCGTGATCGTCAACAACGCCGAAACCTATATCGCCAGCTGCATCGCCGGGATGGGGCTGATCCAGATTCCGCGCTTCGACGTCGAGCATCTGCTGGACAGCGGGGCGCTGGTCGACGTGATGCCCGGCCACCGTGCCGCGCCGATGGACGTGTCGGCCGTGTATCCGCATCGCCGGCACCGGTCGAGACGGCTCAACGCGTTCATCGAATGGTTCGCGGAGTTGATGGCGGATGCGCTGAACGGCACGGGCGCGACCGCGACCGCGACCGGCGACTGAGGACCGGCGACCGAAAGGGGCGCCGCGCCCGCACGCGCCGACCGCGATCGGCGGGGGCGCGCCGGCGGCATTCGACATCCATTGCGACCGGCGCGCGTTCAGTCGGCGTGTGCGGAGAACTGCCGCGTGCGCCCGGTGGCCCGCACCGCGTCGATCAGCGCGGCGCCGGCGTCGTCGGGCTTCGACGCGAACGCGTAAAAGCGCGCGGCCGGCAACGCCGGCAGGCCGTCTTGCGGCCCGCATTCGCGCAAGCCGTCGCGCAGCTGGCTGCGCGCCAGCGCGGTGACCGCGAAGCCGGCGAGCGCGGCCGACACGCAGCCGGCCATGCTGCCGCTCTCGAACAGCACGCGAAACGGGCGCAGCGCGGCGGCGAGTGCCGCGACGGCGGCTTCGCGATAAACGCACGGCTGCGGAAACAGCGCGAGCGGCACGTCGCCGCCGGCGTCGAGCGTGCGATCCGACGCGAACGCCCACACGAGCGGCTCTTCCCACAGCAGTTCGCCCGGCGTGTCGACCTGCCGGCACTGCTTGCCGAACACGACGTCGAGCCGGCCGAGCGTCTGCTCGCGCAGCAGCGACGCGGTGATGCCGACCTTCAGTTCGATCGACGTGCGCGGGTGGCGGTCGCGAAACGTGCGCAGCACATGCGGCAGCCACGCGCCCGCGAAATCCTCCGACGCGCCGACCCGCAGCGGCCCGTGCGCCGGCGCGCCGCGCAGCCTCGCGCGCACTTCGCGCTCCATGTCGACGATGTTGCGCGCGTACGCGTACAGCGTGTCGCCGGCCGGCGTGAGCGCGATGCGGCGCGTCGTGCGCGCGAGCAGCACCGTGCCGGCCGCCTGTTCGAGCCGCTTGATATGGCCGCTGACGGCGGACGGTGTCAACGCAAGCCGTTCCGCGGCCGGCGCGAACCCGCGGCTGTCGACGACTTCGAGGAAGGTGCGCAACAGCGTGATGTCGAGCGCGCTCGACGCGGGATCGGTCAGCGGTTCCATGGTTCGATTCAACACAATGTGCGAAGAGTGAACAATGATACTCCGCGAATCGTGATGAACGACCGGCCTACCATCGTCCACTCGGATCGACTCAACGGAGTGCACGATGACGACCTACGCGCATGCGACGACCGCGTCGCTCGATATTGCCTATCTCGAATGGAACCCGCGCGGCGAGCGCGTGGCGGTACTGCTGCACGGCTGGCCGGACAGCCCGATCGGCTGGGGCGCCGCGGCGACGACGCTTGCCGCGCGCGGCTACCGCGTGCTTGCGCCTGCGCTGCGCGGCTTTGCGCCGACGCATTTTCGTGACGCATCCGTGCCGCGCAGCGGCCAGCTCGCGGCGCTCGGTCGAGATGTGCTCGACTTCGTCGATGCGCTCGGCCTCGAGCGACCCGTGCTGGTCGGGCACGACTGGGGCGCCCGGGCGGCCGCGAACGCGTGCGGGCTGCGCGATGACGCCGGATCGCATCTCGTGATGCTGTCGGTCGGATACGGCACCAACGACCCCGGGCAGCCGCTGTCGCTGCAGCAGGCGCGCAATTACTGGTATCACTGGTTCATGGCGACGCCACGCGGCGAGCAGGCGTTGCGCGACGATCGCCGCGCGTTTGCCCGTTTGATGTGGGACACATGGTCGCCACCGGGCTGGTATCGCGACGGCGATTTCGAGGCGGCGGCAGACGCGTTCGACGGCCCCGACTGGATCGACGTCGTCCTGCATTCGTATCGGCATCGGTGGGGATTCGCGCCGGGCGCGCCGGCCCACGCCGGTGACGAAGCGCGCTTGAATCCCGCGCCGGTGCTGGCATTGCCGACACTGGTGCTGCACGGCGGCGCGGATACCTGCAATCATCCGGACAGCTCGGCCGGGCGTGAGCGCTTCTTCACGGGCCGCTACGCGCGGCAGGTGCTGGACGGTGTCGGCCACTTTCCGCAGCGCGAGGCGCCGGCGGCGGTTGCGGAAGCGATCCTCGGGTTCTGCGAGCCGTGCTGATGCGCGTCGGCGTGCCCGGCGCCGGGCGCGCACCGGATCAACTGCCGACGCGGGCGGCCAGCAGGTCGGCGAGGCCGATGTTCCTGAACATCTCGCGGCGCACGCGATCGCCGACGCGGAACACTTCCTCCGCGCCGTCCTGCGACGGATCGACGAATACGCGGTACGGACGCTTGCCGGCGGGTGCGGCGACGATGTCGGCAATCGCCGTCGCGACGGTGCCGGCATCGGCGTCTGCCGGTTCGAGCGCGGCGAGGCCCTGCAGCGCCTGTCCGGCGACGCCCGCATAGGGGCCGTCGTCGTAGGCGGCCTGCACGGCCGAATCGGCCGGCTTGCCCGCATGGGCGAAGTGATTCGTGCCCTGGGTGAAGGCGCCCGGCACGACGATCGACGTCTCGATACCCCAGCGGGCGAGTTCGGCGGCATAGGACACCGCGAGCGAATCCATCGCGGCCTTCGCGGCGAAGTAAGGGGCGAGGAACGGCGGCGTGCCGCCGCGTGCGGAGGACGACGACACCCAGACGAGCAGGCCGCGGCCCTGACGGCGCAGGTGCGGCAGCGCCGCGCGGTTGACGCGCTGGGTCGATACGACGTTGATGTCGTAGAGCTGGGCGATCTGCTCGGGCGTGAACGCTTCGGCCGGACCGAACACCATGTGGCCGGCATTGTGGACGATGACGTCCAGGCGGCCGTTGTCCGCGATCACGCGATCGATGGCGGCAGCGACGGACGCGTCGTCGCCGACGTCGAGCTCGACGGTGCGCAGGTCGACCCTGTGCTCCTGCGCGTAGGCCGCGATGGCGGCGACGCGCGGCGCGTTGCGGCCGCTGCTTTCGCGCATCGACGCGTAGACGGTATGGCCGGCGCGGGCGAGCGCCTGGGCCGTCAGCAGGCCGAAGCCGCTGGACGCACCCGTGACGAGAATGACTTCCTTCATGATCTTTCTCCGGTAAGCGAGGGGCGAGGCAGGCGGCCCGTCAGCACATGCCGCCGTTGGCGCGCAGGATCTGGCCGTTGACCCACGCGCCGTCGGGGCCGGCGAGGAATGCGACGACGCGCGCGATGTCGTCGGGCTGGCCGAGCCGCTCGAGCGGGTTCAGCTTCGCGAGCCGCTCGACGAGTTCGGGGCTCTTGCCCTGAAGGAACAACTCGGTTGCGACCGGTCCCGGCGCGACGGCATTCACGCGAATGCCGCGCCCGCGCATTTCCTGCGCGAGCACCTGAGTCAGGCTTTCGACTGCCGCCTTGCTGGCGACGTACACGCCGTAAGTCGGCATGCGCATGCCGATCACGCTGGTCGACAGGTTGATGATGCGTCCCCCGTCGCGCACCCGCCTGGCCGCTTCGCGGCATACGTTGAAGGTGCCTTTCACGTTGATGGCGATCGTTTCGTCGAAGAGCGCATCGTCGCAGTCGGCGATGGTCGCCAGCTTCATCACGCCCGCGGAATTGACCACGACATCCACGCCGCCGAATGCCTCTTGCGCGGCGTCGAACAGCGCGGCCACGGCCGCCGGGTCGGCGACGTTCGCCTGCACCGCGACGGCATGGCCGCCGTCGGCGACGATCGCGTCGACCACTTCGCGGGCCGGGCCGGCGCTCCCTGCATAGTTGACGATGACCCGGAAGCCGTCCCGGGCGAGCTGGCGCGCGATTTCTGCGCCGATGCCGCGCGACGAACCCGTGACGAGGGCGACCTGTTGCGATGTGCTCATGTCCTGCTCCTTGGTTTGTGAGTGCCGTGCGATCCGGCGACAGGACTAATGTAGGCTTCCTCGGTTAATAAAAATAATGAATAATCGGAAGATAAAGAATGACTGAAAGTATGTCTTATGGCATTCGATAGCAGGCTTTTGAGCGGGATCGGCGTGCTCTCGGCGGTGATCGAGGCGGGCACCTTCGCGCGCGCCGGCGAGGCGATGGGGCTGACGCAGCCGGCGGTGAGCCGTGCCGTTGCCCGGCTGGAAGAGCGCGTCGGCATCCGGATCTTCAACCGCACGGCGCGCGCGATCACGCTGACCGACGAGGGTCGGCGTTTCTATGAGGCGGTCGCGCCGCTGCTGGCCGGCATCGAGGAGGCGGCGATCGACGCCGGCCAGTCGAAGGCGCGTGTCAGGGGGCGGCTGCGCGTCAATGTCGACGCGACCTTCGGCCACTACGTGCTGGCACCGAAGATGGCGGAGTTTCTCGACCGCTTCCCCGACCTGTCCGTCGAGATCAGCGTGCGCGACCGGATGGGCGACCTCGTCGCAGACGGGTTCGACGTGGCCGTGCGATTCGGCATTCCGGAGCCGTCGTCGTATCGTGCGCGGCTGCTGCTGGAAACGCGCGTGCTCACCTGCGCGTCGACAGCCTATGTCGCGCGTCATGGCGAACCGCGGCATCCGCGGGATCTCGCGGACGGGCACCGTTGCGTGCTGATCCGCGACCCGGTGACGGGGCGGCCATTCGAATGGGAATTCCATCGCGGCAAGGAAGTGGTGCCGTTCGATGCCGCCGGCCGGCTGATGGTCAACGATACGGGCATGCTGCTCGGTGCGTGCCTGGGCGGCGCGGGGATTGCGCAATTGCTGGAACTCTATGCGAGGGACATCCTGGCTGAAGGGCGGCTGGTGCTGCTGTTGCCGGAATGGGCGGACGAGACGTTCCCGCTTTACGCGTATCACCACGCGTCAAACCTCGTCTCGGCGAAGGTGAGGGTGTTTCTCGACTTCGTTCGCGAACTGATGGCCTGAGCGCGAGGCACGGCCGGCGGCCGGCGCTTCATTCGGTGCGATGCGGGATGTTGTCCGGGAACGGATACGGTGCGTGCGGGCCCGGCCAGTCAGGCACCGGCGGCGCGGTCAGGACGTCGCATCCGCCCAGCATGAGCGACAACGCCACGGCGAGCACGCGGCGGCGCAGCGGGGATGAAATCGTGCGCATGGACATGGCGTGCCTCCGTGCCGCGCGTCCTCATGATGCTTGGACTGTTGCGCGGGGGCGCGCGTTGCGGCGCGGGCGGCAAAAACAAAAAACCCGCGAAGCGGCGAGCTTGCGCGGGTTTCGACAGATGCAGCGCACGACGCTGCGAAATACTGGTGCCCAGGGCCGGAATCGAACCGGCACGCCTTGCGGCGGGGGATTTTGAGTCCCCTGCGTCTACCAATTTCACCACCTGGGCTTGATCCTGGCCGCGCATGCGATTGTGCGCGGCGAAACGCGGATTATGTCTGAAATCCCGACGCCGGGCAAGCTGCCCCGGTGCCGGTCGCGCACGTCACTGGCTCAGGTAGACGAACCGGCCCTGCTTGACGATCCCCATCACGCTCGCGCGCTGATCGAGCCCCACATGATCCTTGTCGCTGGTATTGACGACGCCGTTCGGCACGACGAGCTCGTGCGCGCGTTCCAGTTCGCGCCGCAGCGCCGCACGGAACGCGGGCGCGCCGGGCTGAGCGGCCTTCAGCGCGCGGCCGACCGCATCGGCAAGGCGCGGATAGACGCCCGCCGCGTCGCCCGCGAACTGCGTGACCGTGCCGGCGCCGTATTTCGCCTCGTATGCGTCGACGAACGCGAGCGCGGCCTTGCGGGCCGGATGATCGGCCGGCAGCGTGCGCGCGACGACCACCGGCTGGGTCGGGAACAGCGTCCCGTCGACGTCCTTGCCGCCGAGCTTGATGAATTCCGGCGTCGCGATCCCGTGCGTCTGGTAGACCGGGCCCTTGTAGCCGCGCTCGATCAGCGTGCGCTGCGGCAGCACGGCCGGCGTGCCCGAGCCCGCGATCAGGATCGCGTCGGGTTTCGCCGCGATCAGCTTCAAAGCCTGGCCCGTGACGCTCGCGTCGGTGCGGTTGTAGCGCTCGATCGCGATGACGCGGATCTTGCGCAGGTCCGCGAAGCGCGTGAACTCGTTGAGCCAGCTGTCGCCGTAGCTGTCCGCAAAGCCGATGAAGCCGACCGTCTTCACGCCGTGGTTCGCCATGTAGCGCGTCATCACGTCGGCCATCGCGCGGTCGCTCTGCGCCATCTTGAACGCCCAGGTCCGCGCGCCTTCCTGCGGCTCGACGATCGCGCCGGAACCGACCAGCGTGATCATCGGCGTCTGCCCGGCCGCGACCGCGTCGAGCGCCGCGAGCGCGGCCGGCGTGATGTTCGGCCCGACCACGACGTCGACGTGATCCTCGTCGACCAGCTTGCGGATGTTGCGCACCGCGGTGCCCGGGTCGGATGCATCGTCGAGCACCGTCACCTGCACGGGCTGCCCGGCGATCGTCTTCGGCCACATCAGGATGGCGTTCTTGCTCGTGATGCCGATCGCGGCGGCCGGGCCGGTCGACGACAGGTCGACGCCGACCTTCAGGTCGGCATGGGCGGCGGCACAGGCGAGCGCGAGCGCGCCGGCGGCGGCGCGGCGCAACAGGGCGGAAAGCGTCATGCGGGATTCTCCGTCGGGCAACGAAAAGGGGCGCGGTTCGGATTCGCGCCCCTGTGTTTATACAGGCCGGTCAAAGCTCGTACGATTCGGATTCGCCCTTGAGCGCCTGCTCGATCAGCTTGCGGTTCAGCGTCGGCGACAGCAGTTCGACGAGCGTATACACATAGCTGCGCAGGTAGGCGCCCTGCTTGAGCGCGACACGCGTCACGTTGCTGCCGAACAGGTGGCCGACCGGGATCAGCCGCAGGTTGCGGTCGCGCTCGGGATTGAACGCGATGTCGGCCATGATCCCGACGCCGAGGCCGAGTTCGACGTAGGTCTTGATCACGTCGGCGTCGATCGCCTCGAGCACGATGTCCGGCGACAGCCCGCGCAGCGCGAACGCATGGTTGATCTTCTTGCGGCCCGCGAACGCGTCGTCGTACGTGATCAGCGGGTACTGGGCGAGATCGTCGAGCGTGACCGGCTTGCGTTCGAGCAACGGGTGGTCGGCCGGCACGACGGCCGCGTGATGCCACTGGAAGCAGGGCAGCGACACGAGCTCCTTGTAGTCGGAGATCGCCTCGGTCGCGATCGCGAGATCGGCCTGGTCGTGGATCACCATCTCGGCCACCTGCGTCGGGCTGCCTTGCAGGATCGACAGGTGTACCTTCGGGAAGCGCTTCTTGAATTCGGCGATCGCGGCCGGCAGCGAGTAGCGGGCCTGCGTGTGGGTCGCGGCGATGGTCAGGTTGCCCTGATCCTGTGCTGCGTAATCTTTCCCGACCCTTTTAAGGCTTTCAACCTCCTGAAGAATCCGCTCGACCGACGCGAGGATGATCCTGCCCGGCTCGGTGAGCGAGCGCACGCGCTTGCCGTGCCGCGTGAAGATCTCCACGCCGAGCTCGTCCTCGAGCTCGATGATCGCCTTCGATACCCCCGGTTGCGACGTGTAGAGCGCCTTGGCGGCCTCGGTGAGGTTGAAATTCTGCCGGACGGCCTCGCGCACGAAGCGAAATTGGTGCAGGTTCATTTATAACCCTTCCGCATATCAACAGAATTTTTTAGTCGTTTGAAATATAAGGCGAGTTTATTACGATTCACCGGAGTTTTTCAAATATGGATATCTGTTTTCGTCATTAGCAATCCATCCGCCAGCGGATGGGGGCGGTGACGGCGGAACGGAGATTCGGGCGCGACGTGGCTAGGACGTCGCGCGGTCACCACGAAAACCCTGGGGTCCCCGAATGTATCAGTACGACCAATACGACCAGACGATCGTCGACGAGCGTGTCGCGCAGTACCGCGATCAGGTGCGCCGCCGGCTGTCGGGCGAGTTGAGCGAAGAAGAATTCCGTCCGCTGCGCCTGCAGAACGGCCTGTACATGCAGCGCCACGCATACATGCACCGCATCGCGATTCCGTACGGCAACCTGCGCAGCGACCAGCTCCGGATGCTGGCGCGCATCGCCCGCGAACACGACCGCGGCTACGGCCACTTCTCGACCCGCTCGAACATCCAGTTCAACTGGATCAAGCTCGAGGAGACGCCCGAGATCCTCGCGAAGCTCGCGTCGGTGCAGATGCACGGCATCCAGACGTCGGGCAACTGCATCCGCAACATCACGGCCGACCAGTTCGCCGGCGTCGCCCAGGACGAAGAGATCGATCCGCGCCCGTGGTCGGAAATCCTGCGCCAGTGGTCGACGTTCCATCCCGAATTCGCGTGGCTGCCGCGCAAGTTCAAGATCGCGGTGTCGGGCTCGAAGGACGACCGCGCGGCCGTGCAGATTCACGACCTCGGCGTGTACCTGAAGAAGAACGCGCAGGGCGAAGTGGTCGCGAGCATCCTCGCGGGCGGCGGCCTCGGCCGTACGCCGATCATCGGCGCGGTGATCAAGGAAGACCTGCCGTGGCAGCACCTGCTGACTTACTGCGAAGCCGTGCTGCGCGTGTACAACCGCTACGGCCGCCGCGACAACCTGTACAAGGCGCGCATCAAGATCCTCGTGAAGGCGCTGTCGCCCGCGAAGTTTGCGCAGCAGGTCGAGGAAGAGTGGCAGCACCTGAAGGACGGCCCGTCGACGCTCACGCAGGCGGAAGTCGATCGCGTGTCGCAGTACTTCCAGCCGCCCGTCTACGAGAAGCTGGCCGACACCGATGCATCGTTCGAACAGCGCCTGCTCGAGAACAAGGCGTTCGCGCGCTGGGTCGAGCGTAACGTCGCACCGCACAAGGTGACCGGTTATGCAGCCGTCACGCTGTCGCTGAAGGATCACCGCATCGCGCCGGGCGATGCGACCGACCAGCAGATGGACCTGGTGGCCGACTGGGCCGACGCCTATTCGTTCGGCGAGCTGCGCGTGTCGCACGAGCAGAACCTGATTCTCGCGAACGTGAAGAAGCGCGACCTGTTCGAGGTGTGGGAAAAGGCGAAGGCGGCCGGTTTCGCGACGCCGAACATCGGCCTGCTGACCGACATCATCGCGTGCCCGGGCGGCGACTTCTGCTCGCTCGCGAACGCGAAGTCGATCCCGATCGCGCTGGCGATCCAGCAGCGTTTCGACGATCTGGACTACGTGTACGACCTCGGCGACCTGTCGCTGAACATTTCCGGTTGCATGAACTCGTGCGGTCACCACCACGTCGGCAACATCGGCATCCTCGGCGTCGACAAGGACGGCGCCGAGTGGTACCAGGTGTCGCTCGGCGGCGAGCAGGGCACGGGCCGGAACGGCGCGCGCCTCGGCCGCGTGATCGGGCCGTCGTTCTCGGCGGAGGAAGTGCCCGACGTGATCGCGAAGCTGATCGACACGTTCGTCGAATCGCGCGTCGACGGCGAGCGCTTCGTCGACACGTACGACCGCATCGGCATCGCGCCGTTCAAGGAGCGCGTGTATGCGGCGCGCCAGGCAGTGAACGCGTAACCAACCGGGTAGAAGGAATTAGCAGATGGCTTCGATTATCAAGAACCGCGCAGTGATCGACGATGCATGGCAAGTCGTGCGCGCGGCGGAAGACGGTGCACTGCCCGCGGTCGACGCGTTGCCGGCCGGCAAGGTGCTGGTGCCGTTCGCGTTGTGGCAGGCCGAGCGCGCGGCGCTCGTCGCCGCGAAGACGAAGGACGAGCTCGGCGTGTGGCTCGCCCCGGACAGCGAGCCGGCGGATCTCGTGGCCGACTTCGGCGCGATTTCGCTGGTCGCCGTCGACTTCCCGCGCTTCGCGGACGGCCGCGGCTACAGCATCGCGCGCCTGCTGCGCGAGCGCCACGGCTGGACGGGCGAACTGCGCGCGATCGGCGACGTGCTGCGCGACCAGTTGCTGTACATGTCGCGTTGCGGCTTCGACGCATTCGCGGTGCGCGCCGACAAGGACATCCACGACGCGCTGAACGCGTTCACGGAATTCACGCAGCGTTATCAGGGCGCGTTCGACCAGCCCGAACCGCTGTTCCGCCGCCGCGCCGCGGCGGCTGGCGTGGCTGAAGCGAAGGTGGGCGCATGAGCACCGCCGCCGCCACCGCGCTGAGCCCGGAACTCGCCGCGAAGGTCGAGCGCCTCGACGCGCTGCTCGCGCAGATCGGTGCGCGTCACGACAAGGTGAAGTTCGCGAGCAGTCTCGCGGCGGAAGACATGCTGCTGACGCACGCGATCCTGTCGAAGGGCGTCCGGATCGGCATCTTCTCGCTGAACACGGGCCGCCTGCACGCGGAAACGCTCGGCATGATCGACCGCGTGCGCGAGCGCTACGGCTACGAGATCGAGCAGTTTCATCCGCAGCAGGACGCGGTCGACCAGTACGTCGCCGAGCACGGCCTGAACGCGTTCTACGAAAGCGTCGAGCTGCGCAAGTCGTGCTGCCACATCCGCAAGGTCGAGCCGCTGAATCGCGCGCTGGCCGACGTCGGGGCATGGGTCACGGGCCAGCGCCGCGAGCAGTCGGTCACGCGTGCCGAGCTGCACGAGGAAGAGCAGGACGAAGCGCGCGGGATCGCGAAGTACAACCCGCTCGCCGACTGGACGGAAAGCGACGTGTGGGCGTACCTTAACGCGTTTGACGTGCCGGTGAACCCGCTGCATGCGCGCGGCTACCCGAGCATCGGCTGCGAGCCCTGTACGCGGGCGATCCGCCCCGGCGAGGACAGCCGCGCGGGCCGCTGGTGGTGGGAGTCGCGCGACACGAAGGAATGCGGCCTGCACATCACGATCACGCCGATTCCCGCGGACGCCGTTGCCGGCGCCACGCACTGAAAGCCTGACAAGAAACTGAATATTGCGCCGCCCGCGACAGCGGGCGGCACGAACCCAGAAGAGAAGGACTGAAATCATGAGCACGACGCTCGAGCAATCCGCCTTTGCCCCGCCCGCCGGTGCCGACAACCGCATGGGCCACCTCGACTGGCTCGAAGCCGAGTCGATCCACATCCTGCGCGAACTGGTCGCCGAATGCAGCAAGCCGGCGCTGTTGTTCTCGGGCGGCAAGGATTCGGTCGTCGTGCTGCATCTGGCACTGAAGGCGTTCGGCCTCGGCGCGAACCGCAAGACGACGCTGCCGTTCCCGCTCGTGCACATCGACACGGGCCACAACTACGAAGAAGTGATCGACTTCCGCGACCGCCGCGCGAAAGAACTCGGCGCCGAGCTGGTCGTCGGTCACGTCGAGGATTCGATCAAGCGCGGCACGGTCGTGCTGCGCCGCGAAACCGATTCGCGCAACGCCGCACAGGCCGTCACGCTGCTCGAGACGATCGAACAGCACGGCTATACGGCGCTGATCGGCGGTGCGCGCCGCGACGAAGAGAAGGCACGCGCGAAGGAGCGGATCTTCTCGTTCCGCGACGAATTCGGCCAGTGGGACCCGAAGGCGCAGCGCCCGGAACTGTGGAGCCTGTACAACGCCCGCCTGCACAACGGCGAGCACCTGCGCGTGTTCCCGATCTCGAACTGGACGGAACTCGACGTGTGGCAGTACATCGCGCGCGAGAACCTCGAACTGCCGTCGATTTACTACGCGCACCAGCGCGAGATCGTGCGCCGCAACGGCCTGCTCGTGCCGGTCACGCCGCTCACGCCGATGCGTGACGGCGAGACGAGCGAGCTCGCGCAGGTGCGCTTCCGTACCGTGGGCGACATCAGCTGCACGTGCCCGGTCGAGAGCGACGCGGACGACGTCGAGAAGATCATCGCCGAGACGGCGGTGACCGAGATCACCGAGCGCGGCGCGACCCGGATGGACGACCAGGCGTCCGAAGCCGCGATGGAACAGCGCAAGAAGCAAGGTTATTTCTGAAGCACACGAGGACATTCACATCATGAGCATCATCGAGAACACCGAAGACCTCGGCGTGTTGCGCTTCATCACCGCAGGCAGCGTCGACGACGGCAAGAGCACGCTGATCGGCCGCCTGCTGTACGACAGCAAGGCCGTGCTGTCCGACCAGCTGTCCGCGCTGTCGCGCGCGAAGAACAAGCGCACGGTCGGCGACGAGCTCGACCTCGCGCTCCTGACCGACGGTCTCGAAGCCGAGCGCGAGCAGGGCATCACGATCGACGTCGCGTACCGCTACTTCGCGACCGCGAAGCGCAAGTTCATCATCGCCGATACGCCGGGCCACGAGCAGTACACGCGCAACATGGTGACGGGCGCATCGACCGCGCACGCGGCAATCATCCTGATCGACGCGACGCGCGTGACGGTCGAGAATGGCGTCGCCGACCTGCTGCCGCAGACCAAGCGTCACAGCGCGATCGTCAAGCTGCTCGCGCTGCAGCACGTGATCGTCGCGATCAACAAGATGGACCTCGTCGACTACAGCGAAGCGCGCTTCAACGAGATCCGCGACGCGTACGTCACGCTGGCGAAGCAGCTCGGCCTCACCGACGTGCGCTTCGTGCCGGTGTCGGCGCTGAAGGGCGACAACATCGTCGGCGCGAGCGAACGCATGCCGTGGTACGCGGGCGAACCGCTGCTCGACGTGCTCGAATCGCTGCCGGTCGAGACGCAGGCGCATGACGCGCTGCGCTTCCCGGTGCAGTGGGTCGCGCGCCAGGACGGCAGCTCGGCCGACGATTTCCGCGGCTACATGGGCCGTATCGAGTCGGGCGAGGTGAAGGTCGGCGACGAGATCGCCGTGTTGCCGTCGAACCGCACGGCGACGGTCGCCGAGATCGTCGCGCCGGTGCCGGGCGGCACCGCGTCGGTCGCGCACGCGTTCGCGGGCCAGACCGTGACGATCCGCCTCGCGGAAGACGTCGACGTGTCGCGCGGCGACATGTTCGTCACCTCCGGCGAGCCGGTTGCACCGGCGAAGAAGCTCGAAGCCGATCTGTGCTGGTTCGACGAGACGCCGCTGTCGCCGCAGCGCAAGTACCTGCTGAAGCAGACCACCAGCACGGTGTTCGCGAAGATCGGCGGCGTCAAGCAGGTGCTCGACGTGCACACGCTGTCGCATGCGACCGACCGTCACGACCTGAAGATGAACGACATCGGCCGTGTCGCGCTGACGCTGCAGAAGCCGATCGTCTGCGACACGTACGACGCGCATCCGGGTACCGGTGCGTTCGTGCTGATCGACGAGGCGACGCATCACACGGTCGCCGCGGGCATGATCCGGGCGTTCTCGGCGTAATCGTCAATCTGCGCGGCAAACCGCGCCGCCACACGGCGGCGCGGGCCGTAGGCAAACGTCCGCACGGACGAAGCGAAGCGACAAACATGGGCAAGGTGTATCTGATCGGAGCAGGGCCGGGCGCGGCGGACCTCATCACGGTGCGCGGCGCGCGGCTGCTCGCGCAGGCGGACGTCGTGCTGCACGACGCGCTCGTCGAGCCCGCGATGCTCGACTACGCGCCGAACGCGCGCCGGATCGCGGTCGGCAAGCGCTGCGGGCAGCGCTCGACCGCGCAGCACTTCATCAACAAGCAGATCGTCGATGCGGCGCGCGAGCACGCGTGCGTCGTGCGGCTCAAGGGCGGTGACCCGATGCTGTTCGGTCGTGCCGAAGAGGAGATGCGCGCGCTGGAAGCAGCCGGCATCGACTACGAGGTCGTGCCGGGCATCACCGCGGCACTGGCCGGCGCGGCGACGCTGAAGCGTTCGCTGACGCTGCGCGGCGTGTCGCGCAGCGTCGCGTTCGCGACGCACAGCCGCGCGCCGGGCAGCGACGAGATCCGCGAAGCCGCGCGCGCCGATTCGATCGTCTACTACATGGGCCGCGACAGCGCGCCCGGCATCGCGCAGGAACTGATCGACGCAGGCCGTGCGCCGGCGACGCCCGTGGCGATCGTCGAGGCGTGCAGCACCGCGCGCGAGCGCACGCTGACGCTGACGCTCGCGCAGATGGCGGCGGGCGACGCGCAGGCGTGGCTCGATCCCGCGGAACCGAGCCTGCTGATGATCGGCGATGCGTTCGCCGAGCGCGCCGGACAGGCGAAAGAGGGCGATTCGCTGCGAAATGCGGCCTGAGCGGGGCGGCCTGAGCGGGATCCCGCCGCAGTCCGAAACAAAAAAGCGCCGGCTTCATCAAGCCGGCGCTTTTTCTTTGTGCAACGCTAAACGCTACCCGCGCGGCTCACGCGTTGCTATCGATCTGGTCGATACAGTAGCGCGCGATCGCGTCGAGCACGCCGTCGTCTTCGCCGACGGCCGTCGCGCAGCGGATCTCGATGCCCGGATGCGCGGCGCGGCACGCATCGACGAGTTGCGGCAGATCGCGGCGGACATGGCCGCCCTGGCCGAAGAACACGGGCACCACGGTGATGTGCGAGCAGCCGGCCGCGACCTGCGCGGCGACCGCGTCACCGAGCGTCGGCGTCATCAGTTCGAGGAACGCGAGCGACACGTGGGCCGCGGGGGAGGCGGCGCCGCGCAGCCGCGCGGCGAGCCGCTCGAACGGCTCGGCCCAGCGCGGGTCGCGGGCGCCGTGGCCGAACAGGACGATGCCGTGCGAACTCATGTCGAAGCCTCCGTCATGACGCGGCGCTCAGTGCCGGTCGACCCACTTGAGCGCGAACAGGCCGAGCGCGAGATAGATCAGACCCGGCGTCGCGGCAGTGAGCGGTGCGGGCCACGTGTTCAGCGTGCCGATGTGCGAGAACAGCGTGTTGAGGAGCTGGAAGCTCATGCCGAGCATGATGCCGCCGAACACCTTCACGCCGACCACGCCCGCCCGCGTGTGCAGGTACGCGAACGGCAGCGACAGCACGAGCATCACGAACACGGCGAACGGATACAGCAGCTTGCGCCACAGTGCGATGTCGTAGCGCTGCGTGTCCTGCTGGTTCTCGCGCAAATGCTGGATGTAGCGGAACAGGTTGATGATCGACATGCGCTCCGGCGACACGAGCAGCACCGACAGGATCTGCGGCGTCAGGTCCGAACGCAGCCGGTATTCGGGCAGCGATACCTGCTGCGACCGGTACACCGGGTTGAGCGCGTCGGCCGGCTGGCCGCTGATCGGCTTGATCGGCGTCAGCTCGGTTTCGGAGACGCCCTTCAACAGCCAGTGGCCGGGCGGCTCGTAGCGTCCCGTCTGCGCGATCCGCACGTTCTGGAGCTGGAACTTCGAGTCGAATTCGTAGATGCGCACGTTGCTGATCGTCGAGTCGGGCGACAGGCTGCCGACGTTGACGAAGCGCGTGACCTGCTCGCCGTTTTCGCGGGCCGCGAGCGTGTCCTTCACCCACACGCCCGACTGGAAGTTCGACGATACCGATGCGCCGAGCGCCTGCAGCCGCACGCGCTCGGACAACTGATCGGCGTACGGGCCGACGAATTCGCCGATCAGGTAGGTGACGATCACGAGCGGAATGCCGATCTTCAGCAGCGAGCGCAGCGCCTGATTGGTCGCGAGACCCGACACGCGGAAGATCGTGAATTCCGAGTTCGCGGCCATCTGCGCGAACACGTAGATCGCGCTGATCAGCGCGGCGACCGGGATGATCTCGTAGAAGCGCGACGGGGTCTGCAGCGCGACGCGCAGCACCGCGTAGCCGAACTTGTAGTTGCCGTGCCCGACCGAGTTCAGTTCGCTGATCAGGTCGAAGAAGAAGAACAGGCCCGAGAACGCGAACAGGATGAAGACGAACGTGACGTAGATCTGTCGCGCGAAGTACTTTTCATAGAGCCGCATCGATCATGCTCCCGAGCGGCCGAACAGCGCGCGTGTAAACAGCGGACGATTGCGCACGCGCAACCAGAAGATGAACGCGACGATCGCGGCGACGACGAGGTGCAGGCCGACCAGGCCGACGCCGAACGACATCTTGCCCTGCTCGATCTGCGCCTGCACGACGTTCAGCAGGTTCGAGTACGTGAGGTAGATCAGCACGGCCATCACGAGGTTGATCGTGCGGCTGCGGCGCGGGTTCTGGTACGACAGCGGAATGCCGAGCACCAGCAGGTTGATCGCGATCAGCGGCAGCCCCGCGCGCCACGCGAATTCCGCGAGGTTGTCGCGCGTCGGGTTGCGCAGCAGGTCCGGCGTCGGCGTGCTGTTCGTGGTCGGCACGTTGGTGACCGGCGTGCTCGTGATCTTCACGCCGTAGCGCTCGAACTCCATGATCTTGAAGTTCGGCTGGCCGGGCGTGCCGTCGTAGCGGCGGCCGTCTTCCAGGACGACGAAGCGGCTGCCGTCGCGCGTTTCCGTGTGACCCGTCTGCGATACGACCACGTTGACCTTGCCGTTCTCGGTCGACGTGACGAACACGTTCTGCACCTTGCTCTGGTCGGGCGTCATCTTCTCGATGAAGAACACGCGGTGGTTCGTGGCCGACTCGCGGAACTGGCCCGGCGCGAGCAGCGAGATCTCGTCGCGCTGCTGGAAGCGTGCCTTGATCATCTTGCTTTGCTGGTTCGACCACGGCCAGCCGACGAACGCGAAGAAGGCGATCAGCAGGATGATCGGCGTGGCGAACACGCCGATCGGCTTGATGAGGCGCGTGAGGCTTACGCCCGACGCGAGCCACACGACCATTTCGGAGTCCCGGTACCACCGGGTCAGCACGAACAGGATCGACACGAACAGCGTGACGACGAGCATCACGGCGAGGTAGCCGATCACGGTGAGGCCGATCAGCACGAGGACGTCCCGCGGATCGATTTCACCGGACGCGGCGTAACCGACGATGCGGATCATCATCGTCGTGAGCATGATCGTGAGCAGCACCATGAACACGGCGCCAGCCGTATACGCAAGCTCGCGCTGGAGGGAGCGTTCGAAGATCATTCTTGAAGAGAAGAGGGCGGGAGGCTGCGCACGCGTAGCGGAGCGCTCGCGCCGCCACGGGAAAAATAGCGGATAATTGCGGCTTTCATCCTTAGCCCAGATTTTATCCGAGGACAAGCGCGATGGACTTTAGCATAAAAGGCTGTGATTGGAGCAAAGGCGAGGCGAAGGGGTTCCTGACCGGGAAGTCCGATTGCATCGTGCTCGGCATCTTCGAGGCGCAGACCCTCTCGGGCGCGGCGCTCGACATCGACACGGCCACCAAGGGACTGATTTCGCGCGTGGTGAAGGCCGGCGACATGGACGGCAAGCGCGGCAAGACGCTGTTCCTGCACGAAGTGTCGGGCATCGGCGCGTCGCGCGTGCTGCTCGTCGGCCTCGGCAAGCAGGATGCTTTCAACCAGAAAGCCTATAACGACGCAGCGACGGCCGCGTGGCGCGCGCTGCTGGCGACCAAGGTCGTCCAGGTCACGTTCACGCTCGCGCAACTGCCGGTCGACGAGCGCAGCTCCGACTGGGGCGTGCGCGCGGCGATTCTCGCGCTGCGCAACGAGACCTACCGCTTCACGCAGATGAAGAGCAAGCCGGAACCGGCGTCGCACACGCTCAAGCGCGTCGTGTTCAGCGTCGATCCGTCCGACGAAAAGGCAGCGAAGGTCGCGGTCAAGCAGGCCGTCGCGCTCGCGAACGGGATGGATCTCACCCGCGACCTCGGCAACCTGCCGGGGAACGTCTGCACGCCGACCTACCTCGGCAACACCGCGAAGAAGATCGCGAAGGATTGGGGCCTGAAGGCGGAAGTGCTCGGGCTCAAGCAGATCCAGGCGCTGAAGATGGGCTCGTTCCTGTCCGTCGCGCGCGCGTCGGTCGAGCCGCCGCAGTTCATCGTGCTGCACTATCAGGGCGCCGCCGCGAAGGCCGCGCCGGTCGTGCTGGTCGGCAAGGGCATCACGTTCGACACGGGCGGCATCTCGCTGAAGCCGGGCGAGGGCATGGACGAGATGAAGTACGACATGTGCGGCGCCGGTTCGGTGCTCGGTACGATGCGTGCGGTCGCCGAGATGGGCCTGAAGATCAACGTCGTCGCGATCGTGCCGACCTGCGAGAACATGCCGGGTGGCAACGCGACGAAGCCGGGCGACATCGTCACCAGCATGAAGGGCCTGACGATCGAGGTGTTGAACACCGACGCCGAAGGGCGCCTGATCCTGTGCGACGCGCTGACGTATGCCGAGCGCTTCAAGCCGGCCGCCGTGATCGACGTTGCAACGCTGACGGGCGCGTGCGTGATCGCGCTGGGCGGCCACAACAGCGGCCTGTTCTCGACGAACGACGCGCTTGCGGGCGAACTGCTCGACGCGTCGCGCGAGGCGAACGACCCGGCATGGCGCATGCCGCTCGACGACGAGTACCAGGATCAGCTGAAGTCGAACTTCGCGGATCTCGCGAACATCGGCGGGCGCCCGGCCGGCGCCGTGACCGCCGCGTGTTTCCTGTCGCGCTTCACCGACAGCTATCCGTGGGCCCACCTCGACATCGCGGGCACCGCGTGGAAGGGCGGTGCGGCGAAGGGGGCGACGGGCCGTCCGGTGCCGCTGCTCGCGCAGTTCCTGATCGACCGCGCCGGCCAGTGATGGCGGTGTTGACGACGCTGCGGGTACGCGGGCAATGACGCGGATCGATTTCCACTCGAACGTCGGCGATTCGCTCGCGTACGCGTGCCGGCTGCTGCGCAAGGCCTACCAGGCCGGGCAGCCGGTCGTCGTGCTCGCCGAGCCCGCGCGCCTGCGCGCGCTCGACGAGCGGCTCTGGACGTTCTCGCCGCTCGATTTCATCCCGCATTGCGGTGTCGACAGCGAGCACGCAGCCGGTACGCCGATCGTGCTGGCCGCGGATCTCGACCGCGCACCGCATCATCACGTGCTGCTGAACCTCGGCGCGGCCGTGCCTGCGCAGTTCGCCCGCTTCGAGCGCCTGCTCGAAGTGGTCGGCAACGCGCCGGACGAGCTGGCCGCGGGCCGCGACCGCTACCGGTTCTACCGCGACCGCGGATACGCGCTGAACAACTACAAGCAGGGCAGCTAGCCGCAACCGTCGACGGAGTGTTCCCGTGACAGAAGCCGATTCATCCTCGATCCCGACGCTGACCGACGTGCTGGTGCCGGGCAAGCCGGTGCCGGCGCGCGGGCTCGCGCCCGACGCTCCGCAGCCGCCTGCCGGCGCGGCGATTCCGGTGCTGACCGACGTGGTCGTACCACGCACCGCGGGTGCGGCGCCGGCCGATTCCATGCCCGACGCGCTCGACCCCGATTCCGTCGTGGTCGAACCCGTGCCGACGCCGCACGTGCCGGTGGTCGAACTGCCGGGCGACGAGGTGGTGGAGACTGCGACTGTCGCCGCCGCCGCGCTTGGCGAGACCGATGCGCCGGCGGAGCCCGGCGCCGCTGAGCACGTGGTTGCCGAAGACTCGGCGGCGATGAGTGCGCCGCTGCGCTCGTCGCTGGCCGACGACGATGTGCTGCCGCACGCGTTCGCCGCGGTGGCGCGTGAGGCGGTCGGGCACGCGCGTGAGGCGCACATGCCGGAGGCCGCCGCAGCCGCCGCCGCGCCGCAGCAGGATGCGCAGGCAGTGGCCGGGCTGACGCCGGAAGATGCCCAGCACATCGCCGAGCGCCTGCGCAATCGCCTGACGAACTATCTGACCGGGGACGGGCGCGACGCCATCGAGGCCCGTTGTCGCGACGCGCTGCATGAGCATTCGGCCTGGCTGGTCGGCCAGATCACGCGCGAAGTGGCGCTGGCGCTGGAAACCGAGGTGATGGACTGGGTTCGCGACGCGGTCGACGAAGAAATCGCACGCCGCCGCGCCGGTCATGCCGGTTGAGTGCGCGGCCGTTCAGGTGAAAAACGGGGTGCGATTCCAGTAAGGGCCGGTGAAGCGGCCGGCGAGGTGCGGGTCAGCCTCGGGCGGGCCTGCCTGCCGGTCGAACCCCGCGCGAAGGCGGTTTCCGCCCGTTGAGCCCGGATCAGCGTACCGACAGCGCCCATTGCGCGAGCGTGTGGGCTTCGGTGCTCGTCAGTTGCGTATTGGCGGGCATCGGCACACTGCCCCACACGCCGACGCTACCTTTCACGATCGATTGGGCGAGGTAATCGACGGCGTCGCCGCGCGCCGCATACTTGCCGGCGATGTCGCGGAACGACGGGCCCATCAGCGGTTTGCCGATCGCGTGGCAGGCCATGCAGTTCTTGCGCTGGGCAAGCGCGAGCCCGTCGGCCTGGTCGGCGCGCGCCGCCGCCCCGCCGCCGATCAGCAGCGTGGCGAGCAGGACGCGCAATATCGAGTGTTTCATGCGGTTCTCCGCCGGCGGGGACGGCCGGCTTCATGACCCGCGCATTATAAAAGCAAAGGGAAAGCGCGTTTTGCGCGTTCCCCCGGCGGTCATGTTTAACGGGGTCGCATGCGGTCATGCATCCATGTCAACCCGTGACGGCACCCTGGTTCGCGGGCCGGGCGAGTGCCGCGAATTTCGCGAGTACGCCACGCGTGTAGCGCGGTGCCGGCTGTTGCCACGCGGCGCGGCGGCGCGCGAGTTCCGCGTCGTCCACGTTCAACTGCAGCAGCAGCCGGTGCGCGTCGATCGTGATCGAGTCGCCTTCCTGCACGAGCGCGATCGTGCCGCCGACGAACGCCTCGGGCGCGACATGGCCGACCACCATGCCCCAGGTGCCGCCCGAGAAGCGGCCGTCGGTGATGAAGCCGACCGATTCGCCGAGCCCCTTGCCGATGATCGCGGACGTCGGCGCGAGCATTTCGGGCATGCCGGGGCCACCCTTCGGGCCGAGATAGCGCAGCACGAGGATGTCGCCTGCCTGGATCCGGTCGCCGAGAATCGCATCCATCGCGCTCTGCTCGTCGTCGAACACGCGCGCCGGGCCCGTGATCACGGGGTTCTTCAGGCCGGTGATCTTCGCGACCGCGCCGTCTTCCGCGAGATTGCCTTTCAGGATCGCAAGGTGGCCTTCCTTGTACAGCGCGCGGTCGATCGGGAAGATCACGTCCTGGTCCGCGCGCGGCACGGCGGGCACGTCCTTCAGTTCGTCGGCGATCGTGCGGCCGGTGATCGTCATGCAGTCGCTGTGCAGCAGCCCCGCGTCGAGCAGGATCTTCAGCACCTGCGGAATCCCGCCGGCCCGGTGCAGGTCGGTCGCGACGTACTTCCCCGACGGCTTGAGGTCGCAGATCACGGGCACGCGCTTGCGGATGCGCTCGAAGTCGTCGATCGTCCAGTCGACCTCGGCCGCGTGCGCGATCGCGAGATAGTGCAGCACGGCATTGGTTGAACCGCCCGTCGCCATGATCACCGACACCGCGTTCTCGATCGATTCCTTCGTGATGATGTCGCGCGGCTTCAGGTCGCGCTTCACGGCCTCGACGAGCACGCGCGCCGACTCGGCGGCCGAATCGACCTTCTCCTGGTCGGGGTTGGCCATCGTCGACGAGTACAGCAGCGACATCCCGAGCGCCTCGAACGACGAACTCATCGTGTTCGCGGTGTACATCCCGCCGCACGAACCCGACGTCGGGCATGCGTTCTGCTCGACCCCTTCGAAATCCTCCTGCGACATCCGGCCCGCGGTGAATTCGCCGACGGCCTCGAACGACGAGACGATCGTCAGGTCGCGGCCTTTCCAGTGGCCGGGGCGGATCGTGCCGCCGTACACGTAGATGCCCGGCACGTTCAGGCGCGCGAGCGCGATCATCCCGCCCGGCATGTTCTTGTCGCAGCCGCCGACGACGACCACGCCATCCATCCATTGCCCCTGCACGCAGGTCTCGATGCAGTCGGCGATCACCTCGCGCGACACGAGCGAGTACTTCATGCCTTCGGTGCCCATCGACATGCCGTCCGAAATCGTCGGCGTGCCGAAGATCTGCGGGTTCGCATCGGATGCCTTGACGGCCGCGACGGCTGCGTCCGACAGGCGCTGCAGGCCCGAATTGCACGGCGTGATCGTCGAATGGCCGTTCGCGATGCCGATCATCGGCTTGTCGAAATCGTCCTTCCGGTAACCGAGCGCGTAATACATCGAGCGATTCGGCGATCGGGCCACGCCTTGCGTGATGTGCCTCGAGCGGCGGTTGTAAGCCATGGGGGACTCCATCGTAGTCTGGGCAGCGCCGGTGCACGGCGCGCGCCGGTTCGGATCAGTCAAGCATGGAGTTTCCGGATTGGGATGTCCAATATATTATTTGTCGCCTATTAAGTCGTTTTATGAATGAAGGACGCATGGCTGATCCGACTCCCGACCTGCGCCAGTGGCGCTATTTCGCGACCGTTGCGGACGAGCGCCATTTCGGCCGCGCGGCCGAACGCCTGTCGATGACGCAGCCGCCGCTGTCGCAGGCGATCCGCGCGCTCGAGGACACGCTCGGCGTCGCGCTGTTCGTGCGCAGCAAGCGTTCGGTGGCGCTGACGGCGGTTGGTGCCGCACTGTTGCCCGAGGTGCGCCGGCTGCTTGCGTCGGCCGATGCGTTGCCGCCGCTGGCGCGACGGCTCGCGCGCGGCGAGGCCGGCTCGTTGTCGCTCGCGTTCGTGTCGACCGCCGATTACGGGCTGCTTCCCTCGCTGCTGCGGGCGTTCGGCGCGCGTTATCCGCAGGTGCGCCTGCAACTCGCGGAGGCGACGAGCGACGTGCAGATCGACGAACTCGTCGCCGGCCGCATCGATGCGGGGCTCGTCATTCCGCCCGTGCCGCCGCGCCACGCGGCCGGGCTGTCGTACCTGCCCGTCCTGCGCGAGCCGCTGGTGATCGCGATGCCGGCGGCCGCGAGCGACGCGCCTGAAGACGAGCCCGTCCATCTCGCGGAAGTCGCCGCGTTGCCGCTCGTGATCTTTCCGCGTCGTTTGGCGCCCGGCTTTTATGACATCATTACGGGCTGCTACGGCGCGGCGGGGGAAACCCCGTGCATCGGCCAGGAGGCGATCCAGATGCAGACGATCGTCAGCCTCGTGTCGGCCGGCATGGGCGTCGCACTGGTGCCGCAATCGCTGCGTAACCTGCGGCGCACCGGTGTGGTCTACCGGCCGCTCGCCGGTCACGCGCCGGTCGTCGAGACGGGCCTCGTGTGGCGTACCGGCGACGTGAGCCCCGTGCTGGCCGGCTTCCTCGACGTCGTGTGCGCGCAGGGGCTCGCCACATGACGTGAACGATGGCGCGCCGGAGCCGTCCAACGCGCGGTGCTGCGCGTGTGCGACGGCCGTACCGCATTCGAAAACTTCTTCGCTAACCCATGATCATTCACCCGAATTTCGACCCCGTTGCGATCCATCTCGGGCCGCTGGCCGTGCGCTGGTACGGGCTCATGTATCTCGTCGGCTTCATCGCGGCGATCGTCGTCGGCCGGATCCGCCTGAAGCTGCCGCACGTCGCGGCGCAGGGCTGGACCGTGAAGGACATCGACGACATGATGTTCTACGGCGTGCTCGGCACCGTGCTCGGCGGCCGCCTCGGCTACGTGCTGTTCTACAAGGCCGATTTCTACTTCTCGCATCCGCTCGACGTGTTCAAGGTGTGGGAGGGCGGCATGTCGTTTCACGGCGGCTTCCTCGGCGTGACGCTCGCGATGATGCTGTTCGCGTGGCAGCGCAAGCGCCATTGGCTGCAGGTCACCGATTTCGTCGCGCCGATGGTGCCGACGGGGCTCGCGGCCGGGCGGCTCGGCAACTTCATCAACGGTGAACTGTGGGGCCGCGTGACCGATCCGTCCGCACCGTGGGCGATGCTGTTCCCGGGCGCGATGCGCGACGATGCGGCATGGTTGCCGAAGCATCCGGAACTCGTCGAGAAGTGGCATCTCGCCGACGTGTTCATGCAATACCAGATGCTGCCGCGTCATCCTTCGCAGCTCTATGAAATTGCGCTCGAAGGCATCGTGCTGTTCTTCGCGCTGTTCCTCTTCGCGCGCAAGTCTCGGCCGATGGGCGCCGTGTCCGCGCTGTTCCTGATCGGCTACGGCCTCGCGCGCTTCACGGTGGAGTTCGCGCGCGAACCCGACGATTTCCTCGGCCTGCTCGCGCTCGGCCTGTCGATGGGGCAGTGGCTGTCGCTGCCGATGATCATCGCGGGCATCGCGTTGATGGTCTGGGCGTATCGCCGCCGCGCGGCGAATGCCGTTGCGTGAGGTGATGGCGATGCACGCGCGATCGGCGCGTGCATGGTCCCATGCATTGAAATGAAAAACGCCGGCCTTCGGGCCGGCGTTTTTCATTTCGGACTGCCGCGCGCTGCGCGTTACTTCATCTGCACGGAACCGTTGACGGTGACCGACACGGTGGCCTTGCCGCCTTCGACCGCGATGGGTGCGCTCATCTTCGCGCTGTCCATCGGTGCCGCGGCCATTGCCATCATGCGCGGATACGGCTGCACGTTGCGGCCGCCGCCGACGTTCACGTCGCGGATCGTGTAGCTGCTGTAGCCGAATGCCTTCGCGGCTTCGTCCGCGCGGGCGCGGAACGACTTGATCGCCTCGGTCGTCAGCTTCTGCTCGGCTGCGCGCTGCGCTTCGGGCGACAGCGAGAACTCGACGTTCGCGACCTGCATCAGGTTCGACAACTGGCCGGCCAGCTTCGACGCCGCGGCGAAATCGCGCGATTCGAGCGCGACCTCGGTGCGGCCGCGCCATGCGGAAATCTTGCCGTCGCGATCGGTGCTCGGATAGACGGAGAATGCGCCCGTGTGTGCCGTGACGCCCGATACGCTTTTCGCCTGCGACAGGGCTGCGTCGGCACGCTGGTTCAACTGCGCGGTGAGGCTGCCCGGATCCTTGGCCTGCTGCTCGTAGAACAGCGTGATGTGGATGATGTCCTGCGGCACGTCGGCGCTGGCCTGCGACGACAGCGACAGCACGCCTGCCGGCTCCGGAAAGTGCGGGTTCGCGGCCTGCGCGTGCGCGGCGGGTGACGCGAGCGTCAGCGCGACGGGAACGGCGGCGGCAAGGGCGAGCGACAGCGCGAGTGCGGATTTCTTGGTCATTGTTGGACTCCTTGTGCGAGGGCGCGCACGCGGATCACGCGTGCGCGACGCGGGCGTACCGCGCGACGAAAAGAACGACGGCCGGCTTGATCGGCCGGCAGCGGTTGCTTAGGCCGCGCGAAAGTGCCGCGAGTTCCGTGGCGGCCGCGCATACTGACCAGATTTGACGTTTGGCGTGCGCCTGCTTGCCTACTTCATCAGCTTTTCGGTGATGAACCGCCATTCGGCGCGCGTGACGGGCGTGATCGACAGCCGGTTGCCGCGCGCGAGCACGCGCATGTCGGCGAGTTCGTCGTGTTCGCGCAGCGCAGCGAGCGGCACGAGCGGCGATTTTTTCACGTAGCGCACGTCGACGAGCAGCCAGCGCGGTGCTTCCCGGGTCGACTTCGGATCGTAATAGGGGCTTTTCGGATCGAACTGCGTGGGGTCGGGGTAGGGCGTCGACGATACTTCGGCGAGGCCCGCGATGCCCGGCTCGGGGCAGCTCGAGTGATAGAACAGCACGCCGTCGCCGATCTTCATCGTGTCGCGCATGAAATTGCGCGCCTGATAATTGCGCACGCCCGTCCACGGCAGCGAGTGCTGCGGTGCGTTGGCGAGATCGTCGATGCTTGCTTCGTCCGGTTCGGACTTCATCAGCCAGTATTGCATGGATCGTGATCGACGCAGAAAGAGGCTGCTACAAAAGAAAACGGCACCGGGCTTCGCCCGATGCCGTTGGATAGGCCCCCGCCTTGGCCGCTAGGCCGGCATCCTGAACCTGAGGTTCAGAATTGGTCGCAGTTAGCAGCACTTCGGGTACATCAGACAGAGTGACGCGCGCGCCCGTGCTACAAATTTCCGCAACCGTGCACATGGCATTGGTTCAAGGAATATATGACCTTGGCGAACCAGGCAGGGAAGCTGACTGAACTGTGATTCGATGCGCCAATTTGACCACCGTTGATCGCCGAGATCAAGGGGAATCGACGCATCGATTAAAACGTTACTGCGTCTCGTGCTGTGCGAGCACCGCGCCGAGCTGTTCATTCATCTGGTGCATTGTACGACGGATTTCCTCCGCCGGAAATGCTTCACCGTGCCGCACGCTCGTTTGCAGCCGCAGCAATTCGGACGCGAGCGACAGCGCCGCCATCACGGCGATGCGATCGGTGCCGCGTACCGAGCTGTTCGAGCGGATTTTCGACATTTCGGCGTCGACGCGCGCGACCGCTTCGAGCAGTGCCGCTTCGGTCTCGGCCGAGCAGGCGAGCCGATAGGCCTGACCGAGAATCGAGACTTCGATCTGCTTGGTGCTCATGCATGTTCTCCGTGGCTGGCCGCGTCATCGCCATCCGTACGCGCCTGCGCATCCAGCAGGTCGAGCTGGTTGTCGGCTTGCTCCGCACTTTTCGAGCGCGGCAGCTTTTCGAGAATCGCGTTCAGTTTCACCTGGGCGTCGTCGATCTTTGCCGACAGCGTGTCGCGCTCGGCCGCGAGCGCATTGCGTTCGTCGCGCAGTTGCGCGAGTTCCGCGCGGACCGTGTCCGCGTCCGCGCGCAATTGCGCGACCTGCTCCTCGAGCGCGAGCCGTTCCGAGTGATAGCGCTTGTTCAGCGAAATCAGACGGCCAATATTTTGAGATAGGGTTTCGAGTTCGTTGAGCATTTGCTGCGTCCTCTAAAGACCCAGCATTTTAGCGCGGAATAACGCGCAAACCGACATCTGTAACGTTTCCAGTCGTAACACCCCTGCTTCTTGCCGCGAATCGGCGCGTCACGTGCGTGCCCGGATGCTTCCTTGACGCTCGTGCGACCCGCTCCTAAACTGGCGCCGCCTCGGTGCTCGCGCGTGCAACGCGCGGTTAAACGGGAAGCAGGGCGCGGGCTCCGCCAGGACGCCGCCAACCTGCGCTGCCCCCGCAACGGTAAGCGGCCGCGTTGCATGACGCAGGCCGGCTCGGGCGCGTTCCGCATGCACGTTGCGCATGCGGACGCGGGCCACTGCGCGTCTTCGCGCGGGAAGGCGAGCCGGATCGCCGCCAGCCCGGATACCGGCCGAGGCGGGGAGCCCGAACGGGCTTCGTGACGCACGGCCCGCGGGGAAGCGGGGCGTGCAGTGCTTCACGGGATTGATCTTCAATGCTGACCCCAATCGTCGGCGGCGCCGATTTCTGCCATCTTGATGACGTTCTCGAACCGGGCGACCACCGGAAGGTCGTCGCGCGCGTCGACCACCTGACCGCAAGGATCACGAGCTTGGCTATGCCTGCAACACGCTGCACTGCGCCGATGTCGCGTCCGGCCCGCAGCGGTGGCGCGTCGATGCGCGCAGTGTCGTCCGTCGCGCGGAGGGCCGCATGAGCGCCGCACGCGCCACCGCGATCTGGGCCGCATTGGCCGCGGCGGTCGCGTTGCTGTTCGTCGCGTCGCTGTCGATCGGCAGCGTGCCGATGTCGCCGTGGCAGGCGCTCGCGTCGCTCGTGCCGCATGGCGGCGACGCGCTGTTCGCCGACATCGTCCGCACGCTGCGCCTGCCGCGCGCGCTCGCGGGCTTCGCGTGCGGTGCGCTGCTCGCGCTGGCCGGCTCGTTGTTGCAGGTGTTGCTGCGCAACCCGCTCGCCGATCCGTACGTGCTCGGCGTGTCCGGCGGCGCGGCCGGCTTCGCGCTCGTCGCGATGATCGCGGGCGGCGCATGGTGGCTCGTCGATGTGTCGGCGTTTGCCGGCTCGCTCGTGTCGGTCGCGCTCGTGCTCGGACTCGCGCGCCGCGAGCTGGGGCGCGGCGAGTCGCGCGATGCGTCGCCGCGGCTGCTGCTCACGGGCGTCGTGATCGCGGCAGGGTGGGGCGCGCTCGTCACGCTGCTGCTGTCGCTCGCGCCCGATGCGCGGCTGCGCGGCATCATCTTCTGGCTGACGGGCGACCTGAACGGCGTGAGCACACCGTGGTTCGCGTGGGGCGCGCTGCTGCTGGCCGCGTGCATCGCACTGCCGGCCGCGCCGCAACTGAACGTGCTGCTGCGCGGCGATGCGACGGCGCTCGCGCTCGGCGTGCCCGTGGCGCGCCTGCGTGTGCGGATCTATCTCGTCGCGTCGCTGGCCGCCGCGGCCGCAGTGACGACCGCCGGCACGATCGGCTTCGTCGGCCTCGTCGTGCCGCACGCGCTGCGGCTCGCATTCGGCAACGACCAGCGGATGTTGCTGCCGGCCGCGATGCTCGCGGGCGGCGGCGGCGTGATGGCCGCCGACCTGCTCGCACGCACCGCGATCGCGCCCGCGCAACTGCCGGTCGGCGTGATGACCGCGTTGATCGGCGTGCCGGTGTTCCTGTGGATGTTGCTCAGGAGGCCGATGCGATGACCCGTGCCGCATTGCGCGCCAGCGGCGACGAGATGAGCTGCGCGGCCGTCGGCCTGACGCTGAAGGCTGGCGCGCGCACGCTGCTCGACGGCTTCACGAAGGCATTCCGTCCGGGCGAGATCTGGTGCATCGCCGGGCCGAACGGCGCAGGCAAGACGACGCTGCTTGCGACCCTCGCGGGGCTGCAGCCGCCGGCCGGCGGACACGTCGCGATCGACGGCCGGCCGCTTTCCGCATGGCCGCCCGCGCAGCTCGCGCAGCTCCGCGCGCTGATGCCGCAGCAACTGCACGACGCATTCAGCGCGACCGTGTTCGATACGGTGTTGCTCAACCGCTTTCCGTATCTCGGCGGCTGGGGCTGGGAGCGCGACGGCGACCGTGCGGCCGCGCGCGACGCGCTGGCGACCTTCGACCTGACCGCGCTTGCGTCGCGCGACGTGCTGTCGCTGTCGGGCGGCGAGCGGCAGCGCGTCGCGCTGGCCGCGACGCTGTGCCAGGACGCGCCGTTGATGCTGCTCGACGAACCGCTCGCGCATCTCGACCTGCATCACCAGATCGATTGCCTGACCGCGCTGGCCGCCTGGCTCGACGCGGGCCCGCGCACGGTGCTGTTCTCGTGCCATGATCTGAATCTCGCGCGGCGTTTCGCGACGCATGCGCTGTTGCTCGACGGCCGTGGCCACGCGTGGGCCGGCCCCGTGCACGACGTGCTGACACCCGAGCGCGCGAGCGATGCGTTCGGTTATCCGCTCGTGCTGATCCGCGAGAACGGCCGCGACGCGCTGCTGCCGGCGTGGCCCGAGCGACAATGACATTTCCTTTTCCGATGCGCGGTGCACGCCGCGCCCACGACATGGCTTCCCGATGACGACCCCGACCCACTTCCCGCCCGCGATCGCACCGCTCGACGACGTGCTGCGCAAGCGCCTGCAGCATGTGATCGACCACAAGACCAAGCCGCCGGGCAGCCTCGGCCAGCTCGAGGCAGTCGCGCTGCAGGTCGGCCTGATCCAGCACACCGAGCGGCCGGTCGTGCAGCGTCCCGTGATGATCGTGTTCGCCGGCGATCACGGGATTGCCGCCGAAGGCGTGAGCCCCTATCCGCAAGCGGTGACCGCACAGATGGTCGCGAACTTCCTCGCCGGCGGCGCGGCGATCAACGCGTTCTCGGGCGTCGCGCAGAGCACGCTCGAGATCGTCGATGCGGGCGTCGCGTCGCCGCTGCCGCTGTCCGACCGCCTGGTGTCGCTGCCGGTCGCGCGCGGCACGCGCAACTTCGCGACGGAACCGGCGATGACGCGCGACGAGGCGATGACGGCACTCGCAGCCGGTGCGGCGCGCGTGCGCCTGCATGCGTCGCTCGGCACGAACGTGATCGGCTTCGGCGAGATGGGGATCGCGAACACGTCGTCGGCCGCGTGCCTGATGAGCCGCCTGCTCGGCGTGCCGATCGACGCGTGTGTCGGGCGCGGCACGGGCCTCGACGACCAGGGCCTCGCGCACAAGCGCGCGGTGCTCGGCCGTGCGCTCGTCAAGCACTCGCACGCGATTGCGCCGCTCGACGTGCTCGCGACGTTCGGCGGCTTCGAGATCGCGATGATGACGGGCGCGTATCTCGCGGCGGCGAGCGAACGGATGACGATCCTCGTCGACGGCTTCATCGCGACGGCCGCATTGCTCGTCGCCGAGCGCATCGCGCCCGGCGTGCGCGACTACTGCGTGTTCTCGCATACGTCGCACGAGGCCGGGCACCGGCGCATGCTCGAGCATTTCGGCGCGAAGCCGCTGCTCGCGCTCGACCTGCGGCTCGGCGAAGGCACGGGCGCGGCGCTCGCGCTGCCGCTCGTGCGTGCGGCTGCCGCGTTCCTCACGGAAATGGCGAGCTTCGAATCCGCCGGCGTCGACGATCGTGACGCCTGATCGCGCGCGCGGCGTGCGGGCCGAACTGCGCTACTTTTTCGTCGCGCTCGGCTACTTCACGCGTGTGCCCGTGCCGCGCGCGATCGGCTACGCGGCCGGCGATCTCGACCAGGCCGCGCGATATTTCCCGCTCGTCGGCGCATGCGTCGGCGCGTGGGGCGCGCTCGTGTATCTGGTCGCGCTGCGCGCGCTGCCCGTGTCGATCGCGGTCGGGCTGTCGATGGCCGCCACGCTGCTCGCCACGGGGGCCTTCCACGAGGACGGCCTCGCCGACAGCTGCGATGCGTTCGGCGGCGGCTATACGCGCGACGACGTGCTGCGCATCATGCACGACTCGCGGATCGGCACGTTCGGTGCGGTCGCGCTCGTGATCGCGCTCGGCGTGAAATGGCAGGCGCTCGCGTCGATGCTGCCGCTGCGCGCCGCATGGACGATGATCGCCGCGCACGCGGCGAGCCGTGCGGCGGCCGTGAGCCTGCTGATGACGCTCGATTACGTGCGGCCCGAAGGCAAGGCGAAACCGGTCGCGCAACGGATGAGCGCGCGCGCGGCGTGTGTCGCCGCGCTGTTCGGATTCCCGTGGCTGTTCTGGCCCGACTGGCGCATGGGCGTCGCCGCCTGCGTGGCGCTCGTACTCGTGCGCGCGTGGGCAGCCCGCTATTTCGTGAAGCGGATCGGCGGTTATACCGGCGACTGTCTCGGCTTCACGCAACAACTGTGCGAACTGGCGATCTATCTCGTGGTGCTCGGATGGACGTCGTCCTGATCCGTCATCCGGCCGTCGGTGTCGAGCCGGGCATCTGCTACGGACGCAGCGACGTGCCGCTCGCCGCGCCGGCCGACGCCGGCGCGCAGGCCGTGCGCGCACATCTGTCGCTACTCGGCGCGCCGCTTCCCGAACAGGTCTGGACGAGCCCGCTGACGCGTTGCGCGTCCGTTGCCGAGCGGATCGCGCAGGCATGCGGCGTGCCGCTGCAACGCGATGCGGACTGGCAGGAAATGGATTTCGGCGCGTGGGAGATGCGGCGCTGGGACGATATCGATCGCGCGGCACTCGATGCGTGGGCGGCCGACCTGATGCATGCGTGCGCGCATGGCGGCGAAAGCGTCGCGCGGTTCGCTGCCCGGGTCGCCCGGCGGGCCGATGCCGTCGCGCGGTTCGACCGGCCGCAATGGGCGGTCACGCATGCGGGCGTGATCCGCGTGTTCGCGGCGCACGTACTGTGCGTGCCGCTCGATACGCTGTTGTCGCGGCCGGTGCCGACCGGTGGTGTCGTCTGGCTGCGCGCGGAGGCCGCCACGGGAGCGTGGGAAGTGGTGCATTGGGACGAATAGGCGCACCAGCGTCCGCATCTGGACGACGCGGCGCGCGGTCGATCTGTCTCGAACACCGACGCATCGGGCTCAGGTGCGCGACGGGCGCGCAAGCCGCCGGAACTCAGCGCGCCGGCCGCCGCCCACGCGCGGCTTCGAGATCCTCGCACAGCGCGGCCGCGCCCTGCGCGATCCGCGGCGACGGTCGCGTCAGCAGATCGCCGTCGATCGCGAACAGGTTGTTGCGTGCCACGGCCGTCAGCGCGGGCCACGTGCGCCAGCGCGCCAGGCTCGGCAACGGTTCGTCCGTACGCGACGCCCCCGCGCTCGTCGTCACGATCGCCTCCGGATTGGCCGCGAGCACGGCCTCGTCGGTGACGGTCGGCACGAGCGGCCTGAGCGACGCGAACACGTTGCGGCCGCCGCACAGCTCGATCACGTCGTTGATCAGGTGCGCGCCATTGAGCGTCATCACCGGTCGGTCCCAGACCTGGAAGAACATCGTGACGGGCGCCCGCGCGGCATAACGTGCGCGCAGCGCCGCGATGTCGCGCGAATAGGCGGCCGCGGCCGCATCGGCAGCCGGTTGCGTGCCGAGTAGCGTGCCGAGCCGGCGCAGCGACGACGATATGTCGTCGAGGTGCTTCGGTTCGCTGAAGAACAACGGGATATGCAATGCGCGCAGCGCGTCGGTCTGCCGCTCGGCGTTGCCGTGCCGCCAGACGACGATCAGGTCGGGCTTCAGCGCGGCGATCCGCTCGAGGTCGAGCGCCTTGTTGTCGCCGACGCGCGGTATCGCTTGCGCGGCAGGCGGATAGTCGCTGTACGTGACCGTGCCGACGAGCTTTGCGCCGCCGCCGGCCGCATAGATGAGCTCGGTCGCGTGCGGCGCGAGGCTGATCACGCGCTGCGCGGGTGCAGGCAGCGTGACGGTGTTGCCGGCGTCGTCGCGCGTCGTGACGTCGGCGTGGACGAGCGGTGCGTGAACGAGTGCGGTCAGCATCGCGACCGGTGTCAGCCGGCGCAACAGGCGCGCAATCATGCGGATTCCCGTTGCAGCAGCGGCACGCAGTGCGCGAGTGCGTCGCGGAGGCGCTGCCATTCGGCTTCGCTGCCCGGCAGGCCGACGCGTACGCTCGACGGTATCGGGAAGTACCGCGTCCAGATTCCGCGTGCCGCGAGTGCCGCATGCAGTGCCGCTGCCCGCGGGTCGTCGGTCCAGCTGAAGAGCGGCGTCGCGCGGGCAGCGAAGCCGTGCGCGCGCAGCAGTGCGGCGAGCCGCTCGCCGTCGGCCGCGAGCCGCTCGCGGGCGGCGGCCTGCCATGCGCGATCGGCGAACGCCGCGGCGACCGCATGGCGTGCGGGGCCGCCGACCGTCCAGGCGCCGAGCATGTCGCGCAGCGCGACGATCTGGCCGGGGCACGCGAGCACGAAGCCTGCGCGGATGCCGGCGAGCCCGAAGAACTTGCCGACCGAACGCAGCACGACGAGCCCCGGGCGATCGACCTGCGGCGCGAGCGACTGCGTCGCGCCCGTATCGGCGAACGCCTCGTCGACGATCAGCGTGCCGCCGCGCGCCGACAGTTGCGCATGCCAGCCGAGCAGGCGTTCGGGCGGCACGAATTCGGCGGTCGGATTATTCGGATTCCCGACGATGACGTGGCGAAGCGTCGCAGGCAACGTATCGGTGCCGACGTCGAGCGCGACGACGCGATGGCCGTGTCGCGCGAAAGCGGGCGCGTATTCGCCGTACGCGAGCGTCGCGACGCCGGCGTCGCCGGCCGGCAGCAGCGCGGGCAATGCGCGGATCGCAGCCTGGCTGCCGGCCACCGGCAGCACGTGCGCGGGATCGGGCGCGTGGTAGTACTGCGCGGCGCGGGCCGCCAGGCCGTCACCGTCGTCGGGCAGCCGGCGCCATGCGTCGGCCGGGACGGGCGGCACCGGATAGCCGACCGGATTGATGCCGGTCGACAGGTCGAGCCACGTATCGTACGGAATGCCGTGGCGGCGTGCGGCTTCATGCAGGTTGCCGCCGTGAGTGATACGGGTGTCAGACATGATGGGTGGCCATGACGAGTGCGCCGCTCGCGACCAGCAGCGCGAGCCACAGGGCAAGCGTGCGCGTGACGAGCGACAACGCGGCGACGATATGGACGGCGCTCGCCGTCGCGCCGGTGCCGAGCGCCGGACGATCCTCGATCTCGCCGTGATAGACGGCCGGGCCGCCCAGCTGCACGTTCAGGCTGCCGGCGCCGGCGGCCATCACCGGGCCCGCGTTCGGGCTGTCCCAGTGGCGTGCCTGCGTGCGCCAGCAGCGCCATGCGGCGGCCGTGTCGCCGAGCAGCGCGTAGCTCGCGGCCGTCAGGCGCGCGGGAATCCAGTTGAGCGCGTCGTCGAGGCGCGCGGCGGCCCAGCCGAAGGTCAGGAAGCGCGGCGTGCGGTAGCCCCACATCGCGTCGAGCGTGTTCGCGAGCCGGAACAGCAGCGCGCCAGGGCCGCCTGCGACGACGAACCAGAACAGCGCGCCGAAGATCGCGTCGTTGCCGTTCTCGAGCGCGGATTCGACGGCCGCACGCGACAGCGCGCCTTCGTCCGCGTCGCTTGTGTCGCGCGACACGATGCGCGCGGTGAGCGTGCGGGCGGCGCCGAGGTCGCGCCGCAGCAGCGCCGCGGCGATCGGCGCGACGTGGTCGGCGAGGCTTTTCGCGCCGAGTGCGAACCACAGCAGGGCGATGTGCAGCGCGGCCGCGAGCGGCCATGGCAGCACGGCCGCGAGCCATGCCGCGACGGCGACCGGCGGCACGACCGCCGCGATCCATGCGGCGACGCCGATCACGCGGCCGCGCCGGCCCGTGTTCAGCGCGCCTTCGATGCGCGCGGCGAGGCGGCCGAACGCGACGAGCGGATGCCAGCCGGCCGGTTCGCCGATCGCGCGGTCGATGATCGCGGCCGCAACCGCGAACATCGCGACTACGGGCAGCGACAGCATCAGCATGAAGGCGCTCCCGTCTTGAGGTCGAGCGTCAGGCCGGCGACGAGCAGCGTCACGCGCGTCGCAAGCGCGGCGACACGCTGGTTCAGGCGCCCGAGTTCGTCGACGTAGCGACGCGTGACCGACCCGAGCGGCACGACGCCGAGCCCGATCTCGTTGCTGACGACGATCACCTTCGCGCGCGCGCCGCGCAACGCGTGCTCGAGCCGGTCGACCTGCGCCGCGTACTGCGCATCGTCGAGCGGTTCGCCGTCGGCCGGGCACAGCAGGTTCGTGAGCCACAGCGTCAGGCAGTCGACGAGCAGGCACGCGTGCGGATCGTCGAGCCGCGCGAGCGTGCCGGCGAGGTCGACGGGCGCGTCGGCGAACCCCCAGGCGGCCGGCCGGCGCGCGCGATGGTGCGCGATGCGCTGCGCGAATTCGGCATCGGCGGCGGTTGCGGTGGCGATGTAGGTGACGGGGCGGCCGCTGTCGGCGGCGAGGCGCTCGGCGTGCGCGCTCTTGCCCGAGCGTGCGCCGCCGAGGACGAAGGTGAGGTCGTGCGGAATCATCGCGTGATTGTAACGGCGCGGGCACACCGGCGCGGGGGATAATGCGGCCTTTGCTTCGCGACGACCTTTACACGATGAATGCACCCGAGCCGCGGCCGCGCGGCACGCTGATGATCCAGGGCACGACGTCCGACGCGGGCAAGAGCACGCTGGTCGCGGGCCTGTGCCGGCTGGCGCGCCGCGGCGGCGCGCGCGTTGCGCCGTTCAAGCCGCAGAACATGGCGCTCAACAGCGCGGTGACGGCCGACGGCGGCGAAATCGGCCGCGCGCAGGCACTGCAGGCGCTGGCCGCGGGCGTTGCGCCGCATACGGATTTCAACCCCGTGCTGCTGAAGCCGACGAGCGACCGCGGCGCGCAGGTGATCATTCACGGCAAGGCGCGCATGAACCTCGATGCGCGCGCGTATCACGGCTACAAGCCGGTCGCGTTCGAAGCGGTGCTCGAGTCGTACGCGCGCCTGCGCGCCGGCTACGACACGGTGATCGTCGAGGGCGCGGGGAGCCCGGCCGAGATCAACCTGCGCGAAGGCGACATCGCGAACATGGGGTTTGCCGAACGCGTCGACTGCCCGGTCGTGCTCGTCGCCGACATTGACCGCGGCGGCGTGTTCGCGCACCTCGTCGGCACGCTCGCGTGCCTGTCGGACAGCGAGCGTGCACGCGTGCGCGGCTTCGTGATCAACCGCTTCCGCGGCGACGTCAAGCTGCTCGAACCGGGGCTCGACTGGCTGCGTGCGCAGACGGGCAAGCCCGTGTTCGGGGTGCTGCCGTACCTGCACGGCCTGCTGCTCGACGCCGAGGACATGCTGCCCGCACAGGCGCGCAGCGCTGCCGCACGCGGCGATGCCGGCCTGCTGCGCGTCGTCGTGCCGGCGCTGCCGCGCATCAGCAACCACACCGATTTCGACCCGCTGCGCGCGCATCCGCAGGTCGAATTCACGTACTGGAAGAGCGGCCCCGTCCCGGATGCCGACCTCCTAATCCTGCCCGGTTCGAAGAGCGTGCAGCGCGATCTCGCATGGCTGCGCGACGCGGGTTGGGACACGCTGATCCGTCGCCATCTGCGCTACGGCGGCAAGGTGATCGGCATCTGCGGCGGGATGCAGATGCTCGGCCGCACGCTCGACGATCCGCTCGGCCTCGAAGGGGCGCCCGGCAGCGTGCCGGGGCTCGGGCTGCTCGATTTCGACACGACCCTGCAGCGCGACAAGACGCTGAAGAACGTGACCGGGCATCTCGCGCTGCCGGGCGGGGCGGCCGTGCGCGGCTACGAGATCCACATGGGCGACACGCACGGGCCCGCGCTCGCGTCGCCCGCGCTGATGCTGGCAGCCGACGCCGCACCCGACGCCACACGCCCGGACGGCGCGGTGTCCGCCGATGGCCAGATTCTCGCGACCTACGTGCACGGGCTGTTCGACTCGCCCGACGCATGCGCGGCGCTGCTCGCGTGGGCCGGGCTCGACGGCGCGGAGCGCATCGACTATCCGGCGTTGCGCGAGGCATCGCTCGAGCGGCTGGCCGACTCGTTCGTCGACCATCTCGATCTCGACGCGCTGTACGCCGAGTTTCGTTGACGCGGGCCGGGCCATGCTCGCTTTTTCCGCCGGATCGCATACAACACAGGAGGGCGGATGTCCGCCTGGAGGAGTGCGACGATGAAGGCTCGATGGTGGTGGGGCATGCTGCTCGCGGCGCTGCTGGGCGTGTCGGCGGTTGCGCATGCGTGCGATTCGTCCGTACCGGGCGGCGGCCAGTCCGGTTCCGGCAACGCCACACAAGGCAAGAGCGGTTACTGAAGCAGGTCGCGGGGCATGATCGGTCATGCCCCTTTTTACGTCTCGATTGATTCCATTGGGGAATGAGTTAAAGCGAATTGGCGCGTTTATCGGTCGAATCGATTCGAATAGAGTGCGATCCATTCACACCACTCACGAAGGAATTCGCCATGAACCCCACTCGCCTCAACGATTTCGCCGCGACCCTGCTGCGCGTCGCCCTCGGCGTGCTGTACCTCGCGCACGTCGCGCAGAAGGTGTTCGTCTTCACGCTGCCCGGCACCGCGCAGTTCTTCGCGTCGATCGGCCTGCCGGGCTGGCTCGCGTACCTGACGACGTTCGTCGAACTGGCCGGCGGCCTGGCGCTGCTCGCGGGCTTCCGCGTGCGCGTCGCCGCGCTGGTGCTGCTGCCGTTCATGCTCGGCGCGACCGCCGCGCATCTGCCGAACGGCTGGAGCTTCGCGTCGCCGAACGGCGGCTGGGAATACCCGGCGTTCTGGGCCGTCACGCTCGCCGTGCAGGCGCTGCTGGGCGGCGGCGCATTCGCGCTCGGCGCACGGGAAGCCTCGGTTCAGCGTGCGTAATGGGGTAAGTGGGTAAGTCGGCGGGGTAAGCCGGCGTACGCAACGCGGCGCAACCCGTTTCGGTGACACCCCGTTTGCCGATATCATCGCTCCCTGTATCCGCAATCGAGCGGCGCCTGCCCCGCGGCAGGCGCCGCGCGGCTTTTTCGGGGGAATTCATGACGGTGATCGTGGTGGCGAATCCGAAGGGCGGCGTGGGGAAGAGCACGCTGTCCACCAATCTTGCCGGCTATTTCGCGGCGCAGGGCGCGTGGGTCGCGCTCGCCGACCTGGACCGGCAGCAGTCCGCGCATGCTTGGCTCGACCTGCGGCCGGCCGGATTGCCGGCAATCGAGGCATGGGAACTCGATCCGGACGCGCCGACGAAGCCGCCGCGCGGCCTCGAATATGCGGTGATCGATACGCCGGCCGGGCTGCACGGCAACCGGCTCAACGTCGCACTGCAACTGGCCGACAAGGTGATCGTGCCGCTGCAGCCGTCGATGTTCGATATTCTGGCCACGCAGCAGTTTCTGGAGCGCCTCGCCGGCGAGAAGGCCGTGCGCAAGGGCAGCGTCGAGGTCGGGATCGTCGGGATGCGGGTCGATGCGCGCACGCGCTCGTCGGACCAGCTTCACCGGTTCGTCGAAGGGCTCGGCCTGCCGGTGCTCGGCTACGTGCGCGACACGCAGAACTACGTGCAGATCGCCGCGCACGGCCTCACGCTGTGGGACGTCGCGAAGAGCCGGGTCGAGAAGGATCTCGAACAGTGGCGGCCGATCGTCGAATGGGCCGAACGCCGCGCGCCGAAGGCCGAGAAGACGGAGAGGGCCGCCAAGGCGTCCTGATCGCGCGGCCGCCGGGCCGGTACGCGATGAAATGATAAAGGGCCGGATCCCGTGGCACACGGCATCCGGCCCTTCGATCCTACGACCCTTCGACCGCAAGCGGCACAGCCGCTCCGCGCGCCGCGGCATGCGGGCGGCCGGCCAGTCAGGTCAGGTCCAGTTCTGCGTCGGCACGTGATCGCGGTGGCCCTTGATCTTGTTGCCGTCGTCGATGAACACGAGCTTCGGCTTCCAGCCGGCCTGAATCTCGGCGTCATCGACCATCGCGAATGCGGCGATGATCACGAGGTCGCCGAGCTGCGCGCGACGCGCGGCCGAGCCGTTCAGCGAGATCATCCCGCTGCCGCGCTCGCCCTTGATCGCGTAGGTCGAGAAACGCTCGCCGTTGTTGATGTTCCAGATGTCGATCCGTTCGTTTTCGATGAGGCCGGCCGCTTCGAGCAGGTCTTCGTCGATCGCGCACGAGCCCTCGTAATGCAGCTCGCAGTGCGTGACGGCCGCGCGGTGGATCTTCGATTTGAGCATGTGGCGCTGCATGGTGTCTCCGTGATGCGTCGTGAGAGGCGCGGGCGGGGCGGCCCGTCAGATTTCCAGGTTGTCGATGAGGCGCGTCGCGCCGAGCTTCGCGGCCGCGAGCACGACGAGCGGCTCGCCGGCTTCGAGTTCGGCGGCGCTAGGTGCGATCAGGTTCGCGCGGCGGCGGATCGCGATGTAGTCGGGCAGCCAGCCGCGCTCGGCCAGGTGCGTGCGCGCGTGATGCTCGAGCTTGCCGAGGTCGCGCTCGCCGCCGAGCACGCTGTCGCGCACGCGCTGCAGCGTTTTCGCGAGTTCGGGCGCTTCCTTGCGCTCGTCGGTCGTCAGGTAGCGGTTGCGCGACGACAGCGCGAGGCCGTCCTCGTCGCGCACGGTTTCGGCCGCGATGATCTCGACCGGCAGCGCGAGCTGCTGGCACATCCGGCGCACGATCATCAGCTGCTGGTAATCCTTCTTGCCGAACACGGCGACGCGCGGCTGCACGCAGGACATCAGCTTCGTGACGACCGTGCACACGCCGGCGAAGAAGCCGGGCCGGAATTCACCCTCGAGAATCCCGCCGAGATCGTCCGGCGGCAGCACGCGGTATTCCTGCGGTTCCGGGTACATGTCGCGTTCGGTCGGCGCGAACAGCACGTAGACGTTTTCCTGCTGCAGCTTCTCGATATCGTCCTGGAGCGTGCGCGGATACTTGTCGAAATCCTCGTTCGGGCCGAATTGCAGCCGGTTGACGAAGATGCTCGCCACGACCGGGTCGCCGTGCTGGCGCGCGAGGCGCATCAGCGACAGGTGCCCTTCGTGCAGGTTGCCCATCGTCGGCACGAACGCCGTGCGGTTCTGTCCACGCAACTGGTCGCGCAGTTCCTGGATCGAGCTGATGACTTTCATGATCGGGTAGCGGTTTCCTCGCGCATGCGCGCGTTGGCGCCGCAGCAGCGGCGTCGGGGTCGAAGCGGAGAACGCCGGCGCGCGGGCGGCGCATCGGGCGTCGGCGGATTGTAGAGGATTTGGCCGCCAAACGCATCGAAAAAAGTACGGTCGTTCACTTTTTAAGAGGGCGTGCCGGCAGCGGCCCGCGCAGTCGCGTCGGGCTGCGGCGAGGCGGCATGTGTGCCGGAATGAATCGGGAGGGCGGGAAGGGCGGGCGCGGACGTTACGCGGGCGCCAGGCCGGTTACGCGGGCAGGTACGCGAGACGCACGTAGATCGGCGCGAACGGCTCGGCCTGCGTGATCTCGAGGAGCGATTCGCGCGCGAGTTCGAGCATCGCGATGAAATTCACGACGACGACCGGCACGCCGCGCGACGTGTCGAACAGCTCGGCGAATTCCATGAAGCGCGCGTTCTGCAGCCGGCGCAGGATCAGGCTCATGTGCTCCCGCACCGACAGCTCCTCGCGGGAGATCTTGTGGTGCTGGACGAGCTTCGCGCGTTTGAGCACGTCGGCCCATGCGGCGCGCAGGTCGTCCGAATTCACGTCGGGGAAGCGCGGCGTGACGCTCTGCTCGATGTAGACCTCGGCGCGCAGGAAGTCGCGGCCGAGCTGCGGCAACTGGTCGAGCCGCTGCGCGGCGAGCTTCATCTGCTCGTATTCGAGCAGGCGGCGCACGAGTTCGGCGCGCGGATCCTCGGCTTCCTCGCCGGTGTCGGCCTTCTTGACCGGCAGCAGCATCCGCGACTTGATCTCGATCAGCATCGCGGCCATCAGCAGATACTCGGCCGCGAGCTCGAGGTTCGACGTGCGGATCTGGTCGACGTAGCCCAGATATTGCGCGGTGACCTGCGCCATCGGGATGTCGAGCACGTTGAAGTTCTGCTTGCGGATCAGGTAGAGCAGCAGGTCGAGCGGGCCTTCGAAGGTCTCGAGGAACACCTCGAGCGCATCGGGCGGGATGTAGAGATCCTGCGGCAGCTTGAACAGCGGCTCGCCGTACAGGCGAGCGAACGCCGCGACACCGTCGACCGTGTCGGGCGTCGAATCGGCGCCCGCGGGCGCGGCGATCGCGTCGTCCTGGCGGGCGGCGCTGGCCTCGTCGGCGGCGCTCACGTCGTCAGAAGTTCTGGTAGTAGACGTACGACGTTTGCTTCACGCGCGATTCCTGCTGCTCGGCGCGCTCTTCGAGGTCGATCGGCTGCTTGTCCCACAGCAGGGAACGGCCCTTGCGCTGCTCTTCCTCGAGCGTCGGCTTCTGTTGCTTGAGCTGGTTCAGGAACTGCGTGACATCGGACTGGTACGGCATGGCTGGATTTTCCGTTTCGGGCGGCGCACGATGCGCCGGATTCACGATGGCGGGATTTTACCGCAACGCGGGAACGGCCGGCGGCAATCGCGCGTCGAATCCGCGGGCTGGCGCGCAGCCGGTGGCCGCAAGCGCGCCGCCGGGCATGACGCCGCGGCCACGCGCGCTCGCGCGGCGGTTTACAAACATTAAGCTTTGACGCCGGCACGCTGTGGTCAAATACAGGGTTTCCACAAAACCGTGACAACCGAGGGCGAGGTCATATTTGGCGGGGCAGTCGAACCAGCAAGCACATCCGGCACATGACGCGGGCCCGCGCGTGGAACGCAATCGCGCCGGCGCCGCGGCCCGTGCCGCGCGGGCGACCCTCGCGGGTTGCCTGGCCGCGTGCTTCGCGCTGCCGGCCCACGCGAAGTACGACGTCGACATCGACGCACCGCGCTCGGTGCGCAAGCTGCTCAAGACGCACCTCGACATCGCGCGCTTCGCGAAGCGCGACGACATCAGCGACGACCAGTTCGACTTCCTCGTGACGGCCACCCCGCAGCAGGTGCGCGACCTGACCGCGACGGCCGGGTATTTCTCGCCGGTCGTGCGCACCGACGTGCGCACGCGCGACGGCAAGCGCGACGTGCGCATCGCGGTCGATCCGGGCAAGCAGACCGTCGTGTCGAGCGTCGACCTGACCTTCAACGGGCCCGTCGACACCGAGGACCCGAAGCAGGAAGCCGCGACCCGTTTCGCGTTTTCGCTGAAGCCGGGCGACCCGTTCACGCAGTCCGACTGGGACGGCGCGAAGGGCGCGGCGCTCAGGCAATTGCAGTCGCGTCGTTATCTCGGCGCGAAGATCGCGTCGTCGGAGGCGCGCATCGATCCGCGCACGCAGCGCGCGACGCTCGCGGTCACGTTCGACAGCGGTCCGACGTTCACGATCGGCAAGGTCGACGTCGACGGTGTGCGGCGCTATCCGGAGAAGATCGTCACGAACGTCAATCCGCTGTCGGAAGGCGAGATCTACGACGTGCAGCGGATCACCGAATTGCAGCGGCAGTTGCAGAACACGCCGTACTACGCGAGCGTCGCGATCGACGTCGGCGACGATACGGCGAAGCCCGAGCGCACGCCCGTGCACGTGAAGGTCAGCGAGTTCCCGTACAACAACATCCGCGGCGGCGTCGGCTTCGCGACCGACACCGGGCCCCATGTACAGGGCTCCTACACGTATCTCGACACGTTCGGCGCCGCGTGGCCGCTGACCGTGTCGGGCCGGCTCGACCAGATCCAGCAATACGGGCAGGTCCAGCTGTCGATGCCGCCGGGCGAGAAGGGGTGGACCAACAGCGTGCTCGCGTCGTACACGAACACCAACGTGTCGGATACGCGCATCTACAGCGCGCGGGTCGGCGTGCAGCGCACGCGCACGGGCCAGTTCATCGACTATTCGTATTCGCTGATGTACTACCAGGACCGGCTCGACCAGAACGGCGCGGGGCCGACCACGAGCCGCGCGCTGGTGCCGCAATGGGCATGGACGCGCCGCAACGTCGACGATCCGCTGTTCCCGCGTTCGGGCAACCTGATCCACGCGGAGGCCGGCTTCGCGGTCAAGGGCGTGCTGACCGACCAGACCTTCATCCGCGGCTACGCGCGTGGCCAGCAGTACCTGCCGGTCGGCAAGCGCGACCTGTTCGTGTTCCGCGCGGAGCTCGGCGGCGTGTTCACGAGCGGCAGCTCGACCGGCGTGCCGGCGTCGCTGCTGTTCCGCGCGGGCGGATCGAACTCGGTGCGCGGCTACGGTTACCAGAGCATCGGCAACAGCGTCGACGGTTCCGTCCTGCCGACCAAGTACCTGATGACGGGCACCGCCGAATACCAGCACTGGTTCAACCGCGACTGGGGTGCCGCGACGTTCTTCGACATCGGCACGGCCACCGATGCGTGGGGCGAACGCGTGTTCTACCCGGGTGTCGGCGTCGGCGCGCGCTGGCGCAGCCCGGTCGGCCCGATCAACGTCGACGTCGCGTACGGGTTGCGCAACCATAGCGTGCGCCCGTACCTGACGCTCGGCATCGCTTTCTGAACGTACCGCTTCATCGACGAACCGCATGACGAAGGACCCGAACGATACGAACGACACGCCGCCGCCTGGCGATCCGGACACGCCCGACGGCGCGCCCGCCGCGCCGCCGCGCGCGCCGCGCCGCGGGCCCGTCGCGCGCATCGGGCGGTTCGTCGCATGGACGCTCGCGACGGTCGTGCTGCTCGTCGTGCTGGCCGTCGGGCTCGTGCTGGCCGCGGTGACGACCGAGCACGGCACGCGGCTCGCGTGGCAGGTGGCGGAGCGCGTGCTCGGCGCGCGGCTCGCGGGCACGCTCGACGGCGGCTCGCTCGCGACCGGCGTGCGGTTGCGCGGGTTCGCCTGGACGAGCCCCGACGGCACCGGTACCGAAATCCGCATCGACCGGCTCGACGGCCGCTGGGCATTGACCCGCGCGCCGTGGCGTCTGTCCATCGCGTATCTTCGCGCCGGCACGATCGACGTGCGGATTCCGCCGGGGCCGTCGACGCCGAGTACGACGCCGCAGGACCTGAGCCTGCCGCTGCAGTTGCGGATCGACGACCTGCGCGTCGATCGCCTGGCGATCCACGACGGCGGCTCGACGACGCAGCTCGACCATCTCGCGCTGAACGGCCGCAGCGACGGCCGTCACCATGAACTCGTGCTCGACGGCGTCGATACGCCGTACGGCGCGCTGACTGCGCGCGCGAAACTCGATGGCGTGAAGCCGTTTGCGCTGACGGGGGACGCCACTTACGCGGGCAAGCTGTCCGACGAGCCGGTCGATGCGCGCGCTCGCGTGTCGGGCTCGCTCGAGGCGCTCGTCGCGGAAGTCGACGCGAGCGGGATGAAGCTGAACGGGCGCGCGCACGTCGAGGCCGCGCCGTTCGGCGCGGTGCCGCTCACGCGCGCGTCGCTCGCGTTCGATCACGTGAACCCGCAAGCGCTCGCGCCCGGCGCGCCGGCCGCCGATCTCGCGGTGCGCGCGGAACTCGCACCCGTGACCGCGCCGGCCGGCTCGGCGCCCGCAAAGGGGTTCGCGGTGACCGGCCCGGTGTCGATCGTCAACGCGAAGCCCGGCACGCTCGGCGACCACCTGTTGCCGGTGATCGACGCGCACGCGAACGTGCATCTCGACGCGCACGCGCAGCGGATCGACGCGCTCGCGCTGAAGCTGATCCGCGACGGCAGCGTGACGGGCAACGGCACGCTGACGGGCGGCAAGGGCCGCTTCGACCTGAAGGTCGCGAACCTCGACCTGAACGCCTTCGTCGCCGAGCTGCGGCCGATGCGCCTGGGCGGCCCGCTCGGCGTGACGCTCGCGGGCGACGGGACGACCGTCGACTTCAACCTGAACGATCCGAAGCTCGCGCTCGGCGCACGCGCGAAGGTTGCGCTGACGTCGCAGCAGACCGTGCTGACCGACGCGCGCGTGACGGCGGGCAAGGGCCGCATCGACCTGACGGGCGTGTTCCGCCACGATGCGCATTCGAGCTACGACGCGAAGGCGACGCTGACCGCGTTCGATCCGCTGCTGCTCGCCGCGCAGAGCGCGCCGAAGGCCGGCGGCGGCAAGGCGCCCGCCAAGGCGGCCAAGGCGCCGCCCAGGCGCGGCGAGACGCGCGTGTCGGGCACGCTGACGGCGTCGGGCGCGTTCGCGCCGCAGGTGTCGACGAAGGCGACCTTCAAGCTCGGCGACAGCCTGTACGACGGCGTGCCGCTGACCGGCGCCGGCGTCGTGCAGCTCGCCGGCTCGCGGATCCTGCCGAGCAACGCGAACCTGTCGATCGCGGGCAATCATGTCGACCTGCGCGGCAGCTTCGGGGCGCCCGGCGACCGGCTGCGCTTCGTCGTCGACGCGCCGCAGCTCGACCGGCTCGGCTTCGGCGTGGAAGGGCTCGTGCAGGCGCAGGGCGACCTGACCGGCAGCTTCGCGCACCCGAACGTGACGGCCACCTACAAGGCCGAGCACGTCGTCGTCGGCTCGAACCGGATCGGTGCCGCGCAGGGCCGCGCGGACATCCGCGACGGCGCGCACGGCGCCCTCGTGTTCACGGCCGACGCGACCGACCTCGCGCTCGGCTCGCTGACGCTGAAATCGCTGCGCGCGAACCTCGACGGCACGCGCGCGAAGCACACGCTCGACGCGTCGGCGCTCGGGACGGCCGGCGGCCGCGTGATCGACATGACGCTCGCGGCGAACGGCGGCGTGGTCGAGAGCCGCGACGGGATGCGCTGGGACGGTACCGTGACGCGGCTCGCGAACCGCGGCACGCCGGCCGTCGCGCTGCAGGCGCCGCTGACCGTATCGGCCGGTGCCGGCCGCGTGACGCTCGGCGCGACGCGGCTCACGCTCGAGGGCGCGGCGATCGACCTGAAGTCGTTCGTGTTCGATCACGGCCAGATGCGCTCGGCGGGCTCCGTGAGCGGCGTGTCGGTCGCGCGTTTCCTCGAGGTCCGCCAGGAGCTGACGGGCCAGCGGCCGCCGGTGCGAACCGACGTCGTGCTCGACGCCGACTGGGATTTCTCGCTCGGCGCGAACTCGACCGGCCATGTGCAGGTGAAGCGGCGCGGCGGCGACGTGACGATCGAGAGCGGGCGCGGCATCGCGTCGCTGGGGCTGACCGACCTGTCCGCACGCGCGAACTTCACGCCCGGCAACCGGCTCAACGTGACGGCGCTCGCGAAGGCGAACCGGATCGGCACGCTCGATGCGAACGTCACCGTGCCGTTTGCGCTGCGCGACGGCATGTTCGGCGTGGTCGACGACGGCCCGCTGTCGGGCCGCATCGACGTCGACGTCCCGGCGCTGAAGACGACCGGCAACCTGTTCGGGCCGAGCTACCTGCTCGGCGGGCGCGCGGCGCTGAAGCTGACCGTCGCGGGCACGCCGGTGAAGCCGAACCTGTCGGGGACGCTGACGGGCGACGACCTGTCCGCGACGCTCGTCGACCAGGGCGTGCAGCTGAAGGACGGCATCGTGCGCATCAAGCTGTCGGAAAACCTCGTCGAATTCCAGCAGGTCGAGTTCCACGGCGGCGACGGCACGCTGCGCGCACTTGGCCGCGTGCGTCTCGACGGCGAGGCGCCCGACCTGACCGCGAGCATCGTCGCGGACAAGCTCGAGCTGTTCGCGGCACCGGACCGGAAGCTGTCGCTGTCGGGCAAGGCGACGGTCGCGAACGACGGGCCGCGCGGCGCGCTGTCGATCGACGGCAAGTTCGTCGTCGATCGCGCGCTGTTCGACCTGCCCGAGGAGTCCGCGCCGCACCTGTCGGACGACGTGGTGATCGTGCAACCCGACGGCACGGTGCGCGGCGAGACGCCGACCGGCACCGCCGTCGCCAAGCCGAAGCCGGCCGCGGACAAGCCGGCGCCGTCGCTCGCGCCGCGCGCGAACATCGACATCGGCCTCGGCAACAACTTCCGCTTCAAGGGGCACGGCGCGGATCTCGGGCTGCGCGGCACGATCACCGTGATGAGCGCGCCGGGCGTGCCGCTGCGCGCGGTCGGCAACGTGCGCGTGACCGAAGGGTCGACGTACACGTCGTTCGGACGCAAGCTCGCGATCGAGAACGGCTTCTTCACGTTCAACGGCCCCGTGTCGAACCCGGGCGTCAACATCCTCGCGATGCGGCGCAACCAGGAAGTCGAGGCCGGCGTGCAGGTCACGGGCACGATCCAGTCGCTGACGGTCAAGCTAGTGTCGGAACCGAACGTCACGGACAACGAAAAGCTGTCGTGGCTGCTGTTCGGGCACGGCACCGACCAGGGCAACAACGTCGGCCAGCAGGGCACGATGACGGCGGCGCTCGGGCTGCTCGGCAGCGTGACCGGCAAGCGCGTCGCGCAGACCTTCGGTCTCGACGAGGTCTCGGTCGGCCGCAGCGAAGTGGGCCTCACCGATCCGCAGGTCGTGCTGGTGTCGAAGGCGATCAACGAGCGGTTCGTGCTCGGCTTCGAGCAGGGGCTGCAATCGGCGAGCAACGCGTTCAAGGCGACGATCAACCTGACGCGCTTCTGGTCCGTGTCCGCGTACGGCGGCACGTTCCAGGGCGTCGACCTGAACTACACGCGGCGTTTCGACCGGTGGTTCGGCAGCGACGCGGCGCGGGCGCGGCGTGCCGAGCAGCCCTGAATGAAAAAAGCCCCGCACGAAACGAATCGTGCGGGGCTTTGTTTCGCGCCAGCGGCAGCGCGTTCGGCTTACTTCACGCGCATGCCGGGCTTCGCGCCGCTGTGCGGCTCGAGGATGTAGAGGCCCGGTTCCGCCTTCTCGTCGGTGGCCGACGCGGCGAGCACCATCCCTTCGGACAGGCCGAACTTCATCTTGCGCGGCGCGAGGTTCGCGACCATCACGGTCAGCTTGCCCACGAGCTGCTCGGGCTGGTACGCGGACTTGATGCCCGAGAACACGTTGCGGGTCTTTTCCTCGCCGACGTCGAGCGTGAGCTGCAGCAGCTTGTCCGAACCCTCGACGGCCTGGCACGCGACGATCTTCGCGATGCGCAGGTCGATCTTCGCGAAATCGTCGATCGAGATGGGGGCATCGTCGGCGCCGTTCACGGCGGCCGGCTTCGCGTTCGCCTTGGCATTCTTCGCCTCCTTGGCGGCGTTCGCGCTCGCGGCGGCCGCGCCGGTGGCCTCGGCCTGTAGCGAATCGCGGTTCGCGGCGAGCAGTGCCTCGATCTGCTTCGGGTCGACGCGCGTCATCAGGTGCTGGTACGCCTTGATCGGCTGTTCCGACGACAGCGGCTTCGCGGCATCGACCCATGCGAGCGGCGCGATCCCGAAGAACGACTCGACGGCCTCGGCCACGCGTGGCATCACCGGCTTCAGCGCGAGCGACAGCAGGCGGAAGGACTCGAGGCTCACGCTGCAGGTTTCGTGCAGCGCGACCGCGTTGGCCGGATCCTTCGCGAGATCCCACGGTTTCGCGCCGTCGACGTACGCGTTCACTTCGTCCGCGAGCTCCATCGTGTGGCGCAGCGCGCGGCCGTACTCGCGTGCTTCGTAGTGCGCGGCGATCCCGGGAATCGCATCGCGCAGCTTCACGACGAGCGGATGGTTCATCGCGCTGTCCTGCACGCGGCCGTCGAAGCGCTTGATCAGGAAGCCTGCCGCGCGGCTCGCGATGTTCACGTACTTGCCGACGAGATCGCTGTTCACGCGCGCCTGGAAATCGTCGAGGTTCAGGTCGATGTCTTCCATCGTCGCGTTCAGCTTCGCGGCGAAGTAGTAGCGCAGCCATTCGGGGTTCAGGCCCGTGTCGATGTAGCTCTGCGCGGTGATGAACGTGCCGCGCGACTTCGACATCTTCGCGCCGTCGACCGTCAGGAAGCCGTGCGCGAACACGTTGGTCGGCGTGCGGTGGCCCGAGAACTCGAGCATCGCGGGCCAGAACAGCGTGTGGAAGTACAGGATGTCCTTGCCGATGAAGTGATACTGCTCGGTGGTCGAGCCCGGGCGGATCCACGCGTCGAAGTCGACGCCGTTGCGGTCGCACAGGTTCTTGAAGCTCGCGTAGTAGCCGACCGGTGCGTCGAGCCACACGTAGAAATACTTGCCGGGTGCGCCCGGGATCTCGAAGCCGAAGTACGGTGCGTCACGCGAGATGTCCCAGTCGGCGAGCTTGGCCTCGCCGGCGTCGCCGAGCCATTCGCGCATCTTGTTGGTTGCTTCGGGCTGCGCGAGGCCGCTCACCCATTCGCGCAGGAACGTTTCGCAGCGCGGATCGGACAGGCGGAAGAAGTAGTGCTTCGACGTCTTGCGCACCGGCGTCGCGCCCGACACGACCGAATACGGGTTCAGCAGTTCGGTCGGCAGGTAGGTCGAGCCGCACACTTCGCAGTTGTCGCCGTACTGGTCCTTCGCGTGGCACTTCGGACACTCGCCCTTGATGAAGCGGTCGGGCAGGAACATTTCCTTGACGGGATCGTACGCCTGTTCGATCTCGCGCTCGGCGATGAAACCGGCTTCCTGCAGCGCGACGTAGATCTTCTCGCTCAGCACGCGGTTCTCGTCCGAATCGGTCGAGTAGAAATTGTCGAACGACACGCCGAAGCTGTCGAAGTCGCGCTTGTGCTCGGTCCACACGCGGTCGATCAGCTGCTTCGGGGTCAGGCCTTCCTTCTCCGCGCGCAGCATGATCGGCGTGCCGTGCGTGTCGTCGGCGCCGATGTAGTAGACCTCATGGCCATGCATTCGCAGCGTCCGCACCCAGATGTCGGTCTGGATGTACTCGACCAGGTGGCCGATGTGGATCTGCCCGTTGGCATAGGGCAGTGCGGACGTAACGAGGATCTGGCGGCCACCTTGCGGCGCCGCAGCCTGCACGGAAGTGAGGTCGGATGCGGACATAGGGTCTGTAGAGGAACGGCGGAAAACGACGGGAAACTGCGATTCTAGCAGGGGCGCGCGCCAGCGACGCGGGCAGGGCGCCGCTGACCGGGCGCCGGAACAGGCGGGGCCGCGCAAGCGGCGTGCCCGGTGGCGGTGTGCTGCGATGCAGCACGAATTCCGTGGGCAAAAAAAACCGGGGCGGATACGGCCCCGGAGCAACAACGACAAGAGGAGAATGGTGACGCGCCGGCAACACCAGCCGCGTACCGTAAATACTGACCACGGCCTGCGACAGAAGTTCGAAAATTTTTTCGATTTGTTACCGGCTCCGCCGGAAGCCTTGTCCGGCGGGGCTGCGCGGGCGGCGGGCCCGCGCCTTCCCCTCGTCGTGCGCTTACTGCGCCTGTGCTGCGCGCAGGTAGATTTCGACGCGGCGGTTCTGTGCGCGGCCGGCTTCCGTCGCGTTGTCCGCGATCGGGTTCGACGGGCCCATGCCCTGTGCCGACAGGCGGCCGCCGGCGACGCCGCGCTGCACGAGCGCGTTCACGACGCTCTGCGCACGGTTCTGCGACAGCGTCTGGTTCAGCTGCTGCGAACCCGTGCTGTCCGTGTAGCCGACGATCGATGCCGTCACTTGCGGGTTCTGGTTCAGCGTCGTCGCCAGGTCGTTCAGCAGCGGCGTGAAGGCCGGCGTGATCGCGTACTGGTTCGTCGCGAACGTCACCGAGCTCGGCACGTTCAGCTTCAGCGAGCCGTCCGGCTGCTCGGTCACCTGCGTACCCGTCTTGGCTGCCGACGGCGCGAGCTTGTTCTTGATCGCCTGCCAGTTGTAACCCGTCACGCCGCCGACCAGTGCGCCGACGCCCGCGCCGATCGCCGCGCCCTTGCCGCCGCCCGCCAGCGCGCCGATGCCTGCGCCCAGCGCCGCACCCGTGCCGGTACCGACGGCCGTGTTGTTGCCTTGCTGCGTGGCGCAGCCTGCCAGCAGTGCGCCGGCCAATGCGAAGACGGACAGACGGGTCGCGATTTTCATGTTCATCTTGGATTCCTCTCTTGGTTGAACGAGTCGACAACGACGACAACAGTTACGGCTCCACGCGCGGGCCGCCCGAAAAAGGAGGGCAGGCCTGCGCCAGCGGCAGCCGCCGAGGTGGCCGCATGCCCTGTCCGTCAGCGTGGCTGTTCGGGCAGTGCGACGCGTCAGCCTCTACAATATAGGCGGTTGGCGGCCGATTTGGCCCCATAGCATGCCGCAGGCGAAGAGTGCGCCGGGTCGCGCGTTCGCGCAATGGCGTGCAACAGATTCTTTCACTTTTCCTGATTTTCGCAGCGTAATTTGATATTTTTTGACGTTTGCGCGCGAGAAAAACGTTTTCACGGAGTTTCGATGAGCATTGACCGGGCACAAGTCGACGCCGCTTTGGCGGCTGTCGTCGACCCCAATACCGGCCGTCCGTATGCGGCGAACAAGGGCGTGCGCAACGTCGCGATCGACGGCGACGTCGTGGCGCTCGACGTGGTGCTCGGTTATCCCGCGCGCAGCCAGCACGACGACGTGCGCGCACGCGTCACCGCGGCGCTCCAGGCCGTGCCCGGCGTGCGCGACGCGCGCGTCGCCGTGTCGCAGGAGATCGTCGCGCACACGGTGCAGCGTGGCGTGAAACTGCTGCCGAACGTGAAGAACATCGTGGCGGTCGCATCGGGCAAGGGCGGCGTCGGCAAGAGCACGACGGCCGTCAACCTCGCGCTCGCGCTCGCCGCCGAAGGCGCGTCGGTCGGCATCCTCGACGCCGACATCTACGGCCCGTCGCTGCCGACGATGCTCGGCATCCACGGCCAGCGCCCCGAGTCCCCCGACAACCAGTCGATGAACCCGCTCGTCGGCCACGGGCTGCAGGCGAACTCGATCGGTTTCCTGATCGAGGAAGACAACCCGATGGTGTGGCGCGGCCCGATGGCGACCTCCGCGCTCGAGCAGTTGCTGCGCCAGACCAACTGGCGCGAGCTCGACTACCTGATCGTCGACATGCCGCCCGGCACGGGCGACATCCAGCTCACGCTCGCGCAGCGCGTGCCCGTCACGGGCGCGGTGATCGTCACGACGCCGCAGGACATCGCGCTGCTCGACGCGAAGAAGGGGCTGAAGATGTTCGAGAAGGTCGGGATTCCGATCCTCGGCATCGTCGAGAACATGAGCATCCACATCTGTTCGAACTGCGGGCACGAAGAACACATCTTCGGCGCCGGCGGGGCCGAGCGGATGGCGAAGGATTACGACGTGAACGTGCTTGGCAGCCTGCCGCTCGACATCGCGATCCGCGAGCGGGCCGACAGCGGCACGCCGACGGTCGCGGCCGATCCCGAAGGCGCGCTGGCCCGTCGTTACCGCGACATCGCGCGCGGCGTCGCACTGGCGATTGCCGAGCGTTCGCGCGACATGACGTCGAAGTTCCCGTCGATCGTTGTTCAAAATACGTAAAACCCTTGCGGGGCGGGGCCTCACGCTGTTTACGGCGCCGCGAGGCGCGGTATCATGGCGACTTTTCCCGGGTCCCTTTACCCGCCCGGCGCGGCCGTCGTGTCAAACGGCCGCCAGCCGGCATGAGGATCGAATGAAACAACGACATCACGGCGTGCGCGCCGGCCGCGTGCGGTACGCGCTGCTGGCCGCCGCCGCGCTGGGCCTGCTGGCCGGCTGCACCTCCTTTTCCTCGTCGCACGAAAAACGGGCCGACGCACAACTGCAGCCGACGGTCGGCTCGCAGGCGCGCGGCGCGGTGACGTTCGTCGAGCGTCCGGACGGCGTTCAGGTCACGTACAACCTGGCCGGCCTTCCGCCCAACAGCGATCACGCGCTACAGGTGCACGAACGCGGCGACTGCAACGCGGGCGACGGCTCGAGCGCCGGCCAGGTGTTCGCGCCGGCCGCCGACCGGTTGCGCGCGGGCGCCCGCGTCGCCGGCGATCTCGGCAACATCCATGCGGACGCGAACGGCGTCGCGGCCGGCTTCATCGTCGCGCCCGATCTGGCCCTCGATGGCGTGCGCTCGGCGATGAACCGCGCGGCGCTGGTGCACCGCGACTCGAGCGATCCCGCGTTTCCGCAGCATGGCGCGGGGCCCGCGCTCGCCTGCGGCGTGATCCGTTGACGGCCGCCGCGTGCGCCGGCCGATGATCGCGTAAAATGTGCGCCTTTCCCGGCCGCCGCTTCGCGGGTATGGCCCTCACCGACTGTCACGCAGCGTTTCCAGGCGCCCTGTTATGAGCATCAAGTCCGACAAATGGATTCGGCGCATGGCCGAAGAGCACAAGATGATCGAGCCGTTCGTGCCCGATCAGGTCCGCGCGTCCGAGGACGGCCGCCGGATCGTCAGCTACGGCACGTCGAGCTACGGCTACGACATCCGCTGCGCGGACGAATTCAAGATCTTCACGAACATCAACTCGACGATCGTCGATCCGAAGAACTTCGACGAGGGGTCGTTTGTCGATTTCAAGGGCGACGTGTGCATCATCCCGCCGAACTCGTTCGCGCTGGCCCGCACCGTCGAATATTTCCGCATCCCGCGCACCGTGCTCACCGTCTGCCTCGGCAAGTCGACCTATGCGCGCTGCGGGATCATCGTCAACGTGACGCCGTTCGAACCCGAGTGGGAAGGCTACGTCACGCTGGAATTCTCGAACACCACGCCGTTGCCCGCGAAGATCTACGCGAACGAAGGCGTCGCGCAGGTGCTCTTCTTCGAAAGCGACGAAGTGTGCGACGTGTCGTACGCGGATCGCGGCGGCAAGTATCAGGGGCAGCGCGGTGTCACGCTGCCGAAAACCTGATCTGGTTGCATAACGTCTCACCAGTTTCCGGGTGACCGCTGCGCGTGACGCGCCGCGGTCGTTCTTTTTGGAGAATCGCCCATGAAGTTTCGTTTCCCCGTCGTCATTATCGACGAAGATTTCCGCTCCGAGAACATCTCGGGCTCCGGCATCCGGGCGTTGGCCGAAGCGATCGAGAAGGAGGGCGTCGAAGTCCTCGGCCTCACGAGCTACGGCGATCTGACGTCGTTCGCGCAGCAGTCGAGCCGCGCGTCGTGCTTCATCCTGTCGATCGACGACGACGAACTCATGCTCGGCGAAACCGGCCCGGACGGCGAACTGCCCGAACTCGCGACCGCGATCATCGAGCTGCGCGCGTTCGTCACCGAAGTGCGCCGCCGCAACGCGGACATCCCGATCTTCCTGTACGGCGAGACGCGCACGTCGCGCCACCTGCCGAACGACATCCTGCGCGAGCTGCACGGCTTCATCCACATGTTCGAGGACACGCCGGAGTTCGTCGCGCGCCACATCATCCGTGAAGCGAAGGTCTATCTCGACTCGCTCGCGCCGCCGTTCTTCAAGGAACTGGTGAAGTACGCGGACGAAGGCTCGTACTCGTGGCACTGCCCGGGCCACTCGGGCGGCGTCGCGTTCCTGAAGAACCCGCTCGGCCAGATGTTCCACCAGTTCTTCGGCGAGAACATGCTGCGCGCCGACGTCTGCAACGCGGTGGACGAACTCGGCCAGCTGCTCGACCACACGGGCCCGGTCGCGGCGTCCGAGCGCAATGCGGCGCGCATCTTCAGCGCCGATCACCTGTTCTTCGTGACCAACGGCACGTCGACGTCGAACAAGATCGTCTGGCACGCGACGGTCGCGCCCGGCGACATCGTGCTGGTCGACCGCAACTGCCACAAGTCGATCCTGCACGCGATCACGATGACGGGCGCGATTCCGGTGTTCCTGACGCCGACGCGCAACCACTTCGGCATCATCGGGCCGATCCCGCGCGACGAGTTCAAGCCGGAGAACATCCGCAAGAAGATCGAGGCGAACCCGTTCGCGCGCGAGGCGATGCGCCAGAACCCGGACATGAAGCCGCGCATCCTGACGATCACGCAGAGCACGTACGACGGCGTCGTCTACAACGTCGAGATGATCAAGGACCTGCTGGGCGACCTGCTCGACACGCTGCACTTCGACGAAGCGTGGCTGCCGCACGCGACGTTCCACGATTTCTACCGCGACATGCACGCGATCGGCGACGGCCGTCCGCGCACGGGCGCGCTCGTGTTCGCGACGCACTCGACGCACAAGCTGCTCGCGGGCATCTCGCAGGCGTCGCAGATCGTCGTGCAGGATTCGGAGAACCGCACGTTCGACAAGCACCGCTTCAACGAGGCGTACCTGATGCACACGTCGACGAGCCCGCAGTACGCGATCATCGCGTCGTGCGACGTCGCGGCGGCGATGATGGAGCCGCCCGGCGGCACCGCGCTCGTCGAGGAATCGATCGCCGAGGCGATCGACTTCCGCCGCGCGATGCGCAAGGTCGACGCCGAATACGGCGACGACTGGTTCTTCAGCGTGTGGGGCCCGGACGAGCTGTCGGCAGAAGGCATCGGCTCGCGCGACGACTGGATGCTGAAGCCGAACGACCACTGGCACGGCTTCGGCCCGCTGGCGGAAGGCTTCAACATGCTCGACCCGATCAAGGCGACGATCATCACGCCGGGGCTCGACGTCGACGGCGAGTTCGGCGAGACGGGCATCCCCGCCGCGATCGTCACGAAGTATCTGGCCGAGCACGGGATCATCGTCGAGAAGACCGGCCTGTACTCGTTCTTCATCATGTTCACGATCGGCATCACGAAGGGCCGCTGGAACTCGATGGTGACCGAGCTGCAGCAGTTCAAGGACGACTACGACAACAACCAGCCGCTGTGGCGCGTGCTGCCGGAATTCGTCGCGCAGCATCCGCGCTACGAGCGTGTCGGCCTGCGCGACCTGTGCACGCAGATCCACGACGTGTACCGCGCGAACGACATCGCCCGCCTGACGACCGAGATGTACCTGTCGGACATGGAGCCGGCGATGAAGCCGTCGGACGCGTTCGCGAAGCTCGCGCACCGCAAGATCGACCGCGTACCGCTCGACGAGCTCGAAGGCCGCGTGACGAGCATCCTGCTCACGCCGTACCCGCCGGGCATTCCGCTGCTGATTCCGGGCGAGCGCTTCAACAAGACGATCGTGAACTACCTGCGGTTCGCGCGCGACTTCAACGAACGCTTCCCGGGCTTCCACACCGACATCCACGGCCTCGTCGCGGAAGAGGTGAACGGCCGCGTCGAGTACTTCGTCGACTGCGTGCGCGACTGATGGCGACGCACGGACGAATCCAGGCGATGCGTGCGGCGGTGGCCGCGCTCGTCGTCTGGGCGGCAGGCGTGTCGGGGCTGGCGGGCATGGGTGTCGCGCACGCGGAAGTCGCGGCGGCCGACCCGATCGACGTCGCGATGCGGCAATGCCTCGCGCGGCGTGACCGGTCTTCGCCGGCCGGCCAGATCCAGTGCATGGGCGAAGCGCAGCAGCAGTGGCAGGCCGTGATGGACAGCGCATACCAGCGCCTGTTGAAGGATGCGCCGGCCGACGCGAAGCGCGGCTGGCAGGACAGCCAGCGCCGATGGCTCACGTGGCGCAAGGATGAAGTGCATCTGCTGAAGGCCGTGTACGACACCACGCGCGGCACGTCGTACGCGATGTCGAGTGCCGACCTGCAGCTGCAGCCGGTGCGCGATCGCGCGCTGGCGCTGCGCGGCGCGGCCGATCGTTATGCCACGCCGCCCGCCGCCGTGCCGGTGGCGGCCACGAGCGGCGCGCAGGGCGGCACGAGCGCGGCCCAGGGCGGGGCCCGGCCGAACGGCAAGCCGGCGAACGCGCCGCGCGATCCGGCCGTGCGCCGCGTGCGCCCGTGCGAACAGGACGCCGCGTGCGAGCACGCGCTGTTCGACCTGAACCGCTATTACCAGAAGCTGCGCCGCAAGATGCCCGCGCATTCGGCCGCGACGCTCGTACGCGCGCAGCGCGCGTGGGTCGGGTTTCGCGATGCGACGGCGCCGCTCGTCGGCGAGGACGGCCGCGTCGACCTGATCGGCGCGCGCATCGCGACGATGAAACGGCTGTCGGAGACGGCGGGCAACAAGTAAGCGCAACCGCGATGCCGGTTGTTCGGCGATACGGCAAAACGGGCACCTCGGGTGCCCGTTTTGCATTGGGTGGCACGCGATCTACGCGGGCCGTCGCGTATCGTGCCCGCCGAACCACGACGGCACGAGCGCGAGCGCATCGTCGAGCGAGGCGAGCACGTGCAGGCTCAGCGCGATGATCTCGGGCGTCGGCGCCTTCAGGTCGGGCACGGTGACGACCGCGGCGCCCGCGCCGGCGGCCGACTGCGCACCGAAATCGCTGTCCTCGAACGCGACGCATGCGTGTGCCGGCACGCCGAGGCGTTCGGCCGCGAGCCGGTAGACGGCCGGGTCGGGCTTGCCGCGTGCGACTTCGTCGCCGCCCGCGATCGCGCGGAAGAACGGCAGCACGCCGACCGCGTCGAGCCGCGCGCGGATCACCTCGCTCGCGGACGACGACGCGACCGCGCACGGAATGCCGGCTTGCGCGAGCGTGTCGAGCAGCGCGAACGCGCCGGGTTTCAGCGGAAACTTCGGATGCGGTTCGGGCGCCGCAAGCTGCTCGCGCACGCGGGTGCGCACCGCGTCGAACGTGTCGGGATTGCCGATCAGCCGCGCCAGGATCACCTGGCCTTCGGCGAACGAGCGGCCGACGATCTGCAGGTAGTCGGCAGTGGTCAGCGTGACGCCGTGCGCAGTCGACACGTCGATCCACGTGTTCATGATGGTCCGCTCGGAATCGACGAGCAGGCCGTCCATGTCGAAGAGCGCGGCGGAAAAGGTCATCGGCGGCATTCGGGAAGCGGGGAAGGCGATGGGCGGCGCGACGGCCGCCCGAATGAAAAACGGACGCCGATGGCGTCCGTCCGGAACAGCGGGCTTACTGGCCGAGCGCGGCGCGGGCTGCCTTGACCGCCGCACGCACCTGGTCGGGCGCGGTGCCGCCAGGGTGATTGCGGCTGGCGACCGAACCTTCGAGCGTCAGGTAGCCGAACACGTCTTCGCCGATCAGGTGCGCGACGTTCGGCAGTTCCTGCTTCATCTCGTCGAGCGTCAGGTCGGCCAGGTCGATGCCACGGTCGTCGCAGATCTTCACGGCGTGCGCGACGGCTTCGTGCGCATCGCGGAACGGCAGGCCGCGCTTCACCAGGTAGTCGGCGAGGTCGGTGGCGGTCGAGAAGCCCTGCAGGGCGGCCGCGCGCATCGCGTCCGGCTTCACGGTGATGCCGGCCACCATCTCGGCGAAGATCCGCAGCGTGTCGGCGACGGTGTCGACCGTGTCGAACAGCGGTTCCTTGTCTTCCTGGTTGTCCTTGTTGTACGCGAGCGGCTGGCCTTTCATCAGCGTCAGCAGCGCCATCAGGTGGCCGTTCACGCGGCCCGTCTTGCCGCGCGCGAGCTCGGGCACGTCCGGGTTCTTCTTCTGCGGCATGATCGAGCTGCCGGTGCAGAAGCGGTCGGCGATGTCGATGAAGCCGACGCGCGGGCTCATCCACAGCACCAGTTCTTCGGAGAAGCGCGACACGTGCGTCATCACGAGCGCGGACGCCGCGGTGAACTCGATCGCGAAGTCGCGATCCGACACCGCGTCGAGCGAGTTCGCGCAGATGCCGTCGAAGCCGAGCGTCTTCGCCACTGCATGGCGGTCGATCGGGTAGCTGGTGCCGGCGAGCGCGGCCGCGCCGAGCGGCAGACGGTTCACGCGGGTGCGGCAGTCGCGCATGCGCTCCGCGTCGCGCGAGAACATCTCGACGTACGCGAGCAGGTGGTGGCCGAACGTGACCGGCTGTGCGACCTGCAGGTGCGTGAAGCCCGGCATGATCGTGTCGGCGTTCTGTTCCGCGAGGTCGAGCAGCGCGCCACGCAGGTCGTTCAGCAGGCCGCCGATGCGGTCGATCTCGCCGCGCAGCCACAGGCGGATGTCGGTGGCGACCTGGTCGTTGCGCGAGCGGCCCGTGTGCAGGCGCTTGCCGGCATCGCCGATCAGCGCGGTCAGGCGCGCCTCGATGTTCAGGTGGACGTCTTCCAGGTCGAGCTGCCATTCGAATTCGCCGCGCTCGATTTCTCCCTTGATCTGCGCCATCCCGCGTTCGATCGCGGCCAGGTCGTCGGCGCTGATGATCTTCTGCGCGGCGAGCATGTTCGCGTGCGCGAGCGAGCCGGCGATGTCGACGAGCGCGAGGCGCTTGTCGAAAAACACCGACGACGTGTAGCGCTTGACCAGCTCCGACATCGGTTCCGAGAAGCGGGCCGACCAGGCCTCGCCCTTTTTGTGCAGTTGGGACGTCATGGCGATTCTTCGAAGGGGATGTTGGGCGGCGTGCGCCGCCGAGGGAATCCTGCGATTCTAACATTCGCGGGCCTGCCCGCCGCGGCGCGCAGCCGTTCGCGGCGGCCCGCCGGCCGTGGCCCGCGCGGGCCGGCCCGTTCAGTCGCGCACGAGCACGACCAGCTTCAGGTCTTCGCGGTGCGCGGGCTTCAGCGTGATCTGCTGGTACACGAGGCGGCCGTCGGCCGGATGGTCGAATTCGCGCAGGCCGCCTTCGCGTTCGAACACGTCCTGCGATGCCCAGTACTGCGCGAAGGCATCGCTGCCGGCGGTCAGTGCGTCGATCAGCGCACGCGTGGGCGCGTCGGTCAGGTGCCGGATCGAATCGGCGCGGAATTCGGCCGCGAGCCGCCGCGCGCGGGTTTCCCAGTCGACGATCAGCGTGCGCGCGGCCGGCGACATGAAGGTGAAGCGCAGCAGGTTGCGGTCGTGCTCGCCGTCGAGCCAGCCGGAAAAGAGCGCGGCGGCCGGTGCGTTCCACGCGAGTGCGTTCCATTGCCGGTCGAGCACGTAGGCGGGTGTCGCGATGGCCGCGACGGTCGCGGCGAGCGTCGGCGGCAGGTCGCCGCCCGCGACGTCGGGCTCGGCCGGGTCGCGCTGCGCGGCCAGCTCGAACAGGTACGCGCGCTCGGCCTTCGACAGTTGCAGCGCGACGGCGATCCGCGCGAGTGCGTCGGCCGACGCGGACACGGGGCGGCCCTGTTCGATCCACGTGTACCAGGTGGGGCTGACGCCGCAGAGCTGCGCGACTTCCTCGCGCCGCAGCCCCGGCGTGCGCCGCCGCGGGCCGGGCGGCAGGCCGACGGCCTGCGGCGACAGCCGCTCGCGGTGGGCGCGGATGAATTCGCCGAGCGCACGGGCGGGCGTGGCGTCGAGCGGCGGGACGGGGACGGAGGACGGCTGGTTCATGCGGAAACGGCGAAGTGGAAGCGGGGATGCGGCAACGATCAGACAGGTGTATCGAATACCAGAATAACTGCTTAACTTGTACTGGTACAAGCGCAGGCCTATTGTAGCGGCTCGCGCGCTGCCAGGGGAGCGGGCGTCCCACAAAACGTGCTGCATGGGGCCGGAAAGTGCACGGACGCATCCGCGCCGGCCGATTGCGCAAGAGAAAGGAGAGAACGATGAAACACCACGACCAGGTCGCCGACGCATTCGGCACGACGGCCGCCGCCTACCTGACGAGCACGGTCCACGCGACGGGCGCCGACCTGCAGACGCTCGCCGACGCGGTGCGTGCGACGCCCGATGCCGCGGTGCTCGATCTCGGCTGCGGCGCCGGCCACGCGAGCTTCGCGGTCGCGCCGCACGTGCGCGACGTGGTTGCCTACGATCTCGCCGCGCAGATGCTCGCGACCGTCGACGCCGCGGCGCGCGAGCGCGGGCTCGCGAACATCCGTACGCAGCAGGGCCCGGCCGAGAAACTGCCGTTCGAGACGGCGACGTTCGACTGGGTCGTGAGCCGGATGAGCGCGCACCACTGGCACGACATGCGCGCGGCGCTCGCCGAAGTGCGCCGCGTGCTGAAACCGGGCGGCCGCGTGCTGATGATCGACATCGCCGGCAACGACCATCCGCTCCTCGATACGTACCTGCAGGCCGCGGAAGTGCTGCGCGACGCATCGCACGTGCGCGACTACCGCGCGGACGAATGGCTCGCGATGTTCCGCGATGCCGGCTTCGACGCGCACGTGCACAGCCGCTGGCGGCTGCCGATCGATTTCGATACGTGGGTCGCGCGCATCCGCACGCCGGCCGACAGCGTCACCGGCATTCGCGCGCTGTGGGCGCACGCGCCCGACGAGGTGCGCGGCTATTACGCGGTGCAGCCCGACGGATCGTTCGAGCACGACGCGCTGCTGATCGACGCGCACTGAGCGTGCGGTGCGCCCGCACCGTTTCGTCGACGCCCGCGAGCATGAAAAAAGCCGCGATATGCCACCGTGCATACGGTGGGTATCGCGGCTTTCATGCCGCCGGCCGGCGCGGCATCGCGCCGCGCCGCATGCGGATCAGCCCGTGTTGCGCAGGCCGGCCGCGATCCCGTTGATCGTCAGGTGAATCCCGCGGCGCAGCCGCGCGTTCGTGTCGCCCGCGCGGTGGCGCTTGATCAGCTCGACCTGCAGGTGGTTCAGCGGATCGAGATACGGGAAGCGGTTCTTGATCGAACGCGCGAGCAGCGGGTTGGTCGCGAGGCGGCCTTCGTGCCCGGTGATTTCCGCCAGCGCCTGCGACGTGCGCTCCCATTCCGCGACGATCCGCTCGAACACGTGCTTGCGCAGCTTGCGGTCGGAGACGAGCTGCGCGTAGCGCGATGCGACCGCGAGGTCGGTCTTCGCCAGCACCATGTCCATGTTCGACATCAGGTTCGAGAAGAACGGCCAGGTCTTGTTCATCTTCTTCAGCAGCGCGACGCGCTTCGTGCGCTCGGCTTCATCCTGCGCGCCGTCGAGATACGCGCTCACCGCGCTGCCGAAGCCGTACCAGCCCGTCAGCAGCAGCCGGCACTGGCCCCACGAGAAGCCCCACGGAATCGCGCGCAGGTCCTCGATCCTGCGCTGCTTCGGATCCTGCAGCTTGCGCGAGGCCGGGCGGCTGCCGATGTTCAGCTCGGCGATCTCGGTGATCGGCGTCGACGAGAAGAAATAGTCGGTGAAGCCCGGGGTTTCGTAGACGAGCGCGCGGTACGCGGCCATCGCCGAATCGGACAGCGTCTGCATCGCGGCCTCGAACGCCGGCAGCTGCGCGGGCGCGTTGTTCTGCGGCAGGAGCGTCGCCTCGAGCGTCGCGGCGACGACCGTCTCGAGGTTCCGGCGGCCGATCTCCGGGTTCGCGAACTTGCTCGCGATCACCTCGCCCTGTTCGGTCAGGCGGATCTGGCCGTTCACGGTGCCCGGCGGCTGCGACAGGATCGCCTGGTAGGTCGGGCCGCCGCCGCGGCCGACCGTGCCGCCGCGGCCGTGGAACAGGCGCAGCGTGATCTTGCGGTCGCGGAACAGGTCGACGAGCGCGAGTTCCGCGCGATACAGCTCCCAGTTCGACGTGAGGAAGCCGCCGTCCTTGTTGCTGTCCGAATAGCCGAGCATCACTTCCTGCTCGGCGCCCTGGTGCGCGACCAGCGCGTCGATGCCCGGCAGTGCGAAGTATTCGCGCATGATGCGCGCGGCGTCGCGCAGGTCGGGAATCGTCTCGAACAGCGGGATCACCATCAGGCTGTTGCGCGCGTTGCCGCCGGGCACGCCGAGCGCGCCTTCGAGCAGGCCCGTTTCCTTCTGGAGCAGCAGCACCTCGACGAGGTCGCTGACGGTTTCCGTATGCGAAATGATGTAGTTGCGCACCGCGCGCGCGCCGAATTGGGCGCGCACGTCGCGTGCCTTCTCGAACACGCCGAGTTCGCTCTGGGCGAGCGCGGAGTATTCGAGGTACGGCGAGCGCAGCGGACGCGGATCGGCGAGCGCGGCGAGCAGCACGCGCAGCTTGTCTTCCTCGGCGAGCGCCGCGTAGTCGGCCTCGACGCCCGCGCGCGCGAACAGCTCGGCGACCACGGCTTCGTGGATGTCGGAGCTCTGGCGCAGGTCGATGCTCGCGAGGTGGAAGCCGAACACTTCGGCCGCGCGCACGAGCGGCGCGAGGCGCGGCGCGGCGAGCGACGTGCCGTGGTGTTCGTCGAGCGACGCGGTCAGCACCTTCAGGTCGGCGACGAACGCTTCGGAATCCGCATACGGGATCGCGCGCACGGGCGGCGCGCCGCGGCCCGCGCTGCGCACGGGCACCGTGCCTTCGCCGAGACGCACGCGCGCGCTTGCGGCGAGCCGCGTGTAGATGCCGATCAGCGCGCGACGGTACGGCTCGTCGACGCGGTGCGGCGACTGGTCGGGCGACGCGGCCGCGAGCGCCTTCACGGCGTCGTTCGCGCCGACGAGCAGGTTCGACACGGACAGTTCGGCGCCGAGCTTGTGCACCTGTTCCAGATAGTGCTCGAGGATCACCGCGGCCTGGCGGTTGATCGCTTCGTCGAGCGTCGACGCGGTCACGTTCGGGTTGCCGTCGCGGTCGCCGCCGATCCAGCTGCCCATCTGGAAGAACGCGGGCACGCGCGCGGACAGGCCGTGCTCGGCGAGCGCGGCCTCGATGTCGCCGTAGAGCGCCGGCAGTTCGTCGAGGAACGTCGCGCGGTAGTACGACAGCGCGTTCTCGATTTCGTCGCCGACCGTCAGGCGCGCGTCGCGCAGCATGCGGGTCTGCCACAGCGTGGTGACGCGCGCGCGCAGCATCGATTCGTTGTACTGGCGCTCGCGGCTGGTCAGCTCCTGGTCGCGCTCGGCGAGCAGGCGCGCGATGTCGTGCTGCGCATCGAGGATGCTCTTGCGCTGCACTTCGGTCGGGTGCGCGGTCAGCACCGGCACGATCAGCGCATCGTCGAAGAAGCGCTGCAGCAGTCGCTTCGACGCATTGCCGGTCGTTTTCAGTTGCTCGAGTGCGTACGCGACCGTACCGGGCTGCGACGCGGAGCCGGCCAGCGCGTGGATGCGGCGGCGGCGGTTGTGGTGGCGGTCTTCCGCGATGTTCGCGAGGTGCGAGAAATAGCTGAACGCGCGCACGACGCTCACCGTCTGCTCCGGCGTCAGCTTGCGCAGCTTCTTCTCGAGCGTCTGCGCGGCTTCGCTGTCGTCCTCGCGGCGGAACTTGACGGCGGTCTGGCGGATCGTCTCGACGACGTCGAACACGGTGTCGCCTTCCTGCTCGCGCACGACGTCGCCGAGCAGGCGGCCGAGAAAGCGGATGTCGTCGAACAGCGGGCCGTCCTTGTCGTCGCGCGTGCGGGTGCCGGCCTTCGTCGCACCGGCCGTGCGGGCGGCCGGGCCGGCGGCTTTCGCCGTGCGTTTTGTCTGACGTATCGGGTCTTTCGGTTTCGTTGCCGTTTTCGCACGGCCGTTCGCGGCGGTGGCGACGGTGTCCGTCGAGGCGTCGGAGGAGGACAGGGCAGCATTGCGGCGCGCCGTACGCGCCGATCCGGAAGACTTCACGATGGGTTTCCTTGGGAAAGCTCGAGTCAAAAGGAACTGCGGAAACTGCGAAACTGCGGTCAAGCAACCAGCTACGTGCGGCACATCCGCACATCGGCGCCGCGACCCGCCCGGCGGCAGGCCGGACGCAGGCTCCGGGCCCGGGCGGGCGGGGGCGTGCGTGCTACCATTGTTCGATCTTCAATCCCGTCCTTCGATGTTCCAGCAATGAATTCCGAGACTCCTGCGGCAGGGCCGCAACAGGCACAGCCGCCCGCGACGTTGACGATTGCTTCGCGCGAGAGCCGCCTGGCGATGTGGCAAGCCGAACATGTGCGTGATGCGCTGCGCAAATTATATCCAGCTTGTGACGTGAAAATCCTCGGAATGACGACACGCGGCGACCAGATTCTCGATCGCACGCTGTCGAAGGTCGGCGGCAAGGGCCTGTTCGTGAAGGAACTGGAGGCCGCGCTGGCCGACGGCCGCGCCGATCTCGCCGTGCATTCGCTGAAGGACGTGCCGATGGCGCTGCCGGAAGGCTTCTCGCTTGCCGCGATCATGGAGCGCGAGGACCCGCGCGATGCCTTCGTGTCGAACGACTACGCGTCGCTCGACGCGCTGCCGGCCGGTGCCGTGGTCGGCACGTCGAGCCTGCGCCGCGAGGCGATGCTGCGCTCGCGCTACCCGCACCTGGACGTGCTGCCGCTGCGCGGCAACCTCGACACGCGCCTGTCGAAGCTCGATCGCGGCGATTACGCGGCGATCATCCTGGCGGCCGCCGGCCTGAAGCGCCTCGGCCTGGAGGCGCGGATCCGCGCGCTGCTCGACGTCGATGCGAGCCCGCCCGCCGCGGGCCAGGGCGCGCTCGGCATCGAGATCGCGTCGCACCGCGACGATGTCGCCGCGTGGCTCGCACCGCTGCATGACCCGCAGACCGCGCTTGCGGTCGAGGCCGAGCGGATGGTGTCGCGCGCGCTCGGCGGCAGCTGCGAGGTGCCGCTCGCCGCGCATGCGGTGTGGCGCGCGGGCGAGCTGTACCTGACGGGCCGCGTGTCGACGACCGACGGCAAGCGCGTGCTGACCGCCGAGGCGTGCGGGTCCGTCATGAGCGTCGCCGATGCGCTCGCGCTTGGCCGGGCCGTGTCCGACGACCTCGAGGCGCAAGGCGCGCTCGAGATCGTCCAGGCGCTGCTCGCGGGCTCGCAGGCCGCCGGCAAGGGCGACGCCTGATGGCGGGCGGCGCGCGCGCGTTCACCGCTGTCCTGACGCGCCCGGACGGCCAGTCCGGCGCGCTCGCGTCGCAACTGGCCGAGGCCGGTTGCGACGTGCTCGAATTCCCGTTGATCGATATTGCGCCCGTCGACGATCCGGCGCCGCTCGACGCCGCGTTCGCGGCGCTCGCCGATTACGCGCTGGTGATTTTCGTGTCGCCGAACGCGATCGACCGCGCGCTCGCGCAGTACGGCGCGATCTGGCCGAACGCGCTGCCGGTCGGCGTGGTCGGGCCCGGCAGCGTGGCGGCGCTCGAGCGTCACGGCATCGCGGCGCCCGCGCATCGCGTGATCGCGCCGCAGGCGCCGGCCGACGGCGGCGTACCCCATTACGATTCGGAAAGCCTGTTCGCGTGCATCGAGGCCGAATTCGGCGGCGCGCCCGCGCTGGCGGGCAAGCGCGTGCTGATCGTACGCGGCGACGGTGGGCGCGAATGGCTCGCCGACCGCCTGCGCGAGGCCGGCGCGGACGTCACGCTCGTCGCCGCGTACCGGCGCGTCGTGCCCGAGCCGCGCGTCGGCGCGTGGGAGCGCGTGCATGCGCTGCTCGACGGCGAACCGCATGCGTGGCTCGTCACGAGCTCGGAAGGCGTGCGCAACCTGCACGAACTCGCGCGGGCGCATCTGAACGATGCCGAGATCGCCGCGCTGAAGCATGCGCCGCTCGTCACGCCGCATCCGCGCATCGAGCAGACCGCGCGCGCATTGGGTTTTGATAGGATTACGCTGACCGGCGCGGGCGATGAGCGCATCGTCCGCGCGTTTCGAACGATGGCCGACGAGGCCGTCCAACCGGCGACAGCCGCACCGGTGACTAAACGCATGACAGATACCAACGATTCCAAAAGCGTCGCTTCCCAGCCGGCCGCTGCATCCGCACCGCCGTCCCGTCCCGCCTATATGGCGTCCGAACCGCCCGCGCGCCGCGGCGGCAGCGCGGTGCTGTGGTTCGTCGTCGTCGTGCTCGGCTGCGCGGCGGGCGTCGGCGGCTACGCGCTGAACCGCAAGATCGACCGGCTCGACGGCACGTTCGTCGCGCGCCAGAAGGCGCTCGACGCACAGACGGCCGAAACGCGGATGAAGACCGAGCAGGCGCTGGCGAGCACGCACCAGGTCGACACGCAGCTCGCGCAGCTCGACGGCAAGCTCGCCGACGCGCAGAGCGCGCAGCAGGCGCTGCAGCAGCAATACCAGGACCTGTCGCGCAACCGCGATGCGTGGATGCTCGAGGAAGTCGACCAGATGCTGTCGAGCGCGAGCCAGCAGCTTCAGCTGACCGGCAACACGCAGCTCGCGCTGATCGCGCTGCAGAATGCCGACGCGCGCCTCGCCACCTCGCAGAGCGCGCAGGCCGTCACGGTGCGCAAGGCGCTCGCGCAGGACATCGAGAAGCTGAAGGCCGCACCGGCGGCCGACCTCACGGGCCTCGCGATCAAGCTCGACGACGCGATCGCGAAGATCGACGCGCTGCCGCTGTCCGGCGAGGCGATCGTCCCGCACGAAGCGCCGAAGGCCGCGCCGGCCGATGCCGCATCGTCGGCCGTGGCCGGCGAGCCGCGCTGGAAGGTGTGGTGGCACGACTTCTCGGCCGGCCTCGGCCAGCAGCTGAAGGGGCTCGTGCAGGTGCGCCGGATCGACAACGCGGACGCGATGCTCGCGTCGCCCGACCAGGGTTACTTCGTGCGCGAGAACGTGAAGCTGCGCCTGCTGACCGCGCGCCTGTCGCTGCTCGCGCGCAACGACGGCGCGATGAAGGCCGACCTGCACGCCGCGCAGGCGTCGCTCGGGAAGTATTTCGACCAGGCATCGAAGGACACGCAGACCGTCGAGGATCTGCTCAAGCAGGTTGACGGCGCATCGCTGACGGTCGCGGTGCCGAACCTGAACACGAGCCTGAACGCCGTTCAGCAGTTCAAGAGCCGGGGGTAACGATGACGCTTCGAGGAATCGTCTGGCTCGCGGTCCTGTTCGCGATCGCCGCTGCGCTCGCCACCGTCGGCCGTTTCGACGCGGGGCAGGTGCTGCTCGTCTATCCGCCGTACCGGATCGACGTGTCGCTGAACCTGTTCGTGATCGCCATCGTCGTGCTGTTCATCGTCGTGTATGCGCTGCTGCGCATCGTGCGCAACATCTGGCGCATGCCGCAGCGGGTCGCCGCGTATCGTGCGCGTTCGCGCAACGAGAAGGCGCAGGCATCGCTGCGCGACGCGATCGCGAACCTGTACGCGGGCCGCTTCTCGCGCGCGGAGAAGGCCGCGCGTGAAGCGCTGTCGGTCGACGCGAACCAGGGCGCGGCGAGTCTCGTCGCGGCGACTGCCGCGCACCGGATGCACGAGTACACGCGTCGCGACGACTGGCTGTCGAAGGTCGACGCACCCGAATGGCAGGACGCACGGCTGCTCGCCGCGGCCGACATGCGCGCGGATGCGCGCGATGCCGACGGCGCGCTCGCCGCGCTGGCCGACCTGCAGGCGGGCGGCAAGCGTATCCATGCGCAGCAGGTTGCGCTGCGCGCGCAGCAGCAGTTGAAGAACTGGGCCGAGGTGCTGAAGCTTGCGAAGGCGCTCGAGAAGCGCGAGGCACTGCATCCGGCCGCGGCCGTGCGGCTGCGCCAGCAGGCTGCGGAAAACCTGCTGCGCGAACGCCGGCACGACCCGGACGCGCTGCTCGAGGTGTGGCAGTCGCTGTCGCCGGTCGAGCGCCAGTCGCCGCGTCTCGCCGATCTCGCGGCCGATCTTCTCGTTCCGCTCGAGCGCCGCAACGAAGCGCGCCGCATCGTCGAGGACGCGCTTGCCCACAACTGGGATGCGCGCCTGCTGCGCCGTTACCCGGATACGGCCGGCGCCGATGCGCTGCCGTTGATCCAGAAGGCCGAAGGGTGGAAGAAGGATCACCCGGAGGATGCCGACCTGCTGTTCGCGCTCGGCCGCCTGTGCCAGCAGCAGCAGCTGTGGGGCAAGGCGCAGTCGTTCCTCGAATCGGCGCTGAAGCTCGCCGACAACGAGGCGCTGAAGGTGCGTGCGCATCGTGCGCTCGCGCGCCTGTTCGAGCATCTCGGCGAAACCGACAAGGCCGCGAAGCACTACCGCGAAAGCGCGCTCGCGATCACCGTGGTCTGACGCGGGCGGCGTGGCCGCCTGCCGCAGGCGGCGCGCGCAACCCGCGCAAGAAAGCCCCGAATGCCGGAAGGCCTTCGGGGCTTTTTTTCGTTCAGGGCGGGCCTGGACGACACGTCATGCGCCGAGCTTGCGCAGCAGGTCGTCCTCGCTGGCGACGAACCACACCGATTGCCCGTGATTCGATTCGCGCACGAGTGCGCGGAACGCTTCGCTGCGCGTGAGCCAGCGCTCGATGTCGCCGACCACGCCGAGCCTGACGCCGTAGTTGACGAGCTTCTGCAGGACGGCGCCCGCGAGGCCGCTTTCGAGCCGGTAGAAGTCGTCGTGCAGCGCATCCGCGGGCACCGCGATCCAGTCGGCTTCATGCTCGTGCGCGAGGGCGACGAGGTCGAGCGCATCGCTTTCCCGCTGCAGGACGGGAGCGGAGGGGGCGCGGACCAGCACGCGGCGGCCGGCTGCCTGAACGATTCGGTGGGGCATGTCGATGGTTTCCGTCGACGCGAGAAACGCGAATACGGTGTCGCGTTGCCCGCGGATGAAGTGGGGCTGCTCGGGAAGAAACAGGATCTGCGCGTGCGGCACGAGACGCGTCAGGCGCTCACACGTGTCTTGCGAATCGAGCATCACGTCGCGGCCGCCGACGATCGCCAGCGTGGGCACCGACAGCGTGCGCAGCACGTCGTCGGCGAACACCGGAATCGGTTCGATGCGCGGGCGAAACCCGCGGTCGACGGCGTGCATCAGCGCGAGCGTGTCACGCTCGGCCGCCGTCGACGCGGGCGGCAGGCGGCCGAGTACGCGCCGTCGCACGCATGCGCGCCCGGCATCGCCGAGCAGCAACAACGGCAGCGCCCACCACAGAAACCGCTTCTGCCGGCCGATGCCGGACGGGCAGAGCAGCGCGAGCCGCGTCACGCGTGCCGGCCGCCGCAACGTGAAGTCGAGCGCCGTTCGCGCCCCGAGCGAGATGCCGACGAACGCGGCACGTGACACCTGCAGGCCGTCCAGCACGTCGTCGAGCCACTGCGCATGCGCGTCGCCCGCAAGCGGCGGTCGCGACGGCGCGCTCGGTCCTGCTTCGCCGATCACGTCGATCGCATGGAGCCGGAAGTGTGTCGACCATTGCGCCGCGTAATGCTGCCAGCTCGCCGCCGTCGTCTGCGCGCCGTGGATCAGCACGACCGGCGGCGCGTGCTCGGGGCCGCAGGTGATCACGTGTGTCGCGCCATGGCGCGTCTGCACGGTGACGCGCCGATGTCCGGCCGGCCAGTGCGACAGCGCGGTGTCATAAGCCGCGCGAATGGCGCGTGCATGGCGCGGCGACTTGAAGATCGCACTCATGTCCCGCTTTGCTGCAGCAAAGCCTCGAGCGACGACATCAGCACGGCCGTGTCGGCTGGCGTCGCGGCGACGATGATCTTGACCTGGCTCGCGGCGGGATCGAACGTGACGTCGATCCGCACGGGGTCGACGTACGACGTGCGGCCGGACGCCATCGCATGCAGCGATCGCGACAGGTACTGGTGCAGCGACTGCGACGCGTCCGGAATGTCGACGATGCTGGTGACGCGCACCGCACGCGGCACGGGCGCGGCCGGCTCGGTTTGCGCGAACGCGGCGAGGTCGGTGTCGAGGATGCGGTAGGCGCGGCCGACCCGCGTCGCACGCAGCTTGCCCTCGCGGATGAAGCGCAGGACGGTCTTCGGGTGGAGGCGCAGGCGGGCGGCGGACTCGTCGACGGTATGGAACATGATCGGCTCGTGATGCTCAATATGTTCCATATTGTTCCATGAATTAAGGATCAATAGGGAATATATTGTTGGAATCATGGCGTCAGCGCTGGCTGGATACCGAGCCGGCATCGTCCGGTCGGCACGCAGGTGGAAGCAGAAACGCCCCGCTGGCCGGAGCGGTTCCGGCCAGCGGGGCGTTTCCGGGGCGGATCGTCCGCCGGCAGGGGCGCCGATGCGCCCCGCGTCATTTGTCGACCAGCCGCTTCGGCACCGACAGCGCGAGCAGCCCGCCGAGCACGAGGAACCCGGCGAGCATGTACATGCCCGAATCGTTGGCGCCGGTCGCCTGCTTGAGCCAGCCCATCAGGTATGGGCTCAGGAAGCCGGCGAGGTTGCCGATCGAGTTGATCATCGCGATGCCGGCCGCGGCCGCCGTGCCGCCGAGGAACGCGGTCGGCAGGCTCCAGAACAGCGGCAGCGTGGTCAGGATGCCGATCGTCGCGAGCGTGAGGCCGAGCATCGCGAGCGCGGTCTGGTGTGCCCAGACCACCGACAGCACGAGCCCGAGCGCGCCGATCGCGGCCGGAATCGCGACGTGCCAGCGGCGTTCGCGGTGCCGGTCCGCGCTGCGCGCGATCAGGATCATCGCGACCACCGCGGCCGCATACGGAATCGCCGACAGCAGGCCGATCATGAACGTGTCGGTCACGCCGGTGGCCTTGATGATCGTCGGCAGCCAGAAGCCGACGCCGTAGAGCCCCATCACGAACGAGAAATAGATCAGCGCCATCAGCCACACGCGCGGGCTCGACATCACGGTGCCGAGCGGCAGGTCTTCCTTGGTCGCTTCCTCCGCGTCGACGTTGCGGGTGAGCAGCGCCTTTTCCTCGTCGGTCAGCCACTTCGCCTTCGAGATCCGCTCGTCGAGCGAGAAGAACACGAGCACGCCGGCGAGCACCGACGGGATGCCTTCGAGCAGGAACAGCCATTGCCAGCCGTGCCAGCCGCTCACGCCGTCGAACGCCTTCAGGATGAAGCCCGAGATCGGCCCGCCGATCACGCCGGACAACGCGACCGCCGTCATGAAGAACGTCGTCATCCGGCCGCGACGATGCGCGGGATACCAGTAGGTGAGGTACAGGATCACGCCGGGGAAGAAGCCGGCCTCGGCGACGCCGAGCAGGAAGCGCATCACGTAGAACATCGCGGGTGTCGTGACGAACATCGTCAGGATCGAGATCACGCCCCACGTCGCCATGATGCGGGCGATCCACACGCGCGCGCCGACCTTGTGCAGGATGATGTTGCTCGGCACTTCGAAGAGGAAATAGCCGAAGAAGAAGATCCCGGCGCCGAGCCCGTAGACGGTGTCGCTGAGATTCAGGTCGCTCGCCATCTGCAGCTTCGCGAAACCGACGTTCACGCGGTCGAGATACGCGACCACGTAGCACAGCAGCAGGAGCGGCACGAGCCGCCACGACACCTTCCGATAGGTTGCTTCCTCGAATGCGCCGGACGAGCCCGGCAGCGATTGCGTCGATGTTGCCATGTTGTCTCCTGTCCTTGTCATTGGCCGGAGAAGGCGTAGCGGCGCCTGTCCGGAGTCGTGCGAAGCCATGCGCGTGTGCCGCGGCGATTGCCGGCCGCGGCACGCTGCGGCAAGGGGATACGGCTAGATGCAGCGCCCGCCGTCGACTTCGAGACAGACGCCCGTGATGAACTCGGCCTCGTCGGATGCCAGGTACAGCGCCGCGTTCGCGATGTCCTGCGGCGTCGAGAAGCGGCCAAGCGGGATCGTCGCGAGGAAGCGGCTGCGGTTCTCGGGGGTATCCTCGCAGCCCATGAATTCGGTCATCAGCGCGGTTTCGCCGAGCACGGGGTTGATGCAGTTCACGCGGATGCGGTCGGCGCCGAGTTCGGCCGCGAGCGACTTGCTCGCGGTGATCATCGCGCCCTTCGTGCTGTTGTACCAGACGAGGCCCGGCCGCGGCCGCACGCCGGCCGTCGACGCGACGTTCACGAACACGCCGCCGCCCCGCTCGCGGAAGTACGGAACGAAGGTCTGCACGCACCAGAACAGGCTTTTCATGTTGACCGCGTACACGCGGTCGAATTCGGCTTCCGTCACGTCGAGCACCGGCTTGTTGCGATGCGTGGTGCCCGCGTTGTTCACGACGATCTGCACCGCGTGGAAATCGTCGAGCGTCGCCTGCAGCAGCGCGTGCCAGTCTTCCTGCCGCGACACGTCGCCGGCCACCGCGATTGCCTTGCCGCCCGCGAGCGCGATCTCACTCGCGACACGCTCGGCCGCCGCGCCGTTCAGGTCGTTGACGACGACGTTCGCGCCTTCGCGCGCATACGTCTTCGCGATGCCTTCGCCGAACCCCGAGCCGCCGCCCGTGACGATTGCCGTCTTGCCGCTCAACCGCATGGTGTGTCTCCTGTGCTGTATTTAGTGTCGTCGTGCTTCGGCATGCGGCCGCGTGCTGCCGGCCGCATGCCGCGTCCTGCTTGCCGCGCGTTCAGCCGTGCCGGATCGCGATCGTTTTCAGCGCGGTGAAGCCGTACAGTGCCTCGAAGCCTTTCTCTCGGCCATGCCCCGAATGGCCGACACCGCCGAACGGCAGCTCGACGCCGCCGCCCGCGCCATAGTTGTTGATGAACACCTGGCCCGCCCGCAGGCGCCGCGCGACACGCATCTGGCGTGCGCCGTCGCGCGTCCAGATGCCCGCGACGAGGCCGTACGGCGTGCCGTTCGCCAGCGCGACGGCTTCGTCTTCGTCGACGAAACGCATCGCGGCGAGCACGGGGCCGAACACTTCCTCCTGCGCGAGCCGGTGCGACGGCGGCACGTCGCGCAACAGCGCGGGTGCCTGGTAGAAGCCGCTTTCGGGTGCCTCGGCGACGACCTGCCCATGCGCGGCCATCGGAATGCCGTCGTGCTGCGCGTCGGACAGGAAATCCCACACGCGCTGCTGCTGCTTCGCGTTGATCAGCGGGCCGCAGTCGAGGTCGGCGCGGCTCGGGCCGACGCGCAGCCCGTTGAACGCGGTGGCGAGCCGCTCGACGAGCGGCTCGTACACCGCGCGCTCGATCAGCACGCGGCTGCCGGCCGAGCAGGTCTGCCCGCCGTTCTGCACGATCGCCGACACGAGCACGGGCAGCGCCGCGTCGAGGTCGGCATCGGCGAACACGATCTGCGGCGACTTGCCGCCGAGTTCGAGCGTGACGGGTACGTGGTTCTCGGCCGCCATCTGCGTGACCAGCTTGCCGGTAGCGGGGGAGCCCGTGAACGAGATGTGGTCGATGCCGGGATGGCGCGCGAGCGCGGCGCCGGCCTCATGGCCGTAGCCGGTGACGATGTTGAGCGCGCCGGCCGGCAGCCCGGCCTCGGCGGCCAGCTCGGCGACGCGCAGCAACGACAGGCATGCATCCTCGGCCGGCTTGACGACGCATGCGTTGCCGGCCGCGAGCGCGGCGCCGACGCTGCGCCCGAAAATCTGCATCGGGTAGTTCCACGGCACGATGTGGCCCGTGACGCCGTGCGGCTCGCGCACCGTCAGCACGGTGTAGCCGGCTTGGTAGGGAAGGGTTTCGCCGTGCAGCTTGTCGGCCGCGCCCGCGTAGAACTCGAAGTAGCGCGCGAGCGCGGCGGCATCCGCGCGTGCCTGCTTGAGCGGCTTGCCGGTGTCGCGTGCCTCGATCGTGGCGAGTTCCTCGAGGGAATCGGCCACGCGCGCCGACAGCCGCATCAGCACGCGGCCGCGCTCGGCGGCGCTTTTGGCGCCCCATGGGCCCGCGAACGCGTCGCGGGCCGCGGCGACCGCGCGCTCGATGTCGGGCGCCGTGCCGCGGGCAATGGCTGCGAACGGCTGGCCGTCGGACGGATCGACGACCGCGATGGTTTCCAGTTGCGCAGGCAACGTCCATTCGCCTGCGATGAAGTGCTTCGCCTCTTCCATGCGTGCTCCTGTCTTCGCGTCGACCGCCGACGGTGCTCTGGCGCCGACGCCGGTTCCATGCAACGCGGCCGGTGGTTCGACGGCCGGACATCGGGGACGATTATCGCGCCGATCGTCATCCGGACGCCACCGGTCGATTGGCTATAATGGCGCATTCCGTTGGGGGACGCCTGCGGCGATGCATCGGCCGCGGCGCCCTGTCCCGAATTCCCATCGACCTACAGAGAGTGCTCATGAGCTTCAACCATGTTCCGGCCGGCAAGGACCTGCCGCAAGATTTCAACGTGATCATCGAGATTCCCGCGCAAAGCGACCCGGTGAAGTACGAGGCGGACAAGGAACTGGGCCTCCTCGTCGTCGACCGTTTCATCGGCACGGGCATGCGTTATCCGGTGAACTACGGCTACATCCCGCAGACGCTGTCGGGCGACGGCGATCCGGTCGACGTGCTGGTGATCACGCCGTTCCCGCTGCTGGCCGGCTCGATCGTGCGTTCGCGCGTGCTCGGCATGCTGCAGATGACCGACGAGTCGGGCGTCGACGCGAAGCTGGTCGCGGTGCCGCACGACAAGGTCTGCCCGATGACGGCCAACCTGAAGTCGATCGACGACGTGCCCGAGTACCTGAAGGACCAGATCAAGCACTTCTTCGAGCAATACAAGGCGCTCGAGAAGGGCAAGTGGGTGAAGGTCGAAGGCTGGGCCGGCATCGAAGCCGCGCACAAGGAAATCGCCGACGGCGCAGCGAACTACAAGAAGTAAGCTGGCTGGCCGGCCTCGCGGCCGGTTCGTTCGGAACGCAAACCGCGCGTGTCTCGTCAGGAGGCCGCGCGGTTTTGTTTTGTGCGCGGGCCGGCGCCCGGGGTGGTCTTCTTTCGGGCACGCGCGGGGGGCGGCGCAGGCAGGGCGGTGGCGTTCGCTGCGCTTCTCGCGCGATTCGCGCGTGTGGCGCGGCGGGTGGCGGTGACGGGATTCGCCGGGGTTTCGACCGTGTCGGTGGTGGTCCTTGTTGCCGATGCACGGCTGCGCGCCGGCGCGGAAGCAACGTCGGTGCGTGGTTTTGCGGCGGACTTGCCGCCGGCTGCCGGCGCTTTCTGCTTCGATGTGGCTTTTGTGGCTTTCGTGGCTTTCGTGGCTTTTGTGGCCGACTTGCCGCGAGGCGAGCCCTTTTTCAGTTCGGCCGCGTCGTCGGTCTTTGCACGCTTCGTGGCAGGCGTGGCCTTGGTCTTCTTGGGCACCTGCGCGGCTTGTCCGCGCGTCACGGTTTTCGCGGGCGTGGACGCGTCCCTGTCATTCCCGGCTTTCGCGGCTTTCTTGACGGGCTTGTCCGTTTCAGCGGCCTGCGTCGCGATGTCGGCCGACTGCGCCTTTGCCTTCTTCCGCCCGCGCTTACCGGCCTTCAGTTCGGCCTTCAACCCGGCCGCATCGACGTTCCCGTCGATCGACATCCCGGCCGGCAACACCGACTCGAGCGTCCGGATCCCGGCCGCCAGTTCGCGTTTCTGCGCGGCCGTGAGCCGCTTCACCCAGTACTCGGCACGCGATGCGATCGACCGGTCGGGCAGCGGAAACGACGCGAGCACCACGCGCGGCTTGCGCGAGCGCGTGTAGCGCGCGCCCTTGCCGGACGCGTGCTCGTCGAAGCGCGCGGCGACATCGGTCGTGATGCCCGTGTAGACGCTGTCGTCGGCGCATTCGATCAGGTACAGAAACCAGGACATGGCAGGGCGGCGGGATGCGAAGCCGCCAGTGTCTCAGAAAAGGCGCGCGTCAACGCCATCGATCGCCGTGCCCGTCGCGAAAACGGCTCGGTGCCGCGCCGAGTTCGCGCGTGAAGAAGCGCGTGAACGCGCTCGTCGAACGGAAGCCGACGCGCACGCCGATCTCGCCGATCGGCAATTGCGTATTCAGCAGCAGGTCGCGCGCCTCGCCGAGCCGGGCCTGCGCGACGAGCGCATGAAAGCCGACCGCCTCGCGATGCAGCCGCCGGCGCAGCGTCCAGCGCGACATCGCGAAGCGCGTGCACACGTGCTGCATCAGTGTGTCGGTCGGTACATCGGCTTCGTCGGCGGTACGCAGCCAGTCGCGCACGCATTGCTCGACCGACGAGCCGAACGTCGAGCGCACGCGTACACGCTCGCGCGCGGCGTCGGCCGCATGACGCTGGATGCCGGCGAGCGGCGCGTTGTAGCGTTCGAACGGCGTGTCGAAGTGCGCGGAACGCAGCACGATGCGGTTGTGCGCGGCGTCGAACGACACCGGTGCGCCGAGCATGTCGCGCAGCGCGGCGGTGGGTGCGAACGCGCGGCCGGCGAAGGCGGCTTCGTCGACGCGCACGTGCGGATCGTACAGGCGGGCGAGCGCGGTGAGGATCGCGAGGTTCGCGAACGCGCTGCCCGCGTGCCGGCCGTCGCCTTCGTTCACGTATTCGAGCGCGATCGCGTCGCCGTTCTCGTGCGCGAACACCCAGTCGACGTTGCCGATCAGCTCGCGATAGCGCAGGTAGTCGTGCAGTGCGTCACGCAGCGTCGCCGCGTTGCACGTGATGCCCGCGAGCTCCGGAAACGGGACGAGCCACGGCATGACCTGCGGCGGCGGCCGATGCCACGACAGCGGCCATTCGTTCGTGAGCCGCATCGCGGCGACGTGCCGATCGCCTGCGATGCGGCGCGTGTCGTCGGCGAGTTCGGCCGGGCCGATGCCGAGCGTGTCATACAGCGGCGCGAGATCGATGCCGTTCGCGCGCGCGTCTTCGCACAGCCAGCGGTAGATCCGCACGGATACCGACTTCTGTTGCAACTCCATGTCTGTCCCCCTTCGTCATGCCGTTCGGGTTTGTCCCCGCTGCGAGAGGTCAACGCATGCTCCTGCCGGTCAAGCGTGGTGACCGGTCGATTTTTAGACTCGGACGCTGGAGTGTGGCGACAAGTACAACAGATCGATTCAGGAGGATCAATGAAAACTTCGCTGTTCCGGTGTTCGACGATTGCGTCCGCGTGCGCGCTCACGGTGCTGCTCGCGTCGTGCGGCGGCGACGACATCCACGCGGGTCCGGCCGCGCCGGCCGACCCCGATGCCGCGGCCGACCAGCGCGCGGCCGCGCTCGTCGCGCAACTGACGACCGACGAAAAGCTGCAGCTCGTGCATGGCACCGGCATGCCGGCGCTCAGCCTGGGCGGCCCGTTTCCGGCCGACGCGCTGAACGGCGCGAGCTACATCCCGGGCGTGCCGCGGCTCGGCATTCCGGCGGTCAGCAGTGCCGATTCGGCGGGCGGCGTGAACGTGAAGAACGCGCGCGTGACCGCGCTGCCCGCGCCGGTCGCGCTCGCGGCGACGTGGGACCCGGCGCTCGCCGGCACCTACGGCACGCGCATCGCGCTCGAACTGCGCGCGCTCGGTTTCGCGGAAGGGCTCGGCGGCGGCGTGAACCTCGCGCGCGAGCCGCGCAACGGCCGCACGTTCGAATACATGGGCGAGGATCCAGTGCTCGCGGGCACGCTGAGCGCCGCGCGCACGCAGGCGACGCAGGCGCAGAAGGTGATCGCGACGATCAAGCATTTCGCGTTCAACGACCAGGAAACCAACCGGATGACGATCGATTCGGTCGTCGACGAGCGAACCATGCGCGAGGCCGAACTGCTCGCGTTCGAGATCGGCGTGAAGGACGGCCAGCCGGGCAACGTGATGTGCTCGTACAACAAGCTGAACGGCGTGTATGCGTGCGAGAACCCGTATCTGCTGACCACGGTGCTGAAGAACGAATGGGGCTTCAAGGGCGTCGTGCAGTCCGACTGGGGCGCGACGCATTCGACGGTCGCGGCCGTGCAGGCGGGGCTCGACGAGGAGGAGCCGGGCGCGGCGGACGACAACAACGCGCCGCTCGGCTCGTTCTTCAACACGAAGCTGCGGGCGGCGCTGCAGGCCGGCAGCGTGTCGGCCGCGCGGCTGAACGACATGGTGCAGCGCAAGCTGCGCACGCTGATCCGCATCGGCGTGATGGACGCACCGCCGAAGCCGGGCGGCGCGATCGACGAAGCGGCCGGCAACGCCGATGCGCTCGCGATCGCGCGGCAATCCGCGGTGCTGCTGAAGAACGCGGCCGCGCCCGGCGATGCGCAGCCCGTGCTGCCGCTGGCGGCCGGCGCGCTGAAGTCGGTCGTCGTGATCGGCGGGCATGCGGACGCGGGCGTGCTGTCGGGCGGCGGCTCTGGCGCGGTGCCGGCGATCGACGGCAATGCGGTGACGACCTGCCAGCAACCCGCCGACACGCTGTTCGGCGGCTGTGCGACGTGGTACAAGTCCGCGCCGCTCGCGGCGATTCGCGCGAAGGCGCCGAACGCGGCGGTCAGCTACCTCGACGGAACCGACGCGAATGCCGCGGCGAGCGCGGCCGCGCAGGCCGATGTCGCGATCGTGTTCGCAACGCAGTGGCAGACGGAAGGGCTCGACCTCGCGAGCCTGTCGCTGCCCGATGCGAAGGCCGATCCGTACAACCAGCAATACGACCAGAACGCGCTGATTGCGGCGGTCGCGGCGAAGGCGAAGCGCGTGATCGTCGTGCTCGAGAACGGCAGCCCCGTGCTGATGCCGTGGCTCGCGAACGTGCATGGCGTGCTCGAAGCGTGGTATCCCGGCGCGCAGGGCGGCCAGGCGATCGCCGATCTGCTGTTTGGCGATGCGAACCCGTCGGGCCGGCTGCCGCTGACGTTCCCGAAGCAGGAGGCCGACCTGCCGCAGCCGGCGATCGATCCGTCGCGCACGCAGACCGTTTACGCGGAAGGGCTCGCGTACGGCTATCGCTGGTTCGACGCGAAGGCGATCGAGCCGCTGTTCCCGTTCGGCTACGGGCTGTCGTACACGACGTATGCGTTGTCGGCGCTGTCCGCGCGGGCCGATGCGGCAGGCAACGTGACGGTCGGCGTGACGGTGACGAACACCGGCGCGCGGGCCGGTGCGCAGACGGTGCAGATCTACGCGGCACTGCCCGCGTCGCTCGGCGAACCGCCGAAGCGCCTCGTCGGCTGGACCAAGGTCGCGCTGCAGCCGGGCGAGGCGCGTGCCGTCAGCGTTGCGGTGCCGGCGCAGCGCTTCGCGGTGTGGGACGCGAATGCGCATGCGTGGCGGATCGCCGCGGGCAGCTACGGGCTGTCGGCGGCGGCTTCGTCGCGTGACCCGCAGGCGCAGTCGACGACGGTGACGCTCGCCGCGCACTGAGCCGGGCGGCCACGCGGCACGCGGCGAGGCCGGTCGTGGTCTCGTCGCGTGCCGGCACGTACTGCCACGTTCCGGCGGCTTCCGGCGCGTTCCGGCGCGCAGCCGTTACACGCCGCCGCGCCGGAACGGATCGTGTTCGCGCAATTCGTCGACGTACGCGTGGATGTGCTCGGTCTCGCGTTCGAGAAAGCGCGCGACGGCGTCCGAGAATGCCGGGTGCGCGAGCCAGTGCGCGGAGTGCGTGACGGTCGGCAGGAAGCCGCGCGCGAGCTTGTGTTCGCCCTGCGCGCCGCCTTCGAACGTGTCGAGCCCGGCCTCGATGCAGAACTCGAGCAGCTGGTAGTAGGCCGTTTCGAAATGCAGGCACGGCACGTGCTCGACCGCGCCCCAGTAGCGGCCGTACAGCGTGCCGCCGCTGTGCTCGCCGCGCCGGTACACGGCGAGCGCGCTCGCGATCGGTTTCCCGTCGGCTTCCGCGATCACGAGCAGCAGGTTCTCGGGCATCGTCGCGCCGATCGTACGGAAGAAGTCGAGGTTCAGGTACGGGCTCGAATAGTGCTCGCGGTACGTTTGCCAATAGCAGCGCGAGAAGAAGCGCCAGTCGGCGTCGGTGATCCGGTCGCCGGTCAGCCGCCGGAACGTCACGCCCGCTTCGTGCACCTTGCGCCGCTCCGCGCGGATGTTCTTGCGCTTCTTCTGCTCGAGCGTGCCGAGGAAATCGTCGAAGTGGCGGTAGCCGTCGTTGATCCAGTGGAACTGCACGCCTTCGCGCAGCATCATGCCCATCGATTCGAGGAGCGCTGCTTCGTCGCCGGTCGGGAACAGCACGTGCAGCGACGACACGTCGCTCTGCTCGGCGAATGCGAGCAGCGTGGCCGCGAGACGGCGGCGCGCATCGTCGTCGGCCGCGAGCAGGCGCGTGCCCTGCACGGGCGTGAACGGCACCGCGCATAGCAGCTTCGGGTAGTAGGGCAGGTCGTTGCGCTGGTACGCGTCGGCCCAGGCCCAGTCGAACACGTATTCGCCGTACGAATGCTGCTTCGCGTAGACGGGCGCGGCGGCCGCGAGGCGCCCGGTGCGCTCGTCGGTCAGCGTGACGAAATGCGGCGACCAGCCGGTGTCGTCGACCGCGCAGCGCGCGACGTGCAGCGCGTCGAGGAATTCGTGGCGCAGGAAGGGCGTCGGCTGCGCGTCGTGGGCGAGCAGCGCGTTCCATTCGTCGGCCGGCACCTCCGCGGGGGACGACAGGATGCCCGTGCGATAATCGATGCGTTCGTGTTTCAAGCGTGAATCCGTACCATTCTGTGTCGCCGGATGCGAGGGCCTGCGCGGGCCCGCACCGGGACGATTTCGTCAGCCGTTCAGGGCGCGCCGCCGGGCTGCGCCGATCCCGCCATGAAGACCCGACTCGCTCTCGCCCAGATCAACGTCACCGTTGGCGATTTCGCCGGCAACGTCGCGCGGATCGTCGCGGCCGCGCGCGCCGCGCACAACGATGGTGCGCAGCTGATGATCGCACCCGAACTTGCGCTGTCCGGCTATCCGCCGGAAGACCTGCTGCTGCGGCCGGCGTTCTACGCGGCGGCAGCGGCCGCGCTCGACGCGCTCGCCGGCGCCTTGAAGGCGTTCGACGGGCTCGCGGTGCTGGTCGGCCATCCGTTGCGCGGCGCGGGCGCGCCGGGCGGCGATCCGCATGCGCCAGCCGTCGATGGTAATGCAAACCGCCCGATCGAGCGCGGCGTGCCGCCCACCGATACCTACAACGCGGTATCGCTGATCGTCGGCGGCGAGATCGTCGGCACCTACCGCAAGCAGGACCTCCCCAACACCGAGGTGTTCGACGAGAAGCGCTACTTCGCGACCGACACCGAGCCGCTCGTGTTCGAGCTGAACGGCGTGAAGTACGGCGTGATCATCTGCGAGGATGCGTGGCATGCATCGGCCGCGCAGATCGCCAAGGCGGCCGGCGCGCAGGTGCTGCTGATCCCGAACGGCTCACCGTACCACATGAACAAGGAAGCGGTGCGCGTCGACATCCTGCGCGCGCGGATTCGCGAAACCGGGCTGCCGATGGTGTACGTGAACCTCGTCGGCGGCCAGGACGAACTCGTATTCGACGGCGGTTCGTTCGTGCTCGACGCGCAGGGCGCGCTCGTCGCGAGGATGCCGCAGTTCGACGAAGGGCACGCGATCGTCGAATTCGACGGCGCGCGGCCGCTGCCCGGCGCGATCGCGCCCGAGCTGTCGACCGACGCGCAGGTGTACCGCGCGCTCGTGACCGGTGTGCGCGACTACATCGGCAAGAACGGCTTTCCGGGCGTGCTGATCGGGTTGTCGGGCGGTGTCGATTCGGCGCTGGTGCTCGCGGTCGCATGCGATGCGCTCGGGCCCGGGCGCGTGCGGGCGGTGATGATGCCGTCGCGCTTCACGGCCGACATCTCGACCACCGACGCGGCGGAGATGGCGCGGCGCGTCGGCGTGCGCTACGACGAGATCGCGATCGCGCCGATGTTCGATGCATTCCGCGCGGCGCTCGCGGGCGAGTTCGCGGGCCGCGCGGAGGACGCGACGGAAGAGAACATCCAGGCGCGTATCCGCGGCACGCTGCTGATGGCGCTGTCGAACAAGTTCGGCTCGATCGTGCTGACGACCGGCAACAAGAGCGAGATGGCGGTCGGCTACTGCACGCTGTACGGCGACATGGCCGGCGGCTTCGCGGTGATCAAGGACATCGCGAAGACGCTCGTGTATCGGCTCTGCCGTTACCGCAACGAAACGGCCGACTATGCACTGCGCGACGTGATCCCCGAGCGGATCCTCACGCGTGCGCCGTCGGCCGAGCTGCGTGAGAACCAGACCGACCAGGACAGCCTGCCGCCTTACGACGTACTCGACGCGATCATGCGGATGTACATGGAAGAAGATCGGCCGCTCGCCGAGATCGTCGCGGCCGGTTATGCGCAGGCGGACGTCGAACGCGTGACGCGGCTCATCAAGATCAACGAATACAAGCGCCGCCAGGCGCCGATCGGCATTCGCGTCACGCATCGCGCATTCGGGCGCGACTGGCGCTACCCGATCACGTCACGTTTTACCGAACGCCTCGACTGAGCCGTGCTGGGCCGCATGCGGCTCGCAGGCTTACAATCGGGGTCGCGATTTTTCATCCAAACGAGCATTGGGGGACAACCACCATGAAACGCATCACTGCCATCATCAAGCCGTTCAAGCTGGACGAAGTCCGCGAAGCGCTCGCCGAAGTGGGTCTCACGGGCCTGACCGTGACGGAAGTGAAGGGCTTCGGCCGCCAGAAGGGGCATACCGAGCTGTATCGCGGCGCGGAATACGTCGTCGACTTCCTGCCGAAGATGAAGATCGAGGTCGTCGTCGCGGAAGCGCAGGTCGACCAGGTGATCGACGCGGTGATCGGCGCGGCGCGCACCGGCAAGATCGGCGACGGCAAGATCTTCGTGTCGGATGTCGAGCGCGTGATCCGCATCCGCACCGGCGAAGAGAACGAAGCGGCCGTCTGAGCGCCGTATTCGTCAGCGGGCCGTTTCAGGCCCCGCCAAGAAAAAACGGTGCGGATACCCGTTGGGGTACCGCACCGATACGCGCCTCTCGCAGCAGCGTGGAAAGTGTTGTCGAATCGTTGTTTGACGGCGCCTGATCAGAACAGGTGCTGGATGCCGGCGTAGACGCCGGTCTGGCTGCCGCCCGGATTCGGGTTGCCCGTCGACACGGCCGTACCGGCGCCGTTCGCGTTCAGGCCGAAGTTGGCGTTCTTGCTGTTGCGCACCGTCGCGACCTGCAGGTCGAACAGCGTGCGTTTCGAGATGTTGTACGAGCCGCCGACGGTGTAGATGTTCGCGTTGCCGCCGCCGTGGTTCGCGTTCACGTGATACACGGCCGCGATCAGCGCCGCTGCCGGCGTTGCCTGCCACGTCACGCCGCCCCAGACCTGCTGGGTGCCCGTCACGCCGGCGTTCACCGCCGGGCCGCCGCTGCCGTCCGCGCGCGAGGCCTGGTAAGCGGCCTGAACCTTGAACTGGCCGAGGAACACGTTCACGCCCGCGAAGTATTCACGCGAGTAGTTGAACACGTCCGAGAAGCGGCCGTTGCTGTCGCGCGTTTCGTCGTAGATGCCGCGCAACTGGAACAGCGAATTCGTATAGGTGACCTGTGCGCCGGCTGCACGGCCCGGTTGGCCGGCCGTCGTGTTGCCGTTGAAGCTGGTCGAGTTCGAGAACGAGAACTGGCCGTAGAAGTCGAGGCCGTAGAACTGCGGCGACTGGTACGACACGTTGTTGCTCGTCTTGTTCCAGTTACGGCCGCGCACCAGCGAGGCAGTCGACCAGGCCGACTGGCCGAACGGGTCGAAGTCCCACACGCCGTTGGCGATCGCGAGTTCACGACCCAGCAGCAGCGTACCGTAACGGTCGTTCGAGATACCGACGGTCGCGAAACGATCCCAGATCGAGCCGCTGAAGCCGCCCGTCATCGTGTTGAACGCGCCTTCGAGGTGGAACAGGATCTTGTTGCCGCCGCCGATGTCTTCGGTGCCCTTCAAGCCCCACAGGCTGGTGCCCCAGTCGCCGCTTTCCGCGCGCACCTGGTGGCCGTTTTGCAGGCCGTTCAGGTACTCGAGGCCGGCATCCAGGCGACCATACAGCGTGACGCTGCTCTGCGCGTGCGCCGTCACCACCCCAGCAGCCATCAGCGCGGCCGCGACCAAAGCTTTCTTCATCATCTCCTCCATACCCTGTCAAAAAGTCAACCCAGACTGCACGAGATGCCCGGAGCGCGAGCGCCGGGCAAAAGCGGGATAACCAGGGAGACCTCGTGCAGGGCCGGTAAGCGCAGCACGCGGGCAAGCGGACGGAAAACCGTTGAGCGGTCCCGCGCAGCCGGGTCGGCCTGCGGGGTCTCCTTGTAGTGTCGTGAAGCTAAACTACATTTCACGAACTTCGTTTTGCTACTTTGGTTACTAATTTAGCAAAAATACAATTTTGTGGCGATGGAAATCGTTGTTTGACTAACACCTGTCGCCAAATTGCCATGCAACACGGTGGGCAACAGGTGCGCCGAGGGTTTGCAATTAACGGAAAACCCTTGTGCCACAAGGGAGACACGGCTTTCGCAAACATGGATCAAGGATTGCCACTATTGACGTTGCAGGGGGCGCGGGCGTATGCGCCAGACAGGAGAAATTGGTAAGTATTTCGTAATGAATGGGCGGCCACCGGACGTCGCCGGCCCGTGCCCGTCGCGCTGGCACGGCGACGCGCGACGCGGTGCGCCGGCGCGCTCCGGTCAGGCAGGCTCCGGCCTCGCTTCGAGCAACTGCGTGCGAATCCAGCGATGCGCATCGGTGCGCGCGTGCTTCGCGTGCGAGTAGACCTTCACGGTGTAGCGCGGGATCTCGAACGGCGCCGGAAAGATGCGGATCGGCGCCGCGTGCCGGAGCGCCTGCGCGGCGCGGTTCGGCACGGTCATCAGCAGCGCGGATTCCGCAATCACGAACGGTGCGGCCAGTACGGTCGGCAACTGCACGGCGACTTGCCGCGCGAGGCCGAGCCGGTCGAGCACGTGGTCGACGACGCCGCGCGACTCGTTCCACGGCGTGACGACCACGTGGCGTGCCGCCAGGTACTGGTCGAGCGTGAGCCGCCGGCGGATGTCCGGATGCGCGGCGCTCGCGATGACGACGTAGTCGTCGGAGAACCAGTCGAAGTCCTCGATGCCCGGCGCGTCGGCCGCCGATTCCTCGTGGTAGCCGAGCGCGAAATCGATGCGGCCGGCCGCGAGTTCGTCGACGGAAATCTTCCGGTCGGAATGCACGATGCGGATCCGCAACCGCGGCGCGACATGCTGGATGCGCGCGAGAAACGCCGGCAGCACGGCGAAGGCCGTGTAGTCGGTCGCCGCGAACACGAACGTGCGGTCGCTTTGCGCGGGATCGAAGCGGCGCGCGCGGGCAAGCCCCTTCGACATCGCGTCGAGCGCGTCGCCGGCCCAGGTGGCGATGTCGTCGGCGCGCACGGTCGGCTGCATCTCGTTGCCGAGGCGCACGAACAGGGCATCGCCGATCGCGTCGCGCAGCCGCGCGAGCGCGTGGCTCAGCGCGGACGGGCTCAATGCGAGCTCGTGCGCGGCCGCGGCGACGGACCGGTGGCGGTACAGCGCGTCGAACACGAGCAGCAGGTTCAGGTCGAGACGGCGCAGATCGGGATGCATCATGTTCAGGTCAGGATGAAAAACCTGCACTTCCTGCAGGCGCTGCGTGAACGTAGTATGACGATCTGATTGGCGCCAGCGCGGCTGCGCGGCGCCGCTTTCCGTTTCAAGTCCGGGCCGGAGGAGGGCTCATCCCGTGCAAATCGACATTCGTTCCGCCACCGTCGCCGACGTGCCGCAGATCCTGCGTTTCATTACCGAACTGGCCGTCTACGAGAAGGCGGAGCATGAAGTGGTCGCGACGCCCGCGTCGCTCGAGCGCAGCCTGTTCGGCGACGGATCGCCGGCGCGCGCGCTGATCTGCGAGGTCGACGGCGAGCCGGCCGGCTTCGCCGTGTATTTCTTCTCGTATTCGACGTGGCTCGCCCGGCAGGGGCTGTATCTCGAAGACCTGTACGTGTCGCCGCGTTTTCGCGGCGCGGGCGCCGGGCTGCGGCTGCTGAAGGCGCTCGCGCGGATCGCGGTCGAGTCGGGTTGCGGGCGTTTCGAGTGGAGCGTGCTCGACTGGAACGAGCCGGCGATCCGCTTCTACGAGAGCGTCGGCGCGGCGCCGCAGAGCGAATGGGTGCGTTACCGGCTCGCGGGCGACGAGCTGCGCGCGTTCGCCGACAGCGCGCCGGTGAGCGCCGCATGAACGCCACATAGACGCCACGTAAACGCAAAACGGGCGCCGCGAGGCGCCCGTTCGAACGTCGTGCGTTTCGTGCGCGTTACTTGAGGCTGCCGGACAGGAACCCGCGCAGGCGTTCGCTCTTCGGGTTGGCAAACACCTCGGACGGCACGCCTTCTTCCTCGACGCGGCCCTGGTGCAGGAATATCACGTGGTTCGACACGTTGCGCGCGAAGCCCATCTCGTGCGTGACGACGATCATCGTGCGGCCTTCCTCGGCGAGCTTCTGCATCACCTTCAGCACTTCACCCACCAGTTCCGGGTCGAGCGCCGACGTCGGTTCGTCGAACAGCATCACGTCCGGATGCATCGCCAGCGCGCGCGCAATCGCGACACGCTGCTGCTGGCCGCCCGACAGGTGCGACGGATACTGCTTCTCGACGCGCGGCGCGAGGCCGACTTTCTCGAGATACGCGCGCGCACGCTCCTCGGCTTCCTTCTTCGGGATGCCGAGCACGTTCACGGGCGCTTCCATCACGTTCTCGATCACGTTCATGTGCGACCAGAGATTGAAGTGCTGGAACACCATCGACAGCTTGGTGCGCACGCGCTGCAGCTGCTTCGTATCGGCCGCGCGCAGCGCGCCCGACTTGTCGAGCGCGGTGCGCACTTCCTCGCCGTCGACGAAGATGCGGCCCGCATTCGGCTGCTCGAGGAAGTTGATGCAGCGGAGCATCGTGCTCTTGCCGGAGCCGGACGAGCCGATCACGCTGATCACGTCGCCCGAGTTCGCCTTCAGGGACACGCCCTTGAGCACCTCGTTGTCGCCGTACCGCTTGTGCAGATCGTCGACGAAAAGCTTCTGAGTCTGGGAATTCATCAATAGTCCTGCGAAAACTTACTTGCCTTGCGGGCGCAGATACGCGAGCCAGCGACGCTCGGCCTGGCGGAACAGCCACACGAGCGTGAACGAGATCGCGAGGTAGAGCAGGGCGGCGATGCCGAACGCGTGGAACGACATGTAGGTCGCCGAGTTCACGTCGCGGGCGATCTTCAGGATGTCCGGCACGGTCGCGGTGAAGGCGACGGTGGTCGCGTGCAGCATCAGGATCACTTCGTTGCTGTACAGCGGCAGCGCGCGACGCAGTGCCGACGGCAGGATCACGCGGCGATACATCGTGAACGTGGACATCCCGTAGGCACGCGCGGCTTCGATCTCGCCGTACGACGTCGCCTTGATCGCACCTGCGAAGATCTCGGTGGTGTACGCGCAGGTGTTCAGCGTGAACGCGAGCAGCGTGCAGTGCATCCCGTCGCGGAAGAACGCGTCGAGCATCGGCGTGCCGCGCACGGCCTGCAGGCTGTAGAGGCCCGTGTAGCAGAGCAGCAGCTGCACGTAGAGCGGCGTGCCGCGGAACACGTACGTGTAGAGCCACACGGCGCCCGACAGCCACTTCTTCTTCGACACGCGCGCGACCGCGAGCGGCACCGACAGGCAGAAGCCGAGGCCGATCGACACGACCAGCAGCCACAGCGTGATCGCGACGCCGGTGATGCGGTAGCCGTCGGTGTAGAGGTAGTTGCGCCAGTATTCTTGGATGAGGTCGATCATAGGTCAGCCTTGCGGACGCCGGTCGAGTAGCGCTTTTCGAGCCACATCAGCACGAAGTTCGAGATCGTCGTGATCGCGAGGTAGACGGCACCCGCGATCAGCGTGAAGAAGAAGAACCGCAGCGTGCCCTTGCCGGCGTCCTGCGACGCCTTCACGACATCGGCCAGGCCGATGATCGACACGAGCGCGGTCGACTTCACGAGCACCTGCCAGTTGTTGCCGATGCCGGGCAGCGCGAAGCGCATCATTTGCGGGAACATGATCCGCGTGAACACCTGCCAGTTGGTCATCCCGTACGCGCTGCCGGCCTCGAGCTGGCCGCGCGGCACCGACAGGAACGCCCCGCGGAAGGTCTCGGTGAAGTACGCGCCGTAGATGAAGCCGAGCACGAGCACGCCGGCGAGGAACGGGTCGATGTCGATCTGGTCCCAGCCGAGCGCGTCGGTCGCCATGTTCAGCCAGATCTGCAGGCTGTAGAACAGCAGCAGCATCAGCACGAGGTCGGGCACGCCGCGGATCAGCGTGGTGTAGACGGTGCCGACGCCGTTCGTGAAGCGGTTGCGCGACAGCTTCGCGCCCGCGCCGAGCAGCCCCAGCAGAAACGACAGCGCGAGCGAAAGCACCGCCAGTTTGACGGTTTGCCAGGTGCCAGCGAGGATCAGCGGGCCGTAACCTTGTAGAAACATATGTGGTCCCTGGGGTGGTCCCTAGTGTGGTCCCGTAGGGCGCACGCGGTGCGCCGCGAAAGACGCGCCCGCCAAGCTGCGCGGAACGCCTCGTGCGTATCATGACCGTCCGCCCCGGCATCGGTGCCGGGCCAGCCCGTCGCGCGAGCGGCGGGCGACGGGGCGGGCGGCGCGTGGTCGACTGCCTGTACTGCCCGGACACGGGGCCGCCCCCGCATCCGTTGCCTCTTCTTTTCGACGCTCAGCGGGCCGAAGCCGAATAGACGCTGAACGCGAAATACTTGTGCGACAGCCGGTCGTACGTGCCGTCCTTGTGCATGTCGGCCAGTGCCTTGTTGATCTTGAGCTTCAGGTCCGTATCTTCCTTGCGCAGGCCGATCGCGGTGCCGTCGCCGATCGTCTTCGGATCCTTCACTTCCGGCCCGGCGAACGCGAAACCCTTGCCGCGCGGCGTGCGCAGGAAGCCGTAGTCGGCTTGCAGCTCGTCCTGCAGCGTCGCGTCGAGGCGGCCCGAGCCGAGATCGGCATAGACCTGGTCCTGGTTCTGGTAAGGAATGATCGTCACGCCCTGCGGCTCCCAGTACGCCTTCGCGTAGGTTTCCTGCGTCGAGCCCTGCTCGACGCCCACGCGCTTGCCCTTCAGCGATGCGATCGTCGGCAGCAGCGGCGAACCGGCCTTCGCGATCATCCGCGCCGGCGCGTCGTATACCTTGTCGGAGAAGTCGATCTGTTCGCGGCGCTTGTCCGTGACGGTCAGCGACGACACGATGACGTCGTACTTCTTCGCCTTCAGCGCCGGGATGATCCCGTCGAGATCCTGCGCCACCCACACGCATTTCACGTTGATCCGCTTGCAGATTTCCTTGGTGAGATCGACGTCGAACCCGACGATCTCGCCGCTCGGCGCGGTCGACTCGAACGGCGGGTAGCTGGCGTCGACGCCGATCCGCACGGTCTTCCACTCCTTCGCGAAGGCGCTGCCCGCCACGAGGGCGAGGGCGGCGCACAGGGCGGCCTTCTTCATTTCGATCCTTCTGTTGCTGACTTTCCGGGGGCGCTCGCGGCCGGTCGAACCGGGCGCCGCGGCGTATTCTAGACGGCCAAAATTCGCCGATCGGCGTTCTGGCGATGGCGGCCGCCGGAACGGCGAACGCCAAAAGGGCGGTATTTTACCCGAACGCGATACCCGGAAACCGGCAATCCGGGCCGACCGATCGATTCCTCGAGGCATTGATCCGGCTGTTGCGATAATCGTCGCATTCTCAGCGGGCATTGGGTCAATTGCATCCGCGGATGCAACGATGCAGTGCGCGAGCGGTGGATTGTGGCGCGATTGGCACACTCATACAGTGTCGGCATACCAGAACAACGCCTCTCACGGAGTGTCCGCCCCATGTTCCAGATCCGCCGCGCCGCCGATCGCGACCAGCGCAGCCATGGCTGGCACGAATTCCTTCACAGCTTTCCTTGCGCGTCCGGCCGGGGCGGGCCGCCGGTCTTCGGCGCGTTGCGCGAACTGAACGAGGAGTGCATCGCGCCGACCCGCGGCTACGGGATGCGGCCGTACCGGGACGCGGAAATCGTCACCTACGTGCTCGACGGCGCGCTCGCGCACCGCGACAGCCTCGGCAACGGGGCAATCGTGCGTGCGGGCGGCGTGCAGCGCATGAGTGCCGGCACCGGCGTCATGCTCAGCGAAGCCAACGCGTCGTGCGACCAGCCGTTGCGCCTGCTGCGGATCTGGCTCGCGCCGGCCGGGGCGGCCGGCCGGCCCGGCTACGCGCAGACGCGCTTTGCCGACGACGACAAGCGCGGGCGGCTGCGGCTCGTCGCGGCGCCGGACGGTGGCGGCGGCGCGCTGCCGTTGGATGCGGACGCACGCATCTTTGCGGGACTGATCGACGGCGACGAGGCGGCGGCGTTCGACCTGCGGGCCGGGCGCCGTGCTTATGTGCACGTGGTGCGCGGCGACGTCGCGGTGAACGGCCGCGCGCTGGCCGCGGGTGACGGCGCGCGGATCGGCGGCGTGGACGCGGTGGCGTTCGCACGCGGCCGGGCGGCCGAGGTGCTGCTGTTCGACGTCGCCTGAAACGCAAAAGGGGACGCAGGGCGGTGCCCGCGTCCCCTTCGAGGATGCCGCTCCGTGGAGCGGCCCCGCCGGCTTACTGCGCCGGTGCCGACGCGGCCTTGGCCGCGCGATGCTGCTGCCAGCGCTCCTTCATCTTCTCGTGGCGCTGTTCCATCTTCGCGAACTGCTGCTTGAGCGCCGTGCTGACCGTGGTCTTCTGCTGGTCGTTCAGGCCGTTGTAGAACGCGAGCCACGCGGCGGACGTCTGCTCGCGCAGTTGCGCGTTCTGCTGCTCGGCCTGCTGGCGCGCGGCGTGCATCGCGCTCAGGTCGAGGATCGGCTGGTTCTGCTGCGCCTTGAACTGTTCGCGCATCTGCTCGTGGCTCTTGCGCATCGCGTCATGGTTCTGCTTCATCGTGTTGACGGCGGCCTGCCACTGCTGTTCCTGCGATGCGTTGAGCTTCAGCTGGTCGTGCAGTTTCATGACCACGCCGAACGGGCCGCCGTCGTGCCCGCCGTGCATCTGGTGGGCGCCGGGGCCGCCCGGAGGCGGCATGTCGCCGGGTTGCGCGGCGTGCGCGGTGCCGAATGCGAGAGCGAGCACGGTGGCGGCCGCGATGGCCACGCGGGAAGTCTTCTTATACATTTCAGAAACTCCTTGTATCCAAAGGGTCCGGCGATGCGGTGCCGGGAAAGTCGGGTACCGCATCCGGTAAGACGCAGGTTAGCGATGCAGGCTCCGGCCGGTGTTACGTGGGGCGGCGGCCCGGTTACCGCGCATTACAGTTCCCTTGCGCGGTAACCCGCAGTAACCCTTTCGTCCCTTTGTTTCGTTCTTCGACTCCGCCCTCGCGCGGTAAACTTCGAGCCATGACTACCCAGATCCTCATCGTCGACGACGACCAAGAACTCCGAGACCTGCTGCGCGACTATCTCGTGCGCCAGGGGATGGAAGTGTCCGTGCTGCACGACGCGGCGACGCTCGAGAAACGCCTCGAGCGCGAGCGGCCCGACCTGATCGTGCTGGACCTGATGATGCCGGGCGTCGACGGCCTGACCGCGCTGCGCCAGTTGCGCGCGGCCGGCGACGACATCCCCGTGATCATGCTGACCGCGCGGGCGGACGACGTCGACCGCATCGTCGGGCTCGAGCTCGGCGCGGACGATTACCTCGGCAAGCCGTTCAACCCGCGCGAGCTGCTCGCGCGCGTGCAGGCTGTGCTGCGCCGCCGCCGCGCGACGCCGTCGGCGGCGGCGCCCGAGCAGCGCGAGCCGTTCGGATTCGGCCGCTTCGTGCTCGACTTCCAGGCGCGTACGCTGTCGGTCGACGGCAAGCCGGCCACGCTGTCGAGCAGCGAATTCGCGCTGCTGAAGATCTTCGTGAACCATGCGCTGCGCACGCTCACGCGCGAGCGGCTGCTCGAGCTGCTGCACGGGCCCGAGTACGACGGCACCGACCGCGGCATCGACGTCCAGGTGTGGCGCCTGCGCCGCATTCTCGAAACGGATCCGTCGACGCCGCGCTTCATCCAGACGGTGCGCGGGCGCGGCTACGTGTTCGTGCCCGACGGCGAGGCCCATGCGCAAACCCATTGATTCACTGTTCGGGCGGCTGGCGCTGCTCGTCGTTGGTGTCCTGCTCCTGTCGCACTTCGCGTGGTTTTTCGCGATGCGGCTCGAGCGCAGCCAGATGCAGACGCGCTACGCGGTCGAAGAGGCCGCGTTCCTGGTCGACGCGGTACGCCAGCACGTCGAGCGCACGCCCGACCAGCCGTTGCCGTCGCGTGTGCGGCTCGTGGCGCCGGACAGCGCCGACGTGCCGAACGGCGATCCGTCGAACCTGCCGGCGGCGCTCCGGCGGTTCCGCGACGACGTGAGCGAGCGGATGCCGCCCGGCACGCGCGTCGAGGTTGGCGCACCCGGCCATCCGCCGGTGCTGTGGGTGAAGGAGCCGACCGACCGCAACTGGATCGTGGTGCCGGTGCAGCCGCTGCGGCCGCCGCGCTCGCTCGACCGGATGCTGCTGTGGCTCGGCACGATTTTCTCGGCCGGCGTGATTGCCGCGCTGTTCGCGGCCTGGCAGCTGCAGCAGCCGTTGCGTTCGCTTGCGCGCGCGGTCGCGCGCTTCGGCCGCGGCCAGCCGGTGCCGCCGTTGCGCGAGCGCGGCCCGCGCGAGCTGCGCCAGCTCACGCACGGTTTCAACCAGATGGTGGAGCAGGTGTCGCAGGCCGAAAGCGACCGTGCGGTGATGCTGGCGGGCGTCGCGCACGACCTGCGCACGCCGCTTGCGCGGATGCGGCTGCGGGCGGAAATGATGGACGACGTCCGGCTGCGCGACGGCGTCGTGCGCGACGTCGATTCGATGTCGCACATCGTCGACCAGTTTCTGGTGTTTGCCCACGGCGGGTCCGATCGCAGCGAGCCGGTGCCGGTCGATCAGGCGTGCGAGCGGATCGCACGCAGCTATCGCGCGGTCGCGCCGAACGCGCCGACGGTCCAGACCCGGCTCGACGCCGATCCGGGCTTCCGCCTGCCGACGGCGACGCTCGACCGGATCCTGTCGAACCTGCTGGACAACGCGCATGCGTACGGTGCGCCGCCCGTGCTCGTCGAGACGGCACGCACGCCGGCCGGTTATGTGCTGTCGGTCAGCGACAGCGGCGGCGGGATCGCTCCGCGCGATCTCGCGGCGGCGACACGGCCGTTCGTGCGGCTCGATCCCGCACGCGGCGGGAACGGCCACAGCGGGCTCGGGCTCGCGATCGTCGAGCGGCTCGTACTCAGGCTGGGCGGGGCGTGCGACATCGGCAACCGCCCAGAAGGCGGCCTGCGTGTCGCGATGACGTTCCCGTTCGAGGCCGTGCCGAAGGACGAACCCCACGCACAGGCCGCATGAGCGGCTGCGGCGCCGGCCCGGCCGGGCTGGCGCCGCGTGGCATCATTCGCCGAACAGCGTGCCGAGCGTCTCGGCCGCGTTACTGTCGATGGTGTTGTAGGTCACGCTGGTGGCCTCGAAGATGTAGACGGTCGTATACCGGCCGAGGCGCTCCAGGATTTCTTCCTGCAGCGATTCAGGCACGACGTTCATGTTCAGGTACCATGCCGTCGACGACAGCCGCGTCTGGAACGACCCGTATTCCTGCATCAATTCGTAGAACGCGTCGGCATCCTGATCGCGGCAGACGATCACCAAGTTTCCTGCCATTCCCTTTCCTCCCGCTCGTCGATCGATCCCCAGGGCCTGCGGACACCGGGAACGCGCATGCGTTGCCATCGGTACGGCCGCCACCGACCCTCAGGGGCCAGCCCCGATCATACCCGCTTAGTCGTATCGGGCCGATGACGCCCGACATGGTTTGCGCGTGCGTGCGGCGGGCGGGTTCCCGGCCGGGCCGGATCACGGCATAATTCGGGCCTGCGTGCCGGCCGAAGGAGTGCGGCCGGGCTGCTTGTACCGCGCACCCGTCATTCGCCCGCGCGCCAGGCACGATCCGTGCGCCGCCTGCGCCGTTCCCGGACGGTTGTACCTGAAATACAGGTTGGTGTAGTGTCGTGCCGTCGCGGGCCGGCACGTCCGGCGCGCGGCAGCGCGTGCACGCACGGCGCACCGCGCTCGCGCGCGATCGTCAGTCAATCGAATTACCGCACCCGTGCGCTTTGCCATGAATCAACATCGACTGCCGGCTTCGTTCGGCCTTACCGGGGAGGGCGCCTGATGGACGTCGGATTCTTCAATCCGAACCGGACCGCCAACGCGTCCGCGTGGCGCGTTCTGCCGAACCGGTGGGATTTCATCGCGTTTCCGCTGATCATCTGCCTGATCGCGATGGCGGTCGTCGGTTTCCACGAAACGATGGCGCCGATCGGCACCCTGCAGACGCAGAAGATCTCGCTCGACCCGTCGAACCTGCCCGAATACGCGTTGCGCACCACGCTGCGGATGCTCGCCGCGATGGTCGCGTCGCTCGCGTTCACGCTCGTCTACGGCACGCTCGCGGCCAAGAGCCGCCGTGCCGGCATGGTGCTGATCCCGATCCTCGACATCCTGCAGTCGGTGCCGGTGCTCGGCTTCATCTCGTTCACCGTCACGTTCTTCCTCGCGCTGTTCCCGAGCCGCGTGCTCGGCGCCGAGCTCGCGGCGATCTTCGCGATCTTCACGAGCCAGGCGTGGAACATGACGTTCAGCTTCTACCAGTCGCTGCGCACGGTGCCGCGCGACCTCGACGAAGTGTCTCGAGGCTTCCACCTGACGTCCTGGCAGCGCTTCTGGAAGCTCGAAGTGCCGTTCTCGATGCCCGGCTTGATCTGGAACATGATGATGTCGATGTCGGGCGGCTGGTTCTTCGTCGTCGCGTCGGAGGCGATCACCGTCGGCAACCAGACCATCACGCTGCCGGGCATCGGCGCGTATCTCGCGCAGGCGATCTCGGACAAGAACTTCGGTGCGATCGGCTGGGTGATCCTCACGATGACCGTCGTGATCCTTGCGTACGACCAGTTCCTGTTCCGCCCGCTGATCGCGTGGGCCGACAAGTTCCGGATGGAGAACACCGCGTCGGGCGACGCGCCGCAATCCTGGCTGCTCGACCTCGTCCGCCGCACGCGCCTGATTCATCAGCTGCTCGTGCCGGCCGGCTGGTTCTTCGCGAAGGCCGCGCGGATTCCGCTGCGCCTGCCGCTGTCGGGCGCGATGCGCTTCACGCTGCCGAAAGTCGAGAAGAAGGCGTCGCGCACGGTCGACATCGCATGGGCCGCGCTCGTGCTGCTCGGCACGGCCTATATCGTGTGGCGCGTCGTCAGCTTCGTCGCGACCGGCGTGACGATGGCCGAGGTCGGCCATGTGCTCGTGCTCGGACTCATCACGTTGCTGCGCGTGGTCGTGCTGATCGCGATCGCATCGGTCATCTGGGTGCCGATCGGCGTGTGGATCGGGCTGCGCCCGCGGCTCGCCGAGAAGCTGCAGCCGCTCGCGCAGTTCCTTGCCGCGTTCCCGGCGAACCTGCTGTTCCCGGTGTTCGTGATCGTGATCGCGCGTTTCCACCTGAACGCCGATATCTGGCTGTCGCCGCTGATCGTGCTCGGCACGCAGTGGTATATCCTGTTCAACGTGATCGCCGGTGCGACGTCCTACCCGAACGACTATCGCGAAGCGGCGACGAACTTCCGCATCCGCGGCTGGCAGTGGTGGCGGCAGGCGATCCTGCCCGGCATCTTCCCGTACTACGTGACCGGTGCGATCACCGCATCGGGCGGCGCGTGGAACGCGAGCATCGTGTCGGAAGCCGTGCAGTGGGGCAATACCAGGATCGAGGCGCACGGCCTCGGTGCCTATATCGCACAGACCACCGCCGCCGGCGATTTTCCGAAGATCATCCTGGGCATCGCCGTGATGTCCCTGTTCGTTACCCTGTTCAACCGCCTGCTGTGGCGTCCGCTGTATGCCTTCGCCGAAGCGAAGCTGCGGCTCGACTGAGACCGATTGAGAGCGAAACGCGATGCACAATCCGAATGCTGTAAACGCCCCCGTCCAGACGAACCAGCCTCCGCGCCTCGGTGAGGAAATCCTGCGCGTCGATCACGTCTGTCGCGGCTTCAACAAGACGCAGGGCGAACTGCTCGTGCTCGACGACGCGAACCTGTCGCTGCGCGAAGGCGAGATCGTCGGCCTGCTCGGCCGTTCCGGCTCGGGCAAGTCGACGCTGCTGCGCATCATCGCCGGGCTGATCGAGCCGACCGGCGGCGAGGTGACCTACCTCGGCAAGCCGCTGCGCGGCCCGGCCGAAGGCGTCGCGATGGTGTTCCAGACCTTCGCGCTGTTCCCGTGGCTCACCGTGCTGCAGAACGTGGAAGCCGGGCTGGAAGCGCTCGGCGTCGGCGCGCGCGAGCGGCGCGAGCGTGCGCTCGCCGCGATCGACCTGATCGGTCTCGACGGCTTCGAGAACGCGTACCCGCGGGAGCTGTCGGGCGGCATGCGCCAGCGCGTGGGCTTTGCGCGTGCGCTCGTCGTCGATCCGACGATCCTGCTGATGGACGAACCGTTCTCCGCGCTCGACGTGCTGACCGCCGAGACGCTGCGTACCGACCTGCTCGACCTGTGGACGCAAGGCCGCATGCCGATCAAGTCGGTGCTGATCGTTACGCACAACATCGAGGAAGCGGTGTTCATGTGCGACCGGATTCTGGTGCTGTCGTCGAACCCGGGCCGCGTGATCGCCGAGATCAAGGTGCCGTTCAAGCATCCGCGCAACCGGCTCGACCCGGCATTCCGCAAGCTCGTCGACGACATCTACGCGAAGATGACCGCGCGGCAGACCGGCGAAGCGACGAAGAAGGGGCTCGAGCTCGGCAGCTGGCTGCCGCAGGTGTCGACCAACCTGATGGCCGGCCTGATCGAGACGCTCGCGATGGCGCCGTACCACGGTCGCGCCGACATGCCGGAAATCGCGCGTACGCTGCACCTCGAGGTCGACGACCTGTTCCCGATCGCCGAAGTGCTGCAATACCTCGGCTTCGCGGACGTGCGGGAAGGGGACGTGTTCCTGACGCCGCCGGGGCGCGTGTTCGCGGAATTCGGCACGCAGGAGCGCAAGCTGATGTTCGCGGATCACCTGCTGAAGCACGTGCCGCTGGCCGCGCGGATCAAGAAGGTGCTGAACGAGCGTCCCGGCCATCGCGCGCCGCGCGTGCGCTTCGAGCAGGAGCTGGAGGATTTCCTGTCGGACGGTGCCGCCGAGGAGACGCTCGACGCGGTGATCGACTGGGGGCGTTACGGCGAGATCTTCTCGTACAACGACCAGACGGAGATTTTCAGTCTCGAGGACGTCGAGTCCTGATGCTGGCGGGGCGACTCTGGCGCATCCCGCCGGAATCGCCCGGATGCCCCGAGCGGCTTGATGCTGCTGTCGCGGGCCAAGGGCCGCGGCCCGACCCCGGCGTTCGCAACGGGCGCCCGGCCATGGATACCTGATTGTCGGATCGTGCGCCTGCCGGAAGCGCTGCGAATGGTGTTTGGCGACGATGCCGCGCCCGGTTTCACTCTTCGGCGACAACGCTTCGTTCACCTCGGACACCGTCCACCACTTCACCACATGTCAGAGAGTCTCTATTCTGTCGCTGCTGGTATGCACGACCTGGTGGTCGTGTCCGTCATCGATTCGCCGAGTCCGCACGTTTTTCGCGCAAAAATCGAGCAGATCTATTCCTGCGGGAAGGGCATCACGCCGGATCGTCTCGGAACGGAGTTCGAGTTTTACAGCGGGCCTGCGACGTGGGGGAACGTACCGCTCCAGATCGGGGAGCGGGCGTTGCTCTTCGTGCATCAAGTGTCCGGTGTGTTTAACGAATATCCATGGCGCGGCCACATGGTTCTGGAGGAAATTGACGGTGAATCGTACGCCCGATTACAGATTCCCGAGTTGTGGTTGAGGGACGATCTGCCGGAAGCCGTGAAAGCTGCGGCGGCTCCTCATCCAACCAGGCGAAACGCATCGATTGTCAGGTTCGGTGCGCTCGAGAACTACCTGAAAGGGCTCATCGAGAAAGCGGTTCGCTGAGCCGGGGCGGCTTCCGGACAGCGAAGCGGATAATGCGCGTGCGAAGTTTTTGGAGCTGAATTGAATGACCGATAGGAACCCCGATTTTTCACCGATGCGCATGCGGGCACGCGGATTCGTGTCGCAGGGGCGCATCGAGGATGCGCTCGGACTGTACGGCGACATCCTGAAGGTGGCGCCGGAAGACGCGGCGACGTATGCCGATCGCGGCACGACCTTCGCAATGATCAAGAAGACAGCGCTCGCGCTGAACGATCTGAACCGGGCCATCGAGCTGGGCTACACGGATCCGTCGGCGTATTGCACGCTCGCGACGATTTACCTCGAAGGCGGCGCCTACCAGAAATCGCTCGATTACTTCGATGAGGCGCTGAAGCTCAATCCCGACCAGCCTTTCGTCTATTTCAATCGCGCCAGGGCATACGAGACGCTGGGTGATATCAACGCGTCGATCGCCGATCTCGAGCGGTGCCTGACTTACGACCCGGACGATGCGCTGTCCGCGAAGATCAAGGAAAGGGTGGCGCAGCTTCGCGCGCGTCTGTAACGGCTGCCTCCGGATGTGAAGTGTGCGGTACCCGGCCCGGAAGAATCCGGGCGAATTGAGGGAGTAATGATGCTGAAGCGGGACAGCTTGCCGTATTCCGTGCTGCCTTCCTCGTTGGCAGCATTGATCTCAGAGACTGATTTTCTGACGGCGTTCGAGAATGCGGAGTCGCAAACCGTCATCGTTTGGTATGTCGACCCGCGAATCGGTCGTCAGCACGAAATCGAGTTTTCCCCGAGGCTAGGGCGTCTGCTGTCGCGCGGCGAGCGTGAAGCGCAATTTCCGCCGGAGCGTCAGATGGTGCTGCAAGACGGGATCCGCGTGCACGTAGGCAATAGGCTCGAGGCCGATACCGACGTTCGCTATGAAACCTATACCGCACACGATCCGGTGACGTCGTCGAAGCTTGCCGTCGGCGAACAGATGTTCTTTGTGCCGTTTCTGGACGAGCCCGAGCCGGTCGTTCGGCAGGCAATCGAACGAGCGAAGTTCACGAATACGTATGCGGGATGGAGCGCAATCGAGCGCACTCGTTATTGGGTGGGCGTGCTGTATCGTGCGCGACGCCAGACGGGGGAGTCGGGTATCAACGAAGACGAAGCCTTTCGGCCCGCAGTGTTGAAGCACATGAGGGCGGTGGATCCTGATGTCGATGACATGCTTGCGGCGGTGCTTGCCGAGCTGAGTCGAATGGAAATGATCGCCCCGGATATCATGCGGGCTGCGTTCAATCTACGTACAGGCGCATCGATCTGATCGCCCGGACCACCAGTGTGTCCGATGAGCGACGCGCATTGATTGACCGACGCGCGGCACACCGCTCCGCTACTGCAAATTCCCCCACCGATCGACGGCCGGCTCCGCCGACGCCCACTTCCAGTGCGTGCCTTGCTGGCACGCATTCGCGAAAAACCAGTCGGCCTTGTCGCCGTCCTTCACCGAGAACGCGAATTCCTTGCACAGCGCGAGCGCCGACGAATACGCGCGCGTGACGCGCACTTCGCCTTCGCCGTTTTCGAGCGGCAGCGTGTTCTTCACCTTCCACGGCTTCACTTCGCCGACGGCGAGACTGCCGGCCGTCTTCGCGATCGCGTCCTGCTGATTCTGATGGAGTTGTTTCATCGTGCGGTTCACGGCTTCGTCGGTCGCGGCCTGCACGGCGATCCCGACGCCGACGCCGACCGCCGGGTTCGCGGTGACGAGGCCCGTCGCGGCGCCGGCAAGCGCGCCGCTCGCCGCGCCGACCGACCCGCAGCCCGACAGCGTGGCCGCCGCCGCGCACAGCGCGCCGATGGCCGCGATACGGATCGCGACGCTCATTGCAGCGAGCCCCAGCGTTCGGTTGCCGGTTCCGCCGATGCCCATTTCCACACGGGGCCGTCGCGGCAGATCGTGGCGACGTAGAACGCCGATTGCGCGGCCTTGTCGGCTTTCGCGGGCGTGTCGACCGCGAACACGATTTCCTTGCAGTCGAGCGGGCCGATGCTGATCATCCGGCTGACCGTCACGCGGCCCTGTTCGTCGTCCTCGATCGGGAACGAGTGGTGCGTCGACCACGGCGCGACGCCGCCCACGTCGAGCGGGCCGGCCGCCTTCGCGATCTGTTCCTGTGTGTAACGGTGTGCGACGCGCTGCGAGTACTGGACGCCCGCACGCGCGCCGGCGACGGCGCCGAGGCCGATGCCCGTCGCGACGGCGGCGTTGTTGGTGACCTTGGAGGCGATCGCGGCACCCGCGATACCGGCGCCGGCTGTCGCGCCCTCGCTGTACAGCGAGTTGCAGCCGGACAGCAGTGCGGCCGTGGCGATCGCGGCCAGCACGACGCGCGCCGGAATGGCCCGGCGCGGCGATTCGAAACGAGTGTTCATCCCTGAGTGCAAGTCCTGTCTGGGTGAGCGGCAACGCGTGCGCGCCCTCATGCCGCGTCATTGTTTCGCAATTGTCATAGGAAAAATGCAAAGCTTTGACAAATCGCCGGACGGCATCCCGCGCGCGTACGCGCGGCGTTATTGTCGGACAGGTGGATCGTGAGGGGTCGAAACGTTACAAATTGAAGGTAATTGTTACTTTGGCGTGCAAGGAAGCGACCTAGACTTTTCAGTTATGGAATGTTTCTACGACGGCCTCGGGCCGCGCCGCACATGAGACACCCGGCCATGCGACGTTCGAAACGGTTTTCGCCCCGGCCGCCCGACGCAGGGGCGGATCGCCCGCATCCGCAGACCGACGCGCCATCGGCACCGCCTGCCGGTGCGCCCGGCGAGACGCCGTCCGACGGCGATCACAACCAGGGCGGTGCCCGCCCGGAAGGGCTCGACTATCAGCGGGATCTCGGTCAGGAGCAGGACGCCTGATGTCGTTGCCGTCGTATTCCGCCGCAGCCTTTCACACCTGCATTTCTCACGTCTGAATCGCCGCACGGCCGCCTTCGGGCCGCCGTGCCAGCCTTGGCGCGCGCCGCGCGCCAGCCCATCGAATCGAGGAGGGAAAGCCGCATGAGCAGATTGATCGTGGTATCGAACCGTGTCGCCGCCGGCGAGGACACGCGCCCGAGCGCCGGTGGCCTGGCCGTCGGCGTGATGGATGCGCTGAAGGAAACGGGCGGCGTCTGGTTCGGCTGGAACGGCGAGATCGTCGGTGCGCCGGATGCCGAGCCCGCGATCCAGCGAGACGGCAACGTGACCTATGCGACGGTCGGGCTGACCCGGCGCGACTACGACCAGTACTACCGCGGCTTCTCGAACGCGACGCTGTGGCCGGTGTTCCATTACCGCGGCGATCTCGCGCGCTTCGACCGCCAGGAGTACGCGGGCTATCTGCGCGTGAACGCGATGCTGGCGAAGCAGCTCGCCGCGCTGCTGCGCCCCGACGATCTGATCTGGGTGCACGACTATCACCTGCTGCCGTTCGCGCATTACCTGCGCGAGCTCGGCGTGAAGAACCCGATCGGCTTCTTCCTGCACATCCCGTTTCCGTCGCCCGACATGCTGCGCCTCGTGCCGCCGCACGAGGAACTCGTGAAATTCATGTGCGCATACGACGTCGCGGGCTTCCAGACCGAGGCCGACAAGCAGGCGTTCACCGACTACATCGAGCGGCGCGGGATCGGCGCGGCGAGCGACGACGGGATGCTGCACGCTCACGGGCGTGTCGTGAAGGTCGCCGCCTATCCGATCGGCGTTTATCCCGACGCGATCGCGCAGGCAGCCGTCCAGTACGGCGCGCGCAAGCCGGTGAAGATGCTGCGCGAGGCGCTCGACGGCCGCAAGCTGGTGATGAGCGTCGACCGTCTCGATTATTCGAAGGGGCTCGTCGAGCGCTTCCAGTCGTTCGAGCGGATGCTCGCGAATGCGCCCGGCTGGCAGGGGCGCGTGTCGCTGCTGCAGATTGCGCCGCCGACGCGTTCCGACGTGCAGACCTATCAGCACATTCGCGAAACGCTCGAAGGCGAGGCCGGCCGCATCAACGGCCGCTTCTCGCAGCTCGACTGGACGCCGATCCAGTACCTGAACCGCAAGTACGAGCGCAACCTGCTGATGGCGTTCTTCCGGATGTCGCAGGTCGGCTACGTGACGCCGTTGCGCGACGGGATGAACCTCGTCGCGAAGGAGTACGTGGCATCGCAGGATCCGGCCGACCCGGGCGTGCTCGTGCTGTCGGAGTTCGCGGGCGCGGCGGCCGAGCTGACCGGCGCGCTCCTCGTCAATCCGTACGACCTGTCGCAGATGGCCGAGGCGCTCGAGCGCGCGCTGTCGATGCCGCTCGCGGAGCGGCAGGCGCGCCACGAGGAGAACCTCGCGCGGCTGCGCGGAAACGACCTGTCGGTCTGGCGCGATACGTTCGTCGCCGACTTGCGCAGTGTCGCGGCCGCCGCGTCGGTCACGCGGCGCGCGGGCCGGCGGGTCGTGCATGCGTGAGGTCACGCAGGGGCCCGGCACCGCCGACGACACGAGCGACGACGCCACCCGCCGCTTTTTCGTCGTGACCGGTGGCCCGGGTTCGGGCAAGAGCACGCTGCTCGATGCGCTCGAGCGCGCCGGTTGCGCGCGCTCGCAGGAAGCCGGGCGGGGCGTGATCCGCGACCAGATGGCGATCGACGGTCACGCGTTGCCGTGGCGCGACCCAGCCGCGTTTGCCGAGCTGATGCTGAGCTGGGAGATGCGCTCGTACGATCTCGCGCGGCATGCGCGCGGGCCCGTGTTCTTCGATCGCGGCGTGCCGGACGTGATCGGCTATCTGCGGCTGACGGGGCTGGCCGTGCCCGCGCATGCGGAGGCCGCGGCCAACCGTTTCCGCTATCACCCGCGCGTGTTCATCGCGCCGCCGTGGCCGGACATCTATGCGCAGGACACCGAGCGCCGGCAGGATTTCGCGGAAGCCGTGCGCACCTACGACGCGATGGTCGAGTGCTATACGTCGTATGGCTATCGGCTGATCGAACTGCCGCGCGAGAGCGTGCAGGCGCGTGTGCGTTTCGTGATGAACGCGCTCGACGCCGAATGACGCGCGGGGCGGCGCGCGACGGTGTCAGGTTGCCGCGTCCGGTCGTGGCGACGCGATGCGCAGCATGCTGACGAGCGCGGCCACCGCCGCGAATGCCGCGGCGACATAGAGCGCGATCGTCGGCCCGCGATCGGGGACGAGCCCGAAAATCAATGCGACGAGCGCGGCGCCGAGCGTCTGCCCGGTCAGCCGCGCGGTGCTCAGCATGCCGCCCGCGCCACCGCTGCGCTCGCGCGGCGCCGACGACAGCATCGCGCGGTTGTTCGGCGACTGGAACAACCCGAAGCCTGCACCGCACAGCGCCATCCGCCACACGATGTCGACGGTGCCCGGGTGCGCGCCGATCGTCGCGAGCGACAGCAGCCCGGCCGCGAACAGGGCGAGCCCGATTCCGCCGAGGATGCCCGCCGAATAACGATCCGACAGCACGCCCGCGAGCGGCGCGGCGAACACGATCACGAGCGGCCAAGGCGTCATGTAGAGGCCCGTCTCGACCTGCGATAAGCCGAGCGAGTGCTGCAGCCAGAACGGCAGTGCGACGAACGCGAGCATCTGCGACGTGAACGACGCCATCGACGTATAGATCGACAGCGCGAACATCGGGATGCGCATCAGGTCGACGGGCAGCAGCGGCGCCGGCTGCGACAGCTGGCGCTTCACGAAGAAGTAGCCGACGACGAACGCGACGGCCAGTTCGGCCGCGACGTACGCATGGCCTTCGCCGTGGCCGAGCCCGTCGACCGCCGTGATCAGCAGACCGAACACGCACGCGTTCATCAGCGCGCTCGGGAAATCGTACGGCGCATCGTGCAGCGGGTTGGACGGCAGCGCGCGCAGGCTGCCGATCACCGCGGCGATGCCGATCGGCACGTTGACCGCGAAGAGCCACGGCCACGATGCGAACGACAGGATCGCGGACGCGACCGTCGGCCCGATCGCCGACGACAGCGCCACGACCATCGCGTTGATCGACAGCCCGCGCCCGAGCATCGACGACGGGTAGATCATCCGCACGAGCGCCGCGTTGACGCTCATGATGCCGGCCGCGCCGAAACCCTGGATCACGCGCATCACGGCCAGCATCGGCAGCGAGCCGGCGAGCGCGCAGCCGAGCGACGCCGCGGTGAACAGCGCGAGCCCCGCGACGTAGATGCGGCGATAGCCGATGCGCTCGCCGAGCGAGGCGAGCGGCAGCAGCGTGATCGTGACCGCGAGCTGGTATGCGTTGACGATCCAGATCGATGCGGCGTCGGACGCGTGCAGGTCGCGTGCGATCGTCGGCAGCGCGACGTTTGCGATGGCGCCGTCGAGCACGGCGAGCGTGATGCCCAGTGCGACGCAGACGATCGCCCAGTAGCGTTGCGGAAGCGGCAGGCCGGTATCGGCGTTCATGGCGGGAGCAGATGCGTGGTTGTCCGCGCGCCCGGCTGCCGGTTGCGTGCGCAACCATGCGGGAGGGTGGAGGCGGCGATGAGCGGCCCGGCCGGCGCAACTGCGCCGAGGCGTGGCCGGCCGAGTGTATCACCGGGCCGCATGGCGCGACGCCGGCACTCAGCCTTCGAAGTCGAGGCCGCCGAGCCGCACGAGCGGGTCGGCTTGCGTGCGCGACAGGAGATCGATGTCGCGCGCGCCTTCCCATGCGCCCAGCTTTTTCGGGAGGGCAGCCAGGTAGTGCTCGAAGCGCCGCGGGCCGTCCGGTTCCATCAGCCGCTCGATTTCGTCGGTGTCCCAGGTCAGTTCGAGATTCAGCGGATGCTCGAAGCCGCTGACATGCTCGTGCGGTGTGCTGCGGATCTGCACGCGCGTCGGGTGCCCGTGGCCGCCATACGGGACGACGTCGGTCAGCACGTGATCGGCGAAGAAGGCGGCGATCGCCTGTGCGATGCGCGGGGCGAATTCTGTATCGAAACGGCGGGCGGTTTCGGGCTGCATGAAGGCGTCTCCTGTATGCCGAAAATCCTAGCATGGCGGCGCCGCATTTCGGTGTGCGTGACAGCGGTAATCGCGCGTTACCACTTGCTGCATCTATTACGGCCGCCTGCCGCCACAATGCATCGCATCCAGTACCACTTCGCGTGGGAGCCCATCATGAAAAAAATTGCCGCAGTGTGTGTCCTCGCCGGTTCGCTTGCCGTGGCGGGGCCGGCGTCCGCGCATGGCCGCGACGGCGGCGCCGTCATCGGCGCATTGATCGGCGGCGCGGTGCTGGGCGCGATCGTGACGTCCGCGATGAATCCGCCCGTCGCGTATCAGGCGCCCGTGTACCAGGCACCGGCCTATCAGCCGCCGACGTACTACCAGGCCCCCGCGTACCAGCAGCCTGCTTATCCGACCTACCAGCAGGCACAGTACCAGGACGACGGCCCGAACTATTGCTACGACCGCTATCAGCGTGCGTACGTGTGCGGCGCGCCGGTGCGGGGTGGCTACGCGCAGCCGGCCGGGTGGTAAGCGGGCGGATGCGTGACGCGTGAACGGCCGGTGCCGGGCGGCCTGCGCCGCCGACGTTCGCTTCGCCGCACTGGACGACAAAAGGCCCTCGCTTCGTGCGAGGGCCTTTGTCTTTTGCGCGGGAGTCCGTTCGTCTGAGTAACACAAGACCGGCGCGACCGCCCATCGGCGGGCCGTGCGCGGATACAAACGGTTGCAATTGTGCGTCAGTGGCGATGGCCGCCGCCTCCGCCGCCATCGTTCCAGTCGCCGCGGCGTCCGCCGCCGTGCCCCCAGCCGTTACCGCGGTTGCCGCGATCGCCGTCCCAGCGATGGTAGTCGCGCCGGCCGCGATCCCAGTCGCGTCCGCCGCCACCGCCCCAGATGTTGACCGTGCCGTACACGGGGGACGGCGCGTATGCGTAGCCCGGATCGGAATAGTAGGGCTGGCCGTAGCCGTATCCGGCGTCCGGTGCGACGACGCAGCCGGCCAGCAAGGTCGCGACGCCGGCGGCAGCAATGAGCTTCAGCATGATGTTCTCCGTTGGTTCCCCTATAAGTACCGCGCAAGGGGATTGCCAGCTGTTTGCAATTGTGTCGTCAAATTACGGCGCCGTAAGGTCATGTGACGAAAGTGTTAGCATCCGGAGCTCATTTGTTTTTCAGGAGTACCTCGATGAAATTCGCGATCCGGGCCGCGCTGGCCGCCTTGTGCGTGACGACTGCCGCCGCCTGCTTGGCCGCGCCTGCATCGGCGCCCGCCGTGCCGGCCGAGTCGATCAAGATGTTTCCGCAGGCAGCGGCCGGCCAGCAGCGCGTCGTGATCGCGCTGCCCGCGCTCGAGAACGAAGGCGATGCGCGCGTCGAGCTGATGATCGGCAAGACGTTGCAGACCGACTGCAACCAGCAGTGGTTCGGCGGCGAGCTGACCGCCGAGGACGTGAAGGGCTGGGGCTATACGTACTACCAGCTCACCGACGTGAAGGGCCCGGCGTCGACGCTGATGGCGTGCCCGGGCCAGGCGCCGCAGCAGCGGTTCGTGCAGGTGCGCGGCGATGGCCAGCTGCTGCGTTACAACAGCCGCCTGCCGCTCGTCGTCTATGTGCCGGACGGTTTCGAGGTGCGTTATCGCGTGTGGCATGCGTCGAAGGACGTGCAGCACGCTGAAAGGCAGTAACGCGCGGGGCGGCCGTGTGCGGCGGCGTCCTGCCGCTACGCGCCGCCCATACCGACGAGCGCTGGCCACGCGGCCAGCGCAGCCATCGCGACGGCCTCGAGATCGCGACGGCTCGCACCATCGCGCGCCTGGATCGACATCCCCTGCTGGACGGTTACGTAGTACCGCGCGATCGCGTCGAGGTTCGCGTGCGCCGAGATCTCGCCGGTCGCGACACCTTGCCTGAGGCGCTCGCGCAGGCTCTCGACCGTGCCCTCGCGCATCGCGATCAGCGTTTGCCGAACCGTATCCGAGCGCTCGGCCGGATGCAGCGCCGACAGCACGACCAGGCAGCCAGCCGGCTTCGATCGCCGCGTGAACACGCGTGCGGTATCCATCAGGTAGTTCCGCACGGCGTCGTATGCGCTGCCGGCCTCCTCGACGCCCCCCCAGATTTCTTTTCCCTCCGTTGCGCGGTAGTGCTCGAGCGCCTGCCGGAACAATGCTTCCTTGCTGCCGAACGCCGCATACAGGCTCGGCGATGCGATGCCCATCGCGGCCGTCAGGTCGGTCATCGACGCGCCCTCGTAGCCGAGGCGCCAGAACACCTCCATCGCGCGTTCCAGCGCGGCTTCCTTGTCGAAGCTCCTCGGTCGGCCCCGTTCAGCCATTGCGTCCGTTCCTTCGTCGATATCTGTATCGATCGATAAAATAAATCAATTGACTGTGTCGCGCAACTTGCCACATTCTGTGCCGGTCGTTACATAAATGAGGAAAGGAACCGACATGAATCGACTTCAGGGCAAGCGTGCACTCATCACGGGCGGCAGCCGCGGCATCGGTGCGGCGATCGCGAAACGGCTGGCGGCCGACGGCGCGGACGTCGCGATTACCTATGAGAAATCGGCCGAGCGGGCGCAGGCCGTCGTTGCCGGCATCGAGGCGCTGGGCCGGCGCGCCGTCGCGATCCAGGCCGACAGCGCCGATCCGGTGGCCGTGCGCGACGCAGTGGATCGTGCCGCGGAGGCGTTCGGCGGTCTCGACATCCTCGTCAACAACGCGGGGATTTTCCGGGCCGGCGGGCTGGACGATCTCACGCTCGACGATATCGACGCGACGCTGAACGTGAACGTGCGCGCTGTGATCGTCGCGTCGCAGGCGGCGGCGCGGCATCTCGGCGAGGGCGGGCGCATCGTGTCGACCGGCAGTTGCCTCGCCACGCGCGTGCCTGATGCGGGGATGAGCCTCTATGCGGCGAGCAAGGCCGCGCTGATCGGCTGGACTCAGGGGCTCGCGCGCGATCTGGGCCCGCGCGGCATCACGGTCAATATCGTGCATCCGGGGTCGACGGATACCGACATGAATCCGGCCGACGGCGAACACGCCGGCGCGCAGCGTTCGCGGATGGCGATCCCGCAGTACGGCAAGGCCGACGACGTCGCGGCGCTCGTCGCATTCGTCGTCGGGCCGGAAGGGCGGTCGATCAACGGGACGGGGTTGACGATCGACGGCGGCGCGAACGCGTGATCGCTTGATGGCGGACGCCCGGTGTGAGTGGACCGGGCGGTGTGGCGTTCGTTATCGGCAGCCGAGCTGTTGATGCTCGGCTTCGAGATCGGCGCGCTTGTCGTAAGCGCGCAGTTCGTTGCGCGGCTTGCCGTCCGGGCCCATCCCGCGCACGACCTTCTGGCCGCGGTCGGGGGTGTGTGTCACGGCGTCGATGCCGGCGGATAGTTCACGGCACCGTGAGTCGGGGGAGGGGGTATCCGGGCGCGGTGCCGCTGCGTTCGCGATGTTGGCGATGCCGGGGCTGACATAGCGCTGCTTCGCGGGCGCGGTGACGGTGTCGGCGGCGTTCGCCGTGCCGGTAATCGCGGAAAGCGCGGCGAGTGCCGCGATCGTTCGAATCATTGCGGAAGTCCGGATGCTGAAGAAGGTTCGGAATTCTACGCAATGTCTGACGTGGGTCTGCGGCGATCGGGCAGGATGCGATCGCGTGTCGCAGGTGGTGCCAGCGGCTGAATGTTCCGCGATTTGTCTGCGATGCCTGCCAGGCGGTGCACACGCAGCAGTGCATGCGGAAAACAAAAAGCCCGCTTGCTTTCGCAAAGCGGGCTTCGGTATTGGTTGCGGGGGTAGGATTTGAACCTACGACCTTCGGGTTATGAGCCCGACGAGCTGCCAGACTGCTCCACCCCGCGGCGCGAAGTGTACTTGGGCTGATGCCGAGAGTCAAACGATCTTTGATTTGTGTCGAATGGAAGCCGTGGTTCACCTTCACCGGGTGCGGCGATCCGGCATGTGGGTTGGCTGATGACGCATGCCCATCTGCTTCGACGTCGTGCGTTTTTCGTCGCCGTCGTTGCGGTACTTGATCGTGAGAAAGTGGATGAAGGCTTGAGGTCTGACTGGTCCCCGACAGAATTCATGCTTCTATCGTGGACGTGCGTTTAAGACGGATTTTTTGGAAATATGCCCCCAAAAATGCCCCTGATTGATCGTTGTCACTGAGATTCAGGCTATATGTCACCGGGGACAATCGGATTGCCGGAGATCCCCAACTGTGCCTAAATTATCGGCGGAATAACAATAGAAATCGGGGAACGAATGAGCGAGACCACTGCGGCCGCCGAGGCGGCACCAATTCCGAGCGTGGCGCCGAGTGTCACTATCGACGCTGCAGCACTCCGGCTGCTCCGATGGAGCCATGACCAGTCTTTGCTTCGACCAGAAGCGTACTTCCCCGGCGAGGAATACGGTCACCCCGAGTTTGACCAGATGTCCGATCGCGCAGTTGCCTTCCTTCGTCAGAAGCAAATTCGGTTTGTGGGAGTGAACGAAGCCAGAAGCGAGATTTCGATCTTTCTTCAAAAGGCTGCGCCTGGTGAACGGTTGTTGAAGTCGTTGCCGGCCGAGGCAGACGGGTATCGATTGCGTTTTCGCCAAGGGAATCCGGAAGCAGTGTCACCGACAACGGTTGCTGAGGCAGCGACGCCGTGTGCGATTCACATCGCGAACGGCGGGCTCTACTACACGTGTGGGAGCTCGATTTCAGTTGGTAACGCCCGAGCGGCAGGTACGCTCGGCTGCTTGCTACGCGACGGGGCGGGACAGCTCTTCGGGTTCTCCAACAATCACGTGTCAGCGGGGTGCAACTACTCTCCGAACGGGCTGCCGATTTTGGCGCCAGGGGTGTTAGACGTGTCGCCGCACAATCCTCATCCGTTCACGATCGGATATCACGATCGCCAACTGACGATGCTCATGGGGGATCCGACAGTGGTGAACTCGCAGCAGAATCAAGACGCGGCGGTGTTTCGCATCGCCGACGAGAGCCGTGTATCATCGATGCAGCAGAGCTTCTATGACTCGCCTTCCACGGCGATCGCTCTCGCACCAGGGATGGAAGTAGAAAAGGTTGGGCGCTCGTCCGGCCATACACAGGGACGCGTCATATCGCGAGTGATCGGGCCGTCGGAGATCACGTATTCTGCCCCCCAATATAATTTCAACGGTGTCGTATACTTCGACAACATGTACTGGGTACATGGCATCGGTGACCGCTTCTCGGAGGCTGGAGACTCGGGGTCGCTTGTAGTCCACACCGACGCAATGGGGCAACGCCACGCTGTTGGGGTTGTCGTGGCCGGCGGCGCGGATTCGTCAGCACCTGGCGGAAAGATCTCGATGATCATGCCCATCATGCCGATCTTGGCACTTCTTGGAATGGACCTAGTATCCGGACACAATGTCTAACTTTTATGGACGCTTCTGACGCAGCTCAGCACTTGTACGACGCCTTGGTGGCTCCGCGAGGAACCGTCAATGTCGCCGCTGTGCCTGATTCTGGCAGGGGTTACGCCTTGGTGGTTTGGGTTTCACCAGGGTTTGTATTGCAGAACGTGCCTGATGAATTTGATGGCTACCCAGTGCATGTTAAAGCTCGACCGCGATTTCGCGCTGAATCGCGGCCGTGACCAGTCAGTGATCTACCCAAAGCCCCGCCTCGAGCGGGGCTTTTCACATCCGAAGGGCTGCGCGATGATTACGCCGTTAGGCGATCCGGAGCGTTCCATGTCCGCCATCAAACTGCGAATCCCCCGAGAAGATGTCTTCGCGTTCAACGACGACCTCACTGCATGGTCAGCGGCCGGCGGCATCGATCTTCGGTTGACGTTGGGAGCGGAGCCGTATCGGACGACCAACGTGTCGTCTCCTACGCTGTACGTTGCAGAGATCGACGAATCGTTTTTCGAACGGTTCCCGCGGTGGCGCCAGTTCATGGAACATTGACTCAGCGCCCGGGTCCTCAGGACGCGGACGGTTAGGCGGTTGTCGGCACGCCAAGCGCATCGACGCAGCGCCGTACCGCTCGTAAAGATGACTCACTCCCACTTGATTGGAGGAAGTCGGATGGCAACGCAAAATGGAAACGTTCGTGAATTTGACGACGGGCCGTATCGCATCGTCATCGGTGCGGTGGAAGATTTAGAGCCCGTCGGAAACCCCGCTCGCATTCGCGGATATCACATCACCACAACGATCAGGCGCATAGACGGTACGCCAGTACGGGGGCAGTTTCGGAACGAGGTTCGACATGTCGGTGGAGCTGGATTGTCTCTGGAGCAAGCCCTCGATCATGGCCAACGGTTCGCGATGGCTTTGATCGAACACGGCTTCCCAGAGAACGATGATTTTTGGAAAGAGTGAGATCGACGTGAGCATCCTGACAAAGGAAGAACTGGTCGAATTGACCGGCGGACTGAAGCAGGGCGCAGCGCAGATCCGCTGGATCGAGCGCGCCCTCGGCATCAAAGCGCCGCGGCGTATCGATGGGACGCCGATGATCACATGGGAGCAGATCAACAACGTGCTGCAACCGGCTCAACCCCAATCGACACGATCGAAGATCAACTGGACCAAACCGCTGTAGTCCTTTCCGCTATGAGGTCGCAGATGAAGATCAGACTGAACCTTTGGCTAGAGCGCGAATTTTTTCCAGCGCCAGCGATGCGGACGGCTTCGCGCTGGATCAAACAAGGGAAAATCTACCCACCTCCCATCAAGGTTGGTAACGCGTACTACGTCGAAGAGAAAGCCATCTACCAGGAAGGAAATCGGCCCCTGCGATTGGCTGAGCGTCTCGCTCTTGAGGAAATATCAGAAAAAAAGAAGAGGAGCGGGACTCGCTAACCGCTTCCGATGTGCCCGCAGATATCCGCAGCCCTACGCTATCGAGGTTCCAATGTCGAAGCGCCTGATGGATTTTGCGCATGGCTTGAAGGATCCGGTCGTCGTGCGGATCGCGAAAATGTACGATGCCAAGCGAGCCGCGAATCGATGGATTTCATGGGAAGAGTATTTCCCTCCGCGGCCGGGCGAGGCCATACGCCGGGCCGACGCCTCTGAGGCTATCCGATGTAGTGAATCGACGCTGAGAAGGGGGTTGCAGGTCCTGGATGGGGTTTGCGTTGCTGCAGCAGCGCGCGGTTTCGCGACGAGTAGCCTCCGATACGCATATGCGACCGAGCACCTGGAGCGGCAGAAGGCAGCCGGCGTATCGCGCCGGGAGGCGGCCGCAGGCGTGTCGACGTGGCTCGGCCATGGGGACGGACGCGGAACGTGGGTGGAACGGGTCTACGGGCGCGAGGCGCTTGCCGAGGTGGAGGCGCGCCATGCATAAGCACGTCGACACGCTGCCAGAGGTTGGTCACTCGCGTTGGAGGCAAATCGCGCCGTTTGTGGGCGTCTGCCGGGAGACATGGCGAAAGCTCTGCTTGGCCGGACGGGCGCCTCAGCCGATTCAACTATCTCCGCGGTGCACGGTGTGGCGAAATGACCAGATGCACCAGTATCTGTCGGACCCACTGCAATATAAGGCGGAGTAGAAATGCGCTGGCTTTATGGTCCGAGGAGATCAAGATCCATACTCGAAGGCCGATATCGGAACTATACGTATCTTTACCTTGGGGGTTGCGTGACATGAAGTACCATCGCTTCAATATCGGGAATCTCGAAAATGGTGGAGATGTCAACGAATGGTGGGCCGAGAATGTTCGGCGCGGCGTAATTACGACAGGTTTTGATGGCGAGCCCGATGATGAGGGCGAGAAACAATTGCGAGCGATGGACGAGGGCGACCGAGTTCTTGCCTATGCAAGTGGCTATGGCTACGTTGGAGCCGGACGCGTGCTGGGAGATAGTACGTACCGGCTGCATGCTAGTGCGCCGCTTGGATCGGTATCAACACATCAGCACGAGCGCGGCGTCCGGTGGGAATATGTGATCTCCGATGTCAGGGACGGCATCAGCGAAGAGGAGGCTCGCCTCTTCCATCCAATCAGAACCCGCTTACCGGTTGCAAATGCGTTTGAGGCGGATCATCTCATCGCCATATTGAAGGAGAGGGCGGTGAGGCCGGAAGTCGACCTTGTCACTCTTCAGGTTGATTTTGATGAAGCGATAAGAAGGTCAAGTTCCGATTCGCGAACCGCACGACAGACACGGCTAAAAGTCGCGCCCAAGCTACCTGAAAGGATTACTGTTTCTACGTATGCCTATCTTCGGAATCCGGACGTGGTTGCGGAAGTATTGGATATAGCGCAAGGACAATGTCAAGAATGCGGAAAGCCCGCACCTTTCCCGAGGAAAAGTGATGGCAGTCCATACCTAGAGGTGCATCATCGAGTGCGATTGGCCGAAGGCGGTGAGGACACGGTTGAGAACGCTATTGCCTTGTGTCCGAACTGCCATCGAAAAATGCACTATGGAAAATTGGATTGAGTACGAGACGTGCAAACAGGTTGGGGGGGGCACATGGAACCGAGGCCTGGTGAGGTGGCTGAATGACGAATCGGATTGAGGCGGACGCCGCGTTCCAAGAGGCAAAGGAAGTGGCGTCTCGGTTGAAGGCGTCGTTGCCCTCATCAGTCGATGCCGCGCAGCAAGGCATCATGTTCAAGTCGTTGTTTTACGCCTTGGTAGCCCGAGAAGCGCTGTTGCATCGGATCGTGGCACTTGCTGATGATGCCTTTGCTCTCCATGATGCGGCACGCTCGCTAGGTGCCGCCATCATCGCACGCTCGATGTTAGAGACGATGTCGATACTCGGGTACCTCCGGAGCGTCTTTGAGAAATTTGAAGCCACCGGAGACGAGAAGGTCCTGTTCGACCGGATAGCAAAGGCGGTTGTGGGTGCCAGGAACATGCAGGACGAGGCTCCCACCGCAGTTCATGTTCTGAAGGCGATCGACGAGACGGAGCAGCGCATCGGTGTTCCAGGATTGATGGCGGTTTACGAGTCTCTTTGTGAGTTCACACATCCGAACTGGAGTGGGGTGCTAGGCTCTTTCGGCGAGCATGAACACGCGTATCGCGTGGTGTTTGGAATGCCCCCGAGAGCTATTCCTCCGGTGGAGGTGCATCTCGCAATTATCCTGACTACGTTCGAGCAGTTCTATACATGGCTCGGCGAGGCAATCTGCACGGCGAACGCAAGGCTTGAGGAGAATCGTCAACGCGAAGGATCGTCTTCCTCGACGAGCTCGCGAAGTTTTTCGCAGAAGTCTTCGTAGGTCATGTGGATGCAGCGACAATCGTCGGGAAAGCGCTGTAGGCTGCGTCTGTCCTCTGACACGAACCAGTCAGCAACCATAGCAGCGACATCGACGATGAATGCGTCAGCGTCTTTGTTCGAGGCACCCTTGTGTTCATCGAAGGTTTTGCCGGACCCGAGGTAGTCGCCGGCACACATCACGCCTGCGCGTGCGACGGCGTGGCCGATGTCTTTGACGGGGAATAGATCGGGGAGGTCAGCCTTGCGCTTATGTAGTTCTTCAGCTACTTGACGCGGCATCAGAACCTCGACTGCTTGTTGGGCTATCAGGTTGCGCAACAACTCGACATTTTCCGCATCCTGCTCGAGGCGATCGTAGATGTTGGAGTCAAGGATGATCTGGATCATCGGAGCGCGGCGAATTTAGGCGGCCGCGGATGCTACTAGGCGCGCAACGTTGTTGAATAGGATATCTCCGTAGGCCCATACGATCGTTCCGACGACCGTCAGGCCAATCGAAACGCGCATGCCCCACTTCTGTTTCGGCATATATTGCTTCCGGAGCAGTACAAGTTCGGCGGAGCCAAATCCCCCTGGGGTGAGCAGTGCGCTGAGGTGTCCCGCCTTGTTTTGAGCGAGGAACGCAAACACCGTGACTGGCGCGCCGGTCCGTTGGAACCATTGGGCCATTGAGTCGCTCGCCGGCCGTAGAGCGTTGGCACACGGTAACGCGATCAGTAGGAGGGCCGCCAACGCAAGCAGGCAAATAACGAAGCGCCATGTCGATTCAACCTTCAGCTCGTATTCCTGCCAATCGAATGCTGCTGTCATTGACAATCCCGTAACGCTGTCAGATGGCTCGATGAGCGAATGTCTCGATTGCTTGCAATGCCGCTGGCCAATTTGAGAGCCCGGCATCGACTAGCTTCAGTGTGAGGTGCTTGATTGCTTCGCCTGGCAGCGACTTGAGTTGATCGAGGAGCCGAGACTTCTCGGGCGTGGGCAGATCGGACTCAGCAATCCGCTGGCCGATCAACTCCTTCAGTGTGTCCTCGTGGAGCTTAACGGTCACGACGCCCAGGATCGACGATAGGCCGCCGTCATCGGCGAGAAAGTCCATACCCTTGGCGGTGATGCAGGGGCTTCTGGAGAAATCGAACTGAAGCGTGCTGTCGTTCATTGAGGAGACGAGGCCGTGCTCATTCAAGTAAGCCAGATTGGCGAGGTACTTCGCTTTGGTCTCTGCGTCCATTGAGTCGACGCGCTCGAACCAGACCGCTCGATCCGGATAACAGGCTGCTAGCTCTTGGAGTAGCTCTCGTTGATAGGTGCGGTCAAGTTTCATTGGGTTCCCTGCGACGATCCCGTGAAATCAAGGGATGCTTTGAGCTTATATTCTGTCACTAATTCGTCGTTGCTCGCCGGTCGTTTCACAGATGCAACAGATTCGTCGCTCTTTCACGGTACTTCCTGATGGGGGAGGCTTTGAGGGGCGCCGATTGGGCATTGGTGCAAAACTTGCAGCGTTCAGTGGTGGGATCGCGACACGCTAAGATTTGGTCACAGTTTGTCGTTATGTGCTATGGACATGCTGGAATCAGCGGGATAAAGTGCTAGTCAGATTCCACATCCTGAATCGCCATACTTGTCAAGTTGCGTTGCGGAAAAGACAGGCTGTCGGGGCGCATAGATGCGTTGAGTGTAAAAAAATAATGGGGACATGCTGAATGGCGAACTTCAACGGACTTCCGGCTAACTGCCCGCCGCAGAACGCTACAGCACCTTCGTCGTTGACGGTCTACCGTCAAACCTTCGGGCCCCCAGTTTCGGCAGTTCATCTTCAGACATATGCTGAACTCGGGATGGCCGTCTCACCCAGTAAGGAATGCCAGTCACACGGAGTGAGTGTCTATACTGATCACCGTGATGTGGCCAACAAGGTGCAGCTTTATCCGTGGAAGGGGACGCACGTCGCGCAAGGGACGTTGGACGCGAAAGACGGCGTTGTTGTCGCGACCCCAAATAGGAAGGCGCCGGATTCGCACCATACGTGGTGGCCTTGTAATGGGATCGATCGGGCCGCATTGTTCAAGTAAGGCAGGAGATCGTCATGTTATGGCCTGCAGAAGGTACCTTAGAAAATCCAGGGCTCTTCGCTGAGTTCGATGTGGTGGATGTTCTCGATGAGGACGATGGCCCGACCTTGTTCACTGCCCGTGCGGGAAGCGAAACTTACTTGCTGTATACGTCCGCGATTGATCCGAAGGACAGGATTGTTCGGTACATCGCAGTCCACTGTAATACAGACATGGTTGCTTCGCTGCTGCAAGGACGCCTCCCTCTTCGAGAGGCGTTGACTCAAGATCGTGTATGGGCAATTGATCACTCGTTTGACGGTAAGCATACGTCGAGCGTGCAGCTTAAGCGTGGGCTTGACGGCGTCCCGGAGCAGCATAAACCGGTGGCCGGTGCGAGACTGCTAGCCGACCATCACTATGCGACATAGCGATAAAGCGCGTTGCTGCACTCCTATTTGTGTGTAGACGGGGCCCTTTCAATTTGGAAGGGCCTCATTACATATCAGCTCGAATTTGTCCATGCGCTTGTTACTGTAATTCTTATCGCCCGACGTTGATCGGGAAGACCGCAGCACCCGCTTCGAGTGCATCGAGGTGATCCGCCCAATGCTGCATCATCTTTCGGCGCTCGGGCAGGAACTCAGCATGCACGTATGCCGCGGTGACCTGATTTCGCTCTGCATGGGCAAGCTGCCGATCAACGACGTCTCGGCTATAACCGAGTTCGCGAAGCACGGTCGCGGCCAGACCACGGAACCCGTGGCCGGTCATGCGTGACTTGTAGCCCATGCGGTAGAGCGCATAGAGCATCGTGTTGTTCGAGATGTGGCTTCTGCCCTGGACGCTGTAGAACACATACCGGTGCGCACCGTTCAACTCACGCAACGCGGTCAATGTGTCGAGTGCCTGCCGGGAGAGCGGCACGATGTGCGGGTCGCGCATCTTCATCCGCTCGGGCGGAATCCGCCATTCGGCGGCGCGCTCGTCGAACTCATCCCACTCAGCGTTGATCATCTCGGTCGTCCGAGTGAATGTCAGCGCCATGAAGCGAAGCGCGAGGCGCGTGACGAGATCGCCTTGGTACACGGCGATGTCTCTCATGAGCTGCGGGATTTCGACGGGCTTAACCCGTGCCATGTGTTGGACGCCGGCCCCTTTCTTGAGAACTGTCTCGGCATCAATGTCCGCAGCCGGATTGCGGGGGCATCGCCCCGTCATGATTCCGTACTGGAACATCGCCCGTGAGCGCTGGAGGATGCGTTTAGCCGTCTCGCGGACACCGCGGGATTCAACGGCCCTTAGGATCTCGAGCATGTCAGGCGCCTCGATGTAGCGGATCGGACGGTGGCCGACTCGGGGGAAAACGTCGACCTCGAGCGAACTGATCACTTTGGACGCATACACCTCGGTCCAGCCATCCTTCTGGGTCGCAAACTATTCGCGTGCGACCGCCTCAAACGTCGACGTTGCTTCGATCGCACGAGTGCGTTTGACTTCCCGCTTCTGTTCGGTCGGATCGGTGCCGGCAGCGAGTTGCTTCCGCGCATTGAGGCAGGCTTGTCGAGCCTCGGCCAGTGTCACCTCTGGATAGACGCCAAAGGCGGCGCGCTTCTCTTTGCCGTCGAAGCGGTACTTCATCCGCCAGTAGCGTGACCCGTTCGGCATTACCTCCAGATACAAGCCCTTGCCGTCCGCCAGGCGATACGGCTTCTCGGCCGGCTTGGCCTTGCGGATCTGCATCTCGGTCAGCAGGGTAGCGCGCTTTGGCATGGCGTGGGGGCATCGAGTTTGGGGGCATGGAGGCATGTCCCAAAAGATGCCCCCAAGTTAGGTTGCTTGTACTGGGCAACCTTGGGCAATGATGGCAGCAAAAGTCTAAGCGACACAAGGCTGTGCGCGACTTTCTGGGCAACCTTGGGAAGTGTTGGGAGCTTGGCTGGTCCCCCGACAGAATTCATGCTGGTCCGCCGGTTATGGGAATAGCCGGCAACCTTTGAAGAAATACCCCCAAAAATACCCCCAAAAATACCCCCAGGGGTGATCTGTAGAGGGGGGCGGGCAGGACGATGCTCGGCACGTTCTTCCGTTGGCCCAAATCCGCCTCGTCGCGACGCAAGATGCCGCGGGCATATTGCGGCCCAAATCTGCTCATCTGTCGACATGCTATTCATTGCTGGTCCCGACCGAGACGCACAGAAGAGGCATGCCGCCGGTTCGGGCGTCGGCAGGTTCGAGTCGAAGGAGAAAGTCGAAGTAACGTTCCGAGAGTTTGCCGAGTTGCTCTTGCACTGCACCGAGTTTAATCAGGCATTGGGCGTCCCAGTTCATACCCACCACGAGCTCGCTCGTTTCGCAGTTCCACTCGCTCAGTAGAATCGCAGCGGCCCGAGCGTTTTCTTCGGCGAAGCGCTCGATGCGCTGCTCGATGTAGCGCACGTCGTCGCGCATCAGCGTGCCGGAGATGCGCAGCGAGACAGTGTGTGCTGCTTGATCATGCCTCAGATACACCGTCGCGATACCGCCCAGATGTCGAGACACACGATCAAGCTGTTCGTCTTCCAGATCGTCCTGGACAGGCAGAGCACCCGACAAGACGTAGCGTGCTGGTTCTTCCATGATGAATCTCCGCTGGTTCGCCCACTTGAACTGCACAATCGGTGCTGAGAAGTCAGTTTTGTCTCGCGTCTTCACGATCTGGTAGATCCGGGTTCTTGAATTTGTTGAGAATCCAGGCTTGGCGTTGCAGAAAGGCTTCTAGTTGCAAGTGTTCGTCGGCCAGTTCCTCAAGCAGTTCGACATGGTGAGCTAGTCCGACTGGCAGGAACGACAGTTCCCCGAAGCGCACGCGGCGAAGCACCGCCCCGGTACACGTCCATTTCTGGGAGAATTGCTCGAGCGCATCTTCGACCGATGACACCTCCTGGTCCGAGAGTGCGCCGCGGATGCGGATCAAAAAGGAATGGGTGACCGCATCGGTCGCGTAGTAGACGTCAGCAGGTTCCGCAACACTCTCAGCGAATTGCTGGGCATGGAAGTGTCGAAAGTTCTCGAGAACGGACAGGGCGCCGCGAATTTCGTAAGTGAAAGACATAGCATCTACTCCAGCAAAGGACTGCTGTTTTCGGGGCGTATGCAGTCGAATCTTCTTGCACGCGCGACAACGTCGAGGCTCGATCGTGTACTTATCACGCTAGTCAACAAAAACGTATATGTCAACTGAGAATCCACGTTTGGATAACTTTGCGCTGCGTCTGAAGCAGGAGCGGCGGCGCCTGCGTATGACGCAGGACGAATTGGGCAACTCTGGCGGCGTTCGAAAACAGGCGCAGTCCAACTATGAGAAGGGTTTGCGGTACCCGGACGCCAACTACCTGGTTGGAATTGCGGAGGCTGGGGTTGATGTTCAGTATCTGCTGACTGGCCAAACGTCCAATCCTGCGACGCTCCGGCTTGCCAATGAGGAGGAGCGACTTCTCGCAGGCTTCAGAGAATTGAAGAGTCGGGAGAAGAGGGGGGTACTGGCGCTGGTTGAGGCGATTAACGGACCCGTGTCGGGGGAGTTGGACGTCACTGAGGACAATTGATCGCAGCGTGATGATGTAGCTGGCCGAGGCGGGCGAATATGGGGGCGCCTCCCTGACAGCAACTTGTCGGCGGTCGAACTGCACGCATCGTTCGCTGCCGATTCGGCGCGACTTCGTGCCGCAGCCACCGCTACACCTGCGCAATCAACATATACGTGGGATCCAAACGCTCTCCGTTGCCGTCATGGTGAGTCGGCGGCGTATATGCTGCACATACCGACAATTGAGCCTCACCGCTTCGACCTATCAATGGTGCGCGTAGAGTTCCATGTGCATGGCGCCCAAAACCGGCGCAAGCCTATCCTGCCGTCCCTTGTCTTTTGTTCTTCCATCTCGCCGTTCGTCAATTACCACGCACGATGCAGTGTGATCATGCGGAAAGATGGGGCGATGGCTGCAACAAGACGCGTTCATAGCGGGCGGGAAGGGTGCACGCCTCGCGCAACAAGACGATCCGCATGTAATCAAAAAACAGCGGACCGAGCGGGTTGCGTCATGTCAATCCTTTGGCCAAGTGACGTAGGAAAACGAAGTGTTGTGAGCGACATGAGCGACCGGGCTGTCATACACGGTGCAACAAAAACGACTGATTGAAATCTTGACCGCATCAGTGCGAGAGCGAAATCAACCAGTAGGCGGCGACGTGGATGCGGAGTAAGTCGCGTCAGTCGAATACAGAGGTTCGATCCTCGAGCATCACTCACATGATCAGATTCATCCTGTTCCCATCATCGTTTTCTACTTAAGGCATGGTCGATCGCGAGTTCGTGTTGCCTCAGCGAGACGACAAAAAATATTTTGCGATGCCGTGCAATTCCGGCCCGTTCCCATGCGGTCCGATGAGCGAGGTTCGGCTTTTTCTCGGGCGTTGACGGCCATCGTTCCCATCAGCAAGATGACCTCAAGGCAGCGTGTCGAGGCGGATCATGCCGGTCGTAAAGCACTTTACTCAAGCGCAATGGGACGCAGTCGCTCGCCGTCTCGACGCGCTGCCACCCAAGCCTGCACACGAGCATCACGTCACTGTGCGTGAGGCGGTGAATGCAATGCGGCCGCAGATCAATGGCGCGCAACAGAAGGGTTACACATTCGAAGAAATCGTTCAGCAACTGGCGGAAGAGGGCGTCGACATCAGCGCCAGCACGTTGCGCTACGCAATGCAACGCGTAACGAGAAATCCCAAGGCCGGGCGTGTGGAAAGAGCCACCCCGCCGGGTCAGGCTACTGCGTCACCGCGAATCAAGAAGCCGAAGCAAACGAGACCGCCGACTGTCGATCAAGTAGAGAATCGAGACCGAACGGATAGTCGAAGGGCGATGACCAAACCGGGGGCCATGGTGATTCAGGATGCATTCTCGTTCGAGGTTGTGCCGGACACCGAGAACCTGTAGAGGAAGCGTATGGCGACGACTTACCCAATCTATCTGGTGGGCGGCAGCAAGGGCGGTGTGGGCAAGAGCTTTGTCTCGCTCGCGCTGGCCGACTACCTCCAGCGTCGTGATCTTCCTGTCGCGCTGGTCGAAACCGATACGTCCAATCCCGACGTGATGAAGGCGATTCAGGACGAGGTACCGTGCGTTGCCTACAGCCTGGACGAAGCCGAAGGTTGGATCGGTCTGGTCAACTTCTGTGACGAACGCCGGGACGCAGCCATTGTTGTCAACACGGCGGCGCGCAGCCAACCGGGCATTGCCCGTTTTGGCGCGACACTTGCCAGTACGCTCGGCGAACTGCGGCGCGAGCTCGTCGTACTGTGGGTGATCAACCGGCAGCGCGACAGTTTGGAATTGCTGCGTGCGTTCAGTCCGACATTTCCCGAGGCGACGATCCATGTCGTGCGCAACGGTCATTTCGGTACGCCGGACAAGTTCACGCTGTATCAGGCGTCGCAATTGCGCAAAACGATCGAAGCACGAGGTCGCACATTCGACTTTCCGGATCTGGCGGATCGCGTCGCGGACGAACTGCGTAGTCAGCGGATGTCGATTCGCGTCGCGTCGGAGACGATGCACATTGGAGAGCGGGCGGAGCTGCTGCGCTGGCGTTCGCTGTGCGACACAATCTTCTCGGCCATGATCGATCACGCGGGGACCGACGATGAGCCGTAGGCGGCCAGTCGAGCCACTGATTCGCCTGTTTCAGGAGGTATCCGGTGAGGTCCCGGACGACACAAGTTTGGCCCGAATGCGCCGGGTATCGGGCGTCCTGAATCTGCAGGATAACGACGCACTCTGGTCCATCATCGCGGTGCTCGAATACTACGCGCGCCTGTATGAGGCAATGCCGGAGCGTATTCGATGGGCGAGCGAGGGCAGTCTCGAAGCGGCTCGGCGGGAAATCGGTGGCGCGAACGATGCGTTGATGCAACAACACCGCTGCGCGGTTGAACGTTGCAAGGCGACGATCAAGGTGGCGGAGAACCTGATTCAGGAACATGAGGCGCGGTACCGGGAAGCGTTGGCGAATCTGAACGAGACCTCACTTACGGCGCTCAGTGCACAGCTGACCAGTCACCTCGTGCGCACAACCGGTAATCGGATGATCGGTGCGGTGGCAATTTCGGGGCGCGAACAGCGCGAGCGGCTGGATGAGATTGTCGGCCGGTTCGAGAAAGCGGTGGACGCGGCGGCGCGGGTGGACACGATGGTGACGGCGATGAAGCGACGCCTTGTACGTGCGACGTGGTGTCTATGGTTGACGAGCGTAACGGTCCTCGGCTTGATGCTGCTGGTTGCGGGTGGTTGGGTGGACGGGCGATCAGGGCACCACCCGTCGGGTACGGCTAGCCACGCAGCGCAGGGCATGTCAGCAGACGGTAGGCCCTGAAGTGCGCGGCCGTCTGCTGCGTTGCGTCATTAGATGAGGACCAACAGTTACGCGACATCCGGACCTGTTTTTGCAGCGGTTACCGATTCGGTGGTCGGGAAAGGCCACGGCGGCTGCTCGGTGGTTCCGGTGGACGGCTCGACATCGTGAGGCGTGTGGTTGACGGGGTTGTCGTCATTTCCGCCGTTCTCATCGGCATCGACGTCCTCGCCATCGTTGTCATCCTCGTTGTCGCCGTGGACAGCCCATGAGGGCGATGCCGGAATCTCGCGACCGGTGAGGATTTCCGGAAGCCATGCGACCTTCGCGAGGTGCAGTTCCGCCGCCGCTGCAGCGTCGCTCTTTTTCATCTTGCCGAGGTCAGCCGCGATCTTGGGAGAAACCGCACCGGACACGACTTCCGCGATACGTGCCTTGCTGACATGGTCGAAGTACGCGGTGCGCGTTGGTGTCCAGTACCGGGCCATATCGAGACTCAGTGCATCGGCCAGCGCGTTGATCGAGTGTGGCGCTTCTGATGTCGCAATACCGTCGAGCATGGTTCCTGTGCAAAACGCGAGTAGGTCGAGCAGGGTCGTGTACGCGTCCTGCCTGAGCAACCACGGCAGCAGATCGGCTTGGCTTGCTGGCAGTTCCGCGATCCAGCGTGTGCGCTGCGTCTCGATGGCGTTCCAGGCTGTGCCGACGGGCAAGTCGTCAGCCGCGCGCAATAGATTGTCGCGATTGTTGTTTCCAGAGAGCGCTAGATAGCGCGGCGCGAAGGTGTCGCCGTAGTGCTCAGGCAGCGCTTGCGGAATTAGCTGTTGCAGCGGGGCGGCGAGTGCCACGGCGGGCTGCGCGACCAGTTCCACATGGACGGCGGCAGTGCGATGTGCGGTCAGCCGCTGACAGAGCGTCGCGCTGTGGACTGGCTTGATCTTGACTGGTGCGTCTGCCGTAGCCGGCGCATCCGCCTCGGCTGTGCCGGTCACGATCGCGTCTGCTGCATCGAGCGCCGCGCTGCCCTCGCGCCGTACGAGACTGCGTTCGATGACCTGTGCGCCGACGATCACAAAGGCCCCGGCCTCGGCCATCTGCGCCGCATCCCATACGATGGCACGGCTTTCGAGTGCGCTGATCGCGGCTTCCACGCGCCCGATTTCATCGTCGAGGCGTTCGGCTTCGTCATAGGCGTCCTCGTCGTCCTCCGCCGGCGCAGCGAGCTTGTGGCTCAGTTCCGCCTGCTGCGCGGTGAGTGCGTCGAGTTCGCGTTGTTCCTCGTCGGTGTAAGGACGCTGGGCCGGGCGTAGTCTGCCGTAACGGTTCAGTTCGAGCACATCGCGTTCGACCCGCGTTTCCGTCCAGCCCCAGCCTTCGGCGCGGACTGTCTCGGCTGCTGCGTCGAGCTTCTGTGCGGTGAGGTGCTGCAGTAGATCGGAATCGGCAATGTAGCCTGCATGCTCGTCGTCGCTGAACAAATCCCGGCGCACATAGCCGCCTGCTGCCTCGTAGGCGGCGAGACCGACGAAGCGTACGAGGCGGCTGCGGCTCGCATCGATCTCGGCGCAGGTGATTGCCTGCCGCAGATAGTGCGGCTGACGTTGCCACTCGTTGGCCTCGAACCACAGGTGTTCCTGCGTGTCGTGATCGTCCGCCAGCGCGAGTGCGGCAAGCTGATCGAGCGTGATTGCATCCTCGCGCAGCAGTTCGAGCAGCTTGGGTGACACGCTGGCGAGCTTCATACGCCGTTTGACGGTGATGGGCGACGCTGAAAAGAGCGCGGCGATGTAATCGACACTGCGGCCTTCGTCGGCCAGCATCCGGTAGGAACGCAGCACGTCGAACGGGTCGAGTCCTTCGCGCTCGCTGTTCTCGATCAGCGATATGGCGAGCGCTTCGCCTTCGCTGACGATGCGCACCGGTACCGGATAATCGGCTGCGATGTGCTTCTGCTCGAACAGCAGATCGAGCGCGGCTTCGCGCCGTTGGCCTGCGCAGACGCCGAATTTTCGATGCTTGCCGCGTGTCCCCTTGATCTCGTGGACCACGAGGTTTTGCAACAACCCTTTGGCGCGGACGTTGGCGGCCAGTCCGGCGATACCGGATGGTGGCTTCGTTCGCACGTTCAAGGGCGAGCGCTGCAGGCTGGAATACGGTACCGTCATGACCGGCTGTTCATTGCCGAAGTTCGTTTCGAGCACAGCGGCCGATTCGGCGGCTGCAACGGTGGGTGCGGCGGTTTCGACAGATTGGGCTTGCATGATCGACTCCTGATAGTAGGAAGGACGATGCCGGGCCAGTAAGGTGCGGATGCGTCAGGACGTGACCCGACGGGCGTCATGGCGCAAAACGGGGCAGCAGGGCGACGCGGATGCGCCGCCCGTCAGTCGCTACACCTTCATCTGGCGCATGGCGTCCGCGAGCATCCACAGCGCGCGGTTGAGCTTCACGTTCTGGTCGATACCCGTAATGGGCCGTGTCGACATCGCGCGGCCCGAGCGGGAGCGGCCATGCAGGCCACCCTTGGTCAGGTTTTCCTGCACCCGGTTAAAGACAGTCCAGAGATCGTCACGGCGATCCTCGAAACGGCGCGGGGCGAGTAGCTGGCTTTCGCAGATGGGAGCCGGGGCTTCGGCGTCGGTCGGGTCGTAGCGCAGCGCGAGCGCGGAGCGGGCGAACGCCTGCTGTTCGTCGCGGTCGAGCGTTACCGAGCGCATGCCATCCTTTTGTTCGCGGATCAGCTCGAAGCCGTCGAGCACGTCGAACGCACCGTTGATCACGTTCTGCACCACGTTGCCTTTGTGCGGCACGCGGATATCGGCGATGTTCTCGCCCGCGACCATGCCGTTCTGGCACACGAAGCGGAATGTGCCCGCGAGCATCTGATAGCTGCTGGTGCCGTCGTGCGAGTTCAGCAGCACGATTTCATCGGCTTCCTCACCGGTGATCTGGTCGGCATGGCGCAGCCGGAGCATGTGTTTCGTGAATTCGCGCTTGCCAGAGTCACGTACGCGGGTCTGACAGATCATGAACGGCTGAAAGCCTTCGTTGCGCAGGCCGCGCAGTACGTCGATGGTGGGAATGTAGGTGTAGCGCTCGGAGCGGCTTTCGTGCTTGCCGTCCGCGAAGATGGACGGGGCGATGCGGCGAATCTGATCGTCCGAGAGAGGTGAATCCGCGCGCAGCATCGGAGCGCTGTAATGGAATGAGGAAGCGAGTCGCATGGCAATCTCCACAGTCAAGGTTGAGGACCTGAACCGGGCGAGGAGGTGTGCCTTGCCATTGCGGCTGGCTACCTCCCGGTGGAACTCGGGGTTGGCGTTGCTGCCGCCTGACTCCCAGGTTCCCGCCCGTGCGACTGAAGGAACCGATAGCGGGCAGGCGTCAAGGAAATAGGCGGGGGAGGGGTGCGGGCAACACGGTCCCGCGCCCCTTGATGCCAGTCCGCTATCGGCTACGGTCGCGGGTCAAGGGCGGGAAGCTGGGAGTCGGGTGCATGCTATGCCGCGCGTTGATACGGCGGGGATGGCGCGGCGCCGGGAACAGGCGTTCCGGATCAAACGTCACTGTGGTAATCCAGCGCGACGAATAAACGACTGACGGGACAGAGACGCGAACGAGGCTTTACGCGGCGGGTAGAAATTCAATCCTGGTGCGCAAGCGTCGGAAGACATCCGAAACGAAGGGCCTGGGCAGCAGCGATTTGCGCTATCCGAAGAATTTCGCAAATGGGATAATCTGCGCGAACCGACGTTGGGCGTTCGATTCGTGCTTGCGAGCACTTCCTGTTTGCTCAGGACGTAGGCGTTCCTGGATACTGCGAGATCGGGCGATCGCGTCGCATGAGTTGACGGCAACCATCAGATCGCGCGAATAATTTGGGGGCGGAACAGTGCAAGAAACGATATCGCTCTACGAGGGCAGGCTCGAGTCGATGCTGGCGCTTCAGAACGGCATAAACAACAGGATCAACGCTGACTGGCGGGCGGCCGGAAATCCTTGGTACCGGGCAATCTGGACCGAGTGTGCAGAGTTGATGGACCACGTGGGATGGAAGTGGTGGAAACGTCAAGAGCCCGACATGGCGCAGGTTCACCTGGAGCTGGTGGACATTCTCCATTTCGGGTTGAGCGAACTGCTGCAACTACATGGCTCCGTGATAGCGGCGGCATCGAATTCGATCACGGCCTACGAAGACTACGCTAGAGTCCGCCCGGTCGCAGCCGAAGTCGCCACCCGGCTATCGCTCGTCGAGACTTTTGCGTCCGAGACGCTGAACAGCCGATCGTTTGACCTGCGCGCTTTCGGACAGTTGGCTGCCGCCTTCGAACTGGGGGAGGTCAGCTTGTTCGAAAAGTACGTCGGGAAGAATATATTGAATACGTTCAGGCAGGACCACGGGTACAGAGACGGGACATACCAGAAGATCTGGAGCGGCCGCGAAGACAACGAATGGTTGGCGGAGATAGCGTCGGGAATTCCTAAAGACGCATCGACCTTTTCAGAGGAACTTTACCGTCAGCTCTCGAGTAAATACGAGGAGGTGTCGGTTGGCCGATAATGGACTACCGCGAAGTCTGACAGAGAACTGGCGGTTTTTTGTCAATACACAGCTTTGGCCCAGAAGTACCCGCTTCGACCCGCAGGGGTGGCTGCAAAACTTCACCGCCGAGGAAATTCCATTCGCTGTTCGATTGCTCGAGGGCTTTACCTTTTTTTCCGCCGAACTGGTGGAAGCCATGTTCCTGGGTGCGTTTCAAAACATTTCGCAGTTGGTCGTGCAGAACAAGGAGAATTACTTCTCGGCGAGCGCTCAGTGGTCCAGGTTCATCGATTCGTTGGTTGTTGTGAGGGTTGAAGGGCGTCGGAGTAGTGATGCGGATAGCGGTTACATCTTTACCCGTTATGCGCGCGACGTCCTCGGCATCGATGAAAGTCAGATACTGTCGCCGGCCCAGGCTCTGGAGCGTTTGCGGCAATCGCCGAAGGGAAACGTCGTGTTTGTAGACGATTTCGTCGGATCGGGCGAGCAGTTCGAGGACACTTGGGTCAAGGTACATGAGCTTTCGGGCTACAGCCGCGCATCATTCAAGTCAACCGTTGCCGCAATTGGAGCTAATGCGGTTGGCTTTTATTATTGTCCGCTAGTGGCCACGGAGCTGGGTTACGAGCACATCCGGGACGTATGTCCCTTGGTGCAGACGTTCCCGGCTCACATGCTTCCGCAGAGCTACAGTGCGCTATCACCTCAGTCAGTTATATGGCGCGAGGATATGAGAGAAAGTGGTCCGGAATTCATTCAGAGGATCAGCGACCGGGCGGGTATTCCCGATCTGGATGGTAGAGAGGGGTGCTGGCGCGGATACAGGAAACTCGGCCTGGCGCTGGCTTTCTCACACGGATGGCCGGATGCGATCCTGCCGATCTTCACCCTGGACGATGGCAAATGGAAGCCGCTTTTGAAGGCGGCGGCATGATGAACGAGACAGATCAAGACCACGTCAGCAACTTGAGCAATCTGCTTGGCCTGTACAAGGCGGAATGGCTGAGCGGCAAGCTCTTCGAGCTGTTCACCGAACCAGGATATTTTTCCGAGCTAAAGACATCTCGGCCATGTGTCCTGATTGGCGGACGCGGCACAGGTAAGACGACCGTTCTGCAAGGGCTCTCGTATCAGGGACAGTTCGCGTTCGCACACGGGAACAAGGACGTGATCGACCAGTGGCAGTTCTTCGGACTGTATCACCGCGTGAATACCAACCGTGTAACGGCATTTCGCGGACCAGAGCTTTCGGAAGACCGCTGGCGCGCTTACTTCGCGCATTATATTAACCTCCTCTTCAGCAGTCAGCTGATGGAGTTCGCGAGCTGGTACGAACTTCAGACTGGGCGAACGTTAGCAGTTTCAAGTGCAGCGCTCGACGGATTTCGCGCCACGTTGGGTCTGAGAAGCGAAGGCAGCCTGGCTGATCTTGCTCACGAATTGAGGTTGCTAATCCTTCGATTCGAAGCGTCGATCAACAGTATCGTCGATGCGCCGACACAGTCTTTGTCCATGCAGGGTGCTCCAGTGGATGCTCTTGCACACGCGCTCCTGTCTGCCCCCGAATTGCAGGGCCGTCAGTTCTTTTTTTTGATTGACGAGTTCGAGAACTTCGAGGACTACCAGCAGCGTGTATTGAATACAATAATCAAGCATGCCCCGGCGGCCTACACCTTTAAAATTGGCGTACGCGAGCTCGGGTGGCGAGAGCGCGCAACTCTGAACGCTAATGAGCAGCTAACCTCACCTGCTGACTATGCTCGAATCTCCATCGCGGAGCGACTTGACAACGCGCGATTCAAGGTTTTTGCAGAGCATGTCTTAACGGCGCGCTTCGGGAGTGCCGGGGGCGGTTCGTCACCCGGGGATCTACCCGTCGGTGAGCTCTTGCCGAGACTGAGTGAGTCAGATGAGGCTGAATTACTGATCGAGCGAGGGGAGGCAGCGAAAATCAAAGCAAAGATCGAGGCAGCTGCTTTGCCGGACATGCGCGAGGCAGCCGCGGGTCTGCCGCTCGCGGTTCAATATTTCCTTTGCTACTGGACCGAGTCTCATCCTGATGCCATTCTCGCGGACGAGCTCCAACTCTGGCTGAAAGGAAATACCGCAGTGAGAGCCAGATTCGATAACCATTTCTATGCATCATTGTTTGCCATACGGCGGGGGAAGCGAGGAATCCGCAAATACTATTGCGGATGGGACGTTTTTCTCTCGTTATGCGAAGGAAATATTCGCTATCTGCTAGAACTCGTGCACTCTGCGTTGTTGATGCATGTTGAAGCGGGGCGAGACGCTTCCGCACCGATCGACCCTGAGACGCAGACACTGGCCGCACAGGCGGTGGGGCGGAAAAACCTCTCAGAGCTTGAAGGACTTAGCGTTGATGGTGCGCGATTGACCCGGCTGCTCCTCAGTCTGGGACGAGTCTTCGGAGTGCTCGCAGCGTCGCCGGCGGGACACACTCCAGAGGCGAACCAGTTTCATCTACGTGAGGACGTTGGTCATGACGACACTGACCAAAGAGCCAACGAACTACTGAAAAACGCGGTTATGCATCTGGCGCTAGTACGATACGCGGGTAGCAAACTGCTCGACGAGCGTGACACGCGAGCGTACGATTATATGATCCATCCGATTTTCGCCCCGTTCTTCGTGTTCAGTCATCGCAAGAAGCGCAAAATCCAGCTTTCGAGTGTCCAGTTGCTCGATCTCGTTGAGCGTCCGAGAGCGGGCATCGATGTGATCCTGAAAAGCAACAATAGGGCTAACCAAGAGTCGCTCCCCGATCAGCTCGAGTTGTTTGGCGAATTCTATGCGTGACATCAGACGCGAACCTATTCTGACTGACACATATGAGACGGTTGCCCGGTTTCGCCCGGCCGATGGTAGTGTCTACATTTATCGTGTGAGTGGCGAGGATCGGAGCAGCCATACCAGTCAGTGGCGCTCGCAATGTGAAAACGTTCAGTTCATTGAAATAGAGGCTGAAACTACTGCCGGCTTTCGGGTCAAGGGAGACGATGCTGACTATTTTCTCCGTGGTGCGGCATCACTCTCATCCCTTATACAGCCGTTGGGTGCAGGCAGGATTGTTTATATCGATATCACCGGCCTGAGTCATCCAACGTGGGCGGCGATCATCAGAAGCGCAGTCGCTTCACGAGTGGAACTTAGGGTTGTTTATGTTGAGCCGAACCGCTATACGCGGAGCGGAGCTCCGCTTGAGGGCCAGATCTACGACCTAAGTGCAAGAATAGCTGGCATCGCGCCCATGCCAGGGTTTGCGACCATCACCGATACGGACGATTCATTGTTCGTTCCACTGTTGGGGTTCGAGGGGGCACGCTTTAGGCACGTGATCGAACATGTGCAACCGACACAAGGGGGCGTTGTCCCAATCGTTGGGTTGCCCGGCTTTAAGCCGTGGTATGTCTTTGAAACGTATGTTGGCAATCGGACAGCTTTGGCTGAGACGGATGCGTGGCAGAAGGTATTGTATGCACCCGCAAATTGTCCTTTTAGCTGCTTTTACTTGCTTCAGCGTCTCGCGACGTTGCATCCGATGGCGCTGTTAAAGGTCGCGATGATTGGCACCAAGCCGCATGCGCTCGGAGCGATCATGTTTGCGCTGACCTCCTCTGATCGGATCGAGCTTATTTACGACAACCCAATTAGAAAAGACGGTCGAACCGACGGATCCGACCGTCTCTTGGTTTATCACGTTGGTGCCATTACCTCTGGCTCCGCGACGGCAAATTCGAATATAACGAACTGATGACAGACAGGTTCTATACGTCTCCTGAGCTAGCGGACACCCTGCTATCTTTTGCCCCCCGCAATCAACCTAAGCTGGTGGCAGACTTCGCATGTGGTGAGGGCAGCCTTCTGCTGGCAGCCGAACGACGGTATCCCAAGGCCGCAATGTTGGCAAATGACATATCGCGCGGAACGATCTCGAAGATGAGGAGACAGAGGCCGGAATGGCAATACTCGTGCGCCGACTTTCTCAATCTGTTGATTTCCACCGAATCTTGACCCACCGTTTTCATCTAAATCTGACCCACCCCGAGACAGCGTAGTACATCTATTCCGGTGTGGATAACTCCTCACTGCCTGCTGCTTTTGCTGCTCTCTTTCTGGTTGCCTTCGCCTTGGCAGAACTGGACTTGAAGCGCCAGGATTCATTGCCCGTTTCGACGATGTGGCAGTGATGGGTAACGCGGTCCAGCAGCGCCGTCGTCATCTTTGCGTCCCCGAACACGGTCGCCCACTCGCCGAAGCTGAGGTTGGTGGTGATCGCGACACTCGTGTGTTCATACAGCTTCGAGAGCAAGTGGAACAGCAATGCGCCACCGGTCTGGCTGAACGGCAGGTAGCCCAGTTCGTCGAGGATCACCAGGTCGACGTACATCAGCTTATGGGCGATCTGGCCTTGTTTGCCGATGGACTTCTCCTGCTCCAGTGCGTTGGTCAGCTCGACGGTCGAGAAGTAGCGCACTCGCTTGCCGTGGCGCTGCACGGCCTCAATTCCGATCGCTGAGGCGAGGTGCGTTTTGCCGGTGCCGGGGCCACCGATGAACACGACGTTGTGTGCGCTTGCGAGGAACGACAGGTCACTGAGTTCTCGAACCAGCGCTTCGTCGACGTGCGCCTGCGCGAAGTCGAAGCCCTTCAGGTCGCGGTGAGCCGGGAAGCGAGCGGCGGTCATCTGATAGGCGATCGAGCGCACCTGTCGCTCCGCCGTCTCAGCCATCAGCAGCTGCTTCATGAAGCGCTCCGGGTCGAACTCCGTGTGACGCGACTGCGCCAGCAGCTCTGGCCAGGTGCTCGCCATGCCATGCAGTTTGAGCCCCTTGAGCTGGGCGGCGATGTCGTTAGACATGACGGTCCTCCGGTGGGTTGGCGCGCAGGGTTTCGTAGCGGCTCACGTCGGCGGCCGGCTCTTCGGTAAGCTGGAGTTTCGTCGTCGCGAGGTTGGTGCTCGTGGTGGGTGCCTTCAACCGGCTCAGCACGTTCAGAACGTGCTCCCCACTGGGGCGTCCCGAGTCCAGCGCTGCCTGCACGGCAAGCAGCACGGCATCGAGTCCGTGTTCGCGCACCGCGGCGAGCACCTGCGTCATGATGCGATCACCTCCCGGGTGCTTCAGTAGGTGCCGCTGCAACTGCTGCAGCGGCTGTGGCATCGTGACGAACGGAGCACCGTTGCGCAACGCGCCGGGTTTGCGCTCGACCAGCGTGATGTAATGGCGCCAGTCGTAGAAGGTCATGTGCCGCTCGAAGCTGCGTTCGTGGCGTGCGATCTCCTGGGCGTCGGCGACGACGCTGAGATATGCCGGATAGCAGCGCACGCTCACCAGCTGGTTCGTGTACTCGGTGGGCACGCTGTAGCGGTTGCGCTGGAAGTGGATGAGGCTGGTCGACGACACCCGCAGCGTCTGCTCGACATAGCCGTCAAACGGGCGTGGATTGGGCATCAGCCTGGTGCGCTCGTCCTGCAGCACGTCCTCGACCGTCAGCTCGGGCCACTGCGGGTGCCGCATCTGCCAGGCCTGACGACACTGGCCCGCGACCCATTCGTTCAGAAGCTCCAGCGTTTCCCAGCGTCGTAGCGCAGCCTCGTGCCAGATCTGGCGGCGCCGGTCCTGCACGTTCTTCTCAACGATGCCCTTCTCCCAGCCGGCGGCACGGTTGCAGAATTCCGGCTCGAACAGGTAATGGCCGCACATTGCCTCGAAGCGGGCGTTAACCGCGCGCTCCTTGCCGCGGCCGACCTTGTCCACGGCGGTCTTCATGTTGTCGTAGATGCCGCGGCGCGGAACGCCGTCAAACGCGGCGAATGCGCGGGCGTGCGCATCGAACAGCATCTCGTGACTCTGGGTCGGATAGGCGACCAGCCAGAACGCCCGGCTGGCATTGAGCTTGACGTGGGCGACCTCCAGGCGTCGCCGCAACCCGCCGATGAAGGCGTATTCGCAGCTCCAGTCAAACTGAAATGCTTCACCGGGTTCGAAGGCCAGCGGTACATAGGCCTTCCTGCGCGGGGCTTCAGCCTGCTCCTCGTGCCAGCGTCTCACGAAGGCGCTGACGCGGCCGTAGCTGCCGGCGTAGCCCTCGCCGCGGATGGCCTCGAACATGAACCGGGCCGTGCGCCGGTCACGCTTCGGGCGATGGCTGTCCGCCCGCAGCCAGCCCGTCAGCTGCGCGGCCCACTCGTCGACGACGCTCGGGCTGACGCGCTTCGGGTACTTCGGCTCAACGGCATCCGTTTGCCGAAGCCAGCTGCGCACCGTGTTCCGGGACAGGCCCGTGCGCCTGGCAATCTCGCGCAGCGGGACCTTCTCGCGGAAATACATCCGCCTGATCTTGGCCAATATGCCCACCGTGATCACCTCTGTATCCCCTGCTCAAAGATTGAGCAGGGCATTCAATCACGTGGGTCAAAATTCGATGAAAATTACTGCCTCAGGTGGGTCAGTTCTGCGTGGACATCAACACTCAATCCGATGTCAGTCCGCTCGTCGGCATTGCGGTACCAACATGGAAAGGTTGATCTTATAGTAATCAACCCACCTTTCTCGCGTAGGGATCGAAAATCGTATTTGGTTGAATTATCGGGCGAGCAACACACTGCGACGGTGGCTACTGCCTTTCTCGTGAACTGCATTCCATATCTATCCACGAGAGGAACCCTGCTCGCTGTCTTACCGGACGGATGCCTTGTAAGTACGCAAGATAATCCTGTCTGGGCAGAGTTGCGACGCATGTTTAGGATCGAGGTCATCAGAGATAACTCCCGTTCGGCATTTGCCCGGGTCCGCGCCCGGACGTGTCTGGTCCGCTTGAGCAGAGCCGTTAAGGAACTTCCTCAAACGGCGGACGATGTCGTATCTCACTCAGTTGCAGTCGTGCGCGGATCGTGCCAGATGCACTCGCGACAGCGATCTCGCGCGCGCGCCGCAGCTACGCTAGTTCATACGACGCACCTCAAAGGTGGCGCGGTGCTTGATTCGGGCGAGATGGTGAAAGGGAAGACGATGGACGGCCCTGCGCTACTTTTCCCGAGGGTCGGCCTCGTCACTCCTGACAAGATTTGCGTCTTCGACGGTGGCCGTCGTATTGTGCTCTCCGATTGCGTCTTAGCGGTCGGGTGTAGGTCGGTCTCGGAAGCCCGCGTCATGCGGGCGCAGATTCTGGACGCGTGGCCCACGTTCGCTGCGAGCTTTCGGGGAACTGGTGCTCCGTATATCACCTTGGAGAGAGCATCCAGTGCTCTCTCAAGGATCTTTGCGAATCCGGCGGTGCAAATTCCGTGTGCCATGGCGACAGTTTAAGCCAACGGATTAACGCTGAGCGGTTTCAAAAGCACTTCTTAGCGTTGCTTTAGGGTTTCGTTGACAGATTGCTGCGCATTTAAGGGTGATCGCCATTTCGAGGATGAGTCGGCAGCTCATGCTACGATCCCTATTAGCTCACCGGTAACTGCCAGACCGATTCTTCTGTATCTCTGACGGTATCATCGCTACTCGATCGGGGGGGGCATCTCCGCAGGGGTTTAGCCCTTCGATTGACATTTGAGTCGGCGATGGACTCAGCGGCGTCGGTTGTGCCGTGGAGCGGAGTGTGCTGAAGGTAGCTGTGCTATTCGAGTTTTGCTCGCTTCTGCTATGTCATTTTTGAGCGGATTGCAGATGGCGCGGCTCTTCACGACGAGGACGACAACGTCTGTTGAGCGAATGGTAACTCGCGAATTGTGGAAATTCTATCATTAATCGGGCGTTGGCGATGGTGGATTTTTTGATTGAGTGGGGCGGGCTATGGCGGTAATTGAATTCATAAAAATTACGTCTGGAATAATATTTGCAACTGTTGGATTTTTGGTTGCGGTGGCTAAGGTGGCAGAAGATGCTGTTCATCCAAGCATCGCGCAGAGATTTGCAACAGAGTTTCGAAAATTTGCAGCAACTCCATCGCTTTCTCGAGCATATGTGCTTGCATCTTTGTCTTCGGATGCAGTGTTTGGGTGCCGGATGTTGTCTCTCCGGTCGTTAATAGTTTCTGTTGGAATTAGTATTGGGTGGATTTTAATTTTCTTGTTGGTCGGTTTTTTAATGTTTGGTCGAGGTTTGTGGATATTTAATGAGGTATTTACTCCATTTGTTGTCAAAAGGTTCTGGGGATTTGCAGTCCTGGGGGTGTTTGTCGATTTTTTGTCAACGTTAATTACGAGGCGGTTGCTATTAACATCTCTCTCCGTGGGGCCGGTCAAGAGATGTTTTGTCGTCGTGGTAAGTGTTGTTCTGGTGATTGCAAATTTTTATATTATATTTGGCGTGGTAAAATGGATTATTACTGGTTATGGATTTAATGATGTTTTCCATTCAATAGAAAATTGGATTTACAATTTTTCAAGTCTTGATTTATTGAATAAGTTCATTCATGATGCAGCGCTTGTTCCGGATGGGCCGGGGCAATATAAGATTCTGAATGGCGAAACTGAGGTTGTCTATGCTTTTCCAGAGGGATTGTTTTTTCTTTCAAGTTTGCTGACCACCGTTTGGATTTGGCTTCATCTTGGAAGTGCGCTGTTGTTGAAAGGTGCGATCAAGGTGGATGCGATGAAGAATTGGTTGGTATCGCTGTCGAATATTGGTGGAAAGCCATTTATGTCGGTGGCGGCGATATTTTCATTGATGATTGGGTTGTTGTGGATTTTGTCAATTATTTTAATGGTAACCATTCGCATTATTTAGTGGTCCATCATATTCGTTCTGGAACATCCAGATTTATCGTTCGATATGCTGACGTAGTTCTGCATAGCGTGGCAACGATCATCGGCCAGAGTTGCTCTATCATGGGACTTTTGTATGTCGCTCGTTTCCCGTGTGCGAGTTGAACTGCAAGGGCGCTGATGTCGATGCCGGGCTTCTTCCGGCCGATGGTTCTTAGTGAGCGTCATTTATGGGCCGTGATGCCGAGGCATAAGTTGCTTGTACTACGTGCAGTGACTGAGCGTCTAGCACTGGTGCTCGCGATCCACCCGACGGTATCGTTGTCTGTATCGCATTTGCAGATTGTTCGAAGCTGTTTCGAGCAGACGGTTTTTGAGTGAAGCCAGCCTCCTTGTTCCGATGCGAGCCGCCGAAAGCAATCAGTTGCCGAGTCGATATGTCGGTATCGCTGACGGTACCGAGGTCGTGCGATACCTGGAGAGTCCGGTATTCGTGGGCAATTGGCAGACAGATTGACAATCGAGTGGGCTTGATCTGCCGCGTTTAGTACGGTGACGGTGTAGAGAATCTGTTCCAGCTGCCTCCAAGCCTACACGCCAAAGAGCGGAGCGGTCGAAGCTCTCTAGCGTTAGGAGCGTAAGTGGGGGGGGCTACTCGCCGATACCAAGATCATCGAGAAAATACGGCCCCCACACTCTGAAGTGGGGCGCCATTACGAGCTACCTCACGGCCTGATGCAGTAACCCGCGTGTCGTTTGATTGATAGGCTACCTGAAGCAACTCCGGACGATTGTCGCGGTGAAGGCACTGATACCGGCAAGCGCAGACGACCAGGTCACGTGACGTGCGTTGTCCGGTGTTGGAAGCCAGTGTCGCTTTCACCGCGCCGAGCCCCCGAGCTTGTCGGCTTCAGAATCCGCCAGGCGATCTACGGCCCAAATATCCCACGTGTACGGAACGCCCACGGATACGCGTCAACACATCAACACTGCGCAACCGACTCGAAGTGTGTTGCGTTTTAGCGACATGGGCGGTCGATGCACTGCGTCCTGATATGCGAGGGAACTTTGTCACATTGTTTTGGTGAAAATTTTTTAGGTAAGAGGGAGATTGTTAAATAAAAAATGATCTCATCGTCATAATGCGACTGATTGGTGCAAGTTTTTTTGAGCATCGTGCGTTGCTGCTATGCGCCAATTCCGGCACTTAGGAATGGTGTTGCTGATCCGCGCTTTATCCTGTGGATGCATAGCGGCGCGAGGGACGTGACATATGACGCCCTACCTGGTCAGACACGAAGGCCGAGCGCTTTTTCTTCGATCAATCCATGGTGGATCGGGGTGTTGTTAAGTTTATGGTTATTTGTGGGTGAGGAAAATGTTTAGGCAAGTCGAAGTATCTATTAACTGAGCGAATTTGATCCGACCCGACCCGACAGCATTAGCGGCAAGTGCACAGTCATCGCTCGTCCGGTATTCGTTCGCGTCTTGCAATCCCTGACAGTGTGCGGGAAGGCGTTTCGGTAGATTGCGGCGTGAGGGGCCGCTATTCCACCGCAATCTCAAGTCAAGAAAAATTGAGAATCTTCGGCAGCGTTGCGTTCGACGTTAGAGAGCGTCCCTGTACTTGTGCAAGGCGTTCCGATCCATCTGCTTGACGTCTAAAAAAGCGTTGCCGTATCCATGAATAAGAACCAATATCGTCTGGTGTTCAGCCGCGTGCGCGGCATGCTGGTCGCGGTCGAGGAGACCGCTCATGCAACGGGGAAAGTCAGCAAGGGAGAGGCACCGCGCTCCGTTGCCAATCGCGCATTGAGCGCTTTGGCGAGCTTCGCCTTGCGTCATGCCGCGTTCGCGGTGCTGATTGCGGCCGGCGTTACACCGATGTGGGCGAGCGCTCAGGTCGTGGGCGCTGGGGCGAACGCGCCGTCAGTCATCCAGACGCAAAACGGTCTCCAGCAAGTCAACATTACCAAGCCGAGCGGCGCGGGCGTGTCGCTGAACACCTATTCGCAGTTCGACGTACCCAAACAAGGCGTTATCGTCAACAACTCACCTACGCTGACGAACACACAGCAGGCGGGGTACATCAACGGCAACCCGAACTTCAGCCCGAACGGTTCGGCCAAGATCATCATCAACCAGGTCAACAGCAACAATCCTTCGCAACTGAAAGGTTTTGTCGAGATCGCCGGCCAACGCGCCGAGATGATCATTTCCAATCCGTCGGGATTGGTGGTCGATGGTGGCGGCTTTATCAACACCTCGAGAGCAATCCTGACGACGGGCACGCCGAACCTGAATGCGGACGGGTCGCTGGGTAGTTTCAGCGTGACACGCGGCCTCATCACGGTGCAAGGCGCAGGCCTGAACGCCACGAATGTGGATCAGGTCGACCTCATTTCCAGAGCCGTACAGGCGAATGCAGCCATCTATGCATCGAACCTGAACGTGATCGCTGGCGCGAATCAGGTCAGTCACGACACGCTCCAGGCGACTCGAATTCAGGGGGATGGTGTAGCCCCTGCCGTTGCAATTGACGTGGGTCAATTGGGCGGAATGTACAGTAATCGCATCTTTTTGGTTGGGACCGAGGGGGGCGTCGGGGTCCGGAACGCGGGAACGATCGCGGCTGATGCGATGGGCCTGACGTTGACCACAGATGGTAGGTTGGTGCAGTCGGGCAAGATCAGTTCGGTCGGTAACGTCGCGGTATCGGCAGGCGGTGGGATCGAGAACAGCAGCACGATCTACGGCCAGCAATCGGTATCGCTGAATACCGGCGCCGATGTGACTAATACCGGAACGGTCGCGGCGCAACACAACGTGGGCGTGACGGTGGGCTCGCTGAACTCGACGGGCCTGCTTGGCGCGGGCGTGAACAGTGACGGTACCGTCACGAAAGCCGGCGACCTCCAAGTCACGACCACGGGCCAGTTGAACGCGACCGGCAAGAACGTCGCGGGCGGCAACGTATCGGCGACCGGCTACGGCGTGAACCTCGCGGGCAGCACGACGGCTGCGAACGGCAACCTGTCGCTGAACGCGACGGGCGGCGACGTGAATCTCTCGAACGCGACGACGAGTGCGCAAGGGGCGGTGACGGCCAACGCCGCAGGCACGGTCATCAACGATCACGGTAGCCTGACGAGCGGTGGTAGTACGACGCTGACGGGCGGCAACGTATCGAACCAAGGCGGCACGGTGTCGTCGCAAGGACCGTTGTCCGTGACGGCCGCCGGGCAGATCGCCAACCAGGCCGGTGTGCTCGTGTCGGAAAGCACGATGACGCTGCGCGGCGGTACTGTCGCGAACAACCAGGGCACGATCCAGAGCGCCGGCCATGCGACTGTCGACGGTGTAACGATCGACAATACGGCCGGCCGCATTACATCGCTCAATACCGATGGAATGGTGCTGACGGCAACCGGCCAGCTCACGAACGTGGCAGGCACGACCGCAAACGGTGCGCAAGGCGGTGTGATCGGCGGCAACGGCGATGTGACCGTCCAAGGCGGCAATATCGCGAACCACGCCACGATTACATCCAATACCAATCTTCATGTTTCCGGGCGATCGGTCGACAACAGCGGCGGGGTGCTTCAAGCTGCCCAGGGCGTGACGGTCGATGCCGGCACGCACCTCGCCAATAGCGGCGGCAGCATCGTCGGCCAGACGGCCGCGTTGAGCGGCACCACGCTCGACAACAGTTCCGGTACCGTGCAGGCGGATCAGGTTTCGTTGACCGCAACCAACGTGGTGAACCACGGCGGCACGATTATGCAGACCGGCACCGGCACGATGGCCGTCAATGTCGCGGGTACGCTCGACAACTCGAGCGGCGGCACGCTGCAGACCAACAGCACCGATCTGACGCTCGCGCCCGCGACACTTGTGAACGACGGCGGTACGATCACGCACGCCGGCACCGGTACGTTGACGCTCGGCAATGGATCGGGCTCGGTGTCGAACATCGGCGGCAAGATCGCCAGCAATGGACGTATCACGGCACAAAGCGGTTCGCTGAACAACACGTCGGGTTCGATCAATGCCCAGGCCGGGTTGACCGCTGCGGTTGGCGGCGTGTTGAACAACACCAACGGTAAGCTGCTGTCCAATACGGACCTGGGCATCACCAGCGGCACGCTGACGAATGACGGCGGACAGATCGGCGCGAGCACGCATGCGGTAATACATACCGGCTCAATGACCAATCAGGGCGGAACGATTGTCGCGCCGAACTTGTCGGTGACCGCCGATTCGACACTCGACAACAGCGGCGGTACGCTCGAAGCGAACCAGATGGTACTGACCACGCCGAACTTGACGAACCACGGCGGGACGATCACGCAGTTTGGATCGTCCGCGATGGGTGTCAATGTGAGCGGCACGCTGGACAACTCAGCGGGCGGCGTGATTCAGACGAACAGCACGGACCTCACGCTCGCTCCGGCCCAACTGAATAATGCGGGCGGCACGATCACGCATGCCGGCACGGGCACGCTGACGGTCAAGCCCGGCAACGGTGCTAGCGCGCTGAACAATGCAGGCGGCACCATCGTCACCAAGGGCCAAGCGGTGGTTGACGCGAGCACCTGGGACAACTCGGGCGGTATCCTCGCCGCACAGGGCAGCATCACCGGCACGATCGCGGGCGACGTGAACAACGCGCAAGGGCTGGTCCGTGCAGGCGCATCCCTGTCGTTGACGAACGGCGGCGCGCTGGTGAACCAGGGCGGACACATTCAGGCCGGCCAGACGGCGGCGGGCGATGCGAGCACGCTCAGCATCCAGTCGGCATCGATCAACAATGCTGATGGCTCGATTGCTGACCTCGGCGCCGGCAAGATGACCGTGCAGGGCGGCAGCCAGATCACCAACAGTCACGCGGGCGGCGTCACGGGCATGGGCGCGATCACCGGTAACGGCGACGTGACGGTCAGCGCAGTATCGATTTCGAACACGCAGGGCGGCCAGCTGAGCGGTGCGAGCCTCCACGTTCAAGGGACGACCCTGGACAACAGCGGTGGGCAGATCGGTAACGTCGCGAATTCGAGTGGCGACGTGGACGTGACGACGACCGGCACGGTCACGAACACGAACGGGCAGATCAGCTCCACGCATGACCTGACGGTAACGGCCCCAACGCTGCAAGGCGGTGGCACGTACAGCGCAGCGCACGACGCCAACGTGAACCTGCAGGGCGATTTCTCGGTGACGCCCGACTATCAGTTCAACGTCGGTCACAATCTTGCGTTCACATTGCCCGGCACGTTCAACAATAGCGGCAATGTGCAATCGGTCAACAACCTGAACGTCAGTGCGGGCAACATCGTCAACTCGGGCGCGTTGTCGGCCGGTGGGCTGCTGCGTACGCAATCGGGCAATCTGACCAACACGGGTGCGATCGTCGGCGGCAGCGTGTCGCTCAATGCAACGGGCACGGTCTCAAACCTTGGACCGACGGCGCTGATTGGCGCATCGGACAGTAACGGCACGCTCGAAATTCTCGCGAATGACATCGAGAACCGTGACGATACGACGGCGACCGACACGATGGCGACGACGGCCATCTTCGGTATGGGCAAGGTTGTACTGGCCGGTGGCAAGGACGCCAGCGGCAACTACACGAATGCGGCCCTGATCAACAATTCGTCGGCGTTGATCCAGTCCGGCGGCGGCATGGAATTGCATGCCGACAAGATCACGAACACGCGTCGCGTGATGACGACTTCGACGGGCTCGGTCGATCCCGCGACGCTGGCGCAGTTCGGCGTACCGATCAAGGGCCAAACGGGGCAGGTTGGTGTTAAGGACCCGACGAGCATCGGCGGCGTGTATACCGATCCGCCCCACGGCGGTCAGTGGAACAGTACGTATCAATACACGACCTACTACGCGGATAGCGCGACCGCGACGACCGTGACCAGCATCAGCCCGGCTGCTCAAATCGTGTCGGGCGGCAGTATCAATGCATCAACGGTCGCCAGCCTGCAAAGCTACTGGAGCAGCATCACGGCCGTTGGCAATGTCCAGATGCCGAAGAGCTACGATGCCAACGGGTGGGCTGCCACCGGACAACAGGCCCCAAGCGTGACGGTGTCGTACTCCGGGCAGTATCACTACAACAACTACGACAACAGCGAATACAACTGGCAGTTGCCGTTCGGCAATGCGCCGTTCGTGACGAGCCGTCCGGGCGGCTATACGCAGGCGGCGCCGGCATCGGTCAAGCAGTACTCGCTGCCGAGCTACGATTCGACCTTGGGTTCGAACGGGACGATTTCCGGAACCGGCGTGAGCATCAACAACACCGCGGGCAACGCGTCGATTCCGTCGCTGGGCTTGCTGCCCGGGCAAGCCGTACCCGGCCTGACGATCGGTGGACTGAGCGGTAGCGCGAGCGGCACGAAGTCGGGTGCGTCGGCGGTGCATGGTGGTGTGACCACGGTCGATCCGGTCATCGCAAGCGCGACTGCGTCGAACGTGCTGAACAACCTGACCATTCCGCAGGGCGGCTTGTTCAAACCGAACCCGTCGCCGAACGCGAGCTACGTGATCGAGACGAATCCGGCGTTCACGAACCAGAAGAGTTTCATTTCGAGCGACTACTTCTTCGGTCAGATCGGTGTCGACCTTACCCACATTCCGAAGAGGTTGGGTGACGGCTTCTACGAGCAGCAATTGGTTCGCAACCAAGTCACGTCGCTGACGGGCCGTGCGGTGCTCGGTCCGTACACGGATCTCCAGTCGATGTACCAGTCGCTGATGGCGGCAGGCGCTTCGCTGGAGAAGTCGCTCAACCTTCCGTTGGGCGCGAGCCTGTCGGCCGAGCAGGTGTCGCAGCTCACGAGCAACGTGATCATGATGGAGACGCGCGTTGTTGACGGGCAGTCGGTGCTGGTGCCGGTCGTGTATCTCGCGAAGGCCAATCAGCAGAATATCAACGGTCCGCTGATTACGGCCACCGACATCGACCTGAAGGACGCACAGAACTTCACGAACAGCGGCACGGTGAAGGCGGACAACACGCTGTCGATCCAGGGCAAGCAGATCGACAACGCATTTGGTGCGCTGCAGAGCGGTGGCCTGATGTCGTTGACGACAACCGGCAATGTCGATTTGACTTCGGCCAAGGTCCAAGCCGGTAGCTTGAACCTGAATGCCGGCGGCGACCTGATTCTCGATACCGCAGTGAAGACCGACAAGCGGGTCAGCCGCGATGGCGCAACGAGCGTCACGTCGACGCTCGGGCCGATCGCTCAGATTGACGTCAAGCGCGATGCAGCAATCGTGACCGGTGGAAACCTTGAACAGCACGCGGGTGCGCTGACGGTTGGTGGAAATCTCGGCATGCTCGTCGGTGGGAACTACGACCTTGGTACGCAGCAAGTCGGCGAGCACAAGGTTGTCCAGCGGGCGAATGGTGTTTCGAATACCGACATCAATGGCGTGGTGGGCAGCGCTGTGAATGTCGGCGGTGTGTCGATGATCGGTGTGAATGGTGATTTGACCGCGAGTGGCGCGCAAATCAACTTGGGTAATGGCGGCACGATCGCTGCCAGGGGTAATGTCACGCTCGGCGCGGCGAGCACGACTTCGACGGTCGACAGCAACAGTTCGGGTAGCGATCATCACGGCAGCTATACGGAAACGTTGCATACCTCCGACCAGACCGTGGTTGGCACGACGCTGCATAGCGGCAATACCTTAAACGTTGCTTCGGGCAAGGATATCAACGTCGTCGGAAGCACGATTACGCTTGACCAGGGCAACGTCGGCCTGATGGCAGTCGGCAACGTGAATGTCGGCACGGCAACCGAAACGCACGTGTCGAACATGGACGAATCGCATGACCATGGCGGTGTCGCAAGTCATACGAGCGCGACGAATCGGGTTGACCAGACCACCACGTACGCCAATGGCAGCACGATCTCGGCCGACGGCGTGACGGTCGTGAGCGGGAAAGACATCAACGTCACCGGCAGCGCCATTGTCGGGACGCACGATGTAGCACTTTCTGCCAAGGACAACGTCAACATCACGGCGGCGACCAATACCTATCAGGACAACGAGTACCATCAAGAGAAGCACTCGGGCCTGTCGGGTTCGGGTGGCCTGGGCATCACGATCGGATCGAGCGAACAGAGCGATCGGTATAACGCTACTTCGACGACGCAGAGCCAGTCGCGCAGCGCGGTCGGCAGCGTTGAAGGCAACGTGACCGTGTCGGGCGGAAAGGACGTCCATATTAGCGGCAGCGACATCGTGGCAGGCGAGGCCGCAGGCGATACCACTGGGGCAACGGGCAACATCAGCATCGCTGGACAGAATGTCACGATTGATCCCGGACAGGACCGAGCGCAATCGCACGATCAGCGGGAAGCGCATTCGAGCGGCCTGACGGTGGCCGTGACCGGCACGCCGTTCGATACGGTGCGCAACCTGAAAGCGGATGCGTCGTCGGGCAACGGGTTTCAGCGCGGCCAATCGGTGCTGACCGAAATCGGCGCAAGCGCCGCGGACGTGCCGTCGATTTCGGTGACGTATGGTCAGAGCCGCAGCAGCAGTACAACCGATATCTCGAGCCTGACGAACGCTGGAAGCACGGTACGGGGCGGCGGTAATGTGACCGTGAAAGCGACCGGCGGCGCGCAGAAGGATGCGAGCGGCAACATCGTGGACGGCGATATTGCGGTGATCGGCTCGGCGATCAGCGCGGGCGGCACGGCGACGCTGGATGCCAACCGCAACGTGACGTTGCAGGCATCGACGGACCAGCTTCAGCAGAGTACGTCGTCGAGCAGTTCCAGTACGAGCCTTGCGTTAATTTCGACACCGAGTCTCGGTGATGTCGCCCGATGGATCGGCGGTACGGCCAACAGCGGCGGGAACAGTCCGTCTCCGTACAACGCGAGCCGGAGCAATTCGGACGGCAGCCAGATGCTGACCCAGCAAACGGCGTCGTCGGTCACGGGTAACAGCGTCGTCATCAAGAGCAAGACAGGCGATATCAACGTCGTTGGTTCCGGCATCAGTGGAACGCAAGGCGTCGATCTGGTTGCAACGCAGGGTGCGATCAATGTACTGGCGGGTCTCGATACGAATGTGACGCATCAGGAATCGAGCAGTCACCAGGTTGGCAGTCTTGGCAGTAACGGTACGGCTACAGGTTTTTCGGTGGGCGTAGCGAACAGCCATAGCGTGCAGGATACGGCGTCGCAAACGCAGAGCACGATGCGCAGCCAGATCGTGAGCGGCAACGGCAATGTGACGCTTGATGCGAAGCAGGACATCACGGTGGCCGGTTCGGACCTGAGCGCGGGCAAGGATTTGACGCTGATCGGCAAGAACCTGAATCTCGATCCGGGAACGGACGCGACGCAGAGCCGGATGAGTCAGGATTCGAGCCAGTTCGGCGTCAGTGTTGCGCTTGGCGGTGCTGTTGGCAATGCGATCGCGCAGGCGAATCAGGCGTTTGGGCAGCCGGCACGCGGTGGCGACTCGCGGTTGGCGGCGCTCGACAAGGCACAGGCTGGATTGGCCGCGTACAACGCGTATCAAGTTGGGAGCGCGCTGAGTAATGGTCAGCCGACAAATCAGGCCTTGGTCAAAGCGACGGTCAGCATTGGCGGCGGTACCAGCCACAGCGAAGCGCAATCGAGCTCGGTCGCCAACGACGGGAGCACGCTGCACGCTGGAGGTAAGGCAACGCTGATTGCAACCGGGAGCGGAGCCAAGGATGCGAATGGCTTTGCGACCGACGGTGACATCAATGCCAGCGGGACGCAGATTAGCGCGCAGAACGTTGAGCTGAGCGCAGCGCGCGATGTCAACCTGACAAGCTCGAAGGATACGAGCCAGCAGTCGAGCAGCAACAGCAGCAGCGGCGGCAGTATCGGTGTCGGGGCCGCTCTCGGCGGACAGCAGAATGGCTTTACGCTGGAACTGGGTGCGAGCACGGCGCACGGCAACGCGAACGGCAACAGCGTGACGAATCGGGATACGCAGATTACCGCGAGCGATACGCTGTCGATGACAAGCGGACGCGATACAAACCTGCGCGGGGCGGAGGTGTCGGGCAATACCGTCAACGCAAGCGTTGGGCGCGACCTGAACATCCAGAGCCAGCAGGACACCAGCACGTACGACAGCAAGCAATCGAGTGCCGGATTCCAGGCAAGTATTTGCGTGCCGCCGTTCTGCTATGGCCAGACGGTCAGCGGCAGCGCGAGCGCGAGCGAGCAGAACATCAACGCGAACTATCAATCGGTGAACCAGCAAAGCGGCATCTATGCGGGTACCGGAGGGTATAACGTGAACGTTGGGAACCATACGCAGCTCGACGGTGGCGTGATCGCCAGCACGGCGACGCCGGATAAGAACAGCTTGTCGACGCAGACGCTTGGCTATTCGAATCTGGAGAACCACGCGTCTTACTCGGGCGATACGGTGGGCGTCAGCGCGAGCGGTGGATTCGGGAACAGCACGCCGGGCGGCGTGAATCTCAATACGCCTGTCAAGCAGGGCGCCAACAACACAACGGGAGCGCTGAATTCGCAGGGCCTGGGGCCGAGCGGGTTCTCGGCAGCTGGCACTAGCAGCGACGCGTCGGGGACGACCTATGCGGCTATCAGTCCTGGGAAGATCACGGTACGCGGTGACACGGGTACCGGACACGACAGCACTGCTGGGCTGAGCCGCGACACGGCGAATGCGAACGGTGCGGTACAGAACACGTTCAATGCGCAGAACGTGCAGAACGACATCGCGGTTCAGCAGTCGGTCGGCCAAGTCGGTATGCAGGTGGTGGGCGACGTAGCGAACGCATTGCAAAACAAGGCGATCGCAGACGAAACCAAGGCACGACTGGCATATGCCAACGCTAGTGCCACAGGCGACACGGCCGGGATGGCCCAGGCACAGGCAGATTTCACGGCGGCGCAACAGCAGGAAGCTTTGTGGGGTAACGATGGTGCCGCACGCATTGCGTCGCACGCAGGTGTAGCCGCAATTGGGGCGGCGATGGGCGGCGGCAATGTGGCCGGGGCGGTCGCTGGCACGGTAGCCGGTGACATGGCAGGCAACGCCGTTGGGAACGCGCTCGGCGATACACTGGGCGGCACGTTGTTGGCGAATGCGGCGTCGGGGCTGGCTGGTGCGGCGGCGGGCGGTTTGCTGGGCGGCTCGGCTGGTGCAATGAGCGGCGCAAATGGTGCATTGAGCGCGGATCTGTTCAATCGCCAACTTCACCCGCAAGAACGCACCATGATTTCTACGGCGGCGAAGGGTATTGCAGCCGCGATCGGTAAGACACAGGCTGATCAAGCGACGCTGACTGACTACTGGACCAATATGCTGACGTTGGCGGCAGGCGCAAAGGTAGACGCGGCCGCGCAGTCGCAGCTCACGAACTACGTATTCCAGTTAGCGCAGGCTGCCCAAGCGTCGGGCAATACGCAGACCCTGAACAGCTTTATGCAAAATCTGGTGATTGCACAGAACGCGATCGATCGGATGTCGGGCTATACGATCTCGGGGACGACCGGTCCGATCGTGGCGGATGGTAGCCCGGTCAAGACGTTCCAATCGACTACTGCGCAGTACAACGATAAGTACTTGTTCGATTCACCGGCTGGCACCGCGCAGGCGTTAGCGCCGGGACAGACGCCACATACAGCGGGGATTGGAGAGAAAAACTACGCTACGGCCGGTGCGATAAATCAGCAGGTGGCGGGCTTTGAGCAAAACGTGCTTCAGCGAGCTGGAGCGTCGAACGGCGCAGTTACGCCGGACTACACGGTCGAGAATCTGGTAGGGGGGGCGGCCGTTGGCAAGATTGTTTCACGCGTGCTCGGCGCGGTTTTCGGCTCAGGAGCCGAAGGAGCGGTGCAAGCCGTCGTAGACAGCAAAGTTGCTGGTGTAGCGGATGGTGCTGGCGGTGCTGTTGGAGTACCCAAGACTATTCCTTATCAGCCGAGCGGGACCGTGATTCTGCAGGGAAATGCGCCAGTATGTGGTCCAGCGTGTGCGGCAATGGTTATTACAGATAACACCGGAAACTCAGTCAGTTTGGCAGACGCGATAGGTAGTTTCACAAATGGCATCCGACCAACGGGCGTCAGCACGACCGAGCTATCAAGCGTAATATCAAACGCTGGAGTGCAGAATACTGTTGAGACGGTGATGTTGCCAGGGCAACTGAGTCGAGTGTTGTCAAGTGGGCAGTCGGCAATAGTTAATGTAAACGGGCACTTTATCATCGTGGACAGCGAAACGATGGTTAATGGAGTCTCGTACTACATGACTCGGGACCCCTATGTGGGTCCCCGTGGAGTCTTGGCTAGCGCACTAAATTCTGCTATGTCACGTGGCGTCAATGCAATTGTGATAGGGAAGTAACATGGATGTGAAAGATTTGCTAGATTCGCGGAGCCTGAAGCCTGGTGATCGTATTGAAGTATCCGGCTGGCTGGTTGATACAAGCGATGGCTTGTACATCTTGGGAGACCATTGGCCTGAAAATTATGAATACCCTTATAGGGTCAAGATCGCCAACGGAAATATCATGTATCCAATTTTGGAACAGGTTCCGAGCTTGGGCGGTGGATGGTCGCTTATATTTTATCGGGCAAAAATAAGTGCCGTTGTGGAATGTTGTTTGCCCTGGATTTTGAGGGCCGAAAACATATGCGTAGAGCCTGACAGGGGAAGCGGCCGGTATGTGGATGTCGATGTCAGGCCGGAAATAGTATCATCATATGTTAAAAATAATGGCGAATATAAATTCGAAAGGAATAGAAATCCGGTCCGGGACTGGCTGGATGATTGATATTTGTAAATCGATGCATTGACGGATTTAAATTCTTGTTGTGGCGCCCTTGTGGTTGTGCCCGCGAGAGAGTGAGATGTTGCTGTTGGAATGCTCCTCTTGAAAAGAGGGTCTTGGTTGGCATTGAGCCTGGAAGCGAAACACGAAAGCCCACGAGCGTTGGCTGTACCCAGAGGCTTATCAAAGTCGATGTAGCAGTGCGCTAAAGATAGCAGCAGTTTTGCGGCGGAGCTAGCGCCATTGTAGTCGGTGCATTCGAGATGCACGCTTTCGCAGCAGATAAGACGGCGTGCATTCTCAACGTTTATGTAGCAGGCTGAATCAGGGGTTAGTTGATAATGAGAATAAGGAATCGGCTGGTGGCTTTGCCATTCACAGCCTTGATGTCGCTCGGGGGACACGCGCAGCAGGCTCCGACACCTGCAGACCAAGCCGCCGCCGCGCGCGCAAATGCGGAACAGGATCGGCAGGCGCAGCAGCAACGCGACGCGCAGCAACGTGACGCGACCGTACGCGCGCCTTCGATGCGCTCGGACGTGCCGAAGATCGAAGCCTATCCGGCGCTTCCCACGGAAACGCCGTGCTTTCGTATCGATCGCTTCACGCTCGACGTGCCCGCGTCGTTTCCCGACGCAGTGAAGGCACAAGGTGCGTCGGCGCTGCCGATGGATCGCTTCGCGTTTGCGCGCGACTGGCTGAACCACTACGCCGGGCAATGCGTCGGCAAGCAAGGCGTTGACGTGCTGGTCAAGGGGCTGTCTCAGGCAATTCTGGCGCGCGGCAACGTCACCACGCGCGTGCTCGTCCCCGAACAAGACCTGTCGACCGGTACGCTGAAACTGTCGCTGATTCCCGGCACGATCCGGCGCATCCGTTTCTCAGATGAAAAGCTGCGCGGCACATGGAAAACTGCATTCCCGACCGGCGATGGTGAAGTATTGAATCTGCGCGACCTGGAGCAAGGTCTGGAGCAGATGAAACGCGTATCGAGCCAGGACGTCACGATGCAGATCGTTCCGGGCGAACTGCCCGGCGAAAGCGACGTGGTTCTGGACGTGAAGCGCGGCAAGCCGTGGACGATCGTCGCATCGATCGACAACTCGGGCACGCGTGCTACCGGCAAGCTGCAAGGCAACCTGTCGGTCGGCATCGATAACCCGCTCGGCCTGAACGACACCTTCAACGTCGGCGTGAGCCAAGACCTTGAGTTCGGCGACAAGCGGCTCGGCTCGCACGGCTGGAACGGCTTCTATTCGATTCCGTGGGGTTACTGGACGGCCACGCTATCGGCGTACACGAACACCTACTACCAGCAGATCGCGGGCGTGAATCAGACGTTTGTCGCGAGCGGCAACTCGAAGACGGTCGACTTCAAGCTGGCCCGGGTGCTGGCGCGCAGCAAGAGCGACGTGTTCGGCGCGTACTTCCGGCTATCCCGCCGTTTTGGTAAGAGCTTTATTGAGGATACCGAGATTTCGCAGCAGCGCCGTAACAACACGATCATCGAACTCGGTCTGACCGACCGGCACTACTTCGACGGCGCGCAATTCGATGGCTCGCTCGCGTATCGTCAAGGCGTTGGCGGATTCGGCGCGCAGGACGACACACTGGCGACGAGCGGCCCGACTTATCGCTTCAAGATGGCCGTACTCGACGCGAACCTGTCGGTCCCGTTCGCGATCGGCAAGCAGCCGTTTCGCTATGTCGGCACGTTTCATGGCCAGTACACGGGAGATACGCTGTACTACCTCGATGACCTGACGATCGGCAGCCGATACACCGTGCGCGGCTTCGACGGAGAAACGATGCTGGCGGCGTCGCGCGGGTTCTACTGGCGTAACGAGTTGCAAATGCAGATTGGCCAGACGGGGCAAGCGGTGTATGCAGGGCTGGATTACGGGCGCGTGTGGGGGCCTCAGCCGATTGCGCTCGTCGGTACGCAGTTGGCCGGCGCTGTCATCGGTGTGAAGGGAAGCATCGGGACGCGCTTCGGTGCCTACGCGTATGACCTGTTTGCAGGCACGCCTGTCTATAAGCCATCTGGCTTTCCAACTGCGCGCGTCACCGTTGGATTCCAGCTGACTTCGCAGTTTTGAGCGGGGAGTCTCTTGTAGTGGAAGACAGCCAAGTGGATGAATTGAGCGTATCGAACGACACGCAACCGGTCCGGCTTCCGCCGCGTCACCCGTGGTTGAACGGCAAGCGTCGCGCAATGGAGAAGGCGCGAAAGACATACGTCGAGCTGCCCACACTTGAGCGGACGCCCGTACCTGTTGCCGAACCGCGAATTATCGTGAAGCGGAAGCGGCGACTGGTATTCGATTGACGTTTCGAGTTTGATTGGTTGCGTCTAGGCTCCCCTCCGGGTCTAGATGCTTTGCGCGGTAAGCAGTGTCTCCGCGCCTTTTTATGTAGAAACTACACCGGGTGGCTTGGATCAAGTCGTACAGGTTGGGTGTTGTTTGTTTTGTTAGTTATCTTTAACAATTGAGAGAAAAAATGAAGAAGCTGATACTGATTGGTCTGATGGGCTCGGCGGTTCCGCTGGCCGCATGTGGTGGCGGTGATGGAAGCAGCGGTGGCGCGACGTCGGGAAGTTCGACGGGTTCGACTTCGCAAACCGCACCGAATACGGACGCCGTGTTTTCCTGCCCGGCTGACTACAAAAAGCTGACGCTCACAAACAGCAGCGTCGTCGCGAACGTGAATATGAATCTGACGACCGACGACGGCATTGCGACGCTGACAATCAAGACGCCGTCCAACGGCATTACCGGTGACTTCACGGTGTGCCTTGGGAAGCCGAATCCGACGCCCGCTGGAGTGACGGCAGACTACATCTACGAGGTGAAGTCCTCAGGCGATCTCCGCTCAATGGCATCCTCGACGTTGGCTCTGAACTTTACGACGAATGTCAAACCCACCCAAAACCCACCGGTTATCGAATACGCGAACGTGTCGGGCGGCACCGTGACTTACCAGTCGGTGCTCCAGGGTGCATCGGTCTCGGTTGCGCCGAACTACAGCTTGTCGGCAAACGCACAGGTCGCTGGCTACTACGTGGTGCGTCTCACGAAGTAACGCCTCGATTTCTATTTTGATGTGCCTATTTTAGGTGCTCCGGACGCGGCAGTTGTCGAGTCTGCGTCCCTCTTTCAGATATGGATTCCGTTGATGCGCAACGTAGTAATCGGAAGTCTGCTGGTGATGTCGACCACGGTGGCATTCGCCGAGTATCGCGAAACCTGGGTGAGTCCAGGCGAATTGAAGAGTTTGGAGGTGGGGCACAAGAGTGCGCGAGCTAAAACGGGACCTGTAACACGATCGAAGCCGCAAGTATCGTCTTCACGGCCCCCTGCACGTAGTTCGCATCAACTACCTTCAGATCCGATCGCGGCTTTTGCTCGCGACGACCGTGGCGCTCATGAGCAGCGGAAATCTCGGCCAGCCTCGACGCGGCCTCATAAGCCGATGGCCGTTCAGCAGAAGGTGAGAAGAGAAGGCGTTGGAGAAAGTCATCGCAGAAAGGCGGTTACCGAGTCGATGGTGTGATGGAGGGTACCGCGAGACAGACCACCGCGGCGGTGGTTACTAAGTCGCTTCTTCAAAATGATGAAACGGCCCCCCGTTGATGTTGCAGTGCCGATTGCTCAAATGTTGCTTGGCTGACTGATATGGCTCGAAACTCCCCCCGTCGAACGAAGCGTAAGCCGCTCACCAAGGAGCAGCTTTTGCCGATGTCGAACGATACAATTCGCACGCTGTCGCTTGAAGGTCATGTCGCATTGTCCGTTCTGCGCAGCGGCCAAGGCGATGCGGTACAAATCGGCCGGCTCGCACAGATCGTCTATCTGTCGTATTTCATGCGTGACGTGACAGCAGCTGGTTCCGACATCGAGCAATTTCGGATCGCCGAGATTATCGTAGAAGACTGCGTGACCAGAGCACTCAACGGCGAACGATGGGTGTTGAAGGACGAGGACTTTGCCGCTGTCGAGCGTATCTTGCTCTTGTACGATGCTCAGCTCGCGGCTGCGCCCGCGTATCGATTTGCGGATGCGTGGCAGCAGTTTCAGCGCGTGATCGTCACGCATTACCGGACTCCCATCGAAGGATCGCGTATTGACGCATCGGAAATTTGCATCGATGCCGTCAATGCGCTGATTCAATGAACTCCGCGGCTGCTCGATCGTAAAGTTACGTTGACCATGGAGCAGACAACTGAGGACGGGTGCCAAGTTACGGATCGGCGCTGCCATGCCCCACAGCAATTTGCCCGTTGCCCTGAATATCTAGAGTTTTGACGATTGCGATGTCCAGAACAGTCAAGTCATTGCTGCCCGGTACACGTCGAACGAATCATGAGACGACACCGACACGACGCTTCGATGCCACGGTTGGCGCGATCACCGCGAAGGAACCCGTCGATGACGCACTGACCGAAGACGTGGATCTAACGGATTACCTGATGCGGGCGTGGTACGAATTGATTCATCTTTCGCCGACGCCAGTGCCACGATGTCCGCATTGCGACGGGCTGCGCATTCGTCCCGATCGACCGTCCGGCAAGAGTAAGCTCCCGATCTATTTTTGTCATGCGTGCAAGAAGAGCTTCAACCGGCTGACCGGTACGCCGTTTGCAAACCTCAAGAACCTCGCAAAGGGCACGGAAATGATCCCGCTGCTGTCGCGGCAGATGTCGTTGTTGCAGGCAGGCGAACGGTTGGGGCGCACGCAGAAGGCCGTACTTTCGTGGTTGCTAGCGTTTCGCCGCTATCTGCTCGAACTCGATCCGTCCGGGCTATGGGAGGCCCGTGTTCTGCTCGGCGTGCGGGTCGCGCCACGTGCGCGTTGTACGAGATGCGGCTTCGAGGGTGGCTTCCTTGCGGGTGGATTTGATCCTCAGCGGCGGCGGCGGATTCGTTGCCCGAAGTGCGGGCGCAGCCGGCTCCTGGATGTATTGCAGGACCAGGGCGAGGGCATCAAAGGCGAAGTGATCCACGATGCTATCGATACGGCAATTCGAGCGCGCCACAAGGTGCATCCAGAGATGCCGGTGCCAGTCGTGGTGCGTGCGGCAAGCGTCAGTGATGCAGCGCTCGAAGTGAAGGCTCCGGATCGCGTTCTGTGGAGTGAGCTGGAACTGCCAGATCGTCGACTGCCCCCGGGACCTGTCGAGCGAGTTGAGGATACTGTGCTGAGCAAGTTCCTGCTCGAGCGGATCGAGACCGCATTGAGTCACAGCGCCATACCTCCACAGTGCCCATGGTGTAGCAGCGAGCACACGGAATATCATCCGCAGCAGCGGCCGAACGGATTGCCGGGCTTTCGATGCCGCACATGTCTGGCCTATTTCACGCGAATATCGAACACGCCGCTGAATGGCCGGCACATGCGCAAGCACGCTCTGCAGCTGGCACGGATGTTGGGATGGCGGGAGACCAGTAGGGCTGCGGCCATCGAGCTTGGCGTTGACCCAACGACGGCTCATCGTTGGGTGTATGGCTTGCGTCAGTGGTTGCTGAAGCTTGATCCGAGCGGTCGCATGGAAGAACGAGTGAAGCTAGGCGTTGGCAGGGAATCGATTGTGTGCATGTGTGAGAAATGCGGGCATACAGGGCCGATCCAACTGTCGGGCCCGACGAACCGTCCGTTGGCTGCGAATGGCGAACGACAATACAAGTTTCGGTGTGGCGGTTGTTCACGTCATAGTCGAACGTGGCTCTCGCCGGTCGACCGCGGCGTAGCGTCATAGGTCGTCAACACCGGGCGCTTCGAAGGTGCGCTTTTCGACGCGTAAGCTTTAGGAGGGGGAGGTGCTGACCGGACGAGCCGGTAAGTGCTATCGGAATGAGCAGACTCGAGGTGGCCTCGCAGATGTGTGCGGCTGGCAAGCGCCTCTGATTCGATGACGTTTTCTGATCGTCGAATGTGCCGAAAGAGCTCTCTGTCGGCAAATCCCTCTGTCTCCATCTCGATGAAGGGGCTTCTAGCGGTAATGGCAATGGCTCTGTTTTAGCCGATGCGGTGATGAAGAGGGGTAGATACTTACAAGCCAGCTTTGAGTTTATCGAGATGATCAGCCCAATGCTGCATCATCCTGCGTCGTTCAGGTAAGTATTCGGCATGAACGTAGGCTGCTGTTACCTGATTGCGCTCCGCATGCGCGAGCTGACGATCTACGACGTCCCGGCTGTACCCTAGTTCACGTAACATTGTGGCGGCGAGTCCACGGAAGCCATGTCCTGTCATGCGATTTGTAGCCCATGCGGTAAAGCGCGAATAACATGGTGTTGTTCGAGATCGGTGCACGGCCATGTACGCTATAGAACACGTGTGGCCGGTCGCCATTGATCTGCCGGAGTTGCTCTAACACCACTAGCGATTGCCGTGACAGCGGGACAATATGTGGGTCCCGCATCTTCATTCTCTCGGGCGGGACTCGCCACTCTGCTGCAGCCTCGTCGAACTCGGCCCATTGAGCGCGAATCATTTCCTTCGTGCGGACAAAGGTAAGGGCCATCAATTCTAGCGCCAGCCGGGTAACTGGCTCACCTGGGTACGCTGCGATGTCGCGCATGAGCTGTGGGATCTCCAACGGCTTGACCCTGGCCATGTGCTGCACGCCCGGCCCCTTTTTTAAGATCGTTTCCGCATCGATGTCAGCAGACGGGTTACGGGTGCAACGGCCAGTCATGATGGCGTACTGGAATACGGCGCGCGAACGCTGCAACAGTCGCTTGGCGGTTTCCCGGACGCCCCGTGCTTCGATTGCGCGGATGATCTCCAGCATTTCCGGCGCTTCGATGCTGGAGATGGGGCGTGAGCCGATCTTCGGGAATGCATCGATCTCCAGCGAGTGGATGACTTTCTCAGCGTAGGTCTCGGTCCATCCTGCGCGCTGATTGTCGAACCACTCGCGCGCAACTGCCTCGAACGAACTAGCGGCTGCGATGCGCGCCGTTCGTTTGACTTCTCTCTTTGCTTCATTGGGATCGATACCCGCCGCAAGCTTTTCCCGAGCCTCGTCCCGCTTTTTGCGTGCGACTGCTAGTGAAACGTCCGGGTACACGCCGAGTGCCAGCAACTTTTCCTTGCCGTTGACGCGATATTTGAGCCGCCAGTAGCGCTGACCGGCCGGGGTAACGAGCAGGAACATTCCGCCGCCGTCGAACAACTTCACAGGCTTGTCGCCAGCTTTCGCGTTCTTGACGGCTTTGTCGGTCAAGGGCATGGGGGTATCCCTCCAAGGGGTATCTTGGATACCCCGAGAGATACCCCCAAATACCCCCGGCTGTCGCAGTACGTCATGGGACGTATACGGAATTGAAAAACCCGGTGAGCCTTATGCTATCACGGGTTTGTCGGAATTCTGGGGATCACATGAGATGGAAGATTGGTCCCCCCGACAGGAATCGAACCTGTATCTAGCGCTTAGGAGGCGCTTGTTCTATCCATTGAACTACGGGGAGCGCCATGTCCGGATGATCGCGCAAAAAAACGCGAACCGGACGGCAGTGTGGACAGCGCGCAGAGTATAGCAAACGCGCGGCGCGTCGGCGGGGCGGAATGCACGCCGACGCGCGCGATCGCGCAATCAGCCGCGATCAGAACATCGTGGAATCAGAAATCGACGACAACAAAATCTTCCTTGCCCACATCGCACAGCGGGCAGCGCCAGTCGGCGGGAATGTCGGCGAAACGGGTGCCGGGTGCGATGCCTTCGTCGGGCAGCCCTTCCGCTTCGTTGTAGACCCACCCGCAAATCAGGCAGACCCAGCTCTGGTATTCGGTTACTTCGCTCATGTGGCGCTCGGTGAAAATGGAAATCCGGTAATGCCGTCCGCAGCCTGGCCGGCGGACGAGAGGCGCAATGGTACCGGAATTTCGCCGAACGGCTCCGCAACGTCGTTTTAAACGTACGCATCGCGAACAACGCAACCGGAACACACATGCCGTACGTGCGGTGTATGCTTCCCGGGCTGTCCAACCATCAGGAGAATGCGATGCTGAACAAAAAGTGGATCGCGAGTGCGGTATGCGTGGCGGCGATGGCCGTGTCGACGGTCGCGCGGGCCGAGGCGCGCGTGTTTTTCGAAGCGCCGCGCGACGGCGCGACGGTGTCGAATCCGGTGCTCGTGAAGTTCGGGCTCGAAGGGATGGCGCTTCGGCCCGCCGGCGACATGACGCCGGATACCGGCCATCATCACCTGCTGATCGACGGCCGGCCGATTCCGAAGGGCGACGTGATTCCGGCAGGCGAGCGTTCGCTGCACTTCGGCAAGCCGCAGACCGAAACCGAGCTCAGGCTGCCGCCTGGCCAGCACACGCTGACACTGCAGTTCGGCGACGGCGCGCACCGCTCGTACGGCCCCGAAATGAGCTCGACGATCTCCGTGAACGTCAAGTAAGCACGCCTTTCCGCGAGGGCGGCCGGGCCGTCCTCGTGACGAAGTGAGCCCGCGCCTGCGGGCGCGGGTGCCCGCTGCGCGCGCGGCACTCGACCTTCCGCAACCGGCCCGCGCGACCGGTCTTGCACCCTATCCGTCCGGCCATACCGGTGCCGGCGCCCGCGACCGGTACAATGGGCGCTTCCGATTTCTCTCTTCGCCGTCTCCCCATGTCGCTCTATTCCATTACCGGCGCGCAGCTCGCGTTCGGTCACGTCGCGTTGCTCGATCACGCGGATTTCTCGCTGGAAGCCGGCGAGCGTGTCGGCCTGATCGGCCGCAACGGCGCGGGCAAGTCGTCGCTGCTGAAGATCGTCGCCGGGCTCGCGAAGCCCGATGACGGGCTGGTCACGCGCCAGCAGGAGCTCGTGACCGTCTATGTGCCGCAGGAGCCCGAGTTCGAGCCGGGCGCGACGGTGTTCGATGCGGTCGCGTCGGGGCTCGCGCATACGCGCGAAGTGCTCGAAGAATACGATTCGATCGCGCACCGCCTCGCGGATACGCCAGAAGGCACCGAACACGATGCGTTGCTCGCGCGGATGAACGCGCTGCAGTCGTCGCTCGACGCGCACGACGCGTGGAACTGGCGCACGCGCGTGTCGATGACGCTCGCGCAGATCGGCCTGGCGGACGTCGACGCGCGCGTCGACGCGCTGTCGGGCGGGATGCAGAAGCGGGTCGCGCTGGCGCGCGCGCTGGTGCTGCAGCCCGACGTGCTGCTGCTCGACGAACCGACCAACCACCTCGACTTCGACGGCATCCGCTGGCTGGAAGAGCTGCTCGTCGCGCAGCGCGCGGGCCTGCTGTTCATCACGCACGATCGCGCGTTCCTCGACCGCGTCGCGACGCGCATCGTCGATCTCGACCGCGGCCGGCTGTTGTCGTACCCGGGCAATTTCTCGGCGTACCAGACGCGCAAGGCGCAGCAGCTCGAAGTCGAGCGCGTGGAAAACGAGAAGTTCGACAAGCTGCTCGCGCAGGAGGAAGTGTGGATCCGCAAGGGGGTCGAAGCGCGCCGCACGCGCAGCGTCGGCCGCATCGCGCGGCTCGTGCAGATGCGCAACGAGCGCGCGGAGCGCCGCAATTCGCAGGGCAACGTGAAGCTCGACGTCGCGCAGGGCGAGAAGTCCGGCAAGATCGTCGCGGAGCTGACCGACGTGACGAAGCGCTACGGCGGCCGCACGGTCGTCGATCGCTTCTCGACGACGGTGATGCGCGGCGACAAGATCGGCTTCATCGGCCCGAACGGCGCCGGCAAGACGACGCTGCTCAAGCTGATTCTCGGCGAACTGAAGCCCGACGAAGGCACGGTGCGCACCGGCACGAACCTGCAGGTCGCGTATTTCGACCAGATGCGCGCGCAGCTCGACCAGGAAAAGAGCCTCGCGGATACCATCAGCCCCGGCAGCGAATGGGTCGAGATCGGCGGCGTGCGCAAGCATGTGATGAGCTATCTCGGCGATTTCCTGTTCGCGCCGGAGCGCGCGCGTTCGCCGGTGAAGTCGCTGTCGGGCGGTGAGCGCAACCGATTGCTGCTTGCGCGCCTGTTCGCGCGTCCGGCCAACGTGCTGGTGCTCGACGAACCGACCAACGACCTCGACATCCCGACGCTCGAACTGCTCGAGGAGCTGCTGGCCGACTACGACGGCACGGTGCTGCTCGTCAGCCACGATCGCGCGTTCCTCGACAACGTTGTGACGTCGGTGATCGCGTCCGAGGGCGACGGCAAGTGGCGTGAATATGTCGGCGGCTTCACCGACTGGCAGATCCAGAGCGCGCGCGCGGATCAGCTCGCGCAGCAGGAAGCCGCGAAGCGTGCGGTGAAGGAAGCGGCGCCCGTCAAGGACGAGCCGGCAAAAAGCGCCGCGGGCCGCAATGCGCAGCGCACGGTGAAGCTGTCGTTCAACGAGCAGCGCGAGCTCGATTCGCTGCCGGAGAAGATCGCCGCGCTCGAGGAGGAGCAGAGGACGATCAATGCCCGGCTCGAAGACGGTTCGATCTTCGCGAAGGATCCGCAGGAGGGCACGCGCCTGACCGAGCGGTTCGCGGCGATCGACGACGAATTGCTCGCGGCGCTCGAACGGTGGGAAACGCTCGAGGCGAAGCGCAAGCCGGCGTAATCCGCATGACGCGTCGCGCGGCCGGCGGCCGCCGCGCGCGATTGCGCGATTGGCGTGCCACGCGGAACCAGTAAAATACCGCGCGTCCCGGGCAGCGCAGCCAACGCCGCGCGCCCGCTTTCGGAGCAGTCCAAGCACACCGTTGTTTCGATTCGCTTTTTTACGGAACTCAACGTTTTGTCCACGACGTTATCCACACGAGGTGTGGACAACGTCCCGATGAATGACGAAATTCAGCGCCTATGTCAACGAAGAAACCCAGCGCGGCCTATAGCGAAGCATCGATCAAGGTGCTCAAGGGTCTCGAGCCGGTCAAGCAGCGCCCCGGCATGTACACCCGTACCGAGAATCCGCTGCACATCATCCAGGAAGTCATCGACAACGCGTCCGACGAGGCGCTCGGCGGCTACGGCAAGCAGATCACGGTCACGCTGCACGCCGACCAGTCGGTCTCGGTCGAGGACGACGGCCGCGGCATCCCGTTCGGCATGCACCCGGAAGAGGGGGTGCCGGTCGTCGAGATCGTATTCACGCGTCTGCACGCAGGCGGCAAGTTCGACAAGGCCGCAGGCGGCGCCTATACGTTCTCGGGCGGCCTGCACGGCGTCGGCGTGTCGGTGACGAACGCGCTCGCGACGCGCCTCGACGTCACCGTCTGGCGCGACGGCAAGATCGCGGAACTCGGCTTCGCCGAAGGCGATGTGGTGAAGCCGCTCACGACGCAGGGCGCGGGCCGCGGCGAAAAGAAATCCGGCACGCGCGTGCAGGTGTGGCCGAATCCGAAGTACTTCGATTCGCCGAACCTGCCGCTCGGCGAGCTGCAGCGCCTGCTGCGCTCGAAGGCCGTGCTGCTGCCGGGCGTCGAGGTCGTGCTCGTCAACGAAAAGAGCGGCGAGCGCCAGACGTGGAAATATGAAGACGGCCTGCGCGGCTACCTGCTCGACGAAATGAACGGCAGCGAGTTGCTGATCCCGTTGTTCGAAGGCGAGCGTTTCGCCGATTCGCGTTCGGGCGACGATACCTTCGCCGAAGGCGAGGGCGCATCGTGGGTCGTCGCCTGGAGCGAGGAAGGTTCGCTCGTGCGCGAGTCGTACGTGAACCTGATCCCGACGCCGGCCGGCGGCACGCATGAATCCGGCCTGCGCGACGGTCTCTACCAGGCGGTGAAAAGCTTCGTCGAACTGCACAACCTGCAGCCGAAGGGCGTGAAGCTGCTCGCGGAAGACGTCTTCGCGCGCGTGTCGTTCGTGCTGTCGGCGAAGGTGCTCGATCCGCAGTTCCAGGGGCAGATCAAGGAACGCCTGAACAGCCGCGACGCGGTGAAGCTCGTGTCGTCGTTCTCGCGTCCGGCGCTGGAGCTGTGGCTGAACCAGCACGTCGAGCACGGCAAGAAGCTCGCCGAACTCGTGATCAAGCAGGCCCAGGCGCGCACGCGCGCGGGCCAGAAGGTCGAGAAGCGCAAGAGCTCGGGCGTCGCGGTGCTGCCCGGCAAGCTGACCGACTGCGAGACCGAGGACATTACGCGCAACGAGCTGTTCCTCGTCGAGGGCGACTCGGCGGGCGGTTCCGCGAAGATGGGCCGCGACAAGGAATACCAGGCGATCCTGCCGCTGCGCGGCAAGGTGCTGAATACCTGGGAAACCGAGCGCGACCGCCTGTTCGCGAACAACGAGGTGCACGACATCTCGGTGGCGATCGGCGTCGATCCGCACAGCCCCGATGAAAGCGTCGACCTGTCGAACCTGCGCTACGGCAAGATCTGCATCCTGTCGGACGCGGACGTCGACGGCTCGCACATCCAGGTGCTGCTGCTCACGCTGTTCTTCAAGCATTTCCCGCAACTGATCGAGCGCGGCCACGTGTGCGTCGCGCGGCCGCCGCTGTTCCGCGTCGATGCGCCGGCGCGCGGCAAGAAGGCGGCGCAGAAGCTCTATGCGCTCGACGAGGGCGAACTGGAAGCGATTCTCGACAAGCTCCGCAAGGACGGCGTGCGCGAGACGCAATGGAGCATCAGCCGCTTCAAGGGGCTCGGCGAAATGAGCGCCGAGCAGCTGTGGGATACCACGATGAACCCCGACACGCGCCGCCTGATGCCGGTGAAGCTCGGCGAACTCGACTACGAGGCGACCGTCGCGCGCATGACGATGCTGATGGGCAAGGGCGAGGCAGCCGCGCGACGCGGCTGGCTCGAGGAAAAGGGCAACGACGTCGAAGCGGACATTTAAGCCGGGAATCCGCGCGGCCGGGCATGACGCCCGGCCCGGCCTCACGCCACTTACGAATACGGAATTCAGATGGACGACAACACCTCCGATCTCTTTGCCGACTCCGGCGCGCCGGAGAGCGATGCGCTGACGCTCGGCAACTACGCGGAGCAGGCGTATCTCAGCTACGCGGTCAGCGTCGTGAAGAGCCGCGCGCTGCCCGACGTGTGCGACGGCCAGAAGCCGGTGCAGCGCCGGATCCTGTTCGCGATGAACGAAATGGGCCTCGGCCCGGACGCGAAGCCGGTGAAGTCGGCGCGCGTCGTGGGCGACGTGCTCGGTAAATACCACCCGCACGGCGACCAGTCGGCGTACGACGCGCTCGTGCGTCTCGCGCAGGATTTCTCGCTGCGCTACCCGCTGATCGACGGGCAGGGCAACTTCGGCTCGCGCGACGGCGACGGCGCGGCGGCGATGCGATACACCGAAGCGCGGCTCACGCCGATCTCGAAGCTGCTGCTCGACGAGATCGACCAGGGCACGGTCGACTTCATGCCGAACTACGACGGCTCGTTCGAGGAGCCGAAGACGCTGCCGAGCCGCATGCCGTTCGTGCTGCTGAACGGCGCGTCGGGTATCGCGGTCGGCCTCGCCACCGAAATCCCGTCGCACAACCTGCGCGAGGTCGCGGCGGCGGCGGTCGCGTTGATCCGCAATCCGAAGCTCTCGCACGCGGAGCTGATGAACCTGATCCCCGGCCCGGATTTCCCGGGCGGCGGCCAGATCATCTCGAGCGACACGGAAATCGCGGCGGCCTATGAAACCGGCCGTGGCAGCCTGAAGGTGCGCGCGCGCTGGAAGATCGAGGATCTCGCGCGCGGCCAGTGGCAACTGGTCGTCACCGAGCTGCCGCCGAACACGTCGGGCCAGAAGGTGCTCGAGGAAATCGAGGAGCTGACGAACCCGAAGCTCAAGCTCGGCAAGAAGACGCTCACGCCCGAGCAGCTCAACACGAAGAAAGCGATGCTCGACCTGCTCGACGCGGTGCGCGACGAGTCGGGCAAGGAAGCGGCGGTGCGGCTCGTGTTCGAGCCGAAGTCGCGCACGATCGACCAGACGGAATTCGTGAACACGCTGCTCGCATACACGAGTCTCGAGTCGAACGCGACGCTGAACCTGGTGATGATCGGCGCCGATGGCCGGCCGGGCCAGAAGGGCCTGCTGACGATCCTCGACGAATGGGTGAAGTTCCGCCAGCTGACGATGACGCGCCGTTGCCGCCATCGTCTCGCGAAGGTCGACGACCGCATCCACATCCTCGAAGGGCGGATGATCGTCTTCCTGAACATCGACGAGGTGATCCGCATCATCCGCGAGTCGGACGAGCCGAAGGCCGCGCTGATGAGCGCGTTCGGCCTCAGCGAACGGCAGGCGGAAGACATTCTCGAAATCCGGCTGCGCCAGCTCGCGCGGCTCGAGAAGATCAAGATCGAGAAGGAACTCGAAGCACTGCGCGACGAGAAGGCGAAGCTCGAGGAGCTGCTCGCGAACGAAAACGCGATGAAGCGGCTGATGATCAAGGAGATCGAGGCCGACGCGAAGCAGTACGGCGACGATCGCCGCACGCTGATCCAGCAGGAAAAGCGCGCGACGTTCGAGGCGAAGGTGGTCGACGAACCGGTGACGGTGGTCGTGTCGCAGAAGGGCTGGGTGCGTGCGCTGAAGGGCCACGGGCTCGACCCGGCCGGTTTCACGTTCAAGGCCGGCGACCATCTGTACGCGGCATTCCAGTGCCGCACGCCGGACCGCCTGATCGCGTGGGGCAGCAGCGGCCGCGTGTACTCGGTCGACGTGTCGGTGCTGCCGGGCGGGCGCGGTGACGGCGTGCCGGTCACGTCGCTGATCGAGCTCGAGTCGGGCTCGCACCTGATGCACTACTACGCGGCGCCGGCCGACCAGCAACTGCTGCTCGCGTCGAGCAACGGTTTCGGCTTCCTCGCGAAGGTCGGCGACATGGTGAGCCGCGTGAAGGCCGGCAAGTCGTTCATGACCATCGATGCGGGCGCGGTGCCGCTCGCGCCGATGCCGGTGCTGCCGAACGCGACGCAGGTCGCGTGCCTGTCGAGCGGCGGCCGCCTGCTGGTGTTCGGGATGGACGAGATGAAGACGCTGTCGGGCGGCGGTCGCGGCGTGATCCTGATGGCGCTCGACGACAAGGAAACGCTCGTTCAGGCGCTCGCGATCGATCCGGCCGGCGTCGTGCTGATCGGTACCGGCCGCGGCGGCAAGGCGCAGGACGAGACGCTGTCGTATGCGGGGCTGGCGCCGCACGTCGGCAAGCGCGCACGCAAGGGCCGCGCACCGGAGACGAAGCTCAAGGTCGTCAACGAACTGCGTCCGCTGCTCGGCTGACGCGACGCGCGATCGATCGGCCGGTTCGGCCGTGATCGAAGGCCGCACCTCCGCTTCGGCGGGCGTGCGGCCTGTTCTTTTTGAGCGGGGATTCGGGTAAGCAAGCGTGGCGCTGTCACGCGGAACTTGCAAAATAGTGTGAAATCGCGCCTGGGGTCTGAACCGGGCGGCGACAATCCGGTCGAACGTCGCTCGATGCCGCGTGCGACGCGGCCGTTCGCCGTACCCCACTCCTCACAGGATTGCCGTCATGTCCCATGCTGTCTCCGTCGCGCTGTTTCTTCATCTGCTGGCCGTCGCCGTGTGGGTGGGCGGGATGGTCTTCGCCAACTTCTGCCTGCGTCCGGCGCTGTCCGACCTGTCGCCGCAGCTTCGGTTGCCGCTGATCGAAGGCGTGTTCGGCCGCTTCTTCAACTGGGTGTCGGGTGCCGTGATCGTGATCCTGCTGTCCGGCGGCTTCCTGCTCGTGGAATTCGGCGGCGCGCACGCAACGTGGTCGCTGCATGCAATGGCCGGGCTCGGCGTCGTGATGATGCTGATCTTCGGGCATATCCGGTTCGCACTGTTCCCGCGCATCCGTCGTGCGGTGCAGGCGCAGAAGTGGCCGGATGGCGCGCGCGCGGTGAATACGGTGCGCCTGCTCGTCCTCGTGAACCTCGTGCTCGGCGTCGTGACGATCGGCGCGGCGGTGTTGTCGCGCGGCTTCTGACCTGCCGGTGCCGGCCGGCGCGCTGCCGCCGGCGGATCGGCCTGCGTCGCTACGCGGCCAGCATCGCATCGAGCAACCACGAGCCGACCGGGCCGAGCGGCCGGTTGCGCGACCAGACCGCATCGACCCGCACGCGGCGCGGCCAGCCGCGCGCACGCAGTTCGCACAGGCGATCGCGTGCGAAGTGGTCGACCATCCAGCGCGGCAGTTCGGCCCAGCCGAACCCCTGCACGGCCATCTCCAGCAGCATCAGGTAGCTCGGTGCCAGCCAGTGGTGCGTGCCGACGACGATCCGGTCGCCGGTGCCGCGGCCTTCCGTTTTCACATAGGTATTGAGGCGCAGTTCGCGCACGTCGCGCAGCGCGGCGTGCGGCACGTCGGCGTCGCCGTATTCGGCGAGCGCGTGCATGCGGCCGACGAACAGCCCGATCTCCGATTCCTCCGCGATCGTCGCCGCGCCGATGTCGGCCGGGTAGGCCGCGCGCGCGGCCATCAGCCCGAGCTGCGCGCGTCCCTGCTGGATCAGGTCGAGCACGTCGTCGTGCTCGGCGATCTGGCATTCGAACTCGAGTGCGGGAAAGCGCCGCTCGAGCGCCGTCAACGTTTCCTCGTAGCGCTTCGACTGGTACGTATCGGACACGACGAGCGTCAGCCGCGCTTCCTCGCCGCGCGCGAGCCGCGCGGCCGTGCGGTCGATTGCCGCGCCGGCCTCGAGCGCGCGCTGCACCTGCGGCAGCAGTGCCCGCCCGGCGTCGGTCAGCGTCGGCGCGCGCGTCGAACGGTCGAACAACTGCACGCCGAGATCGATCTCGAGGTTCGCGATCGCCTCCGACACGGTCGACTGGCGCTTGCCGAGCTTGCGCGCGGCGGCGGTGAACGAGCCGAGCAGTGCGGCTTCGGCGAATGCGAGCAGGGCTTCGGGGGCGTGGCGCATGCGGCGCTCCTGATGGCGTTATATCGGTAAAACCGATGATATCAAACTGGATTCATACGGTTGTGCCGATCAAAATGGCGGCCATCAACGAAGCGGACGAATCGGAGGGAATCATGAAACAGGTCAACAAAACGGTGACGGAACGGTTGCTGCATGCACTGACGTTCGAGCTGGTCGCGATCGCGCTGTGCGCGCCGCTCGGCGCGTGGCTGCTCGACATGCCGGTGTCGCACGTCGGTGTGCTGACGGTGATGGTGTCGCTGATCGCGATGGCGTGGAACATGGCGTTCAATACGCTGTTCGACCGCGTCGAGCGACGCGCGGAGCTGTCGCGCACGCTCGGCATGCGGATCGCGCATGCGGCCTTGTTCGAGCTCGGCCTCGTCGTGCTGGTGGTGCCGGTTGCTGCGTGGTGGCTGAACGTGAGCCTCGTCGAGGCGCTGCTGCTCGACCTCGGTATCGTGCTGTTCTTCCTGCCCTACACGTTCGGCTTCAACCTTGCGTACGACGCGCTGCGCGCCCGCTGGATGGCACGCCGGGTCGCGGTGCAGGCGGGTTGAGGACGGGCGAGTGCCGGTCAAGGCCGACGGGGCGGCCGCTGCCGCCCGTCAGCGCGCGGCGGCCCACAGCCACACGCCGCACGCAACCGCGACCGTGCCGTACACGGCATAGACGGGCACCTTGAAGCGCGCGAAGCAAAGTGTCGCGAAGGCGCCCGTCAGCCAGTAAACGGGGTCGGCCGGTTCGCGGTGCAGGATCCTCACGACCGCGACGACGAGAAAACCGGTGGTCGCCGCGCGCAGCAGGCGCATGCCGTGCTCGAAACGCGAATGGCGCTTGAGCCGGGACAGATGGTTCTGCGCAAACACGACGAGGCAGCCCGACGGAATGAACAGCGCGGCCGTCGCGAGCAGCGCGCCCACCCAGCCGTCGGTCAGGTAGCCGAGAAACGGCACGACGTTCAGCAGCGGCCCGGGCGCGACGGGCGACAGCGCGAACGCAAGCGTGAAGTCGTGATCGGAGATGCCCGTTGCCGGCGTGACGAACAGCGTCTTGAGCACGGGCAGCGCGGAAAAGCCGCCGCCGAACAGCGTCATGCCGGCGCCGGCGAGGCGCGGCCACAGCAGCGTCGCCTGGTAATCGCCGGGCAGCGGCACCGCGAACAGCGTGACGAGCACGCCGAGCAGCACGAGCAGGTTGCGGTCGCGGGCCGACAGCGTGAAATCGACCGCGTCGCGCTGCGGCGGCCCGGTCAGCCAGCCCGCCGCGAACGCGGCGAAAAGAATCCCGACGAAAGCGGCCGGATTATGCGCGAAAGCAAGCAGAATCGTCGACAGCGCGGCGATCAGCTGTTCGCGCCGTGTGCGCGCGAGCGAGCGCAGCTGCTTGACCCAGGTGACGCCGATCAGCGCGGCGAGCACCATCCCGAAGTGATTGATCAGCATCGGCGCCGCCAGCGAGCGCACGAACGGCGTGCGATAGAAGATCGCGAACAGCGTCATCAGGATGGAGAAGGGCAGCACGCTCGCGATGCCGGCAACCCATGCGCCGACGCGGCCGTGCAGTATCTGGCCGACCTGTATCGCCACGTTGCAGCCGACGGGGCCCGGCACGAGCCAGGCCAGCGCGACGAGATCGCCGAATACGTGAGGCTCGATGCGCCGCAGCCGCTCCACGTAGTGGCGTTCGAGCTGCGCCATCATGGAAAGCCCGCCCCACGAGACCGCCGAAATGCTGGCAACGACCTTGAACAGGTCCCACAGGGAAGCCTGTGCCTGTTCGACATCAGCGGTCGCTTCGATTTCGACGGTTGTCATCTCGGTGGTATGGGCTCGGGGCCCGATCTCTCGCGTATGGCCATGCCGGCGGCCCGCCGACACGTTGCCCCTCCCGATTGTCCGCCGCGTATCGTGACACGGCCATGAGCGAAAACGCTAGTTCATGAACTAAACAATTGGATCGGAAAACGAAACGATGACGGTGCACGCAACGCCCGCCACGGCTACGGTGCGCTTACGCGCCCGTGCTGCCCGTCGCGCGGTGTGCGATCACGTTCGGTGAATCGCTGCGCACGCCGAAGCGTGCGATCAGCGCGGGAATCGCGTCGGCCGGCACCGGCCGCGAGAACAGGAAGCCCTGCGCCTCGATTTCGCCGAGTGCGGACAGCCACGTGATCTGCTCCTCGGTTTCCGTGCCCTCGACGACGACGGTCAGCCCGAGCGAGCGCGCGAGATGCACGATCGACGACACCATCACGCACACGCTGCGATCGTTCGGGATCGCCTGCACGAACGAGCGGTCGACCTTCAGCGTGTCGACGGAGAAGCGGTGCAGGTACGACAGCGACGAATAGCCGGTGCCGAAATCGTCGAGTGCGATCCGGATGCCGAGTTTCTTCAGTGCGACGATCTTCTCGGACACGAGCTCCGGATATTCCATCATCGCGGTTTCGGTGATCTCGATTTCGAGCCGGTTCGCGTCGATGCCGGTTTCCTGCAGCGTGCTCGAGATCGTCTCGATCAGGTCGCCGCGCCAGAACTGCACCGGCGAGATGTTGACCGCGAGCGTCAGCGTATCGTGGCCCTCGTCGCGCCAGCGCGCGATCTGCTCGCACGCGGTGCGGATCACGAAGTCGCCGATCGGCACGATCAGGCCGGTCGATTCGGCAATCGAAATGAATTCGTTCGCGGAGATGATCCCGTGCTCGGGGTGATCCCAGCGCGCGAGCGCCTCGAAGCCGGTGATGTGGCGGTGCGTGAGGTCGATTTTCGGCTGGTACGCGAGGAACAGCTGCCCCTCGGCGAGCGCGACGCGGAGTTGCTGTTCCCAGCGCATCAGGTGGTCGGCGCGGTGCGACAGGTGCGGCGCGTAGAACTGGTAGCAGTTCTTGCCGGCGTCCTTCGCGCTGTACATCGCGAGATCGGCCTTCTTCAGCAGGTCGATCTCGCTTTCGTTCGCGACCGTGTGCAGCGCGATGCCGATGCTCGCGTGCAGCACGAACGAACTGCCGCGCACGTCGAACGGTTCGCTGAACATCCGGATGATCGCTTCCGCGAGCCGCACCGCGCGCCGCTCGACGTCGTCGCCCTTCATCACGACGACGAACTCGTCGCCGCCGATCCGCGCGAGCGAGCCTTCGTCGCCGACCGCATCGGCCAGGCGCGACGCGGTCATCTGCAGCACGATGTCGCCGGCGTTGTGGCCGAGCGTGTCGTTGACGGTCTTGAAGTTGTCGAGGTCGATGAACAGCAGCCCGAGCCGCGACAGGCTCGTCGGCATCGACACGTCGTTGCGCAGCCCGCGCAGCGTCGCATAGCGGTTCGCGAGGCCGGTGAGCAGGTCGTATTCGGCGAGCTGCGTCATTTCCCGCTCGCGGCCGAGCAGCTTGCCGATCAGCCCCGTCGCGACGCCGAAGAACGCGAGCATCGCGAGCGTGATGAAGCTCGTCATCAGCAGGTAGACGTTGCGCGTGTGGTAGTAGTCCGCGTACTCCTCGGTCTGCGACAGCCCGACCATCACCGCGAGCGGGTAGCCGTCGAGGTGGCGGTACGACACGATGCGCGTCACGCCGTCGATCGGGTCGATGATCGTGCCCGTCACGCGCTCGGCGATCGGGTAGACGCCCGACGCCGAAAACGCGCCCGGCGCATTGCTGACCGAGCCCGTGCGCCGCGCGAGCACGCCGCCCGTATCGGACACGACCGCGATCACGCCTTCCTTGCCGATCGCCGCGTTGTTGTAGAAGTCGTTCGTGAAGTAGCTCGGGTCTTCCGACACGACGACGATGCCCGCGAAGCTGCCGTCCGGGTTGTTCAGGCGGCGTGTCATCTGCAGCGTCCAGTGGCTCGACACGCGGCCGAGCACGGGCTTGCTGATGAAGAGACGGTCGTCGTTGTGCGCGAGGTGGACCTTGAAGTGCTCGCGGTCGGACAGGTTGATCGGCTGCGGATGCAGCTCGGCCGTGTTCGCGAACAGGATGCCCTTCGCGTTGACGAGCGATACCTGGATCAGCGTGTCGCTCGGCACGACGCCTTTCTCGACGGCGCTCGCGAGGTTGAAGCGCGCGGGGGACTTCTCGAATTCGAACTTGACGAAGCGGGTGATCTGGTCGACCTGGTGGATCGCCTTGACCGTATGCTGCTCGAGCGCGGAGGACAGGATCGCCGCGGAAGCCGCCGCCTCCTTGTATGCGCTGTCCTTTTCCACCGAGAGACGCGCGATGATCACGGCCCACAGCAGCGCAAGCGCCAGCATCCCGAGCAGCGGGATCGCAAATAGCGCACGCCGGCGCGATTTGCGCGGCGCGCGAAGCGGCCGGGTCGGCGGCGTGTGGTTGGGCCGGGCGGAGCTCATCGAAGAGGGTGGCGTCCTGCGCGCGTGCGCCATCCGTCAGGATGGCTGGCTATGGTTCGGGTTGTCCCGACGTCTGTTCGTTCGCGGGACACGCAACCATGGACAGACCTCCGAAACAACGGATTAGGCCCGATATTACTGGCTGGAACGTTTTTGCGATAGTTGGGCGAAGCGTAGGGGGCGCCGGGCGGACCGGCGCCATCGCACATCGCGAAATGTCACACGGGTGACAGGAAGGTGCCGTCGACGACCGTGACGACATCGCCGCCGATCCAGGTGGTGCCGTCTTCGGCATAGCTGACGAAGATGCGGCCGTCGCGGCCGATCGCCGTACCCTGGCGGGCCGTATACGACGGGCCGGGGCGGCGCTCCTGCCGTGTCAGCAGCCCGGCCAGCGCGGCGTTTGCGCTGCCGGTGACGGGATCCTCGCCGAAGCCGAAGTTGCCGCCCGTCATCAGGCAGCGGATTTCGAACGTCGCGGGGCCGCCTTCGGCGTGCGGGGCGTAGACGGCGAGGCCGTCCATGCCGTAACGGTGCGTGAGCGCCTCCAGCGCGGCCGGATCGGGCGACAGGCCGATGCACGCGTCGGCCGACTTCAGCCGCACGACCAGCCACGGCGCGCCGTTGTCGACCGCGCACGGCTCGGCTTCCAGGTCGATCGCGTCGCTGCGCAGCGCGGCAGCCAGCGCCGCGTAGTCCGAACGGTCGAGCGGCGTGACGCGGGCCGGCGGCGCGGCGAACGCCCAGCCGTCGGCCTGCTCGCGCAGCGCAACCAGGCCGACCCCGCATTGCTGGATCAGCCGGCCCGGCGTACGCGGCCGCGCGCCGCTTTCGAGGAACGCATGCGCGGTGCCGAGCGTCGGGTGGCCGGCGAACGGCAGTTCACCGGCCGTCGTGAAGATCCGGACGCGGTAGTCGGCTTCCGGATCGGTCGGCGTGCAGACGAACGTGGTTTCCGACAGGTTCGTCCAGCGGGCGATCTCGAGCATGGCGTCGTCGCCGAGCGAATCGGCGTCGAACACCACGGCGAGCGCGTTGCCCTTGAACGGCACCGACGTGAACACGTCGACCTGCTTGAAGCGGACGAGACGGCCGGGCACTGCGTTGCGCCCGTTACGCAACTTCGGCGATCAGCTCGATCTCGACGCACGCGCCGAGCGGGATCTGCGCGACGCCGAAAGCCGAGCGTGCGTGCTTGCCCGCGTCGCCGAACACTTCGGCGATCAGTTCCGACGCGCCGTTCGTCACGACGTGCTGTTCGGTGAAGTCGAGCGTCGAGTTGACGAGGCTCATCAGCTTGACGATGCGCGTGACCTTGTTCAGGTCGCCGGTGTGCGCGTGCAGCGTCGCGAGCAGGTCGATCGCGATCGAGCGCGCGGCCGCCTTGCCGTCTTCCGTCTGAAGATCCGCGCCGAGCTTGCCGGCCCAGACCTTGCCGTCCTTCTTCGCGATGTGGCCCGACAGGTAGACCGTATTGCCGCTTTGCGCGCTCATCACGTAGGCGGCGGCCGGTGCGCCGGCGGTCGGGAGCTCGATGCCGAGCGACTTCAGCTTGTCGTAGACGTTAGCCATGGATTCGATTCCTCGTAGAGAGTCGTGACAGGAAAAAGGGGATCAGAGGCGCTCGCGCAGCAGCTTGCCGAGGCGAGCGACGCCTTCCTCGATCTTCTCGGGCGGCACCGTCACGAACGACAGGCGCAGCGTGTTCTGCTGCGCGTTGTCCGCGAAGAACGGCGCGCCCGGCACGAAGGCGACGTGATTGTCGACGGCCGCCGCGAGCAGCTTCATGCTGTCGATCTGCGCGGGCAGGTTCACCCAGATGAACATCCCGCCTTCCGGCCGGTTCCACGTGACGCCTTCCGGCATGTGGCGCTCGAGCGAGCCGAGCATCGCGTCGCACTGCGCGCTGTACAGCTCGCGGATCGTCGGGATGTGCTCGTCGAGGAAACCGTCCTTGATCACTTCGTGCGCGATGCGCTGCGTGAGCGTCGGCGTGTGCAGGTCGGTGGCCTGCTTGGCCTGCACGAGCTTGAAGTGGAGTTCCTCGGGCGCAATGATGTAGCCGATCCGCAGGCCCGGCGCGAGCACCTTCGAGAACGTGCCGAGGTGCACGACGTGATCGGGCGCCATCGACAGCATCGTCGGCAGCGGCTCGCCGCGGTAGTTCAGCGCGCCGTACGGATCGTCTTCCAGCACCGGGAACGGGCTCGACTGCGCGAACGCGGCGAGTGCGCGGCGGCGCTCGACGGGCAGGCGGCGGCCGGTCGGGTTCTGGAAGTTCGGCTGCGCGTACAGCAGGCGCGCGCCTTGCGTGAGTTCCGGCGTCAGGCCTTCCGGCAGCAGGCCCTGCTCGTCGGTCGGCACCTGCACGTAGCGCGGCTCGTACAGCGAGAACGACTGCAGTGCGCCGAGGTAGGTTGGGGTTTCGACGAGGATCGGGCTGCCCGGATCGACGAGCGCCTTGCCGAGCAGGTCGAGCGCCTGCTGCGAGCCGGTCGTGATCAGCACCTGCGACACGCGCACGCTGTAGCGCTCGGCGATCCATTCGCGCAGCGGCAGGTAGCCTTCGGTCGCGCTGTACTGGAGTGCGGCGGCCGGCGCGTCGCGCAGCACGCGATCGGCGGCGGCGCGCATGCGTTCGGCCGGGAACGTCGCGGGGGCGGGCAGGCCGCCGGCGAACGAGATGACCTCGGGGCGTTCCGTGACCTTCAGGATTTCGCGGATCGCAGAGCTCGTCAGCTTGCGGGCGCGTTCGGAAAGCTGCCAGTGCGGCGGATGCAGGTCGCTCGGATTCATAGTCTCCTCGTTCGGATATCGTGGTCAGTCAAGAAAGGTCGTTCGGGCAAATCGCTTCGACGCTGCCGGGTGGGCATGCGCGAGCGCGATCGAGCCTTCGCGGCCGGGTGGGCAAAACCGATCAGGCAAAACGTCCATTATGGCGCACCTGTTCAGCCGGCGCGAGCCGGTTGCGCGGCCGTGGCGACCGCCGAGCGGCGCCCGAGCACCACGGTGGCGATCACCGCGGCCGCGAACAGCCACGTGGACGACGTGACCGTTTCGCCGAACAGCAGCGCGGAAAAGGCGATCGTGAAGAAAATCTGCAGCAGTTGCACCTGGCCCACGCGCGCGATGCCGCCCATTGCGAGCCCCGCGTACCACGCGAAAAAGCCGATGAACTGCGAAAAGAGGGTCACGTAGCCGAAGGCGAGCCACGTGCGCAGGGCGAGCGGGCCCGGATGCGCGGCATGCTGCATCCATGCGAGCCAGCCGACCGGCAGCACGAGGAACGGCGCGGACACGACGAGCGCCCAGCAGATCACCTGCCAGCCGCCGATCTGGCGCGCGAGGCGCGCGCCTTCCGCATAGCCGAGCGCGCCGATGCCGACCGCGACGAGCATCAGCGCGTCGCCGGCCTGCACGGTGCCGCCGCCGTCGCGCAGCGCGAACGCGATCACGAGTGCGCTGCCGGCCACCGCGCTGGCCCAGAACGCCTTCGACGGCCGCTCGTGCGACAGCCATGCCGCGTACAGCGCAACGAACAGCGGCTGGAGGCCGTTGACCACCGCGCCGTGCGACGCCGGTACCGATTTCATCGCCCACGCGGAGAACACCGGATACGCGATGATCACGCCCGCCGACGTGATCGCGAGGCTTTTCAGTTGCGCGCGGGTCGGCAGCGGCTCGCGGCGCCACCACAGCAGCAGGCCGGCCGGTACCGCGGCGGCGAGCGCGCGGCCGAGCCCGTTGAGCAGCGGATGGAGTTCGGAGACGACGATCCGCGTCATCGGCAGCGTCAGGCTGAAGATCATGACGCCGATGAGGCCGAGCAGCATGCCTCGGGTTTCGCGCGAATTCATGGGATGGGTGTCTCCGTGTTGCCGGTATTGGGGTAAGGGCGGGGCGGCGGGGGGCTCAGCGCAGCGTGCGCGGGCCCTGCGGCGTGTCGAATTCGGCGACGAGCGCGGGCGGGCCGTCGGCGGCTTCGAGGTCGAGCAGGTGGGCGGCGCCGAGCCAGTCGAGCTGCTCGCGGATCGCGTCCGCGCGCGGGTGGACGCCCTTGAGCGCCTTCAGCGCGACGCCGTCGCCCGGCAGCGATTCGGACGGGTGGCGCGTGCTGTCCCACTGGATCAGCGACGGCACGAGGCCGTCGCCCGCGCCTTGCCACGCGGGGAACGCGCCGTCGTCGGGCACGGTGAGGCCCCAGCTCAGGTCGCCGCGCCGCATCGCGACGACCGGCGCGATGCGTGCCGGGTACTGGCTCTGCCACAGCGCGAGCTGGCGCGGCCGGTCGACGCGCGCGACCCAGTGCGCGAGAAACGGGCCTTGCGCGAGCCGCGCGTGCATGGCCGGCTCGTCGAGCGCGAACAGCCGCGCGCGCGGCGGCTCGGCGCCGTCGTTCGGCGCCGGCGCGTCGGGGTCGATCGCGATCACCTCGAGGTACAGCCCGCCCCACGCGCCGAACAGCGCATTGTGGGTGCGCATCAGCGGGTGGCGGCCGCCGCCGGCCGGTTCGATGCCGAGCGCGTCGGCGACATGGCGTACGCCTTCGTCGAGCGTGCGCGCGGCGATCACGAGATGGTCGAGTGTCAGGGAGCGGGCTGGCATGAACGTCGGTCGGGAAGCGAAAGTGTCATGGTGGGCTGGCGAGGCGCCGGGCGGTGGCCGGCCCGGCCGGCGTACCGGCCGCGATGCGGTCCGGTGGGCGCGGTGCCGGGTGCGGCGGTGCCGGAACGGCGGCCGCATGGTCGCCGATTCGGTCAACTGTAATCGTCGCTACCGGCACAGTAACGGTACAATCGGCGCGATACCCTTCGGTACAGTTGGAGCTGCCGCCCATGTTCACCGTTCCACTCGCCCAGATTCCCGTGCCGCACGATACGGCCACGCTCACGCTCGTCGACCAGCTGGTCCAGTGGGCGCGGCGGCGTATCGACGAACGCGTGTTCCGGCCCGGCATGCGGATGCCGTCGATCCGCAAGCTCGCGCTCGACAAGAGCGTATCGCGCTTCACCGTCGTCGAGGCCTATGAGCGGCTCGTCGCGCAGGGTTATCTCGACTCGCGGCGCGGCTCGGGTTTCTACGTGCGCGAGCGCACGGCCGCCGGCCCGCAGCCGGCCGACAGCGTCGCGCGCGTGGCCGAGGCCGCGCCGGTGCACAACACGATCGACGTCGTCTGGCTGCTGCGCAACATGCTGCATACCGTCAGCCCGGAAAAGGGGCCGGGTCTCGGCTATCTGCCGGGCCGCTGGCTCGACGGCGAACTGATTACCGGCGCGCTGCGCGCGCTCGGGCGCCAGTCCGGCGCGCAGATGCTCGGCTTCGGCACCGCGCAGGGCTTCCTGCCGCTGCGCCAGCAACTGCAGACGCGCCTCGCCGAAGTCGAGATCGGCGCGAAACCCGAGCAGATCGTGCTCGTCTCGGGGATCACGCAGGCGATCGACCTGATTTCGCGGATCTACATGCGGCCCGGCGACGCGGTGATCGTCGGCGATCCGGCCTGGTTCCAGATGTTCGGGCGTTTCGCGGCGCAGGGCGCGCAACTCGTCGGGATGCCTTACACGCCGGACGGCCCCGATCTCGACGCGCTCGAGACGCTGGTGCAGATGTGGCGGCCGAAGATGCTCGTGATCAACTCGGTGCTGCAGAACCCGACCGGCACGTCGCTGTCGGCCGCGCAGGCGTTCCGGATCCTGAAGCTCGCGGAGGCGTACGACTTCCTCGTCGTCGAGGACGACGTGTACGGCGACCTGTGCCCGCCGAGCTATCCGGCCACGCGCCTCGCGAGCCTCGACCAGCTGAAGCGCGTGATCTACCTCGGCAGCTATTCGAAGACGCTCGCGGCGAACCTGCGGGTCGGCTATGTCGCGTGCGCGCCGGAGATCGCGAAGGCGGTCACCGACCAGAAGATGCTGGTCGGGATGACGACGCCCGAGCTCAACGAGCGCGTGCTCTACAAGATCCTGACCGAAGGGCATTACCGGCGCCACGTCGAGCGGCTGCGCGCGCGGCTCGACGGCGTGCGCGACAAGACCGCGCGGATGCTCGAGCGCACCGGGCTCGGCCTCTTCACGATGCCGGCGGCCGGGATGTTCCTGTGGGCCGATACGGGTGTCGACTCCGATGCGCTCGCGGCGGTCGCGCACGAGGCCGGCTTTCTGCTGACGCCGGGCAGCCTGTTCTCGCCGCAGCAATCGCCGTCGACGTGGATGCGCTTCAACGTCGCGAACTGCGGCGATCCGGCGCTGCCGGGGCTGCTGTCGCGCTATATCGATTCGGCCGTACGCCGCGCGTCGTAACCGGGCGCCGCACGCCGGCCCTTGAAATCGGGCGTGCGATCCCCAGATACGCGCGCAAACCGCTTGCGCCAGGCGGTGGCCCTCCAGCGCCGTCCGGCATCGCGCGCCGGGCTGCGCCACACCATTCAAGTTCAAGTAAGAGGAAACAGCATCCATGGCACATGAAACGATGAGCTTTCAGGCAGAGGTCAAGCAACTTCTCCACCTGATGATCCATTCGCTCTACAGCAACAAGGAAATCTTCCTGCGCGAACTGGTGTCGAACGCGTCCGACGCGGCCGACAAGCTGCGTTTCGAGGCGCTCGCGGACAACGCGCTGTACGAGAACGATCCGAACCTGCGCATCCGCATCGGCTTCGACAAGGCCGCACGCACGATCACGATCGAGGACAACGGCATCGGCATGAGCCGCGACGAGGCGATCGCGAACCTCGGCACGATCGCGCGTTCGGGCACCAAGGAATTCTTCACGAAGCTGTCCGGCGACCAGCAGAAGGACGCGGCGCTGATCGGCCAGTTCGGCGTCGGTTTCTACTCGGGCTTCATCGTCGCGGACAAGATCACCGTCGAGACGCGCCGCGCGGGCGTGCCGGCGAACGAAGCCGTGCGCTGGGAAAGCGCGGGCGAGGGCGACTTCACGATCGATGCGATCGAGCGCGCGCAGCGCGGCACGACGATCACGCTGCACCTGCGCGAAGGCGAGGACGAGCTGCTGTCGTCGCACCGCCTGAAGTCGATCATCCAGAAGTATTCCGATCACATCGCGCTGCCGATCCTGATGCAGAAGGAAGAGTGGGATCAGGAAAAGGGCGAGATGGTCCTGAAGGACGAGGACGAGACCGTCAACCAGGCGAGCGCGCTGTGGACGCGTTCGAAGAGCGACGTCACCGACGAGCAGTACACGCAGTTCTACCAGCACATCGCGCACGACCACCAGGATCCGCTCACGTGGACCCACAACCGCGTCGAGGGCCGCAGCGAATACACGCAGCTGCTGTTCGTGCCGGCGCACGCGCCGTTCGACCTGTGGAACCGCGACTACCGCGGCGGCCTGAAGCTGTACGTGAAGCGCGTGTTCATCATGGACGACGCCGAGCAGCTGCTGCCGCAATACTTGCGCTTCGTGAAGGGCGTCGTCGATTCGGCCGACCTGCCGCTGAACGTGTCGCGTGAAATCCTGCAGGAAAGCCGCGACGTGAAGGCGATCCGCGAAGGCGTGACCAAGCGCGCGCTGTCGATGCTCGAGGAACTCGCGAACGCGGAAGAGGATGCCGGCAAGGAGAAGTACAAGACGTTCTGGGGCGCGTTCGGCCAGGTGCTGAAGGAAGGCCTCGGCGAGGATCACGCGAACCGTGAGCGCATCGCGAAGCTGCTGCGCTTCGCGTCGACGCACGGCGACACCGACGCGCAGGACGTGTCGCTCGCCGACTACGTGTCGCGCATGAAGCCCGAGCAGAGCAAGATCTACTACGTGACGGCCGATACGTGGCAGGCCGCGAAGAACAGCCCGCACCTCGAAGTGTTCCGCAAGAAGGGTGTCGAGGTCCTGCTGCTGACCGACCGCGTCGACGAATGGATGCTGTCGTTCCTGCATGAATTCGACGGCAAGCCGCTCGCGAGCGTGGCGCGCGGTGACCTCGATCTCGGCGAGCTGAACGACGAAGAGAAGAAGGCGCAGGAAGAAGCGGGCGAGGCGATCAAGCCCGTCGTCGAGAAGATGAAGGAAGCGCTCGGCGACAAGGTGAAGGAAGTGCGCGTCACGTTCCGCCTGACCGATTCGCCGTCGTGCCTCGTCGCCGACGACAACGACATGAGCGGCTACCTGCAGCGGATGCTGAAGGCGGCCGGCCAGAATGCGCCGGCGATGCAGCCGATCCTCGAAATCAACCCGGAGCACGCGCTCGTCAAGCAACTGAAGGCCGACAGCGCCGATTTCGGCGACTGGGCCCATCTGTTGTTCGATCAGGCGCTGCTGGCCGAAGGCGGCATGCTGGACGATCCGGCGAGCTTCGTGAAGCGGACCAACGCGCTGCTGCTGTCGCGCGCCGCGTGAACGCGCGCTTGCGATTCGACGGCGGGCAGGCCGGCTGGCGCGAGACGCCGCGGCCTGGCTGCACGCTCGACCAGCGCGACTGGCTGACGCGCGGCGGATCGCTGACCGCGCACCTCGCGCGGCTCGGCCGCGTGAGCGTGCGCGTGACGCGCGAGGCCGTCGACTGCCCGTGGTTCGACGAGCCCGACGCGCTCGCCAGTTCGCCGCGCGCGCCGATGTGGGTGCGCGAGGTGATCCTGTCGGTCGACGGCACGCCTTTTGTTGCCGCGCACAGCATCGCGCCGCTCGCGGCCAGCAAGGGCGTGTGGCAGGCAATGCGGCGGCTGCGCACGCGGCCGCTGGCCGAGTTGCTGTACAGCGATCCGCAGGTCGAACGTTCTGCGCTCGTCAGCCGGCGCGTGATCGCCGGCCATCCGCTGTATGCGCTCGCGAGCCATGCGCTCGGCGCGGGCGCGCGCGCGCCGCATGCGTTCGCCGCGCGGCGTTCGGTTTTCCAGCGTCACGGCAAGCCGTTGATGGTGACCGAATGCATGCTGCCGGCGCTGTGGCGTCATCTCGATGCGCACGGCGACGGACCCCGGTCCGTCGGGCCGCGTGGAGACGCGTGATGCTGCAGGGGTTTGCGCCGGTCGTCGGGCCGCATACGCACACGATGATCCTCGGCAGCTTTCCGGGCGAGGCGTCGCTCGATGCCGCGCAGTATTACGCGCATCCGCGCAACCAGTTCTGGCGGTTGCTGGGGGCGGTGCTCGGCGAGCCGACGCTTCATGAACTGCCGTACGATGCGCGGCTCGCGTGCGTGCTTTCGCATGGCATCGGCATCTGGGACGTCCTCGATGCGTGCCATCGGAAAGGCAGTCTCGACTCGGCCATCCGGAATGCGAAGCCGAACGACTTCGAATCGTTGCGGGACCATGCGCCGTTGCTGAAGCGCGTGTGCTTCAACGGCAAGACGGCAGGGCGGTTCGCCGACGTGATCGGCCAGGCCGGGTACGAGACGCTCGTGCTGCCTTCGTCGAGCCCGGCGAATGCGATGTTGTCGTTCGAGCAGAAGCTGGAATTCTGGCGCCGAATGATTTCTTGATGAGCACGGCGCTGCCGTCAGGCTGCGAATACGACTTCGATGTGCCCCTCGATTTCCGAATGACGGTCGGGGCCGACGACGATCTGCACGTCGCGCCCGAGCTTCGCCAGATACTCGAGCATCTTCGTTTCGCTCACGCCGCGAAACTGTCCGCGCAGCATGTTCGACAGTTTCGGTTGCGTCATGCCGAGCAATCGCGCGGCATGCTGCTGCGTCCATTTGCGCGCCTTGATGATCTCGGCGATCTTGGCGGCGAGTTGCGCCTTCACAAGCATTTCGTCGGCATCGCGCCTACCCAGATCGGCGTAGACGTTACCGCTGCCCTGCTCGATGTCGATCATCGACTTTCTCCTTTTGCGTGCGCTTCGGCTGCTTTCAGGCGTTCACGGATCAGATCGACGTCCGGCTTCGGTGATCCATCGATGAATATATCCCTATTTGGGTATATTTCGAAGTGCGCGCGGGAACCTGGTGCGGCAGTTCGGCTGCGGCGTCAGGCGCGGGACAACCTGGGGGAGAGCGCCGACGGGCGAAGCCGGTTCGGCATCGGGATGCGTGTCGATGCGGACGCGAGCATGTGTCCTTCCCGCACACGGCCGTTCTTTCGCATCCTCGCGTCGCAGGGAGATTCGGGACAATTCAGCCGATCGACAGAGTGTGGCCGCGGTGTATCGATGACGGAGGGGAGGGGTGTTTCCTGCCGACGAACCGCGACCGCACGGGCTGCGTGTCGAGCCTGACCGTCAATCGTCCTTGCCCCAACGCCACCCGGGTTTCTCGCCCTTGAGCCAGCACACGGCAATCAGCAGCGCGACCAACGCCACGATGCAAATGGCGTAGGCGAACGGCGATCGGTGAGGCGGCGCGAGCCACGCACTCGCGATGATCCCGAGCGCGAACAGCACCAGCACGACCCAGCCCTGCCACGCAACCGGCAATCCCCAGCCCCATCCGTAGCGTTTCGCCGGAAACCAGATCTTCCTGTCGGTTGAGGTCATGTTTCCTCCTTCTAGCGATGAATGTCGAGTATCGCCAACGGGATTCGAAGTCGGGTGCAGCCGGGCGTACCTCGCGGCCGCCATCCCCCACCAATGCTATCCTCTCGTCCGCTAAAACCAGCGTCACCCAGCGAGATTCAATCATGACCCGACTGATCAAGCGCGCGTCCGCCGAGGCGCGCGCGTTCAAGAATCGCAAGCCGTCCGCCTACAACGGCTCCGAAAAACTCCAGCCGCCGCGCGTGAAGCGCCGCCCGGACATCGACGAACACGACGACGTGCCCGTGCTCGAAGCGCCGCGCAAGCCGCGCTTCGCGCCCGTCACGTTCTCGGAAGAGGGCGGCGTGCGCTTCCTGCACTTCGGCACCGAGTGGGTACAGGGCGCGATGCGGATCTCGAAGCCGCTGCACATCGAGCTCGAATACGCGCAGCAGATGATGGCGTGGCTGCTGTTCCTCGAAACGCCCGGGCGGATCGTCCAGCTCGGACTCGGCACCGGCGCGCTGACCAAGTTCTCGCACCGTTTCCTCCCGCAAGCGAAGGTCGAGGCCGTCGAGCTGAACCCGGCCGTGATCGTCGCCGCGCGCACGATGTTCGCGTTGCCGCCCGACGATGCGCGTCTCGCCGTGCATGAAGCCGACGCATGGGACTTCGTCAACGACCCGGCCAACCGCGGCACGACGGGCGCGATCCAGATCGACCTGTACGACGCGACCGCGCGCGGCCCGGTGCTCGACAGCGTCGCGTTCTACCGTGCGGTGCGCGGCTGTCTTGCCGACGCGGGCATCGCGACGATCAACCTGTTCGGCGACCATCCGAGCTTCGTGCGCAACATGAAGCACCTGAACGCGGCGTTCGATCATCGCGTCATCGCGCTGCCGGAAGTGCATGACGGCAACCGGATCGCGATCGCGTTCTCGGGCCCCGCGCTCGACGTGTCGTTCGCACAGCTCGACGCGCGTGCGAAGCTGATCGAGGACACGCTGAAGCTGCCCGCACGCAAGTGGGTGAAAGCTTTGAAAGAAACGACCGGCGCGCGCGATACCTCGTTCGCGATCTGACGCTTCAGGCACCGGCGGCAGGCCGGTGCAACCACGCGACAAGGGGCGGATCACATCGGGTTCGCCCCCGCTTGACCGCGTGCTCGCGGCTCCTATACTGGCGCGAAGCCAGGGGAGCCGCAGCCTACCCGTTTTGCGCTCCTCTCGGCGCCGTACCCGCTCAACAAGATCGATAACCGGGAAAGAAGAGGAGACGTCATGGCTCACGATGCCGACGCCAACCGGGCCGCCAAGCGCTGGCTCTGGCTGCTGGTACTGCCGCTGATCGCGATGGTCTGGGTACCGTCGTACAGCAAGATCGAACCGCAGATGTTCGGTTTTCCGTTTTTCTACTGGTACCAGCTGCTTTGGGTCTTCATCAGCGCGGTGATCACCGCGTTCGTGTATTTCAAGACCAAGAACGCGTGGAAGGCGAGCGGCCCGCAGGGAGGTGCGCGATGAATCTCGGCGCAACCTTCGTCTTCGTCCTGCTGTTCATCGGCGTCACGATCATCGGTTTCCTGGCCGCGAACTGGCGGCGCGGCGATCTCGCCCATCTCGACGAATGGGGCCTCGGCGGACGCCGCTTCGGCACGATCGTCACGTGGTTCCTGCTCGGCGGCGACCTCTATACGGCGTACACCTTCGTCGCGGTGCCCGCGCTCGTGTTCGGCGCCGGCGCGATGGGTTTCTTCGCACTGCCCTATACGATCCTGATCTATCCGTTCGCGTTCGTCGTGTTCCCGAAGCTGTGGAGCATCGCGAAGCGGCACGGCTACGTGACGGCCGCCGACTTCGTCAACGCGCGCTACGGCAGCCGGATGCTCGCGCTCGCGATCGCGGTGACGGGCATCGTCGCGACGATGCCGTACATCGCGCTGCAGCTCGTCGGCATCGAGGTGGTGATCGGCGCGCTCGGCTTCGACACGACCGGCTTCGTCGGCGACCTGCCGCTGATCATCGCGTTCGCGATCCTCGCCGCGTACACGTACACGTCGGGCCTGCGCGCGCCCGCGATGATCGCGATCGTCAAGGACATCCTGATCTACATCACGATCGCCGCGGCGGTCATCGTGATCCCGGCCAAGCTCGGCGGCTTCGGACACATCTTCGCGAGCGTGCCGCCGGCCAAGCTGCTGCTGAAGGCGCCCGACGCGATGAGCCTGAACGGCTACAGCGCGTACGCGACGCTCGCGATCGGCTCGGCGCTCGCGTTGTTCCTGTATCCGCACTCGGTCACGGCGATCCTGTCGTCGTCGTCCGGCAACTCGATCCGCCGCAACATGGCGATGCTGCCCGCGTACTCGTTCGTGCTCGGCCTGCTCGCGCTGCTCGGCTACATGGCGCTCGCGTCGGGCGTGAAGGACATGCCGCAGTACGCGCCGTACTTCAAGGCGTTCGGCCCGAACTTCGCGGTGCCCGCGCTGTTCCTCGAGTATTTCCCGTCGTGGTTCGTCGGCGTCGCGTTCGCGGCGATCGGCATCGGCGCGCTGGTGCCGGCGGCCATCATGTCGATCGCGGCCGCGAACCTGTACACGCGCAACATTCACCGCGAGTTCGTGAACCGCAACATGTCGCACGAGCAGGAGACGCACGTCGCGAAGCTCGTGTCGCTGATCGTGAAGGTCGGCGCGGTCGCGTTCATCCTCGGGCTGCCGCTGACCTACGCGATCCAGCTGCAGCTGCTCGGCGGGATCTGGATCATCCAGACGCTGCCCGCGATCGTGCTCGGCCTGTACACGCGCGTGCTCGACCATCGCGGCCTGCTGGCCGGCTGGGCGGCAGGCATCATCTGCGGTACGTGGATGGCGGTCTCGCTGAAGCTGGCGAGTTCGATCTTCACGATCCACCTGTTCGGTCTCGCGATTCCCGGCTACGCGGCCGTGTGGTCGCTGATCGTGAACCTGGTGGTGGCGGTGGCGGTGAGCGTGCTGGTGCGCGTGATGGGCATCGCGCATGCGGAGGATCGCACGCGGCCGGAGGATTATCTCGACGTCGTCGAAGGCTGAGACGGACGTCGCGCGGTAACGAAAACGCCCGCCCCCTTGCGGTGGCGGGCGTTTTTTCATCAGCCCTGCGCGTGTTTCGCGAGCTCCTCGCGCTGCGACAGGTCTTCGACGTTGACCATCCAGTGCACGCCGAAGCGATCCTTGGCCATCCCGAAGCCGAGCGCCCAGAACGTCTTGCCGAACGGCATCGTCACTTCGCCGCCGTCGGCGAGCGCATTGAACAGCTTCTGGCCTTCCTCGACCGTCTCCGGGTTCAGCGACAGCGAATAGCCGGCGTGCGCGGCGCCTGCCGGCTGGCTGCAGTCGCCGTCCGAGCACATGATCATCGAGTCGCCGATCGTGAAGCTCGCATGCATCACCTTGTCGGCCATCTCCGGCGCCATCGGGTAGTCGGGATTCGGCGGCGCGTCCTTGAAGTGCATCTTGAACATCGTCTTCGCACCGAGCGCCTTTTCGTAGAACTGAAGGGCTTCGTCGGCGCGACCGTAGAACGTCAGGTACGGTTGAACTTGCATCGTTGTCTCCTGTGATGGGCCGGCCTGCGCATCTGCGCGGGTTCGGCGTCGTACAAGACTGACCGGGAAAAGGGGGCATCGGGAGGCGGCCGCCGCACCCGTGACGTGGATTGTAGTGCGCGTGCCTGACGATGGAATGAAAAATAAAAACGGCCGCGAACATGACGTTCGCGGCCGTGTGCGTCGTGCCTGCTGACGGCTGTTGTCAGTGTTACTGACCCCCGCTGACGCGTATCGCGGCTCAGCGCAGCGAGTCGATCAGCTTCTCGAGCTTCACCGCATCGGCGGCGAATACGCGGATGCCTTCGGCGAGCTTTTCGGTTGCCATCGCGTCGTCGTTCAGCTGGAAGCGGAACGCTGCCTCGTCGATCGCGACGCGAGCGGCGGGCTTGTCGTGCAGCGCTTCCAGCGACAGCTTGCGCGTGACCGTCTCGTTGCTGTCCTGCAGCTTCTGCAGCAAATCGGGACTGATCGTCAGCAGGTCGCAGCCGGCGAGTTCGGTGATCTGGCTGGTCGTGCGGAAGCTCGCGCCCATCACTTCGGTCTTGTAGCCGAACGTCTTGTAGTACGTGTAGATGCGGCGCACCGACTGCACGCCCGGATCGTTCGCGCCACCGTCCTTCTCTTCATTCCACTCCGCGCCGGCCTGCTTCTTGAACCAGTCGTAGATGCGGCCGACGAACGGCGAGATCAGCTGCGCGCCGGCTTCCGCGCAGGCGGCGGCCTGCACGAGCGAGAAAAGCAGGGTCATGTTGCACTTGATCCCGTCCTTCTGCAGCACTTCGGCCGCGCGGATGCCTTCCCACGTCGACGCGAGCTTGATCAGGATGCGCTCGCGGCCGATGCCGGCTGCTTCGTACAGCTTGATGAGTTCGCGGCCCTTGTCGATCGAGCGCTGGGTGTCGAATGACAGGCGCGCGTCGACCTCGGTCGACACGCGGCCCGGGATCAGCTTCAGGATCTCGGTGCCGAATGCGATCAGCAGGCGGTCGATGATGAAGTCGGTGCTTTCGTTGCGATGATCGCGGACGGTTTTCTCGAGGATCGGCTTGTACGCGTCCTTCTGGACGGCCTTCAGGATCAGCGAAGGGTTCGTGGTCGCGTCCTGCGGCTGGTATTGCGCAAGCTGCTGGAAATCGCCCGTGTCGGCGACGACGGTCGTGTACTGCTTCAGCTGGTCGAGTGCGGTAGTCATGGCGATTCGGAAGAAGGGCGCAGGGCGCCGGGTTCTCACGGGCCGCGCGAGCGCGGCGGCGAAGCGAAGCGGCGCCGGGCGCCGCTTCCAAGCCATCATTCTAGGCCCGATTCGCGTCGAGCACGTTTTGGCATGTCCGGCGAGCGCCGTGCCGCATTACGCGGGGCGGCGCGCGTTCAGGATCACCTGCGTGACGATCCCCGCGACGAGCCCCCAGAAGGCCGAGCCGATCGACAGCAGCGTGAGGCCCGACGCGGTGACCATGAACGTGACGAGCGCGGCTTCGCGCTGCTTCACGTCCTGCATCGCGTTCGCGAGGCCGCTCATGATCGAGCCGAACAACGCGAGCGCGGCGACCGACACGACGAGCGCCTTCGGCAGCGCCGCGAACAGCGCGGCGATCGTCGCGCCGAAGACACCGGCGACCAGGTAGAACAGGCCGCACCAAACGGCGGCCGTGTAACGTTTCGCGTGATCCTCGTGCGCTTCCGGGCCCGTGCAGATCGCGGCCGTGATCGCCGCGAGGTTCACGCCGTGCGAGCCGAACGGCGCGAGCAGCAGCGATGCGAGGCCGGTGGTCGCGATCAGCGGCGACGACGGGGTCCGATAACCGTCCGCGCGCAGCACCGCGATGCCCGGCACGTTCTGCGACGCCATCGCGACGACGAACAGCGGAATGCCGATGCTGACGATCGACGCGATCGAGAACGCCGGCATCGTGAACACGGGTTTCGCGAACGCGATGTGAAAGCCGCTGAAGTCGAGCAGGCCGAGGCCGCCGGCCACCGCCGTGCCGACGATCAGCGTCGTCACGATCGCATAGCGCGGCGCGAGCCGCTTGACGATCAGGTACGTGAAGAACATCGCGAGCACGAGCGCGGTCTGGAACTGCGCGGCGCGGAAGATCTCGATGCCGATCTCGAACAGGATGCCCGCGAGCAGGGCGGCGGCGATGCCGGCCGGAATCTTGCGCATCAGCGTGTCGAACAGCCCGCTCACGCCGACGGCCGTCAGCAGCACCGCGCAGACGACGAACGCGCCGATCGCCTCGGGGTAGGGCACGCCGGGCAGCGACGCGATCAGCAGCGCGGCGCCGGGCGTCGACCACGCGACGACGACGGGCGCGCGAAAACGCAGCGACAGGCCGATCGTCGTCAGCGCCATGCCGATCGACAGCGCCCAGATCCACGACGAGATCTGCGCATCGGTGAGGTGGGCGGCGCGGCCGGCCTGGAACATCAGCACGAGCGAGCTCGTGTAGCCGGTCATCATCGCGACGAAGCCGGCGACGAGCGCGGACACGGATGTATCGGCGAAAAAGCGGCGGCCGCCGGCGCGGCTGGCGCTCGCGGTGGGCGAGGGGTTCATGCTCTCTCCGGGGGGAGGCCGCCCGGAGGCGACCTTCGTGTCTTGGTGGGTGTCGTTACTTGCTGAGTGCGCGCATCGCGGTTTCGAGGCCCGCGAGCGTGAGCGGATACATGCGATGGCCGAGCAGGTCGCGGATCACCGCGACCGATTGCCGGTATTCCCATAGCCGCTCGGGCTCCGGGTTCAGCCATGCATGATGGGGGAACTGGTCGGCGAGGCGGCGCAGCCACACGGCGCCGGCTTCCGGGTTGTTGTATTCGACCGAGCCGCCGGGCTGCAGCACTTCGTACGGGCTCATCGTCGCGTCGCCGACGAAGATCAGCTTGTAGTCGGGCGTGAACTTGTGCAGCACGTCCCACGTCGCGGTGCGTTCCGAGTGGCGGCGGCGGTTGTTCTTCCACAGGTGGTCGTACACGCAGTTGTGGAAGTAGAAGAACTCCAGGTGCTTGAATTCGGCCTTCGCGGCCGAGAACAGCTCCTCGGTGCGCTTGATGTGATCGTCCATCGAGCCGCCGACGTCGAGCAGCATCAGCACCTTCACGTTGTTGCGGCGCTCGGGCACCATCCGCAGGTCGAGCCAGCCCGCGTTCGCGGCGGTGCTGCGCATCGTGCCGGGCAGGTCGAGCTCCTCGGCGGCGCCTTCGCGCGCGAAGCGGCGCAGCCGCCGCAGCGCGACCTTGATGTTGCGCGTGCCGATCTCGACGGAATCGTCGTAGTCGCGGTACGCGCGCGCCTCCCACACCTTCACCGCGGTGCGGTTGCCGTTCGACGGGCCGCCGATGCGCACGCCTTCCGGGTTGTAGCCGCCGTGCCCGAACGGCGACGTGCCGCCGGTGCCGATCCACTTGTTGCCGCCTTCGTGGCGCTCCTTCTGCTCGTCGAGCAGCGCCTTCAGGCGCTCCATCAGCTTGTCGAGCCCGCCCATCGCCTCGATCTGCGCCTTCTCCTCCGGCGACAGCTCGCGCTCGAGGCGCTTTTCGAGCCAGTCGAGCGGAATGTCGAATGCATCCGACGGCAGCGCGGACACGCCGTGGAAATACGCGCCGAACGCCTGGTCGAACTTGTCGAAGTACTGCTCGTCCTTGACGAGCGTCATGCGCGCGAGGAAGTAGAACGCGTCGATCGACGGCGAGATCAGCCCGGCCTTCAGCGCTTCGAGCAGCGTCAGGTATTCCTTCACCGAGACGGGCAGCTTGGCTGCGCGCAGCGCGTAGAAGAAATTGAGCAGCATGGCCGGGCCTTCGCGGGTGAGGGGGATTACCGGTTGTGCCGGTTCATGTAGACGAGCCGCTCGAGCAGGCTCAGGTCCTGCTCGTTCTTCAGCAGCGCGCCCGCGAGCGGCGGCACGATCTGCTTCGCGTCCGCGCCGCGCAGCGCGTCGGCCGGGATGTTCTCGGCGAGCAGCAGTTTCAGCCAGTCGAGCAGCTCGGACGTCGACGGCTTCTTCTTCAGGCCCGACACGCCGCGCAATTCGAAGAAACTCTCGAGCGCCGCGCGCAGCAGCTCCTCGCGGATGTCCGGGAAATGGACCGCGACGATCTTCTGCATCGTCGACGGGTCGGGGAACTGGATGTAGTGGAAGAAGCAGCGGCGCAGGAACGCGTCGGGCAGCTCCTTCTCGTTGTTCGACGTGATGATGACGAGCGGGCGGTGCTTCGCGCGAACCGTCTCGCGCGTCTCGTACACGTGGAATTCCATCCGGTCGAGCTCGCGCAGCAGGTCGTTCGGGAATTCGATGTCGGCCTTGTCGATCTCGTCGATCAGCAGCACGCTCGGGTGCTCGGCATCGAACGCCTGCCACAGCACGCCCTTGACGATGTAGTTCGAGATGTCCTTCACGCGCTCGTCGCCGAGCTGCGAATCGCGCAGCCGCGACACGGCGTCGTATTCGTACAGGCCCTGCTGCGCCTTGGTGGTCGACTTGATGTGCCACTGCAGCAGCGGCATGTCGAGCGCGGCGGCCACTTCCTCGGCGAGCATGGTCTTGCCGGTGCCGGGCTCGCCCTTGATCAGCAGCGGGCGTTGCAGCGTCAGCGCGGCATTGACCGCGAGCTTCAGATCGTCGGTGGCGACGTAGTGCGAGGACCCTTCGAAACGCATGGCGGCGCTCTTCTCAATCGGGGAAAAAAACCCAGTATAAGTCAGAAGGGCTGTCCGGTTGGGCCGCGCCCGCGTATCGTTGCGGGACTGTGGCGGGGCGCCTTGTGGACGCGTTCCCCGCCGACGCGGTACAATCTGGCCGTTTTTTTTGGCCTGCGTGGCGACCGACAAGCAAAACGGCGCGGGCCGTTGCCGCTTCGGCGCCAGTTTCCCCTCAAGCTAGGTTACAAGAGCTATGAACAAATTCGTCGGCAAACACGTCGTTGTCGCAGCGCTCGTGGCGCTCGCGGGCAGCGCGCAGGCGGCCGGTGTGGTCGGCAACCCGAAGGACGGGGCGAGCAAGGTCGCCATGTGCATCGGTTGCCACGGCATCCAGGACTACCGCGCGGCGTACCCGGAGGTCTACCGGGTGCCTGTCCTCGGCGGCCAGAACCAGCAATATCTCGAGAACGCGCTGAAGGCCTACCGCAAGAAGGATCGTCACTTCCCGTCGATGAATGCGATCGCCGGTTCGCTGACGGACCAGGACATCGCGGATCTGTCGGCGTACTACGCCGCCCAGAAGGCCGACTCGAAGGACAACCCCTACAAGTAAGCGCGCGCCGCCGATCGCTCGGCGGGACAGGAGCATTCATGAACAACGCATTCAAGACGGCGGCGGTTGCACTGGCGGCCGGCCTCGCGATCGGTACCGCGCACGCGGCGGACATCACGAAGGGCAAGGAACTGGTCGAATCGCACAACTGCGCGGCCTGCCACGGCGCGCAGATGAACAAGCCGATCAACGCCGAATATCCGCGCCTCGCCGGCCAGCATGCCGACTACCTCGTGTGGGCGATGCGCCAGTACCAGATGGGGCTGACGAACCCGCTGATTGGCCGCAACAACGCGATCATGCAGGCACAGGTGCAGAGCCTGTCGGTCAGCGACATGAAGGACATCGCGGCCTACATCGAGTCGCTGAAAGAGACCGATCTCGTGTTCAAGAAGTAAGCGCGACGGGCCCGGCGGGCCCGCGCAGCAAGGATACCCCGCCCCGGCGGGGTATTTTTTTGTCCGTGCGCCGGCGCCTGCAGGCCGCCGCGGCGGCGCTCAGTCGCGCGATGCGCGGCGCAGGATGCGCTGCAGGTACGCGTCGGTATCGGGTGGCGTGTTCGTGCGCTGGGCTTCCCAGATCGTCTCGCCGAGGCATTCCATGATCACGTGCTGCGCGTCGTGGGTCGAGTCGAGCTTCGCCGCGAGCTTGTCGTGCGCGGCGCGGATGCCGGGCGGCTGGTCGATCGACAGCTGCTCGCTGATCGCGAGATGCATCGACAGGTGCAGGAACGGGTTCGTGCGGCCTTCCTCGGGCGTGTACTCGCGCGCGGAGGCGCCATCGGCGTCGGCGAGTTCGTCGTGGTATTCGGGATGCTCGACGATCCAGTCGGCTGCCATCGCTTCCAGCGGCGTCAGGATCTCGCCGGCGCGCTGCTTGCGCCAGGTCTCGGTGAAAAAGCGACGCACTTCGTCGCGGCTTGGATTGAACATGGTGGGGAAACGTCGTGATTCGGACGGCTGGATGCCGCGTCGCGCATTGTACGCCGGGTCGGCGGGCGGCGCTGGCGGCGGGTTGGCGCAATCGCGTGGCCGCAGCGGCGGTGGCCGGCGGGCCTTGCGGATGCGCGGCACGGGCCGGTGAGGTGCGCCGCCGGTGCCGGGTAACGGGTAAGTGCGGGGTAAGCGCGGGGTAAGCGCGGGGTAAGCGCGGGCTAGGCTCGTGGCCGCCGCGCCGCTACACTCCACCGTTTCCCGTCACCGCACCGTTCTCATCCGTTCCGTCATGACCGCCACCGCCCGCCCATCGTCCGCAGCCCTGCAGGGCACGCTCTACGTCGCGTTGTCCGCCGCCGCGTTCGGCGCGATGGCGATCTTCGGCCGCTACGCGTATGCGGCCGGTGTCGACGTGCTCGGGCTGCTGATCGTGCGCTTCGCGATCGGCGGTGCGGTGCTCGCCGCGATCGCACGGCATCGCCGCGTCACGTGGCCGCGCGGGCGCGCGCTCGCGCCGCTCGTGGCGATGGGCGCGCTCGGCTACGTCGGGCAGTCGTTCTGCTACTTCAGTGCGCTGCAACACGCGCAGGCGAGCCTTGTCGCGCTGCTGCTGTACCTGTATCCGGCCTTCGTCACGCTGCTGGCCGCGTGGTGGCTCGGCGAGCACCTCACGCGCGCGAAGGCCGTCGCACTGGTGCTGTGCGTCGCGGGTTCGGCGCTGATGGTCGGCGGCGGGCATGGCGAGCCGCTCGGGATCGCGCTCGCGCTGGCTGCCGCGGTGATCTATTCGCTGTACATCGTCGGCGGCACGAAGGCGACGCGCGGCGTCGATCCGCTCGCGACCACCGCGATCATCTGCCTGTCGGCGACCGCGATGCTCGTGGCGATCGCCGTCGTGCGGACCGCGGCGTTCGGCGCGCCGCCGCGCTGGCCCGCGACGGCCGGCGGCTGGGCGTCGATGCTTGCGATCGCGCTCGTGTCGACGGTCGCGGCGATGATCGCGTTCTTTGCCGGGCTCGAACGGCTTGGGGCCGCGCGCACGTCGATGCTGTCGACGCTCGAACCGGTCGTGACGGTCGCGCTGGCGGCGCTGCTGTTCGGCGAGGCGCTGTCGCCGCTGCAGTGGGCGGGCGGCGTCGCGATCCTGGCCGCCGTGCTGGCGCTGGTGCGCGCGGGCGGCGCGGCGGCCGACGACGCGACCGCGACCTCCAACGCCTAGTCGGGAGGGGGGAAGCGGCGGCGGCGCGGGTGGCTACGCGCGGTCGCGGCCGCGAGTGGCCGGCGGAGGGCGGCTGGTGGGGTGTGCGTCAAGCGTCGGGCGTCGGGCCGCATGGCGACCGGCGGTTTGCGGCAGGCCGGCCGCGGTTGCGCGTCACTCGTTGGGCGGCGGGGTCTTCGGCCTGAATTCGCACAGCGGCTCGATCGCGCAATGCCAGCATTCGGGCTTGCGGGCCTTGCACACGTAGCGACCGTGCAGGATCAGCCAGTGATGCGCGTCCTGCAGGAACTCCTTCGGCGTGAACTTCTCGAGCGCGGCCTCGACGGCGCGCACGTCCTTGCCCGGCGCGAGCCCCGTGCGGTTCGCGACGCGGAAGATGTGCGTGTCCACCGCGATCGTCGGCTGGCCGAACGCGGTGTTCAACACGACGTTCGCGGTCTTGCGGCCGACGCCCGGCAGGCCTTCCAGCGCTTCGCGATCGGCCGGTACCTCGCCGTCGTAGCGGTCGAGCAGGATCCGGCACGTCGCGACCACGTTCTTCGCCTTGGTCCGGTACAGGCCGATCGTCTTGATGTACTCGGTGACGCCTTCTTCGCCGAGTGCGACGATTTGTCGCGGGGTGTTCGCGACCGGAAACATCTTCCGCATCGCCTTGTTGACCGATACGTCGGTCGCCTGAGCGGACAGCATCACGGCGATCAGCAGCTCGAACGGCGTCGAGTATTCGAGCTCGGTGGTCGGATGCGGATTGAGGCTCTGCAGCGTTTCGTAGATCGCGCGTCGTTTGCTGGCGTTCATGGAGCGTTCTGGTCGGGCGGTGCGGACGGGCCGCCCGGGCCGTCGTTGCCTGCGTCGTTCTCTTCGTCGTTGCCGCTCGCGGCCGCCGCTTCGGCGTCGCGTTGGGCCTGCTGTTCCGCGAGCCGCTTGCGGCGCGCCTCGGCGGCGTCGATCTGTGCCTGGACGGCCGCGCTCACACCCTCGGTGTTCTTCGGCCCGGCACCTTGCCCGGACAGTTCTTCCTTCTTCTTGCGCGCACGCTCGAGCGCGGCGGCGATGATCGCGCGCTTCTTCGCTTCCGCGTCGTCCGGGGCCGGTGCGGCGGATGGCGTTCCCGCGGGGGCCGCGGCCGGCTTCGCGGCGCTGGCCGCGCGGCGTGCGGCCGCACGCGCTTCGGCGGCTTCGCGTTCGCGGCGCTGGCGCGCGAGCCGCAGGTCGTGGCGTTCGCGCGCGGCATCGGCCTGTTCCTGCGACCACGCGTCCCAGCCGGTGCGTTCACCGGTCACCGGCAGCATCGCGATGCAGTCGACCGGGCAGGGCGGCACGCACAGGTCGCAACCCGTGCACAGCGACTCGACGATCGTGTGCATCTGCTTCGGCGCCCCGACGATCGCGTCGACCGGGCACGCCTGCATGCACAGCGTGCAGCCGATGCACAGGCTTTCGTCGATGAAGGCGACGGCGCGCGGATGTTCGCTGCCGTTCACGGGGTTCAGCGGAATCACGGGCTTGCCGAGCAGGCCCGCGAGGCGCGCGATGCCTTCGGCGCCGCCGGGCGGGCACTGGTTGTAGTTCGCGTCGCCGGCGGCGATCGCCTCGGCGTACGGCCGGCAGCCGTTATAGCCGCACTTCGTGCATTGCGTCTGGGGAAGCAGATCTTCGATGCGATCCGCGAGTGTTTTGGAGTCGGTCACGGTGACAACGGGCGCAGCGGCGCCGAATGGCTCTCGGCCGCTTCGGGCGCGGCCGGAAAGGTTTGCCAAAGCTCGATTATCGCCGATTTCCCGCATTGCGCTGGACGCCGTCTGTGCGCATAATCGAACCGCTTTTTTGCAGGGGCTCAGCAGGAGGGCGGCCGCCCGCGGCGCGCCCGTTCCAGGGCGGCCGGCGCCGAGGCGGTGGGGGTGCCGGTCCGGATCAAGCGGCTCACATAGCAAAACGCCACCATGAATCAGCCAAAAATCAAAAGAGATCCTGAAGGTACGCGCCGCCGCATCCTGATGGCGGCAGCCGAAGAGTTCGCGAGTGGAGGGCTGTTCGGCGCGCGCGTCGACCAGATCGCGCGCCGGGCCGAAACCAACGAGCGCATGCTCTATTACTACTTCGGCAGCAAGGAACAGCTGTTCACGGCCGTGCTCGAACACGCGTTCTCCGCGCTGACCGAGGCCGAGCGCGTGCTCGACCTCGATGGCGTCGCGCCGGTGGAAGCCGTCACGCGGCTCGCGCATTTCGTCTGGGACTACTACCGCGACCATCCGGAACTGCTCAGGCTCATCAACAACGAGAACCTGCACGAAGCGCGCTACCTGCACAAGTCGACGCGGATCCGCGAGATGATGTCGCCGATCGTCGCGAAGCTCGGCAACGTGCTGACGCGCGGCCAGAAGGCCGGGCTGTTCCGCACCGACGTCGATCCGCTGCGCTTCTACGTGACGCTGTCGGGGCTCGGCTACTACATCGTGTCGAACCGCTTCACGCTCGCCGCGACGCTCGGCCGCGATTTCACCGACACCGACGAACGCGCCGAGATGGTCCGCATGAACACCGAGTTGCTGCTCGCGTATCTGCTGCGTCGCTGACGCACCGGCCGAGCTGAAGCGGTCGAAGGATGCAAAAACGCCGCCGTGCGCAGGCAACGGCGGCGTTTTTTCGTCGGAACGCGGTGCGTCAGGCGGCCTTGCGCGTGCGCACGGCCTTGACGCGCGGGCCGCTGGCGGCGCGTTTCGCGGCCGGTGCGGCCTTGGCCGGAGCCGCTGCGACTGCCTTGGCGGGGGCCTTCGCGCGCGTGCGCTTCGCCGCGGTGGCGCGCGTCGTTTCGAGCGGCGCATTGCTGGCCGGCACGGCGGAGAGCGTCTTGGGCGCCGGCGCATCCGCGGCATCCTTCGTCGCACCGTGCTTCGGCTCCGGCGCATGCTCGCGGATGAAGTCGCGCAGTTGCGGATAGATGATCGTGCGCCAGCGGCGGCCCGAGAAAATCCCGTAGTGACCGCACTTCTCGGCGGTCAGGCTGCGGCGCTGGTCCTGCGGGATGCCCGTGCACAGCTCGTGCGCGACGTGCGTCTGGCCGCTGCCGGAGATGTCGTCGAGTTCGCCTTCGATCGTCATCAGCGCGGTACGCTTGATGTCCTGCGGACGCACGCGCTCGCCTTCGACATCCCACGTGCCCTCGGCCAGCAGGAATTCCTGGAACACGACGCGGATCGTCTCGAGGTAATACTCGGCGGCCATGTCGAGCACCGCGTTGTATTCGTCATAGAACTGGCGGTGCGCTTCGGCGTCTTCCTCGTCGCCGCGCAGCAGGCTCTGGTAGAAATCCCAGTGCGACTGTGCGTGCCGCTCCGGGTTCATCGCGACGAAACCCGTGTGCTGCAGGAAGCCCGGATACACCTGGCGGCCTTCGCCCGGGTAATTCGCGGGCACCGTGTGGATCACGTTGTTCTCGAACCACGCGGTCGAGTGCTGCGTGGCGAGCGAATTCACCGACGTCGGGCTGCGGCGCGCATCGATCGGGCCGCCCATCATCGTCATCGTGAGCGGCGTGTCCTCGCCGCGGCTGGCCATCAGCGAGATCGCCGCGAGCACCGGCACCGTCGGCTGGCACACCGAGATCACGTGCAGGTTGCGCGCGCCGATGTGACGGATGAATTCCTGGATGTACGCGATGTAGTCGTGCAGGTGGAACGGGCCAACTTCGACCGGCACCATCCGCGCGTCGATCCAGTCGGTGATGTACACCTTGTGATCCTGCAGCAGCGTGCGCACGGTGTCGCGCAGCAGCGTCGAGTGGTGGCCCGACAGCGGCGCGCAGACCAGCACGACCGGCTCGTCCTTCAACTGCGTGACGGCGTCGGCGTCGTCCGAATAACGCTTGAAGCGCAGCAGTCGGCAGAACGGCTTCTCGACGATCGTCTGCTCGACGATCGGGATGTTGTGGCCGTCCTTGACGATCTGGTGAATGTTGAACTCGGGCTTCTCGTAATCCTTGCCGAGCCGGTACATCAGCTCATACGCGGCGGCCATCCGCGGCGCACCCGGCATCAGCGAGAACGGGCTGGACGGATTGGCGAACGACTTGGACGCGGCCTGGGCCCAGGCCGTCAGCGGGCTCAGCATGGCTCGCTGGAATTCGTGCAGTTGGTAAAGCATGCAGACTACTCCCGCGTGGGGGACGGTGCGCAAGGGCGGCGTGGGGCGTCGCGGCGTGCCGTGTGGGTCAGCGGCCGGCCATGTTGCACTGCAGCCGGACAATCGCGTCGATCATATCGGACAACGATGGGTGGTGCAATGCAACATTTCCCCGATTTTTCATCAAAGTTTTGCGATTTGACGTTCTCTGAACAAGCCGCTCGCGCCCCGTTCAGCGCCCCGTGGCGACGGCCGGGGCCGGCTGGCCGGCCGCGCGCGCCATCGCGTCCTCGTGGTGCATCAGGTTCATCGCGGTATGCACGAGCGCCACATGGGAGAACGCCTGCGGGAAATTGCCGACGAGCCGCCCGGCCACCGGGTCGTACTCCTCGGCGAGCAGCCCGAGGTCATTCGACAGCGCGAGCAGCCGGCTGAACAGGCGGTGCGCGTCGTCGATCCGGCCCAGCAGCGCATAGTTGTCGACCAGCCAGAAACTGCACGCGAGAAACGTGCCTTCGCCGGGCGGCAGGCCGTCGTCGTATTCGGTCGTACGGTAGCGCATCACGAGCCCGTCGTGCAGCAACTCCCGCTCGATCGCTTCGACCGTGCCGACGATGCGCGGATCCTCCGGCGGCAGGAAGCCGAGCAGCGGCATCAGCAGCACGCTCGCGTCGAGTTCGTCGCTGCCGTAGCTCTGTGCAAACGCCCGTTTGCTTTCGTGCCATGCGTTGTTGCACACGTCGGCATGGATCTGCTCGCGCAGCGCGCGCCAGCGGTCGAGCGAGCCGGGCAGCCGGAACATCTCCGCCGACTTGATCGCGCGGTCGAACGCGACCCACGCCATCACCTTCGAGAACGTGAAATGGCGGCGGCCGCCGCGCGTTTCCCAGATGCCTTCGTCGGGTTCCTGCCAGATCTTCTCGAGATGGTCGAGCAGCGCGCACTGCACCGACCACACCGTGTCGTCGGCCTGCAGGCCGCCCACGCGCGCGAGGTGCAGCGCGGCCATCACCTCGCCGAACACGTCGAGCTGGAGCTGGTTCGCGGCGCCGTTGCCCACGCGCACCGGCTTCGAGTCCTGGTAGCCGGGCAGCCAGTCGAGTTCCATTTCCGGCAGCCGGCGTTCGCCGGCGATCCCGTACATGATCTGGATCTGTTCGGGCGAGCCTGCCATCACGCGGCCGAGCCACGTGCGCCACGCGCGCGCCTCGTCGTAGTAGCCGCCGCGCATCAGCGCGAGCAGCGTGATCGTCGCGTCGCGCAGCCAGCAGTAGCGGTAGTCCCAGTTGCGATTGCCGCCGATCTTCTCGGGCAGCGACGTGGTCGGCGCCGCGACGATCCCGCCGGTCGGCTCATAGGCCAGCGCCTTCAGCGTGATCAGCGAACGGCGCACGGCGGCCGCGTAGCGGCCCTGTACCTGGCAGCGGCCCGACCATTCGAGCCAGTAGTTCTCGGTGCGCGCGAGCATCGACAGCGGATCGCGGGCGGGCGGCAGCCGCATGTGCGACGCCGCATAGCTGAGCGAGAACGGCACACGTTCATCGGCGTTCACGGTGAATTCCGCGAGCGTATGGAGGTTCTTGCCGGTGAGCGGCACCGGCGTGCGCAGCACGACGGTGTCAGGGCCCGCGATCGCCTTCATGCCGTCCTCGCGGGTCAGCTGCGTGACCCACGGAATCGAGAAACCGTAGTCGAAGCGCAGCACGAGCTCCATGCGCATCTTCATCTTGCCGTGGCGGCCGATGACGATCCGCACCAGCTCGGACCAGCCGTTGCCGGGCGGCATGAAGTCGACCACGGTGACGGCACCGTCGGCGCTTTCGTAGTCGGTTTCGAGAATCAGCGTGTCGCCGCGGTAGCGGCGTGACGTGTGCGTGATCGCGGCGTCGGCGGCCGGCGCGAGCAGCCAGCGGCCGTGCTCGGGGGTGCCGAGAAGCGCCGCGAAGCAGGCGCCCGAATCGAAGCGGGGCCAGCACAGCCAGTCGACGGAGCCGTCTTTGGCGACCAGCGCGGCGGTGTGGCCGTCGCCGACGAGGGCGTAGTCTTCGATCAGGGCAGGCATGGGCAGGCGATCCTTGGGTATTCGAGTTCACAATGCGGACGGCGGCGGCCAAGGCTTCACGCACTGGCGCCGCGCCCCGTATACTCGGCCGGGCGGCGGAGCGCATGAACGGCCGGCGTTTCGTCCTATCTCAACACTTGAAGCGACTCGATGCAAGGAGGATTCAATGCCCAACCGTTTACGCGAGCGTGACGCACGCGCTTCGACACGAGGGTTCCCGCTTAGGCTCGCTCACTGGATGAAAGGTTTCGCGATCGTGCTCTCCCTTTCCGCGACCCACGCATTTGCGCAGCAATCGCCCGCCCCGGCCGACGGCGTGTACAACCTGCTCGTCGGCACCTACACGGGCGGCGGCAGCGACGGGATCTATGTTTACCGCTTCGATACGAAAACCGGCAGCGTCGCGCCGGTGTCGTCGGCGAAGACGGTGAATCCGTCGTACCTGTTGCCGAGCCGCGACGGTCGTACCGTCTACGCGGTCAACGAACTGCCCGGCGACGACGGCCCGGCGTCGCAGCGCGGCGGCGTCAGCGCCTTCCGCTTCGACGCGAAGACGGGCGCGCTGAGCTTCATCGACCGCGTGTCGTCGGAAGGGAACGATCCTTGCTATCTCGCGCTGTCGCCGGACGGCAAGTACCTCGTGACGGCCAATTACTCGGTCGCGAAGGATCCGGGCGGCAGCTTCGCGGTGTTTCCGCTGCGCGACGACGGCGCGGTCGGCCAGGCCGTGCTGACGGTGCACCACGAGGGCACGGGGCCCGTGAAGGGCCGCCAGGACGGCGCGCACGTGCATTCGACGGTGTTTTCGCCGGATGGCCATTACCTGTTCGTGCAGGATCTCGGCGCGGACAAGATCTACGGCTACCGGTACACGGTGGACGGCAGCCGCGGGCTGATCAGCCCGACCGACACGCGCTACACGCCGGTCAAGGCGGGTTCGGGCCCGCGTCACATGGTGTTCAGCGCCGACGGCCGGTACGCGTACGTGACGAGCGAGCTCAACGCGGCGGTCGAGGTGTTCGGCTACCACGACGGCAAGCTGACGCCGGTCGAGACCGTATCGATGACCGCGCCGGGCTTCAAGGGCAAGGTCGGCGGCGGCGCGATCCACCTGTCGCCTGACGGCCGCTTCCTGTACGTGAGCAACCGCGGCGATGCGAACGACCTGGTGATCTACGCGGTGAACCAGGCCGACGGCCGGTTGAAGCCCGTCGGCCGCCAGTCGAGCCTCGGCAAGACACCGCGCGAGTTCCTGATCGACCCGACCGGCAAGTGGCTGATCGTCGGCAACCAGGACAGCGATACGTTCTACGTGTTCAGCCGCAATGTGGAAACGGGGCAACTGGGCCCGAATCCGCAGAAGGTGGCGGTCGGCAAGCCGGTCGACTTCAAGCTGGTGCCGGTGCAGTAAATGACAAAGGGCGCTGCCGATGCAGCGCCCTTTTGCTTTACGGGGCGGCCGGTTTGCCGGTGCGCCCGTATCGGTGGACGGCGGCCGGCCGCCGCGCTCAATCGGCCGCGGCCGGCACGAGCACCTCGCGGCTGCCGTTGATGCCCATCGGCGACACCAGCCCGGCCGCCTCCATCTGCTCGACGAGGCGTGCGGCGCGGTTGTAGCCGATGCGCAACTGCCGCTGCACCGACGAGATCGACGCGCGCCGCGTGCGCACGACGAATGCGACGGCTTCGTCGTACAGCGGATCGGCTTCCGCGTCCGGCGCATCGCCGAACAGGTCCTGCGTCGCGCCGTCGGCGGCCGGGCCGTCGAGGATCCCTTCCTCGTACTGCGGTTCGCCGAACTGTTTCAGGTACTCGACGATCCGGTGCACTTCCTCGTCGGCGACGAATGCGCCGTGCACGCGCTGCGGATAACCGGTGCCCGGCGGCAGGAAGAGCATGTCGCCCATCCCGAGCAGCGATTCGGCGCCCATCTGGTCGAGAATCGTGCGCGAGTCGATCTTCGACGACACCTGGAACGCGACGCGCGTCGGGATGTTCGCCTTGATCAGGCCCGTGATCACGTCGACGGACGGGCGCTGCGTCGCGAGGATCAGGTGGATGCCGGCCGCGCGCGCCTTCTGCGCGAGGCGGGCGATCAGCTCCTCGATCTTCTTGCCGGCCACCATCATCAGGTCGGCCAGCTCGTCGATCACGACGACGATCAGCGGCAGCGTCGACAGCGGCTCGGGATCCTCGGGCGTCAGCGAGAACGGGTTGCCGATCTTCTTTTCCTTCGCCTCCGCGTCGCGGATCTTCTGGTTGAAGCCCGCGAGGTTGCGCACGCCGACGGCCGACATCAGCCGGTAGCGCTTCTCCATTTCGCCGACGCACCAGTTCAGCGCGTTGGCCGCGAGCTTCATGTCGGTGACGACCGGCGCGAGCAGGTGCGGGATGCCTTCGTAGACCGACAGCTCCAGCATCTTCGGGTCGATCATGATGAGCCGCACGTCCTCGGGTGTCGCCTTGTACAGCAGCGACAGGATCATCGCGTTGATCGCGACCGACTTGCCCGAGCCCGTCGTGCCCGCGACGAGCATGTGCGGCGCCTTCGCGAGATCGGTGACGACCGGATGGCCGGTGATGTCCTTGCCCATCGCGATCGTCAGTTGCGAGGCCGAGTGCTGGTACTGGCGCGACTCGAGGATTTCCGACAGGCGGATCATCTGGCGCTTCGCGTTCGGCAGTTCGAGGCCCATGCAGGTCTTGCCGGGAATCGTCTCGACGACGCGGATCGACGTGAGGCCGAGGCCGCGCGACAGGTCCTTCATCAGCCCGACGATCTGGCTGCCCCGCACGCCGAGCGCGGGTTCGATCTCGAAGCGCGTGATCACGGGCCCGGCCGATGCGCCGACCACCGTCACCGGCACCTTGAATTCCTGCAGCCGCTGTTCGATGACCTGCGCGGTTTGCGCGAGGTGTTCGTCGGTGATCGTTTCGATGTCGTCGGACGCCGGTTCGAGCAGGTCGAGGGTCGGCAGTTCGACGTTGAACGTCGCGGGCGCGTGGAATTCGAACGCGTTCGGACGCGGCGGGCGGGCGGGGGTGTCGGGGGGCGGTGCGGCCGGTTCGGTTGTTGCCGTGGCGGCGGTCGCATCTGCCGGCGGGGCAGCGGGAATCGCCGCTACGGGCGTGACCGCCGCCGGTGCGGACAGGCTCGCGCCGGGGAATGTCGTGGCGGGTTGCAGGGCAGCGGCTGCCGGTGTCGCGGCGACGTTCGACACGTGCCAGCTTGCCGGCGACGAGGCCGGGGCCGGGGCGGGCGGGGCTGCGAACGTCGTGGCTCCGATTGTGGCGGGTGCCGAAGCGATCGACGGAGCCTGCGTAGGAGCGGTTGCCCCGAAGGACGGCAGCGAGCCGGTCGGAGCGACGGGCGAGCCGGAGATCGGTTGCGCCGGAGTCGCTGCGGCGGACGTGATCGATGCAACGGCGCCGGGGGACGGTGCAGTCGTGTCGGAAACGGCCGGCGGCACGGACAGGCTTGCGGCCGGCTGCCGAGCGACCGGGCCGGAGGTGCCGAACGTGCCGAATGTCGTACCCGTCGATGAGCTTGCGGGGTTGACCTGCGCCGGCGCGGGCGAAACGGACGCGGTGTTCACGGGCATCGCGGTAGCGAGCGCCGGTGTGGCAGCCGGTACGGGCGCGGTCGAACCGGATGTCGAAGCCGACGTGCCGGCCGTCGACGGAGTCACGACGGGCGATGTGGGCGTCGATGCACGGGGGAACGAATCGTAAGTCGTGCCCGTTCCGCTAGCCGGGGCTGCCGACGCAACCGATGCAACGGTCGATGTCGATGCGGCCGGCTGCGAAAGCGAAGCCGACGCAGTACCGGTTACGCCGACCGGGGATATCGATGGGGTAGACGCAGGTATCGATGCCGATGCGGCCGGCTGCGAAAGAAAAGCCGACGCAGCGCCGGTGACGCCGACCGGGGATGTCGATGGGGCAGATGCAGCGGTCGATGCCGATGCGGTCGGCTGCGACAGCGAAGCCGACGCGGCACCGGTTACGCCGACCGGGGATGTCGATGGGGTAGACGCAGGTGTCGATGCCGACGCGGCCGGCTGCGAAAGAGAAGCCAACGCGGCACCGGTTCCGCCGATTGCGGATGTCGACGCGGCCGATGCAGCGGTCGATGCCGACGCAGGCGACTGAGCAGGCGAGCCGGATGCCGTGCCGGTCACGCGATCCATTGAAGTGGTATCGGCGACAGGCGATGTTCCCGAAGCGGATGCAGGTGCTTGCGCGGTGGTGCCGACGAGCGGCGACGCAGCAGCAGGCGAAGCCGTCTGCATGGCGGCAAACGGTTGAGCGGCAACCGGCGATTTCGGCAATTCCACGGCGACGGTTGTATTCGTCGGGGCAGATTGTGCCGTCGACGGTTTCCAAGTCCATTCCGCTGCCGGCGCGGAGCCCTGAGCGCTTGCCGACGGCGGTGCCGCAGGTTCTGCCGCGTCCGCCTTGACGGCTTCCGGTGCGGTACCCGACACGGCCGATCCCGACGTTGCCGACACCGCCGCAAACGGCCTGGCTTCGGCACTTGCGCGTGACGTCGTTTCGGTGATCGGCGAAGAGGGGAGGGCCGCGAACGGTGCGATGTTCCCGGCCGCTTTCACGTCGGCGTGCGCATCGTCGATGCCCTGCGGCACGCGGGCCGATGCAATGTGATCGATTGCGGGAGCCGGTTGCGCCGTGTACCTGTCGTCGTTATCGACGGGTGCCGGCAGGTTGCTCGCGGCGATGTCGCGAGCCGCCTCGTTCCTGGGTTGTGCGGCGGCAGCCTCGGCCGGTTCCGATCCCGTCGCGTCCGTCGACGACTCGGCGGCAGCGTTCCACGCGGATGCGTCGAACGTGGAAACCGCGCGGCTGGCGAGGTCTTCCCACGGTGCGAGGTCGATGGGCGCGTCGAACGAAGGTGAGGGTGCGGACGGGATTCCCGGCGTTGGCGCGGCAGGCGCATCGTCGGCGTACCGGAGCTCGTCGTCGGCGTGATGCGAAAACGCGGCATCGTCGCTGCCGGTATTCGACAGCGCGTGCGGGGCGGCCGCGTCGAGCGCGACAGTGCCCGCATCGGCACCCGGTGCATGAACAGCGGGCGCCGCCGGCATGAACGCGTCGAGCACGATCGGTGCGTTGTCGTCGTAAGCCGGCGCCGCATCGTGCGCGAGCGACACAGTAGCGTCATGCGCGGCGAGGCCGTGGGTCGCGGCGGCGTTCCCGGCCGAAGCGGCCTGCACGGTCGATGCGGCCGCCGATGCCGGCGCCGCAACGCCCGCTGCTGCCGCGGCCACCCCGGCCACGGTAGCGGCTGCGGCGGCAGCGTGCCCGGCGTCGGCCGACTGCGCACCGCCCAGCGTCGCCCATTGCGCGGTGCTGGCCTCGATCGAGCGCAGCGTGTCGTGCACGCTCGGTGCCGGCGCGATCGGTGCGGCGGGTTTTTCCGTCCATGCGTAGAGCGGCGCACGCGCCGGCGTTTGCGGCACCGGACGACGTCGTGCCGTCTCCGCAGGCTGGCCGGCCGAACCTGCGCCTGCGACGGGGCGTACCGGCGGGCGCTGCGGCTGCGCGGCGGCCGGCCGCGGCGTGACCGTGGTACGCGGCGTAGTCGGCTTCAATGCGGGAGTGGCCGGTCGCGCGGCTGTCGGGCGCGGGCGGACGGGTTCGAATCCGACGGGAAGCGGGGCCGGGTCGGGGCGCGGGACCTGCGAATTCGCTGCTGCGCGCGCCAGGCTGGCGGTGCTACCGGTCGTTGGTGGCGGCATCGCGCTGGCCGGGGGAATCGGTGCGGGCTGCGTCGGCGTGCGCTGGGGCGCGGTCGGTTTCAACCAGCCCGACGGCGCGACGGGTTCCACGTGAGGGCGCGGGGGCGTGCTGCTGCGCGGCTTCGGCCGCGCCTGCGGATCGGGTTTCCACAGCGTCGGACGCGAATACCGGCCGTTCTGGCGCGGCGCCATCGAATTGACGGTATGCGCGGTGGTCGGCTGCACGACGTCGTCGTCGCGATGAAGCGCGCTGCGCGGCAGGTCGGCAATGCCGCGGGCATCGTCGTCGCCGCCGTCGCGCGACAGCTTGACGCCGAACGACGTGTCGACCCACGCGGCGAATTGCCGCCAGCCGATGCCGGTCAACCAGGGCAGCCCGGCGAAGAACAGCACGACCATCGCGACCGGCGTGCCGATCGGGCCGAGCACGTGGGCGAAGCCTGCCGAGAACGCATGGCCGAGCGCGTTCGTGTCGGGGCCCGACAGCGGGCTCGTCAGCGTGCAGCTTGCCACGAACACCGCGGCGAAGCCGAGCCACAGACGGATCGAGCCGCGGCCGGCGAGCCCGCCGCCGCCGGGCAGCATCGCCTGCACGAGACGCCAGAAGAGAAGGAGGAACCAGACGGCGGAGATGCCGAACCAGCCGAAGACAACCGTGTGCATGCTTTGAAACAGGAGTGGGGAGGGGCGCGCTGGGCGCGACCCGCCGAGTTTAACCGGCCGGCGAACAAGACTCTAACGCGGCGTGCATCCGCTTCACGCCGCGCGACGCGGGTGCGCGGCACACGCGCGTGGCGCGCCACGCGAAGGCGGTCGGTCGGCCTTCGCGCGCGCCGTGCATCAGGGGCTCCGGTGCGTGAAGGTCAGCGTTGCGCCGGACGCGGTCACGATCTGCAACTGCTGCGGCTCGCGCATCTGCACGCCGGTCTTGTCGACATGGGCGAGTGCGTCGAGGTACGCGCGTTCGAGCTGGCCGCCGAGCGTATTCGGGCAGGCCATCCGCGTGCCGGCGAGCGGCCCGAAGCTCAACAGGCCGTTCTTGATCGCGTAGGTGCCCATGTAGCGGTTGCAGCCCGAGAACCCGCTCGCGCGCCGGATGCCCGACTCGGTCGACAGCGCGAGCTTGATCGGCTCGCCGTTGTCGCCGTGCGGGATCGCGCGCTGCGTGCCGTCGGCGTTCAGCCAGCTGGTGAGCTCCCAGCTCGTGTCGTCGAGCAGCTGGACGGCGGCCGGGTTGTACGGGTCGGGCGCGGGGGCGGCGGAATCGGGGTGGGTCGGCATCGCGCAGGCGGCGAGAAGCGTGGCAAGCGTCAACGCGCAGAGCGGCGCGCGCAACGGGCGAAGCAGGCCGGTGCGTGCGCGTGCGGCTGCGGACAGGTGGGACATGAGCCTCGTTCCTCATCGGATTCTGATCAAGGCGTAAGAGTAACGCACCCGCCCCGCGGCAGGCGAGCCGACACTTCGCGCGTGAAAACGTTCGCAGCCCGCTCGCGAGCGGCCCGAGGCGGGGCGGCGGCACGGCGAAACGCGCCAAACCGGTGTCGTTGCGCGTGTTAACATCGGAGCCGTTTTCGTCCTCCACCAGAAGCGGGTAATCACATGCAGATCGGTCAGCGGCTCGGTACGCCGCTCTCATCCTCGGCCACGCGCGTCATGCTGCTCGGCGCCGGCGAGCTCGGCAAGGAAGTCATCATCGCGTTGCAGCGTCTCGGTGTCGAAGTCATCGCGGTCGACCGCTATCCGGACGCACCCGGCCATCAGGTCGCGCATCGCGCACATGTGATCGACATGACCGACGCCGCCGCGCTGCGCGCGATCGTCGAGGCCGAACGCCCGCACCTGATCGTGCCCGAGATCGAGGCGATCGCGACCGACGCGCTCGCGGCGATCGAGGCGGCCGGTCTTGCCGAGGTGATCCCGACCGCGCGCGCGACGCAGCTTACGATGAACCGCGAAGGGATCCGCCGGCTCGCGGCCGAGGAGCTCGGCCTGCCGACGTCCCCGTATGCGTTCGCGGATTCGTTCGAAGCGTTCAGCGCGGCCGTCGCGAAGATCGGCATGCCGTGCGTCGTGAAACCCGTGATGTCGTCGTCGGGCAAGGGGCAGTCGGTCGTGAAGACCGAAGCCGACGTGAAGCCGGCGTGGGACTACGCGATGGCGGGCGGGCGCGTGAACCACGGCCGCGTGATCGTCGAAGGCTTCATCGATTTCGACTACGAGATCACGCAGCTCACCGTGCGCGCGATCGATCCGGCGACGGACGCCACGCGCACCTATTTCTGCGAGCCGGTCGGCCACGTGCAGGTGGCGGGCGACTACGTCGAGTCGTGGCAGCCGCAGCCGATGAGCGCGGCGGCGCTCGAGAAGTCGCGCGAGATCGCGCACAAGGTGACCGAAGCGCTCGGCGGCCGCGGGCTGTTCGGCGTCGAGCTGTTCGTGCGCGGCGACGACGTGTGGTTCTCCGAGGTGAGCCCGCGGCCGCACGATACGGGCCTCGTCACGCTCGCGTCGCAGCGCCAGTCGGAGTTCGAGCTGCATGCGCGTGCGATTCTCGGGCTGCCGGTCGATCCGACGCTCGGTTCGCCGGCCGCGTCGGCCGTGATCTACGGCGGGCTCGACGAGCGCGGCATCGCGTTCGAAGGCGTGCGCGACGCGCTCGCGGTGCCGGGCGCCGACCTGCGCCTGTTCGGCAAGCCGGAAAGTTTTGCGAAGCGGCGCATGGGCGTCGCGCTGGCGACCGGCGCGACCGTCGACGAAGCTCGCGAACGCGCGAAGCGTGCCGCCGCGGCCGTCCGGCCCGTGTCGGCGCGCTGACGTAACCAGGAGAGGACGATGACGCCAAGCTGGCTGCGTATCGTAAAGCTGGGCGCCGCACTGGCGCTGGTCGCGAGTCTCGCGGGTTGCGGCGTCGCGGCCGCACCGTGCCGGGTGGCCTCGGCCGGGCTCAAGATCGTGCCGCTCGTCGGCCATCTCGCGGCCGCGCCGACCGACGCGTGTGCCGACGTCATCGATCCCTGATCAAGCTCCACGACGCGATCGCCAACAATCATTGCGCGCCCCGCGAGGGCGCGTTTCCACCCGTCTCGTGAGAGGACCTGCATGATTCGCCAAACGCTCGCCGCGCTTGCGCTCGCCGGCACCGCCGTTTCCGTCGCGCATGCCGCGCAACTGACCGTCGAAGAGATCGACGCCGATTCGCGCCAGTTCGCCGTCTACCAGTGTGCGAACCAGAAACAGCCCGTGCGCGTGTCGTACTGGCTCGCGGGCAACGGCCAGAGCTTCGCGCTCGTGCCGGTCAACGGGAAGCAGATGCTGTTCGTCGACACGGTGTCGGCGTCCGGCGCGCGCTATCAGGCCGGCCGCTATACGTGGTGGACGAAGGGCAAGGAAGCGACGCTGCGCGACGAGATCGCCGACCAGAATGCGCCGCCGCTGCTGGGCGACTGCGTTCAGGTCGAGAAGAAAAAGAAGAAGGGTTGAGCGACGGGCGGGAGCGTGGATCGTGCCTGGCGGTGGCGGCCGGCGTCAGGCTCCCTGGCGTGACTGCCTGCCGCGCGGGCCGGCAGCGGGCGATCCAGCAAGGCGATCCGGCAAGACGATCCGGCAAGACGATCCGGCAAGGCGATCCGGCAAGGCGATCCGGCAAGGCGATCCGGCAAGGCGATCCGGCAAGGCGATCCGGCAAGGCGATCCGGCAAGGCGATCCGGCAAGGCGATCCGGCAAGGCGATCCGGCAAGGCGATCCGGAATCTGACCCTTGAAATTATCCGTCGACCGATCGGGATAGCCCGATCGGGGCATTCGTCGACCGCGCGGGCCTGCCCGGGCCCGCCGCGCGCACGGTCGGCGGGGCCGTTCGCGGCGTTGTCACGGACAGATGGCTGCGCAGTGCTACAATACGCCCCTTTCCGCCGGCATTCGCGCCGAACGGAGTCCGCACGGCCTGGCGTCCAGCGTTCATATTGAACCGGTCCCAAGCGCCAGAGCGGCGCCGCGCGGCGCGCCGCGGCTCCGTCTAATTCCGAATTGTGATGAGCGCAGGCCCGGCTGGCCTGACGCACGATGTCCCCGCCGCGCCTTTTGAGCGAAACGCCACCATGTCCGATTCTGTCGCCAAGCCCGTCGACGCAACCTTCGATCAATTCGGCCTTGCCGCCGATATCCTGAAAGCCATTGCGGAGCAGGGTTATACGACGCCGACGCCGATCCAGGCGCAGGCCATTCCGGTCGTGCTCGCCGGCCGCGACGTCATGGGCGCCGCGCAAACGGGTACCGGCAAGACCGCGAGTTTCTCGCTGCCGATCATCCAGCGGCTGCTGCCGCAGGCCAACACGAGCGCGTCACCGGCGCGCCACCCGGTGCGCGCGCTGATCCTCACGCCGACCCGCGAACTCGCCGACCAGGTCGCCGCGAACGTGCACGCGTATGCGAAGCACACGCCGCTGCGCAGCGCGGTCGTGTTCGGCGGCGTCGACATGAACCCGCAGATGGCCGAACTGCGCCGCGGCGTCGAGATCCTGATCGCGACGCCGGGCCGCCTGCTCGACCACGTGCAGCAGAAGACGGCGAATCTCGGTCAGGTGCAGATCCTCGTGCTCGACGAAGCCGACCGGATGCTCGACATGGGCTTCCTGCCCGATCTGCAGCGCATCCTGAACCTGCTGCCGAAGGAACGTCAGACGCTGCTGTTCTCGGCCACCTTCTCGCCGGAAATCAAGAAGCTCGCGTCGACGTACCTGCGCAACCCGCAGACGATCGAAGTCGCGCGCAGCAATTCGACGAACGCGAACGTCACGCAGATCGTCTACGACGTCGCCGAAGGCGACAAGCAGGCGGCCGTCGTGCAGTTGTTGCGCGATCGCGGGCTCAAGCAGGTGATCGTGTTCTGCAACAGCAAGATCGGCGCGAGCCGGCTGGCGCGCAATCTCGAGCGCGACGGCGTGGTCGCGTCGGCGATCCACGGCGACAAGACGCAGATCGAGCGGATGCAGGCACTCGACGCGTTCAAGCGCGGCGAGATCGAGGCGCTGGTCGCGACCGACGTGGCCGCGCGCGGCCTCGACATCGCCGAACTGCCCGCCGTGATCAACTTCGACCTGCCGTTCAGCGCGGAAGACTACGTGCACCGGATCGGCCGTACCGGCCGCGCGGGTGCGACGGGCGACGCGCTGTCGCTGTGCAGCCCGAACGAGCGCAAGCAGCTTGCCGATATCGAGAAGCTGATCAAGCGTCCGCTCGAGATGCAGACGCTCACGCTCGACAAGCCGGCGCGCCATCGTCACGACGAGCGCGGCAACGACCGCGGCGGCGATCGCAACAGCGAGCGCGGCGGCGAACGGGGCGGCCGTCGCGAACGCGACGAACATCGTGGTGCGTCGGGACGCCGCCCGGGCGGCTCCGAGCGCGGTCATCACCGTCGCCACGAAGCGCCGGTCGACGATTTCTTCCTGAAGCCGTACGAGCCGTCGGCGCCCGCGAAGCAGCGGGACGACGCGCAGCCTGCGCAGCAGCCCGAGAAGAAGGGGCCGAAGCGTCAGGTCGCCGCACTGCTCGGCGGGTTCGGGATGCCGCGCAAGCCGTCGGCGTAAGCCTGGTGGACACGACGGCGCGGCGCGCGAGCGCTGCGGGAAAAGCGGGTGCATGCGATGAGCATGTGCCCGTTTTTCATTGGGGGCGCGGTTCGATGGAGGAGCGGAAGAGGGCGCTTGGCGCCGGCGGCGAGCGATGCAAGCGGCATCCGGCAGCCGCGGGATCGGTGCGAAACCGGCACGAAACCAGCGCTAAACCGCGCGTCACCCGGCCTGCGGCCCGAAGCGCGTCGCCCACGCGGCCGTTGCGGCTGCGTAGAACGCATCGAGAGTCGTGGCTGCGAGCGCGCCGGCCGGCGCGAGGCCCAGATGCGCGGCCGCAGCCTGCAGTGCCGGCAGCGGATCGTCGCGTTCGAGCGCGGTCGCGCCCGTCTGCTTGCTGAGCTTTTCGCCGTTCGCGTCGACCACGACGGGCACGTGCAGGTATCGCGGGGTCGGCACGCCGAGGCACTGCTGCAGGTAGATCTGGCGCGCGGTCGAGTCGAGCAGGTCGGCGCCCCGCACGACGTGCGTGATGCCTGCATCGGCATCGTCGACGACGACCGCGAGCTGATACGCCCATTGCCCGTCCGCGCGTTTCAGCACGAAATCGCCGACTTCGGTCGCGAGGTTCTGCGTTTGCGTGCGCTGCCAGCGATCGTCGAACGTGACGATCGCTGCGGTGCCGTCCGGCACACGCAGCCGCCACGCGCGCGCGGGCTTGCCGTGCAGGCCGGTGCGACAGGTGCCCGGATAGGCGAGCGTCGTGTGGCGCTCGTGCGCGGCGCGCAGCGAGTCGGCGATTTCCTTGCGCGTGCAGCCGCACGGATAGACGAGCCCGGCCGAGACGAGCCGTCCGAGCGCGGCCGTATAGGCCGCGTCCCGCGTACTTTGCCAGACGGGCGGCTCGTCGGGCGTCATGCCGAAATGCGCGAGCGTCGCGAGGATATCGTCGGCCGCGCCGGGTACCGTGCGCGGCCCGTCGAGATCCTCGATGCGCACGAGCCATGCGCCGCCATGCGCGCGCGCGTCGAGCCAGCTCGCGAGCGCGCCGACCAGCGAGCCGAAGTGCAGGGGGCCGGTGGGCGACGGCGCGAAACGGCCGCGATAGGCGCTCATCGGGGCGCGGGGCGGCGCGCGGTCAGGCTGCGCTGGCTGCCGGTGCGCAGGCCGGGCACGACTGGCCGGGCACGTAGCTCGGCGACTGTTGCGCTTCCGGCGTGACGACCGCGCGGCACGCGAAGCACGTGACGTTCCCGGTGGGCTGGAGTTGCGGGTTCAGCGCGGTGCGGTAATCGAACACGAAGCAGTCGCCGTGATAGTGCGCGCCGCCGACTTCCTCGAAGTATTTCAGGATCCCGCCTTCGAGCTGGTACACGTTCTCGATGCCGATTTCCTTCATGTGGATCGCGGCCTTCTCGCAGCGGATGCCGCCCGTGCAGAACGACACGACCGTCTTGCCTTCGAGGTCGGCGCGGTTCGCGTCGATCACTTCAGGGAATTCGCTGAACTTGTCGATCCGGTAGTCGAGTGCGTCGTCGAACGTGCCGACGTCGACTTCGAATGCGTTGCGCGTGTCGAGCATCACGACCGGGCGGCCCGTGTCGTCGTGGCCGCGGTCGAGCCACGTCTTCAGCGTGCGTGCGTCGACGAACGGCGCGCGGCCGAGTTCCGGCTTGATCGCCGGTTTCTTCATCGTGATGATCTCGCGCTTCAGGCGCACGAGCATCCGGCGGAACGGCTGCGAATCGGACAGGCTTTCCTTGAACTGCAGCGACGCGAACTTGCCCTCGAACAGCGGATCGTGGCGGATGTACGCGATGAATGCGTCGGTGGCGTCACGCGTGCCCGCGATGAACAGGTTGATGCCTTCCGGCGCGAGCAGGATCGTGCCGCGCAGGCCGAGTTCGTTGCAGCGGGCGGTGACGAGCGGGCGCCATTGCTCGGTCGCGTCGAGCGACACGAAGTGGTAGGCGGCGAGGTTGACGATGGTCATGATGGTCCGACGGGAAAACGGCCGCACGGCGGCCCGCAAAAAAGGGTGCGAAGCCGGGGCGTTGATTCGAAAAACCGTATTATCCCGCAAACGGCGCGGGCATCGGTACCTGGCCGGTCGGCCAACCGCGCGACGCGTCGCCGCGCGTATCGGCCGAACGGCCAAAGCGGGCATTTTTTGGGCAGCCTGCGCGGCGGGGCGGCTACAATAGCGCCCATGTCAGATCCCCGCTTCGTCCATCTTCGCGTTCACTCCGAATTCTCGATTGCCGACGGCATCGTGCGCATTGACGACATCGTCAAGGCGGCGGCCGCGGACGGTCAGGGTGCGCTCGCGCTCACCGATCTCGGCAACGCATTCGGCCTCGTCCGTTTCTACCAGGAAGCCCGCGGCAAGGGCATCAAGCCGATCGCCGGCTGCGACGTCTGGATCGCCAATCCCGACGACCGCGACAAGCCGTCGCGGCTGCTGCTGCTCGTCAAGGACAAGGTCGGCTACCTGAATCTCTGCGAGCTGCTGTCGAAGGCGTGGCTCACGAACCAGTACCGCGGCCGTGCGGAACTCGACGCGAGCTGGCTCGACGGCGAGCTCGCGCAGGGGCTGCTCGCGCTGTCCGGTGCGCAACAGGGCGATATCGGGCTCGCGTTTGCCGCGGGCAACGAAGAAGCCGCGCGCCGTCACGCCGAGCGCTGGGCGAAGGTGTTCCCGGGCGGCTTCTACATCGAGCTGCAGCGTTACGGCCAGCCGGGCGCCGAGGCGTACATCCAGCAGGCCGCGACGCTCGCCGCGGCGCTGAAGCTGCCGGTCGTCGCGACGCACCCGACGCAGTTCATGACCGACGACGATTTCACCGCGCACGAAGCGCGCGTGTGTATCTCGGAAGGCGATATCCTCGCGAATCCGCGGCGCCAGAAGCGTTTCACGACCGACCAGTATTTCCGCACGCAGGACGACATGGTCGCGCTGTTCGCCGACCTGCCGTCGGCGATCGCGAACACGGTCGAGATCGCGAAGCGCTGCAACCTGAAGCTCGAGCTCGGCAAGCCGAAGCTGCCGCTGTTCCCGACGCCGGACGGCATGTCGCTCGACGACTACCTGGTCCAGCTGTCGAAGGAAGGGCTCGAGACGCGCCTCGCGCAGTTGTATCCGGTCGAAGCCGAGCGCGACGCGCAGCGCGACACGTACTACAAGCGCCTCGAATTCGAATGCGGGACCATCACGAAGATGGGCTTCCCCGGCTACTTCCTGATCGTCGCGGACTTCATCAACTGGGCGAAGAACAACGGCGTGCCGGTCGGCCCGGGCCGCGGCTCGGGCGCGGGCTCGCTGGTCGCGTACGCGCTCGGCATCACCGACCTCGATCCGCTGCGCTACAACCTGCTGTTCGAGCGCTTCCTGAACCCGGAACGCGTGTCGATGCCCGACTTCGACATCGACTTCTGCCAGCACGGCCGCGATCGCGTGATCCAGTACGTGAAGGAAAAATACGGCGCGGACGCCGTGTCGCAGATCGCCACCTTCGGCACCATGGCCGCGAAGGCGGCCGTGCGCGACATCGGCCGCGTGCTCGACCTCGGCTACATGTTCACCGACGGTATCGCGAAGCTGATCCCGTTCAAGCCGGGCAAGCACGTGACGATCGCCGACGCGATGAAGGAGGAGCCGCAGCTTCAGGAGCGCTACGACCACGAGGACGAAGTGCACCAGCTGCTCGACCTCGCGCAGCGCGTCGAGGGCCTCACGCGTAACGTCGGGATGCACGCGGGCGGCGTGCTGATCGCGCCCGGCAAGCTGACCGATTTCTGCCCGCTGTACACGCAGGGCGACGACGGCGGCGTGGTCAGCCAGTACGACAAGGACGACGTCGAAGCCGTCGGCCTCGTGAAGTTCGACTTTCTGGGTCTCACGACGCTGACGATCCTGGACTGGGCCGAGCGCTACATCCGCCGCCTCGATCCGTCGAAGGCCGACTGGTCGCTCGCGCAGGTGCCGCTCGACGATCCCGCCTCGTTCCAGATCCTGAAGAAGGCCAACACGGTCGCCGTGTTCCAGCTGGAAAGCCGCGGGATGCAGGGCATGCTGAAGGATGCGCAGCCCGACCGTTTCGAGGACATCATCGCGCTCGTGTCGTTGTACCGTCCGGGCCCGATGGATCTGATCCCGAGCTTCTGCGCACGGAAGCACGGCCGCGAGAAGGTCGACTATCCGGATCCGCGCGTCGAACCCGTCCTGAAAGAGACCTACGGCATCATGGTCTATCAGGAGCAGGTGATGCAGATGGCGCAGATCATCGGCGGCTACTCGCTCGGCGGCGCGGACTTGCTGCGTCGCGCGATGGGCAAGAAGAAGCCCGAGGAGATGGCCAAGCATCGCGAGATCTTCGCCGAGGGTGCGGCGAAGAACGGCCTCACGCGCGAGAAGTCCGACGAGATCTTCGACTTGATGGAGAAGTTCGCGGGCTACGGCTTCAACAAGTCGCACGCGGCTGCCTACGCACTGCTCGCGTATCACACCGCGTGGCTGAAGGCCCACCATCCGGCCGAATTCATGGCGGCCAACATGACGCTCGCGATGGACGACACCGACAAGGTGAAGATCCTGTTCGACGATTGCATCGTGAACAACCTCGCCGTGCTGCCGCCCGACATCAACCAGTCGCATTACCGCTTCGAGCCAGTCGCGGAAGCCGACGGCAAGCGCTCGCGCACGATCCGCTACGGCCTCGGCGCGGTGAAGGGCAGCGGCCAGAACGCGATCGAGGAAATCCTGCGCGCCCGCGAGGAAAAGGCATTCACCGACCTGTTCGACTTCTGCGAGCGGATCGACCGGCGCGTCGTCAACCGCCGCACGGTCGAGGCGCTGATCCGCGCCGGCGCATTCGATTCGCTGAATCCGAACCGTGCCCAGCTGATCGCGTCGGTGCCGCTGGCGATGGAAGCGGCCGACCAGGCCGAGGCGAATGCGATGCAGGCCGGCCTGTTCGACATGGGCGCCGAATCGCCGCACGCGCATGCGCTCGTCGACGAGCCCGCGTGGGACGACAAGCGCCGCCTGCAGGAAGAAAAGGGCGCGCTCGGCTTCTACCTGTCCGGCCACCTGTTCGACGCGTATCGCGATGAGGTGCGCCGCTTCGTGCGGCAGAAGGTCGGCGACCTGAAGGAAGGGCGCGACAAGCTCGTGGCCGGCATCATCGCTTCGCTGCGCACGCAGATGACCCAGCGCGGCAAGATGCTGATCGCGCTGCTTGACGACGGCTCGGGCCAGTGCGAGATCACGATCTTCAACGAGCAGTTCGAGGCGAACAAGGCGCTGTTCAAGGAAGACGAACTGCTGATCGTGCAGGGGCAGGCGCGCAACGATGCGTTCACGGGCGGCATCCGCTTCACGGCCGACACGGTGATGGATCTCGAACGCGCGCGCAGCCGTTATGCGCAGGCCGTGCGGCTGACGATGAACGGCAACGCCGACGCGGCCGCGCTGCGCCGTGTGCTCGAGCCGCACGTGTCGAAGGACGATCCCGCGGCCGCGGCTGCGGTCGAGGCGCCTGCGCCGCGCGGCGGCGGGCGCGACGGCGGCCGTCGCCCGCAGGCGCCGCTGCCGAACGGGCTCGCGGTGCAGGTTCACTACAGCAACGCGCGGGCGCAAGGCGAAATGCGCCTCGGCGACGCATGGCGCGTGAAGCCGAGCGACGTGCTGCTCGCGGAGCTGCGTGCGGCGTTCGACGGCAGCGTCGTCGAAATCACGTACTGACCGCGCTTCAGCCGACGGCTGTCGCGCCACGCGGCCCGCCGCATCGCCATCGTGCGGTGCGGCGGGCCGTTTTGCATGTTCACGCAAGCGGGTCTTGGGCTGGCCATCCGGACGCTATACAATCCGGCGCTGGCCGCACGAACGCGGCGCCGATCGCCGCTCGCCCGGCAGGTGGCGCCGGTATCGCGCGCATGAACGGGGGGCGGATCCGTGCGGCGAGCGGCGACATGCGACAAGGCCGTCCGGAGCCGGATGCCCGGAAATGGCCCGTCGCGACAACAATGAACTGACAGTCACCACATGACCATGGCCAATGGGAACCCGCCGCAGCGGATCCTCGTGATCCGGATCGATTTTTTGGGCGACATGCTGTGCACGACGGCGTTTCTCGGTGCGCTGAAGGAGCGCTGGCCCGGCGCGGAACTGCATGTGGTCGCGAACCGCTACAACGCGGCCGCGCTGGCCGGAAACCCGGACGTGGACATGATCCACACCTACGTGTACAGCCGCCAATGCGAACGCAACGACCGTCCCGGGCGGATGCGTGCATTCTTCGACCGGCTGCGGCTCGTGCGTCGCCTGCGCCGCTTGCGGTTCGACCTCGTGGTCGTGCCGAACGGCGGCATGCATCGCAGCAGCATGCAGTTCGCGCGCCAGATCGGCGCGAAGGATTGCCGCTGGCACGATGCCGAGACCGAATTCGACGATCGCAAGCCCGAGCATGTCGCGCAGCGGCCGATGTGCCACGAAGCACTGTCGGGTTTCCGGCTCGTGCCCGAGCTCGGCCGCGCCGATCTCGACCGTCTCGAGTTGTCGGTCCATCCCGACCGCGCGCTGCAGGACGCGTGGCATCGGCTGCTCGGCGCGCGCACGAAGCCGCGGGTCGGGCTGTTCGTGACGAACAAGGCGGCCGAGCGCCGCTGGCCCGCGGACCGTTGGCACGACCTCGCCGAGCGGCTTGCGCCGAGCGTCGATGTCATCGTGTTTCGCGACCCGGCCGTGGGTCACGCGCCCGAGGACGACTCGTGGCGCGACGTGAACGCCCGCCATGTCGCGCCTTCGTCGGTCGCCGATCTCGTGGCGGCCGCGAGCCTGCTCGATGCGATCGTCTCGGCCGACAGCGCCCCCGTGCACCTCGCGTCGGCACTCGGCGTGCCCGTCGCCGCGTTGTTCGAGGATCGTCCCGAGAAATACCTGCGCTGGCACCCGCTCGGTGTGCCTCACGTGATCCTGCGCGCCGGCGCGACCGTCGACGCGATCGGTGTCGACGCGGTCGAGCGCGCGGTGCGTCATCTGCTGCCGCAGGCCACCCATCGCGATGAACCGCTGGCCGACGCAGCCTGCCCGCGGCCGGCTGCCGATGTCGCGACGCCGGTGATCTTGGCAGCCTCGTAGCGCCACGGGCGCCACGGGCGTCACAAGCCCCGCGCGTGCGGCACCGGCCCGGCATCGGCATTGGCATCGACACCGGCACTGGCACCGGCACCGGCACCGGCACGCGGTGCGCCTGCCGGGCATCCCTCCATGAGCAGGGCCGTATCAGGGCAGCCGCGCGGCCGATTCGCCAGGCCGCGCCGGCTGCTGCAAAATCCTGTACATTGCCAGCCTTGTTCAGCCAGCCGGATACCCGAATCGCCGTGGCCCTGTTTTCTTCCGCCCGCCCGCCCAGAACCATCCTCGTGGCCGCGCCGCGCCGTATCGGCGACGTGCTGCTGACGACGCCGCTCGTCCGTTCGCTGAAGGCCCGCTGGCCGGATGCGCAGATCGACATGCTGGTGTTTCGCGGCACCGAAGGCGTGCTCGAGCACAATCCGGACGTGCGGCGCGTGATCGTCGTCGCGCAGCGCGCGGGCTTCCGCGAGCGGTTGCGCGACGCGCTGTCGATGTGGCGCCGCTACGATCTTGCGTGCGCGGCGCTGAGCTCCGACCGGCCGCGCTTCTACAGCTGGTTCGCGGGCCGCAAGCGGGTGGGCCTCGTCGATCCGAACCGCGTGACGTGGCTCACGCGGATGATGCTGAACGGGATCGCGATCAATCATCACGAATCCGCGCATACGGTCGTCAGCACGCTGGCACTCGCGCCGGTGATCGGCATCGAGCCGGTGTCCGAGGTCGTCGCACCCGGCATCGGCGACGATCCGGCACGGCGTGCGCGTTTCGACGCGTGGCTCGCCGAGTCACCCGCGATCCGCGCCGGCAAGCCGCTGGTTGTCCTGCATCCGTATCCGATGTTCCGTTACAAGCAGTGGCGGCTCGACGGCTGGGTCGAGATGATCGGCTGGCTGCGCGAGCACGGCTATGCGGTCGCGCTGTCGGGCGGCCCGGCCGACAGCGAGCGCGAGTATGCGGAGCAGGTCGCGGCCGAAGCGGGCGGCGACGTGCTGAACCTGGTCGGACGCCTGACGTTCGGCGAAAGTGCCGAACTCGTCCGGCGCGCGCGGCTTTTCATCGGGCCCGATACCGGCGCGACGCACGTCGCGGCCGCGACCGGCACCGACACGATCGCGCTGTTCGGTCCGTCCGACCCGGTGCGCTGGGGCCCGTGGCCGCAGCACTGGCCGGCGACCGAGAATCCGTGGCCGCTGCGCGGCTCGGGGCGACACGGGAACGTGTGGCTGCTGCAGGGGGAGGGTGATTGCGTGCCGTGCCGGCACGAGGGCTGCGAGCGCAAGGTCGACAGCCGCAGCGACTGCCTCGTCAATCTCGGTGCGCAGCGCGTGAAGGCCGCAGCGGCCGAGATGCTGGGGCTGAATCCGCCGGGCCCGGCCGCGGTCACCGTCGATACATCACGGCTGCATCGCGCCGGCTCCGACTGACGCGCGGGCGGCGCGCGCCTTGCTTTTTTTCGTTCTGGATAGCCTGCTTCGCGACGGGCCGCGCTGAACGCATACAGCCCGGTCGCTCTGACGGCGGGCGCCGCCGCCGAAGTCGGTCGGCAGCACCGCGCAGGCCGCCGCGCGCCAAGCGTTACGCGCTGCGCCGGATCGCCGACGTCTCGCGCGGCAGCGCCTCGCCGCGCTCGCCGCAGCCGAGCAGGATACCGGCCAGCAGCACGATCAGGTGCCCTTCGGCGAAATCGAGCAGCAACGAATTCGCGAGACTGCCGATCGCGAAGATCGCGAGCCAGGCGAGCAGCAGATGCCGCGAGCGCGGGTCGAGCGCGCGGCTGCCGCGTGCGATCTGCACGATCAGGTTGATGAACAGCAGCAGGCCGAGCGTCCCGAGCTGCACGGACATCAGCAGGTATTCGTTGTGCGGGTTCGACGTCAGCTGGCCTTCGGCGGCCGTCTTGCCGGCCGTGAGTTTCTCGAATTCGGATTCGAGGCCGCCCGCACCATAGCCGATCACCGGGCGCTGGCGATACAGTTCGAAGCCCTTCTTGTACCACTCGAGGCGCAGCCCGGTCGACGTCGCCGCATCGCTCTGCCGATACTGCTGCACTTCCGACACGACCTTGATGAGCCGGCCGTTGTGAACCGTGCAAGCCGCGACCACCAGCGCGATGCCGGCCAGGACGAACACCCCGGCGACGAGCCCTGCGCGCAGCGCCGACCGGCGGCGCAGCAACAGCACGAAACGCACCGCGACGACGAGGATCAGCAGCAGCGCGATGACTTGCCCGGTGCGCCCCTGCAGCATCACGAAGACGTTCACCAGCGACCACGCGGCGATGGCGGCGCAAGCGACACGCGACAGCGTCGTGCGCGCCGATAGCGCGAGATCGGCGGCCTGGTAGAACAGCAGCGCGCCGAACATGCCGGCTGCGATGTGGTTCTTGAACACCCATGCGCGCGACAGCGGCAGCTGGGTCGCATGCGCGGGCCCGATCGCGGTCAGCCCGAGATAGTTGGTCGTCGACAGCAGCAGGATGACGCACAGCGTGGCGAACCAGCAGCGCTGCACGATCGGCGCCCAGTTCGAATGGCGGAACGCGAGCACGGCAAAAGGCAGCAGCAGCAGCTTGTCGTATTTGGCGACCCAGTTCCACGCCTTGGCGTGCGGCGCAACCGTATAAGTGACGCTGATGGCCAGCGCGGCGAGGATCAGCAGTGCCGCGAGCGAAGCCTGGTCGGTGACGAACGAGCGCAGGTCACGCCAGAATTCGGGGGAGATGACGAGCGCGGCGGCGAACAGCCCGCAGAAGACGTTGGTCAGCGCGGTCGAGACCGGCACCATGCAGAGCGCGGCAACGGCGAAGGCGCGGGCGGCGGTCAGGCGCCGCGTGGCGGGAGCGGAAAACGAAAGCATCGGAACCTGTCGAATGGACGAATGCGGCTTGCGGGCATCGTGCTGCGCGCCGCGCGCCCCGGCGGGAGAGCCGGGACGAACGGCGCAGAGTATACGCGAAGCAGGGGGCGTTTCCGCGCTGTTTTCGGGGCCCGATCAGCTGAACGCGCGCTTGATCCGCGAACGCAGCAGCGCGCGCTTCAGGCGGCCTTCGATGGCCGGCGTGTCGAGCGCGACGCGCGTGCCGGCCGGTTCGCCGCGATGCAGGTAGTAGCGGTCGAACGTCGCCTGGGTCATGCCCCATTTGTTGAGGAACTGGCGGCGGCCGTCGTTCTTGACGATCTTGCCCGTGCTTTTCTGCTGGAAGTGGTAGACGAGGCTGTCGCCGGCGCCAATGAAGATCCGGCAGCCGGCATCCCAGAATTTCATCGAGAAATCGTTGTCGCTGCTCATGCCGGGCGACAGTTCGCTGCTGTAGCCGCCGATCCGGTTCCACCAGTCGCGGTGCACGAGCGTCGGCGGCCAGGTCGAGCCGAGCCAGTCCGCGCGCGCGAGCTTCGGGGCCGCCGCGACGAGGCCCGCCGCATCGAAATGCTCGGCGTCGCGGCCGAAATTGCTGACCACGACGCACGGGTTGCGCGTGTCGACCGGCTCGATCATCGTGCCCGACAGCATGAACAGGTCGGTCGGCATCTGTTCGATGCGGCGCACGAGCGCTGTGTCCCAGCCGGGGCAGCAGAACATGTCGTCGTTCATGTAGACGACGTAGTCGCGGGTCGCGCGTGCGGCGGCCCAGTTCACCGCGTGGCAGATGCCGATGTTGGTCGGCGACGCGGTGTGTTCGATGCCTTCGCTGCGCACCCAGTCGAGCGTGCCGTCGGAGCCGTCGTTCACGTGGACGATGATCTGGTGGTCGTACGCGGAGTGGCGGCGCAGGCTGTCGACGACGAGCTTGAGGTACGGCAGGTTGTTCCAGGTCGGAATGATGATGGAGAACATGGCGGTCGGATTCGGTGGTCGTCGTGGCGGGCGGCGCGCGGCGCCGCCAGTCGGGCGAGCGGGCACGCGCGGCGCGGGCAGCCCGGCATTGTAACGCCGCGCCGGTCGCGTGCCGGGCGGGCGCTCAGCGCGCCCGTTCGTGGCCGAGCTTCAGGAACCGGTAATACACGGTTTCCGCGTTGAACACGGCGATCATGAAGCCGGCGCGGCCGTCGAGGAAGCCGCGCCGCAGCACGTAGGTGCGCACGAACGCCCAGGCGCCGCGCGCGAGCGCCTTGCCGAAGCCGCCGCGCTGGCCGGCCGCGCGGCGCTGGCGCGCGCCGGCCGTCGAATACGCGTCGAGCTTGCGCACGACGGTTTCGAAATCTTCGTACGAGTAGTGCATCAGCTTGCCGGACAGGCGCTGCGCCGCGCCATCGAACACGAGGCGCTCGTGCACGAGATCGTCCGAGAAGCGCGCGCAGCCGCGCCGGAACAGGCGCGGCACCCAGTCCGGATACCAGCCGCTGTGATGGATCCACTGGCCGCAGAAGCTCGACAGCCGGTCGACCGCATAGACCTGCGCGTTCGGTGCGCGGATCGTGTCGCGGATCGACTGCGCGAGTTCGGGAGTGACGACTTCGTCGGTATCGAGGGACAGGATCCAGTCGGTGTCGAGCGCGTCGAGCGCGCGGTTCTTCTGCGGGCCGAAGCCCGGCCAGTCGCGCTCGACGATCACGCGCGCGCCGTGCGCCTGCGCGATCGCGACCGTATCGTCGGTGCTGCCGCCGTCGATGACGACGACGTCGTCGGCGAACGACAGCGCGGCAAGGCACTGCGCAAGCCGCGCGGACGCATTGAGGGCGATGAGGGCGACGCCGAGGGAGGGTTCAGCCATGAAATCGTCGGAAAGGCGGAGAAAACGGTGAGCGGCAGTATACCCGCGGGCCGGCCGCCGACCGCTTCGGCCCCGCGTCGGCCATGACCGTGCCCGCCGGGGCGGTGCGGCTATAATGTTGAGCCCTTTTCGGCACCCGCCCGACAGGGCGACATCCCGGGCGGCCACGCCCGGGCGCCGCTTCGCGGCTCAAGAAGGATTGCCTTGGAAACCCAGAACACTCTTCGCAAACCGATGGACGGCACGGGCACCTCGCCCGTGACGGTCCTCAAGCGCCTGTGGCCGTACATCCGGCCGCTGATCGGCATCGTGGTGCTCGCCGTGATGACGATGGGCGTCGTCGCGGCCACCGAGGCCGGTATCCCGGCGCTGCTCAAGCCGCTCCTCGACCACGGCTTCGGCGCGCACGGCAGCGACCGTGCGAAATGGTACGTACCGATCGCGGTGATCGGCCTCGCGCTCGTGCGCGGGGTGTCCCAGTACACGTCGAATTACCTGCTCAACTACGTATCGAACCGCATCCTGCTGCAACTGCGGCTCGAGATGTTCCAGCGGATGATCCATACCGGCGCGTCGTTCTTCCAGCGCGAAACCGCGAGCACGGTGATCAACGCGATCGTGTTCGAGGTCAACCAGATCCTGTCGGTGCTGACGGGCGTGATGGTCACGCTGGTGCGCGATTCGCTGACGGTGATCTTCCTGCTCGGCTACCTGTTCTACCTGAACTGGCGGCTCACGCTGATCGTCGCGGTGATCCTGCCGGGCATCGGCTGGCTCGTCAGCAAGATCAACCGCCGCCTGCGCCGCCTGAACCGCGAGCACCAGACGCTGACCAACGAGCTGTCGTACATCGTCGAGGAGACGGTCGGCGGCTACAAGGTCGTCAAGGTGCACAACGGCGAAGCGTACGAGATCGACCGCTTCACGCAGATGAGCAAGCGCCTGCGCGGCTACGCGATGCGCATGACGGTTTCCGGCGGCCTCGCTCAGCCGCTCACGCAGTTCCTCGCGTCGATCGCGCTCGCGGTCGTGATCACGATCGCGGTCGTGCAGTCGTCGAACGACCAGACGACGGTCGGCGGCTTCGTCGCGTTCGTCACGTCGATGCTGCTGGTGATCTCGCCGCTCAAGCACCTGATCGACGTCAACCAGCCGCTGCAGCGCGGGATGACGGCCGCCGAGCTGATCTTCGGGCTGATCGACGAGCCGGCCGAGCCGCAGGGCGGCGGCCGGCTGTTGCCGCATGCGCGCGGCGAGATCGAGTTCCGCAACGTGTCGTTCGACTACGGCGCGACCGAGCGGCCGACGCTCGACCGCATCTCGTTCAAGGTCGCGCCGGGTGAAATGATTGCGCTCGCGGGCCCGTCCGGCAGCGGCAAGACGACGCTCGTGAACCTGCTGCCGCGCTTCTTCGACCCGACCGACGGCGCGATCCTGGTCGACGGCGTGCCGGTGGCCGACTACGACCTCCACGCGCTGCGCGGCCAGATGGCGATGGTCAGCCAGGACGTCGTGCTGTTCAACGACACGATCGCCGCGAACGTCGCGTACGGGCAGACGCCCGACCGCGCGCGCGTGCAGGCCGCGCTCGAGGCCGCGAACCTCGCCGATGCGGTCGCCGCGATGCCCGACGGGCTCGACACGCTCGTCGGCGGCAACGGGATGCGGCTGTCCGGCGGCCAGCGCCAGCGGCTCGCGATCGCGCGTGCGATCTACAAGGACGCGCCGATCCTGATTCTCGACGAAGCGACCTCGGCGCTCGACTCGGAATCGGAGCGCCACGTGCAGGCCGCGCTCGAGCGGCTGATGGAAGGCCGCACGACGCTCGTGATCGCGCACCGGCTGTCGACGATCGAGCGCGCGGACCGCATCCTCGTGCTCGAGGCCGGCAAGATCGTCGAAGAGGGCAGCCACGACGAATTGCTGCGCCACGGCGGCCTCTACGCGCACCTGCACCGGATCCAGTACCAGCAGCAGGCGGCGTAACGCGCGGTTACGTAGCCGCGCGATACCGTGTGCTAGTCTTCATCGGGCAGTTCGAGTGGTTTCGTTCGACGTGACGACACGGAGGGAACGCACGATGAAGAAGATGCACGGAATGATGCTGGCCGCGGTGATCGCGGCGGGTTTCGCCGCACCGGCCGCGATGGCGCAGGACCACGACAACCACCACGACCAGGGCGGCCACGGCATGCAGCACGGCCACGGCCCGAAACACATGCCGCCCGGCCAGATGCGTCATGACGACGTGCCGCCGCGCTGGGCCGACCAGCCGCGCCGCGAATGGCACAAGGGCGACCGGCTTCCTCCCGAGTTCCGCGATCGTCAGTACGTGATCGACGACTGGCGCGGCTATCACCTGAGCCCGCCGCCGCGCGGCTATCAATGGGTCGGCGTCGGCGGGGATCACCTGCTGGTGCAGATCGGTTCCGGCATCGTGCTGCGGATCGGCGACTGACCCGGCCGATCGTCCGGCCCGTATCGCGACGCCGCGATGCGCGCCGGGCAGCCGGCCCGCCGCGTCACTTTGCCGCTGCGTGGCGGAACCAGCGGCGCTCGATTCTCGACATCACCCAGCACACGCCCAGCGCACACACGGTGCCGAGCGTCACTTCACCGAGCCGCATCAGCGGAACATCCCACAGCGGGCCGTTACCCGGAAACAGCAGCACGATCGTCGCGGTTACGCCGCCGAGCCGTGCCGCGCTGCCGACGTTCAGGCACCAGCAGCAGACGATCACGACCGCGACGGTAATCGCATATGCGACGAGGCGGTCGCCGCCGAGTGCCGCGCCGGCGAAGCCGAGCACGCCGCCGACCATCGCGCCGACGAACTGGTCGCGCGACAGCGACATCGTGTCCGAGTAGTTGTGCTGCGTGACGGCGATCGCGGTGATCGCCGCCCACACGGCCTGCTCGGTGTGCATCGCGCGGCCGATCACGTAGGCGAGGCACGCGCTGCACACGGCCTGCAGCGCCATCAACCCGCCTTGCGCGAGCCGTTCGCTGAACGACAGCCCCTTGAACAGATCGAAGATCGACTGCTGGATCTGCTGGCGGGCTTCGTTGAGTGTCCTGATCGTATCCATCATGCGTTGGCCTGGAAGCGGGTAGCGGCGGCGCGCGGGCGTCAGTGCGCCTGTTCGGGCGATGCGGCGGCCGGTTCGTCGGCCGCCGCGTCGCCGTTCTCGACGCGCGTTTCGGGCATCACGAGCCAGACCAGCAGCACGGCCAGCGCACCGGCGCCCGCGAGCCCGAAGAAGCTGACGGCATTCCCGAAATGATCGGCGACGTAGCCGGCAGCCGCGGTGCTGAGCGTCGCGCCGATCCCGGCCGCGAGCCCGAACAGCCCGATGCACAGGTTGTAGCGGCCCTTGCCGCCCGCGACGTCGGCCGCGATCAGCGGCAGCATCACGCCGAACACGGCGGCGCTGATGCCGTCGAGCATCTGCACCGGCACCAGCAGGTACGGGCTGCTCACGCCCGCGAACAACAGCGCGCGCACCGGCAGCGCGGAGAAGCCGAGCAGCAGGATCGGCCGGCGCCCCCAGCGCTGCGCGGAGCGGCCGACCCACGGCGACAGCATCGCGACGATCGCCTGCGGCACGATGATGCACGCGGCGATCACGAGCTGCACGTTCTCGCCCATCCCGGCCGTGACTTCACCGGCCGCGAGGTTCAGCATCGCCGCGTTCGACAGGTGGAACAGCACGACGCACGCCGCGAAGATCAGCATCCGGCGGTCGCGCAGCAGTTCGAGCAGTGTCTCGCGTTCGCCGGCTTCGTCGTGGTCGCCGTGATCGTCGGGCTTCGACGATTGCGGGATCACTTCGTGTGTCGGCTGGATCATCGCGAGTGCGAACAGCGCGGGCAGCGCCAGCACGGCGGTCAGCCAGAACACCGCACGCGCGGAGAAGTATTCGCCGGTGAGCCCCATCAGGCCCGCCGCGACCGCGCTGCCGATCGATGCCCAGCGCGCGTTGCGGCCGAGCCGGTCGCCGAGGTCGGCACGGCCGACGAGCGAGAACGAGATCGCGGCCATCGCCGGCACGAGCATGCAGCTCGCGAAACCGTGGAACACCTCGGCGGCGATCACCGGCACGATCGTCGGGCTCGACGCGAGCAGCACCGCGGACAGGATGATGGCCGCGATCGCCCACGCGGCCGCGCCTTTCTTGTTCTTCAGCGCATCGACGGCGGCGCCGCCCGGCACCTGGCTGACCATCGCGCTGATCGTGCCGATCGACAGCACCATGCCGATCTCGCCCTGCGTCCACTTGTGCGACGCGAGGTAGGACGCGATGAACGGACCGAACCCGGTTTGAACGTTTGCAACGAAGAAGTTGAGCCAGTCGAGGGACCGGAGACTGCGTACGCTGACGGAATGCTTGATCGTCATCGGGTCGTACTCGCAGACGAAGCCGGTGCCGGGGCAACGGGCGGGTAGACCGCGACGATCGGCTTGTCGGCCGCGTAGGGCGGCGCCGCCTTGATCTGTGCGTCGTTCAGGTCGAGCTGCGGACGCAGCGCCTTGTCGCGCGTGACGAAGCGCAGCGCGCCCCAGCTCGCGGCGATCGAACGGCGGTCGGTATTGACGAGCCCGCCGAGGTCGAGCACGACAGCCTGCGGCTGCGACGCGCGGTCGATCAGCACGTCGACGACGCGGCCGATCTTCGTGCCGTTCGGGCGCTCGACGTCGCTGTCGAGCAATGGCAGGCGCGTCGCGGGCGAGGCCGCGGCCGAACCCGACAGCGGCACGGCCTTGGGCCGCGCGGCAGGCGGCAGGTCGCCCGACGGCACGTCGAGCACGATCGGCTCCTGTTTGCCGCCCGGCGTGAAGCGGAACACGTTCCACGGGAAGATGACCTTGCGGTCGCCGACGCCCATGAAGCCCTGCAGGTTGACGACCATCTCGCGCGGCTTGCCGCTCGCGTCGGTCACCATGTCGACCGCGCGACCGATCACCTTGCCGTTGCGGCGCGCGACTTCGCTGTCGAGCAGCGCATGGATCTGCGTGCGGTCGAGCGGGCGCGTCGCGACGATCGGCGCGGGCGGAGGCGGCGGTGGCGTCGGCGATTCGGGGCGCTGCACGGGCTTGGGCCGCGTGACTTCGCGGTGCGGCTTTTTCGGTGCTTCCGGCCCTTCCGGCTGCGTCGGCGCCGGCACGGGCGGCATCGTCAGCGGTTCGCCGGCGGTTTCCTGGACGGGCTCGACGAGCGCCTCGCTGATCGGCGCGGGCGGATTCTGGACCGGCAGCAGCCCGCAGCCGGACAGCAGCGCGGCGGCGGCGAGAATCAGGAAGACCGTCGACGACGGCAACGACTTGCGGGATGCGGGAAACGGAAGTCCGCCGCTCATTGACACTCACTCCATGGGTCGGGGGCGGCCCGAGGGCACGCGGCTGGCGATGGATGGCGGGTGCGGGCGGCGCACCACGCGACGGGAGATTTTAACGTGTCTTCCTTTCAGGGCCGATTTCGACGGCTTGCTGGAGGCGGACTGTCGGGAAAAGGTAGGGATCGGCGGCGGTCGCGTCGCCGTGGGGCGACGGGGAAGTGGCCGGGCGAGGGGCCGTGCGCATGGGTGCCGGCCCGGCCTGCCGCCGTCATGGCGGGCAGGCGCGGGCGCTGCATGAAAGCAGGGGGAAACCGGGCGTCAGGCTTCCGGGTACCACGCGTCGGAGAATTCGCTGACCTGCACGTCGGTCAGTTCCGGACGGGCGGCGAGCCAACCGCGCACGAGTTCGCGATCGGCGTCGGTCGTCGTGCCGCGCGGTGCGCCGGAGATCACGTACGCGCCGATGCCTTCGTCCGCCGACGCGACGGTCAGCAGACCGTTCGCTTCGACGAAGTCGATGAACGCGTCGATCAGCTGGCCGCGTTCGAGGTCGGTCAGTTCATTGCGGTAGTGCGCGGTCGCGTTGAACGCGAGTTCCTGGAATTCGCCGATGTGGAGTTTCTTGCGCTGGCGGCGGTTGTGGCCTTGGCTCATGGTGTGTGGTGAGTGAATGAGAGGGGAATGGATCGTGCGGCCGGAGGCGGCAGCGAAAGGATGACGCGTGGCGCCGTCTCGATCGCGTGTCATCGCGGGAGCGATCGTGAAACCATTCGTGAACATTGACGCGATGGGCGTTTCGTGATGCGGCTTGACCCGGCGGCTCATCGCGCGCATGACCGAATGATACAGGGATGGCGGGCTGCCTCGGCTTTGCTATGGTCGGCGGCTACTCGAACGACAACGCGGGTCGCATGTCGGACGATCGCAATTCGTTCATCGGACGTATCGATCTCGAGGCGGGCGTCCTGTTTTTCCGGTGTTCTGAAATGCCTTCCGATACGCGGGAAAAGCTGGCCGCGTTCACGCGCGAAGAACCGGGTCGCCCGTTGTTCGGCGGCGAACTGAAGATCGCTCCGTCGTCATGCCTCGAAGAGGATCTGTATGTGACCGGAATCGACGCAATCGAATTTATCGACAAGTGGGCCGAAACGTTTGGCGTGCAGGCGGGCGATTTTCCCTGCGGCCGCTATTTCGACCCGGAGGAACAGGATAGGGTGACGACGTTTCTCGCGATGTTTTCCGAGCGTTATCGCCAACCACCGCGCGTGCCGTTGACGCTCGGCATGCTGGAGGAAGCGATGCGGCTCGACCGTTGGGACAGCAATGCGATCGAGCGGGCCGCAACGCCAACCGCTCACCCGAAATAACCGGACTCGAACGGCCGTTACATCAGCACGATGTCGTATTGCTCCTGGCTCAAATTCGACTCGACCTGCAGCGACACCGGCTTGCCGATGAAGTCGATCAGCATCGCGAGATGTTGCGATTCCTCGTCGAGGAACAGGTCGATCACCTGCTGCGCGGCGATCACGCGGAATTCGCGCGGGTTGAATTGCCGGGACTCACGCAGGATCTCGCGCAGGATGTCGTAGCACACGGTACGCGACGTTTTCACCTGGCCCTTGCCCTGGCAGGTCGGGCACGGTTCGCACAGCACGTGCGCGAGCGATTCGCGCGTGCGCTTGCGCGTCATCTCGACGAGCCCGAGCTGGGAGAAGCCGTTGACCGTCACGCGCGTGCGGTCGCGCGACAGCGCCTTCTTCAGCTCGGACAACACCGCGTCGCGATGCTCGGCGTTCTCCATGTCGATGAAGTCGATGATGATGATCCCGCCGAGGTTGCGCAGCCGCAGCTGCCGCGCGATCGTATGCGCGGCCTCGAGGTTGGTCTTGAAGATCGTGTCGTCGAAGTTGCGCGCACCGACGTAACCGCCCGTGTTCACGTCGATCGTCGTCATCGCCTCGGTCTGGTCGATCATCAGGTAGCCGCCCGACTTCAGGTCGACACGGCGCGACAGTGCGCGCTGGATCTCCGTCTCGATGTTGTACAGGTCGAACAGCGGCCGTTCGCCCGTGTAGTGATGCAGCTTCGGGCTCACGGCCGGCGTAAACTCGGCCGCGAATTCGGAGAGGCGCTGGTAGGTCTCGCGCGAATCGACCTGGATGCGTGTCGTGTCGTCGTTCGCGAAATCGCGCAGCACGCGCTGCGCGAGATCGAGATCCTGGTACAGCAGGCTCGTCGCCGGCAGCCGCTGCGCCTGCCCGACGATCGTCGCCCACGTCTTGCGCAGGTACGTGACGTCGCCGGCGAGTTCGTCGGAAGTTGCATCCTCGGCGATCGTGCGCACGATGTAGCCGCCTTTCTCGTCCGGCGGGATCACGGCGGTCAGCCGTGCGCGCACGGCTTCGCGCTCGGCCTCGCTCTCGATCTTCTGCGAGATGCCGATATGCGGCTCCTGCGGCAGGTAGACGAGCGTGCGGCCCGCGATGCTGACCTGCGTCGACAGCCGGGCGCCTTTCGTGCCGATCGGATCCTTGATCACCTGGACCATCAGCGTCTGGCCCTCGAACACGGTCTTTTCGATCGGCTGGTGCGGCGTGCCCGACTGCGGCTCGCCCGCGAGGCGCGGATGCCAGATGTCGGCGACGTGCAGGAACGCCGCGCGTTCGAGGCCGATGTCGATGAATGCCGACTGCATGCCGGGCAGCACGCGCACGACCTTGCCGAGATAGATGTTGCCGACCCGCCCGCGCGACAGCGTGCGCTCGACGTGAAGCTCCTGCACCGCGCCTTGCTGGACGAGTGCGACCCGCGTTTCCTGCGGCGTGAGGTTGATCAGGATTTCTTCGTTCATGGTGGGATTCAGAAGGCGACACGCGCGGCGCGCAACAGCGCCGCGGTCTCAAAAAGGGGCAGACCCATGATACCTGAATGGGAACCGTCGATTCGCTCGATGAACTCGGCCGCGCGCCCCTGGATCGCGTACGCGCCGGCCTTGCCGAACGGCTCGCCGGTGTCGACGTAGCGGGCGAACGCGTCGCGCGATGCATTTGAAAAGCGTACCGACGAGCGCGACAGCGCGGGCGGCAGGAGTTCGCCGTCGGCGCCGATCACGGCGACGGCGGTCAGGACTTCGTGTTCGCGGCCCGCGAGGCGCGTGAGCATCGCGAGCGCATCGTCGGCGTCGGCCGGCTTGCCGAGGATCGCGCCGTCGATCGTGACGGTCGTATCGGCGACCAGCACCGGCGCGGCCGGCTTGCCGCTCGCGACGAGGCGCGCACGCGCGGCCTCGGCCTTGGCGACGGTCACGCGCCGCACGTAGGCATCGGCGGCTTCGCCGGGCAGTTCGGCCTCGAGCGCTTCCGCGTCCTCGTCGGGGCGCGGCAGCAGCAGCTCGAAGCGCACGCCGATCTGCTGCAGCAGCTCCTGGCGGCGCGGGCTTTGTGAAGCGAGGTAAAGGGTCGGGAAAAGTGCGGGGGACGTGCTGGACGGCATGGTGTCGTTATCTCGGTGAGCGCGCGAGGCGCGCGTCTCGAGGACGACACGTCATGCGCGGTGGTAGGGGTGATTCTGCGTGATGCTCCACGCCCGGTAAAGCTGTTCGGCGAGCAGCACGCGCACCATCCCGTGCGGCAGCGTCATGCTCGAGATGCGCAGCAGCACGTCGGCACGCGCTTTCAGTTCCGGATCGAGCCCGTCGGCACCGCCGATCACGAACGCGACGTCGCGGCCGTCCTGCTGCCAGCCGGGCAGCGCCTGCGCGAGCTGCATCGTGGTCCAGTCGCGGCCGCGCTCGTCGAGCGCGACGAGGCGCGCGCCCTTCGGCAACGCGGCCTCGATCTTCTGCCGCTCGGCCGCCATCACGCTCTCGGCGCTGCGGCCGCCCGAACGCAGTTCGGGCTTGATCTCGCGCAACTCGATGCGCAGTTCCGGCGGCATCCGCTTTGTGTATTCGTCGAAGCCGGACGCGATCCAGCCCGGCATCTTGTGGCCGACCGCAAGAATGAAAAGCTTCATCGGGAGACGCGTAACGACTCGAGGCTCAACGGCGGCGGGCGGCCGTCTTGCGCGCCGGGCGTGCGGGCGCTTCTTCCTCTTCTTCGTCGTCTTCGCTCGCCGTCGCGAAACCGTTGCCCTTGCCACCGCCGAGCTTCATCCGCACGGGCTTGTCGCCCCAGATTTCCTCGAGGTTGTAGTACTGGCGCAGCGCCGGTTGCAGGATGTGCACGACCGCGTCGCCGCAGTCGACCAGCACCCATTCGCCGGTGTCCTCGCCTTCGGAGCTGACGACGTCGCCGCCGGCTTCCTTGACCTTGTCGCGCACGTTCGACGCGAGCGCCTTGGTCTGGCGGTTGGAGGTGCCCGAGGCGACGACCACGCGGTCGAACAGTTCGGTCAGGTGGCTGGTGTTGAACACCTTGATGTCTTGCGCCTTGACGTCTTCGAGGGCGTCGACGATCACGCGCTGCAGTTTGCGAATATCCATGGATTCAGGAATGGTAGAGGCGATGTTGAAGAATATAGGCCCATACGGCGGCCGGCACATGTTCGGCCGATGCGTCGGGCATTTGTGCATGTCGCGCGATGCATTCGCGCAGGTGTGCGCGGATGTCGGTCGCGGCGATGTCGAACGAAAGGGTCGTATCGATCAGCAGGTGGCCTGCCGGCGTGGCCTTCAGCACGTCGGCGCCGGCCTGCCGCGCGGCGATTTCCCGCGCGACGTCCGGCGGCGCCGCGCCGAGCTCGAAGCCCGGGCGCGTCGACACGCAGATGTGTGCGTAGTCGAACAGCGTGCGCCAGTCGCGCCACGTGTCGAGGCGCACGAGCTGGTCGGCGCCGATCAGCAGCGACAGCGACGCGTCCGGGCCGATCCGCGCGCGCCAGCGCGCGAGCGTCTCGACCGTGTAGGTCGGGCCGGCGTGCTCGATCTCGTCGGTAGCGACGGTCACGGTCACGCCCGGCAGCACGAGCGAATCCGCGGCCGCGCGGGTCATCGCGAGCCGATGCTCGGCGGCCGACACGTCGCGCTTCTGGTACGGCTGCCCGGCGGGCAGCAGCACGAGTTCGGTCAGGCCGAGCAGCCCGGCGAACCGGCGCGCGAGCGCGAGATGGCCGTCGTGGATCGGGTCGAAAGTGCCGCCCAGCAGGCCGATACGACGCGGCAGCGGGGCGGGGCGGGCGATGGTGTCCAGAAAAACGTGTCCTGTTCTTGAGGCGGCGGGGCGCGGCGGGCTCAGACCCAGTCGCGCGGCACGAGGAATTCGCTCAGGCGCGCTTCCGGCGAGCCCGGCTCGGGTTGCCAGTTGTAGCGCCAGTTCGCGACCGGCGGCATCGACATCAGGATCGATTCGGTCCGGCCGCCGCTTTGCAGGCCGAACAGCGTGCCGCGGTCGAACACGAGGTTGAATTCGACGTAGCGGCCGCGCCGGTAAGCCTGGAAGTCGCGCTCGCGCTCGCCGTACGGCAGCGCGACACGACGCTCGACGATCGGCAGGTACGCGTTCAGGAACGCGTCGCCGACGCTTTGCATCATCTCAAACGAGCGTTCGAATCCGGGCTCGGAGAAATCGTCGAAGAAGATCCCGCCGACGCCGCGCGTCTCGTTGCGGTGCTTCAGGAAGAAATACTCGTCGCACCACGTCTTGAAACGCGGATAGAGCTCGGCGCCGAACGGCTCGAGCGCGTCCTTGCAGGTCTGGTGGAAATGCCGCGCGTCGTCCTCGAACGGATAAACCGGTGTCAGATCCATCCCGCCGCCGAACCAGAAGACCGGCGCTTCGCCGGGTTTCGTCGCGATCAGCATCCGCACGTTCATGTGCACGGTCGGGCAGTACGGATTGCGCGGGTGCAGCACCAGCGACACGCCGAGCGCCTCGAAGCCGCGGCCGGCCAGCTGCGGACGCGCGGCGCTCGCCGACGGCGGCAGCGCGTCGCCCGCGACGTCGGAAAAACCGATCCCCGCGCGCTCGAACACGCGGCCGCCTTCGAGAATCCGCGTGCAGCCGCCGCCGCGCAGGCGCTCTTGCGGCCCGCGCTGCCACGCATCGGTCGCGAGCGGCGTGCCGTCGAGCGCGCCGAGCGCGTCGGCGATGCGTGTCTGCAGGCCCTGAAGGTACGTGCGCACGCGCGTCACGTCGTAGGTCGAATCGGTCATGTCTGGACTGGGTGCCCCCGTGCGAAGCGGGGGCCGTAAAAAAGGCATCTGCCGGGCATTCTATCGAACCCCGGCAGAGGAGCCGCCGCCGCGCGCGGGCGGGGCGGCGGTTGCAACGTTACGCGCTCTTGCGGTTGAGCGCGCGGAAGCCGATGTCGCGGCGGTACTGCATGCCTTCGAAATTGATCTGGTTGATCGTGTCGTACGCATGCTGCTGCGCTTCGCGCACCGAATCGGCGAGGCCGACCACGCACAGCACGCGGCCGCCGGACGTCGTCAGCTTGTCGCCGTCGAGCGTCGTGCCCGCATGGAACGTGACCGCCTGTTCGGTCTCGGCCGGGATCCCGTTGATGCGGTCGCCCTTGCGCGGCGCGTCCGGATAACCGTGCGCGGCCAGCACGACGCCGAGCGCGGTGCGGCGGTCCCAGTCGAGCTCGACCGTGTCGAGCGTGCCCGCGATCGCCTGCTCGACGACCTTCGAGAAATCGCTCTTCAGGCGCGCCATGATCGGCTGCGTTTCCGGGTCGCCCATCCGGCAGTTGAACTCGAGCGTGCGCGGATTGCCTTCCTTGTCGATCATCAGGCCCGCGTACAGGAAGCCCGTGAAGCGGATGCCGTCCTTCTCCATCCCGCGCACGGTCGGCATGATGATCTCGCGCATCACGCGTGCGTGCATCTGCGGCGTGACGATCGGCGCGGGCGAATACGCGCCCATGCCGCCGGTGTTCGGGCCGCGATCCTCGTCGAGCAGGCGCTTGTGGTCCTGGCTCGAAGCCAGCGCCAGTGCGTGCTTGCCGTCGACCATCACGATGAAGCTGGCTTCCTCGCCGTCGAGGAATTCCTCGATCACGACGCGCGCGCCGGCGTCGCCGAGCTTGTTGCCCGACAGCATCATGTCGACGGCCTGATGCGCTTCTTCCAGCGTCATCGCGACGACGACACCCTTGCCGGCCGCGAGGCCGTCGGCCTTCACGACGATCGGCGCACCCTTCGCGTCGATATACGCGTGCGCGGCGGCCACGTCGGAGAACGTTTCGTACTCGGCGGTCGGGATGCCGTGGCGCTTCATGAACGCCTTCGCGAAATCCTTCGAGCTCTCGAGCTGCGCGGCTTCGCGGGTCGGGCCGAAGACCTTCAGGCCGCGTGCGCGGAACAGGTTGACGATGCCGGCCGCGAGCGGCGCTTCCGGCCCGACGAGCGTGAACGCGACGCCTTCGCTTTCCGCGAAATCGGCGAGTTCGTCGAGCGCCGTGATGTCGACGTTCTTCAGACGCTCGTCCTGTGCCGTGCCGCCATTGCCGGGCGCGACATAGACCATCTGGACGCGCGGCGACTGCGCGAGCTTCCACGCCAGCGCATGTTCGCGGCCGCCGGAACCGACGACGAGTAGTTTCATGGGATTCCCCGCAGACTAGAAAACAGGGCGGCCGGCACGCTCAGGCGCGCCGGCCGCGGATTCGATCGGGCCGCCGCCGCAACAGGTGCGCTGCGGCCGGCATCTCATTCCTCGACGATGACGGCGTTCGTATACACGTCCTGCACGTCGTCGAGGTTCTCGAGCGCGTCCAGGAGCTTCTGCATCTTCGCTGCGTCGTCGCCGGTGAATTCGACTTCGTTCTGCGGCTTCATCGTCACTTCGGCGAGTTCGGCCTTGAAGCCCGCAGCTTCGAGCGCGTCCTTCACCGCCGAGAATGCCTGCCAGTCGCACAGCACTTCGATCGAGCCGTCGTCGTTCGTGTTCACGTCGTTCGCGCCGGCTTCGAGCGCGGCTTCCATCAGCGCGTCTTCCGACGTGCCGGGCGCGAACAGGAACTGGCCGACGTGATCGAACATGAACGCGACCGAGCCGTCGGTGCCCATGTTGCCGCCGAACTTCGAGAACGCGTGGCGGACTTCCGCGACCGTGCGGGTGCGGTTGTCGGTCAGCGTGTCGACGATGATCGCCGCGCCGCTGATGCCGTAGCCTTCGTAACGGATTTCCTCGTAGTTCGCGCCGTCCGCGCCGCCGACGCCGCGATCGATCGCGCGCTTGACGTTGTCCTTCGGCATGTTCGCGTCGGCCGCCTTGTCGACCGCGAGACGCAGGCGCGGGTTCGAGTTGACGTCGCCGCCGCCGAGGCGCGCCGCGACCTGGATTTCCTTGATCAGGCGAGTCCAGATCTTGCCGCGCTTCGCGTCGGCCGCTGCCTTCTTATGCTTGATGTTGGCCCATTTCGAATGACCAGCCATACCTTTCTCCGTGCCCGGGCGCGCAGCGCGGGCGATTGTTTCAATGTGTCGTTGAGTCGGCGGCCGTGTCGGCGGGCATGAAGCCGCGGGGCCGCGCGTGTCGAGTGGATCGAGATTTTATCACGCGGCGACCGCCGGATCGGGGCCGCCGCGCATGGCCGAACGGCCGGGTGGGCGGCCGCGGACCGGGCCGCGCGCAACGCGGCCGTGCCGGGGCTCAGTTCTTGGTGCCGAACAGGCGGTCGCCCGCGTCGCCCAGGCCCGGCACGATGTACGCGTGCTCGTTCAGGTGCGAATCGAGCGACGCGACGAACAGCTTCACGTCGGGGTGCGCGTCCTGGAACACCTGCACGCCTTCGGGCGCGGCCACCAGCGCGACGAACATGATGTTCGCGGCCGGCACGTTGCGGCGTTTCAGCACGTCGACCGCGTGCACCGCCGAGTAGCCGGTCGCGACCATCGGGTCGCACAGGATGAAGATGCGGTCTTCCAGATCCGGCAGGCGCACCAGGTATTCGACCGGGCGATGGTCGTCGGCGCGGTACACGCCGATATGGCCGACGCGCGCGGACGGCACCAGGTCGAGCAGGCCGTCCGACATCCCGATGCCCGCGCGCAGCACCGGCACGATCGCCAGTTTCTTGCCCGCGATCACCGGCGCGTCGACCTCGACGAGCGGGGTTTCGACCCGCTTGGTGGTAATCGGCAGGTTGCGGGTGATCTCGTAACCCATCAGCAGCGTGATTTCGCGCAGCAGCTCGCGGAACGTGCGCGTGGACGTGTCCTTGTCGCGCATGTGCGTGAGCTTGTGCTGGATCAGCGGGTGATCGGTGATGAAGAGATTCGGGAAACGGCTGTCCTGTTTCATGACGGGGGGGCGCCTTGGCGGCAAAAGAGGATCGGGGGCGGGGGCGGGCGCAAGCCGGCCGCGCGCTTATGTCCGCAATTTTACCAAGGCGCGCCGCATGATCCGGATAATATCGACGTCTCACGACAATCCGCGCGCCTGCGGCCGCCCGTTCGCCTGCCTGGCCCGCCCGTGGTCCGGGCGCCGAAGCGACCGGGCCGCGCCGGCGCGTGTCGCCACCAAGGAATCGACGATGGATCTCGGCATCGAAGGAAAGACCGCGCTCGTGTGCGCGGCAAGCAAGGGGCTCGGTCGCGGCTGCGCGGAAGCGCTGGCCGCGGAGGGCGTGAACCTCGTGATCGTCGCGCGCACGCGCGACACGCTGGAGGAAGCCGCGGAGGAGATCCGCGCCGGCGCGAACGTGTCGGTGACCGCGGTCGCCTGCGACATCACGACGCCGGACGGGCGCGCCGCCGCGCTCGCCGCGTGCCCGCAGCCGGACATTCTCGTGACGAATGCGGGCGGCCCGCCGCCCGGCGACTTCCGCGACTTCTCGCACGACGACTGGATCCGTGCGCTCGAATCGAACATGCTGACGCCGATCGAGCTGATCCGCGCGACCGTCGACGGGATGATCGCGCGCCGCTTCGGCCGGATCGTCAACATCACCAGTTCGGCCGTGAAGGCGCCGATCGACGTGCTCGCGCTGTCGAACGGCGCGCGCTCGGGGCTGACCGGCTTCGTCGCGGGGCTCTCGCGCAAGGTCGCGGGGCAGGGCGTGACGATCAACAACCTGCTGCCGGGCCTGTTCGACACCGACCGGATCGCGACCACGCTCACCGCGTCGGCGAAGGCGCAGGGCGTGACGGTCGACGAGATGCGCGCGCGGCGCACGAAGGAGATCCCGGCCGGCCGCCTCGGCACGCGCCAAGAGTTCGGCGCGGCGTGCGCGTTCCTGTGCAGCGTGCATGCCGGCTACATCACCGGGCAGAACTGGCTGCTCGACGGCGGCGCGTATCCGGGCACGTTCTGACGCGCGCGTCCCGAATCACGATCACGACAACAACTGAACGACGAAGGAACCGGAGATGAGCAAACCCCGCATCGCATTGATTGCGCACGACGCGAAGAAGGACGAGATCGTCGCGCTCGCGGGCGAATACCGCGCGACGCTCGCGCAATGCCGGCTGGTCGCGACCGGCACGACGGGCGGCCGCATCGCGGACGCGCACGGGCTGGAGGTCGAGCGCAAGCTGTCGGGGCCGCTCGGCGGCGACCTGCAGATCGGCGCGGAACTGGCGGACGGCCGCGTGGACATCGTCGTGTTCCTGCGCGACCCGATGACCGCGCAGCCGCACGATCCCGACATCACCGCGCTCGTGCGCGCGTGCGACGTGCACGACGTGCCGGTCGCGACCAACGTCGCGACGGCGCGGATGCTGCTCGACGATCTGGCGCGGAACATGCAGGACGTTTGCTAGGCGGGGGGCGGGCGCGATTGTCGTTGTCCGGCGTCGCCATGTTCGGCCACTACGGCAGGGTGACGCCGCGCGTCAAGGAGAGCGGTGTGGGTGACGCAGAATCCGGATACCACCGATTACCGTAGCGGCCAAAACCACATTTCGGATGCCGTCCAGTAGCAGTCTGAACCACAGATGGCTCGGGCACCGTCGATCAGGTCGATATGCCCGCCACGCCCGTTCATGTATCCCGGAATGTTCCAGAAGGCCGCCATGCCCTTTCTGGAGGCGATGCCGGTCACGGCGTCGTCGCGCCGAAACACTTCGGCTTTGCCGAAATACGCCGGCTCGGCCAGCATCTCGGCCAGCCTGGCTTGCCCCGCCTCGATTCGGCGCCCACGGTGCGGCCCTTTCTGAATGACCAGTCCGCCGCGCAACGTTATTCCGCTTTTGACAAGTGCCACGCTGATCCGGATGGCGCACGTATTCGCATACGACGGATTCTGGATCAGGTCTTGCCAGCCCAATTCCTGAAAAAGCGCTTCCCTCGAAACGGTCTTGTTGCCTGGATAGTGGCTGCTCAGTATGGAGAACGGTGGTTTCAAGCGAGCGTTCCTCGGTTAGCGGCAAGGGAATTTTTGTCGCAAGGCGTGGGCAACCAACCTCGCTGCGCTTGCCTTCAGTGCGTCCCTCGGCAGTTGGCGGAGCGCGGCGAGCACTTCCGAATCGATTTCTCCCGGTTTGACGCGACCGTTGTCGCACCACGCCTTGCCCTCGGTCGCATCGGCGACCCCGGCCAGATACCCGGCCATCGCGTGGCGTTCGGCGTCGGCGTATGGACGGTTGTCCGATCGACTCACGCCGTCGAGTAGCCGGGTGCCGTCGACACGAGGAACCGCAGCCCCGGTTGCGCTGCCAATACTCGCTGACAACGACGCGACAACAAGCAAGTTCTGGACAAGAAAGCGTTTCATGGCGTGGGTTGGGCGAATTGGGCAAAGGGCAAAATAGCACGCTCGTCATCTCATGAATGTGCGTGGCATGAATTCGAATTGCCGGCCGACCCGTGTCGATGTCGTCGGTTCCGGGAGCGCAGTACGACAACGCGGCACGGCAGACGCGTCTCGCACGGGCGCAAGGCCAAATTCGCAGTGCGGCCAACCTCGGTCAACGCGAACGGAGCGGAAATTCGTATGACCCAAAGGTCTTGATATGAACGTGACCAAGTGTGACCACGGCCCATACAATCCATTTCCCGCGAAAACCCTACCGATGTGAAGGGATTGCGACGACGCGCTGCGTGACTGGGCACGACGCGCGAGAATCCTCCGCTACCACCCGTGTTCACGTGCATCGCTGCAGACGCAATGTCGATGCATTCGCCGAACCGGATTTCCAGATTCCAGACAGAAGAGGAGCGAAACGATGCCGAAAGCAATCCGATACGACCAGCCGGGCGGCCCGGACGTGATGAAGTGGGTCGATGTCGAGGTCGGCGAGCCGAAGGCGGGTGAAGTCCGCATTCGGCAGCATGCGGTCGGGCTCAACTACATCGACGTGTATTTCCGCACCGGTCTTTATCCGCAGCCGCTGCCCGGCGGTCTCGGGATGGAGGCGGCGGGCGAGGTGACGGCCGTCGGCGAAGGCGTGACCGCGCTCAAGGCTGGCGACCGCGTCGCGTACGTCGGGCAGCCGCCGGGCGCGTATGCGCAGGAGCGCGTGATGCCGGCCGAGCGGCTCGTGAAGCTGCCGGACGGCATCAGCTACGACGACGCGGCGTCGGTGATGCTGCAGGGCCTGACCGCGCACTACCTGCTGCGCCGCACGTACCCGGTGAAGGCCGGCGACACGATCCTGATCCACGCGGCGGCCGGCGGCGTCGGCCTGCTGGTGTGCCAATGGGCGAAGGCGCTTGGCGCGACCGTGATCGGCACGGTCGGCTCCGACGAGAAAGCCGCGCTCGCGAAGGCGCACGGTTGCGACCATCCGATCGTCTATACGCGCGAGAACTTCACGCAGCGCGTGAAGGAGATCACGAACGGCGCCGGCGTGCCGGTTGTCTACGACTCGATCGGCAAGGACACCTACATCGGCTCGCTCGACTGCCTCGCACCGCTCGGCTACTTCGTCAGCTTCGGCAACGCGTCGGGCCCGCTGCCGGCGATCGATTCGAAGGAGTTCTCGTCGCGCGGCTCGCTGTTCTTCACGCGGCCGACGCTGTTCTCGTACATCGCGAAGCGCGCCGATCTCGAATCCGCGGCCGCCGAGCTGTTCGACGTGATCCTGTCGGGCAAGGTGAAAACCAGCATCAACCAGCGCTATCCGCTCGCGGAAGTCGGCCGCGCGCATGAAGATCTCGAAGCACGCAAGACCACCGGCTCGACGATCCTCGTTCCCTGATACATCCCTTCGTGCCGGCATCATGTCGGCACGCCCTCCCGGCGTGCCGCCCGTCCTGTCTCCCGTCCTGCCCGTCGTTCCGCCCGCCGTTCCCCGCCGCCCGCGTTTACACGTTTTTTATACCCGCCCCGATACCTTTGACCCGTCCTTTACGTACGTTCCCATAAGGTTCTAGTCGTCTGATTTCGACGATGGAGAACACAAAAATGGATGGGGTTTTCATCGGCGCACTGGTGCTCTTCACCGCGCTGATCCTCGGTTTGGTTGCCGGTTGCGACAAGCTCGTGCAATACGGTCGCGGAGGGCGAGCATGACCTGGATGCTCTGGCTGGCGGGTGCCTCGACGGCCCTGCTGTTCGCGTATCTCGTCTTTGCGCTGCTGCGCGCGGAGGACATCGAATGAACGCGAACAACCTGTTTCAGATACTGCTCTTCGTCGTCGTGCTGCTGGCGGCGGCCGTGCCGGTCGCGCGCTACCTGTCCGCGGTGATGGACGGCAGTTCGCGCGTCGTGCGCGTGTTCGGGCCGCTCGAGCGCGCGCTGTACCGCATTGCCGGCGTCGATGCCGGCAGCGAAATGAACTGGAAGCAGTACGCGATCGCGACGATCGCGTTCAACGCGCTCGGCGCGCTGTTCCTCTACGGCCTGCTGCGCCTGCAGGGCTTCCTGCCCGGCAACCCGCAGCAATTCGGCGCGATGACGGTCGACGGCGCGTTCAACACGGCCGTCAGCTTCGTCACCAACACGAACTGGCAGGACTACACGCCCGAGCAGACCGTCAGCTACCTGACGCAGATGCTCGGCCTGACCGTGCAGAACTTCCTGTCGGCGGCAACCGGCATCGTCGTCGTGATCGCGCTGATCCGCGGCTTCGCGCGTCATACCGCGCAGACGATCGGCAACTTCTGGGTCGACCTCACGCGCGTGACGATGTACGTGCTCGTGCCGATGTCGATGATCGTCGCCGCGCTGCTGATGAGCCAGGGCGTGATCCAGAACATGAAGGCGTACCAGGACGTGCCGGTGCTGCAGGCAAGCACCTATGCGGCGCCGAAGCTCGACGCGCAGGGCAATCCGGTGAAGGACGACAAGGGCAACGCGGTCACGGTGCCGACCCCGCTCACGAAGCAGACGCTCGCGATGGGCCCGGTCGCGTCGCAGGAAGCGATCAAGATGCTCGGCACCAACGGCGGCGGCTTCTTCAACGCGAACTCCGCGCATCCGTACGAGAACCCGACGCCGTTCGCGAACTTCCTGCAGATCTTCTCGATCCTGATCATCCCGGCCGCGCTGTGTCTCGTGTTCGGCCGGATGATCGGCGACCGCCGGCAGGGCATCGCGGTGCTCGCGGCGATGACGGTCGCGTTCGTGCTCGCGATCGGCGTCGAGGTGAGCGCCGAGCAGGGCGGCAACCCGACGCTCGCCGCGCTGCACGTCGACCAGTCGACGGGTGCGCTGCAGCCGGGCGGCAACATGGAAGGCAAGGAAACGCGCTTCGGGATCGCGCAGACCGGTATCTTCACGGTCGCGACGACGGCCGCGTCGTGCGGCGCGGTCGACACGATGCACGATTCGCTGACGCCGCTCGGCGGCCTCGTGCCGATGCTGCTGATGCAGCTCGGCGAGGTGATCTACGGCGGGGTCGGCTCGGGTCTCTACGGGATGCTCGTGTTCGCGCTGCTCGCGGTGTTCGTCGCCGGCCTGATGATCGGCCGCACGCCGGAATACGTCGGCAAGAAGATCGAGGCGTACGAGATGAAGATGGTGTCGATCGTCGTGCTGCTCACGCCGCTGCTCGTGCTGGTCGGCACGTCGATCGCCGTGCTCGCCGATGCAGGCAAGGCCGGCATCGCGAACCCGGGGCCGCACGGTTTCTCGGAAATCCTCTACGCGTTCAGCTCGGCGGCCAACAACAACGGCAGCGCGTTCGCGGGCCTGACGGTCGGCACGCCGTTCTACAACTGGATGACCGCGATCGCGATGTGGTTCGGCCGCTTCGGCACGATCGTGCCGGTGCTGGCGATCGCCGGCTCGCTGGCCGCGAAGAAGCGCATCGCGGTGACGAGCGGCACGCTGCCGACGCACGGTCCGCTGTTCGTCGTGCTGCTGCTCGGCACGGTGCTGCTGGTGGGCGCGCTGACCTACGTGCCGGCGCTCGCGCTCGGCCCGGGCGTCGAGCACCTGATGATGTGGCTGGGCGCATGACGCGCGGCGACACGTTGAAAAGACTCAAGAGATTGAAGAGATCGCAATGACTCAACATTCCGCAACACGGTCCATGTTCGATCCGGCGCTGCTGCGCCCGGCGATCGTGGACTCGTTCAAGAAACTCACGCCGCGCACGCAGTTCCGCAACCCGGTGATGTTCTGCGTGTACGTCGGCAGCATCCTGACCACGATCCTGTGGATCGCGGCGCTCGCCGGCCAGGCCGAGGCGCCTGCGGGCTTCATCCTCGCGATCGCGCTGTGGCTGTGGTTCACCGTGCTGTTCGCGAACTTCGCCGAGGCGCTCGCCGAAGGGCGCTCGAAGGCGCAGGCCGCGTCGCTGCGCAGTGCGAAGAAGGACGTGATGGCGAAGAAGCTCAACGAGCCGCATCCGAAGTCGCCGATCCGCATCACGACCGCGAGCGACCTGCGCCGTGGCGACGTCGTGCTGGTCGAGGCCGGCGACGTGATCCCGGCCGACGGCGAGGTGGTCGACGGTGTCGCGTCGGTCGACGAATCGGCGATCACCGGCGAATCCGCGCCGGTGATCCGCGAATCGGGCGGCGACTTCTCGTCCGTGACGGGCGGCACGCGCGTGCTGTCCGACTGGATCGTCGTCAAGGTCACCGCGAACCCCGGCGAGGCGTTCCTCGACCGGATGATCGCGATGGTCGAAGGCGCGAAGCGCAAGAAGACGCCGAACGAGATCGCGCTGACGATCCTGCTCGTCGCGCTGACGATCGTGATGCTGCTGGCAACGGCCACGCTGCTGCCGTTCTCGATGTTCTCGGTCGAGGCGATGAAGGCCGGCCACGTCGTGACGATCACCGCGCTCGTCGCACTGCTCGTGTGCCTGATCCCGACGACGATCGGCGGGCTGCTTTCCGCGATCGGCGTGGCCGGGATGAGCCGGATGATGCAGGCGAACGTGATCGCGACGTCGGGCCGCGCGGTCGAAGCGGCCGGCGACGTCGACGTGCTGCTGCTCGACAAGACCGGCACGATCACGCTCGGCAACCGCCAGGCATCGATGTTCGTGCCGGCGCCGGGCGTGACCGAGGAAGCGCTGGCCGATGCCGCGCAGCTGTCGTCGCTCGCCGACGAAACGCCGGAAGGCCGCAGCATCGTGGTACTGGCCAAGGAACGTTTCAACATTCGCCAGCGCGATATGGCGCAGCTGCACGCGACGTTCATCGGCTTTTCCGCACAGACGCGCATGAGCGGCGTCGATCTCCCGGGTCGCGAAATCCGCAAGGGCGCGGCCGACGCGATCCGCCGCTACGTCGAGACGCACGGCAGCCGCTTTCCGGAAGAAGTGCGCCGCGCGGTCGACGACGTCGCGCGCTGCGGCAGCACGCCGCTCGTCGTGGCCGACCTGCATGAAGGGGCGGCGCGCGTGCTCGGCGTGATCGAGCTGAAGGACATCGTGAAGGGCGGCATCAAGGAGCGCTTCGCGGAGCTGCGCAAGATGGGCATCAAGACCGTGATGGTGACGGGCGACAACCGGCTGACGGCCGCGGCGATCGCGGCGGAAGCGGGCGTCGACGATTTCCTCGCGGAAGCGACGCCGGAAACCAAGCTCGCGACGATCCGCGAGCACCAGGCGGCCGGGCGCCTCGTCGCGATGACGGGCGACGGCACCAACGACGCACCGGCGCTCGCGCAGGCCGACGTCGCCGTGGCGATGAACACCGGTACGCAGGCCGCGAAGGAAGCGGGCAACATGGTCGACCTCGACTCGAACCCGACGAAGCTGATCGAGATCGTCGAGATCGGCAAGCAGATGCTGATGACGCGCGGCTCGCTGACGACCTTCTCGATCGCGAACGACATCGCGAAGTACTTCGCGATCATCCCGGCCGCGTTCGTGACGACGTACCCGCAACTGCGCGTGCTCGACATCATGCACCTGACGTCGCCGGCCTCCGCGATCCTGTCGGCGGTGATCTTCAACGCGCTGATCATCGTCGCGCTGATCCCGCTCGCACTGAAGGGCGTCACGTACCGGCCGCTCGGCGCCGCGTCGCTCCTGCGCCGCAACCTGCTGGTGTACGGCCTCGGCGGCGTGCTGCTGCCGTTCCCGTTCATCAAGCTGATCGACATGACGCTCGCTGCACTCGGCTGGGCCTGAACCGGCCGCCATTGAAGGAAACATCATGAAAACGTTGATTCGCCCGCTCGTCGTGCTCTTCGTCGTCCTGACCGCCGTGACGGGCCTCGCTTACCCGGCCGTGATGACCGTGTTCGGCCAGGCCGTGTTCCCGTCGCAGGCGAACGGCAGCCTGATCGAGAAGGACGGCAAGCCGGTCGGCTCCGCGCTGATCGGCCAGTCGTTCGATGCGCCGAAGTACTTCTGGGGCCGGCTGTCGGCCACCGCGCCGATGCCGTACAACGCGACCGGCTCCGGCGGCTCGAACCTCGGCCCGCTGAACCCGTCGCTCGCCGACCAGGTGAAGGGGCGCATCGCCGCGCTGCGCGACGCGGGCACCGACATGTCGAAACCCGTGCCGGTCGACCTCGTGACGGCGTCGGCGAGCGGCCTCGATCCGGAGATCACGCCGGCCGCCGCCGCGTACCAGGTCGAGCGCGTCGCGAAGGCGCGCAACCTGGCGCCCGACGCGGTCGCGCAGCTCGTCGCCGCGAACACGACGGGCCGCCAGTTCGGCGTGCTCGGCGAGGCGCGCGTGAACGTGCTGAAGCTGAATCTCGCGCTCGACGCGGCGCAGGCCGCGCACTGAGCGCGTCCGGCAACCGGCGCCCGGCGCGGTCAGCCCCGCGCCGGGCGCGCCTTTTCCCGACGGCGCTTGCGCCGTCTTTGCCTTTTGCGGCGATTTGGAACAACAATGCTCGTACTCGCGCGCATCCGGGCGCTCCGCCTTTCTGACGCATGAATCGTCCCGATCCAGACCAACTCCTCGACAAGCTGCAACGTGACGAAGAAAAGCAGCGGCGCGGTCAGCTCAAGATCTTCTTCGGCGCATCGGCCGGTGTCGGCAAGACCTACGCGATGCTGCAGGCCGCGCGCCAGCGCCTGCAGGAAGGCGTCGACGTCGTCGTCGGCATCGTCGAGACCCACGGGCGCAGCGAGACCGCCGCACTGCTCGACGGTCTCGACGTGCTGCCGCTCGCGCGTTTCGACTACCGCGGCCGCACGCTCGCCGAATTCGATCTCGACGGCGCACTCGCGCGCCAGCCGCAACTGATCCTCGTCGACGAACTCGCGCATTCGAACGTGCAGGGCGCACGGCACCTGAAGCGCTGGCAGGACGTGTACGAACTGCTCGACGCGGGCATCGACGTCTATACGACCGTCAACGTCCAGCACCTCGAAAGCCTGAACGACGTGGTCGGCGCGATCACCGGCATCCGCGTGTGGGAGACGGTGCCCGACCGCGTATTCGACGCGGCCGACGAAGTCACGCTCGTCGACCTGCCGGCCGAGGAACTGCTCGAGCGGATGCGCGACGGCAAGGTCTATCTCGCGCAGCAGGCCGAGCGCGCGGTGCGCAACTTCTTCCGCAAGGGCAACCTGATCGCGCTGCGCGAACTGGCGTTGCGGCGCACGGCCGATCGCGTCGACGCGCAGATGCGCGAATACCGCGCCGACCGCTCGATCCAGCGCATCTGGCAGGCGCGCGAACGGCTGCTCGTATGCGTCGGGCCGGGCCCCGAGGCGCCGACGCTCGTGCGCGCGGCCGCGCGGCTCGCCGCGAGCCTGAAGGCCGACTGGATCGCCGTTTATGTGGAGACGCCGCGGCTGCAGCGGCTGCCCGACGCGCGGCGGCAGCGCACGCTCGACGCACTGAAGCTCGCCGCCGAACTCGGCGCGGAGACGGCCACGCTCGCCGGTGCCGACGCGGTCGCCGCGCTGATCGGCTATGCGAAGGTGCGCAACGTGTCGAAGATCGTCGCGGGCGGCTCGCCGAAGGTCGGGCTCGTGCGCCGCTTCGCGCGGCCGTTCGGCGAACAGCTCGCCGAACGCGCGGGCGACGTCGACCTGATGCTGATCCGTGCGTCCGCGAGCGACGAGGCGCGTGCCGCGCCGCTCGACGCGCGTGCGCGCGACTGGCGCGATGCGTTCGCGCAGTTCGGCACGCATCGCTCGCCGCCGCGGCACTACGCGTATGCGGCCGCGATCTGCGCGGCGATCACGGTCGTCGCGAGCCTCGTGTCCGAGCGGCTCGACCTCACGAACCTCGTGATGCTGTACCTGCTCGGCGTCGTGTTCTCGGCCGTGCGGCTCGGGCGCGGCCCGGGCGTGCTGCAGTCGTTCCTGTCGGTCGCCGCGTTCGATTTCTTCTTCGTGCCGCCGCGCATGTCGTTTTCGGTCAGCGACACGCAGTACCTGCTGACCTTCTTCGGGATGCTGCTGACGTCGCTCGTGATCAGCCACCTGACGTCGACGCTGACGCGCCAGGCGAGCGTCGCGCAGCGCCGCGAGCGCCGCACCGGCGCGATCTACGCGATGGCGCGCGAGCTGGGCGCGGCGCTGACGACCGAGCAGATCGTCGAGATCGGCAGCCGCCACGTGGGCGAGGTGTTCCGCGCGCGCGTCGCGTTCCTGCTGCCCGACAGTGCGGACAAGGTGCGGCAGAAGATCGAGGAGCCCGACGCGGCCGTCACGCTGACGGGCGCCGACCTCGACAGCGACGTCGGCCAGTGGGTGTACGACCAGCAGAAGCCGGCCGGTCGCGGCACGGATACCTTGCCCGCGACGGTCGCGCTGTACCTGCCGCTGAAGGCGCCGATGCGCACGCGCGGCGTGCTCGCGGTCGCGTCACGCGAACCGCGCGAACTCGAGGTGCCCGAGCAGCAGCGGATGCTCGACGCATTCGCCGCGCAGATCGCACTCGCGCTCGAACGCGTGCACTACGTCGAGATCGCGCGCGACGCGCTCGTCAACATGGAATCCGAGCGGCTGCGCAACTCGCTGCTGTCGGCGATCTCGCACGACCTGCGCACGCCGCTCACGACGATCGTCGGTTTCTCGTCGATGCTCGCGAACGGACGCGCGGCCGCACAGGGCGGCGACGCCGCGGCGGCCGAGCGCTTTGCGCAGCGCGAGGGCGAACTCGTCGATGCGATTCACGACGAGGCGCTGCGGATGACGGGCATCGTCACGAACCTGCTCGACATGGCGCGGCTGCAGGCCGGCAGCCTGCAGCTCAAGCGTCAGTGGTCGCTGCTCGAGGAAACCGTCGGCGCGGCGCTCGCCGCGTGCAAGCGCGTGCTGTCGCGCCATCCCGCGCGCGTCGTGCTGCCGGCCGACCTGCCGCTCCTGCAGATGGACGCGGTGCTGATGGAACGCCTGTTCACCAACCTGTTCGAGAACGCGGCGAAGTACACGCCGCCCGATACGCCGCTCGAGATCGGCGCCGAGCGCGTGACCGACGACGGGCTGCCGTTCGTGCGCGTGCATGTCGACGATCACGGCCCGGGCCTGCCGGCCGGGATGGAAACGCGGATCTTCGACAAGTTCACGCGCGGCGAGAAGGAATCGGCGACGCCGGGCATCGGGCTCGGCCTCGCGATCTGCCGCGCGATCGTCGAGGCGCACGGCGGTAAAATCGGCGCGCTCAACCGCACCGCGCCCGACGGCCGCGTGACGGGCGCGCGCTTCTGGTTCACGCTGCCGGTCGAGACGCCGCCGGCCGCGCCTGCCGTATCCGACGACGAACCCGATGTGCCGGGTGCGTCGTCCCCATCCGAGTCATTGCCAGACCATGAGTGAACCCAGCCTGACCGTCGTCCTGATCGAGGACGAAAAGCAGATCCGCCGTTTCGTGCGCGCCGCGCTCGAGGAGGAGGACATCGCGGTGTTCGAGGCCGAGACGGGCAAGCAGGGGCTGATCGACGCGGCGACGCGCAAGCCCGATCTCGTGATCGTCGACCTCGGCCTGCCCGATACCGACGGCCTCGACGTGATCCGCGAACTGCGCGGCTGGTCCGAGGTGCCGGTGATCGTGCTGTCCGCGCGCACGCAGGAGGAAGAGAAGGTCGCGGCGCTCGATGCGGGCGCCGACGATTACCTGACCAAGCCGTTCGGCGTGTCCGAACTGCGCGCGCGGATCCGCGCGCAACTGCGCCGGCGCAACCAGGGCGGCGCGAACGAGTCGCCGAAGGTGAGCTTCGGCACCGTGACGGTCGATCTTGCGCTGCGCCAGGTGTGGCGCGACGGGGAGATCGTGCACCTGACGCCGCTCGAGTACCGGTTGCTCGCCACGCTCGTGCGTCACGCGGGGCGCGTGCTCACGCACCGGCAGCTGCTGCGCGACGTGTGGGGGCCGTCGCACGTCGAAAGCCACCACTACCTGCGCATCTACATGGCGCACCTGCGCCAGAAGCTCGAGCGCGACCCGGCGCAGCCCGAGTACATCGTCACCGAGACGGGCGTCGGATACCGGCTCGTCGGCGCCGCATGACGGGCCCGGCCGGGCCGCGGCGGCGCACGTGCGCGTGACGTCGCGCGCCGGCAGGGTTGCGTCGGCGCGACAGTCCTGCGGCCGACGCGCGCGTTGCACACCCGGCGCTCAATCCCCGTTATCCTGACCGCTCCGCGAACGAAAACGAGGAGCGTGCAATGTCCGTCCGTCTGGTCGTCATCTGTGCGCTGGCGCTTGCCGCGTCTGGCGCGTTCGCCCAACCGCTGCCGCCCGGGCAGCAACCGTCGTCGTCCCAGCAGGCGATGGCCAATCCCGCATCGGTCAATTGCACCAAGCTCGGCGGCCACCACACGGTGCGCAACCTGTCGAGCGGGCAGGTCGGCATGTGCGTGTTCAAGGACGGCCGCGTGTGCGAGGAGTGGGCGCTGTACCGCGACGACCGCTGCGTCGGCGGCGCCACGCCGAAGCGCGTCTCGAACTGACCGGGCCCGCCCGGTCGCGTCCCCGGTCGGCCGCCGGCGTATCCGTAAGCATCTTGTTATACTCGGCGCCGCCCGGGGACGACCCCGGGACATTCGCTTCAACGGGGACGGCCCCATCCGATACGGAGTACGTCGGGATGGCGTGGGTATGGTTGTTGATTGCCGGTTTGCTGGAAGTGGCCTGGGCGGCCGGCCTGAAATCGTCGGACGGCTTCACGAAGCTCGGTCCGTCGGTGTTTACGATCGTGACGGCGCTGGCCAGCTTCGGGCTGCTCGCGGTCGCGATGCGCCAGTTGCCGCTCGGCACCGCATACGCGGTGTGGACGGGCATCGGCGCGGTCGGTGCGTTCGTGTTCGGCATCGTGATGATGGGCGAGGCGCTGACCGTCGCGCGTGTCGCGAGTGCCGCGCTGATCGTCGCGGGGCTGATCGGCCTCAAGCTGTCGTCGGCGGCCTGACGACTGCATCCGGGTGCGTCCGCGCCCGGGTGCCGCGCTGCGGAATTGCGCCGGCCGTCCGGCCGGCCTGTCTATAATGGAACGCATTCGGGCCTGAATACCGTCGTGCTTCTCGTGGCACGCGGTGCCGGTCGCCACGCGCCGCGCGGCCGGTCTGTCCGACCCGATCCGGTCAATCGGCAAAGCGCACGGAAAGTGCAAGGAGAGGGCCATGATCGAAGCGATTTCGCTCGGCGCGGGGCTCGCGTGGGCGAGCGGCCTGCGCCTGTACCTGACGGTGCTGATCGCCGGCCTGCTGGCGCGGTTCGGCTGGCTGCACCTGCCCGACACGCTGGCCGTCCTGATGTCGCCGTGGGTCATCGGCGCCGCGGCCGTGCTCACCGTCACCGAATTCCTTGCCGACAAGATCCCCGCGTTCGACTCGCTGTGGGATGCCGTGCACACCTTCATCCGCATTCCGGCCGGCGCCGTGCTCGCGGCCGGCGCGCTCGGCCATGCCGACCCGACCGTGCTCGCGGTCGCGGGGCTCGCCGGCGGTTCGCTCGCCGGTGCCGCACACGTGGCGAAGGCCGGCACACGCGCGCTGATCAACCTGTCTCCCGAACCGATTTCGAACTGGGTCGCATCGTCGACCGAGGACGGCCTCGTGGTCGGCGGGCTCGTGCTCGCGTTCTTCGTTCCGCTCGCGTTCCTGGTGCTGCTCGCCGCCTTCATCGCGGCTTCCGCGTGGGCGCTCCCGCGCCTGTGGCGGGGTGTCTCGGGCGGCTTTCGCGGCATGGCGAACCACATGGTGTCGCGGCTGAACTCGATCGGGGGGAAGCGCGATTGAAGGGGCGGCAACACGCGGCGCAGCCGCCCGCCGGGCAACCCGGCCATGAGATGCGTGCGCATGCCGGCCGCTTCGGCCTGCGCGACCTGATCCACCAGGCCGCCCGCATGACCGCGCGCGACTGGCGCGCGGGCGAACTGACGCTGCTCGTCCTTGCACTGGTACTCGCGGTCGCGGCGCTGACGAGCGTCGGTTTCCTCGCCGACCGGCTGCGCCAGGGGCTCGAGCGCGACGCGCGCCAGATGCTCGGCGCCGATTTCGTCGTGCGGGCCGACCGTCCCGTCGATCCGTCGTTCGACCGGCAGGCTCGCGCGCTCGGCCTGCGTACCGCGACGACCGCGATCTTCCCGAGCATGATCGCGTCCGCCATGGGCGGGCAGGCAGCCGATGCCGCGCCGTCGCGCCTCGCGGCGGTGAAGGCCGTGTCGCCCGGATATCCGTTGCGCGGCGCGGTCGAGATCCTGCCGGCCGGTGCCTCCGCCTCGCAGAAGGCGGCCGGGATTCCCGCGCCGGGCACCGTATGGGCCGATCCGGCGCTGCTCGATGCGCTGCACCTGAAGGCGGGCGATACGGTGCGCGTCGGGTTGCGCACGTTCAAGGTCGCCGCATCGATCTCCCGTGAACTCGATCGCGGGTTTTCGTTCGTCAATTTTTCGCCGCGGCTGATGATGCGCGCGGACGAACTCGCCGCGACGGGGCTCACGGGCTACGGCAGCCGGGTCACGTACCGGCTGCTGGTCGCCGGCGACCAGCAGGCCGTCGCGCGCTTCGAAGCGTATGCGCACGCACGCGTCGACGGCGGGAAGCTGCGCGGTGCCGGTCTCGAGTCGCTGCAGGAAGGCCAGCCGCAGGTGCGGCAGACGCTGGATCGCGCGCGCCACTTCCTGACGCTCGTCGCGCTGCTCACCGCGCTGCTCGCGGCGGTCGCGATCGCGATGGCCGCGCAGCGCTACATGCGGCGCCACCTCGACGGCTGCGCGACGATGCGCTGCCTCGGCGTGAGCCGCCGCACGCTCGGCGCGTTGTTCGCGCTCGAATTCGCCGGCATCGGCGTCGTATCCGGCGCCGCAGGCGCGGTGCTTGGTTACGGCGGCCACTGGGCGTTGCTGGCCGCGCTCGGCGGACTGATCGACGTGGTGCTGCCGCCGCCCACGCCGTGGCCGGCGCTGATCGGCGTGGGCGCCGCGCTCGTGCTGCTGCTCGGCTTCGCGCTGCCGCCGCTCGTGCCGCTCACGCGCGTGCCGCCGGTGCGCGTGCTGCGGCGCGAGTGGGGCGACGCGTCGCGCACCGCGTGGGCCGCGTATGCGATCGGCGTCGTGCTGTTCGCGGGGCTGCTGATCGTGGCCGCCGGCAACCTGAAGCTCGGGCTGATCGTCGCGGGCGGTTTCGCCGGCGCGCTGGTCGGTTTCGCGCTGATCGCGCGGCTCGTGCTGTTCGCCGCCGCGCGGGCGGTGCGCAACGCGCGTGTGGCCGCGGGCGTTGGCTGGCGTTACGCGCTCGCGTCGCTGCACCGGCGCGGCACGGCCAGCGCGCTGCAGATCACCGCGCTGGCGCTCGGCCTGATGTGCCTGCTGTTGATCGCGATCACGCGCAACGACCTCGTTGCGGGCTGGCGGCAGTCGACGCCGCCCGATGCGCCGAACCAGTTCCTGATCGATATCCAGCCCGACCAACGTGCCGACGTCGCCGCGTATCTGACCGCGCACGGCGTGCGCGACGCGGTGCCCGCGCCGATGGTGCGCGGCCGCCTCGTCGCGATCAACGGCAAACCGGTGAATCCGGATGCCTATCCGTCCGACGAGGCCCGCCGGCTCGTCGACCGCGAGTTCAACCTGTCTTATACGACCGAGCTGCCGTCCGACAACCGGATCGTCGAAGGCGACTGGTTCGGCACCGCGGCCACGCCGCAGATCTCGATCGAGGCCGGTCTCGCGAAGACGCTGAACGTGAAGCCGGGCGACGTGCTGCGCTTCGACGTGACGGGGCTGACGGTCGACGCGCCGATCACGAGCGTGCGCAAGCTCGACTGGGGCTCGTTCCGCGTCAATTTCTTCGTGCTGATGCCGCCGCCGGTGCTGAAGGATTTCCCGGCCGTGTACCTGACGAGCTTCCATCTGCCGGCCTCGAACGCCGCGCTGCTCGATCCGCTGATCGCGCGCTACCCGAACCTGACCGCGATCGACGTCGCGCCGATCCTCGCGCAGTTGCAGCGGATGATGCTGCAGGTGGTCGGTGCGGTGCAGTTCCTGTTCGCGTTCACGCTCGCGGCCGGTGTGCTCGTGCTCTACACGGCGCTGGCCGGCACGCGCGACAAGCGGGTGCGCGAGGCTGCGCTGCTGCGCGCGCTGGGCGCATCGCGGGCGCAGGTCAATGCGGTGCAGCGCGCGGAGTTCATCGTGGTCGGCGCGCTGGCCGGCGCGCTGGCTTCGGCGGGCGCGATCGCGGTCGGCTGGGTGCTCGCGTCGCGCGTGTTCGACTTCCAGCTCGCCGTCGATCCGTGGCTCGTGCCGGCCGGCATCGCGGCCGGCGTCGCGTGCGCCGGTGCGGCCGGCTGGCTGAGCCTGCATAATGTGCTGCGGCGCCCCGCGCTGCAGTCGCTGCGCGACGCATGAGCGTCGCCGGCGGCCCCGAAGATCCCGTTTTCCGACTATCCGTATGACCGATGTGAATGACGATGCGCCGTCGCAGCCGACGGCGTTCGAACTCGTGGGCGGTGAAGCCCGCGTGCGCGAAATGGTGGACCGCTTTTACGACCTGATGGACCTGGAGCCCGAGTTCGCGCAGATTCGCGCGCTGCACCCGGCGTCGCTCGACGGTTCGCGCGACAAGCTGTTCTGGTTCCTGTGCGGGTGGCTCGGCGGCCCCGACCACTACATCAGCCGGTTCGGCCATCCGCGGCTGCGCGCGCGGCACCTGCCGTTCCCGATCGCGTCGGTCGAGCGCGATCAGTGGCTGCGCTGCATGGCGTGGGCGATGGAGGATGTCGGATTGCCCGAACCGCTGCGCGAGCGGCTCATGCATTCGTTCTACGATACGGCCGACTGGATGCGCAACCGGCCCGGTTGACCGACCGGTACGCCGCTGCACGCACGCGGGCGATCTGCGTCTGGGCGCGCGCACCGCGTGGCGCGACACTGGCTGCTTCTCCCGATCGATACGAGGTTTGCCCGATGACGACACAAGCGCTGTTTCGCGAAGACGCGTACCTGACGCAATGCGACGCGGTCGTTCTGGCCGTCGGCGAAGACGGCATCCGGCTCGACCGCACCGTGTTCTATCCGCTCGGCGGCGGCCAGGCCGGCGACACCGGCACGCTGACGCTGCCCGACGGCAGCACGATCGCGATCGCCGATACGCGCAAGGCGAAGTTCGACGGCGCGACCCCCGACGATGCCGTGCACGTGCCCGCACCGGGGCAGGAGGCGCGTGTCGCGGCGCTCGTGCCCGGCACGCGCGTCGCGGCGGAGATCGACTGGCTGCGCCGCTACCGCCACATGCGCCTGCATACGGCCGCGCACCTGATGTGCGCGGTGCTGCCGTACGCGGTCGACGGCTGCAGCGTGACGGCCGACTATGTCCGCCTCGATTTCGCGACGTCCGACCCGATCGACCGCGACGATGTCGAGCGGCGCCTCGCGGGCCTGGTGGTTGGCGCGCACCCGGTCACGACCGAGTGGATCACCGACGACGAGATGGCCGGGCGGCCGGACCTCGTGCGCACGATGAGCGTGAAGCCGCCGATGGGCCTCGGCCGGGTGCGGCTGCTGCGCATCGAGCATGTCGACCTGCAGCCGTGCGGGGGCACGCATGTGCGCAACACGGCCGAAATCGGCGAGTTGCGAATCGCGAAACTGGAAAAGAAGAGCGCGCGCACCCGGCGCCTCGTCCTGGAGTTTGCATGACGATCGACACCATCCACGCAGGCACGGCGGCGCTCGATCCGCATGCGCGGGAGATCCTGGATTTCTGGTTCGGCGAGCCGGGCTCGGCCGAATTCGGGCAGGCGCGCAAGGTCTGGTTCAACGGCGGGGCGGCGTTCGACGACGTGCTGCGTACACGCTATGGCGCGTTGCTCGACGCTGCGTGCGACGGCGGATGCGATCACTGGGCCGGCTCGCCGCCGGGTGCGCTTGCGTTGATCGTCGTGCTCGACCAGTTCTCGCGCAACATCCATCGCGGTACGCCGCGCGCGTTTGCCGCCGACCCGAAGGCGCTCGCGCTTGCACGCCGCGTGGTCGCGGCCGGCTGGGACGCGCAGTTGCCGAGCGGACATCACCGCGCGTTTGCGTATCTGCCGTTCGAGCACGACGAGTCGGTCGAGAGCCAGCGCGAGGCCGTGCGCCTGTGCGCGGGCATCCGCGACGAGGCAGGGTGCGAAAGCTATCACCGCTTCGCGTTGCTGCATGCGGCCGTCGTCGAGCGCTTCGGCCGCTTTCCGCACCGGAACGCGATTCTCGGACGCGAGTCGAGCGACGAGGAAACGGCGTTTCTTCGCGAGCCCGGTTCGTCGTTCTGAAGATCCGCGCAGTCGCGCAATAAGGGGAGGGGGCGGCCCCGCGGCGTCGCGCGGCCACCGTGTCAGCCGGGCGCGCCGGTCGGCGGCGCGCGTTTCCCGGCGGCTGTTCGCGTGTCAGGCGGCGGTGTTCGCCGTTCCACGCATGGCACGAGGGGACGCACGACGGTGCGCCGCGCCGCCCTCCGTCACTGCAGGTGCTGCTCGGGCGTGCGCACGTACACGCGCAGCAGTTCGTCGTTGTCGCCCGGGCGCGCGCCCGACCAGAACAATTTCCATTCGCTGCCCGGCGCCGGATCGACGGCCCGCACACCCTGGACGATCATCCAGGTGCAGCGCGTCGTTTTCGCGTCGTCGATCGGCGTGTGCTGGATGCCGGAGAAGTAGTACAGCATCGGCGCTTCCGATTCGCCGAGCCCGTGCAGGCTCGCCATGCAGTCGCCGTCGTTCCATTCGAGCGCGAGATGCGCGTTCAGGTCGTCGAACACCGAGCGGTAGCTCTTCGCGACGTCGAGCCACGGCAGGAGCAGCGTGTAGATGAGCCCCCATGCGACGAGCGCGCCGGCGCCCCACGACAGTGCGCCGCGCCAGAGGCCCGTCGCGCGCAGCTTCGGCAGCAGCGTGAGCCAGCCGACTGTCAGCACGAGCGCGCCGGTCACGAGCGCGGGTTCGATCGGCATCGTCCAGTCGAGCGGCAGCCAGCGGCCGAGCGGCGCCAGATCCGCGCGCGACGCGGCCGGATCGGCCATCACTGCCCAGATTGCCCAGGCGAGCGCCGCGGCCGTGCCGAACAGGATGCGGCTCAGGTAATCCCACGCGAGATGCAGCCGGCGCGGCAGGCGTTCGATGGCCTGCGCGGCGACCAGCGCGAGCGGCGCGAAGAACGGCAGGATGTAGAGCTGGCGCGACGTCGCGGACACTTGCAGCACGGCGAGACCGATGCCGGTGAACAAGACGGGCAGCGCGACGCGCGGCGTTCGCCAGTCGCGCCACACGCCGCGCGCGAGCGCGACGATCGCGAGCGGCGCGACCGGGAAGCCGACGAGCAGGAACGCGCGGAGGATGAAGAACGGCTTGTCGTTTTCCGCGCCCAGTTCGGGGACGGAGAAGCCGAAGAAGCGGCCGACGTTGTTATCCCAGAACCACGTCATGAACAGCGTCTCGGAGCGCATGAACAGCGCGGTCGGCCAGATGAGCGCGAACGGTGCGAACACGAGCGCGGCGATGCCGAGCGCGCGCGCGAACGAGCGGGTGCGGCAGGCCGGATAGAGCACCAGCGCGCCGACGAGCGAGGCCGCGAACACGAGCGGCACGAACAGCCCCTTCGCCATCAGCGCAATGCCGACGCCCGCGCCGAAGATCGGTGCGGCCCAGCGGCCCGACGGTCGGACCGGCAGCCCGTGGCGCATCTGCTGCGCGCGCGCGACGTGCTGCATCACGAGTTCGAGCAGCCCGCTGAAGCCGATTGCCGTGCCGGCGAACAGCGCGACGTCGGTCATCATGTCGTGCACGTGTTTGATGACGACGAGCGTGCCCGCGCTCAACACGACGGGGCCGATCACGCGCAGGTCGAACCAGGTGTCCGCGCGGCTGGCGATGCGCGCCGTGCGCGCGATGAAGCCGAACGCGAGCGCGGCGAACAGCGCGCTCGCGAGTCGCGCCGCATCGTGCAGCGGCATCACGCGTTGCAGCAGCCATGCGAGGCTGGTCGCGACCCACGCGTAAAGCGGCGGCTTTTCCATGAACGGCAGGCCGGCATTGGTCGGCACGACGAAGTCGCCCGTCTCGAGCATGTGCTGGATGATGCCGAACGTGTAGGTTTCGTCCTGTTTCCACGGATCGTGACCGAGTACGCCCGGCAGCACATACGCGCAGATCAGCGCGGCGACGAACAGCCATGCGCGCCAGCCGAGCAGGAGCGAGCGCTCGTGCGTGGCGCTGGTTGCGACGGTCGAGGCGGCGTCGGGCGTGCCGGCGACGTCGAGCGTTGCGGTGAGGTCGGTGTCGGCGATCGAGCGGGTGTGCTGAGCCGGGGCGGGCACAGACGTGCGTCGCCGGCTGGGCGCTGCGGTTCCGGGCATGGAAAAGATCTCGGGTCGAGTCGAGCCGGTCCGGCGACATGGGCAGGACCGATTAGGGCCACATCAGGGGATAACGGACAGGTGTTGATGAGGTCTGTCTGAATGCCCGCTAGTAGACCACGGAATTATTACGAGAGTTTACTCGTAGCGTCACGGAATTGTGGAGATTTGTGGTGTCGTGACGACTGATCGTCTCGGGCGGCGGTTTTTGCTGCGCCGCAGTACGGCATTACCGGCCGCCGCCGACGTCGAGCAGGGCACCCGTCGTGTAGGACGCCGCGTCGCCAAGCAGCCAGACGATCGCTTCGGCGATCTCCTGCGCTTCGCCCGCGCGGCCGAGCGGCGTCGTTGCGCCGAGGCGGGCCGCACGGCCCGGCTGGCCGCCGCTCGCGTGAATTTCGGTCTCGATCAGGCCGGGGCGTACCGCGTTGACGCGCACGCCGTGCGGGCCGAGTTCCTTCGCAAGACCGATCGTCAGCGAATCGACCGCGCCCTTCGAGCCCGCGTAGTCGACGTATTCGTTCGGCGAGCCGAGCCGGGAGGCGATCGACGATACGTTGACGATCGCGCCGCCGCGGCCGCCACGGTCGGTGGACAGCCGGCGCGCCGCTTCGCGCGCGCACAGGTACGCGCCGAGCACGTTGGTGTCGAACATCCGCCGCAGCCGGTCGGCCGGCATGTCGGCGAGCGGCATCGACGGCGCGACGATGCCCGCGTTGTTGACGAGCGCGTCGAGGCGACCGAATGCGGCCGTGACGGTGTCGAACATCGCGACGACGTCGGCTTCGTTCGCGACGTCGCCCGCGACGACGCAGGCACGGCCGCCCGCGTCGCGGACGGCCTGCGCGGTGAGTTCGGCCGCCGCCGCGTCGCGCGCGTAGTTGATGCCGACGTCCCAGCCGCGCCCGGCCGCGAGCACGGCGGTCGCGCGGCCGATGCCACGGCTCGCGCCGGTGATGAGGACGGCCTTGCGGTCGGACGGTGCGGTCATCGCGTGCGGGTTCCGGTGACGGTTACTTGGCCGCGTCGGGCGCCCACTTGTCGCGGGCGGGCGGCTGGTAGCGACGCAGTCGCTCGATCAGTTCGACGGGTTCGGATTCGACGCACAGCGCGTCGAAATAGGCCGGACGCATGAAGCCTTCGTCGACCGTATGGCGCAGCAGCGCGATCAACGGATCGTAGAACGAATCGATGTTGTAGACCGCGACGGGCTTGCGGTGATAACCGAGCTGCGCCCACGTGTAGACCTCAAAGAGCTCTTCGAGCGTGCCGGCGCCGCCGGGCATCGCAACGAACGCGTCGGAGAGGTCGGCCATCATTTTCTTGCGGTGGTGCATGTCGGGCACGACGTGCAGTTCCGACAGCCCCGTATGGCCGACTTCCTTGTCGACGAGCAATTCGGGGATCACGCCGACCGCCCGGCCGCCGGCCGCCATCACTTCGTCGGCGATCACGCCCATCAGGCCGACGCGGCCGCCGCCGTAGACGAGCGTGAGGCCCGCATCGACGAGCGCGCGGCCGAATGCGCGCGCGGCGTCGGCATAGATGGGCCGGACGCCGGACGACGAGCCGCAGTAAACACAGACTGCCTTCATTGCTTGGAATCCTTGGCGGGGGCCTGCCCGGTGACGACGGGGCTGTCTGCCGGGCGCGGCGAACCGTCGCGCGGCGGCAGGTAGTCGGTGAACTGGCGCTTCGGCAGCTTGCCGGAGACCAGGTCGTCGAACAGCTGGCGCGAACGGCCGCGCAGGTACGGTGCCATCACGGAGATCACGTGCATGCTGACCTGGTGCAGTTCCTCGCGGATCGCGTCCTGGTCGTTGTACTTGCGCGGATGCATCACGTACTGATACGACAGCCAGTACGTCGAAATGACGGCCATGTTGGTGGCGATGACCTCGATCTCGGCGGGTGTCGCGACCATCTCTGCATCGGACACGAGCAGCTCGCACATGTCGCGCGCGAAGCGCACCTTGTGGCTGATGATCTGCTTGAAGTGCGTCTCGAGCGTGCGATTGCGCGCGAGCAGGTCGTTGAGGTCGCGATACAGGAACCGGTAGGTCCACATGAAATCGGCCATGTACTGCAGGTACGACCAGGTTTCGTCGATCGTCGGACGGTGATCTTCGGGAAAGCGCAGCCGCCGTTCGATCTGCTGCTCGAACTGCGCGAAGATGCTATTGATGATGTCGTCCTTGTTGCGGAAATGGTAGTACAGGTTGCCTGGACTGATTTCCATTTCCTCGGCGATCGTCGTGGTCGTGACGTTCGGCTCGCCGATCTCGTTGAAGAGTTTCAACGACAACTCGAGAATCCGTTCGCGGGTGCGGCGGGGAGGTTTCGCTTCCATGTCGTCCGGCCCTGTGTGTGCCGGACTGGCGGGCGCTGCAATCGATGCTGCGTGATTCGTCCGGCGCGGGTTGCTGTTCTATGTCTAGCGGACGATTATAAACCGGGGTTTCGCCACATCGGGCGCATTTCGTGTGCGCGGCCCCGCACGGCGCATGGTGCAGCGCCGCACGCGGGCGGTGCGCGGCGCGTGCGCCCGGCGCTCGTCTAGAAGCCCAGCCAGTGTGCGACGACCGGGCCGAGCACGAAGGCCCACGTCGTCACGCACGCGAACAGCGCGACCGTCACGGCCGCGCTGCCGAGGTCCTTCGCACGCTTGGAGAGTTCGTGGCGTTCGAGCGAGATGCGGTCGATCGCGGCCTCGACGCTCGAGTTCAGCAGCTCGACGATCAGCACGAGCAGCACCGACGCGATCAGCAGCGCGCGCGAGGCGGCCGGCACCGGCGCAAACGCGCCGATCGGTAGCATCAGCGCGGCGAGCGTGAGTTCCTGGCGAAACGCGCTCTCCTCGCGGATCGCGACGCGAAAGCCGTTCAGCGAATGCTTGAGCGCGTACCAGGCGCGCGTGATGCCGCGGTGGCGCTTGTACGGGTTCGGCGGCAACGGCGTCAGCCGATCGTCGGGGCCGAGCGGCTCGTGCGCGTGCACGTCCGCATCGGCATGCGGCTCATCCTCGTCGAACGGGCGGTGCCGTTGCGGCGTGGCATCGGGGGGCGGGGACTTGTCGTTCAGGTCTCGTTTCAAACGGCGGCACCTTCTGCTGGCGAGTACGCGGTCTTCGGCAGCGGCTTCAGATGCGACGCGAACTGCTCGGACGCCGCGCGCCACGAAAAGCGTTCGGCCCATGCGCGCGCAGTCGCGCGTTCGATCTTCAGCGCTTCGAGGCAGGCTTCCTGCAGGTCCTCGTGCATTGCGCCGGCGTCGCCTTCGCCGAGCACGTCAATCGGGCCCGTCACGGGATACGCGGCAACCGGCGTGCCGCAGGCGAGCGCCTCGAGCAGCACGAGGCCGAACGTGTCGGTGCGACTCGGGAACACGAACACGTCGGCCGCAGCATACACCTTCGCGAGCTCGGCCTGTGACAGCACGCCGAGATAGTTTGCCTCCGGATAACGCGACTTCAGCTCCGCGAGCGCGGGACCTTCGCCCGCGACCCATTTCGAGCCGGGCAGGTCGAGGCGCAGGAACGCCTCGACGTTCTTCTCGATCGCGACGCGGCCGACATAGAGGAAGATCGGCCGCGCGGTATTGAGCACCTTCGATTCCATCGGCCGGAACACGTCGAGGTCGACGCCGCGGGTCCACAGCACCACGTTCGTGAAGCCGAATTTCTCGAGGTCCTGCTTGACGACCGGTGTCGGCGCCATCACCGCGAGCGACGGGCCATGGAACCAGTGCAGGAAGCGGTAGGTCGCCGCGAGCGGGATGCCGAAGCGCGCCTGCACGTACTCCGGAAAGCGCGTGTGATACGCGGTCGTGTACGGCAGCTTGCGCGAACGTGCATAGCGCCGCGCGGCGAGGCCGAGCGGGCCTTCGGTCGCGATGTGCAGCGCGTCGGGGGCGAACGCGTCGATCCGCGCGCGCAGCTTGCGGTACGGCAGGATCGACAGGCGGATCTCGGGGTAGGTCGGGCAGGGCACCGTGCGGAATTCCAGCGGCGTCAGCAGTTCGACGCGGTGGCCGAGCGCGGTGAGCTCGCGCGACGTGCTCTTCAGCGTGCGCACGACGCCGTTGACCTGCGGTTCCCACGCGTCGGTGACGATCATGATCTTCATCGCGGCAATGTCCTGTAGGTGCGGTTGTGTCAGGCAGTGGCCTTGGCCTTGCGCGACGTGGTGTCCGACGGTGCGGTGCGCATCACCGTCCAGTAGACGATCTTCAGTTCGCCTTCCATCGTTTCGACGAGTGCGGACAGGCTCTCGACCCAGTCGCCGTCGTTGCAGTACAGCACGCCGTCGATGTCGCGGATCTCCGCCTTGTGGATGTGCCCGCACACGACGCCGTCGCAGCCGCGGCGGCGCGCCTCGTCGGTCATCACGGTCTCGAACTGCGAGATGAAGTTGACGGCGTTCTTGACCTGGTGCTTCAGGTACTGCGACAGCGACCAGTACTGGAAGCCGAGCCGGCTGCGGATCCGGTTGAACCAGCGGTTCAGCACGAGGATCAGCGTGTAGAGCGTGTCGCCGAGGTACGCGAGCCATTTCGCGTGCTGGATCACGCCGTCGAACAGGTCGCCGTGCACGATCCACAAACGTTTGCCCGCGAGCGTCGTGTGGAACGCCTCGCCGCGCACCTGGATGTCGCCGAACGCGAGGTCGCAGAACTGCCGCGCGCCTTCGTCGTGGTTGCCCGGGATGTAGACGACCTGCGTCCCCTTGCGTGCCTTGCGCAGGATCTTCTGCACGACGTCGTTGTGCGCCTGCGGCCAGTACCAGCCCTTTTTCAGCTGCCAGCCGTCGATGATGTCGCCGACGAGGTACAGGTACTCCGAATCGTTGTGGCGCAGGAAGTCGAGCAGGTACGGCGCCTGGCAGCCGCTCGAACCGAGGTGAATGTCGGACAGCCAGATGGTGCGGTAGCGATGCGCGGACGAGTCGGGGTCGTCATGCTGCGTGGCATGACCGGCAGGCGGTTCTTGCGACACCAGCCCGTCGGTTGCGGCGGAACCGGACAGGAAGGCGGTGGCGGCGCGGGCGCCGAGAGGTTGACGGAACAGGGAGGTCGCAGACGTTTTCTGGCCCATGCATGACTCGCGCCGGTTGACATTACCGGCATTCCGCCATGCGGGCGTGACTGTGCCGTGACAGTCACGAGACGTTCTTATTACGGCCGCTGCAAGGTGTTTAGCAGTGAATGCCGGCACGTTGTGTGGCCTGCCGTACCGAACGTCCGGCGCTTGTCCGGCAAGGCTGCCGGGCCGGGCGGGTGGGCGCCTCGGCGACGTGCTTTCGTCTGGTGAATGCGGTGCGTCAGCGCTTCAACGCGTCAGCGCGGAATGGCGACGACGCGCGTGCGTGCGATCCGGTCGTGCGGAAACTGGCGGCCGGCATGCAGCCGGGCCGCGCCGGCCCACACGACGATCCACGCGGCGGTGAGCGCGAGCGTGACGGGTACCGACAGGCCGAGGAGCGGATGCAGTGCGAGCGGCGGCAGGAACCACAGCCAGCCGAGCGCATAGCGGACGAGCGCGTGGCCCGCGCTCAGCGGCCGGCCGCTCGACGATTCGAGCCGCAGCCGCCATGTCTTCATCGGCAGCGTCTGGCCGCCGTGGGTCCAGAACCAGACGAAGTACGCGCCGACCACGAGCGCGATCCAGGCGGCGAGCAGGTTGTGATGGACGAGGCCGTTGCGCTGCTGCGTCGCGAGGCTGAACGCGAGCCCGGCGAAGAACACCACGCCGAACAGCAGCACGCCTTCGTAGAGCAGCGCGGCGAGACGCCGCCGCACGGACGGCGCGGCGGCCGGGGTTTCGGGGGCGCGGGCGTTCGCCACGGCCGCTCAGGAGCCCTTGAACAGCGAGGGGGCGTCGGCGGGCGACACCGGTGCCACGGCGGCCGGCGCGGATGCGGTGCCGGCCGTCGACGACGCGGGCACCGGCGGCGTGACCGCGGCCGGGACGGGCGCCGGCGCGGTGGCTGCGCCGCTTGCGGCGTGGTCGTGCGAATTGACGAGGCGGCGGACGTCACGGTCGGCGACGGTCGGCGGTGCGCTGACGACGCTCGGCCGGCGGCGGCGCTCGGCGGCCGCGAGACGTTCCTTCTGCTCCTCGGGGAGTTGCTGGTACGCCTTCCAGGCCCGCTCGCGCGCCTGCGCGGACAGCTCCTTCGCACTCTGGTAGTTCTCGCGCGCGACGCGGCGCTGCTCGGGCGTCATCCGCGCCCATTCGGTCATCCGGTCCTGCAGGCGCTTTTGATCATCGGGCGTCAACTTCGCGAAACGCGATGCGATCTTCAGCCATTTGCGCTTGCGCGCGTCGCTGAAGCCGTCCCACTGGTCGGCGAACGGCGCGAGTGCCGCGTGTTGCGCCGGCGTGAGGCGCGCCCAGGACAGCGGGCCGGACGCGGCCGGCAGCGGCAGGGGCAGCGGGGGGAGTTCGGTGGTCAGCCCGGTCGCGGCCGACGCGGGCGCGGCAGGGCTGTTGGCCGCGGCGGTTGACGTCGCGGGGGCCGGGTGGAATCGTGGGTAAGTGGCGACGTAGGAAACGGCGATCGCGATTACGCATCCGAAAAATACGGCCAGGCCGCGCTTCTGACTCACCCGTGCGATCCCCTCGTTATTGTCTGTTAGTGCGCACGCGACAGATACGCGTTGAACCCGTGATCGAGGTACGCGTTGAGCGGCAGGTCGTCGCTGAGCATCGCCGCGTCGATGTCGGCGAGTTCGGCGGTGCGCTGCATGTCTTCCCAGTAGGCGATGCCGACGAGCCCCGCGAGCAGCAGCGCCAGCGGCCACGCGCGCAGCAGGCGGCGCGCGAACGACGCGTACGGGCGGCCGGCCTGCGGGCGGCTCGCGGGCGCCGTGCCGTACGCACCGGCCGCGCCGGCGAAGGCCGGCACGAACACCGGCACGGTCGCGGCTTCGGGCTTCTTGCGCGCGAGCGCAGCCCGGCGGGCGGCGGCCAGTCGGTCGGTGGTCGCGGCAGGCAGGTCGGCCGCGCGCTCGTCCAGCGCGCGGCGCACCTTCAGCGCGAATTCGTGTTCTCGATTTGCGGGAGCGGAGCTCATAGCGTGATTCCTTTGGCCTTGAGCGCTTGCGCCAGGGTGTGGGTGGCTCGCGAGCAGTGCGTCTTGACGCTGCCCTCGGAGCACCCCATTGCGGCGGCAGTCTCGGCGACATCCATATCTTCCCAATAACGCATCAGGAACGCTTCCCGTTGACGCGCCGGAAGTTTCTGGATTTCTTCGTCGATCAGGGCCAGAACCTGCTCTCGTTCGAGGCGGTGCTCGCTGCTTTCGACGCCCGCGTTGTCGTCCGCGGATTCGAGGGTTTCGAGCGGGTCGAAGTCGTCGTCGTCGGTGTTGTTCAGCGACGAGAAGAGCGTGACCCACGTGTTGCGGACCTTCTGCCGGCGGAACCAGTCGTGGATCGCGTTCTGCAGGATCCGCTGAAAAAGCAGCGGCAGCTCGGCCGCCGGCCGGTCGCCGTACTTCTCCGCAAGCTTGATCATTGCGTCCTGCACGATGTCGAGCGACGCATCGTCGTCACGCACGGCGTACGCGGCCTGCTTGAACGCGCGCCTTTCGACGCCCGCCAGAAAGTCGGCGAGTTCCTTGTCTGATGCCATTCCGTGAAGGTATGCGCTGCGGGCCGCTGCGTGGTGAAAAAGGTCGAAAAATTTCGTAAAACCCGCGGATGCTATCAAATTTTCGCGCCGCTTGGCACCGGGGCGGGCGCCGCACGTTGCGCGCGAGCCGCGGCGGCGGGGTGCCGGGCGGCGCCCATGATGCGCTGCGGGATATTTTGCTTGACGACCCATTCGCGACCCGCTATCGTCAGCGATTCGCAACATGAAGTGATGGTCTCATTTGAGGCTGGCCCAAGAAGCCTGCCCTTCAAACTGGACGCGCCGCTTGAACCCGAGCCACAAGCCCGGCAGAGAGCACCCGATCAATTTTTTGCCGAAAATTCGAAAGGTCAAAATGAACATGCCCAGCGCGGAATTCTCCACGTCGGAACCCCTTTCCCCTCCCGATAGCGACTCCATCGGCGGTACCGTGCTCATGAAGGCACTGGCCGATGAAAACGTCGAATTCATCTGGGGCTACCCCGGCGGCTCGGTACTCTACATCTACGACGAGCTTTACAAGCAGGACAAGATTCAGCACGTGCTGGTGCGCCACGAACAGGCGGCCGTGCACGCAGCCGATGCGTATGCGCGTTCCACCGGCAATGTCGGCGTCTGCCTCGTGACGTCGGGCCCCGGTGTCACCAACGCGGTGACCGGCATCGCAACGGCGTACATGGATTCGATCCCGATGGTCGTGATCAGCGGCCAGGTGCCCACGGCAGCGATCGGCCAGGATGCGTTCCAGGAGTGCGACACCGTCGGCATCACGCGTCCGTGCGTGAAGCACAACTTCCTCGTGAAGGACGTGCGCGACCTCGCGGAAACCGTCAAGAAGGCGTTCTACATCGCCCGCACCGGCCGTCCGGGCCCCGTGCTGATCGACATCCCGAAGGACATCTCGAAGACGCCGTGCCAGTACGAGCCCGTCAAGAGCGTGTCGCTGCGTTCGTACAACCCGGTCACGAAGGGCCATTCGGGCCAGATTCGCAAGGCCGTGTCGCTGCTGCTGACGGCGAAGCGTCCGTACATCTATACGGGCGGCGGCATCATCCTCGCCGACGCGTCGCGTGAACTGAACCAGTTCGCGGACCTGCTCGGCTACCCGGTCACGAACACGCTGATGGGCCTCGGCGGCTATCGCGCGTCGGACAAGAAATTCCTCGGCATGCTCGGCATGCACGGCACCTACGAAGCGAACATGGCGATGCAGCACTGCGACGTGCTGATCGCGATCGGTGCCCGCTTCGACGACCGCGTGATCGGCGATCCGGCGCACTTCGCGTCGCGTCCGCGCAAGATCATCCACATCGACATCGACCCGTCGTCGATCTCGAAGCGCGTGAAGGTCGACATCCCGATCGTCGGCGACGTGAAGGAGGTGCTGAAGGAGCTGATCGAGCAGCTGCAGACGGCCGAGCATGGCCCCGACACCGAAGCCCTCGCGCAATGGTGGAAGGACATCGAGGGCTGGCGCTCGAAGGACTGCCTGAAGTACGACCGCGAAAGCGAGATCATCAAGCCGCAGTACGTGGTCGAGAAGGCGTGGGAGCTGACGGACGGCAATGCGTTCGTGTGCTCGGACGTCGGCCAGCACCAGATGTGGGCGGCGCAGTTCTACCGTTTCAACAAGCCGCGTCGCTGGATCAACTCCGGCGGCCTCGGCACGATGGGCTTCGGCCTGCCGGCAGCGATGGGCGTCAAGATGGCGCACCCGGACGACGACGTGCTGTGCATCACGGGCGAAGGCTCGATCCAGATGTGCATCCAGGAACTGTCGACCTGCCTGCAGTACGACACGCCCGTGAAGATCATTTCGCTGAACAACCGCTATCTCGGCATGGTTCGCCAGTGGCAGCAGATCGAATACAGCAAGCGCTATTCGCATTCGTACATGGATGCGCTGCCTGACTTCGTGAAGCTCGCCGAAGCGTACGGCCATGTCGGCTTGCGGATCGAAAAGACCTCGGATGTGGAGCCGGCGCTGAAGGAAGCGCTGCGCCTGAAGGACCGCACCGTGTTTCTCGACTTCCAGACCGATCCGACCGAAAACGTCTGGCCGATGGTACAGGCCGGCAAGGGCATCACCGAGATGCTGCTCGGATCGGAAGACCTGTAACGGCGCGACGCGCGCCTGGGCCGAAGCGGCCGCCTTCACGAAAGGCGGTGCGGCACGCGGCGGCGCGCGGCGCGAGTGAATCGACACGGACACATTCTGGAAGAAGCGAACATGAGACACATCATTTCCGTCCTGCTGGAGAACGAACCGGGCGCGCTGTCGCGCGTGGTCGGTCTGTTTTCCGCACGCGGCTACAACATCGAAACCTTGACGGTGGCGCCGACCGAAGACCAATCGCTGTCGCGGCTCACCATCGTTTCCATTGGCTCCGACGACGTGATCGAACAGATCACGAAGCATCTGAACCGCCTGATCGAGGTGGTGAAAGTGGTGGACCTGACCGACGGTGCACACATCGAACGCGAGCTGATGCTGATCAAGGTACGTGCAGTGGGCAAGGAGCGCGAAGAAATGAAGCGGATGGCGGACATTTTCCGCGGCCGCATCATCGACGTGACCGAAAAGACCTACACGATCGAATTGACGGGCGCGAGCGACAAGCTCGACGCATTCATCCAGGGGCTGGACGCGGGCGCGATCCTCGAGACCGTGCGCACCGGCAGCTCCGGCATCGGACGCGGCGAGCGCATCCTGAAGGTGTGATGCCGACATTGCCAAAGTGGCACGCCGGGTGCGCCGTCATGTCCCGGCCCGCAGTACTCCATCCGAACGAATTGTTGAATTTTTGAATTAGCGAAGGAACCATCATGAACGTTTTCTACGACAAAGACGCTGACCTCTCCCTCATCAAGGGCAAGCAAGTCACGATCATCGGCTACGGCTCGCAAGGCCATGCACACGCGCTGAACCTGAAGGACAGCGGTGTCAACGTGACGGTCGGCCTGCGCAAGGGCGGCGCGTCGTGGAGCAAGGCCGAGAACGCAGGCCTGTCGGTCAAGGAAGTCGCGGAAGCGGTGAAGGGCGCCGACGTCGTGATGATGCTGCTGCCGGACGAGCAGATCGCCGACGTGTACGCGAAGGAAGTGCACGAGAACATCAAGCAGGGCTCGGCGCTGGCATTCGCGCACGGCTTCAACGTCCACTACGGCGCGGTGATCCCGCGCGCCGACCTCGACGTGATCATGATCGCGCCGAAGGCACCGGGCCACACCGTGCGCGGCACGTACTCGCAAGGTGGCGGCGTGCCGCACCTGATCGCGGTTGCGCAGAACAAGTCGGGCGCGGCACGCGACATCGCGCTGTCGTACGCTGCGGCGAACGGCGGCGGCCGTGCCGGCATCATCGAGACGAACTTCCGTGAAGAAACCGAAACCGACCTGTTCGGCGAGCAGGCCGTGCTGTGCGGCGGTACCGTCGAGCTGATCAAGGCTGGTTTCGAAACGCTGGTCGAGGCAGGTTACGCGCCGGAAATGGCGTACTTCGAGTGCCTGCACGAACTGAAGCTGATCGTCGACCTGATCTACGAAGGCGGCATCGCGAACATGAACTACTCGATCTCGAACAACGCCGAGTACGGCGAGTACGTGACGGGCCCGCGCATCGTCACGGAAGAGACGAAGAAGGCGATGAAGCAGTGCCTGACCGACATCCAGACCGGCGAGTACGCGAAGAGCTTCATCCTCGAGAACAAGGCAGGCGCACCGACGCTGCAGTCGCGCCGCCGCCTGACGGCCGAGCACCAGATCGAGCAGGTCGGTGCGAAGCTGCGCGCGATGATGCCGTGGATCGCGAAGAACAAGCTCGTCGACCAGACGAAGAACTAAGCACCGCGTGCTGTTCCGGCCCCTCGAATAAAGGGCCGGTACCAAAAAGCCGCCCGAAGGCAGCAGTGCCCCGGGCGGCTTTTGTTATGCTACGGGCTTTGCAATTCACCGAACACAGAACGAATCCATGAACTATCCTCATCCGATCATCGCGCGCGAAGGCTGGCCGTTCATCGCGATTGCTGCCGTCATCGCGCTGTTGATCCACGCCGTCGGGGGCTTCGGCTTCGCGTGGCCGTTCTGGCTGCTGCTCGCTTTCGTCGTCCAGTTCTTCCGTGATCCGCAGCGCCCGATCCCGGCGCAGCCGAACGCGGTGCTGTGCCCGGCGGACGGCCGCATCGTCGCGGTCGAGACCGCGCAGGACCCGTACGCGAACCGCGAAGCGCTGAAGATCAGCGTGTTCATGAATGTCTTCAACGTCCATTCGCAGCGTTCGCCGGTCGATGGCGCGATCTCCAAGGTCGAGTACTTCCCGGGTGCGTTCCTGAACGCGGCGATCGACAAGGCGTCCACCGAGAACGAGCGTAACGCGGTCGTGATCCAGACGGCGAGCGGCAAGACCGTGACCGCCGTGCAGATCGCCGGCTTCGTCGCACGCCGGATTCTCTGCTACGTGCGCGCCGGCGAGCCGCTGTCGCGCGGCCAGCGCTACGGTTTCATCCGCTTCGGTTCGCGCGTCGACGTGTACCTGCCGCTCGGCAGCCGCGCGAAGGTGTCGATCGGCGAGAAGGTCTACGCGTCGTCGACGATCCTCGCCGAGCTCGAACAGTAAGCGGCGAGGCGCACGATGGCCGCATTCAAACCGCGTCGGCCGCGCAACGGCGCCGGCCAGACGCCACGCCCGTTCCGCCGCAACAAGGGGATGGCCGCCGATCCGGTGCCTATCGAGAGCCGCCGCGCCGCGCGCCAGCGGTTCCTGAAGACGCGCGGCATCTACCTGCTGCCGAACGCGTTCACGACCGCCGCGCTGTTCTGCGGCTTCTTCGCGGTCGTGCAGGCGATGAACGTGCGCTTCGAGATCGCCGCAATCGCGATTTTCGTCGCGATGGTGCTCGACGGGATGGACGGGCGCGTCGCGCGCATGACGCATACGCAGAGCGCGTTCGGCGAGCAGTTCGACAGCCTGTCGGACATGGTGTCGTTCGGTGTCGCGCCCGCGCTCGTGATGTACGAGTGGGTGCTGAAGGATCTCGGCCGCTGGGGCTGGCTCGCCGCGTTCGTCTACTGCTCGGGCGCCGCGCTGCGCCTCGCGCGCTTCAACACGAACATCGGCGTCGTCGACAAGCGTTTCTTCCAGGGGCTGCCGAGCCCGGCCGCCGCCGCGCTGATCGCGGGCTTCGTGTGGCTCGCGACCGACAATCGCGTGCCGATGAAGCTCGGCTGGCTGCCGTGGGTCGCATTCGTGCTGACGATCTATGCGGGCGTGACGATGGTGTCGAACGCGCCGTTCTACAGCGGCAAGGCGCTCGACGTGCGGCACCGCGTGCCGTTCGCGGCGATCCTGCTGGTCGTCGTCGCGTTCGTGCTCGTGTCGTCCGACCCGCCGCTGATGCTGTTCTGTCTGTTCGTGCTGTACGGGCTGTCCGGCTACGTGTTCTGGGCCTACATGGCCGTGCGCGGGCGGGCAAACCCCGCGCGCTCGTCGCAGCGCGATCACTGACGCGCGTTTTTTGCCCGGAAACGGCGGCCTCGGGGCCGCCGTTTTCATTTGTCCCCCTGTTCGGCCCGAGCTGCCGGAAACCCGGGGTGCCGTCCGATTGCGCACCCAACGGAATGTCGCTATAGTCTTCGGCATGACTGCATTTTCCCGCCTCTCCCTCCTTCTAGCCGGTGCGCCGCTACGCGCGCTAGCTTCGGCGCGCCTGCCGCGCTGACCGTTCTCGCCCTCCGTCAAGCCTCGTCTGTTGTTGAGCGTCGCCAACGGTGGCGCGATCTCATTACGTTTGACTTCCGTATAAAGCCCCCTGGAGCCCCCCATGACAGACAAGCTGATCATTTTCGATACGACGTTGCGTGACGGCGAACAATCGCCCGGCGCGTCGATGACGAAGGAAGAGAAAATCCGCATCGCGAAGCATCTCGAGCGGATGAAGGTCGACGTGATCGAGGCCGGCTTCGCGGCCAGCTCGAACGGCGACTTCGACGCGATCCACACGATCGCCGGTCTCGTGAAGGACAGCACGATCTGCTCGCTGGCGCGGGCCAACGACAAGGACATCCAGCGTGCGGCCGACGCGCTGAAGCCCGCCAACAGCTCGCGGATCCACACGTTCATCGCGACGTCGCCGCTGCACATGGAGAAGAAGCTGCGCATGACGCCGGACCAGGTGTTCGAGCAGGCGCGTCTCGCAGTGCGGTTCGCACGCAAGTTCACCGACAACGTCGAATTCTCGCCGGAAGACGGCAGCCGCTCGGACCTCGACTTCCTGTGCCGCGTGCTGGAGGCCGTGATCGCCGAAGGGGCGACGACCATCAACATCGCCGACACGGTCGGCTACGGCGTGCCCGAGCTCTACGGCAATCTCGTGAAGACGCTGCGCGAACGCATTCCGAACTCGGACAAGGCGATCTTCTCCGTGCATTGCCACAACGACCTCGGGATGGCGGTGGCGAACTCGCTCGCCGGCGTGAAGATCGGCGGCGCGCGCCAGATCGAGTGCACGATCAACGGTCTCGGCGAGCGCGCGGGCAACACGTCGCTCGAGGAAATCGTGATGGCCGTGAAGACCCGCAAGGACTACTTCGGCCTCGACGTCGGCATCGACACGACGCAGATCGTGCCGACGTCGAAGCTCGTGTCGCAGATCACCGGTTTCGTCGTGCAGCCGAACAAGGCGGTGGTCGGCGCGAATGCGTTCGCGCACGCGTCGGGCATCCACCAGGACGGCGTGCTGAAGGCGCGCGACACCTACGAGATCATGCGCGCGGAAGACGTGGGCTGGACCGCGAACAAGATCGTGCTCGGCAAGCTGTCGGGCCGTAACGCGTTCAAGCAGCGCCTGCAGGAGCTCGGCGTGTCGCTCGACAGCGAAGCCGAATTGAATGCCGCGTTCATGCGCTTCAAGGATCTGGCCGACCGCAAGGCGGAGATCTTCGACGAGGACATCATCGCGATCGTGTCCGAGGAATCGGCGCTCGCGCACGAGCAGGAGCACTTCAAGTTCGTGTCGCTGTCGCAGCGTTCGGAGACGGGCGAGCAACCGCAGGCGAAAATCGTGTTCGCGGTCGAAGGCAAGGAAGTGACCGGTGAAGCGCGCGGCAACGGCCCGGTCGACGCGACGTTCAATGCGATCGAGGGCGAAGTCGGCAGCGGGTCCGAGCTGCTGCTGTACTCGGTGAACGCGATCACGACCGGCACGCAGGCGCAGGGCGAAGTGACCGTCCGGCTGTCGAAGAGCGGGCGGATCGTCAACGGCGTCGGCACCGATCCGGATATCGTCGCCGCATCCGCGAAGGCGTACATTTCTGCGCTGAACAAGCTGCACTCGAAGGACGACAAGGTCAACCCGCAGCGTTCGTAAACGCCGCGCGCATTACGCAGCCCCGAAACGCCCCGTGCGGCCCTGCGCCGCCCGGGGCGTTTTTTTAGTGGTCGCTCATTCGGCGGCCGGCGCGCGGAACAGCCAGCGGCGCGCAGCCGCGCGTGGCGCCGGCTGGCGTCGGCGGAACTCGACCGCGATCCCGCGCCGCGGTGCATCGGCGACGAACGCATCGAGCAGTTCGAGCACGTCGTGATCGATGTAGTCGGCGCGTGTCGCGTCGATGATCACCGCGGCCCGGTCGGGGATGTGCCGCAGATGATGCTTGACCTGCACCTTGCCGAGGAACGACACGTCCTTGCGGAACGACAGCAGGAAGTGGTCGTCGTGCTGCGCGAGCGTCACGGGGCTCTTCAGGTTCGCGACGGCGACGGCCAGCACGCTGCACGCGAGGCCGAGCGCGATGCCGAACAGCAGGTCGACCGCGAGCACGCCGACGATCGTCGCGGCGAACGGCACGAAGGCGGCCGGCCCCTGTTTCATCACCGAGCGGAACAGCGCCGGTTTCGCCAGCTTGAAGCCCGTGTGGATCAGGATCGCGGCCAGGCTCGCGAGCGGAATCAGGTTGATCAGGCCGGTGAGCGCGAACACGCTCGCGAGCAGCAGCATCCCGTGCACGATCGCCGACATCCGGCTTTGCGCGCCCGCGTTGACGTTCACCGAACTGCGCACGATCACCGACGTGATCGGCAGCCCGCCGACCGCGCCCGCGACGAGATTGCCGACGCCCTGGGCCTTGAGTTCGCGATCGGGCTGGGTCGGCCGGCGCTTCGGGTCGATCTGCTCGACGGCTTCGAGGCTCAGCAGCGTCTCGAGGCTCGCGACGACCGCGAGCGTGATCGCGACGCGCCACACGTCCGGATTGACGAGCTGCGCGAAGTTCGGGCCGAGCTCCGCATGCTTGAGCGACGCCGCAAAGGCCGCGAACGAGCCGAGTTCGGGCAGCGTCACGCGATGGGCGGCGCCCGGCGCGACCGACGGTGCGACGATGCTCAGCACGAGCGTGGCGCCGATACCCAGCACGACGACCGCAAGCGGAGCCGGCACCGAGCGCACCAGCGCGAAGCGGCGCAGCGCGGACGTGTCCCACGCGATCAGCAGCGCGAGCGACGCAAGCGCGATGGCCGTGGCGGCCCACGCGACCGGCAGGCCGGGCCAGTTCGCAAACGATTGCGCGGCCGAACCGCCGATACCGAACGCGAACGGAATCTGCTTCACGATCAGCAGCAGGCCGATCGCGGCGAGCATGCCCTTGATGACGGGTGAAGGTACGTAGGCGGCGAAGCGGCCGGCGCGCAGCATGCCGAACCCGAACTGCAGGACGCCGGACAGCAGCACCGCGAGCAGGAACGCGGAGAAGCTGCCGAGTTGCGCGATACCTTCGACGACGATCACGACGAGGCCGGCGGCCGGCCCGCTGACGGACAGCGACGAGCCGCTCAGCAGCGCGACAACGATGCCGCCGACGATGCCGGATACGAGCCCGGCAAACGGTTCGACGCCGGATGCGTTGGCGATGCCGAGACACAGCGGCAGCGCGACGAGGAACACGACGACGCCGGCGACGATGTCGCGCGGCAGGGTGGACAGGCGCTGGTTCAGTTTCATGGTCGGGATGATTTCATTGGCTTTGGGGGCAGGTCAGCCGAGCGCGCAGGCCGTCGCGGCCTGCGCGGGTTCGACGTCGACGGGCGGGGTGGTGTAGCCGGAATCGAGTTCCTTCAGGCGGCCGTCAGCGAGCGAAAAGATCCAGCCGTGCACGAGCGGCGGCCGTTCACGGCCCCGCACGATCGGGGACGCGCGCAGCAGCCGCACCTGCTCGAGCACGTTGAGCTCGGCGAGGCGGTCGGCGGCGGCCGTGTCGTCGAGCCCGTCCAGCGTGTCACGATGGCGTCGCGCGAGCGCGCACAGCGGCGCGATGCGGCGCGCGACGTGCGGCAGGTCGGACGGCGGCGGCAGCAGCGATGCGCGTACGCCGCCGCATCCGTAGTGCCCGCACACGATCACGTGGTCGACCTGCAGCACGCGCACCGCGTACTCGAGCACGCTGGCGGAATTGTCGTCGTCGGGATGGAACAGGTTCGCGATGTTGCGATGGACGAACAGTTCGCCGGGCGCGCAGTGCGTGATGGTTTCGGCCGGCACGCGGCTGTCGGCGCAGCCGATCCACAGCACGCGCGGGTTCTGGCCGCGCGCGAGCGCGTCGAAGAAACCGGGCGTGTGTTCACGCGTTTCGCGGGCCCAGGCGATGTTGGCAACGAGCATGCTCTTGGGGCGATTCATGAGGACTCCTTTGAGATAAAGGCAATCAAATATCGGCAAAAATGACGAAATGGCATGCTTTCTAAATTGAAAGGTTAAGTTTCGACTGATATTAGGGGTATGCCCTAGCGCTTCGGGGGTGTTGAAACAAATTGTTTCAAATTGATTTGGCGTAGTGCATTGCATGCACCAACTCACCGCATGATATGCACTGCGCGTGCCTGTTTTCAGGCAAAGGCCCGCATGACGGGGATGTCAGCGAATTGCGATCGGCATGTCATCGATCGGAAAAGATTTCCGTCGCATTTGCCGAATTAATAAGCCGGCGGAAAAAAGGAAATGGCCATTCACGCAATGATTCGTGAATGGCCATCGAGAAAATTGCGCGTAAATGCGTAATCGGTCAGAACAGGTTGCGGCGGTCGGGGTCGTGCAACGGGTCGGGTGTTTTCTGCGTGATGCGCAGGATGCCCTGCGGGTCGAAGTAGAAGCTGTACATCATGTACCAGACGTTATCCTCGAGATACCGGTACGTCCATACCTCGCGCTTCATCAGCGGGAAGTAGGACGTCTCGACGGGGCGTCCGAAGTTGACGAGGACGTCGGTCTTCGTCCACTTGCCGATCTCCGCGCGATAGAACTCGCTCGGCTGCAGGACCTGGCGCACGTTGACGATCTTGTGGGTCGCGTCGACGTCGGCCGCGACGGTGATCTCGCCCATCGGCTGGGTCGGCCACATCAGGCGCTTGCCGCCGCCGGGCAGGTCGTAGATCTCGCGCGGCGGGCCCATGCGTGCGACGATCGCCGACTCGTCCTGGCCGGCCTGGTATTGCTGCCACGGTTGCGCGCAACCGGTCAGCAGCGCGGCGGCGCTGGCGAGCAGCACCGGCAGGCGCGCGGAAATGCGAATGCGCATGGGGATTCTCCTGAACACGGAAACAGGTCCCGTTTTATCACGGACGGCAACCGATCGCGCATCGCGCGGAAAAAATCGGTGCGGATCGCCTGCATAGTCACGCTTGCGGGCGGCGGGGGCGCCGGCCTATGATCCGCGCTTCTCGGGCTGATTGAAGGGCAGGTGGCCGATGCAGGGGTGGAAGCGGTGCGCGCTCGCGTTGAGCGCGGGGTGGATGCTGGTGTCGTCCGCATTTGCCGGCGGAGAGCCGGTGCGGATCGCGCTGATCGAAGGGATGTCGGGCCCGTTCGCGAACGCGGGCGCGGCGGTCGAGCGCAACCTGCGTTTCGGCGTCGAGCAGGTGAACGCGGCGGGCGGCGTGAAGCTGCGCGACGGCGCGCACCCGCTCGAACTCGTCGTGCTCGACAGCAAGGGCAGCCCCGAGGAGGCGCTCGTGCAGCTGCGCGCGGCCGCGGATCGCCACATCGGCTTCGTCACGCAGGGCAACAGCTCGGCCGTCGCGGCCGCGCTCGTCGCGGCGCTCGACAAGCTGAATGCGCGCGATCCGGACAACCGGATGCTGTTCCTCAACTATTCGGCCGACGATCCGGCGCTGACCGGCGCGCGCTGCAGTTTCTGGCATTTCCGCTTCGATGCGCACGCCGGCATGCGGATGGCCGCACTCGCGGACGTGATGGCACGCGACCGCGCGCTGCGCAAGGTCTACCTGCTGAACCAGGACTACAGTTTCGGCCACGACGTCAGCGCGCTCGCACGGCAGGCGCTGGCCGCGCGGCGCCCGGACGTGACGATCGCCGGCGACGAGTTCCACCCGATCGGCCGGATCAAGGATTTCTCGCCGTACATCGCGAAGATCCGCGCAAGCGGCGCCGACGCCGTCGTGACCGGCAACTGGGGCAACGACCTCACGCTGCTCGTGAAGGCGGCGCGGGAGCAGGGGCTGAATGCGAAGTTCTACACGTTCTACGGCAACAGCCTCGGTGCGCCGGCAGCACTCGGCGACGCCGGTGTCGGGCGGGTCGTCGCCGTGGCGGACTGGCACCCGAACGCAGGCGGCGCGAAATCCGATGCGTTCTACCGGGCGTTCCGGAACCGTTTTCCGGCCGCCCAGGACGACTATCCGGTGCGGCGCATGAGCCTGATGATCGAGATGCTGGCCGCCGCGATGAACCGTGCGGGGTCGGCCGACCCCGTCGCGGTCGCGCGTGCGCTCGAGGGGCTGTCGTTCGACGACGGCTTCCACGCGTCGCGGATGCGCGCGCAGGACCATCAGTTGATCCAGCCCCTTTACGTGATGGAGATGGACAAGGCCGGCACGCCGGGCGTGCGCTTCGACAACGAGGGGTCGGGTTATGGCTTCCGGACGGTGCTCGCGGTGCCGGCGCAGCGCACGGAGATGCCTTCAACCTGCTCGATGACACGCCCGTGACAGGAGGCGGTAAGAACGGCGTGGAGTTGTGCTACAATGCCCGCCGGTTGTAAGTCACGGCACGGCCATTCTTCCGTGTCCGCCTGTTCAGTTAGAAAGTAGAAACCAAGGAAATCTCATGTCTGTTGCAGATATCAAGAAGTCGGAAGTCGTTGCTCAGTTCGCCCGCGGTACGAACGACACGGGGTCGCCCGAAGTCCAGGTCGCACTGCTGACCGCACGTATCGTCGAACTGACGGGTCACTTCAAGACCCACGCGAAGGACCACCACAGCCGCCGCGGCCTGCTGCGCATGGTGAGCCGCCGCCGCAAGCTGCTCGACTACCTCAAGGGCAAGGATGCCGACCGTTACCGCGCACTGATCGAGAAGCTGGGTCTGCGTAAGTAATCGAGGCGATTGCCGCCAGCAAGATGCCTGTGTCAGTCCGCTGATACAGGCATTTTGTTTTTGCGCGGTGCGTAGCGTCACACGCATCGCAGGCTGTCCGGCACGACTGTGCGGGGCCGCCGCAACGACTGATACCGGGGCAGGATTTGTGTCATTCCAGCGCGTCGCTGCATGAGTGCCGCGCTGGAATGGCATAAAAAACACACCTTGCTCCGGGTGATTCGGTCGGGACGCCGCCGCGCGGGATGGCCGGCGCGGCGAATGAAATGCATGAATTCAAAGGAGCAACCATGTCCATGTTCAACAAGGTCGTGAAGGAATTCCAGTGGGGCCAGCACAAGGTGCGCCTCGAAACCGGTGAAGTCGCTCGCCAGGCAAGCGGCGCCGTGATCGTCGACGTCGAAGACACCGTCGTGCTGGCAACCGTCGTCGGCGCGAAGTCGGCGAAGCCGGGCCAGGACTTCTTCCCGCTGACCGTCGACTACCTCGAGAAGACCTACTCGGCCGGCAAGATCCCGGGTGGCTTCTTCCGTCGCGAAGGCCGTCCGTCGGAGCACGAGACGCTGACGTCGCGCCTGATCGACCGTCCGCTGCGCCCGCTGTTCCCGGAAGGCTTCTACAACGAAGTCCAGGTCGTGATCCACGTGCTGTCCGTGAACCCGGAAATCCCGGCGGACATCCCCGCGCTGATCGGCGCATCGGCTGCGCTCGCCGTGTCGGGCCTGCCGTTCAACGGCCCGGTCGGTGCCGCGCGCGTTGCCTACATCGACAACGCATACGTGCTGAACCCGACGCGTGACCAGATCAAGGCATCGAGCCTCGACCTCGTCGTCGCGGGTACGGAGCGTGCGGTGCTGATGGTCGAATCGGAAGCCGACCAGCTGTCGGAAGACGTGATGCTGGGCGCCGTGGTGTTCGGCCACGAGCAGATGCAAGTCGCGATCGACGCGATCCACGAACTGGTGCGCGAAGGCGGCAAGCCCGAGTGGGACTGGCAGCCGGCGCCGAAGAACGAAGCGCTGATCGCCCGCGTGACCGAGCTGGCACAGAACGACCTGCTCGCCGCTTACCAGCTGCGCGACAAGCAAGCGCGTTCGACGAAGCTGAAGGAAGTTTACGCAGCGACCTCGGCGAAGCTCGAGGAAGACGCACTGGCAGCCGGTACGGCAGCGGCCGACAAGGCCACCGTCGGCAACGTGCTGTTCGACATCGAAGCGAAGATCGTCCGTTCGCAGATCCTGAACGGCGAGCCGCGTATCGACGGCCGCGACACGCGCACCGTGCGCCCGATCGAGATCCGTACCGGCGTGCTGCCGCGTACCCACGGCTCGGCGCTGTTCACGCGCGGCGAAACGCAGGCGCTGGTCGTCGCGACGCTCGGCACGAAGGGTGACGAGCAGATCATCGACGCGCTCGAAGGCGAATACCGCGAGCGCTTCATGCTCCACTACAACATGCCCCCGTTCGCGACCGGCGAAACGGGCCGCGTCGGCTCGCCGAAGCGTCGCGAAATCGGCCACGGCCGCCTCGCGAAGCGCGCGCTGGTCAAGTGCCTGCCGAGCGCCGACGAATTCGGCTACTCGATCCGCGTCGTGTCGGAAATCACCGAATCGAACGGTTCGTCGTCGATGGCATCGGTGTGCGGCGGCTGCCTCGCGCTGATGGACGCCGGCGTGCCGATGAAGGCGCACGTCGCGGGTATCGCGATGGGCCTGATCCTCGAAGGCAACAAGTTCGCGGTGCTGACCGACATCCTCGGCGACGAAGATCACCTCGGCGACATGGACTTCAAGGTAGCCGGCACGGAGCAGGGTGTGACGGCGCTGCAGATGGACATCAAGATCCAGGGCATCACGAAGGAAATCATGCAGGTCGCGCTCGCGCAGGCGAAGGAAGGCCGCATGCACATCCTCGGCAAGATGACGTCGGCGGTTTCGGGTGCGAACACGCAGCTGTCGGAATTCGCGCCGCGCATGATCACGATCAAGATCAACCCGGAAAAGATCCGCGACGTGATCGGCAAGGGCGGTTCGGTGATCCGCGCGCTGACGGAAGAAACGGGCACGACCATCGACATCTCGGACGACGGCGTCGTGACGATCGCGAGCACGAACAGCGACGGCATGGCCGAAGCGAAGAAGCGCATCGAGCAAATCACGGCCGAGATCGAAGTCGGTCAGGTGTACGAAGGCACGGTTCTGAAGCTGCTCGATTTCGGCGCGATCGTGAACCTGCTGCCGGGCAAGGATGGCCTGCTGCACATCTCGGAAATCGTCAACGAGCGTGTGAAGGACATCAACGACTACCTGAAGGAAGGCCAGCAAGTGAAGGTCAAGGTCATCCAGACGGACGAAAAGGGTCGCGTGCGCCTGTCGGCGAAGGCGCTGCTGAATGAAGCAGCGGCAGCGGCGCAGTCGGATACGCCGCCGCAGCAGTAAGCGGGCAGGCGGACCAACGGCCGGCAGTGCGAAAGCGTGCCGGCCGTTTTTTCTGTAGCATCGTTGTGCGGCGCAGCAGCGCCGGCTACGCGTCCGAGCCGCGCGCGGGCGCGCCATCCGATTCCGATCCTGATCCCGGAGCGACCATCACCATGAAAGCCATCGAAATCACCGAATTCGGCGCCCCCGACGTGCTGAAGCTCGCGGAGCGTCCGCGCCCCGAACCGAAGCGCGGAGAAGTGCTGATCAAGGTGGCGGCTTCCGGCGTGAACCGGCCCGACGTGTTTCAGCGCAAGGGCGCGTATGCGCCGCCGCCGGGCGCGTCGGATCTGCCGGGCCTCGAGGTCGCGGGTGAGATCGTCGGAGGCGACCTGTCCGACGCGGCGCTGAACCCGTTCGGCCTGAAGCTGGGCGATCGTGTGTGTGCGCTGCTCGCGGGCGGCGGTTATGCCGAGTATGCGGTCGCGCCGCTGCTGCAATGCCTGCCGGTACCCGACGGGCTTACGGATATCGAGGCCGCGTCGCTGCCCGAAACGTTCTTCACCGTATGGAGCAACGTGTTCGACCGTGCGCAGCTCGGCGCTGGCGAGGGCGGCGAGCAGGAGACGCTGCTCGTGCAGGGCGGCTCGAGCGGCATCGGCGTGACGGCGATCCAGATCGCGCATGCGCTCGGCTTTCGCGTGTTCGCGACGGCCGGTACCGCCGACAAGTGCCGCGCGTGCGAGGCGCTCGGCGCCGAACGCGCGATCAACTACAAGACGGAAGACTTCGTCGAGGTCGTGAAGTCGCTGACGCACGATCGCGGCGTCGACGTGATCCTCGACATGGTGGCGGGCTCGTACGTGCCGCGCGAACTGTCCGCACTCGCGGATGGCGGCCGTCTCGTGCTGATCGCGCTGCTCGGCGGCGCGAAGGCCGACATCAACCTCGGCGAGATCCTGCGTCGCCGGCTGACGATCACGGGTTCGACGCTGCGCCCGCGTCCGGTCGAGTTCAAGGCGCGGATCGCCGCGCAACTGAAGGCGCGCGTGTGGCCGCTGATTGCCGATGGCCGCATCAAGCCGGTGATCTATCGTGTATTGCCGGCCGCGGATGCCGCGCAGGCGCATGCGCTGATGGAAAGCAGCGAGCACACCGGCAAGATCGTCCTGGATTGGGGGTCGAACGCCTGACGGCCCGTGTGGCCGGGCTTGACATACGCGGTTTGACCGGTTCAAGCCGTGCGCAGTAAAATCGCGGGTTTGCTTCGCCAGATCAAACCTGACGGCCGGTTTCCGGCGCGTCAATGGCACGTAAATGGCACGTTAATGACCAAGCGGTGACGAGACAGACACGATGTCGAAACAGAGAACTAAGCGTGTGATCGGCAACTGGAAGATGCACGGCCGGCTGGCCGGCAACCAGGCGTTGCTGAACGAAGTGGTGCAGGGTGCGGGCGCGGTCGCGGCCGAAACGTCGGTCGGCGTGTGCGTGCCGTTCCCGTATCTCGCGCAGGTTCAGGCGCAGCTCGACGGCGGCCGTGTCGCCTGGGGTGTGCAGGACGTGTCGGCGCACGAGCAGGGCGCGTTCACCGGCGAAGTGGCGGCCGGGATGGTCGCGGAGTTCGGCGCACGTTATGCGATCGTCGGTCATTCGGAGCGTCGCGCGTATCACGGCGAACGCAACGAGACGGTCGCGGCGAAGACGCAGCGCGCGCTCGCGGCGGGGCTCACGCCGGTCGTGTGCGTCGGCGAGACGCTCGACGAGCGCGAGTCGGGTGCGACCGAGCAGGTGGTCGGTGCGCAGCTCGACGCAGTGCTGGCCGTGCTGACGGCCGACGAGGCTGCGCGCATCGTCGTCGCGTACGAGCCGGTCTGGGCGATCGGCACGGGCAAGAGCGCGACGTCGGCGCAGGCACAGGACGTGCATGCGTTCCTGCGTGGGCGTCTCGCGGCAAAGGGGGCGGCCGACGTGTCCGCGCTGTACGGCGGCAGCGTGAAGCCGGACAACGCGGAAGAGCTGTTCGCGCAGCCGGACATCGACGGTGGCCTGATCGGCGGCGCGTCGCTGAAGGCGGAAGATTTCCTGGCGATCTGCCGGGCCGCGCGATAAGCGGTCCGGGATCGAATTGAACCATGAGGGCGGCCGGTCGTTCCGGTCGCCCGATCCAATCGGGTGGGTGTGATGCTGTTATTCAAGACGCTGATTATTGTGGTGCAGGTGCTGTCTGCACTCGGTGTGATTGGTCTCGTGCTGCTGCAGCACGGCAAGGGTGCCGACATGGGCGCTGCGTTCGGCAGCGGCGCGTCGGGCAGCCTGTTCGGTGCCACGGGGTCGGCGAACTTCCTGTCGCGTACGACGGGCATTCTCGCAACGATCTTCTTCGTCGCGACGCTGGCGCTGACGTATCTCGGTTCGTACAAGTCGACGCCGTCGGCCGGTGTGCTCGGCACGGCAGCGACCGCGCCGGCATCGGCACCTGCAGCATCGGCGCCGGCAGTCGCGGCATCCGCCGCCGTTGCGGGTTCGGCTGCGAGCGCGCCGGGCCAGGATGTCCCGAAATAAAAAGTTAAAATTTTTGCGATTGTGCGTTGAACAATTCCGGGACTCAGGTTAGAATTTAATTCTTGAAGCGATTCGCGGGAAACAAGTAGTTACAACCCCGGTTGCATGCAGTGCCGACGTGGTGAAATTGGTAGACACGCTATCTTGAGGGGGTAGTGGCGAAAGCTGTGCGAGTTCGAGTCTCGCCGTCGGCACCAAAGTTACTCAATGCCAGCCGCTTCTAGTGGCTGGCATTTTTCATTTCTGGGGTGTGCTTGCGGTTGTCTTGCGATCGCGTGCACTCCGAAATGATTCCTTCCGCCGGAAGTGGTATTCTCCGGACGCTCAGAACCAACCGATAGAGGATTGCCTTGAACCTCGCAGCCTATTACCCCGTCTTGTTGTTCCTCCTCGTGGGCACTGGTTTAGGTATAGCGCTGGTCAGCATCGGCAAGCTCCTTGGTCCCAACAAGCCGGACGTCGAGAAGAACGCACCGTACGAGTGCGGCTTCGAAGCCTTTGAAGACGCCCGGATGAAATTCGACGTCCGGTACTACCTCGTCGCCATCCTGTTCATCATCTTCGATCTCGAAACCGCATTCCTGTTTCCGTGGGGCGTCGCGCTCCGGGATATCGGCTGGCCGGGTTTCATCGCAATGATGATTTTTCTGCTCGAATTCCTGCTGGGCTTTGCCTATATCTGGAAGAAAGGCGGCCTCGACTGGGAGTGATGGGTTAATCGCCGGTTTGCATGGGCGGCCACGCTCGGTCGCTCGTCTGGAGTGGAAAGCAAATGAGTATCGAAGGGGTCTTGAAGGAAGGGTTTGTCACCACGACGGCTGACAAGCTGATCAACTGGACGCGTACCGGCTCGCTGTGGCCGATGACGTTCGGGCTCGCGTGTTGCGCCGTCGAAATGATGCATGCGGGCGCGGCCCGTTACGACCTGGACCGGTTCGGCGTCGTGTTCCGCCCGAGCCCGCGCCAGTCGGACGTGATGATCGTCGCCGGCACGCTCTGCAACAAGATGGCGCCCGCGCTGCGCCGCGTGTACGACCAGATGGCCGAGCCGCGCTGGGTGATCTCGATGGGATCGTGCGCGAACGGCGGTGGCTACTACCACTACTCGTACTCGGTGGTTCGCGGCTGCGACCGGATCGTGCCGGTCGACGTCTACGTGCCGGGCTGTCCGCCCACGGCCGAGGCGCTGGTCTACGGCGTGATCCAGCTTCAGGCGAAGATCCGCCGCACCAATACCATCGCCCGTCAATAAAGCCCCGAGCGTCCCCTCAATATGGCAAGCAAAATCGAGACCCTCAAGGCAAACCTCGAAGCCGCGCTCGGCGCGCGCGTGGTGAGCCTCACCGAAGCGATCGGTGAACTGACGCTCGTCGTGAAGGCGAGCGATTACCTCGAAGTCGCAAAGACGCTGCGCGACGATCCGAAGCTCCGTTTCGAGCAGCTGATCGACCTGTGCGGCGTCGACTACCAGACCTTCGGCGACGGCGCCTACGACGGCCCGCGTTTCGCGGCCGTGTCGCACCTGCTGTCGGTCACGAACAACTGGCGTCTGCGCCTGCGCGCATTCGCGCCGGACGACGACCTGCCGATCGTGGCTTCGCTGGTCGACATCTGGACGTCCGCGAACTGGTACGAGCGCGAAGCGTTCGACCTGTACGGCATCGTGTTCGAAGGCCACCCCGACCTGCGCCGCATCCTCACCGACTACGGCTTCATCGGCCACCCGTTCCGCAAGGACTTCCCGGTGTCGGGCTACGTCGAAATGCGTTACGACCCGGAAGAGAAGCGGGTCGTGTACCAGCCGGTGACGATCGAGCCGCGCGAAATCACGCCGCGCGTGATCCGCGAGGATCGCTATGGCGGTCTGAAACATTAAGGGGGCGTCATGGCAGAAATCAAGAACTACACGCTCAACTTCGGCCCGCAGCACCCGGCAGCGCACGGCGTGCTGCGCCTCGTGCTCGAGCTCGACGGCGAAGTCATTCAGCGTGCCGATCCGCACATCGGCCTGCTGCACCGCGCGACGGAAAAGCTCGCGGAATCCAAGACTTTCATCCAGTCCGTGCCGTACATGGACCGTCTCGACTACGTGTCGATGATGGTCAACGAGCACGGCTACGTGCTCGCGATCGAAAAGCTGCTCGGCATCGAAGTGCCTGAGCGCGCGCAGTACATCCGCGTGCTGTTCGACGAGATCACGCGCGTGCTGAACCACCTGATGTGGATCGGCGCGCACGCACTCGACGTCGGCGCGATGGCGGTGTTCCTGTACGCATTCCGCGAACGCGAAGACCTGATGGACGTGTACGAAGCGGTGTCCGGTGCCCGGATGCACGCGGCGTACTACCGTCCGGGTGGCGTCTACCGCGACCTGCCTGACGCAATGCCGCAATACAAGGCGTCGAAGATTCGCAACGAGAAGGCGCTCGCGAAGATGAACGAAGCGCGCAGCGGCTCGGTGCTCGATTTCATCGACGACTTCTTCACGCGCTTCCCGAAGTGCGTCGACGAATACGAAACGCTGCTCACCGACAACCGGATCTGGAAGCAGCGTCTGGTCGGGATCGGCGTGGTCAGCCCGGAGCGTGCGCTGCAGATGGGCCTGACGGGCCCGATGCTGCGCGGCTCGGGCATTGCCTGGGACCTGCGCAAGAAGCAGCCGTACGAAGTGTACGATCGCATGGATTTCGACGTGCCGGTCGGCGTGAACGGCGATTGCTACGACCGCTACCTGGTTCGCGTCGAAGAAATGCGCCAGTCGATCCGGATCGCGAAACAGTGTATTGAGTGGCTCCGCAAGAATCCGGGCCCGGTGATGACCGACAATCACAAGGTTGCACCGCCGTCGCGCGTCGGCATGAAGACCAACATGGAAGACTTGATTCACCACTTCAAGCTCTTCACCGAAGGTTTCCATGTGCCGGAAGGCGAAGCGTACGCGGCGGTCGAGCATCCGAAGGGCGAGTTCGGCATTTACCTCGTGTCGGACGGTGCCAACAAGCCGTATCGCCTCAAGATTCGCGCACCGGGTTTCGCGCACCTGGCGTCGCTCGACGAAATGGCGCGCGGTCACATGATCGCCGACGCCGTCACGATCATCGGTACGCAGGACATCGTGTTCGGCGAAATCGATCGCTAATGGTTGCGCCGCCCGTTTGTCGCGGGCGGCGAGCGGTAAGTCACACGCGAAGTCACATGCTGCATGCGCTGAACCGGCGCGGCTTCGCAAGCTGTCAACAGAGTGAGCGCCAGGTCTGCCGTCCATGCACCCCAGTGTGCGGCAGGTTGTTCGTTCGGTAGGAATTGAAAGAGTCGTGTCTGAAAATGATCTCAGCTGAAGGCCTGAAGGAAATCGATCGAGCGTTGACGAAGTATCCCGCCGATCAGAAACAGTCCGCCGTGATGTCGGCGTTGGCCGTTGCTCAGGAAGAGCACGGCTGGCTGTCGCCCGAACTGATGCAGTTCGTCGCGGACTATCTCGGCATGCCGGCCGTTGCCGTGCAGGAAGTCGCGACGTTCTACACGATGTACGAGCTCAACCCGGTCGGCAAGCACAAGATCACGCTCTGTACGAACCTGCCGTGCCAGCTTGGCCCGCACGGCGGCGCGGAAGCGACTGCCGACTACCTGAAACAGAAGCTGGGCATCGGCTTCGGCGAGACCACGCCCGACGGCAAGTTCACGCTGAAGGAAGGCGAATGCATGGGCTCGTGCGGCGATGCGCCGGTGCTGCTGGTGAACAATCACAGAATGTGCAGCTTCATGAGCCGCGAGAAGATCGACCAGCTGCTTGAGGAGCTCTCGAAATGACGTCCCTCCACGACCGTCACATCAAACCGCTGATCCTCGCTGGTCTGAACGGCGAGAACTGGCACCTCGAAGATTACGTCGCGCGCGGCGGCTACAAGCAGCTGCGCCGCATTCTCGAAGAAAAGATTCCGCCCGAGCAGGTGATCGCCGACGTCAAGGCGTCGGGCCTGCGCGGCCGCGGCGGTGCGGGTTTTCCGACCGGCCTGAAGTGGAGCTTCATGCCGCGTCAGTTCCCGGGGCAGAAGTACCTCGTCTGCAACTCGGACGAAGGCGAGCCGGGCACGTTCAAGGATCGCGACATCCTGCGCTGGAACCCGCACGCGCTGATCGAAGGCATGGCCATCGGCGCATACGCGATGGGCATCACCGTCGGCTACAACTACATCCACGGCGAAATCTTCGAAGTGTATCGACGCTTCGAGGCCGCGCTCGATGAAGCGCGCGCAGCGGGTTTCCTCGGCGACAACATCATGGGCTCGGAATTCTCGTTCCAGCTGCACGCGCACCACGGTTACGGCGCGTACATCTGCGGCGAGGAAACGGCGCTGCTCGAGTCGCTCGAAGGCAAGAAGGGCCAGCCGCGCTTCAAGCCGCCGTTCCCGGCGAGCTTCGGCGTGTACGGCAAGCCGACCACGATCAACAACACCGAGACGTTCGCCGCGGTGCCGTTCCTGCTGTCCATCGGGCCGCAGAATTACCTTGAGATCGGCAAGCCGAACAACGGCGGCACGAAGATTTTCTCGGTGTCGGGCGACGTCGAGCGTCCGGGCAACTACGAAGTGCCGCTCGGCACGCCGTTCGCAACGCTGATGGAGCTCGCCGGCGGGATGCGCGGCGGCAAGAAGATCAAGGCCGTGATTCCGGGCGGGTCGTCGGCGCCGGTGATCCCGGGCGACATCATGATGCAGACGGATCTCGACTACGATTCGATCGCGAAGGCGGGCTCGATGCTCGGTTCCGGCGCGGTGATCGTGATGGACGAGACGCGCTGCATGGTGCGCACGCTGCTGCGCCTGTCGTACTTCTACTACGAGGAATCGTGCGGCCAGTGCACGCCGTGCCGTGAAGGCACCGGCTGGCTGTATCGCGTCGTGAACCGTATCGAGCACGGCGAAGGGCGCCAGGAAGATCTGGACCTGCTGAACTCGGTGGCCGAGAACATCATGGGCCGCACGATCTGTGCACTCGGCGATGCGGCGGCGATGCCGGTACGCGGGATGCTCAAGCACTACTGGGACGAATTCGCGTACCACGTCGAGCACAAGCACTGCATGGTCGGCGGCCACGCGCACGCGGCGGCAGCCTGAAGCGAACCCGGTTGCGGAATTTGAGCGCACGGTCGGGCGAAGGCGCGAACGGGCGGAAATAGGTTAAGGACCATTCACCATCATGGTTGAACTTGAAATAGACGGCAAGAAGGTCGAGGTGCCCGAAGGCAGCATGGTGATCCAGGCTGCGCACAAGGCGGATACGTACATTCCTCACTTCTGCTATCACAAGAAACTGTCGGTTGCGGCCAACTGCCGGATGTGTCTCGTCGAAGTCGAGAAGATGCCGAAGGCCGTGCCTGCGTGCGCGACTCCCGTGTCGGCCGGCATGATCGTCCACACGCAATCCGACAAGGCCGTGAAGGCGCAGCAGTCGGTGATGGAATTCCTCCTCATCAACCATCCGCTCGACTGCCCGATCTGCGATCAGGGCGGCGAATGCCAGCTGCAGGATCTGGCGGTCGGCTACGGCAAGTCGTCGTCGCGCTACTCGGAAGAAAAGCGCGTGGTGTTCCACAAGAACGTGGGCCCGCTGATCTCGATGGAAGAGATGTCGCGCTGCATCCACTGCACGCGCTGCGTCCGCTTCGGCCAGGAAATCGCCGGCGTGATGGAGTTCGGCATGCTGGGCCGCGGCGAGCACTCGGAAATCACGACGTTCGTCGGCAAGACGGTCGATTCCGAAATGTCGGGCAACATGATCGACCTGTGCCCGGTCGGCGCGCTGACCAGCAAGCCGTTCCGCTACAGCGCCCGTACGTGGGAACTGTCGCGCCGCAAGTCGGTGAGCCCGCACGATTCCGTCGGCGCGAACCTCGTCGTGCAGGTGAAGAACAACCGCGTGATGCGCGTGCTGCCGTTCGAGAACGAAGCGATCAACGAATGCTGGATCTCGGACAAGGACCGCTTCTCGTATGAAGGCCTCAACAGCGAAGAGCGCCTGACGAAGCCGATGCTGAAGCAGGGCGGCCAGTGGATCGAAACCGACTGGCAGACCGCGCTCGAATACGTCGCGAAGGGCCTGAAGGGCATCGCCGCGGATCACGGCGCGAACGCGCTGGCGATGCTCGCGAGCGCGCACAGCACCGCCGAAGAGCTGTTCCTCGTGAAGCAGCTCGCCAGCGAACTGAAGACGCCGAACGTCGATTTCCGTCTGCGTCAGCAAGATTTCTCGGCGCCGGTCCAGGGCGCACCGTGGCTCGGCATGCCGATCGCCGACCTGTCGAACGTGGACGCCGCGTTCGTCGTCGGTTCGTTCCTGCGCCGCGACCACCCGCTGTTTGCCGCCCGCCTGCGTCAGGCCGCGAAGAACGGCGCGAAGCTGCACTTCCTGCACGCGACCGGTGACGATGCACTGATCCCGACCGCGCAACGCATCGTTGCCGCGCCGTCCGCATGGCTCGACGAGCTGGCCGGCATCGCCGCGGCCGTCGCGCAACTGCGCGGCGTCGCGCTGCCCGACGCGCTCGCAGGCGTCACCGCATCGCCGGCCGCGCAAGCTGTCGCCCAGTCGCTCGCGAACGGCGAACGCCGTGCGGTGCTGCTCGGCAACGTCGCGGTCCGCCATCCGGAATTCGCGAAGCTGCACGCTGTCGCCAAGTGGATCGCCGACAGCACCGGCGCCACGTTCGGTTTCCTGACGGAAGCGGCGAACACGGTCGGCGCGCACGTCGTCGGCGCACTGCCGGGCGAAGGCGGCCTGAACGCACGTGAAGCGTTCGCGCAGCCGCGCAAGGGCTACGTGCTGCTGAACGTCGAGCCGGAATTCGATACCGCCGATCCGGCACAGGCACTGGCCGCGCTGAACCAGGCGGAAATGGTCGTCGTGATGTCGCCGTTCAAGCACGGTCTCGACTACGCCGACGTGCTGCTGCCGGTTGCGCCGTTCACCGAAACGGCCGGTACGTTCGTCAACGCCGAAGGCACGGTGCAGAGCTTCAACGGTGTCGTGCGCCCGCTCGGCGATACGCGTCCGGGCTGGAAGGTGCTGCGCGTGCTCGGCAGCCTGCTCGGCCTGCCGAACTTCGAATACGAGACCGCTGAAGAAGTGCGTCTTGCCGCGCTCGGCGATGCCGGCGTCGCGGGCCGCCTGTCGAACCAGACGTCGGTCGCGCCGGTGCGCGCCGCGGCGAATGCCGCGAACGGTGGTTTCGAGCGCCTGGCCGATGTGCCGATCTATCACGCCGACGCGCTCGTGCGCCGCGCAGGTGCGCTGCACCTGACGGCCGCCGCGAAGGCGGCGAATGCCGCAGCCCTGCCGGCCGCGCTGTTCGACAAGCTGGGCTTGAAGGAAGGCGACGCGGTGCGCGTGCGCCAGGGCGAGCGTGCGGTGCAGTTGCCGGCCGTGCGCGACGCGAATCTTGCGGAGACGGTCGTTCGCGTGTCGGCGGCAACGCCTGCCGGCGCAGCGCTCGGCAGCCTGTCCGGTGAACTGGTGGTGGAGAAGGCGTAAATGAGCTTGTTCGATACGATCAACGCGGGCGGGTCCCAGCTTCTCGGCTTCGCATGGCCGACGGTGTGGGCCGTCGTGCGCATCCTCGTCGTCTCCGTCGTCATCCTGCTGTGCGTCGCGTACCTGATTCTGTGGGAACGCAAGCTGATCGGCTGGATGCACGTGCGTCTCGGTCCGAACCGCGTCGGCCCCGGCGGCCTGCTGCAGCCGATCGCCGACGTGCTGAAGCTGCTGCTGAAGGAAGTCATTCAGCCGAGCGCCGCCAGCCGCTGGCTGTACCTGATCGCGCCGGTGATGACCGTCGTGCCGGCGTTCGCCGTGTGGGCGGTGATCCCGTTCCAGGCCGAAGCGGTCCTCGCGAACGTGAACGCGGGCCTGCTGTACGCGATGGCGATTTCGTCGATCGGCGTGTATGCGGTGATTCTCGCGGGCTGGGCATCGAACTCGAAGTACGCGTTCCTCGGCGCGATGCGCGCCGCGGCACAGATGGTGTCGTACGAAATCTCGATGGGCTTCGCGCTGGTGCTGGTGCTGATGACGGCCGGCAGCCTGAACCTGTCGGAAATCGTGGGTTCGCAACAGCACGGGTTCTTCGCCGGCCACGGCGTGAACTTCCTGTCGTGGAACTGGCTGCCGCTGCTGCCGGCGTTCGTCGTCTACTTCATTTCGGGCATCGCCGAAACGAACCGCCACCCGTTCGACGTGGTGGAAGGGGAGTCGGAAATCGTTGCCGGTCACATGATCGATTACTCGGGCATGGCGTTCGCGCTGTTCTTCCTCGCCGAGTACATCAACATGATCGTGATCTCGGCGCTGGCTGCGACGCTGTTCCTCGGTGGCTGGGACGCCCCGTTCGAATTCCTGTCGTTCATCCCGGGCATCTTCTGGCTGGTGCTGAAGGTCTTCGCACTGCTGTCGGTGTTCATCTGGGTCCGCGCGACGTTCCCGCGCTACCGTTACGACCAGATCATGCGTCTGGGCTGGAAGGTGTTCCTGCCCGTCACGGTGGTCTGGGTAGTCGTGGTCGGCTGCTGGATGATGTCGCCGCTGAACATCTGGGTGAAGTAAGGACGAAATCATGACGGCTATCCAACACTTCTTTAAGACTTTCTTCCTGACCGAGCTGCTGAAGGGGCTCGCGCTGACCGGTCGTTACACGTTCAAGCGCAAGTTCACCGTGCAGTTCCCGGAAGAGAAGACCCCGATTTCGCCGCGCTTCCGCGGGCTGCATGCGCTGCGCCGCTATGAAAACGGCGAAGAGCGCTGCATCGCGTGCAAGCTCTGCGAGGCCGTGTGCCCCGCGATGGCGATCACGATCGAATCGGAAACGCGCGCGGACAACACGCGCCGCACGACGCGCTACGACATCGACCTGACGAAGTGCATCTTCTGCGGTTTCTGCGAAGAGAGCTGCCCGGTCGATTCGATCGTCGAGACGCAGATTCTCGAGTACCACGGCGAAAAGCGCGGCGACCTGTATTTCACGAAGGAAATGCTGCTCGCGGTGGGCGATCGCTACGAGAAGGACATCGCCGCGGCGAAGGCTGCCGACGCGCCGTATCGTTGATTGTGTTTGCAGTGCCGGCCCGAAGCCTGGGCCGAGCCGCCGCGACGGGTGCGGCACGCGAGAGCGTCCCGCAAGCCGCGCCTGACTATGGCCTAACGATGAACCGGTAATCATGGAATTCACGACCGTACTGTTCTACATCTTCGCGCTGCTCCTGGTGGTATCAGGGCTGAAGGTGATCACTTCGCGCAACCCGGTGGCGTCTGCGCTTTTCCTTGTGCTGGCGTTCTTCAACGCCGCCGCGATCTGGATGCTGCTGGAAGCGGAGTTCCTCGCGATCCTGCTGGTGCTGGTCTACGTGGGCGCCGTGATGGTGCTGTTCCTGTTCGTCGTGATGATGCTGGACATCAACATCGACTACCTGCGCCGCGACTTCAAGCGCTTCGTCCCGATGGCGACCGTGGTCGGCGCGATCATCGTGATCGAAACCGCGCTGATCCTGTGGCGCGGCTACGGCGACACGCAGACGGTGCACGCGATGGCGACGGGCGAGATGGCCAACTGGTCGAACACGCGACTGATCGGCAAGGTGATCTACACCGACTACATCTTCGCGTTTGAAATCGCCGGCCTGGTGCTGCTGGTCGCGATCATTGCCGCGATCGGGCTGACCGAGCGCAAGGGCAAGGACAGCAAGCGCCAGCGCGTGTCGGATCAGGTCAAGGTGCGCCGCAACGACCGCGTGCGCCTCGTGAAGATGGAAGCGGACAAGCCGCAGCCGGAAACGGCGCAGAGCGAAGCCGGTTCGGGCACCAACGGCTAAGCGGAGGAAACGAAAACCATGCTGACTCTTGCTCATTACCTCGTGCTCGGCGCGATCCTCTTTGCGATCGCGATCGTCGGGATCTTCCTGAACCGCCGCAACGTCATCATCATCCTGATGTCGATCGAACTGATGCTGCTGGCGGTGAATACCAACTTCGTCGCGTTTTCGCACTACCTCGGCGATGTGCACGGCCAGATCTTCGTGTTCTTCGTGCTGACGGTCGCCGCAGCGGAAGCCGCGATCGGCCTCGCGATTCTGGTGACCCTGTTCCGTAAGCTCGACACGATCAATGTCGAGGATCTCGATCAGCTCAAAGGTTAATTTCAGGCAACGCTGTTATGTCAACGACACTCAATGAAAACCTGCTGCTGGCGATTCCGCTCGCTCCGCTGGCCGGCTCGCTGATTGCGGGGCTGTTCGGGAACGCAGTCGGGCGCAAGGGCGCACACCGGATCACGATCCTCGGCGTAATGATCGCGTTCCTCCTGTCGGCGAAAGTCTTCTTCGACGTGATGGGCGGCGCAAGCTTCAACGCGACCGTCTACGAATGGATGAACGTCGGCTCGCTGAAGCTCGAAGTCGGCTTCCTCGTCGATTCGCTGACCGCGATGATGATGGTCGTCGTGACCTTCGTCTCGCTGATGGTGCACGTGTACACGATCGGCTACATGGCGGAAGAAGACGGCTACCAGCGCTTCTTCTCGTACATCTCGCTGTTCACGTTCTCGATGCTGATGCTCGTGATGAGCAACAACTTCCTGCAGCTGTTCTTCGGCTGGGAAGCGGTGGGTCTGGTGTCGTACCTGCTGATCGGCTTCTACTTCACGCGTGAGAGCGCGATCTACGCGAACATGAAGGCGTTCCTCGTGAACCGCGTGGGCGACTTCGGCTTCCTGCTCGGCATCGGCCTGCTGCTCGCGTTCGCCGGCTCGATGAACTACGGCGAAGTGTTCGCGAAGCGTGCGGAACTCGCGAGCCTGCACTTCCCGGGCACCGACTGGGGCCTGCTGACCGTGGCCTGTATCTGCCTGTTCATCGGCGCGATGGGTAAGTCGGCACAGTTCCCGCTGCACGTGTGGCTGCCGGACTCGATGGAAGGCCCGACCCCGATCTCGGCGCTGATTCACGCGGCGACGATGGTGACGGCCGGCATCTTCATGGTGTCGCGCATGTCGCCGCTGTTCGAACTATCGGATACCGCGCTGTCGTTCGTCACGGTGATCGGCGCGATCACGGCGCTGTTCATGGGCTTCCTCGGCATCATCCAGAACGACATCAAGCGGGTGGTCGCCTATTCGACGCTGTCGCAGCTCGGCTACATGACGGTCGCGCTCGGCGTGTCCGCGTACCCGGTCGCGTTGTTCCACCTGATGACGCACGCGTTCTTCAAGGCGCTGCTGTTCCTCGGCGCCGGCTCGGTCATCATGGGCATGCACCACGACCAGGACATCCGCAACATGGGCGGCCTGCGCAAGTACATGCCGATCACGTGGATCACGTCGCTCATCGGTTCGCTCGCGCTGATCGGTACGCCGTTCTTCTCGGGCTTCTACTCGAAGGACTCGATCATCGACGCGGTGAAGCTTTCGCACCTGCCGGGTTCGGGCTTCGCGTACTTCGCGGTCGTCGCGAGCGTGTTCGTCACGGCGCTGTACTCGTTCCGCATGTATTTCCTGGTGTTCCACGGTGAAGAGCGCTTCCGCAAGCCGAAGCATCCGGAATCGCCGATGGGCATGGCGGCCGCGCACGGCCACGACGACCACGGGCATGGCCATGGTCATGACGACCACGCGCACGAGCCGCACGAGACCCCGTGGGTCGTGTGGGTGCCGCTGGTCCTGCTGGCGATCCCGTCGGTGATCATCGGTGCGATCGCGGTCGGCCCGATGCTGTTCGGCGACTTCTTCCAGCACGGCGTTGCATTCGACAAGGTGATCTTCATCGGCGAGAACCACCCGGCGCTGGCCGAGATGGCCGAGGAGTTCCACGGCTGGGTGGGCATGGGCCTGCACTCGGTGTCGGGTCTGCCGGTCTGGCTCGCGCTCGCCGGTGTCGTTGTCGCCTGGTTCCTGTACCTGAAGCGTCCGGATCTGCCGGCGTCGATCCGCCGCGCGTTCGGCCCGATCTACACGCTGCTGGACAACAAGTACTACATGGACAAGATCAACGAAGTGGTGTTCGCCCGTGGTTCGGTGGCGATCGGCCGCGGCCTGTGGAAGGAAGGTGACGTCGTCGTGATCGACGGCCTCGTCAACGGCAGCGCCCGGTTCATCGGCTGGTTCGCCAGCGTGATCCGCTTCCTCCAATCCGGTTACATCTATCACTACGCGTTCGCCATGATCATCGGCATGCTGGGGCTCCTGACCCTGTTTGTAACGCTCGGCGGCAAATAAGGCGGGGGACAACTTAATGCACGCTTTTCCGATTCTCAGTACCGCGATCTGGCTGCCGATCGTTTTCGGCCTCCTCGTGCTTGCGGTGGGTAATGACAAAAATCCGGGGACGGCCCGCTGGATCGCGCTGATCGGTTCGCTGCTCGGCCTCGCGGTCACGATCCCGCTGATCACGGGCTTCGATTCGAGCACGGCTGCGCTGCAGTTCGTCGAGAAGTCGACCTGGATCGAGCGCTTCGACATCGCGTATCACCTCGGCGTCGACGGCATCTCGATGTGGTTCGTCGTGCTGACCGCGCTGATTACGGTGATCGTCGTGATCGCCGCATGGGAAGTCATCACCGAGAACGTCGCGCAGTACCTCGCGGCGTTCCTGATCCTGTCCGGGATCATGATCGGCGTCTTCTCGGCGGCCGACGGCCTGCTGTTCTACGTGTTCTTCGAAGCGACCCTGATCCCGATGTACATCATCATCGGCGTGTGGGGCGGCCCGAACCGCGTGTATGCGGCATTCAAGTTCTTCCTGTACACGCTGGCCGGCTCGCTGCTGATGCTGGTCGCGCTGATCTACCTGTATACGGAAACGCATTCGTTCGACCTCGCGACGTGGCAGAACGCCAAGATCGCGATGACGCCACAGATCCTGCTGTTCATCGCGTTCTTCCTCGCGTTCGCGGTGAAGGTGCCGATGTGGCCGGTGCACACGTGGCTGCCGGACGCGCACGTGGAAGCGCCGACGGGCGGCTCGGTCGTGCTGGCCGCGATCATGCTGAAGCTCGGCGCGTACGGTTTCCTGCGCTTCTCGCTGCCGATCACGCCTGACGCGAGCCACTTCCTGGCCCCCGTCGTGATCACGCTGTCGCTGATCGCGGTGATCTACATCGGCCTCGTCGCGATGGTGCAGGCCGACATGAAGAAGCTGGTCGCGTATTCGTCGATCGCGCACATGGGCTTCGTCACGCTCGGCTTCTTCATCTTCAACCAGCTCGGCGTCGAAGGCGCGATCGTCCAGATGATCTCGCACGGCTTCGTGTCGGGCGCGATGTTCCTCTGCATCGGCGTGCTGTACGACCGCGTGCACTCGCGCCAGATCGCCGATTACGGTGGCGTCGTCAACGTGATGCCGAAGTTCGCGGCGTTCGCGATGCTGTTCTCGATGGCCAACTGCGGCCTGCCGGGCACGTCGGGTTTCGTCGGCGAGTTCATGGTGATTCTCGCGGCCGTCCAGTACAACTTCTGGATCGCATTCGGCGCGGCGTTCACGCTGATCCTCGGCGCTGCTTACACGCTGTGGATGTACAAGCGCGTGTACTTCGGCGCGGTGGCGAACGATCACGTTGCCAAGCTGAAGGACATCGGCCGTCGCGAATTCCTGATGCTGGCCGTGCTCGCCGCGTTCACGCTGCTGATGGGCCTGTATCCGAAGCCTTTCACCGACGTGATGCACGTTTCCGTGGAAAACCTCCTCTCCCATGTCGCGCAGTCCAAGCTGCCGCTGGCGCAGTAATCGCGAGCGGAGGAAATCAAGATCATGAACGCTCCTATGAATGTCCTGTTGCCTGACGCGCTGGTGATGGCCGCCATCGTCGTCGCATGGCTGAACGACACCTTTACCGGTGCTTCCGGCCGCCGCCTGACTTACCTGATCGCGGTTGTTTCGTCGGTCGTCGCCGGCGTGTGGTTCGCGGTGCAGGCACTCGACCCGCAGCAGTACTACTTCTTCTCGAAGATGGTCGTCGTCGACTCGTTCGCGAGCACGATGAAGGCCGTCGTGTCGTTCGGTTTCGCGGTCTCGCTCGTCTATTCGCGCAAGTACCTCGAGGATCGCGACATGTTCCGCGGCGACGTGTTCCTGCTCGGCATGTTCTCGCTGCTCGGCCAGCTGGTCATGGTGTCGGGCAACAACTTCCTGACGCTGTACCTCGGTCTCGAACTGATGTCGCTGTCGCTGTACGCAGTCATCGCACTGCGCCGCGACGCCGCGCAGTCGAGCGAAGCCGCGATGAAGTACTACGTGCTGGGCGCGCTTGCGTCGGGCTTCGTGCTGTACGGCATCTCGATGCTGTACGGCGCGACCGGCTCGCTCGAGCTGGGCGAGGTGTACAAGGCGGTCGGCGGCAACACCGACGCAGCCGTGCTGATGTTCGGCGTGGTCTTCATCGTCGCCGGTATCGCGTTCAAGCTCGGCGCCGTGCCGTTCCACATGTGGGTGCCGGACGTATACCAGGGCGCACCGACCGCGATGACGCTGTTCGTCGGCGGCGGCCCGAAGGTTGCCGCGTTCGCGTGGGGCCTGCGCTTCCTGGTGATGGGCCTGCTGCCGCTCGCGCAGAACTGGCAGACCGCGCTCGTGATCCTCGCCGCGCTGTCGCTGATCGTCGGCAACATCACCGGTATCGTCCAGCGCAACATCAAGCGGATGCTCGCGTACTCGGCGATCTCGAACATGGGCTTCGTGCTGCTCGGCCTGCTCGCGGGCATCGTGAAGGGCGACGCGTCGGCGCCGGCGAATGCATACAGCTCGGCGATGTTCTACGCGATCGTCTATCTGATCACGACGCTCGGCTCGTTCGGCGTGGTGATGCTGCTCGCACGCCGCGATTTCGAAGCCGACACGATCGACGACTTCAAGGGCCTCAACAAGCGCAGCCCGGTGTTCGCGTTCGTGATGATGGTCATGATGTTCTCGCTGGCAGGCATCCCGCCGACCGTCGGCTTCTATGCGAAGCTCGCCGTGCTCGAGGCGACCGTCAACGCGGGCCTCACGTGGCTGGCCGTGCTGGCCGTGATCACGTCGCTGTTCGGCGCGTTCTACTACCTGCGCATCGTGAAGCTGATGTACTTCGATGCACCGCAGGATGCAACGCCGATCACGGGCGATTTCTGCAAGCGCACGATCCTCGTGCTGAACGGCCTGGCGGTCGTCGTGCTCGGCCTGATCCCGAGCCCGCTGCTGACGGCCTGCCTGCAGGCAATTCGCCACACGCTGCCGCTGTAATGTCGGCAGCCGGCTGGTTTATCGTGCTGTTGGCGTTCGTCTGCGCCAACCTGCCGTTCCTGAACCAACGCCTCTTCGCCGTCGTGCCGTTCGGCGCGACGAAGAAGGGCGGGTGGGTGCGGATCGGCGAGCTGATCGTGCTTTACTTCATCGTCGGCGCGCTCGGCTTCTGGCTCGAGTCGCGCGCCGGCAACCGCTTCGAACAGGGCTGGCAGTTCTACGCGATCACGTTCAGTCTTTTCGTCGTGTTCGCGTTTCCCGGCTTCACGTTCCAGTATCTCGTCAAACGACGCTGACGGCTTCGGCCGTCGCGCTCATTCCCGGAGCCGCCGATGGCCGAACTACCCAATCACGACGCCGCACTGACCGAAACCTGCCTCGAGAGCGAGGCGATTTTCGACGGCGCGTTCCTCAAGCTCAAGCGCGATATCGTCCGCCTGCCGGATGGCAAGAAGGCCACGCGCGAATACGTCCAGCATCCGGGCGCGGTGATGGTGATCCCGCTGTTCGACGACGGCCGCGTGCTGATGGAAAACCAGTTTCGCTACCCGATCGGCAAGGTGATGGCCGAATTCCCGGCCGGCAAGCTCGACCCGAACGAAGGCGCGCTCGCCTGCGCGGTGCGCGAACTGCGCGAGGAAACGGGTTACACGGCACGCGAGTACGTGTTCCTGGCCCGCATTCATCCGATCATTTCCTACTCGACCGAATTCATCGACCTGTACCTGGCGCGCGGGCTGACGGCCGGCGAGCGCAAGCTCGATGAGGGCGAATTCCTCGAGACTTTCACCGCGACGCAGGCCGATCTGCAGGAATGGGTGCGCACGGGCCAGATTTCCGACGTGAAGACGATCATCGGTACGATGTGGCTCGACAAGGTGCTGTCCGGTACGTGGCCGCTCGGGCCGGTCCTGACGCCCTGAGTGCGGCGTCAGCGGCGGGTGGGGCGCCGCGTTACAATCCGGTGACGCGACGCCTCCACGTCGCGCGATCGGTAATTAGCACGATCGTTCACAAAACCGCTTTTTGCGCTACACTCGCCACACGCCCTGATTCAGCATGAAGGTCCTCGATTTGCAGTGCCCGCACGGTCATCGGTTCGAAGGCTGGTTCGCTTCCGCCGATGAATTCGAAGCGCAGTTGTCCCGCAAGCTGGTCGAATGCCCGGTGTGCGGAACGACGGAGGTCAACCGTCTGCCGTCGGCGCCGCGCCTGAATCTGTCGGGTGCGACGCAGGCACAGCCGGCCGATCCGCGCGCAATGCAGGCGCAGGTGATGCGTGCACTGCGCGAGGTGCTGGAGAAAACCGAGAATGTGGGCGAGCGCTTCGCCGAGGAAGCGCGGCGCATCCATTACAACGAGGCGCCGGCACGCAGCATTCGCGGCGTCACGACGCCCGAAGATGCGCAATCCTTGGCCGAAGAAGGCATCGACGTGATGCCGCTGCCGATTCCTGCCGCGCTGAAAGAACCGCTGCAATGACGCATGCAGTGGGTCCTTGCCGGGCTGGACGGCTGCGGTCAGCCTTGCATGGGACCTGAGTAAGCGCTGAAGCGCAAACTCCGGTCGACAGGAGACACTGCGCATGGATCTGGATTATTCCCCCGCCGACGACGCGTTCCGCGTCGACGTCCGCGCCTGGCTCGAGGCCAACCTGCCTCACGCACTGCGCGCCAAAGTACTCGATCACAAACGACTCGACCGCGAGGATTTCGCGAGCTGGCACCGGATTCTCGGCCAGCGCGGCTGGTCCGCGCCCGCCTGGCCGGTTGAATACGGCGGGCCGGGCTGGAACGCGACGCAACGGCACATCTGGGATGAGGAGTGCGCGCGGATCGGTGCACCGACCGTGCTGCCGTTCGGCGTATCGATGGTCGCGCCGGTGTTGATGAAATACGGCAGCGAAGCGCAGAAGCGTCATTATCTGCCGCGGATTCTCGACGGCTCGGACTGGTGGTGCCAGGGCTATTCGGAGCCGGGTTCGGGATCCGACCTCGCCTCGTTGCGCACGCGCGCCGAGCGCCAGGGCGATCACTATGTCGTCAATGGCCAGAAGACCTGGACGACGCTCGGCCAGTACGCCGACATGATGTTCTGCCTCGTGCGCACCGATCCGGCCGCGAAGAAGCAGGAGGGCATCTCGTTCCTGCTGATCGACATGAAGTCGCCCGGCATCACGGTGCGGCCGATCGTCATGCTCGACGAGGACCACGAGGTCAACGAGGTGTTCTTCGAGGACGTGAAGGTGCCGGTCGAGAATCTCGTCGGCGACGAGAATCGCGGCTGGACTTATGCGAAATACCTGCTTGGCCATGAGCGCACCGGGATCGCGCGCGTCGGCGCGTCGAAGCGCGAGCTCGCGTTCCTGAAGCGCGTGGCGTCGAACCAGCGCAAGAACGGCAAGCCGTTGCTTGCCGATCCCGTGTTCGCCGCCAAGGTCGCGGCGCTCGAGGTCGAGCTGATGGCGCTCGAGGTGACGGTGCTGCGGGTCGTCAGCCGCGAGACGAGCGGGAAGGGGCCGGGCCCCGAGGCGTCCATGCTGAAGATCAAGGGCACGGAAGTGCAGCAGGCGCTCACCGAGCTGATGGTCGACGCGATCGGCCCGCTCGCCGCACCGTTCGACGTTCCGTTCCTCGACGGCCAGCGCGAGCACAGCATCGCCGGCGACGACGATGCGGCGCCGCTGGCCGCGTACTACTTCAACTACCGGAAGACGTCGATCTACGGCGGTTCGAACGAGATCCAGAAGAACATCATCGCGCAGATGATTCTGGGGCTGTGATCAGGGAACGGAGACAACCATGGATTTCAGCTTTACCGATGAGCAGCAGCAGTTCGCCGACGCGCTGCGCCGTTATCTCGGCGAGCAATACGGCTTCGAAGCGCGCCAGGCCATCGTGCGCAGCGACGCGGGCGTGTCGGACACGCAATGGAGTGCGTTCGCCGAACTGGGGTTGACCGCGCTGCCCGTGCCGGACGCACAGGGCGGCTTCGGCGGCGGCCCGGTCGACATGCTGGTCGTGATGCAGGAACTCGGCCGCGCGCTCGTGATCGAGCCGTACTGGGCAACGGCGGTGGGCGTCGAGGCCTTGCGCATCGCCGGCTCCGGCGCCGGTGAGGATGCCGCGTTGCTGGAGGCGGTCGCGCAGGGGCAGAAACGTGTCGCGGTTGCTTTCCACGAGCCGCATGCGCGCTACGACCTGTTCGAACTCGATACGCATGCGCGCGAGCAGGGCGGCACGTACCGCCTGACGGGCACGAAGTCGGTCGTTCAGCACGGCGCGCAGGCGCATGCGTGGATCGTGCCTGCGCGCGTCGACGGCGGCGGCATCGGCCTGTTCGTCGTCGAACGGGATGCCGCGAATGCGAAGGTGGCCGACTACCGGACGATCGACGGCCAGCGTGCCGCGACGATCGGTTTCAATGAAACGCCGGCGCGACTGCTGACGGGCGGTGCACGCGACGCCGTCGCCCTCGAGCAGGTTGCCGATTACGCGACGTTCCTGCTGTGCGCGGAGGCGGTCGGCGCGCTCGACGAACTGAACCGCGCCACGGTCGAATACACGAAGACGCGCGAACAGTTCGGCATGCCGATCGCGCGTTTCCAGGCACTGCAACACCGGATGGTCGACATGCTGATCCATGCCGAGCAGGCACGTTCGCTGACCTACCTGGCAGCCGTACGCTACGCGAGCGGCGATGCGGACGCGCGGCGCAAGGCGGTGTCGGCCGCGAAAGCGCGTGTCGGCGCCGCCGCGCGTTTCGTCGGCCAGCAGGCCGTTCAACTGCACGGCGGCATGGGCGTGACCAACGAGGTCGCCGCGGCGCACCTGTTCAAGCGGCTGACGATCATCGAGACGACGCTCGGCGACACCGATCACCATCTTGCGCGCATCGCGGCACTGCCCGATTTCGCGCAGGCCGACGCGGCATGACGGCGACGCGCGAGCGCGCCAGACAAGGAGACATCTAGTGGGCATCAGTTACGAAGACCTGGTGGTCGGTAGCACCACCGAAGTGGGCCGTTACACGTTCGAACCCGACGACATCAAGACGTTCGCGCAACGCTACGATCCGCAGCCGTTCCATCTCGACGAAGAAGCCGGGAAGGCATCGCATTTCGGCGGGCTGGTCGCGAGCGGCTGGCATACGTGTTCGGTGTTCATGAGCCTGCTCGTCAAGAAGCTCGGCCGGGACTCGACCAGCATGGGCTCGCCGGGCATCGACTCGATCCGCTGGCTCAAGCCGGTGCGTGCGGGCGATACGATCACGATGTACCAGAAGGTCCACGACAAGCGTGTGTCCGAGAGCAAGCCCGACCGCGGCATCGTGTCGACGGAATGGGTCGGCGTGAACGAGGCCGGCGAGACGGTGATTACCGTGCACACGAAAGTGATCTTCGGGCTGCGCCATCCGGGAGGCGTGCAGGCATGACGGAAATGACCTTGCCGCTGATCGCGTCGGCGCAGGCGCTGCAGGCACGCGTGGGCGCGGAGCCGCTCGCGAGCGGCTGGATCGTGATCGATCAGAAGCGCGTCGACGGGTTTGCCGACGCGACCGGCGATCATCAATGGATTCACGTCGATCCCGAGCGCGCGCAACGCGAGTCGCCGTTCGGCGGGCCGATCGCCCACGGGTTCCTGACGCTGTCGCTGATTCCGGCGTTGATGACCGACGCGATGCGTTTCGAGCAGAAGATGGGCGTGAACTACGGACTGAACCGCGTGCGGTTCCTGAAGCCGGTGCCGGTCGGCGCGCGCGTGCGTGCGCTGTTTGCGGTAAAGGAAACCGCCGAGGCCGCGCGGGACGGCGTGCAGGTGACGTGGTCGGTGACGATGCAGGTCGAGCGTCCCGATGCGCCGCTGCCGGTTTGCGCGGCGGAATTCATCACGCTGCATTACTTCTGAAGCGGGGAGCGGCATGCGTGGATGCCGCTCCGCCCGTCACATGAGTGTCAGTGCTTCGCGTATTGCGTTGCGCCGAACAGCACCTCGCGTGCCTTGTCGTCCTGCAGCGCCTTGCGCATCGACGCGAGCACTTCGACACCGCGCTGCACGGCCGGTCGCGCGGCGATCGTGTCGTACCAGCGCTTCACGTTCGGCAATTCGTCGAGCACGATGCCCTGGTTCTGCCATGAGCGCGTCCACGGGAACGTCGCAATGTCCGCGATCGTGTACGTGTCGCCCGCGAGATACTCGGATTCGCCGAGTCGCTTGTCCATCACGTTGTACAGGCGTTTCGCCTCGTTCGTGTAGCGGTTGACCGCATACTCGATCTTCTCCCGCGCATACAGGCGGAAGTGGTGCGCCTGCCCGAGCATCGGCCCGACGCCGCCCATCTGGAACATCAGCCATTCGAGCGTGGCATAGCGTGCGGCCGGATCGGTCGGCAGGAACTTGCCGGTCTTCTCCGCGAGGTAGATCAGGATCGCGCCCGATTCGAACAGCGAGATCGGCTTGCCGCCGGGGCCGTCCGGATCGACGATCGCGGGGATCTTGTTGTTCGGGCTGATCTTCAGGAATTCCGGCTTGAACTGGTCGCCTGCGCCGATATCGACCGGATGGACACGATAGGCGAGGCCCGTTTCCTCGAGCATGATGTGCACCTTGTGGCCGTTCGGGGTCGCCCAGCTATAGACGTCGATCATCGTGAACTCCTTTGTTGCGTGCGCGAAAACGGCGCTGGCAGCGCCGCGACAGGCGGTCATTAGAGCATGGATCGATGCGCGCTGCTGGCGACGCAAACGCGCGTGCCGATACGTGTGCGCGGGCGTGCGAGCGCTCGCCGCCGCCGTCGCGTGCGGCGTTTCCTGGTGATGCGGTCAGGCAGGCGGAACGCAGGCGTGGCGGCTCAGCGCTTGTAGCGGGGCGGGCGCTTCTCGAGAAATGCGGTGATGCCCTCGAGCCCGTCCGCATGATACAGCGACGCGACGAAATGATCGCGTTCGGTGCCGAGGTGCGCATCGAGCGGTTGCGTCGTCGCGTCGTCGAGCAGCGACTTGATGCGCGTGAGCGCGTTCGGCGAGATGCCGGCGAGTGCATCGGCCCATGCCAGCGCGTCGGTCAACGCCGCGCCCGGCACGGCGAGCCGGTTGACGACGCCGAGCGCGTGCAGACGTTCGGCCGCGACGGGTTTGCCTTCGAACAGGATTTCGGCCGCGAGCGCGCGCGGCAGTGCGCGGGCGATGAACCACGAACCGCCCCCGTCGGGTGTCAGGCCGACACGCGCGTATGACATCACGAATTTCGCATCGTGCGCGGCGACGATCAGGTCGCACGCGAGCGCGAGCGAAAAGCCGGCGCCGGCCGCCGCGCCTTCGACCGCCGCGATCACCGGCTTCGTCGAAGCGTGGATCGCCGTTACCCATGCGGCGAGCTGATCGATGCTGTCGGCCTGGTAGGACGGATCCTTCGAACGGTTGTCGAGCAGCCGGTTCAGGTTGCCGCCCGCGCAGAAGAAGCGATCGGCACCGGTCAGCACGACAGCGCGAATCCCGGGATCGCGCTCGGCGGTGGCGAGCGCCTCGATGCCGGCTGCGTACATGTCGGGATGCAGCGCATTGCGTGCGCCGGGATTGGATAGCGTGAGGACGAGCGTCGAGTCGCTCTCGGGCGGGCGCGAGGCCAGCAGTTCAGCACTCATGCGAGCGTGTCTCCATCGGATGGCGGGGCTGCGGCGCCGTGCGCGCCGCGCACGCGGATGCGACCGATGCCGCAGCGGATGTAATGTTGTCGTGACGAACGCAATACTTGCTTTAGACTAGCACGAACGTGCTTTTCGGCGCGATGAATCTCGCTGCGGCCGGCACCGTTGCGGCCGCGTTCCAGCAACGAAGGAGACTCCGATGCTACAGCTGTGCGGTATTCCGTTGTCCAACTATTACAACAAGGTGAAGTTCGTCCTGCTCGAGCACGACATTCCGTTCGAGGAGTCGGTGTGCGGTTTGCCGATCAGCGATCCGGCCCGGCTCGCCGATTCGCCGCTCGGCAAGATTCCGTTCCTGAAGACCGAAGAAGGCGCATTGTTCGAGTCGCAGGTGATCATCGAATACCTGGCGGCGCGTTATCCCGAGAAAGGCATTTTCCCGGCGAGCCCGTTCGCGGCTGCGAAGGTGCGCGAACTGGTCGAGACGCTCGAGCTGTATCTCGAATGGATGGCGCGCGAAGTCTATACGGAAGCTTTTTTCGGCGGCAAGGTCAGCGACGGGACGAAGGCGCACGTCGAGAAGCGCCTGCCGCGCGCGATCGATGCGTTCAAACAGATGACGCAGTTTTCGCCGTATGCGCTCGGCGAGTCGTTCGGCCTTGCCGACATCGCCGCATGGGTCCATCTGCCGGTCGTCGGGATGGCGACGAAGGCCATTTTCGGACGCGATTTCCTGCTCGACGCGGGTATCGACTGGAAGGCGCACGCGAAGATCGTCGGCGAGCGTCCGGCCGCGCAGCGCGTGGCAGCCGAGCGCAAGGCGTATATCGAGGCGACGAGCGTCGCGCGTTCGTAAGCGCGGTTCCTGCAGGGCGGCTTCAGGCCGCCCGTGCAGGACTTACAGGCGGGCGAGCCGTTCGAGCGCGGATGCGAGCGTGCTTTCCTGCTTCGCGAAGCAGAAGCGGACGACGCCCGATTCGTGCGGCTCGTGATAGAACGCCGACACCGGAATGGCGGCCACGCCGATCTCCGACGTGAGCCACTTCGAGAATTCCGCTTCCGGCAGGTCGCTGATCGCCGAATAATCGACGCACTGGAAGTACGTACCCGTGCAGGGCAGCAGCTTGAAGCGCGTGCGCTCGAGGCCGGCCCGGAAGAAGTCGCGCTTCTTCTGGTAGAAGTCGGCAAGCGTCAGGTACGGTGCCGGGTCGCGCAGGTACTCGGCGAGCCCGACCTGCATCGGTGTGTTCACCGTGAACACGTTGAACTGGTGGACCTTGCGGAATTCCGCGGTTAGCGCGGCAGGGGCTGCGACATAACCGACCTTCCAGCCCGTCACGTGATAGGTCTTGCCGAAGCTCGACACGATGAAGCTGCGCGCGGCGAGTTCCGGATAACGCGCGACGCTCTCATGGCGCGCGCCGTCATAGACCATGTGCTCGTAGACCTCGTCGGACAGGATCAGCACGTTGGTGCCACGCACGATCTCTTCGAGCTTGCGCATGTCCGCCTCGCGCCACACGGTACCCGTCGGGTTATGCGGCGTGTTGATCAGGATCATGCGCGTTTTCGGCGTGATGGCGGCCGCCAGGCGGTCGAACGGAATCGCGTAGTCGGGCGCCTCCAGCGTGACGAACACGGGTGTGCCGCCCGCGAGTTCGATCGACGGCAGGTAGCTGTCGTAGGTCGGTTCGACGACGATCACCTCATCACCCGGATGCACCGTGCACAGGATCGCGGTGAGCAGTGCCTGCGTCGCGCCGGCCGTGACGGTGATTTCGGTCGCCGGATCGTAACGCCGGCCGTAGACCTGCGCGATCTTGTCTGCGATTGCCTCGCGCAGCGGCGCGACACCGGCCATCGGCGGATACTGGTTGTGCCCGTTGCGCATCGCGGCGGCAACCGCATCGACGATGCGCGGATCGCAGTCGAAATCCGGAAAGCCCTGGCCGAGGTTCACGGCGCCTTTTTCTGCTGCAAGCGCGCTCATGACCGTGAAGATCGTCGTGCCGACGTTCGGCAGGCGCGAAGGGAAAACGGGAGTCGTTGGCATGTCTGAAGGAGCGTTCATCGAGACGGTCGAAATCGGGTGGTGTTGCGTGCGTCAAGCCGGCGTGGCGTCGAGCGCGCAGGCCTCGGCAAAGGGGGCGGGTTGCGCGATCCGGAAGCCGAAATCGCGCGCGGTGCGCTTCGCGAGCTTCAGCAGCGCGCGGTCTTTCGACACGAGCCAATCGGCCTGGGCGGCGCGGGCGAGTTCAAGAAACTTCTGGTCGTCGCGGTCCTTGCACTTCGGCAACGGCGGCGCATCGGCGTCGACGGCCGGCGGCTCGACGAGGCTCGCCAGGCGGGCGACGGTTGCGAGCGCGGCCGCCTTGTCGACGGCGCGCGCCTGGAACTGCGGATAATCGAGCACGTACTCGAGTTCGGTCAGGCAGCGGCCGTCGATCACGGCGGCAAGCGTGCCGCGTTCGAGCGCGGCGCGGATCGGGCGCGTAGCGGGATCGTCGAATACGAGGATGTCGATCCAGACGTTCGAGTCGAGCACGACGCGATGTGCGGCATGCGGGGCGGGAGAGCGGGTCATTCGTTACAATCGGTGGTTTTCGTCTGACCGCAAGGCACGGCGTGCCAGCGAGCCTCTATGATAATCGTTCTCTCTCCCGCCAAATCCCTCGACTACGATACGCCCGCGCACGTCCAGTCTTACACGAAGCCTGCATTCGTCGACGACGCGTCCGAGCTGATCGACGGCCTGCGCAAGCTTTCGCCGCAGGACATCGCGACGCTGATGGATATCTCCGATCCGCTTGCACGCCTGAATTTTCAGCGCTACGCGGACTGGTCGCCGACCTTTACGCCGGCCAACGCGAAGCAGGCCGTGCTCGCATTCAACGGCGACGTATATGAAGGATTCGACGCCAAATCGCTGTCGTCCGCCGATCTCGACTATGCGCAGCAGCACGTGCGCGTGCTGTCGGGGCTGTACGGGCTGCTGCGTCCCCTCGATCTGCTGCAGCCGTACCGTCTCGAGATGGGTACGCGTTTCGCGAACGCACGCGGCAAGGATCTGTACGCGTTCTGGGGCGACCGCATCACGCGGGCGCTGAACGAGCAGCTCGAAACGCGCAGCGGCGCGGCGCGCGTGCTCGTCAACTGCGCATCGACCGAATACTTCAAGTCGGTCAAGCCGAAACTGCTGGCCGCGCCCGTCGTCACGCCGGTGTTCGAGGACTGGAAGGGCGGCCGCTACAAGATCATCAGCTTCCATGCGAAGCGTGCGCGCGGCCTGATGGCGCGTTTTATCGTCGAGAACCGGATTGCCGACCCGAAGGCGCTGAAGGAATTCGCGACGGAAGGCTATGCGTTCGATGCGGCTGCGTCGAACGATTCGACTTACGTATATCGCCGGCGAGTCGGCGAGTGACCCTGCCGGCCGTTCACGAGACGGCCGGCGCATGCATGAGGCCGGGCAAGCGCTACACCGCCTGTTCCGGTCGCCAGCTTTACATTAGACCGGTGTCAGCGCTGAAGCGCCAACTCCGGTCGACAAAGGAGAGACAGATGGCCCTTTCGATCACCAGCAATTTCGACGCAGGCGCAATCGACGTCGTGTCGTGCGACAGCCCCGATGCGATTCGGTTGCGCGTGCGCGGCGACAACCGCTCGGAATTCGCGCAATGGTTTTACTACCGCTTGACGGGCGCGCGCGGCGAGCGCTGCGTGATGACGTTCGAGAATGCGGCCGAATGCGCGTATCCGTCGGGCTGGCGCAATTACAGCGCGGTGGCGAGCTATGACCGGGTCGACTGGTTCCGCGTGCCGACGACGTTCGACGGCAAGACGATGACCATCGACCATACGCCGGAATTCGACAGCATCTACTACGCGTATTTCGAACCGTACTCGGAAGAGCGTCATGCGGCATTTCTCGGTGCGGTCCAGCAGTTGCCGCAGGCGAGCGTCGTCGAACTCGGTCGCACGGTCGAAGGTCGTCCGATGTCGCTGCTGACGCTCGGTACGCCGGAGACCGACGGCGCACCGAAGAAGAAGGTGTGGATCATCGCGCGCCAGCATCCCGGCGAGTCGATGGCTGAGTGGTTCGTCGAAGGCCTCGTCAAGCGGCTGGCCGGATGGGGCGACTGGGCCGGCGATCCGGTCGCGCGCAAGCTCTACGATCGCGTGACGTTCCACATCGTCCCGAACATGAATCCGGACGGCAGCGTGCATGGCAACCTGCGCACCAATGCGGCGGGCGCGAACCTGAACCGCGAGTGGATGGCGCCCGATGCCGAGCGCAGTCCCGAGGTGCTGGCCGTGCGCGATGCGATCCATGCGATCGGCTGCGACATGTTCTTCGACATTCATGGCGACGAGGATCTGCCGTACGTGTTCGTTGCCGGGTCGGAAATGCTGCCGAGCTTTACCGAGCAGCAGGGCAAGGAGCAGACCGCGTTCATCGAAGCGTTCAAGCTCGCGAGCCCCGACTTCCAGACTGAGCATGGCTATGCGGCGAGCAAGTACAAGGAGGACGCGCTCAAGCTCGCGTCGAAGTACATCGGCCACCAGTTCGGCTGCCTGTCGCTGACGCTCGAGATGCCGTTCAAGGACAACGCGAACCTGCCCGACGAGCGAGTCGGCTGGAACGGCGAGCGAAGCGCGGCGCTTGGCGCGGCGATGCTGGCTGCGATCCTGGTGCATGTCGACACGTTCGCGTAAGCGCAGCGTCGCCGTATGAAAAAAGCCGGGGCATCTCAGGATGCTCCGGCTTTTTTGCTTCTGTCGAGGTCGCTTCGTCGAATCAGGACTTCTTCGCGCTTTTCTTCACGACCTTCTTCTGTCCGCTCGACTTTTTCGTTGCGGCGGCCTTCTTGCTGCCGGTGCGGCCCGATGCTTTCGCCTTGACCTTGCCTCGGTGCGACTTGCCCTTGAACTTCTTCGTCGAGGACGTGGAGCGCTCGACGCGCGGCTTCAGCGGCGGAACCGGGTCGTTCCAGCTGAACGCGAGCATTTGCTGACCGACATAGCCGCATCGGAATTTCAGCGGCGTCGGGTCGCTGCCGTCGCTGTGGATACCGAGCCCGTCGACAGTGACGATATTGTCGACCTTCACACGCTGCTTGCCCTGGTCGAACGAGTCGTTCCATGGCGTGATTGTCGCGTTGCCGCTGTCGAATGTGTTCGGCGCGAAGTCGACGCGGTCGAACGCCGACGACGTGCTGGCGATGAAGCTGCCGTGCGCCGCACAATCGGCGGCGAGCGGATCGGCATGCATTTCGTTGACGAATTTGTTGATCAGTTCGGAGCGCTGGTCGAGCAGGTCGGCGAATGCCGGTGTCGGAAGCGCAAGCGACAGGCCCGCAATACAGGCTGCCAGCTTGCCGAGCGCCCGGAAAATCCGGAGCGACGCAGGAGAGCTGTCCATCTGGTTATTGGTGAGGAGCGAATGAGACATCGGGCACGTATAGATGCCCGATGAAGAACCGGAGTTCAATCTTAGCGTAAAAAAGTTGTGCGGCAGTAGATGTCGCATTCTGCCGCACCGCGCGATGCCCTGCCGGCGGGTGATGGCGGTGTCGCCGCCGGAGGGCGATTCAGGCGCGCGGGCCGCCGAGGCGATAGCGCCGGACGTCGAAGGTCGTGACCCACGCGGGACGATAGACCGCGATGAGTGCCGTTGCCATGCCGGTGAACCACGCTTCGCCGAGTGCGAGCAGCGCAGTGTTCAGCAGGTAGCCGGCCGGAATCACGACAGGCACGCCGTCCGCCAGCGCGAGTTGGACCCCGGCCGCGGCAGCAGCGACTGCGATGATTGCGATGGCCGGCGACAGGAATCCCTGGCAGGTGATGAACGATGCGAGATTGTGCGGCAACCATGCGAGTGCGGCGCGCTGCAGCAATGCCGACACGGCGACCGGCAGCGCGCCGTAGATCAGATAGGTCAGGCCAATGCCCTGCCAGGGCGCGTCGAAAATGATCGCGGCAACCGCCGTGACGGCGCCCATCGCGATCAATGCGAGTGTCCAGTCGAACAGTGTGACGAGCAGCGTCGCGCCAAGCAGATGCATGACGATGCCGTCTTCGAGCCACGCATTCGAGGCCCAGAGAACCGTAATGGCGGTGACGAGCGCGAGCCACACGTGCTGGAGCGTGGCGTCCTGCAGGCGCACGAAGGGGCGATTCCAGATCGCGAGCGCGAGCAGGGCCACGGCGGCGATCCAGCCACCGATGCCAACCCAGAGCGGAAGCGGTGTGAAGAGAAAACCCATTCGTCCATATTACTCGTTGAGCATCAAAGGTGGGAATCCACACACGCCGACCGTCGCAATATCGAGACTGTCTGGCTAGCGTTCGCGCCGAAACCGCGCCGGCGGTTCGGCGGCGATCGGCAGGTCCTGTGTGCTGTCGATCGAGGCTGGCACCGGGTACGGGCGGTCCTTCCGTTGCGTACGCAGCGGAACCGGGCCCTGTTGGCCGATGGGCGGCTTGCGCGTGCGGTTGCGATTCGCCAGCAGCACCTCGAGGTGGGGCGACAGCCAGCCGTTGTAGATCGCGACCGCGGCGGCGCGATTGGCGGCACCGAGTTGCTGGAAGATGCTGGCGAGGTGGATCTTGACGGTGCCTTCGCTGATGCCGAGCGTACGGGCGATCATCTTGTTGGTGCTGCCCATGTGGACGAAGCGCATGATCTGAGCTTGGCGTGGCGACAAGAGGCCGCTCGGCGGCCGGCGGGGAAGCGACCCGGCGAGTGTCTGGAAATGGGCATCGTAGCGCGCCGCAGCAGCGGAAGGCAGCAGACGGAGCGCGATCGGCGGGATGTAGTGCCCGCCCAGCAGGACGATCTCGAGCGCACGCACGATCAGGTGCGGCCGCGTGGAATGCGGGATCACGCCGGCGACACCATAGTTGAAGAAGCGCTGGATGGCTTCCGGCGATGTTTCGTCGACCAGGACGGCGACGGGTGTCGGCGAGCACGCGCTGCAGAGCGCCTGAAGCTCGCTGAGTCGGCCGACGTCGAGCCAGTCGATCGCGACGAGGTCGAAACGCTGGTTGCGCAGCAGCCTGCGCGCCTGAAAACTGTCGGGCGCATCGTTGATGCTGGCGTGACGGTCGATCTGTCGCAACAGGGCCTTCAGTCCGTCACGCCGCTCGGCGTCTGAATTGAGCATCAGGAACCGCATATTCAACCTCCGTAATGTGAGCCATTGATCTGCCGTCTGGCATGCCTTGGGTCTGATGATGACAAAGACCTTACACGATGTCTGCTTGGCTGAAAGGCTTAGGAAAAGTATGAAATTTCGGACGGAGGGATGGCGGACAAGAAAAAAGCCGCTCCGGCGGGAACCGTGAGCGGCTTCGGACGGGCAGGCCGTCAGGGTACTGCTGTGTGGGTCAGTGAAAGTGCGGTTGGGCGGGTGATGCGTCTTCCGGCATTTCCGCGTGGACGATTTCGCCGAGCGGGTCTGCGTAAAGCGGTACGCCGCAGTCGTCGCAGTATTCGGGTTCGAAGCGGCCTGCGTGCCGCCGGACGTCGGTTACACCGCATTCCTTCAGCAGGCTCACGATTTCCTCGAGCGGTCCTTCGATCGGCGCTTCGCCTTCGAGCGTCGCGCTGTCGATCGACACGTCGCCGTTTTCACGACCGTAGAGCGGCCATACGACGCCGTAGATTACGTCGTTGCTGGCACGCCGCGTGAAGCCGACACGATACTCGTCGATACGGCGTTCGCCGAAGCCGGCGACCACCGCGCGCAGCTCTTGCGGTGCCGCACCAAGTGTGTCGAAAAGATAACGAATGGCGGTTCGCACCGTGTGCGGACGCACCCGCTCGTCCGCATCCCGGCAAGCCGAATAGTACGCGTCCGGAAGCAGGCATTCGAACTCGCAGCCGGGCAGGGCGATCGACAGGTTCGGGCCGCCCTGGGCCGTCCATTGCTCGAGGCACTGGCCACGCTCGATCCGGCTGCCGTTTTCCTCTTCCTGCCATCGGAACAGCGGCGCGCCGGCGGGCGCGGCGACGACGGCGAGCAGGAAGCGCGGGTCGGCCAGGATCGGCGAAGTTTCAGGCAGGTCGCCGAAGCTGAGCTTGGGGGTGTGCTGGGTGATCGCTGCATGAGCGAGTTGCTGGGCCAGCCGGTAGGTCTCGACGTGGTGCCGCGGCAACTGGTCAATGCTGTAAAGGAACGGTGCAAGGCCGACGAGGGTGCCGTTCGCAAGGACATGAGCCTGCAAGTGCGTTCGCAGCGCGTCGGCAACGTCACCCTTGAGCGGGCCGGACGGAATCATGTAGCGCGTCCATGCGAGAACCGGGACGGCGACCAGCAGCGCGTCGAACGGTTGGCCGTCGTGCTCGATCACCATCGACTCGCTGTGCGTCTCGGCCATGTCGGCGAGCGCGCCATAGGCGTCGGGATGATTCTGCTGAAGATGGTCGAGCGCTGCGTCGAGCGTGGTCTGGTTGCCGTTGCGGACAATCTTGGCGAGCAGCGCGTCGAGCTTCGCTTCCCAGAAGCGATCCTCGATGCGGCTGCCCGACGCGAAGAGCGCAAGCGACAGACCGACCAGTTTGTCGGCATCGGGGGGGAGGCGTTTGGCGATTCGCTGGCGCATATTAAAGACGTATATAGAAAGAGGCGAAGAACCTCACATTCTAGTCCGTTCTTTGCACCATAAGCGGTCTCGTGCCGAGGCATGGCAGATCGGCCGGATCGCAGCCTTTGTAAAAAAGTTGCGTCAAACCCCTTGCGCAGTTCGAAGAGGGTGCTTAGAATCACGCCTCTTTCGCGCTAACGGAAACGCAGCGCGGAAGGGGAAGCGAAGCTGGTAGTGTGCTGCAGTCTTGGGCGCGCGGCTGGCTTGGAAGTTGAGCCCCGCAGTCGCAACGATGTAGTGTAAAAAGTTGTTGACGAGCTGCGAAACACGGTTCATAATCTCGCTTCTCTGCTGCTGAAAACGCAGCGCTGCTGAGAAACACGAAGTTCCTCGCAGATTGCTCTTTAAAAATTAACAGCCGATAAGTGTGGGCGCTTGATGGAAGCGAGCTGATCCTCGGATCAGATAGCGAAAGTATCAAGAGTCTCACACTAAAGTAAGTCAGGTTTATGAAGCAATTCATATTCCTGTCAGCTTTGAGTGAGCGACCGGTTCTTAACTGAACCGAAAACAGTAACAGGTTTAAACTGAAGAGTTTGATCCTGGCTCAGATTGAACGCTGGCGGCATGCCTTACACATGCAAGTCGAACGGCAGCACGGGTGCTTGCACCTGGTGGCGAGTGGCGAACGGGTGAGTAATACATCGGAACATGTCCTGTAGTGGGGGATAGCCCGGCGAAAGCCGGATTAATACCGCATACGATCTACGGATGAAAGCGGGGGACCTTCGGGCCTCGCGCTATAGGGTTGGCCGATGGCTGATTAGCTAGTTGGTGGGGTAAAGGCCTACCAAGGCGACGATCAGTAGCTGGTCTGAGAGGACGACCAGCCACACTGGGACTGAGACACGGCCCAGACTCCTACGGGAGGCAGCAGTGGGGAATTTTGGACAATGGGCGAAAGCCTGATCCAGCAATGCCGCGTGTGTGAAGAAGGCCTTCGGGTTGTAAAGCACTTTTGTCCGGAAAGAAATCCTTGGCTCTAATACAGTCGGGGGATGACGGTACCGGAAGAATAAGCACCGGCTAACTACGTGCCAGCAGCCGCGGTAATACGTAGGGTGCAAGCGTTAATCGGAATTACTGGGCGTAAAGCGTGCGCAGGCGGTTTGCTAAGACCGATGTGAAATCCCCGGGCTCAACCTGGGAACTGCATTGGTGACTGGCAGGCTAGAGTATGGCAGAGGGGGGTAGAATTCCACGTGTAGCAGTGAAATGCGTAGAGATGTGGAGGAATACCGATGGCGAAGGCAGCCCCCTGGGCCAATACTGACGCTCATGCACGAAAGCGTGGGGAGCAAACAGGATTAGATACCCTGGTAGTCCACGCCCTAAACGATGTCAACTAGTTGTTGGGGATTCATTTCCTTAGTAACGTAGCTAACGCGTGAAGTTGACCGCCTGGGGAGTACGGTCGCAAGATTAAAACTCAAAGGAATTGACGGGGACCCGCACAAGCGGTGGATGATGTGGATTAATTCGATGCAACGCGAAAAACCTTACCTACCCTTGACATGGTCGGAATCCCGCTGAGAGGTGGGAGTGCTCGAAAGAGAACCGGCGCACAGGTGCTGCATGGCTGTCGTCAGCTCGTGTCGTGAGATGTTGGGTTAAGTCCCGCAACGAGCGCAACCCTTGTCCTTAGTTGCTACGCAAGAGCACTCTAAGGAGACTGCCGGTGACAAACCGGAGGAAGGTGGGGATGACGTCAAGTCCTCATGGCCCTTATGGGTAGGGCTTCACACGTCATACAATGGTCGGAACAGAGGGTTGCCAACCCGCGAGGGGGAGCTAATCCCAGAAAACCGATCGTAGTCCGGATTGCACTCTGCAACTCGAGTGCATGAAGCTGGAATCGCTAGTAATCGCGGATCAGCATGCCGCGGTGAATACGTTCCCGGGTCTTGTACACACCGCCCGTCACACCATGGGAGTGGGTTTTACCAGAAGTGGCTAGTCTAACCGCAAGGAGGACGGTCACCACGGTAGGATTCATGACTGGGGTGAAGTCGTAACAAGGTAGCCGTATCGGAAGGTGCGGCTGGATCACCTCCTTTCCAGAGCTTCTCGCAAAGTTGAGCGCTCACGCTTATCGGCTGTAAATTAAAGACAGACTCAGGGGTCTGTAGCTCAGTCGGTTAGAGCACCGTCTTGATAAGGCGGGGGTCGTTGGTTCGAATCCAACCAGACCCACCATTGTCTGGCGGTAACACCTGAGGGCATCTGTACTCAATGGGGGCATAGCTCAGCTGGGAGAGCACCTGCTTTGCAAGCAGGGGGTCGTCGGTTCGATCCCGTCTGCCTCCACCAATCACCAACGCTAAGTGCTTGGTTCATACGATGAACCGAGAATTTTGCATTGGCGATTGAGCCAGTCAGAGCGGTACGAAAGTATCGGCTGTCGTTCTTTAACAATCTGGAAGAAGTAAGTAATTTGGATAGCGGAAGCGTCTTGAGATGGACGTGGAAACTATCCGGGTTGTGATTGTATCGATGTATCTCAAGATGATTCGAACTCTATGTTCGACTCAATTGGAATACGGCACAACGCGAGAACTCAACCTGTAGCGACTGTCGATGAGACAGACTCGTTATAGGGTCAAGCGAACAAGTGCATGTGGTGGATGCCTTGGCGATCACAGGCGATGAAGGACGCGGTAGCCTGCGAAAAGCTACGGGGAGCTGGCAAACAAGCTTTGATCCGTAGATGTCCGAATGGGGAAACCCACTCCTTTTGGAGTATCCATGGCTGAATACATAGGCCATGTGAAGCGAACGCGGTGAACTGAAACATCTAAGTAACCGCAGGAAAAGAAATCAACCGAGATTCCCAAAGTAGTGGCGAGCGAAATGGGATGAGCCTTGCACTCTTTATTTGTATTGTTAGCCGAACGCTCTGGAAAGTGCGGCCATAGCAGGTGATAGCCCTGTAGGCGAAAACAGTATGAAAGAACTAGGTGTGCGACAAGTAGGGCGGGACACGTGAAATCCTGTCTGAAGATGGGGGGACCATCCTCCAAGGCTAAATACTCGTGATCGACCGATAGTGAACCAGTACCGTGAGGGAAAGGCGAAAAGAACCCCGGGAGGGGAGTGAAATAGATCCTGAAACCGCATGCATACAAACAGTCGGAGCCTCGTAAGGGGTGACGGCGTACCTTTTGTATAATGGGTCAGCGACTTACGTTCAGTAGCAAGCTTAACCGTATAGGGCAGGCGTAGCGAAAGCGAGTCCGAATAGGGCGTTCAGTTGCTGGGCGTAGACCCGAAACCAGGTGATCTATCCATGGCCAGGATGAAGGTGCGGTAACACGTACTGGAGGTCCGAACCCACTAACGTTGAAAAGTTAGGGGATGAGCTGTGGATAGGGGTGAAAGGCTAAACAAACCTGGAAATAGCTGGTTCTCTCCGAAAACTATTTAGGTAGTGCCTCGTGTCTCACCTTCGGGGGTAGAGCACTGTCATGGTTGGGGGGTCTATTGCAGATTACCCCGCCATAGCAAACTCCGAATACCGAAGAGTGCAATCACGGGAGACAGACATCGGGTGCTAACGTCCGGTGTCAAGAGGGAAACAACCCAGACCGCCAGCTAAGGTCCCCAAATATAGCTAAGTGGGAAACGAAGTGGGAAGGCTAAAACAGTCAGGAGGTTGGCTTAGAAGCAGCCACCCTTTAAAGAAAGCGTAATAGCTCACTGATCGAGTCGTCCTGCGCGGAAGATGTAACGGGGCTAAGCTATATACCGAAGCTGCGGATGCGTGCTTGCACGCATGGTAGGAGAGCGTTCCGTAAGCCTGCGAAGGTGCCTTGTAAAGGGTGCTGGAGGTATCGGAAGTGCGAATGCTGACATGAGTAGCGATAAAGGGGGTGAAAGGCCCCCTCGCCGTAAGCCCAAGGTTTCCTACGCAACGTTCATCGGCGTAGGGTGAGTCGGCCCCTAAGGCGAGGCAGAAATGCGTAGCTGATGGGAAGCAGGTCAATATTCCTGCACCATTGTTAGATGCGATGGGGGGACGGATCGCGGAAGGTTGTCCGGGTGTTGGAAGTCCCGGTCGCTGCATTGGAGAAGGCGCTTAGGCAAATCCGGGCGCGGAATTCAAGGGTGTGGCGCGAGCTCCTTCGGGAGCGAAGCAATTGGAAGTGGTTCCAAGAAAAGCCTCTAAGCTTCAGTCTAACGATGACCGTACCGCAAACCGACACAGGTGGGCGAGATGAGTATTCTAAGGCGCTTGAGAGAACTCGGGAGAAGGAACTCGGCAAATTGGTACCGTAACTTCGGGATAAGGTACGCCCTTGTAGCTTGACTGGCCTGCGCCAGGAGGGTGAAGGGGTTGCAATAAACTGGTGGCTGCGACTGTTTAATAAAAACACAGCACTCTGCAAACACGAAAGTGGACGTATAGGGTGTGACGCCTGCCCGGTGCCGGAAGATTAAATGATGGGGTGCAAGCTCTTGATTGAAGTCCCGGTAAACGGCGGCCGTAACTATAACGGTCCTAAGGTAGCGAAATTCCTTGTCGGGTAAGTTCCGACCTGCACGAATGGCGTAACGATGGCCACACTGTCTCCTCCCGAGACTCAGCGAAGTTGAAGTGTTTGTGATGATGCAATCTACCCGCGGCTAGACGGAAAGACCCCATGAACCTTTACTGTAGCTTTGCATTGGACTTTGAACCGATCTGTGTAGGATAGGTGGGAGGCTATGAAACCGGAACGCTAGTTTCGGTGGAGCCGTCCTTGAAATACCACCCTGGTTTGTTTGAGGTTCTAACCTTGGCCCGTGATCCGGGTCGGGGACAGTGCATGGTAGGCAGTTTGACTGGGGCGGTCTCCTCCCAAAGCGTAACGGAGGAGTACGAAGGTACGCTAGGTACGGTCGGAAATCGTGCTGATAGTGCAATGGCATAAGCGTGCTTAACTGCGAGACCGACAAGTCGAGCAGGTGCGAAAGCAGGTCATAGTGATCCGGTGGTTCTGTATGGAAGGGCCATCGCTCAACGGATAAAAGGTACTCTGGGGATAACAGGCTGATACCGCCCAAGAGTTCATATCGACGGCGGTGTTTGGCACCTCGATGTCGGCTCATCTCATCCTGGGGCTGTAGCCGGTCCCAAGGGTATGGCTGTTCGCCATTTAAAGAGGTACGTGAGCTGGGTTTAAAACGTCGTGAGACAGTTTGGTCCCTATCTGCCGTGGGCGTTGGATATTTGAAGGGGGCTGCTCCTAGTACGAGAGGACCGGAGTGGACGAACCTCTGGTGTACCGGTTGTCACGCCAGTGGCATCGCCGGGTAGCTATGTTCGGAAGAGATAACCGCTGAAAGCATCTAAGCGGGAAACTCGCCTTAAGATGAGATATCCCTGGGGACTAGATCCCCTTGAAGGGTCGTTCGAGACCAGGACGTTGATAGGTCAGGTGTGTAAGCGCAGTAATGCGTTCAGCTAACTGATACTAATTGCCCGTAAGGCTTGATCCTATAACAAGTCTGCCTTGTAGATCGGCGCCGTGTGAAAGCACTGGCGGCAAGATCCAAAGCGACAAGTTGGATTCTCGTGTGTGATACACACAACCTAAATTACTGCTTCTTCCAAGATTGGTTCTGTTGGCCAAGCCAGCAGAACAACCTTCTTTGCCTGATGACCATAGCGAGTCGGTCCCACCCCTTCCCATCCCGAACAGGACCGTGAAACGACTCTACGCCGATGATAGTGCGGATTCCCGTGTGAAAGTAGGTAATCGTCAGGCTTCCTAAGCCAAGAACCCCCGCCCAAAAGGCGGGGGTTTTTGCATTTCGGCGATGGAAAACCATTTGCGCTTGGAGAAAGCGCACGTCATTCATCCCGTCTACCTGGCGCGCTGGCCCGATCTCTCAGCTGCCATCCTGCAGTCAAACCTCGCCCCGAAACGAAACCACGCGATTTGATACGATCGAAGTGGCGCCGGCGATTGCACTCGTCGACGTTCATGTTCGAAACCAGGGCTTGATGGAGAGGGCGGGAATGAATATCGGCGATGCGTCGCGCGAATCCGGAGTCAGCGCAAAAATGATCCGGTACTACGAACAGGTTGGCCTGCTTGCGCCGAGCAAACGTACCGACGCCGGCTACCGCATCTACGGGGCGGACGAAATTCACATTCTGCGCTTCATCCGTCAGGCGCGACGCCTTGGCTTTCTCGTCGAGGACATCCGCAAGCTGCTGACGCTCTGGCAAGATCGTTCCCGCGCGAGCTCGGAAGTGAAGTCGATTGCGCTCGAGCACGTGGCCGAACTCGACAAGCGCATCGCGGAACTGAGCGACATGCGCGACACGCTGGCCGATCTTGCCGCGCACTGTCATGGTGACGGGCGTCCCGAGTGCCCGATTTTGGCGCGTCTGTCCGACCCTGTCAGTGAACCAAATTAGTGCGCGTATTCGAGGTTCGAAACGGGCCTCGATTCGATTTCCATAAAAATCAACAGGTTACGTGAAGTTGATGCTCGGCCATTCCAAACCGGAATGGTTTCCATGCAAGTATTTCACTAGCATCTTGGTGCGGCATCGCTATAATTCGGGATAACCCTATACGGGAAATCCCTGAATCTCGATTCACCAGGGGTCCCCCTTCCTTGGAGAACGTCATGATCGCCTACATCGTCGAAAAGCTGAGCAACTGGTTCGAATCCGCAGAACGTGAACGCCGTGAGGCTTACCTCGCCACGTCGTCGGACATCGTCCAGCTCGAGAGCCGTATCCGCTCGCTCGAAACCAACGGCTACTCGCTGTAATCGGAGTCACCGTCAGGTGCCACGTGGCACCGAACGATAAGCAAGCCCCGTATTGACGGGGCTTTGTTTTTTTGTGCGCCGGATCTGGCGCAATCATCAGTGCAGCGCTATGGTATGGGCCTGCTTTTCATCCCGAAGGACACGATCATGCGTTTGCGTCTCGATGTGCGTCGCAGTGCCCGCGCGCGTCTCGTTCTCGGCGCGGTGGCGCTTGTCCATGGACTCGCGGCCGCTGCCGCGACATCGTCCAAACCGCTGATTCTCGATACGCAACGCGGCATCCAGGACGGCAAGGGCGGGTTGGTGCTGCAGACGGCGCCGCTGTCTCCCGAGCCGATCGTCGAGCCGGCAGGCATGCGGGCTCCGGCCGGGCAGGCGCCGAACACGTCGGTTCCGCTGTTCGTCGCACCGTATATCAATGTCCCCGCGTGGGGTGGACAGCCGGCCAACCAGCCAAGGCTCGCGCCCAGACCGCAGCCGTAACGCGCAGTCGCGCGATCAGTTTCCGCGGTGCTCGATCTGGCAGCGGGCGCCGCTATCCTGTCCCAGCCTCTCGACCAGATAAGGGAGTGCCTCGTTCATGCTCTGGGCGAGGGTGTACGGCGGATTCAGGATGAACATCCCGCTGCCGTAGAGACCGAGTCCGTCAGTGGGCGGATTCGACACCGTCAGTGTCAGGTGCAGCCAGTTGTTCGGTTGCAGGCGCTTCAACTGCTCGGGGAAACGCTGCGATTCCGTCCGGGTCACCTGCGGGTACCAGACGGCATAGCAGCCCGTCGCGAAACGCTTCAGACACTCCGTCACGCAAGTCACCGTGCGCGCGTAATCCTTCTTGTCCTCGTAGGACGGGTCGATCAGCACGAGTGCGCGTCGCGGCGGCGGCGGCAGCAGCGCCTTGATGCCTTCGAAGCCGTCTCCGGCAAAGATCATCGCGCGTCGCCCCGCATCGCGGAAATTGTGGCGCAGCACGTCGATTTCCGTCGTGTGCATTTCGAACAGCCGCATGCGGTCCTGCTCGCGCATCGATCGCCATGCAATGTACGGGGACCCCGGGTAGAAGCGCAGTTCACCGTCGTCGTTCAGCGCGCGGACCTCATCCACATAGTCGCCCAGCGCTTCCGGCAGGTTCTTTTCGTTCCACAGCCGGCCGATACCGGTGTCGAATTCCGACGTCTTTGCCGCGTAACCGTCGCGCAGCGAATACACGCCGGCACCTGCATGCGTGTCGATGTACCAGTACGACTTGTCTTTCTTGTTCAGGTAGCGCAGCAACTGGACGACGACGGCGTGCTTGAGCACGTCCGCGTGGTTGCCTGCGTGAAAACCGTGACGATAACTGAGCATGGCGGGCTGCCTGAAACGAAAGGTGAATCGATGAAAGCGCTTGATCGTGCGCGGCCGGCTAGGCGCGGCAGTCAGGCCGGGCGCCGATGCGGGCCGCGTATTGTACGCGAGTGGCCGTGCATCGCCTCATTCGTACGCATCGCCGACCACCTCCTCGATGCGTTGCTTCACATCCGGTGTCAGCTTCGCGGCAACGTCGAGCGCGCGCATGTTTTCGCCGATCTGCTCGATCCGCGACGCGCCCGTGATGACCGAGCTCACGTGCGGATTCGTGAGCACCCATGCGATCGCGAGCTGGCCGGTGCTGCAGCCGAGCTCCGTCGCAATTTCGCCGAGCCGTTCGACGATGTCGTTGGCGGCCTGGTCGGTCAGGCGGTCGCGCATCCAGTCGTACCCCTGTAACTGCGCGCGGCTGCCGGGCGGTACGCCGTTACGGTACTTGCCGGTGAGCAGGCCCGATGCCAGCGGGCTCCAGGTCGTGAGGCCGAGACCGTAGTCGTCATAGAGCCGTGCATATTCCTTTTCGACCCGCGTGCGGTGGAACAGGTTGTACTGCGGCTGCTCGACAACCGGCTTGTGCAGGTGATGCCGTTCGGCGATCTCGCAGGCAGCACGGATCTCGTCGGCGCTCCATTCCGACGTGCCCCAGTACAGCGCCTTGCCGCGCACGATCATGTCGCTCATTGCCCAGACGGTTTCCTCGATCGGCGTGTTCGGATCGGGGCGATGGCAATAGACGAGATCGACGTAGTCGAGCTGCAGCCGACGCAGTGAGCCGTCGATGGCGTTCAGCAGGTATTTCCGGTTCAGCGTGTGATACTGGTTCGGCGCTTCGACGAGCCCCCAGAAGAACTTGGTGGACACGATATAGCTGACACGCGGCCAATCGAGCGACTTGAGCGCGTGACCCATGATTTCCTCGGATTTGCCGCCGGCGTACACCTCGGCGTTGTCGAAAAAATTGACGCCTGCGTCGCGTGCTGCGGCAAGGCATTCACGCGCGACCCGCTGGTCGACCTGGTTGCCGTACGTGACCCACGAGCCGAGGGAAAGCGCGCTGATCTGCAGGCCGGAGCGGCCTAGCCGTCGATAGTGCATGCGAATCTCCTGCGTGACAGAACCGACCTTAAGCTTAGACGTTTTGCGCGCGAACGGCGGGGCCGATCGTGCACAATGGCGGCTGGCCCGCCGCGTCGATCATGCGATGAATGCCGAGGTGACGGGCACGTACTTTTTCGATCCGACAACGGGAGGAGACGGACATGGCAGCAGATCTGAATGGCAAGACCGCAGTCGTCACGGGCGCCGCGAGCGGCATCGGCAAGGAAATCGCACTCGAGCTCGCGAAAGCGGGCGCGGCCGTCGCGATCGCCGACCTGAACCAGGACGGCGCGAACGCCGTTGCCGACGAGATCGTCAAGGCCGGCGGCAAGGCGATCGGCGTCGCGATGGACGTGACGAACGAGGAAGCCGTGAACAGCGGTATCGACAAGGTGGCCGAAACGTTCGGCTCGGTCGACATCCTCGTGTCGAACGCGGGCATCCAGATCGTCAACCCGATCGAGAACTACTCGTTCTCCGACTGGAAGAAGATGCAGGCGATCCACGTCGACGGCGCATTCCTGACGACCAAGGCCGCGCTCAAGCACATGTACAAGGACGATCGCGGCGGTGTCGTGATCTACATGGGTTCGGTGCACTCGCACGAAGCGTCGCCGCTGAAGTCGGCGTACGTGACGGCCAAGCACGGCCTGCTCGGCCTGGCCCGCGTGCTGGCGAAGGAAGGCGCGAAGCACAACGTGCGCTCGCACGTCGTGTGTCCGGGCTTCGTACGCACGCCGCTGGTCGACAAGCAGATTCCGGAGCAGGCGAAGGAGCTCGGGATCAGCGAAGAGGAAGTGGTGAAGAAGGTGATGCTCGGCAATACGGTCGACGGCGTGTTCACGACGGTGCAGGACGTCGCGCAGACGGTGCTGTTCCTGTCGGCGTTCCCGAGCGCCGCGCTCACGGGCCAGTCGGTCGTCGTCAGCCACGGCTGGTTCATGCAGTAAAGGCTTCCGGCACGGGCGGTCGCGACACGGGCTGCTCGGGCGACGACTCCCCGGCTAGTCCGGCGAATCGCACAAAAAAAACGCGCTCCGGGGAGCGCGTTTTTCGTTTCGGCAGGACGGGCCGGCGATGGCTGCCGTCCGTGGGCGCCGACTTACTTCAGGACAGCTGCAACGGCATTGGCAACCGCGTCGAGGTTGCGCGTGTTCAGCGCGGCGACGCAGATCCGGCCCGTGCCGACCGCGTAGATGCCGAACTCGTCGCGCAGGCGATCGACTTGCGCCGAGGTCAGGCCCGAATACGAGAACATCCCGCGCTGCGCGTTGATGAAACTGAAGTCGCGATCGACGCCGCTTGCCTTCAGGCGCTCGACGAGACCGTTGCGCATCGCGCGGATGCGGTCGCGCATTTCACCGAGTTCCTGCACCCACGAAGCGTGCAGTTCCGGCGATGCGAGCACCGCTGCGACCACGGCGCCGCCATGGGTCGGCGGGTTCGAGTAGTTCGTGCGGATCACGCGCTTCAGTTGCGACAGCACGCGCGTCGCTTCTTCCTTGCTCGACGTGATGATCGACAGGGCGCCGACGCGTTCGCCGTACAGCGAGAACGACTTCGAGAACGACGACGACACGAATGCGTTCAGGTCGGCCGCGGCAAACAGGCGCACGGCGGCAGCGTCGGCCTCGATGCTCTCGCCGAAGCCCTGGTAGGCCATGTCGAGGAACGGCACGAGGTTGCGTGCCTTCACGACGTCGACGACCTGTTGCCATTGCGCTTCGGTCAGGTCCACGCCGGTCGGGTTGTGGCAGCATGCGTGCAGCACGACGACCGTGCCGGCTTCGTAGCCGTTCAGCGCCGACAGCATGCCTTCGAAGTTCACGCCGTTGGTGGCAGCGTCGTAATACGGGTACGCAACGACTTCGAAGCCGGCTGCTTCGAACAGCGCGCGGTGGTTTTCCCAGCTCGGATCGCTGATCGCGACCTTCACGTTCGGGTTCACGGTGCGCAGGAAATCGGCGCCGATCTTCAGCGCGCCCGTGCCGCCCAGTGCCTGGGCCGTGACCACGCGGCCCGCCGCGATCAGCGGCGAATCGTTGCCGAGCAGCAGCTTTTGCACGGCCGCATCGTAGGCGGCGATGCCGTCGATCGGCAGGTAGCCGCGCGGCAGGCCCGCTTCAACGCGCACCTTCTCTGCTTCGCGAACCGCGCGCAGCAGCGGGATCTTGCCTTCTTCGTTCGTGTACACACCGACGCCGAGGTTGACCTTGGTCGGACGCGCATCGGCGTTGAAGGCTTCGTTCAGGCCCAGGATCGGGTCGCGGGGAGCAAGCTGGACAGCAGAGAAGAGCGACATGATGATTCGGCAGTAGTGAAAAGAGGGTCAGGCTTTCAACGGGCGGGGCGGGCGCGGGGGACCGCGCGCAGGCAGGCACGACGCCGGAAAGCGCAGCAGCCTGACATTGTAGCGAATTCGCGCTGGCGGGGGCGGCGTTTCGGCGGCGAAATTCGGCCGGGAACCGCGATTTCCGGCGCCCGTCGCGCGTCAGGAGCCGACAGCAGTTCGCCCGGCCGCGAAGCGCTAGAATGACTCTTTTGCCCTCGCTCCGGCCGCATTCCATGTCCGAACATCATGCCGAAACCGGCGACGCGCTCGACGAATCGAAATTCGTGACCTTCGAAGGGTCGCCGTTCCAGCTGTACCAACCGTATCCGCCCGCAGGCGACCAGCCGACCGCGATCGACACGCTCGTCGAAGGGGTCGAGGACGGCCTGTCGTTCCAGACGCTGCTCGGCGTGACGGGCTCCGGCAAGACCTTCACGATGGCGAACACGATCGCGCGGCTCGGCCGCCCGGCGATCGTGTTCGCACCGAACAAGACGCTTGCCGCGCAGCTTTATTCGGAGTTCCGGGAGTTCTTCCCGCGCAACGCGGTCGAGTATTTCGTCTCTTACTACGACTATTACCAGCCTGAAGCCTACGTGCCGCAGCGCGACCTGTTCATCGAGAAGGACTCGTCGATCAACGAGCACATCGAGCAGATGCGGCTGTCGGCGACGAAGAGCCTGATGGAGCGCCGCGACGTCGTGATCGTCGCGACGGTGTCGGCGATCTACGGTATCGGCAATCCGTCCGAATACCACCAGATGATCCTGACGCTGCGCGCCGGCGACAAGCTCGGCCAGCGCGACGTGATCGCGCGGCTGATCGCGATGCAGTACACGCGCAACGAGCAGGATTTCCAGCGCGGCACGTTCCGCGTGCGCGGCGACACGATCGACATCTTCCCGGCCGAGCACGCCGAGCTGGCCGTGCGCGTCGAGCTGTTCGACGACGAGGTCGAGACGCTGCAGCTGTTCGACCCGCTGACCGGCCGCGTGCGGCAGAAGATCCCGCGCTTCACCGTGTATCCGTCGTCGCACTACGTGACGCCGCGCGATACCGTGATGCGCGCGGTCGAGACGATCAAGGACGAACTGCGCGAGCGGCTCGAGTTCTTTCACAGCGACGGCAAGCTCGTCGAGGCGCAGCGCCTCGAGCAGCGCACGCGTTTCGATCTCGAGATGCTGCAGGAGCTCGGCTTCTGCAAGGGCATCGAGAACTACTCGCGGCATTTCTCGGGGGCGGAGCCCGGCGATCCGCCGCCGACGCTCGTCGACTACCTGCCGCCCGACGCGCTGATGCTGCTCGACGAATCGCACGTGCTGATCGGCCAGCTGAACGGCATGTACAACGGCGACCGCGCACGCAAGGAAAACCTCGTCAACTACGGCTTCCGGCTGCCGTCGGCGCTGGACAACCGGCCGCTCAAGTTCCCCGAGTTCGAGCGCAAGATGCGCCAGGTCGTGTTCGTGTCGGCCACGCCGGCCGACTACGAGAAGCGCGTGACCGGGCAGATCGCCGAACAGGTCGTGCGGCCGACGGGGCTCGTCGATCCGGAAATCGAAGTGCGGCCGGCGAGCTCGCAGGTCGACGACGTGCTCGCCGAGATCAACGCGCGAGTGAAAGCCGAGGAGCGCGTGCTGATCACCGTGCTGACGAAGCGCATGGCCGAACAGCTCACCGAGTTCCTGGCCGACCACGGGGTCAAGGTGCGTTACCTGCACAGCGACATCGACACGGTCGAGCGTGTCGAAATCATCCGTGACCTGCGGCTCGGCACGTTCGACGTGCTGGTCGGGATCAACCTGCTGCGCGAAGGGCTCGACATTCCCGAGGTGTCGCTGGTCGCGATCCTCGACGCGGACAAGGAAGGCTTCCTGCGCGCGGAGCGCTCGCTGATCCAGACGATCGGCCGGGCCGCGCGGAACGTGAACGGCAAGGCGATCCTCTACGCGGACAACATGACCGAGTCGATGAAACGCGCGATCGGCGAGACCGAGCGGCGCCGCGCGAAGCAGATTGCCTACAACGAGCAGATGGGCATCACGCCGCGCGGTGTCGTGAAGCGCATCAAGGACATCATCGACGGCGTCTACAACGCGGACGAGGCACGCGCCGAGCTGAAGGAAGCGCAGCAGCGTGCGAAATTCGAGGACATGTCGGAAAAGCAGCTCGCGAAGGAAATCAAGCGCCTCGAGAAGCAGATGGCCGACTACGCGAAGAACCTCGAGTTCGAGAAGGCTGCCGCGACCCGCGACCAGCTTGCGCTTCTGCGCGAGCGCGTGTTCGGCGCGAACGTCGGCGATCACGTCAGCGGCGGCCGGTAAATCTTTCCAAGCGTCACAGAAACCTTGCGGTAACGAGCCTGTAAGCCTTGTCGGATCAGGGGTTTACACGGCTCGTCGTTTGTTCCGGAACAGGTTCGGTGCTAAACTTCGCAATTATTGAGAATTGTTCGCATTAACGTTATTCGTCGCGTTAGTGTTTTCGGCGGGCAGGCCTGGCGGTCGGTCCGCATGGTTCCAGATCAAATAACAAGGAGTGTCCATGTTGGGTTCTTCGTTCATCCGCACGACGGTTGCGGTAGCGGCGGCGCTTGCCGCGATGTCGGCCTCGGCTGCCGAATATCCGATCGGCAAGCAGCAGATCCAGGGCGGCATGGAAATCGGCGCGGTGTACCTGCAGCCGATCACGATGGACCCGGAAGGGATGATGCGCAAGGCGTCGGATTCCGACATCCACCTCGAGGCCGACATCCATGCGGTCAAGAACAACCCGACGGGTTTCGCGGAAGGCGACTGGATGCCGTACCTGCAGGTCACGTACAAGCTGACGAAGCAGGGTGACACGAAGTGGAAGGCCGAAGGCGACCTGATGGGCATGGTCGCGAGCGATGGTCCGCACTACGGCGACAACGTGAAGCTGAACGGCCCGGGCAAGTATCACCTGACGATGGTCGTCAAGCCGCCGATGCAGACGGGCCACATGGCGTTCGGTCGTCACATCGACAAGGAAACGGGCGTGGGCGCATGGTTCAAGCCCATTACCCTCGAATACGACTTCCCGTTCGCCGGTATCGGCAAGAAGGGCGGTTACTGATCGGTGGCATCACGGACGGCGCGCTTCGGCGCGCCGTCGGCGTAGAGAATCCAGAATGAAAATTCCCCAGAAAATCGTTGCCGCAGCCGCTGCGTTGTGGCTTGCCGGCGCAGCGTACGCTGCCGATCTGCCGACGTTCAAGCTCGAAATGGCGGACGGCAAGCTGACTCCCGCCCGCATCGAAGTGCCGGCCGGCCAGCGTTTCAAGATCGAGATCAAGAACACCGGCAAGGGCGCGGCCGAATTCGAGAGCGTGCAGCTGCGCAAGGAGAAGGTGCTTGCGCCGGGTGCCGATTCGTTCGTGGTCGTCGCGCCGCTGTCGCCGGGCGAATACAAGTTTTTCGACGATTTCCACCAGCAGGCGCAGGGCGTGATCGTCGCGAAGTAACACGTTTTATCTGCGCGCGGGCTCACCAACCCGGTGTTCTGCGCGTCAGGAGGTATCGATGGGTCAGATCTTGTTCATCGTCTGGCGGGAGAGCGTCGAAGCGCTGCTCGTCGTCGGCATTCTCTATGCATGGCTGAAAAACGGCGACGACGACGCGCGCCGCGGCCTGCCTTTCCTGTGGGCCGGCGTCGGTGTCGGCTTGCTGATGGCCGTGGGCCTCGGCGCCGCGCTGGTCGGTTTCACCGAAGTGCTGTCCGGTGACGCGCAGGACTACTTCCAGACCGCGATGGTGCTGATCGCATGCGTGCTGATCGTGCAGATGGTGCTGTGGATGCGCCGGCACGGCCGCACGCTGAAGCGCGACATGGAGCAATCGCTTCAGCAGAGCACGCGCGATTCGAACTGGTGGGGCGTCGCGGTGCTGGTCGCGCTCGCGATCGCGCGCGAGGGCAGCGAGACGGTGATCTTCCTGTACGGTCTCGGTTTCGGCCAGTCGGGCCACGTCGACGGCAGCCAGATGCTCGCGGTTGTGATCGGCCTCGGCCTTGCGTTCTTCACGTTCTATCTGCTGCAGCTCGGCGGCAAGTACTTCTCGTGGCGGCATTTCTTCCGCGTCACCGAAGTGATGCTGCTGTTCCTCGGCGCGGGCCTGTTCCAGACCGGCGTCGACAAGCTGATCGACAAGGAAATCCTGCCGCTCGGCATTTCGCAGGTGTGGGACACGTCCGCGATCCTCGATGATTCGGGCACGTTCGGCTCGCTCGTCGCGACGCTGACCGGTTATCGCGCGCACCCGGCACTGACCAACCTGGTTGCGTACGCGGTGTACTGGGCGGTGGTCTGGCTGCTGATGAAGCGTGCGAGCCGTCGTCCGGCCGTCGCTGCGGGTCGCGCGGCATGAGCGTTGCCGCCGCAGCCAAGCCGGGCTGGCTCGCGCAGGCGGGCCAGTGGATGCAGCGCCACGGCGCGCTGATCCGCGGCATCCAGTGGGCCGTCGTCGCCGTCTATGCATTCCTGATCATCGTGCCGGCGGTGTTGCCGCTGCCGGACGACTCCGCGCACCTGTGGAGCAACCTCACGCTGATCGCGCAATTCACGTTCTGGGGCATCTGGTGGCCGTTCGTGCTGCTGTCGATGGTGATGCTCGGCCGCGTCTGGTGCGGCGTGCTGTGTCCGGAGGGCGCGCTCACCGAATTCGCGAGCAAGTTCGGCCGGGGCGGCCCGATTCCGCGCTGGATACGGTGGGGGGGCTGGCCGTTCGTCGCGTTCGGGCTCACGACGATCTACGGGCAGATGGTGAGCGTGTACCAGTACCCGCTCGCGGTGCTGTTCGTGCTCGGCGGCTCGACCGTCGGCGCGATCGTGATCGGCGTGCTGTACGGCCGCGAGAAGCGCGTGTGGTGCAAGTACCTGTGCCCGGTCAACGGCGTGTTCGGGCTGCTCGCGCGACTCGCGCCGATGCGCTACAAGGTCGACGAGGAGGCATGGCGCCGTTCGTACAAGAACGGCGAGCATGGCCATCGCGTGATTCCGATCAACTGCGCACCGCTCGTGCCGTTGCGCAACATGCAGGGCGCGGCGGACTGCCATATGTGCGGCCGCTGCAGCGGGCACCGGGATGCGATCTCGCTGTCGTTGCGCTCGCCGTCCGACGAAGTCGTGAACCTCGGCGCGCAAAAGGCGAACCCGTGGGACACCGCGCTGATCCTGTACGGCCTGCTCGGCGTTGCGATCGGTGCGTTCCACTGGACCGTCAGCCCGTGGTTCGTGCAGATCAAGCAATGGCTCGCGGGCTGGCTGATCGACCATGACATCACGTGGCCGCTCGAAACCAATGCACCGTGGTTCCTGCTCACGCATTATCCGGATCGCAACGACGTCTTCTCCTGGCTCGACGGCGGGCTGGTCGTCAGCTACATCGTCGGCACGGGGCTCGTGTACGGCACGGCGCTGCTGGTGCTGCTGGCCGGCGCCACGCTGGTGCTCGGCCGCTTCGAGCGCGTGCGGCTGCATCATCTCGCGCAGGCATTGATCCCGATCGCGGGCGCGGGCGTGTTTCTTGGCCTGTCGGCCACGACGCTGTCGCTGCTTCGTGCCGAGCATGTACCGCTCGGATGGGCAACCGATGTACGCATCGCGATCCTGGTCGGCGCCAACACATGGAGTGCGTGGCTCGCGTGGAAAGTGACGGGGCGTTATGCGGCCTTGCCGCGCCGGCTTGCGGCATTCGCGTGGTTCGCTGTCGCGCTTGCCGTCATCGACAGCGCATGGTGGCTGATGTTCTGGGGTTTCTGAAGCGGCTCGTGCGCCGCTTCGGCGGTCATGCACTCACGCGGTAACGAAGCTCGGGAACCTGCTTCGCGCATTGGCCGCCCAAATAAAAAAGCGACACGTCGAAGGACGTGTCGCTTTTTTCTTCCTTGTGCGAGAACCAAAAAAAGTGGCTTGGCTTGCTGCAACGGCTGCTTGAGTGTGTTTGCACGAAGGGGTCTAGATCTCGCGTGCAAGCCGTTACGCTGGCTAATGCCCAACACCTCTCAGGGAGGTGGTCCCCACAATACTCTGTCGTTACTTCGTCAGGATCAGTTTGCCGAGCCGTGTGGCGCGCAACTGATAGGTCTCTCCGTTATGCGCGATGCTGACGTGGCTTTGGCCTTGCAGCAGCGCATCGCTGCTGACGACCCGCGTGCCTGCATCGCGGTTGCCGGCGGGCTTCGCCGGCGTGGTGACCGCTGCCGTCTTCTGGCGGCTGCTGCCTGCGGTGCCGGTCGGGCGGCGCAAGGTCAGCGTGGTCGGGCGCATGGTGTCGGTCATTCGGTTGATCGGTGACTGTCGATACGATGGAATGAATTCTAAATGATAACTATTCCCATTTACAAAAACTCTTTATCGATCGGAAATGGGAATCTGATAGCTTGAATCAAAGGGGCGGCCCGCAGGCCGCCGCCGGGTTCAGTGCAGCGGATCGGGATCCTTGCGGCCCTGCGCGTACTCGCGGATCAGGCGAACCGTGTCGATATCCGACGTGCGGTACGCCTCCTTGACGATCCCGTGCGTCTGGCGCGCGTCTTCGCTGTCGTCGGTGACGACCAGCGTCGTGCGGTATTCGAAACGCAGGAACAGCTCGTGGTCGTCGCGTTCCTCGATCGTCATCGTCAGCGAGCCGCCGATCTCGCCGTCGGCGGCGCGGATGTCGTAGCGGACCTGCTGATTCGGCGTGAACGTGACGTGGTCGCGCACGGTCGCGTGACCGTAGTGCAGTTCACGCTCGAGCGTCGTCTCCGTCCGTTCATGGACGACGCAGCTGTCGAGACCGAGCACGAACAGTTGCGGCTGTTCGGCGCGCAGCACGAGACCTTCCCAGAGCTGGTCGCGGGTGAGGGTGGGCACGGCCGGATCGTCGGAGTTGATCTGGATCAGATGTTCGAAGTTCAAGGGGACGGGTTCCTTCTGGTGGCGGGCGGCCACATGGCTCAAGAAGTCATTGTGACGCAAAACGGGCAGTTTCGCGGCACCTGCCCGTGCGTCCATGCGTCATGCCTCGATACGGCCCATGCGCCCCGTCTGGTAGTCGACGACCGCCTGCCGGATCTCTTCCTCGGTATTCATCACGAACGGGCCGTAGCGGACGATCGGCTCGTTGAGCGGTACGCCGCCAATCAGCAGCAGGTCGAGCGGCGTGTCGCCGGCAGCGAACGTGACCGTGTCGCCGTCGTCGCCATACACGACCATGTGCCGTGCGTCGACTGCCTGCCTGTCGGGCCCGTAGAGGCCCGTTCCGTCGATCGGATAGGCGAATACGCGATAGCCTGCCGGGACGGGCTGCGTGACCGTTGCACCGGGCTGCAGCGTGTAATGCTGGTAGAGGATCGGCGTGCGTGTCTCGATCGCCGCCCGGACGCCGAACGCTTCGCCGGCGATCACGCGCACGCGCGCGAGACCGTCCGGCGACGTGGCGCTCGGGATGCGATCGGCCGGGATCTCCTGGTAGCGCGGCGCGATCAGCTTGTCGCGCCGCGGCAGGTTGACCCACAGCTGGAAGCCGTGAGAGCGGCCGCCTGCCTGCGCGAATTCAGGATCCGGCATCTCGCTGTGCACGACGCCGGCGCCCGCCGTCATCCATTGCACGTCGCCCGGGCCGAGCGTGCCGGCATGGCCGGACGAGTCGCGATGACGGAAGCGCCCGTCGAGTGCGTAGGTCACGGTCTCGAAGCCGCGATGGGGATGGTCGGGGGCGCCTTTGGCTTCGCCGGGCGCGTAGTCGACGGGGCCCATTTCGTCGAGCAGCAGGAACGGATCGAAATCCATCAGCAGCCGGGTCGGGAACGGGCGGTGAACCACGAAGCCGCCGCCTTCGGTCGTGCGAAGGGCGGGGTACATGCGGTCAAGCGAGCGAGCGGTCGTCATGCGGATACCCTCGAAATCATCGGAATAGCGTTATTTTTGAAACATAGAGCTATTATATTGGGCGTTTTACCGTTCGATTCGCGACGGTTCGCAATGGATTGTTCTGAAATTGGAACGATGAGATGAATATCGATGCACACAACCTGAACGACCTCATGTACTTTTCGCAGGTCGTCGAACATGGCGGTTTCTCGGCGGCGGAGCGCGTGCTGGGCATCTCGAAATCGCGCCTGTCGCGGCGCCTGACCGAACTCGAGGCGGCGCTCGGCGTGCGCCTGTTGCAGCGCTCCACACGCAAGCTCGCGCTGACCGAGGCGGGGGAGCTGTTCTACCAGCACTGCCAGGCGATGCTGGCCGAAGCGCAGGCTGCGATGAACGCGGTCCAGCAGTTGCGTGCATCGCCGCGCGGCTCGGTGCGAGTCAGTGTGCCCGTGACGCTGTCGCAGACGATGCTGTCGCGCATCCTGCCCGAATTCCTGCGCCGTTATCCCGAGGTGAAGGTGCACGTCCGCGTGACGAATCGCGTGATCGACCTGTTCGAGGATTCGATCGACGTCGCGCTGCGTGTGCGCTCGGAGCCGCCGCAGAACGCGAATATCGTCGTGCGGCCGCTGTGGCGCACCGAGCAGATGCTGGTCGGCGCGCCGAGCCTGCTGAGCCAGAATGCGCCGCCGCTGGTACCGGACGACCTGAGCGGATTCGAAACGCTCGATACGCCGAGCGTCGACGGGCGGCACGTGTTCAACCTGATCGCGCCGGACGGTACGCGTCACGTGCACGAACACGACCCGCGGCTGGTGACGGCCGACCTGATGACGATCCGCGAAGCCGTGCTCGATGGCCTCGGCATCGCGGCGCTGCCGGAGATGATGTACGGCAACGCGCTGCGCGCGGGGCAACTGTCGCCGGTGATGCCGGGCTGGACGCTGCCCGTGCCGCAACTGTACGCGGTGTTCGTGTCGCGGCAGGGGATGCCGCCCGCTGTGCGTGCGTTTGTCGACTATCTGGTCGAGAAGCTCGATCACGGCGCCTACAAGGAACCGGGGTGTCCCGAGCGTGCGAAGAAGGAAGCGGCGGCCGATGTTTCGGCGACCTGAACACGACGTGCACGGCGACGCAAATTTGTTTTGTCATTGAAGCGTCGCCTGCAATCGCAAGTTTCAATCGCCGGAACCTTGAATGCGCGTGCGTGCGAGCCTATATTGAAATCCCATTTCGTGAAGGAAGTTCTGAGCGAAATCAGGTGGCCGCATATATTGTGAGCCAGATAGGGCAGAACGCGCAGTCCGTGCAGACCACGGCAGAGTCGCATTTGCGTTGCTCGAGGCGTAACCGATACCGCCAAAGAGCCCGCCGCCCGAAGGCGCCCGCGTGCGCATGAAAAAAGGCCTTCATCTGGCGATGAAGGCCTTTTACTTTGTGCGCGGCCGGCTAGGTGCGGCCGGCGAGCGCCTATTGCGCGTGCGTTACTTCGCTTTTGCGGTCGGCTCGGTCACGAAGCCGAGCTTCGTCAAGCCGCCGGCCTGCGCATCCGACATCACTTCGGCGACGTGTTCGTAGGCAACCTTGCGGTCCGCACGCAGGTGCAACTCCGGCTGCGGCGTGCGTTTTGCCGCTTCCGCGATGCGTTCCTGCAATTGTTCGCGCGTGACCGCATGGTCGTCCCACAGGATCGTGCCGTCACCCTGGATCGCGACGTCGACCGTCTGCGGTTTCTCGTCGACAGGCTGGCTGCTGGCATGCGGCAGGTCGATCTTCACCGCGTGCTGCATCGCCGGGATCGTCACGAGGAAAATGATCAGGAGTACGAGCATGACGTCGACGAGCGGCGTCATGTTGATCTCGCTCATCACGGCATCGTCGTCATCGTCGCTGAAACCGGTGTTCATTGCCATGCTTCACCCCGTCTCAGTTGGCGCGCGTCGCGAGACGCAGGCCGTCGCGCGTCGACGACGATGCAAGGCTCGCGCCCGTCACGAAGTACGCGTGCAGGCCGTGCGCGAAGCGACGCAGCTTGCTGACCACGCCCTTGTTCGCACGGGTGAGTGCGTTGTAGCCGAGCACGGCCGGGATCGCGACGAACAGGCCGAATGCGGTCATGATCAGCGATTCGCCGACCGGGCCCGCGACCTGGTCGATCGACGTCTGGCCGGATGCGCCGATCGCGAGCAGTGCGTGGTAGATCCCCCAGACCGTACCGAACAGGCCGACGAACGGCGCCGTGCTGCCGACCGACGCGAGGATCGCGAGGCCGCTTTGCATGCGCGAGATGCCTTCGTCCATCGTGTCCTTCAGGCAGCGCGTGACCCAGTCCGACACGTCCATGCGGTCGTGCAGGTGCGGTTGCGTCTGATGGTGGTGATCGGCGGCTTCCTTGCCCGACAGCGCGAGCGCGAGGAACGGATTGTCGTTCGGCGTCGAGGCGGCGAGCCCGAGCTTCTTGATGCCGTCGTCGAAGTTGTCCGAATGCCAGAACGCCTGTTCGGCGTTCTTCGTCAGGCGGTTCAGGCGGATCACGTTCCAGCCCTTGATGACGATCACGATCCACGACAGGATCGACATCACGAGCAGCGTGATCGCGATGGCGCGCGTGACGAAATCACCTTGCGCCCAGACGTGCGCGATACCGTAGCTTTGCATTTTCTTGTTTCCTTTGAATCTACCGAATATGACGGGTTAGTCGTCGAGCGTGAAGTTGAAGGGCAGCGTATGGGCGGCGCGGATCGCCTGGCCGTTCTCGATATACGGCGGACAGGTGCTGGCGCGCGTCGCCTCGAGCGCGGCTTCGTCGAGACGCGGGTAGCCGCTGCTCTTCTGCAGCTGGACGCTTTCGATCTTGCCCGTCACGCCGATGACGAAGTGAACATAAGCCGTGCCCGTTTCGCCGCGACGCTTCGACATCGTCGGATAGGCGGGCTTCACGAAATTGCAGCTGAGCGCCGTGACGTTCTTCGGCGCGCTGACCTGCATCGTCTCGCGGGCCGGGCCGGGTGCTGCGGCCGGAGCGGCAGGCGCTGGCGCGGCGGGAGCCGGTGTCGGATCGACCGCTGCCGGCGCGGGCGTCGGCGACGGTGCCTGCGCGACCGGCTGAGGCGTCGGGACGGCTTTCTGTACCGGCTTCGGCTCGACCTTCGGCTTCACACGCGGCGCGGGCTTGGGCGGCGTGGGCTGCTGCGCGGCCGACTGGACCGCGACCGGCTGGGCAGGGGGCGCGGGCGGAATGAGCTGCGCGGTGATCGACTGAACCTCGATCTCCTTCGCCGGCGGCGGCGCGTTGCGATGGAGCCAGGCGGCCGTCAGCATGATCGCATGTGCGGCAAGCACACCGACCGCGACGACGATCACTCGGGGATTCATACGTGGTGCGGCCGGCAAGATGCCGGCGGGAGTGGAATGCGAAGCCTGCATGTTAGCTTGAAAGAACGATGTCGCACCCGGGGCGCGGCGGGTGAATCGGCATCACTTGCGGAAGATCAGCAGCGAGATGCAAACGGTGGTCACAAATCCGATCAGCAATTCCATGACAGGCTCCTTGGCAGGTAAGCCGCTGGCTCGCGTAGACGGTGGCTTGCTGACGGTCAAAACAAAAATGCGGCCTGGGCCGCATGTATACACCCGGCGCCGGTCAGGCCGCCTTGCGTTCGTAGAACGTGACCGGGATCGGATGAGCGTGGTGCTCGACACCGCACTGGCTCGCGCAGACGCCTTGTTCGGCCATGAGGTCGCGTACGGACTCCTCGCACTTGCCGCAGCACGTGGCCACGCCGAGCTCGAACTGGAGTTCATCGAAAGAGTTCACGCCCTCTGCGAGGGACGCGCGAATCTTGCGATCGGAAACAGACTTGCACACGCAGACGATCATGGTGAGTTGCGATAGCTAACGTTAATGCGAATTATTATCATTAATTTTGCGGACGTTGACAAGCGCGGGCCGGGCTTTTTTTAAGGTCATCAGACCCTTGAAGCGATGGGGGCAGTGGAGCGGCACGCGAAAGCGGGCGTGCCGGCTCGTGTCAGGCGGTCGCGCAGGCGCGCGCGTTCGGCGAGGAAATGGTGACGGATTCGACCGGGGCGGCGAGGCCGAGCAGCGTCGACGCGAGTACCTGCAACTGGCGGCCGTCGCTGGTCGAGCAGAAGCGGGGCGGCGCCGCGCGCGTGCCGGCCGGTGCACGCAGGTTGCGCTCGTCGAGAATCCGGGCGAGCTGGCGCGCGATTGCGTCGCTCGTGTCGACGATCGTCAGGCGGTCGCCCACAAGGTCACGAATCGTTTCCGTGAAGAACGGGTAATGCGTGCAGCCGAGTACCAGCGTATCGGCGCCGTCGTCGAGCATCGGCTGCAGATAGCTGTCGAGCAAGGCGCGCAAGGCGGGCGAATTCGTGTTGCCGCGCTCGATGGCCTCGACGAGCCCGTGGCCGGGCTGGCAGATGAAGCGGCGGCCGGCGCCGTAGCGGTCGAGCAGCGCCTGGAAGCGCGGGCTGTTCAGCGTCGACTGCGTGGCGAGGACGCCCGCGACGCCGCTCGCGGACACGGCGACCGCCGGCTTGATGCCCGGCTCGACGCCGACGAGCGGCATCGGCAGGTGTTCGCGGATCGCGGCGATCGCGCGTGCGGTTGCGGTGTTGCAGGCGATGACGAGCGCCTTCGCCCCTTCGCGGGCCAGCCACTCGCCGATTGCCAGCGTGCGTTCCGTAATGAACGCCTCATCGCGCGGACCATAAGGTGCGTGGTGCGAATCGGCGACGTAGATGAACGATTCGTCGGGCAGCTGCGCGCGCGCGGCGCGCAGTACCGACAGGCCACCCAGCCCTGAATCGAAGATGCCGATGGGGGCAACGGTCGTGGACGTCGCGGCGATAACGGAAGGTGTCGACATGAAAGGGCGGGTGGCGATGGCGGGAAGGGCGGAGCGCGCTTACTCCGGCGAACCCATCATCGTTTGCTGGTAGTTCTGCAGGCCGACCTTGCCGATCAGGTCGATCTGCGTTTCCAGCCAGTCGATGTGTTCTTCGGTGTCGTCGAGGATCTTTTCGAAGATCTCGCGCGACACGTAGTCACGAACCGATTCGCAATAGGCAATCGCTTCCTTGCAGGTGGACTGCGAGATCTGCTCGAGCTTCAGGTCGCACTTCAGGATCTCTTCGGTTTCCTCGCCGACGAGCAGCTTGTGCAGGTCCTGGAGGTTCGGCAGGCCGTCGAGCATGAATACGCGCTCGATCAGCCAGTCTGCGTGCTTCATTTCGCCGATCGACTCGTCGTACTCGTGCTTGCCCAGTTTCTCGAGGCCCCAGTGCTTGTACATGCGCGCATGCAGGAAGTACTGGTTGATCGCCGTGAGTTCATTCTTCAACTGGGCGTTCAGATATTCGATGACTTTCTTGTCGCCTTGCATGGCTTGTTCCTTGTTCAGTGGGGCTTCAGAAACCGAAAGATAATCGCTCGTACGAGAAAAGCCAAGCCTCAAAGCCTTGCCGGGCCTGCCTTTTGCATGTAATGAGAATCAGCCTCGAATAACCGGCCGCACACAATAATGAGAACGAGAAGCAAAAAGGCCGGACTTGCGTCCGGCCTTGCATTCGACCGCGCTTAAGCAGTTGCGACCGGGATCTTGCCGATCTTCGCCTGCCACTCCTTCGGGCCGGTCTGGTGCACCGACGTGCCCGACGAATCGACGGCGACCGTCACCGGCATGTCCTGCACGTCGAACTCGTAGATCGCTTCCATGCCGAGGTCCTCGAATGCGAGCACCTTCGCGCCGCGGATCGCCTTCGACACGAGGTATGCGGCGCCGCCGACGGCCATCAGGTAGGCCGCCTTGTGCTTCTTGATCGCGTCGATCGCGATCGGGCCGCGCTCGGCCTTGCCGACCATCGAGATCAGGCCGGTTTGCGCGAGCATCGTCTCGGTGAACTTGTCCATGCGCGTGGCCGTCGTCGGGCCTGCCGGGCCGACCACTTCGTCGCGCACCGGATCGACCGGGCCGACGTAGTAGATCACGCGGTTGGTGAAGTCGACCGGCAGCTTCTCGCCCTTCGCGAGCATGTCGGCGATGCGCTTGTGCGCAGCGTCGCGGCCGGTGAGCATCTTGCCCGACAGCAGCAGCGTCTGGCCCGGCGTCCAGCTGGCGACTTCTTCCGGCGTCAGCGTGTTCAGGTCGACGCGCTTGCTGGTTTCCGTGTTCGGTTCCCACTGGACCTTCGGCCATGCGTCGAGCGACGGTGCTTCAAGCTTGGCCGGGCCCGAGCCGTCGAGCACGAAGTGCGCGTGGCGCGTGGCCGCGCAGTTCGGGATCAGCGCGACCGGCTTCGATGCCGCGTGCGTCGGTGCCGCCATGATCTTCACGTCGAGCACGGTGGCCAGGCCGCCGAGGCCCTGTGCGCCGATGCCGAGCGCGTTGACCTTCTCGTGCAGCTCGACGCGCAGTTCCTCGACCCAGTCCTTCGGGCCGCGCGCAATGATTTCCTGGATGTCGATCGGCTCCATCAGCGATTCCTTCGCCATCAGCATCGCCTTCTCGGCGGTGCCGCCGATGCCGATCCCGAGCATGCCCGGCGGGCACCAGCCCGCGCCCATCGTCGGGACCGTCTTCAGCACCCAGTCGACGATCGAGTCGGAGGGGTTCAGCATCACGAACTTCGACTTGTTCTCCGAGCCGCCGCCCTTCGCCGCGACCTGCACGTCGACCTTGTCGCCCGGCACGATCTCGTAGTGGATCACGGCCGGCGTGTTGTCCTTCGTGTTCTTGCGGGCGCCTTCCGGCGGATTGACGATCGACGCGCGCAGCACGTTGTCCGGGTGCGTGTAACCGCGGCGCACGCCTTCGTTGATCATGTCGGTGAGGCCCATCGTCGCGCCGTCCCAGCGCACGTCCATGCCGACCTTCACGAAGATCGTGACGATGCCGGTGTCCTGGCAGATCGGACGCTTGCCTTCCGCGCACATGCGGCTGTTCGTGAGGATCTGCGCGATCGCATCCTTCGCGGCCGGGCTTTCTTCCAGTTCGTACGCGCGGCCGAGGGCCTGGATGTAGTCGAGCGGGTGGTAGTAGCTGATGTACTGCAGCGAATCCGCGATGCTCTGGATCAGGTCTTCCTGTTTGATGACGGTCATGGCTGAGACTCTGTGGGGACAGTGGGGAATGCGTTTATGCGTTGGCGGCCGCTTCGGCCGGCTTGCGGGGCTCGTTCGCTGCAGGCGCGTGCCCGTCGTGGGCGTGCGTCTCGTGGAAATGGGCCGGGTGCGTGTGCGTCGTCAGGCGGTCGACCCACGCCATCACGAGCGCCGACACCAGGAACGACACGTGGATGATCACCTGCCACATGATCGCGTGCATCGTGTGCTGGTCGGGGTTGATGAACGTCTTCAGCAGGTGGATCGACGAAATGCTGATCAGCGCCATCGACAGCTTGACCTTCAGCACGCCCGCATTCACGTGGTCGAGCCATTCGGGCTCGTCGGGGTGGCCCTCGATGCCGAGGCGCGACACGAACGTTTCGTAACCGCCGACGATCACCATGATCAGCAGGTTCGAGATCATCACCACGTCGATCAGGCCGAGCACCGCGAGCATCACGCTGATTTCGTCGAGGCTGGTCGCATGCGACAGCAGGTGCCAGACTTCCTTCAGGAACAGGAACACATAGACGGCCTGCGCGACGATCAGGCCGAGATAAAGCGGAACCTGGAGCCAGCGGCTCATGAAAATCAGCGCGGGAAGCGGGCGAAGCGGGCGACGCGCGGGGCGGCCGGGCGAATGCGGGGCGGACATGGTGGAGACTCGGGCGCGGTGCGCAGGTATCGGGGGTAATCTTGAAAAGGCGCGCTATTGTAACGCGTCGGCCGGCGCGACTGCAGTGACGCGCCGGCACGGCCAGGGACGGATCAGGACGCGGCGGCGGGCACGCGTTTCACGCGCAGGCTCGCGAGCACGATGCCGGTGACGACGCACGCGAGCGCGATGCCGTGGGCGAGGGTCGGGCGCTCGCCGAGGAACACGATGCCATACGCGGCCGCGGCGACCGGCAGCACCGCGCTGAACACGCCGGCGAGGCTGCCCGGCACGTGCCGGATGCCCTTCATCCACAGCCAGAACGAGAAGATGCTGGCCGACAGGCCGTACCAGACGACGAGCGCCCAGGTGCCGGCCGGCACGCTCGCGTAATCGAAATGCCACATGGCCGTCGCGCCGAGCGGCAGCATCAGGCATAGGCCGAACAGGTGCGTGTACGCGCAGATGTCGATCGGCGCGAGCGTCTGCGTGAGGCGGCGCGACAGGATCACGTAGATCGATTCGCAGCACACCGCGCCGAGGATCAGCAGGTTGCCGGTGAGCGACGACGATGCGCCGTGCCCGGCGGCGCTGCCGTTCGCGAGGTTGATCGTCACGACGCCGGCGATCGCGAGCGCGATCGACACGAGCGCACGGCCGTTCGGTTTTTCACGCAGGATCAGCCACGCGAACAGCGCGACGATCGCCGGAATCGTGCTGGTGATCACGCCGGCCGCGACCGCGCTCGTGCGCTGCACCCCGTTCAGCATCAGCAGCGTGAACATGAAGGTGCCGAAGAACGCCTGCAGGAACAGGTTCAGCCATTCGCCGCGCTTGACGGTGCGCATCTTCACCGGGCTGAACAGCGGCCACAGCACGGCGATCGCAATCACGAAGCGCAGTGTGGCGAGGATGGCGACGGGAACGAAGGCGACGATCGATTTGCCGATACCGACATTGCTGCCGACGAACAGCATCGACAGGACGAGAAAGAAAGCATAGCGATTCAAGCTGGAATCCGGAAGGCGAGTTCAGTTAGGATTGTAGGGTCGCGCTCGTTACAGCGTAAAGCTGCAAGCGGCGCCGCCCGGCGGGCGAAACGGCCGTGCCGCGTAAGTGACGGGTAAGTTGGAGCGCTTATTGTGGACACTGTCGGGTCGCCCGGTCGCCATCGTGCGACGTGGTGCGGCGCAGCATCGCGCAGCGGCCTTCGGGCCGTGCGCGGGTGGTGGGTAGGAGACAGCGGCGCGCATGCGCCGGCCAAGACGCGCGGCGCGCACGATCGCGCCGCCATGCAGAGGATTCATGTTCACCAAGGGGTTGTCGATGTCTGCGATTGAATCGGTTCTTCACGAAACCCGCCAGTTTGCGCCGCCCGCGGCGCTCGAGCAGGCGGCGACCATTTCCGGCATGCCGGCCTATCGGGCGCTCGTCGCCGAGGCCGAGCGCGATTACGAAGGCTTCTGGGCGCGCCTCGCGCGCGAGGGCCTCGCGTGGCACAAGCCGTTCACCAAAGTGCTCGACGAGTCCAACGCGCCGTTCTACAAGTGGTTCGACGACGGCGAGCTGAACGCGTCGTACAACTGCCTCGACCGTCACGTCGAAGCCGGCAACGGCGAGCGCGTCGCGGTGATCTTCGAAGCCGACGACGGCACCGTCACGCGCGTCACCTATGCGGATCTCCTCGCCCGCGTGTCGCGTTTCGCGAATGCGCTGAAGAAGCGCGGCATCGGCAAGGGCGACCGCGTCGTCATCTATATCCCGATGTCGATCGAAGGCATCGTCGCGATGCAGGCCTGCGCCCGCATCGGCGCGACGCACTCGGTCGTGTTCGGCGGCTTCTCCGCGAAGTCGCTGAACGAGCGGCTCGTCGACGTCGGCGCGACGGCACTGATCACGGCCGACGAGCAGGCACGCGGCGGCAAGACGCTGCCGCTCAAGAGCATCGCCGACGAGGCGCTTGCGCTGGGCGGCTGCGAAGCGGTGAAGAGCGTGATCGTCTATCGCCGCACCGGCGGCAAGATCGACTGGCATGCCGACCGCGACCTCTGGATGCACGAACTGACGGCCGGCGAGTCCGACACGTGCGAGCCGGAGTGGGTGAGCGCCGAGCATCCGCTGTTCATCCTGTATACGTCGGGCTCGACCGGCAAGCCGAAGGGTGTGCAACACAGCACCGGCGGCTACCTGCTGTGGGCCGCGCAGACGATGAAGTGGACCTTCGACTGGAAGCCCACCGACGTGTTCTGGTGCACGGCCGACATCGGCTGGGTCACCGGCCACACGTACATCACGTACGGCCCGCTCGCCTGCGGCGGCACGCAGGTCGTGTTCGAGGGCGTGCCGACCTACCCGGACGCCGGCCGCTTCTGGAAGATGATCGGCGACCACAAGGTCAGCGTGTTCTACACCGCGCCGACCGCGATCCGTTCGCTGATCAAGGCCGCCGAGGCCGACGACAAGGTGCATCCGAAGAGCTACGACCTGTCGAGCCTGCGCATCATCGGCACGGTCGGCGAGCCGATCAATCCGGAAGCGTGGATGTGGTATCACAAGCACGTCGGCCAAGAGCGCTGCCCGATCGTCGATACGTGGTGGCAGACCGAGACGGGCGGCCACATGATCACGCCGCTGCCGGGCGCGACGCCGACCGTGCCCGGTTCGTGCACGCTGCCGCTGCCGGGCATCATGGCCGCGGTGGTCGACGAAACCGGCCAGGACGTGCCGAACGGGCAAGGCGGCATTCTCGTCGTCAAGCGCCCGTGGCCCGCGATGATCCGCACGATCTGGGGCGACCCGGAACGCTTCAGGAAGAGCTATTACCCCGAGGAACTCGGCGGCACGCTCTATCTCGCGGGCGACGGCACCGTTCGCGACAAGGACACCGGCTACTTCACGATCATGGGCCGGATCGACGACGTGCTGAACGTGTCGGGCCACCGGCTCGGCACGATGGAGATCGAATCGGCGCTGGTCTCGCACGAGCTGGTGGCCGAGGCGGCCGTGGTCGGCCGTCCTGACGACACGACGGGCGAGGCGGTGGTCGCGTTCGTGGTGCTCAAGCGTTCGCGTCCGGAAGGCGAGGAGGCCGCGGCGCTCGCGAAGACGCTGCGCGACTGGGTCGGCAAGCAGATCGGGCCGATCGCGAAGCCGAAGGACATCCGCTTCGGCGACAACCTGCCGAAGACGCGCTCGGGCAAGATCATGCGGCGCCTGCTGCGTTCGCTCGCCAAGGGCGAAGCGATCACGCAGGACACGTCCACGCTCGAGAACCCGGCCATCCTCGAGCAGCTCGCCGAAGTGCGCTGACCGTACCGGTTGCGTATCACGCGCACGAGCCCCTGCGCGGCAATCCCGATTGCCCGCGCAGGGGCTTTTTGTTACATAACGGCATGACCGTTCCGACCCGATCCGCGCCTGCCGCGCCACCGCCCGTTCCCGAGCCGCTCGCGCGTGCCCATGCACGCTACTGGCGCTTCAACGTCGCGCTGATCGCGGTGCTGATGGCGATCGGTTTCGCCGTGTCGTTCATCGTGCCGTTCTTCGGGCCCGCGCTCGCGAGCGTGCGCTTCGCCGGGTTCAGCCTGCCGTTCTACGTCGGTGCGCAGGGCGCGATTCTCGTGTATCTCGTGCTGATCGTCGCGTACATCGGGCTGATGCAACGCGCCGACCGCACGCTGCGCCGCGCGTACGACGATCATGCGGCACGTACCGGCCATCCGAACGGCGGGCGCTGATTCATGCTGACGCATCGACTGATCCGCGCGTATGCGCTCTACACGCTGGGGTTTCTCGGGTTCGTGCTGCTGATGTGGCGGATCGAGCGCGCCACCGGCTCCGGCGTCTGGATCGGCTACGTGTTCCTGTTCGTGCCGATCGCGGTGTACGCGGTGATCGGGCTGCTGTCGCGCACGTCCGATCTCGTCGAATACTACGTGGCCGGGCGGCGCGTGCCGTCCGCCTTCAACGGGATGGCGACGGCGGCCGACTGGCTGTCGGCCGCGTCGTTCATCGGCCTGGCCGGTTCGCTCTATACGACCGGCTACGATGCGCTCGCGTACGTGATGGGCTGGACGGGCGGGTTCTGCCTCGTCGCGTTCCTGCTTGCGCCGTATGTGCGCAAGCTCGCGCGCTACACGATTCCCGATTTTCTCGGTACGCGCTTTTCGAGCACGGCCGTGCGTGCGCTCGCGGCCGGCGCGGCGATCCTGTGTTCGTTCGTGTACCTGGTCGCGCAGATCCAGGGGATCGGCCTGATCGCGACGCGCTTCATCGGCGTCGATTTCGCGATCGGGATCTTCTGCGGGCTCGCGGGCATTCTCGTGTGCTCGTTTCTCGGCGGAATGCGCGCGGTCACCTGGACGCAGGTCGCGCAGTACATCATCCTGATCAGCGCGATCCTGATTCCGGTGTCGCTGATCGCGATGAAGAACGGGCTCGGCCCGGTGCCGCAGTTCAGCTACGGCAAGCTGATGGAGCGCGTCGCGGCGCGCGAGGCGCAGGTGCGCGATGCGTCCGACGAACAGCAGGTGCGCGACGCGTATCGACGACAAGCCGCGGACATCCAGACGCGGCTCGACCGGCTGCCTTCGTCGTATGCGGATGCACGCCGGCATCTCGCCGACCAGCTGGCCGACCTGCGGCGCCACAACGGGCCGCTGCGCGAGATCAGCCAGCGCGAGCGCGAGCTGGCGGACTTTCCGCGCGATCCGGCGGCGGCGCGGGTCGCGTGGACGCAGGCGCGTGACGACCTGCTGGCCCGTGCCGAGCCGCCCGTGCCGATGCACGAACCGTTTCCCGCCGCGAGCGATGACGAGCGCAAGCCGCGCGAGCGGAATTTCCTCGCGCTGCTGCTGTGCCTGTCGCTCGGCACCGCGAGCCTGCCGCACATCCTGACGCGTTACAACACGACCACGTCGGTCGCGTCGGCGCGGCGCTCGGTCGGGTGGACCCTGTTCTTCATCGCGCTGTTCTACCTCAGCGTGCCGGTGCTCGCGGTGCTGATCAAGTACGAGATCCTCGCGAACCTCGTCGGGCGGCCGTTCGCCGAATTGCCGGCGTGGGTCACGCAGTGGCATCACTTCGAACCCGACCTGATCAGCGTCGTCGAGGTGATTCGCGGTGGCATCGTGCACTGGTCGGAAATCCAGATGCAGCCGGACATGGTCGTACTGGCCGCGCCGGAGATTGCCGGGTTGCCGTACGTCGTGTCGGGACTGATCGCGGCCGGTGCGCTTGCCGCGGCGCTGTCGACCGCGGACGGGCTGCTGCTGACGATCGCGAACGCGCTGTCGCACGACGTCTACTACTGCATGGTCGCGCCCGACGCATCGAGCCAGCGGCGCGTGACGATCTCGAAAGTGCTGCTGCTCGGCGTCGCGCTGTTCGCGTCGTATGTCGCGTCGCTCAATACGGGGAAGATCCTGTTTCTCGTCGGCGCCGCGTTCTCGCTGGCGGCCTCGAGCTTCTTTCCGGTGCTGGTGCTCGGCGTGTTCTGGAAGCGCACGACGACGCGCGGTGCGATCGCCGGGATGGTGACCGGGCTCGCGGTGTGCGTGTACTACATCGTGTCGACCTATCCGTACTTCACTCAGCTGACGGGATTCGCGGGGCGCACGTGGTTCGGGATCGAGTCGATCAGTTCGGGAGTATTCGGGGTGCCGGCGGGGTTCGCGGTGGCGATCATCGTGAGTCTGTTCGATCGAAAGCCGGATGACTATACGCGGGCGCTGGTGGATTACATCCGGCATCCGTGACGCGGGTGTCGTTCGGCATGCTCGCGTGCCGGGGCAGCCGGTATCGGCGCCGTGACGGGCGGGTCAGAGCGCGGAAATGCCGAGTTCGGCGCCCTTGGTCGTCTGCACCCGGCTGAAATCGCAGCTTCCGTCCGTCATCCCCTTGGCGTTCGGTATCGCGACGCACACGTACGCACGGATGCCATGAGGCAGTGCCACGTGGCGAAACTCGCCGACCTTGATCGTCGCGACCCGGTCGACGGCAAAGCGATCGTTGATCGGTGTCGCGCTCGACGGGATCGACATCGTCACTTCCGACGCGGCGTTTCCGGTTTGCGATTTCAGCGTCTGGCTGCTGCCGATCTCTCCGCTGACCGAGAAGCGTATCGCCGCCTGTCCTTCGGACACGCGTTGAACCGTGACCGCAAGCGTCGGCATGGCGATTCCCGCCGCGCATTTGCCGGCAGCGCACTCACGAACGGAAAGCAGCGTGCGAAACGGGGATGCAGGCTGACCGATGACCGACAGGCCGGTAGACGATCCGCCGTCGCGCAGCGCCTTGTCGACCGGCGGGGGAGAGGTCACCGCGACGGTGGTGGTGATCGACGGCGGCGAAAATGCCGTTGCGCAAGCTGACAGCATCGTCGAAGCGACAATCGTCATGGCGAACCCTGGACTGAATCGCATGGATCTGACTCGCGGAGCTGAAACCTCGGATATCGTCAGAAGAATACACATCTTTAGCGAGCGGTGTTCGGGGTTCGATGTGCGATGGGTGCTCGGTCCAGACGACGCAGCGGATCGGACGAGCGGGCGTGCCGGCCACGATCTGCTCCGTCGAGCATGGCTTGCGTTTCATCGCCAACCTCCCGTTCCTGACGGGGAAATTGCCGCCGACGCACTAACACTCGTTTGTGTCCAGGATTCCTGGAGCAGATCTGGGTTCACGCCAGCGGCAACGAGTTGACCGAGAAACTTCCGCACGATCTTCCAGACTCAGCGTCAGCTTGCGTCAAGTCGGCAAATATTTCTCGGACTTTTTGGCGCGACCTTTTACAATAATTCTTGAATCATGCAATCAATCATTTTTAATGAAGCCATGAAAAAATCATCCCGCTTGTGTTTTTAATTTTACCAATAACCTCTTTTGCTGACGCGTGTGCCAATAGCGGGAACGTATACGGCGACTTGTCTTGTGTCAACCAAGCCCTCGATAAATCAAAAAAAGAACTCAATTTGATTTATCAAAAACTTTACTCTGCCACGCAGTACAAGAATGAATTTGAGCAATCTCAGAAGGCTTGGCTCAATTACCGGGACAAGCAGTGCAACGGTTATATTGCAGCCGAGGCGTCGCAATCCCAAGGCGCCGGCTCCGGTCTGGTCACAAAAGATTGCCTTGCCACGATAACAAAACAGCGGGTTGATTATTTAAGGACTCTTCTCGGGAAATAGTAGCCTGACGTGATGAATTTAATTCGTATCGGAGACGACACCCGGCCACGGATCAAAGTCGAAACTGGTTCTACGTCAATTCGATTCGACGGCCGGTATGTCGCACGCAAAGGCGGTGATTCGTCTATGACGGACGGCGCTGTTTAACAGATGCCTATTGGATTGGCCTGGTGGAGAAACTCGATGGCTGAGCGTAGCGGGACCGCCTCCTCCCAAATGGAACGGTGAACGCCGAGCACGATTACATCGCCGTGCCCGAGCTCTTTCAAGTTTCGCGCCAGTCGCTAAGGTTCACCGCACAAGGAATTGTCCGGGATGACTAGCTGACCGTATTGAGCAGAGAATCCCGCTGCTACGGGATTCAACCTCAGCTCGATGTTTCCGCCTGTCCGCACTTCTTCGATCGCGAACAATTGGGCATCACTCAGGGCAATGGAAAAGGTGTGGCAGACAACACCGCCCCTCTGTGCTGGGAGCCAGCTGAATCGGAAGATCGGGACGCACGTCCCCGGACCGGCTCGACCAGTGCCACATATCGCCGAGTCTCGCGCGCAACGGATGACCGAAGAGTCCTTGCGACGCTCTTGGCAAGTCGAGGAATCGACGTTTGATGGTCTGCTTGTGAGCCGAAAAACAAAAAACCCCGTAAGTCATTGACTTTACGGGGTTTTCGACATTGTCCTGGCGGAGAGAGGGGGATTCGAACCCCCGATAGGCGATTAACCTATACACGCTTTCCAGGCGTGCGACTTAAACCACTCATCCATCTCTCCGGAAGACCGAGAGTATAGCAAACTCTGGCGGCAGCCCGCCACTCCCTTCGGCGATCGTCGGAAATCCGTCGTCATCGACAGCCATACCGACCGCGGCTCGCCTTGTATCGGGTACCCGCCGGTCGTCGGCGGCCAGTACGACTTGTTCGTGACATTGCGTACGGTTGCGTGCAACGTCGTCTTCCTGCCGAACAGCGCCGTCGCACAACGCGCACCGAGATCGTGGCGGTCCCACGCCGGGATCGACGCCACGCGACCGCCGAGCGGACCTCGGGGCGAACATGCGATCATGAGCCGTTCGAATGCGTCGCCATTGTTCGCGCACGCCGGCAGCGGCCCGCGCGGCCGAAGACGACGACGCCATCCCGTTCGCAAGCTCCCTTCAGAAGGAACGCCACGCCATGTCGCTGTCCGCCTTGCTCGCTTTTGCCCTGATCCTCTCCGTCGGCGTCGCGACGCCCGGCCCGACGGTGTTGCTCGCGATGAGCAACGGCTCACGGTACGGATTGCGTCACGCACTGGTCGGCATGCTCGGCGCCGTTACCGCCGATGTCGTGATGGTCGCGCTGGTCGGGTTCGGTCTCGGGATGCTGCTCGAAGCATCGGAAACGGCGTTCGTCACGCTGAAGCTGGCCGGTGCCGCGTGGCTCGCCTATGTCGGTGTGCGGATGCTGCTCTCGTCCGGCGGCCGTGCTGCCGCGCAGGCAGTCGATCAGGCGATCCCCGATCGCCGGACCGCGTTCCTGAAGAGTTTTTTCGTCGCCATGAGCAACCCGAAGTATTACCTGTTCATGTCCGCGCTGCTGCCGCAGTTCGTCGACCGGTCGCACGCGATCGCGCCGCAGTACGCGATCCTCGCAGCCACGATCGTCGCGATCGACGTCGTCGGGATGACCGGCTACGCGCTGCTCGGCGTGCACTCGGTGCGCGTGTGGAAAGCGGCCGGCGAGAAGTGGCTGAACCGCGTCAGCGGGTCGCTGCTGCTGATTCTCGCGGGATATGTCGCGTTGTACCGCAAGGCCGCGAACTGACGCGACGATGCTTCCGGCGCACGATCTCGGCCAACCGGCCCGGCGATGAAGCCGATCGAACGCTTCGCGCTCGAAACGCACGACGGCTCGTACGAAACGTGGCCGTCGCGTACCGCCGTGCTCGTGAACGGCGAGCGCTCGGGCCTCACGGTTTCCGGTTACGTGCTGCTTCGCCAGTTCGAGACGCCGGCCGCTTATCTGCTCGTCACCAACTACGACTGCCTGTTCGAGGAGGCCGTCACGTTCACGCTCGTGTCGAAGGATCCATTGACGGAAATCGCGCGGCGCACGGTCGGCGCGATGTATGCGTCGTGCCATCTGGACGACCTCGCGTGGGCCGACGACCGGCATTTCAGCGCGACGTTCGTGGACATCGACGGACGATGGGATTTTACGATTCGTGACCGATCGGTGCCGTTCATCCTGCCCAGGCTCGGGATGAATCGCGTGCGGGATCGCTAATGCGCGATCGGTGTCCGCGAGGGGATTGGCCCCGTGAGTGCGCCGTCTGAAACCCGTTCAAACAGGCGGTTTCATTTCTCTTTCGCATTGATCGGACATGTAAGTTTCGGCGTGTCCGAATCTCGCGTGGCCGGCCCGCATGGCGGCAGGAGCGGGGGCGCCCGGGCATGACGTCCGTTCATCACCTTACAAAATGAATGGAAATTGAAAGAATTCCTTCCCTTGACGCAAGGCGCTCGGGCCATTTATTGTCCGTCTGCCGCCCGTGAGAGAGCACGGCGGTTATCGCGGATGCGCGCCACGCGCGCACGACAACACGCAGCAGAAAGCAGAAAAGGAAACGTGGTAGCCACATGAAGCCGCTATTCGATGACAAGAACTCCGATGCGGTCAGCGATCGTCCTTCCACCCCGTCTTCGTCACCCGTCGCCGTGCCTGCCGCCGCCGTCGCCGTGCCGGCCGCGCGCCCGGCGGAGAATGTCCGCCTGATCACCGTCGACGAGATCGACCAGCTCGGCGCGACGCAGGGCACGCGAATCGCCGCTTTTTCCCAGCAGATTCTCGCGAGCGTCCGTGCGTCGGATGCCGACCAGTTCGGTGACAAGCTCAACGAATTGATCGCGACCGCGAAGGGGCTCGATCCGCGCGGTGCCGACAAGGGCGGGCTGCTCACGCAGGTCACGCGGCTGTTTCGCTCGACCAAGGAGAAGCTGCTGTCGCAATACGAATCGGTGAGCAAGCGGATGGACACGCTCGTCGTCGAGCTCGAGAGCCATGCGCGGCGCCAGAAGGCCGGCATCGACGAGCTCGAGCGGATGTACAACGACAACTACGCGCTGCACCAGGAGCTCGCGCAGTCGAAGGCGCTCGGCGAAACGGCGCTCGCGACGCTGCGTGCGCATCTCGCGGCCGGCCAGCAGCCGGCGGACGACGCGTTCGCCGCACAACGCCTGCTCGACGTGCAGCGCAAGGTCGACGCGCTCGAAAGCAAGCTCGACGACCTCGACCGCGCGATGCTGATGTCGAAGCAGCTCGCGCCGCAGATCCGCATGGAGCAGGACCAGAAACGCACGCTGACGTCGAAGTTCATGACGATCAAGACCGTGCTGATCCCCGCGTGGACCAATGCGTTCGCGCTCTACCTCGAGCAGCTCAGCACGAAGCGCGCGGCGGCACTCGCGAACGCGACGTACGACGCGGCCGACGAGGCGATCCGCGCGCAGGCCGACCTGAACCGCCAGAACGCGCAGGAAGTCGCGAAGCTCGGCCAGCGCCCGGTGATCTCGACCGACACGTTCGAATACGCGCAGCAGCAGCTGTTCGGCGCATTCGACGACATCACGCAGATCATCGCCGACGGCAAGCGCCAGCGCGAGCAGGACGCGCCGCGCCTGCGCCAGCTCGAACAGGACCTGATCACCCGATTCGCTCCGAAGCACAACTGAGAGAACTGAGAGAACACCGCATGATTACGCTTGAGAAACGCGCGGCGAAGGTCGCGATCGTCCTCGAAAAACGCCAGATCCTGAAGCCGCCCGTCGTGCGCGTCGGCGCGGCGCTCGACATCTCCGGCTCCGCGAAGCCGCTCTACCAGTCGGGCGTGATCCAGGAGACGCACGACCGGATCCTCGGCATCGCACTGAAGTTCGACGACAACGGCGAAGTCGACACGTGGACCTTCACCGAAGGCTACAACCGGCTGCCGACCGCGACGCCGGACAACTACGGTTCGTACATTTCCGACCACGTGCTCGAAGCGCGGATCGACAAATGGGGCGGCACGCAGTACGCGCCGGTGATGAACGACATCGTCGACTTCTTCTTCCGGGCGCCGCAGCCGTCGCCGAAACGCGAAGAGAAGCGCGGCTTCCTGAGCCGGCTGTTCGGCGGCGCGGACGAGACGCCGGCACCGGCGGCTTCCGCGCCGGTGAACGGCCATCTGCCCGCATGGGTACTGTTCGTCACCGACGGGCAGAACCCTAAGAACGATCGCAAGCGCGTGCGCCAGCTGCTGGCCGAGTCGCAGCACTACCCACTGTACTGGTCGCTCGTCGGCGTCGGCGACCCGAGCGAATTCGGCTTCCTCGCGGAAATCGCGGAAGAGATGCCGAACGTCGGCTTCCTGCATCTCGAATCGCTCGACATCAGCGACGAACAGATCTACGAACAGTTGATCACGCAGGAATTCTGCGACTGGGTGCGCGCGAAGTAAGCGTGGCCCGCACGTCATTTTTTCCCGAAACTCGAAACCCCACATCATGTTGAAAGACTTCAAGATCCCGCTGTCGCTCACGGCGCTCGCACTGGTCGCCGCGTATTTCCTCGGCGGCGTGAAAGACATGCTGATCGTCGCGGTCCTGTGCGTGCTCGAAATCTCGTTGTCGCTCGACAACGCGGTCGTCAACGCCTCCGTGCTCAAGAACTGGTCGGAGAAATGGCGCAACCGCTTCATGGTGTTCGGCCTGCCGGTCGCCGTGTTCGGCATGCGGCTCGTGTTCCCGCTGCTGATCGTCGCGGTGATCGGCCACATCGGCATGTGGGATGCGCTGACGCTCGCGATCGAGTCGCCGGAGAAGTACGCGGCGATCCTGACTTCCGCGCATCACCAGGTGTCGGCGTTCGGCGGCGCGTTCCTGCTGATGGTGTTCTTCAAGTTCATGCTCGACACCGAGAAGGACGAGCACTGGATCGGTTTCCTCGAAAGCCCGATGCGTCATCTCGGCCGCATCACCGCGCTGGAAGTGGCGCTGACGCTCGCGATCGTGATCGTCGCATCGTTCTACGTGCCGTCGGCGGAACAGGTCGCCTTCCTGCTGGCGGGCGCGTTCGGCGTGATCAGCTTCGTGATCGCACACGGTATCGGCGACCTGATCGGCGGCGAGGAAACGGGCACGCGCGTGGTGCGCGAAGGCGTCGCGGGTTTCATGTATCTCGAGGTGCTCGATTCGTCGTTCAGCTTCGACGGCGTGATCGGCGCATTCGCGCTGTCGAACAACATCTTCCTGATCGCGCTCGGCCTCGGCGTCGGCGCGGCCTATATCCGGGAGATGACGCTCGTGCTGCTGAAGAAGGGCACGCTCGCGCAGTACCGCTATCTCGAGCACGGCGCGTTCTGGGCGATCGGTGCGCTCGCAACGATCATGTTCCTCGGCGTGAAGTTCGAGGTGCCCGAGGTCATCACGGGCCTGGTCGGCGCGGCGATGATCGCCGCGGCCGTGTGGTCGTCGATCGTCGTGCAGCGCAAGGAAGACCGCACCGCGGTGGCCGGCGAATAAGCGCGCGCCGCACGAAAGCCATCAACGAGGGGGCCGCGTAGGGCGGCCCGGTATTGCCGCCGGCGCAACGGCGGTTCCAGCAGAAGAGGTTCAGATGATCAATTTGTCGAAAGGCGGTCGCGTCAACCTGTCGAAGGAAGCGCCCGGCACGCAGAAGTTCCGCATCGGTCTCGGTTGGGACGCGAACGCGACGGACACGGGCACGGATTTCGATCTCGATGTGTCGGTGTTCCTGTGCAAGTACGACGCACAGAGCAATCCGAAGCTGATCTCGGATCAGCATTTCGTGTTCTACAACAGCGAAGTGCGCACGATGGAGCGCAAGGAAACCTTCATCCAGCCGGGCGACGATTTCCCGAAGCGCGGGATGCCCGCGTCGAAGTGCCTGGGTGTCGTGCATAGCGGCGACAACCGCACGGGCAGCGGCGGCGGCGACGACGAGGTGATCTTCATCGACGTGACGAAGCTCGCCGCGGACATCGAGGAAATCTCGGTGGTCGTGACGATCGACCAGGCCGAAGCGCGCCGCCAGAATTTCGGCCAGGTGCGCAACAGCTACATCCAGATCGCCGACGAGGTGTCGGGCGCGGTGATCGCGAAGTACGCGCTCGAGGAAGACTTCTCGATGGAGACGTCGGTGCAGGTGGGCAGCTTCTATCGCCGTGACGGCCACTTCATGTTCAAGGCGGTCGGCGCCGGCTACAACCGCGGCCTGGGCGACTTCGTGCGCGCGTACGGCGGCGCGGTCTGACTGGCGGCAGTCCGGCCGGCGGGACACCGCCGCGCCGGGCAGGAAGCAGCGATGACGAATCCGTCCGACGAGCCGAAACGGCTCGAGTTCGATACGACGCCCGAGCGCACGCCCGGGCGTCTTGCGTTCGACGCGCCGCCCGCGGCCGCGACGACGCCGGGCACGCGCGCGCCCGAGCGGCCGGCACCGCAGGCGCTCGACTTCGGGCCGGCGCCCGACAGGCCCGTGCGCACCGCGCCGGCCGAGGCGGTCGGCCGCGCGGTGTTCGGCGAGTCGAACCATCCGCAGCTCGAAGCATGCTTCCGCGCCGCGCAGGCCAGCTTCCCGAATCTCTACCCCGACTACGCGCCGCGCATCGAGCGGCACATCCGGCAACTGGTACCGCTGAAGCTCACGACGGTCGCGACGATCGGCGACGGCGCGCTGGAGACGGCGGGCAACCTCGTCGAAGCCGTCGCGGCCACCACGCGCGAATTCAACGAACTCGGCGCGGCCGACATGATGGCCGGCATGCTCGCGCAGGCGACGCGCAAGGCCGGCATGTTCGAACGCTGGTTCGGCGGGTCCGCCGGGCATGTCGATTATCGAGCGGCGCTCGGTGCGCTCAAGCAGTCGCTCGGCTTCTTTCCGCGCCGCACCGAGGAACTCGCCGCGAAGGTTCGCCATGCGGAGGAAAATCTCGTGGTCGTGCTCGCGGCGCTGAGCGCGGTGTCGGACGTCGTGCGCGCACCGGACGATGCGGGCGTCGAGCGCACGTTGTTCGACCGCCGCAACATCGTCGGGCAGGCGGTGCAGCAGATCCGCATGCAACCCGCACAATTGCGCGGGCTCGACGAGCGCGTGACCGATCTGCTGTCGCGCGCCGATCACCTGATGAACGTCGTGCTGCCGGCGGCGCTGGCGGCGCGGCCGCAGCGCTGAGCGAACGGCGCATCGGGCACGAAGCGCACGAATGCGCGCGCCGTGGCGCGCGCATTCGCTGCGCGGGCCACGGCGCGCCACGTCACGCCATTTAACGTGCACCGGCGCGAGTCTGCTATCTTCCCGGGCATCTCATTGCTTTCCCGCCCGATTCTCCATGACCGACCGCATCGTTGCCGCATTCGATTTCGACGGCACCATCACGACGACCGACAGCTTTCGCCATTTCGTCCGCTATGCGGTCGGCACGCCGCGCTTCGCATGGGCCGGGCTGCGTGCATTGCCGTGGATCGTCGCAATGAAGGCCGGGCTGCTGTCGCGTGGCGATGCGAAAGCGAAGTTCGCGTCGTTCGCGTTCGGACCCGTGCGCGAGGACGCGCTCGATGCGCAGGCACGCACGTTCGTCGACACCTACCTGCCGGGCCTCGTGCGTCCGGAAATGCTCGAACGCATTCGCGAGCACCGGGCACGCGGGCATGAAGTCGTGCTGGTGAGTGCGTCGCCGTCGCTGTACCTGGAGAAGTGGGCGAAGACGGCCGGCTTCGATGCGGTGCTCGCGACGCGGCTCGCGTTCGAGCGCGGCACGTTTGCCGGCCGGCTCGACGGCGAAAACTGCTGGGGGCCGCAGAAGGTCGTGCGGCTGCGCGGGTGGTGGGGCAACCGGCCGCCGAAACAGCTGTTCGCGTACGGCGACAGCCGCGGCGACAAGGAAATGGCCGAGCTCGCGAACTGGTCGTGGATCCGCGGGCAAGGGCCGATGCCGCCGATCGGCGGCTGAGCCTGCGCGGCGCCGGTCTTACATCACGCGTCGGCTTGCGCGCGGCGAGCGCGGCGCGACGGTCGATACGGGCCCCAGCGATTCGCACGCGCGAAGGTGCCGACGTCGTTGAAGCGCACGCCGACTTCACGCAGCGCCGCATGCGCGGTGCGCGCGGTCAGCTGGCGAATGTAGAACGGGTCGCGCACCACGAAGTGATGGATCGCATGCGTGCTGCCGAAGTTGAAGCAGAACAGCTGGAACGGCAGCATCCACCACGGGTTGAGCACCTGCGTCTGCTGGATCACGTTGCGTGAATCGATATCGCCGAAGTAATGCATGTTCGAGCTGACGAAGTTGATGCAGAAGCTGCGCACGAAGTTCGGCCCGAGCCACACCACGGCCAGGAAATCGACGACGCTCATCACGCGCGCGACGATGGCCGGCACCGTCACCGCGTAGCCGAACGCATGCAGCGCGAACAGGCCGGCGTGATAGACGATGAACGCATGCCACAGCACGTAATACACGTGACCGACCGGCATGTACGACGACACCTGCTCGACGCGCAACTGCAAGCGTTCGGACGGGTCCTGCACCGGCTGAGCGGCCACGTACTGCTTGACCTTGCGGCGCATCGCGGCCGGCCGCAGCACGACGGCGAGCATGCCGTCGGCGATCATCAGCAGGCGCTTCACGCCCCAGCGCTCGCCGTTGGTGATGCCGAATTCCTCGAGATCCGATTCGCCGCCCGACACCTTGTGGTGATGCAGGTGCATGCGCCGCCGCGTCCACGGGTTGATCGTGCCGGGCCGCGTGAGCCAGCACAGCGCCATCATCAGGTGATAGGCCCACGGCGTCTTCTTGAAGTACATCAGGTGGATCAGGTCGTGCTCGAGCTCGTGGATCAGCGACGTGACGAACGCGGCGAGCGGCAGCGCGACGTACCACGCGATCGCCCCGCGCGCATACAGCCAGGCGATCGCGAGCATCGCGCTCACCGACACGGCCATCACGGTCGCGCCGACGAGGTTCTGGTTGTCGAGCAGCGGAAAGCGCGCGCGGATCGCGTCGCTCGCGGCGTTGACCTCGCGGCGGACGTACGCGACCTTGTCCGCGTCGTGGCGAAAGGCGGTTCGTGCGGGTTGGCTCATCGACCGGATTCCTGCGGAAAGAGTGGGGCGTTATGCCGATGTGACAAGCATAGGCGCGCACCGGGCCGCCCGCGAGGGCCGCGGGTGCCAATGGCGGTGTCATTTCGGGCCACGTTGGCCGGCCGGCGCGGCTAGAGTCTCGCCCCGGTGTCATTGCGGGCCAGCGGCGCTACAATCCGCCGAAACCGCTCCGGAGTCCTCCGCATGGCCCTGTCCGTCCCGGATGCCGCGCGCCAGTTGAACAAGGCGACGGTGTCGTCCGCGTATGCGCTGTTCATGCTGATGCTGGCCGAGGAGCGCGGTATCGACGGCGGACGCATTCTTGCGGGCTCGGGCGTCGAGCGCGACCGGCTCGCGCAGCCCGATGCGCGCATCACGCCGCTGCAACAGGCGGCGATCGTGTTCAACCTGCTCGACGCGACGGACGATCCGTCGATCGCGATCGAGATCGGCCTGCGCAGCAGCCTGACGAAAGCGGGACTGATCGGCTTCGGGCTGATGAGCTGCGCGACGCTCGGCGAGGCGATCTCGCTCGGCATCCGCTACCTGCCGACGCGCGTGCCGTTCTTCTCGGTGCGGCTCGCGCGGCTCGACGGAACCGTCGACATCGACGTGCTCGAAGCGTTTCCGCTCGGCCGGCTGCGGCAGTTCGCGGTCGAGAACTTCCTGGTCGAGACGGCGATCCTGTTCAATTCGCTGCTGTATCCGGTGCCGGGACGCACGTTGCAGTCGCGCGCCGAACTCCATTTCGAATGGCCCGAGCCGCCGTGGTTCGAGCGTTATCGCGCGCGGCTGCCGCGCTGCCATTTCGACGCGAGCGCGAACCGCATCCGTTGCGATGCCGCGCTGCTCGACGAACCGATCGGCACCGCGAACGCGCACACCGCGCAGATGATCGTGCAGCAGTGCGAGGCCGAACTCGCGCGGCTCGGTTATGCGGAAAGCATCGTCGAGCGCGTGCGCAACCTGCTGATCTGCGGCGAGGGCGGCTATCCGGCAGTCGACGACGTCGCGCGCGAGCTGCATGTATCGGCGCGTACGCTCAAGCGCAAGCTCGCCGAGTACGGTGCGACCTATTCGACGCTGCTCGACGAGATCCGGTTGCGCGACGCGCTGCGGTTGCTCGAGGGAACGCGGCTGCCGGTGGACGAGATCGCCGCGCGCGTCGGTTATACGGATCGCGCGAACTTCACGCGTGCGTTCAAGCGCTGGACGGGTGTCGCGCCGAGCGAGCGGCGCTGAACGCGGGCATGCGCCGGCCCGCGTGGCAGGACTGCCGCTTCATGCTCCACTTATCCCTTCTTCAGACGATCTCGACCCAGTTCGCGCCGCGCCCGCCCGGTACGCGTGCGTGCGGCGACAGCGCGCCGTCGTCCTGCGAGATCGCATACACCGACACGTATTCCGACTGTTCGCCGCACGCGACGAGCCAGCGCCCCGACGGGTCGATCGCGAACCCGCGCGGCTGCGTCTCGGTGGCCGTTGCGTGCGCGGGTTCGAACGTGCCGTCAGCGGTGCGGCGATAGCAGAGCAGGCGGCTCGACGTGCGTTCGCTGACGTAGGCGAAACGCCCGTCGGGGCTCAGGTGCAGGTCGGCGGCCCACACGGAGGGCTCGGCGGGCGCGGGCGGCCGCGCATGGCCCGGCGCGAGTTCGGCGACGGTCGGATGGCGCGCACTCACGTGCACCTCGCCGAGCCGGCCGGTGTCGGGGTCGCACGCGAACGTGGCGAGCGTGGCCTGGAATTCGCTGACGACGACGAGCGTTCGGCCGTCGCGCGCGAACTGCAGGTGGCGCGGGCCGAACCCGGCCGGCACGCGCGTTTCGCCGTGTTCGAGCGCGCGCAGGCCGGCCGCGTCCTCGACCAGCGCGAAGCTGAACACGCGATCCGATCCGAGCGAGCTGACATAGGCGAAACGGTTGTCCGGCGAGACGATCACCGAGTGCGCGTTCGCGATGCCGCCCACGACCTGCAGCGGCGTGCCGTCTCCGTCGCGCACGCGCGCGGCGTCGTAGAGGCTCAGCGAATTTCCGCCGTACGATGCACCGAGCAGCCAGCGGCCGCTGCGGTCGAGCGACAGGTATGCATGGCTCGCGTCGATCGCGGTCGCGCCGATGCGCACGAGCGCGCCGGTGGCCGGCACGACGCGGAACGCGACGATCGTCGGCTGTTCGCCGCGCGTCGCGACATAGAGCCGCGCGCGGTCGGCCTGCACGGCGATCGGCATCGCGACGTCGGCTGCGGGATAGCGGGCGAGCGGCGCGAGCGTGCCGTCGGCCGCGAGGGAGAACGTGGCGAGGTCGGCGTCGGCGGCGTTCGAGACGACGACGGTCAGGCGGTCAGTGTTCGGCATGGCGGAGCATCGATGCGTTCGTCAGGGCGGTGTCGGCCGGCAGGCCGCGCGGCGGATCGCTGCGCCGGTGCGTGCGCGCGAACAGCGCGGCCACGGCGGCGACGAGCGACGCGATCGCGAGCGCATACAGCCCGCCCGTGATCGAACCCGTATGTTGCTTCAGATAACCGAAGGCCGTCGGCGCGACGAAGCCGCCGAGGTTGCCGACCGAGTTGATCAGCGCGATCACGGCCGCGGCCACGCGCGTGTCGAGATAACCCTGCGGGATCGGCCAGAACAGTGACGCCGCGGCCTTGAAGCCGAGTGCGGCGAAGCAGATCGACGCGAACGACCAGACCGGATCGTGCGACGTCGACGCGAACAGCCCGCACGCGGCGAGCACGAGCGCGAACGCGAGCCAGCGCTGCGGATGTTTCCATTTCGACGACAGCACCGCGAAGCCGTACATCGCGCCGATCGCGATCATCCACGGAATCGTGTTGTACAGGCCGACCTGGAAATCGGTGAGGCCGCCCATCTTGCGGATGATCGTCGGCAGCCAGAACGTCGCCGCGTAGATCGTCAGCTGGATCGAGAAATACAGGAAGCAGAACAGCATGATCTGCGGATCGCGCAGCAGCGCGGTGGCGCGCACCGGCACGTTCGAGCGCACGTCGCGCGTCGCGCGTTCCTCGTCGAGCGCGTTCTGCAGCGCCGTGCGTTCCTCGGCCGTGAGCCACGTCGCGTCGCGGATGTGCGATTTCAGCAGCAGCCAGCTCGCGCCGCACAGCGCGACGGAGAACAGTCCTTCGATCAGGAACATCCACTGCCAGCCTTCGAGGCCGAAGCCGCGGATCGACAGCAGCGCACCGGTGACGGGCCCGGACAGCACCGACGCGAACGCGGAGCCGCCGAGGAAGATCGCCATCGCCTTGCCGCGCTCCTGCGGCGGCAGCCATTGCGACAGGTACAGCACGACGCCGGGAAAGAAACCGGCCTCGGCCGCGCCGAGCAGGAAGCGCAAGGCATAGAACGACGTGTCGTTCCACACGAACGCCATCGCGGCCGCGACGATGCCCCACGTCGCCATGATCCGCGCGAGCCACACGCGGGCGCCGTAGCGTTGCATCAGCAGGTTCGACGGCACCTCGAACAGCGCGTAGCCGACGAAGAACAACCCGGCACCGAGGCCGTACGCGGCCGCGCCGATACCGATCGACGCTTCGAGGTGGCGGTCGACGAAGCCGACGTTTACGCGGTCGATGTAGTTCGCGATGAACATGATCAGCACGAGCGGCAGTACATGCCACTTCACTTTCGAGACGGCGGACGCGAGCGGGTCGCGTCCGGGCAGGGCGGGCGAGGGCGGGTTCAAGCGTGTCTCCGGTCGGGCGGGGCTGTGTAGTATGTCGTCGTATGACATGGTACGCCTGAGCGCCGGTGAAGACGTCGCGGGTTTACCCGGGAATTTCTCAGATATTGGGGAATTTCACGAGATCCGTCGGGCAGTTTTCAATGTCTGATGACATATGACATGAAACGAGTGCGTACCAGTGGCCGGGGTACCCGGTGGTAACCCGCGCGCGTGGTGCACTCCCCGGCAACCCGACCGGCGGCTACTCTCGCGGCCGCTACGCCATCGACACGACGCTGTTGAGCAGCGTCTTCACGAGCACGGCCTGCCGCGTTGCGCCCGTTTTCGCGAAGATGCCGCGCAGGTGCGCACGCGCGGTGTTCTTCGTGATGCCGGTCGCGGCGGCGGCCTCGTCGAGCGTCAACCCGTCGACGAGCAGCAGCGCGATTTCGGTTTCCATCGGCGTGAGCCGGAACAGCCGGTGCAGCATGTCGCGCGACGTCTGCGGCGACGACACGGGATCGCGCACGAACACCGCGACGGCCGGCCGGTGCCGGCGGTCCTCGGCGCCGCGGTAGGGCGCGAGCGGGCGCAGCAGCACGCTCAACGGCATCGCGCCGCCGGGGCGCGACAGCGTGGTGGCTTCGATGCGGGCGAGCGCGCCCGCGCGGAAATGCTCGAGCGCGGCCTGCAACGCCTTCTGCAGCCGGCGCTCGTCGAGCGGGCACGAGGCGTGGAGCCGCTCGTGGCGCACGCACAGCCCGTCCTGCTGCTCGATCAGCCGCTCGGCGATGCGGTTGCGCTTGATCACGCGGCCGTCCTCGTCGACGATCGCGGTGCCGACATCGAGCCGGTCGACGGTGCCCGCGTACAGCGCGCGTTCGGCGTCGAGCACGTCGAACGCCGCGTGCAGTTCGACTGCCCGCTGCAGGTGCGGCAGCAGCGTCGCGACCTGCGCGCGTTCGGCCGCGTCGAAGTCCCGTCCGCCGTGCGCGCGGCTCACGAAGAACGCGCATTCGACGCCGCGTTCGCCGCGCAGGTTCGCGCCGAGGATGTAGCGCAGGTCGAGCGGCTGTAGATACTGCCGGTAGAAATCGTGCGCGCGCCACGCGGTTTCGCCGAACAGCCGGTCGGCCGTGAAGACCTGGCCGGGCGGCTGATCGAGAAACGGGCACAGCGCATAGAACTGCTCGCTGTACGACGGCTCGCCGGGCAGCAGCGGGCCGTGCGCCGACGCGTTGATGATGAGCCCGTGCCGTGCGCCGCCCGGGTTGCGCAGCACCAGTGTCGTGAAGCGCGCGTCGAGCCGCACGCGGACCGCTTCGAGGAAGCCGGCCCACGGGGGCGCTTCCGACGGGCCCTGATAGACGAGCCCGAGCCACGCGCTGAGTTCGCGCGCCGTCCACGCCGCGTCGTCGAAGCCGTCGTGCGCGGCCGGATCGCCGGGTGCCAGCGCGATGGGCATGCTCGTGTTCTCCTGGATCGGGGGGGAGGGTTCCCGAGCCAGCATACCGGCCGCCCGGCGGCCCGCGTCGTCCGAACGGAGGAGGCGGCGCGCCCGGGCGGGCAGGCGGGCAGCCGCCGGGCTGCCCCGCCTGCGGCGCCTACGCTGCGCGCTCGCGCAGCAGGTAAGCGACGATGCGCCCGGCCGCTTCGTCAGGGGACTCGGCGACCGTATCGACGCGCAGTTCGGGCCGCGCGGGCGGCTCGTACGGCGAATCGATGCCCGTGAAATGCTTCAGCTCGCCGCGCCGCGCCTTCTTGTACAGGCCCTTCGGGTCGCGCTCCTCGGCGACCGCGAGCGGCGTGTCGACGAACACCTCGACGAACTCGTCGGGGCCGGCGAGCGCACGCGCCATCTCGCGTTCCGAGCGGAACGGCGAGATGAACGACACGAGCGTGATGAGCCCCGCGTCGAGCATCAGCCGTGCGACTTCGGCGACGCGCCGGATGTTCTCCACGCGATCGGCCTCGGTGAAGCCGAGATCGCGATTGAGCCCGTGCCGCACGTTGTCGCCGTCGAGCAGGTACGTGTGCTTGCCGAGCGCGTGCAGCCGCTTCTCGACGAGGTTCGCGATCGTCGACTTGCCGGCGCCCGACAGCCCCGTCAGCCACACGATGCGCGGCGTCTGCGCCTTCTGCGCGGCACGCGCGGCGCGGTCGACGTCGACCGCCTGCCAGTGCACGTTGTGCGCGCGGCGCAGCGCGAAGTGCAGCATCCCGGCACCGACCGTGTCGTTGGTGAAGCGGTCGATCACGATGAAGCCGCCCGTGTGGCGGTTGCGGTCGTACGGATCGAACGCCACGGGCCGGTCGAAGCTCAGGTTGCACACGCCGATTTCGTTGAGCGCGAGCGTGCGTGCCGCGAGATGCTCGCGCGTGTTCACGTCGACCTTGTACTTCGGCGTCGCGCAGGTCGCGCCGACCGTCTGCGTGCCGAGTTTCACGAGATACGGGCGGCCGGGCAGCAGCGGCGCGTCGTGCATCCACACGAGCGTCGCCTCGAACTGGTCGGCCACCTCGGGCGGCGCATCCGCGCGCGCGATCATGTCGCCGCGGCTGATGTCGATCTCGTCGGCGAGCGTGAGCGTCACCGCGTCGCCGGCGTGCGCGATGTCGCTTTCGCCGCGTTGCGTGATCACCGATGCGACGCGGCTCTCCTTGCCGGACGGCAGCACGCGCACGCGCTCGCCGACGCGGATCTCGCCCGATGCGATGCTGCCCGCGTAGCCGCGGAAATTCAGGTGCGGGCGGTTGACCCACTGCACCGGCAGCCGGAACGGCTCGTCGCGCGTCACGCGCGCGGCGAGCGGCAGCGTGTCGAGATGCTGCATCAGCGTCGGGCCCGCGTACCACGGCATCCGCGCGCCCGGCGCGATCACGTTGTCGCCGCGCAGCGCCGACATCGGGATGCTGACGATCTCCGCCAGCCCGAGCTCGGCCGCGAATGCGCGATAGTCGGCGTCGATGCGCTCGAACACGGCCCGGTCGTAGTCGACCAGGTCCATCTTGTTGATCGCGAGCACCACGCGCCTGATGCCGATCAGCGCGACGAGATGGCTATGACGGCGCGTCTGCGTGAGCACGCCCTTGCGCGCGTCGATCAGGATCACGGCGAGATCGGCGGTCGACGCGCCGGTGATCATGTTGCGCGTGTACTGCTCGTGGCCGGGCGTGTCGGCGACGATGAACTTGCGGCGCGCGGTCGCGAAGAAGCGGTACGCGACGTCGATCGTGATCCCTTGCTCGCGCTCGGCCGACAGGCCGTCGACGAGCAGCGCGAAATCGAGCTCGCCGCCCTGCGTGCCGACCTTCTTCGAATCGGCTTCGAGCTGCGTGAGCTGGTCGTCGAACAGCATGTTCGATTCGTAGAGCAGGCGGCCGATCAGCGTGCTCTTGCCGTCGTCGACGCTGCCGCACGTGATGAAGCGCAGCAGGTCCTTCGTCTGCGCATCGTCGGCGTGCATGTTGGGCGTCGCATGTGCGTGTGCCTCGGGCGCGGTGAGAACGTTTGCCATCAGAAATATCCCTCCTGTTTCTTCTTCTCCATCGAGCCGACCGAATCGCTGTCGATCAGGCGTCCTTGTCGTTCCGACGTGCGCGTCTCGCGCATTTCCCGAAGGATGTCGTCGAGCGAGCTCGCATCGCTGTCGATCGCGCCCGTCAGCGGGTAGCAGCCGAGCGTGCGAAAGCGCACCTTGCGCATCTGCGGCACTTCGCCTTGGCGCAGCGGCAGGCGTTCGTCGTCGACCATGATCAGCGCGCCATCACGTTCGACGACGGGCCGTTCCTTCGCGAAGTAGAGCGGCACGATCGGGATGTCGTGAAGCTGGATGTACTGCCAGATGTCGAGCTCGGTCCAGTTCGAGATCGGGAACACGCGCAGGCTTTCGCCCTTGCGCTTGCGCGCGTTGTACAGCGACCAGAGTTCGGGGCGCTGGCGCTTCGGGTCCCAGCGGTGCTGCTCGGAGCGCAGCGACACGATGCGTTCCTTCGCGCGCGATTTCTCCTCGTCGCGGCGCGCACCGCCGAACGCGGCATCGAAGCCGTAATGATCGAGCGCCTGCTTGAGCCCCTGCGTCTTCCACACGTCGGTGTGCATGGCCGAGCCGTGCGTGAACGGATTGATGTCGTTCGCGACGCCGTCGGGGTTCACGTGCACGCGCAGGTCGAGGCCGAGGCGCGCGGCCGTTTCGTCGCGAAACGCGATCATCTCGCGGAATTTCCACGTCGTATCGACGTGCAGCAGCGGAAAGGGCGGCTTCGCCGGGTAGAACGCCTTCATCGCGAGATGCAGCATGACCGAGCTGTCCTTGCCGATCGAATACAGCATCACCGGGTTCTCGCTCTCGGCAACCACCTCGCGCATGATGTGGATGCTTTCGGCCTCCAGTCGCTCCAAGTGGGTCAACATCGTTCGTCTCCTTGTTTCATGCCGGCGCCGCGCGACATGTGCGGCGTTTCGTGCATGACGCCAACGGTATCGAGCGAGCGGCATGCCGCTCTTCGTCCGGGTGGACTAAACCGCGGCACGGCGGTGGAGCGGATCTTTCCTTAGTCCACCCGGACGAAGAGGTGCGCGACGCCGGCGCTTAAGGTGAGCGCTCGACCATCGGCGGAGACGACACATGACGGACGACACACGTGCCACGCAACTGCTTTCGGGCCAGACCTGGGCCGATTTCTGCGACACCCTGAAACGCAGCGGCGAGCAGATCCTGCGCGCCGAGGCGCCGGACGATCCGCTGACACGCGCGGAAGGCTTTCGTTACCTGAGCCGGCTGATGCGCATCGCGCTCGAAATGCACGTCGAATTCGCGGACGGCGCGTGGCCCGGCTTTTTCTCGCCGTCGCACGAGACCGCGAAGATCGGCGCCGACAATCCCGACAACCTGTACCAGTACGCGCGGCTCGACGGCCGTTGCGAATACCGCGTGACGGGGCGGCGCGGCACGGTGGCCTACCTGAGCTTCGGCACGCAGAAGGGCGGCTACGAGACCGACGGCAAGATGCTGCAGACGGGCTTTCTCGATGCGAAGCAGCTCGAGATCGCACCGGACGGCAGCTTCGAGATCGTGCTCGGCGAGACACCGCGCGCGGGCAACTGGGTACGCATGGAGCCCGGCACCAACGCGTTGCTGGTGCGCCAGACTTTCCTCGACCGGCGCACGGAGACACCCGCGCAACTGAAGATCGAACGCATCGGCGCGCACGACCGCCCGGCGCCACTCGATCCGCTCGCGTTGCAGGGCGGCCTCACGCGTGCCGCGCAGTTCGTCGAGCAGACGGCGAAGCTGTTCGCCGACTGGGCCGCGGGCTACCGGTCGCATGTGAACGCGCTGCCGCCCGCCGACCAGGCGCTGTGCCAGTCGGTCGGCGGCGACCCGAACATCTACTACTACCACTCGTGCTGGGAGCTGGCCGACGACGAGGCGCTCGTGATCGACGTCGACAAGGTGCCCGACTGCGATTTCTGGAACGTGCAGCTCAACAACTACTGGATGGAGTCGCTCGATTACCGGCACTTCGATATCTGCGTGAACAAGCACGGCGCACGCCGGAATGCGGATGGTGGCGTGACGGTGGTCGTCGCGGCCGCGCGGCCGGGCGACGCGAACTGGCTCGATACGGCCGGGCATCGCACCGGCACGATCTGCTGGCGCTGGGTCGGCGCCGCGCAGCCGGTGCATCCGCGCACGCGGGTCGTGAAGCTCGCCGCGCTGAAGGAGGCCGCATGAACGCGCCGATCGACCTGGTCCGCTCGCGGCTCGATGCCGACGGACTGATCGCCGAGGCCGTGTCGCGCACGGGCGGGCTCACCGCGTTCGGCGACGGACCGTATCGCGAGGCGCTCGACGTGATGTGCGCGTCGCTGATCGACGAAGCCAGGCTGTCCGAACGCGGCGCGGCGATGATGCGCGAGAAGCTCGTCGGGCAACTCGTGAACCGGCTCGTCGTCGAGGATTACTTCCGGCGCCATCCGGAAATCGCGGACATCGCGATCGACGATCCGCTCGTGATCGTCGGCCTGCCGCGCACGGGCACGACGCTGCTGCAGCGGCTGCTGGCCGTCGATCCGCGCTTCCATACTGCCGCGTGGTGGGAGACCCGCTACCCGGCGCCGCTCGCGGGCGAGACGCTGGCCGAGCCGGCGGTGCGCATCGCCCGCGCGCAGGCCGAAGTCGCGACGATGATCGACTGCATTCCGCAGATCCTGACGATTCATCCGCTCGATGCGATGCTCGCCGACGAGGAGTTCATGCTGATGGAGCACTCGTTCGTGTGCGCGATGGACTCGTACGCCAACGTGCCGCGCTATACGGCGTGGCTCGCGCGACAGGATCTCACGCCGGTCTATACGTACCTGAAGCGGATGCTGCAGTTCCTGCAATGGCAGAAGGCGCGGCGCGGCGTCGCGCCGGCCACGCGCTGGCTGCTGAAGACGCCGCAGCACCTGCATGCGCTCGACGTGCTGTGCCGCGTGTTCCCGCGCGCGCAGGTCGTGCTCACGCACCGCGACCCGGCGCAGACGATTCCGTCGATGGCCAGCATGGCGCACACGCTGTGGCAGATGTATGCGGACGATCCCGATCCGCTTGCCGTCGGCGCGCAGTGGAACGCCGGAATGGCACGCGCGATCGGCGCCGCGATGGCCGCGCGCGATGCGCTGCCGTCCGGCCGCTTCCTCGACGTGCGTTTCGAGGACACGGTGTCGAATCCGCTCGGCGTGGCAGAGGCCGTGTACGCGTTTGCCGGCATGCCGCTCGATGCGCGGCGGCGCACGGCGATGGCCGACTGGATGGCGCGCAACGGCCGCGACAAGCGTGCCGCGCACGACTATTCGATCGCGCGCTTCGGCTTCACCGATGCGCAGCTCGCGCGCGACTTCGCCGCGTATCGCGCGCGGCACCTGCGGGCGGCCGGCTGACGGCCGGGCTCGCGACACCAACGACAACCAGGAGACAAGCCATGTTGCTGAAGGACAAGATCGTCGTGATTTCCGGGATCGGGCCGGGGCTCGGCGTGAAGCTCGCCGTCGAGGCCGCGCGCGAGGGCGCGTGCGGCGTGGTCGTCGCGGCGCGCACGACGGAAAAGCTCGACGACGCCGAAACGCGGATCCGTGCACTCGGTGTCGACTGCGACGTGCTGAAGGTGAAGACCGACATCACCGATCGCGCGCAATGCCGGCAGCTCGCGACGCAGGCCGTCGAGCGCTTCGGCCGGATCGATGCGCTCGTGAACAGCGCATTCGTGCACGGCAGGTTTCCCGAACCGGTGGAGGATGCCGACCTCGACGGCTGGCGCGCGGTGTTCGACACCAACGTGTTCGGCACGATGGCACTTACGCAGGAAGTCGTGCCGCACATGAAGCGGCACAAGCGCGGCGCGATCGTGATGATCAACACGCAGGCGACCCGCAAGCCGTTTGCAGGGGAAGGCGGCTACGCTGTATCGAAGGGGGCGCTCGCCGTTGCGGCAAAATACCTGGCGCGCGAACTCGGCGTGCACGGCATTCGCGCGAACAGCATCCACATGGGGTGGATGTGGGGCGTGCCGACCCGGACGTATTTCCGGCAGGCGGCGGCCGAATACGGGATGACGGAAGAGCAGGTGATCGCGCCGGTCGCGTCGAACATCGCGCTCGCGAAGCTGCCGACCGACGACGACTGCGCGCGCGCGGCGCTGTTCCTCGCGTCGGACTACGCGAACGCGGTGACGGGCGCGACGCTCGACGCGAATGGCGGCGATTTCATGCCCTGACGACGGAGCAAAGGATCATGCAGGACAACCACGACGAACGACACTTCCTTGCGTTCAACGGCGACGCGGACGGCCTGTGCGCGCTTCAGCAACTGCGGCTCGCGGAGGGCGTGCGCGGCACGCTCGTGACCGGCGTGAAGCGCGACATCAGGCTGCTCGAGCGGATCGACGCGCGCGCGGGCGACATCGTCACCGTGCTCGACGTGTCGCACGACCAGAATCGCGATGCCTGCGCGCGGCTGCTGCGCGACGGCGCGACGGTCCGCTATTTCGACCATCACTTCGCGGGCGAGCTGCCCGACGATCCGCGCTTCGACGCGCACATCGACACGGCGGCCGACGTCTGCACGAGCGCGATCGTGAACCGTTATCTCGGCGGCCGGCACGTGCGCTGGGCGATCGTCGCGGCATTCGGCGACGAGTTGCCGGCGCTCGGCGGCGCGCTCGCGCGCGAGCACGGGATCGACGACGCGGAGCGCGACACGCTCGCCGAACTGGGCCTCTACCTGAACTACAACGCGTACGGCGAGTGTGTCGGCGATCTGCATTTCGACCCGGCGGCACTTGCCGACGCGATGCTGCCGTGCGTCGACCCGCTCGAGTTCGTGCGCGAGACCGCCGTGTTTGCCGCGCTGCGCGACGGCTACCGCGACGACATGGCACGGGCGTGCGCACTCGCGCCGCTGCGCGAGGTGCCCGGCGCGACGTTGGTCCGGATGCCCGATCATCCATGGGCGCGGCGCGCGACGGGCATGCTCGCGAACGAGCGGATGCGCAACGCGCCGCATGCGGCGCTCGCGGTGCTGTCGCCGCGCGCGGACGGCGGGCTCGTCGTCAGCGTGCGCGTGCCCGACGGCCGGCCGCTCGGCGCCGACGAGTTCTGTCGCGGTTTTCCGACCGGCGGCGGGCGCAAGCGCGCGGGCGGCATCAATCATCTGCCGGAAACCGAGTTCGACGCGTTCGCCGAGCGGTTCGAGGCGGCGTTCCGGCTCGATTGACGCAACGGCCCGCGATGCGCACGCCGTGCATCCCGCGCACGGCGTGCGCGTCGCGGGCGGCGGATTGTGGCCGCCGGGTTGCGGCGCGATCAACCGGTCGCGCCCGCGAGCACGGCCGGCACGTTGTGGCCGTAACAGCGCTCCTCGACACGCTCGACGATGCGCCAGCCGAGCGCGGTACGCGCGAACCGGTCGACGTACCACAGCCCGAGAAACATCACCTGCGTGCCGCCGTCCGGCAGCGCGACTTCCATCGGATTGAAGCAGGTCGTGCGGCCGCGCGCGGTGTCGCCGTCGAGCCGGATCGACAGGTTGCCGACCAGGTGCTGGTACTGCGGAAACCGCGGCAGCACGGTGCGCAGCCATGCCTTCACGTCCGGATATCGGCCCGCGATGCCGCCCATCGCGCGATAGTCGATCGCCGCGTCGGGCGTGAACACCGCGTCGAGCGCGTCGAAGTCGCGCGTATCGATCGCGGTCGAATACGCGACGATCAGTTCGCGGATGTCGTGATAGTCGGACAGCGTGTGCAGATCGGGCATCGGCGGCTCCCGGTCAGACGCCGTTGCGCCGGCGTGCCGCATGGAGCGCTTCGGCGCGCCGCTTCACGTCGCGCGCGCACTGGTCGAAACCCTGTTTCACCCACGCACCGTGGTTCCGCATGATCGTGTCCGCGTTGATGCCGAGGAACTGGTCGGTCGTGAAATAACGGCAGCGTTCCGCGCCGATCGCGTCGATGTACTGGTCGCGGCGCGCGGCGTCCTTGTTGTCGTCGGTCGGGCGCTGCTCCCACGACAGCAGGCGTTCCGGTTCGCACGCGACGAGGATCTCGTCGACGGGAATCACGGTTTCCGTGCCGGGAATGCGCACCTGCATGTGCACGAAATCGCCGAGCCTGCCGGTCGTTTCGAAGCCGACGCAGAATGTGTTCCATTCGCCGTAGCGCGGGAAGTCGGTCAGCACTTCCCATACGACGGAGGCCGGTGCGTCGATGTCGACGGTGATCGAGGTGACGAGATTCGAGGGTTTGGTCATGGCGGCGTATCGGGTGAGTATCGGGTGAGGCCGCGCGCCCGGCCGGGCGCCGCAGCAGTCGGAAAGGTCCGCGTCGGCATCGGCCGGCGTGCGTGGCAGGGGCGGGACGCGCGGTGCCGGTAGCGGCCGGCAGGTGCCGTGCGGCGTACCCGACATCGAGCGTAGGCCGGCGCATGCGGCGAAGAATCGTCGGAATGGACTAAGGCGTTTCACCGGGGGCGGCAGGGGGAGCGCGACGGCCGTGACCGTCGTCGATCCGCCGGCGTGCCGAACATCGACACCGCGCGGCACAGCCGCGACAATACGCGTCTCTTCCTGCTTTCGTCATCGAGGTGCCCGTGTCCGCCAAGTCGTCCGTTGCTCCCGCGATCGTCTGGTTCCGCGACGATCTGCGCGTGACCGATCAGCCCGCGCTGACGCGCGCGGTGGCGTCGGGCCGGCCGCTCGTATGCGTATTCGTCGACGACACGGGCGCCGCCGCCGGGCGCGCGCCCGGCGGCGCGGCGCGCTGGTGGCTGCACGGGTCGCTGGCCGGGCTCGACGCGGCGCTTGCGCGTCATGGCGGCCGCCTGCTGCTGTTGCGCGGCGACGCGCCGCGCGAGATCGAACGCGTCGTGCACGACACGGGTGCGCAAGCGGTGTACTGGAACCGTCGTTATGCGCAACCGCAGCGCGACGCCGACGCGGCGCTGAAGGCGTCGCTCAAGGCGCGCGGCGTCACGGTCGAGAGCAGCAACGGCAGCCTGTTGAACGAGCCGTGGGAGGTGCTCACGGGCAGCGGCGGGCCGTACCAGGTGTTCACCGCGTACTGGCGCGCGGCACGCCGCGATCGCGCGGTGGCCGCGCCGCTGCCCGAGCCGGAACGGATCGGGTTTCATCGCTGGCCGAAGGCCGTGAGCGACCGCGCGCTGGCGCTCGATGCGCTGGCGTTGCGTCCGTCGGCGCCGGATTGGGCCGGCGGCCTGCGCGACGCGTGGCCCGCGCCCGACGAAGGCGGCGCGCACGCGCAGCTCGACGCGTTTCTGACGACGTCGCTCGCCGATTACGCGGATGCGCGCGACCGTCCCGACCGGCCCGCGACGAGCCGGCTGTCGCCGTTCCTGCGCTTCGGCAACGTGTCGCCGCGACAGGTGTGGCACGCGGTGCAGGGCGCCGCGCAGGCCGGCGGCGCGGCATGCGCGGCGGGCGCCGACAAGTTCCTGAGCGAACTCGGCTGGCGTGAATTCAGCTACACGCTGCTGTACCACTTTCCGGCACTCGCGACCGACAATTTCCGCGCGCAGTTCGATGCGATGCCGTGGCGCGACGATCCCGCCGCGCTGCGCGCGTGGCAGCGCGGGCTGACCGGCTATCCGCTCGTCGATGCGGGCTTGCGCGAGCTGTGGACGACCGGCTGGATGCACAACCGCGTGCGGATGGTCGTCGCGTCGTTCCTGATCAAGCATCTGCTGATCGACTGGCGCGCGGGCGAAGCGTGGTTCTGGGACACGCTGGTCGACGCCGATCCCGCGAACAACGCGGCGAGCTGGCAGTGGGTGGCCGGCTGCGGTGCCGACGCCGCGCCGTATTTCCGCATCTTCAATCCGGTCGCGCAGGGGCGGAAGTTCGACCCGGACGGCGCGTACGTGCGGCGCTGGGTGCCCGAGCTGACCGGCCTCGACGCCGCATCGATCCACGCGCCGTGGGAGGCCTCGCCGCTGGAGCTCGAAGCGGCCGGCGTGCGGCTCGGCGTCGACTATCCGGAGCCGCTCGTCGAGCATGCAGCGGCGCGTGCCCGCGCGCTCGATGCACTGGCCGCATTGCCGAAGCGCCGCTGAACGCCCGCCCCCGGGTTGCCGCGTCAATTGCAGAACGCGACGTGTTCGAGCAGCGCGTACGCGACGCCCGAATCGAAGTAGGCCGCGCCGCACCACGCGACGAACGCAAGCGTGCCGGCGGCCAGTGCCGCGCGGATCATGCCCACGCCGCGTTGCCCGCTGCCGGACGCGCGACGCGCGCGTCGTTGATCGGCAGGTGCAGCAGCGCCGCGAGTACGCCGAGCGCGATCGAGCCGATCCACAGCGGCATGTACGAATGCGTCGCGTCGTACACGAGCGCACCGAGCCACACACCGAAGAAGCTGCCGAGCTGGTGCCCGAAGAACACGAAGCCGAACAGCGTCGCGATGTAGCGCACGCCGAACACCTGCGAGATCACGCCGTTCGTCAGCGGCACGGTGCCGAGCCACGTGAACCCCATGACCGCCGCGAACACGTAGACGCTCGCGGGCGACAGCGGCACGATGACGAACACGGCCATCGTGAGCGCACGCACGAGGTACAGCACCGACAGCACGTACTTGCGCCGCAGCAGCCCGCCGAGATGGCCGCACGCATAGGTGCCGGCCACGTTGGTCAGCGCGATCAGCGCGAGCGCGACGCTCGCGTGGCGAGCCGGCAGCCCGTGATCCAGCAGGTACGCGGGAAGATGCGTCGCGATGAAGGCGAGCTGGAAGCCGCACGCGAAGAAACCCGCGTTCAGCAGCCAGAAGCCGCGATGCGCGAACGCCTCGCGCACGGCTTCGCCGATCGACTGGTCGGGGCCGGCGGCGGCGCCGGCAATCTGCGCGGGCCGGTCGCGCAGCAGCACGGCGAGCGGCGCGAGCACCACCGCGACGAGCGCCAGTGCGACGAACGCATGCCGCCAGCCGATGCCGCCGATCAGTTCCTGCGCGACGGGCACCATGCAGAACTGGCCGAGCCCGCCGATCGCGCCTGCGACGCCGAGCGCCCAGCCGCGCCGGTCGGGTGGGAACAGGCGGCTCAGCGCGCCGTAGATCGATGCGAACGCCGAGCCCGACAGCGCGATGCCGATCACGAGCCCGGCACCGACCGTGAACATGCCGGTCGTCGCCGCATGCGCCATCGTGACGAGCCCAGCCGCATAGAGCAGCATCCCGGCGACGATCACGCGCAGCGACCCGAAACGATCGGCGATCATGCCCGTGAACGGCTGCGCGACGCCCCAGATCAGGTTCTGCAACGCCAGTGCGAGCCCGAACGCTTCGCGTGACCAGCCGTGGTCGAGCGACACCGGCGCGAGGAACAGGCCCTGCACGTGGCGGATGCCGAGCGCGGCGCCCATGATCAGGCCGCCGGCCAGTACGGGCAGCCAGCGGCGGCGGACTTCGTGCTCGATCGGGGTCATGCGTGTCTCCGGAAGGGGGCGCGGCAAAACGGCCGCGCTCGATCCGATTAGACGATCGGGCCCGTCGACCCTCAAGCGATCATTCGGTCAGGTTGGTATGCGTGTGGGGAATGCGACGAAGGGCGCGGGGATCGGGCGGGCCCGGCCGTGGCCGGCGGCATTCGCTGAACCGGCTCAGGCTCCGGCTCAGGCTCCGGCCTATGCCGACGCCGTATCGTGCGCACGCATCGCGGTATCGCATTCGGCTGCTTCGGCGAGCATCCAGTCGCGGACCTCGGCGACTTCGCGGCGCGGTGCCGGATCGTGCTGGAACAGCCAGTAGCCGTAAGCCTCCGACAGCGCCTGCGTGTGCGGCCCGAGCACCGCGAGCCGCCCGTCCGCGAGCATCGGCGCGACGAGCGCGAGCCGCCCGAGCGCGACGCCCTGGCCCGCGATCGCGGCCTGGATCACCTGGTCGTACTGGTTGAAGCGGAGTACGCCTTTCGGGCGCGCGTCGCCGAGCCCGGCCGCGAGCAGGTGCGTGCGCCATTGCAGTTGCGGCTGCGGCGGCCCGTCGAATTCGAGCAGGACGTGGTCGGCGATCGCGGCCGCGTTCGTGACGGGCCGTGCGGCGAGCGCGGGATGGGCGACCGGCACGACGATCTCGTCGAACAGGTGCAGCGCGCCGGCCGGCGCGCGCTCGCGCGGGCAATAGCGGACGCCGAGGTCGATGCCTTCGGCGCGCAAATCGAGTACCTTGTCGTTCGCGGCGACGCGCAGGTCGATCTCCGGCAGGCGCGCCTGCAGCCGCCCGAGCCGCGGCAGCAACCACAGCGCGGTGACGCCGATGCTCGCGGTGATCGTGACGGGCTGGCGCTCGCGTGCGGCGGCGAGCGACGCGACGGTGTCCTGCAGGCTGTGCAGGGCCGCATCGGCGACACGAAACAGCCGCTCGCCTTCCGGCGTGAACGTGATCTTCCGGTAGCCGCGCTGCAGCAGCGCGACGCCGAGATGCGCTTCGAGCGCGTGCACCTGGCGGCTGACCGCCGATTGCGTGACGCACAGATCCTGCGCGGCGAGCGTGATGCTCATGCGGCGGCCGACGGCGACGAAACCGCGGACGAGGTCGAGCGACGGGAGGCGGACGAGTGGCGTTGACATGCGCGTGACTCATGCGAACGGAGCAGCAAGATTGGTTGAGAACGCGGGGCGCGTCAAGTTCAATGGAGGCTGGCGCGGGGAGTGCGGGGCTGACCGCGAAGCATGGGGTTCGGGTAAGCGCTGAAGCGCTAACCGGGATCGACCGCGAAGCATGGGTTCCGAGTAAGCGCTGAAGCGCCAACCCGGACCGACCGCGAAGCATGGGGGCCGAGTAAACGCTGAGGCGCTAACTCGGACCGACCGCGAAGCATGGGGCCCGAGTAAGCGCTAAAGCGCCAACTCGGACCGACCGCGAAGCATGGGGTCCGAGTAAGCGCTAAAGCGCTAACTCGGACCGACCGCGAAGCATGGGGTCCGAGTAAGCGCTAAAGCGCTAACTCGGACCGACAGGAGACTCGATGACGATTTCGAACGAGAGCAGCGGGACGACGCAGGGCAGCCGTGCGGCAGGCGCATTGCCGCCCGAGCCCGTGACGCTGCGCGCGGCCGACGGCTATGAATTGCGCGGCCATGTGTGGCGCCATCGCGGCGGCAGTGCCGCGCGGCCCGTGACGGTCATCAATTGCGCGACGTCGGTGCGTTGCGACTACTACTTTCGTTTCGCGGCCTGGTTGTTTTCACAGGGGCGCGACGTGCTCGTCTACGACTATCGCGGCATCGGCGGGTCGCGCCCGGCGCAGCTCGCGAAGCTGCGCGCGAACTGGCTCGACTGGGGGCGGCTCGATTGCGACGCCGCGCTGCAGTACGCGCGCGACGCGTTTCCGGGCCAGCCGATCGACGTGGTCGCGCACAGCATCGGCGGGTTCGCGCTCGGGCTCGCGGCATCGAACGCTCACGTGCGGCACGCGGTGACGGTCGGCGCGCAGTACGCGTACTGGCGCGATTACCTGCCGGCCGAACGGCGGCGCATGTGGTGGAAGTGGCACGTTGCGATGCCGCTGCTCGCGGCCGTGTTCGGCTACGTGCCCGCGAAGCGGCTCGGCTGGATGGAGGACACGCCGCGCGGCGTCGCGTTGTCGTGGGTGCGCTCGCAGGCCCGCTTCGAGGATGGTTATACGCGCGGCCTGCTCGCCGAACCCGTCGCAAGCCGCGTCGCGTTGCCCACCCGCTTCGCGGGACTGTCGGCGCCGATGCTCGCGATCGGCCTCGACGACGACGGGTTCGGCACGGTCGAGGCGATCGAGCGGCTGGTCGGCTACTACACGGGCAGCGACGTCACGCATCTGCGGATCGCACCGGCCGACATCGGCGTCGAGGCGATCGGCCATTTCGCGTTTTTCCACAGCCGCTTCACCGACACGCTGTGGCCGCTCGCGTTGTACTGGCTGCAGCACGGCGTGCTGCCGGCCGATGCGCCGGGTCACGTGCATGCGCTTCACCCGGCGTCGCGCGGGCGAGGGACGGGCAGCGGCGTGCCGGGCGTCGCCGCGAACGGGTGAGGCGCGGCGGCTGCCCGGTGCGTCGCGGGCATGGCGTGCTGCCGTGCGCGGCCTTCGCATGCGGCTCATGAAGCCGCTCCGATTCGATGCGGCCGCGGCGAGTCGCACCCGGGCCGGTTCATATGCCGGCGCGATCGATTAACATCGGGCGTTTCCTTTCACGGCACAGGCTGCTGCGCACCGATGTCCATTCCGTCCGATTCCGCCTCTCCGGCCGACACCGCCCGCGCATGGCGCGTGCACGCGCTCGATGTGCCGCCCGCCGCTGCACGCGCGGGTGTGCGGGTCGCGCGTATCGATTTCGACTGGAGCGTGCCGCTCGCGTCGCCGGCCTATGCGGCGCTGAGCGATGACGAGCGCGCGCGCGCCGCGCGCTTCATGCGTCACGAGGATGCGGTGCGCAGTGCCGCGACGCGTGCCGCGCTGCGCGACGTGCTCGGCGCGGCCCTCGGTGTCGCGCCGCATGCGGTCGCGATCGTCGTCGACGCATCGGGGCGGCCGTCGCCGGCCCCCGCGCATCGGACGTCACTCGATTTCAACGTGTCGCATGCGGGCGATCATGCCTTGCTCGCGTGGGCGCCCGCAGGTCGTGTCGGTGTCGATATCGAGTGCTGCGACCGCGCGGCCGACTGGCGTGCGCTGACACGCGAAGTCTGCGCGCCTGTCGAGGCTGCGTGGCTCGACAGCGTGTCGCCCGCCGCGCGCGCGGCGGCGTTCATGCGCGTGTGGGCGGCGAAGGAAGCGCTGCTCAAGGCGCTCGGCACCGGCATCGTCGGCGGGTTGCGAGCGTTCGCGGTCGTGCCGCCGCGCGATGTCGCGACCCCTGCGACGAAGATCGTCGAACCGGCCGCGCCCGCCGCCGGTGTCGCGGCGTTCGACGCGGCGTGGCTCGACGCGGCGCCCGGCTACGCGGCGTGCATCGCGTGGACGCGTGCGTGAGCCGGCGTCAGCGCGCGGCGCTCATTCGAGCGGCGCGTCGTTCGGTGCCGCGTAGCGCGCCTTGATCACGTCGCTCATCGGGAAGTCGAACGCGAGCCCCTTCGGCGGCACCGGCTTCATGAACCACCTGTCGTACAGCGCATCGATCTCGCCGCGCTTCATCGACTGCACGAGCACGCCGTCGACGAGCGCCTTGAACTGCGGATCGTCCTTGCGCAGCATGAACCCGTAGGCCTCCGACGACTGCGGCGTGCCGACGATCTGCCAGTCGGCCGGTTTCGCGGCGAGCTGGCGCACGCCCGCGAGCAGCACGTCGTCCATCATGTACGCGGCCGCGCGGCCCGATTCGAGCGTGAGGCGTCCTTCGCCGTAGTCCTTCGCGCTGATGATCTGCATGTTCATCTTCCTTTCCTCGTTCATCCTGCGCAGCAGGCGCTCGGACGTCGTGCCCTGGTTCGTCACGACCGTCTTGCCGGCGAGGTCGGGGAAGTCGCGGATGCCCGCGCTCGTGCGCGTGAGCAGGCGCGTCGTCGCGACGAAGAAGGTGGTCGAGAACGCGACCTGCGCGTGGCGCGCGGCGAGGTTCGTGGTGACGCCGCATTCGAGATCGACGGTGCCGTTCTGCACGAGCGGGATGCGGTTCTGCGACGTGACGGGGATGAAGCGCACCTGCAGGTCGGGCTTGCCGATGCGTGCCTTCACGGCGGCGATCACGCGGTCGCACAGATCCTGCGAGAAGCCGATGACCTTGCCGCTCGCGTCGACGTAGGAGAACGGCACCGACGTTTCGCGGTGGCCGATCGAGATCAGGTTGCTTTGCCGGATCTTCTCGAGCGTGCCGGAGAGCGGCTCCGCGGCGAACGACGCGCCGCTTGCGAATGCGCACGCGGCGAAGAGCAGGGGGCGGCCGAACCGGGCAATGAACCGGGCAATGAACCGGGCGATGAACCGGGCGATGAAACGGGGCGGGAAGGGCATGACGGGCTCCGTGGCGAGTGGTGATTCGTATGTTGCCAAAGACAAAATAATCGCAACATATGTTAAGAGCCGGATCCCGCCGATCGCTCCGGCGGGCCGCACCGGGCATCAGGGAAACTCCCAAGTCGAAATCGGTGAAAAACGGGTTGTCTAGACAAGTTCAGGTGGCTACACTTCAAACCACTCCGAACTTGTCTAGACAGGATTGCTCACATGATTACGTTGACCCCCGGCCACCTGACCCTCCCGCAACTGCGCCAGATCGCACGCGAATCCGTGCAGCTCGCGCTCGACCCGGCCAGCTTCGCGAAGATCGACGCCGGCGCGAAGGCCGTCGCCGACATCGCCGCGAAGGGCGAGCCGGCCTACGGCATCAACACGGGCTTCGGCCGCCTGGCGAGCACGCACATCCCGCACGACCAGCTCGAACTGCTGCAGAAGAACCTCGTGCTGTCGCACGCGGTCGGCGTCGGCGAGCCGATGGCACGTTCGTCGGTGCGCCTGCTGATGGCGCTGAAGCTGTCGAGCCTCGGCCGCGGCCACTCGGGCATCCGCCGCGAAGTGATGGACGCGCTGATCAAGCTGTTCAACGCGGACGTGCTGCCGCTGATCCCGGTGAAGGGCTCGGTCGGCGCATCGGGCGACCTCGCGCCGCTCGCGCACATGTCGGCCGTGCTGCTGGGCGTCGGCGAAGTGTTCATCCGCGGCGAGCGCGCGAGCGCGCTCGACGGCCTGCGCGTCGCGGGCCTCGCGCCGCTGACGCTGCAGGCGAAGGAAGGCCTCGCGCTGCTGAACGGCACGCAGGCATCCACCGCGCTCGCGCTCGACAACATGTTCGCGATCGAAGACCTGTACCGCACCGCGCTCGTCGCGGGCGCGCTGTCGGTCGACGCGGCTGCCGGCTCGGTGAAGCCGTTCGACGCACGCATTCATGAACTGCGCGGCCATCAAGGCCAGATCGACGCGGCAGCGTCGTATCGCGACCTGCTCGAAGGCTCGCCGATCAACCAGTCGCACCGCGATTGCGACAAGGTGCAGGACCCGTACAGCCTGCGCTGCCAGCCGCAGGTGATGGGCGCGTGCCTGGACCAGATGCGTCACGCGGCCGACGTGCTGCTGATCGAAGCGAACGCCGTGTCGGACAACCCGCTGATCTTCCCGGATACCGGCGAAGTGCTGTCGGGCGGCAACTTCCACGCCGAGCCCGTCGCGTTCGCGGCCGACAACCTCGCACTGGCCGCATCGGAAATCGGCGCACTGGCCGAACGCCGCATCGCGCTGCTGATCGACGCGACGCTGTCGGGCCTGCCCCCGTTCCTCGTGCGGGACGGCGGCGTGAACTCGGGCTTCATGATCGCCCACGTGACGGCCGCCGCACTCGCATCGGAAAACAAGACGCTCGCGCACCCGGCGTCGGTCGACTCGCTGCCGACCTCGGCGAACCAGGAAGACCACGTGTCGATGGCGACGTTCGCCGCACGCAAGCTCGCCGACATCGCGGACAACACGAAGCACATCCTCGCGATCGAACTGCTGGCCGCCGCGCAAGGCGTCGACCTGCGCGCGCCGCACCACACGAGCCCGAAGCTCGCGCCGGTGATGGAAACGATCCGCAGCAAGGTCGCGCACTACGAGCTCGACCACTACTTCGCACCGGACATCGCGGTGATCGCGAAGCTGGTCGGCGAGCGTGCGTTCGCGAAGGTCGCGCCGTTCTCGTTCGCGTCGGAACAGTAAGCCCATGAGCGCGCCGGTCTACCAGGAGATCAAGGATTTCATCCTGGCCCGCATCCACGCCGGCGAGTGGGAGGAGGGCGACCAGGTGCCGTCCGAGAACGAGCTGGCGCGCGAGTTCAAGGTGGCGCGCATGACCGTCAACCGCGCGCTGCGCGAGTTGACGGCCGAGCAGGTGCTCACGCGCATGAAGGGCGCGGGCACCTACGTCGCGCGGCCGAAGTACGAGTCGACGCTGGTGGCGATCCGCAGCATCTCGGAGGAGGTCGGCGCGCGCGGGCATGCGTATCGCGCGAGCGTGCTCGGCCTCGACACGATCCGCGCCGACGAGGTGCTCGCCGACGAGATGCAGGTGGCCGTGCGCACGAAGCTGTTTCATTCGCAGGTGCTGCACTTCGAGAACGACGAGCCGGTGCAGCTCGAAGAGCGGTGGGTGAATCCGGCGGTCGCGCCGGATTACGCCGAGCAGGATTTCACGAACACGACGCCGAACCTGTACCTGATGCGCGCGGCTCCGCTGCAGCGCGTCGAGTACCGGATCGAAGCGGGGGCCCCGGCGCCGGAGCGGCGCGAGCAGCTGCGGATGGACGACGTCGAGCCGTGTCTGGTTTTACATCGGCGCACCTGGTCGCAGGGCGTCGTCGCCTCGGTGGCGAATCTGTGGCATCCCGGCAGCCGTTATCGCTTCACCGGGCATTTCTGATTCCTATTTGATATTCATTTCCTTCGGGAGCAGTCGTCATGAACCATCCGAAACACATCGATCCCCGTCTCGATCCGACGCGCACGATCCGCGCGCCGCGCGGCAGCGAGAAGGTCTGCAAGACCTGGCTGGCCGAAGCGGCCTACCGGATGATCCAGAACAATCTCGACCCGGAAGTCGCCGAGCATCCGCATGCGCTCGTCGTGTACGGCGGCATCGGCCGTGCGGCGCGCAACTGGGAATGCTACGACCAGATCCTCGCGTCGCTGAAGGATCTCGAGGAAAACGAAACGCTGCTGATCCAGTCGGGCAAGCCGGTCGGTGTGTTCCGCACGCACAAGGATGCGCCGCGCGTGCTGCTGGCGAACTCGAACCTCGTGCCGCACTGGGCGAACTGGGATCACTTCCACGAGCTCGACCGCAAGGGCCTGATGATGTACGGCCAGATGACGGCCGGCAGCTGGATCTACATCGGCAGCCAGGGCATCGTGCAGGGCACCTATGAAACGTTCTTCTCGGTCGCGAACCAGCACTTCAACGGCGATCCGTCGGGCCGCTGGATCCTGACGGGCGGCCTCGGCGGCATGGGCGGCGCGCAGCCGCTGGCCGCGACGATGGCCGGCTTCTCGATGATCGCGGTCGAATGCGACGAGACGCGCATCGACTTCCGCCTGAAGACGCGCTACGTCGACAAGAAGGCGACGACGCTCGACGAGGCGCTCGGCATGATCGAGGAAGCGAAGCGCACCGGCAAGCCGGTGTCGGTCGGCCTGCTCGGCAATGCGGCCGACGTGTTCGCGGAGCTCGTCACGCGCGGCATCACGCCGGATTGCGTGACCGACCAGACGAGCGCGCACGACCCGATCAACGGCTACCTGCCGCAAGGCTGGACCGTCGCGCAATGGCGCGAAGCGCAGAAGGTCGATCCGCAGAGCATCGTGAAGGTCGCGAAGCAGTCGATGGCCGTCCAGGTGCGCGCGATGCTGGCGCTGCAGGAGCGCGGCGCGGCGACGCTCGACTACGGCAACAACATCCGCCAGATGGCGCTCGAAATGGGTGTCGAGAACGCGTTCGACTTCCCGGGCTTCGTGCCGGCCTATATCCGCCCGCTGTTCTGCGAAGGCAAGGGCCCGTTCCGCTGGGTCGCGCTGTCGGGCGATCCGGAAGACATCTACAAGACCGACCAGAAGGTGAAGGAGCTGATCCCCGACGATCCGCACCTGCACAACTGGCTCGACATGGCACGTGAGCGCATCGCGTTCCAGGGCCTGCCGGCGCGGATCTGCTGGGTCGGCGTGAAGGATCGCTATCGCCTCGGCCAGGCGTTCAACGAGATGGTGAAGAACGGCGAACTGAAGGCCCCGATCGTGATCGGCCGCGACCACCTCGACACCGGTTCGGTCGCGAGCCCGAACCGCGAGACGGAATCGATGAAGGACGGTTCGGACGCCGTGAGCGACTGGCCGCTGCTGAACGCGCTGCTGAACACCGCGGGCGGCGCATCGTGGGTGTCGCTGCACCATGGCGGCGGCGTCGGCATGGGCTTCTCGCAGCACTCGGGCGTCGTGATCGTCGCCGACGGTACCGCCGAAGCGCACGAGCGTCTCGGCCGCGTGCTGCTGAACGACCCGGCGACGGGCGTGATGCGCCATGCGGATGCCGGTTACGAACTCGCGCAGCAGACGGCCCGCGAAGCCGGCCTGAAGCTGCCGATGCTCGGCCGCTGAGCATGACGGCGCTCGATCAGGCGCCGGTGAACGCGACGATGATGCGCGCAGCGGATCTCGTCGCGTCGCCATGGAAGAACGGCGGCGGCGTGACGCGCGAGATCGCGGCGTTTTCCCCCAAGGAGACTTCCTTGGGGGCGCCGCCGGGCGCCGCGCTCGACGCGTTCGCGTGGCGCGTGAGCGTCGCGGACGTCGGCACGGACGGCCCGTTCTCGCGTTTCGACGGCGTCGACCGCACGCTCGTGCTGCTGTCCGGCGCAGGCATGACGCTCGCCGAGGAAGGCGGCGCACGCCACGTGCTCGACGCACCGCTGGCCCGCGCGGATTTCGCGGGCGAGGCGGCGATCGACGCGACGCTGCACGACGGCGCGACGCGCGACTTCAACCTGATGACGCGCCGTTCGGCCGCGCGCGGCACGCTCGACGTGTGGCGCGCAGGCGCGCACCGCATCGGGCATGCCGATACCGTGCTGTTGTTTTGCGCGGCCGGCGAGGTCGCCGTTGAAATCGACGGCACGCGCTACACACTGGAAGAAATGGACACGTTGCGGCTCGACGGGCCGCGGCGTGCGTTTGACGTCGTCGTGAGCGGTAGCGGCGCGTTGCTCGCCGTGTCGCTCGCCATCGGCGAACGAGACTGAACGCATGAAACCGACTGTCTGGCATCACCTGAGGCTGTGTCCGCACGGCCATCCCGACGAGACGATCGACGACGCGGCGATCGCCGTCGACGAAACCGGCACGATCGTCTGGCTCGGCGCGATGTCCGCGCTGCCGCACGGTTATGCGCATTGGCGGCGCGAGGACCTGCACGGCGCGTGGGTGACGCCGGGCCTCGTCGACTGCCATACGCACCTCGTGTACGGCGGCACGCGTGCCGACGAATTCGCGCAGCGCCTCGCGGGCGTCAGCTACGAGGAGATTGCGCGGCAGGGCGGCGGGATCGTGTCGACGGTGCGCGCGACGCGCGCGGCCGACGAGACGACGCTGTTCGTGCAGGCCGCCGCGCGGCTGCAGCCGCTGCTGGCCGAAGGCGTGACCGCGATCGAGATCAAGTCGGGCTACGGGCTCGACCTCGCGAGCGAACGCAAGATGCTGCGCGTCGCGCGCCAGCTCGGCGAGCGTTTCCCGGTCACGGTCTACACGACCTTTCTCGGCGCGCATGCGCTGCCGCCGGAATACGCGGGCCGCGCGGACGACTACATCGACGAAGTGTGCAACCGGATGCTGCCGGCGCTGGCCGACGAGGGGCTCATCGACGCAGTCGACGTGTTCTGCGAACGCATCGGCTTTTCGCTCGCCCAGACCGAGCGCGTGTTCGAAGCCGCGACGCGGCGCGGGCTGCCGGTGAAGCTGCATGCGGAGCAACTGTCGAACGCGGGTGGCACGGCGCTCGCCGCCCGCTATCGGGCACTGTCCGCCGACCACCTCGAATTTCTCGACGAAGCCGGCATCGAGGCGATGAAGGCGGCCGGCACGGTCGCCGTGCTGCTGCCGGGCGCGTATTACTTCATCCGCGAGACGCAACTGCCGCCGATCGAGCTGCTGCGCAAGCACGGCGTGCCGATCGCGCTCGCGACCGATCACAACCCCGGCACGTCGCCGCTCGAATCGCTGCTGCTGACGTTGAACATGGGCTGCACGCTGTTCCGCATGACGGTGCCCGAAGTGCTGCAGGGCGTGACGCGCCACGCGGCCGCGGCGCTCGGCCGCGCGGATCGCCACGGCGCGCTCGAGGTCGGTCGCCAGGCCGACTTCGCCGCATGGTCGGTCGGCTCGCTGGCGGAGCTCGCCTACTGGATCGGCCGGCCGCTGTGCGAGCAGGTCGTACGCGGCGGCACGACCGTGTTTCGCCGGATGAATGGATAGATAGCCTTATGACCGACACCCTGTTGTTCGCCGACCATGCGTACCTGCCCGACGGCTGGCGCCGTAACGTGCTGCTGCGCTGGGACGCGGCCGGCACGCTGACCGGCGTGACGCCCGACACCGACGCCCCGGCAGGCGTCGCGCATGCGGCCGGGCCGGTGCTGCCCGGCATGCCGAACCTGCATTCGCACGCGTTCCAGCGCGCGATGGCGGGGCTCACCGAATACCGCGCGAATCCGGCCGACAGCTTCTGGAGCTGGCGCGACCTGATGTACCGCTTCGCGCTGAAGATCACGCCCGACGCGCTCGCCGCGATCGCGCGCTGGCTGTACGTCGAGATGCTCAAGTGCGGTTATACGTCGGTGTGCGAATTCCACTACGTGCATCACGCGCAGGACGGCTCGCGTTATCCGCAGATCGCGGAACTCGGCACGCGCGTGGTCGACGCCGCGCGCTCGGCCGGCATCGGCATCACGATGCTGCCCGTGTCGTACCAGTTCGCCGGCTTCGGCAACAAACCGCCGCGCGACGACCAGCGCCGCTTCATCAATACGCCCGACGGCCTGCTCGAGCTGCTCGACGCGATGCGTCGCGCGGCGCCGGAGCACGGCGGGCTGCGCTACGGCGTCGCGCCGCACTCGCTGCGGGCGGTGTCCGAGAACGGGTTGCGCGTGCTGCTCGACGGGCTGCCCGACGACGCGCCCGTGCATATCCATATCGCCGAGCAGACGGCCGAAGTCGACGACTGCGTGCGTGCCTACGGCGCGCGCCCCGTGCAATGGCTGCTCGATCGCTTCGATGTCGACGCACGCTGGTGTCTCGTGCACGCGACGCACGTCGACGCGGCCGAAACGGCCGCGCTCGCGCGGCGTCGCGCGGTCGCCGGCCTGTGCCTGACGACCGAGGCGAACCTCGGCGACGGCGTGTTCCCGGCCGTCGACTATCTCGCGCAAGGCGGCGTGATCGGTGTCGGCTCGGACAGCCACGCGTCGGTCGACTGGCGTGCCGAGCTGCGCCTGCTCGAATACGGGCAACGGCTCGTGCACCGCGCGCGCAACGTGCTGGCGAGCGACACGCAGGCACATGTCGCCGATCGCCTGTTCGACGCGTCGCTCGCGGGCGGCGCGCAGGCCAGCGGGCGGCGCGTCGGCGCGCTGCGCGAAGGGTGCCGCGCCGACTGGCTCGTGCTCGATCCCGATCATCCGGCGATCGCCGAACACGACAGCACGTCGTGGTTGTCGGGTATCGTGTTCGCGGAGCACGGCGAGACGCCGGTGCTCGACGTCTACACGGGCGGCGAGCGCGTCGTGAGCGGCCGCCGCCATCGCGACGAAACCGTCGCGTATGCCGACTACCGCGCCGCGCTGGCGCAACTGCTGCGCTGACGCGCGGCAACCGGCGCACGCCGCCTGCGTGCGCCGGCAGACCTTCAACGGTGATGCGACATGACTGAACAACCGGCTGTATTCACGCTGAAGCAGGGCACGCTGCCGCTGCTGATCTCGATTCCGCACGCAGGCACGCACATCCCCGACGACATCGCCGCGACGATGACGGCCGACGCGCGTCTCGTCGACGATTGCGACTGGCATCTCGAACGGCTGTACGGCTTCGCGGCTGGCCTCGGCGCATCGATCCTCGTCCCGTCGCATGCGCGCTACGTCGTCGACCTGAACCGTCCGCCCGACAACGAGAACCTGTACCCGGGGCAGGACACGACGGGGCTCGTGCCGGTCGATACGTTCGACAAGGCGCCGCTGTATCCGGCGAACGCGCTGCCCGGCAACGACGAGATCATGCGCCGCCGCGATCGCTACTGGTTGCCGTACCACGACGCGCTGCAACGCGAGGTCGCACGCCTGAAGCGCGAGCACGGCCGCGTGCTCGTGTGGGAAGCGCATTCGATCCGCTCGCACGTGCCGCGCTTCTTCGACGGCCGCCTGCCGGACTTCAACTTCGGCACGTCGAGCGGTGCAAGTGCCGCGCCGGGCCTGGCGGAGGCGCTCGCCGCGCGCGTGCTCGAACATGGCGGCTATACGGCCGTCGCGAACGGGCGCTTCAAGGGCGGCTACATCACGCGCCACTACGGCGTGCCCGAAACGGGCGTCGAGGCCGTGCAGCTCGAGCTCTCGCAGATCACCTACATGGAAGAGACGCGCCCCTACGCGTACGACGAAACGCGTGCGGCGCGGATTGTGCCGCTATTGCAGACGCTCGTCGAAACCGCGCTCGCGTATCGCTGAACCCGGGCCGCACGGATGCGGCAGCGCGGCGGAGCAGGTGCGTGACGGCCCGCCGGCCCGCCGGCACGCAGCGTGACGCACCGATGCACTGCACAATACGGCATCGATCCACGAGATCGGTGCCGTTTTTTTTGGTCCGGGTTTCGTCTGATCGATGTCGTCATCCGCACCTGAAAATTTGACGCAATTTTTGGGTGATATAAGCTGAATGTCAGGAAGTCGTCACGCGCGCACCGGCGGCGGGCCATCGATCGTGGCCGCACCGCGCCGGAATGCGCGGCGAGACACCTTGCCGACGTGTCGCCGCGCGGCATTGCCGCATGCGCTTCATCGCGACACGTATCCTGCATTCGTCAGTCGAGTACGATCGTGAAAGCCGCCAGCCCTTCGATACGCCGGACGCGAAGTCCGTCGGCGGGCGCGCCGCCTCATGCCGGGCCGATCCGGCATGCTGATCGCGGCACGCGTGCCGCCTCTTTGCGCGAACCTCGTTTCTCCGCCATTTCCCGTCGCGGCCTGCGTCGCTTCAACCTCGTGGCTGCCCGCGTGTTCAGCGCGGTGCAGTGCGACGGCAGCGCATCGTTGTTGCCCTAGCGTCCCTTTCCACGTCCGTTCCGGGCCGCACCGCCTGTTGCCGCATCGTCCGCGCGGCGCGATCGCGTTTGGGCATGCGGCGCATCGTGGTGCGCGCGTGCGGTGCCGGCGCGAACCTTCATCGTCCCGCGTGCGAACGTGTCGCGCGCGATTGCCGGAGAGACACCCATGCATGCGCGACCGATCGTAGCCGTGACCGCCGACCGCATCCTGCGCGGTGCGCATCCGAACCACACGGCGGGGGAGAAGTACCTGGCTGCGCTCGTCGACGGCGCGGGTGCGCTTGCCTTCGTGCTGCCCGCGCTCGGCGCGCGCCAGCCGGCCGATGCGATCGTCGCGGCGGTCGACGGGTTGCTGTTGACCGGCAGTTACTCGAACGTCGAACCGCATCATTACGGCGGTGCCGCGAGCGCGCCCGACACGCTGCACGATCCCGCGCGCGATGCGACCGCGCTGCCGCTGATCCGCGCGGCGATCGACGCGGGCGTGCCCGTACTCGCGATCTGTCGCGGCATGCAGGAGCTGAACGTTGCCTACGGCGGCACGCTGCATCAGCGGCTGCACGCGACGACCGGCTTCGACGATCACCGCGAGCGGCCGGCCGATCCGCTCGAACGGCAGTACGGCCCCGCGCACGTCGTGCAGTTCGCGCCGGGCGGCCTGCTGCAGCGGATCGCGCGCGGCGCACCTGAAGCGACGGTCAATTCGCTGCACGACCAGGGCATCGCGCAGCTCGGTGCGGGGCTCGTCGTCGAAGCCAGCGCGCCCGACGGGCTGGTCGAGGCCGTCAGCGTGCGCGGCGCGCGTGCGTTCGCGCTCGGCGTGCAGTGGCATCCCGAATGGCGTTACGCGGAACAGCCGCTGTCGCGCGACATCTTCGCGGCATTCGGCGCGGCGTGCCGCGCGCGCATGACCCATCGCATTCATGCGGCCGGCGGCGCGATGCCGTCGCCGGCCGCATCCGACGTCGACTGATAGAGGCCGATCATGCAACCCGAACTGAGCGAATTCCTGCGACAGCACCGCATCACCGAGGTCGAGGCGATCATTCCCGACATGGCCGGCATCGCGCGCGGCAAGATCATTCCGCGCAACAAGTTCGAATCCGGCGAATCGATGCGCTTGCCGCAGGCCGTGATGGTGCAGACCGTCACCGGCGACTATCCGGAGGACGGCACGCTGACCGGCGTGACCGATCCCGACATGGTGTGCGTGCCCGATCCGTCGACGATCTGCCTGATTCCGTGGGCCGTCGATCCGACCGCGCAGGTGATTCACGACTGCGTGCACTTCGACGGCTCGCCGGTCGAGATCTCGCCGCGCTACGTGCTGCGCCGTGTGCTCGACCTGTACAAGGCGAAAGGCTGGCAGCCGGTCGTCGCGCCCGAGCTCGAGTTCTACCTGGTCGACATGAACGCCGATCCGGACCTGCCGCTGCGTCCGCCGGTCGGCCGCACCGGGCGCGCGGAAACCGGCCGGCAGTCGTATTCGATCGAGGCCGTCAACGAGTTCGATTCACTGTTCGAGGACATCTACGAATACTGCGAGATGCAGGGGCTCGATATCGAGACGCTGATCCATGAAGTCGGCGCCGCGCAGATGGAGATCAACTTCGTGCACGGCGATGCGCTGTCGCTGGCCGACCAGGTGTTCCTGTTCAAGCGCACGGTGCGCGAGGCCGCGTTGCGCCACAACATGTACGCGACCTTCATGGCGAAGCCGATGCAGGACGAGCCCGGCTCGGCGATGCACATCCACCAGAGCCTGGCCGACGCGCGCACGGGGCGCAACCTGTTCTCGGGCGAAGACGGCGCCGTGTCGCCGATGTTCCACAGCTATCTCGCGGGGCTGCAGAAGTACACGCCCGCGCTGATGCCGATCTTCGCGCCGTACATCAACTCGTATCGCCGCCTGTCGCGCTTCATGGCCGCGCCGATCAACGTGCAGTGGGGCTACGACAACCGCACGGTCGGCTTCCGCATCCCGCAGTCGGGTGCATCGGCGCGCCGCATCGAGAACCGGATTCCGGGTGTCGACTGCAACCCGTACCTCGCGTTCGCGGCGACGCTCGCCGCCGGCTATCTCGGCCTGTCGCAGCAGCTCGCGCCGACCGAGCCGATCGCGTCGGACGGCTACAACCTGCCGTACCAGCTGCCGCGCAATCTCGAGGAGGGGATCTCGCTGATGGCGGCGTGCACGCCGCTGGCCGGCATTCTCGGCGACAAGTTCGTGAAGGCCTACCTGGCGCTGAAGGACACCGAATACGAAGCGTTCTTCCGCGTGATCAGCTCGTGGGAACGCAGGCATCTGCTGCTGCACGTCTGAGCGTGCGGCAGCGTTATCCGGAGGAAACATGACCGATCGAAACGAAGCCTTCTCACCGCATTCGACCGCCGAATACCGCGCGCTCGACGCCGCGCACCACATCCACCCGTTCTCGGACATGGGTGCGCTGAACCGCGCGGGCAGCCGCGTGATCGTGAAGGCCGACGGCGTCTACCTGTGGGACTCGGACGGCAACAAGGTCATCGACGGGATGGCCGGCCTCTGGTGCGTGAACGTCGGCTACGGCCGCAAGGAACTCGCCGACGCCGCGTATCGCCAGATCCAGGAACTGCCGTTCTACAACACCTTCTTCAAGACCACGCACCCGCCGGTGATCGAACTCTCCGCGATGCTCGCGGAAGTCACGCCGAAGGGCTTCAACCACTTCTTCTATTGCAACAGCGGCTCGGAAGGCAACGACACCGTGCTGCGCCTCGTGCACCAGTACTGGCGCGTGCAGGGCCAGCCGCAGAAGAAGTTCGTGATCTCGCGCAAGAACGGTTACCACGGCTCGACGATCGCGGGCGGCACGCTCGGCGGGATGGGCTACATGCACGAGCAGATGCCGTCGAAGGTCGAGAACATCGTGCACATCGACCAGCCGTATTTCTTCGGCGAGGCAGCGGCCGGCGAAACGCCGGAAGCGTTCGGCCTGGCCCGCGCGCAGCAGCTCGAGGCGAAGATCCTCGAACTCGGCGCGGAAAACGTCGCGGCGTTCATCGGCGAGCCGTTCCAGGGCGCGGGCGGCGTGATCTTCCCGCCGTCGACGTACTGGCCGGAAATCCAGCGGATCTGCCGCAAGTACGACATCCTGCTGGTGGCCGACGAAGTGATCGGCGGGTTCGGGCGCACCGGCGAATGGTTCGCGCACCAGCATTTCGGCTTCGAGCCTGACCTGATCACGATGGCCAAGGGCCTCACGTCGGGCTACGTGCCGATGGGCGCCGTCGGCATTCACGAGCGCGTGGCGCGGCCGATCATCGACAACGGCGAATTCAACCACGGCCTCACGTACTCGGGCCACCCGGTGGCGGCAGCCGTCGCGGTCGCGAACCTGAAGCTGCTGCGCGACGAAGGGATCGTCGAGCGCGTGAAGAACGACATCGGGCCGTACTTCCAGCGCAGGCTGCGCGATGCGCTGGGCGACCATCCGATCGTCGGGGAGATTTCGGGAGCGGGGCTCGTGGCAGGCGTTCAGCTTGCGCGCGACCGGCACCGGCGAGAGCGGTTCGGTGCGAACGTCGATATCGGGACGATCTGCCGCGACTTCTGCTTCAACGGCAACCTGATCATGCGTGCGACCGGCGACCGGATGCTGCTGTCGCCGCCGCTCTTGATTCGCGAGGCGGAGGTCGACGAGATCGTCGACAAGGCGAAACGGGCGTTCGATGCGACGGCGCAGCGGGTGGGGCACGCACGGTAAGCCGGTATCTCGGTAGCTAGCTGCGTGCGGACGCGGGCGTCGAATGACATGGCGCCCGCGTCGCTCGAAGCACGCGCGACGCCAAAACGAAAAGGGCCTGCGTCGTGAGACGCAGGCCCTTGAATTCTTTGGTGGGCGGTACTGGGATCGAACCAGTGACCCCTGCCGTGTGAAGGCAGTGCTCTACCGCTGAGCTAACCGCCCAAAGAAGAATCAAATTATGTCAGAGCTTTTGGGGTTCGTAAAGCCCTTTCTGCAAATATTTTTCAGATACCCGCAAATACCTGCCAGCCGGCCGTGCACTCAGCCCGCGAGCGCGGGCAGTGCGTCGATCGACGCGCGCACGTAATCGGCGAAGCGCAGCGCAACCGGCTCGGCGGTGCCGCTGCGCTTCAGCGCGAGCGTGCGCGATTCGAGCGACGCATCCTTCAGCGGCCGGAATGCGAGCCGGTCGCTCTTCGCCTGCTGCAGCACGCGCGGCACCAGCGCGACGCCCATCCCGAACTCGATCATCGACAGGATCGTCTGCCACAGCCGCGCTTCGTGGCGAATCAGCGGGCTGAAGCCGGCGTTCACGCATTGCGCAATGATCAGGTCGTGATAATGCGGCGCCGCTTCGCGCGGGAACAGGATGAACGGTTCCGCGGCCAGCGCGGCTAGCGCGACCTGCCTGCGCCGCGCGAGCGGATGTGCGGCCGGCAGGCAGCACACGAACGGTTCCGCATAGACAGGTACCGATTCGACCTCGGGCGGGAAGTGGCCCCAGTGCGCGTAGCCGAGATCGATCTGGCCGCGCTGGATCGCCTGCACCTGCGCGTGCGTGTTCATCTCGCTCAGCACGACCTCGACGCCCGGGTAGTCGGCTTCGAAACGCCGCACCGCATCGGGCAGCCCGCGATACAGCATCGAATGAACGAAGCCGATCCGCAGCCGTCCCGCGAGGCCCGACGCGGAGCGCACCGTCAGGCGTTCGGCCTCGGCCGCCTGCAGCAGCAGCCGGCGCGCTTCGCCGAGCAGCACCTCGCCCGCATTGGTCAGCGCGACGGTCTTGTTGGTGCGCGAGAACAGCTGGACGCCGAGCGCGTCTTCGAACTTGCGGATATCGAAACTCAGCGCCGGCTGCGAGATGAACAGGCGCTTTGCCGCGCGTCCGAAATGCAGTTCCTCGGCGACCGCCACGAAGTAGCGCAACTGCCTCAGTTCCATGGTGTCTCCTCGCGGCGTCGGCATCGATAAGCGACGTCTATCGTACCGGACAAATCCTGTATTGGACGCTTATCGATCGCGCGCCTACGCTCTGCGGAAGGCTTTGCACGGGACTGGCCGGGCGCCGCGGCGCGCCCCGCCAGCCGATGTGCAGGCAACCCAGGAGACGCACGCATGAACGACACCGCTCGCACGCCGGACGCCGGCGCATCCAACATCCCCGACAGCCGGGGCCTCAATTTCTTCACGGTCGATCCCGATCTCGGCGTGTTGCTGAAGCTGCATCTCGGCGACGCGCACTATGCGGAACTGGAGCCTCGGCTGCGCGCGCTCGGCGCACGCGTGTCGGGCGAACTCGACGAATGGGCGTCGCGCGCGGACAAGCACCCGCCCGTGCTCGAACACCGCAACCGGCGAGGCGAGGCCGTGCAGCGGATCGACAAGGATCCCGCGTATGTCGCGCTCGAACGTGTCGCGTATGCCGAGCTCGGGCTCGCGTCGCTGAGCCACGGGGCGGAATCCGTTGCGCCGCTCGTCAAGTACGCGCTGACGTTCCTGTTCGTGCAGGCTGAATTCGGGCTGTGCTGCCCGGTCAGCATGACCGATTCGCTGACGCGTACGCTGCGCCGCTTCGGCGATCCGGCGCTCGTCGCGCGCTACCTGCCGAAGCTCGCGTCGCGCGACTTCGACACGCTGTACCAGGGCGCGATGTTCATGACCGAGCAGGCGGCAGGTTCCGATGTCGGCCGGATCGCCACGCGGGCGACGCGCGAGACGGACGCGCACGGCGAGACCGTCTGGCGCCTGACCGGCGACAAGTGGTTCTGCTCGAACGCGGACGCCGATCTCGCGATGGTGCTCGCGCGGCCAGACGGCGCGCCGGACGGCATCAAGGGCCTCGCGTTGTTCCTGCTGCCGAAGACGCTGCCGGACGGCACGCGCAACCGCTACCGGATCGTGCGCCTGAAGGACAAGCTCGGCAGCCGGTCGATGGCGAGCGGCGAGATCGCGCTCGAAGGCGCGCAGGCGTTCCTGATCGGCGAGATCGGCCGCGGTTTCCACCAGATGGCCGACATGATCAACATGTCGCGGCTGTCGAACGGCGTGCGCGCGGCGGGGCTGATGCGGCGCGCGCTGAACGAGGCGCTGCACGTCGCCGCGCACCGCGAGGCGTTCGGCCGCAAGCTGATCGAGATGCCGCTGATGCAGCGCCAGTTGCTGAAGATGCTGCTGCCGGCCGAGGCCGCGCGCGCGATGTTCATGCAGATCGCGCTGCTGCTGCCGCAGGCCGATGCCGGCGACGAGCAGGCCGCGCGCTGCGTGCGGATCCTGACGCCGCTGATCAAGTTCCGCGCGTGCCGCGATGCGCGGCGCGTGACGGGCGATGCGATGGAAGTGCGCGGCGGCACCGGTTACATCGAGGAATGGAGCGACGCGCGCATCGTGCGCGATGCGCATCTCGGCTCGATCTGGGAAGGCACGAGCAACATCGTCGCGCTGGACGTCGCGCGGGCCGCGCAGCGCGAGCAGGCGCTCGGCGCGCTGCGTACCTTTCTCGGCGACCGCCTCGGCGCGGCACCGCTGCCCGACGCGAGCCGCGCGGCGTTGCGGCGCATCCTCGCGCGCGCCTGCGACGGGCTTGCGCGGGTCGCGGCGGAAGGCGACGACGCACGCGTGCGGCAGGCCGCGTCCGCGCTGTACTACGCAAGCGCGGCCGTGCTGATGGCGTGCGAGGGCGCGCGGCTCGCGCCGGATTTCCGGCGTCTCGCGCTCGCGCACCTGGTCGTGCGCCACAAGCTGCTGCCGGTCGACCCGCTTGCGCCGGCATCGCGCGACGACGAATCCGCCGCCTGCGCTGCGCTGCTGCGCGGCGCGCCCATCGCGCTCGATACCGCGCTCGACCTGCTGCCGGAGGTCGAACGATGACCGCCTCGCGTGGTGCACTGGACGGCCTGAAGGTCGTCGACCTGAGCCGCGTGCTCGGCGGCCCGTACTGTACGCAGGCACTCGCCGACCACGGGGCGACGGTGATCAAGATCGAGCCGCCGGACGGCGACGAGACGCGCGGCTGGGGGCCGCCGTTCCTCGGCGACACCGCGTGGTACTTCATGGGCGTGAACCGCAACAAGGAAGGGCTCGCGCTCGACCTGTCGCGCGACGAGGGGCGCGCGATCCTGTGGCGCCTGCTCGAAGAGGCCGACGTGCTCGTCGAGAACTTCAAGCCCGGCACGCTCGCGCGCTGGGGGATGGATTACGCGCGCGACTTGCAGCCGCGTTTCCCGCGCCTGATCCACTGCGCGGTGACGGGCTTCGGCGAAACGGGCCCGCTCGGCGGGCTGCCCGGCTACGACGCGGTGATCCAGGCGATGGCGGGGCTGATGAGCGTCAACGGCGAGCGTGACGGCGACGCGACGCGCATCGGTCTGCCGATCGTCGACATGGTCACGGGCCTCAATGCGCTCGCGGGCATCCTGCTGGCGCTCGCGGAGCGCGGGAAGAGCGGGCGCGGACAGTCGATCGACATCGCGCTGTACGACTGCGGCGTGTCGCTGCTGCATCCGCACCTGCCGAACTTCTTCGGTTCGGGGCGCGTGCCGGCGCGCAGCGGCAACGCGCATCCGAACATCGCGCCATACGACAGCTACCGCACGGCGACCGTGCCGATCTTCCTCGCGATCGGCAACGACAGGCAGTTCGCGCGGCTCGTCGCGCATCTCGGCGTGCCGGCGCTCGCGGGGGATCCACGCTTCGTCGACAACCGCACCCGCTGCGCGCACCGTCCCGAGCTGAAGGCCGAACTGGAAGCGCGGCTCGCCGCGCACGCATGCGAACCGCTCGCACGCGACCTGATGGCGGCCGGCGTGCCGTGCGGGCCGGTGCGAACGGTGGCCGACGTCGCGCACGATCCGCATGCGCTGCACCGGAACCTGTTCGTCGAGATCGGCGCGTATCGCGGCACCGCGTCGCCGGTGAAGCTGTCGCGCACGCCGGCTACCTATCGTTCGCCACCGCCCGCGCTGGGCGGCGACACGCGCGCGGTGCTCGATCGCCTCGGCATCGATCCCGCGCTCCAGCAGCAACTGCTCGACGCCGGCGTGCTGAGGGAAGCCCCCGGCTGACACGACGCCGCCGGCCGGCGGCGCCATGCCGGCCACCCGGGAAAGGCGCGCGGCAGTCGCGCCCCGGAAACACAAACATGGAGACATCGATGAGCCGTCAGCCATCCCCGCCCGCCGGGCCGCAACCGCAGCCGCAGCCGCGGCCCGGCCGTGCCGCCTTCGCGGCGTTCGTCGGCACCACGATCGAGTGGTACGACTTCTACATTTACGGCACCGCCGCGGCACTCGTGTTCGGCAAGGTGTTCTTTTCCAGCAGGATGGATCCCGGCGTCGCGACGCTGCTTGCGTTCGTCACGTTCTGGGCCGGCTTCGCCGCGCGGCCGCTCGGCGGCATCGTGTTCGGGCATCTCGGCGATCGTGTCGGCCGCAAGACCGCGCTCGTGATCACGCTGGTGATGATGGGGCTCGCGACGACCGGCATCGGCCTGCTGCCCGGTTATGCGCAGATCGGTGTATGGGCGCCGGCCGGCCTCGTCGCGCTGCGCGTGCTGCAGGGCATCGCGGTCGGCGGCGAGTGGGGCGGCGCGGTGCTGATCGCGAGCGAGAACGCGCCGAAGCATCGCAGCATCCTGTACGCGGCGTTCGCGCAGCAGGGTTCGCCCACCGGCAACCTGCTGGCCACGGCCGCGTTTTTCGCGCTGAGCGCGCTGCCGACACCGTCGTTCCTGATGTGGGGCTGGCGCATTCCGTTCCTGCTGTCGGCCGTGCTGGTGATCATCGGCATGGTGATCCGGCTGAAGCTCGAGGAGTCGGCCGACATGCGGCGCGTGCTCGCGCGCAAGCGCACCGTGAAGCTGCCGCTGCGCGACGTCGTGCGCGATCACCGGGTCGTCGTGCTGCTCGCGGCCGGCACGCTGCCGGTGATCAACGTCACGTACTTCCGCAGCACGTTCGCGCTGTCGTGGGCGACGAAGGAGCTCGGCTATGCGCAGGGCACGTTCCTCGGCATCCTGTCGATCTCGCTCGTCGTGCAGTTCCTGATGCAGCCGGTCGGCGCGTGGTTCGTGTCGAAGGTCGACATGCGCCGCGCGATGTGCTGGATCCTGATTCCGGAAATCGTGCTGATGCCGGTGATGTTCCATGCGCTCGCGACGCGTTCGTATTGGATCGCCGTCGCGGGCATGTGCATCTCGACGATTCCGTCGGCGATGTTCTACGGCGCGGTCGGCGGCGTGCTCGCGCGCGTGTTCCCGGCGAACATCCGCTACACGGGCCTGTCGCTCGCGTATCAGCTGAGCGCGCTCGTCGTCGGCGGCGGCACGCCCGTGCTCGCGCAGGCGATCCTCAACACGACCGGCAGCATCGTCGGCGTCGCGGTCGCGTCGGGGCTTTACGCGCTCGTGTCGCTCGTCTGCATGCTCGCGCTGCTGAATCGCACCGGGTATCGCGCGGACGAACTGTCGACGGCCGAACGCAGCGATGCGGCCGAATGGGGCACCGAAGGCGGCAGCGCGGCACCCGCGGCCGACGGGAGCGCGCAGCCGGGCGACGGCGGCGCGCTGAAGCCGGCCGGCTGAGCGGCATGCCATGCCGCCGCGCGGGAGGCGGGAACGCCCCGAGCGCATGTCGCCAAAAGAAAACGGCACCGTGCGAAACACGGTGCCGTCTTTCCCGGAGCACAAGGCCGGCAGGCTGCCGGCCGCGCGCATCGCATCATCAGCCTTCCGTCGGCGGCACGTAGCCGGACGCCTGGTCCGCGCCGTCGCCGAAGAAGTACTTCTCGGTCTGCTTCATCAGGTACTGGCGCGCGCGCGGGTCGGCCATGTTCAGGCGGTTCTCGTTGATCAGCATCGTCTGCTGCTTGAGCCAGCCCTGCCACGCTTCCTTCGAGACGCTCTCGTAAATGCGCTTGCCGAGTTCGCCCGGCAGCGGCGGGAAATCGAGGCCTTCGGCTTCCTTGCCGAGCTTCGCGCATTGAATCATTCGAGCCATCGTGTACTTCTCCTGTAATCGAACTGGGGGGAGGGCAGTCGTGCCTGCGCTCAGAGCTGCTTCATCAGCACGAGCGACTTGCGCTGCCAGTTATAGAGTTTGCGGCGGTCTTCGGGGAGGTCGTCGACGCTGACCTTGACGAAGCCGCGCTTGAGGAACCAGTGCTCGGTGCGCGTCGTGAGCACGAAGATGTGCGTGAGACCGCGTGCACGGGCGCGCTGCTCGATGCGCTTGAGCAGGCGTTCGCCGTCGCCCGAGCCCTGCGCTTCCGGCGCGACCGTCAGGCACGCCATCTCGCCGATCTTCTCCTGCTGGTACGGATACAGCGCCGCGCAGCCGAACAGCACGCCATCGTGCTCGATCACCGAGAAGTGGTCGATGTCGCGTTCGATCTGGTGGCGGCCGCGGCGCACCAGCGTGCCGTCCGACTCGAGCGGCTCGATCAGCGACAGGATGCCGCCGACGTCGTCCGGCGTCGCTTCGCGCAGGCTCTCGAGGTTCTCGTACGAGATCATCGTGCCGACGCCGTCGTGCAGGAACAGTTCGAGCAGCATGCTGCCGTCGAGCGACTGCGGGATCAGGTGGGCCCGGGTCACGCCGCCGCGGCATGCGCGGATCGAGTGCTTCAGGAAGAACGCGTCGTCGCCCTGGACGTTGCCGGAATCGAGCAGCTCGGCGGCCGCGTCGAGCGACATTTCCCGCACCAGGCCGCCTTCGTCGTCGACGATGCCGGGTGCTTCGGTCAGGAAGATGATCTTGTCGGCGCGCAGTGCGATCGCGGCGGCCGACGCGACGTCTTCCATCGACAGGTTGAACGCTTCGCCGGTCGGCGAGAAGCCGAGCGGCGACAGCAGCACGAGCTTGCGGCTCGCGAGAGAATGACGGATCGACTCGGCGTCGATCTTGCGCACGATGCCCGTATGCGCGAAATCGACCCCGTCGAGAATCCCCACCGGCCGCGCGGTCACGAAGTTGCCCGACACGACGCTGATGTGCGCGTGCGCCATCGGCGAGTTCGGCAGACCCTGGCTGATCGCGGCCTCGATGTCGAGACGCACTTCGCCGGCCGCTTCCTTCGCGGATTCGAGCGCGCGCGCATCGGTGATGCGCAGACCGTGCGAAAACTCGGATTCGACACCGTGCAGGCTCAGCTGCTCCTCGACCTGCGGGCGCGAACCGTGCACCAGCACGATCTGGATACCCATCGCCTGCAGCAGCGCGATGTCGGACACGAGCGCGTTCAGGAGCCCCTGCTGCACCACCTCACCGCCAAACCCCACGACGAACGTGCTGTTGCGGAACTTGTGGATATAGGGCGCGACGGAGCGCATCCAGTCGACGAACTGCGCGTGACTGGCGGCCGAATCGTCGGCGGCCGGCGGCGTCGCGGCGCCGGTCTGGGCGGGGGGGAGGTCGGTTTGGGAATTCATGGGCGGGATTATAATGCGCCCCCATGTCGAATGTTTCTAAAAGTCCCGCGCCGACGCGGGCCAATACGCCGTCGGCCCGGCACCCGGATGGTGCGGCCGACGCACGCGAGCAGCAGGGCCAGCCAGCGCGCCAGCAGCAGGAAAAGCAGGCGGGCAAACCGGCAGACGCGCCGCGCGCACCGCGCGGTGACGAACGGCGCGGCGATGCGCGCCAGCCGGCCGCGAAGGGCGCACCCCAGGCAACGGGCGAGCGCCCACCGCGCCGCGAGCGGCCGCCGCGCGCCGTCGTCGCACCGAACCCCGTCCCGCCGATCACGTACCCCGAAAGCCTGCCGGTGTCGGGCAAGCGCGACGAAATCGCGCGCGCGATCGCCGGTCATCAGGTTGTCATCGTCTGCGGCGAAACCGGCTCGGGCAAGACCACACAGTTGCCGAAGATCTGTCTCGACCTCGGCCGCGGCCTCGGCGCCGGCGGCACGGGCCTGATCGGCCATACGCAGCCGCGCCGTCTGGCTGCATCGTCGACCGGCCGGCGGATCGCCGAGGAACTCGGCACGCCGTTCGGCGAGGTGGTCGGCTACAAGGTGCGCTTTACCGACAATCTCGCGCCGGGCGCGTCCGTGAAGCTGATGACGGACGGGATCCTGCTCGCCGAGACGCAGACCGATCCGCTGCTGAAGGCGTACGACACGCTGATCATCGATGAGGCGCACGAGCGCAGCCTGAACATCGACTTCCTGCTCGGCTACCTGAAGGAAATCCTGCCGCGGCGGCCGGACCTGAAGCTGATCGTCACGTCCGCGACGATCGACGCCGACCGCTTCGCGCGTCATTTCGGCACCGACGAGCGTCCTGCGCCCGTGATCGAGGTGAGCGGGCGGCTGTATCCGGTCGAGATGCGCTACCGGCCGGTGGCCGAGGATCGCCCGGCCGTGAAAAATGCCGAAGGCACGGGCGGCCGCGATCGCGTGAAGACCGCGCGCGAAGCCGAGCGCGACCTGATGGACGCGATCGTCGACGCGGTCGACGAACTGTGCCGCGAAGGCCCTGGCGACGTGCTGGTGTTCCTGCCCGGCGAGCGCGAAATCCGCGAGGCGGCCGAGGCGCTGCGCAAGCATCATCCGCCGCATACCGAGATCCTGCCGCTGTTCGCGCGGCTCTCGGCGGCCGACCAGGACAAGGTGTTCAAGGCATCGAACGCGCGCCGGATCGTGCTCGCGACCAACGTGGCGGAAACCTCGCTGACGGTGCCGGGCATCCGCTACGTCGTCGATACCGGCCTCGCGCGTGTGAAGCGCTATTCGTACCGGAACAAGGTCGAGCAGCTGCAGGTCGAGTCGATCTCGCAGGCGGCCGCGAACCAGCGCGCGGGCCGCTGCGGCCGCGTGGCCGACGGCGTGTGCATTCGCTTGTACGAGGAAAGCGACTACCAGGCGCGCGCACGCTTCACCGACCCGGAAATCCTGCGCTCGTCGCTCGCGTCGGTGATCCTGCGGATGAAGTCGCTGCACCTGACGGCGATCGAATCGTTCCCGTTCCTCGAGCCGCCGCCCGGCCGCGCGATCGCGGACGGCTACCAGTTGCTCAACGAGCTCGGCGCGGTCGACGACGACAACGCGCTGACGCCGCTCGGCCGCGAACTCGCGCGGCTGCCGCTCGACCCGCGCGTCGGCCGGATGATTCTCGCCGCGCGCGACCAGCAGTCGCTGCGTGAGGTGCTGATCATCGCGAGCGCGCTGTCCGTGCAGGACCCGCGCGACCGCCCGATCGAAGCGCAGGAGCAGGCCGACCAGGCGCACCGCCGGTTTGCCGACGAGCGTTCCGAGTTCCTGCAGTGGCTGAAGATCTGGGCGTGGTTCGAAGAGGCGGTCGCGCACAAGAAGTCGAACCGCCAGCTCGTCGACGCATGCCGGCAGAATTTCCTGTCGCACCTGCGGCTGCGCGAGTGGCGCGACGTCCACTCGCAGCTGCTGACGGTCGTGCGCGAGCACGGCTGGCGGCTCAACGAAGCCGAGGCGACGTACGAACAGGTCCATCTGGCCCTGCTGACGGGCCTGCTCGGCAACCTCGGCCTGAAGGCCGATGACGATCCGCACTATCTCGGCGCGCGCGGGATCAAGTTCTACCTGTGGCCGGGCTCCGTGCTCGCGAAGAAGGCCGGCCGCTGGGTGATGGCGGCCGAGCTCGTCGAGACGAGCCGGCTGTACGCGCGCTGCCTCGCGAAGATCGAGCCGGAGTGGGTCGAGAAGATCGGCGCGCACCTGCTGAAGAAATCGCTGTCGGAGCCGCACTGGGAGAAGCGCCCGGCGCAGGTCAGCGCGTTCGAGCGCGCGACGCTGTACGGGCTGCCGATCTACCACCGCCGGCGCGTCGCGTTCGGCAAGCAGGATCCGGCGCGGGCGCGCGAGCTGTTCATCCGCGGCGCGCTGGTCGAAGGCGAATTCGACACGAAGCTGCCGTTCTTCGCGCACAACCGCAAGCTGCTCGCCGACATCGAGCAGCTCGAGCACAAGTCGCGCCGGCAGGACGTGCTGGTCGACGACGAGCTGATCTACGCGTACTACGACCAGGCGATTCCGGCGGGCATCCACACGGGTGCCGCATTCGAGCGCTGGTATCGCGACGAGGTGAAGAAGGGCGGCCAGCCCGAGGACAAGCAGCGGCTGCTGTACCTGTCGCGCGACGACCTGATGCGCCACGAGGCGGCCGGCGTGACGACCGAGCTGTTCCCGAAGCGCGCGACGATGGCCGGCGTCGAGATGGCGCTCACGTATCACTTCGAGCCGGGCACGCCGCGCGACGGCGTGACGCTCGCGGTGCCGCTGTATGCGCTGAACCAGGTCGACGCGCGCCGCTGCGAGTGGCTCGTGCCGGGGATGCTGAAGGAAAAGGTGCAGTTGCTGCTGAAGTCGCTGCCGCAGAAGCTGCGCCGGCACTGCGTGCCGCTGCCCGAATACGCGGCCGGCTTCGTCGAGCGGATGGGCCGCGAGCGCTTCGGCGCGGGCGGGCTCGTCGAGGCGCTGATCGCCGACGTGCGCGGCGAGACGCAGGTCGCGATGAAAACGGCCGACTTCAAGCTCGAGACGCTGCCCGCGCACCTGTTCATGAACTTCAAGGTGATCGACGAGCACGGCCGCCAGCTCGCGATGGGGCGCAATCTCGCGCAGCTTCGCCAGGAGCTGGGCGCGCAGGCGCAGCAGCAGTTCCAGAAGATCGCGGCGGCGTCGACGATCGCGGCTGGCGGCGATGCCGATGCGGGTCAGCCGGTCGGCCAGGCGCCGGCGGCGGCGGGTACGGCCGGCGCACCCGGCCGCGGCCCGAAGCCCGCGAAGGGCGCGGCGCCGCAGACGTCCGCTCCGGCGGAAGCCGGCGCGACGGCGCTGTACGAGAACCTGACGACGTGGAATTTCGGCAAGCTCCCCGAGCTGCTGGAGATCCGCCGGCGCGGCCAGACGCTGTACGGCTACCCGGCGCTCGTCGATCGCGGCACGCATTGCGACGTCGAGGTGTTCGATTCGCCGGAGGAGGCCGCGCGCATCCACCGGGCCGGCCTGCGGCGGCTGTTCGCGCTGCAGCTGAAGGAGCCGATCAAGTTCCTCGAGAAGAACCTGCCGGGCCTGCGCGAGATGGCGATGCAGTACATGTCGCTCGGCACGCAGGACGAATTGCGCGACCAGCTGATCGACACGGCGCTCGACCGCGCGTGCCTGCAGGACCCGCTGCCCGACGACGACGCGAGCTTCCACGCGCGCCGTGACGAGGGCCGAAGCCGCCTGAACCTGCTCGCGCAGGAAATCGCGCGGCTGGTCGGGCAGGTCCTGGCCGAATACGCGGGTCTCGTGAAGAAGCTCGCGCAGGCGAAGCCGTTCGCGCAGGCGCATGCGGACCTGCAGCAGCAGCTCGCCGCGCTGGTCGGCAAGCGCTTCGTGATCGATACGCCCTACGCGCAACTCGCGCACTTCCCGCGCTACCTGAAGGGCATCGCGCTGCGGATCGACAAGCTGAAGGCCGATCCGGCGCGCGACGCGAAGCAGTCGGCCGACCTGCTGCCGCTCGCCCAGCAGTACCAGCGCGCGGTGTCGCAGCGCGGCGGCGTCGCCGATCCGCGGCTCGCGGAATTCCGCTGGCTGCTCGAGGAATTGCGGATTTCGCTGTTCGCGCAGGAACTGCGCACGCCGATGCCTGTCTCTGTCAAGCGTCTGCACAAGGTCTGGGAGTCGATGCAGCGCTAGCGCAACATCGGCTTCCCGGGCTCCGCGCCGGCGCCGGGCCCCGGCCGGCCGCGCGGCGCTTGCCGCGCCGCCCGGCCGGGCCGCCGCCGCGTGCGTCGAAGTGGCGCAATGCCGGCCCAGGTCAACCGGCCGGGCCGGTTGAACGTTTTACAATGACGGTTGTTCCACGACGTGAGTCTTCATGCGCACTTTCCTTTCCCTCGGCCGCACGCTCGCGCTGGCCGCCGCCGTGCTGGCGCCCGCCGCCCACGCGAATAACGTGATCATCCTCAATTCGGCCGAAGCGACGCTTTCCCTGATCGACCAGCAGACCCGTGAGGTCGTCGGCACGATGCCGACCGGCAAGGAACCGCACCACCTGATGGCAACGCCCGACAATTCGTCGCTGATCGTTGCAAATTCGGTCTCGAACAGCCTGATGTTCCTCGATCCGAAGACGGGCAAGCTGCAGCGCACCGTCGAAGGGATCGACGATCCTTACCAGCTCGGTTTCTCGCCCGACCGCAAGTGGTTCGCGGCCGCCGGCCTGCGCCTCGACCGCGTCGACATCTACGGCTACGACGGCCGCGACCTGAAGCTCGTGAAGCGCGTGCCGCTCGAAGTCATGCCGAGCCACCTCGCGTTCACGAAGGACAGCAAGACGCTGCTCGTGTCGCTGCAGGTGTCCGGCGAGATCGCGGCGATCGACCTGCCGACGCAGACGGTCAAGTGGAAGATGAAGGTCGGCAAGGTGCCGGCCGGCCTGTGGCTCACGCCGGACGACAAGTACCTGCTCGTCGGCATGACGGGCGCGGATTACGTTGCGGTGGTCGACTGGCGCAACCAGAAAGTCGTCAAGCAGATCTACACCGGCAAGGGCGCGCACAACTTCCGTTCACTCGCCGACGGCACCCACGTCGCGGTGACGAACCGGGTCGCGAACACGATCAGCATCATCGACGAGAACACGCTCACCAACGTCGGCGACATCACCGGCCTTCTGCCGGGCCCGGACGACATGGAGCTGTCCGCCGACAAGAAGACGCTGTGGGTGACGTTCCGCTTCGCGAAGAAGGTCGGGATCATCGACCTGGCGTCGCGCAAGCTGGTGCAGACGATCGCCGTCGGCCGTTCGCCGCACGGGATCTACTTCTACGACCGCGCGCCGTGGCGCGCCGCGAACGGCGCGTGACGGGCGGGGGAGAACGATGCTGCACCTGATCGATGCGTTCGTATCGGACATCCAGACCTGGCTGTACGTCGACGTCGTGCAGCCGCTCCTCTTCAAGTTCAACCTGATGGACTACGACGAGGACACCTACGACGCGCTGTACTGGGTGATCGTCGGCGCGCTGCAGATGGTGCTGATGTTCGTGCTGCTGCGCCCGCTCGAGGCGCTGCGGCCCGTCGAGCGCTGGACGAACCGCAGTGCCGTGCGGGTCGACGTGATCTACACCGCGATCGCGAAGCTCGGCATCTATTCGCTGTTCTTCTTCTTCGCGCTGCAGCCGCTGTTCGACAACTTCCAGGCGTGGCTGCGCCTGCACGGGGTCGCGAACGTCAACCTCGACTACCTGTGGCCGGGCGTGACCTCGAAGCCGATCGTCGCGTTCGCGATCTATCTCGTCGTGCTCGATTTCGCCGGCTACTGGTATCACCGCTGGCAGCACAAGTTCGGCGTCTGGTGGGAACTGCACGCCGTGCATCACAGCCAGCGCCAGATGTCGCTGTGGTGCGACGACCGCAACCACGTGCTCGACGACGTGATCCAGTCGTGCTTCTTCGCGGCGATCGCGCTCGTGATCGGCGTGACGCCGTCGCAGTTCGTCGTGCTGACCGCGTTCACCAACTTCATGCAGAGCATTCAGCACACGAATGCGCGCCTGTCGTTCGGCTGGCTCGGCGAGCGCCTGTTCGTGAGCCCGATCTTCCACCGGCGCCACCACGCGGTCGGCTACGGCCACGAAGGCACGAAGTACGGGTGCAACTTCGGCGTGCTGTTCCCATGGTGGGACATGATGTTCGGCACCGCGTCGTGGAACCGCACGGTCGAGCCGACCGGCATCCGCGACCAGGTCGAGGGCGTGTCCTACGGCGAAGGCTTCTGGGCGCAGCACGGCCTCGCGTTCGTGCGGATCTTCCGGCGCCTGTTCCCCGCCAAGCGCGGCGCGGCGTCGGCCTGATCCGGCCATTCCCACGTTGAGCGGCTCTCCCACGCGGCCCGCATGTGCTTTGGCGCATGCGGGCCGCGTGGTTTATCCTTTCCCCGTTTTTCTCCGTCGATACAGGCTCGCATGAACGACTTGCTGCGTTCCTTCGTCCGGGCATTGGCGAGCGCACTGCATCCGCGCATGCTCTGGCTCACCCTGATGCCGTTTCTCGTCTCGGCCGTCCTGTGGGGCGTCGTGCTGTGGTTCTCGTGGCAGACGCTGCTGGACCTCGCACGCGGCGCGCTCGACGGCTTCGTGCTGACGGCCCTGCTGTACCGCGCGTTCGACGCGATCGGCATGTCGCAGCTGCATGCGGTCGTCGCGCCGTTCGTGGTCGTGTCGCTCGCGATTCCGCTGATCGTGCTGACCGTGCTGTTGCTGATCGCGACGATTTCGATGCCGGTCGTGATCAAGCACCTGTCGAACCGGCAGTTCGCGGCGCTCGAGCCGAAGCGGGGCGGCACCTTCTTCGGCAGCGTGTTCAATTCGCTGTGGGCGGCGCTGGCCGGCGTCGTCGTGCTGGTCGTCACGATCCCGCTGTGGCTGATTCCACCGTTCTTCGCGCTGCTGCCGCCCGTGATCTGGGGCTGGCTCACGTACCGCGTGATGACCTACGACGCACTCGCGCTGCACGCGAGCCGCGACGAGCGCCGGGCGCTCGTGCGCCGGCACCGCTGGCCGCTGATCGGCATCGGCGTCGCGACCGGGCTGCTCGGCACCGTGCCGACCTTCGTGTGGGTGTCGTCGGTCTGGATGATGGTGCTGTTCCCGTTCGTCGCGGCGGCCATGATCTGGGTTTACGCTTTCATCCTCGTCTTCTCGGCGCTGTGGTTCGGGCATTATTGCCTGCGCGCGCTGGAGGACCTGCGTGCGAGTTCGCGCGCCACCGCAATCGACATGGGGCAGGCATGAGCATCGGCATCATCATCATCGGCGACGAAATCCTTTCGGGGCGCCGGCAGGACAAGCATCTGGCGAAGGTCATCGAGCTGCTCGGCGCACGCGGCCTCGCGCTCGACTGGGCCGAATACGTCGGCGACGATCCCGCGCGCATCACGGCGACGCTCGCGCGCGCGATCGCGTCGGGCGACATCGTGTTCTCGACGGGCGGGATCGGCGCGACGCCGGACGACCACACGCGCCAGTGCGCGGCCGCCGCGCTCGGCGTGACGCTCGAGCTGCACCCGGAAGCGAAGGTGCTGATTTCGGAGCGGATCCGCGAAACCCACACCGACCCGGCCACGCCGGTCGATTTCGATTCCCCGGAGAACCAGCACCGCTTCAACATGGGCGTGTTTCCGGTGGGCGCGACGATCATCCCGAACGGCTACAACCGGATTCCCGGTTTCTCGGTCGGCGACCTGCACTTCGTGCCGGGCTTCCCGGTGATGGCGTGGCCGATGATCGAATGGGTGCTCGATACGAAGTACGCGCACCTGCATCACGCGACGCCGCACGCGGAGCGTTCGCTGTACGTGTTCGAGCTGCCGGAATCGACGCTCACGCCGTTGATGGAGCGCATCGAGCGCGATTTCCCGGGCGTGCGCGTGTTCAGCCTGCCGAGCGTGGGCGATGCGGAGCGTGGCGGGATCTTCGCGCGCCGTCACATCGACCTCGGCGTGAAGGGCGAGCCGGAAGCGGTCGCGGCCGCGTACGTGAAGCTGCGCGAGGGCGTGCACCTGCTCGGCGGCGACGTCGTCGAAGCCGAGGCGTCGCGCGCCTGAGCGGCGTGCCGGCCGGTCGCACAAAAACCACGGGCCGCGCAACGCGGCCCGTCATCGGCATGTCATCGCCCGGCTCGACGATGAGGCTGTCGTCACCGGCGGGCGCGGCGCGCCGTCAGGCGCCGATCCACGGCAGTTTCCGGAAGCACCAGCCGTCGACGGTCTTGCGGTGGCCTTCGGCGTCCTTCGCGCCCTCGAAGCCTTCGAGCAGGTCGAACGCCTTCGTGAAGCCGGCCTGCGCGGAGGCGACCGCGGCGAGCTTCGAGCGCGCGGCGCTGCGGCACAGGAACAGGATGGGGGTATCGGGCGGGAGGGCCGCCTTCAGTTCGTTGACGAATTCGGCGTTCGGCACGCCGCCCGGGTAGCGCGTCCATTCGAGGTGCAGGTACTGGCCGTCGCCGACGAGCGGGCGGCCGATCCAGTCGAGTTCGGCGCGGGTGCGCACGTCGACGAGGCGCGCCGACGGATCGAGCTGCAGCAGTTCGAAGGCTTCGGCCGGCAGCAGCGCCCCGGCGTAGTTGAGCGCGCCTTGGGCGCGGCGTTCGTCGGCCTTCGCGTAAAGCTGGTCGAGCGTACTCATGGCAGGGAGTCTCCGTATCGGTCAAACGAGCATTCTAGCGCGGCGTCGCGGCACGGATGGCCGCGTGCGGTGCGGTGCACGCATGGCCCACGCGTTCACCAAAAAAGTGCAGAATGGCACGCATGCACCAGAATGATTCCTTGACTGCGGCGGGTCGCCGGAATTGCACCATCACAGTGCTTTCGGCAAGCGACCGGTGCGGCGCAAGGCCCCGGAATCGCGCAGCCCGGCCCTGTCGTGGCGAGCCCCGGCGCGATTTGCGCCCGTCGTTCGCAAAGGTGGCACGGAAGCTGCTATATAGAATTCGGTCGAATCGGGGCGCGCTGCGCCAAAGCAAGACCCCGGTCAGCTCGATAAACGAGGCGGTTCCCAGTCCGCCGGAATTGTTCTAATCAGGAGAAGAGGTTATGAGTAAAACCGTCGCCGACGTCATGCAGCTCGTGAAGGACGAGGACGTCAAGTTTGTCGATTTCCGCTTCACGGATACGCGCGGCAAGGAGCAGCACGTGTCGGTGCCGGTTTCGGCGTTTGACGAAGACAAGTTCGAAAGCGGCCATGCATTCGACGGCTCGTCGATCGCCGGCTGGAAGGGCATCGAGGCGTCGGACATGCTGCTCATGCCGGACCCGAGCGCCGCTTTCGTCGACCCGTTCTACGAAGAGTCGACCCTCGTGCTGACCTGCGACGTGGTCGAGCCGGCCGACGGCAAGGGCTACGAGCGCGATCCGCGTTCGCTCGCGAAGCGCGGCGAAGCGTACCTGAAGAGCACGGGCATCGGCGACACGGCCTACTTCGGTCCGGAACCGGAATTCTTCATTTTCGACTCGGTCCAGTGGAACACGGACATGTCGGGCTGCTTCGTGAAGATCAACTCGGAAGAAGCGCCGTGGTCGGCAGGCAAGGAATTCGAAGGCGGCAACACGGGCCACCGTCCGGGCACGAAGGGCGGCTACTTCCCGGTCGCACCGGTCGATACGTTCCAGGACATGCGTTCGGAAATGTGCCTGCTGCTCGAACAGCTCGGCATCCCGGTCGAAGTGCACCACCACGAAGTGGCGGGCCAGGGCCAGAACGAAATCGGCACGAAGTTCTCGACGCTGGTTCAGCGCGCCGACTGGACGCAATGGTCGAAGTACATCATCCACAACGTCGCGCACTCGTACGGCAAGACGGCGACGTTCATGCCGAAGCCGGTCGTCGGCGACAACGGTTCGGGCATGCACGTTCACCAGTCGATCTGGAAGGACGGCCAGAACCTGTTCGCGGGCAACGGCTACGCCGGCCTGTCGGAACTGGCGCTGTTCTACATCGGCGGCATCATCAAGCACGCCCGTGCACTGAACGCGATCACGAACCCGACGACGAACTCGTACAAGCGTCTGGTCCCGCACTTCGAAGCACCGGTCAAGCTCGCGTACTCGGCGCGCAACCGTTCGGCATCGATCCGCATTCCGCACGTGTCGAACCCGAAGGGCCGCCGTATCGAAACGCGCTTCCCGGATCCGATGGCGAACCCGTACCTGTGCTTCACGGCGCTGATGATGGCCGGCCTCGACGGGATCCAGAACAAGATCCATCCGGGCGAAGCAGCGGACAAGAACCTGTACGACCTGCCGCCGGAAGAAGATGCAAAGATCCCGACCGTCTGCGCGGGCCTCGACCAGGCACTCGAAGCGCTCGACAAGGATCGCGAGTTCCTGACGCGCGGCGGCGTGTTCACGGACGGCATGATCGACGCGTACCTCGCGCTGAAGGAGCAGGAGCTGGCGAAGTTCCGCATGACGACGCACCCGATCGAGTTCGAGATGTACTACTCGCTGTAATCGGCGATGGCGCTTCGATTCAGCGCCGTTTTGCCGGTTCGTTCCCGCCGCGTGGTTGGCGGCGGGGGCGGCGGAGTCTGAAAGGGGCGGCGTTCAGCCGTCCCTTTTTTGTTCCGGTGATTTTCCTTTTCTGGCCCGTTGAGGCGCGACAAGCACGCAGATGGTTCTGAAGAATCTGATCAAGGCGAAAACGGGGCAGCCCGAGCGACTGACGGACGACGAGCGGCTCGCACGCTCGGGCCTGCTGGCGGGGCTGGAAGCGCTGCCGACGGTCGTGCTCGTGCTCGACCGCAAGACGCTGCGGATCGCGTTCGCGAACCCGTCCGCGGAGGCGATGCTCGACATCTCGCGCCGGCAGCTCGCGCAGCGGCCGTGGGGCGAGATCTTTCCGAATGCGAACGAACTGGCGTCGACGATCACCGCGATCGGCGAGGAACGCTTTCACGCGACGCACCTCGATACCGTGCTCGACCGGCCCGGCCGCGAACCGCTGCACGTGCACGCGATCGTCGGCTTCCTCGAGACCGCGCCCGATTTCGTGCTCGTCGAGCTGTTCGAGAACGAACGGCAGTCGCGCACCGATCGCGAGGAGCGCATCCACGACCTGACCGCGGTCAACAAGCAGCTGATCCGCAACCTCGCGCACGAGATCAAGAATCCGCTCGGCGGCATTCGCGGCGCAGCCCAGCTGCTCGAATTCGAACTCGGCGAGCGCGAGCGCGGCGAGTTGCGCGAATACACGCAGGTGATCATCAAGGAGTCCGACCGCCTGCAGACGCTCGTCGACCGGTTGCTGGAGCCGCACCGGCATCCGCACATCGTCGGCGACGTGAACATTCATGAAGTATGCGAACGCGTGCGCGCGGTGATGCTCGCGGAATTCCCGCGCGGGCTCACGATCGAGCGCGACTACGACGTGAGCGTGCCGGACCTGCGCGGCGACAAGGAACAACTGATCCAGGCGCTGCTCAACATCGTGCGCAACGCGGCGCAGGCGCTGCGCGAACGGATCGCGCAGGGCGACGCGAAGATCGAGTTGCGCACGCGCATCGCGCGCAAGGTGACGATCGCGAAGCGCCTGTACCGGCTGGCACTGGACTTGCACGTGATCGACAACGGGCCCGGCATCCCGGAAGACATCCGCGACCGGATCTTCTACCCGCTCGTGTCCGGGCGCGATGACGGCAGCGGCCTCGGCCTGACGCTCGCGCAGACGTTCGTGCAGCAGCACGACGGGACGATCGAGGTCGAAAGCCGGCCCGGACGTACCGAATTTCAGATCCTGCTGCCGCTCGATCATTGAGCGGCGGCATGGCGATTCACCGGATTCACCAATATCTGACCGACCTATGAAGCCGATCTGGATAGTAGACGACGACCAATCGATCCGCTGGGTGCTTGAAAAGGCGCTCGCCCGGGACAGCTTCGCGACGAAGAGCTTCGCGAACGTGCGCGACGCGCTGGCCGCGCTCGACCACGAGACGCCGCAGGTGCTCGTATCCGACATCCGGATGCCGGGCGGCTCGGGCCTCGAGTTGCTGCAGGCGATGCACGAGCGCCTGCCGGGCCTGCCCGTCATCATCATGACGGCGTTCTCCGATCTCGACAGCGCCGTCGCGGCGTTCCAGGGCGGCGCGTTCGAATATCTCGCGAAGCCGTTCGACGTCGACAAGGCGGTCGAGCTGATCCGCCGCGCCGTCGAGGAAAGCCTGCGCGGCGGCGTGCCGCAGGACGAGCGCGTGGCCGAGGCGCCCGAGATGCTCGGCCAGGCGCCCGCGATGCAGGACATGTTCCGCGCGATCGGCCGCCTGTCGCACTCGGCCGCGACCGTGCTGATCACCGGCGAATCGGGCACCGGCAAGGAGCTCGTCGCGCGTGCGCTGCACCGTCACAGCCCGCGCGCGAACGGGCCGTTCATCGCGCTGAACACCGCGGCGATTCCGAAGGACCTGCTCGAATCCGAGCTGTTCGGCCATGAGCGCGGCGCGTTCACCGGCGCGCAGTCGACGCGGCAGGGCCGCTTCGAGCAGGCCGAGAACGGCACGCTGTTCCTCGACGAAATCGGCGACATGCCGTTCGACCTGCAGACGCGCCTGTTGCGCGTGCTGTCGGACGGGCAGTTCTATCGGGTCGGCGGGCACAACCCGCTGCGCGCGAACGTGCGCGTGATCGCCGCGACGCACCAGAATCTCGAATCGCGCGTGCGGCAGGGCCTGTTCCGCGAAGACCTTTACCACCGGCTCAACGTGATCCGGCTGCGGCTGCCGCCGCTGCGCGAGCGCAGCGAGGACATCGCGCTGCTCACGCGCCACTTCCTGCAGAAGAGCGCGCGCGATCTCGGCGTCGAGCCGAAACGCGTGTCCGACGAGGCGCTGGCCTACCTGACGTCGCTCGCGTTTCCCGGCAACGTGCGCCAGCTCGAGAACCTCGCGAACTGGCTGACCGTGATGGCGCCCGCGCAGACGGTCGAGATCAAGGACCTGCCGCCCGACCTCGTGCCGGCCGGCGCGCCGGTCGTCGCTGCGGGCGAAGGTGCGGGCACGCACGTCGGTGGTGGCGATACGGCACTCTCGGCACCGGTGACCGGCACGGCGCCGGCGGCGTCCGCGCCGGTCGCAGCCGCGCCGAACGGCAGTGCGCCGGCCGGCTATCCGGTGTGGGAGCATGGTTTGCGCACCGAGGTTGCACGGCTGTTGCGCGAGAATTCGGCCGACGTGATGGACGAACTCGCACGCCGCTTCGAGGCGGCCGTGATCCGCGAGGCGCTCGACTTCACGCGCGGTCGCAAGGTCGAGGCCGCGGAGCGCCTCGGCATCGGCCGCAACACGATCACGCGCAAGATCCAGGAACTCCATCTGGAGCCCTGAGCACGATTTGCGGCATGCGCGGGCATCGCGCATGCCGCGATCGGACATAATCGCGGTTTGCACGCCGTTTGCCATTCCGCCCATCCGCAATGTCCGATTCCTTCCGCTGGCCCGCCGGGGCCGACCCGTTCCGTTTCCTCGAAGCGCTCGACAGCAAGCGTGCCCGCACGTGGGTCGACGAGCAGAACGCGCGCACGCGCGCCGCGCTGCGTGACGACGATGCCTATCGCGCGCTCACGGCGCGCCTCGCGAAAGCGTACCTGCCGCGCGAACGCCCGGTGATTCCAACCCGCTGGCGCGACTGGGCCTACGACCTGTGGCAGGACGATCTCCATCCGAAGGGGCTGTGGCGCCGCACGCGCTGGGACGACTGGCGTGCAGGCCGGCCGGCGTGGGAAACGCTGCTCGACGTCGATGCGCTCGGCGCGGAGGAGGGCGAATCGTGGGTGTTCGAGCAGGACGCGATCCTGTATCCGGACGGCGATCGCGTGCTGCTGTCGCTGTCGCCGGGCGGTGCCGACGCGGTCGTCGTGCGCGAATTCGATCTCGTCGAACGTCGTTTCGTCGACGGCGGCTTCACGATCGACGAGCCGGGGCATCACACGGTCGGCTGGATCGATCGCGATACCGTCTACGTGAGCTGGGATCGCGGCGACGCGCATGCCACCGCGGCCGGCTATCCGTATGAAGCGCGGCGCTGGGTGCGCGGCACCGCGCTTGCCGATGCGCCCGTCGTCTTCAGCGGCGAACCCGACGACATCAGCGCGGGCGCGGGGTTCGATCCGATCGACAACCGCCACGTCGCGTGGCGCAGCGTCGACTTCTTCGACGCGCATGCGTACCGGCTGACCGATGCGGGCGAGTGGGCGCGCTACGACGTGCCGCCCCATGTCGAGGTCGGGTTCTGGGAAGGCTGGCTCATGCTGGAGCCGCGCCTCGACTGGGATTGCGGCGGCGTGCGCCATGCGGGCGGCTCGCTGCTGGCGATCCGCGAGCAGGCGTTCCTGGCCGGGTCGCGCGAACTCACGACGCTGTTCGCGCCGCAGCCGACGACGTCCGCATGCACGTGGACGCACACGCGCACGACGCTGATCGCGAGCTGGCTCGACGACGTGCACAACCGCACGATGCTGTGGCAACCGCGACAGGTCGACGACGGTACGTGGACATGGGATGCGCGGCCGTTCGAGTGGGCGGGCGACGCGCAGATCGACGTCGAGCCCGTCGAGGCGACGCTGAACGACGAGGTGTACGTCGACGTCGACACCTATCTCGATCCGCCCGAGTGCTGGCTGGCGGATCTGGCCGACCGCGCGGACGATGCGTCGTCGCGCCGCGTGCTGCTCGACCGGCCGCCGGTGCAGTTCGACGCGACGGGGCTCGTCGTGCGCCGCGCGAGCGCGCGCTCGCGAGACGGCACGATGGTGCCGTACACGCTGATCGGGCCGCGCGATGCACTCGATCCGGCCGAAGGCACCGCGCGCGTCGCGCGGCCGTGTTTGCTGTCGGGCTACGGCGGCTTTGCGATCCCGAACCTGCCGGGCTACAGCGACGCGTTCGGCATCGGGTGGCTCGAGCGCGGCGGCGTGATGGCGTTCGCGCACATCCGGGGCGGCGGCGAGTTCGGGCCGCGCTGGCACGTCGACGCGCAGCGCGAACACCGCCAGCGCTCGTTCGACGATTTCATCGCGGTGGCCGAGGATCTGGCCGCGACCGGCGTGACGAGCGCCGCTCAGCTCGGCATCGAGGGCGGCAGCAACGGCGGGCTGCTGGTTGCCGCGTGCATGGTGCAGCGGCCGGAGCTGTTCGGCGCGGTGCTCTGTCGCGTGCCGCTGCTCGACATGCGGCGTTATCCGAAGCTGCACGCGGGCGCCGCGTGGCTCGACGAATACGGCGACCCGGAGGATCCGCACGAAGGTGCGGCGCTGGCCGCGTATTCGCCGTATCACCGCGTGCGCGAGGGCGTCGCGTATCCGCCGTTACTGCTGACGACGTCGACGCGCGACGACCGCGTGCATCCCGCGCATGCGCGCAAGATGGCCGCGCGCATGCATGCGCTCGGTCATGAACGGGTGTGGTATTGGGAGAACACCGACGGCGGCCACGGCAGTGCCGACGATCTGGAACGCGCGGAAGCCGACGCGGCGGAATTCGGGTTCCTGTGGGCCCATCTCGGGCCGGCGCCCGCGCGGCGCTGAACGCGCGCGGGCTGCCCGGTCAGCCGACGACCGCGACCACGGGCGTGTGGTCGGACGGCTGTTCCCACGTGCGCGGCGTGCGATCGACCTCGCACGACGTGCAGGTTTGCGCGAGCGCCGGCGACAGCAGCACGTGGTCGATGCGCAGCCCCGCGTTGCGGCGGAACGCCATCATCCGGTAGTCCCACCACGTGAAGGTCTTCTCCGGCTGTTCGAAGCGGCGGAACGCATCGACGAAGCCGAGTTCGATCAGTTGCGCGAAATGGGCGCGCTCCTGCGGCGACACGAGGTTCTGGCCTTCCCATTTCGCGGGGTCGTGCACGTCGCGGTCTTCCGGCGCGATGTTGTAGTCGCCGAGCAGCGCGAGCTTCGGGTAGCGCTGCAGCTCGGTGCGCAGCCACGCCTGCAGCGCGTCGAGCCATTGCATCTTGTAGACGAACTTGTCCGAGTCGGGCGCCTGGCCGTTCGGGAAATACGCGGACACGATGCGCACGCCGTCGACCGTCGCGGCGATCACGCGCTGCTGCGGATCGTCGAAGCCTGGAATGTTGCGCACGACGTCCGATTCGTCGACGGACAGCGTGTCGCGCGCGAGGATCGCGACGCCGTTGTAGGTCTTCTGGCCCGTGAACCAGCTGCGGTAGCCGGCGGCTTCAAGATCGGCGCGCGGGAATTTCTCGTCCGGCAGCTTCAGTTCCTGCAGGCACAGCACGTCGGTGCCGCTTTGCGCGAGCCAGTCGAGTACGTGCTGCTTGCGGACGTTGAGCGAGTTGACGTTCCAGGTGGCGATTTTCATGAACGGGAGTGTGCGTGCGGGGTAAATGCGAAGGCCGCCATCTTACCGCGAGCACGCGGTGCGAACGCGCCCGTCGTGCGGGGCGGGGCGGTGCCTCGCACCGCCGTCACGGGGAATCGGGAAGAAATTGTGACAAAAGTATTGACGTGAGTACTTCCTCACCCTATAATTTATTTCTCTGACGCGGGGTGGAGCAGTCTGGCAGCTCGTCGGGCTCATAACCCGAAGGTCGTAGGTTCAAATCCTACCCCCGCAACCAAGCACACCAGACGATGTGCAGCGCAAGTGACCGATGCGCGCTTCGTCGACAGGAACCCGGCCCCGTGCCGGGTTTTTTGTTTTCTGCGCGCGGCGCCGCTATTGCGCGGCCCACTCGACCGCCGCCTTCGCATGCAGCGCGGTCGTATCGAACACCGGCAGCGGCGAGTCATCCGCGCCGATCAGCAGCGTGATTTCCGTGCAGCCGAGGATCACCGCCTGGGCGCCGCGTGTCGCCAGTTCCTCGATGATCGTCACGTACGTCGCGCGCGATTGCGGCGCGATGATGCCGTGGCACAGCTCGTCGTAGATGATCCGGTGCACGTCGTCGCGCCCGCGTTCGTCCGGCACGAGTACCTCCATGCCGAACCTGTCGCGCAACCGCTCCGCGTAGAACGGCAGCTCCATCGTGTAGCGCGTGCCCAGCAGCGCGACGCGCTCGATGCCCGCATCGCGCAGCGCGGCGCCGGTCGGATCGGCGATGTGCAGGAACGGCAGCGTCACCGCGGCTTCGATCGCGGCGTGGACGCGATGCATCGTATTGGTCGTCAGCACGACGAGATCGGCGCCGGCCGCTTCGAGCTGCCGCGCGGCGCCGGCCATCCGTTCGCCGAGCGCGGCCCAGTCGTGCGTGCGCTGCAGCGCTTCGATCTCCGCGAAATCGACCGTGACCAGCACGCTTTTCGCGTTGTGATGCCCGCCGTGCAGCGCCTTCGAATGGCGATTGATCATCCGGTAGTACTCGGCCGACGATTCCCAGCTCATCCCGCCGATCAATCCGATCGTCTTCATCTGTCACCTTTGCGTTTCGTGTATTGCGGCAGACGAGTATAGGCGCCGCTGCCCGCGCCGGCCGGTACGATCCGTGCAAAGCGGGCCGGTACGGCACAGCCGGGCGCGACCGCACGCGACAGTTGAAACCGGCACTGTGTTTTTGTACAGTATCGGCACCGTGAACCCGACCATCATTCCGCCTGCCGATCCGCACGCGCCACCACCGGGCGACGTGCTGCCGCGCATGCGCAAGATCATTCATTGCGATTGCGACTGCTTCTACGCGTCGGTCGAGATGCGCGACGACCCGTCGCTGCGCAACCGGCCGCTCGCGGTCGGCGGCCGGCCCGACCAGCGCGGCGTGATCGCGACCTGCAACTACGAGGCGCGGCGCTACGGCGTGCATTCGGCGATGTCGTCGGCGCTGGCGATGCGCAAGTGTCCGGACCTGCTGATCCTGCCGTCCGCGATGGACAAGTACCGCGCGGCATCGCGGCAGATCATGGCGATCTATCGCGACTACACGCCCGACGTCGAGCCGCTGTCGCTCGACGAGGCGTACCTCGACGTCAGCGGGTCGGAGCGATGCCAGGGCAGTGCGACGCTGATTGCGCGGGAGATCCGCCAGCGCGTGCACGATACGGTCGGCGTGACCGTGTCGGCCGGCGTCGCGCCGAACAAGTTCATCGCGAAGATCGCGTCCGACTGGAACAAGCCAGACGGGCTGTTCGTCGTGCGGCCGCACGAGATCGACGCGTTCGTCGCGGCGCTGCCGGTGCGCAAGCTGCACGGCGTCGGCAAGGTGACGGCCTCGCGGCTCGACCGGCTAGGCATCCAGACCTGCGCGCAATTGCGCGACTGGCCGCTGATCGACCTGCACCGCGAATTCGGCGCGTTCGGGCGGCGGCTGTACGAATTGTCGCGCGGGATCGACGAGCGGCCGGTGCAGGCCGACCAGGAGCGCAAGTCGGTCAGCGTCGAGACGACCTACGTCACCGATCTGACGACGCTCGAGCAGTGCGCGGAAGAAATCCGCCGGCTCGTCGTGCAGCTCGACGCGCGTATCGCGCGGGCGGGCGCCGCGCGGTCGATCCGCAAGCTGTACGTGAAGATCCGCTTCGCCGATTTCCAGCGGACGACGGTCGAGTGCGTGGCCGACGCGACGCATGCGGATACGGCCGTCACGCTGCTCGCGAAGGGGCTGCAACGGCGTGCGCAGGCGGTGCGGCTGCTCGGCGTCGGCGTGCGCATCGACGAGGATACCGCCGAGCGCCACGGGCAGTTCTCGCTGTTCGACGACGAAACCGGACACGCCGGCGACGCAGCCGACGAACCCCCGGCACCATGAAAAAAAGGCACCGCCGCGGCGGTGCCTTTCGATGCAGCCGGACGAGCCGGACAGCGGGCGCTCAGTGCGCGGGTGCGGCCATCCCGTTGTGGCGCAGCAGCGCATCGATCTGCGGTTCGCGGCCGCGGAACGCCTTGAACGAGTCCATCGCCGGGCGGCTGCCGCCGACCTCGAGGATTTCGCGTCGATAGCGCGTGCCGGTCGCTGCGTCGAGCACGCTGCCGCTCGCGGCGGCCGCTTCCTCGAACGCCGCGTACGCATCGGCCGACAGCACCTCGGCCCACTTGTAGCTGTAGTAGCCGGCCGCGTAGCCGCCCGCGAAGATGTGGCTGAACGTGTTCGGCCAGCGCGAGAACGCGGCTTGCGGGATCACGTGATAGCGTTCGTTGATCTCGCGCGCGAATGCGGTCACGCCGGTGGCGCCTGCCGGGTCGAAGTCGACGTGCAGCAGCATGTCGAACATCGAGAACACGATCTGGCGCAGCGTGCCGAGCCCGCTCTGGAAGTTCTTCGCGGCGATCATCTTGTCGAACAGCTCGCGCGGCAGCGCGGCGCCCGTATCGACGTGCGACGACATCGACGACAGCACGTCCCATTCCCAACAGAAGTTTTCCATGAACTGCGACGGCAGCTCGACGGCATCCCATTCGACGCCGTTGATGCCCGACACGCCGAGCTCGTCGACGCGCGTGAGCATGTGGTGCAGCCCGTGACCGAATTCATGGAACAGCGTGATGACTTCGTCGTGCGTGAAGCATGCGGGCTTGCCGCCGACCGGTGCCGAGAAGTTGCAGGTCAGGTACGCGACCGGCGTCTGCACGGTGCTGCCGCGCTTCGCGCGCGAACGCGCGTCGTCCATCCACGCACCACCGCGCTTGCCTTCGCGCGCGTACAGGTCGAGATAGAACTGCGCGACGAGCGAGCCGTCGCGGTTCTCGACGCGGAAGAAGCGCACGTCCTTGTGCCACACCGGCGCATCGTCCGGCTTGATCTGGACGCCGAACAGCGTCTCGGTGACGGTGAACAGCCCCTTCAGCGCGGCCGGCTCCGGGAAATACTGCTTGACCTCGTTTTCCGAGAATGCGTAGCGCTGCTGGCGCAGCTTCTCGGCCGCGTATGCGACGTCCCACGGCGCGAGTTCGGCGAGGCCGAGTTCCTTCGCGGCGAACGTGCGCAGCTCGTCCCAGTCCTTGTCCGCGTGCGGGCGTGCGCGCGTTGCGAGATCCTCGAGGAACGCGATCACCTGCTGCGGCGATTCGGCCATCTTCGGCGCGAGCGACACTTCGGCGAAGTTGCGGTAGCCGAGCATCTGCGCCTCTTCGCGGCGCAGCTTCAGCGCATCGGCGACGATCGCCGTGTTGTCCCATTCGGCCTTGCCGTCGCCGTACTGCGGCCCGAGTTCCGACGCGCGCGTCGCATAGGCGCGGTAGAGCGTCTCGCGCAGTGCGCGGTTGTCGGCGTATTGCAGCACCGGGAAGTACGACGGGAAGTGCAGCGTGAATTTCCAGCCTTCCTTGCCGTCCTTCTGCGCGGCTTCGCGGGCGGCCTCGATCGCGTCGCCGGGCAGGCCGGCCAGTTCGGCGTCGTCCTGCACGATGTACGCGTACGCGTTGGTCGCGTCGAGCACGTGATCGGAGAAGGCCTTCGACAGCGCGGCCTGCTGTTCCTGCAGTTCGGCGAAACGCGGCTTCTGGTCCTCGGGCAGCTCGGCGCCCGACAGGCGGAAATCACGCAGCGCGTTGTCGAGGATCTTTTTGCGTTCGGTGGACAGCGTTGCGTATTCGGCACTCGCGGCGATTGCCTTGTACTTCTCGTACAGCGCGAGGTTCTGGCCGACGCTCGACCAGAATTCGGTCACGCGCGGCAGGTTTTCGCCGTAGGCGGCCCGCAGTTCGGGGGTATCGGCGACCGCGTTCAGGTGGCCGACGATGCCCCACGCGCGACCGAGCGGCTCCGTCGCGTGCTCGACCGTCTCGACGACATCCGCCCAGGTTGCCGGCGTCGCGGCGGCGCTTGCGGTCTCGACCGCGCGGCTGGCGGCATCGAGCAACGTGTCGAGCGCGGGCGTCACGTGTTCCGGGCGGATCTCGCCGAAGCGGGGCAGGCCCGAGAAGTCGAGAAGCGGGTTGGTGTTGGCGCTGGCGGACATAAGACTCCCTGTCTGTTGCCGGATGAACCGGAGTGAAAAGGGTAAGGCGCGCACGACAGCGCGGCGCCCGATATCGACATTATTGGGGCGCATCGCGCGCTTTCCAATCGTTAGTTTCTAACGACGCGATTGGCGCGGGGTCGAATGCGGGATGGGGTGGCCGGCCAAGTGCGGCCGGCGAGGCGCCGGCGCGCGGAACCGCACGCCGGCTGAACGGGCAGGGTCAGGCTGCTGCGTCGGCCGCGCGCTCGGCGGCTTCGATCGTGTTGATCAGCAGCATCGTGATGGTCATCGGGCCGACGCCGCCCGGCACCGGCGTGATGTGGCCGGCCACTTCCTTCACGCCCGCGAAGTCGACGTCGCCGCACAGCTTGCCGGCATCGTCGCGGTTCATGCCGACGTCGATCACCGTCGCGCCGGGCTTGACCATGTCGGCGGTCAGGATGTTGCGCTTGCCGACCGCGGCGACCACGACATCGGCCTGCCGCGTATGCGCGGCGAGGTCGCGCGTCTTGCTGTGGCAGATCGTCACGGTCGCGCCGGCGTCGAGCAGCATCATTGCCATCGGCTTGCCGACGATGTTCGAGCGGCCGATCACGACCGCGTTCGCACCCTGCAGCGGGATGCCGTGCGCCTCGAACATCTTCATCACGCCGTACGGCGTGCACGGGCGGAACAGCGGCTTGCCGGTCATCAGCGCGCCGGCGTTCGCGATGTGGAAGCCGTCGACGTCCTTCTCCGGCGCGATCGCCTCGATCACCTTGTGGCTGTCGATGTGCGCGGGCAGCGGCAGCTGGACGAGGATGCCGTGAATCTTCGGGTCGCGGTTCAGCTCGTCGATGCGCGCGAGCAGGTCGGCTTCCGACAGCGTGGCCGGGTACGCATCCTTCAGCGAGAAGAAGCCGTTGTCCTCGCACGCCTTGATCTTGTTGCGCACATAGACTTCGCTCGCCGGGTTGGCGCCGACGAGGATCACCGCGAGACCGGGCTGGTGGCCGCGTGCGGTCAGGGCGGCGGCGCGTTCGGCGGCCTGCGCGCGCAAGGTCTTCGAGAGGGCGTTGCCGTCGATGAGGAGGGCTGTCATGGTGGTGGTCCTGCCGGGAAGTTGGAATGCGGGCGTGCGGCACGCGAAGCGCCGCAGCAAAGCACGCAATTATACCGGTCGCCTGCCGTCGTCCGACAGTGAATACAAGGAAAGCGTCATGGCGCCGGTGCCGGCGCTCCGGGAGGAAGCGCCGGGCCATGCCGCGCGAGTGGGCCGCATCGCGCGGCGCGGTAGCCGATGGTGCGGCCGGCCGGGCAGGGCTGCCCGGAGCCGCGCGCGACGCTCAGGCCTGCTTCTTCGACAGCGCGAGGCGCAGCAGGTCGGCCACCGTATTGACGTTGAGCTTTTCCATGATGTTCGCGCGGTGCGCTTCGACCGTCTTGATGCTGATGCCGAGATCGTCGGCGATCTGCTTGTTCAGGCGGCCCGCGATGATCCGTTCGAGCACCTGCTGCTCGCGCGCGGTCAGCTTCGACAGGCGTTCGCTCGCGGCACGCTGCTCCTGGACGCTCTTGCTTTCGCTTCGGGCCTTGTCGAGCATCCGCTCGACGAGCTTGCGCAGCTCGGCTTCGTCGAACGGTTTCTCGATAAAGTCCATCGCACCCTTTTTCATCGTCGACACGGCCATCGGCACGTCGCCGTGACCCGTGACGAAGATGATCGGCAGCGCGGCATTGTCGGCGATCAGGCGTTCCTGCAGCTCGAGGCCGCTCATGCCCGACATCCGCACGTCGAGGATCAGGCACGCGATCTGGCCGGCCTGCTGCGCCGGCTGGTACGCATCGAGGAACTGCTCGGCGCTCGAGAAGCATTGCACGCGATAGCCGTTCGCCTCCAGCAGCCAGCGCAGCGAGTCCCGTACGGCCTCGTCGTCGTCGACGACGAAGACGGTTTCCTGAGTGGTGGTGACAGGGCTATTCATAGTTCTCCCGTAACGGTATGTGATGCCGATGCCTCGCGCCCCCCTTGGCCGAGATCAGCGGGTTCCCCAATGGGCAGGCTGCAGTGGAACGTCGCGCCGGAAATGCGGCCATCCGGCTCGACGTTGTTGACCACCCACAGACGCCCCCGATGCGATTCGATGATCGAACGGCAGATGTTCAGCCCCATGCCCATGCCATCGGACTTGGTGCTGTAAAACGGTTCGAACAGGCGCTCGGCGGTCGCTTCGTCGACGCCCGGGCCCTGGTCGATCACGCGGATGTCGACGAATCCCGCCTCGATGTCGGCGATGACGCGGATCACGCCGTCCGCCGACGCCGGCTTCACGTCGGCCATCGCCTCGGCCGCGTTCTTCATCAGGTTCACGAGCACCTGCTCGATCAGCACGGGGTCGACATAAATAATAGGCATTCTTGCGAGGATTTCCGTGACGATCCGGATCCTGCGCTTCCTGGCCTCGATTTCAGCGAGCCCGACCGCGTCGGCGACGATGTCCGCGACCCGGGCCGGCTGGCGCTTCGGCTCGCTGCGCTTCACGAATTCGCGGATCCGCTTGACGATCATCCCGGCGCGCAGCGCCTGCTGCGCGGTCTTTTCCAGCGCGGGCTGCAGCGTCTCGGGCGTGCCGCGGCCGCTCTTGACGAGCGCGAGCGTGCCCGAGCAGTAGTTGTTGATCGCGGCGAGCGGCTGGTTCAATTCGTGAGCAATCGACGACGCCATTTCACCCATCGTCATCAATCGGCTCGTGAACTGCAGCTTCTCTTCCTGCTGGTGCGCGAGCTCCTGCGCCTTCTTGCGGGTCGTGATGTCGGTCGCGATCTGCATCTGCGCGAGGTGGCCGTCCACCCACTGGATGTACTGGCGGCGCACCTCGAACCACTTCTGGATGCTCTCGACGTACACCTCCTGCGCATCGGCCGTGCTGCTCGTCAGCGCGGCGGCCGGCAGGCCCGCGAACGCGTCGACCATGTCGATCGAGTCGGACGATGCCTGCGCGCGGTCGAAGCCGCCGCCCGACAGCTCGAGATGGCCGTCCGGGCGAATGCCGAACAGGTGGCGGTAGTAGCGGTTCGCGAACAGCAGCTCGGCTTCGTCGGCGGCCAGCACCGACACCGCGGCGTCGAGGCTTTCGAGCACCGTCGTGAAGCGCTCGTGCGCGGCCGCGAGTTCCTCGCGCGCGCGCTTCGGCTCGGTGATGTCGGTCATCGACGACATCCAGCCGGTCTGGCGGCCCGAACTGTCGATCAGCGGCGACACGTACAGGCGCGCATGGAACAGCGTGCCGTTCTTGCGCCGCACGCGCAGCTCGAAGCCCGAGCTCGGCGCCTTGCCGCGCAGCGTCATGTCGAGCTGGCGCTGCATTTCCGGGTAAGCGTCGCGCGGCCAGTACGGGAACGGCGCGACCTTGCCGACGAGGTCGGTTTCGTCCCAGCCCGTCATCCGGCAGAACGCGGGGTTCACGTGCGTGATGCGGCCGTGCATGTCGAGCACGCGCATGCCGATCAGCACCGAATTCTCCATCGCGCGGCGGAAGAACGCCTCCGCGTACAGCGCCTGCTGCGCCTCGAAGCGCTGGCGCGTGTGCTTCCACAGGCTCCAGAGGCTCCACAGCACGAAGCACGACAGGCCCGCCACGAGCCACACGAGCGTGTTGTTGGTGAGGTTCGTGAGTTGCGGGAATGCATACACGCGCACGGTCAGCCCCTGGCCGGGCGGATCGAGCGGCAGGTCGTAGTGCGAGTCGCGCGGCAGGCGCGGGCGCGTCGACGTGGACGACAGCTCGCGGTTGTTCGCGTCGGTGATCGAGATCTTGTACTTCGACGACAGTTCCTGCGGAATGTCGTGCTTCAGGATGCCTTCGACCGAGAACACCGCGGCGATCGAGCCGAGGTACTCGCGGTCGCCGCGCATGACGGGCGTCTGCAGCGTGATGAAGCCGTTGCCGAAGTCGTCGTAGATCAGCGGCGAATAGGCCTGGCGCCGCGTGCTGCGCGCCTCGTCGTACGCGCCGCGCACGGCGTCCTGCATCTGCGCTTCGCCGGGCTTCGCGAGCCGCTGGCCGAGCAGCGGCGGATGCACGGTCGGCCAGCGCTGTACGCCGGGCGACGTGTACCAGTTCAGGTAGAGGATTTCCGGGTGCGTCTGCATCACGTCCGCGACGGCCATCTGGAACGCGTTCTGGTCGAGACGGCCGGACGCAAGGTCGCGCGACACTGCCTGGAGCTGTTCCTGCGCGCCCGTCATCGACAGGCGGATCTGCTGCTGCGCCCACGCGACGTTCCGGAAGAGGGTGTCTTCCTGCTGCTGCTGTTCGCGGCGGTTGAGGCTCCACAGGATGAGGCTCATCACCACCAGGAACACGAGGATCGACAGCAGTGGCGTCAGCAAATAGGAATTGGACCACCACGGTCCGTGGTGCCAACGGGACGGCTGCGACTCCGCCGGCGGGCCCGACGGTCGCGCCGAGCGTGCGAAAAGCCGATCGGTCAACATGGCAGGATTGTAGCGCAGCGCAATACATGGAAAACCTATACCGGATATGTTGAACGGAAACGGATTTGTTCCGCCGGGACGCGCCGGAGAGCCCCGAAATATGGGTGCAGCGCAGCAATATTTCGTATTGCGAGAAAAGATCTCACAATTCGAAAATTTTGTTGCGCAGGCCCGCGCACGCTCATTACAATCCGCTGGAGCTTGCCCGCAGCCGGTCGCGTCGCGTCGTCTGCACGAGAGCGATCCTCACATTCCAGGACCCAGGAGACGAGAATGTCCGCTGTACCGAACGAAGTGATGAAATATGTCGCCGCCGAACGTGACGACGACCCGCAAGAAACCGTCGAGTGGCTGGAGTCGCTCGATGGCGTGATCTCCTCCGTGGGCACCGGCCGCGCGCATTACCTGATCGAAAAGCAGATCGAGTTCGCCCGCATGCACGGCGAACACCTGCCGTTCTCCGCCAATACCCCGTACATCAACACGATCCCGGTCGAAGCCCAGGCAAAGATCCCGGGCGACCAGGACATCGAGCACCGCATCCGTTCGTACACGCGCTGGAACGCGCTGGCGATGGTGCTGCGTGCAGGCAAGGACACGAACGTCGGCGGCCACATCGCGTCGTTCGCGTCGGCCGCGACGCTCTATGACGTCGGCTACAACCACTTCTGGCACGCAGCGTCCGAGCAGCACGGCGGCGATCTCGTGTTTGTGCAGGGCCACTCGTCGCCGGGCGTGTACTCGCGCGCATTCCTGCTCGGCCGCCTGAAGGAAGAGCAGCTCGACAACTTCCGCCAGGAAGTCGACGGCAACGGCATTTCGTCGTACCCGCACCCGTGGCTGATGCCGGACTTCTGGCAGTTCCCGACCGTGTCGATGGGTCTCGGCCCGATCATGGCGATCTACCAGGCACGTTTCATGAAGTATCTGGAAGCGCGCGGCATCGCGAAGACGGAAGGCCGCAAGGTGTGGGCATTCCTCGGCGACGGCGAGACGGACGAGCCGGAATCGCTCGGCGCGATCGGGATGGCGAGCCGCGAAAAGCTCGACAACCTCGTGTTCGTGATCAACTGCAACCTGCAGCGTCTCGACGGCCCGGTGCGCGGCAACGGCAAGATCATCCAGGAACTGGAATCGGAATTCCGCGGTGCCGGCTGGAACGTGATCAAGGTCATCTGGGGCAGCCGCTGGGACGCGCTGTTCGCGCGCGACAAGACGGGCGCGCTGATGCGCCGCATGATGGAAGTCGTCGACGGCGAGTACCAGACGTACAAGTCGGAGTCGGGCGCGTTCGTGCGCGAGCACTTCTTCAACACGCCTGAACTGAAGGCGCTCGTCGCCGACTGGTCCGACGACGACATCTGGGCGCTGAACCGCGGCGGCCACGATCCGCACAAGATCTACGCGGCTTTCCACGAAGCCACGAACACGAAGGGTGCGCCGACCGTCATTCTCGCGAAGACCATCAAGGGCTACGGGATGGGCGAGTCGGGCCAGGCGATGAACATCACGCACCAGCAGAAGAAGCTGCCGGTCGAGCAACTGAAGAAGTTCCGCGACCAGTTCCGCCTGCCGATCACCGACGAGCAGATCGCCGACGTGCCGTACCTGAAGTTCGAGGAAGGCTCGAAGGAACTCGAATACATGCGCAAGCAGCGCATGGATCTCGGCGGCTACCTGCCGCATCGCCGCGAGAAGGCGACGTCGCTGCCGGTGCCGGCGCTCGACGCGTTCGAACCGCTGCTGAAGGGCACGGGCGAGGGCCGCGAGATTTCGACGACGATGGCGTTCGTGCGGATTCTGAACATCCTGCTGAAGGACAAGGCGCTCGGCAAGCGCGTCGTGCCGATCGTCCCGGACGAATCGCGCACGTTCGGCATGGAAGGCCTGTTCCGCCAGATCGGTATCTGGAACCAGGAAGGCCAGAAGTACGTGCCGGAAGATTCCGACCAGCTGATGTTCTACAAGGAATCGCAGACCGGCCAGATCCTGCAGGAAGGCATCAACGAAGCGGGCGGCATGTGCGACTGGATCGCGGCGGCGACGTCGTATTCGACGCACGGCGAGATCATGGTGCCGTTCTACATCTTCTACTCGATGTTCGGCTTCCAGCGGATCGGCGACCTGGCATGGGCCGCGGGCGACATGCGTTCGCGCGGCTTCCTGCTCGGCGGTACCGCGGGCCGCACGACGCTGAACGGTGAAGGCCTGCAGCACGAAGACGGCCACTCGCTCCTGTGGGCGGCATCGGTGCCGAACTGCGTGAGCTACGACCCGACCTTCGGCTACGAACTCGCGGTGATCGTCCAGGACGGCCTGCGCCGCATGGTGCAGGACCAGGAGGACGTGTACTACTACATCACGGTGATGAACGAAAACTACGAGCACCCGGCGATTCCGCAGGGCGAGCACGTGGCGGCCGACATCATCAAGGGCATGTACGCGTTCAGGAAGGCCGACGCCGACAAGAAGGCGCCGCGCGTCCAGCTGCTCGGCGCGGGCACGATCTTCAACGAAGTGATCGCTGCCGCCGACCTGCTGAAGAACGACTGGGGCGTCGCCGCCGACCTGTGGAGCGTGCCGAGCTTCACCGAGCTGGCGCGTGAAGGCCACCAGGTCGAGCGCTGGAACCTGCTCCATCCGACCGAGGAGCGTCGCCTGTCGCACGTGCAGAAGTGCCTGAAGGACACGCAGGGCCCGGTCATCGCGTCGACCGACTACGTCCGCGCGCTGGTCGACCAGATCCGCGGCCAGATCGATCGCCGCTTCGTCGTGCTGGGCACCGACGGTTTCGGCCGCTCGGATACCCGCGAGAAGCTGCGTCACTTCTTCGAAGTCGACCGTCACTGGGTCACCGTCGCCGCGCTCAACGCGCTGGCCGACGAGGGCACGATCGAGCGCAAGGTGGTCGCGGACGCGATCGCCAAGTACAACCTCGATCCGTCGAAGCCCAACCCGATGACCGTTTAACGCACACGCCGTGTGATGCCGCGCGCCGCTTCCGCGAGAAGCGCGCGCGGCCATGGAGACAGAAACAGATGAGTCAAGCGATCGAAGTGAAGGTGCCGGATATCGGCGATTACAAGGACGTGCCGGTGATCGAGATCGGCGTGAAGGTCGGCGACACGGTCGAGCCGGAGCAGTCGCTCGTCACGCTCGAGTCGGACAAGGCGACGATGGACGTGCCGAGCCCGGTAGGCGGCGTCGTGAAGGAAATCAAGGTCAAGGTGGGCGATTCCGTGTCGGAAGGCTCGCTGATCATCCTGCTCGAAGGCGGCGCCGCGGCGCAGGCCAACGGCGCGGCCGCGCCGGCCGCAGCACCGGCTCCGGCGGCCGCGCCTGCGCCGGCCGCAGCGGCACCGGCAGCCGCACCGGCAGCCGCCGGCGGCACGCTCGAAGTGAAGGTACCGGACATCGGCGACTACAAGGACGTGCCGGTGATCGAGATCGGCGTGAAGGTCGGCGACACGGTCGAGAAGGAACAGTCGCTCGTCACGCTCGAGTCGGACAAGGCGACGATGGACGTGCCGAGCCCGGCAGCGGGCGTCGTGAAGGAAATCAAGGTCAAGGTGGGCGATTCGGTGTCGGAAGGCACGCTGATCGTGCTGCTCGAAGCCGCAGGTGCAGCGGCTGCCGCACCGCAGGCGAGCGCACCGGCGCCCGCCGCTGCAGCGCCGGCGCCAGCACCGGCAGCACCGGCAGCACCGGCACCGGCACCCGCGAAGGCCGCACCGGCCGCTGCTGCGCCGGCTCCGGCCGCGGCACCGTCGGGCGAATACCGCGCCAGCCACGCATCGCCGTCGGTACGCAAGTTCGCACGCGAACTCGGCGTCGAAGTCGCGCGCGTGCAGGGCTCGGGTCCGAAGGGCCGCATCACGAAGGAAGACGTCACGGGCTTCGTGAAGGGCGTGATGACCGGCCAGCGCGCGGCACCGGGCGCGGCAGCCGCGCCGGCAGGCGGCGGCGAGCTGAACCTGCTGCCGTGGCCGAAGGTCGACTTCTCGAAGTTCGGCCCGTTCGAGGCGAAGCCGCTGTCGCGCATCAAGAAGATCTCGGGCGCGAACCTGCATCGCAACTGGGTGATGATCCCGCACGTCACGAACAACGACGAAGCGGACATCACCGAGCTCGAAGCGCTGCGCGTGCAGCTGAACAAGGAGCACGAAAAGGCGGGCGTGAAGTTCACGATGCTCGCGTTCGTGATCAAGGCGGTCGTCGCCGCGCTGAAGAAGTTCCCGACCTTCAACGCGAGCCTCGACGGCGACAACCTGGTGTTCAAGCAGTACTACCACATCGGTTTTGCCGCGGACACGCCGAACGGCCTCGTCGTGCCGGTGATCCGCGATGCGGACAAGAAGGGGCTCGTCGATATCGCGAAGGAAATGGCCGAGCTGTCGAAGGCCGCACGCGACGGCAAGCTGAAGCCGGACCAGATGCAGGGCGGTTGCTTCTCGATCTCGTCGCTCGGCGGGATCGGCGGCACCCACTTCACGCCGATCATCAATGCGCCGGAAGTCGCGATCCTCGGGTTGTCGCGCGGCCAGATGAAGCCGGTGTGGGACGGCAAGCAGTTCGTGCCGCGTCTGACGCTGCCGCTGTCGCTGTCGTATGACCATCGCGTGATCGATGGCGCGGAAGCCGCGCGGTTCAATGCGTATCTCGGCGCGTTGCTCGCGGATTTCCGTCGCATCATTCTTTGATGAGCGGGGTGGGGCTCGCGGGGGCGTGGTTTTGGGTTGGTTCTCCACGCTCTTGTCGTTGAACCTGTTGCGCTAACGGTCTATTAGCGTCGCCCCTGCGCGGGGCGGCGGTCACTTTTCTTTGTCTTCCAAAGAAAAGTAACCAAAAGAAAGGCGCGTCCTTGGGCGGACGGCAAAGGTGGTCCTGCCCAGCGTCGCGTTCTCTTGTCAGGCCGTAGTCGCAGTAGTGGGTTCTTCCGCGGGTTTCTCCCCCTCTGTCTGCAGCTAATCAAGAAGGGGACAGTCATGAGTCTCATCGAAGTCAAGGTTCCGGATATCGGCGATTTCAGCGGCGTCGATGTCATCGAAGTCAACGTGAAACCCGGCGACGTGATCGAAAAAGAGCAGACGCTCATCACGCTCGAATCCGACAAAGCCTCCATGGAAGTGCCCAGCGACGTCGCCGGCACCGTCAAGGAAGTCAAGGTCAAGGCCGGCGAGAAAGTCTCGCAAGGCACCGTCATCGCCATCGTCGAAGCATCGGCAGGCGCCGCCGCGCCCGCGAAAGCACCCGAACCGGCCAAGCCCGCAGCGGCTGCTCCGGCACCGGCCGCCCCGGCACCCGCGCCGCAAGCCGGCAGCTACAGCGGTGCCGCCGACATCGAATGCGACATGCTCGTGCTCGGCGCCGGCCCCGGCGGCTACTCGGCCGCGTTCCGCGCAGCCGACCTCGGCATGAAGACCGTGCTCGTCGAACGCTACTCGACGCTCGGCGGCGTGTGCCTGAACGTCGGCTGCATCCCGTCGAAAGCACTGCTGCATACGTCGCTCGTCGTCGAGGAAGCCGCGGCGCTCGCGTCGCACGGCATCACGTTCGGCAAGCCGGAAGTCGATCTCGACAAGCTGCGCGACTTCAAGGGCGGCGTCGTCAAGAAACTGACGACGGGCCTCGCCGGCATGGCCAAGGCGCGCAAGGTCGAAGTGGTCACGGGCGTCGGCGCATTCGTCGATCCGTTCCACATGGAAGTGCAGGGCGAAAACGGCAAGAAGGTCGTCAAGTTCAAGCAGGCGATCATCGCGGCGGGCTCGCAGGCCGTGAAGCTGCCGTTCATGCCGGAAGACCCGCGCGTCGTCGATTCGACCGGGGCACTCGAACTGCGCCAGCTGCCGAAGCGCATGCTCGTGATCGGCGGCGGCATCATCGGCCTCGAAATGGCGACGGTGTACTCGACGCTCGGCGCCGAGATCGACGTGGTCGAAATGATGGACGGCCTGATGATGGGCGCGGACCGCGATCTCGTGAAGGTCTGGGAAAAGTACAACGCGAAGCGCTTCGGCAACGTGATGCTGAAGACCAAGACGGTCGGCGCGGAAGCGAAGGAAGACGGCATCTACGTGAAGTTCGAGGGCGAGAAGGCGCCGGCGGAAGCGCAGCGCTACGACCTCGTGCTCGTCGCGGTGGGCCGCAGCCCGAACGGCAAGAAGATCGGCGCCGACAAGGCGGGCGTTGCCGTCACGGATCGCGGCTTCATCGACGTCGACAAGCAGATGCGCACGAACGTCCCGCACATCTTCGCGATCGGCGACATCGTCGGCCAGCCGATGCTCGCGCACAAGGCCGTGCATGAAGGCCACGTCGCAGCGGAAGCCGCGCACGGCGAGAAGGCGTACTTCGACGCACTGCAGATCCCGTCGGTGGCGTACACCGATCCGGAAGTGGCGTGGGCCGGCAAGACGGAAGACCAGTGCAAGGCCGAAGGCATCAAGTACGGCAAGGCCGTGTTCCCGTGGGCCGCATCGGGCCGCGCGATCGCGAACGGCCGCGACGAAGGCTTCACGAAGCTGATCTTCGACGAGGAAACCCATCGGGTGATCGGCGGCGCGATCGTCGGCCTGAACGCGGGCGACCTGATCAGCGAAGTGTGCCTCGCCGTCGAGATGGGCGCGGACGCGGAAGACATCGGCAAGACGATCCATCCGCACCCGACGCTCGGCGAATCGGTCGGCATGGCCGCCGAACTGTACGAAGGCGTGTGCACGGACCTGCCGCCGCAGCGCAAGAAGTAACGCGAGCGGAGCCGGCATGTTGCCGGCCAAAAAAAACGCCGCCTCCCGGGCAATCCGGGCGGCGGCGTTTTCTTTTGCTGGCGGCCGATGCTCAAACGACCGTTCGGGCAAGTCAGGCGGCTTGGCGATTCCGGCGTGGTACGGCGCCAGAAACGAAAAAGCCGCGCAGTGCGCGGCTCTTTCAGGAGCAGGGGACGCTTATGCGGCCGGCTTGCTCGAACGACGTGCGGCAGCGGCGGTAGCAGCCTTCGTTGCGACGGCAGCAGCAGCGTTGAAGTTCGTTTCAGCGATTTCGACGGCTTGCTTCGTGGCCTTCTGAACCGTTTCGTACGTGGTGTTCGCAGCGTTCAGTGCCGACTTCAGTGCGGCGACAGCCGTTTCCGAACCGGCCGGGGCGTTCTTCGCGACGTTGTCGACGAGTGCCTGGACCTTCTTGTTCTGCTCTTCGAATTGCGCTTCTGCAACCTTCGCGAACTCGGCTTGCGTCGACGATGCGATTTCGTACAGGTGACGGCCGTACGACAGCACCTTTTCCGCGACCGGCTGCGACAGGCTGGCTTGCAGTGCGATCAGTTCCTGTGCGTCCTTCACCGACAGCAGGCGCTGTGCGTTTTCCTGGCCTTCGGCCAGCGTCGACTTCACGACCTGCAGGTTGAGTTCGATCAGCTTCTCGACGCCTTCGAACGCCTTGGTCGTCAGACCGAACAGGCTTTCGAGGTTGGCTTTCTGTGCAGCGGCGATTTGCTCGGGGGTCAGCAAGGACATGTCCAGCTCCTGAAAAGCGATCGCGTCGATCGCAGGGTAAAGGGCACTACGACGGGGAACCTCGGATGCGCGTGCTTTGTGCAACGCAGCAATGAGGCCTATTTTAGGGCAGCGAAAACGGATGTCAAGTATTTTTTGTGCGTTGCACAATCGCGACAAATTATCGATAAAACAACAAGTTATCGTGCCCGTCCGGAATCGGTTTCATGCGCGTCTCCCAGATGGTGCGCACGGGCGCGGGGCGCACGCGGCGCACCATGATCATGCACAGGTAAACCTGACAGGGTCATGGAACGTTATCCTTCTGTTCCTGTCGAAAACGCGCCGTTTCGATGCGCGTACCGTGGCGACGTGCCGCCGCCACGGCCGAGACCGGCTCCCAAGGCACCCCGAGCGCCGGATACGTAGTTTCCCCGCTTTAAATCGCCTCCGAAGTGACGTTATCTCAATTAACCGTGTGTAATCGGGAGACGGGTACTGTCGGGCAGCGCATCCCATGAATTTTTTCGATGGGAGCGGGAGGGTTCATTGGTCAGAGGTTGGCCAACCCTTACATTCCGGTTTAACGACGATCGGTAAGTGCCTAATATTGCTCTTTTTTTCAGCTTTAACTACACTTGCGGAAACCTCCCGCCCGCTTTGTCCAGACCCCAATGAAAGCCGAATCGTTTTCACCGCGCAGATTGTTGCAGAGCATGACGCTCGGCACGGCTGTGTCGGTCGCTGTCGCCTTGCTGGCGACCACCGCGTCCGTCACGCCCGCTGACGCCTTTGCCGCCACTGCGAAGACCCAACAAGCCGCCAAGAAAAAGGCTGTCGCTCCTGCTTCGTCCGCGAAGAAGAAGTCGGCCAAGGCCACCTCCGACAAATCCGCCAAGGTCGCCGCGGCCGATGCGCCGCGCGCAAAGGCGTCGCGCAAGCGCGTGACGCTCGCGGCGAACAGCGTGCGTGCCGGCCATCACGGCGCGGTTCGCAAGGTCGCGTTCCAGCCGCGCCGGCAGAGCGTCGGCCAGGCGTTCGGCCTGCACGATACGCCGGACGCACTCGCGCTGCGTTCGAGCGTCGCGTACGTCGTCGACCAGAACACCGGCGAGCCGCTGTTCGACAAGAATTCGCACGCCGTCGTGCCGATCGCGTCGATCTCGAAGCTGATGACGGCGATGGTCGTGCTCGACTCGAAGGCGCCGATGGCCGACCAGATCGAAGTCACCGACGAAGACCGCGACTACGAGAAGGGCACGGGCTCGCGCCTGTCGGTCGGCTCGGTGCTGTCGCGTGAAGACATGCTGCACATCGCGCTGATGGCGTCGGAAAACCGCGCGGCCGCCGCGTTGTCGCGTTATTACCCGGGCGGTCGTCCGGCGTTCATCGCCGCGATGAACGCGAAGGCGAAGTCGCTCGGCATGACCGATACCCATTTCGAGAATTCGACCGGCCTGTCGAGCTCGAACGTGTCGAGCGCGCGCGATCTGGTGAAGATGGTCAATGCGGCGTACCAGTACCCGATGATCCGTCAGTTCTCGACCGATCGCAGCTACGAGGTGTACACGGGCAAGCGCAATCTCGCCTACAACAGCACGAACGCGCTGATCCGCGGCAACGGCTCGTGGGACATCGGTCTGCAGAAGACGGGCTTCATCAACGAAGCGGGCGAATGCCTCGTGATGCAGGCGACGATCCACGGCCGGCCAATGGTGATGGTGCTGCTCGATTCGTTCGGCAAGTATTCGCGATTCGCCGACGCGGCACGCCTGCGCAACTGGCTCGACGCCGGCGGCGGCGAGCGCCTGACGGCGGCCAACACGCCGAACGGCGGGACCTGATCGCACGGCGGCGTGACGGTTCGCCGCCGCGCCGATGGCCGAAAAAAAAGCCCCGCAATCGCGGGGCTTTTTTACTGCGGGCGCGCGGAGCGGCTTACGCCTGCCGCTGCAGCCCGTCCGCATCCTTCGTGGGCGCCGGCCGGTAGCCGAGCGATTCCGAAATGGTGAGGGCAGTACGGCTCAACTGGCCGAGCCACGCATCCTGGAGGCGATCGGCCGGCGCCGACAGCGACAGGCCCGCGACGAGCTTGCCCGAATCGTCGTAGATGCCGGCCGCGATGCAGCGCACGCCGAGCTCCAGTTCCTCGTTGTCGCGTGCGCACGATTGCTGGCGGACGATCGTCAGCTCGCGCTCGAGCTTCGCGATGTCGGTGATGCTGTTCTGCGTATGGCCGGACAGCCCCGTGCGCGTCGCATAGGCGCGCACGCGCGACGTTTCGTCGGCTGCAAGGAACAGCTTGCCGACCGACGTGAGGTGCAGCGGCGCGCGGCCACCGATCGCACGGACGACCTGCATCCCCGAGCGCTCCGAATACGCGCGCTCGATGTAGACGATCTCGTCGCCCTGGCGCACCGACAGGTTCACGGTCTGCCCGGTGAGGCGGTGCAGCTCGCGCATCGGCATCAGCGCCGCGTCGCGTACCGACAGGCGTGCCTTCACGAGGTTGCCGAGTTCCAGCAGCCGCATGCCGAGGCGATACGTGCCGGGATCGGAGCGGTCGACGAGGCGGCAGGTCACCATGTCGTTGAGGATGCGGTGCGCCGTAGACGGGTGCAGCTCCGTGCGCTGCGCAAGTTCCTTCAGGCTCACGGGGTCACTGTGCGCGGCGAGCGCGTCCAGCAACCGCATCATGCGTTCGATCACCTGGATCGACGTTTTGGAATCCGGGGTGGGTTGGCTCATGTCGGGGGAGAAATCGGTTGACGCGGCAAGCGGTGGTGCGACGATTGTATCTCGTATCGTGAAAAAAGCGAACGCCGTTCGAGGAAGTCCTCGTTTCGCGCAGTGCGGGCTTGCGCGCGAGCCGGCGTTGGTCTCGCCGGCCAAACGGCGGATAATGAGAGCCGTTTTCTCGAAGGAGCGCGTATGCGAGTCGGTTTGTTCGTGACCTGCCTGGTCGATCTGATGCGTCCGGAAATCGGTTTTTCGGCGCTCAAGCTGATTCGCGACGCCGGCTACGAGGTGATCGTGCCGCCCGCGCAGACTTGCTGCGGCCAGCCGGCCTACAACTCGGGCGACCGCGCGCTCGCCCGCGATCTCGCGGAAAAGACGCTGCGCGAGTTCGAGCAGTTCGATTACGTCGTCGCGCCGTCGGGTTCATGCGGCGGGATGATCCGCGCGCACTACGGCGACCTGTTCCGCGACGACCCCGAGCTGATGGGGCGCTACACGCGGTTCCAGCAGAAGGTCTACGAACTGACCGATTTCCTGGCGAATGTCGCGAAGGTCTCGCTCGCGCCGGGTGAATTCACGGGGCCCGTCACCTATCACGATTCGTGCTCGGGCCTGCGCGAACTCGGCGTGAAGGCGCAGCCGCGCGCGCTGCTCGCGCAGCGCGGCATCGCGGTTACCGAGATGAAGGACTGCGAGCACTGCTGCGGCTTCGGCGGCACGTTTGCGGTGAAGTACGGCGACATCTCGGCGGCCATCGCGGACGAAAAGTGCGCGAACGTGCGCGCGTCGGGCGCGGGCGCCGTCGTGCTCGGCGATCTCGGCTGCATGCTGAACATCGAAGGGCGGTTGCGCCGCACCGGCGACCGCGACACGCGCGTGCTGCACGTCGCGCAAGTGCTGGCGGGCGACGTCTGACGCCCGGTTCCGCTCACTTTTCCCCGATACCGCGATGCAAGTCCAATCGATGCATTTCAAGGCGCGCGCCGGCCAGAAGCTGGCCGACCAGCGCCTGCAGCAGAACCTGAAGAAGCTGTCGACGAAGTTCGTGTCCGCGCGTGCCGACGCGATGACCGCGATCGACTTCCCGGCCACGCGGGCCGCGCTCAAGGCGCGCCGCAACCGCGCGCTGGAGAACCTCGACGTCTGGCTCGAGGCCTTCGAGCAGGAGGCGACGCGGCGCGGCACGACCGTGCTGTTCGCCGAGACGACGGCGGACGCCGCGCGGCTCGTGGCCGACATCGCGCGTCGTCACGACGTGAAGAAGGTCATCAAGACCAAGTCGATGGTGTCGGAGGAAATGCGCCTGAACGCGGTGCTCGCGGAAATGGGCGTGCAATCGATCGAGACGGACCTCGGCGAATACATCCTGCAGATCAACGACAACGAGCCGCCGAGCCACATCATCGCGCCCGTCGTCCACAAGGACAAGGACGAGATCGCCGACCTGTTCGCGCGCACGCACCACCGCGAGCGGCTCACCGAGATTCCGGACATGACGCGGGAGGCGCGCGAGGTGCTGCGCCCGCATTTCATGTCGGCCGACATGGGCGTGACCGGCGGCAACTTCGTGATCGCCGAGACCGGGTCGGTCGCGATCGTGACGAACGAAGGGAACGAGGGGATGTGCACGGTGATGCCGCGCGTGCATGTGGCAGTGACGGGCATCGAGAAGGTGCTGCCGACCCTCGAGGACCTCGCGACCGCGATGCGCCTGCTGCCGCGTTCCGCGACGGGGCAGAAGACGTCGAACTATTTCTCGCTGCTGACCGGGCCGCGCGGGCCGGACGACGAGGACGGCCCCGAGCACAACTACGTGGTGCTCGTCGACGGCGGCCGCACGGGGCTGATCGGCGGCGAGTTCCAGGAGATGCTGCGTTGCATCCGCTGCGGCGCATGCATGAACCATTGCCCGGTTTACCAGAAGGTCGGCGGCCATGCGTACGGCTGGGTCTACCCGGGGCCGATGGGTTCCGTGCTGACGCCGAGTTACGTCGGGCTCGATCGCGCGCTGGATCTGCCGCAGGCCGCGACGCTTTGCGGGGAATGCGACAGCGTCTGCCCGGCCGGGATTCCGTTGTCGCACCTGTTGCGCACGCTGCGCGAGAAGCAGGTCGAGCGGCACCTGCGGCCGTGGCGCGAGCGGGCGGCGCTCGCTGCATGGGGTTTCGTCGCGCGGCGGCCGATGCTGTACGCGCTGACGACGAAGCTCGCGGTGCGCATCCTCGAGCGGCTGGGCGCCGGCGGCACGCTGCGGCGCCTGCCGATGATGGGCGGCTGGATGGACACGCGCGACATGCCGACCCCGACCGGGCGCACGTTCCGCGAACTGTACGCGGCGTCGCAAAGCCACCTCGGCTGACGACTGTTCATCCGGCGACAACACTGCGTTCGCTATTTAGATATTTATCTCGATAGATGCGGTCTATAGAATCTCGTCTGTAGTCCCCGGAATTGGGTTTCGGGGTACGAGGTCAAGGAGGTCCGCATCATGAAAAAGACAATATCGATGTACTGGCCGCTGGCAATCGTCGTTCCGCTGGCTGCGGCTGCCTATCTGCATGCGATGGCCGATGCGCCGTCGCGTGGCCCGCTCGCAGTCCACCAGGCATCTGCCGAACTGGCGCGTGCGGTGTCGTTCGGGCTGGTCGACGACGCGGCGAAGCCGCTGCCGGCGGCATCCGGCGACGTCGCGCTCGTCGCGCCGAAGGCGCTGTAATGCACGGCGCCGTCGCTTTGCCGGACGGCGCGATTCCGGTCGCCTTTGTATAATGGCGTGTTCTTCTCCCGCGCGGTTCGCCGCGGCTTTCCGATAGTGCGATGACCCGCGTTTCGATCTGTTTCGTCTGTCTCGGCAACATCTGCCGTTCGCCCACCGCGGAAGGCGTGATGCGTCATCAGGTCGATGCGGCCGCGCTGGCGGACCGGATCGCGATCGATTCGGCCGGCACCGGCGACTGGCATGTCGGCGAGCCGCCCGATACGCGTGCGCAGGCGGCCGCTCGCGGCCGCGGCTACGACCTGTCGGCGCTGCGCGCACGACAGGTGAGCGCGGCGGATTTCGAGCGCTTCGACCTGCTGCTCGCGATGGACGACGCGAATCTCGCGGAGCTGCGCCGCCGCTGTCCGCCGCAGCATCTCGACAAGGTGCGCCTGCTGATGGAATTCGCGCCGGATTCGACTGAAACCGAAGTGGCCGATCCGTATTTCGGCGGCGCGCAGGGTTTCGAGCAGGTGCTCGACCAGGTCGAGCGCGCGTGCGCGGGCCTGCTCGAGACGCTCCGGGCTCGCACGGAACGCTGATCACGCGGTATTCAGCGGTCTGCGAATACCCTTTCAAAGACATGGATACTTGACTAAAAACGTCAAATATTTATACTTGACCAAAATCGTCAAGATTGCAGTCCCCTAGACACCATGAGACTCACCACCAAAGGCCGTTTCGCCGTCACGGCGATGATTGACTTGGCACTGCGCCAGGAGCAGGGCCCGGTGACGCTTGCAGGCATCAGCCAGCGCCAGCGGATTTCGCTCTCGTATCTCGAACAGCTGTTCGGCAAGCTGCGCAGGCATGAAATCGTCGAATCCGTGCGCGGCCCGGGCGGCGGCTACAACCTCGCGCGTCGCGCGCAGGACGTCACCGTTGCCGACATCATCATCGCGGTCGATGAACCGCTCGACGCCACGCAGTGCGGCGGCAAAGGCACGTGCGACGGCTCGAAGCAGCCCGACGGCCATTGCATGACGCACGAGCTGTGGTCGACGCTGAACCAGAAGATGGTCGAATACCTCGACTCCGTGTCGCTGCAGGATCTCGTCGATCAGCAGCGCGCACGCGAGGGTGCCCCTGCGGTGCTGCGCGATCGCCGCACGCCGGAGCCCGTCGCCGCACCGGCCGAACCGGTGCGCACGATGCCGCTCGGTCCCAATTCGGTGTTCAACATCGCGAGTTCGTGAGCGCGAAGGCGCCCGCCAACCCCCATAACGCACATAGTCCCTGCACAGAATTCCCGGAGCGACAGATGACCCAAGAGACTCTCCACCTGCCCATCTACATGGATTACAGCGCGACGACACCGGTCGACCCGCGTGTGGTCGACAAGATGGTGCCGTACCTGCGCGAGCAGTTCGGCAACCCGGCATCGCGCAGCCACGCGTACGGCTGGGATGCCGAGCGTGCGGTCGAGGAAGCGCGCGAACAGGTGGCCGCGCTCGTGAACGCGGATCCGCGCGAGATCATCTGGACGTCCGGCGCAACGGAGTCGGACAACCTCGCGATCAAGGGTGCCGCGAACTTCTACAAAGGCAAGGGCAAGCACATCGTCACGGTGAAGACCGAGCACAAGGCCGTGCTCGACACGTGCCGCGAGCTCGAGCGCGATGGCTTCGAAGTCACCTACCTCGACGTCAAGGATGACGGCCTGATCGACCTCGACGTGTTCAAGGCCGCGCTGCGTCCGGACACGATCCTCGTGTCGGTGATGCACGTGAACAACGAGATCGGCGTAATCCAGGACATCGAGACGATCGGCGAAATCTGCCGCGAGAAGGGCATCGTGTTCCACGTCGACGCCGCACAGTCGACCGGCAAGGTCGGGATCGATCTCGCGAAGCTGAAGGTCGACCTGATGTCGTTCTCGGCACACAAGACGTACGGCCCGAAGGGCATCGGTGCGCTGTACGTGCGCCGCAAGCCGCGTGTGCGCATCGAAGCGCAGATGCACGGCGGCGGCCACGAGCGCGGGATGCGTTCGGGCACGCTGCCGACGCACCAGATCGTCGGCATGGGCGAAGCGTTCCGCATCGCACGTGAAGAAATGGCGACGGAAAACGAGCGCGTCCGCATGCTGCGAGACAAGCTGCTGCGCGGCCTGTCGCAGATCGAGGAAACGTACGTGAACGGCGACATGGAACGCCGTGTCCCGCACAACCTCAACATCAGTTTCAACTTCGTCGAAGGCGAGTCGCTGATCATGGCGATCAAGGACGTCGCGGTGTCGTCGGGCTCCGCGTGCACGTCGGCGTCGCTGGAGCCGTCGTACGTGCTGCGTGCGCTCGGCCGCAACGACGAGCTGGCGCACAGCTCGATCCGCTTCACGGTCGGCCGCTTCACGACGGAGCAGGAAGTCGACTTCGTGATCAACCTGCTGAACAGCAAGATCGCGAAACTGCGCGAACTGTCGCCGCTCTGGGAAATGCACCAGGAAGGCATCGATCTGTCGACGATCGAATGGGCCGCACACTGAGCGCCGGATTGAACATACCCGCGGGCGGATTCGCGCACGCAGACGTAACGAGTCAAGGAGTCTGAGTCATGTCTTACAGCAACAAGGTTCTGGATCACTACGAAAACCCGCGCAACGTCGGTTCGTTCGCGAAGGACGACGACACGGTCGGCACGGGCATGGTCGGCGCGCCGGCCTGCGGCGACGTGATGAAGCTGCAGATCCGCGTCGGCGCGGACGGCGTGATCGAAGACGCGAAGTTCAAAACGTACGGTTGCGGTTCGGCGATCGCGTCGAGCTCGCTCGTTACCGAGTGGGTGAAGGGCAAGACGCTCGACGAAGCACTGTCGATCAAGAACACGCAGATCGCCGAAGAACTCGCGCTGCCGCCGGTGAAGATTCACTGCTCGATCCTCGCGGAAGACGCAATCAAGGCAGCCGTGGCCGACTACAAGAAGCGCCACGACACCAAGGAAGGCGATCAGGCAGCAGCCTGAGCGGCATCGAGCGGCTAGAGAAGGAAACGCGGCGGGCCCCGGTGGCGTGCCGCGGCAAGGACATCATGGCAATTACACTGACCGAAAAAGCAGCACAGCACGTCCAGAAATACCTCGTCCGTCGCGGCAAGGGTATGGGCCTGCGGCTTGGCGTTCGCACGACCGGGTGCTCGGGGCTCGCGTACAAGCTCGAGTATGTCGACGAGCTGGCTCCCGAGGATCAGGTGTTCGAGAGCCATGGCGTGAAAGTGATCGTCGATCCGAAGAGTCTTGCGTACATCGACGGCACCGAGCTCGACTTCGCCCGCGAAGGCCTGAACGAAGGGTTCAAGTTCAACAACCCGAACGTGAAGGACGAGTGCGGTTGCGGCGAATCGTTCCGCGTGTGACGCGGATCTCCGCGCGATGCGGGCAAGAGGCGGCACGGGCCGCCTTTTTAATGTGCGGCGTTTGCCGTGCGACGAACCGGAATTGAACGCGACGATGGTCTCGCTGAAAGACAGCCACTTCGACCTGTTTCACCTGCCGGCGCAATTCGCGCTCGACGAGACGGCGCTCGACGCCGCCTATCGGACGGTGCAGACGCAGGTGCATCCGGACCGCTTCGCGGCGGCCGGCGATGCGCAGAAACGCATCGCGATGCAATGGGCAACCCGCGCGAACGAGGCGTACCGCACGCTGCGCGATCCGCTGAAGCGCGCGTCGTATCTGCTGTCCCTGCGTGGTGTCGACATCGGTGCGGAAAACAACACCGCGATGGAGCCCGCGTTCCTGATGCAGCAGATGGAGTGGCGCGAGGGCATCGAGGATGCCGCGGCCGCCCGCAATGTCGACGCGCTCGACGCGCTGCTCGCCGAGTTGCGCGAAGAGCGGCGCGTGCGTGTGGAACGTCTCGGCACGCTGCTCGACAGCGGCGCGGATCAGGCGGCCGCCGAGGCCGTGCGCCAGCTGATGTTCATCGAACGGGTCGCGTCGGAAGTGGGCGCGCAGATCGAGCGCCTCGAAACTTAACCGCGTGCCTCGCGGCACGCGCAGCAAACGGGCCGAGCGCCCGAACGAACCAAGATGGCTTTACTGCAAATTTCCGAACCGGGCATGGCGCCGGCGCCGCATCAGCGGCGACTCGCCGTCGGGATCGATCTCGGCACGACGAACTCGCTCGTCGCGGCCGTGCGTAACAGCGTGCCGGAGGTGCTGCCGGACGAAGCGGGCCGTGTGCTGCTGCCGTCGGTGGTCCGCTATCTCGAGAAGGGCGGCCGGCGTATCGGCCACGAAGCGAAGGAGCAGGCCGCGACCGATCCGCGCAACACGATCGTGTCGGTCAAGCGCTTCATGGGCCGCGGCAAGGCCGAGGTCGAAGGCGCGGCGAACGCGCCGTACGAATTCGTCGACGCGCCGGGCATGGTGCAGATCCGCACCGTCGACGGCGTGAAGAGCCCGGTCGAAGTGTCGGCCGAGATTCTCGCGACGCTGCGTTATCGCGCGGAAGATTCGCTTGGCGACGACCTCGTCGGCGCGGTGATCACGGTGCCCGCGTATTTCGACGACGCACAGCGCCAGGCGACCAAGGACGCCGCGCGCCTCGCGGGCCTCAACGTGCTGCGCCTGCTGAACGAACCGACCGCCGCGGCGATTGCCTATGGCCTCGACAACGGGGCCGAAGGCCTCTACGCGGTGTACGACCTCGGCGGCGGCACGTTCGACCTGTCGATCCTGAAGCTGACGAAAGGCGTGTTCGAAGTGCTGGCCGCGGGCGGCGATTCCGCGCTCGGCGGCGACGATTTCGACCACGCGCTGTTCGGTCACGTGCTCGCGCAGGCCGGCATCGATGCGAAGACGCTCGCGCCCGAGGACGTACGCCTGCTGCTCGACCGTGTGCGCGTGCTGAAGGAAGCGCTGTCGTCGGCGCCCGAAGCCGCGCTCGACGTCACGCTGTCGGGCGGTGCGCATCTCGTGCAGACGATCTCGCACGATACGTTCGCGTCGCTCGTCGAGCCGCTCGTGCAGCGTACGCTCACGCCGACCCGCAAGGCACTGCGCGACGCGCAGGTCACGCCGGCCGACATCAAGGGCGTCGTGCTCGTCGGCGGCGCGACGCGCATGCCGGTGATCCGCGACGCGGTCGCGAAGTATTTCGGCCAGCCGCCGCTCGTGAACCTCGATCCGGACCAGGTCGTCGCGCTCGGCGCGGCGATCCAGGCCGACCTGCTCGCAGGCAATCGCGGCACCGGCGACGACTGGCTGCTGCTCGACGTGATTCCGCTGTCGCTCGGTGTCGAGACGATGGGCGGCCTCGTCGAGAAGATCATCCCGCGTAACTCGACGATTCCGATCGCGCGCGCACAGGAATTCACGACCTTCAAGGACGGCCAGACCGCGATGGCGATCCACGTCGTGCAGGGCGAGCGCGAGCTCGTCGCCGACTGCCGCTCGCTCGCGCGCTTCGAGCTGCGCGGCATTCCGCCGATGACGGCCGGTGCGGCGCGCATTCGCGTGACCTACCAGGTCGATGCGGACGGGCTGCTGTCGGTGTTCGCGCGTGAGCAGCATTCGGGCGTCGAGGCGTCGGTCGTCGTGAAGCCGTCGTACGGTCTCGCCGACGACGACATCGCGAAGATGCTCGAGGACAGTTTCAAGACTGCCGAAATCGACATGCGCGCCCGCGCGCTGCGCGAAGCGCAGGTCGAGGCCGAGCGGATGCTCGAGGCGACGCAGGCTGCGCTGGCGGCCGACGGCGAGCTGCTCGACACGGACGAGCGCGCGCAGGTCGATGCGTTGGCCGCGGCGCTGCGCACGATCGCGCAGGGCGACGACACGGACGCGATCGAAACCGCGACCAAGGCGCTGGCCGACGGCACCGACGAATTCGCGGCGCGCCGGATGGACAAGAGCATCAAGCGCGCGTTGTCGGGCCGCCGGCTCGACGAGATCTGAACTCACGAACTGCGCATCGGCCGGTAACGGCCCGCGCGACATTGAACCGTGCGGCGCCTGGCGCCGCACCCTGACTGACGGAACGGACATGCCTCAACTGGTGGTGCTGCCTCACGTCGAACTGTGCCCGGACGGCGCGGTGATCGACGCGACGCCCGGCAAGAGTATCTGCGACAACCTGCTCGAACACGGGATCGAGATCGAGCATGCATGCGAGAAGTCGTGCGCGTGCACGACCTGCCACGTGGTGATCCGCGAAGGCTTCAACGATCTGACACCGTCCGAGGAGGACGAGGACGATCTGCTGGACAAGGCGTGGGGCCTCGAGCCGACGTCGCGCCTGTCGTGCCAGGCGATCGTGAAGGAAAATTCGGACCTGGTGGTCGAGATTCCTAAGTACTCGATCAACCACGCGAAGGAAAATCACTGACAGGAACCGGAGGCAGGCGATGAAATGGACCGATTCGCGTGAAATAGCCATTGCGCTGGCGGACAAGCACCCCGACATCGACCCGCAGCGGATCAACTTCGTCGACCTGCGCCAGTGGGTGCTCGAACTCGACGGTTTCGACGACGATCCCAAGCACTCGGGCGAGAAGATCCTCGAAGCGATCCAGGCCCACTGGATCGACGAATCGGATTTCGACGACGAAGACTGAACACCGCGTGCGCCACAACGGCGCAGACGGCCGGTCATGAGAAAACGGCTCGTGAGCAATCGCTCACGAGCCGTTTTCGTTTTCAGGCCGCTTGCCCGCGCACGACATGCGGGCAGGGGGCACCGATGCGATCAGGCGATCACGCGCCGACCAGCGTGCCGTTCTCGATCCGCACGCGCTGGCCCTGGCCGAAAGGCGGCGGGTTGTGGTACGTGAACGTGCGCGTCGCGCCGCTCTCCATCTGCACTTGCACCTGATAGTCGGTTTCCGCGCGCACCTGCTTTTCAACCTGGTTGCCGGCGAGACCGCCGCCCAGCGCGCCGATGATCGTCATCGCGGTGCGGCCGTTACCGTGGCCGAACTGGTTGCCGAGCAGGCCGCCGGCTGCAGCGCCGCCCACGGCGCCGATCCCCGAGCTCTGGCCCGGCGTGCGCGTCTGCGTGATCGCGACGACCGTGCCGCAGCTCTGGCAGTAGGTCTGGGCCGGCGCCGACGGCTGCTGCGCGTATTGCGGCGGCTGCGGTGCCGTCGTATGACGGCGGTGCGGTGCAGCCGGGCGCGGCGCGGGCTTCGGCTCGGCCTGCGCGATGGCAGCCTTCTGTTCGGCCGCCTTCTGCTGCGCGGCGGCCTGTTCGGCTGCCTGCTGCTGGGCTTGCGCGGCCAGCGCGGCGCTGGCGGCCGCGGCCGTATCGACGGCCGGCTGCGATGCGATCAGCGCGGCCTGGGTCTGGCCGTTCTGTGCGTTGCTGCTGCTGGCCTTCGGGAAGATGCCCGTGATCGCAGCCGTCGCCGCGAGGCTGGCGACGATGACGGCGCCGGCGGCGGTGGCGATAAGCGGGTGAAGGCGTTGCTTTTGCGGCGTGGTCTGATTCTGGTTGTCCATTTTTTTCTCCGATGTCGATCCGGATCGGCACTGCGGCGCCGGGCCTGATCCCACGCTGCGGGCTCGAGCAGACTTGGCGTTCCTGCGCCTCGTTCTGGGCCCGTGGTCATGCGTGGTGACGCAAACGGAGTGTCGTCCACCGGCAAGCGGCGCGCCGTATCAAGGTGTAACGAATTGCAGCGGGGCGCTGGCGACCATGACAGGGAAAACCCGGGGAAGGCCGTCGCGACGGGGGAATAAAACAGGGGAGGATCGAGAGCCGGCGGACACCGGCCGAAGGGATTTACGCGTCGTTACAAAGCTGACGCGTGCGCGCCGCAGGGCGCGGCGCACACGCGGGCGCGGCGATCAGTCTTCGCGGCGCAGGTGCGGGAACAGCAGCACGTCGCGGATCGTCGGGCTGTCGGTCAGCAGCATCACGAGACGGTCGATGCCGATCCCGCAGCCGCCGGTCGGAGGCATTCCGTATTCGAGCGCGCGGATGTAGTCGGCGTCGAAGAACATCGCTTCCTCGTCACCTGCGTCCTTCTGCTCGACCTGCTTCTTGAAGCGTGCGGCCTGGTCTTCCGGATCGTTCAGCTCCGAGAAGCCGTTCGCGATTTCGCGGCCGGTCATGAACAGCTCGAAACGCTCGGTGATGCCCGGCACCGTATCCGATGCGCGTGCGAGCGGCGACACTTCGACCGGGTAATCGATGATGAAGGTCGGCTCCCACAGCTGCGCTTCGGCCGTTTCCTCGAACAGCGCGAGCTGCAGTGCGCCGGTACCCGCGTTCAGGAACGCCGGCTGCGACACGTCGACACCGAAGCGCTTCAGTTCGGTGCGCAGGAACGCGTCGTCCGACAGCTGGCCGTCGGTGTAGTCCGGTGCGTACTTCTGGATCGCCTGCGTGATCGTCAGTCGATGGAACGGTTTCGCGAGGTCGAGCTCGCGGCCTTGGTACTGGATCGTCGCGGTGCCGAGCGCATCGATCGCCGCCTGGCGGATCAGTTGCTCGGTGAAGTCCATCAGCCAGCGGTAGTCGGTGTACGCGGCGTAGAACTCCATCATCGTGAATTCCGGGTTGTGACGCGGCGACACGCCTTCGTTCCGGAAGTTACGGTTGATCTCGAACACGCGTTCGAAGCCGCCGACGATCAGGCGCTTCAGGTACAGCTCCGGCGCAATGCGCAGGAACATCTGCATGTCGAGCGCATTGTGATGCGTGACGAACGGCTTCGCCGCCGCGCCGCCCGGGATCGGGTGCAGCATCGGCGTTTCGACTTCCATGAACTCGGCGTTGTCCATGAACTTGCGGATCGACGCGATCGTCTTCGTGCGGGCGCGGAACGTGTCGCGCGTTTCCGGCGTGACGATCAGGTCGACGTAGCGCTGGCGGTAGCGCATTTCCTGGTCGGACAGGCCGTGGAACTTGTCCGGCAGCGGGCGCAGCGCCTTCGACAGCAGGCGCAGCTCCTTGCACTGGACCGACAGCTCACCCTTGTTGGTGCGGAACAGCACCCCGCGCGCGGCGACGATGTCGCCGAGGTCCCACTTCTTGAATGCGTCGTAGGTTTCCGCGCCGACGTCGTTCGGCGTCACGAAGAACTGGATCTGGCCCGACCCGTCCTGCACCGTCGCGAAGCTCGCCTTGCCCATCACGCGCTTGAGCATCATGCGGCCGGCCACCGACACCTCGACCGGGTTCGCTTCGAGCGCGGCCTTGTCCGAGTCGGCGAATTTCGCCTGCAGGTCGGCTGCGTGGTGCTCGGGCCGGAAATCGTTCGGGTAGGCGACGCCTTGCTCGCGCAGGGCGCGCAGCTTCTCGCGGCGCTCCGCGATGATCTGGTTTTCGTCCGCGGTGACGGCGGGCTGCGTTTGGGTCGGTTCGGTCATGATGGTCGGAATTCGGAGTGGGTGCGGCAACGCAAACGGGGGAAGGGCAAGGGGGCGCGGCCTGGCCAGGCCGCGCCGCGGCGCTTACACGCCCTGTTTGAGGCTCGCGCTGATGAAGTCGTCGAGGTCGCCGTCGAGGACGGCTCTCGTGTTGCTCATTTCGACGTTCGTGCGCAGGTCCTTCACGCGGCTCTGGTCGAGCACGTACGAGCGGATCTGATGGCCCCAGCCCACATCGGTCTTGCTCGATTCGAGCTTGTCCTGTTCGGCCTGGCGCTTGCGCATCTCGACTTCGTACAGGCGCGACTTCAGCATTGCCATCGCTTCGGCGCGGTTGCGGTGCTGCGAGCGGTCGTTCTGGCACTGCACGACGATACCGGTCGGCATGTGCGTGATCCGCACCGCGGAGTCGGTCTTGTTGATGTGCTGGCCGCCCGCGCCCGATGCGCGGTACGTGTCGATGCGCAGGTCGGCCGGGTTGATCTCGACCTCGATCGAGTCGTCGATTTCCGGATAGACGAACACCGACGAGAACGACGTGTGGCGGCCGCCCGACGAGTCGAACGGCGACTTGCGCACGAGGCGGTGGATGCCCGTTTCGGTGCGCAGGAAGCCGTATGCATATTCGCCCGAGACCTTGACCGTCGCGTTCTTGATGCCGGCGACGTCGCCGTCGGACTCTTCGAGCACTTCGGCCTTGAAGCCCTTGCGCTCGCAGTAGCGCAGGTACTGGCGCAGCAGCATCGATGCCCAGTCGCACGCCTCGGTACCGCCGGCGCCGGCCTGGATGTCGATGAAGCAGTTGTTCGGGTCGGCCGGGTTCGAGAACATCCGGCGGAACTCGATGTCGCCGACGCGTGCCTCGAGCTTCGCGGCGTCTTCTTCCGACGCGATGAGGGTGTCTTCGTCGCCTTCCTCGCGGGCCAGCTCGAACAGGTCGAGCGCGTCGCGCAGGTCGCCATCAAGCGCGGTGAGCGTCGTGACGACGCCCTCGAGCAGCTTCTTCTCGCGACCGAGCGCCTGGGCGTTCTTCGAATCGTTCCAGACGTTCGGGTCTTCGAGTTCCTTGTTGACTTCGGTCAGACGCGCAGCTTTGGCGTCGTAGTCAAAGATACCCCCGGAGCTCGCCCGCGCGATTGCGCAGGTCGAGCAGGGAGCTTTCGATCGCGTTGAGACGTTCCGCTTCCATGATCGCTCGCTATTCTTGCTTCGTAAAAAAGCGGAATTATAGCCGATCGGCAGGGTTGCCCGGTGACGCAAACGGTGCTCGCACGCGTACCGCGGCCCCGTCCGGCGCGGCGCGCATGCATCGGCGGGCGTCGCGGGCCGGGCGGCCCGCGCTCAGCCGGCCGCGTGTTCGACGATCAGCTGGACGCGCGTGACGCCGTTCCACGTGTCGGCGACGAGCCGGTACGCGACCAGCGCGCTTTCCGGCAGGGGCTCCGTGTGGTTGAACCAGATCGCGTTGAAGCGCTGGCGGCCGCGTGCAAGCTGCAGTTTCAGGTGCTTTTCCTTCACGAGCGACTGGGACACGACGTCGAATTCGCCCGAGAAAAGCGGGGCCGGAAAACCTTGCCCCCAGACGGCCTCGTCGAGCAGCCCGACGAACTGCGGCGTGAAGTACGCGTCCTCGAGTTCGCCGTCGGTCTCGATCACGCGGGCGAGCGCGTCGTCGGACAGCCATTCGCGCGCGACCGCCTCGAACGCGGCGGCGAAGCGCGGCACGTTCTCGGTGTCGAGCGTGAGGCCGGCCGCCATCGCGTGGCCGCCGAACGCGACGATCAGGTCCGGTTCGCGTTTCGACACGAGGTCGAGTGCGTCGCGCAGGTGGAAACCCGGGATCGACCGACCCGAACCCTTGACCCGCTTGCCTTCGTCGTCCGCGTGCGCAAACGTGAACGACGGGCGGTGGAATTTTTCCTTGAGCCGGCCGGCGACGATGCCGATCACGCCCTGGTGCCACTCGGGGTTGAAGAGGGTGATCGTGCACGCGTCGGCCGGGTCGACGTCGGCGAGATCGGCGAGCGCCTGCTGCTGCATGCCGGCCTCGATCTCGCGGCGCTCGCGGTTCATCACGTCGAGCTGCTGCGCCAGGTCCCAGGCACGGCCGATGTCGTCGGTGATCAGGCACTCGATGCCGAGCGACATGTCGGAGAGCCGCCCGGCGGCGTTCAGGCGCGGGCCGAGGCCGAAACCGAGGTCGAAGCCCGATGCCGTGCGCGCCTCGCGCGCGGCGGCGCGGAACAGCGCGGCGACGCCCGGCTGCATGCGGCCGTTGCGGATGCGCTGCAGCCCCTGCGCGACGAGCACGCGGTTGTTGCCGTCGAGCCGCACGACGTCGGCGACGGTGCCGAGCGCGACGAGGTCGAGCAGGCCGTCGAGGCGCGGCTCGGCTTCCTTGCTTGCAAAGGCGCCGCGGCGGCGCAGCTCGGCGCGCAGCGCGAGCAGCACGTAGAACATCACGCCGACGCCGGCGAGGTGCTTGCTCGGGAACGCGCAGCCCGGCTGGTTCGGGTTGACGATCGCGCGTGCGGCGGGCAGTGCGTCGCCGGGCAGGTGGTGATCGGTCACGAGCACGTCGATGCCGCGTGCGTTCGCGGCCTCGACGCCCGCGACGCTCGCGATCCCGTTGTCGACGGTGATCAGCAGGTCGGGCTTGCGCGCGGCGGCGAGTTCGACGATCTCGGGCGTGAGGCCGTAGCCGTATTCGAAGCGGTTCGGCACCAGGTAGTCGATCTGCGCACCGAACATCCGCAGGCCGCGCACCGCGACCGCGCAAGCGGTCGCGCCGTCGCAGTCGTAGTCGGCGACGACGAGCAGGCGCCGCTTGTCGGCGATCGCGTCGGCGAGCAGCGACGCCGCGTCGGCGCAGCCTTTCAGCTCGGTGGGCGGGACGAGCCGCGCCAGCGCGGTCTCGATGTCGGCGGGGGACTGCACGCCGCGCGACGCGTACAGGCGCGCGAGCACGGGATGCAGGCCGTGGCGCGCGAGCGCTTCGGCGTCGGCGGGCGCGACGGGGCGGGTAACGATCCGGGTCATACGGGGTGTGCTTGTTGTTATTCGAACAGGGAGGCCAGCGCGCGGCGGCGCCAGAACTTGCGCAGGTCTGAGCGCGTCGCACGCAGCGTCACGGAACTCGTGTCGCCGCACAGCGTGAAATCGACGCCCGCCAGCTCGCCGTTCCGCAGCGCGGCGAGGGCCGGCGCGAACCAGTCGCGCTCGAGCGCGGCGAGTCCGTCGTGCCAGCGCGCCCAGTCCTGCTCGATGAACGGGGTGGTCAGCGCCGGCAGTTCGACGAGCGTCGCGCCGTCGGCAGCGGGCAGTGTGCCGAATGCGGCGGGCACGCCCGAGGCGTCGATCCGCGCGGCACGTGCAAGGCCGAGCGCCGCGGGCGATGCGGACAGCACGCGCGCGAACGGCTGGCCGACCGGTTTCAGCGTGCCCTGCGCATGGAACCAGATCGAGTTGACGGCCGGCAGCCCGCGCGCTTCGCGCGCTTCGTTGACCGGGTGCTGGAACCAGGCCATCTGCACTTCGTTCTGCAGCTTCATCCACATCCGCGAGCGTTCGCCCGTATGCGCCTCGTGCGGCAGCCAGATTTCGATGTTGCGGCCGCTCGCGCGCAGCGGCGCGGCGCCGGCGAGCCGGGCGAGCTGCTCGCTCGACAGGTACCAGCGTGACGGGTTCGGCGCTTCGAGCCGTACGCCGAGCTCCTCGATCAGCGGCCGGGCGACCGCGAGCAGCGCGGCCGCGTCGCCGTCGTCGAGCGCAAGGGCCGCCGGATCGACGAGCACCAGGTGATCGTGCGCGATTTCGACGTGCACGGGCTCGACGCAGGCCCAGGCCCGGGCGCCCGGATCGCCGCCGTCCGCCAGCAGCATGTAGGGCGCGAGCGGCGCCTCGTCGGCGGCGTTGCCCTGGGTCGCGCCGAACTGGCGGGCCAGCCAGCGCTCGTGCGGCAGCGTGCGCTGGAAGTCCTCGCCGGCCACGCGCTCGACGAGGCTCGCGCGGGCGAGCAACTTTTCGAGCGCGGGGCTGTCCAGCGTGTGCAGGGACGAGGCCGCATCGGCCGCCGACGGCAGCGCGAACGGAACGAGAAAATGGAGGCGTCGGTCGTGCATGATGGTGCGCATTGTATGGCAAACCTACGCACCCTTAGAAATCAAGGACTTATAAGCGGGGCTGTAGCAGCCGGTACAGGTTGGTGTTACAGCGAATGTAGGTGCAAATGGTAGCACGCGGGAGCTGTACTACTGCTCCTCGTCGTCACGGTCGATACCCCATTCCTCCGGCGTCATCGTTTCCCATCCCGTAGACCGCTGGCCGACGCCCCCGGCAATCTGCCATTCGGCCTCGCGTATTTGGCCCTCGTGTAGCTTTATGTAGAGCTTGATTGCGTCCCTCACTACGTCCGCCGTGGACTTCCCGGTAACACGATAGATGAGGGCCAACTTGTCTAGGTCCGCAGTTTCAACGCGCACGTTTAGCGGGCGAGACGGCGGACCCTTGGGGCGACCCATGGCCATGACTTTCTCCGTTACGAAAAGTACATTTTCTCATAAGTCAACGGAATAGTGTTGTATAAAAGCAACTGATATGTAAATATCTTGCGAGTATTGAAAAATATACTTTCCGTAGCCAGAAAGTCGGGATATGCTCCGTCCTGTAGTCAGCCACACGGAACCGGTGAGCTACCGCAGCAGACCCCGCGTTAAGAGTCTTGACCGCTTTGACTCCGGCCCGACCAAGCCGCGACGAGTGCGAGGGCGATGTAGTTATCCAAGGGTGTTCCACGAGCGCCTTTCGATAACTACTGGGAGTATCGGTGACGGCAGCAGAGAAGCGAAAAGCCTATTGGGAGAAGGTTAGGCAGCACCAAGCGACCGCCTCATCCGTGCGACGCAATGCAGCCGGCACGAGGCAGTACAAGGGACCAGAAAAGATCGACCACGCAAACAGCGCCACGCGGACCTACATCAAGTCTCACGTGTAGTCAGCGGTAGACAGGAGCAGAACGGAAATGACGAACACAAACAATTGTGCGCCTAGCGCGCTCCATATCACGCTGAAGGACCACACGGACGCCGCATGCAAGCTCGTGATTCTCGCCCTCCGCGATTACGGTTTTCGCATCTTGCGGCAGACCAAGCGCGGCGGCGTCATCACGGCTCATGTTCGATACTGCGCCAGTGACATGGCGGAGGCCCTGGGCGAACTAGCCAAGATTGTCCCGGTCGATCCTGCTATCAAGGCGGAACTGTTCATTCTGTCCTGAACTATTTAGGACTACATCTCGGGTCGGCGTCTCATTTGAGGCGGCCGGCCCTTTTGTTTGGCCGTTGGTATTACCTACAGAGGAGGGCAATGATTCCAACGAACGAGATACAGCCACGGATGAAACGCACTACGGCAAGCGAGCCGTGTGCGATGACGTTCAAGGTCCGGGCTGACATGCGCAGAGCTATCCGCATGCGCGCCGTAGAGGAGGACGTGGACGTATCCGAGCTTATCCGGCGGGTGCTAACACGCTATTTGAGTGAGCCATGCAGGAAGACGGGCGGCGCATGAGGAAATGGCTATCCCGCATCCTCGGTAAGTCATCCGAGCCGGAGTCGTTGCGTACCAACTCATACCGCGTTTCACTTGGCGGTGGGGTGACAGCGGTATTCCACTTCGAAGACAAGCCATCGTTTGATCCAAGCGCGCCGATTGTCTTTGTCACGGACCCCGAGCCGCCGAAGGAATAACGAGCTTGAACGTAGGCGGCCCGCCTTAACTCGGTCTACGGGCTGACCGGTACAAACAAGGCCGGAACTATTCAATCTATAAAATAAGGATTACAAAGTATGAACGCAGCAATTCTTTCGAAACTCACCCCCGCAGAGCAAATTGGATTTGCTATCGCAAAGTCTCTCCCTAGTGATGTTCGTAAAGCTCGATTCCCGGTTGTAGCTAAGGCACTCGACCTGATCGACACACACGAAAAGAAGACCGAGACATACCGGGAAGCGGGCATGCTGGCAGAGCAGCCGCCGCTAGGCAACCTGGAAGTTATCGAAGCAATCCACGAGGGACGACGTGACGTCCAAACTGTCAAGGCGCTCCACGCTGCGCGGTTGGCCGGCGACCGGGACGCTATGGTGGAGTGGGCGGAGAAAGGCGGCGTGGTGAAATCATCGGTTGCGCCGCTCGGCAACACGACACCGAACCTCGTCTATCCGCGTCAGGCCCAGGGCGTTACGTCGCTCGTTCCGGTCGTAACCAAACCGCTTGTAACGATGCTTGCCGAACTTGGCGCGCCGCAATTGCCTCCGGAGGTGCGTGTGCTGACTCAGGCCGCATTGCTGGCCGCGTCGGAGGTCGCCGAGGGAAACCCGTATCCCGGCGCAGCCCCGGGCGCGGATTTCGTTCTGAACGGTACACGAAAGTTCGGCCTGATTCTCGCGTTTTCCGATGTGCTGCTTAACGCGGATAACGAGGGGAACGTGATTTCCTTCGTGCAAACCAACCTCGAAAACGCCGCAAATAACGCGATCGATGCCGCGATGGTTACGAGCCTGACGACGGCGGCGGGAACGGCGCAAACGACGGTCAACGCCGCCTTTGATAGTTTTCATGGTGATCTGCGCACCGCATGCTGGGTAGGGAATCCGCAAACCCTTGCGAAGCTCCGTAGCGCACAGGAGCAAAACATCGGACCACGAGGCGGCACTTTCTACGACCTGCCGGCACTGGCCGTACTGGCGATGCCTGAGGGGCTGCTGTTCCTCGTGGATGCGCAGCGCACCGCCGTTTTCGATGGCCCTCAGATTATCGAGCGAAGCAACGAGGCCGATATCGTGATGGACACGGCACCGAGCGGTAGCAATACCACGGTAACGCGCCTGTTCCAGACGAACCAAACGGCCTTCAAGATTACGCGGTACGCCGACTACAAGCTTATGGTCAATCCGGTGGCCGTTACCGTAGCCTAACGATAACGGAGCGGGTATGCCGCTCGCTCCAATTTAATAAGTAATCCATATGGGTATCATGGGAAAAATTTTCACTCCGAAGCCGCCGCGTAGCCTCGCGGATCACGTTCAAAGTGGTGGGGCGGTTCATTACCACTTTGCGCAATCCGACTACATGCGGTGCCCGGATGGTAGCGTCAAGTACGTTGGATCGAGTCCGCCGCCGACTCTGGAAGCCGCTGTAGCGCGGATTAAAGCAGAGGTGGCGGAACTGCGTGGGAAAGCGGTCTCTAGTGCTCGAAGTCAGCGTGATCTGCGTAAGCTCATCGCACGTCAACAGGAAGTAACAAGCAAGGCCAATGCGCATCTGGAGCGCATGGCAATGCAGGCGCGAGCCGGCGTTATTGACGCGGCGGCCGTGGACGAGCCGCACCGTACCGCACAAGCTGCGCGCGAAGTTGGACGCGCACTTGACAGGGAACTTGCTGAGCGCATGAAGGCTGACGAAGCAGCGGAGCAATTGGCCGCGCTTGTAAATGACCTGAGCGTGTGAAGCCCGCAAGGCGCTATAGGTTCGCTTTATCGCGGCAAGCGGTGAAGCGACTCCACCAGTTGCGGGAGGAGACCGGATACACCGCAGCCAACGAGTTTAGACGTTTAGTCTACTGCCTCATTGAAGACACGGGGCCTAAGTTCGAGGTGTCCAGCAGCAGGACGAGCTATACCTACAGTGTGACGATGACCGCTGAGCAGTACGCCGGGTTGGTTATCGTGGCCGCGCGCTACGGCGTGCCAAAAGAATGTATCGGGGAGATGGTGCTTAGCTATTACCCGAAGGATTGCTAATCTAAGAGGATTGACTATGTACGAAATGAACAAGAATGTTACCGAGTTGCAGGCAGAGCTTGAACGCGAACGCGAGCTTTTCCGTATCGCAGTCGCTACAGGTACGGACGGCAGTGCGCATGCCCGCCGTTACGAAGAAATCCAGCGCAAGCTTACCGCCCACCCGGCGGAGGCAGCTTGAGAACCAATCCGCTGTTGATCGAGCTAGCCCAGGCAGTAGGCATTCCGACCCAGCGACGCGGCGCAAAGCGGCCGGTACAGCTTACGAGCACTGAGCTACGCCTAGCAATCGCTAACCGGTGCCTGGGGCTGACCTCCGGCCCGGTGCCGATTCAGCGTATGGACAAGGCCGCCGATGTAGATAACTGGCTCGCTACCGCTGTAGTGGCGAACTTCCGGGGGCGGCTCGGTTGGTTGCATCAACAAGCACAAACCGCACTCCGTAAAGCCAACGAGGCTAGGGCAGCCGAAGCGGCTGCATGGGAACAGGCCCGCAAAGCACGTACTCCCGGTAGAAACCGTAACGTGGCGCGCCGTAAAGCTATGGATGCGATCGAGCAAACACAGTGCGAGTGGCGGGAATGGTTGGAAATCGTCCGCGTGTCCCTCGACATGATCGAGCTTGAGCGCGACATGACCGCAGCGGGCTATGACCTTAGCGAAGTCGAACGGGGCAGTAGGGCAGATAGCCATAAGGCGATCCAGGCCGAAATGGATAGACGTAAAGCCGCCCAGGCAGCACTCTTCGGAGCTGGGCATGGCGCGTAAGAGCAAGGCGGACCGGATCAACGAGGTACTACGGCTCAACCCCGCGCTTAGCCGGAATGATCCGCGTATCTCTGAGCTGATCGACGCTGAGGCGCTACTCAGAAAGGCCCAGCGAGCCGCTATGAATGCACCCGTTACCGTGGAGACCAGGAACGGAGGCACGAAGCGCAGTCCCGAGCTTATCGCCGTGGAGAGTTCTAACGCCGCTGTACGACGACTCCGTAACGACCTAGGCATAGACAGGATCAACGTTAAACGCAGTGAGGCTGCGGGCATCAAGGTTAAGCGTAGCCCGGAAGCGGACAGATTGCTTAGCCTCTACGGAGCCGATTACTGTACGCACCGGGTTTTACTGCCGGGACTGGCTGCATTCCTGACAGCCCACGGTATCGCACCGGATGACATGCCTGAGCATAGCCGGGAAGCGTTCGTGAGCGACGTAGCAGAGCAAGCGCAGCTAGTGGACGGCATCAGGGACCGCATCAAGGGAACCTAGCAGCGGGGACCGAGGACGGGGCAATAAAGTGCGTGTTTTTACACCTATGGATTTTGGTAGTTCGTGCAGAGATAGGCCATAAACCGGCCGATTTATGTGCAAATCCTAGCCTTTTGCCCGTTTGGTCCCGCTCACAAATTTTAATTCCGCTTTGGGCCGTTATTTCGACAGGGACCAGTCGGTGTCACGACCTTTTGCCCTCCGCATTTTACCTATCCCGCCCCCGTATCCATAGGGAATCCCTAACCCCTGGTAGTACCTAATAAGTAAGGAGTGCGACCTATAATGCGTAGACCGGACTATGACAGGTAGACGTAGACCAGGGGAGCACAAGCAGATAGCCAGCTTGGATGAGGGCGGGTACGACTTAGCTCTAGATCGGAGGATCAGAGTGTTGATTTCCACCGAATCTTGACCCACCGTTTTCATCTAAATCTGACCCACCCCGAGACAGCGTAGTACATCTATTCCGGTGTGGATAACTCCTCACTGCCTGCTGCTTTTGCTGCTCTCTTTCTGGTTGCCTTCGCCTTGGCAGAACTGGACTTGAAGCGCCAGGATTCATTGCCCGTTTCGACGATGTGGCAGTGATGGGTAACGCGGTCCAGCAGCGCCGTCGTCATCTTTGCGTCCCCGAACACGGTCGCCCACTCGCCGAAGCTGAGGTTGGTGGTGATCGCGACACTCGTGTGTTCATACAGCTTCGAGAGCAAGTGGAACAGCAATGCGCCACCGGTCTGGCTGAACGGCAGGTAGCCCAGTTCGTCGAGGATCACCAGGTCGACGTACATCAGCTTATGGGCGATCTGGCCTTGTTTGCCGATGGACTTCTCCTGCTCCAGTGCGTTGGTCAGCTCGACGGTCGAGAAGTAGCGCACTCGCTTGCCGTGGCGCTGCACGGCCTCAATTCCGATCGCTGAGGCGAGGTGCGTTTTGCCGGTGCCGGGGCCACCGATGAACACGACGTTGTGTGCGCTTGCGAGGAACGACAGGTCACTGAGTTCTCGAACCAGCGCTTCGTCGACGTGCGCCTGCGCGAAGTCGAAGCCCTTCAGGTCGCGGTGAGCCGGGAAGCGAGCGGCGGTCATCTGATAGGCGATCGAGCGCACCTGTCGCTCCGCCGTCTCAGCCATCAGCAGCTGCTTCATGAAGCGCTCCGGGTCGAACTCCGTGTGACGCGACTGCGCCAGCAGCTCTGGCCAGGTGCTCGCCATGCCATGCAGTTTGAGCCCCTTGAGCTGGGCGGCGATGTCGTTAGACATGACGGTCCTCCGGTGGGTTGGCGCGCAGGGTTTCGTAGCGGCTCACGTCGGCGGCCGGCTCTTCGGTAAGCTGGAGTTTCGTCGTCGCGAGGTTGGTGCTCGTGGTGGGTGCCTTCAACCGGCTCAGCACGTTCAGAACGTGCTCCCCACTGGGGCGTCCCGAGTCCAGCGCTGCCTGCACGGCAAGCAGCACGGCATCGAGTCCGTGTTCGCGCACCGCGGCGAGCACCTGCGTCATGATGCGATCACCTCCCGGGTGCTTCAGTAGGTGCCGCTGCAACTGCTGCAGCGGCTGTGGCATCGTGACGAACGGAGCACCGTTGCGCAACGCGCCGGGTTTGCGCTCGACCAGCGTGATGTAATGGCGCCAGTCGTAGAAGGTCATGTGCCGCTCGAAGCTGCGTTCGTGGCGTGCGATCTCCTGGGCGTCGGCGACGACGCTGAGATATGCCGGATAGCAGCGCACGCTCACCAGCTGGTTCGTGTACTCGGTGGGCACGCTGTAGCGGTTGCGCTGGAAGTGGATGAGGCTGGTCGACGACACCCGCAGCGTCTGCTCGACATAGCCGTCAAACGGGCGTGGATTGGGCATCAGCCTGGTGCGCTCGTCCTGCAGCACGTCCTCGACCGTCAGCTCGGGCCACTGCGGGTGCCGCATCTGCCAGGCCTGACGACACTGGCCCGCGACCCATTCGTTCAGAAGCTCCAGCGTTTCCCAGCGTCGTAGCGCAGCCTCGTGCCAGATCTGGCGGCGCCGGTCCTGCACGTTCTTCTCAACGATGCCCTTCTCCCAGCCGGCGGCACGGTTGCAGAATTCCGGCTCGAACAGGTAATGGCCGCACATTGCCTCGAAGCGGGCGTTAACCGCGCGCTCCTTGCCGCGGCCGACCTTGTCCACGGCGGTCTTCATGTTGTCGTAGATGCCGCGGCGCGGAACGCCGTCAAACGCGGCGAATGCGCGGGCGTGCGCATCGAACAGCATCTCGTGACTCTGGGTCGGATAGGCGACCAGCCAGAACGCCCGGCTGGCATTGAGCTTGACGTGGGCGACCTCCAGGCGTCGCCGCAACCCGCCGATGAAGGCGTATTCGCAGCTCCAGTCAAACTGAAATGCTTCACCGGGTTCGAAGGCCAGCGGTACATAGGCCTTCCTGCGCGGGGCTTCAGCCTGCTCCTCGTGCCAGCGTCTCACGAAGGCGCTGACGCGGCCGTAGCTGCCGGCGTAGCCCTCGCCGCGGATGGCCTCGAACATGAACCGGGCCGTGCGCCGGTCACGCTTCGGGCGATGGCTGTCCGCCCGCAGCCAGCCCGTCAGCTGCGCGGCCCACTCGTCGACGACGCTCGGGCTGACGCGCTTCGGGTACTTCGGCTCAACGGCATCCGTTTGCCGAAGCCAGCTGCGCACCGTGTTCCGGGACAGGCCCGTGCGCCTGGCAATCTCGCGCAGCGGGACCTTCTCGCGGAAATACATCCGCCTGATCTTGGCCAATATGCCCACCGTGATCACCTCTGTATCCCCTGCTCAAAGATTGAGCAGGGCATTCAATCACGTGGGTCAAAATTCGATGAAAATTACTGCCTCAGGTGGGTCAGTTCTGCGTGGACATCAACAGATCAGAGCACAGGCGAGACTAACCGGGCAGTCGATAGGTAGCTGCTCACCTAAAGCTAATGTCCCTTGGTCGATTTCCTGTTACAGCTACAACGCCAGAGATAAGCACAAGAGGATAGAGCAGTCGCTACCTACTCGGTATGAGATAGAAGCTATGCAACGTGTGTTGGCTGCAAGTAGGTCGAATGATGCTCTGCCGAGAAACATTGCCCGATCTATAAGCAGTCTTGCTACTAGCTTGGCTCTAGATAATCTACTCCGTGCGCAGCGGACTAGACCTATTGGGGTTGAGGTTGCTAAGGCATTAGAGCTTATCCATTCCCGGTTTCATAAGAGACTGGATGCAACGAGCCTTGCGGATACTGATGTTCCTTACTAGCTAACTAACCCGGTCTGTATCCGCAGCATACCAGGAGATATTTCAATGTCTCTCCATCCCCGTAACCTCCCCTTAGGACGACCACGGCCTGACAAGGGTTTCCGGGCGTCTGCTCAAAATATAGGCAGCGTATATCAAGGCTGAGCGGGCAGCTCGAAGGATGCGCGGCCCTTCGTTGTAAAAAATTTTTCCACCTATTAATTATAACTTTGGAGGAGGTCAAAACTTGGCGTACAAGTACCTCAAAAATCGGGAAGATTTGTTCGATGTGCTGGCACCGACGATTGATGAAACCGTGCGCTACCGAACAGCTATGTGCCTTACTGAGCTACACGGAACGGCCCCGAAAGACTTACATAAGATCGTAATGGATGCCGCCGAGCATGCCGTAATTTCGGTGGTCCTAGATTTTACGAAAGGTAATCAGGCTCTTGCGGCGGAGTACCTCGGTATCAGTAGACCGACCTTGAGAGCGAAGGTTAGATTGAATCAATGATTAAGGATATTCAAATAATTGGCAGATAAACAAGTTAACGTCAGAGTCTCTGCTGACGCAACAAGCTTCAATGCCGCGTTGGACAGCGCACGCGACCGAATCACAAAGTACGCAGAGCAGACCGGGCGAACGAGGCAAGTTCTCGACACGTTCCAGCAGGCACTAGACGAATCCGGCGCGGCTACGGCTAAGCAGGTTCAGCAGATTGCAAAGGCGACCATGCAGCTAGACCGCATGGCGCAAACTGCGGGTAAGACACAGGCAGAGCTTGCGGCACTCAAGGCCGAACAACTCGGGGCCGGGTCCGCGTTCGAGGCATACACAAAGACTATTGCGAACGCAACGAGCCATACGCATGAGTTCTCGGCGGCAATGCTGAAGAACAAGGGCGTACAGCGCGAAATGCTTGTGCTCATGCACGAGCTTTCGCAAGGGCGATATAAGCAGTTCGGCGGCTCAATGCTCGTTATGGGTGAGCGTAGCGGGTTCGATCTTACGTCGCTGTTCAAGGGCGGGGCACTAGCGGCCACTGCTGCGGCTGCGACTATCGGCGCAACTATCGCGGTCGTACACCATGCAGCAGAAGAACTTGAGAACTACGGCAAAGAGTACGTAACGCTCTCGCAGCAGACCGGCATTAGCATGCAAAACTTGCAGCAATGGGCGTACGTAACTGAGTCCGCCGGCCTGAAAGCTAACGAGGCCGCAAAGAGCTTGGAGGCGTTCGAGCAGGCGCAGAATAAGGCCGCCCACGGCAACAAGCAGGCCGAGGCCGCATTTACCGCGCTCGGTATCTCCATGCAGCAAGTTAAGGCATTGTCCCCGCACGATGCGTTGCTCGCGGTTGCTGATGCGTTTTCAAAGTCCCAAGACGGCGCAGCTAAGGCCGCTATCGCGCAAGAGTTGTTCGGGCAGTCCGGTGAGCAGCTTATCCCCACGCTCAACCAGGGCGCGGACAGTATCCGCAACCTGGAGAATGAGGCTAGCCGACTCGGGGGTGTTCTCTCCGACGACGTGAACAAGCGCCTCGCGGAGATGAAGGAGCACACGGAGCAAGCGCACGCGCGCTGGGACGCGATGGCCCGGGGTGCTAAGGCGCAGCTCGTGCCCTCTATCGAGGCGGTAACGGGTGCGCTCTCAGACAACGCGTCAATGAAACCCGTTTTGGAGGACTTCTATAAGGGAGTCGTGGAGGTGTTCCGAACGGTCACGACCGCCGCATACGGCGTCTACACGGCGTTTAAGCAAGTGGGCGACGGTATCAATATGCTATCTCAGGCATCGAACCACTTAGGGCAAGGGAAGTTCGGCGCGGTTGTCGATGACTTCAAAAACGGATTCCATACGATTGAGGACGATGGCAACCGGTTCGTTAACTTCTATACGAAGGTATGGAGCGACGTTGCGGCGGCTAACGAAGCGGCCGAAAAAGCCGCTCCTAAGCGTCAGCTCAGTTACGCCAAGGTTCGACAAGGCGGAAGCCGTGGCAACGAGAATGCCCTTAACGGTCAGATTGCGCAGTACGAGACGCAGCTAAAGCAAATCGACCAAGCCCGACAGGAAGCGTTGCAGACGGCCAAGTCCGACTTTGATACTGGAGCACTCACGTACCAGGACTACTACGCTAAGGTCGTCAAGATCAACACCGACGCATACGGAAAAGAGGAGGAGCTACAGCGTAAGCGCATCGAACTCGCGCAGCAGAAGCGCAACATTGCAGCCGCGCAGACCGCACAGCAAGAGCTAGACCGTATCGAGCACGAGCACGTAAAGGCGATTGCCAATGCTATTACCGCGATTGCTAAGGAATACGAAAAGAGGGAGCAGTCTTTCGCAAAATTCCAAGCGCATCAAGCCAACGGTACGGCAAAACTTGCGCTCGGATTGGACGCGTCTAACAAGACGCCGTTTATGAGTCGGGACGATGCGGGGAAGTATTCCGTATGGCTCAAGCTATGCGAGAAGTACGAGCAGGATAAGCAGGCGATCCGGGACCAGTACCCGGACGAGTCTGACGCCGCCGAACGAGCGCGCCGATTGCAATCCGTCGTTCAGGGCTATACGGATCGGCTCGCAGAGTACGAGGCGTACGAGCGGCAGCGCAATCAAATCCGCAATTCGTATAGCGATCAAATGAGCATCGCCGTAACGAGCCTCACGGCCAACGGCAAGACCAACGCGGAGGCGTTCGCGGGAGGATTTACCCAAGCGTTCGGGCAGGTACAGAGCGCAATGGATAAATTTGTTACCACGGGCAAGCTCAACATGGCTGACCTGACCGCATCGATTCTCGCGGACTTCGCGAAGATCGCGGCGAATCAAGCGTTCTCGTCGTTGGTTGGTATTGGCATGGGTGCTCTTGGGCTTGGGGCATCTACGGCCGGCGCTACGAGCTTCGCGGGCGCGTTCCACCTCGCGGACGGCGGCCACGTCACGGGGGCCGGTACGGCTACGAGTGACAGCATTCCCGCCATGCTCTCCAATGGCGAATTTGTCGTGAACGCGTCTAGCACCTCCCGCTATCGCGGACTGTTGGAGTCGATCAATTCCGGCCAAATGTCTCATTTCGCCACCGGCGGTTACGTCGGGTCTAGCGGCGGCAGTTCGGGCGGCTCCGGAAGTGGCGGCGACGTACATATGCACGTCCAGGGCGGTGGCGGTTGGTCTGCCGAGGACCTTAAGGCGATGCAAGCACATATGCAGGCGTTCGTAGATCGGCGCATGTCGCAGAACATGCGAGGCCAAGGCGGCTACGCAGCTCAAATCAAGTACGGACAAATCTAAGGGAGGGGTTCCGGGTACACGAAATCTGTCAATAGATTAGGAAAACTATTGAAATATACAACCTCGATTAGTATGGAGCTTTGGTGCTAACCAACGGCGAGGTTGTATGGAACCTATCAAGGCGAATCCGGACGACGTAAATTTGTCGGTTTTCGATGCAAGGAAGCTGCGGGAGGCTGTCAAGGCAATTCAAGAGCAACCCAGGCTCAATTGGTGGGAACTGCTGAAGCTGGAGCACGAGCGGGACATGCTTATGGCGCGCTTCGATGAAGTCACGACGATGATGCGGCCACTGGAAGAATCTTACGTGCGCACGCGCCGCAAACTCGGCCCTAAGAGCTATGACCCGACAGAGGATAAGGCGTTACAAGATGTCAACAAAGCTGGAACCGCCCGACACGAGGAGTTGCTTAAGCGGATCGAGCCGTTACACGCAACGGGGAAGAAGGCAGTAGCGGCTCGTAATGCTCGTGATTACTTGCACTTAGTGCTGGCGGAGTGTTTGAAGTTGGCCGATTTGATTACTCACTCTCGAACAATAGAGAAGGGCGAGCAGCCAAAGGTACGGTCATCCACTAACCCCACGGAGGACCTATGACCGAGGTAGACGTACTGAATACCGCTATAAAGGCTGTAGAGATTTACGCAGCCCGCCACCCGCGTCCGCCGCATGTCACCATTACCCAGGCGGCCGAAATGCTGGGGAGGAACCGTAGCACCGTAACGGCTATGCTGTCACGCTATCGAATCCCGCTCAACGCCTGCGGGCAGATTCCGATAGAGAGCGTCGATAGGCTGTTGCTTTCGATTGACCACAACCGATCCTGAGTTTTTTTCGGACGTCAAGAGTTGCGGCTTAGGTCGCAATCCTGCATGCCCGGAACGTCGAACTTGCTGATTGCCACCACAAGAGGCCGCAGCGGGTAGAACTCTCCGCCGTATCCGCTCGATGCGGACCCGTCGCTATGTCCCTGTAGCGCGTCCGCAACCTCACGGCTAATTCCGTGCGTGCGGCATACGTCCTTAAACAGGTGGCGGAAGCTATGGAATGTCATACGCCTGTCCGTTACTTTGCACACGTTGCGGAGGTAGTCTCCGAACCACTTACCCCAGGTGGGCGATACGCGTCCGTGCCTGTCCGGGGCTAGATCGAATAGGCGGCCTTGGTCGCGCCGCGAGGCGACATACTCAAGGAAGCCAAGCCGGATAAGTTCCGCGTGCAACGGAATGCGGCGAACGCTCCCGACGTTCTTAACGCGTTGTCCCTCAGACTCGTCGTTCACGAACCGGATGCACCAATGCCCCGATTCCTCGAATATGTCGGTGGGGGCGAGCTGGCAAAGCTCCTCAATGCGCGCGCCCGTGTACAGGCCGAGCAGGGGGACCCAGTACGCAGCTTCCCCCGCACCTCGGACGGGTCGCATCCCCTCGGTATAGACCGGGCTGGAGAATATCGCCTTAACGGCGCTCTCGTTGAACGAGACACGGGACTTGTCGGTGCGCTTTACGACGACTGTTACTCGGGGGATGGGGGCCGGGATGAGCATGCTATCGGCCGCATAATTCATTAGCGTAAAGAACTGGCCCACGTACCTGTTCACGCTTGACGTAGCGAGGCCGGATTCCAGCAGCTTCTCTTTGAACGAGACGACGTGCTGACGTGTGACGGACGGGAGAGGGATACGCCCGACGTGCTCGTAGAACCGACCTACAACGAGATTCATTTGTTCAACGGTTCCGCCGGTAGGCTGGCGCTCCTTGGCCCATCGCTCAACGAGGGCCGCCAGGGACAACGCGGAAGCCCCCGGAGCGGCCGCCGGGGCAGATGTATGGGGTAGCGCCGGGAGTGTCCCGGGAACCGCACCCACACGGCGCAATGCCTCCGTGTATGCGGCTACCTGTCTCTCGTGCATTTCCCGCCGGCGTGCCTCTCGGGCTACCTGCCGGTCGTGTTCCTCATACTGCTCCTCTAGCGGCTGGGCGAATTCGTCGGCGGCCTCGTGCATAGCGAGTTCTGCCTCGTCGGCCTGTTGCTGGGTAATCGTCACATATTGCGGGTGGGGCGTAGCTTTTCGGGGTGGGGTACCGAGAAGGGCGGCGCGGGCGGCGTCAAACTCCCGGTCAATCTGTACGCTGGCCTCCCGGACAATACGCCGGGCTTCTGCCGGGTCGGCCGTGCCAAGGGCGCGCACAATTTCGCGCTTGCCTAGGTGCTCAACAAGGTCGGCGGGAACTTTGCGGCGGACATAGTATCTAGAGCCCCGTCGCAGCAAATGATTTGTCATGGTGTCACCCTCGGTGTATGTAACACCGGCCACAACGCCCCGTAAGTCCTTGTCGGACAAGGTTTTCCCCGAAAATCAAAGGGTTAAGTGTAGCACGCCGGTTTATGGCAAACTGCGCGCGTGATCGGGCCGGCTGACGGCCCGTTCGCGTCCGGCGGCCGTTTTTCGACCGTGCCCGGGCCGGTGTCCGCCACCGGGCGGCGGTCCGGCCGCGGGGTGCCTCCCCGCCGTAACCAGCAGAAAGGATTCGCTTGAAACTTCCGTACGAATGGCAGATCGGCTGGCGCTACACGCGCGCCGGCAAACGCACGACCGGTAACGGCTTCATTTCCTTCATCGCGCTCGTGTCGATGCTCGGGATCGCGCTCGGTGTCGCGGCGCTGATCGTCGTGCTGTCGGTGATGAACGGCTTCCAGAAGGAAGTGCGCGACCGCATGCTGTCGGTGCTCGCGCACGTCGAGGTGTTCTCGCCGACGGGCTCGATGCCCGACTGGCAGCTGACCGCGCAGGAAGCGCGCCGCAATCCGTCGGTGATCGGCGCGGCGCCATACGTCGACGCGCAGGCGCTGCTCACTCGCCAGGACGCGGTGAGCGGCGTGATGCTGCGCGGTGTCGAGCCGACGCTCGAGCCGCAGGTGTCGGACATCGGCAAGGACATGAAGGCCGGCCAGCTCGCCGCGCTCGTGCCGGGCCAGTTCGGCATCGTGCTCGGCGATGCGCTTGCCGGCAACCTCGGCGTGACGGTCGGCGACAAGGTGACGCTCGTCGCGCCGGAGGGTTCGATCACGCCGGCCGGCATGATGCCGCGGCTGAAGCAGTTCACGGTCGTCGGCGTGTTCGAGTCCGGGCACTACGAATACGACAGCACGCTCGCGATGATCAACATCCGCGATGCCGAGGCGCTGTTCCGGATGGCCGCGCCGACCGGTGTGCGGCTGCGGCTGAAGGACATGCAGAAGGCGCCGGACGTGGCGGTCGAACTGTCGCATACGCTGTCGGGCAGCCTGTACATCCGCGACTGGACCCAGCAGAACAAGACGTGGTTCTCGGCCGTGCAGATCGAGAAGCGGATGATGTTCATCATCCTCACGCTGATCATCGCGGTGGCCGCGTTCAACCTCGTGTCGTCGCTCGTGATGACGGTGACCAACAAGCAGGCCGACATCGCGATCCTGCGCACGCTCGGCGCGCAGCCGGGGTCGATCATGAGGATCTTCGTCGTGCAAGGCGTGACGATCGGCTTCGTCGGCACGGCGTCGGGCGTCGCGCTCGGCTGCCTGATCGCATGGAGCATCCCGTGGCTGATTCCGATGATCGAGCACCTGTTCGGTGTGCAGTTCCTGCCGCCGTCCGTGTACTTCATCAGCGAGCTGCCGTCGGAACTCGTCGCGAGCGACGTGATCCGGATCGGGCTGATCGCGTTCGCGCTGTCGGCTGTCGCGACGCTCTACCCGAGCTGGCGCGGCGCGAAGGTGAAGCCGGCGGAGGCCCTTCGCTATGAATGATCGCGCGACCGCATTTGCGGATTCACGACAACACAACAGACAGGATTCGGCAGGTATGCAGGAATACGTGCTTCAGGCGCGCGGGATCACGAAGGCGTTCGTGCAGGGCGGCTTCAACGTGCAGGTGCTCGACAATACCGAGCTGACGGTGCGGCGCGGCGAGAAGCTTGCGGTCGTCGGCGCGTCGGGCTCCGGCAAGAGCACGCTGCTGCACGTGCTGGGCGGGCTCGACGAGCCGAGCGCGGGCGAGGTGTCGCTGCTCGGCAAGCCGTTCACACAACTCGCCGAGCGCGAGCGCAACGAATTGCGTAACCGTGCGCTCGGTTTCGTCTACCAGTTCCATCACCTGCTGCCCGAGTTCACCGCGCTCGACAACGTCGCGATGCCGCTGCGCATCCGCCGGATGACGACCGAGGCCGCGCGTGCCGAGGCCCAGGCGATGCTCGAGCGCGTCGGTCTCGGGCCGCGGGCGAAGCATCGGCCGGGCGAGCTGTCGGGTGGTGAGCGGCAGCGCGTCGCGATCGCGCGCGCGCTGGTCACGAAGCCTGCGTGCGTGCTCGCCGACGAGCCGACCGGCAACCTCGACGGCACGACGGCCGATACGGTGTTCAACCTGATGCTCGAATTGTCGGAAACGCTCGAAACGAGCTTCGTGATCGTCACGCACGATCCCGATCTCGCCGCGCGCTGCGACCGCATCATGCGGCTGCGCGACGGCGTGCTGCACGAGGAGCCGGCGTTGCCGGTGTAAGTGAACGCCGCTGGCCGGTGCCGGGTTCGTCCCGGCGCGGCGCCAGCGTGCTGGAACATCGCCATGTGGATCGATACGCACTGCCATCTCGATGCCGCCGAGTTCGACGCCGACCGCGATGCGGTCGTACAGGCGGCGCACGCGGCCGGCGTGTCGCGCATCGTGATCCCGAGCGTCGGGCGCGACAACTTCACGACGGTGCGCGAGCTTGCGCAACGCACGCCGGGCGCGGTTTACGCGCTCGGCATCCATCCGATGTACACGCCGCGCGCACGCGACGAGGATCTCGACCTGTTGCGCATGGAAATCGAGGCGAGCCTCGACGATCCGCGCTTCGTCGCGATCGGCGAGATCGGACTCGACTATTTCGTGCCGGGGCTCGACGACGCGCGGCAGCAGTTCTTCTACCAGGGGCAACTGAAGCTGGCGCGCGAATTCGACCTGCCCGTGCTGTGTCATGTGCGCAAGTCGCAGGACTGCGTACTGGCCGGGCTGCGCCGCTTCGGCGTGCGGCGCGGCATCGCGCATGCGTTCAACGGCAGTTTTCAGCAGGCCGAAGCGTATCTCGCGCATGGGCTGCATCTCGGCTTCGGCGGCAACGTGACGTTCACGCGGGCGCTGCAGATCCGCCGGCTCGCGGCGCAGTTGCCGCTCGATGCGATCGTCGTCGAGACGGACGCGCCCGACATCGCGCCCGAATGGGCATACAAATCCCGCAACACGCCCGACCAGGTGCCGCGCATCGGCGACGTGCTCGCCGAACTGCGCGGGATCGACACCGGCGCGCTCTCCCTATGCACTTCGGCTAACGCGCTCGCCGCGCTGCCGCGACTCGCCCTTTCGTCCGCATAATCGTTGCCGGAAGGCGCCGTATTCGCAATGGCGGCGCCGGATCGACGAGGAGGGGCGATGCGCGTGTGGTGGATCGCGTTCGCGCTCGGCGTGGTCGTACTGCAGCGGCAGGCGACGCTGCCGGGTGCGTTCGCATGGACGATCGGTGCGGCCGTGCTCGCGGGCTGCGTGATCCTGGGCGCATGGTGCGTGCGCCGCCGGCGTATGCGCATGACCGTCGCGCTCGGATGGATGCTTTGCGCGCTCGCGGCCTGCGTCGCCGGATTCGGCTACGCGGCCGCGCGGGCCGAATGGCGGCTGGGCGACAGCCTGCCCGTCGAGTGGGAAGGGCGCGACATCGTCGTCACCGGTGTGATCCGGGGGTTGCCCGTGGTCGACGACACGGGTGCGCGGCTGCTGTTCGCGGTCGAGTCGAACGATGCGGGGCTGGCCCGTTTCCCGCCGTTGATCCGTCTGTCGTGGCGCGCGTATGACGCGGCCGCGACGCGCGACGCGCTGCCCGATCTGCGCGCCGCGCAGCGCTGGCGTTTCGTCGTGCGCCTGAAGCGCCCGCATGCGGAATCCAATCCCGGCGCGCGCGACAGCGAGGCGGCCTGGCTTGCCGCGGGCATTCGCGCCGTCGGTTACGTCAGCGCGCCCCGGCGGGCGGTATTGCTCGATGCGCGCGCGTCGGGATGGCGTGCATCGATCGATCGGCTGCGCGACGTGCTGCGCTCGCGTATCGGCGAGACGCTCGGCGGCGACGCCGGCCATCGCGGCATCGTCGCCGCGCTCGCGATCGGCGACCAGTCGGGCATCGGCGACGACGACTGGCGCGTGCTGCGCAACACGGGCACGAGCCACCTCGTCGCGATCTCCGGCCTGCATGTCGGGCTCGTCGGCGCGATCGCGGGCGGGCTCGTGTCGATGGTCTGGCGCCGTCTGCGGTGGCGCGCGCGGGCCGCGCCGCTCGTGTTGCCGGCGCCGTACGCGGCCGCGCTCGCCGCGCTGACGGCCGCGGCCGGTTATGCGGCGCTCGCCGGCTTCAACGTGCCGGCGCAGCGCGCGTGGTGGATGATCGCGGGCGGCGGCATCGCGTATCTGGCCGGACGCAGCGTCCCGACGTCGGCGGTGCTGTGCGCGGCGCTCGGCGGCGTCCTGCTCGCCGATCCGTGGGCGGTGCTGTCGGCCGGGTTCTGGTTGTCGTTCGGTGCGGTTGCCGTGATCCTGCTGGCGGTTGCCGGCTGGCGCGCCGCGCGCGAGGCCGATGCGGAAGGCGATGACGGTGACGAAGGCGACGGCCTGGCCGGCTTGTCGAGCCGGTTGCGCGCGTGGGGTGCACGCGCCGGGCGCCGCATCGCCGAGGCCACGCGCGTGCAGTACGCGGTGACGATCGGCCTCGCGCCGCTGACGGCCGCCTGGTTTGCGCAGATATCGCTGTCGGGCCCGTTCGGCAATGCGTTCGCGATTCCCTGGGTCAGCTCGGTCGTGACGCCGGTCGTGCTGGCCGGCATCGCGCTGCCGGCGCCGTTCGACGCCTATGCGTTCCGGCTTGCGCACGCGGCGCTCGAACCGATGATGACGTTATTGGGATACCTCGCCGACTGGCCGGCCGGCGTGTTCTGGTTGCGCATGCCCGACTGGCCGGTGCTGGCGCTGGCCTGCGTGGGCGTCGCATGGGCGCTGATGCCGCGCGGCTGGCCGCTGCGCTGGGCTGCGCCGCTCACGTGGCTGCCGCTCGTCGCGCCGGCAGCCGATGCGCCGCCGCCGGGCGGTTTCCGGCTGACCGTGCTCGACGTCGGGCAGGGCGCGTCGGTGCTGGTGGAGACCGCCCGACGGACCTTGCTGTTCGACGCGGGACCGGGCGAGGAGTCGACGCATGCCGGTGCGCGGATCGTCGCGCCGGCATTGCGCTCGCGAGGCATCGCGGTGATAGATTCGCTCGTGCTCAGTCACGCGCACGCCGATCACGCGGGCGGCGCGCCGGCCGTCTATGCGGCTGCCGACGTGCGCCAGCTGCTGGCGGGCATTCCGCCGACGAGCGGGCTGTGGCGCGATGCGACGGCCGCCGGCGTTGCCGACCGGCTGCCGTGCGCGGCCGGGCAGCGCTGGACCTGGGACGGCGTGGTGTTCACGATGCTCTGGCCATCGGGCGGTCCGGGCGCGGGTTCGTCGAACGGGCAGTCCTGCGTGCTGCGTATCGACGCGGGCGGGACGTCCGCGCTGCTGACGGGCGACATCGAAGCGCCCGTCGAACGCCAACTCGTGGGCACTGCGCGCGACACGCTGGCCGCGCAGATCCTGGTCGTTCCGCACCACGGCAGCCGCACGTCGTCGGTCGAGCCTTTCCTCGATTCGGTCGGGCCGCGCGTCGCGGTATTTCCTGTAGGCTATCGCAATCGTTTCGGGCATCCGCACCGGGCGGTTCTCGCACGTTACGAGGCGCGCGGGATTCCGCTGCCGCGCACCGATCGCGACGGCGCCGTGCGGTTCGACGTCGCGCCGGCCGACGGCGGGTTTGCCTTCGAGCGTCATCGCGACGTCCGGCGGCGATACTGGATGGATCGGTGATCGCGGCAAGGGCCGCGTCAATTCCGGTCGACAAGGGAGACATCGGCGTTTGAAGGACATCCTCCATTTCTCGCATGCGAACGGCTTTCCGGCGTCGACGTACCGCACGATCTTCGCCGAACTGGCCGACGACTACGAGCTGCGCTACATCGAACGGATCGGCCACGACCGCCGCTACCCGGTGACGCGCGACTGGCCGCATCTCGTCGAGCAACTGCTCGACGACATCGGCAGCCGCTACGAGCGTCCCGTCTGGCTCGTCGGCCATTCGCTCGGCGGCTACCTGTCGCTGATGGCTGCGCTGAAGAAGCCTCAATGGGTGCGCGGCGTCGTGATGATCGATTCGCCGATCATCGCGGGCTGGCGCGCCGGCGCATTGCGTGCGAGCCAGTGGGCGGGGCTCGACGAGCGGCTGTCGCCGGCCGCCGCGACGCGTAACCGGCGCACGCGCTGGACGAGCCGCGACGAAGTGTGGCGGCACTTCCGCGAGAAGCCCGCGTTCGCGCGCTGGGACGAGCGGATGCTCGCCGACTACATCGACTACGGGATCCCGCAGGCCGGCGCCGACGGCGAGCGGGCGCTCGCGTTCGACCGGCAGGTCGAATACCTGATCTACCGGACGCTGCCGCACACGCTCGGCCCGAGGCTCGCGCACGGCGCGCCGGTGCCGCTCGGTTTTCTCGCCGGCACGCGTTCGCGCGAGGTGCGCCAGGTCGGGCTCGATGCGACGCGCCGCGCGGCGCGCGGCCGCGTCGAATGGCTGGAAGGCAGCCACCTGTTCCCGATGGAGCGGCCGCTCGAGACGGCCCGCGCATTGCAGCGGATGCTGAATTCGCTGAAGGCGGCCGAGGGAGGCATGTCGCAGGGCAGCGCCCCGCTCGCGAAGCACGCCTGACGCCCGGCCGGGTGACCGGGCCGCGCCGCCAGTGTGTGCGGCTGCGCCGGCCGGCGGGGGGGCTTCGCCCCGGCGCCCACGGCTGGTGCGGGGCGGCACGAAAGGGCGCGATCATCGAGTCAATTGCTGAGAGAAGGGCGGGCTTTACGGTATAATCCGTTTTTCCCGCGAGCATTCAGCGATGACCAAATATGTTTTCGTCACCGGCGGCGTAGTTTCTTCCCTCGGCAAGGGTATTGCCGCCGCCTCCCTCGCCGCGATCCTAGAATCGCGCGGTCTGAAAGTCACCCTCCTCAAACTCGATCCCTACATCAACGTCGACCCCGGCACGATGAGCCCGTTCCAGCACGGCGAAGTGTTCGTGACGGAAGACGGAGCGGAGACCGACCTCGACCTCGGCCACTACGAGCGCTTCATCAGCACGAAGATGCGCAAGGCCAACAACTTCACGACCGGCCAGATCTACGAATCGGTGATCCGCAAGGAACGCCGCGGCGACTATCTCGGCAAGACCGTGCAGGTGATTCCGCACATCACGAACGAAATCCAGGCGTTCATCGAGCGCGGGGCGGCATCGGCCACCTGCGGCGAGCCGGATGTCGCGATCGTCGAGATCGGCGGCACGGTCGGCGATATCGAATCGCTGCCGTTCCTTGAAGCCGCGCGCCAGATGAGCCTGCGCCTCGGCCGCAACAGCGCGTGCTTCGTGCACCTGACGCTGGTGCCGTATGTCGCGACCGCCGGCGAGCTGAAGACGAAGCCGACCCAGCACAGCGTGCAGAAGCTGCGTGAGATCGGCATCCTGCCGCACGTGCTGCTGTGCCGTGCGGACCGCCGCATTCCGGACGACGAATCGAAGAAGATCTCGATGTTCTCGAACGTGCCGGAAGACGCCGTGATCTCGGTGTGGGACGCCGACAGCATCTACAAGATTCCGCAGATGCTGCACGACCAGGGCCTCGACCGGATCATCTGCGAGGAACTGAAGCTGTCGCCGAAGGACGCCGACCTGAGCATGTGGTCGGAGCTCGTCGAGAAGCTCGAAAACCCGAAGCACGAAGTGACGATCGGCATGGTCGGCAAGTACGTCGACCTGACCGAGTCGTACAAGTCGCTGATCGAGGCGCTGCGCCACGCGTCGCTGCATACGTCGACCAAGGTCAACATCGAATACATCGACTCGGAAGAGATCGAGTCGAACGGTGTCGACAGCCTGAAGCACCTCGACGCCGTGCTGGTGCCGGGCGGTTTCGGCCGTCGCGGCACGGAAGGCAAGATCGCGGCGATCCGCTATGCGCGTGAAGCCAAGGTGCCGTATCTCGGCATCTGCCTCGGCATGCAGCTCGCGGTGATCGAATTCGCACGCGACGTCGTCGGCCTGAAGCAGGCGAACAGCACGGAATTCGAGCCGGACACGCCGGAACGCGTGGTCGCACTGATCACCGAGTGGTATGACCGCGACGGCAAGGTCGAGACGCGCACCGAGGAATCCGACCTCGGCGGCACGATGCGCCTCGGTTCGCAGCGTTGCCCGATCAAGCCGGGCACGATGGCCGAAGAAATCTATGGCAAGGACGTGAACGAACGCCATCGCCACCGTTATGAAGTCAATAACCGCTTCGTGCCCCAGCTCGAAGCCGGCGGCCTTATCATCAGCGCCCGTACCCCGAGCGAGGATCTGCCGGAAATGATGGAGCTGCCGCGTTCGATGCACCCGTGGTTCGTCGGCGTCCAGTTCCACCCGGAATTCACGTCCACGCCGCGTGACGGTCACCCCCTCTTCAAGTCGTTCGTCGAAGCCGCGCTCGCTAACAAGCAAGCGCGCGGAGTGCAAGCATGAAGCTGTGCGATTTCGAGGTCGGTCTCGACAAGCCTTTCTTCCTGATCGCGGGTACCTGCGTCGTTGAATCGGAGCAAATGACGATCGACACGGCAGGCCGCCTGAAGGAAATCTGCGCGAAGCTGAACGTTCCGTTCATCTACAAGTCGTCCTACGACAAGGCGAACCGCAGCTCGGGCAAGTCGTTTCGTGGCCTCGGAATGGACGAGGGCCTGCGGATCCTGTCCGAGGTGAAGCGCCAGCTCGGCCTGCCGGTGCTGACCGACGTGCATTCGATCGACGAGATCGAGCAGGTCGCGTCGGTCGTCGACGTGCTGCAGACGCCCGCGTTCCTGTGCCGCCAGACCGATTTCATCCAGGCGTGCGCGCGCTCGGGCAAGCCCGTCAACATCAAGAAGGGCCAGTTCCTCGCGCCGCACGACATGAAGAACGTGATCGACAAGGCGCGCGACGCCGCACGTGAAGCGGGGCTGTCGGAAGACCGCTTCATGGCGTGCGAGCGCGGTGTCTCGTTCGGCTACAACAATCTCGTGTCGGACATGCGTTCGCTCGCGATCATGCGCGAGACGAGCGCCCCGGTCGTGTTCGACGCGACCCACTCGGTGCAGTTGCCGGGCGGGCAGGGCACGAGCTCGGGCGGCCAGCGCGAATTCGTGCCGGTGCTTGCCCGTGCGGCAGTCGCGACGGGCGTCGCGGGCCTCTTCATGGAAACGCACCCGAATCCGGCCGAGGCAAAATCGGACGGCCCGAACGCGGTACCGCTGAACCGGATGAGCGCGCTGCTGGAGACCCTCGTCACGCTCGACCAGGCGGTGAAGCGCCATCCGTTCCTGGAAAACGATTTCAATTAAAGATCGAATGAACCTTGCGACGGTTTCGCGCGTCAGTAGCGAAAGCGGTTCAGGCGCGTGCGCCGTCGCAGTTTGAAGAATCCATCGTCATTCTCAGAGGAAACCCATGAGTGCAATCGTAGATATCATCGGCCGCGAGATTCTGGATTCGCGCGGCAACCCCACCGTCGAATGCGACGTGCTGCTCGAATCGGGCACGATGGGCCGCGCGGCCGTGCCGTCGGGCGCGTCCACCGGCTCGCGTGAAGCGATCGAACTGCGCGACGGCGAAGCCGGCCGCTACAACGGCAAGGGCGTGCTGAAGGCGGTCGAGCACATCAACACCGAAATCTCCGAAGCCATCATGGGCCTCGACGCGTCGGAACAGGCGTTCCTCGACAAGACGCTGCTCGAGCTGGACGGCACCGACAACAAGTCGCGCCTCGGCGCGAACGCGATGCTGGCCGTGTCGATGGCCGTCGCGAAGGCAGCGGCTGAAGAGGCCGGCCTGCCGCTGTACCGCTATTTCGGCGGTTCGGGCGCGATGCAGCTGCCGGTGCCGATGATGAACATCGTCAACGGCGGCGCGCATGCGAACAACAGCCTCGACATCCAGGAATTCATGATCGTCCCGGTGAGCCAGCCGACGTTCCGTGAAGCCCTGCGTTGCGGCGCGGAAGTGTTCCACGCACTGAAGAAGATCCTGAGCGACCGCGGCATGAGCACGGCAGTCGGCGACGAAGGCGGCTTCGCGCCGAACTTCGGCAGCAACGACGAGTGCCTGTCGACGATCCTGCAGGCGATCGAGAAGGCCGGCTACCGCGCGGGCGAAGACGTGCTGCTCGCGCTCGACTGCGCGGCATCCGAGTTCTACCACGACGGCAAGTACCAGCTCGCGGGCGAAGGCCTGCAACTGTCGTCGGCCGAATTCACCGACTACCTCGCGACGCTCGCCGACAAGTTCCCGATCGTGTCGATCGAGGACGGCATGCACGAAAGCGACTGGGAAGGCTGGAAGCTGCTGACCGACCGCCTCGGCAAGAAGGTGCAGCTGGTCGGCGACGACCTGTTCGTCACGAACACGCGCATCCTGAAGGAAGGTATCGAGAAGGGCATCGCGAACTCGATCCTCATCAAGATCAACCAGATCGGTACGCTGACCGAAACGTTCGCGGCCATCGAAATGGCGAAGCGCGCAGGCTACACGGCCGTGATCTCGCACCGCTCGGGCGAAACGGAAGATTCGACGATCGCGGATATCGCGGTCGGCCTGAACGCCGGTCAGATCAAGACGGGTTCGCTGTCGCGCAGCGACCGTATCTCGAAGTACAACCAGCTGCTGCGCATCGAGGAAGATCTCGGCGACATCGCGAGCTACCCGGGTAAATCGGCTTTCTATAACCTGCGCTAACGCGCTACTATCGGGTTCGTCATCTCGACGCCGCTCTGTGCCTGTGCGCGGAGCGGCGCTTCTTATATCTGCGTCTCTTACATGCGGCTTGTCACTGTCGTCCTGATTGCCTTGCTGGCGCTCATTCAGTACCCCCTATGGTGGGGACACGGCGGCTGGCTGCGGGTGCATGAATTGCGTCAGCAGCTCGACGACCAGCTCCAGAAGAATGCGGACGAGAAGCTGCGCAACGAGCGCACTGCCGGCGAAGTGCAGGATCTGCAGAGCGGCACCGCGGCCATCGAGGAGCGCGCGCGCTACGAGATGGGCATGGTGAAGGACGGCGAGGTTTTCGTGCAGTTCGTGTCGCCGAATGCACCGGCCGCGCCGCTGAACAACATGCCGTCGAATACGTCGACGCGCGGCGCCGTGTCCGCGGCGCCGGTGCGCGTCGTGCCGAATCCGCAGTCGATCGCGAAGCCGTCGCGGCATCATGGCGGCGACAAGGGCAAGGCCGCGCATCACTGACCACGATCGTTCGAACCCATTGGAAAAGCGCGGGAAATGCCGCGCTTTTTTATTTCCTGCCGGTAGTCAATCGGCTGGGCGACGGATGCTCACCACCACCATCCCGGGTAGCCGTAGCTGATACCCGTACCCCAGCGATTGCCCCATCCGCCGTAATACCCGCCGTAGACCGTCACGGGCGGCGGCGAGTAATAGGCCCACGCGCGCGCGGCTGCCTCGGCTGCCATCGCGCTGTTCTGTTCGCGCAGCACCTGCTGGTCGATCTCGTCATAACGCTTGCGTTCGGCGCTCGACAGCGCGGGCGGCTGGCCGCCCGACGCGCCGGGTTCGGGCAGGCGGCTCAGGATCGTGGAGGTCGGCGGCGGCATCGCGCAGCCGGCAAGCGCGAGCGTGCAGGCGGCAACGCTCGTCAGGACGACGGTACGAAACGGGAGACGAAACGGGAGAGGAAGCGGGCGATTCATGTGTTTCTCCTGCAGCGCGCCGACGACGGGAAGCGGCTTGCGCCGAAGTGCGCGACTTCGGCGCGCGAGCCTTGCGTGCGACGCTCGTGCGTCATTATGCGCCCGTGCCCGGACGGCGGGCATCGGGGCGCCGCTCAGTGACGCTGTTCGGTCGCGGGTGCGATGCCCGTCTCGACGCCGGGTGCCGCGAACAGCTGCGCGACGTCGACCGGATCGAATTCATAGCGCTGATTGCAGAACTCGCAATGGATCTCGACGTGGCCACGCTCGACGATCACGCTGTCGACTTCTTCGCGGCCGAGCATGCGCAGCATCGCACCGACCCTCTCGCGCGAGCACGAGCACTGGAAGCGCGTGCCGGCCGGCTCGAAGTGCTGCACGTTTTCCTGCCAGAACAGCCGGCGGAACACGACTTCCGGTTCGACCTCGAGCAGTTCCTTGGCGGACAGCGTGCCGCCGAGCGTGCAGACGCGTTCCCACGTATCGGTATCGGTTTCGGCGTTGCGCGGCACGATGCCGCCGTCGCCCGGCAGCTTTTGCAGCAGCATGCCGACCGCGCGGTCGCGATCGGCCGCGAGCCACATCCGCGTGTCGAGCTGCTCCGAGTGATGCATGTAGTGCTCGAGCACCTGCGAGACGGATTCGAGCGGGCCGTCGACGCCGTTCAGCGGCACGATGCCCTGGTACGGCTGCTGGCCCGGCAGCTTGTCGGCCGGGTCGAGCGTGATCACGCAACGGCCGTGACCGCTCGCATTGACGAGCGATGCGAAGCTCGTGTCGTCGCCGATCGTCTGGGCGGCGTCGCCGGCGAACTTCGCGGTGGCCCGCATCGACAGATCCGAACTGCACTGGACGACCAGCATCTGGACCGGCCCGTCGCCGAAGATCTGCATGATCAGGGTGCCGTTGAATTTCAGGTTCGCGGACAGCAGCGCGCATGCGGCCATCATCTCGCCGAGCACCGTGCGCACGGGGGCCGGGTAGTCGCGGCGGGAGAGCACTTCCTGCCACGTATTGCGCAGCGAAACGATCTCGCCGCGCACGGGCGCCGCATTGAACATGAATTTCTGTAACTGGTCGCTCACTCTTCTTCCTTGAAATCCGTGCGAATCATCCGATTCGCACGAGTTGCTCCTTGAAATGCGCACGCCGCTCGACGTACGTCTTCGCGTTCGTGCGCAGCCGCGCGATGTCTTCCGCCGTCAGTTCGCGCACGACTTTCGCCGGTGCGCCGAGAATCAGCGAATTGTCCGGGAACGTCTTGCCTTCCGTCACGACCGCGCCGGCACCAACCAGACAGTTGCGGCCGATCACCGCTCCATTCAAGACCACCGCCTGAATCCCGACCAGCGACCCTTCGCCGATCGTGCAGCCGTGCAGCATGGCCTGATGCCCGATCGTCACGTTTTCGGCAATCGTCAGCGGAAAGCCCGGGTCCGTATGCAGTACCGCGCCTTCCTGGACGTTGCTGCCCGCGCCGACGGTAATCGTCTCGTTGTCGCCGCGAATCGTCGCACCGAACCAGACGCTCGCGTTCTCCTCGAGCACGACCTTGCCGATGATGGCCGCCGTATCGGCGACGAATACGCTTTCGTGGATCGTCGGGGCCGTATCGCCCAGCTTGTAGATCGTCACGGAGTCTCCTTGTCTCTTCGATGATGGGCGCCGGTAGAATGGCGCGTCCGGTTTGCCCGGCGCGTTCGCATTGCGCCGCGGAACAATCGCCTATTGTAAACCGTCGCGTGCGTGCGCTCCCGCGATGCGCGCGCAGGGTGTCCCCGTTTATGAGCATGGAGTCTTCTTCTTTCGGCGAGGCGCGTGCCTGCGTGCGCCGCGCCGCGCTTGTCGCACTGCGTGACGCAGAACCCGCGGCCAAGGCCGCACAGGTGCGCTCGCTCCACGATGCGCTGCTGGCCGGGCGGGCGACGATCGCGCCATCGCTCGAATTGCCCGAGCCGGCCGACCTGCCGGGGCGCCCGGCGCGCCCGCCGCTCGTCGAGCCGCGCCAGCTCGAGCGACGCAGCATGCGTTCGCCCGAAGGGCGCGCCGTGCTGCTGCACGCGCTCGCCCATATCGAGTTCAATGCGATCAACCTGGCGCTCGACGCCGTCTGGCGCTTCGCGGGCCTGCCGAACGCGTTCTACTCGGACTGGCTGAAGGTGGCGGCCGAGGAGGCGTACCACTTCACGCTGCTGTCCGAGCGCCTGGCGGCATTCGGGCATGCGTACGGCGATTTTCCCGCGCACAACGGCCTGTGGGAGATGTGCGAGCGAACCAAGGGCGACGTGCTGGCGCGCATGGCGCTCGTGCCGCGTACGCTCGAGGCCCGCGGGCTCGACGCATCGCCGCCGATTCGCGCGCGGCTCGTACAGGCGGGCGACGAGGCGTCGGCCGCGATCCTCGACGTGATCCTGCGCGACGAAATCGGCCATGTCGCGATCGGCAACCGCTGGTTCCGGCATCTGTGCGACGAAGCGGGCCGCGATCCCGTGCCGACCTACCGGCAGCTCGCCGAGCAATATCATGCCCCGCGGCTGCGTGGCCCGTTCAATTTCGACGCTCGCCGCGATGCCGGATTCGAGCAGGCCGAACTCGACGAACTGGCCGCGCAGGACGGGGCGGACGGAAGCGCGCCGCGCTGACCCGCTCGGGTTCGGCTGCGTTTCGACCACCGCCGGCTGTTCAGACACCCGGCAGATGGCACCCCCCCCGGTGGCTCGTGCGCGCCGGCACCGCTAGAGCGGCGCCTCGACTGCCGGACGCCGGAAAGAAAGCGCCGCCGCTATAATCGAACGACCATTCTTTTTTTGAGCGGCTGCGATGAGTGCCTCGAGTTCTGTTTCCGATTTCGTCATGGTGCGCGGCGTCCAGCTGCATGTCCGGCGCTGGGGCCGGCCCGATGCGCCGACGCTGTTCATGCTGCACGGCTGGATGGACGTCGCGGCGTCGTTCCAGTTCGTCGTCGACGCGCTCGCGGGCGACTGGCAGGTGATCGCGCCCGATGCGCGCGGCTTCGGGCTGTCAGACTGGCCGGTTGCGCGGCAGGGTGGCGGCCACTACTGGTTCCACGAATACCTGGGCGACCTCGATGCGCTCGTCGACTACTATGCGCCGGCCGGCGAAGTCAACCTGGTCGGGCACAGCATGGGCGCGAACGTCGTGTGCCTGTATGCCGGCGCACGGCCGGAGCGCGTGCGGCGCGTGGTCGATCTCGAGGGTTTCGGGCTCGCGCCCGCGCGGGCCGAGCAGGCGCCGCGCCGGCTGCGCGGCTGGCTCGACGAGTTGCGCGAACCGCCCGCGCTGCGCCCTTATGCGTCACTCGACGACGTGGCGGCGCGCCTGATCAAGACCAATCCGCGGCTCGCCCCGCGCCGTGCCGCGTTCCTCGCCGAGCACTGGTCGAAGCGCGGCGACGACGGCCTCTACCACCTGCTGGCCGACCCCGCTCACAAGATGCCGGGTCCGCTGCTGTACCGGCTCGACGAAGTGATGGCTACCTGGGCGCAGGTGCGTGCGAAGGTGCTGCATGTCGAGGCCGTCAACTCGCCGACGCTCGCACACATCGCCGGCGACATCCCGCTGCCGGAATTCAAGGCGCGCTTCGACGCGTTTCCCGACTGGCGCGAGAAGCTCGTCGAGGATGCCGGCCACATGGTGCATCACGACCAGCCCGAGCAGATCGCGGCGCTGATCGAGGCGTTCTGCGCGTAAGCCGTGCAGCGGCAGCGGCGGGGCAGGCGGGCGGCGCAATTGCCGCGTTGCAGTAGAATGAAGCCTTACCTGCCATGCCGACAATGAACGCCGATCTCCACTGCCATTCCAATGTTTCCGACGGGTTGCTGTCGCCTGCCGACGTCGCGCGCCGCGCCCATGCGGGCGGCGTGACCCTGTGGGCGCTGACCGACCACGATGAAATCGGCGGCCAGGCGGCGGCGCGCAGCGAGGCGGAAGCGCTCGGCATGCGCTACCTGAGCGGCGTCGAGATTTCGGTCACGTGGGCGTCGCGCACCGTGCACATCGTCGGCCTGAACATCGATCCCGCGAACCCGGCGCTGGTCGACGGCCTGTACCGCACGCGCCACGGCCGCGCGGCGCGCGCAGTGGCGATCGGCGAGCAGCTCGCCACGCTCGGCATTCCCGGCGCGTACGAAGGCGCGCTGAAGTACGTCTCGAATCCGGACCTGATCTCGCGCACGCATTTCGCACGCTTTCTCGTCGAGAACGGCCACGCCGAATCGACGTCCGACGTGTTCGACCGGCTGCTCGGCGACGGCAAGCCCGGTTTCGTCCCGCATCGCTGGGCATCGCTGTCCGACGCGGTCGGCTGGATCCGTACGGCGGGCGGCGAGGCCGTGGTCGCGCATCCGGGCCGCTACCGCTACACGCCGGTCGAATTCGACGCATTCTTCGGTGAATTCATCGATCTGGGCGGCCGCGCGATCGAAGTCATCACGGGCAGTCATACGCCCGACCAGTACCGCGAATACGCGGATGTTGCGCGCCGCTTCGGCTTCGAAGTGTCGCGCGGCTCGGATTTCCATGCGCCGGGCGAGGGCCGCGTCGAGCTCGGCAGCCTGCCGCCGTTGCCGTCCGATCTCACGCCGGTCTGGGAACGCTGGCTCTGACGCCGGGCGGCTGACCGCCGCCCGTGCCGCCATCATGCGTTGCCGATTCTTCCCTCTTTACGTACCCCCATGTCCCAGTTCTTCAGGATTCATCCGGATAATCCGCAGCCGCGCCTGATCAAGCAGGCCGTGGAGATCGTCAGCAAGGGCGGCGTGATCGCGATGCCGACCGATTCGAGCTATGCGCTCGCGTGCCATCTCGACGACAAGGACGCGGTCGAGCGGGTGCGCCGGATTCGCGGCCTCGACGAGAAGCAGCACCTGTCGCTGCTCGTGCGCGACCTGTCGGAGCTCGCCAACTTCGCGATGGTCGACAACCGCCAGTACCGCCAGATCAAGTCGGTGACGCCCGGCCCGTACGTGTTCATCCTGCAGGCGACCAAGGAAGTGCCGCGCCGGCTGTCGCATCCGTCGCGCAAGACGATCGGGTTGCGCGTGCCCGATCACGCGATCACGCTCGCGTTGCTGGAGTCGCTCGGCCAGCCGCTGCTCGGCACGACGCTGATCCTGCCGCCGGACGACGAGCCGCTCAACGATCCCGAAGACATTCGCGCGCGGCTCGAGAAACAGGTCGATCTCGTGATCGACGGTGGCGCGTGCCCGCGCGAGCCGTCGACGGTGATCGACCTCACCGGCGACGAGCCCGAGCTCGTGCGTGCGGGGCGCGGCGCGCTCGAGCCGTTCGGCCTCTCGGCGCCGTAAGCGCGCCGTTCCATTTTTTGCGCGAGTGCGCTTGTTACAATAACGCGATATGGATGCTTCCCTGATACAGACCATCGCCGTCTACGCGCTTCCCGTGATCTTCGCGATCACGCTGCACGAGGCCGCGCATGGCTACGCCGCCCGCCTGCTCGGCGACAACACCGCCTACATGATGGGGCGCGTATCGTTCAACCCGATGCGCCACATCGATCCGCTCGGCACGATCGCGATCCCGCTCGCGATGTATTTCCTGACGGGCGGCGCGTTCCTGTTCGGCTATGCGAAGCCGGTGCCGGTGTCGTTCGGCAACCTGCGCGATCCGCGCTGGGGCAGCCTGTGGGTATCGCTCGCGGGGCCGGCCTGCAACTTCGTGCAGGCGCTGATCTGGGGCGTGCTGACGCTCGTGCTGCCGGCCGTCGGCATCGACGAGCCGTTCTTCACGCGGATGGCGTTTGCCGGCGTCAGCGCGAACCTCGTGCTGGGCGTGCTGAACCTGTTTCCGCTGCCGCCGCTCGACGGCGGCCGCATCCTGGCGGCGCTGCTGCCCACGAAACAATCGATCGCGCTGTCGCGCATCGAGCCGTACGGTTTCATCATCGTCCTCGTGCTGGTCGCGACGGGCGTGCTGACGAACTTCTGGCTGCGCCCGCTCGTCAACGTCGGTTACGCCGTCCTGAGCGCCATCCTGTCTCCATTCGCCTCGCTTTTCTAACGACAACCATGTTCCCTGAACGTATTTTCTCCGGCATGCGACCCACCGGGTCGCTGCACCTCGGTCATTACCACGGCGTGCTGAAAAACTGGGTGAAGCTGCAGTCCGAGTACCCGTGCTTCTTCTGCGTCGTCGACTGGCATGCGCTGACGACGCACTACGAGACTCCCGAGGTCATCGAGAAGAACGTGTGGGACGTGCTGATCGACTGGCTGGCGTCCGGCATCGATCCGGCCCAGGCGACGCTGTTCATCCAGAGCAAGGTGCCCGAACATGCCGAACTCGCGCTGCTGCTCGGCATGAGCACGCCGCTCGGCTGGCTCGAACGCGTGCCGACCTACAAGGAGCAGATGGAGAAGCTGAAGGACAAGGACCTGTCGACCTACGGTTTCCTCGGCTACCCGGTGCTGATGGCAGCCGACATCCTGCTGTATCGCGGCTCGCTCGTGCCGGTCGGTGAAGACCAGGTGCCGCACGTCGAGATGACGCGCGAGATCGCGCGCCGCTTCAACTACCTGTACGGCCGCGAGCCGGGCTTCGAGGAGAAGGCGCTCGATGCCGCGAAGAAACTCGGCGGCAAGCGCGCGAAGCTCTATCACGAGCTGCGCAATGCATACCAGCAGGAGGGCGACGACGAGGCGCTCGAACAGGCGCGCGCGATGCTGCAGGAATCGCAGAGTCTGTCGATGAGCGACCGCGAGCGCCTGTTCGGCTATCTCGAAGGCGCGCGCAAGATCATCCTCGTCGAGCCGCAGGCGCTCCTCACCGAAGCATCGCGGATGCCGGGTCTCGACGGGCAGAAGATGTCCAAGTCGTACGGCAACACGATCGGGCTGCGTGAAGACGCCGAGACGATCACGAAGAAGGTCCGCACGATGCCGACCGATCCCGCGCGCGTGCGCCGCACCGATCCGGGCGATCCCGACAAGTGCCCGGTGTGGCAGCTGCACCAGGTCTATACGGACGAAGCGACGCACGACTGGGTGCAGAAGGGCTGTCGTTCGGCGGGCATCGGCTGCCTCGATTGCAAGCAGCCGGTCGTCGAAGGCATCCTGCGCGAGCAGCAGCCGATGCTCGAGCGTGCGCAGAAGTACATGGACGATCCGTCGCTGCTGCGCGCGATCGTCGCGGACGGTTGCGACAAGGCACGCAAGTACGCGACGGAAACGATGCGCGACGTGCGCGACGCGATGGGCCTGTCGTACAACTGATCGACCGCATGAGCGCATCCGTCATCGCCGCCGCGGGCGGCCACGTCGCCCAGGCCGAACCGTCGCGCTGGGTCGCGCAATGGTCGCGGCTCGTGCCGGCAGGCGGCGCGGTGCTGGATGTCGCCGCGGGCGGCGGCCGCCATGCGCGCTGGTTCGCGTCGCGCGGGCATCCGGTCGTCGCACTCGACAGCGACCCGGTCGCGCTGGCCGCGTTGCGTGCGATTCCGGGCGTCGACGCCCGTGACGCCGATCTCGAAGGCGCGCCGTGGCCATTGCCGGCCGGCGAGCAGTTTTCGGCGGTGATCGTCACCCATTATCTGCATCGTCCGCTCTGGCCCCATCTGCTCGATGCGGTGGCGCCGGGCGGCGTGCTCATCTACGAAACCTTCGCGCAAGGAAACGAATCGGTCGGTAAACCGTCCAACCCCGCGTTCCTGCTCGCCCCGGGCGAGCTGCTGGACGCCGTGCACGGCCGCCTGCGGGTGGTTGCGTACGAGGACGGGTTCGTTGCCGCGCCGCGCGAGGCGTTCGTCCAGCGTCTCTGCGCAGTGCGCGAGGGCGCGACCCCGAAGGCGGGGGCGGGAATTCCACGTTACGAACTGCCCGGCTAATCCGCTACAATCTCAACGTTTACCGGTACATAATCTCAATCGCGTTTCATGGCTAACGGCACCCAAGACGGCATTCAAATCCGCGGCAGCATCCCCGCGATCGTCACCCCGATGCTCGAAGACGGCAGTCTCGACCTGCCGGCGTTTCGCAAACTGATCGACTGGCATATCGCGGAAGGCACCGATGCGCTCGTCGTGGTCGGTACGAGCGGCGAGTCGGCAACGCTCAACGTCGAAGAGCACATCCTGATGATCCGCACGGCGGTCGAGCATGCGGCGAAACGCATCCCGATCATCGCGGGCGCGGGCGGCAACTCGACCGCCGAGGCGATCGAGCTGACGAAGCACGCGAAAGCCGTCGGCGCAGACGCGACGCTGCAGGTCGTGCCGTACTACAACAAGCCGACGCAGGAAGGCATGTACCGGCACTTCAAGACGATCGCCGAAGCGGTCGACCTGCCGGTGATCCTGTACAACGTGCCGGGCCGCACGGTCGCGGACATGGCGAACGAGACGATGCTGCGCCTCGCGGAAGTCCCGGGCATCATCGGCGTGAAGGAAGCGACCGGCAACATCGATCGCGCCGCGCACCTGATCAAGGCTGCACCGAAGCATTTCGCGATCTATAGCGGCGACGATCCGACGGCTATCGCGCTGATGCTGCTCGGCGGCCACGGCAACATCTCGGTCACGGCGAACGTCGCACCGCGCGCGATGAGCGAACTGTGCCGTGCAGCGCTGGCCGGCGACGTCCTGACGGCCCGCGAACTGCACATGAAGCTGCTGTCGCTGCACAAGAACCTGTTCATCGAGGCGAACCCGATTCCGGTGAAGTGGGCGCTGCAGGCGATGGGCAAGATGCAGGGCGGCATCCGGCTGCCGCTCACGGCGCTCGACGAGCGCTGCCACGATGCCGTGCGTTCGGCCCTCGTCGAGGCCGGCGTCCTCGCCTGATGCCGAGGCGGCCGCGTCCTGCGGCCGCCGGCTCGTACCCTGATCAACCCGCACCGGCCGGCTCCGTCCGGCGCCGCTCCTGACGAGCGTTCTAGCAAGACGAAGGATTTCATGAAACGTTTCGCCTTTTCCTCTCGCGCCATCCAGATGTCGGTGGTGGCGCTGGCGCTGGGCGCGCTCGCCGGCTGCGATACGCTGAACGACTATCTGGCCCCCGACCGGGTCAACTACAAGAATACCGGTTCGGCGCCGCCGCTCGCGGTGCCGAGCGACCTGAAGCCGGTACCGACGACGCAGCAGTTCGTCGCGCCGCCGAGCAACGCCGGCCTCGGCACGCTGCCGCCGCGGGCCACGACCCAGGCCGGCAACGCGACCGACGGCATCCCGAGCGCGCAGGATCCGTTCGGCATGCACATCGAGCGCGACGGCGACCGCCGCTGGCTCGTCGTCGACGGCCGGACGCCCGAGCAGCTGTGGCCGATCCTGAAGGAGTTCTGGCAGGAGAACGGTTTCTCGCTGAAGACCGACGCGCCGTCGACGGGCATCATGGCCACCGACTGGGCCGAAAACCGCGCGAACATTCCCGACGACTGGTTCCGCCGCACGATCGGCAAGGTCATCGATTTCGCTTACTCGTCCGGTACGCGCGACCGCTTCCGTACGCTCGTGAACCGCACGTCGGACGGCAACACCGACATCTCGATCACGCACAGCGCGATGGAAGAAATGATGGTCGGCCCGCAGGGCGGCACGTCGTCGCGCTGGGAGGAGCGTCCGCGCAACCCGGTGCTGGAAGCTGTGTTCCTGTCGAAGTTGATGCAGAAGTTCGGCCTGACCGATGCGCAGGCGAAGCAGCTGCTGACCGATGCACGCCCCGCGACGGCGCCGGCGCAGGTCAGCGACACGAGCAACGGCGCGGCAACGCTGCAGCTGGCCGAGTCGTTCGACCGCGCATGGCTGCGGGTGGGCCTGGCGCTCGACCGGACCAACTTCACGGTCGACAATCGCGACCGCGAGAAGGGCGTGTACACCGTGCGCTATGCGAATTCGATGGAAGAGCTGAAGCGTGACGGCCTGTTCGGCAAGCTGTTCTACGGCGGCCCGGCGGCCGCGAAGCCGGGCAAGGAATTCCTCGTCAATGTACGCGCGCAAGGCAACGGCGGCACGCAGGTCGCGGTGATCGGCGCAAACGGCCAGGTCGACAACTCGTCGGACGCGCAGCGGATCATTTCGCTGCTCCACGCGCAGCTGAACTGAGCGCGTGCGATTCGCCAGCCTCGGAAGCGGCAGCGAAGGCAACGCGCTGGTCGTCGAGGCCTCGAGCGGCACGACGACCACCCGCGTGCTGCTCGACTGCGGCTTTTCCGCCAAGGAGGTCGAGCGTCGGCTCGGCCGTCTGAATCTCTGCATCGGCGATCTCGATGCGATCCTGATTACCCACGAACACAGCGACCACGTCGGCAGTGCGCTGACGCTCGCTCGCCGGGCGTCGCTGCCGCTCTACATGAGCTGGGGTACCGCGCGCGCGGTCGGCGCGGACGAGGCCGATGTCGACCTCCACGTGCTGTGGGGCGACGAGACGGCCGCGATACGCGATCTGGCCGTGATGCCCTATACGGTCCCTCACGACGCGCGCGAGCCGCTCCAGTTCGTCTTTATGGACGGCTGTAGCCGGCTCGGCGTGCTGACGGACGTCGGCATGGCCACGCCGCACATCACGACGGTACTGAGCGGCTGTGACGCGCTGGTGCTCGAATCCAACCACGACACCGCAATGCTGGCCGCGAGCCGCTATCCGCAGTCGCTGAAGGCGCGCATCGGCGGCAACCACGGCCACCTGAGCAACGACGCAGCGGCGGCCATCCTCGCATCGCTTGAGCGCAGCCGCCTTCGGCACCTGGTCGGGGCGCACCTGAGCCAGCAGAACAACCAGCCGGAACTGGTCCGCCAGGCGTTTGGCGGCGTACTGGGGACGAACGGGGAGGACGTGATCGTGGCCACGCAGGACGCGGGCTTCGACTGGCTCGCGCTCGGGTGAGCGGGGGCAGGGCCGCTACGGCGGCCCCGTATGACTGCCGGGCGACAGGCGCGAAAACGGCAGACGTAAAAAAACCGGCCCTCGGGCCGGTTTTTTTTCAGCTGACGCTGAGGCTTACTGGCTTGCGCCCGAAGCCGGAGCAGCCGTCGCTGCCGAAGCAGCCGACGCCACTGCAGCAGCAGCGTCGCTCGCAGCAGCCGTTGCCGACGAAGCAGCAGCCGAAGCGTCGCTCGCAGCACCAGCAACTGCCGAAGCAGCCGACGAAGCAGCAGCAGCCGCGTCGCTTGCAGCCGACGAAGCAGCTTGATCAGCGCTCTTGTTGCAAGCAGCCAGTGCAACAGCAGCCAACAGGGAAGCTACGAGGAGGGATTTCTTCATGATCACGTCCTTTTATGGTTAAAGGTAAGCAACAGCGCGAAACAATACCGGTAATGTGCTCCAACACCGACCTGGGCCGCTGGTGGAGATGCACTTCTAGAGCGTGAATCTTCCCTACGGCTTGGGCGGAAATTATATGCACTTTCCTATCGACCGTCGACAAATGCGGGGTCAATACGTTGTCTTTCCCATACAGAATTTGATCCGTACGGGCATACGGGGCGACTCACACTAATTCCGGTTTCCGACCCGTATCCAGCCCGCACGATACCACTCGTGCAATAAAGCTGTCATTGAGGGAGCCCGGGATAGTGTTACAAACCGTTTCGCCTCCATCTGGCGTTGATTGGCCAGTTCGGGCAGCCATTCGCTGGCCTGCTCGAGCGGTCCTTCCTCGCCATTAATGAAGTACGAGCGCGCGTTATACATCAATGCGGCCCTTCTGTCGAGACACACGCCACGACGTGACGCTTGCGTGACGAACGCGGCCTCGGACAGCGGGCGCGCGGGCGGGTCGAAAACGACGTTCGGTTTGGGCTCGCTCAGGTAGCAGCCGAGAAACTCCGCGACGTCGCGCTTGCGCCAGCGAATCGCGTCGACGATCTCCGCGACGCGCTCCACCATCGCCGGAGGCAGTTGCGCGGGCGTGTCGACGGCCGGCTGCTTCGGGTCGCGGTAGAGGTCGTCCCCGCACCCGTCCCGCAGGCCGCCACGCTCCGCGAGATAGTACAGGAACTGGGCGCCCAGCTCGCCTGCGGACGGCGCCCGGAAGCCGATCGAGCAGGTCATGCATTCGCCTTCGGCCACGCCGTCGTGCGCGATGTGCGGCGGCAGGTACAGCATGTCGCCGGGTTCCAGCACCCATTCGTCGCTGGGCTCGAAGTTTTCGAGGATCTTCAGCGGCACGTCCGGCTGCAGCGACAGGTCCTTCTGCGCGCCGACGCGCCAGCGGCGCCGGCCCTCGACCTGCAGCAGGAAGACGTCGTATGAATCGAAATGCGGGCCGACTCCGCCGCCGTCCGTCGCGTACGAGATCATCAGGTCGTCCAGCCGCGCGTCGGGGATGAAGCGGAAGCGGTCGAGCAGCGCGCGCGCCGCGTCGACGTGCAGGTCGAGCCCTTGTACGAGCAGGGTCCAGGCCTTGCGCGTGACGGCCGGCAGCGAGCCCGGTTCGAACGGGCCGTGAGCCAGTTGCCACTTGTTACGAAAATGGGTGATCAGTCGCGATTCCGCGTCATAGTCGGTGGCGAGCTCGAACAGCGCGTCGCGCGAGACCGGCGACGCGACGCCGGGGATCGCCTGGCGGATCAGGAGCGGCTTCTTCTGCCAGTAGCCGCGCATGAATTGCGTCGGCGTAAGACCGCCAAGCAGCGGTGTGGGAAGATCGGAGGGCGGCGCGCCGAACGGGGCGGCAGCGGCATCCCGCGGTTCGGCTTGAGACCGGTTGCGCATCGTATAATGAGACTTGTATTTGGGAGAATTGGATGAAAATCGCAAAAAACACCGTCGTGTCGGTCACTTACAAGCTGTCGGATGCACAGGGCAATCTGATCGAGGAAAGCGACGAGCCGATGGTTTATCTGCACGGCGGCTATGATGGCACGTTCCCCAAGATCGAGGAACAGCTCGACGGCCACGAGCCCGGCTACGAGGCGCAGGTCCAGCTCGAGCCGCAGGACGCGTTCGGCGACTACGATCCCGAACTCGTGAAGATCGAGCCGCGCGATCGTTTTCCCGAGCCGCTCGAAGTGGGCATGCAGTTCGAGGGCACGCCGGAAGACGGCGACGAGGAAGTCGATTCGCTGATCTACACGGTCACCGACGTCGCCGAAGACAAGGTCGTGCTCGACGGCAATCACCCGCTGGCAGGCATGGCGCTGCGTTTCGCGCTGACCGTGAAGGACGTTCGCGAAGCCACCGAAGACGAAATCGAGCATGAGCACGCACATGGCGCGGAAGGGCTCGAGATCGTCGACGAGGACGATGACGAAGACGAAGACGGCGAAGCGCCGTCAGGGCGTACTCTGCACTGAGCTTGCAGGCACGCCGGGCGTCGGCCCCGATGCAGGGGGCGGCGCAGGCCACGACGCGCCGCCCGGGGCGGCGCCGTCACCCTGCAGCGGCGGCGCGACCGACGACGAGTCGGGCAGCGCCGGCAACGCGGGGATTTCCGGCATCTGTGGCAGCGGCACGTCGTCGTGCGGCACGAGCGGCAGCGCGGGTGGCACCGGCAGGTTCTTCGGCACCTCCTGCAGGCTGACGTTGAAGATTGTCTGCCGTGACGGCGACACGCTCACCTTGACCCACTGATTCGCCGGATGGCGCGGTCCGATCGCGACGCGCGTCACGTTTCCTATCAGCTCACCATCGTCGGCACGCAGCGGCCGGTCGATCAGGAAGCCGTTCGCCAGCGGTTCGCCGCTCGCGTGCATCACCAGGATCGGGCCGCGGAACGTCGCCGCCGCCTTCACCAGCGTACGTTTCAACTCGCGGAAGCCGTCGCGTACGCGCGGCCGGTTGAAACGCAGCCATGCGAAGCGTTCCGCGCGTTCATAGCGTTCGAACTGCGGATCGCCTTCGAACATCACCACCATCGCACGCGCCTCGCGCCGCTTCGCGTATTCGGCCGCGTGGTCGATCCAGAAACCGTTCGCGATGATGCGGTCCTCGAATTCGCCATTGCGGCCGCCGGCCGTCAGGTAATGGTTGTTCGGCGCCGGCGCGTTGAGCGCGACGTAGACGATGTCGTCGCGCATCCAGCGGGCATTCTCGCGATACGGCCGGAACCGTGCGACTTCGCTTTCCCGCGTGATCGGCAGCGCGCCGGGGTCGGGCAGTGCCGAATCGGCGAGCAGTGTCTGCCGCAGGAAGTCGAGCCGCTCGACCGGATCGTAGCTACCGCCGGCCACGGTGTTGCACGTTGCCCAGTCGTCGTGACCGGGAATGAATATGAGCGGCACGCGTGCCGCATCCAGGATCGCGCCGCGCTGCGAATACAGTGCATCGCGGCACGCTTCCTTCGAACCCTTGAGATCGCCCGCATACACCACGAACGCGAGATTGCGCTCGCGCGCGATCGCGTCGAGCAGCCGCTGTGCAGCCGGTTCGTCCGCAGGGGTGTTGATCACGCCCGACACGACCGCGAACGAGTAGGGCGCGGTGCTGCGCTTCGGCGGTGCCGCCTGCGCACCGGCCGGCGCGAACGCGATCAACGCCGCGACGAGCGCGGCGGCCGCACGGGCCGGCAGGCCCGGCGAGACGCGCTTACGCGTGTCCGTCTGCATCGTGCGACCGGACCAGCGTGCGCAGTTCGTACAGCAGGTCGAGTGCCTCGCGCGGCTTGAGATCGTCGGGATCGATGTCGCGCAGCTTTTCGAGCGCCGGATGCGGTGTGTCGGGCAGCGCCGGCGCGTCCGCGCATTCGAGATCGTCGGCGGCCACCGGCGGCGCGCTGAACAGGTCGAGCTGCGGCGTGTGCTGCGAAGCCGATTGCTGTTCGAGGTACGCGAGGTGCTTGCGCGCGGCGCGGATCACGGGCGCCGGAACGCCTGCGAGCTGGGCGACCTGCAGGCCGTAGCTCTGGTTGGCCGGCCCTTCGTTGACCGCGTGCAGGAACACGATGCCGTGGCCGTGCTCGACGGCCGACAGGTGGACGTTGGCCGCTTGCGGAAATTCCGCCGGCAGCTGCGTCAGCTCGAAGTAGTGCGTCGCGAACAGCGTGTAGCACGCGTTGTGCGCCAGCAGGTGGCGCGCGATGGCCCACGCGAGCGCGAGGCCGTCGAACGTCGACGTGCCGCGGCCGATCTCGTCCATCAGCACGAGGCTTTGCGGTGTCGCGTCGTTGAGGATCGCCGCGGCTTCGGTCATCTCGACCATGAACGTCGAGCGGCCGCCTGCGAGATCGTCTGCCGCGCCGATGCGCGTGAAGATCCGGTCGATCGGGCCGAAGCATGCCGACCTGGCCGGCACGTAGCTGCCGACGTAAGCCATCAGCGCGATCAACGCGGTCTGCCGCATGAACGTCGACTTGCCGCCCATGTTCGGGCCGGTGATCAGCAGCAGCTTGCGCTCGGTGCCGAACCGGCAGTCGTTCGCGATGAACTGTTCGACCTGCGCCTCGACGACCGGGTGGCGGCCCTGTTCGATTTCGATGCCGATCTCGTCGGTGAAGGTCGGCGCGACCCAGTCGAGCGCGCGGGCGCGTTCGGCGAATGCGGCGAGCAGGTCGAGTTCGGCGAGCGCCGATGCGACGCGCTGACACTCGGGGATGAACGGCAGCAGTGCCTGCAGCACTGCGTCGTACAGCGCGCGCTCGCGCGCCAGGGCGCGTTCCTGCGCGGACAGCGCCTTGTCCTCGAAAGTCTTCAGTTCGGGCGTGATGTAGCGCTCGGCATTCTTCAACGTCTGGCGCCGGCGATAGTCGTCGGGCACCTTGTCGGTCTGGCCGCGCGTGACCTCGATGTAGAAGCCGTGCACCTTGTTGTATTCGACGCGCAGGTTCGCGATGCCGGTGCGCGTGCGCTCGCGCGCTTCGAGATCGATCAGGAACTGCCCGCAGTTCTCCGAGATGTCGCGCAGCTCGTCGAGCTCGGCGTCGTAACCGCGCGCGATCACGCCGCCGTCGCGCACCATCGCGGCCGGTTCGGGCGCGATCGCGCTCGTCAGCAGGTCGAGGCATTCGGCGGGCGGTGCGAGTGCTGCGTCGACGCGGGTGAGGGCGTCCGCGTCCGCGACGATCGCGCTGATGCGCTCACGCAGCGCCGGGAGGGCGGCGAACGTGTCGCGCAGGCTCGACAAATCACGCGGGCGCGCGGACAGCAGTGCGAGGCGCCCGGTGATCCGTTCGACGTCGGCGATCTGGCGCAGCGCGCTGCGCAGCGCATCGAGGCTTGCGTTTGCCGGTGCATCGAGCAGCGCGCCGATCGCCTGCTGGCGCGACTGTGCGGCGACCGACGCGCGCGGCGGGTGATGCAGCCAGTGACGCAGCAGGCGGCTGCCCATCGTCGTGCAGCAGGTGTCGAGCAGCGAATACAGCGTCGGCGACTCGGTGCCGCGCAGCGTCTCGGTCAGTTCGAGGTTGCGGCGCGTGGCCGGATCGAGCCCGATGTACTCGGTTTCGTTTTCGACCTTGAGGCTGCGCACGTGCCGCAACTGCTGGCCTTGCGTGGCCGCTGCGTAGAGCAGCAGCGCGCCGGCCGCGCCGCACGCGCTCGTCAGCGAATGTGCGCCGAAGCCGTCGAGGCTCGCGACATCGAGCTGGTCGCACAGGCGCTGCGTGCCCGACGCGATGTCGAAATGCCACGCCGGCACGCGCTTGCTTGCGCCTGCGCCTGCCGGCACGGCGTCGGTTGCGCCGTCCGGCGTCAGGATCTCGGCCGGCCGGATGCGCTCGAGCGCGGCAGCGAGCTGCTCGGGTTCGATTTCTGCGAGCCGCAGCGCGCCGCTTGCAAGGTTCAGCCACGCGAGGCCGACATTGACCGCGACGCCACGCTTGTTGTGGCCCGTGCACATCGCGAGCAGGTAGACATCGTTCTTGTCGGACAGCAGTGCTGCATCGGTCAGCGTGCCGGGCGTGACGACGCGCACGACCTTGCGCTCGACGGGGCCCTTCGACGTGGCGGGATCGCCGATCTGTTCGCAGATCGCGACCGATTCGCCCATCTTCACGAGCTTGGCGAGATACTGTTCGACCGCATGATGCGGCACACCGGCCATCTTGATCGGCGTGCCGGCGGATGCGCCGCGTTGCGTGAGGGTCAGGTCGAGCAGGCGTGCGGCCTTTTCCGCGTCTTCGAAGAACAGCTCGTAGAAGTCGCCCATCCGGTAGAAGACAAGCGTGTCGGGATGGTCGGCCTTGATGCGCAGGTACTGCTGCATCATTGGAGTATGGCCGGCGAAGGCTTCGGGCGACAGCGTGGTCATAGGTCAGGCATGAAGTTGTTGCTTGGGTTGCCCGAGTTTACCAGTCGCTTCCATGTGCACGCGCGAAGTTCGCCGTTTGGCCAGGTGCGGACGATCGCGCGAACCCTTGCGTGCTGACGCCGCCCCGCATATCAGCGCGTGTGGTTGGACGTCAGGCGGCGTGCGGCGGCTTCGAACCCGGCGGCGTGGCGTCGCCGGTCGGTTTCGAGCATGGCGACCCGATCCGCGGCTCTCATTCGGCCCCTTTTTCGCCTGGGAGACTAGCCACTCATTACCATCGACCGCAGACGATTTCGTCCGTCCGGGCAACGCTACGAACTGTGAAACGTTTGGCAGACCGCGTAATCCAGTTACTCGGTCTTTATATTTGCCCATGCTCTCGGGACTTACACCAATCAACCTCGTAAAACTGAAACTTAGGCAAGTTTCAATGAATGGAGCGTGCTAGTCTGAAACGGCAATATATAAAAACGCAGTAAGTTCGGGGCACAAACATGAAGCAGGCCATACAGGATGCGGGGGGCGCGTGCGCGCAAAGTACCCTGGTGCCGCACGTTACAACGGTCGCGGACGAGTCGGAGCGGATCAATCTGATCGAGCTTGGTGCTCGCGTGTCGTCAGTGACCGTGCTGGGCGTATTTGCCTATCTGATTTATATGCCGTGGCGATTGGATCCGAGCCGGATCACGCTGATCCTGCTGCTGGTATCCGCGGTACTGACCGTCGGCATGTCGGCGTTTGCCAAATTGCCGAAACGGCGCGACTGGCATCCCGTTGCAGTGTGCTTGTCCCTGGGTGGTTCGTTCTACTGCCTGACCTATCAGCTGACTGCCAGTACCCAACTGATCCCGGAGTGGGCAGGGGGCGCCTGGCAAATATGCGGGATTGCGTGGCAACTGTTCGCGAAACTGTCGCTCGGGCGCTCGTTCGGCTTGCTGCCGGCGAATCGCGGCGTCGTTTCGAGCGGAGCGTACCGGTTCATGCGCCACCCGATCTATGCCGGTTATCTGTTGTCCGAAATCGGTTTCCTGCTTGCAAACTTCAGTACGCGAAACCTGCTCGCGATCGGCATCTGGATGCTGTTGCAGATCGGGCGAATCAGTTTGGAAGAGCGGGTGCTGTCGGAAGACGCCGATTATCGTGCGTACAAGACGAAGGTTCGGTACCGGCTGATTCCCGGTGTGTTTTGACGGGCGTGCCCAAAGCGCGCCGTGGTGGTGAGCCGGTGAAACAGATTGGCGCGGCGAACGTGCAAAAAGTCGGCGTACTCGGGTCACGGACCTTCGCACGCCGACTCTGTCCTGCGTGTCAGGACGCGTGTCCCGACGTCAGGCTGAGGGCCACCGCCTGCGCAACTTCGATGCCGTCGATCGCCGCCGAATAAATGCCGCCCGCATACCCGGCGCCTTCGCCGGCCGGATACAGGCCTTCGACGTTCATGCTCTGGTAATCGTCCTTGCGTCGAATCCGGATCGGTGACGACGTGCGCGTCTCCACGCCGGTGAGCACGGCATCGTGCATCGCAAAGCCGGCGATCTTCTTGTCGATCTGGGGCAGGGCTTCACGGATCGCTTCGATCACATAGTCCGGCAGCGCGGTGCTGAGATCGGTCGGGTTCACGCCGGGCTTGTACGACGGCTCCACGGAGCCCAGCGACGTCGACGGCCGGCCTGCGATGAAATCGCCGACCAGTTGACCCGGCGCGCGGTAATCGCCGCCGCCGAGTTCGAACGCGCGCTCTTCCCATTTGCGCTGGAACGCGATGCCCGCCAGCGGGCCGCCGGGATAATCGTCCGGCGTGATGCCGACGACGATGCCCGCATTCGCGTTGCGCTCGGCCCGCGAATACTGGCTCATGCCGTTGGTGACCACGCGCCCCGGCTCGGACGTCGCCGCGACCACGGTGCCCCCAGGGCACATGCAGAAGCTGTAGACGGCGCGGCCGTTGCTGCAGTGGTGGACCACCTTGTAGTCGGCCGCGCCGAGCTGCTTGTGGCCCGCGAACTTGCCGAAGCGGCTGCGATCGATCAGCCCCTGCGGATGCTCGATGCGAAAACCCAGCGAGAACGGCTTGGCTTCGATGTAGACGCCGCGATCGTGCAGCATCTGGAAGGTGTCGCGCGCGCTGTGGCCCACGGCCAGCACCACGTGGTCGCACCGCAGCGTTTCTCCGTTCGAGAGCTTCAGCGAGCGCACCTTGCCCTGATCGATCTCGATGTCGTCGACCCGCGTTTCGAAACGCACTTCACCACCCAGTTCGTGGATGGACGCACGCATTTTTTCCACCATGCTGACGAGGCGGAACGTGCCGATATGCGGCCGGCTCAGATACAGGATGTCTTCCGGTGCGCCTGCCTTGACGAATTCGTCCAGCACCTTGCGGCCATAGTGGTTGGGATCCTTGATCTGGCTGTACAGCTTGCCGTCGGAAAACGTGCCGGCCCCGCCTTCGCCGAACTGCACGTTGGATTCGGGGTTGAGCACGCTCTTGCGCCACAGGCCGAAGGTGTCCTTGGTGCGCTCGCGCACGGCCTTGCCGCGTTCGAGGATGATGGGACGGAAACCCATCTGCGCGAGGATCAGCCCAGCGAACAGGCCGCACGGCCCCATGCCGATCACGACCGGGCGCAGGAAATTGCCGTGCTCGGGCGCCTTCGTGACGAAGTGGTACGCCATGTCGGGCGTCACGCCGCAATGCGGTTTCCCGGCGAGGCGCTTGATCGCGGCCGCTTCGTCCGCGACTTCGACATCGACGATATACGTGAGCTTGATGTCGGCGCGCTTGCGCGCATCGTGCGCACGACGGAACACGGTGTAACGGAGGAACTCGTCCGCGGCCACGCCAAGCTCCGCGAGGCGCGCGCGAATCGCGGCCTCGAGCGCGCTTTCGGGGTGGTCGAGGGGGAGTTTAATTTCGCTTAGCCGTAACATGGGGACTCGGATGCGATTGCCACGGCGTCGTGGCGGTGTTGATACGGTCGGGGGCTGGCAGGCCGGCGGGGTCGTCCGCCGCGCGGGCGTGCCGTACGCAAACCCGCACGCAAGCCATTTATTGTCTTGCGGGAACGGCGGTGTGGGCGGCAGTACGCTGACCGGCCCCGACAAACTCAAGCAACTTCAGGATAGGCGCACGAAGCGACCCTTGTGCGGGAAGATGTTCCCGCCTCCCGGCAACCGGGAGGCGAACGGTGCGCCGTCGTGACGATGCCCGCGAGCGGTGTGCGCGAAAGCCGCGCCGCGCGGGCGCGGCCGGGGCTTACTCCGCCGCCGGATGCACGCGCGTGTAACGGTTCAGGATCGGGATCATCTGCGCGTAGATCTTCGGGTTCGCCGCGACGATTTCATGGCGATGCAGGAAATCGGCGTCGCCCGTGTAGTTGCCGACGAGGCCGCCGGCCTCGGTGATCAGCAGGCTGCCCGCTGCCATGTCCCACACGTTGATGCCTTGCTCGAAGAACGCGTCGAGGCGGCCGGCCGCGACGTTCGCGAGATCGAGTGCTGCTGCGCCCGGACGACGCAGGCCGGTACAGGCTTGCGTCATTTCGGTGAAGAGGCGTGCGTATGCATCGAGGCCGTCCTTTTCGCGGAACGGGAAGCCCGTGCCGACCAGTGCGTCCGACAGGCGGTCGCGGCGGCCGACGCGGATGCGGCGGTCGTTCAGGTATGCACCGCGGCCGCGCGTGGCCGTGAACAGGTCGTTCTTGTTCGGGTCGTAGACGACGGCCTGCGTGACGACGCCCTTGTGCTCGAGCGCAATCGACACGCAGTAGTACGGGAAGCCGTGGATGAAGTTGGTCGTGCCGTCGAGCGGATCGATGATCCACTTGAATTCGGATTCGTTCTCCGATTCGCCCGATTCCTCGGCGAGGATCGCGTGGTCCGGATAGGCGGTCTTCAGCGTCTCGATGATCGCGTCTTCGGCGGCCTTGTCCACTTCGGTGACGAAGTCGTTCTGCTGCTTCTTGCGGATCTCGATCAGGTCGAGATCGAGGGACGCGCGGTTGATGATCTGTCCGGCGCGGCGCGCAGCCTTGACAGCAATGTTGAGCATGGGATGCATGAGCCTGGATCCTGTAGCCGGCGGCACGGGCCGCCACGAAGTGGAACAACCGCCCGGCACGGCGCAAGCGTGGCAGGCGAGGTGAGACGCGAATTGACAAAGAACGGGGTACGACCCGCGCAGCACGGAGTGCGACGCGTAAAGGCATGATTTTACCCGATTTTTGGCGGTTTCAGGCGACCGGAATACGGGGAAACCCCCACTATCCGTCCGGACGAGTGGGTTTGCCGCGGCGATGGCGATACCATACTGCCATTCTGATGAACCGAGTCGTATCGTAGTGGAAACCCCGCAGATCACCGCCGCGCCGTCCGAGCCGGGCGCGGCCTCGTCCCGGCCGCCGTCCGGCGGCTTCACGTCCACCCGTTTCGTGCTCGTCGAGCCGAGCCATCCCGGCAACGTCGGGGCGGCCGCCCGCGCGTTGAAGACGATGGGTTTCTCGCGTCTGGTGCTGGTCGCGCCGCGTGTGCCGCACGTGCAGAGCGATCCCGAGGCGATCGCGATGGCCAGCGGCGCGGACGACGTCCTCGCCTCCGCGCATGTCGTGCCGACGCTTGGCGACGCGCTGTCCGGCGTGCACTGGTCGATCGCACTCACCGCGCGTACGCGCGAATACGGGCCGCCGCGTCTCGCGCCGCGCGCGGCCGCCACGCAGGCGTGCGCACAGGTCGGTACGGGCGACATCGCGCTCGTGTTCGGCAACGAGCGCACGGGCCTCGCGAACGAGCACGTCGAGCAGTGCAGCGCGCTCGCCCACATCCCGGCGAACCCTGCCTACAGTTCGCTGAATCTCGCACAGGCCGTGCAGGTGCTCGCGTACGAGTTGCGCGTCGCGTTTCTCGAGCAGGCGAGCGAGCCATCCGCGCAAGCGCCGGCCGAAGCCGGCACGCTCGCGCAGAGCGATGAGATCGAGCGGATGTACGTGCACCTCGAGAACGCGCTGATCGCACTCGATTTCCTCGATCCGCGCAACCCGAAGAAGCTGATGCCGCGGCTGCGGCGCCTGTTCGCGCGCACGGGCCTTGAGCGTGAGGAGGTCAATATCCTGCGCGGTATCGCGAAGCACGTCCTGCTGAAATCGGGCAAACCGGGCGGCGACGCGTAAGCGGCCGGTGCGCAGTGCAGGGGCCGCTGGACGGCTCGGCGCGCGGGGCCGTTTCCCTGTCGGGCAGGTGCTGCGTCGGCCGCCGGAAGCGCCGGGCCGAATCGTCCGGCCCGTTCGGCCATCCCGCAAACTCAACGCCAGCAAGCGTTCCGGCCGAATACCCGCGCCGTCGGCGGGGTGAACGCGCGGGCTCGTGCGGCCGTGCGCGACTCGCCCTACAATCGCCGAACGTCATAACTAAATTACCCGGCGCGATAACGGCCGGTCATTGCCGGCGATGCGCGCCGGCCTTTTCCCAGACCACATCATGTTCACGAGACTGCGCGAAGACGTTGCAACGATTCGCGAGCGGGATCCCGCCGCTCGCAGTGCATGGGAAGTGCTGACCTGTTATCCGGGGCTGCATGCGCTCGTACTGCATCGCTTCGCGCACGCATGCTGGCGCGCGAAGCGCTACTGGCTCGCGCGTTTCGCGTCACAGGCCGGCCGGTTCCTGACCGGCATTGAAATCCACCCGGGCGCGACGATCGGCCGGCGCGTGTTCATCGACCACGGCATGGGTGTCGTGATCGGCGAGACGGCGATCATCGGCGACGACTGCACGATCTATCAGGGCGTGACGCTGGGCGGCACGTCGCTCACGCGCGGCGCGAAGCGCCACCCGACGCTCGAGGCCGGCGTGATCGTCGGCGCGGGTGCGAAGGTGCTCGGCGGTTTCACGGTCGGTGCGGGCGCGAAGATCGGTTCGAACGCGGTCGTCGTGAAGCCGGTGCCGGCAGGCGGCACGGCAGTCGGCAATCCGGCGCGCGTCGTGATGCCGGCGCAGCCGAAGCCGCAGCCCGAACGCGCGGCGTTCTCCGCGTACGGGATCACGCCGAATGCCGACGATCCGATGTCGCTCGCCATTCACGGGCTGATCGATCACGCTGCGAAGGAAAGCCGCCGTGTCGACGAGATTGTCGCGGCGCTCGAGCGGCTCGGCACGCATCTGGAAACGCTGCAGGGCGCCGACGCAGCGCGCCTCGACCTGCGCCGGCTGTCGGCGGTGCTGGAAGGCAAGGCGGTCGAGCGTCAGGCGTAATGTGATCGATGCGGGTCGCTGCCGGTCGCAGCAGGTCGGTTCGACGGCGGCAGCCGCGTCAGTCGAGCGGCATCGCGTGGATACCTTCCGCGTCGACACGCAGGTAACCGCCGCGCGGCTTGCCGTGGTCGAGATCCCAGTCGGGCAACACCCAGCGAATGCCGCCCGGCTCGCTGTGGCGCGCGGGGCGGTGCGTGTGGCCGTGAATGATCACGCTCGCGCGGCTTTTCCGGAACAGGGCGGCTACCCCTTCACGCGTGACATCGTAAATCGCCGAAGCAGGGCGGATCCGGCCCGCTTCGCTGTTCGAGCGCATGCGCTGCGCGAGCGCGCGGCGCCAGCGGAACGGCCACGCGAGAAACAGCCATTGCGCGACGCGGTTGCGTGCGAAGCGGCGGAACAGCTGGTAGCCGCGATCGGCCGTGCATTGCGCGTCGCCGTGCGCGAGCACGATGCGCTGGCCGAACGCCATGATCAGCGACGGGTCGGGCAGCAGCATCGCACCGGCTGCCTTCATGAAGCGACGGCCGAGCAGGAAATCGCGGTTGCCGTGCATCACGTAGAGCGCAATTCCGCGTTCCGAGAACGTGTGCATCAGCGCGGCCATGCGGGCCGCGAACGGATCGTCGTCGAGGATGTCGTCGCCGATCCAGTATTCGAACAGATCACCGAGGATGAACACCGAGTCGGCGCTGTCGGCGGTGTATTTCACGAAATGCTCGAACGCGGCGACCGTCTTCGGAATCGCTTCGCTCAGGTGCAGATCGGAGAGAAACAGGAACGGGCGTGCGGCTTGCGCGTATTCGCGCTCGCCCGGCACGCCCGCGGAGACGCTTCGTGGCGGACTCTCCTGCAACATCGAAGTGCCTCCGTTACGTGCTGTGCGTCAGACCACGACGGCCTTTTCGATCACGACGTCGTCGGCCGGCACGTCCTGGTGGAAACCGGCGTTGCCCGTCTTGACGCCCTTGATCTTGTCGACCACGTCCTGGCCTTCGACAACCTTGCCGAACACGGCGTAGCCCCAGCCTTGCGGCGTCGGCGACGAGTGGTTCAGGAAGTCGTTGTCGTTCACGTTGATGAAGAACTGGGCGGTCGCCGAGTGCGGATCGTTCGTGCGTGCCATCGCGATCGTGTAGTTGTCGTTCTTCAGGCCGTTGTTCGCTTCGTTGTCGATCGGCGCATCGGTCGGCTTCTGCTTCAGGCCCGGCTCGAAGCCGCCGCCCTGGATCATGAAGCCGTTGATCACGCGATGGAACACGGTGCCGTCGTAGTGGCCCTTCTTCACGTAGTTCAGGAAGTTTTCGACCGTCTTCGGTGCCTTCGCGGCGTCGAGCTCGAGCTTGATCACGCCGTGGTTCGTATGCAGTTCAACCATGATGAATTCCTTCGGTGAGGCGGTTTAAATGGCACGCGGCCGGTCGTGCGACGCGGCCGCGTGAGGCGCCGGACGTGCCGGCAGGTTCTTACTTCGAGACGACGCTCGCCGATTCGATCACGATCGGTTGTGCGGGCACGTCCTGCATCGGGCCGCGCGAGGTCGTCGCGACGCCTTCGATCTTCTTCACGACGTCGAGACCCGACACGACCTTGCCGAACACCGCATAACCGTTGCCGTCCGGGTTCGGGTAGTCGAGGCCGCTGTTGTCGACCGTGTTGATGAAGAACTGCGCGGTGGCCGAGTTCGGATCGCTCGTGCGCGCCATCGCGATCGTGCCCGTCAGGTTCTTCAGACCATTGCGGCTTTCCAGCGGGATCGGCGCGCGGGTCGGCTTCTCCTCGAAGTTGGTCTTGTAGCCGCCGCCCTGGATCATGAAGCCCTTGATCACGCGATGGAAGATCGTGCCGTTGTACTGGCCGGCCTTCACGTAATCGAGGAAGTTGGCGACCGATTTCGGCGCCTTCTCCGGGTAGAGCTCGACGCGGATGTCGCCCTGCGAGGTCTTCAGCTGCACGACGGGGTGCGCGGTAGCCGATTGCGCGAACGCAGGTGCGGTCGCGGTCGCGAGAAGGGCGGCGCCGCCAAGCGCCAGCAACAGACGTTTCATTGCGATCCTCAGGTTGGGAGGGAAAGAAGGCCGCGCCGCTTATTGCGACGGCGCGACGTACGGCGCCGCCAGTGCGCCCGACGGACCGCTGAACTGGAACGTCGGCGACATCGGCAGCGTGGTGGTGCTCACGTTCGCGGCGGCGCGGTCGGAGTAGTCGCGCGTGCTCGGCGAAGCCGCGCGGGCGTTCGGCGCGGCCTTCGGCGGCGACACGATCTTCTGGAGATCGGCGAGGCGCTGCGCGGTCGCGCCGCTCGTGCGGCCGAGCGATTGCGCGCGCTTGTACGACTCGGCCGCGAGGCGCAGGTAAAGATCGCCGAGGTTTTCGTATGCGAGCGAGTAGCTCGGATTCGCTTGCGTTGCCGTGACGAGCGCGGTGCGCGCTTCGTCGTATCGGCCATGCTTCGCGTAAAGCGCCGCAAGGTTGTTGTACGGCTCGGGCAGTTCGGGGTACGCCTGCGTGATCGCGACGAACTGCTGGATCGCATCGTCGTCGCGGTTCAGGCGGGCCAGCACGGTGCCGCGCTTGAACTGTGCCTGCAGGTCGTGCGGGTTCGAAGCGATGCGCGCGTCGAGCTGCGCGAGCGCCTGCTTCCACTGCTTGCCGGCGATCGACGCGTCGATTTCGGGCGTGCCGTCGGCGGTGGCCGGGGCCTTCTGCGCATGCGCCGCCGGGGCCGCGAAAAGCGTCAGCGCGACGCCCATGACGGTGGTCGCAACGAGGGTCGCAGCGCTCTGCGCGCGGCCGCGATGAGGTTTCATAGGCGTAAATCGGAATGTTATACTCCGAGCCATTCTAACAAAACGTCTGCGCGTTCCGGCGAGCGGCAGACAGTCTTTCTTAGCCTCTCGTGGCCGTCACCGCTGTGCTTGCAGCCTGACCGCCCCGTGTGATACGAGGACGCTCGGCCCGGTGCCGCAGCAGATGGTCCGTCCGTTTCACACGCTGGGCGAGCTTCGCCAGGGCGGTTTCCTTCGGCTCACGGTTCATCTCTATGGAATCACTGCGCATCTACAACACGCTCGCGCGTGACAAGCAAGTTTTCGTGCCGCGCCAGCCCGGCGAGGTGCGGATGTACGTATGCGGAATCACCGTATACGACTATTGTCACGTGGGCCACGCGCGCATGCTGGTCGTGTTCGACCTCGTCCAGCGCTGGTTGCGTGCGATCGGTTACCGGGTCACGTATGTGCGCAACATCACCGACATCGACGACAAGATCATCCGCCGCGCGGTCGAGAACGGCGAGACGATCAAGTCGCTGACCGACCGGTTCATCGGCGCGATGCACGACGACGAAAGCGCGCTCGGCATCCAGCGGCCCGACATCGAGCCGCGTGCGACGGCGTTCATTCCGCAGATGCTCGGCATGATCGAGACGCTCGAGACGAACGGTTACGCGTATCAGGCGACCGACGGCGACGTCAACTACTCGGTGCGCAAGTTCGCGAACTACGGAAAGCTGTCGGGCAAGTCGCTCGACGATCTCCGCGCGGGCGAGCGCGTCGCCGCGAACGACGCGAAGGAAGATCCGCTCGACTTCGTGCTGTGGAAGCGGGCGAAGCCGGAAGATCCGGAAGGCGCGTCGTGGGCGTCGAAGTACGGGATGGGCCGCCCGGGCTGGCACATCGAGTGCTCGGCGATGGGTTGCACGCTGCTCGGCGAACATTTCGACATCCATGGCGGCGGGCAGGACCTGCAATTCCCGCACCACGAGAACGAGATCGCGCAGAGCGAAGGCGCGACCGGCCAGACGTTCGTCAATTACTGGATGCACAACGGCTTCGTGCAGGTCGACAACGAGAAGATGTCGAAATCGCTCGGCAACTTCTTCACGATCCGCGAAGTGCTCGAGCGCTACGACGCGGAAGTCATGCGCTTCTTCATCGTGCGCACGCACTACCGTTCGCCTCTCAATTACAGCGACGTGCATCTCGACGATGCGCGCGCGTCGCTCACGCGCCTCTACACCGCGCTGAAGGACGTCGATGCCGACACGCTCGCGCTCGACTGGAACGAGCCGCACGCGCAGCGTTTCGCGGCCGCGATGAACGACGACTTCAACACGCCGGTCGCGGTGGCGACGTTGTTCGAGCTGGCGGGCGAGGTGAATCGCACGCGCGACGCATCGCTCGCGCGGCAACTGAAACAGCTGGCGGGGCTGCTCGGCCTGCTGGGCCGCGAACCGCGCGCGTTCCTGCAGCAGGCGTCGGGTGCCGCGCAGGCGGGCGGGCTCGCCGCCGACGAGATCGAAGCGAAGATCGCCGCGCGCGTCGCGGCGAAGCAAGCGAAGGACTATGCCGAAGCGGACCGGATCCGGGCGGAACTGCTCGAGACCGGTATCGCACTTGAAGACAAACCGGGCGGATCGACCGAATGGCGTCGCGTATGAGCGCGGTGCGTTCCACTGACCGATCCGTCAGGTAGGAGGCAAGATGGCAACGGCCAGAAAAGCGCCGGTCAGGCGCGCGACCCCGGTCGCCGCGCGTCCGGCAGCCAAGCGCGTGCCGCCGGTGAAGACGGACGCAACGCGCGCCGTGCCGAACGGCGCGCTCAACGGTCATGCGCAGCCTGCGGCCGCGCAGCCGGCCGCCGACGCGGCCCGCAAGGCCCGTGCGTCCGAAGCGGACGGCGAGGAGGTCGTCGTGCGTCCTGCTTACTGGGACAAGGCATGCGCCGACCTCGTCAAGCGCGACCGGATCCTGAAGAAACTGATTCCGAAGTTCGGTCCCGCGCATCTCGTGAAGCGCGGCGACCCGTTCGTCACGCTTGCGCGCTCGGTCGTCGGCCAGCAGATTTCGGTGCCGTCGGCGCAGTCGCTGTGGGCGCGCATCGGGGACGCCTGTCCGAAACTCGCGCCGCAACCGGTGATCCGGCTCGGCGCGGACAAGCTGATCGCGTGCGGGCTGTCGAAGCGCAAGACGGAATACATCCTCGATCTCGCGCAGCATTTCGTGTCGGGCGCGCTGCACGTCGACAAATGGACGTCGATGGACGACGAGGACGTGATCGCGGAACTCACGCAGATCCGCGGCATCAGCCGCTGGACGGCCGAGATGTTCCTGATCTTCAACCTGTCGCGGCCGGATGTCCTGCCGCTCGACGACCCGGGCCTGATCCGTGCGATCAGCGTCAATTACTTCAGCGGGGAACCCGTCACGCGCAGCGAGGCGCGTGAAGTCGCGGCCAACTGGGAACCGTGGCGCACCGTCGCGACCTGGTACATGTGGCGCAGCCTCGATGCGCCCGACGCCGACGCCTGAGCGGCGGCTATCGGGTTTTAAACATCAATAGTTGAGAGCCGGTTTTGAGCGTCGCCCGCGCGGGTAGAATACGCGCTGCCGCAAGACCCAAGGATTCGAACACATGAAGACCACGTTTCTGGATTTCGAACAGCCGATCGCCGAACTCGAGGCCAAGATCGAAGAGCTGCGATTCGTGCAGGACGACTCGGCTGTCGACATTTCGGAAGAAATCGAGCGGCTGTCGAAGAAAAGCCAGCAACTGACGAAAGACCTCTACGCGAACCTGTCGCCGTGGCAGGTTTCGCAGATCGCGCGGCATCCGCAGCGCCCGTACACGCTCGATTACGTTGCGGAACTGTTTACCGATTTTCACGAGCTGCACGGCGACCGCGCATTCGCGGACGACCTGTCGATCGTCGGCGGTCTCGCGCGCTTCGGCGGCCATCCGTGCATGGTGATCGGTCACCAGAAGGGCCGCGACACGAAGGAGCGCGCCGCGCGCAACTTCGGGATGCCGCGTCCGGAAGGCTATCGCAAGGCCGAGCGCCTGATGCGTCTCGCCGAGAAGTTCGGGCTGCCGATCTTCACGTTCGTCGACACGCCGGGCGCGTACCCGGGCATCGGCGCGGAAGAGCGCGGCCAGTCGGAGGCGATCGGCCGCAACCTGTACGTGATGGCCGAGCTGAAGACGCCGATCATCACGACCGTGATCGGCGAGGGCGGTTCGGGCGGCGCGCTCGCGATCGCCGTGGCCGACACCGTGATGATGCTGCAGTTCTCGACCTACTCGGTGATCTCGCCGGAAGGCTGCGCGTCGATCCTGTGGAAGAGTGCAGCGAAGGCGCCGGAAGCCGCGGAAGCGCTCGGCCTGACCGCGCACCGCCTGAAGGCGCTCGGCCTGATCGACAAGATCATCAACGAGCCGCTCGGCGGCGCACATCGCGATCCGAAGGGCATGGCTGCGCTGCTGCGCCGCGCGCTCGCCGATTCGCTGCGCCAGTTCCAGGGCATGAGCATCGATGCGCTGCGCGAGCGCCGCTTCGAGCGCCTGATGGCCTACGGCAAGTTCAAGGAAACCACGCCGGGCGCATGACCGCCCGCGTGTTCAATACGCGCGCCGCTGCGCGCGCGTTCTTCTCGTGATCCCACCGACCGAATTCTCCGCCGACCGCGTCGTCCTCGACGCGGTCGGCGTTGCGCTTTCCGGCATGCCGCCCGATGCGCGCATCGCGATCGCGTACAGCGGCGGCCTCGACTCGACGGTGTTGCTCGATGCGGCCGTGCGCGTCGCGGGCGCGTCGCGTTGCGTCGCGCTGCACGTGCATCACGGGCTGAGTGCGAACGCCGACGCCTGGGTTGCGCATGCCGAGGCGAGCGCGGCCGGGCTCGGCGTCGCGTTCGAATCGATGTGCGTCGACGTGCCGCGCGACAGCGGCCTCGGTGTCGAGGCGACGGCGCGCGAGCGGCGCTATGCGGCGCTCGACGCGATGTGCGAACGCCACGGCGCGGCCGCGCTGTGGCTCGCGCAGCATGCGGACGACCAGGCCGAGACCGTGTTGCTGCAGTTGTTGCGCGGCGCGGGGATCGCGGGGCTTGCCGCGATGGCGCCGCGTTACCGCCCCGACGGCGTGAGCGTCGAGCGCGTGCGCCCGCTGCTGCGATTGCTGCGCGCGCAACTCGAGCGTTATGCGGCGCAGCGCGCGCTCGAATGGATCGACGACGAATCGAACAACGACACGCGTTACGCGCGCAATGCGCTGCGCATCGACGTGCTGCCGGCGCTGGCCGTGCATTTTCCGGGCTTTCGCGACGCGCTGGGCCGCGCGGCCCAGCATGCGGCGGCCGCCCAGCGGTTGCTCGACGATCTGGCTGAACTCGACTTCGCCGTTGCCGCGCGCGATGACGGGCAGGCGCTGTCACGCGATGCACTGGTTGCGTTCGACGATACGCGTGGCGCGAACCTGCTGCGCTTCTGGATGCGCCGGCTCGGTTTGCCGGGCGCGTCGGCCGCGCGGCTCGCCAACATGATGCGGCAGTTGCGTGCCGCACACGATGCCCATGCATTGCGCGTCGATCACGCGGGGCAATGCTTGCGGCTTTATCGCGATGTCGTCTACTGGGAAGCGGGCGACAGCAGCGAGCCGGCCGACGACGGCACCGGCACGCCCCATCCGGACGCATCGCTCGCGTGGGACGGGCAGGAGGTCTGGCACCTGCCGGGGTGGCGCGGCACGTTCGTGTTCGCGCCGGCCGACGCGGCAAGCCCCGATGCGGTGCCGGAGGCGCTGCTGCGCGGCGCGCGGCTCGTGGCGCGCGCCCGAGCGGGCGGCGAGCGGATGCGCACGTCGCCGGGCGGGCCGGGCCGCACGCTGAAGAACCTGTTCCAGGAGCGCGGCGTGCCGGCCTGGCAGCGCGACGTGCCGCTCTTGTTCGTGGGCGAGCGGCTGATCTACGTGCCGCGGCTCGGCATCAATCGCGATGTCGGCGCGTCCGGCAGCGAGGCGGCCGGCGACGGCGCCTGGCGCCGGATCGAATGGCGTCCCGACCTGCTGATCGCGTAACGGCGGGCAGGCTTCCGGCGGCGCGATGGCGCGCGCATTTTCACCATTTGGTAAACAGCGCCGGAACGGCTCCGGACGCGGCGAGCGGCTTGTCAAGCGGGCCTCTATCGGGTACGCTCGGACGTTTGCTCGGCTCGATTTTTGAGCGATTTGTGCAGGTTTTCCGCGTGACGTACCCGGTTTGCGCGGCCTGATCGGCCTTCCGGGCAAAATCCGTCACGCTTGCGTGTTGCGTCCCAGCCGTCCCCCTCGTCGTCCGTCCACAGCCACAAGCCGCGTGACCGAACGGCTACGCGGCCTGCCCAGCGCGCCCGTGCGGTTTCTCCTCCAGTTCAGAACGACAATGGCACTCATCGTACACAAATACGGCGGCACTTCGATGGGCTCGGTCGAGCGCATCAAGAACGTCGCGAAACGCGTCGCAAAATGGCATCAGGCCGGGCACCAGATGGTGGTCGTGCCTTCGGCGATGTCCGGCGAAACCAACCGTCTGCTCGGTCTTGCGAAAGAGATTTCGAGCCAGCCGAGCCCGCGCGAGCTCGACATGATCGCGTCGACCGGCGAGCAGGTCAGCGTCGGCCTGCTGTCGATCGCGCTGCAGGAAATCGGCGTCGAGGCCGTCAGCTACGCGGGTTGGCAAGTGCCGATCAAGACGGACAGCGCGTTCACGAAAGCGCGCATTCACTCGATCGATGACGAGCGCGTGAAGGCCGACCTGAATGCAGGCAAGGTCGTGATCATCACGGGCTTCCAGGGCGTCGATCCGGACGGCCACATCACGACGCTGGGCCGTGGCGGCTCGGATACGTCGGCGGTGGCGGTCGCGGCTGCGCTGGGTGCCGAAGAGTGCCTGATTTACACGGACGTCGACGGCGTCTACACGACCGACCCGCGCGTCGTCGAAGAGGCGCGACGCCTCGATCGCGTGACGTTCGAGGAAATGCTGGAAATGGCCAGCCTCGGCTCGAAGGTCCTGCAGATCCGCTCGGTCGAATTCGCCGGCAAATACCAGGTGAAGACGCGTGTGCTGTCGAGCCTGACCGATCCGCTGATTGCGCTCGACGAAGAAATGCGCTCGGGCACCCTGATTACTTTTGAAGAAGACGAGACCATGGAAAAGGCAGTCATTTCCGGCATCGCGTTCCAGCGCGACGAAGCACGCATTGCGGTGATGGGCGTGCCCGACAAGCCGGGCATCGCGTATCAGATCCTCGGCCCGGTCGCGGATGCGAACGTCGACGTCGACATGATCATCCAGAACCAGAGCGTCCAGGGCAAGACCGACTTCACGTTCACGGTCGGCCGCGGCGACTACCAGAAGGCGATGGACATCCTCACCAACCAGGTGAAGGGCCATGTGAACGCCGAGCAGGTGCAGGGCGATCCGAAGGTGTCGAAGGTGTCGGTGGTCGGCGTCGGCATGCGTTCGCACGTGGGCGTCGCAAGCAAGATGTTCCGGACGCTGTCGGAAGAGGGCATCAACATCCAGATGATCTCGACGTCCGAAATCAAGATTTCGGTGCTGATCGACGAGAAATACATGGAGCTGGCCGTCCGCGCGTTGCACAAGGCATTCGAACTCGACCAGGCATCGTGAATTTTTCGTGATGCATTGAAGAAAATGCATCACGGAAATTGACGAGCGGTTCGAAACCCTATATTATTTCGTTCTCGTCGCACTGCCTCCCTGGTGCGAGCGAAAGTTTGGGAGACGTGGCCGAGAGGTCGAAGGCACTCCCCTGCTAAGGGAGCATCTGGGCCAAAACCTGGATCGAGGGTTCGAATCCCTCCGTCTCCGCCAAAAGCGGTGACAAAGCCCCGCAAGTTCTCGGACTTGCGGGGCTTTTTCTTTTCCAGTCCGTCGGGCGCCCGACGCGCGATGCGGCTGGATCTCGTCCGCCGGCCGATGTGGGCGTGGTGCTCAATGTCCAATGAGTGCTCGGGTCGAGCGGTGATCGTGCGCGATAGGGCGCGTATCGTCCGGCGCGACTCGAGGTGATGCTCTTGGCGAGCCTGCGTTCCGTTCCGGCTGTCTTCTCTCATCGATTCATCGTTTTGTCGGCGACCGCGCGCGTTCCGCACGGCGGCACGCGACTACCGGCACGCGATGGCCGACGGCATACGCGTGTATTGCGAGTGCCCGCAGATCCTCCGCGGAGGAGTCCACGCGATCGTCGCGCCTCTCGTCGCGATGAAGCAGGGCGGCATTGCTGCCCGTGATCGATCCGTTCTCCGTAGCGCGTGACCCGCCCGCGTTGCGGGATGTCGTGCATGGCCGCGAGAGTGTGGAGAGGGGGCGGCGCGACCATTCACTCGATCCGAGTCGAGCAAGACGATATGAAATAAAAATGAAAGGCGTCTTGTAAGAAATCGGAGCTGCATTCTCCCCGTCTTGTCTGGCGCCAATCAGCTCGTTCCGACCCTCCGAAATGGCAGGCGGATGTCAAAAATGCGGCGCTGCGTCGATTTCTGCAATCTTCCTGATCAAGCAATACGAAAAATTACTCATAAAAATCATAAAGATAAAGTGGGTTGTGGAAATCAATGCTCTGCTGCGCTGCAGAAAATAATCAATCGCCTTATGCTGGTTAACCCGATCGCGTTTGAGCGGCATCAAGCTTTCCCGTGATGCCGCTTTACATTTTGCCAACATTGGCGATTCACGAAATCTTTCTGTCGATTTGATTTCGTTCCTTTCGTCTCGCCTGTCCCCGATGCAGTGCGCGACTTCATCAAGGCCCTGTTGACATGCATGATTTTCCCTTCCTGAGCCTGGCCATCTGGGCTCCGATCCTGTTCGGCGCGTGCCTGCTGCGTGCCGGTTCCGACCATCATCCACGTCGAACGAGGCTGATCGCGCTCGTCGGCGCGCTGGTGGGGCTTGCGGCCGTCGTTCCGCTGGTCGCCGGTTTCGATGCGCACTCGGCCGCGATGCAGTTCGTCGAGAGCCGCAACTGGCTGGCGGCATTCAATTCCGGATGGCGGGTCGGCATCGACGGCGCGTCGCTGTGGCTCGTCGTGCTGACCGCGTTCACGACGCTCGTGGTGGTCGTGGCGTCGTGGGAGTCGGTCACGGTGCGCGTCGCGCAGTACTACGCATCGTTCCTGATCCTGTCGGGGCTGATGGTCGGCGTGTTCGTCGCACAGGACGGCCTGCTGTTCTTCATCTTCTTCGAGGCGACGCTGATCCCGCTTTACCTGCTGATCGGCACATGGGGGCGCGAGCGCCGCGTGTACGCGGCCGTGAAGTTCTTCTTCATCTCGTTCGCCGGCTCGCTGTTGCTGCTGATGGCGATGCTGTACCTGTACGCGCAGTCGCACACGTTCGACATGGCCGTGTGGCGCACGCTGCAGCTCGGCTTCGCGCCGCAGTTGCTGGTGTTCCTCGGCTTCTTCGCCGCCTTCGCGGTCAAGGTGCCGATGTGGCCGGTCCACACGTGGCTGAGCGACGTCTATACCGACGGCCCGACCGGCGCCGCGCTGATGCTCGCGATGCTCAAGCTCGGCGGCTACGGGTTCCTGCGCTTCGCGCTGCCGGTGACACCCGACGCGAGCCACTTCTTCGCGCCGGCCGTGATCGCGCTGTCGCTGTTCGCGATCGTCTATGCGAGCCTGATCGCGCTCGCCCAGACCGATCTCGGCAAGCTGCTCGCGTATTCGACGGTCGCGCACATGGGGATCGTCACGCTCGGGCTGTTCCTGTTCAACCGGATCGGCGTCGAAGGCGCGATCGTGCAGCTCGTGTCGTACGGCTTCGTCGCGGGCGCGATGCTGTTGTGCGTGAACGTGCTCGTCGACCGCACGAAGCAGCGCGAGATTGCCGCGTACGGCGGCGTCGCGGGCGTGATGCCGCGTTTCGCGACCTTCACGGTGCTGTTCGCGATGGCCAACGTCGGCTTGCCGGGCACGTCGGGCTTCGTCGGCGAGTTCATGGTCATCATGGGCGCGATCCGCTTCAACTTCTGGATCGGCGCGATCGCGGCTCTGACGCTGATCCTCAGCGCGTCGTACACGCTGTGGATGCTCAAGCGCGTCGTGTTCGGCAAGGTCGCGAGCCAGCGGATCGCGAAGCTCGCCGACCTGAACCGTCGCGAGATCGTGATGTTCGCGTCGCTCGCACTGGTCGTGCTGGCGGTCGGCATCGATCCGAAGCCGTTCACCGACGCGATCGATCCGACTGTCGGAAGGCTGATCCAAGACGCGAGCCATTCGAAGCTGCCGGCAGGGGACAGCCCTGCGCAGCCGCAGCCGTCGTACATGGCATCGACGCGCGGCTGATCGCGGCACGTCGCGCGAGCGGGGCTCATCGCACGGCGGTACAGCCGTTGCGTACACATCGATCTCGGTCCGGCGCAGGTAGCGCCGGGCCCGCTTGCGGCTGCGTGAAATTGCCCCGCGACAATGTGTCTCACAACAGATTCTGCAATGATGATTTTCCGCATTAGCTGGTTCTTCATCGCACTCGCGCGACGTATGATTCGGCCACTTTCGTGGATCGAATGCGCATCGGGCATACGCAAACGGATTCAATGACCCTCGGGCGGTGTGATGAAAAGAAGAGCTTCAAAAGGCGGGGTGGCGCTGATGTCGATCGGCGCGGCCCTGAGCCTGTCAGGATGTAATTTAGATGTACTAAATCCGAAAGGAAGCGTGGGTGCTGCCGAAAAGGCGCTGATCGCGACGTCCACCTGGGCGATGCTGGTCGTCGTCGTGCCGGTGATCCTGCTCACGCTGTGGTTCGCGTGGCGTTACCGCGCATCGAACCGCAGCGCCACCTACGCGCCGAACTGGTCGCACTCGACCGCGATCGAGGTCGTGATCTGGACGGTGCCGACGCTGATCATCCTGTTCCTCGGCGTGCTCACGTGGAAGACCACGCACGAGCTCGACCCGTACAAGCCGCTCGAGTCGTCGGTGAAGCCGATCGACGTCGAGGTCGTCGCGCTCGACTGGAAGTGGCTGTTCATCTATCCGGAACTCGGCATCGCGTCGGTGAACCAGCTCGCGATTCCGGTCGGCACGCCGGTGAACTTCCGCATCACGTCGGATTCGGTGATGAACTCGTTCTTCATCCCGCAGCTCGGCGGCCAGGTCTATGCGATGGCCGGCATGCAGACGCGCCTGCACCTGATCGCCGACGAGCCCGGCAACTACGCGGGCACGTCCGCCAACTTCAGCGGCCGCGGCTTCTCCGACATGAAGTTCCGCACGCTCGCCGAGCCGCGCGAACAGTTCGATGCATGGGTGCAGAAGGTGAAGGCCTCGCCCGACCGTCTCGACGCGACCGTGTACGGTACGGTCGCCCAGCCGAGCGAGAAGGCGCCGGTGCGCTACTTCTCGTCGGTCGATCCGCGGCTCTTCCACAACATCATCGCGAAATACAACGATGGCCACGTCCTCGACCTGAAGGACGCCGCCTGCGGCACGAAGGGGTAACGCATGTTCGGCAAACTCACACTCTCGGCGATCCCGTTCGATCAGCCCATCATCATGGGGGCAGGCGCCTTCATGGGGCTGGTCGTGCTGGGCATTCTCGCCGCGCTGACGATCACCGGCCGGTGGAAATGGCTGTGGACGGAATGGCTGACCACGGTCGACCACAAGAGACTCGGCGTGATGTACATCATCGTCGCGCTGATCATGCTGCTGCGCGGCTTCGCCGACGCGATCATGATGCGCATGCAGCTCGCGCTCTCGTACAACGGGCCCGGCTACCTGCCGCCGCACCACTATGACCAGGTCTTCACGGCACACGGCGTGATCATGATCTTCTTCATGGCGATGGTGTTCATGGTCGGCCTGATGAACCTGGTCGTGCCGCTGCAGATCGGCGCGCGCGACGTCGCATTCCCGTTCATCAACTCGCTCTCCTTCTGGATGACGGCCGTCAGTGCGATCCTGATCAACGTGTCGCTCGTGATCGGCGAATTCGCGCAGACGGGCTGGCTCGCGTATCCGCCGCTGTCGGAACTGCAGTTCAGTCCGGGGGTAGGGGTCGACTACTACCTGTGGGCGCTGCAGATATCGGGCGTCGGCACGCTGCTGACCGGCGTGAACTTCTTCGTGACGATCATCAAGATGCGCGCGCCGGGCATGACGCTGATGAAGATGCCGGTGTTCACGTGGACCGCGCTCTGCACGAACGTGCTGATCATGGCGTCGTTCCCGATCCTGACCGCGACGCTCGCGCTGCTCGGTCTCGACCGTTACCTCGGCATGCACTTCTTCACGAACGAAGCCGGCGGCAACGCGATGCTGTACCTGAACCTGATCTGGGCGTGGGGCCATCCGGAGGTGTACATCCTGATCCTGCCGGCGTTCGGGATCTTCTCGGAAGTCATCGCGACGTTCGCGAAGAAGCCGCTGTTCGGCTACAAGACGATGGTGTACGCGACCTGCGCGATCATGGTGCTGTCGTTCCTCGTGTGGCTGCACCACTTCTTCACGATGGGCTCGGGTGCGAACGTGAACGCGTTCTTCGGCATCATGACGATGATCATCGCGATCCCGACCGGCGTGAAGGTGTTCAACTGGCTGTTCACGATGTATCGCGGCCGGATCGAATTCACGACGCCCGTGCTGTGGACGATCGGCTTCATGGTCACGTTCACGATCGGCGGCATGACCGGCGTGATGATGGCGATTCCGGGTGCGGACTTCGTGCTGCACAACAGCCTGTTCCTGATCGCGCACTTCCACAACGTGATCATCGGCGGCGTGCTGTTCGGTTATCTCGCGGGCTTCAACTACTGGTTCCCGAAGGCGTTCGGCTTCAAGCTGAACGAGAAGCTGGGCAAGGCTGCGTTCTGGTTCTGGCAGGTCGGTTTCTACGTCGCGTTCGTGCCGCTCTACGTGCTCGGCTTCATGGGCATGACGCGCCGGCTCAACCACTACGACAACCCGGCCTGGCATCCGTGGCTGCTGGTCGCCGCATTCGGCGCCGTGCTGATCGCGGTCGGCATTGCGTGCCAGTTGCTGCAACTGGTGGTCAGCATCCGCAACCGCAACCTGCCGGCATACCGCGACACGACGGGCGATCCGTGGGGCGGCCGCACGCTGGAGTGGGCGACTTCGTCGCCGCCGGCCGACTACAACTTCGCGGTGATCCCGCAGGTGCGCACGCTCGACGCGTATGCCGACATGAAGGCACGCGGCGAAGGCTGGCCGAACCCGGCGTCGTTCCGCGACATCCACATGCCGTCGAATACCTGCGCGGGCCTCGTGGTGGCGATCTTCAGCTTGGTGCTCGGCTTCGCGCTGGTGTGGCACATCTGGTGGATGGCGATCGGCGGGCTCGTCGGGATTGTCGCGACGCTCGTGATCTACAGCTCGCGCGATAACGACGGTTATTACATCCCTGCGTCGACGGTGCGCAAGACCGAAGACAAGCAGCCGACGCAGCGCGTGGCCGCGCGCGTCGACGACGTGGAACTGGAGGCCAACTGATGTTGCAGAAAACCTTGAGCGCGACCCTGCTCGAGCACGACGACCATCCGCCGTCGCATTCGGTGTTCGGGTTCTGGCTGTACCTGATGACCGACTGCGTGATCTTTGCCGCGCTGTTCGCGACGTTCGCGGTGCTCGGCCAGCAGTATGCGGGCGGGCCGACCGCGAAAGACCTGTTCGACATTCCGGGCGTCGCGGTGGAAACCGCCGCGCTGCTGCTGTCGAGCATCACGTACGGTTTCGCGATGCTCGCCGCGTACAAGCAGCGGCGTGGCGCGCTGCTCGCGTGGCTCGCGGTGACGTTCGTGCTCGGCGCGGCGTTTCTCGTGATGGAACTGCGCGAGTTCTCGCACCTGATCGCGGAAGGCGCGGGCCCGCAGCGCAGCGCGTTCCTGTCGGCGTTCTTCACGCTGGTCGGCACGCACGGGCTGCACGTGACGGCCGGGCTGCTGTGGATGATCGTGCTCGCCGGGCAGATCGTGTTTCGCGGCGGCGACCTGACCGATCGCGACCTGCGACGCCTGACGTGCCTGAGCCTCTTCTGGCACTTCCTCGACATCGTGTGGATCTGCGTGTTTTCCTTTGTCTATCTCGCGAGCGTGATCTAAATGGCCCATTCGCATTCGTCTCAACTCGAAGAAGGGCACGGCAGTGTCGGCGGTTATGTCGCCGGCTTCATCCTGTCGGTGCTGCTCACGGCCGCGTCGTTCGGCCTCGTGATGGGCGGCGTGCTGTCGCCGCACGCGTCGCTGATCGCGCTTGCCGTGCTCGCGTTCGTGCAGATCGTCGTGCACCTCGTGTACTTCCTGCACATGAATGGCTCGTCGGGCCAGCGCTGGAACGTGATGGCGTTCAGCTACACGGTGCTGACCGCCGCGATCCTGATCGTCGGCACGCTGTGGGTGATGCACAACGTCAGCATGAACATGATGTCGCGCTGAGCGGCATCGCGGCGCGATGCGTCGACCGGAGAAGCGGCACGAAGGTGCCGCTTTTTTTTCGTCCGCGAGAAGGGCGCTGCGGCCCGCCAGGGCGGTATCGGGGGGCGTCGACTGTGTGATTCGGCGCGCCGCATGGCCGGTGCGAACGCCGACCGGCGAAGGCGGAAGGGCGCCTGGACGCCTCCGTCGGGCCGTCGATTGTTACAAGACGTTAGCGCAAGCTTGCCGTTGCGATGCCGCGCATCAGTTCTTACAAACTTGAAATATGCGGGGGCAACGCTTGCCGTTATAGTCGAATCACACATCAAACAACCCCCAAAGAGGAATCCATGAAGACCTTGCGTATTGCCTCGCTCTTGACCGGTATGACGGCCTTGCTCGTGTCGGGCGCAGCAATGGCGGGAGTCAATGTCGGGATCAATCTCGGCGTTCCGGCACCGGTCTACGTCGCGCCCGCACCTGTGTATGCGCCGCCGCCTCCGCCGCCGGTCGTCTATCAGCCTGCGCCGGTCTACGCGCCGGCACCCGTCTACGCACCGGCGCCGACTATCGTGATCGGCTGGCATGGCGACCGCTACTGGGACGGCCGTCGCTACTGGGGCCGCGACGAGTGGTACCGCCGTCACGGCGGCCGCCCCGGCTGGGATCGCGGTCACGGCCATTGGGACAACGGTCGCCACAACGGCTGGCGTTGATCGACAGGGCGCACGCGTGATGTGCGCGCAACGTCCGCCGATGAAGAAACCGCCTGCATGGCGGTTTTCTTTTGGCCCGACGGATTGAATGGGTAGAATCGTCCCTCGTTACTACCCTCATTCGACCGACAGGGCCTCTATGACGAAGGGTTCGCCCCGGGCCGCCGGGCGTGTCCGCCGTGCCGTACGGGTTGCCGGCCGCACGGCCGCGGTATTCGTGTTGCAGGCGGCGCTGGCCGCGACCGCCGCGCACGCGGCCTACGCCATTGCGCAGTACGGCGAGCCGAAGTATCCGCCGGGCTTCAGGCATTTCGACTACGTCAACCCCGACGCGCCGAAGGGCGGCACGCTCGTGCTCGCGAACCCCAACCGGCTGACCTCGTTCGACAAGTTCAACCCGTTTACGATGCGCGGCAATCCCGCGCCGGGCATCGACATGCTGTTCGAGAGCCTCGCGACCGGCAGCTCGGACGAGCCGGCGTCCGCGTACGGGCTGCTCGCCGACGACATCGACATCGCACCGGATCGCCGTTCGGTCACGTTCCACCTGAATTCACGCGCGCGCTTTTCCAATGGCGACCCGGTCACGGCCGACGACGTCAAGTTCTCGTTCGACACACTGAAGAGCAAGCTGGCCGCGCCACAGTTCGGCGCGTATTTCGCGGAAATCACGAAGGCCGTGGTGGTTGATCCTGCCACCGTGCGTTTCGAGTTCCGCAGCGCGAATCGTGAACTGCCGCTGATCGCAGGCGGCGTGCCGGTGTTTTCGCGCAAGTGGGGATTGCGCGCGGACGGCTCGCGCATCCCGTTCGACCAGCTCGCGTTCGAGCAACCGATCGGCAGCGGCCCGTACCTGATCGAGCGCTACGACAACGGCCGGACGATCACTTACCGGCGCAACCCGGCGTACTGGGGTGCCGACTTGCCGGTGCGGGTGGGCACCAACAACTTCGAACGGATCGTCTACAAGCTGTACGGCGATGGCGTTGCGCGGCTCGAAGCGTTCAAGGCGGGCGAATACGATGTGCTCGTCGAGTACATCGCGCGCAACTGGACACGCCGCGACGTCGGCAAGCGTTTCGACAGCGGCGAGCTCGTCAAGCGCGAATTCCGCCAGCACAACGGCGCCGGCATGCAGGGCTTCTTCATGAACCTGCGCCGGCCGCTGTTTCGCGACGTGCGCGTACGCCAGGCGCTCGACCTTGCGTTCGACTTCGAATGGCTGAACCGCCAGCTGTTCTACAGCGCCTACACGCGTCTGGACAGCTACTTCGCCGACACCGACCTGCAGGCGACCGGCACGCCCGGCCCCGGCGAGCTGAAGTTGCTGGAGCCGCTGCGCGCGCAGCTCGACCCGGCCGTGTTCGGGCCGATGGTCACTCAGCCGGACACGAATCCGCCGGGCTCGCTGCGCGCGAACCTGCTGAAGGCGCGCACGCTGCTCGCGCAGGCCGGCTGGACCTATCGCGACGGCGCGCTGCGCAATGCGAAAGGCGAGCCGTTCACGTTCGAGATCCTCGACGATTCGGGCGCTGCGATGGAAGGTGTCGTGACGGCCTATCAGCGCAATCTGGCGAAGCTCGGCATCGATGCACGCTTTCGCACGGCCGATTTCGCGCTGCTGCAAAAGCGCCTCGACGCGTTCGACTACGACATGACGACGATCCGCCTGCCGGGCGTGCAGGTGCCGGGGGCCGAGCAATACTCGCGTTACGCCAGCAAGTTCGCCGACGAGCCGGGCTCCGACAACTTCATCGGGCTGAAGTCACCGGCCGTCGACGCGCTGCTGCACGCACTCGGCACCGCGCAGTCGCGCGACGAATTGCTCGATGCGACACACGCGCTCGACCGCGTGCTGATGCATGGCTACTACGCGGTCCCGCAGTGGTACAGCACGACGCACCGGATCGCGTACAAGCGCACGCTCGGCTACCCGCAGACGCTGCCGCTGTACTATTCGGCCGAGGGCTGGGTCGTGTCGACCTGGTGGGCGAAGCCCGATCACTGAGCCGCGCCGCCCTACGTCCAACCCTGCCTACCGATCGCGAGTCGACGCCCATGTGGAGCTACATCCTCAAACGCCTGCTGCTGATGATCCCGACGCTCGTCGGCGTGCTGACGCTCACGTTCGCGGTGATCCAGTTCGTACCGGGCGGCCCCGTCGAACAGGCCGTGCAGGAATTGCGCAAGGGCGCGACGGAGCAGGGTGCGGTGCCGTTCGGGATGCGCGCGCACACCGGCGTCGACGCGCAGCAGCTCGCGCAGCTGAAGGCGCTGTACGGTTTCGACAAACCGCCGCTCGAACGCTACTGGCTGATGCTGAAGCGCTTCGCGCGCTTCGATCTCGGCGAAAGTTACTTCCGCCACCAGAGCGTGTGGTCGCTGGTCGTGCAGAAGCTGCCCGTGTCGATCAGCATCGGGCTGTGGACGTTCTTCCTCACGTACCTGATCTCGGTGCCGCTGGGCATCGCGAAGGCCGTGCGCAACGGTTCGCCGTTCGACGTCGCGACGAGCCTCGTCGTGCTCGTCGGTTATGCGATTCCGGGCTTCGTGCTCGGCGTGCTGCTGCTCGTGCTGTTCGGCGGCGGCTCGTTCTGGCAGCTTTTCCCGCTGCGCGGGCTCACGTCGGACAACTTCGCCCAGCTGTCGCTCGTCGGCAAGGTGCTCGACTACCTGTGGCACATCGCGCTGCCGATCACGGCGTCGGTCGTCGGCAGCTTCGCGGTCGTCACGATGCTCACGAAGAATGCGTTCCTCGACCAGATCCGCCGGCAATACGTGCTGACCGCGCGCGCGAAAGGGCTCTCCGAGCGCAGCGTGCTGTGGAAGCACGTGTTCCGCAACGCGATGCTGCCGCTGATCGTCGGTTTCCCGGCCGCGTTCATCGGTGCGTTCTTCACGGGCAGCCTGCTGATCGAGACGCTGTTCTCGCTCGACGGCCTCGGGCTGCTGTCGTACGAATCGGTCGTGCGGCGCGACTATCCGGTCGTGCTCGGCACGCTGTACCTGTTCACGCTGATCGGCCTTGCGACCAAGCTGATTTCCGATCTCTGCTATGTGTGGGTCGATCCGCGCATTCAATTCGACACCCTGGAGCGCTGACATGAAACCGTCCGTCTGCATGCCCGGCGTCACCGGGCGAGGTGCGCGATGAACCGGGCCGTCGTGTCGTCCCGCATCGACGCGGCGCGCGCCCGCGTGTCGCCGTCTCCCGCACGCCGCGTATGGCAGCGCTTCAGGCAGCAGCGCCTCGGCTACTGGAGCTTCGTGATCTTCGTCGTCGCGTTCGCCGCGAGCCTCGCGGCGCCGCTGTGGTCGAACGACAAGCCGCTCGTCGTGCGTTACGACGGCCAGACCTATTTCCCGATGTTCCATGCGTATCCGGAGACGACCTTCGGCGGCGATTTCCCGACGCCGGCCGACTATCTCGATCCGTATGTGCGCAAGCGGCTCGAGGCGCCCGGCAACTTCGTCGTCTACCCGCCGAACCATTATTACTACGACACGCTGAACTACTTCTCGAACGTGCCGAACCCCGCGCCGCCGTCGCGCGCGAACTGGCTCGGCACCGACGCGCAAGGGCGCGACCTGCTCGCCCGGCTCGTGTACGGGTTCCGCGTGTCGGTCGAGTTCGGGCTGATCCTGACCGTGATCGGCACGCTGCTCGGGATTGCCGCGGGCGCCGTGCAGGGCTTCTTCGGCGGGCGCATCGACATCGTCGGGCAGCGCCTGATCGAGATCTGGAGTTCGCTGCCCGAGCTGTACCTGCTGATCATCTTCGCGTCGATCTTCGAGCCGAGTTTCCTGCTGCTGATCGTGCTGCTGTCGCTGTTCGGCTGGATCGGGCTCGCCGACTACGTGCGCGCCGAATTCCTGCGCAACCGCACGCAGGACTACGTGCGCGCGGCGCACGCGATGGGGCTCACGAACTGGCAGATCATCTGGCGCCATGTGCTGCCGAACAGCCTCACGCCGGTGATCACGTTCCTGCCGTTCCGGATGAGCGGCTCGATCCTCGCGCTCACGAGCCTCGATTTCCTCGGGCTCGGCGTGCCGCCGCCGACCCCGAGCCTCGGCGAACTGCTCGCGCAGGGCAAGGGCAATCTCGACGCATGGTGGATCTCGTTGTCGACCTTCGGCGTGCTGGTCACGACGCTGCTGCTGCTGACCTTCATGGGCGATGCGCTGCGCAACGCACTCGATACGCGGATCGCCGATTCGGTGCGCGCGGCGGGAGGCCAGCGATGAGCGAGGCGGTCGTATCGACGCAGCATGAGCCGCTGCTGGCGCTCGAGCATCTGCATGTACGCTTCGGCGACACGGTCGCGGTGGACGACGTGACGCTCGAGATCGGTCGCGGCGAGCGCGTGGCGCTGGTCGGCGAATCGGGTTCCGGCAAGAGCGTGACCGCGCTGTCGATCCTGAGGCTGCTGCGCGACGCCGACGTGAGCGGGGCGATCCGCTTCGCGGGGCAGGACCTGGCTGGCAAGAGCGAGCGCGAGATGCGCGGGCTGCGCGGCTCGGACATCGCGATGATCTTCCAGGAACCGATGACGGCGCTCAACCCGCTGTATACGATCGGCGTGCAGATCGGCGAGACGATCGTGCTGCACGACGGCGTATCGGCGGTCGAGGCGCGCAAGCGTGCGATCGCTCTGCTTGCGCGCACGGGCATCGCGGAGCCGGAGAAGCGTGTCGACAGCTATCCGCACCAGTTGTCGGGCGGCCAGCGGCAGCGCGCGATGATCGCGATGGCGCTCGCCTGCCGGCCGCGCCTGCTGCTGGCCGACGAGCCGACCACCGCGCTCGACGTGACGATCCGCGCGCAGATCGTCGACCTGCTGCTGGAGCTGCAGCGCGAGGAAGCGGAAAAGCGCGGGATGGCGATCCTGCTGATCACGCACGACCTGAATCTCGTGCGGCACTTCGCGGATCGCGTCGCGGTGATGGAGCACGGCCGGCTCGTCGAGAGCGGGCCGGTCGAGCGGATCTTCGCGGAACCCGAGCATCCGTATACGCAGCGGCTGCTGAACAGCCGGCCGCAACGCGCGGTCGCGCCGGTGATGCCGATCGCGCCCGTCGTGCTCGATGCCCGCCACGTGAGCGTGCAGTTCGCGCGCAAGCGGCCGGGCATCGCGGGCTGGTTCGGCTCGGTACCCGTGACGGCCGTCGCGGATGTGTCGGTGTCGGTGCGGCAGGGCGAGACGCTCGGCATCGTCGGTGAATCGGGATCCGGGAAGTCGACGCTCGCGATGGCGCTGCTCGGCCTGCAAAAGACGGCCGGCGGCACGATCGAATTCCAGGGGCGCGCGCTGTCGACCTATCGCGGCCGCGAACAGACCGCCCTGCGCTCGAACATGCAGGTGGTCTTTCAGGACCCGTTCAGTTCGCTTTCTCCGCGTCACACGATCGAGCGGATCGTCGGCGAGGGGCTCGAACTGCATCGCCCGGACATGACGCCCGATGCGCGTCGCGCGAAGTCGCTCGCGGTGCTGCGCGAAGTCGGCCTCGACCGCACGGTGCTGCACCGTTATCCGCACGAATTCTCGGGCGGGCAGCGCCAGCGGATCGCGATCGCGCGCGCGCTGGTGCTGGAACCGCGCATCCTGATCCTCGACGAGCCGACGTCCGCGCTCGACGTGTCGATCCAGCAGCAGGTGCTCAAGCTGCTCGCGAATTTGCAACAGAAATACAACCTCGGCTATGTATTCATCAGCCACGACCTGGAGGTGATCGGGGCGATGGCGCACCGCGTCGCGGTGATGCAGGGCGGGGCCGTCGTCGAGTCGGGAGAGGTGGCCGACATCTTCAGCAGACCGTCACATCCTTACACACAAAAGCTGTTGAAAGCGGTCTGGAAAGCGTGATAGGCCGCCAATGGTCTGACCATCTCGATTGTATTTATTAATTTGTTTTGACAAACGATTACGCGCTGGCTAGTATCGACCGAAATTTTCCGCCAATCAGCTGATTTTTAAGCACATTCCATCGACCAATGCAGCATCGATCCCTGACCCAGGCATGCGCGCGCACCATCGCCGGGCTGTTCATCGGCGCCCTGTTCGCAGCAGCACCCGGCGCGTTCGCCGACGAAGTCAGCAGTTTTAACCAGAATGTCACCAATTCGACGCAGAACGCGTCGAATTCCTCCCTCCAGCAGACCAGCGCGCAGCCGTCGAGCGGTGGCGCGAAGTCGTTCCTCGCCGGCATGGCCGGCAAGGCGGGCGACGTGGTCGTCGGCGCGCTGAACATGATCGGCGTGCGCTATCGCTGGGGCGGCAACTCGCCGGATTCGGGCCTCGACTGCAGCGGCTTCGTGCGCTACGTGTTCCAGGACACCCTCGGGATGTCGCTGCCGCGTCGAGCGGAAGAGATGAGCCGCGTCGGCGAGAAGGTGAGCATGAGCAACCTCAAGCCGGGCGATCTCGTGTTCTTCAACACGATGCGCCGCACGTTCTCGCACGTCGGCATCTACATCGGCGACAACAAGTTCGTGCACTCGCCGTCGACGGGCAGCACCATCCGCGTCGACGATCTCGATAGCGGCTACTGGGAAAAGCGTTTTACCGGCGCGCGCCGGCTTGAGTCGGAGTTCCCGATGAAGCCGGAAGATCTGCGTCAGCGCGTGCGCGCGACGATTGGCGACGATTCGGCGAACGGCAACAACTGACGTTCGACGGCCGGTCCGGCCGGATCGAAAAAACCCTGTCACCGAAAGGCGGCAGGGTTTTTTGTTTTGGGGCGGTGCAAACGGTGAATGACGGTCGCGCCGTCGTTTGCGGGCCGGCGGCGCGCGCCGGCCTGCGCGTCGCGTGCTTACGCGGCGGCCACGCCGCGCGCTGCCGCGAGCTTGCGCTGCAGTTCCGGCATGATGCGCGCGACGGCTTCCTCGCCTGCAAGAATGGCCGCGTTGCGCTGGTTGAAGTCGCTGCCGCCCATGGCCGCGAGGTTCGGGCGGATCACGACGTCGGCGTACTTTTCGAGCTCGTAGGTCTTGATCGTCTGGCCCATGATCGTGAAGGTCTGCAGCAGCATCTCGATCGGGTTGTTGGTTGCCGCGCCGTCCGGCCGGGCCGAGATGTCGACCGCGATCACGAAGCTCGCGCCCATCTTGCGCGCGTACGACGCCGGCACGGGGCTCACGAGGCCGCCGTCGACATATTCGCGGTTGCCGATCTTCACCGGTTCGAACACCGACGGCACGCTGCACGACGCACGCACCGCGAGCCCCGTGTTGCCCTGCTGGAACAGGATCGGCTGACCGCTCTGCAGATCGGTCGCGACAATACCGAGCGGCTTCGCCATCTTCTCGATCGGCCGGTTGTTGAGCGTCTTGTTCAGGAAGTTCTGCAGCGCCACGCCCTGCAGCAGCCCGCGCGAACGGAACGGCAGCGCCCAGTCGCTGATCGCCGCCTGATCCATGTCGAGCGCGATCTTGTTGATCTGCAGTGCGCTCATGCCCGACGCATACAGTGCGCCGACCACCGAGCCCGCGCTCGTGCCCGCGACGATTTCGACCGGGATGCCGCGCGCCTCGAGCGCCTTCAGCACGCCGATGTGCGAGAAGCCGCGCGCGGCGCCGCCGCCGAGCGCGATGCCGATCTTCACCGGCTTCTCGCGCGGCTGCGTGGCGCCGGAAGTATTGTCCGAACGGGATTTGTCGCCGAACGACGTGCAGGCGGCGAGGCTGGCGGACGCGGCGGCGATCGTGAAGTGGCGGCGCGACAGGCGAGGGGACGACATCGAATGGTTCTCCGGCGGCTTGGCGGCGGGTCACACGGCCCGCGGCGGCGATAGGTTCCGAGCGGCCGCGCGGCAGGTTCCGTGCGGCCGGCGCCGCGCCGGCTGGCGGCCGCGGCGCGCACATCATAAAGCAAGCGGCGCGCTTGGCGCGATGTCCGGCGCGAGTATAATTCCGGCTTCTTTCCCGTTCCGGGCGCGGCCGGCCCCGTTGCTGTCCGGGCTGCCGCCGTCGATCCCGCGTCGAATCATTCATGCGCCCCAGGCGTTCGAGTTACCGTTTATGACCCGTCCTGTCCGTACCCGCTTCGCGCCGAGTCCCACCGGCTTCATCCACCTCGGCAACATCCGCTCCGCGCTCTATCCGTGGGCGTTCGCCCGCAAGATGAAGGGCACGTTCGTGCTGCGCATCGAGGACACCGACGTCGAGCGCTCGTCGCAGGAAGCGGTCGACGCGATCCTCGAAGGGATGCAATGGCTCGGCCTGGATTTCGACGAAGGCCCGATCTACCAGATGCAGCGGATGGACCGCTATCGCGAGGTGCTCGCGCAGATGCTGGAGAAGGGGCTTGCCTACCCGTGCTACATGTCGGCCGAGGAGCTCGACGCGCTGCGCGAACGCCAGCGCGAGGCCGGCCTGAAGCCGCGCTACGACGGCACGTGGCGTCCGGAGCCCGGCAAGGTGCTGCCGGAGCCGCCGGCCGGCGTGAAGCCGGTGCTGCGTTTCCGCAATCCGCTGACGGGCACGGTCGTGTGGGATGACGCGGTGAAGGGGCGCGTCGAGATTTCGAACGAGGAGCTCGACGACCTCGTAATCGCGCGCCCGGACGGCACGCCGATCTACAACTTCTGCGTGGTGGTGGACGACATGGACATGGGCATCACGCACGTGATCCGTGGCGACGACCACGTGAACAACACGCCGCGCCAGATCAACATCCTGAATGCGCTCGGCGGCGAGGCGCCGGTCTACGCGCACCTGCCGACCGTGCTGAACGAGCAGGGCGAGAAGATGAGCAAGCGGCATGGCGCGATGAGCGTGATGGCGTATCGCGACGCGGGTTTCCTGCCCGAAGCGGTCGTCAACTATCTCGCGCGCCTCGGCTGGTCGCACGGCGATGCCGAGATCTTCTCGCGTGAGCAGTTCGTCGAATGGTTCGATCTCGAGCATCTCGGCAAGTCGCCCGCGCAATACGACCACAGCAAGCTGAGCTGGCTGAACGCGCATTACATCAAGGAAGCCGACAACGCGCGCCTCGCCGAGCTGGCCAAACCGTTCCTCGCCGCACTCGGCGTCGACGATGCGGCGATCGCCACGGGCCCGGCGCTCGATGCCGTGGTCGGGCTGATGAAGGATCGCGCGACGACGGTCAAGGAGATCGCGGAAGGCGCTGCGATGTTCTACCGCGTGCCGGCACCGGAGGCCGATGCGCTTGCGCAGCACGTGACCGATGCGGTGCGTCCGGCGCTGGCCGATCTCGTCGCTGCGCTGAAGGCAGCCGACTGGACGAAGGAGGCCGTATCCGCCGCGCTGAAGGCGACGCTCGGCACGCACAAGCTGAAGATGCCGCAACTCGCGATGCCGGTGCGCCTGCTGGTGGCGGGGACGACGCACACGCCGTCGATCGACGCGGTGCTCGTCCTGTTCGGTCGCGATGTCGTGGTGTCGCGCATCGAGGCCGCGCTGGCCTGAGCTTCGGGGGCGAGCGAAGCCGCCCGTGCGTGACATCGCGGCGGCTTCGCAAAAAATTTCGCTCCAATCGCAAAAAGGGTATTTACAAGTTCAAAGTAGCTCCATATAATCTCATTTCTGTTCTGCAAGGGGGTATAGCTCAGCTGGGAGAGCGCTTGCATGGCATGCAAGAGGTCAGCGGTTCGATCCCGCTTACCTCCACCATCAGAACAAGCTGGATTGATTTGCGAAGCAAGTAGGGTAGTAATAAATGCTTCACAAAATGATTCAAAGCAGTTAGAATTTCGGCCTTCGCTGTTGATTGAAAAGTGAATAGCGAAAGTCAGACAGATCTGAAAAGATTTTGTCCCCTTCGTCTAGAGGCCTAGGACATCACCCTTTCACGGTGAGTACAGGGGTTCGAATCCCCTAGGGGACGCCAGGATTCAGCGGCGTTTCGTAGAAGTGTCGCAAGGCTCGCAGGAACGTAACCGACGTCCTGCGGGTTGGGTAAGAAAGCTGGAGCGGTAGTTCAGTCGGTTAGAATACCGGCCTGTCACGCCGGGGGTCGCGGGTTCGAGTCCCGTCCGCTCCGCCAGAACGAAGCCCGTTCAAGACGTTTTTGAGCGGGCTTTTGTATTAAAGATGTAAGCAGTACGTTGTCCCCTTCGTCTAGAGGCCTAGGACATCACCCTTTCACGGTGAGTACAGGGGTTCGAATCCCCTAGGGGACGCCAGGATTCAGCGGCGTTTCGTAGAAGTGCCGCATCGCTTGCAGGAGCGTGACAAGATCCTGCAGGCGAGGGTAAGAAAAGCTGGAGCGGTAGTTCAGTTGGTTAGAATACCGGCCTGTCACGCCGGGGGTCGCGGGTTCGAGCCCCGTCCGCTCCGCCAGAACGAAGCCCGTTCAAAGAACGTTTTTTGAACGGGCTTTTGCATTAAGGATGTAAGCAGTACGTTGTCCCCTTCGTCTAGAGGCCTAGGACATCACCCTTTCACGGTGAGTACAGGGGTTCGAATCCCCTAGGGGACGCCAGATTTCGGCGTCGTTCGAACAAACGATGCGCCGGCAGGAAGCAACCGACGCCTGCCAGGCAAGCAGCAAGACTGGAGCGGTAGTTCAGTCGGTTAGAATACCGGCCTGTCACGCCGGGGGTCGCGGGTTCGAGTCCCGTCCGCTCCGCCAAAAAAATGAAGAAGCCCGCCTCGTGCGGGCTTTTTTATTTGTATCGTCGATTGCGCCCGCTGGCGGGCGCGTGACCGCGGAGCGGAGGAAGCCGCCTGCGCGGCTTCCGGCGGGACGCGAAGGGATGCGCGTGCACGCGCATCCGCGGCCTGCAGGATGTAGGCGAGTCCCGTCCGCTCCGCCAAAAAATGAAGAAGCCCGCCTTGTGCGGGCTTTTTCATTTTGCGTTTCCAGTTGCGTCTGCGGGCGGCACGTAACCACCGGTCATCACGCGTCGAGCCGCTACGAGAAATCCGCGATTGCATCCGCACGCGACTGCGCTATCGTGGCGGGATGCGTTCTTGACCCCTGCGCGATGCTCGATCCGACCGACCTGCGACTCCTGTATCAGCTCCGGCCCGCGGAGGCCGGCGATTTTCCGTTTGCCGAAGCGCTGACGCACGGCAACATGGGCGGCTATTACAAGCGCCATGGGCTCGTCTGGCGCAGCGACCTGTTCTACGCGAGCTGGCGCGAATCCGAGAACTTCATCCTCGAGGCCGACGGCGAACGCATCGGCGTGCTGCGCGTGACCGAGGAGGGCGATTCGCTGCACATCCGCGACGTACAGATCGCGGCCGGTCATCGCGGGCAGGGCGCCGGCACCTACATGCTCGACATGTCGCACCGCTGGGCGCGTGCGCGCGGGCTGCACGAACTGCAATTGCGCGTGTTCGTCGACAATCCTGCCGCGCGTCTTTATTTGCGCATGGGCTATCGGGTTGCCGGGTCGCGGCTCGCGCAACTTGGCTCGATCCGCCACATGGTGCGGCCGGTCTGACGCGCTGATGGCCCCGAACGACGCGTTCAGCGGACAGCGCCGATGTCGTCGTCGTCCGGGGTTTCGTCGTCCGCGAGGCTGCCTTCCGGGCCGCGGTGTTCGTAGCCGCGCAGCATGAATGCGCGCGGGCTTTCGCCGAATGCGCGCCGGAACATCGCCGAAAAGGCGCTCTGGCTCTGGTAGCCGAGCTCGCGCGCGATATGCGACAGCGGGCGCCCCTGGTTCAGCAGCGGAATGGCCCGTGCCAGCAGTGCCTGCTGACGCCACTGCGAAAAACTCACGCCCAGTTCCTGCTTGAAGAGCCGCGAAATCGTGCGCGTGCTCGCGCCGACCTCGCTTGCCCAGTGCTCGAGCGATTCCGCATGCGCCGGATGCGCGAGTACCGACTCGCACAGCATGCGCAGCCGTTTTTCGTCGGGCATCGGTACCGCGAGCGGCAGCGGTTCGGCGCGACTCAGCTCGTCGAGCACGAGCCCGCACAACAGGCGCTCGCGCGCGGTGCTCAGATCGCGCGCGTCGAGCGCGACGATCAGTTCGCGCAGGAGCCCCGTCACTTCGACGACACGGCACGCGTCAAGCTCTTCCGGCACGATCGACTCGTCGATGTACAGCGTGCGCAAGAACGCCTCTTCGACGATCACGACCTCGTGCGTCACGTGCGGCGGTACCCAGATCGCACGGGACGGCGGCACCATCCATGTCGTGCCGGTCGTCGCGACGCGCAGCACGCCGCGCGATGCGTACGCGAGCTGTGCCCATGCATGCGTATGCAGCGGGATGCGGCGTCCGGCGTCGAGCTGCCGTGCGCGCACGCGCATTGGATGGACGGCGGTCGGCGCGAATTCGGGCGGAATGTCGATGACGTACAGGTTCGGTACGTCGGCTTGGGCGGGCGGATTCATGAACGATTCGGGCAACGCTGCGGCGATGCCGTTATTGTAGAAGGCGCCGCGAAAGCGCATGTGACGGTTTGTCGGGCGATCATGCCGCGCTCAAATGAATGTTGTGTGTGGCCCGGCGATTTCAGGGCCGCCCGCGACGAGAGGCGCTTGCGCGTTCGAACCATCGGGCCGGTATCGTGGTCTATCGATGCGCGGGGGATTGCGCAAGAATTGCGCACGGATCGCGCATGAATCGCCCGTGAACAGGGCAACACACGAATCAAAGAGGAGAACCACGATGCGTTACGTCTTCGTCTACGGCACCTTGAGAAACGGGGAGGCCAACGACATCGGCCACGCGGCCGCCAGGCACGGAATTGCCGCGCCGACGCTGCTCGGCGCCGCCGCGCTGCCGGGAGAGCTGTACGATTTCGGCACGTATCCGGGGATGGTTGCCGGGTCGGCCGGCAAGTCGCTGGTCTGGGGCGACGTCTACGAAATCGACGACCTGCTTGTTCCCGTGCTCGACGAGATCGAGCGCGTCTATCCGGGTGTCGACTCGCTGTTCAAGCCGGACGACGTGACCGTCGAACTCGGCGGCCGGCAGTACGCGTGCCTTTACTATCCGGTCGCCGCGCACGCGACCGCCGGGCGTCCGCGCATTGCGTCGGGCGACTGGGTTCAGCACCGGCGCGAGCGGGAAGCCGTCTGACCGGCCGCGCGGCAGCCGCTTCAGCCGCAAAGGAAAAAGCGCCCCGAGGGGCGCTTTCGTTTGTGCCGTCATTCGCATGCGACCGGCGCCGACGCAAGGGCGGCCCCGATCGGGACGGGCGGCTTCGTCAGATTTCCTCGTACAGCGGCAGCGTCAGGAATTCGGTGAAGCCTTCCGACGTCGACATCTGCTCGAAGATCGCGGCGGCGCGCTCGTACGGCTGCGTGTTGCCGCCGACCGAGCGCTTCACGTTGTCGAGCTCGGCCTTCGAGAATTCCCGCACGAGCTCGGCCGTGACCTTGCGGCCGTCGTCGAGCACGCCCTTCGGCGAGCGGATCCACTGCCACACCTGCGAACGGGAAATCTCGGCCGTGGCTGCATCTTCCATCAGGTTGTGGATCGGTACGCAACCGTTGCCGTCGAGCCAGGCGCCGAGGTAATGGATGCCGACGTTGATGTTGTTGCGCAGGCCGGCTTCGGTGATCGGCGTTTCAGGCTGGAAGTCGAGCAGGTTCCTGCCTTCGACCTGTACGTCGTCGCGCTGCTTCGCGATCTGGTTCGGCTTGTCGCCGAGCACCTTGACGAACTCTTCCATCGCGATCGGCACGAGGCCCGGGTGCGCGACCCAGCCGCCGTCGTAGCCGTCGGTCGCGTCGCGCTGCTTGTCCGAACGCACGCCGCCCATCGCCTTGTCGTTCGCTTCCGGATCGTTCTTGATCGGGATCAGCGCGCTCATCCCGCCGATCGCCGGCGCGTTGCGCTTGTGGCAGGTCTTCAGCAGCAGCAGCGCGTACGCGCGCATGAACGGCACCGTCATCGTGATCTTCGAACGCTCGGCCAGGCAGAAGTCGCGGTCGTTCTTGAACTTCTTGATCGCCGAGAAGATGTAGTCCCAGCGGCCCGCGTTCAGGCCCGAGCTGTGTTCGCGCAGTTCGTACAGGATCTCGTCCATCTCGAACGCGGCGAGGATCGTCTCGATCAGCACCGTCGCGCGGATCGTGCCGCGCGGCACGCCGACGGCTTCCTGCGCCGCGACGAAGATGTCGTTCCACAGCCGTGCCTCGAGATGGCTTTCCATCTTCGGCAGGTAGAAGTACGGGCCCGAGCCGCGCGCAAGCAGTTCCTTCGCGTTGTGGAACAGGAACAGCGCGAAGTCGAAGATGCCGCCGGACACGCGCTGGCCGTCGACCGTCACGTGTTTCTCGTCGAGGTGCCAGCCGCGCGGACGCACGATCAGCGTCGCGACCTTGTCGTTCAACTGGTAGGACTTGCCGTTCTGCTCGAGCGAGATCGTCCGGCGCACTGCGTCCTTCAGGTTGATCTGGCCGTCGATCTGGTTCGTCCAGCTCGGCGCGTTCGAATCCTCGAAGTCCGTCATGTACGAATCGGCGCCCGAGTTCAGCGCGTTGATGATCATCTTGCGCTCGACGGGGCCCGTGATCTCGACGCGGCGGCATTGCAGGTCGGCCGGCAGCGGCGCGACCTTCCAGTCGCCTTCGCGGATCGCCTTCGTTTCGGCCAGGAAGTCGGGGCGCTCGCCCGCGTCGAGGCGTTTCGTGCGCTCGACGCGCGCCTGCAGCAGCGCCCGGCGGCGCGGTTCGAACGTGCGGTGCAGCGCCGCGACGAGTGCGAGCGCGTCGGGCGTCAGGATTGCTTCGTAACCCGGCTTGATTTCGCCGGTGATCGCCATGCCTTGCGGCAGCGTGATCGGGGTGCTCATGAGTCTCATCTCCTTGGTCGGTCAGTTGCGGTTTCGGTAAAGGGGGGAGGCGGCAGCTGCAATCGTCATGCACCCGGGCCGGGGCGCGTGCGGTTTGCGGGTCTGCCGGACGGAGCCGGGGTGGCGAGGAATGCGAGCAGGTCGGCCATGCCGGTGCCCGTACCGTCCGGCGGCGCGCCGAGTTCCTCGGCGGGCGCGCCCGTGCGGTTGAGCCAGAACGTGGTGTAGCCGAACCAGACGGCGCCGGCGACGTCCCACGCGTTCGACGACACGAACACGATGCCGCGCCGGTTCGGTCCGAACGCGGCGGTGCCGAGCGCATAGGCCGCCGGACTCGGCTTGTACGCGTGCACGGTGTCGGCCGACAGCACGCGATCGAACAGCCCGGACATGCCGGCGCTCTTGATCGCGATGTCGAGCATCTGTGGCGTGCCGTTCGACAGGATCGCGAGCGGCGGGCGCGGGTCGAGCGCGCGCAGCTTGCGCAGCGCGGGCACCGTATCGGGATAGGTGGACAGGCACGCGTATTCGTCCATCAGTCGCTTCTCGGCCGCGCTGTTCAGCGCGAGCCCGAGCCGGCGCGCGGCGAACCGCAGCGCATCGAGCGTGATGTCCCGGAACGGGCGATAGCGGGCGCCGGCCGGATCGGCGAGCGTGCGCAGTTGCGAGTATTCGATTTGCTTGCGTCGCCACAGCTGCGACAACCGTTCCCCGTGACCCGGAAACATCTGCTCTGCCGCGGCCAGCACCGCACGCACGTCGAACAACGTGCCGAATGCGTCGAAGAGGATTGCGTCGGGAGAGGAGAGTGTCGTTGTGGCCGACATAGCCTTGCGCTCCGGTTTCAGAGGTCGAGTGAATTCTATTCGTGATCGTATGCGCTAAAAAAGACGCTATTCATCACTTGATCTTTTACTTTCATATACCTAATCTTGAGCCGTTTAAGCTATTTGAAGGGCGGCGGCACCGCCCCGGCGAGTCATGGACCGGTTCAAGCAGATCGAAACGTTCGCTGCGGTCGCGGCGAAGGGCAGCCTGTCGGCGGCTGCGCATGCGGAAGGCGTCGCCCCGGCGATCATCGGCCGACGCCTCGACGCGCTCGAGGAGCGGCTCGGCGTCAAGCTGCTGGTGCGCACGACGCGCAAGCTCACGCTGACGTTCGAGGGCTCGGCGTTTCTCGAGGATTGCCAGCGGATCATCAACGACATGCAGAACGCGGAGGCGAGCGTGTCCGCCGGCGGCGTCAAGGCGAGCGGCCACCTGCGTATTTCCGCGCCGGCGGGCTTCGGCCGGCGGCACGTCGCGCCGCTCGTGCCCGAATTCAGCGTCGGGCATCCCGACGTCTCGGTCACGCTCGACCTGTCCGACCGCATGGTCGACCTCGTCAACGAGGGGTTCGATTGCGCGGTGCGGCTCGGCGAGCTGCCCGACTCCTCGCTCGTGTCGCTGAAGCTCGGCGAGAACCGCCGTGTGTGCGTCGCGGCTCCCGCGTACCTCGTACGGCGCGGCACGCCCGCGACGCTCGCGGAACTGGCGCGGCACAACTGCCTCGCGCTTGCGGCAAACGCGAACCAGCAGCGCGGCTGGGCGTTCCAGGAGGACGGCAAGGTCGTGTCGATCCGCGTGAACGGCACGATGGAATGCTCGGACGGCGCGGTGCTGCACGAATGGTGCCTCGCCGGACATGGCCTGGCGTGGCGCTCGTGGTGGGAGGTCGGCGAGGACATCGCGGCCGGCCGGCTCGTCAGCGTGCTCGACGCATTTGCCGCCCCGCCGATCGGCATCCACGCGGTGTTCCCGCAACGCCGGCACCTGCCGCTGCGTGTGCGGCTGTTTCTCGACTACCTGAAGCACACTTACGAGCGGCCCGGATATTGGGGCGAGTAGCAGCGGGAGCCGGTCGCGTTCGCCCGCGTGTTTCCGATATGAGGGCGAACCCGTTGCCGGGGCCGGTTGGGCGGTTTCGCGCACTACACTCGTAGGAGGCATGTCCGACGCGTCACGGCCGCCCCGGATGGGATCGCGGCTTGCGGCGTGTACTTGACGAAGGAGGGCGCGATGTTCCGGCACATCCTCGTTCCAACCGACGGTTCCGAACTGTCGCAGAAGGCGATCGACGGCGCGATCGACCTGGCCCGGGCGGTCGGTGCGCGCGTCACGGCGTACGCGTGCCTGCCGCAGTATCCGTACTCGCCGTTTTCCGAAGTGATCATCGAGCCGCCCGCCGATTTCCGGGCGCGCAGCGAGCGCGAGGCGCGTACGCATCTGGACGAGGTCGAATCGGCCGCGAAGGCGGCCGGCGTCGACTGCGACACCTGGACGAGCGTCCATCCGTCGCCGTATCTCGGCATCATCGAGGCGGCCGAACGCGGCGGCTGCGACGTGATCTTCATGGCGTCCCACGGACGCCGCGGGCTCGGCAGCTTGCTGATCGGCAGCGAGACGCAGCGCGTGCTGACCCATACGAAAATTCCGGTGATCGTTTATCGGTAGGGCCGTGCCCTGGAAAAAGGGCGCGCCGGACGAAGCCGGCGCGCGTCGTTGCTGGCGGCACGCAGGCCGCGCGGCCGGTCGCGCGATCGGTATCGCGCGCCTGCCGTCTCCTCCCTGATTTTTGTTCGGTGGCCGATGCCGCGCCGTCGCGAGACGGAGGCGGGCATCGGCATGACACGCCTGGCGCGTGTTACGCGACCTTCTTGCCGTCGAAGAACTGCTCGTCCTCGGTCGAGCCGTGCAGTGCGGTCGTCGACGCTTCGCGTTCGACCGTCTGCGTCACGGCGTCGAAGTAGCCGGTGCCGACTTCGCGCTGGTGCTTGACGGCCGTGAAGCCCTTGTCCGCGGCCGCGAACTCGGCCTGCTGCAGTTCGACGAAGGCGCTCATCTGTGTGCGGGCATAGCCGTGCGCGAGGTTGAACATCGAGTAGTTCAGCGCATGGAAGCCGGCCAGCGTGATGAACTGGAACTTGTAGCCCATCGCGCCGAGCTCCTTCTGGAACTTCGCGATCGTCGCGTCGTCGAGGTTCTTCTTCCAGTTGAACGACGGCGAGCAGTTGTACGACAGCAGCTTGCCCGGGAACTGCTTGTGGATCGCTTCCGCGAACTTCTTCGCGTACTCGAGATCCGGCTTGCCGGTTTCGCACCAGACGAGGTCGGCGTACGGCGCGTAGGCAAGACCGCGCGAGATCGCCTGCCCGATGCCCGGCTTCGTGCGGAAGAAGCCTTCCACCGTGCGCTCGCCCGTGAGGAACGGCTTGTCGTTGTCGTCGACGTCGGACGTGATCAGGTCGGCGGCTTCCGCGTCGGTGCGGGCAACCAGCACGGTCGGCGTGCCCATCACGTCGGCCGCGAGGCGCGCTGCCGACAGCTTCGCGACGGCTTCGCGGGTCGGCACGAGCACCTTGCCGCCCATGTGGCCGCACTTCTTCACCGACGCGAGCTGGTCCTCGAAGTGGACGCCCGAGGCGCCGGCTTCGATCATCGCCTTCATCAGCTCGAACGCGTTCAGCACGCCGCCGAAACCGGCTTCCGCGTCGGCGACGATCGGTGCGAAGAAGTCGACATAACCTTCGTCGCCCGGATTCTTGCCTTCCGACCACTGGATCTGGTCGGCGCGCGTCAGCGTGTTGTTGATGCGCTTCACGACGAGCGGCACCGAGTTTGCCGGGTACAGCGACTGGTCCGGGTACATTTCGCCCGCGACGTTCGCGTCGCCGGCCACTTGCCAGCCGGACAGGTAGATGGCCTTCAGGCCGGCCTTCACCTGCTGCATCGCCTGGTTGCCGGTCAGCGCGCCGAGTGCGTTGACGAACGGCTCGTTGTTGACGAGGCTCCACAGCTTTTCCGCGCCGCGCCTGGCGAGCGTGTGCTCGATCGGCACCGAACCGCGCAGGCGGACCACGTCCTCAGCCGAATAGCTGCGCTTGATGCCTTTCCAGCGCGGATCGGTTTCCCATTGCTTTTGCAGTTCCTGTGCCTGTTGCTGACGCGACATGATGAGCTCCTTGATGCGGTGCGATGCCTGATGGGTTGAATCTGACGATGGTGAGGCTGTTCTCGAAGCCGGGAGCGTTGTGTTCCGGTTCGTGAGGTCTTGTATAAGAGTCTAGGCAAATCGACCGGGGCGGGACAGGGGGCTTTGTGGGGCGGCAGTCAAATTTTTAGTTGTTTTTAATCAATGACTTGAAGTTGTGATTTCGAGATAAGAAACGCTCTTTCCCATCCTGCAATCGCTCGGGTTGTGCCACGCAGCATGATTTTTTACGACACAAAAAAATTTTCCGCATCGTGAAATGTGGGGCGGGGCGAAAAAAAACCGGCGCAGATGCGCCGGTTGGCTGAATGGGCAGTGCCATCCGTGGGGCGGCCGGTGGCCGCCCGTGCGTGCTTACGACGCGGAGTTGCTGCGACGCGGGCCGCCGCTGCGTTGACCGTCGCGGCGCGGGCCGCCGTCACGGCTGCCGCCCGGCTTGCCGCTCCAGCCGCCGCCATTGCCGCCGCCGTAGCTGCGGCCGTTGCCGCCATGACCGCCACCCGGCTTGCCGCCGAAACGTCGACCGCCGCCGTTACCGCCGCCCGGACGGCCGCGGCCGCCGGTGCCGCCGTTGCGCGGGGGTGCCTTGCGCGGCTCGAAACCTTCGATCACGTTGACCGGCAGCGGCGAGCGCACGAAGCGTTCGATGCGCTTGAGCGCGCCCTGTTCGGCGTGGTGCACGAGGCTCACCGCGGTGCCCGAACGGCCCGCACGGCCCGTACGGCCGATACGGTGCACGTAGTCTTCCGCGAACTTCGGCAGGTCGTAGTTGAACACGTGCGTGATGCCCGGGATGTCGATGCCGCGCGCCGCGACGTCGGTCGCGACCAGCACGCGCACACGGCGCTCGCGCAGCGCACGGATCGTGCGGTTACGCGCGCCCTGCGGCAGGTCGCCGTGCAGCGCGGCCGATTCGAAACCTGCGTCGGCGAGACGGCCGGCGAGCTGGTCGGCATCGATCTTGGTCGCCGTGAAGATGATCGCCTGGTCGAGCGCGTCGTCGCGCAGCAGGTGATCGAGCAGGCGATCCTTGTGGTCGCGGTCGTCGACGTAATGCACGGTCTGCGCGATGTTTGCGCGCGACTCGAGGCGCTGCTGGATCTCGATACGCTCGGGATCCTTCAGCAGGCGGCTCGTCAGCGAACCGATCTTGCCGTCGAGCGTGGCCGAGAACAGCATCGTCTGGCGCGTCGCGGGCGTCGCGGCGACGATCGTTTCGATGTCGTCGATGAAGCCCATGTCGAGCATGCGGTCGGCTTCGTCGAGCACGAGCATCTTCAGCTCGGACAGGTCGATACGGCCGCGTTCGAGGTGATCGAGCAGACGGCCCGGCGTGGCGACCAGGATTTCGGGGTTCTTCGCGAGCAGCATCAGCTGCTGGCCGTAGGCGACGCCGCCGAGGATGCTGACCGTGCGCAGGCGCTTCAGGTGCTTGCCGTAGGTCGACGCGGCGGTGGTGACCTGCATCGCGAGTTCGCGGGTCGGCGTCAGCACGAGCAGGCCCGGGCGCGCGACGGGTTGCGGGCGGCGCGCACGGCGGTCGCCCTGGTTCGGTTCACGCGGCGCGCGCGGTTGCTGCGCCTGTGCCTTCTGGAGCTGCGCGAAACGTTCGATCGCGGGCAGCATGAATGCAGCGGTCTTGCCCGAACCGGTCGGGCTCGAGACCAGCAGGTCACGGCCGGCGATGCCGGCCGGAATCGCGCGCTGCTGGACCGGCGTCGGCTTCACATAGCCGGCGGCCTGCAGCGCGGAGACGATCTCCGGCGACAACCCGAGCGACGCGAAGCTCGGCTCGTCCGACGCCGGTTCGACCGCGGCCGGTGCGGCGGCGTCGTCGAGACCGAGCGCCTGGTCGGCGATCGCGTTGAGCGGGCTGGAGTTGATGCTCGAAGTCATAACAATCCTTGAAACACAGTGGGTGAAACGTCGGCGCCAATCGCGCATACCCAAGTCGTCGGATTCAGCGAGCAAATCGGGAAACGGGTGCAATCCGCCGAACCGTCGGCGGATGAGGCATTAGAAGCTGTTTTGGGTGCGGCGCGCTTCAGGAGCGGGGCCGCCAGCCTGATAAGTGACGACCGCGAAGGTCGAAGCAGGAGGGGACAGGTTCTAAACCGGATTGGAGCTTAACGCTACGAGGCGTCGGGCCGGAACGGCTTGCGAGCCGAGCGCGGAGATGACGCAGCCAGCATTATAAAGAGATTTGCTGCGCTGCGCCACTGATTTGATTGCCTATTGCAACCGGGGGTGACCGGGGACGGCCGGAGGCTATTCGGTCAGGATGCCGTGCCGTTCTTCAGCGATTCGACGAGTTCGATGTACTGCTGCTTTGCCGCATCCTGCGACGTGCCCTTCAGCGCATCCCATGCGTCGTACTTGTATTTGCCGACGATGTCGGTGAAGCCCGGCTTGTCGCCATGGGCGTCGCCGTCGGTCGCCTGCTTGAAGAGCGCGTACAGGCGCAGCAGGGTCAGGTTGCCCGGCCGTTCCGTCAGTTGCTTGACGTCGATCTGGGCCTGGTCGAATTGGGCGGTGAGTTCGCTCATCGGGTGTCTCCGTAAGGGTTTCAGGTCGGGCGATCTTAACAAGCGGACCGCCGCGCGGGGTCGAGCGATCCTTCCAAACCGCCGCCGGGCGTGCGCGTGCGCACGGATCGGGCCCGATCGCCCGTGGGAGCGGGGTGCCGCATTACAATGTCGCCCATGACGCAAACAGTGCTCCTCGCCATCGATACGTCGACCGAATACTGCTCGGTCGCGCTGCTGCGCTCGGCCCACGCCGATGACGCCGTTTCCATCCCGCAAACCTGGGTCCGCCACGAACTGACGGGCGCCGTGTCGAGCACGCGCGTGCTGCCGGCAATCCAGGAACTCTTCGCCGAATCGGGGCTGACGCTCGCCGATTGCGACGCGATCGCGTTCGGCGCGGGCCCCGGGTCGTTCACGGGCCTGCGCACCGCGACGGGCATCACCCAGGGGCTCGCGTTCGGGCGCGGGCTGCCGGTCGTGCCGATCGGCACGCTGCTCGCGTGTGCCGAGCACGCGCGGCTGCGCGCCCCCGGTACGACCCGTGTCCTCGCCGCGCTGGATGCGCGGATGGACGAAGCCTACTGGGCGGACTTCGCGTGGGACGAAAGCGCCGGCGACTGGCTCACGCTGCATCCGGCTTCGCTCGATGCGCCGGGTGCGGTCGGCCTGCCCGATACGCCGTTCACGCTCGCGGGCAACGCGGCCGCCGCGTTCGGCGCGCAGTTGCCGGCCGCGGCGCACGCGGCCGTGATCGACGGCGACGCGATGCCGCACGCGCTGGCGGTCGCCCATGCCGCGCTGCGCGCGTTCCGTGCCGGCCGTGCGGTGCCGGCCGACCAGGCCGCACCGGAATACGTGCGCGACAAGGTGGCACAGACGACCGCCGAGCGCGTCGCGGCACGCGCCGCTCAGGCAGGCGGAGCGAAGGGATGACGGGCGTACTGCTGAGCGACCGCTACCTGGCGCCGATGACGGATGCTGATCTCGACGAGGTCGTCGCGATCGAGCACGTCGCGTACGAGTTCCCGTGGAGCCGCGGCAACTTCGAGGATTCGTTGCGCAACGGCTACCTGGGCGTGTGCCTGCGGCACGTGACGGGTTCGCTCGTCGGCTATTGCGTGCTGATGCCGGTGGTCGACGAGATGCACCTGCTGAACCTGTGCGTCGCGCCGGCCGCGCAGCGCGCGGGTGCGGGCCTTGCGCTGCTGCGCGAGGCCGTGCGCATTTCGCGTGCGGAGCGGCTCGACGGCGTGCTGCTCGAGGTGCGGCCGTCCAATCCGCGCGCGATCCATCTGTACGAGCGCTTCGGCTTCGTGACGATCGGCCGGCGCAAGAATTACTACCCGGCGAAGCACCACAGCCGGGAAGACGCGATCGTGATGCGTCTGACGCTGAACAAGGATGAGGGGGACGCGCATGGCATGGGCTGAAGCGGCGCTCGAGGAAATGGGTCTCGCGCAGATCTGGGTGCGGCGCGGGCAGGGCGCGAATGAAGGCGCGGACGCGGGCGCGGCAGTCGAAGCGCCCGCCGCGGCGCAAACGGGGGCGGCGAACGCCGCACCAGCCGTCGTTGCGACCGAGCGACCTGCGCGCACCGCGCGCACGCCGGCGCAAGACGAGGCGACGCCGGCAGTGGCGCGGAGCGTCGATGTTCCGCCGGTTCGCGAGCCTGCCGCCCCGGCGCACCGCGTCGACGACGATCGCGTGCCCGCACGCGCCGCGCCGGTCGCATCGACCGACACGATGCCGCCGATGGACGATGCGCCGCCTGCCGGAGCCGACGATTTTGCGTGGTTCGATGCGGCGCCGCCGGGCGATCCCGCGCCGACGGCCCCATTGCGACGCGCCGAAACCCCGGTTGCGACACTCGACTGGGACGCGCTGGCTGCGCGCGTGGCCGACTGCACGCTCTGCCGGTTGTGCGAGAAGCGGACCAACACCGTGTTCGGGGTCGGCGACCGCGAGGCGGACTGGATGCTGATCGGCGAAGCGCCGGGCGAGAACGAGGACAAGCAGGGCGAGCCGTTCGTCGGCCAGGCCGGCAAGCTGCTCGACAACATGCTGCAGTCGCTGTCGCTCCAGCGCGGCGACAACGTGTACATCGCGAACGTGATCAAGTGCCGGCCGCCCGGCAACCGCAACCCGGAGCCGGACGAGGTCGCTCGCTGCGAGCCTTATCTGCAGCGTCAGGTCGCGCTCGTGAAGCCGAAGCTGATCGTCGCGCTCGGCCGTTTTGCCGCGCAAACCCTGCTGAAGACGGATGCGAGCATCGCGTCGCTGCGCGGCCGCGTGCATGCGTACGAGGGCGTGCCGGTGATCGTGACCTACCACCCGGCATACCTGTTGCGCAGTCTGCAGGACAAGTCGAAGGCATGGGCCGACCTGTGCCTCGCACGCGACACGTTCCGGCGCGCGGAAGGCGCCGACGTGAACGGGCCGGCCGGGCAATGACGACGGGCGCGGCGTGCGCACTCGTCGATACGCTGCATGACGCCGCGGTTCGCGATCTGGGCTGGTTGCTTGCCAGCCCGAGCCTCCTCACCGCGGTACCGGGAGCGCCGCTTGCGCGCCCGTGGCCGGATGCGGCCGGGCAGTCGGCCGTCCACGCTTGGCTCGCCGCGCTCGATGCGCAGCCCGGGCCGCTGCATCGCGCGCTGGACGGGTTCCGGCCCACCCGGCTCGGCCGCTACGCGGAATGCCTGCTCGAGTATTTCCTGACGCACGGCCCGTCGCTGCGGCTCGTCGCGGCCAATCTGCCGCTGCGCAGCAACGGCAAGACGCTCGGCGAAGTCGATTTTCTCGTCGACGTGCCGGGTGGTCAGCGCCTGCATTGGGAGCTCGCGGTGAAGTGCTATTTGTGCGCGCCGGTACGCGACGGTGCATCGCTTGCCGACTTCGTCGGCCCCAATCTCGTCGACCGGTTCGACCGCAAGCGCAGCCGGCTGCTCGATCACCAGTTGCGCCTCGGCGAACACGACGGGTTCGCGCGGCTCGGCTATGGCGCACCGTCCGACGCACAGATGTTCATCAAGGGCTGGTTGTTCTATCCGCACGGCGCGCCGTTGCCGTCGGTGTCCGCCGAAATCGCGCCGGATCACCCGCGCGGATTCTGGCTGACGCACGCGCAGTGGCCGGGGTGGGCGGCCGCGCAGCCCGCCGGCGCCGCATGGAGTGTGTTACCGAGGCTCGCGTGGCTCGCGCCGCGACGTGCCGCCGCCGATACCGGATTCGAGCCGGAACCGCTGGCGGCCGCTCTGGAGCTGCCGCCCGTGTTGACGACGCGCGAGGCCCCCGCGCTGATCGGCATACATGAACAGGACGGTGACGGCACCTGGCGCGAACGGGCGCGTGGGTTCGTCGTGCCGGACGACTGGCCGGTGCGCGCGCAGGCGTTCGCGGCGCAGGATCACTGACGCCGCGTCAGCCGGCGCTCACCACCAGCGATGGAAGTGATGGACGGGGCCGACGCCGTGGCCGACGTCGAGGTGGCCGCTCGCGGCGATCGCGCCGGTCAGGTAGGTCTTGGCTTCGCGCACCGCGCTTTCGAGGTCGGGCTGTTGCGGCAGCAGCGCGGCGATCGCCGACGACAGCGTGCAGCCGGTGCCGTGCGTGTTGCTGACCGGCACGCGTGCACCGTCGAGCCGCACGGAGCGCGCCGCTTCGACGAGCCAGTCGGGGCTCGCGGACGCGTCCGGCAGGTGGCCGCCTTTCATCAGTACGGCACGCGCGCCGGTCTGTAGCAGGGCCCGGCCTTGCCGGACCATGTCGTCTTCCGTGGTGGCGGGCACGTCGTTCAGCAGCGCGGCGGCCTCGGGCAGGTTCGGCGTCACGACCGTCGCGAGCGGCAGCAGCGCATCGCGCAACGCGTCGACGGCATCGGGCGCCAGCAGCGCGTGCGAGCTCTTCGAGATCATCACCGTGTCGAGTACGACGAAGCGTGGCGCATAACGCCGCAGCGCGTCGGCGACCGCGTGCACGATCGCCGCATTCGCGAGCATCCCGATCTTGACCGCATCGATGCGGATGTCGCTGAACACCGCGTCGAGCTGTGCGGTCACGAACGCCGCGTCCGGCGCATGCACGCCCGTTACGCCGCGGGTGTTCTGGGCGGTCAACGCAGTGATTGCGCTGGCACCGTAGGCGCCCAGCGCGGAGAACGTCTTCAGGTCGGCCTGGATGCCTGCGCCGCCGCCCGAATCGGAGCCGGCGATCGTCAGGATGTTGGGTATCGGGTGCGTCATCGGGGCAATGCGCCGGTTCAAAGACCGGCGCCGGCGGACGGAAACGAGGAGTGTAGCGTCAGTGCCGCGATTCGCCGATCAGCGCGACCGAGTCGAACTGGCGCTGGTTCGCCTGGTGGCGGCGCATCACGAGCCACATCGTCAGGCAGACGAACGTGCCGAACAGGACGATCACGACGCCGACCGGCACGTCGAGCCACACGAGCACCGCATACAGGCACAGCATCACGAGCACCGACAGGTTCTCGTTGAAGTTCTGCACCGCGATCGAGTGGCCGGCCGACAGGAGCACGTGGCCGCGATGCTGCAGCAGCGCGTTCATCGGAACGACGAAGTAACCGGACAGCGCGCCCACGCACATCAGGAAGATGTACGCGATGATCAGGTACACGGGCATGCGCAGGTGGCCGAAATGCACGGCCCAGTGCGGCGGGAACAGGTCGCGCGTGTAGAACGCCATCAGCATCACCGCGATGCCCATGACGATGCCGACGGGCAGCACGGTCAGCGACTTCTTCAACGGGATCCGGGCCGCGGCGGCGATTGCGCCGGCCGCGACGCCGACCGCGACCACGGCCTGGAGGATCGCGCCTTCCGACAGCGACATGCCGAGCGAGACTTCAGCCCACTTCAGCACGATGAACTGCAGCGTCGCACCCGCACCCCAGAACAGCGTCGTGACCGCCAGCGAGATCTGGCCGAGCTTGTCGCGCCACAGCACCATGAAACAGTCGGCGAAATCGGTGAGGAGCTTGACCGGGCCGCGTTCCTGCTTCGGGTAGCGGGCGCCGGTATCGGGAATGCGCAGGTTGAACAGCGCGGCGACCACGTAGATCGCCATGATGATCGCCATCGCCGCTTCGGCGGGCGTGCCGATCCAGGCGGGGGTATGCGCGATCACGTGCGACGCGATGTGCGGGCTGATCAGCGCACCGCCGAGCACGGTGCCGAGGATGATCGAGCTGACGGTCGTGCCTTCGATCCAGCCGTTGGCGGCAACCAGCCGGTCGGCCGGCAGCAGCTCGGTGAGAATGCCGTATTTCGCGGGCGAGTAGGCTGCCGCGCCGAAGCCGACAATCCCGTACGCGATCAGCGGGTGGGCGCCGAGCAGCATGATCATGCAGCCGATCACCTTGATCGAGTTGGTGATGAACATCACGCGGCCCTTCGGTCGCGAATCCGCGAACGCACCGACATACGCCGCCAGCACCACATAGGACAACACGAAGAACAGCTTCAGCAGCGGTGTCATCCAGTTGGGGGCGTGGAGGTCTTTCAGCAGGGCGATGGCGGCGATGAGGAGCGCATTGTCGGCCAGCGACGAGAAAAACTGCGCGGCCATGATGGTGTAAAAACCTTTTTTCATCTGATGCGATGCTTTCGTCGCTGCGGCAGGGCCGCGTAGGCCGCCTGGTATGCGATCGGCTTATTCCGTTCGAAATGGGTTGTGCGCACGGCTTTATAACATGAAAATACGCCAGTTCGGACTAGCAAGATTCCCCGATCGTTCCGCAAGTTGTCGGCTTCAGTGCTCAAAAGGCGCGGTAAGCTGATGATTCGCAAGCGTCTTTACGTAAATTTCCCATGCCGCGCCCGATCTCCGCCACCATCCACACCGCCGCTCTCGCGAACAATCTCTCCGTCGTCCGCCGCTTTGCCGGCCCGTCCAAGGTCTGGGCGGTCGTCAAGGCGAACGCGTACGGGCACGGTCTCGCCCGCGCGTTTCCGGGCCTGCGCGGCACCGACGGCTTCGGCCTGCTCGACCTCGACGAGGCAGTCAAGCTGCGCGAGCTCGGCTGGGCCGGCCCGATCCTGCTGCTGGAGGGGTTCTTCCGCTCGACCGACATCGACGTGATCGACCGCTACAGCCTGACGACGACCGTCCACAACGACGAGCAGATGCGGATGCTGGAAACGGCGCGGCTGTCGAAACCCGTCAACGTGCAGCTGAAGATGAACAGCGGGATGAACCGGCTCGGCTACCTGCCGGAGAAATACCGCGCCGCGTGGGAGCGCGCCCGCGCGTGCCCCGGCATCGGCCAGATCACGTTGATGACCCATTTTTCGGATGCGGACAACGAGCGCGGCGTCGCCGAGCAGCTCGCGACGTTCGAGCGCGGCGCGGAAAACATCGCCGGCGCGCGCAGTCTCGCGAACTCGGCCGCCGTGCTGTGGCATCCGGACACGCATTTCGACTGGGTGCGCCCGGGGATCGTGCTGTACGGCGCGTCGCCGTCGGGGCTGTCGTCCGACATCGCCGACACGGGGCTGAAGCCGGCGATGACGCTCGCGTCCGAACTGATCGCGGTGCAGACGATCGCGAAGGGCCAGGCGATCGGCTACGGCTCGACGTTTTCCGCGCAGGCGCCGATGCGGATCGGCGTGGTCGCATGCGGTTATGCGGACGGTTATCCGCGGGTCGCGCCCGAAGGCACGCCCGTGATCGTCGACGGCATCCGCACGCGGATCGTCGGCCGCGTGTCGATGGACATGATTACCGTCGACCTGACCCCGTGCCCGCAAGCCGGCGTCGGCGCGCGGGTCGAGCTGTGGGGCAATGCATTGCCGATCGACGACGTCGCCCGCCATTGCGGCACGATCGGTTACGAGCTGATGTGTGCAGTCGCCGGCCGCGTGCCCGTGCGCGCGGAATAAGGGCGTCGCGCGTGGCCAAACAGAAAACCGTATACGTCTGCAGCGAGTGCGGCGGACAGACCCCGAAGTGGCAAGGGCAATGCCCGTCGTGCCAGGCCTGGAATACGCTCGTCGAATCGGTTCCTGAGGCGCCGTCGGCCCATCGTTTCCAGTCGCTCGCCAAGCGTGCGCCCGTGCAGCGTCTCGTCGACATCGAAGCCGCCGACGTGCCGCGCTTCTCCACCGGCATCGGCGAATTCGACCGCGTGCTCGGCGGCGGGCTCGTGCCGGGCGGCGTCGTACTGATCGGCGGCGACCCGGGTATCGGCAAATCGACGCTGCTGCTGCAGTCGCTTGCGGACATCGCGAGCGAGCGGCGCGCGCTCTATATCAGCGGCGAGGAATCGGCCGCGCAGATCGCGTTGCGCGCGCAACGGCTTGCGCTGCTCGACGGCGGTACGCCGGCGGACGAACTGAAGCTGCTCGCGGAGATCCAGCTCGAGAAGATCCAGGCCGCGATCGACACGGAACGGCCGGACGTGGCCGTGATCGACTCGATCCAGACCGTCTATTCGGAAGCGCTCACGTCGGCCCCCGGCTCCGTCGCGCAGGTGCGCGAATGCGCGGCGCAGCTCACGCGCATCGCGAAGCAGTCGGGCACCGCGATCATCATGGTCGGGCACGTGACGAAGGAAGGCAACCTGGCCGGCCCGCGCGTGCTCGAGCACATCGTCGACACGGTGCTGTACTTCGAAGGCGACACGCACTCGTCGTTCCGGCTCGTGCGCGCGTTCAAGAACCGCTTCGGCGCGGTCAACGAACTCGGCGTGTTCGCGATGACGGAGCGCGGGCTGCGCGGCGTCGCGAATCCATCCGCACTGTTCCTGTCGCAGCACGAGCAGGTCGTGCCCGGCTCGTGCGTGCTCGTTACACAGGAGGGCACGCGCCCGCTGCTCGTCGAAGTCCAGGCGCTCGTCGACACCGCGCACGTGCCGAACCCGCGCCGGCTCGCGGTCGGCCTCGAACAGAACCGGCTCGCGATGCTGCTCGCGGTGCTGCACCGTCATGCCGGCATCGCGTGCTTCGACCAGGACGTGTTCCTCAATGCGGTGGGCGGCGTGAAGATCACCGAGCCGGCCGCCGACCTCGCGGTGCTGCTCGCGATCCATTCGTCGATGCGCAACAAGGCGCTGCCGAAGGGGCTGATCGTGTTCGGCGAAGTGGGGCTGGCGGGCGAGATCCGGCCGTCGCCGCGCGGGCAGGAGCGGCTGCGCGAGGCCGCGAAGCTCGGTTTCACGTCCGCGCTGATCCCGAAGGCGAACGCGCCGAAGCAGCCGATCGAAGGGCTGAACGTGATGGCCGTCGATCGGCTCGAGCAGGCGATCGACCGCGTGCGCGATCTCGAGTGACCGGCTGCACGGGTACGCGGGCCGGGCCTGCCGGCGATCTGGCGCGTAATTCGCTGTAAAGAATATGTAGGCTTCTGTAACCCGCCGGACATCGCTTTTCCCTATCCTTGGCCGGATTGTCGAACCGCGCAATGCGAAGGGAACCTATGTTGAAATCCTATGGGGAAGCGCCGGGCGGACGCCTTTACAACCTGCGCGGCTGCCGCGTGTCGGAGCCGATTCGCCAGCCCTGGGGTGGGGGATGCCGGATCGTCGAGTGGATCGACGAAGAGGGGCGACTCGCGCGCAAGGTCGTGTCCGAGGACGTGACGGAAGCGGAAGTCGCTGCCACGATCCGGCGGCCGACCGAAGGGCGCCGGTACCTGATGGGCGACGACGAGCAGATGCCGCGCGATACGCTGCCGCGCCGCTGAGCCGGCAGCCTGGCGGATGGTCGGCGAACCACAGGGTGACGACGGTAGTGAATGAACAGGCCGGGACCGTGCGCCCGGCCTTGTCGTATCCGGGCCCGAAGAAGGACGGATGGGCCTGTCGAGATGCCGCGATATCAAGGTGCCGCGGTGCCGCGGTGCCGAGGCAGCCGGCACGCCGGGCTGGCATACCGGCCGGTTGCGCCGTGACAGCGGTCAGCCGATCTGCTCGAGCTCTTCCTGTGCGGCAAGCCAGTCGGCCTCGACCGTCTCGAGACGCGTGTTGACGTCCCCGAGCTTGCGGATCGCATCGGTCAGCTCCGTCTTGCGCTCGGCTTCGTAGCTCGCCGGATCGGCGACGAATGCGTCGAGGCGGGCCTTCTCCGCGTGCAGCGTCTCCATTTCCTTTTCGAGCTTGGTGATGCGCGTCTGCAGCGGCTTCTTCAGCACCGACAGGCGCTGCCGTTCCTCGGCGGCCTGACGTTTCTGGTCCTTGCGGTTGGCCGCGGCACCCGCGCCCGACGAAGCTGCGCTGTCCGCCTTCGCGGCGGCGCGCTGCTCGGCCGCGTGCTGCAGCAGCCAGTCGCGGTAGTCGTCGAGGTCGCCGTCGAACGGCTGCAGCCGGTGCTTCGCGACCAGCATGAACTGGTCGGTCGTCGCGCGCAGCAGGTGGCGGTCGTGCGAGACGAGGATCAGCGTGCCCTCGAACTGCGCGAGCGCCATCGTCAGCGCATGGCGCGTTTCGAGGTCGAGGTGGTTGGTCGGTTCGTCGAGCAGCAGCAGGTTCGGCTTCTGCCAGATGATCAGCGCGAGCGCGAGGCGTGCCTTTTCGCCGCCCGAAAACGGCCCGACCGGGCTGGTTGCCATGTCGCCCGAGAAGTTGAAGCCGCCGAGGAAGTCGCGCATTTCCTGCTCGCGCGTGTCGGGCGCGAGCCGCGCCAGATGCGCCAGCGGCGAATCGTCCTCACGCAGCGTTTCGAGCTGGTGCTGCGCGAAATAGCCGATCGTCAGCCCCTTGCCGTCGCGGACGTGCCCCGACAGCGGCGCTAGCGTGCCGGCCAGCGTCTTGATCAGCGTCGACTTGCCCTGGCCGTTCGCGCCGAGCAGGCCGATGCGCTGGCCGTTCTGGATCGACAGCGCGACGCGCTCGACGATCGGGATCTCCGCTCCGCCGTCGGCGTGGTAGCCGCAGCGGACGTCTTCCATCACCATCATCGGGTTCGGCGCGGCGTCGGGCGTGCGGAATTCGAACGTGAACGGCGACGCGATGTGCGCGGGCGCGATCAGCTCCATCTTCTCGAGCGCCTTCATCCGGCTCTGCGCCTGCTTGGCCTTGGTCGCCTTGGCCTTGAAGCGGTCGACGAAGCTCTGCAGGTGCTCGATCGTCTTCTGCTGCTTTTCGTAGGCGCTTTGCTGGAGCGCCAGTTGCTGCGCGCGCAGCACTTCGAACTGCGAGTAGTTGCCGCCGTAGCGCTTCACCTGGCGGTTTTCCAGGTGCAGCGTGACATTGCAGATCGAATCGAGGAATTCGCGGTCGTGCGAAATCACGACGAGCGTGCCGGGGTAGCGGTGCAGCCAGTCTTCGAGCCAGACGATCGCGTCGAGGTCGAGGTGGTTCGTCGGTTCGTCGAGCAGCAGCAGGTCGGAGCGGCACATCAGCGCCTGCGCGAGATTCAGGCGCATGCGCCAGCCGCCGGAGAAGCTGGCGACGGATTCGCGCGTCTGCGCGAGCGTGAAGCCGAGACCGAGCAGCAGCGCCTCGGCACGGGCCGGCGCGGTGTAGCCGTCGGCGTCGGCGAATGCCGCGTGCGCGTCGGCTTCGGCGGCGCCGTCATGCGCGGCGGACGCGGCGGCGATGCGCGCCTCGATCTCGCGCAGCGCGGCGTCGCCGTCGAGCGTGTAGTCGAGCGCCGAGCGGTCGACGGCGGGCGTTTCCTGCGACACGTGGGCGATCCGCCACGACGGCGGCATCGAGAAATCGCCGCCGTCGGAGTGCAGCTCGCCGCGCAGGACCGAGAACAGCGTCGACTTGCCGGCGCCGTTCGCGCCGATCAGGCCGGCTTTCTCGCCGGGATTGAGCACGAAGGAGGTCGACTCGAACAGCGGCTTGGTGCCGCGCGCAAGGCTGAACTGATTGAAACGGATCACGGCGGAAATGACTGGCCAAAACCGCTATTCTAGACTGCGCGCCGCTTGCGCCGGGCATTGGCCGTTCGGCGGATGCCGCAATGGTGCAATTTCGCCTAGACTCCACGTCGATCCGGTTTCGTAAAAGGAGTGCCCGATGTCCACCCTGTATTCGTTCAGCGCAGAGACGCTTGCCGGCGCGCCGGCCTCGCTCGACGCGTATCGCGGCAAGGTGCTGCTGATCGTCAACACCGCGAGCGAGTGTGGTTTCACGCCGCAGTACGCCGGTTTGCAGAAGCTGTACGACCAGTACGCGGCGCGCGGCTTCTATGTGCTCGGCTTCCCGTGCAACCAGTTCGGCAAGCAGGAGCCCGGCGACGCCGCGCAGATCGGCGCGTTCTGCGAGCGCAATTACGGCGTCACGTTCCCGATGTTCGCGAAGATCGACGTGAAGGGCGACCATGCGCATCCGCTGTACCGCTACCTGACCGACGAGGCGCCCGGCATTCTCGGCCTCAAGGCGATCAAGTGGAACTTCACGAAATTCCTGATCGATCGCGAAGGGCGCATCGTCAAGCGCTATGCGCCGTCCACCAAGCCGGACGAAATCGCCGCGGATATCGACAAGCTGCTGTGACGGCTGCCGGCGTCGTTCGCGGCGCCGGTGCGGGTCGCCTGCCCGCCGCGGTCCCGGCCGTCAGAGGATCGGTGCGAACAGCCGCGCGACGTGCATCGCGATGCGTCGCCAGGCAGGCGATCGGCGGTATTCGTTCGCATCGACCTCGTACGCCTGTGCGAAGTCGGCAGCGAGCATCGTCTCGACCTCGTCGGCGAATGCGCGGTCGACGGTCAGCACCATGATCTCGAAATTGAGGCGGAACGAACGGTTGTCGAGATTCGCGCTTCCGATCGCCGCCGCGATGCGGTCGATCAGCACGACCTTCTGGTGCAGGAAGCCGGGCCGGTAGCGGAATACCTTCACGCCCGCATCGACCAGGTCGCGCGCGTACAGCTTCGACGCCTCGAATACCACGTAGTGATCGCGCCGGCTCGGAATCAGGATGCGCACGTCGACGCCGCGCATGACGGCGAGCTTCAGCGCGGAGATCACGGCTTCGTCGGGGACGAGGTACGGCGTGGTGATCCAGACCCGTTCGCGCGCGGCGTTGATCGCCTCGACGAAGAACAGCGAGCCCGTCTCCTGCTTGTCGGCCGGCCCCATCGGCACGGCGAGGCAATGCATGTTGTCGCCCGGCTGCGCGGGCGGCGGCATCGCGAGCGGCGGCAGCTTCTGCGTCGCCCAGTGCCAGTCTTCGGCGAACACGTACTGGATGCTCGCGACCACGGGGCCGCGTATCTCGATGTGCGTGTCGCGCCACGGCGACAGGCGCGGCTTCGCGCCGAGATATTCGACGCCGACGTTGTGGCCGCCGACGAACGCGCGATTGCCGTCGACCACGACGATCTTGCGGTGGTTGCGGAAGTTGAGCTGGAAACGGTTGACGAACTTCCGGTTGGTCGCGAACGGATGCACCTCGACGCCGCCCCGGCGCAATGTGTCGACGTAGCTGTGCGGCAAGTCGAAGCTGCCGATGCTGTCGTACAGGAGGCAGCAGCGCACGCCGGCTGCCGCACGCGCGAGCATCGAGTCGCGCAGCATCCGGCCGAGCGCATCGTCGCGCACGATGAAGAACTGCACCACCACGTAATCGCGCGCTGCGTCGATTGCGGCGAGGATCGCCGAGAACGTCGCATCGCCGTTCACGAGCGTGCGCACCGAATTGCCGCCGAGGAACGGCATGCCGCCGAGACGCGTAAGCGCGAGCACCGCGGCCTGGCCGATCGCGTCGGCGGCCGGCCCGTCGGTCGCGTCGCTGCTGAGCCAGGGCGAGCGGGGTGTGTGCATGCGCAACATTTCCAGCTCGTGGCGCCGGGCGTCGACGTAGCCGGAGAACTTGCTGCGACCGAGGAACAGGTACGGAACGAGCGTCAGGTACGGCATGGCCGCAAGCGAGACGGCCCATGCGATCGCACCTTGCGACGTGCGCGTGTTCATGATCGCGTGGCACGCAGCGACGATCCCGAGCACATGGATGGTCAGGATCAGGGTGCCGAGATGTAGCCAGTCGAGGGTCATGGGCGCGTGACGGACTCCTGAGGTCGCGCGGCCGGGCGGCCGCCTACGCGCATCTTACCCAACCGTGCGGCGCAACGGTGCACCGCACGGTGGGCGAGCCGAAAAGGCTCAGGCCTTGCGCGGCAGGTCCGACGCCTGGATCAGGAACACGGCGTCGTCGCCCGCGCTGGTCGGCAGCCACGTGAGTTCGAGGCCGCCGAACGCGGCTTCGACGTTCTCGCGCTCGTTGCCGATCTCGACGACGAGCACGCCGTCGTCGTGCAGCCAGCGATGGGCTTCGGCGACGATGCGTCGCACGATGTCCATCCCGTCGTCGCCACCCGCGAGCGCCATCTCCGGCTCGTGCCGGTACTCGGGCGGCAGTGCGGCCATCGACGACGCATTCACGTACGGCGGGTTCGTCAGGATCACGTCGTAGCGCGAGTCCGGGTCGGTGCGGAATGCGGGCAGCGGCGCGTAGAGGTCGCCGCGGTGCAGCCCGATGCGGTCTTCGAGGCCGTAGTCGCGCACGTTGATCTCGGCGACTTCGAGGGCCTTGTCGGACAGGTCGACCGCGTCGATCTCGGCATTCGGGAACGCGCTCGCCGCGAGGATCGCGAGGCAGCCCGAGCCCGTGCACAGCTCGAGCACGGCGCCGACCTGTTCGGGATCGGCGACGTACGGCTGCAGCCCGTCGTCGAGCAGTTCGCCGATGAACGAGCGCGGCACGATCACGCGTTCGTCGACGTAGAAGCGGTGGCCATGCATCCAGGCTTCATGCGTGAGGTACGCGGCCGGCACGCGGTCGGTCGCGCGCCGTTCGATCACGGCGAGCACGGCCGCGATTTCGTCGGGCAGGAGCCGTGCGTCGAGGAACGGCTCGAGCGTGTCGAGCGGCAGGTCGAGCGTGCGCAGCACGAGGTAGGCCGCTTCGTCGTACGCATTGTCGGAGCCGTGGCCGAACGCGAGCTTCGCCTTCGAGAAGCGCGTGACCGCGTAGCGCAGCAGGTCGCGGACTGTGGCAAAAGGTGTCGTCATGCGAGGCTCCATCAGGCGATCAGTTGTTCGAGCACGCGGCGGTACACGTTCTTCAGCGGATCGATGAAGCGCACTTCGATGTGCTCGTCGATCTTGTGGATGCTGCCGTTCGGCGGCCCGAACTCGATCACCTGCGGGCAGATGCGCGCGATGAAACGGCCGTCCGACGTGCCGCCCGTGGTCGACAGCTCGGTCGTGATGCCGGTCTCGGTGCGGATCGCGTTTTCCAGCGCGCCCGACAGCTCGCCGCGCGGCGTGAGGAACGGCAGGCCGCTCACCGACCATTTCAGCGTGTATTCGAGGCCGTGCTTGTCGAGGATCGCGTGCACGCGCGCCTGCAGGCCCTCGACCGTGCTCGCGGTCGAGAAGCGGAAGTTGAACAGCAGGTCGGCGTGGCCGGGGATCACGTTGGTCGCGCCGGTGCCGGCGTGCAGGTTCGATACCTGCCAGGTGGTCGGCGGGAAGTATTCGTTGCCTTCGTCCCATTGCTCGGCGGCGAGCTCGGCGAGCGCCGGCGCGAGCAGGTGGATCGGGTTCTTCGCGAGGTGCGGATAGGCGATGTGGCCCTGCACGCCCTTGACGACCAGTTCGCCCGACATCGAGCCGCGGCGGCCGTTCTTGACGACGTCGCCGAGTTCGTTGGTCGACGTCGGTTCGCCGACGATGCAGTAGTCCATGCGTTCGCCGCGCGCTTCGAGCAGCTCGACGACCTTCACGGTGCCATCGGTGGCGGGGCCTTCCTCGTCGCTCGTGATCAGGAATGCGATCGCGCCGCGGTGGCCGGGGTGTGCCGCGACGAATTCCTCGGACGCGACCACGAACGCCGCGAGCGACGTCTTCATGTCGGCCGCGCCGCGGCCGTACAGCTTGCCGTCCCGATGGGCGGGGATGAACGGCGGCGAGCTCCATTGCTCGAGCGGGCCGGTCGGTACGACGTCGGTATGGCCCGCGAAGGCGAGCAGCTTGCCGTCGCGGCCGTCGGCGCCGCGCTTGACGGCCCACAGGTTGGTCACGCCGTGCGACGCGATGGTCTCGCATTCGAAGCCGAGTGCGGCGAGGCGCTCGGTCATGATCTGCTGGCAATGCTGGTCGTCGGGCGTCACGGACGCGCGGGCGATCAGCTGTTCGGTAAGGGCTAGGGTGGCGGACATGGTTCGGACCACTTTCGATAAAAAATGCCGGCGCGGTGGCCGGCAGCGACAAGACGTCGGGCCGCGCCGACGGGCGCAGCGCGGGCAGCCCTATGCGGCAAACAGCGCCGCGTATTGATCGGCCACGAAGCCGAGCGATTTCACGCGGCCGTTGACCACCAGCACGGGGCGCTTGATGACCGACGGCTTGTGGATCATCAGAGCGACCGCGCCGGTCTTCGTTTCGGCGGCCGCCTTCATTGCGTCGTCGAGGCCGCGCCACGTGGTGCCGCGCTTGTTGACGAGTGCGTCGAGCGACACGTCCTTCAGCCAGTCTTCGATCAGCGGCGCGCTGACGCCGAGCTTCTTGAAGTCGTGGAACTCGAATTCGACGCCGTGATCGTCGAGCCACACGCGGGCCTTCTTCACGGTGTCGCAGTTCGGAATGCCGTAGACGACCACGGTGTGCGGCTTCGCCATCAGTCGCCTCGCAGCAGCTCGTTCAGGCCGACCTTCGCACGCGTCTTCGCGTCGACCTTCTTGACGATCACCGCGCAATACAGGCTGTGCGAGCCGTCCTTCGACGGCAGGTTGCCGGCGACGACGACCGAACCGGCCGGGATGCGGCCGTAGCTGACTTCGCCCGTCTCGCGATCGTAGATCTTCGTGCTCTGGCCGAGGTACACGCCCATCGAGATCACCGAGTTTTCCTCGACGATCACGCCTTCGACGACTTCCGAGCGGGCGCCGATGAAGCAGTTGTCTTCGATGATGACCGGGTTCGCCTGCAGCGGCTCGAGCACGCCGCCGATGCCGACGCCGCCCGACAGGTGCACGTTCTTGCCGATCTGCGCGCACGAACCGACCGTTGCCCACGTGTCGACCATCGTGCCTTCGTCGACGTACGCGCCGATGTTGGTGTACGACGGCATCAGCACGACGTTCTTCGCGATGAACGAGCCGCGGCGCGCGATGGCCGGCGGGACGACGCGGAAGCCGCCTGCGGCGAAATCTTCGGCCGTGTAGTTCGCGAACTTCGACGGCACCTTGTCGTAGAACTGCGAGTAGCCGCCGGCGGGCATCGGCGCGTTGTCCTCCAGGCGGAACGACAGCAGCACGGCCTTCTTCAGCCACTGGTGCACGGTCCAGTTGCCGTCGATCTTCTCGGCAACGCGCAGCGCGCCTTTGTCGAGCTGCTCGATCGCGTGCGCGACGGCTTCGCGGACGTCGGCCGGTGCGGCCTTCGGCGACAGCTCGGCGCGGTTGTCCCAGGCGGTATCGATGATTTGCTGAAGTTGTTGCGACATGTTCGTTTTCGCAGGAGATTGGATGGAATTGATCGGATGGACGATTACCGCGCGAGAGACCGGCAGAAATCGACGATGCGTTGCGCGCCCTCGACGCATTCGGGGGTGCCCGCGACGAGCGCGATCCGGATGAAATCGCGGCCCGGATTCGTGCCGTGCGCATCGCGCGCGAGGTACGAGCCGGGCAGAACCGTCACATTATAGTCGGCGTACAGGCGGCGGGCGAACTCGGTGTCCGACAGGCCGGTGCGCGACACGTTGGCCCACAGGTAGAACGCCGCGTCGGGCAGTTTCACGTCGATCACGTCGGCGAGCATCGGCGTGACCGTGCTGAACTTCTGCAGGTACAGCGCCCGGTTCTCGCGCACGTGCGCCTCGTCGTTCCACGCGGCGATGCTTGCGTGCTGCCAGACCGGCGACAGCGCCGCACCATGGTACGTGCGGTACAGCAGGAATTTCTTCAGCAGCGCGGCGTCGCCGGCGACGAAACCCGAGCGCATGCCCGGCACGTTCGAGCGTTTCGACAGGCTCGACAGCATCACGAGCCGCTCGAAGCCGCGGCCGAGGCGGTGCGCGGCCTCGAGGCCGCCGAGCGGCGGTGCCGCTTCGTCGAAATAGATTTCCGAATAGCACTCGTCGGACGCGATCACGAAACCGTGGCGGTCGGACAGCGCGAACAGCTCGCGCCAGTCGTCGAGCGTCAGCACGGCGCCCGTCGGGTTGCCCGGCGAGCACACGTACAGCAGCTGCGTGCGCGCCCAGACCGCGTCGGGCACCGACGCGTAGTCGCACGCGAAGTTGCGGGCCGGGTCGCTGTTCGCGAAATAGGGTTCGGCACCGGCCAGCAGCGCCGCGCCTTCGTAAATTTGATAGAAAGGATTCGGACAGAGTACGATCGCCTTCTCGCCCGTTTCGGACGGGCGTGCGTCGATCACCGTCTGGGCGAGCGAGAACAGCGCCTCGCGCGAGCCCGACACGGGCAGCACCTGCGTGGCCGGATCGATGGCCGGCAGCCCGTAGCGGCGCTCGAGCCAGTGCGCGATCGACGTACGCAGCGCGTCCGAGCCGGCGGTGGCCGGGTACGACGCGAGACCGTCGAGCGCGGCCACCACGGCGTCGCGGATCAGCGCCGGCGTCGCGTGTTTGGGCTCGCCGATGCCGAAGCTGATCGGTTTGAGGGCGCCGGAGGGCGTCACGTCCTTGAACAGGGCGCGCAGCTTTTCGAAGGGATAGGGCTGGAGCGAGTCGAGTCGAGGGTTCACGGGCGAAGCGGCCATCGCGGCCGGTTGGAGCGAAGGAAGCGGCGGGCGCGCCGCGCGGCTGCGAACGGGCGCCGCGGGCGCACGGGTCGCAACGGACGATTATAGCGTGACGGAACGCGGTCACGGCCTGCCGGAACGGCGGCCGGGCCGGTCGAATAAAGGGTATCGAACCAAATGAATAACGCGGTACGCGGCAGCCTGCCGACGCTGGCCATCCTGATCGGCGCATCGGTATGGGGCCTGATCTGGTATCCGCTGCGGATCCTTGCGTCGCTCGGCGTGACGGGCACGCTCGCGAGCGCGCTGACGAGCCTCGTCGCGTTCCTGTTCGTGATCGTCGCGCGGCACCGCACGATCGCGACGCTGCGCTGGCACTGGGTGCTGGCCGGCATCGCGGTGACGGCCGGCGTGACGAACCTCGGGTTCGTGTGGGGCACGATCCACGGCGAAGTGCTGCGTGTGATGCTGCTGTTCTACCTGACCCCCGCGTGGACCGCGATCTACGCGCACTTCCTGCTGCGCGAGCGGCTGACCTGGGCCGGCGCGGGGCTCGCGGCGCTGTCGATCGGCGGCGCGATGCTGATGCTGTGGTCGCCGGCGCTCGGCCTGCCGCTGCCGGCCAGCCCGGCCGAATGGGCCGGCCTCGCTGCCGGGCTGAGCTTCGCGATGAGCAACGTGCTCGTGATCAAGGCGAGCCGCGAGCTGCCGGAGATGCGCGCGGAGATGCGCACCGCGACGCTGTTCGGCGGCGCGGCCGTGTTCGGCGCGATCGCGTCGCTGTTCGAGGGGCTGCCGGCTGCGCCGGCGGGCGGCCAGCTCGGTGTCGCCGCGCTGATCATCGTCGCGATCGGCGTGACGATGGCGTCGAACAACCTGCTCGTGCAGTACGGGCTCGCGCGTGTGCCGGCGAACCGCGCGTCGATCATCATGCTGTTCGAGATCGTGATCACCGCGCTGTCGGCGTGGGTGTTCGCGAACGAGCTGCCGACCGCGCGCGAGTGGGCGGGCGGCGCATGCATCGTGCTGGCCACGCTGCTGTCGAGCCGGGTCCATCGTGCCGCGCCGGCACCGGACAAACCCGGCGACGGTCGGGACGGTGCACGCGCGATGGTATGATGGAAGCCGTTTGCGGGGCCCAACGCTGGATGCGCGCGGCCCCGCTTTTGAATTCCGGGGCGCGTCGCGCGCATGGGCCGTCCGGCCTCGCGCAGTGCGGCTCCGTCCGTTTCACACCTTCTTCACATCCGATACCGCCGTGCGTCTGAGCTCGATCAAACTCGCTGGCTTCAAATCCTTTGTCGATCCCACGCATTTCCAGGTTCCGGGCCAGCTTGTCGGCGTGGTGGGCCCGAACGGGTGCGGCAAGTCCAACATCATCGACGCCGTGCGCTGGGTGCTCGGCGAGTCGCGCGCTTCCGAGCTGCGCGGCGAGTCGATGCAGGACGTGATCTTCAACGGCTCGACCGCCCGCAAGCCCGGCAGCCGGGCCAGCGTCGAACTGATCTTCGACAACTCCGACGGCCGCGCGGCCGGCCAGTGGGGCCAGTACGGCGAGATCGCCGTGAAGCGCGTGCTCACGCGCGACGGCACGTCGAGTTACTACATCAACAACCTGCCGGCGCGCCGCCGCGACATCCAGGACATCTTCCTCGGCACGGGCCTCGGGCCGCGTGCATACGCGATCATCGGGCAGGGCATGATCGCGCGGATCATCGAGGCGAAGCCGGAAGAGCTGCGCGTGTTCCTCGAGGAAGCCGCGGGCGTATCGAAGTACAAGGAGCGCCGCCGCGAAACCGAGAACCGCCTGCACGACACGCGCGAGAACCTGACGCGCGTCGAGGACATCGTCCGCGAACTCGGCGCGAACCTCGAGAAGCTCGAGGCGCAGGCCGTCGTCGCGACCAGGTACAAGGAACTCGTCGCCGACGGCGAGGAGAAGCAGCGCCTGCTGTGGTTGCTGCGCAAGAACGAGGCCGCCGGCGAGCAGCAGAAGCAGCAGCGCGCGATCGAACAGGCGCAGATCGACCTCGAGGCGCAGACGGCGAAGCTGCGCGAGGTCGAGGCGCAGCTCGAGACGCTGCGTGTCGCGCATTACTCGGCGAGCGACGCGATGCAGGGCGCGCAGGGTTCGCTCTACGAGGCGAATGCCGAGGTGAGCCGCCTCGAAGCCGAGATCAAGTTCATCGTCGAATCGCGCAATCGCGTGCAGGCGCAGATCGCCGCGCTGAATGCGCAGCGCGAGCAATGGCGCGCGCAGGCCGAGAAGGCGCAGGACGAGCTCGAGGAAGCCGAGGAAGCGCGCGCGATGGCCGACGAGAAGGCCGCGCTCGCCGAAGACAACGCCGCCGCGAAGCACGACGCACTGCCGGCGCTCGAAGCGAAATGGCGCGATGCGCAGGCGCAGCTCAACGACGAGCGCGCGCGGATCGCGCAGACCGAACAGTCGCTGAAACTCGAGGCCGCGCACCAGCGCAACGCCGACCAGCAGCTTCAGCAGCTTCAGCAACGCCATGAGCGCCTGAAGAGCGAAGCGGGCGGGCTCGACGCGCCGGACGAGGCCCAGCTCGAGGAGCTGCGCATGCAGCTGGCCGAGCAGGAAGAGATCCTTGCCGAAGCGCAGGCGCGCCTCGCCGACGCGCAGGAAACGGTGCCGCGCCTCGATGGCGAACGCCGTGCCGCGCAGGAGCGCGTGCAGGCCGAGGCCGCGCAGATCCACCAGCTCGAGGCGCGTCTCGCCGCGTTGAAGCAACTGCAGGAAAACGTGCAGACCGAAGGCAAGGTGCAGCCCTGGCTCGACAAGCACGAGCTCGGCGCGCTGCCGCGCCTGTGGAAGAAGCTGCACGTCGAGGCCGGCTGGGAAGCGGCGCTCGAGGCCGTGCTGCGCGAGCGTCTCGCCGCGCTCGAAGTGTCGAATCTCGACTGGGTGAAGGCATTCGCGACCGATGCGCCGCCGGCGAAGCTCGCGTTCTATGCGCCGCCCGCGGCCGGCGAACCGCCCGCGGCCGTGGCGGGCCTGCGCCCGGTGCTGTCGCTCGTGCGCATCGACGATGCGGGCATCCGTGCGGTGCTGAACGACTGGCTCGGCAACGTGTATGTCGCCGACGACGTCGCACAGGCGCTCGCGACGCGCACGCAGCTGCCGGCAGGCGGCGCGTTCGTCGTCAAGGCCGGCCATGTCGTCACGCGCGTCGGCGTGCAGCTCTATGCCGCCGATTCGGAGCAGGCCGGGATGCTGGCCCGCCAGCAGGAAATCGAAAACCTGACGCGCCAGGTGCGTGCGCAGGCGCTGCTCGCCGACGAGGCGCGCACGGCAGCCGTGCGCGCGGAAGCCGCGCACACGCAGGCCACGCAGGCGCTCGGCGACGTGCGCGCACAGGCCGAGCGTGCGACGCAACGCGTGCACGCGCTGCAGATGGACGTGCTGAAGCTCGCGCAGGCGCACGAACGTTACACGCAGCGCAGCACGCAGATCCGCGAGGAACTCGAGGAAATCGGCGCGCAGATCGAAGAGCAGCGCGCGATGCGCGCTGAATCGGAAGCGAATTTCGAGCGTTTCGACGGCGAACTCGCGGAGCTGCAGGCGCGCTTCGAGGACAACCAGCTCGCATTCGAAGCACTCGACGAATCGCTGACGCAGGCGCGTCAGGAAGCGCGCGACCTGGAGCGCGGCGCGAACGACGCGCGCTTCGCCGCGCGCAACGCGGTCACGCGGATCGACGAACTCAAGCGCAGCATCCAGGTCGCGCACGAGCAGAGCGAACGTGTTGCCGGATCGCTGGAAGACGCACGCGCCGAACTCGAGACGATCAACGAGCAGACCGCGCACACGGGCCTGCAGGATGCGCTCGAAGTGCGTGCGGTGAAGGAAGAGGCGCTGCAGGCCGCGCGGATCGAACTCGACGACCTGACCGCGAAGCTGCGCGCGTCGGACGAGCAGCGGCTCGTCGCCGAGCGCTCGCTGCAGCCGCTGCGCGACCGCATCACCGAATTGCAGTTGAAGGAGCAGGCCGCGCGCCTGGCGGTCGAGCAGTTCGCCGAGCAACTGACCGCGGCCGAGGTCGACGAGGAGGCGCTGCGCGAGAAGCTCACGCCGGATCTGAAGCCGTCGTACCTGCAAGGCGAGGTCACGCGCCTGAACAACGCGATCAATGCGCTCGGCCCGGTGAACATGGCCGCGCTCGACGAGCTGAAGGCCGCGAGCGAGCGCAAGGTGTTCCTCGATGCGCAGTCGGCCGACCTGATCGACGCGATCACGACGCTCGAGGACGCGATCCACAAGATCGACCAGGAAACCCGCACGCTGCTGCAAGGCACTTTCGACGAGGTCAACCGTCACTTCAGCGACCTGTTCCCGCGCCTGTTCGGCGGCGGCCAGGCGAAGCTGATCATGACGGGCGACGAGATCCTCGATGCCGGCGTGCAGGTGATGGCGCAGCCGCCGGGCAAGAAGAACGCGACGATTCACCTGCTGTCGGGCGGCGAGAAGGCGCTGACCGCGACCGCACTGGTGTTCGCGATGTTCCAGCTCAATCCGGCGCCGTTCTGTCTGCTCGACGAGGTCGACGCGCCGCTCGACGACGCGAACACCGAGCGTTTCGCGAATCTCGTGCGCGCGATGTCCGACAAGACGCAGTTCCTGTTCATCTCGCACAACAAGATCGCGATGGAGATGGCGCAGCAGCTGATCGGCGTGACGATGCAGGAGCAGGGCGTGTCGCGGATCGTCGCGGTGGACATGGAAACCGCCGCGGGTTTTGCCCAGAATTGACGTTTGACGAAACCGGACCGCGTTCGCGCGGCGCATGGGCGCCCGTTCGCGGTTCCGACGAACAAGAATTGCTGATGGAGCGTGCATGGACGAGTTGACACTCGGTTTGATCGGCGCGGGCGCCGTCGTGGTGGGCGGCGTCGTGGTCTACAACGCATGGCAGGGCGCGAAGGTGCGGCGCAGGATGCCGCGCCCGATGCCGGAGGAAGCGGCCGAGGCGATGAACCGCCCCGAGCGCGACGAAGAGTTGCCGTTCATCGAGCCGGTGCGTCAGCCGGTGCGGCGCGAGCCTGCGGCGCCGGCTGCGACTGCTGCTGCGGCCGCCACGTCGGCGGAAGTCGCGCGCGTCGAGCCGACCTTCGGCGGTGCGGCGCCTGCCGACATGCCGGCCGACCTGCAGGCCGAGGCGACCGGTGTCGAGCCGTCGGCAGAGCCGGCCGAGCCGGTCGACGCGGTTGCCGGAGAAGACACCGTGCCGGCCGCCGCGCACGACACGCACGCTGAAGCGGCCGAGCCGGTCGAACCCGTGCTGCCGGCCGCGACGACGATCTCGTCGGCACCGCCGGCGATCGTCGACCGCCGGATCGACTGCATCGTGCCGATCCGGCTCAACGGTTTGCTGCCGGGCGACAAGATCCTGCCGGCCGCGCAGCGGCTGCGCCGCGCGGGCAGCAAGCCCGTGCATATCGAAGGCAAGCCCGAAGGCGGCCAGTGGGAGCTGCTGCAGAACGGCGTGCGCTACGAGGAACTGCGCGCAGCCGCGCAGCTCGCGAACCGCAGCGGCGCGCTGAACGAGCTCGAGTTTTCCGAATTCGTGACGGGTGTCCAGCAGTTCGCCGACGCGATCGACGGCGCGCCGGAATTCCCGGACATGATGGAAACGGTCGCGATGGCGCGCGAGCTCGACGCGTTTGCCGCGCAGTGCGACGCGCAACTGTCGATCAACGTGATGTCGGACGGCGCGCCTTGGTCGGCGAACTACGTGCAGGCGGTCGCGTCGCAGGACGGGCTGCTGCTGTCCCGCGACGGCACGCGTTTCGTGAAGCTCGACGCGAAGCAGAACCCGGTGTTCATGCTGCAGTTCGGCGACACGAACTTCCTGCGTGACGACCTCACGTACAAGGGCGGCAACATGATCACGCTGGTGCTCGACGTGCCGGTCGCCGAAGAGGACATCCTGCCGTTCCGGCTGATGTGCGACTACGCGAAGTCGCTGTCCGAACGGATCGGTGCGCGGGTCGTCGACGATTCGCGCCGGCCGCTGCCGGAATCGACGCTCGTCGCGATCGACCAGCAACTGATGAAGCTGTACGCGAAGCTCGAGGAAGCCGGCATCCCGGCCGGTTCGCCGGTCACGCGCCGCCTCTTCAGCCAGTAACGCGAACGCACGGGCGGCGGGCTTCGGCGCCGCCGTTCGTCGCTGCGGCGCACACCTCGCTGTTTGCGCTGCAGCACGCGCATCGGGCGCGTTTTGCGCGCCCCGCCACGGCGGCAAACTGAGATAATCGGGCATCCGATTTTCTCAGAACGAATCTGCCGCCAGCATGGCCCGAACCCAAGCCGAACCGCCAGCCAGCCAGCCCGACGCGCGCGCCGCGTGGCTGCGCGACCAACTCGAGCGGGCGAACTACGCCTACTACGTGCTCGATCAGCCGGATCTGCCCGACGCCGAGTACGACCGACTGTTTCGCGAACTGCAGCAGCTCGAAACCGATCATCCCGAACTCGTGACGCCCGATTCGCCGACGCAGCGCGTAGGCGGCGAGGCGGCCGGCGGCTTCACGCCGGTCGTCCACGACGCGCCGATGCTGTCGCTGAACAACGGTTTTACCGACGAGGACATCGTCGCGTTCGACAAGCGCGTCGCCGATGCGCTCGACAAGGCGACCGATCTCGCCGGTTCGGTGACGGAGCCGGTCGACTACGCGTGCGAACTGAAGTTCGACGGTCTCGCGATCTCGCTGCGCTACGAGCAGGGCGTATTCGTGCAGGCGTCGACGCGCGGCGACGGCACGACCGGCGAGGACGTGACCGAGAACGTGCGCACGATCCGCTCGATTCCGCTGAAGCTGAAGGGCAAGAACGTGCCGGCCGTACTCGACGTGCGCGGCGAGGTGCTGATGTTCAAGCGCGATTTCGCACGCCTGAACGAACGCCAGCGCGCGGCCGAGCAGCGCGAATTCGCGAACCCGCGCAACGCGGCGGCCGGCAGCCTGCGCCAGCTCGACTCGAAGATCACCGCGCAGCGTCCGCTGTCGTTCTTCGCGTACGGGATTGGCGTGCTCGACGGGATGCCGATGCCCGATACGCACAGCGCGCTGCTCGACTGGTACGAGTCGCTCGGCCTGCCCGTGAACCGCGAGCGCGCGGTCGTGCAGGGCGCCCAGGGTTTGCTCGACTTCTTCCGCAAGATCGGCGAGAAGCGCGAGTCGCTGCCCTACGACATCGACGGTGTCGTCTACAAGGTCAACCGGCGTGACGAGCAGGAGCGCCTCGGCTTCGTGTCGCGTGCGCCGCGCTTTGCGCTCGCTCACAAGTTCCCCGCGCAGGAAGCGCTGACGAAGCTCGTCGCGATCGACGTGCAGGTCGGGCGCACCGGTGCGATCACACCGGTCGCGCGCCTCGAGCCGGTGTTCGTCGGCGGTGCGACGGTGACCAACGCGACGCTGCACAACGAGGACGAGGTGCGCCGCAAGGACATCCGGATCGGCGATACCGTGATCGTGCGCCGCGCCGGCGACGTGATCCCCGAAGTGGTCGGTGCGCTGCTCGACCGGCGCCCGGCCGATGCGGCCGAATTCGTGATGCCGACCGAATGCCCGGTGTGCGGCTCGAAGATCGAGCGCCTGCCGGACGAGGCGATCGCGCGCTGCACGGGCGGCCTGTTCTGTCCGGCGCAGCGCAAGCAGGCACTGTGGCACTTCGCGCAGCGCCGCGCACTCGACATCGACGGTCTCGGCGAGAAGATCATCGACCAGCTCGTCGAGCTGAATCTCGTGCGCACGCCGGCCGACCTGTTCAATCTCGGCTTTGCGACGCTCGCCGAGCTCGACCGGTTTGCCGAGAAGTCCGCACAGAACCTGCTCGACTCGCTCGAGAAGGCGAAGCACACGACGCTCGCGCGCTTCATCTACGGGCTCGGTATCCGTCACGTGGGCGAATCGACCGCGAAGGATCTCGCGAAGCATTTCGGCTCGCTCACGCCGATCATGGACGCGTCGATCGAAGAGCTGCTCGAAGTCAACGACGTCGGGCCGATCGTCGCCGAGTCGCTCCACCAGTTTTTCGCGGAAGAGCACAACCGGACCGTGATCGAGCAGTTGCGCGCGCCGGGCAAGGTGACGTGGCCGGAAGGGCCGCCCGCGCCGAAGGCGCCGCAGGGCGTGCTGGCCGGCAAGACCGTCGTGCTGACGGGCACGCTGCCGACGCTCACGCGCGATGCCGCGAAGGAAATGCTCGAAGCGGCGGGCGCGAAAGTGGCCGGTTCGGTATCGAAGAAGACGGATTACGTGGTCGCGGGCGCCGAAGCCGGCAGCAAGCTCGCGAAGGCCGAGGAACTCGGCATCCCCGTGCTGGACGAAGACGGCCTGCACCAACTCCTGGAGGGCAATACGCCATGATTCGCGAGATCCTGAAGATGGGCGATCCGCGCCTGCTCGAAGTCGCCAAGCCGGTCGAGCGGTTCGATACACCCGAGCTGCACGAGATCGTCGCGGACATGTTCGAGACGATGCACCATGCGAACGGCGCCGGCCTGGCTGCGCCGCAGATCGGCATCGGGCTGCAGATCATCATCTTCGGCTTCGGCAACAACAACCGCTACCCGGAAGCGCCGCCGGTGCCCGAGACCGTGCTGATCAACCCGAAGGTCGAGTACCTGCCGCCGGACATGGAAGAGGGCTGGGAAGGCTGCCTGTCGGTGCCGGGCATGCGCGGCGTCGTCAGCCGCTACGCGAAGGTGCGCTACAGCGGCTTCGACCAGTTCGGCGAGAAGATCGATCGTGTCGCCGAGGGATTCCACGCACGCGTCGTCCAGCACGAATACGATCACCTGATCGGCAAGCTGTATCCGATGCGGATCACCGATTTCACGCGCTTCGGCTTCACGGAGGTGCTGTTCCCGGGGCTCGATCCGGCTTCCGACGACTGATCCCTCTGCTTTCCCGGTTTCTCGCAGACAAGAAAAAGCCCGCTTGCGCGGGCTTTTTCATTGCATGGCCACGGGTGGCGCGCCGGCGGTCAGAACGTCTCGTCGGCCGACAGATAGCGCCATTGCCCCTGCGGCAGTGCGCCGAGCATCACGCGGCCCATCCGGACGCGCTTCAGGCCGATCACGTCGAGACCCACCAGTTCGCACATGCGGCGGATCTGGCGCTTCTTGCCTTCGCGCAGCACGAAGCGCAACTGCTCGCCGTTCTGCCAGCTCACCATCGCGGGCTTCAGCGCGACGCCGTCGAGCTCGAGGCCGTGGCGCAGCTTCGCGAGCGATTCCGCCGGGAAGTGCTGGTCGATGTCGATCAGCCGTTCGCCGAAGCGCACGCGCACCAGGTACTCCTTGTCGATATCCGACTGTTCGCCGATCAGCTGCTTCGCGATCACGCCGTTCTGCGTCAGCACGAGCAGGCCGGTCGAATCGATGTCCAGGCGGCCGGCCGGTGCGAGCGCGTGCAGGTGCTGCGGCGAGAAGCGTACCGGTGAATGGTCGCCGCTCCAGCGGTTCGCGCGCGTGATCAGCACGGCTGCGGGCTCGTAGCCGTCTTCCGCCTGGCCCGACACATAACCGACGGGCTTGTGCAGCAGGATCGTCACTTGCGCGGCCTGCGCGGCGCTCGCGCGCTCGTCGATCTCGATCTTCTGGTCGGCGCGGACCTTGGTGCCGAGCGTGTCGATGCGTTCGCCGTCGACGAGTACCCAACCCTTCTCGATCCATTCGTCGGCTTCGCGGCGCGAGCACATGCCGAGCTCGGACATCCGCTTCGACAGGCGCATCAGGCCCGTTTCGTCGCCGTAGTCGACGTCGGCCGCCGCGCGCTTGACCGGTTGCGCGGTCTTGACCGCACCGAACGAGCGGCGTTCGCCGTCGCGTGCGGGGCGAGCCGGGCGGTCGCCGAAGCTGCGCTTTGCGCCTTCGGCGGGCGCCTTGTCGCGATAGGACGGGCGTTTGCCGTCGTCGGCACCTGCGCGGCGCGGACGGGCATCGTCATCACGACGCGGCGGACGATCGGACGACGTGCGGCGGTCGCCGAAGCTGCGCTTTGCGCCTTCGCCGGATGCCTTGTCGCGATAGGACGGGCGTTTGTCGTCGTCGCCACCTGCGCGGCGCGGACGGGCATCGTCATCGCGGCGCGGCGGACGATCGGACGACGGGCGGCGGTCGCCGAAGCTGCGCTTCGCGCCTTCACCGGCTGCCTTGTCGCGATAGGACGAGCGTTTGTCGTCGTCGCCACCTGCGCGGCGCGGACGGGCATCGTCATCACGGCGCGGCGGTCGATCGGACGACGTGCGACGGTCGCCGAAGCTGCGCTTCGCGCCTTCGCCGGCTGCCTTGTCGCGATAGGACGAGCGTTTGTCGTCGTCGCCACCTGCGCGGCGCGGACGGGCATCTTCATCACGGCGCGGCGGACGATCGGACGACGTGCGTCGATCGCCGAAGCTGCGCTTTGCACCTTCACCGGCTGCCTTGTCGCGATAGGACGAGCGTTTGTCGTCGTCGCCACCTGCGCGACGCGGACGTGCGTCGTCATCACGGCGCGGCGGACGATCGGACGACGTGCGTCGATCGCCGAAGCTACGCTTCGCCCCTTCGCCGGCCGCGTTTTCGCGATACGGCGCGCGCGTGCCGCGTTCGGCACCGCCGTCACGCGGCGCACGCTTGGCCGGTGCGCGATCCGCGCCCGGGCGCTCGGCGCCTGCCGCGCCGCGCGGCTTGAACGAGCGTTCGCCGGCGGCGGCCGGGGACGCCTTCTTCGGGCGGGCCGGCTTGTCCCCTGCGGGCGGCGCAGCGGGACGCACCGCCTTGCGGGCGACGAGGCTGCCGGAGCGGACAGGGGCGCGGGTCGGCGACGCCGGCTTCGGATTCTTGACGGTTAGTTTGGTGCGCATAAACGCTGGGATTCATTCAGACTGCGATCGCACGCAGCAACTCGGTTTCAAGCTGGATCTGCAGGCGGTTGTCGGACAGGCCGGCACCCGCGAGCAGGAAGATGTCCTCGACGCGTTCGCCGAGCGTATTGATCCGCGCCGCATGGACGCCGATCCGATGCTCGGCGAGTACGCGCGCGATCGAATAGAGAAGGCCCGGCCGGTCGTTGGCCGACACGGACAGGATGTAGTATTGGCCGCGCTCGTCGGCCCGCAGGTCGACGCGCGGCGTGATCGGAAACGTCCGGGACAGCCTCGACAGGCGGCCCTTGGACGGCTCCGGCAGCGATGCGGTTTCGGTGAGCCGCGACGCGAGCTGTTGTTCGACGAGATTCGCGATGTCGCGGTAGCGCACGTCGCGTTCGGTCTGCGTGACGATGAAGTTGTCGAGCGCGTAGCCGTGCCGCGTCGTGCTGACGCGCGCGTCGAGCACCGACAGCCCGTTGCGGTCGAAATACGCGCAGATGCCCGCGAACAGGTCGGGCCGATCCTTCACGTACACGAGCACCTGCAGCGCGTCGCCGATCGGCGACGGCCGCGCGCGGACGATCGCGGTTTCGGCGTTCACGTGACGGTACAGCACGCGTGTCTGCCACGCGATGTCGGCTGCGTCGTGACGCAGGAAGAAGCCGACGTCGAGCTGGTCCCACAGTGCGCGATGGGCGTCGTCGGGCACGGTTTCGAGGCGCAGCAGCGCGAGCGCCTGCTCCTGCCGCGACTTCAGCTCCGAATGCGCGTCGGGGTTGGCCCCGCCGAGCACCGCGAGCGTGATGCGGTACAGGTCCTCGAGCAGCTTGCCTTTCCACGTGTTCCACACCTTCGGGCTCGTGCCGCGGATATCGGCGACGGTCAGCAGGTACAGCGCGGTGAGGTAGCGTTCGTTGCCGACGACTTCCGCAAAGCGCTTGATGACCTCCGGGTCGCTCGTGTCCTGCTTCTGCGCGACCTGGCTCATCGTCAGGTGATGCTGGACGAGCCACACGATCAGCGACGCGTCGTCGCCGGCGATGCCGTGCTCGCGGCAGAAGCGCCGCGCATCGGCCATTCCGAGCGTCGAGTGATCGCCGCCGCGGCCTTTCGCGATGTCGTGGAACAGCGCGGCGACATACAGCACCCACGGACGCTCGAAGTTGCCGATCAACTGGCTGCAGAACGGATATTCGTGCGCGTGCTCGGCCACCGCGAAGCGGCGGATGTTGCGCAACACCATCAGGATGTGCTGGTCGACCGTGTACACGTGGTACAGGTCGTGCTGCATCTGGCCGACGATACGGCGGAAGTTCAGCAGATAGCGGCCGAGCACGCTCGTCTGGTTCATCAGCCGGAACGCGTGCGTGATGCCTTCGGGCTGCTGCAGGATCCGCATGAACGTGTCGCGGTTCTGCGGATCGCGGCGCCACGCGTTGTTCATGATCTCGCGCGAGTTGTACAGCGCGCGCAGCGTGCGGGCGGACAGGCCCTTCACGCCGCGGGTCGTCTCGTACAGCAGGAACGCTTCGAGGATCGCGTCGGGATGGCGCTCGAACACGCCGTCGTCGACGATCTCGAGCATCCCCTGTTTCTCGACGAAGCGGTCGGGCGACAGCACGCGCGTGATGCCGCTCGTCGCGGGAAAGAGCTGCGCCTCGATGTTCTGGATCAGGATCGTCGCGAGCTGCGTGACGGCTTTCGCGGCCCAGTAATAGCGGCGCATCAGCTGCTCGCTCGCGCGCTTGGTCTGCGTCGGCTGGTAGCCGAAGCTCTCGGCCGCCTGCGTCTGCAGGTCGAACACGAGCATGTCCTGGCGGCGGCCGGCGATCACGTGCAGCCGCGCGCGCAGCGTCTTCAGGAAACCTTCGTTGCGGCGCAGCTCGCGCGCTTCGCGATCGGTGATGAGGCCGCGCGTGTCGAGTTCGCGCCAGCTGCTGCCGAAGCCCGCCGCGCGCGCGATCCACAGGATCGTCTGCAGGTCGCGCAGCCCGCCGGGGCTTTCCTTCACGTTCGGCTCGAGGCTGTACGGCGTGTCCTGGAACTTCGCGTGGCGCTGGCGCATCTCGAGCACCTTCGCGGTGAAGAACGCGCGGGCGTCGAGCGCCTCGTGGTAGCGCACCGTGAAGCGCTCGAACAGCGCGGTGCTGCCGACGATGCGCCGCGCTTCCAGCAGGGATGTTTGCACCGTGACGTCCTGCGACGCCTCCTCGATGCACTGCGCGACCGTGCGCACGCTGCTGCCGATCTCGAGGCCGAGATCCCACGCCATCCCGATGAAGCGCTCGATGCGCGCGTCGAGCGCCGGGTCGTGCGCATCGGGCAGCAGCACGAGGATGTCGACGTCGGAATAGGGCGCGAGCTCGCCGCGCCCGTAGCCGCCGACGGCGACGAGCGCCAGCGTCGCGGGCAGCCCGCAGTCGTCCCACACGCGCTTGAGCGCATCGTCGGTGAGTTTCGACAGCGCGTGCATCAGGGACGCGACGTTCGTCGCGCGGCGAAAGCGCTCGAGCATCTCCGTCTTGGCGGCCTTGAATTCGGCGCGCCGCGACAGCGCGTCGGGCGAGGGGGCGGCGTGAGCGCTCATGGGCAGCCGGTCAGGTGCGGGTGGTGCGGGTAGGGCGGGCTGGCGCGACGGCGCTCAGACCGCGGCGGCCGGTTGCGCGAACACGGGGCGCGCCGGCGTGCCGGCCGACACGGTCAGCACCTCGTAGCCGGTTTCGGTGACGAGCACCGTGTGCTCCCACTGCGCCGACAGGCTGCGGTCGCGCGTCTTGACGGTCCACTGGTCGGGCATCGTGCGGATGTCGCGCTTGCCGGCGTTGATCATCGGCTCGATCGTGAAGATCATCCCGGCCTTCAGTTCGATGCCGGTGCCCGGGCGGCCGTAGTGGACGACCTGCGGATCCTCGTGGAACACCGTGCCGATGCCGTGGCCGCAGTATTCGCGCACGACGCTGTAGCCTTGCGCTTCCGCGTGCTTCTGGATCGCGTAGCCGATGTCGCCGAGGTGCGCGCCGGGCTTGACCTGGTCGATGCCGAGCCACATGCACTCGTAGGTGGTCTGCACGAGGCGCTTCGCGAGGATCGAGCCCTCGCCGACGATGAACATCCGGCTGGTGTCGCCGAAGTAGCCGTTCTTGATCACGGTGATGTCGATGTTCAGCGCGTCGCCGTTCTTGATCACCTTCTCGCCGGGAATGCCGTGGCAGATCACGTCGTTGACCGAAATGCAGGTGGCCTTCGGGTACGGCGGATAGCCGGGCGGCTGGTAGTTCAGCGGTGCCGGGATCGTGCCCTGTTCGTTGAGCATGAACTCGTGGCAGAGGCGGTCGAGTTCGGCGGTCGTGATGCCCGCGACGACGTGCGGCGTGATGAAGTCGAGCACTTCGCTCGCGAGACGGCAGGCGACGCGCATCTCGGCGATATCGTGTTCGTTTTTGAGCGTAATAGCCATCGAGGTATGCCTGGAATGCGGTGAATTGACGGATTATCGCACCTTCTGGCAGGCGTCGCAGCCCCTGCCGGCGGTGCGGATGCGGGTTTTCGCGGATTGTCCGGCCGGCTGCCGCGCGGCAAGCGAAAGTGGTGAGCGACTTGAGAGCGGACAAATCGGCGTGCTATACTCTTTGGCTAAGTCGACATCCAAATGCCGTAGTGCCCCATTGCGGGGCGGCATCGCGGTGAAAGGCTTACGGCACGGGCGTTTTGCACGTGCCGAATCGCAAGCCGGCGCAACCAGGGTGCCGGCCGCGCGGAGATCGTGCCTTTCGGGGCAGGTTCGTGCGGCGGTACGGCGGCCGGCTTAAGACCCAACCCTCGTGGAGAATTTACATGGCAGTTACGATGCGCCAAATGCTGGAAGCGGGTGTCCACTTCGGTCACCAGACGCGCTTCTGGAACCCGAAGATGGCTCCGTTCATTTTCGGTCACCGCAACAAGATTCACATCATCAACCTCGAAAAGACGCTGCCGATGTTCACGGACGCACAGAAGTACGTGCGCCAGCTGGCAGCGAACCGCGGCACGATCCTGTTCGTCGGCACGAAGCGTCAATCGCGTGACACGATCGCCCAGGAAGCGCAGCGCGCGGGCATGCCGTACGTCAACGCACGCTGGCTCGGCGGCATGATGACCAACTTCAAGACGCTGAAGGTATCGATCAAGCGCCTGAAGGACATGGAAGCGGCAGTCGAGGCAGGCGAGCTCGAGAAGATGAGCAAGAAGGAAGCGCTGCTGTTCGAACGCGAAATCGCGAAGCTGCAGAAGTCGATCGGCGGCGTGAAGGACATGGGCGGCATTCCGGACGCAATCTTCGTCGTCGACGTCGGCTACCACAAGATTGCCGTCACGGAAGCGAACAAGCTGGGCGTGCCGGTCATCGCCGTGGTCGATACGAACCACTCGCCGGAAGGTGTGGATTACGTGATCCCGGGTAACGACGACTCGAGCAAGGCAGTCGCGCTGTACGCCGAAGGCGTGGCCGACGCGATCCTCGAAGGCCGTGCGAACGCGGTCAACGAAGTGGTCCAGGCCGCACGCGGCGACGACGAGTACGTCGAGGAAAACGCGTAACTGGCCCCGAGCCGGCGCAAAAAGGGGGCTCTCAACAGGCCCCCTTTTTTTAAGCTTGTGCGCCGGACCTGATCGCGCCGAATCGGCGCGGGTCCGGAAACGATTTTCGGCCGTTCGCGTCCAAGCGGGCGGCGTTGTGAATACAGACTCAAGGAGCGAATGATGGCGGCAATTACCGCAAGCATGGTGGCAGAACTGCGCGCGAAGACCGACGCACCGATGATGGAGTGCAAGAAGGCGCTGACGGAAGCCGACGGCGATCTGGCCAAGGCTGAAGAGCTGCTGCGCGTCAAGCTCGGCAACAAGGCAAGCAAGGCGGCATCGCGCGTGACGGCAGAAGGCGTCGTCGCATCGTTCGTCGGCGGCAACGCAGGCGCGCTGGTCGAGCTGAACTGCGAAACCGACTTCGTCGCGAAGAACGACGACTTCCTCGCATTCTCGAAGACGGTTGCAGAACTCGTCGCGACGCAGAACCCGGCCGACGTGGCAGCGCTGTCGGCACTGCCGCTCGAAGGCTCGACGGTCGACGCAGTGCGTCTGGCCCTGATCGGCAAGATCGGCGAGAACGTGTCGATCCGCCGTTTCGTCCGTTTCGAAACCGCGAACAAGATCGCAACGTACCTGCACGGCGCGCGTATCGGCGTGATCGTCGAGTACACGGGCGCGGAAGAGCAGGTCGGCAAGGACGTCGCGATGCACATCGCGGCAATGAAGCCGGTCGCGCTGTCGTCGGCTGACGTGCCGGCGGAACTGATCGAGACGGAACGCCGCGTGGCCGAGCAGAAGGCTGCGGAATCGGGCAAGCCGGCCGAGATCGTCGCGAAGATGGTCGACGGCAGCGTCCAGAAGTACCTGAAGGAAGTGTCGCTGCTGAACCAGACGTTCGTGAAGAACGACAAGCAGACGATCGAGCAGATGCTGAAGGCAGCGAATGCGGCAGTGCAGAAGTTCGCGCTGTTCGTCGTCGGCGAAGGCATCGAGAAGCGCCAGGACGACTTCGCCGCCGAAGTGGCCGCGCAAGTCGCAGCAGCAAAGCAGCAGTAAGCCGTAAGCAGTCAGGCAGTATCCGCGGCGGGCGTCCGCTCCGCCGCGGTCGGCGCCGCCGCCGGCCGGCCGGGAAACCCGGTTCGACCGTCGGCGCTTGCCCGAATCAGTATTTCGCCCCTACAGTTCGTGGTTGTCATCCTCTCGTCGCTCGGAAGCCCCTATGTCCAATGCCTATAAACGCGTCCTCCTCAAACTCTCCGGCGAAGCGCTGATGGGCGACGATGCCTTCGGCATCAATCGCGCGACGATCGAACGGATGGTGGCCGATATCGCCGAAGTCGTGCGTCTCGGTACGCAGCTCGCGGTCGTGATCGGTGGCGGTAATATTTTCCGCGGTGTCGCGGGTGGCGCGGCCGGCATGGATCGCGCGACGGCGGACTACATGGGGATGCTCGCGACGATGATGAACGCGCTGGCGCTGCAGGACGCGATGCGCCACGCCGGCATCGAGGCGCGCGTGCAGTCCGCGCTGCGCATGGACCAGGTCGTCGAGCCGTACATCCGGCCCCGCGCGATTCGCCAGCTCGAGGAAGGCCGCGTCGTGATCTTCGCGGCCGGTACGGGCAACCCGTTCTTCACGACCGACACGGCCGCCGCGCTGCGCGGTTCGGAAGTGGGCGCCGAGGTCGTGCTGAAGGCGACCAAGGTCGATGGCGTATATTCTGCCGATCCGAAGAAGGATCCGTCGGCCACGCGCTACACGACGATCACGTTCGACGAGGCGATCAGCCGCAACCTGCAGGTGATGGACGCGACGGCCTTCGCGCTGTGCCGCGACCAGAAGCTGCCGATTCGCGTGTTTTCGATCAACAAGCCGGGCGCGCTCAAGCGCATCGTGCTGGGCGAGGACGAAGGTACGCTCGTCCACGTGTAAACTCCCGCGGATGCGGGCCATCGGCCGCGGCGCGCCGGACGCGCCGGGCAGGGCCCGCGTTCTTTGAAGGTTAGAAGGTTCGGAGGTTGAAATGAGTGTCGCTGATACCAAGAAGGGCGTCGAGCAAAAGATGCAGCGCTCGATCGAGGCGTTCAAGAACGATCTGGCAAAGATCCGTACGGGCCGTGCACACACCGGTCTGCTCGATCACGTGCAGGTCGACTACTACGGGTCGATGGTGCCGATCTCGCAGGTCGCTAACCTGACGCTCGTCGATGCGCGCACGATCGGCGTGCAGCCGTGGGAAAAGAACATGGTCGCGAAGGTCGAGAAGGCCATTCGCGAAGCCGACCTGGGCCTGAACCCGGCGACGGCCGGCGACCTGATCCGCGTGCCGATGCCCGCGCTGACGGAAGAGCGCCGCCGCGAACTGACCAAGGTCGTCAAGAGCGAAGGCGAAACGGCCAAGGTCGCGATCCGCAACCTGCGCCGCGACGCGAACGAAGCGCTCAAGAAGCTCGTGAAGGACAAGGAAATCTCGGAAGACGACGAGCGCCGTGCGAGCGACGACGTGCAGAAGCTGACCGACAAGCACGTCGCCGAAATCGACAAGCTCGTGCAGACCAAGGAAGCCGAGATCATGACGGTCTGACGACCGTCCTCGCGCGCCGCCTTCTTCCCGCAACTGTCTCAACGGCCATGACCTATACCAGCTCTACCGTTCGCGTGCCTGACGTCGGTGTCGTGCCGCGTCACATCGCGATCATCATGGACGGCAACGGCCGTTGGGCGACCGAACGCCGCTTGCCGCGCGTCGCGGGGCATACCCGCGGCGTCGATGCCGTGCGGGCGGTGGTCGAAGGCTGCGCGCGCGCCGGCGTCGAATACCTGACGCTGTTCGCGTTCAGTTCGGAAAACTGGCGCCGGCCGAACGACGAAGTATCGTTCCTGATGCGGCTCTTCATCACCGCGCTCGAGCGCGAGGTCGGCAAGCTCCATGCGAACGGGATCCGCCTGCGTGTCGTCGGCGATCTCGACCGTTTCGAGCCGCGCATCCGCGAACTGATTCGCCGCGCCGAAACCAAGACGGCGCGCAACACCCGTCTTACGCTCACCATCGCGGCCAACTACGGCGGCCGGTGGGACATCCTGCAGGCGACGAAGAAGCTCGTCGAGCAGGCCGTGCGCGAAGGGCGCGAGGTCGAAGTGACCGAGGACGCGTTCGCGCCGCACCTGGCGATGGCCTATGCGCCGGAGCCCGATCTCTTCATCCGTACCGGTGGCGAGCAGCGCGTCAGCAACTTCCTGCTGTGGCAGCTCGCGTACGCCGAATTCTATTTCACCGACAAATACTGGCCGGATTTCGACGGCGCGGCACTGGCCGACGCCATGGCGTCGTATACGGAGCGCGAACGTCGTTTCGGCCGCACGAGCGCACAGCTCGAACCGCAATCGCAGAACGCCGACTCCCTTTCATGCTGAAAACCCGTGTGATCACGGCGATCGTGATGCTGGCGGTATTGCTGCCGGTGACGCTGTTCGCGCCGCTCACCGCGTTCGGCGCGCTGATCGGCGTCGTGCTCGTGTTCGCCGCGTGGGAATGGGCGCGCCTGCTCAAGCTCGGCGGCGCCGGCCCGGTCGTCTATGCCGTCGTCGCGGCGCTTGCGCTCGCGGCAACGGTGCCGCTCGGCGTCGATGCGGCTTCGTCCCGTCCCCTTTTCATGGCAGCCGGCGTGTTCTGGCTGCTGGTCGGCCCGTTCGCGCTGCGGCGCAAGCCCGAACTCGCGGGCGGCGTCTGGCGGCCGTTCCTGCTGGCGGCCGGCCTCGTGGTCTTTGCAGCCTGCTGGCATGCGCTCGTCGCGGCGCGCGCGCTGGGCGTGCCGTTCGTGCTGTCGCTGCTTCTGGTCGTCTGGCTGGCCGATATCGGCGCATACTTCGCGGGCAAGGCCTTCGGAAAGCGTAAACTGGCCGTCACGATCAGTCCCGGCAAGAGCTGGGAAGGCGCGATCGGGGGCTGGCTCGCCGTGATGGTCGTTGCCGGTGTCGCGATGGTCGTGCACGCGTTCGAGCCGACCCTGTTTTCCGCGTTCGCCGTGCGTTACGGGATGCCCGGCGCGTGGGCCGCACTGACGCTGCTGGTCGCGTACAGCGTGATCGGCGACCTGTTCGAGTCGCTGCTGAAGCGGCAGGCGGGCGTGAAGGATTCGAGTGGACTGCTGCCTGGCCATGGCGGCGTGCTCGACCGTGTCGACGCGCTGCTTCCGGTGCTGCCGCTCGCGATGCTGCTGCTTGGTTAAACCACTATTTCTGTTATGCAAAAACGTCTGACATTGCTCGGTTCCACGGGCTCGATCGGAGACAGCACGCTCGACGTGGTCGCGCGCCATCCCGAGCGCTTCTCGGTCTACGCGCTGACCGCACACCGCAACGGCGACAAGCTGGTCGAGCAATGCCTGCGCTTCGCGCCTGAAGTGGCGGTGGTCGGCGATGCCGCGACCGCCGCGCAGGTCGAAGCGAAGCTGCGTGCGGCGGGCAGCAAGACGACCGTGCTGCACGGGCCGCAGGCGCTCGTCGACGTGTCGAAGAGCGACGGCTGCGACACGGTGGTCGCGGCGATCGTCGGCGCGGCCGGCCTCGCGCCGAGCCTCGCGGCCGCGCGCGCCGGCAAGCGCATCCTGCTCGCGAACAAGGAATCGCTGGTGATGTCGGGCGCGATCTTCATGGACGCCGTGCGCGACCATGGCGCGATCCTGCTGCCGGTCGACAGCGAACACAACGCAATCTTCCAGTGCATGCCCCGCGACGAGAACGAGCACGGCGGGATCTCGAAGATCATCCTGACCGCGTCGGGCGGCCCGTTCCGCACGCGCGAGCCGGCCACGCTCGTCGACGTGACGCCGGACGAAGCGTGCAAGCATCCGAACTGGGTGATGGGCCGCAAGATCTCGGTCGACTCCGCGACGATGATGAACAAGGGTCTCGAGGTGATCGAGGCGCACTGGATCTTCGGGCTGCCGGGCGACCGGATCGACGTGCTGATCCATCCGCAGAGCGTGATCCATTCGCTCGTGTCGTACCGCGACGGCTCGGTGCTCGCCCAGCTCGGCAACCCCGACATGCGCACGCCGATCGCGCACGCACTCGCGTTCCCCGAGCGCGTCGATGCGGGCGTCGATCAGCTCGACCTCGCGCAGATCGCCCAGCTGTCGTTCGAGAAGCCCGATTACGCGCGCTTCCCGTGCCTCGCGCTCGCGCTGAAGGCACTCGAGGAAGGCGGTATCGCGAGCGCCGCATTGAACGCGGCGAACGAAGTGGCGGTCGAAGCGTTTCTCGCGCGCCGCATCGGCTTCATGGCGATTGCGGCGACGGTCGACGCCGTGCTCAACACGCTGCCGAACCGCGCGCCCGACGGGCTCGACGACGTCCTGGCGGCGGATGCAGAGGCACGCCGCCTCGCCGCCGAGATCATTGCCAAAGCGCCTGCGCCACGCGTGGAGCGCACTGTCTGAATGGGGTGCTCATGAACGTGCTGGTCGAACTGATCGCGTTTGCGGTGGCGATCGGGGTGCTGGTCGTCGTGCATGAGTACGGACATTATCGCGTCGCGCGCTGGTGCGGCGTGAAGGTGCTGCGTTTCTCGATCGGCTTCGGCCAGCCCGTCGCGCGCTGGGTCAGCCGCCGGACGGGCACCGAGTGGACGCTGTCCGCGTTGCCGCTCGGCGGCTACGTGAAGATGCTCGACGAGCGCGATCCCGGCCCCGGCATCCCGCCCGAGGAGCTCGGCCAGGCGTTCAACCGGCAATCGGTCTACAAGCGCATCGCGATCGTCGCGGCCGGCCCGATTGCCAACTTCCTGTTGGCAATCTTCCTGTTTTCCGTCGTATTTGCCACCGGCGTGACCGAGCCGGCCGCGATCGTCGCGCCGCCGGCCGCCGGTACGGCGGCGGCGCGCGCGGGCTTCGACGGTGGTGAGGCGATCGTGTCGATCCGCAACGTGCGCACGGGCGACGCGCAAGGCGGCGAGTCCGAGCCGGTAAGGTCGTGGTCGGACCTGCGCTGGAAGCTGCTCGCGGCCGCGTTCGATCACCGCGAGATCGTGCTCGGCGCGCGCGACGGCAACACGACGTTCGATTTCCGCGTCGACCTGCGCAACGTTCCCGAAAGTCAGCTCGACGACGATTTCATGGCCCGTCTGGGTTTCGAGGCCGGCGGCGGCACGCTGTCGATCGCGACGGTGCAGCCCGGCAGCGCGGCGGAGCAGGCGGGCCTGAAGTCCGGCGACAAGCTGGTCGCGCTCGACGGCAAGCCGATCGGCGGCGCGACGCGCTTCATCGATTTCGTGAAACACCATGCAGGCAAGCCGCTCGAGCTGCAGATCGAGCGCGACGGCGCCGCGCAGACGGTGTCGATCGTGCCGCAGATGCAGCGCGACGATGAATCGGGGCAGCAGGTCGGCCGTATCGGTGCGGCGCTGTCGATGCACGCGCCGTCCGTCGACGTGCGTTACGGGCCGATCGAGAGCCTGCGGCTCGGCGCGCACCGCACGTGGGACATCTCCGTGTATTCGCTGCGGATGTTCGGGCGCATGATCACGGGCAACGCGTCGCTGAAGAACCTGTCCGGCCCCGTGACGATTGCCGACTACGCGGGCAAGAGTGCGCGGCTCGGTCCGTCGGCGTTCCTGTCGTTCCTCGCCCTTGTCAGCATTAGCCTTGGCGTCCTGAACTTGTTGCCGATTCCCGTTTTGGACGGGGGGCATCTGTTATATTATGCGGTTGAAGCCGCGACCGGGAAAGCCGTCTCGGAGCGCTGGCAGCTGATTCTGCAAAGAGCCGGGTTGATCTGCATCGTCGCGTTGTCGGCGATCGCGCTGTTCAACGATCTGGCTCGGTTAATCCATTTCTGAAGCGTCAGGCGGCGGCCGCAGGGCAGTCGCCCGATTTGATGCAGCTAAATATTGGGGATGCATGTTGTTCAAACCTCATCGTTTTGTACCTAAGACAGTTGCAGCGGCCGCGCTCGCCGCGCACGGCCTCGCGGCGCATGCAGCGGCACCGTTCGTGGTGCAAGACATCAAGATCGAGGGGCTGCAGCGCGTCGAAGCGGGTTCGGTGTTCGCCTACCTGCCGATCAAGCAGGGCGATACCTTCACGGACGACAAGGCATCCGAAGCAATCCGCGCGCTGTACGCGACGGGCTTTTTCAACGACGTACGCATCGCCACGCAGGGCAACGTCGTGATCGTGCAGGTGCAGGAGCGTCCGGCCATCGCGTCGATCGACTTCACCGGCACGAAGGAATTCGACAAGGACAACCTGACGAAGGCGCTGCGCGCGGTCGGCCTTGCCGACGGCCGCTATTACGACAAGGCGCTCGTCGACAAGGCGGAGCAGGAGCTCAAGCGCCAGTACCTCACGCGCGGCTTCTACGCGGCCGAGGTCAAGACGACGGTCACGCCGGTCGACGCGAACCGTGTGTCGATCCTGTTCGCGGTGGCCGAAGGCCCGAGCGCGAAGATCCGCCAGATCAACTTCATCGGCAACAAGGCATTCAGCACCAGCACGCTGCGCGACGAGATGCAGCTGTCCACGCCGAACTGGTTCTCCTGGTACACGAAGAACGACCTGTACTCGAAGGAAAAGCTGACGGGCGACCTCGAAGCGGTGCGCTCGTACTACCTGAACCGCGGTTATCTCGAGTTCAACATCGATTCGACCCAGGTGTCGATCTCGCCCGACAAGAAGGACATGTACCTGACGGTCACGCTGCACGAGGGCGAGCCGTACACGGTGTCGGGCATCAAGCTGTCGGGCAACCTGCTCGATCGCGAGGCCGAACTCAACAAGCTGATCAAGATCAAGCCGGGCGACCGCTTCTCGGCCGAAAAGCTGCAGCAGACCACCAAGTCGATCGTCGACAAGCTCGGTGAGTACGGTTATGCATTCGCGACCGTCAACGCGCAGCCGGACATTGACCAGGCGAACCACAAGGTGAACCTGAACCTCGTCGTCGATCCGAGCCGCCGCGTGTACGTGCGCCGGATCAACGTCGTCGGCAACACGCGCACGCGCGACGAAGTCGTGCGCCGCGAAATGCGCCAGCTCGAAAGCTCGTGGTTCGATTCGAACCGCCTCGCGCTGTCGAAGGATCGCGTGAACCGTCTCGGCTACTTCACCAACGTCGACGTGACGACGGTGCCGGTCGACGGCACGAACGACCAGGTCGACGTGAACGTGAAGGTCGATGAAAAGCCGACCGGCGCGATCACGCTGGGCGCCGGCTTCTCGTCGACGGACAAGGTCGTGCTGTCGGCGGGCGTGTCGCAGGACAACGTGTTCGGCTCGGGTACCAGCCTGTCGGTGAACGTCAACACCGCGAAGAGCTACCGCACGCTGACCGTCACGCAGGTCGACCCGTATTTCACGGTCGACGGCATCAAGCGGATCACGGACGTCTACTACCGCACGTACCAGCCGCTCTACTATTCGACGAGTTCGAGCTTCCGGATCATCAGCGCGGGCGGCAACCTGAAGTTCGGCATTCCGTTCTCGGAAGTCGACACGGTCTACTTCGGCGCCGGCTTCGAGCAGAACCGTCTCGACGTCGATTCGAACACGCCGCAGAGCTACCAGGATTACGTGAACGAGTTCGGCCGCGTGTCGAACACCGTGCCGCTGACGGTCGCGTGGTCGCGCGACGCGCGTGACAGCGCGCTGATTCCGAGCCGCGGCTACTTCACGCAGGCGAACATGGAGTACGGCGTACCGGTCGGCAAGATCCAGTACTACAAGGCCGACCTGCAGGCCCAGTACTACTATTCGTTCTCGCGGGGCTTCATCCTGGGCCTGAACCTGCAAGGCGGCTACGGTAACGGTATCGGCAACCCGTACCCGATCTTCAAGAACTACTACGCGGGCGGTATCGGCTCCGTGCGTGGCTACGAGCCGAGCTCGCTGGGCCCGCGCGACACGAAGACGAACGACCCGATCGGCGGTTCGAAGATGCTCGTCGGCAACATCGAGCTGACGTTCCCGCTGCCGGGCACGGGTTACGACCGCACGCTGCGCGTGTTCACGTTCCTCGACGGCGGTAACGTGTGGGGCAACGCGCCGGGCGGCACGAGTACGGGCGCCAACGGCCTGCGTTACGGCTACGGTGTGGGTCTCGCGTGGATCTCGCCGATCGGCCCGCTGAAGCTGAGCCTCGGCTTCCCGCTGCAGAAGCACGAAGGCGACCAGTACCAGAAATTCCAGTTCCAGATCGGGACGGCGTTCTGACCGAACGCATGACAACAGCAACGAGAGGGTAATTTTGCTAACCGGTAAGTTTTCGAAACGAGTGATGTGCGCGCTGACCGTTGCGCTGGCCTTGGGCGCGGCAACGGTGCACGCACAGGACGTCGCCCGCATCGCGGCGGTCAATTCGGATCGGATCCTGCGCGAGTCGGCGCCCGCGAAGGCGGCGCAGACGAAGCTCGAAGCCGAGTTCGCGAAGCGTGACAAGGATCTGCAGGATCTGGCGGCACGCCTGAAGTCGATGTCCGATTCGCTGGACAAGAACGGCGCGTCGCTGTCGGCGGCCGACCGCGCGCAGAAGCAGCGCGATCTCGCCCAGCTCGATACCGACTTCCAGCGCAAGCAGCGCGAGTTCCGCGAAGACCTGAACCAGCGCCGCAACGAGGAGCTGGCGGCCGTGCTCGAGAAGGCGAACAAGGTCATCAAGCAGATCGCCGAGCAGCAGAATTACGACCTGATCGTGCAGGAAGCCGTGTACGTCAGCCCGCGCATCGACATCACCGACAAGGTGCTCAAGGCGCTCGCGTCCGGCTCGACGAACTGAACGGAGCAGACGACGAATGGCATTGACGCTTGAGGAACTCGTAAAGCGGTTCGGCGGCGAGATCGCCGGCGACGCACAGTGCAAGGTGAGCGGGCTCGCACCGCTCGACCAGGCAGGCCCGCAGCAACTCGCGTTCCTCGCGAATCCGAAGTACCTGTCGCAGGTCGAGTCGACCCGCGCCGGCGCGGTGCTGATCGCGCCGAAGGATCTGGAAAAGCTGGGCGCGGCCGCGACGGGTCGCAATTTCATTGTCACGCCGAATCCGTACGCGTACTTCGCGCGCGTCGCGCAGATGTTCATCGATCTGGCCACGCCGCAGCGTGCCGCCGGCGTGCATCCGAGCGCGACGATCGATCCGGCCGCGCAGGTCGCCGCGAGCGCGGTGATCGGCCCGCACGTGACGGTCGAGGCCGGTGCGGTGATCGAGGACGGCGTGCAGCTCGACGCGAACGTCTTCATCGGCCGCGGCACGACGATCGGCGCGGGCTCGCACATCTATCCGAACGCGTCGGTGTACCACGGCTGCAAGGTCGGCCCGCGCGCGATCATCCATGCGGGTGCCGTGATCGGCTCCGACGGTTTCGGCTTCGCGCCGGATTTCGTCGGCGACGGCGACGCGCGCACCGGCAGCTGGGTCAAGATCCCGCAGGTCGGCGGCGTATCGATCGGCCCGGACGTCGAGATCGGCGCGAACACGACGATCGACCGCGGCGCGATGGCGGACACCGTCATCGACGAATGCGTGAAGATCGACAACCAGGTGCAGATCGCCCACAACTGCCGGATCGGCGCCTACACGGTAATCGCCGGCAAGGCGGGCATCGCGGGCAGCACGACGATCGGCCGCCATTGCATGATCGGCGGCGCGGCAGGGATCGCCGGCCACGTGACGCTCGGCGACTATGTCATCATCACCGCGAATTCGGGCGTATCGAAGTCGCTGCCGAAGGCCGGCATCTATACCAGCGCGTTCCCGGCCGTCGACCACGGCGAATGGAACAAGAGCGCCGCGCTCGTGCGCAACCTCGACAAGCTGCGCGAGCGCATCAAGGCGCTCGAAGCCGCGCTCGCCGCCCAGGGCGGCACGGGCGCCTGAGCGCATCATGCGAGACCTCGAACCGGGCACGGCCAGCGCAACCGGCCCGGTTTGCCAGACTGGGCCGCACGGCGGCCCGCTTCAGCCTTTGCATCACCACCGCGCAGCCTCTGCGTGAGACGAACCATCATGAGCACTGAAAAAATCAATCTCGACATCCACAAGATCCTCACGCTGCTGCCGCATCGCTACCCGATTCTGCTCGTCGATCGCGTGCTCGAACTCGAACCGCACAAGGGAATCAAAGCGCTGAAGAACGTGTCGATCAACGAGCCGTTCTTCCAGGGGCATTTCCCGAAGCGGCCGGTGATGCCGGGCGTGCTGATCCTCGAGGCGCTCGCGCAGGCCGCGGCGCTGCTGACCTTCTCGGAAGAGCAGCCGAAGGATCCGGAGAACACGCTGTACTACTTCGTCGGGATCGACGGCGCGCGCTTCAAGCGTCCGGTCGAACCGGGCGACCAACTGATTCTGAACGTGACGTTCGAACGCTACATCCGCGGCATCTGGAAGTTCAAGGCGGTGGCGGAAGTGGACGGCAAGGTGGCGGCGGAAGCCGAACTGATGTGCACGGTCAAGACGACCGACGTGGCGCCCTGAGCGACGCGGCACGCACAGGCAACGCAACGCGACACATCACATCGAGAGGCAACGGCGCATGACCAGGATTCATCCCACCGCGATTGTCGAACCGGGCGCGCAGATCGACGAATCGGTAGAGATCGGCCCGTACGCTATCGTCGGCCCGCACGTCACGATCGGCGCGCGCACGACGATCGGCTCGCACAGCGTGATCGAAGGCCATACGACGCTCGGCGAGGACAACCGCATCGGCCATTACGCGTCGGTCGGCGGCCGTCCGCAGGACATGAAGTACAAGGACGAGCCGACGAAGCTCGTGATCGGCAGCCGCAACACGATCCGCGAATTCACGACGATCCACACCGGCACCGTGCAGGACGGCGGCGTGACGACGCTCGGCGACGACAACTGGATCATGGCCTATGTGCACATCGGTCACGACTGCACCGTCGGCAGCCACGTGATCCTGTCGAGCAACGCGCAGATGGCCGGCCACGTCGAGATCGGCGACTGGGCGATCGTCGGCGGGATGTCGGGTGTCCACCAGTTCGTGCGCATCGGCGCGCACTCGATGCTCGGGGGCGCTTCGGCGCTCGTGCAGGACATTCCGCCGTTCGTGATCGCGGCGGGCAACAAGGCAGAGCCGCACGGCATCAACGTCGAAGGGCTGCGTCGGCGCGGCTTCTCGCCCGATGCGATCTCGGCGCTGCGCAGCGCTTACCGCCTGCTGTACAAGAACGGCCTGTCGTTCGAGGAAGCGAAGGTACAGCTGCGCGAGCTCGCGGAAGCGGGCGGCGACGGCGACGCGGCGGTCAAGGCGTTCGTCGAGTTCATCGACGCGTCGCAACGCGGCATCATCCGCTAAGCGATGCCGCTTCCGACCACCCAGCTCCGGCTCGCGATGGCGGCCGGCGAACCGTCGGGCGACCTGCTCGGGGCGTCGCTGCTCGGCGGCCTGCGCGAGCGGCTGCCCGAATCGGCCCAGTATTACGGGATCGGCGGGCAGCGGATGATCGCGCAGGGCTTCGACTCGCACTGGCAGATGGACAAGCTGACCGTGCGCGGCTACGTCGAGGCGCTCGGCCAGATTCCCGAGATCCTGCGGATTCGCGGTGAGCTGAAGCGCCAGTTGCTCGCCGAGCGACCGGACGCATTCATCGGCATCGACGCACCCGACTTCAACTTCAGCGTGGAACAGGCCGCGCGCGATGCCGGTATCCCGTCGATCCACTTCGTGTGCCCGTCGATCTGGGCATGGCGCGGCGGCCGGATCAAGAAGATCGCGAAGTCCGTCGATCACATGCTGTGCCTGTTCCCGTTCGAACCGGCGATTCTCGACAAGGCAGGTGTCGCCTCGACCTACGTCGGCCATCCGCTGGCCGACGAGATCCCGCTCGAACCCGACATGCACGGTGCGCGCATCGCGCTCGGATTGCCGGCCGACGGCCCGGTGATCGCGGTGCTGCCGGGCAGCCGGCGTTCGGAAATCGCGCTGATCGGCCCGACGTTCTTTGCGGCGATGGCGCTGATGCAGCAGCGCGAGCCTGGCGTGCGGTTCGTGATGCCGGCGGCGACGCCCGCGTTGCGCGCGCTGCTGCAGCCGCTCGTCGACGCGCATCCGCAGCTTGCGCTGACGCTCACCGACGGCCGCTCGCAGGTTGCGATGACGGCGGCCGACGCGATCCTCGTGAAGAGCGGCACGGTCACGCTGGAAGCCGCGCTGCTGAAGAAGCCGATGGTGATCTCGTACAAGGTGCCCTGGCTGACCGGGCAGATCATGCGCCGGCAGGGGTACCTGCCGTACGTCGGCCTGCCGAACATCCTGGCGGGGCGTTTCGTCGTGCCCGAGCTGCTGCAGCATTTCGCGACGCCCGAGGCGCTCGCCGATGCGACGCTCACGCAGCTGCGCGACGACGCGAACCGCCGCACACTGACCGAAGTCTTCACCGAAATGCATCTTTCGCTGCGGCAGAACACGGCTACGAAGGCGGCCGAAGCGGTCGTGCGCGTGCTCGAACAACGCAAGGGGCGCGCATGACCGCAGTACGTGCATCACGCCGCCGCGCGTCGAGCGACGTGCAGGACGGTTTCGATTTCAGCCGGCCCGACGAGATTGTCTGCGGTGTCGACGAAGCCGGCCGTGGCCCGCTCGCGGGGCCGGTGGTGGCCGCCGCCGTGATCCTCGATCCGGCGCAGCCGATCGACGGGCTCGACGATTCGAAGGCGCTGTCCGCGAAGAAGCGCGACGCGCTGTACGACCTGATCGTCGCACGTTCGCGCGCGTATTGCGTCGCGTCGGCAAGCGTCGACGAAATCGACACGCTGAACATCCTGCACGCGACGATGCTCGCGATGAAGCGGGCGGTCGAGGGCCTGTCGCTGCTGCCGACGCTCGCGCAGATCGATGGCAACCGCTGCCCGACGCTGACGGTGCGTGCCGAGGCGATCGTCAGCGGCGATGCGCTCGTGCCGAGCATCTCGGCCGCGTCGATTCTCGCGAAGGTCACGCGCGATCGCATGCTCGTCGACCTGCACGAACGTTTCCCGGTGTACGGCTTCAACGTACATGCGGGCTACGGCACCGCGAAACACCTTGCCGCGCTGCGCGAGCACGGGCCATGCGAAGCGCACCGGCGCTCGTTCGCGCCGGTTCGCGCGGCACTCGACCTGATTCGATGAAAAGCATTACTTCCCGCGACAACCCGCTGTACAAGCGCCTGAAGGCGCTCGCGGGTTCGACGCCCCATCAGCGCCGCAGCGGCCAGGCGCTGCTCGAAGGATTCCATCTCGCGAGCGCGTACCTCGATACGGGCGCGACGCCCGAGCTGTGCGTGGCGACCGAAGGCGCACTCGGCCACGCGGAGGCGCAGGCGATCGTCGCGCGCATCGATGCGCAACGGATCGTCACACTGCCCGACGCGCTGTTCGGGCAGTTGTCGAACGTCGTCAACGGCGTCGGCTTCCTGCTGCTCGTCGACCGGCCGGCGCAACCGTTGCCCACTCGCGTCACGCATACGTCGGTCGTGCTCGACGGCGTGCAGGACGCCGGCAACGTCGGCTCGATCCTGCGCAGCGCGGCGGCCGCAGGCGTGCGCCACGTGTTCTGTGCGCCGGGGACCGCGTACGCATGGTCGTCGAAGGTGCTGCGTTCGGGCATGGGCGCGCACTTCCTGCTGTCGATCCACGAGGACGTCGAAGCCGGTGAACTTGCCGAACGCCTCGATGTGCCGGTTGCGCTGACCGACTCGCACGGCGCGCAGGCGATCTACGATTGCGACCTGTCGGGCCCCGTGGCGTGGGTGTTCGGCAACGAGGGGGCAGGCGTTTCCGCGTACTGGCGCGAGGTGGCCACGCATCGCGTGACGATTCCGCAGCCGGGCGGGATGGAGTCGCTGAACGTCGCAGCCGCGGCGGCGGTGTGCCTGTTCGAGCAGGTGCGCCAGCAGCGGTGAGCGTGGCGCCACGCTCGCGCATTCCCCGCACCACGAAAAAAGGCCGCGTTAGACGCGGCCTTTTTGTTTCCGGCGGCGGCAGGGCGGCCGCCGACGCTCGACCTTAGTACGACTGCCGGTCGAGGCGGACTTCCTGCAGGATCGTCGTCGCGATTTCCTCGATAGACTTGTGCGTCGACGACAGCCACTTGATCCCCTCGCGGCGCATCATCGCTTCCGCCTCGTTGATTTCGTAGCGGCAGTTCTCGGGCGCGGCGTACTTGCTGCCCGGGCGCCGCTCGTTCCGGATCTCCGACAGGCGCTGCGGGTCGATCGACAGCCCGAACAGCTTCTCGCGGTGCGAGGCGAGCGCCGACGGCAGCTTGCCGCGTTCGAAGTCTTCCGGAATCAGCGGATAGTTCGCGGCCTTCACGCCGTACTGCATCGCGAGATACAGGCTCGTCGGTGTCTTGCCGCTGCGCGACACGCCGACGAGGATCACGTCGGCCTCCGACAGGTTGCGGTTCGACTGGCCGTCGTCGTGCGCGAGCGAGAAGTTGATCGCCTCGATCCGGGTCTTGTATTCCTCGGTGTCCGCGTTCTGGTGGCCGCGGCCCATCGCGTGGCTCGACTTGAGCTCCAGTTCCTGTTCGAGCGGTTCGACGAAGCGCTGGAACATGTCGAGCACGAGCGCGTTCGAGCGTTTGACGATGTCGTTCGACTCGCTGTCGACGAGCGTCGTGAACACGATCGCGCGGCGGCCGTCGTGCACGGCGGCCTCGTTGATCTTCTCGACGGTCGCATAGGCCTTGTCGAGCGAGTCGACGAACGGCACGCGCACGAGACGGAATTTCTGGTCGAACTGGGAGAGGATCGAGTGCGCGAAGGTTTCGGCAGTGATCCCGGTACCGTCGGAGACGATGAATACGGTAGGCAGCATGAATCTGGGCGTCGAGCGTGAAGGGCGGTTGCGCGGGCGGCTGGAGGGTCGCCTCCAGACGCAGTGACAAGGTCGCGCCACATCCGGCAGCCGGCACGGTAGAATAGCGGCAACCTGTTGGATAAGCAATTGCGGGGGCAGGGCGCGAACGGCGCCCCAGGCTTTGCCGCTCGATTCCATAATTCCCGGCAAGTTTGGCGATTTGTCTGCAAATATCGCCCTTCTGCCGGGATTTTTGCAAATCGGGTCGGAAGATTTTCGCCGCTGCGAGTGTTTCTCCAACAGGTTGCGCAAGACGCGCCGCGCCTTTTTGCAAGCGCCCGCGTCCGAGCCCACTTGCGCAATCGAGCATTTTTTTCACACTTAGGGGCTTGTATGACTAACGCAGCAAACGTCGCAAAGGACCAGGCGTATGTAATTCCGTTCGAGCAGTTGCGGATGACCGATGTGGAAATCGTCGGCGGCAAGAATGCGTCGCTTGGCGAAATGATCAGCCAGCTTTCCGAAGCAGGCGTTCGCGTACCCACCGGTTTCGCCACGACCGCGCTCGCGTTCCGCGATTTCCTCAAGCACAACGACCTTACCGACCGCATCGCCAAGCGTCTCGAGTCGCTCGACATCGACGACGTGAAGGCGCTCGCCGAAGCCGGTGCGGAAATCCGCAAGTGGATCGTCGATGCGCCGATGCAGGCACGTCTCGAGCAGGAAATCCGCGAGCAGTTCGACATCCTGAAGAGCGGCTCGCCGGGCGAGCTGTCGTTCGCCGTGCGTTCGTCCGCTACCGCGGAAGACCTGCCCGACGCATCGTTCGCCGGTCAGCAGGAGTCGTACCTGAACGTCGTCGGCATCGAAGACGTGCTCGACCGCATGAAGCACGTGTTCGCGTCGCTGTACAACGACCGCGCGATCTCGTACCGCGTGCACAAGGGCTTCACGCACGCGGAAGTCGCGCTGTCGGCCGGTGTGCAGCGCATGGTCCGCTCGGACGTCGGCGCGGCCGGCGTGATGTTCACGATCGATACCGAATCGGGCTTCAAGGACGCCGTGTTCATCACGTCGAGCTACGGCCTGGGCGAAACCGTCGTGCAGGGCGCGGTGAACCCGGACGAGTTCTACGTGTTCAAGACGACGCTCGCACAGGACAAGTACCCGATCATCCGCCGCTCGATCGGCTCGAAGCTGATCAAGATGGAATTCACGCAGCCGGGCGAGCCGGGCCGCGTGAAGACGGTCGACGTGCCGCACGAGCAGCGCAACCGCTACTCGATCACCGACGAAGACGTGATCGAGCTGGCGAAGTACGCGGTCATCATCGAGAAGCACTATCAGCGTCCGATGGACATCGAGTGGGGCAAGGACGGCCGCGACGGCAAGATCTTCATCCTGCAGGCACGCCCGGAAACCGTGAAGAGCCAGGCAACCGGCAAGGCCGAGCAGCGCTTCAAGCTGAAGGGCCAGTCGCAGGTGCTCGCGACGGGTCGTGCGATCGGCCAGAAGATCGGCGCGGGCCCCGTGCGCGTGATCCAGGATCCGTCGGAAATGGAGCGCGTACAGCCGGGCGACGTGCTGGTGGCCGACATGACCGACCCGAACTGGGAGCCGGTGATGAAGCGTGCGGCCGCGATCGTCACGAACCGTGGCGGCCGGACCTGCCACGCGGCGATCATCGCGCGTGAGCTCGGCGTGCCGGCAGTCGTCGGTTGCGGCGATGCGACCGACGTCCTGAAGGACGGCGCGCTCGTCACCGTGTCGTGCGCGGAAGGCGACGAAGGCAAGATCTACGACGGCCTGCTCGAGACGGAAGTCACGGAAGTGCAGCGCGGCGAACTGCCGGAAATCCCGGTCAAGATCATGATGAACGTCGGCAACCCGCAGCTCGCGTTCGACTTCTCGCAACTGCCGAACGGCGGCGTGGGTCTCGCGCGTCTCGAGTTCATCATCAACAACAACATCGGCGTTCACCCGAAGGCGATCCTCGAGTACCCGAACATCGACCAGGACCTGAAGAAGGCCGTCGAGAGCGTCGCGCGCGGTCACGCATCGCCGCGTCAGTTCTACGTCGACAAGCTGACGGAAGGTGTCGCGACGATCGCGGCGGCGTTCTATCCGAAGCCCGTGATCGTGCGCCTGTCCGACTTCAAGTCGAACGAGTACAAGAAGCTGATCGGCGGTTCGCGTTACGAGCCGGACGAGGAAAACCCGATGCTGGGTTTCCGCGGCGCATCGCGCTACATCGCCGAAGACTTCGCGCAGGCATTCGAGATGGAATGCCGTGCACTGAAGCGCGTGCGCGACGAGATGGGCCTGACCAACGTCGAGATCATGGTGCCGTTCGTGCGTACCGTGAAGCAGGCGGAGCGTGTCGTCGGCCTGCTCGAGAAGTTCGGCCTGAAGCGCGGCGAAAACGGCCTGCGCCTCGTGATGATGTGCGAAGTCCCGACCAACGCGATCCTCGCCGAAGAGTTCCTGGAACACTTCGACGGTTTCTCGATCGGCTCGAACGACCTCACGCAGCTCACGCTCGGCCTTGACCGCGATTCGGGCATGGAACTGCTGGCTGTCGACTTCGACGAACGTGACCCGGCCGTCAAGTTCCTGCTGAAGCGCGCGATCGATACCTGCCGCAAGATGGGCAAGTACGTCGGTATCTGCGGCCAGGGCCCGTCCGATCATCCGGACTTCGCGCAATGGCTGACCGACGAAGGCATCGTGTCGATCTCGCTGAACCCCGACACGATCATCGATACGTGGCAGGCGCTTGCCAACCGGAAGTAACGGTCGGCGATGCCTCTTCGGCGAAAGCGCGGTGCCGCCGCGCTTTCGTTGAAGGCAAAATGCAAGGTTCGTGTTATAAACACCCCGGTACGCACCGGGGTGTTTTTATTTGTCGGTACGCAACGTGCCGATCCGGGCGTGCCGGTCGCCTCCGCTCGCGGCAGCGAATATAGTGAGTATCGGGGGCGTTTTTCTGGAGGCCAAAATGATGTCGGGGCATCTGTTCTGGTGGATCGCGGTGGGCGTGCTGGTCGTGGCCGAACTGCTGACGGGCACGTTCTACCTGCTGATGATCGCACTCGGCTTTCTCGCGGGCGGCTTGCTGCAACTGGCCGGTTTCGCGCCGCACGTGCAGTTCGGCGCGGCGGCCGCGGTTGCGATCGTCGCGATGATCGCGCTGCGCCGCTCGGGGCTCGGCCGCAAGCAGAAGCGCGACACGTCGACGAATCCCGACGTCAATCTCGACATCGGCTCGACCGTGACGGTCGATGCGTGGCGCGACGGCCGCGCGCGCGTGCAGTATCGCGGCGCCGATTGGGACGTCGAGCTGGCGAACGGCGAGCGCGACGATGTGCACGTGTATCAGGTGAGTGCCGTGCGCGGCAATTGTCTCGTGGTCGTGGCGAAACCCGCGGGCTGATCGTCCGCCGATACAACAAGGAGGGAATATTTCATGGATTCGCTGATCATCTGGGTTGTCCTGCTCGTCATCGCGATCGTGATCGTGTCGAAGACGGTGAAGATCGTGCCGCAGCAGCATGCGTGGGTGCTCGAGCGCTTCGGGCGCTATCACGCGACGCTGTCGCCCGGCCTGAATATCGTGCTGCCGTTCGTCGATCGCATCGCGTACCGGCACGTGCTGAAGGAAATCCCGCTCGACGTGCCGAGCCAGGTCTGTATCACGCGCGACAACACGCAGCTGCAGGTCGACGGCGTGCTGTACTTCCAGGTGACCGATCCGATGAAGGCGTCTTACGGGTCGAGCAACTTCGTGCTCGCGATCACGCAGCTCGCGCAAACGACCTTGCGTTCGGTGGTCGGCAAGCTCGAGCTCGACAAGACGTTCGAGGAGCGCGACTTCATCAACCACAACATCGTGTCGGCGCTCGACCAGGCCGCGGCGAACTGGGGCGTGAAGGTGCTGCGTTACGAGATCAAGGACCTGACGCCGCCGAAGGAAATCCTGCATGCGATGCAGGCGCAGATCACCGCGGAGCGTGAAAAGCGCGCGCTGATCGCCGCATCCGAAGGCCGCAAGCAGGAGCAGATCAACCTCGCGTCGGGCGCGCGCGAAGCGGCGATCCAGAAATCCGAAGGCGAGCGCCAGGCTGCGATCAACCAGGCGCAGGGCGAGGCCGCTGCGATTCTGGCGGTGGCCGAGGCGAACGCGCAGGCGATCCAGAAGATCGCGAACGCGATCCAGTCGCAGGGCGGGATGGATGCGGTGAACCTGAAGGTTGCCGAACAGTATGTCGGGGCGTTCTCGAATCTCGCGAAGCAGGGCAACACGCTGATCGTGCCGTCGAACCTGTCGGATCTCGGCACCGCGATCTCGTCGGCGCTGACGATCGTCAAGAACGCGGGGGCGGCCTCGGGCGGGAAGGCCTGAGTCGGACGTACGCGGTGAGCGAAGGGCGCGCCGCGTGCGATCGGTGTGCGGCGAATCGTCGCGCAGCCGGGGCGCGGATGATGCCCGCGGCACCTTTCTTCAGTCGACGCAGGCGGTAGGGCGTGCCGAAAACTGCCTCAGCCGCGCCGCCTCAGCCGCCGCCGCGCAGCCGGCGTCGGCGATTCACGTAGTCCAAAGCAACACGGCCCGCTTCGAGCGGGCCGTGTCGTTTGCGTGGGTGCGTCGCGCGTCAGGTGCCGGCGCGCATGATGCGTGCCTTTTCGCGTTCCCAGTCGCGCTTCTTCTCGGTTTCGCGCTTGTCGTGCAGCTTCTTGCCCTTCGCGAGCGCGATGTCGCACTTCACGCGACCGCCCTTGTAGTGGAAGTTCAGCGGCACGAGCGTGTAGCCGCGCTGCTCGACCTTGCCGATCAGCTTCTTGATTTCCTCGCGGTGCAGCAGCAGCTTGCGCGTGCGAACCGGGTCGGGCTTGATGTGCGTCGAGGCTTCGGGCAGCGGGCTGATATGGGTACCGATCAGGAAGATCTCGGCGTTCTTCACGACGACGTAGCCTTCCTTGATCTGGCCGCGCCCGGCGCGCAGCGCCTTGACTTCCCAGCCCTCGAGCACGAGCCCCGCCTCGTAGCGTTCCTCGATGTGATAATCGAAGTGCGCTTTCCTGTTGTCGATGATGCTCATGAAAGGATCGGGCCAACTCGTTTAAAATCACGATTTTAGCAAAGCGGGGCGAGTATCGCCCGGCTTGGCGTTCCCACTTTAAGCGATGCCGCGCGATTTATGGCAGATGTCCAGAAAACCGTATTGATCCGCCACTCGGCGGAACAGATGTTCGACCTCGTCACCGACGTGGCCGACTACCCCAATTTCCTGCCCTGGTGCGGCGGTGTCGAGGTTCGCCGTCAGGACGAGAGCGGAATGGAAGCGCGCATCGACATCAACTTCAAGGGTATCAAGCAGCATTTCGCGACGCGCAACACGCAGCAGCGTCCGACACGGATCGACATGGAGTTCGCGGACGGGCCGTTCAAGAAGTTCACGGGTTCGTGGCGCTTCATCCCGCTGCGCGCCGATGCGTGCAAGATCGAATTCGCGCTGCACTACGAGTTTTCGAGCATCCTGCTCGAGAAGATCATCGGGCCGGTGTTCAGCCACATCGCGAACACGTTCGTCGATTCGTTCGTGAAGCGCGCCGACCAGCGCTACGGGAAGGGGTGACGCGATGCTGTCGATCGAAGTCTGCTACGCGCTGCCGGATCGCCAGACGTTGATTCCGCTGTCGCTCCCCGAAGGGGCGACCGTTCGTTCGGCGATCGATGCGAGCGGCGTGCTCGCGCTGCATCCGGAAATCGATCTCGCGAAAGCGAAGACGGGCGTGTACGGGAAGCTCGCGCCGCTCGACACGCTGCTCGCCGACCACGACCGCGTCGAGATCTACCGCCCGTTGATCGTCGATCCGAAGCTCGCGCGCCAGCGGCGCGTCGACAAGTCGCGCCGCGACGGCTCCATCGAGGGCCGCAAGTGGATGCACAAGGACGCGCGCTGACGCGGAGCGATCCGCGTCCTTCAACACGATTCGTCTGAGCAAACGCCGCGGCGTTCAGAGGGCTGAGGCATTCGCGTTTGCCGGTGCGCTTCCCGACGTCCCGCCGCCGGCGGGCGTGTCGCCATGCCGGCGCACCGATCCATAGACGCCGGCGAGCAGCAGCACCAGCGCGGCGATCTCGAGCGCATGCGGCATCCGCCGGTCGTACACGAACGCGTAAAGCATCGCGAATACGGTTTCGAACACGATCAGCTGGCCCGACAGCGTGAGGGGCAGCCGCTTCGACGCCGCATTCCACAGCCCGTTGCCGAGCCACGACGCGCCGATCGCGAGCACGAGGTTCAGCAGCCAGAACAACTGCCAGCGCGACGCGGGCACCGCTTCCTGGAACGTGCCGGCCGGCAGCGCGAGGATCGCGATCCAGACGAGCCCGCCGATCAGGCCCGTCACGACACCCCACAGCACCGACCACTCGTTGCCGCCGAAACGATGATGGCGCTGCAGATAACGTGCGTTCGCGACCGCATACCAGGTCCAGCTCGCGAGCGCGCCCGCCGCGCAGGCGATGCCGGCGAGTTTCTGGCCGAGCGTCGTCGCATGCGCGGCCTCGGACGTGAACAGGTCGACGTTGATGCAGACGATGCCCGCGATCACCAGCGCCAGCGGGGCGGCGAGCCGGCGCAGCGGCACGGCGCCGTGGTCGCCGAGGCCGGCGAGCGTCACCGTGACGGGCAGCACGCCGACGATCAGGGAGCTGGGTGCGATGCCGATCAGGTGCACCGCACCGGACAGCAGCATGTAGTACGCGACGTTGCCGATGACGGCGAGCCTGACCAGCGCGACGAGATCCTCGCGGGTCAGCCGCGCGAGCAGCGAGCGGGCGGCCGGCAGCGCGGCCGCGAGCGACACGAGACCGTACATCGCATAGCGGCCGGCGCTCAGCAGCAGCGGCGAGAAGTCGGTCAGCAGCCGCGGAACGAGAAACACCATGCCCCACAGGGCACCTGCCAGGACACCATAAACCACACCGCGCTGCATCGACCGCTCCGAACACATGACTGACGAGCGCGCATCTTAGCGACGCCGTCGCGGCGTCGTCTTGTTCATTCCTGCACTCGGTGCAGGCCGGTGGGTGGGTGGGCGCGCCGCGCGCAGCAGCGATCGCGGCAGGCGGCGGATCAGTCGTCAGCCGGATCGGGCGTCGCCGCACCGTCGCCCGGCGCCCGCGCCCGCACGGGCCGCCGCACGGCGCGCAGCGTGCCGCTGTTGCCGCCGCCGCAGTAGAAGCGGTCGTGGCCGTCGGATTCGAGCCCCGACACACCGACGCCGGCCGGCATGTCGATCTGCTCGAGCACCCTGCCCGTGCGCGGATCGACGTGCCGCAAGTCGGCCTGGTCGGCTTCCCAGGTGCCGTGCCACAGCTCTCCGTCGACCCACGTCACGCCGGTGACGAAGCGGTTCGACTCGATCGTGCGCAGCACGGTGCCCGACTGCGGATCCACCTGATGAATCTTGCGATCGCGGTACTGGCCGACCCACAGCGCGCCTTCGGCCCATGCCAACCCCGAATCGCCGCCGCCGCCGGGAGCGGGAATCGTCGCGAGCACGCGGCCCGATTCGGGGGCGATCTTCTCGATGCGGTCCTCGACGATCTGGTACAGGTGGCGGCCGTCGAATGCCGTGCCCGCGTGCGCGGCGACGTCGATCGAGCGGACGGTCGTGCCGCGCTCCGGGTCGAGTGCATTCAGCTTGTCGCCGGACGCATACCACACGTACTTCCCGTCGAACGTGACGCCGTGTACGCCGTCGACGCCGGGAAACGGGCCGTATTCGCGAAGGATCTCTGCACTGGAGCGTTTCATGTTCGTCACCTCGTCGTTCGGTGAGGTCATCCTAGTCTCCCGGCAGCGGGGCAGGGAGTAACAAGGTCGTCGCGAAACCGGGCAGCGGCGGCGTCATCCACCGGCGCGCGCGGCCCCGGCCGAGCGCCTGGACCTTGTCGGCTTCGGCGAGCACGTCGAGCGCGCGCTGCACGGTGCGCTGGCTCGCGCCGAGGGCCAGCGCCAGCGCGGAACTCGACCATGCTTCGCCATCGGCGAGGAGCGCGAGCACGGCTGCGTGGCGATCGTCGACCGGGCGCGCGAGGACGACGGTCTCGCGTACGCCGAGCGGTTCGAGCGCAAAGCCGCGCGGCGTCGCGACGATGTTTGCGAGCGGCCGCAGCACCGCGCGCAATCGGCCGATCTCGACGCGCAGGCGTGCGCGATGCGATTCGTCCGCGTGTTTCGCGCGGAACGCGGCCGCGACGAGCGCGTTTCGCGACATGTCGGCCGGCCATGCCTCGCCGAGCGCGCGGGCGAGCACGAACAGCACGGGCCGCCGCGCGAGCGACACGGTCGTGCGCGCGTCGCGCACCGTGTGGCGGCACGCATCGACGACGAGTGCGTTCGACGCGAACAGCGTCTCGACTTCGTCGAGCGGCACGAGCCGCGACGTGCCGCGCGCGATGAGGCGCGCGGCCGGTGCGTCGAGCACGCGTGCCGCGGTGTCGATCTCGGCCGTCAGCGCGGCGATGCCGGCGTCGCGGGCCGCCGCGCGCGCCCGCACGAGCGCCGCGCGGGCCGCCTGCGTGCGGATGCGGCGCATCGCGATGCCGGCCGCGATCAGCTCATGGGCGGCGCGCGATGCAGCCGGCAGCGGTGCGGGATCGAGATTCGCGAGCATCCGCTCGGCGTCGTCGAGCTGGCCGACCAGCAGCAGCCGTCGCACGCCGAGGTAGCGCGCGTGCGCGGCGTTCGCGCGGTCGCCGTGCGCGTCGAGCGTCGCACAGGCGGCATCGAGCGCGCGTGTCGGCCAGCGCAAGTCGCGCGATGCGAGCGCGATCTCCGCTTCCGCGACGACGCAGCGCGCACGCGCCACGGCCTCCCGGGTGCCGAACGCGCGTGCGGCGCCGCGCACGAGTGTGCGCGCGCGTTCGAAATCGCCGAGCTGCGCCATCGCGATCCCGCGCAGCGCGAGCGCCGGCGCATCGTCGCGCAGCGCGACGCGGTTCAGCGCGCCGAGCGCGTCACCGGCCGCGAGCGCGCGCGCGGCCGCCGTGATCAGCGAATCCATCCGAATCCATCCGAATCCCGACACACTTGTCACTCCCTCCGGCCCGATGCCCGCCACTAATCTAGCACCACGCACACGGCACCGGACGCCGTGCCCGGATACCCATCGGAAGGAGGAACCCGCAATGACGACCCATCTCACCGGAACACGCGACGAATGGCTGGCCGCGCGGCGCGCACTGCTCGACGCGGAAAAGGCGCTGACGCGGCAAGGCGACGAACTCGCGCGGCGGCGCCAGGCGCTGCCCTGGGTGCGCATCGACAAGACCTACCGGTTCGACACCGAAGACGGGCAGGCCACGCTCGGCGACCTGTTTCGCGGCCGTTCGCAACTGCTCGTCTATCACTTCATGTTCGGCCCCGACTACCAGGCAGGCTGCCCGTCGTGTTCGGCGCTCGCCGACGGTTTCGACGGCTTTGCCGTGCACCTGGCGAACCACGACGTGACGCTCGCCGCCGTATCGCGTGCGCCGCTCGCGAAACTCCTCGCTTACCGGCAGCGGATGGGGTGGCGCTTCCCGTGGGCGTCGTCGGTCGGCAGCGATTTCAACTTCGACTTCAATGTGTCGTTCACCGAAACGCAGCAGCGCGCGGGCGCCGTCGAATACAACTACGCGCTGGCCGGTCACGCGATGGACATGGATCCGCCGCCGGCACCCGTCGTGCAGTTCGCTGCGACGTGCGGCACCGATGCGCTCACGTATTCGCTCGACCGGCCGGGGATGAGCGCGTTCGTGCGCGAGGACGACGCCGTTTATCACACGTACTCCACCTATGCGCGCGGGCTCGACGGGCTGTGGGGGATGTACCAGTGGCTCGATCGCGCGCCGCGCGGACGCAACGAGGCCGGACCGTGGTGGCGCCGTCATGACGAGTACGCACGCGGCTGAGCGCGCCGGCGACGGGCGGGCGATGGCACGGCCGCCGGCCGGCGACGCGGGCCACGATCCGCGAGCGTTCGGCGCGGCGCTCGTGGCCATGTTCGCCGTTGCCGCGCTCGCGACCGTGGCGCAGCATGCGTCGATGGCCGCGATGGGCAGCGAACCGATGGCCGGCGGCTGGATGGCTTCGGCCGCATGGCTGCAGCCGTGCGGCCGAAGCGCCGGGCGCGCATTCGCGGCGTTCGCCGCAATGTGGGGCGCGATGACGGTGACGATGATGCTGCCGGTGCTGGCGCCGATGCTCTGGCGATACCGGCAGCGCATCGGCCCGATGGCGACGGCGCGTTCCGCCTGGCTCGTCGTCGTGACGGGCGCCGGGTACTTCGCGGTGTGGATGGCGCTCGGGGCACTCGTGTTTCCGGCTGGCGCCGCGCTGACGGCCGCCGCCGCACGGCTGCCGGCATTTGCCCGTGCGCTGCCGTTTGCGGCCGGCGCGGTCGTGTCGGTTGCGGGCATGCTGCAATTCTCCGCGTGGAAGGTCCGGCGGCTGGCTTGCTGCCGGCATGCGGCAGGCGACGCACACCGGTCGTCGGCGGGTGCCGGTGCGGCATGGTGGCACGGCGTGCGGGGCGCCATGCACTGCGGCGCCTGTTGCGGGAACCTGATGGCGATCGCGCTGGCGGCCGGCATGACGGACCTGCGCGTGATGCCTGCCGTGACGGTCGCGATTGCCGCCGAGCGTCTCGCGCCGTCCGGCGGCCATGTCGAGCGGATCGCCGGTTGCGTGGCCGTCGGCGGCGGCATTGCGATGATCGCGCGCGCGGCCGGGCTGCTATAACTCAAGTTAGCCAGGCCGATTCGACACATTGCCGGGCCTTGCTTCGCCGCGGCCGCTTCGGCCGCGTGACCCGTTTGCAACAGGCAGATGGGCCGTGTTGCCGCCCGTTGCGCGAATGGCTCGATGCGGCGGTGAAACGAAAGGCGATCGAAAACGAACCGAACGGCGAACCGAACGATTCGGCCCCCGAACGGCCGAAACCGGCTAAGCCGTTGTTCGTGTTGTGAAAATTCACGGCGCTTCGCGTATAATTCGCTTTTGCGCCCATAGGATTTGCCATGCGTCTGATCCAAAAAGCACTCACTTTCGATGACGTGCTCCTCGTTCCCGCCTTCTCCGACGTTCTCCCGCGCGACACCAGCCTCAAGACCAAGCTGACCCGCAACATCTCCCTGAACATGCCGCTCGTGTCCGCCGCGATGGACACGGTCACCGAAGGTCGCCTCGCGATCGCGATGGCCCAGCAGGGTGGCGTCGGTATCGTCCACAAGAACCTCACGCCGGCCGAGCAGGCCCGCGAGGTCGCGAAGGTCAAGCGTTTCGAATCGGGCGTCGTCCGCGACCCGATCACGGTGCCGCCGCAAATGAAGGTGCGCGACGTGATCGCGCTGTCGCGCCAGCATGGCATCTCGGGCTTCCCGGTCGTCGAAGGCCCGCAGCTCGTCGGCATCGTCACGAACCGCGACCTGCGTTTCGAAACGCGCCTCGATGAGCCGGTCAAGTCGATCATGACGCCGCGCGAGCGCCTCGTCACGGTCAAGGAAGGCACGCCGCTCGCCGAAGCGAAGGCGCTGATGCACAGCCACCGCCTCGAGCGCGTGCTGGTCGTCAACGACGCGTTCGAACTGCGCGGCCTGATGACCGTCAAGGACATCACGAAGCAGACCGAGCACCCGGATGCGTGCAAGGACGAACACGGCAAGCTGCGCGCAGGCGCGGCGGTCGGCGTCGGCCCGGACAACGAAGAGCGCGTCGAGCTGCTGGTGCAGGCTGGCGTCGACGTGATCGTGGTCGATACCGCGCACGGCCACAGCAAGGGCGTGCTCGAGCGCGTTCGCTGGGTCAAGCAGAACTTCCCGCACGTCGAAGTGATCGGCGGCAACATCGCGACGGCCGCCGCCGCGAAGGCGCTCGTCGAATACGGCGCGGACGCGGTCAAGGTCGGTATCGGCCCGGGTTCGATCTGCACGACGCGGATCGTCGCCGGTGTCGGCGTGCCGCAGATCAGCGCGATCGCGAACGTCGCGGAAGCGCTGAAGGGCACGGGCGTGCCGTGCATCGCCGACGGCGGCGTGCGCTTCTCGGGCGACGTGTCGAAGGCCCTCGCGGCCGGTGCGAACGCGGTGATGATGGGCAGCATGTTCGCGGGCACCGAAGAGGCGCCGGGCGACGTGTTCCTGTACCAGGGCCGCCAGTACAAGTCGTATCGCGGCATGGGTTCGGTCGGTGCGATGAAGGACGGCGCGGCGGACCGCTACTTCCAGGACAACTCGGCGAACATCGACAAGCTCGTGCCGGAAGGTATCGAAGGCCGTGTCGCGTACAAGGGTTCGGTCAACGCGATCCTGTTCCAGCTGGTCGGCGGTGTGCGCGCGAGCATGGGCTACTGCGGCTGCCGCACGATCGACGAGCTGCACGACAAGGCTGAATTCGTCCAGATCACCGCGGCAGGCATGCGCGAGTCGCACGTGCACGACGTGCAGATCACGAAGGAAGCGCCGAACTACCACGTGGACTGATCGCCGATGAAACCGCTGCTGCGTGCCGTGCTGATCATCGATGCCGTGCTGCTGCTGGCGTTCGGCGTGCTGTTCGTGCTGACGCCCTGGCAGTCGCTCTTCAACGCGCTGCAGCTTGCGAACGTCCAGCCGGCGATGCTCGGCCAGGCGTTCGGCATTGCGTTGCTCGGGCTCGCGTGGCTCGCGTTTCATGCAGCGTTCAACGGGGATCTCACCGCGCCCGTCGCGCGCGCGGTCGGCCATGTGTACTGGCTGACCGGCGCGTTGACGATCGTCTGGTCGATCGGCACCGGCAGCGGTCCCGCGCTCGCCGCCGCCGGCAGGGTGCTGTCGGCCGTGGCCGGAGTCGCGCTGATCGTGCTCGGCCTCGGCGGCGTGCGGCTCGCATCGGCCGTGCGTCGGCGCGAAAAAGCGCAGGCGCTCGAGGCGCGCGCGCCGGCGCCGCGTCCGGCCGAGCCGGCGATGGCGCAAGCGTCGTCGGCCGCGCCGCAGCGTGTCGAACCCGTCGTCAGCCGTCCCGCGGCGGCGTCGCCGGCCGCCGCACCGTCATCGGCCGCATCCGGCCAATCGTCGTCAGGCACCGTCGCACTCGACGAGCGCCCGCCGATGCAGGATTGACCGGCCATGCGTCGCGCGTGCAGCCTTCCGCCCGACGCCGCTGTCCATGCTTTTGACGCAGCGCATGATGCAAACGATGCGCTGCTTTTCTTATTCTCTTCATCCCGTCCGCAGCCATGCACGACAAAATCCTGATTCTCGACTTCGGTTCGCAAGTCACCCAACTGATCGCGCGCCGCGTGCGTGAAGCGCACGTCTACTGCGAAATCCATCCGAACGACGTGTCCGATGACTTCGTCCGCGAATTCGCGCCGAAGGCGGTGATCCTGTCGGGCAGCCACGCGAGCACGTACGAAGACCACCAGCTGCGCGCGCCGCAGGCCGTGTGGGATCTCGGCGTGCCGGTGCTCGGCATCTGCTACGGCATGCAGACGATGGCCGTGCAGCTCGGCGGCAAGGTCGAGTGGAGCGACCACCGCGAATTCGGTTACGCGGAAATGCGCGCGCACGGCCATACGCGCCTGCTCGACGGCATCGAGGATTTCAAGACGGACGAAGGCCACGGGATGCTGAAGGTCTGGATGAGCCACGGCGACAAGGTGGCCGAGCTGCCGCCGGGCTTCGCGCTGATGGCGTCGACGCCGAGCTGCCCGATCGCCGGGATGGCCGACGAGGCGCGCGGGTACTACGCGGTGCAGTTCCACCCGGAAGTCACGCATACGGTGAAGGGCCGCCAGATCATCGAGCGCTTCGTGCTGCAGATCGCCGGCGCGAAGCCCGACTGGATCATGAAGAATCACATCGAGGAAGCCGTCGCGAAGATCCGCGAGCAGGTCGGTGACGAGGAAGTGATTCTCGGCCTGTCGGGTGGTGTCGATTCGAGCGTCGCAGCCGCGCTGATCCATCGCGCGATCGGCGACCAGTTGACCTGCGTGTTCGTCGACCACGGCCTGCTGCGCCTCAACGAAGGCAAGATGGTGCTCGACATGTTCGAAGGCCGCCTGCATGCGAAGGTCGTGCACGTCGACGCATCCGAACAGTTCCTCGGCCACCTGGCCGGCGTGACCGATCCGGAAGCGAAGCGCAAGATCATCGGCCGCGAGTTCGTCGAGGTGTTCCAGGCCGAGGCGAAGAAGCTGTCGAAGGCGAAGTGGCTCGCGCAGGGCACGATCTACCCGGACGTGGTCGAATCGGGCGGCACGAAGACGAAGAAGGCGACGACGATCAAGAGCCACCACAACGTCGGCGGCCTGCCGGAAACGCTCGGCCTGAAGCTGCTCGAGCCGCTGCGCGACCTGTTCAAGGACGAAGTGCGCGAGCTGGGTGTCGCACTCGGCCTGCCGCCGGAGATGGTGTACCGCCATCCGTTCCCGGGCCCGGGCCTCGGCGTGCGGATTCTCGGCGAAGTGAAGCGCGAGTATGCAGACCTGCTGCGCCGCGCGGACGCGATCTTCATCGAGGAACTGCGCAACACGACCGCGACCGCGCAGGATGCGGCTGCCGGCCTGTGCGGCGAAGCCGACGTCGGCAAGACCTGGTACGACCTGACGAGCCAGGCGTTCGCGGTGTTTCTGCCGGTCAAGTCGGTGGGCGTGATGGGCGATGGCCGCACGTATGACTACGTGACGTCGCTGCGTGCCGTGCAGACGACCGACTTCATGACCGCACACTGGGCGCACCTGCCGTATGCGCTGCTCGGCCGTGCGTCGAATCGGATCATCAACGAGGTGCGCGGGATCAACCGGGTCGTGTACGACATCTCGGGCAAGCCGCCGGCGACGATCGAGTGGGAGTGAAATCAGGTCCTTCGGGGACTATCGCCAGCTATCGAAAAACTTCCGTAACGTATTGATTTAGAAGAAAATGCGGCGCGGCATCTATCGGTGACTATCGCCGGCCAGCAAAACAAGTTGGCGGTAGAGCGGACGGTAAAAATCGAGGCCAGATTAAGACATTCTCATTCACTATTCAGACTTTTACCGTCTTTGACGGTAAAAGTCTTCTCGGGAAAGTTTGCTCTAAGCGGCTTTCCGGGCATCAACGGGTCTCTAGGTTCTTGACGGTAAAGCCGTCAAAAGCCGTAGGAAACCTCGATGCTTACTGACGCGGCACTACGAAATCTGAAGCCTAAGTCTAAGATTTATAAGGCTTCTGACGGGACGGGATGTACGTGACGGTATCGCCCAGCGGTACTGTCACCTTCCGCTACGACTACCGCCTCAACGGATGCCGCGAGACGCTGGCCCTCGGCCGCTACGGCCCCGGCGGCATCTCGCTGGCGATGGCGCGCGAACTGCTCCTGGGCGCGCGGAAAGCCGTTCTCAAGGGCGTCTCGCCCGCGCTGGAAAAGCAGCGCGAGAAACGCCGAGTGGTTGCCATCAAGACCTTCGGCGCGGCGATGGAGACGTGGCTGGCCAATGCACGATTGGCCGACAGCACCCGTGCCATGCGCAAGCACATCATTGACCGGGGCATCCCGCCGGTCTTCCAGAACCGCCTGCTGACCGAGATCCAAGCCGAAGACTTGCGAGCCTTGTGCAACAACGTCAAGGAACGCGGGGCGCCCGCCACCGCGGTCCAGATTCGGGACATCGTGAAGCAGGTCTACGTCTACGCCATCGCCCACGGCGAAAAGGTGGACAACCCCGCCGACAGCGTGGGCGCGGTGTCGATCGCCACCTTCGTACCGAAGGACCGGGCCTTGTCGCCGCTGGAAATCCGACTGTTTGTGCAATAGATGGAGACCGAGAGTGTCAAGCTGACTTTTGCGTGCACGGCCACGCTCAAGACTGACCTTGACCGCTGTGCGGCCATGCACGCGCAAACCTATGGCGAACAGGTCGAGGCGGCGACGCTGATTCCGCACATGCTGGAGGCGTTCATGGCGGGGGATCGAGGGTTCAAGAAGGGAGCAAGGGGCTGATCTTCAGCAAGGATTCGGGTGGTGTCGTTGCCGTAGCGTGGCTACGGTTGCCTCAACAATCTTAAAATTTCAGTGTTATGACCGATTTCAGCATTCGCTGAAATCGGCTTCCTGGTGAAGTTAGCACACGGATTTCAGAAAATATGCTACTTTCAACGTACGTTGAAAGAGGTAAATTTAATGAAAGAGGCCGAGGCCCGTGCTGGCGAAGCACTGCGCAAGGTGCTTGAGAAAGTTCCGATCCTGGAGGTCGAAGGCATCGACGCTGAAGTCACGTCTGGCGAATGGCAGCCGGACTTGATCGCCCGGCTGCTCGTGGACGGCCGGCGGCACCTGCTGATCTGCGAATACAAGTCGAACGGGCAACCGCGGTACGCCCGGTCCGCACTGCTGGAACTGCGGAACTACGTTGCGCACGTTGCCCCGGCGGCGACGCCCATCTTTATCGCCCCCTACATCTCACCGGCAGTGAGGCTGATGTGCGAAGAGAAGGGCGTCGGCTATATCGACTTGGAAGGTAATGCCCGGATCGCCTTCGGTGGCGTGTTCATCGAGCGCGCGGTGACGGACAAGCCGGTGGCCGAACAGCGCGAACTCAAGTCACTGTTCAGGCCAAAATCTGCGCAAGTGCTGCGCGCCATGCTGCGTGAGCCGGGCCGAGCATGGCGGGTCACCGAGTTGTCGGAAATTTCTGGGGTCAGCCTAGGACACGTCAGCAATGTGCGTACCGGCTTGATTGATCGGGAATGGGCACGCGCCTCGGACGATGGCCTGATTCTCACGGAGCCCGATGCACTGCTGGATGCCTGGCGGGAGAGTTACACCGCGCCACCCGGTGAGCGGTTGCGCTTCTATACGCCACTGCATGGCAGCGCACTTGAAGATGCGGCTCGAAGCGCTCTGCGCGCGGACAACAGTTCTGGCCGTGGGGCTTTCGCATCGTTCTCGGCGGCGCAGTGGCTTTCTCCCTATGCGCGTACTGGCTCGCATTACTTCTTTGCCGACGACGAAGGCCTGCGCAAGCTCAAATCAGCATTGAAGCTCACGCCAAGCTCGAAAGGGGAGAACGTGGTCGTCACTGTGCCGAAGGACTTGGGACTTCTCGCCGATACCGTTGAGCCAGCGCCAGGTGCGATCTGCACGAGCCCGGTTCAAACCTACCTCGATCTCTCCATTGCTGGCGAGCGTGGCGTCGAGGCGGCGAACCACTTGCGACAGGAACGACTCTCATGGTCCAAATGACACCCCCACAGGAACCGCAGTCGGCGGCCGAGTACGACGACCGCACGACTGCGGCCGTGAAGTCCGTGCTGATCGAAATAGGGCAGATCCTCGGCAGCTTCAAAGGCAAGTTCGCCATCGTCGGCGGCGCGGTTCCCTGGCTGCTGCTGGCCAGCGAGGACATGCCCCACGTCGGGACGCTCGACGTGGACGTCGGGCTGGACGCAGAAGCACTCGGCGATGGCGAGTACGCCACCTTGATCGGTGCGCTTCAAGGCCATGGATATGCCCAGCGCGAGGGGCTTCGGCGTTTCCAACTGGTTCGCCAGGTTCCCGCGCGAGATGGCGGGGAAGCAATCGATGTCGTGGTCGATTTCTTGATGCCCCGCGACGCTGAGATCGTCAAGAACGATCCGCCCCTGATCAGCGACTTTGCCGTGCAGCGGGCGGATGGCGCCGATCTGGCGATGCGCTTCTATCAACTCGTGGCGGTGACAGGGGCGATGCCAGACGGAGGGACAAACCGTGTGGAGATCGCGGTATGTTCCATCCCGGCTCTGCTGGCGATGAAGGGCCACGCACTGGTGGGCCGTTATAAGCAGAAGGACGCCTACGACATCTACTACTGCGTGCGGAACTACCCCGAGGGGATCGACGCGTTGGCGCGGGAATGTCAGCAGCTTCTGGTGCATCCAAGCGGTGAACGTGGGTTCCGCTACATCGCTGAGAAGTTCGACAACTTCGAGGGATACGGGCCGACCTGTGTGAAGCGCTTCGTCGAAGAAACGCATGCGCTGGGTGATCGCACGCCCGAGCAGTGGCAGCAGGATGCCTTCGGTCAGATAGACGCGCTGCTGCGCGCCATGACGCTGCGAGCTTGAATCGTACCCAATGGACTACGCGCGACTTCGCTCGCTATTGGCTCCGCTCATCATGGCGTTAAAGGACGCCGGCACGCATACCATGCTGCCGACGCTTTGCGAGGAATTGGGGTTGCCCATGCCCGCCACTGACGGCTCCAAGCGTGACCGCATGACCGCCAGCTTCGAGGCTACCGCCGACGCTGATCTGCCTGCGGTTGCACGCAAGCTGTTGGTTCGCCATCCACCCAATGCCACGACGCGCAACCAGATTCAGGACATTCTCTGGAGCGACAGCGGGTGTCCGCCGATCCCGAAGCGGTATCGGCGCGAGGTCGCTAGAAGACTCAACAGCGAAGAGCTGTATGGGGATGCTCGCAGGTTCGATGACCTTCTGGAGCGGTTGTGGATATTGGATGCCGATGACTGGCTTAATTTGCTGGGTGGCAAGCCCAGCGGGTTGCGCGAGGACATTCAGCAGCACGTCCATCGGAATCCGGAGGACTGGCCTGCTGAAACACTGTTCGACCAGTTGGGCGCCTATGACGCTTCCGATCGGCGCTTTGCGCTGTTTCTAGAGGGGCTGGCTTCGGCCGACGTGCGACCCGACGAGGCAGCGCAACGCCACTTCGTTGCTTGCGTCAACGAGTCGCTGCGCAATTGCGGTGTCGAGCTGCGCGAGACGGATTCGGAGGGAGGCTACCCGGTCTTCTCGATAGTCTCGTTGCACGCGGCAGTCAAAGGCCGGCCGAAGAATCTCATCTTTGCCTCACCCGACAAGCCTGACCTACGTTTCCGCGACGCGCTGGACAACGACGTCGAGATCGTCACCAATGCCGATAAGGTGCTTGTCTATGACCGTCCCATCGGCAACGACGGACTGCGCTGGAATGATCTGCAGCAGTGGTGGGGCGATACCGAGCGGATTGCCGATGCCACGCAGGCTAAGCGCTCACTGTACGCGCGTCTCAAGGCCAGCTTGCCCAGCAACTCCCCGCCGCAGTCCTTGCTGTTCGATGCCTTCTTCGAGGGATTCCGCAGTGCCGTGCCGAACCTGCCGGCACTGCTGCCGGAAGTATGGCTTCACTGGGACCCACGCACGGTCAAGGAGCGAGGGCCGGATGCGCTGCTGCGCTTTCGCATGGACTTCCTGTTGCTGCTACCACAGGGAGTGCGGGTCGTCATCGAAGTGGACGGCAAGCACCACTACGCGGACGGCGCCGGGTGCGCCGACGTGCAACGCTATGCGCAGATGGTCAGAGGCGACCGCGAACTCAAGCTTGCAGGATATGAAGTCTTTCGCTTTGGGGCAGCGGAGCTGCAGGCACCCACAGCCAAGGCGGATGTGAAGGCCTTCTTCGAGGCGCTCTTCAAGCGCTACGGTGTTCCGACGAGCTGACAACACGACCTCGTGTTAACACTGGCAATTCCTTGGAGAGCAGTGCAGAAGAGCCTGAAGTCTTGCTGCCTATTCGGTATGATTGAAGCTGATTGATGATGGGTCGGCGCTCCGCAAATCGTTCCGAATCCCGCGTCAGAAAAGAGCCTGTTTTCCTGACGGTAAAAGCGACGGTAAAAGCGACGGTAAAGACCCATGTTGATCACTGCAAATCCCTTTAACCATGTGGACTTGCGAGTCTCGTTGACGATCGAGTGGGAGTGAGCGGTAAAAAGCTCCTCTTGAATCATTGGCTGACGCAGGACCTTGCAGGGTTTTCGTTGCGATCCGCATGGTTCTAAGCCATTGACGCAGAAGCGAACTTTCTACGAATCCGGAGACTGCCCGCCGCGTATGCGCTGCCAATGACAGTGGGGCGGGCAGTAGCCGAATGCACGATTGCGACTCGATAATCTGCCGGCAACGGGATTCGGTCGTGGCAGTAAAACTCCTTCCAGAATGCGGGACGCGGTGCGGGTTTGCGGGCACATCGAGGGCTCGTGATTGGTAACGGTAAAAGCGGTGCCCATCACGAGAACAAAAAACGAGGCTCACTGAATTCGCATTCCGCAATCCTCTTGAATCCCGCACAGCCCTGTACGAGATCGTCGACCGCGACGGCATGCATGTCGCAGTATCTCAGGCGGGCACATTTCCTTTCTTCGATACGATTACCCGCATTATTGAGTGAAGAGAAACGGCAGCGGCCGTGCGCCGCGTCGAAGCCCTTCGCCGAATGCGTCGCCAGTTGGCGTAATGAAGCCGGAATGGTGAATCCGAAAGTGCATTGTTGCGCTCGACAGGGATTTTGTCGTCGAATTGATGTCACGTGTTTCCCCAAAGGATCGATATTTTTTTCGCGCAGTTTGCGCCGTTTTATCTTTTGCCACTTCCTATAATGGTCTTCAGCAACGTGGAACGCCTTGGTTCATTACGTGGCTGTATCGTCTCCGGGCGTGACCGCATTGCCGATGCGCCACGGTCAATTGGCCGTGGTATTTGGTGGCCTTCTACTGTAGTTGCAGCGTCGTGCGCCACCGCCAAAAAAACGCTACGTCACAGGAAAGAAAAATGGCAAACCTACAAAACGGCATCAATGCGTGGATTTTCTTGAACGAAGACGAACCGCCACAAACCAACTACAACAGTCCCGAAAGTTGCTATCAATCGCTGATCGATTGCAAGGTTTACGACAGTACAAATTTTCTTGGCATTGCTTTTTTCGAAGTCGTTCCCGCCGCACAGGGTTCCACGATCCAGATCGGCAACGCATCGCATTCGGGTGGGCTGACCAATCAGGATTATTTGAATTTTGTACTCCGTGATGCGCGTCAGGTGAATCCTGGAATCAAATTTCTGGCCACGATGGTGTATTCCGGCGCCAATACATTGGCGGCGGTTTTCTCGGGAGGTGGAGATCCGCAAACGCAGGCGGCCAATTTTGCGAATAATCTGGTGACATATCTCCGGAATAACGGAATGAATGGCCTGGATATCGATTGGGAAGGCGATGTTTCCGATAAAATGACGCGATCGCAGTTCCAGATTCTGTTCTCTGCAATTCACGCCGAATTCGATCGGCAGCCGGTGAAGTATTATCTGTCGTTCACGCCTGCATGGCCCACCAGTTCGATTGATTACGCTACGGTCAATAGCCAGTTCGATTTTGTCTCGCCTCAATTCTACGACGGCACGCCGCTGTCGGATTTTCTTGATGCCGGCATATCGCCGTCCAGGATCGGCTATGGTGCTCAGTTCGAACCAGGAAATTCAGCCCCCAATGCCAGTGCGCAACAGGTCTGGAGCATGGTTTCGGAAGGTTTTTCTTCCGGGGGTACACGGTACGATTATCAGGATATTTTCGTCTGGCGCTTCAATTCTGGAAACTTCCAGTTCGAGCAGGCGCAGTTCATGATTCTCGATCAACTCGGCAATCCGCCCACCAGCAACACCTTCGACGACACACCGATTATCAGCGCCGCAGGTAATCCCAACCTAACCCGAGTGACGATCCGGTCAGGCGACGTACTCAACGCGGTTCAGGCCGTCAATACCGGGACGGGGCCCTATAACACCGGCACCCAGGGAACGGGAACCGGAATATTTACCTTGTTGCAACACGGCGGAAACAGCGGGACTGCCCAGGTCATCAATATTCCGCTTGACGATCCGATCGTGTCCATTTCCGGCTACACGGGCGTGTGGTACGGCTGGCAATGTGTTTTGCAACTCACATTGACCGGGAAAAGCGGGGCCACTTATGGCCCGTTCGGCAGCATGGCCGGCTCGACCACCCGGAATGGTTTCGTACAATCTGCTCCGGCCGGACAAAGCGTGGTCGGCTTCAGTGGATCGACGGTGACGGTTCCGTTGGCAGGGGGCAGCCAGACCGCAATCCTCGCGACGCTGAATGCCGTTTTCGCCTGAGGCACCTGATAACGATTTTTCAGTACCTGCGGCAATCGTTGACCAAGGCCATGCGACTGCATGGCCTTTTTTCATTGCGTGTCGGGAGATTCCCAAGCCGTTTTGCGCTCACATGCTGCCTGAGTCATGAAACGTCGCGTGGCACGCGTGATGCGGCAATCCGTCATGTGCCCGACAGCGATCGCCCGTGGCCGTCGACCGATTCTCACGCATGCGCGCCCGCGAGCGAGCGCAGGTACATCGGCACTTTCGCCTTCGCCGTTGCCTGGACACGTGCCATGAGCGCGTGATCGATACGATCCAGCCCGTAAGTCCGGGCAATGTCCTGCTGCAGCCTGCACCACAGGTGGCTGGCCATTTCGGCATCGACCATCGCCCGGTGCGCCCGTCCCGATTTCGGCAGCCGCAGCATGTCCGCGAGGCTCGACAGGCGATGACTCAGCGCGTCCGGGTAAATGCGTCGCGCCACGAGCATCGTGCAGGCAAAGGCATGCTCGGCCGTCATGCCAAGCAACCCGAGTTCCGCCTGCCAGAACCGTTTGTCGAAACCGGCGTTGTGCGCGACGACCGCGTGTTTGCCGACGAACGCAGCCGCTTCCTTCATGACTTTCGATGCCGGCGGCGCCGATGCGATCATCTCGTTCGTGATGCCGGTCAGCGCGACGACGTCCGACGGTATGCGTCTGCCTGCATTCATCAGACTCTGGAAACGATCGACGACTTGTCCGTCCCGGAGGAGGATGACGGCGATTTCGGTCGCACGATCACCCAGGTTCGGCGAAAGTCCGGTTGTTTCGAAGTCCAGTACCGCAACGGTTTGCATGGTCGAATCCTGTTGCTTCACGCGGTGTCGTTCAGAGAGGCCGAGAGGTTAGCATCTCCAGGCCCGCGGCAGACTCGTTCGGCTCGAGAAACGACCATCCGTGCGGCGAAGGCCGACCCGATCGATGACCCGGATCGCCCGCGAATGCGTCCCGATCCGCCGTTGGCTCGGCAGGACGCACGATGCTGCAACGGCGTACTGGCTGCCGGCTATCGACAGCCCATCGACCCGCGCGTCATGCCGCGAGCCCGTTTTCGCCTTCGACGATCCGGATCGGGCCCGTCGCTTGTCCCGCACCCTGCCTGATGCTGAACTCGATCAGGTCCTCGTAAATCTCCCGTTGCCCGGCAGGCAGCACGGGCAGCAGCGTCTCGCGCCGCTTGTCCGCGTCGAACATCGATTCCACCAGCCATCCCGTCAGGTAGAGCGACGCAAGGCATCCGCCCGCGGTCGCGACGTTGCCGTGACACACCAGCGGCTGGTCCATCACTTGCAGCCCGACTGCCTGCAAACCCTGCCGCGCTTCGGGGTGCGTCGTCGCGCGGCGCTGCGGCAGCAGCCCGAGCCGTTCGAGAATGAAGGCGCCGCCGCAGATCGACCCGACAAGCTGGCGTTCGGGATCGAGATCGAACGACGGCAGGAAACCGGGATCGGCGAGCGCGGCCGGTACGCCTTCCTTGCCGCTCGAAAACAGGACCGCGTCGGCGCGATTGGCGTCGGCGAGCGGGCCGTGCGTCGGGATGGCCAGACCATGGGCGGAATGCAGCACCGGCGTTGCACCCAGGATCCGGACGCGCCAGTCCTTGTTGTTGCGACCGAGGATGTCCCACATCAGGAACAGGTCGACGTCGGTGAACCGGTCGAATGCGACGAGTGCAATGTCTTTCAAGGCGGACTCCTTAAGTAATGGCGCGCTGCCGGAAGCGGCGGCGGCCGTGATAGAGTGCGCAGCCTATCTGTCCATGCCGCACCATACACAGCCTGTATGGCGATGACGATGAGCACACTGACGCGAAATGACTGGATTGCCGCGGGCTTCGACGCCCTCGACGGAGAAGGGTACGCGGGGATTTCGGCCGAGAGCCTCGCGCGTCGGCTGAACGTGACGCGCGGATCGTTCTATCACCACTTCCGCAATCGCGAGGACTTCGTCAGGACGTTGCTGACCGCGTGGGAGGACGACTACACCGCGCGCATGCTGGCGTATGCGGCGGAGGGCCACGGTGCCGGCGACACGCTGTTGCGCTACCTGCGCATTGCCGCCGAGAAACGGCCCGGGCGTGAAATCGCGATCCGCGCCTGGGCGTTGCACGATCCGCTGGTCGCGGAATGCCAGCAGCGCGTCGACGCGGCGCGGCTCGCGTTTGCGATCGACACGTCGCGCCGGCTGGTGCGCACGCCGGGCGAGGCCGAGATCGTCGGGCAGGCCGTGCACTTGTGCATGATTGGCGGACAACAGACCGGGCTGCGGCGCGATGCCGACCGGTTCAACGGCTTCGTGCAGCGTGCTTTTTCAATGGTCGAACGCGTGCTGCCGATGCGTCGCCCATGACGCGCCATCTGGCACACGTACCGGTGCGCGCGCGGCATGCGTGGAGCGGACGCGGCAATACGCAGCCGCATTCGCGTGTCCGGCGCGTGTGACGTGGCGGGCGGCGCGATATCCCGGCCCGGAAAAGTGGTTACGCGTGCCGTGGCGACGAGGGCGGTGCCGCGCGATGGCGCAGGTGGATCAGCGGATAGGGCCGTCCTTGTCCATCGAGCGCCGATCGCCCGCAGCGCTCGAAGCCCAGCCGTTCATAGAATCGTGCTGCCGATTCGTTCTGCTCGTTGACGTCGGTCGACAGGTCGGGATGGCGCGTGAGTGCGTCTTCCACGAGCAGGCGCCCGATGCCTGCGCGATGGTGCGCGGGATCGACGAACAGGGCTTCCATGTGACTGCCGTCGAGCAGCATGAAGCCGATCGCATGGTCGGCCTCGTCGACGGCGAGATCGAGCGGCGCACCGGGCAGGAACCCGACCACTTCGGATTCGATCGCGCGACGGTCGTCGTCGCTCAGGAAGTGATGCGTGGCGTCGACCGCGTTGCGCCAGATATCCAGCACGCGTGCGCCGTCGGCCTCGGTGGACTTGCGAATTCTGATCATGTCTGACCTGTTTTGATTGGTAGTTTGAAGGTCGGCGGCTCGCCGACACCGTCATGGCCGCGATCGGGCCGCGCGCAAGGGATGCGGGCAGACGGCGTTGTTTCAGGGAGTGGCCGCGCGCCGTGCGTCGCCGAGGCCCGCTGCACGTTCGATCGCTCGGCGCGCGACGTCGCGAACGCCCGCGCTCATCGGTAAATCGTCGCGGTCGAGCTCGGCGAGGTCGAACCAGCGCGCGTCGAGCGCATCGTCGCCGGCAGCAGGTGTGCCGCGCAGCCAGTTGCACAGCACCGCGACCATGACGAAATGCTGGTGCACGTTGCCGCCAGCATCGTAATCGAAGGCATCCAGCGCGGTAAAGACGTCGAGTGCCTCGACGTCGACGGTCGTCTCTTCTACGATCTCGCGCACGATCGCGTTCGCAATCGATTCGCCTGCTTCGATCTTGCCGCCAGGAAAGCCCCAGCATCCCGCATCGGGCGGATTGGCGCGGCGCACCAGCAGCACGTCGCGTTCCCGCAGGACGACGCCGATCACGGCGGGAACGGGGCGTACGGCGGCGATGACACCGGTCGGGGAGCGGGGCGAATCGGACATGACGGATCGATGCGTGCGTGTGGTCGAGGGGGCGGCCGGTGGCGATTCACTGCGCATCGTGCGTGCGCTGCTCGATCGCGCGGATCACGGCGACCATGTCGTCCGCGCCGTGTCCGGCCCGCTCGGTCTCGCCGTAAAGCGCGTGGCAGATGTCGAGCAGCGGCGACGCGATGTTGGCGCCGCGCGCGGATTCCGCGACGAGGCGTGCATTTTTCAGCACGTCGGTGATCGCGGCCTGCACCGAGAAATCCGCCGCGACGAGTTTGCCGAGTTTCACGCGCGACACGTCGCTCGCCATCGGTCCCGCGTTCAGCACGTCGGCGAAGCGGGCGAGATCGATACCGTGGCGTTGCGCGAAATGTGTGGCTTCGGTCAGGCCGGTGACCATCGTGATGAGGAACAGGTTCACGGCGAGCTTCATCGTCAGCGCCGACGGTACGTCGCCGCACACGAAGCTGTCGCGGCACAGCGGCTTCACGAGCGCGCGGACGGCGTCGACGTCGTCCGGCGCGCCGGCGAGCATCACGACGAGCTGACCGGCTTCGGCCGGCTTGCGCGAACCCGACACCGGCGCTTCGACGTAACGGCCCGACGCGGCGGCGATTTCATCGGCCAGCGCGCGCGAAAAACCGGGTGCGTTCGTGCCCATGTTCACGATGGTGTGCCCGCCGACACGGGTAGCAAAACCGGGCGTGCCGCGCGCGAGAACGGCGTCGATTGCCGCGTCGTTCGCGAGCATCAGGATCACGGTGGAGCAGGCGGCGAACACGTCGTCGGCGTGCTCGGCCACGCGTGCGCCGGCGTCGCGCAACGCATCGTCGCTGCCGTGCGACCGGCTCCATACGACGAGCGGCGTGCCGGCTCGCGCGAGATTGAGCGCCATCGGCGTGCCCATCACGCCGAGGCCGATGAATCCGACTGCGGTTTGCATGTTCTGACTCCCACGGTGGGTGGAGACGATCGTGGGCGTCAGTATCGCAGCGTTTCCGCACGTCTGCCATGTCGTCCGCGCACCCGCGGGAGCCACGTCACGGCTGCGCCGTCGTGTCCGCCCTATCAGCCCTATCGGCCATGTCGGCCAAAAACGGCCACGGATAGATGCCGCGGGCATGGCCGTCGCCGAAGAGGGCGCGGATGCCGTATCCGGCTGCCTCGAGGCCGGCCAGCGTCAGGTCGGGCCGCGCATCGACACGACCGCCGTCGAGCCGGATCCTTCGGCATTCCGCGCACGGGCAATCGCCGCGCAACCGCGCATAACCGATGTGTTGCGTGCGGCCGCCCGGCCAGCGGAGTGTCAACGTGCGTGCAGCGTGATCGAGCGCGATTTCGGTCGGCGCGATCATCGCGACGCCTCGTCGATTTGCCGGATCGCGATTCGCACGGCTTTGCGCACTTCCGGATCGTGATCCTCCAATGCGTGAGTGAGCGCGGCCAACGTCGCGCGGTCGCGCAATTCACCCAGCGCAAGCGCGGCTTCCTTGCGCAGGTTGCTGATCGCATGCGACAGCAGTGCAGCGACGGCCGGCGCCGCCGCAGCATCGCGCAGTTGCCCGAGCGCACGCGCGGCACGCAAGCGCACCTGCCAGTAGTCGTCGTCGAGCGCGGCGGCGAGCGGGTCGCGCGCGGCCGCGACACGCAACTTGCCGAGCGTCGTGGCCGCTTCCTCGCGTACCTGCCATTCGCGGTCGCGCAGCGCGGCGAGCAGTGCGTCGATGGTGGCCGCATCGTCGGGTGCCGCGAACCCGATCGCGCCGACCGCGGCGCGTCGCACGTCCGCTGCGGCATCGGTGGTCGCGATGCGCGCGAGCGGCGGCAGCGCACGAGGGTCCCTGAGCCAGCCGAGCACCGCGACGGCTTCGGCGCGCACGGCGGCGTGTTCGGCATCGAGTGCGCGCAGCGCGGGCGCGAACGCGCCGGGGTCGCGCAACTCGCGCAATCCGCGCAGCACGGCGCGGCGCACGAACGACTCGGGCCGGTCGGCCCATCGGCGCAGCACGGTACCCGATGCCGCGTCCTTCAGTTCGGACAGGCTCTGCGCGGCGGTGGCGCGTACACCTTCGTCCGGATCGAGCAATGCGCCGCACAGTGCGTCGACGACGTCGGGCTGCTCCCAAGCGCCGAGCACGCGCGCGGCCTCGCTGCGCACGTCGGCCGACGGATCGTCGCACAGTGCCGCAACGAATGACGGCACCAGATCGGATTCCTCGAGATCGGCAAGCTCGATCAGTGCGATGCGGCGCACGGATGCGTCGGGCGCGGCGAGGCGGACGGCGAGTGCGGCACGATCCGGATCGTGCGTGCCGGGCAACGAGGCGGTGAAGGAGAAAGCGGTCATGGGCAAAGGATCGGTTCGGTGAAAAAGCCGCTGGTCGCGGAGCGCGATGCATGGGCGGCACGGCATGGCGATGCGAACCTGGCGAACGCCGGCCCGGCCGTCACGTCGTCGATGCACGGCCCGCACGGCCCGCACGGCCCGCACGGCCCGCACGGCCCGCACGGCCCGCACGGCCCGCACGGCCTGCACGGGCGGCACGACGACGACCGGCCGCGCGCGCTCAGCGCAGCAGGTAAGGGATGTCGACCTTGACCGCGCCGGTCGGGCAGTCGCGCTCGCACGGCATGCAGTACCAGCATTCGTCGAACTGCATGTAGGCCTTGCCCTTGGTCACGTCGATCGCGAGCAGGTCGAGCGGGCACACGTCGACGCAGACGGTGCAGCCCTTGTCGGCAATGCAGCGTTCCTCGTCGATCGTCACGGGCGCGCTGCTGCGCAGGAAGATGTCGTGCGGGGTATGGGGCACGGTAGGGCTCCTCAGAGGGCGGCCGCGAGCGCGGCGGGTTCGCGGATGCGCAGATTCGTGTAGGCGCCGCGATCGTCGTCGGCGAGCGGCACGACGTACGGCTCGACCGGGCGCTTCTCGCTGCGCATCGCGCCGTCGGCGTCCTTGCGCAGCCAGGTGTGGCAGAACCATTCGGCGTCGTTGCGATGCGGAAAGTCGACGCGATGGTGGTACAGCCCCCAGCGGCTCTCGGTGCGGAACAGCGAAGCGCGCGCGGCCATTTCCGCGCAGTCGCGGATCGCGCGCACCTCGGCGGCGCGCATCAGTTCGTGCGGATGGCTTGCCTTTATCTCTTCGATATCCTCAGTAATGGCGTCAAAGCGCTGGAGGCCGATTTCCATTTTTCGCGTCACCTTCGGCGGTTGCAGATAGTCGTTCACCATGCGGCGCAGCTTGTATTCGACCTGCGCCGGTGCCAGGCCGCGCTCGCGCAGCAGCGGGGCAAGCACGCGCTTGCGTTCGGCGTCGACCTGTTCGTCGTTTACCGGCGCATGCTCGCGGCCGGCCACGTAATCGGCCGCGTTCTGCCCGGCAAACCAGCCGTACGTAAATGCGCCGAGCATGTAGTTGTGCGGGACGGCCGCCATGTCGCCGGCCGCGTAGAGGCCGGGCACGGTCGTCTCCGCGCGTGCGTTCACGTACACACCGGACGCGCTGTGGCCGCTGCAGAAACCGATCTCGGAGATGTGCATCTCGACCATCTGGCTGCGGTAGTCGGTGCCGCGCCCCGCATGGAAGCGGCCGCGGCTCGGCCGCTCGTTCGTATGCAGGATCTGCTCGATGGTCTGGATCGTTTCCTCCGCGAGATGGTCGAGCTTGAGGAACACGGGGCCGTTGCCGCTTTGCAGTTCCTGATAGAACTCCCACATCATCTGGCCGCTCCAGTAGTCGCATTCGATGAAGCGTTCGCCCTTGCCGTTCGCGGTGAAACCGCCGAGCGGGCCCGTCACGTACGCGCACGCGGGGCCGTTGTAGTCCTTGATCAGCGGATTGATCTGGAAGCATTCGAGATTCGCGAGCGCGGCACCGGCGTGATAGGCCATTGCGTAGCCGTCGCCCGCGTTGGTCGGGTTCTCGTACGTGCCCATCAGGTAGCCCGAGGCCGGCAGGCCGAGGCGGCCGGCCGCGCCGCAGCAGAGAATCACGGCCTTCGCGCGGATCACGTGGAACTCGGCCGTGCGGCAGTCGAAGCCGAGTACGCCGCTCGCGCGGCCCTGTGCGTCGGTCAGCACGCGCGTCGCGACGATCCGGTTCGTGATCGCGATGCGTGCGCGCTTCAGTTGCCGGTACAGCACCTTCTTGATGTCGTGTCCTTCCGGCATCGGCAGCACGTACGAACCCATGTGATGGACCTTCTTCACCGCATAGTCGCCGGTGCCGTCCTTCTCGAACTTCACGCCCCAGCGGTCGAGCTGCTCGATCGTCGCGAAGCTGTGTGTCGCATACGCGTACACGGCTTCCTGGTCGACGATCCCGTCGTTGGCGATCGTGATCTCGCGCGTGTATTGCTCGGGCGTCGCATGCCCGGGAATCACCGCGTTGTTCAGGCCGTCCATCCCCATCGAGATCGCGCCGCTGCGTTTCACGTTGGCTTTTTCGAGCAGCAGCACGCGCAGGGACGGGTCGCGCTCCTTCGCCTTGATCGCCGCCATCGGGCCGGCCGTGCCGCCGCCGACCACGACGATGTCGTATTCGAACACATGGGTAGTCATCGTTGTTTCCTTGCAGGTTTGCGCGGTTTTTGCCGGTCGATGCGCAGCCGGTACTGGAAGGCATCGCCGCGGAAGTACAGGTATTCGTAGTCGATCGGTGCACCCGACGCGTCATGCGTGAGGCGCTCGATGCGCAGCACGGGGCTGCTTTCCTCGACCTGCAGCGCATCGACGATCTCGTCGTCGGCGAGGATCGCGTCGATCGACACGTCGGCATGGCCGAGCGGAATGCCGCAGTCGTTTTCGAGCACGAGGAAGATGTCGCGGGTCGCGAGATCGGCTCCCGCGAGGCGCTTGCCGAGCGCTTCTGGCACCCAGGTCTGTTCGAGCGACACGGGCTCGCGATTCAGCAGCCGCACGCGGTGAATCTCGACGAGCGGCGCGCCTTCCGGCACGTTCAGCTTCGTTGCGAGATGGCGGTCGGCCTTGACGGTGCGGACACTGCGCACCTGGTTGACGATCTCGTAGCCCATCGACGACATCGCCTCGGCGAAACCCTGCAGCGACGTCACGTTCTGGAATGCCTTCGGCCTCGATACGAAGGTGCCCTTGCCGTGCAGCTTGAACAGCAGTCCTTCCTTCTGCAGATCGCCGAGCGCCTGGCGCACCGTGATCCGGCTGACGCCGAACGCCGCGCAGAGTTCGTGCTCGGAGGGCATCCGGCTGTGCGGCGCATAGGTGCCGTCGAGGATGCGTGCGCGCAGCGTGTCCTTGATCTGCACGTAGAGCGGGGCCGCCGACAGCGGCACGACGTTGGGTGAGGTCATCGATCAACTTGTTATGACAAGATTGCTCGAGTGTAGTCAGCGCGATCGCGCGCCCCAACCAACGATTTCTGATTTCGACTTTCCGATTCCGGAAAAGCACGGCGGCAGGGGCGGACCGAACGGACGATCCGGCGTGCGGTGTCGGCCCGATCCACCCATGACGGGCAAAGTGGAGCGGCGGACAATCAAGGCAATTCGCAGGCGCATGTGTCGCGCGTGTCGATTTCGCGATGCGTCGCCCGTCGTATCCATGTCGACCGGGCATTGCACCTTGCGGGTAGCGCCCGAGTACCGAGGATTGCCGTAACGAAAAGGAGATCTCCCATGCCGGATTCCCGATACCGCTGGGTCATCGTCGCCGCGGGCGGCTTGATGGGCTGCATCGCCATCGGCGCGATGTTTTCGCTGCCCGTTTTCCTGCGCGCGATCGCGCGCGACACCGGCTGGTCGATGACCGGCATTTCCGGCGCGATGACGCTCGGCTTCATCGCGATGGCCTTCGCGAGCATGGGGTGGGGCAGCCTGTCGGACCGCGTCGGCACGCGCCCGGTCGTCATGACGGGTGCCGTCCTGCTGTCGGCAAGCCTCGCGCTGGCGAGCCGCGCGCCGTCGCTGCTCGCGTTCCAGCTGACGTTCGGCCTCGCCGTCGGCGGTGCGACGGCCGCGATATTCGCGCCGATGATGGCATGCGTGACGGGCTGGTTCGACACACACCGCAGCCTGGCGGTGTCGCTCGTGTCGGCCGGCATGGGGATGGCGCCGATGACGATGGCCCCGCTGGCCGCGTGGCTCGTGTCGGTGCGCGACTGGCGTACGTCGATGCTGCTGATTGCGGCGCTGGCGGCCGTCGTGATGATTCCGGTGTCGCTGCTGGTGCGCCGGGCACCCGCGCTCGACGGCGCGCATGCGGCCCCCGCGGCCCCCGCGCCGGCCGGTGACCCCGCGGCGATGTCGGTCGCGCACGCACTGCGTTCGCCGCAGTTCATCGTGCTGCTGCTGACCAACTTCTTCTGTTGCGCGACGCATTCCGGCCCGATCTTCCATACGGTCAGCTACGCGGTGACGTGCGGGATTCCGTTGATCGTCGCGGTGTCGATCTACAGCGTCGAAGGGCTCGCCGGCATGGGCGGCCGGATCGTGTTCGGGATCCTGGGCGACCGCATCGGCGCGAAGCGCACGCTGGTGGCCGGGCTGTTTGCGCAGGCGCTCGGCGCGCTCGGGTACGACTTCGTGCGCACGCTCGACGGGTTCTACGCGGTCGCGACCCTGTTCGGCTTCATCTATGCGGGCGTGATGCCGCTGTATTCGGTGCTCGCGCGCGAGAATTTCCCGCTGCGGATGATGGGCACCGTGATCGGCGGCTGCGCGATGGCCGGCAGCCTCGGGATGGCGGCGGGCCCCGTGGCCGGCGGCCTGATCGTCGATACGTTCGGCAGCTATGGCTGGTTGTACGTCGGTTCGTTCGCGATCGGCGTCGGCGCGTTCCTGATGGCGATGATGTTCCGCCCGTTCGCGAAAGCGCGGCCGGAAACGGTGGCCGCGTGACTCGGCGGCGGAAGCGCGGCGGCCTGAATTTCACCGTATAGGCGCGGCCCGCCTTGCCACTGACAAAAAACAGGGCCGGCATTGTGCCCGTTCGCGGGTGTCTGGGCAGCCTGCAGCCCGCTGCGGCGCAGCAGCGCGGCAAATGATGCCGATCGGCACGCATGCGCCGCGATTCGGCCCCTAAAAACGCAATATCGAGCATATATTCGAAGGGCCTGTCATACCCGCGTCACCCTGCTAGAATTCGGCCTGCCGCATTGTTCCGATTGACTGATGAGATTGCTTGACGCCCTGGTCGAACAACGTATTGCCGCCGCCGCCGCGCGGGGCGAGTTCGACGATTTGCCGGGTACCGGCGCGCCTCAGGCGCTGGATGACGACCTGCTCGTGCCCGAGGAGGTGCGGGTGGCCAACCGTATCCTGAAGAATGCAGGCTTCGTGCCGCCGGCCGTCGAGCAATTGCGCGCGCTGCGCAACCTGCACGACGAAGTGCAGGCGGTCAGCGACCGTGCCGCGCGGTGCCGGCTGCAGGCGAAGATCCTCGCGCTCGACATGGCGCTCGAATCGCTGCGCGGCGGCCCGATGGTGATGCCGCGCGACTACTGCCGGCGCATCGCGGAGCGCCTGTGTGAGCGCGGGCTCGACGAAGCGTCCGCCGAAGCGGGGCCGATGTGACGTCCGACGCGCTGCACGACGCAGCCCGTCCGGCAGACACCCCGGCGGCTGAACCCGGCGCCGATTCCCCCGTTCCCGAAGCTGCGCCCGTATCGGCGCGCGACCTGCATTTCATGCGTCTCGCGCAGGCCGCCGCCGAAGAGGCGCGCGCGGCCGGCGAAGTGCCGGTCGGTGCGGTGCTCGTGCGCGGCGACGAAGTGATCGCGCGCGGCTTCAACCATCCGATCGGTGGGCACGACCCGTCGGCCCATGCGGAAATGGCCGCGCTGCGCATGGCCGCGCAGCATCTGCAGAATTACCGGATGCCAGGCTGCGAGCTGTACGTGACGCTCGAACCGTGCCTGATGTGCGCGGGCGCGATCATGCATGCGCGTATCGCGCGGGTCGTCTTCGGCGCCGCCGATCCGAAGACGGGCGCCTGCGGCAGCGTGATCGACGCGTTCGCGAATCCGCAGCTGAACCACCATACCGAAGTGACCGGCGGCGTGCTCGCCGACGAGTGCGGCGCCGCGCTGAAGTCGTTCTTCGCCGAGCGCCGTCGCGCGCTGCGCGAAGCGCGGCTGGCCCGCGACGCCGAATCCGGCGCGTCATAGGCGCGCCCGCCGCCCCGGCCCGAGCCGGGCGTGCCCGGCTTCGTGAACCGGAGACGGTTCAGACCCTCTAAGCAGGTTTGACGACCCGACACCTTTCGCCATGTCCTTCCAGCCCGCCGCGTCCTACACCATCCGGCTGCTTGCGCCGTCCGGCTATCCGCACGACCCCGACGCGATCAACCGCGCGCTCGAGCGCCTCAGCACCGCACAGCACCGCATCGAGAACATCGAGGCGACGCAGCGGCGCTTCCAGCGGTTCGGCGGCACCGACGGCGAGCGGGCAGGCGACCTGAACCGTCTTGCCGATCCCGAGCGGCCGCTGCCGGACATCGCGCTGGCGGTGCGCGGCGGCTACGGCGCCGCGCGCATCCTGCACGGGCTCGACTATCGCGGGCTCGAACGCAGGCTGCGCGACCAGCCGGTCGCGCTCGTCGGCCACAGCGACTTCACGGCACTCCAGCTCGCGCTGTATGCGAAGGCACGCATCAAGACGTTCGGCGGCCCGATGCTGTCCGCCGATTTCGGCGCGGAAACGCCGAGCGACTTCACGATGCAGCACTTCTGGCAGACGCTGACGCAGCCGAGCACGACGATCATCGCCGACGCGCCGCAGGTGCAGAGCGTGAACGTGACGGGGACGCTGTGGGGCGGCAACCTCGCGATCCTCACGTCGCTCGTCGGTACGCCGTACATGCCCGACATCGAAGGCGGCATCCTGTTCATCGAGGACGTCAACGAGCAGCCGTTCCGGATCGAACGGATGATCTATCAACTGCACCTGTCGGGGCTGCTCGCGCGCCAGCAGGCGCTGGTGCTCGGCCAGTTCACCGGGGCGCGGCCGTTCGAGTACGACAACGGCTACGACATGCAGGCGATGATCGAGCAGGTGCGCGCGGTGGTCGGGATTCCTGTCGTCACGGGGCTCCAGTTCGGCCACGTGCCCGACCTGCTGACGCTGCCGTTCGGCGCGCACGCGCAACTGGTCGCGAATGCGCACGGGTTCCGGCTCACGCTGTCGGACTATCCGCACCTCGGCTGAGGTGGGCGCGATCGATCGAAAGGCGGGTTCCCCGCCTTTTTCTTTATGTAGGCACGCAACTAACGGTCAAGTTTTTTCGTCGGCATCTGCAGTGCGATCGCCGAATCTTGCACCAGTTTTGTCAACAAAAAAGCCGGAAGGGTATACGACGAGAAGGGCCTCTGTCGTACGTCTCAGCCCTGTCGTGCATGGATTCGACGCATCATGCACCGAACGGGGTCGCGTCGATGCACGCCGATTGTGCGCAATGCTGGAAAAGAATTGTTGACAATCTTTATGTCCGCCCTAGGATGAGGATCATCACACGATGCCGATCATGAACGAGCCCGAAGCCCACCTGTCCGGTGCAGCCAGCCCCGAAGCGATCGCCGAGCGGATCCGCACGGCGATCCTCGAGCATCGGCTCGCGCCTGGTTCGAAGCTGACGGAGGCGCAGCTCTGCGACGTATTCGGCGTGAAGCGCGGGGCGATCCGCCAGGCGCTTGCGCAGCTCGCGACCGACAAGCTCGTCGAGCTCGAGCCGAACCGCGGTGCGTTCGTCGCGAGCCCGACGCTGCAGGACGTGCACGAGGTGTTCGAGATGCGCCGGATCATCGAGCTCGCCGTGGTCGAGCGGCTCGCGACCGGGCCCGGCGCAAAGCGGCTGAAGGGCGTCGCCGCGCTGATCGACAAGGAACGCAAGGCGTTCGAGCGGCACGACTTCGCGGCGTGGATCCGGCTGTCGGGCGAATTCCACACGGCGCTCGCCACGCTGATGGGCAATGCGACGCTCAGCGAGTGCCTCGAAGGGCTCGTCGCACGCTCGACGCTGATGTCGGCGCTGTACGAATCGCACGGGCGCAGCCCGTGCTCGTGCGACGACCATGACGAGATCCTCGCCGCGCTGGAGGCGGGCGATCCGAAGCGGGCGGTGACGCTGATGGCGCACCACCTGCAGCATGTTGAACTGAAGATGCTGGACCGGCCCGCACAAGGGCAGGTCGATTTGCGCGAAGTGTTCGGCGGCGCCTGAGCGGCGACGCGAACCCGGCCGCGCGCCACAGAACGAGCGAAATGCAGGCCCGCGGCGTTTGCCGCGGGCCGCTGGTCCGACTCCGGGCGTCGATCCGGAGCGATATCGATGACGGTGGAGCGGCCATCCGGTCGCGTCAAGGAGAAGTCATGGCTCAGTTCAGTGTGGCGCACGATAGCGCCTATCCGGCGGATGAAGGCGGCGAGGGCGGCGACCCGACGCTGCCGAAGGGTTACAGCGAACGTCTGTACAACGAAGATTTGGCACCCCTTAAAAACCAGACATGGGGTTCGTACAATATCTTCGCGTTCTGGATGTCGGATGTGCACAGTGTGGGCGGCTACGTGTTCGCGGGCAGCCTGTTCGCGCTCGGGCTGACGAGCTGGCAGGTGCTGATCGCGCTGATCGTCGGGATCAGCCTCGTGAACGTGCTGTGCAACCTGATCGCACGGCCGAGCCAGCAGATCGGCGTGCCGTATCCGGTCGCGTGCCGCGCGACGTTCGGCGTGCTCGGCGCGAACGTGCCGGCCGTGATTCGCGGGCTGATCGCGATCGCGTGGTACGGCATCCAGACCTATCTCGCGTCGAGCGCGCTCGTGATCGTCGTGCTGAAATTCTTCCCGCAATGGCTGCCTTACGCGGACGTGCATCGCTACGGCTTCCTCGGGCTGTCGGCGGTGGGCTGGGCCGGCTTCATGCTGCTGTGGGTGCTCCAGGCGTTCGTGTTCTGGAACGGGATGGAGACGATCAAGAAGTTCATCGACTTCGCGGGCCCGGCCGTCTACGTCGTGATGTTCATCCTCGCCGGCTACATGGTGTGGCGCGCGGGCTGGCGCAACATCGGCATCAACCTCGGCGGCGTCAAGTATCACGGCGCGGAAGTGATTCCGGTGATGATCACGGCCGTGTCGCTGGTCGTGTCGTACTTCTCCGGGCCGATGCTGAACTTCGGCGATTTCTCGCGCTACTGCCGCTCGTTCGGCGACGTGAAGCGCGGCAATTTCTGGGGGCTGCCGGTCAACTTCCTCGCGTTCTCGCTCGTCACGGTGATCACGACGGCAGCGACCTTGCCCGTGTTCGGCGAACTCATCACCGACCCGGTCGAGACGGTCGGCCGCATCGACCATCCGACCGCGGTGATCCTCGGCGCGCTGACGTTCACGATCGCGACGATCGGCATCAACATCGTCGCGAACTTCGTGTCGCCCGCGTTCGACTTCTCGAACGTCGCGCCGCGCCTGATCAGCTGGCGCGCGGGCGGGATGCTCGCGGCCGTCGCGTCGATCTTCATCACGCCGTGGAACCTGTTCAACAACCCGGCCGTGATCCACTACACGCTCGACGTGCTCGGCGCATTCATCGGCCCGCTGTACGGCGTGCTGATTGCGGACTTCTACCTCGTCAAGCGCGGCCGGCTCGTGCGCGACGACCTGTACACGATGTCGGAAAGCGGGACGTACTGGTACACGGGCGGCGTGAACCGCCGCGCGCTCGCCGCGCTGTTGCCGGCCGCGGTGATCGCGATCGTGTGCGTGATGGTGCCGGGCTGGCAGGGCGTCGCGAACTTCTCGTGGTTCATCGGCGCGGGGCTCGGCTTCGTGTTCTACCGGCTGCTCGTGAACACGAAGGCCTGAGGAGCGTGCGATGAAGATCCGGCTGATCAATCCGAATACGACGCAGCGGATGACCGAGGCGATGGGCCGCTGCGCGCGCGAGGTCGCGGCCGCCGGCACGGAGATCGTGGCGGTGAGCCCGCCGATGGGGCCGCCGTCGATCGAAGGGTATTACGACGAGGCGCTCGCGACACCGGGGCTGCTTGCCGAGATCGCGCAAGGCGAGCGCGACGGCTGCGACGCATACGTGATCGCGTGCTTCGGCGATCCGGGCCTGTACGCGGCGCGCGAACTCGCGCGCGGGCCGGTGATCGGCATCGCCGAGGCCGCGATGCATGCGGCGAGCGTGCTCGCGCCCGGCTTCTCGGTCGTCACGACGCTCGCGCGCACCTGCGGGATGGCGTGGCACCTCGCGGAACGCTACGGGATGAAGCGCTTCTGCCGCAACGTGCGCGCGACCGACGTCGCGGTGCTCGAGCTCGACCGGCCGGGCTCGGCCGCGCGGCGGATCATCGTCGACGAATGCCGGCGCGCGCTCGACGAGGACGGTGCCGACGCGATCGTGCTCGGCTGCGCGGGGATGGCCGAGTTCGCGCACGAAATCGAGCAGCAGATCGGCGCGCCGGTGGTCGAGGGCGTCACCGCGGCGGTCAAGTGGGCCGAGGCGCTCGTCGCGCTGCGCCTCGCGACGGCGAAGCGCGGCGATTACGCGCGGCCGCTGCCCAAGCGCTACGACGGCGCGTTCGCCCGCTTCAGCCCGCCGGGCGGGGACGAGGCAGAGCCGGCCCCGAATTTGCCGCAACCGCACATACACACCGTCTGACACGCACTATCTGCGCCGCTGTATGGGCGCGTATGGGCGTTTTCGCTACACTGGGCCGTCATCGCATCGGCCCGCGCGGCCGGCCTGCGGCACCCGCGCGGTCGATGCGAACCCATTATTTCAGCGAGCTTTCGCCGCACTTCGAACCATGTCACTCGATCCCAACTATCCTCGCGACCTGATCGGCTACGGCCGCCATCCCGTGCAGGCGAACTGGCCGGGGCGCGCCCGCGTCGCCGTGCAATTCGTGCTGAACTACGAAGAGGGCGGCGAGAACTGCGTGCTGCACGGCGATCCGGGCTCCGAGCAGTTCCTGTCCGAAATCGTCGGGGCGGCCGCGTATCCCGACCGCCACATGAGCATGGAGTCGATCTACGAATACGGTTCGCGGGCCGGCGTGTGGCGCATCCTGCGCGAATTCGAGAAGCGCGGGATGCCGCTGACGGTATTCGGCGTCGGCATGGCGATCGAACGCCACCCGGAGCTCGCGCGCGCGTTCGTCGAGCTGGGCCATGAAATCGCGTGCCACGGCTGGCGCTGGATCCACTACCAGAGCATGACGCCGGAACTCGAGGCCGAACACATGCGCCTCGGAATGGAAGCGATCGAGCGCGTGACGGGCGAGCGCCCGCTCGGCTGGTACACCGGCCGCGACAGCCCCAACACGCACCGTCTCGTCGCGGAATACGGCGGTTTCCTGTACGACTCCGACAACTACGGCGACGACCTGCCGTTCTGGATGGACGTCGAAGTGTCGGGCGGCAAGACGTCGCCGCAGCTGATCGTGCCGTATACGCTCGACACGAACGACATGCGCTTCGCGACGCCGCAGGGCTTCAACACCGGCGATCATTTCTTCGACTACCTGCGCGACGCGTTCGACGTGCTGTACGCGGAGGGCGACGAGGCGCCGAAGATGCTGTCGATCGGCATGCACTGCCGGCTGCTCGGCCGGCCGGGCCGTTTCCGCGGGCTGCAGCGTTTCCTCGATCACATCGAAAAGCACGATCGCGTATGGGTGACGCGCCGTGTCGATATCGCGCGTCACTGGCGTGAACATCATCCGTATCAGCCCAATCATCGAAACGAAGGGAAAGCATGAAGGCGATGCGCTACACGTTGGATCAACTGAACACGATGGCGCCGAGCGCATTTGTCGCGGCGCTGTCGGGGATCTTCGAACATTCGCCTTGGGTGGCCGAAGTCGCCGCCGGCGAGCGGCCGTTCGCGAGCATCGACGCGCTGCACAAGACGATGTCGGGTGCCGTGGAATCGGCCGGCGAAGCGCGCCAGCTCGCGCTGATCAACGCCCACCCGGAACTGGCCGGCAAGGCCGCCGTGCGCGGCGAGCTGACGGCCGAGTCGACGCGCGAGCAGAGCGGCGCGGGCCTCGACCAGTGCACGCAGGAAGAGTTCGACAAGCTGCTGACGCTGAACCGCACGTATCGCGAGAAGTTCGGCTTCCCGTTCATCCTCGCGGTGCGCGGTTATGACCGGCACGGCATCATCGCGAACTTCGAGTCGCGCGTGAATCATTCGCGCACCGAGGAACTGCGCGCGAGCCTCGACCAGATCTACCGGATCGCGCGCTTTCGCCTCGACGACCTGATCGACGCCTGACACCGCAGTACGGCCCGCTGCGTCGCAGCGGCCGGATCGCCTCACTGAAACAAGGAAACATCATGGCTGTTCCGCTTCTCGATCCCAACGCACCCGAATTCACGCGGCGCTACGTGAATCTTGCCGACCCGCGTCTCGGTGCGCAGGCGCTCGAGGCCAGCGACGATTTCTTCGCGCCGAAGGACCGCATGCTGAACCCCGAGCCGGCCGTCTTCATTCCCGGCAAGTACGACGACCACGGCAAGTGGATGGACGGCTGGGAAACGCGCCGCAAGCGCACGACGGGCTACGACTGGTGCATCGTCAAGCTCGCGCGCCCGGGCGTGATCAAGGGCTTCGACATCGACACGAGCCACTTCACCGGCAACTTCCCGCCGGCCGCGTCGATCGAGGCCGCGTTCGTGGCCGACGGCGCGCCGACGCATGCGACCGAGTGGGTCGAGATCGTGCCGTCAACGACGCTGCAGGGCAACAGCCATCACTATGTCGACGCGAGCGACGCGCGTGCGTTCACGCACCTGCGCGTGAACATCTACCCGGACGGCGGCATTGCACGCCTGCGCGTGTACGGCCAGCCGCAGCTCGACTGGGCCGGCGCGAGCGCGACCGAGCAGTTCGACCTCGCGGCAATGGAAAACGGCGGTTACGTGGTGGCCGCGAACAACCAGCACTTCGGCGTCGCGTCGAACCTGCTGCTGCCGGGCCGCGGCGTGAACATGGGCGACGGCTGGGAAACCCGCCGCCGCCGCGAACCGGGCAACGACTGGGCGATCATCGCGCTCGCGCAGCCGGGCGTGATCCGCAAGATCGAAGTCGATACCGCGTTCTTCAAGGGCAACTATCCGGATCGCTGCTCGATCCAGGCCGCGTACGTGTCGGGCGGAACGGACAGCTCGCTGATCACGCAGTCGATGTTCTGGCCGGTGCTGCTCGGCGAACAGAAGCTGCAGATGGACAAGCAGCACTACTTCGAACAGGAGATCGCGTCGCTGGGCCCCGTCACGCACGTGCGCCTGAACATCATTCCGGACGGCGGCGTGTCGCGCCTGCGTCTGTGGGGGACGCTCGACAAATGAAGACGCTTGTCATCGAACCGCTGACAAAGGAAGCGTTCGCGCCGTTCGGCGACGTGATCGAAACGGAAGGGGCAAAGCAGATCCCGATCAACCTCGGCACGACGATCCGCTTCCACGATCTCGCGAAAGTCGACGTGACCGACGAAGATGGCCGCACGCTCGTCAACCTGTTCCGCGGCCAGCCGCGCACGCTGCCGTTCGAAGTGAAGATGCTCGAACGGCACCCGCTCGGCAGCCAGGCGTTCGTGCCGCTGAACGACCAGCCGTATCTCGTCGTCGTGGCGCCCGCGGGCGATCTCGATCCGGCGAAGATCCGTGCGTTCGTGACGAGCGGGTGGCAGGGCGTCAACTATGCGAAGGGCGTGTGGCATCACCCGCTGATCGCGCTGGGCGGCGTCAGCGACTTCATCGTCGTCGATCGCGGCGGCGACGGCCTGAACCTGAACGAGCAGGACCTGCAGGAATCGCTGTGGCTCACCGACGAGGCGCTGCACGCGCTGACGGCCTGAGTCGTCGCCGGCGGTTCCGCCATTCCCGGTCCAAAACCCGCGCACGTTGCGCGGGTTTTTTCATGGTGCCGCCGTTTCGACGCGATTCAGGTCGCCGCGGTCTTGCGCGCGTCGCGCGAACCATGGGCGCCGCGGCGCCGGTTCGCGACCGGCGCATGCTCGGCGATCAGCCCGGCGGCCCAGTCGATGAAGACACGCAGCTTCGCGCTGACGTGCCGGTTCGGCGGGAACGCGACGTACATCGGCATCGGTTCGAGCTGCCATCGCTCGAACAGCGGCACCAGTTCGCCACGGGCGCGATGCACGCCGGCCATGTAGTCGGGCAGCCACAGAATGCCCAGCCCGGCGAGGCCGGCCTCGAGGTACGCATTACCGTCGTCGACCGCGAGCACGTAGCGTCCGCGCACGGTGATCCGCTCGCCGTCGCATGCCATCGCAAACGGCAACGGCTTGCCGGTGCGCGCCCACAGGAACCCGACGATCCGGTGATGCGAGTCCTCCAGCTCGTCCGGATGAGCCGGCGTGCCGGCACGCGCGAGATAGGCCGGCGACGCGTACACGCCGAGCCGCAGGTCGCCGACATGCCGCGCGACCAGCGAGCGGTCGGTCGGCTCGCCGCCGCGCACGACGCAGTCGACGTTTTCGCCAATCACGTCCACCACGCGGTCGCTCACGCCCATGTCGAGCTGGATGTCCGGATAGCGCGCATGGAACGCGGGCAGCGCGGGGATCAGGATCAGGCGCGCGAACGGGCTCGGCACGTCCACGCGCAACCGCCCGCGGGGCGTCGCGGACGCCGCGGACAAGCTGGTTTCGGCATCGTCCATGTCGGCCAGCAGCCGCACGACGCGGTCGTAGTACGCGGCGCCGTCCGCGGTGACGACAACCTTGCGCGTCGTGCGGTTGAACAGCTTCACGCGCAGCCGTGCCTCGAGCTGCTGCACGAGTTGCGTGACGGTGGTGCGGCTCATGTGCAGTGTCTCGGCGGCCTTCGTGAAGCTGCCGGCTTCCACCACGCGGGCGAATGCCTGCATTGCGTCGAATCGGTCCATCGGGTCAGGGCTCCGCGTCGGTCGGGAATTGTTTGAGGCGCGCAAACAGTGTTGGACAGGGTTGCCGGTTTATTCACCGCGCCACCGTCCTTAAAGTGCCTTCATCGTCGATGCCGGGGCGGTTTCGCCCCACCAACCGAAGGAGGTGCTGAATGGTAAAGCGTAGCGTGGTTTTTCCGCCCGGTCGGCGGGCACTGTACGAGCGCAACCGCTATTCGCCGGCGCTGCGCTCGAACGGCTTCCTGTTCGTGTCCGGGCAGGTGGGCAGCCGCGAGGACGGCTCGCCTGAACCGGAACTGGGCGCGCAGGTCCGCCGCGCGTTCGACAACCTGAACGCGGTCCTGCGCGCGGCCGGCTGCACGTTCGACGACGTCGTCGACGTGACGGTGTTCCTCGTGGATCCCGAAGCGACGTTCGAGCGGATCTGGGAGATCGTCCCCGAGTACTGGGGCGACGCGCCTTATCCGACGCTGACTGCCGTCGGCGTGACCTGGTTGTACGGCTTCCAGTTCGAGATCAAGGCGATCGCGCGGCTGCCGGAGACGGTCGACGGGTGAGCCATGCCCGACACGGGGCCCGCGCGTCACGGCGCGACGGGCATTTCCTGTTCATACGCACGATGCAGCAGCGCGACGAGCGACGACGAGTCCGGCAGCGTCGCCGTGCCGAACCGGCGCACGGCGACACCGGGTGTCCACGAATTCATCACGACGGCGCCGGCCATCGACGGCAGATCGGCCGGCGTCAGTTCGCGATCGCGCTGTGCGACGCCCAGGCGTGCCAGTTGCCGGCGCACGATGCGCATCGTGACGCCGCCGAGCATGTCCGCCACCGGCCACACAACCGTGTCGCCGGTCCAGAACGCCAGATTCCAGATCGAGCCTTCGCTGATGCGCCCGTGGCGATCGACGAATGCCGCATCGTCGAATCCCTGCGCGATCGCGCGGCGCAGGAAGTGCGTCTTGGCGACTTCGCCGACATGCTTGATTTCCGGCAGCACGCGCTCGTATTCGAACAGCGCGAGATCGAGCGGGCCCGCCGGCCCCGACGACGGTGCGGCGGTGCGCACCAGCACGTCGAGCGCTTCGTCGTCGCGCGGCGCGACGAATTCACCCGTCGTCGCATGCACGGTCGCCGTCAGCGACAGCGCCGACGGCGCGCGCTCGAGCGCAGCGCGCAGGAGCGCGCGAATCCGGTCGTTGGGCAGTGCCTGGCCGAACAGTGCGTTCGACGCATCGCGCAGCCGCGCGAGATGCAGGTCGAGGCCGCGTACGCGGCCGTCGCGCACCTGCATCGCGGTGAAATGCGCGTGGCCCGCGAATGCGAGCGGCGCGAGCGCGTCCGGGGTGGCGGCGCCGCCGTTGAGCTGAACGACGGACGGGAACGGGGCAATGGTCATCGGCGGATCTCCGGGTTCGGTCGCGAGCGCGGGGCGGCTCGCGGCATCGTCAAGAAAGCCTATTGTTTGCGGATTGATGGCATCTTGAAAAACGAGTAGTTTTGGAACGGTCATCAAATCCGGTTTGAAGATCGATGGAACGCATGTGGCCCGGTACGCGCGCGCTGAGGACGTTCGATGCGGCGGCGCGGCACCTGAATTTCTCGCGGGCGGCCGACGAGGTCGGGCTGACGCCGGCGGCAGTCAGTCATCAGATCAAGGAAATCGAGGCGCAGCTCGACGTCGTACTGTTCGTCCGCACGAGCCGCAGCATCCGGTTGACGCCGGCCGGTGTCGTGCTGGCCGCCGCGGCCGCCGATGCGCTGGCGGGCCTGCAGCGCGCGACGGCCCGGGCGCGGCGCATCACGCGGGAGCAGACGGAGTTGCGCGTGTCGGTCGGCGCGCGTTTCGCGACGCACTGGCTGCTGCCGCGCCTGCCGCGTTTCAGGGACGCGCATCCGGCGTTCGAGCTGACGTTCGACATCACCGACCGGTTGCGCGATTTCGACGAGGACGACGTCGATATCGCAATCCGCTTCGGCACCGGGCGTTATCGCGACGCGTGCGCGCAGCGCCTGTTCGATACGTCGGTCGTCGCGGTCTGCGGCCCGGCACTGCTGTCGGCCGGGCCGCCGTTGCGCAAGCCGCGCGATCTGCTGCGCCATACGCTCTGCCATGTCGACTGCGAAGTCGACGGCGTGACCTGGCCGCGCTGGTCGGCGTGGATGGCCGCGGCCGGCGTCGACGGTTTCGACGACAGCCGGTGCGTGTCGTTTCCGGATTCGAGCCACGTCGTGCAGGCCGTGACGGACGGCACGGCGGTCGGTCTTGCGGAACCGCACATGATCGCGCGCGATCTCGCGGAAGGGCGCGTCGTGCAGCTGTTCGACGTGAACGTCGGGGTGGCGCCGGGCCTTGCGTATCACGTCGTGTATCCCGAACGCACGCAGGACGATCCGCGCATCGTCGCACTGCGCGGCTGGCTCGCGGACGAAGTCGCGACGATGCGCGCGTAGTTGTAGCTGTGGCAGCGACGGCGCATGCTATCGTGCCCGCGTCTCCACCGCACGATGCCCGGTTCCGGGCGTGTTCTTCCGATGAGCCAACCTGAAAACGACCTCGCGATCCTGCTGCGCACGATGCAGCCCGAACTGCATCCGGGTGCGTTCGCCTTCGTGTCGCTGCCGGCCGATGCAGACGTATCGTTATCCGAAGTCATTGCGACGTTCCGCGAAGCGGAAGGGCTGACGGTCGTGGTCGACGAGGAAACGGCTGCACGTCGCGGCTGGCCGGTGCTGTTCCGCTCGGCCTGGATCACGCTGACCGTGCATTCCGACCTGGCGGCCGTCGGCCTCACGGCGGCGTTCGCGCGGGCACTCGGCGCGGCCGGCATCAGCTGCAACGTGATGGCGGCCGCTTACCACGATCACATCTTCGTGCCGTTCGACGACGGCCCGCGCGCGCTCGATGCGCTCGTCGCGCTCCAGCGCGGCGCGACGCGCGGCTGACGCGCGCAGGGCATCCGGGCCGCGCCAAAAAAAACGGGCCCGTCACCGGGCCCGAGAACGGAGAGGATTGCACCGGGCACTCACACCCGGCGCGCGGCGGCTTACTTGTTCGCGCCACCCTCGAACCAGGCGGCGAGCTTCGTCCGCTCGTCGTCGGTCATGTGCGTGACGTTGCCGATCGGCATCGCCTTCAGGCGCACGGCCTGCTCGTAGATACGCTGGGCGTTCTTCGACACTTCGTCCGGCGTGTCGAACATCACGCCCGCGGGCGCGCTGCCCATCAGCGTCGGCTTCGACGAGTGGCACTCGACGCAGCGTTGCTGCAGGATCGGCATGATGTCGTTGATCACGATCTTCGGTGCGTTGGCCGCTTGCGCTTCCGGCGCGACCGGCTTCGGCATCGTCCAGACCAGCGCGCCCGACAGCAGCGCGACGCCGCCGATCGGCAGGTACCACAGCTGCTTGCCGCGGTGACGCATCACGAAGAACTGGCGGATCAGCGCGCCGGCCAGCATGATCAGCACGAGCACGACCCAGTTGAACTTGTTCGTGTAGGTCATCGCGTAGTGGTTCGACAGCATCGCGAACACGACCGGCAGCGTGAAGTACGTGTTGTGCACCGAGCGCTGCTTGCCGCGCTTGCCGTAGATCGGGTTCGGCTCTTCGCCCTTGAGCATCTTGTCGACCATCTTGCGCTGGCCGGGGATGATCACGAAGAACACGTTCGCCGACATGATCGTCGCGAGCATCGCGCCGACGATCAGGTAGGCGGCACGGCCCGCGAAGATATGGCACGCGAGGTAGGCGGCGGCGACCACGTAGATGCCGACGCAGATGCCGAGCACGCGGTCGTTGGTGCCGAGGATGCGGCACAGCGAGTCGTAGACGATCCAGCCGGCCGCGAGGAAGCCGAGTGCGGACGCGACGGCGACCACCGGGCCCATGTCGAGCACGCTCTTGTCGATCAGGTAGGTGTTCGGTGCGAGCAGGTACAGCACGAAGAACAGCGAGAAGCCCGACAGCCAGGTCGTGTACGACGGCCACTTCGACCAGTGCAGGTCATCCGGCATTTCTGGCGGGGCGACCGTGTACTTCTGCATGTTGTAGAAACCGCCGCCGTGGACATGCCACAGCTCGCCGAACACACCGCGCTTGCGCTGGTTCGGGTCGGTCGGCGGTTTCAGGCTGTTGTCGAGCGCGACGAAATAGAACGACTCGCCGATCCACGCAATGGCGACGATGACGTGCAGCCATCGCAGCGCGAGGTTCAGCCAGTCGGTGATGAAGCCTTCCATGAAACTCCTCCAGACTCAAATCGTTTGTTTGATGCGGGCGCTGATTCGAATGTCAGCTGCCGCGATAGGTGCTGTACGACCACGGCGACACGAGCAGCGGCACGTGGTAGTGCGAAGCGGTGTCGGCGATGCCGAAGCGCAGCACGACGCGGTCGACGAAACGGGGTTCGGGCACCTTCACGCCGAGCGACGCGAAGTAGTCGCCGGCATGGAACACGAGTTCGTATTCGCCGGCGGCGAGCGCGGCGCCTTCGAGCAGGGGTTCGTCGCAGCGGCCGTCGCTATTGGTCAGCACGGTCTTGATCGCGCGGCGCGATTCGCCGTCCAGCGCGTAGAGGTCCACCTTGATGGCCGCGCCGGGACGGCCGTGCGCCGTATCGAGTACGTGGGTAGTGAGCTTTCCCATTCGTTGAGTCCTTGTGTGAATGCGAGGTTCGGCGGCGACTCGATCCATTGACTGTGCGGCGGATCGAGGCTCCACGTCACGTGGCTACATACCCGTCGGCGAGATTGAAGCGAGCGCCGTGCAGGCATTGTAAAAAGGTTCCCCGCGCAAATACGGGCGCGATATCAAAGATAATGCGCCGCGCATGAGCGGCTGTCGACGGTACGCCGGACACCGCTTCCGGCGCGCTTTTCGGGTGTTTCCGGCCTTCCGCCGGGCGGTGCGCGGCGTACCATATCGAAACCGTGAAGCGCGGTATTCCGGATCGCGCATTGTGTGCAGCGCGTGCTTGGGCGATCCTCCCGCCGTGCGCGTCGGCCTGTGGCCCGCGCGTACCCCGAAGACGGCGAGCACGCCGGGTAACCGGGCCAGGGCGTTCGAACGGACGCAGGCACCGGAGCGTGCCGCGATTCAGCGTTCGAACGGCTGTGTGACCGCCACCAGGATCAGCGCCTGGGGCAGACCGACGCGGAGAACGCATGAACCTCGAGCAGCACGCTGGCGCACGCGCGCCGAACCCTTCCTCATCCCGCCCGAAAACCCTGCTGGTCAAGCACGCCGACGTGCTCGTGACCATGGACGACACGCGCCGCGAGCTGCGCGACGCCGGGCTCTACATCGAAGACAACCGGATCGTCGCGGTCGGCCCGAGCGCCGAACTGCCCGATACGGCCGACGAAGTGCTGGACCTGCGCGGCCATCTCGTGATCCCGGGGCTCGTGAACACGCACCACCACATGTACCAGAGCCTGACGCGCGCGGTGCCGGCCGCGCAGAATGCCGAACTGTTCGGCTGGCTCACGAACCTTTACCGGATCTGGGCGCACCTGACGCCCGAGATGATCGAGGTGTCGACGCTCACCGCGATGGCCGAGCTGCTGCAGTCGGGCTGCACGACGTCGAGCGACCACCTGTACATCTACCCGAACGGCAGCCGCCTCGACGACAGCATCGGCGCCGCGCAGCGGATCGGCATGCGCTTTCACGCGAGCCGCGGCGCGATGAGCGTCGGCCAGCGCGACGGCGGGCTGCCGCCCGATTCGGTCGTCGAGCGCGAGCCCGAGATCCTGCGCGACACGCAGCGCCTGATCGAGACCTATCACGACGAAGGCCGTTACGCGATGCTGCGCGTGGTGGTCGCGCCGTGCTCGCCGTTCTCGGTGAGCCGCGAGCTGATGCGCGACGCGGCCGTGCTCGCGCGCGAATACGGCGTGTCGCTGCACACGCACCTCGCGGAGAACGTCAACGATATCGCGTACAGCCGCGAGAAATTCGGGATGACGCCGGCCGAATATGCGGAAGATCTCGGCTGGGTCGGCCACGACGTGTGGCATGCGCACTGCGTGCAGCTCGACGATGCGGGCATCGGCCTGTTCGCGCGCACCGGCACCGGCGTCGCGCACTGTCCGTGCTCGAACATGCGGCTCGCGTCGGGCATCGCGCCGGTGAAGAAGATGCGTCTCGCGGGCGTGCCGGTCGGCCTTGGCGTCGACGGCTCCGCGTCGAACGACGGCGCGCAGATGGTCGCGGAAGTGCGGCAGGCGCTGCTGCTGCAACGGGTCGGTTTCGGGCCCGATGCGATGACCGCGCGCGAAGCGCTCGAGATCGCGACGCTCGGCGGCGCGAAGGTGCTGAACCGCGACGATATCGGCGCGCTGAAGCCCGGCATGGCCGCCGACTTCGCCGCATTCGACCTGCGCCAGCCGCTGTTCGCGGGCGCGCTGCACGATCCGGTCGCGGCGCTGGTGTTCTGCGCGCCGTCGCAGACGGCATACACGGTGGTGAACGGGAAGGTGGTGGTGCGCGAGGGGCGGCTGGCGACGCTCGATCTGCCGCCTGTCATCGCGCGGCATAACGCGCTGGCGCAGGCACTCGTGGAGGCGTCGCGCTGATGCCGTGAGCGGGAGAGTGCGCCGCGCGCTGCACGTCGGGCGCGTGGCGGCCGAGGCCGGGACCCGTCACGCGCGGCCGCACGAGGCCACTTCGGGCCACTTCGGGCCACGCCGCAGCGGCGTGGCCGGCGCGCGCGTCGTGCGCGCTTACGCTTCGATCAGCGTGCGGGTGGCTTCGGCGACGAGGCTGCGCAGCCAGCGCACTTCGTCGGAGTAGTGGCAGCGCTCGTGCCACAGCTGGTAGTACTGCATCGGCGGGAAGTCGAGCGGTGCCGGCACGACCGACAGCGGCAGGAACTTCGCGTAGTGATCGGCGAACAGGCGCGTCGTCGTGAAGATCAGGTCGGATTTCACGAGCACGTACGGCGCGAGGTTGAAGTACGGCAGCGTGACGACCACGTGGCGCTTCAGGCGTTCGCGCGCGAGATGCACGTCGATCGCGCCGCGCTGGCCGACCGAGTACGGTGTCGGCGCGAGATGCGGCGCGTTCAGGTACTGGTCGAGCGTGAGCCCGCCGCGCTTCGCGAACGGGTGCGTGTTGCTCATCAGGCAGACGATTTCGTCGACGAACAGGTTCGACAGATGCAGCTGCTCGGGCGGTTCCGGCCAGTTGCCGACGACGATGTCGAGCTTGCCGTCCTCCAGCGCGAGCTCGTAGTCGAATGCGGGGCCGAGCGAATGGAACTCGAGCGTCGCGTTCGGCGCGGCCAGGCGAAAGCGCTCGACGACGGTCGGCACGAACAGCACGTTCAGGTAGTCGGGGCAGCCAATTCGGTAGCAGCGGATCGACGTGGCCGGGTCGAAGTTGTGCTGCTGGAACTTGATCCGCTCGATTTCACGCAGCGCGTTCTGCACGGGCTCGAGCAGGCGCAGCCCGTATTCGGTCGGCACCATGCCGGATTTGCCGCGCACCAGCAGCGGATCGCCGGTGATGTCGCGCAGGCGCCGCAGCGCGGCGCTGATCGCCGGTTGCGACTGGTTCAGTTTGACGGCCGCGCGCGTGACGCTGCGCTCCATCAACAAGGTGTGCAAGACGCGCAAGAGGTACGTGTCGATCGCCTCGCGTTGCTGACTCATGATTTCTCCGGGTTATATGTCTGGGCTGATCGAGGGGTACTGTGGGTATATCGTTTTTAATATGAACGAAAGTCAGCGTCAAGAGATGGATACCCGCACGCACCCGCCGGCCGGGCCTCGACAAGGGGCCTGAACGGGGCTGCAAGCGGGCGCGCCGCGCCGTGCGGAGGCACGTGTAGTGCGACTCCGGATCGCGGCGCGGCGTGGGATGCGACGGGCGCGTCAGTCGTCGATGCGCATGCCGACCTTCAGCGTCACCTGCCAGTGAACGACCTGGTCGCCTTCGATGTGGCCGCGCGTTTCGGTCACCTGGAACCAGTGCAGGTTGTGCAGCGTCTTGCCGGCTTTCGAGATCGCGTTGCGGATGGCGTCATCGCTCGATTGCTGTGACGAACCGGTCAGTTCGATCATCTTGTACACGTGGTCGCTCATGATGCGCTCCCTGGGATATCGGCATATATCGCCGGTGCAGGTCGCGTTCCCGAAGCGGCGCCGCGCATGCCCGGCTTCTTGAGTGATAGGTATGATGGGCGGCAAGTGCAACCCATATCGGAGACGAGGAACATCGTGGAAGTCGGATTTTGCGGACCGGGATTGATGGGCGCGCCGATGATTCGGCATTTGCTGGCGGCCGGGCATCGGGTCAGCGTGTGGAATCGCTCGCGCGACAAGGCCGAGGCGCTCGTGAAGGACGGCGCGCAAGTGGCCGGCACGCCGCGTGAACTGGCGGAGCGCGTCGATACGGTATTCGTGTGCGTGCTCGACGGCCGCGCGGTGGGCGACGTCGTGTTCGGCGAGCACGGGCTGCTGGCCGGCGATGCCGCCGCGCGTCGCCTGCAACGCATCGTCGATCATTCGAGCATCCCGCCCGCCGCGACGCGCGATTACGCGGCGCGCGCGGCCGCACTCGGCGTTGGCTGGATCGATGCGCCCGTATCGGGCGGCGTGCCCGGCGCGCAGGCCGGCACGCTCGCGGTGATGGCGGGCGGCCGCGCGGCCGATCTCGACACGGTGCGGCCGCTGATCGACACGTACGCGTCGCGCATCACGCACATGGGCGACGCGGGCGCGGGGCAGACGGCGAAGCTGTGCAACCAGGCGATCGTCACCGCGACGGTGACCGCGATTGCCGAGGCCGTCGGCCTCGCGCAGGCGAGCGGCATCGATGCCGCCCGCCTGGCCGAAGCGCTGGCCGGCGGCTGGGCCGATTCGGTGCTGCTGCAGACGTTCGTGCCGCGCATGACGTCGGGCGGTCATGCACCGATCGGCGCGCTCGGCACGTTCCAGAAGGACGTCGATGCGATCGCCGACGCGGCGCGCGACACGGGTGCGGTCATGCCGGTGTCGGCCACCGTGCAGCAGGTGCTGCGGCTGGGCGCCGCGCAAGGGCTCGCCGGCGCCGATTTCGCCGCGTTCATCGACATCGTGCGGCCCGGCAACGGGCGTCGCCAGGCGTCGTGACGGGCAAGCGGGGCGCGTGAATGGCAGATGGGCCGCCCGGAGGCGGCCCATCGAATGGCAGGCGGATCAGCCGAGGGAGCGGGGTGTCGTGTCGCCGGCGTTCTGGCGGCCGAGCCCGCCGCGCAGGCTCGCTTTCGTGCCTGCACCAAACTCGGGCAGGATGCGCGCACGCGCACGGCTGGCGAACACGAGGAAACCGAAGCCGTTCGCTTCGTACCAGTAACCACCGTTCTCGAGGCCGTCGAGCGGCTGCTCGAGTGCGTTGGCGATCGATTCGATGCAGCGCTTGCGCAGCTCGGCGATGGCGGGATAGGGCGGCTGGGCGCCGCGCACGCTGCACAGGAGCACGTCGAGACCGGGCAGCACGTGGGCGTACAGGACGGGTTCGTCCTGCGCGCGGGCGCGGGCAATCTTGGTGTCGAGCTGGGCAAACGGTTTCGAGTGGCGCAATACCGCGAGGAATGACTCCTGGCCATCCTGCTGGGCACGCCGACGTTTTTTCGGGAAGGACATAAACACTCGCCTCAAAAACAATTGCAAGAAATGCGGCATTTTCATGCGACCCACTCCCGGCTATGTACGCCGCATGTCGATCCTTTATAGCACACGAAAATGCTGCCTTCGTGCAGTACGACGATCAATGTCTCCCGTCGACCTGCTCGCCATGATCGACACAGCCAGCGTCTTGGCGCCCGTACTGTCGTTTAGTCTCCATCATAGACCTGCTTTTCCCGCGCGTGCATTCGCTCGTCACAAAAAAGTGAGACAGGCCGCATGCGGCGGTGCATCGCGCGCGCAATAAAAAGGCCCGCACGGGGCGGGCCTGGCAGGCGGGGTGCTCGGCGATCAGCGCTGCTTCAGCGAATCGCGGATCTCGCGCAGCAGCACCGTGTCTTCCGGCGTCGCGGCCGGTGCGGCTTCTTCCGGCTTGCGCAGCTTGTTGATGAATTTCACCATCAGGAAAATGATGAACGCGAGGATGACGAAATTGATCGCCACGGTGATGAACGAGCCGTAGCCGAACGCGGCGACACCCGCGGCCTGCAGGTCCTTGAACGAATCGGGATTACCCTTGAACGTCGGGGGGATGGTGCCGAGCAGAACGAACTTGTTCGAGAAATCCAGACCGCCCGTCAGCACGCCGATCACCGGCATGATGAGGTCTTTCACGACCGAGTCGACGATCTTCGAGAACGCGCCGCCGATGATCACGCCGACGGCGAGATCCATGACGTTGCCCTTGACGGCGAACTCCTTGAATTCCTTGATGATGCTCATGAGCGGCTTTCTCCTGTTGGGGGGCGAGGGGAGGCGTGCCGCGACGCGCGGGGATGCGGAGCGTCGAATGAGGGTCGGTGGCACGCCGATGGCCGCATGATAGCGAACGCTCCCCATTGCCGGTAGTCCATCTTGAAATGATTGACAAATCCGCGCGCCGGCGCGGCCGGCGATGAAGGGGAGCGTGGCGTGCGTTGCAGCGCGTCGCGGGTGTGTCGACGCGCTGCGCGGCGTCAGGTGTTGTCGTCGGTCCAGCCGTCGTCGTTGCTGCCGAGGTCCATGCCGCCGCCGCCGTTGCCGTCGCTCCAGTTCGACGCATCGCCGCGGCCCAGGTCGAAGCCCGGGTCGTTCTCCTGCCGGCGGCGTTCGCCGTCGACGATCACGTCGCGTTCGACCACGCGCTCGCGGCCGCCCGACATCGCCTCGCCGAGCAATACGCCCGTCAGCAGCCCGCCCATGCCGCCGCCGAAACCGCCGCCGCCTTGCTGGATCACGACGGGCGGTTGCTGTTGCGGGTAGGGTGGCGGCGGATACGGCTGGCCCTGCGCGCCCGTCATGCGATCGGCTTCCTGCGCATACACGGAGCCGCTGCCGTTCGCCGGTGCAGCAGGTTGCGCGGCCGGGTCGGGACGCCCTTCGACGCGTGCCTTCACGCTCGCATGGCGCTGTTCGAGTTCGTCGACGCGATAGGGCGGTACCGGATTCTTGCCGTTGGACAGCGTTTCGACGAGCGTGCGCGCGTCGGTCTCGATCGCTTCGAGTTCGCCCGTGAGCGCCGCGGCGCCCGGCGCCGTCGACAGCTTCGCGTCGAGCTTCAGCGGGCGGATGTCGTTCAGCACGTCGGTGGCACGCTTGAGCTGCGTGCGGCGTTCGTCGTCGGCGCGGCTGTCGTCGGCCGTGCGCGCGCGCCGCAGCGTCCAGCGCAGCACCAGCGCGATCACCGCGACGATCAGCCCGAGGCCGATCCACATGCCGGTCGACGGGCCGTGTTTTTCGGCCGGCGCGGCGGCGGGCGCGAGCGACGATTGCAGCGTACCGGCCTGCGTCGCCGACGGCACGTTGGCGCTCACGCGCGCGGCGTCGGCGCGAATGCGCGACTCCGTCTGGGCAAAGCGCGACGCATCGGTGAACTTCAGTTGCGGATCGAGCGACTTCGCGCGCTGCAGCTGCGCGAGCGCATCGGACGCGCGGCCCTCGCGGTCCAGCACCTGTGCATACAGGTAGCGCGCGTGCGCGTTGTTCGGATGGGCGTCGATGACTTGCGACAGCTGCGTGTCGGCCTGCTGCCAGTTGCGTTGCGCGATCGACTGCTCGACCTGCTGCAGCGACGGGACCGCAAACGCGGCGGACGACAGCAACATCAGCGAGAGGCCGAGTGCGGCGAGAGATTTCTTCATGGTCGAACCGGGCGCAGGCGCCCGTCTCCTGACGATCGGTTCGCGCCGCACGCCCGGGACGGGCGGCGGCGCGGTTGCCCGCAGTTGCCGTTACTGCGCGGGCGTGTCGAGCTGCTTCTTCAGCGCGGCGAGGCGATCCTCGACCGACGGGCCCTTGTTCAGCGCGGCGAGCTTGTCGTCGAGTGCCTTGCCGCTCGACGTGTCGGCGGAATTGAGGCGCGCGTCCGAGCGGGCGTTCTGCAGCGCGACCTTGTCCTCGAGCTTCTGGAAGTCTTCGGACAGGTTCTTGCCGCCGATGCCGCCCAGCGCGCTGGCCGCGACGTCCTTCGCCTGTGCGATTTCCTGCTTGGCCTGCAGGATGTTCGAGCGTGCATTCAGGTCGTTGCGGCGCTGACGCATGTCGGCGATCTGCCCCTTCAGCTTGTCGACCGACGGCTCGAGCGTCGACAGTTCGGCCGCGAGCGCGTCACGCTCGGCTTCCGCGTTCGACTGCGCGCCGAGCGCCTCGCGTGCGAGCGCCTCGTCGCCGGCCTGCAGCGCGCGTTTCGCGCCGTCCTCGTACTTCTTCACCTTGTCGTCGGCCGCATCGCGCTTGCTGCGCTGGGTCGCGACCTGTGCCTCGATCTCGATCAGCGAATTCTCGGCACGACCGATGCTGTCGTCGAGCTCCCGCACGATCTGCCGTGCGTCGCGCGACGGATCCTGTACCGAATCGGCCGCATCGTTCAGCAGGCCTTTGATCGTGCGCGAAACAGAGTCGAAAAGCGACATGAAATCCTCCGTGATTGAAAGGCGCCGCGTCACCGCGGCAGTGCCCGTAGCGAGCCGGTTTCGACCCGCATGAGCCGGCGGATATTACACCACCGGTTCACTTAAATACGGCTTAAACGCGCGAGTTCAAGCCGCGTGCGCATCAGGATGTCGAACCTTTCGCGGTTGAAAGAAAATCGACCGTGCGCACCATATTGCGTGTCCATGATAGGCAGAGGATGCCGACAATACGTTCCTCAAATCACGGCATTGCGGGAATTTTTACAAAAAATCGCGAAGGCACCCGGTCGATTTCATTAAAATGCGCTGTCACGTCGCGGGAACGGATCGCCGCGCGGCGGGGTCTGTCGACGTGACAGCCGCATCACGCTGTACCCGCTCTGATTCATCCGCTTGCATTTCCGCATGCGTCCGAGGGTGCCACGTACGCCCGCCATTCCGACATGCCAATTATCAAACGACCGCCTTCTTCTTCCGACAGGAACGAACCCCACTACACGCTGCGCCGTTCGCCGTCCGGAGCCTATTACCCCGATGACGACGATCGCGACGACGACCGCCGCACCCAGCGCAGCAGCGGCGGCGGAGGGCGCCGTCGCTCGTTCGGCTCGCGCGTCGCGCTGTGGTTCGCCGGCCTGTTCGCGACGCTGGCGATCGTCGGCGCGCTGATCGTCGGCTACGCGCTGGTCGTGATGGCGCCGCAACTGCCGTCGCTCGATGCGCTGACCAACTACCAGCCGAAGGTGCCGCTGCGCGTGTTCACGGCCGATCACGTACTGATCGGCGAGTTCGGCGAGGAGCGCCGCAGCCTCGTGCGGTTCCAGGACATTCCCGACGTGATGAAGAAGGCTGTGCTCGCGATCGAGGACTACCGCTTCTACGAGCACGGCGGTGTCGACTTCGTCGGCATCCTGCGCGCGGGCGTCGCCGACCTGATGCACGGCGGCGCGCGCCAGGGCGCGAGCACGATCACGATGCAGGTCGCGCGCAACTTCTTCCTGTCGAGCGAGAAGACCTACACGCGCAAGATTTACGAAATGCTGCTCGCGTACAAGATCGAGAAGGCCCTGACGAAGGACCAGATCCTCGAGCTGTACATGAACCAGATCTATCTCGGCCAGCGCTCGTACGGCTTCGCGGCCGCCGCGCGCGTGTATTTCGGCAAGGACCTGAAGGACATCACGCTCGCGGAAGCGGCGATGCTCGCGGGGCTGCCGAAGGCGCCGTCCGCCTATAACCCGGTCGTCAATCCGAAGCGCGCGAAGGTGCGCCAGGAATACATCCTGAAGCGCATGCTCGAGGTCGGCTACATCACGCAGCCGCAGTACGACGAGGCCGTGAAGGAAGAGATCCACGTGCGCACGCCGGGCAACCAGTACGCGGTGCACGGCGAGTACGTCGCCGAGATGGTGCGGCAGATGATGTACCAGCAGTACAAGGACGAAACCTATACGCGCGGGCTGACCGTCACGACGACGATCAATTCGGCCGACCAGGAAGCCGCATACCAGGCCGTGCGTCGCGGCATTCTCGACTACGAGCGCCGCCACGGCTATCGCGGGCCGGAAGCGTCGATCCAGCTGCCCGCGGCCGGCGACGACCGCGACGAGGCGATCGACGACGCGCTCGCCGATCACCCGGACAACGGCGACCTGCAGTCGGCGGTCGTGCTGTCGGCGTCGCCGAACGCGGTCGAGGTGCAGTTCGTCGGCGGCGCGACCACGACGATCGGGCCGGCCGGGCTGCGCTTCGTGTCGGCCGCATTGAGCCCGCGCGCGAACGATACGCTGCGCATCAAGCCGGGCTCGGTCGTGCGCGTGCTGAAGGACGGCAAGACGGGCTGGCAGGTCGTGCAGCTGCCGCAGGTCGAAGGCGCGCTCGTCGCGATCGCGCCGCAGGATGGCGCGATCCGCTCGCTCGTCGGCGGCTTCGACTTCAACAAGAGCAAGTTCAACCACGTGACGCAGGCATGGCGGCAGCCGGGCTCGTCGTTCAAGCCGTTCATCTACTCGGCGTCGCTCGACAAGGGCATGGGGCCGGCGACGATGATCAACGACGCGCCGCTGTACTTCCCGCCGAGCGTGCCGGGCGGCACCGCCTGGGAGCCGAAGGACGACGACCAGCCGGACGGCCCGATGACGATGCGTACCGGCCTGCAGCGTTCGAAGAACCTCGTGTCGATCCGGATCCTCGCGTCGATCGGCACGCAGTATGCGCAGCAGTACGTGACGCAGCGCTTCGGCTTCGATCCCGCGAAGACGCCGCCTTACCTGCCGATGGCGCTCGGCGCGGGCCTCGTGACGCCGCTGCAGCTCGCGACGGGTTATGCGGTGTTCGCGAACGGCGGCTACAAGGTCGATCCGTACCTGATCGCCGAGGTCGACGACGCGCGCGGCCAGCCGCTGCAGAAGTCGCAGCCGGTGCTGGCGGGCAGCACGGCCCCGCGCACGATCGAAGGCCGCAACGCGTACGTGATGAACAGCCTGCTGCATTCGGTCGCGACGGCCGGCACGGGCGCGGGCACCAACGCACTGGGCCGCAGCGACCTGCAGGGCAAGACCGGTACGACGAACGACGCGAAGGACGGCTGGTTCGCCGGCTACCAGCAATCGCTCGTCGCGGTGGCATGGATGGGCTTCGACCAGCCGAAGAGCCTCGGCAGCCGCGAGTTCGGCGCGCAGCTGGCGCTGCCGATCTGGGTGAACTACATGCGCACCGCGCTGAACGGCGTGCCCGAGCAGCAGATGCCGATGCCGGACGGCCTGACCTCGATCGACGGCGAGCTGTACTACGCAGATCGCACGCCGGGCAACGGCTTCGTCGCGAACGTCGACATCAACCCGGCCGAGAACGCGATCAGCGCGAACGACGCGCTGGGTTCGGCCGGTGCGGCCGGGCTCGCGCCACCGCCCGTCACGCCGCAGGAGAAGCAGCAGATCATGGACATGTTCGAGAACAAGTAAGCGGGATACCGCTGTTCATGCATGCGACGGGCGCCTTCGGGCGCCCGTTTTTTTGTGCGTCGACGCAAGCGGGAGCGGCTGAATCAGAACGACGCGCAGGCAGGCACCACCGTCATGCCGACCGATTCCTGATGAAACCGCTCCATATAGGCCTTGCGAATCGCGGCGAGCCGCACGCGCGTGTCGGGCGTATCGTCGGCGATGATACGGATCACGAAGCTGTCCTCGCGCGTGATACCGCCGGTCGTGCGGTCGCGCCATTGGCCGTGCGTATCCCAGTAGGTCAGGCCGTCGGGAAAACGCGGCGTGACCGTGTCGGCGAGAAACGCCGCGCGTTCCGCATCGGTGACGGAGCCGTGTCCCGCGATGTCGCGCCCGAACAGCAGGTCGGCCTGCAGCATGCGGCTCTCGCCCGGCTGGGTGCAGGCCGGCGCCGTGCCGGCGGCGGGCGGGGGCGGTGCCGCGCAACCGGCGAGCAGTGCGATCGCGACGCCGCCGATCATGGGCGCCGCGCGGTGCCACCAGGTCTTGGGGCAGGCGGCTGAAGGGCGCATCTGCCCAATTCGTGTCGATCGACCTCCGCGCGCGCAAAACGCTGCGCGCTCAACCACTTGCGTGTTTGTCCGGCGGGTTATCAACAGGGCTGTCAACATAATCTGGGGATAACCCTAGGTTGGTTCGCTGACGCCCGGTGCGCGATCAGTGCTGCGGTTTCGCATGCGCGAGATGCATGCCGAGCGTGCCCGGGTCGGTATTCGTGCCCGACAGCAGCACGCCGACGCGCTTGCCCTGCAGCGTTTCGCGCAGCGGGCCGAGCAGCGCGGCGAGGGCGGCCGCGCATGCCGGTTCGACCGACAGCTTCAGTTGCGAGAACAGGAACAGCATCGCGGCACGCAGCGCGTCGTCGGACACGGTGACGATGCGGTCGACGTGGCGCCGGCACAGCTGGTAGCTGTATTCCTCGGTATGCGGCGCCATCAGCGAATCGGCGATCGTCTGCATCGCGCTCATCTTGATCGTGTGATTGGCCGCGAAGCTGCGGCTCATCGCGTCGGCGCCTTCCGGCTCGACGCCGTACACGTGTACGCGCGGATTCGCGAGCCGCAGCGCGGTCGCCATGCCGGCCGCGAGCCCGCCGCCGCCGATCGGTACGATCACCGCGTCGAGGTCGGGAGTCTGCGTCGCCCATTCGTAGCCGAGCGTCGCGGTGCCGAGGATCGTGTGATAGCCGTTGAACGGATGGATGAAGAAGCGGCCTTCCTCGGCCTCGATCCGGCGCACCAGATCGAACGCCTGCGACGCGCTGCCGGCCAGCACGACTTCCGCGCGGTACTGCTTGCACTGCGCGATGCGCGTCGGGCTCGCGGTGTGAAACATCACGACCTTGGCGCTGCTGCCGAGCCGCATGGCCGCATACGCGACGGCCGCCGCGTGATTGCCGGCCGACACGCAGGTGACGCCCGCGTTCTTGCGGGCCTCGTCGAGCGCAAGCAGGTTCGTGAATGCGCCGCGCGCCTTGAAGCTGCCGCTCACCTGCAGCAGTTCGAACTTGAAGTTGACGTGCGTGCCCTCGAGGGACGGCAGGTCGGCGCGTTCGAACACGGGCGTGCGCGCGACCCAGGGCGACAGCGCGAAATGCTGCGCGGCGATTTCGTCGAGCGTCGGGATCGGCTCGCCGTCGATCGTCGTATGGGCCGTGCCCTGTTGTTCAGTCGACATGACGTGGCGGGTGGCGGCGTGGCGGGAGGCAGTCAGTGCGCGTCGACCGACATGCTGCGGATGAACTTGCGGAGGAACTGCTCGCAGCCGGCGAGCTGCGCGAGCTCGACATATTCGTTCGGCTTGTGCGCCTGCTCGATGTTGCCGGGCCCGCATACGACGCTCGGGATGCCCGCGCGTTCGAACAGTCCGGCCTCGGTGCCGTATGCGACCTTGCGCTTGTCCTGGTCCGCCGTCAGCGCGCGCACGAGTTGCGTGATCGCGGCTTGTTCGGTTGCGTCGAGGCCCGGCGCCGCGGCGATCTTCGAAAATTCGATCGCGGCATTCGGATGCTCGCGAAGCATCTGCGGCAGCAGTGTTTCCCGTGCATACGCTTCGATGCGCGTGAAGATCTGCTCGGGATCGAGCGTCGGCAGGTTGCGGAATTCGAAGTCGAAGCGGCACTCGGCCGGCACCGTGTTGATCGCGTTGCCGCCCTGGATCGTGCTCGTCTGCGCGGTCGTGAACGGCACGTCGTACAGCGCGTCGAACGGGCCTTCGGCGCGGAAGCGGTCGGCGATGTCGCGGATGTGGCAGATGAGGCGCGCCGCATACTCGATCGCGTTCAGCCCCTTCGGCGTCAGCGACGAATGCGCCGCGTGGCCGCGCACGCAGCAGCGGTATGCGTTGATGCCTTTGTGCGCGATGATCGGCCGCATGCTGGTCGGCTCACCGACGATGCAGCCCGACGGTTGCACGCCGCGCTTGACGAGATCGGCGATCATCAGCGGCGCGCCGGCGCAGCCGATTTCCTCGTCGTAGGAGAGCGCGAAATGGATCGGCTTCGCGAGCTTCGTCGCCTGCATCTCGGGCAGCAGCGCGAGCGCGGCGCCGATGAAACCCTTCATGTCGCAGGTGCCGCGGCCATACAGGCGGCCGTCGCGGATTTCCGGCGCGAACGGGTTGCTGTCCCATTGCTGGCCGTCGACCGGCACGACGTCGGTATGCCCCGACAGCACGATGCCGCCGTTCGTCGAGCCGTCGTGCGCGGGCACGGTCGCGAACAAGTTCGCCCAGCCCTCGCGTGGATCGTGCGTGATCGTCGATGCGATGCCTTTCGCGGCGAGCGCGTCGCGCACCGTTTCGATCAGGCCGAGGTTCGGCACGCGGCTCGTCGTGTCCATCGACACCAGTTGCTTGATCCAGGGCAGGCTGACGAGCGACGCGTCGCCCTGGGTGTCGGTGGACGGCGCCGTGGCGTCGAGAGTGGACATGGCAAAACTCCGTCTGATGAATGCGAAAATCATACTCAAAAACGCGCCGGCCCGCCCGCGCCGCGCGCAGTGCGGTGCAGCATCGGCGCGGCCGTCAGTACCGCGTCACGACCCGTCAGCGCGCCGCGGCCACCGCGCCCTGCCTCGGGGCGAGCGCGCGCAGCGTTTCCTTGATCGTCGACACGCGGATCGCGAGGTCGGGCGAGCGCGTCTCGATCCGCAGCTTGTCCTGTCCCGCCAGCTTGATGTGCCGGTGCTTCTGCACCATCTCGATGATCCGCATCGGATCGATCGGCGGATTCGGCTCGAACTGCAGCCCGATCGCAGCCTCGCTCGCATCGATCTTCACGATGCCGAGCGGCTTCGCGGCGATCCGCAGCCGGTGTGTCTCGACCAGCGCGTGCGCCTGCGGCGGCAGCTTGCCGAAGCGGTCGATCAGTTCTTCCTGGATACCGTCGATCGCGTCGCCGTGCTCGCAGTTCGCGAGCCGCTTGTACAGCGACAGCCGCTCCTGCACGTCCGCGCAGTAGTCGGCCGGCAGGATCGCCGGCGCATGCAGGTTGATTTCCGTCGTCGCGGCGAGCGGGGCGGTGAGGTCGGGTTCCTTGCCGTTCTTCAGTGCCTTCACCGCGTCGTTCAGCATGTCGGTATAGAGCTGGAAGCCGATCTCGTGGATCTCGCCCGACTGCTTGTCGCCGAGCACCTCGCCGGTGCCGCGGATCTCGAGGTCGTGCATCGCGAGATAGAAGCCCGAACCGAGTTCCTCCATCTGCTGGATCGCTTCGAGCCGGCGCTGCGCCTGCTTGGTCAGCGCCTGCGGATCGTGCACGAGCAGGTACGCGTATGCCTGGTGGTGCGAGCGGCCGACGCGGCCGCGCAACTGGTGGAGCTGCGCGAGGCCGAACTTGTCCGCGCGATGCATGATGATCGTGTTCGCGCTCGGCACGTCGATGCCGGTCTCGATGATGGTCGTGCACAGCAGCACGTTCGCGCGCTGCGCGACGAAATCGCGCATCACCCGTTCGAGCTCGCGTTCGTGCATCTGGCCGTGCGCGATCACGATGCGTGCCTCGGGCACGAGCGCCTCGAGCATCGCCTTGCGGTTCTCGATCGTCTCGACCTCGTTGTGCAGGAAGTACACCTGGCCGCCGCGCTTCAGCTCGCGCAGCATCGCCTCGCGAATCACGCTTTCTTCCTCGCGGCGCACGAAGGTCTTGATCGCGAGCCGCTTCTGCGGCGCGGTCGCGATGACCGAGAAGTCGCGCAGCCCCTCGAGCGCCATCCCGAGCGTGCGCGGAATCGGCGTCGCGGTGAGCGTCAGCACGTCGACTTCCGCGCGCAGCGCCTTCAGCGCTTCCTTCTGGCGCACGCCGAAGCGGTGTTCCTCGTCGATGATCACGAGGCCGAGGCGCTTGAACTGCACGTCCGACGACAGCAGCTTGTGCGTGCCGATCACGATGTCGACGCTGCCTTCGTTGATCTGCGCGATCGCCGCGTTCACTTCCTTCGTCGTCTTGAAGCGCGACAGCTCGACGATCCGCACCGGCCAGTCCGCGAAGCGGTCGGCGAAGGTCTGCGTGTGCTGCTCGGCGAGCAGCGTGGTCGGCGACAGCAGCGCGACCTGCTTGCCGCCCAGCACCGCGATGAACGCGGCGCGCAGCGCGACCTCGGTCTTGCCGAAGCCGACGTCGCCGCACACGAGGCGGTCCATCGGCTTGCCGCTCGTCATGTCGCCGATCACGGCCGCGATGGCTGCCGCCTGGTCGGGTGTTTCCTCGAAGCCGAAGCTTTCCGCGAACTTCACGTAGTCGCGCGGATCCAGCGAGAACGCGTGGCCTTCGCGGGCCGCGCGGCGCGCATACAGGTTCAGCAGCTCGGCGGCCGTATCGCGGATCTGCTGCGCGGCCTTGCGTTTCGCGCGCTCCCACTGGCCGGAGCCGAGCGCGTGCAGCGGCGCGCTGTCCGGATCGGCGCCGCTGTAGCGCGAGATCACGTGCAATTGCGCGACCGGCACGTAGAGCTTGCTGTCGCCCGAGTATTCGAGATGCAGGAATTCGGTCTCGCCTTCGCCGAGGTCCATCGACACGAGGCCCATGTAGCGGCCGATGCCGTGCTGCGCGTGGACGACCGGGTCGCCGACCTTCAGTTCCGACAGGTCGCGCACCATCGCGTCGACGTTGCTGGCCTGTTCCTGCCGGCGGCGGCCCGCGCGGCGGCCGAGCGCGCCGTACAGCTCGGTCTCGGTGACGACCGCGTAACCTTCGCCCGGTACCGCGAAGCCGTTCGCGAGCGGCGCGACGCCGAGCGCGAAACGTTCGTCGCTCTCGAGCCAGCCCGCGAAGTGGTCGTTCGACGCGGGGCGCAGATGGTGTTCGGCGAGCAGTTGCAGGATCGTCTCGCGACGGCCGGCCGATTCGACGGTCAGCAGGACGCGCTTGCCCGACGATTCGACGAACGTGCGCAGCGACGCGAGCGGATCGTCGGCATGGCGATCGACGGAGAGCTGGGGCAGCGCCGTCGCCCAGCCGCCGGCCGGCTGCGCGGGCAGCACGACGCGTGCGAACGGCTTCGCGAGCGCGAAGAAATCCTCGTCGGACAGGAACAGGCGCTGCGGTTCGAGGATCGGCCGCTCGCGATCGTGCGCGAGGAACGCATGACGCTGCTTCGTATCGGCCGTGAAGCGTCGGATCGACGCGTCGAGATCGCCGGCGAACACGAGGTGCGCATCCTGCGGCAGGTAGTGGAACAGCGTGGCGGTTTCGTCGAAGAACAGCGGCAGGTAATACTCGATGCCGGCCGACGGCACGCCGTTACCGATGTCCTTGTAGATCGGCGCGCGGCTCGGGTCGCCTTCGAACGTCTCGCGCCAGCGGCTGCGGAAGGCCGTGCGCGCGGCTTCGTCGAACGGAAACTCGCGGCCGGGCAGCAGGCGCACGTCGCGCACCGGGTAGAGGCTGCGCTGCGTGTCGGGGTCGAACGCGCGGATCGAGTCGACCTGGTCGTCGAACAGGTCGATCCGGTACGGCAGCGGCGAGCCCATCGGGTACAGGTCGATCAGCGAGCCGCGTACGCAGTATTCGCCGGGCCGCACGACCTGGCTCACGTGCTCGTAGCCGGCCAGCGTGAGCTGCGCCTTCAGCTTCGCCTCGTCGAGCCGCTCGCCCTGCGCGAATGCAAACGTATACGCGGCCATGAACGACGCGGGCGGCATCCGGTACAGCGCGGTGGTCGCGGGCACGAGCAGGATGTCGCAGCGGCCCTCGCCGAGATCGTGCAGCGTCGCGAGACGCTCCGATACGAGGTCCTGGTGCGGCGAGAACGTGTCGTACGGCAGCGTTTCCCAGTCCGGCAGCAGGCGCACGCGGGCGTCGGGCGAGAAGTAGCGGATTTCCTGGGAAAGCCGCTGCGCGTCGACCGCGTTCGCGCAGATCACCGCGAGGAGCGGCACGTCCTGGCGGTTGTCGGCGAGATAACGGGCGATGGCGAGCGCGTCGGCGGAACCATGCGCGCCGTCGAAGGCGAAACGCTGGCCGGACTTGACGCGGGCAATGGGCGAGGCGGACGGGGTGGAAGCGTTATCTGGCATAGGGACGACAGGGGTGGCGTGCACGGGCGCATCGCGGTGCGCCGGTCGAGACGAAAGACCTATTATAAAATCCGCTTCTCGATTTCATCTTTCCGGCGTTTCCCTTCGTGACTCCCCGACTTTTCGCCCTGATTCCCTGTGCCGGCACGGGCAGCCGTTCCGGCTCGGCCGTGCCGAAGCAATACCGCACGCTGGCCGGCCGCGCGCTGCTGCACTACACGCTCGCCGCGTTCGACGCGTGCAGCGAATTCGCGCAGACGCTCGTCGTCCTCGCGCCCGACGATTCCCATTTCGACGCGCGCCGCTTCGCGGGCCTGCGCTTCGCGGTGCGCCGCTGCGGCGGCGGCTCGCGCCAGGCGTCGGTGCTGAACGGGCTGCTCGAGCTGGCCGAATTCGGCGCGACCGACCAGGACTGGGTGCTGGTGCACGACGCCGCGCGCCCGGGCATCACGCCGGAGCTGATCCGCACGCTCGTCGCGGCGCTGAAGGACGATCCGGTCGGCGGCATCGTCGCGCTGCCGGTTGCCGATACGCTCAAACGCGTGCCGGCCGGCGGCGACGCGATCGCGCGCACCGAGTCGCGCGACGCGCTGTGGCAGGCGCAGACGCCGCAGATGTTCCGCATCGGCATGCTGCGCGAGGCGATCCTGCGCGCGCAGCGCGAAGGGCACGACCTGACCGACGAAGCGAGCGCGATCGAATGGGCCGGCCATACGCCGCGCGTCGTGCAGGGCAGCCTGCGCAATTTCAAGGTCACGTACCCCGAAGATTTCGCGCTCGCGGAAGCGATCCTCGCGCGCCCCGCGAACGCCTCCTGACTTTCACCCCTTCTTTATCGGAACACGCATGGATTTCAGAATCGGACAAGGCTACGACGTGCACCAGCTCGTCGAGGGGCGCCCCCTCATCATCGGCGGCGTGACGATTCCGTACGAACGCGGCCTGCTCGGCCACTCGGACGCGGACGTGCTGCTGCACGCGATCACCGACGCGCTGTTCGGCGCGGCGGCGCTCGGCGACATCGGCCGCCACTTCTCCGACACGGACGCGGCATTCAAGGGCGCGGACAGCCGCGTGTTGCTGCGCGCGTGCGCCGAGCGCATCAAGGCGGCCGGCTTCACGATCCAGAACGTCGACAGCACCGTGATCGCCCAGGCGCCGAAGCTGGCACCGCATATCGACGGGATGCGCGCGAACATCGCGGCCGATCTCGGGCTGCCGCTCGATCGTGTGAACGTGAAGGCGAAGACCAACGAAAAGCTCGGCTATCTCGGCCGCGGCGAAGGGATCGAGGCGCAGGCCGCCGCGCTGCTGGTGAAGCAGGGCGGCTGACGGTTGCCCGTGACGGCGCGCGGTTCGCGCCGCACGCCGTCCCCGCGGAAACGAAAATGCCACGCATCAGCGTGGCATTTTCGTATGAAGCTGGCGTCGCTCCCGGCATCGCCGCCGGTGCGCGCGGCGCAACCGCTTATTCGCCTTCGGCGGCGATCACCTGTGCGGCGGCGTTGATCACCGATGCGATACGGCCGACGTCGCGCAGCTGCGTGACGGTCATCCCTTGCTCGTTCTTCAGCAGCGCATAGTGCGACTTCACGCAGAAGTGGCACTTGCCGACGATCGACGCGGCGAGCGCGTACATCTCGAACTTGCGCTTGTCGACGCCGCCGTGCGTCGCGTACGCGCCCATCCGCAGTTCGGCGCGTTGCGTCTTCAGGTCGGCGTCGTCGGCCATCTCGACATACGGATACCAGGTGTTGTTCATCCCCATCAGCGCGGCCGCCGTCAGCACGGCGTTCGTCTCTTCGGGCGACAGGACGCCGGCTTCGCGGATCGTCTTGATGAGCACCGTGCTCTTCGCCGCGATCGCCGCCGCCAGCGCGACGCCGACAGCGTCGGTACCTTCGAGCGACGAGCGCGAGATCGTGCCGTCGAGGTTCAGGCGAATGTCCTTCGCGTAGTCGGGAATACGTGCCTTAATCGAATCGATGAATTCCATTGATATCTCCTATGGGTTGGCCGTTAAAAAAGCCCGCAGGCAGGACGTGCGCCGCGGGCTTCGTGCATCGATGCGCTTACAGCGTTGCGCCGCCGACTGCACGGTTGCACGGGCAGAGTTCGTCCGTTTGCAGGCCGTCCAGAATCCGCAGGACTTCTTCCGGGCTGCGGCCGACGTTCAGGTTGTTCACCGAAACGTGCTGGATCGTGTTGTCCGGATCGACGATGAACGTTGCACGCAGGGCCACGCCGGCTTCCTTGTCGCGCACGCCGAGCTGGTCGATCAGCTCGCCCTTGACGTCGCCGAACGAGTAGTGGTTCAGCTTGTCGAGATCCTTGTGCTCACGGCGCCATGCGAGCTTGACGAATTCGTTGTCCGAGCTGCCGCCCAGCAGAACGGCGTCGCGCTCTTCGAACTGCTTCGTGAGCTTGGCGAATTCGACGATTTCCGTCGGGCACACGAACGTGAAGTCCTTCGGGTAGAAGTAGATGATCTTCCACTTGCCCGGGAACGACGCTTCGGTGACGGTCTCGAATGCCGACTGGCCGTTTTCTTCGTGGTTGTTGAAGCCCGGCTTCGCGGCCACGACGGTGAAAGCTTCGAGTTTATCGCCAACGGTTTTCATGCGGATACTCCTGTATGAGTTGGGAAGAAGACTGAGTCAAGCTACCTCGGTGCTGCAACGATGGTGTGACAGCATGGGTGGGACTGTAACACTATTAGTAAGGCGCTTCAATAGATTTTGACTAACACCATCCATAGTTTTTTTCAACCGGATCGATAGTGTGAAGGGCGGCAGGCGTACGCGAGCGCGTCACGCCGTCGCACGTGCCTTGCCGGCGCCGGGGAATTCGAGCGTGACTTCGAGGCCCGCGTCGGGGCTGCGGTTGCGCAGGCGCAGTGCACCGCGATAGCGGCCGACGAGGCGCAGCACGATCGCCATCCCGAGCCCCGTGCCGTCCGCCTTGGTGCGCGCCGTGTCGACGCGATAGAACGGCCGCATCACGAGCGGCAGCTGGTCCTCGGGGATGCCGGGGCCCTCGTCGCTCACCGACAACTCGACGCGCGCGTGCGTCACGCGCGTCTCGAGCGTGATGCGCGACACGCCGTCGTCGCGGCTCTGGCCGTATTTGCGCGCGTTTTCGACGAGGTTGCCGATCACGCGGCGCATGTCGGTCTCGTCGGCTTCGATCACGGCGTTCGGCGCGAGCCGCGTGCGGATCTGGACGCCGTCCTCGCCCGACACGCGCGCAGCGACTTCGTGCGCGATCGACGACAGGTCGACCGGCTCCGGCTTGCGCTGGGTCGGACGCGCGTAGTCGATGAAGGCCGCAATGATGCGATCCATTTGCTCGATGTCGTCGACCATCGCGTCCTTGGTCGCCTGGTCGGACGGGCTCATCTCGGTCTCGAGCCGCAGCCGCGCGAGCGGCGTGCGCAGGTCGTGCGAGATGCCCGCGAGCATCAGCGCGCGATCGGCCTCGAGCTGCTCGAGGTCGCGCACCATCTGGTTGAAGCTGCGGTTGGTGTCGGCCGCGACGCCCATCCCGCGCTCGGGCAGCGGGTCGGGCGCCTGCCCCGAGCCGACCTGGCGCGCGACGAGCGCGAGCCGCGAGAACGGCCGGTTCACGAGGCTGGTGATGAACGCGGAGCCGAACAGCGACAGCGCGAGCGCGAACAACCCCCAGCCGGCCCACTGCAGGCCCGTGACGTTGTCGAGCTGGTCGCGGTCGAGCGCGACCCAGTAATCGTCGTCGTCGATCTTGAAGCTGATCCACACGCCGGGAATGTCGTTGACCGACTGTGCGATCACGGTATCGTCGCCGAGGCGGCTGCGGATGTCGTGCTCGATCAGGCGGTTCAGCGATTCGTCGGGCTGCAGCTTGAACTTGTCGGTCTTTTCGCGCGGGTACACGCGCACGCCCTCGTTGCTCTCGAGATCCTGCAGCAGCGCGCGCCGCAGGTCGGGATCGGAATAGAGCAGGGCGGTGCGCGTGAGCTTCACGACCGCGACGAGCTGCAGCGCCACGCGCTGCGCGCGCGGCTCGCGCTCGATCACACGAAAGCTCTGGAACCACGCGGCGAGACTGACCGAGATCAGCAGCGCGATCAGCAGGAAGGTGCGCCAGAACAGCCCGCCGAACGCGAGCTGCAGGAGGCGCCGGTCGATACGCATGGGACGGGCCGTGGGCGGGCGAAACCGGAAAGGAAAAAGATCAGGCGGCGCCGTCCGGGATGAACACGTAGCCGAGGCCCCAGACGGTCTGGATGAAACGCGGGCTGCCCGGATCCGGTTCGATCAGCTTGCGCAGGCGCGAGATCTGCACGTCGAGGCTGCGGTCGAACACTTCGTATTCACGGCCGCGGGCGAGCTCCATCAGCTTCTCGCGCGACAGCGGCTGGCGCGGATGGCGCGCGAATACCTTCAGCACCGAGAATTCGCCGGTCGTCAGTGGAATTTCCTGGCCGGATTTCGTCAGTGTGCGGGTCGCGAGGTTCAGCGAGAACTCACCGAACTCGAACACCTCGGTGGTTTCCGACGGTGCGCCCGGCAGCTCGGCCGGCGCCTGGCGGCGCAGCACCGCATGAATGCGCGCGACGAGCTCGCGCGGGTTGAACGGCTTCGGCAGGTAATCGTCGGCGCCCATCTCGAGGCCGACGATGCGATCGACGTCCTCGCCCTTCGCGGTGAGCATGATGATCGGCGTGCGGTCGTTGCTGCCGCGCAGGCGGCGACAGATCGACAGGCCGTCTTCGCCCGGGAGCATCAGGTCGAGCACGAGCAGGTCGAAACGCTCGCGGACCCAGAGCTTGTTCATTGCGGTCGCGTTTTCGGCGACGTAGACATTGAAACCCTGCTCGCCGAGATAGCGGCGCAGCAGATCGCGCAGGCGCGGGTCGTCGTCGACGACGAGAATCTTGGAGGGGTTTTTCGTTTCCATGATCGGCATCTTATCGCGAATGGGAATTGACGCACGGCCGCGTATTTTCGTGCGTTACAGTCGGTTACAAAATTTACCCGTAGTGTCGCGCCGAGTAAAGGCAGGCTATAGAGATTCCTTTACTCGAAGCCGAAATTCGGTAGATACTCCCCTGCACTCCATCATTCATCTTTGCACACCCGAATTCCGCAGGGTTTTTCAAGTACCAGAGGTAACCGGTTGCCGCGTGACGAAGGGAACAAATCGACCAAAGAAGCGAGGACGGTCATGCGATCTGCCCGGATTGCACTGATGCTGACGATCGCGCTCGCCGGTCCGTATGCGTCGAACTTCGCGTATGCGCAGCGCCCCGAGCAGGGCGCATCGTCGCGCAAGCTGCCGCGCGGCAAAGCGCCGCAGTCGGATCGTACCGCCGAGATGACGGTTCGTTCCGCCGTGCCTCCCGATCTCGAACAGCGCCGCCGCGACGGGCACATGACGCCCGAGGAGCGCCACCTTTTGCGCCAGCACATCGAGGACGCCGTTCGCGAGCTGTACAAGCGCTGACGCGCCGTCTTTCGCCCTGCGGATCACAACGCGATCCATCGCGCGGAAAAGATTCGTAGCAATTTTTCCGTCAACTTTCGCCTGCCGATTGCCGTTGTACCGGCATCCGCACCGCCGGTGCGCACCGGGAGTCCATGACGATGAAAGCGAACGCTGCCGCACCGGCGCCGTCGCCCGCCATGCAGTCGCCGCTCGACGCCGACGATGCATTGTTTTTCCTGAGCCGTACCGGTTTTTCTCCCGCGCCCGCCGATGTCGCGCGCATCGTCGGCATGACGCGCGCGCAGGTCGTGGCCGACACGCTCGGCAGTGTTCGGCGCGAGCCCGTCACGACGTGGCCGGACTGGATCGCCGAGTTGCCGCCGACGCGCGCGCAACGCCAGGCGCTGACCCCCGACATGCGGCGCGACGAGCAGCGCGAGCGCAATGTCCGCTACGATGCGCTGCGCGCGGCCTGGGTCAACGAGATGATCGTCACGCCGTCGCCGCTGACCGAGCGCATGACGCTGTTCTGGCACGGGCACTTCACGTCGGGGCAGGACAAGGTGCCTTTCCCGCAGACGATGGCCGCGCAGAACGCGCTGTTTCGCCGCGAGGCGCTCGGCAACTTCGGCGTGCTGCTGCACGCGGTCGCGAAGGATCCGGCGATGCTTCAGTATCTCGACGGCGCGAGCAATCGCAAGGGCCGTCCGAACGAGAACTTCGCACGCGAGGTGATGGAGCTGTTCACGCTCGGCGAAGGGCATTACACGCAATACGACGTGACCGAAGCCGCGCGCGCGATGACGGGCTGGACGGTCGATCCCGACACGCTGCGCTTCGAGGTGCGGCCGGAATGGCACGATGCGGGCGACAAGACGATCCTCGGCGAAACCGGGCCGTTCGACGGCGACGGCTTTCTCGACATCCTGCTGAAGCGGCCCGGTACCGCGCGCTTCATCGCCGGCAAGCTGTGGCGCGAGTTCGTGTCGGATACGCCCGATCCGGGCGCGCTCGATGCGGTGGCCGAGTGGTTTCGCTCGAGCGGCTACGACATTCGCGCGGCGCTCGCCGCACTGTGGTCGACCGACGCCTTCTGGGACCCGCGCAATCGCGGCGTGCTCGTCAAGTCGCCGGCGGAATTCGTCGTCGGCTCGGTACGGCTGTTCGACGTTGCGTACGGCGATCCGCAGATGCTTGCGAACACCGTGCGCACGCTCGGGCAGAACCTGTTTTATCCGCCGAACGTGAAGGGCTGGCCGGGCGGCGCGCTGTGGATCAACAGCACCACGCTGCTCGCGCGCAAGCAGTTCGTCGAGCAACTGTTCCGCGCGACCGAGACGGCCGGCATGCACCCGCCGGCGCGTGCGACGGTGCCGCCGCCGAATGTCCGCGCGCACGCGATGCCGGTGGTCGATGCGGCGTCCGCCGCCGGCATGCGCGCGGCGCCTGCCAGGCCCGCGCGCGGCGGCCTGCGTTTCGACCTCGAACGCTGGCTCGCGCAATATCGCGCGCGGCCGCAGGCGATCGCGGGCTTGTCGACCGAGCTTCAGTTGCAGCGCGCGGTGCTGCAGCTTTCGCCGGTCGCGGCGATCGACACGGATTCGACCGGCAGCGCGTATCTCGAGGCGCTGCTGATGGACCCGGCCTATCAACTGAAATGATTCGAACGACGATGAAGCGGGGAGCCGGTGCGGCAAAGGTGCCGGGCGGCGAACCAAAGGATGCGCGATGAACCGACGTGATTTTCTGACGCTGACGGGCGCCGCGGCCGCAGCCGGCGTGTCGCTGTGGCAGGCGCCCGCGATGGCTGCCACCGGACGGCAGCCGGAGGCAGGGTATGCGAACGTGCTGATCCTCGTCGAGCTGAAGGGCGGCAACGATGGCCTCAACACGGTGGTGCCGTATGCCGATCCGCTGTACTACCAGTTCCGGCGCAGCATCGGCATCAAGCGCGAGCAGGTGCTGCAACTCGACGCCCACACGGGGCTGCATCCGTCACTCGCGCCGCTGATGCCGCTGTGGCGCGACGGGCAGGTCGCGGTCGTGCAGGGCGTCGGTTATCCGCAGCCGAACCTGTCGCATTTCCGCTCGATCGAGATCTGGGATACCGCGTCACGCTCCGACCAGTACCTGCACGAAGGCTGGCTCACGCGGACGTTCGCGCAGGCGCCGGTGCCGCCCGGGTTCGCGGCGGACGGCGTCGTGCTCGGCAGCGCCGAGATGGGGCCGCTCGCGAACGGCGCGCGCGCGATCGCGCTCGTCAATCCCGCGCAGTTCATCCGTGCGGCCCGCCTCGCCGAGCCGTCGTCGCTGCGCGAACAGAACCCCGCGCTCGCACACATCATCGACGTCGAGAACGACATCGTGAAGGCCGCCGACCGGCTGCGCCCGCGCGGCGGGATGCGCGAATTCCGGACGGCGTTTCCGGCCGGCACGTTCGGCACGTCGGTGAAGACCGCGATGCAGGTGCTGGCCGCGTGCGAAGCGTCCGGGCCCGGCGCGCAGGATGGTGTCGCGGTGCTGCGCCTGACGCTCAACGGCTTCGACACGCACCAGAACCAGCCGGGGCAGCAGGCCGCGCTGCTCAAGCAGTTCGCGGAAGGGATGAGCGCGATGCGCGGCGCATTGATCGAACTCGGGCGCTGGAACCAGACGCTCGTGATGACGTATGCGGAATTCGGGCGGCGCGTGCGGGAGAACCAGAGCAACGGCACCGATCACGGCACGGCCGCGCCGCATTTCGTGATGGGCGGTCGCGTGGCCGGCGGGCTGTACGGCGCACCGCCGGCGCTCGGGCGGCTCGACGGCAACGGCAACCTGCCGGTCGCGGTCGATTTCCGCCAGCTTTATGCGACCGTGCTCGGGCCGTGGTGGGGGCTCGATGCGACGCGCGTGCTGCAGCAGCGCTTCGACACGCTGCCGTTGTTGAAGGCGTGATGCGTCGTGACGTTCAGCGGCGGCGCGCGGCGCGCCACGCAATCCACAGCTTGCGGATCGGCGTCAGCGCAATGCGCTGGTGCAGCACCTGGTAATCGTCGCGCTCGATTTCGTCGAGCAGCGCGCCGGCCAGTGCGATCTGCGCGCGCAGCGTGCGCTGTGCGCGGCGCCCGGACGCGGGGATCGCCGCTTCGGCGGCCGCAAGCGCTTCGCGCGCCCGTGCCGTCTGGAATTGCAGCAGCTCGGTGAACGCCGGGCTGTAGCGACGGTTCAGCAGGTCGGCCGCCGTCACGTTGTAGCGCTGCAGTTCGTCGATCGGCAGGTAGATACGGCCGTGGCGCGCGTCGTTGCCGAGTTCTTGCACGAACTGCGCGAGCATCAGCGCGCGGCCGGCGTCCGCGGCCCACGGCTGCGGGTCGGCCGGGTTGGCCGAACTGGCGCGCGCGACCAGCGACGCGAAGGTGCCGCCGACCTGCGCGATGTAGCGCTGCAGATTCGCGAAATCGAGGTAGCGCGCCTGTTCGAGATCCATCCCGTAGCCGTTGACGAGCGTGCGCAACGCGTCGGCTTCGGCGGCGATCGCGGGGTGATGCTGCGCGAGTGCCTTCGTGACCGGATGCGACGGCTGTCCGTCGGCCAGCGCCGCGAGTTCCTTGTGCCACCACGCGAGCTTCGTGTGTCCGACGGTCGGGTCGCTGGTTTCCTTGACGGTTTCCTCGAGTTCGCGGCGCAGCGCGAACAGCGCGGTCAGGCGCGGTTGCGTGGCGAGCGGCGCCTGACGCAGCGCGTAGTAGACGCTGGAGCCCGCAGGGGCGGCCTTTTGCTGACAGTAGTCGTCGAAGTTCACGGGCGGAATCGTGTGGGGGCGGGTTCGGGGGACGCGCGGCGGCGCGTTGCCGAAACGTCGAGCGCGGCATTCTAGCACCGCCGCACGACGGGTGCCGGTGAGGCGAGACAACGCCGCCCGGATCGGGTAGAATCTCGCGCTCGCCTGATCGGGCGTGCCGGCTCGAGGCCGGCGCGATGTCCCGGGCGCGCGGCAACGCAGCTTGCGTGCCGCGTAGTCAGGCGACGGAAAATGCGCGTGAGTGGCGAAATTGGTAGACGCACCAGGTTTAGGTCCTGACGCCCGCAAGGGTGTGCCGGTTCGAGTCCGGCCTCACGCACCAAAGTATCTCCCAACGATTCCCATCGTTGACCAAAAAGCCCTGCCAGTCAATGACTTGCGGGGCTTTTTCTTTCCACGGTTGCCCAACTATTCCCATTGACACCCACGAAATCAGGGGGCATCGTAGGGGGCAGTTTTTCAGATCTGGGGCATCGAAATGCCCCCGTGACCAAATGCCCCTTACTGACGTCGCTGTCCGTGCGGCCAAACCTCGCGAAAAATCCTACAAGCTGGCCGACGGCCAGGGCATGTACCTGGAGGTCATGCCGAACGGGTCGAAGTACTGGCGTCTGAAGTATCGAGTCGACGGAAAGGAAAAGCGTGTCGCCCTCGGCGTCTATCCGGCCGTCTCTCTCCTCGCGGCGCGAAATGCACGCGACGAGGTGAAGGGGCAGTTGCGCGCCGGCCTTGATCCGTCGCACGAGAAAAAGCGTGTCAAGTTGCAGCGCAGCCTTGATCGTGAAAACTCGTTCGAGCCCATTGCCCGGGAATGGCACGAGAAGCGGCGGGATGCCTGGAGCGAGCGTCACGCGGACCGGATCATGAAGCTTCTCGAGCGCGAGCTGTTTCCGGTGCTCGGTGAGCGCCCGATCGCCAAGATTTCGGCGCCGGAACTGCTTGAGGTCATTCGCAAGATCGAAGCGCGTGACGCGATCGAACTCGCGCACAAGTCGATTCGGGCAACGAGCCAGATCTTCCGATACGCGATCGCCACCGGTCGCGCAGAGCGCGACCCAGCGCCAGATCTCCGCGGCGCGCTGAAGACTCGAACCGTCGTCCACATGAGGCGCGTCAGCGAGTCAGAACTGCCGGAGCTCATGCAAAAAATTGACACTTACGAGGGCGACTATCAGACACGGCTGGCGTTGCAACTCATGGCGTTGACGTTCGTTCGTACGAGCGAGTTACGGTTCGCGGAGTGGACGGAGATCGATGAGAAGAAGGAGGAGTGGAAGATTCCGGCCGAGAAGATGAAGATGCGTTCGCCCCACATCGTGCCGCTGTCAAAGCAGGCGCTCGAGGTTGTTGCGAAGCTCCGCGAACTGAACGGCCAGAGCCAGTTCCTGTTCCCGAGTCGGTCGAGTACCAAGAAGCCGATGAGCGAAAACACGATCCTATACGCGCTCTATCGAATGGGCTACCACTCACGGATGACGGGGCACGGCTTCCGCGGCCTCGCGTCGACTATCCTGAACGAGCACAATTTCAACCGCGACTGGATTGAGCGCCAACTGGCGCACAGCGAGCGCGACGGCGTCCGGGCGGCCTACAACCACGCCGAGTACCTACCCGAGCGCCGGAAGATGATGCAATGGTGGGGCGACTACCTACAAAAACTCGTCGACTGAGTGACGGTTATGTGGTGACAAATCGTCTCTCGGCGATTGATAATCGACGGCACTGCATCGGTTGTATTTTATGGGGAAAAGTCCATAATTCAAGGCGGAGACTATGGTGTTTGACTGCGTGATCCACCCGGACGCAATGACTGAAATCGATACGCTCCGCACGAATGGTCATTTTTGGCGCGTAGCGAGGCTGGTTTCTGTTCTGGAGGGCATCCTGATGTATGGACTTCCCAACAACGAGCAACCCGTAGCCCAATCTCCGGGCGGGGTCCCGCTGTTCAAGCGGAGCGTCTCCAAGCTTGACGCGGTGTTCAAGATTGAACCGGCACCGTCGCCAAACGCGAAACCTGAGCTTCACGTGCTTTCGGTTGCGCCTAACGCCAATGGTAGCGGTTTGGGGGCAGCTCTTACGGCAGCAGCGCCCCGGGCTTGACGGAGGATCGGTGATGACTAAACCTCGTACCTTTGAAGACTTGCGTGCCGAGTTGATGAAAGATCCTGAGGCACGCGAAGCATATGTTGCGCAAGGCCGCATGGTCCGGCTTGGTCAGCTGTTGCGCAGCGTACGAAAAGAGCGTGGACTTACTCAACGAGATGTCCACGACCGAACCGGCATAGATCAAGCGGATCTCAGCCGTATAGAAAACGGTGAAGGAGAGCGTGGGCCGACGTTCGATACGATGATCAAATATGCCCATGCGCTTGATCTCGAATTGTGTATCGCACTGACTCCAAGAGGGACGCAACGTCTCGCACACCTGGCGCTTGAGTCCAGGAAAACTAGGCGAGATGCCCGAGAGGAGCTGTCTGATCTCGACATGGTTGCAATGGAGAGATTTTGATTCCTCATCTGCTTGAGTATGTCGCTGAGGGCCTGTCTCTGGGCAGTGTCTTGTTGATATGGTGGCCCGCTTATAAATTGAGTAGGTCACTTCGCGATGCGAGAAACATGCGACGCACTGCTGAAAATATCCAAGGTGACTTTGGGAGACTAGCGGCGAAATTGAGCCAAGATATCGAAAAGGGCATCAGTCAGTTCAGCCTCTGCGATTATTGGATGTTGATATCGGGATTCGCTATGGCAGTTGTCTCTTCGATCATCAAGCTTGGGTGGGTGATTGGCAGCAGTTAGCCTCCAGCAAAGCCCCGTCTTAAGCGGGGCTTTTCACATCCGGGACGCTGCGTGATGACGATGCTGCTGCGTGGCTCGGAGAGTTTCGTGCAAGTCACCGCATCCCCGCGCGCCTCATCTCCTCGCGTAGCAGATGCATCAGCCGATACAACTGCCCCTGCGCGCCGGCGAGAACTCCCTTGTTGGCGACGTTTTTGGCCGGCGAGCATGACCGCTCCCTGAGCCTTCAGCGCCAAGCAGGATTAGCTTTGCCAGGCCGAAAAATCTTCATGCAAATACCGACCCAGCGAAGACACCCGTTCTGCGTATAGTGCATCCAGAATCGGACGCAAAGAGGGGCGCAAGGGAACGCCATCGCCCTCGAATTGCCGCTCTTGCAAAACTGCTCGATCCTCTTCACCAAACCAGCCGTCGGAAACTCCAAGATGAGCTAGGCATCGATTGGCGACGGCGACAGCATCCTCGATCAAATTCTCGTAACGAATGACTAACAAGCGGTCTTTACCGAAGACTGATCGCCAGTTACGAATGCATAGCTCGTAGTCGCCGCGACCCAATGAGCCACGCGACCGGAAATGATCAATGAACCATTCGTCTGATGCTTCCTCATGCGTCATCTCTGCGCGGGCAAGCGCCATGCGTGCCGACGACCAGGCCCGTTCCCGCGGATCCCGAATCATGTAAATCAAGCGCAAGTCCGGCGCGAACGCTCCAACCTCGCGAACGACATCAAGCGGCAAAAAACTGTAGGCGGGCGTAATGTCGCCATTCGTCCGCGTCTCATCTGAAAAAAGGGCAGAGTACCAAGCTAGGCCACGGGCCCGATGCGCATCCCAAAAGTGCACCTCTTTTCCTCCGGGAAACGCGAGGGACGGATGACGAGATAGGGCGTGATATAGCCACGTCGTACCGCACTTTTGTGCACCAATGCCCAAGAATTTCAACATAAGGGATGTCCGCTGTCGCTTTCGAATAATCATCTAAACTCACATTTCGTGAGCCTGCAGATTTTACCGGAATCGCATCGACGACCCCTCCGCAGTCATGCGGCGACGGCACGTGAATGGCGGCAGTTGTTCCGGTCACTCCGCACATGCACCGACCATGCGAGGAAGCAGTCGACCGTGATTCTGCGGCCGGACGACTGGGAGGAATGGCTCACGACGTCGGACGTCGAGGCTGCGCGAGCGATGCTGCAGTTATATCCTGCTGAGGATATGCTTGCGAAGCGCAATTGATGACTGGAGATTTTAGAGTGCCGATAGATCCGATCGTGCTTTCCCAGGCGTATGCGCTTGTGGCGGCCGCTGGCATGTCGGACTTTGTCATCAAAACTCTGGCGCCTCGGAGCATCGGCGGCAGTCTCGTTGCTATCGATCTGATTGATTCCCCCCGACGGAGTCCCGGTACTCCAACATTCAATAAGCCTGATCCTCGCAGGCCCGGGGTGATTCGGAGCGACGACCTACTAGCTGCCGTGCGAGATGACGTCGCATTACCGCCACTGTTGTTGTTTCAGCGACCCGGGGAAGTGCGATACGAGTTGCTTGCAGGGTTTCATCGCTACCATCTATTCGCGGCCCTTGGCTATACCCATGTATACGCTGAAGTGACTGACTGGAAACTCGATTAGTGATTTCATCGCGGCGAAGTCGCTACTCGCCAATCCACTTCTGTCCGTGGAACGATTCGTACTCCTTGATCGCGGCGGCACGTTGCTTGTCGATATACGCCGCCAGATCCATGATGTGGACGCCCTTAGCGGCCTTCAGTGACCCACTCATCCGTACGAGGGGTAGTGCAATGTCACCGGTCGCGATCTTTTGCAGCAGTTTCGGCAGGGTGAGCGGCGCGAAGTAATCTCGGCAGACGTCTTCAATCGGGATGATGGCGCGGGCGCCGTACTGTGCCATGAGTATGAAGACCGTGTTCATCGATTGGGCCTCGGTAAAGTTGCGGTGCTGCCAGTCAACTCGATTGCGGTGGGCACGTCGCGGCCGCCAACGCGATCCCTTCTGATGGAGATTCCTCATGCACGGTGAGCCGCTTGTATAAGGAAATGGTGAGCAACGCGGTGAGTGGAGTGCTGACAGCATCGGCGCCCGCTACGACGGCCGGCGGGGTCGTTGTCTCGATCTGGACGTGGTTCAACGGCCACGACATCTCGTGGTGGGTGGGGGTGTTTACTATCGCGCTGCTGTTGCTGCAGGTCCGCGACCGCCTGTTTCCCCGCCGCACGCGCGGAGGCGCACGATGAGCAGCTTTGATGACGCGTTCGATGCGCTGATCGGCAACGAAGGCGGCTATTCGAACAACCCGAAGGACCCGGGCGGCGAAACGATGTGGGGTATCACGGCGCACGTCGCGCGCGCGGCCGGCTACACCGGCCCGATGCGCGACCTGCCGCGCGATACCGCGAAGGTGATCGCGAAGCGGCTGTACTGGGACCCGCTGCACCTCGACCAGTTCGATCCGCGCGTCGCGTTCCAGATCCTCGACGCGAACTACAACGGCGGCCATCCGGTGATCTGGATGCAGGGCGCGGCCGGCGCTGGCGTCGACGGCGTGCTCGGCCCGGCGACGATCGCCGCGGTGCAGGCAACCGATCCGCTGCGCTTCATCCTTCGCTGGAACGCGCTGCGCTTGACCTATTTCACCTCGCTGGCGACCTGGGTGACGTTCGGCAAGGGCTGGACGCGGCGTGTCGCCTCCAACCTGTCGAAAGGAACTGCATGATGCCTTTGATCCCGATTGCGATGGCGCTCGCACAGTTCGCGCCGATGATTGCTGGCTGGGCGGTTCGAAGGCGGAGGACGTCGCGACGAAGGTCGTCGGCGTCGCTCAGGCCGTCACCGGACAGTCGGCGCCGGACGCCGCGCTCGCCGCGTTGCAGGCCGATCCGAATCTCGCCCTGCAGTTCCAGAAGGCGGTGCTCGAGCAGCAGTCCCAGCTCGCGCAGATTGACGCGCAGCTGCAGCAAACGAAAATCGGTTACGAGAAGGATATCTACGCCGCCGAGGCGGCCGATCGCGACAGCGCGCGCCGGCTCGCCGCGCAGCAACCGAACGACTGGGTACGCCCGACGGTTACGGTCGTGCTGCTGATCGGCTGCTTGGCGGTCGTGATCCTGATGCTCGATGGTCGCGCCGCGCAGGTCATGAAGGACCCGACCGCCGCGGGCACGCTCGGCATTGTGATCGGATACCTCTTCAACGGACTGAAGACGGCGCTCGGTTTCTACTTTGGCATGACGAAGGATGCCTCGATGCAGACGCAGACGATCACACAGTTCGCGGTATCGCCGGGGAGCGTCACGCCGGCCGCAGAACCTTCCAGCGGTGCGCACGACTACGACGCGCTGACGGCCTTGACGCCGAATAGCATCTGGGGTGGAGGTGCACGTAGATACCGAGCAGAACCGGGCATTGCTACTCAACGGATGCGAATCAGCAATTTTTTGAGAAATCGTCTGTAGGTGCTTTATGGCGCACTGACACCTCCCTTTGTGCGCCTACAGAGATGTTTCTGCTGTGGACGGCGATACCATCGGTTGGCTAGACTTAACCACAACCTCGGCCAAACCGGAAACCCCTTGTGGATCCGTCAGCTTTGCCAAAGCTCTCGCAGCTTTTTTCCCGTACTTTTCGTCGCGTCTAGCGGAGTCTTTCACTGCCTCCAGTTTGGTCCTTGTAGCTTGATCAAGGGGTATCTCTGACCGGACGACGAGCAGAATTTGGCCAGACGCAAGTTTCGCCTCGAAGAGTGGCTTGGGTGTCCATTCGGCGCTCGTGACGTGCTTCCCAGTATCAGGTGTGAAAAACACAAAATGGATGTATGTAGCCCATCCGATCGGCGGCGGCTGCAAATAGGTTGCCTGTTTAAGCGGTCGCGGTCGATTAAGCTCAAGCTCGGATGTCGGGATGAGTACAAAGAACTGGCGTGTCAGGCTGCCTGCCGGATGAGGGGGATTGTTCCATCGCGCTATATGACGATTATCTTTAGCAAACGGAACACTTTCCACATGCTCTGAACGCACGGACCACTGATACGTCCCGCTTTCATGTAAGCTGATTTTGTCTTGGCGCGATCCGCTATGTGAGATATAGATATCGTTCTGTTGAATAGTGAGGCTCCAGGTTAAGGAGCATCTTTCTTTGTCAGCCACGAAAAAGCGAAAGGCCGTTTTTTTTGACATGAGTGGTTACCTTATTTGCCGCTGTCATCTGCTTCGACGCATCTTTCCTTCGAATTCGATTATTGCGCGAAGCTCGTCAGATGTGAACCGTCCCTCAAGATAGATCTTGCTCAGATGCCACGCAGGGCAATCTCGAGCGTCGCTCCAGTCGACGTACCCGTCGGCCTGACGGAGAATTGTGCGTGCAGTCTGCTCGTCCATGATGTATTCCCGATCGATAATTGGTGCGTGGTCACCACTCTTAGCCTGTTGCGCGAGAGACACAGGCGAGCGGATCGGGAGATAACGATTTTCGGTCCCAGCGTCTATCCCAAGTAAATCACTCAGGGGGCACATCTGGGGGCATTCAGAAAATTCGAACTCGAAAAGTGTGTTTTGCGACAATGACTTATCGAGCCGGTATGATGCCGGCCTCACACCAGAAGTCGAACATGCACTCGTCAGGGTGCTATTCCCGAAAAAGCGCTGCCGGTCGGCTGACCGCAGCGCTTTTTTTGTTGATGCCCGTCTTGTTCGTGGACGTGCAGCGCGTGCGAGGAGCGCACCCTCGAATTCGGCCGCGTGTAACATCGTCAGCGCGATCGAATACAGCAAGTACGACAACACCGAGGGGCCACCGATCGCGCCGGCATTTGCCAATACACCTGCCGACAACGTCGCATGGAGCGCCAGGCCGCTGCACGCGGCGGCATCGACGTCGGCGTGCTCCGCTTACTCGGGGCGGGTGATGTCGGGCGGCGAGTCGCCGTCGACCGAAAACGTGCTGAAAGCGCTCGGCACGTCGCTGGCCGGCGCCGTGCTGGGCGCCGTCACCGGTGGGTATCAGGGCACGGTCTCCAATCCGTGCCCGCGTCCCGGCCTGTGACCGGCGCGCAGGCGAGTCGAGGGGCTCGCCGCGTTATCCAGAACAAGCCCGACGAAGCGCCGCGCGTCACCCGACTCGCGGCGCTTCGCCGTTTCAGGCGCGTCTACTCCCAGAAACTCCGGATCGCGACCGCCACGATCACCGGCACCGAAAAAACCAGCGGGATCGCGAAATACTGCGCTTCGCGATCGACGATCCAGCTATAGATCACCCACGCCGCGCCGAGCGCGAACGTGATGAGGCCGACCGTCACGGCGGCGATGTTCAGCGCCAGCTTCGAAGGCTGGCGGCGCGTCTTGGCATCGTCATTGTTGTCGCGCGGGGACGATTTCATCGGAAGAGTACGGCTTCGGGCCGGAACGGGGATAAAGGCACAGGAGACCCCATCCGCTCCGATCGCGCAAGAGGGCCGCCGCCCGCCGGCCCCGGCGCATTCGTCAGCGCGCATTACAACCCGAACGACGCCGCCAGCTCGTCGAGCAGCCCGCGCTGGAACGCGATGAACCGCTCGCCCGGCTGCTGCGCGATCGCGAGGTCGAGCATCGGATCGGCGACGTCGGTACGAATGCCGGCCAGTTCCTCGACGATCGCGAGCCCGCAGAACGGCACGTACGCCTCCGAATAGCCGCCTTCGTGAACGATCACGAGCCGCCCGCCGCAATGGCGCTGCGCGGCATCCTTCACCGCACGCGTCATGAACCGGTAGCTGTCGGTATGCAACTGCATGCGCGCGAGCGGATCGACCGCGCTCGCGTCGAGGCCGCTGGCGACGACGATCAGCTCGGGCCGGAAACGCGCCAGCGCCGGCAGCACGATCCGCTCGAACGCGTAGCGATAGGCATCGTCGCCGCTGCCCGCGAGCAGCGGCACATTCAGGTTCGCGCCGACGCCCGCGCCTTCGCCGCGATCGTCCGCGCCGCTATAGCCGGGCGGGAAGCAGCGGTCCTGGTGCAGCGAGATCGTCAGCGTGTCCGGATCGTCGTAATAGATCGACTGCGTGCCGTTGCCGTGATGCACGTCCCAGTCGATCACCGCGACGCGCTCGACGCCGTGTTTCGCGCGGGCGGCCTCGATCGCGATCGGGATGTTCGCCAGCATGCAGAAGCCCATCGGGCGATCGCGCAGGCAATGGTGGCCGGGCGGCCGCGACAGCGAGAACGCATTGGCCGCACGCTCGCCGACCACCGTATCGACGGCCGCGATCGCAAGGCCGGCAGACAGCGCGGCGATCTCGTAGCTCCCTTTGCCGAACGGCGCGAGATCGCCGAGGTCGCCGCCGTTCGCGTCGCTGAGTGCGCGGAACGCATCGAGATAGTGGGCGGGATGAATGCGCAGCAGGTCGGCGGTCGTTGCCGGTTCGGCGCCGCGCAGGTCGAGCTGCGCGGCCAGGCCCGAGGCCTGCACGAGCGACAGGAAACGGCGCTTCGAATCGGGCGATTCCGCGTAGCCCGCGCTCGACGGCGGCTGGACCCAGCCGCCGACCGGGAAGAACAGCGCATGCGTGCCGCCGGTGTGCCAGAAAGTGCGTTCGTCGGTGAAGAAGGCAGTGCGATTCATGGATGTGCGAGACCTGTCACGGTTGGGAGGAAACGGAGGCGTGCGTGCGGCGATCGATGTGGCGCAGCGCGGCGAAAGACACGATCGCGACGGCCGTCGCGGCCGTGAACAGCGCGTGCATCGTGCCGCCGGCGTCGAGCATCAGCCCGGCGAGCAACGGGCCGGCAGCGAGGCCGGCGCCGATCACGAAATTGAGCGTGGCCACGAGGCGGCCCGACGTATCGATCTGCGCGACGGTCGCGAGGATGAACGGCAGGACGAACGTCCACGCGAACTTGAACGCGAAGATCGCCGCGCTGTAGCCGCCGGCTTGCCGCATCACGGCGAGCGCGACGAGCGAGGCCGCCAGCAGCGCGTAACCGGCCGTCAGCATGGCGCGCCGCGCGAGCCGGCCGCCCGCGCACGACGCGAGCGCCGCGCCGGCGATGCCCATCACGCTCGCGATCGCGAGTACGTTGCCGGTCGACTGCGGATCGAGCCCGGCTTCGGCCGCGGCACGGCTTGCGAACGTCCACACGCTTCCGATCGCGAGATAGAACGTCAGCACCGCGCCGATCGCGAGCACGATCGAGCCTTGCGGCGTCCGTGCCGCCGCGCCGCGCGCGTGTTGCGCAGGCGCGGTTCGCGCGCCCAGCGATGACGGGAAGCCGCGCGACAGCGGCGCCGCGAGCAGCGCGAGCCCGGCGAGCGCGACGTACAGCGCGCGCAGCCCGAATGCCGCGAATACATGCGGCAGCACGAACAGGCCGAGCGCGCCCGCGATCAACTGGCCGACGACCCACAGGCCGTACACGCGGTCGCTGTTCTCGCTCGTTGCGGCGCTCGTCATGCAGAGCACCATCAGCGAACCGCCGCCGAGCGCGGTCACGGCGCGCAGTGCGAGCAGCGCGACGAAGCCCGGCATCCACAGCGCGGTCAGCAGGTTGCCCGCGCCGAACAGCGCGATGGCGAAGGCGGCCACGCGGCGTGCGTCGATGCGACCGAGCCACAGGTACGACGGCACGGTCGCAAGGCTGAACGCGCCGAGTTCGACGAAGAAGTAGGTGCCGATCTGCGAGGCGGACAGCCCGAGCTGCGTCGCGAGCTGGCCGGCGACGGCGGGCGCCACGAGCAGCAGCAGCGGCGTGATGGCCGCGAACACGACGATCGCGACGAGCGTCGAGCGCGCGAAGGTCGATGCGCGGCCGTCGGGCGGGAGTGCGGCATCCGGGGACAGGGTTTTCATGGCGGGGTCTCGTGTGGGGAATCAGAACAGGTGGTACATGCCGACCATCGCGCCGAACTGCGATGCGCCGGCGAGCGGCGTCGGGTCGTATTCGTAGACGGTCTGCGAACTCTGGCCGCTGTTGCGCGCATAGCCGAGGTTCACGTAGGCGACGGTGCGTTTCGACAGCGCATACGTGGTGCTCGCGATGAACAGCGTCGGGTGGCCGATGGCCGGCGCGCGCGAGTCGGTGTGGTAGACGCCGGCGTTCAGGCCGATCCCGTTCGGTGTCAGGTAGCGCGCACCGCCCCAGACGATCGTGCGCGCGGCGTCGAGGTCGCCGGTCAGGCGTTCGACACCTGCGTAGACGGTGAGCGGCAGCGCGGCGAACGCATAGCGCGCGGCGAGCGTGCCGAGTTCGCGGCGGCGCGCCGACGTGTCGTCGGCCGCCGATACATCGCCGTGTGCCTGATGCAGCACCGCGCTGACCGACAGGCCGTTGCTCGTGTACTGGCCGCCGAGTTCGAGCACGCGTCCGGCGCGCGTATTGCCGGCGACGCCGGACGTCGCGGCAAGCGCCTCGACGTCGAAGCCGGCGAAGGTCGGCGACTGGTACTTGACGGAGTGGTCGATGAAGTTCGCGTTCATCGGCACGATGACGCCCTGGCCGCTGTACGACGCGTACCAGAGCGGGTCGTAGAACAGCGTCTTGTCGAACAGCACGCTGAACTGACGGCCGAGCGTGACGGTGCCCACGGGCCCGGCGATGCCGACGTACGCGCCGCGGAAGAACGCGTAGCCGGGCGCGGTCGCGGTGCCGTCGTTGAGGTTGAGGCCCTGTTCGAGCTTGAACAGCGCACGCCAGCCGCCGCCGAGATCCTCGTTGCCCTTCAGGCCGACCTGGGAAGGCAGGGTGCCGTAGTTCTGCAACTGCACGGCCGAATGGCGCCCGTCGGCATGCGTCAGGTATTGCACGCCGGCATCGAGCGCGCCGTACAGCGTGAGGGTCGACTGCGCATGCGCGGCGGCGCTGCACGCGGCAAGCGTCGCGACGGCCGCGGCCGTGCGGATGAAGCGGGGTTTCGTCACGTGGGGTTCTCCATACCGTCCTGCATCGGTTTGTCGTTGGTGTTGTCGCGACGCAGTGTCCGCAGCGGGAAAACCTTCGAACAGTCGTACAGATGAACGGTGCGGAAAACCCGAGGTGCGCGGCATGGTCGCGACGCGCTGGCGTCGCGCGGCGTGCTGCGGAGCAGCAACGTGCCGCGCACCGTTCAAATGGATGGGGCTGGTGCCGGTTCCGGCACCGGGGCCCGTCAAAAAAGCCGGTCGCTATAATCGGCCGGTGTCGTTGGGCACGTCAGCAGCCCGATCGGGCAGGGGAGCGGAAGGTGAGGATCACGACGGATATCGGGCAGGATCTCGAAGCGCTGCGTGACGTGCCGGCCGCCATCGTGCTCGACGACTTCGCCTGGCCGCCGCTGCCGTCCCGGCGCGCGGATTTCGACGGCGTCACGCGCGGCGACGCAGCGCAGCGCGAACTCGGGTTGATGCTGCTCGACCTGTACGCGGTTGCCGCGCGGTCCGGCATCGGTGAATTCGAATACCGCTTCTTTACGCTGCTGCAGGCGCTCATTCCGTTCGACGCCGCGTGGACAGGCGTCGCGACGCATGTGCCGACCGGCCCGGTGATGCACAACAGTTTCCTGTACCGTCTGCCGCACGCGTTCTTCAGCGACTGGAAGCGCGTGCGCGATTGCGACCCGCTCGCGCACCGCACGCTGCGCGGCGCGCACGGCCACGCGGTGCGGCTGTCGGTCGTCGAGCCGGGGCTCGATGCACGGTTTCGCGACTGGTGCGTGAAGTACGGGCTCGCGCAACTGATGTGCGTGTGCACGCTCGATCGCCGTTTCGGCCTGACGACGTTCATGTCGATCTACCGACAGGGCCTGAACCGTCCGTTCGGCGATGACGATGCGCGCCGTTTCGAGGAAGTGATTCCGCATCTCGCGGCGGCGCTGACCATCAATCGCGCCGCGCAGCTCACGCGCGAGCGCGGCGATGCGGTTGCACCGGCCGCCCGCGCGTTGTGCGACAACTTCGGTGTGCTGCATCACGCCGATCATGGTTTCGACGACGTGCTGCGCACCGAATGGCCGGCATGGGCCGGTGCACGCGTGCCGGAGCCGCTCGTTGCGCACCTGCGGCGCCAGCCGGGCCAGCCGTTCGTCGGCGATGCATTGCGGATCCTGTGCGTGCCGGTTGCGGGGCTATTCCAGATCGAGGCTCGGCCGCGCTCGCTGCTCGACCGCCTGAGCCCGCGCGAGCTCGCGGCGATCCGCTATTACGGCGCCGGGCGCTCGCACAAGGAAGTCGCGCAACAGATGGCGATTTCGCCGACGACCGTGCGCCATTACCTGCGCTGCGCGTACCGCAAGCTCGGCATGCACGACAAGAGCCAGATCGCCGGCGTGCTCGGCGCGACGGGCGGCGCGACCGACGACGAACCGGTGGAAGCCGGTGGCGAGCCACGCATGACGCATGCGAACGCCATGCGTCGCACGGCGGCGCGTGAATGGTTGTGCCCGCAACCATTGAGCGTTATGCTCGTCAGCTCCCAGGAGAGGGAATTCCATCATGAACGACACGAATTCAGGGTCGGTGCGCGCGGCGGTGGTCGGGGTCGGCGCGATCGGCGGATTGCTCGCGGCCGCGTTGTCGCGGGCCGGGATGACCGTGAGCGCGTACGCGCGCGGCGCGACGCTCGACGCGCTGAACGCGCACGGCGTGCGCGTGATCGACGAGGCGGGCACGACGTCGTCGGTTCCGGTGCGAGCGAGTGACGATGCGGCCGCGCTCGGCGTGCAGGACTACGTGGTGATCGCGCTGAAGGCACAGGCACTGCCGGCACTGGCCGCGCGCATCGCGCCGCTGGTCGGGCCGGACACCGTGATCGTCGCGGCGATGAACGGGCTGCCGTGGTGGTTCACGCACGGGCTCGACGGCGCGCTCGACGGCGTGCCGCTCGACGCGGTCGACCCGGCCGGCGCGGTGTCGGCGGCGTTGCCGCCCGCACAGGCGATCGGGTGTGTCGTCCACCTGTCGTCGAGTACCGATGCGCCGGGCGTCGTGCGCCGCGGGCGCGGCAACCGGCTGATCGTCGGGGCGCCCGATGCGCGGCTCGATACGGCTACTGCCCGGTTCGCCGCGGCGCTCGCGGCGGGCGGTTTCGACGTCGAGTCGACGCCGGCGATCCGGGCCGAGATCTGGACCAAGCTGTGGGGCAACATGAACATGAATCCGCTGAGCGCGCTGACGGGGTCGACGGCCGAGCAGCTGCTCGACGATCCGTTCACGCAGGGTCTCGCGCTGCGGATGATGGAGGAGGCGGCCGCGATCGGCGCGAAGCTCGGCCTGTCGACGGGGATGAGCGGGCCCGAGCGGATCGCGGTCACGCGCAAGCTCGGTGCGTTCAAGACGTCGATGCTGCAGGATTTCGAAGCGGGCCGCGCGCTCGAGATCGGGCCGATCCTCGGAGTGTTTCCCGAGCTCGGGCGCAAGCTCGACGTGCCGACTCCGTATTGCGACGCGGTGCTCGGGCTGCTGCGCCAGCGGGCGACGAACAGCGGGCTGTAAGCGCGGGCGGGGCCGCTGCATGCGCGATGCCGGCGAGGTCGCGCGCTGCAATCCGGTTGCCGCGCGCAGCGTATCACGCAAAGCGGGCCGCCCGCGTCGCGGGTGTGGCGACCGGGGCGGCCCGTCGAATTCATCGGATCAATACCGCGGGCATCGTGCCCGCGTGCCGGTCAGTCGTCCCGCTCGATCGCGTGCGCGACGACCTTGTCGAGCAGCCGCTCGAATGTCTGGCGTTCGCTGTCGGACAGGCATGCGAGCAAGCCGTCGTTCCACTTGCGCACGATCGGCATGATCTTGCGATGCAGCGCGCGGCCGTCGGCGGTCAGCGCGATCAACACGATCCGGCCATCCTCCTCGCTTGCGCTGCGTTCGAGCAGCCCCTGGCGCAGCAGCGCCTCGGCTGCCCGGCTCGCCTGGCTCTTGTCGAGATTGGTGTGGCGCGCCAGATCCATGATCGAGAACGGGCCGAAGGCGCCGACGGCGGCGATCACGCGCGCCTCGGGCAGCGAGATGTCGAGCTTGTGCCGGTACACCTCGCCGATCCCGCGGTCGGATCGCTTCGTGAGCGCGTGGAGGCGATAGGTCAGAAACTGATCGAGCCCGGCTTGACGGCCTTTCATGTCGAATCCTGAAGAAAAAGGGCGGGCCCGATTGTTCCTGTATCGCGCGCTCGGGTCAACGGTCAGTGTGCGCCGTACTTCAGGCGTGTCAATTGCTCCGCTTCGTTCGCGAGCAGATTGGCCGCGTCGCGGATCGCGACGTCGAGCGTGATCGGCCCGGGAGCCGGCGAGAAGCAGCCGGAAAAATGTTCGGACAGGCGGGGCAGTGCGGCCGGGTCGACCGCGCCGGACAGCAGTGACGCGGGTACGCCGGCGGCTTGCGCGTGGCGGCACGCGATGAACGGCGCCTTGCCGTGCAGCGTCTGTACGTCGGAGCGGCCTTCGCCGGTGATCAGCCAGCCCGCGCCGGCGAGCGCCGCGTCGAGCCCGACCTGCCGCGCGACCACCTCGGCCCCCGCTTCGAATTGCGCGCCGAGCATGTGCAGCGCGAATCCGAGGCCGCCCGCGGCACCGGCGCCCGGCAGGTCGCGGCCGCGACGGTCGAGCGCGGCTTCGAGCAGGTCGGCGAAGCGGGCGAGTGCGGCGTCGAGGGTGGCGATCTGCCGGGGCGTCACGCCCTTTTGCGGGCCGAACACGGCGGTTGCGCCGTGCGCGCCCGTCAGCGGGTTGTCGACGTCGGACATGCCGATGAATTCGGTTTCCTTCAGCCGCGGGTCGAGCCCCGACGCGTCGATGCGCGCGATGTCGGCGAGCCGCGACGGCACGGGCTCGACCGGCTGGCCGCCCGCGTCGAAGCACTGCAGGCCGAGGCCTGCGAGCAGCCCGGCGCCCGCGTCGTTGGTGCTGCTGCCGCCCAGCGCGACGAAGAAGCGGCGCACGCCTTCGTCGAGCAGCGTGCGGATCGCCTCGCCCATCCCGCGCGTGCTGCGCGCGTCGACCGGCACGCTCATGCCGACCGGATCCGTGATGCCGACGATCTCGGCCGTTTCGACGATCGCGGTGCGCGCGTCGATCACGCCGACCGCCGCGTCGCGTGCCGCGAGCGACGCACCGGCCACCCGCAGCGTGCGCCGCGTGCCGCCGCCTGCCAGCATCGCGTCGAGCGTGCCTTCGCCGCCGTCTGCCATCGGGCAGCAGCGCACGACGGCGTCGGGCCGGGCGCGGCGGATGCCGGTGGCGATCGCGTCCGCGACCTGCTCGGCGGAAAGCGAGCCTTTGAACGAATCGGGCGCGATGACGACGACAGGCGCGGACGGGTGTTGCGGCATGGTGTCTCCGGAAGGCGTGATTGGTGTGAAGAATATTGGGGCGCGACGGCGGTGCACCCTCATTCGGAGCTTACAGGATGGCGGGCCCGTGGTGGATACGGCATGCGGCATAGCGGCGATCCGCGCGCATTGCCGTGCGAAGGGCCGCCGGCGCGGTGCGGACGCACGCGCGTCGCGCCGATCTGGCGGTGTGAGGAAAATTGTTTGCTAGAATAGTCGATTCTTCCGGCCAAAGCCGTGCTCCGAGCCGCTTGCGCTAGCCATCCGGCGCGTGCAGGGATGGCGTGGCGCTCCGGCGCGGCGAGTGTATGTGACGCACATCACGCCGCGGGCAGGCACGGCAAGGAAAACCCGATTCGCTCGAATAATTTTAGGACGATTGAAGCCATGGCTAACGTTGTTGAGAACCTCGGCAAGCTTGAACGCCGCGTGACGATTTCCCTGCCGAAAGACACCGTGCAGAAGGAAATCGACGCCCGTATCCAGAAACTCGCGAAGAACGTGCGCATGCCGGGTTTCCGCCCGGGCAAGGTGCCGCTGAAGATGGTCGCGCAACAGTACGCGGGTCAGGTCGAAGCGGAAGTGCTGAGCGACAAGATCGGCCAGGAATTCTTCACGATCAGCCGCGCGGAAAACCTGCGCGTCGCCGGCCAGCCGAGCTTCGAGCCGAAGCAGGAGCAGGCTGAAGATGCATACGCGTTCGACGCGACGTTCGAGGTCTACCCGGAAGTCAAGATCGGCGATCTGGCGACGGCTGAAGTCGAGCGCTCGACGACGTCGATCGGCGACGCCGAAATCGACCGCACGCTCGACATCCTGCGCAAGCAGCGCGTGCACTTCCACGCACGCGGCGAAGCCGGCGAGCACGGCGACGGCGGCGCGGACACCGCAGCGAAGAACGGCGACCGCGTGACGGTCGACTTCGTCGGCAAGATCGACGACGTCGCGTTCCAGGGCGGCACGGCCGAAGATTTCCCGTTCGTGCTCGGCGAAGGCCGCATGCTGCCGGAATTCGAAACCGCGGCGCTGGGCCTGAAGGTCGGCGAAGCGCGCACGTTCGACCTGAAGTTCCCGGACGACTACCACGGCAAGGACGTGGCAGGCAAAACGGCGCAGTTCACGGTCACGATGAAGAAGATCGAGTGGCCGCACCTGCCGGAAATCGACGCGGAATTCGCAAAGTCGCTCGGCATCGAAGACGGCGATCTCGCGAAGATGCGCGCCGAGATCAAGGAAAACCTCGAGCGTGAAGCGAAGCGCCGCACGCAATCGATCGTCAAGAACCAGGTGATGGACGCGCTACTGAAGATCTCCGAACTCGACGTGCCGAAGGCGCTGATCGAGCAGGACCAGCAACGCCTCGTCGAAATGGCTCGCCAGGATCTGGCGCAGCGCGGCGTGCCGAACGCGAAGGACGCACCGATCCCGGCCGAGATGTTCACCGAGCAGGCAGAGCGCCGCGTGAAGCTGGGCCTCGTGCTGGCCGAGCTGGTGAAGTCGAACGGCCTCGAAGCGAAGCCGGAACAGATCCGCGCGGAAGTCGATGAGTTCGCGAAGAGCTACGAAGACCCGAAGGAAGTGGTCCGCTGGTATTATTCGAACCAGCAGCGCCTCGCCGAGATGGAAGCGTTCGTCGTTGAAAGCAACGTCGTCGATTTCGTGCTGGGCAAGGCGAAGGTGACGGACAAGGAAGTGAGCTTCGAAGCACTCGCGAGCGCATCGGCGCAAGCGTAAGTGTTGCTCTAGCGGCGTGCCGGCTGTCGGAGCGACGGCCCGCACGCCGTTTTTACGTCAAGCGCACGGTTGCCATTAATATGGCGATTGAGCGGGCGGCTTCCTTCCGTTCAATTTTCCATTCGAACAAGGTTCATTGAATGATCACTCGCGCTGAATTGCTGGACATGCTTGCTTCGAACGCGCCGCAAGGTTTCGAGGCGCAAGCGCTGGGGCTGGTGCCGATCGTCGTCGAAACGAGCGGCCGCGGCGAGCGTTCGTACGATATCTATTCGCGTCTCCTGAAGGAGCGCCTGGTGTTCATGGTCGGTGAAGTGAACGACCAGACTGCCAACCTCGTGGTCGCGCAGTTGCTGTTCCTCGAGAGCGAGAATCCCGACAAGGACATCAGCCTGTACATCAACAGCCCGGGCGGGTCGGTGTCGGCCGGCATGGCGATCTACGACACGATGCAGTTCATCAAGCCGGACGTGTCGACGCTGTGCATGGGCCTCGCGGCGAGCATGGGCGCGTTCCTGCTCGCGTCGGGCGCGAAGGGCAAGCGTTTCGCGCTGCCGAACTCGCGCGTGATGATTCACCAGCCGCTCGGCGGCGCACGCGGCCAGGCATCGGACATCGAGATCCAGGCGCGCGAAATCCTCTACCTGAAGGAGCGGCTGAACCAGTTGCTCGCGCAGCACACGGGCCAGGACGTCGAGCGCATCGCGCGCGACACCGACCGTGATAACTTCATGTCGAGCGAGGATGCGAAGGCGTACGGGCTGATCGACCAGGTGCTGCTGAAGCGCCCGTGAGATTAAGTGGGGTGCCGCCCCGATTCGTGCGGCGCCCCTGCGACTTCCCGAACGCCCAGAGCATCTGCGGCAAGCGCATCCGGTCGGCTCCGGTCGCGCCCTAGGCGCGGTGCCCGGAGCATTCGGCGTATCATGTCATTTACCTGTCCGGAGGCTCTACATTCATGGCGGACAAAAAAGGTTCGAACAGCGAGAAGCTGTTGTATTGCTCGTTTTGCGGAAAAAGCCAGCATGAGGTGAAAAAACTCATCGCGGGCCCGTCGGTGTTCATCTGCGATGAATGTATCGACCTCTGCAACGAAATCATTCGCGACGAGGCGGCTGCCGCCGGCGTCGAGGCCAGCCTGTCCCGGTCGGATCTGCCGAGCCCGCAGGAAATTCGCGATATCCTCGATCAGTACGTGATCGGCCAGGAGCGCGCGAAGAAGATCCTCGCGGTGGCCGTGTACAACCACTACAAGCGCCTGAAGCATCTCGACAAGAAGGACGACGTCGAGCTGTCGAAGAGCAACATCCTGCTGATCGGCCCGACGGGCTCCGGCAAGACGCTGCTCGCGCAGACGCTCGCGCGGTTGCTCAACGTGCCGTTCGTGATCGCCGATGCGACGACGCTGACCGAAGCCGGCTACGTCGGCGAGGACGTCGAGAACATCATCCAGAAGCTGTTGCAGAACTGCAACTACGAGGTCGACAAGGCCCAGCGCGGGATCGTCTACATCGACGAAATCGACAAGATCAGCCGCAAGTCGGACAACCCGTCGATCACGCGCGACGTGTCGGGCGAGGGCGTCCAGCAGGCGCTGCTGAAGCTCGTCGAGGGCACGATGGCGTCGGTGCCGCCGCAGGGCGGCCGCAAGCACCCGAACCAGGATTTCATCCAGGTCGACACGACCAACATCCTGTTCATCTGCGGCGGCGCGTTCGACGGTCTCGAAAAGGTGATCACCGACCGTACCGAGAAAACCGGCATCGGCTTCGGCGCGACGGTCAAGAGCAAGCAGGAACGCGACGCGGGCGAAGTGCTGCGCGAAACGGAACCGGAAGACCTGATCAAATTCGGTCTGATCCCCGAATTGATCGGCCGCCTGCCGGTGGTCGCGACGCTCGGCAAGCTCGATGAAGCCGCGCTGATGAAGATCCTGGTCGAGCCGAAGAATGCGCTCGTCAAGCAGTATCACAAGCTGTTCGCGATGGAGCGCGTCGAGCTGGAGATCCGGCCGGGCGCGCTGCAGGCAGTCGCCCGCAAGGCGATCCGCCGCAAGACCGGCGCGCGCGGTTTGCGTTCGATCATCGAACAGGCATTGCTCGACGTGATGTACGAGCTGCCGACGATGAAAGGGGTCAGCAAGGTCATCATCGATGAGAACGTGATCGATGGGGACGGCAAGCCCTTGCTGATTTACGAGGACACGCCGAAGGTGGCGGGTTCGAACTGACCGGCTTGCCGACGATGTTCTGCGAAAAAGGCCGTTCATGAGTCCGTGGGCGGCTTTTTTTCGTTTATCTTGTGGGTAACTCTGACTCGAAACGCGGTGGTTACTTTCTTACCGAATATTTCCCGCACTTGAAGGCTTGCAATTCGTTGTGGCGGCCTCAATTACCGAACAATTGATTCCACTCATGGGGAAATGAAATGTCAGGCACCCAACTTCTCCCGCCGGAACGCATCACGCTCCCGCTGCTGCCGCTGCGGGATGTCGTCGTTTTCCCGCACATGGTCATTCCGCTCTTCGTGGGCCGGCCGAAATCGATCAAGGCCCTCGAAGCAGCGATGGAAGGCGGCAAGCACATCATGCTTGTCGCCCAGAAAACCGCGGCCAAGGACGAACCGACCGAAAAGGACATGTACGAGGTCGGTTGTATCGCCAACATCCTGCAGATGCTGAAACTGCCGGACGGCACCGTGAAGGTGCTCGTCGAGGGCCTGCAGCGTGCGAAGGCGTTGTCGATCGAAGAGCAGGAAACGCAATTCTCCTGCGAAGTGATGCCGCTCGAGCCCGATCACGCCGACAGCGCTGAAACGGAAGCGCTGCGCCGCGCGATCGTGTCGCAGTTCGACCAGTACGTGAAGCTGAACAAGAAGATCCCGCCGGAGATCCTCACGTCGCTGTCGGGCATCGACGAAGCGGGCCGCCTCGCCGACATGATCGCCGAGCGCCTGCCGCTGAAGCTCGACCAGAAGCAGCACATCCTCGAGATGTTCCCGGTCATCGAGCGCCTCGAGCACCTGCTCGCGCAGCTCGAAGCCGAGATCGACATCCTGCAGGTCGAAAAGCGCATCCGCGGGCGCGTGAAGCGCCAGATGGAAAAGAGCCAGCGCGAGTACTACCTGAACGAGCAGGTCAAGGCGATCCAGAAGGAACTGGGCGAAGGCGAAGAGGGTGCGGATCTCGAGGAGCTCGAGAAGCGCATCAACGCCGCGCGCATGCCGAAGGAAGCGAAGAAGAAGGCCGACGCCGAGCTGAAGAAGCTGAAGCTGATGTCGCCGATGTCGGCGGAAGCCACCGTCGTGCGCAACTACATCGACACGCTGATCGGCCTGCCGTGGCGCAAGAAGAGCAAGGTCAACAACGACCTGTCGAACGCCGAGCAGGTGCTCGACGAAGATCACTTCGGCCTCGAGAAGGTGAAGGAACGCATCCTCGAGTATCTCGCGGTGCAACAGCGCGTGGACAAGGTCAAGGCGCCGATCCTGTGCCTCGTCGGGCCCCCGGGCGTCGGCAAGACCTCGCTCGGCCAGTCGATCGCCCGTGCGACGAACCGCAAGTTCGTCCGGATGGCGCTCGGCGGCGTGCGTGACGAAGCCGAGATCCGCGGCCACCGTCGCACGTATATCGGTTCGATGCCGGGCAAGATCCTGCAGAGCCTCACGAAGGTCGGCGTGCGCAATCCGCTCTTCCTGCTCGACGAAGTCGACAAGATGGGCATGGATTTCCGCGGCGATCCGTCGTCGGCGCTGCTCGAGGTGCTCGATCCGGAACAGAACCACACGTTCGCCGACCACTACATCGAAGTCGACTTCGACCTGTCGGACGTGATGTTCGTCGCGACGTCGAACTCGCTGAACATCCCGCCGCCGCTGCTCGACCGGATGGAAGTGATCCGTCTGTCGGGCTACACGGAAGACGAGAAGGTCAGCATTGCCCAGCGTTACCTGCTGCCGAAGCAGAAGAAGAACAACGGGCTGAAGGAAGGCGAGATCGAGGTCACCGAGCAGGCGATCCGCGACATCATCCGCTACTACACGCGCGAAGCCGGTGTGCGTTCGCTCGAGCGGGAAGTGTCGAAGATCTGCCGCAAGGTCGTGAAGATGCTGCTGCTGAAGAAGGCATCGGGCGCGATCAAGGTCGACGGCGAGAACCTCGATACCTTCCTCGGCGTGCGCAAGTACGACTTCGGCCTCGCGGCGAAGGAAAACCAGGTCGGTCAGGTGACGGGCCTCGCGTGGACGGAAGTCGGTGGCGATCTGCTGACGATCGAAGCCGCGGTGATGCCGGGCAAGGGCAACGTGATCCGCACGGGTTCGCTCGGCGACGTGATGAAGGAGTCGGTCGAGGCGGCACGTTCGGTCGTGCGCTCGCGTTCGCGGCGTCTGGGCATCAAGGACGAAGCGTTCGAGAAGCAGGACATCCACATCCACGTGCCGGAAGGCGCGACGCCGAAGGACGGTCCGTCCGCCGGCGGTGCGATGACGACCGCGCTGGTGTCGGTGCTGACGGGTATCCCGGTGCGTGCCGATGTCGCGATGACGGGCGAAATCACACTGCGTGGTGAAGTCCTGCCGATCGGCGGCCTGAAGGAGAAGCTGCTCGCAGCGCATCGCGGCGGCATCAAGCTCGTGCTGATCCCGGAAGAGAACGTCAAGGATCTCGCCGAGATTCCGGACAACGTGAAGAACGCGATCGAGATCGTGCCGGTCCGCTGGATCGACAAGGTGCTTGAACTCGCGCTCGAGCGTTCGCCGACCCCGCTGCCGCCGGAAGAAGAGGCGAAGGCGGCGGCACCGGTCGCCGATGCGGCGAAGGATGCCGGCTCGACGGAATTCGTCAAGCACTGAGCATCGGAGCGCCGTTCGTTCTGACGGTTGTTCACGAAACCCGCGGCCTGGCCGCGGGTTTTTTTATGCGTCCCGGAATCGTATGCGCGAGCGTGAAAAATATTCGCGCCGGAGCTTTGCAAAATGATCGGGGATGAATTAAACTTGCGGGCTCGCTGGTTGTTGATGCCGAAACGCAGATCGCAGCCAGAACGAATCGGAAACGGGTGCTTAGCTCAGCTGGTAGAGCGGCGCCCTTACAAGGCGTAGGTCGGGGGTTCGAACCCCTCAGCACCCACCAGTTTCCTGATTCAGCCAGACCAAGGAGCGGTAGTTCAGTCGGTTAGAATACCGGCCTGTCACGCCGGGGGTCGCGGGTTCGAGTCCCGTCCGCTCCGCCAGAAAATGAAAAAGCCCGCCTTGTGCGGGCTTTTTCATTTGTATCGTCGATTGCGCCCGCTGGCGGGCGCGTGACCGCGGAGCGGAGGAAGCCGCCTGCGCGGCTACCGGCGGGGCTTGACCTTACGATGCCGGGCGAGCGGCATGGCAGCAGACAATCCGACAGGAAATGCCCCGGAGTGCGCAGTCGTCGGAACGGAAAACCCGCGACGGCTCGAGCGCGGTCGCGGGTTTTTCATGCTTTCTCGCCGCGGAGGCGCCGGTTTTTCCGGCTCGCGCGGAGCGATATTACTGAACGCGTATTACCGGCGGTAACTTGTAGGTTGCGTTCAGGAGCGGGGCGTCCGGCAAGTAGGTGCGCAGCGTCAGATTGAACGCGCCGGCAGGGGCCGGCAGCCAGTTGCTGGCGGGTACACCCGCGGGTCGCACATGGCTGATGGTGAGCACGAGCGAGCCGTCGCTCGCGAACTGAAAGTTCGACGCCGGATAGGACAGCGCATAGATTCCATCGGGATTCGGATAAAAGAAAGCCTGCGCCTGGTTCGTGCCGGCGTACAGCGTCAACGACCAGAAGGCGCGCGCCGGAGGAAGCTGTCCCGCCGGGAACGTCATCTGATAGACGCCGTTGCCGTCGTAATTCGTCCCCGACGTGTTCGCCGCTCCCGTACTGGTGTAGTAGATCGCTTCGCTGCCGGGCAGCGCACCGAGGCCGTTCAGCGCAACGCGCGCCCGTAGCGTGTACTGGGTTCCGTAGTTGCCGACGTTGGCCGGGCCGCCTGTCCAGCCATTCGAGCCGGTACTCGCCTGGGCGGCGGCCTGCTGCGTTCCGCCGCCCGTCAGGCTCGCCAGCGCCCGGGCCGCGCCCGCGTCGATCGATGCGACGTCGGCGGACGACGCGTTGAAGGTCTGCGCCGGGCCTATACCTATCACGTCGAGCGCGTTCGTCGCCTCGGCCGTGTCCTGCGGCGTCGGCGGACTCTTTTTCAAGAGCCGGTTCACGTACTGAAAGTACGACGGCCAGTTGGCATAACCGGGCGGCTTTTGCGTGTCCACGCTGTCCCACGCAGCGACACCGGTTCCAGCGGGGCGCGACACGACCAGTTGATTCTGAACGGCCCACGCGGCGGGATAATCGTTCGCATCGCTCACGTAAGTCCGCGCCAACGCCCACACCGCGTTGGTCGACGAGCGGAGCACGGTGACGCCTGCCGGAGCGGTTCCCTGCCAGTTCGGCCCCACGACCCAGAAGACCTTCGCGACACCGTTGTCGGCGCTCGTGCCGCGAATCGCGAAGTTGTTCGTATAGGCGTCCATCAGTGCGAGGGAGAAGTAGCGGGTGCCGCTGGCGGGCGTGTCGATCTGAATCGGGCCCGCGTCCAGTTGAAGCATGGCGATGGAATACAGCGTGTCGTGATTGGGTTTCGTCACCGAGGTGGACGAAGCATCGGACAGCTGGCGATTGTGCAGAAACGTATTCGGCGCAAGGCCCTGGGCGATGTAGCTCTGTCGGGTTGCGTAGAACTGGTACAGCGCAATCGTGAATTGCGTGGCACTGTTTGCGGCATTTTCCGTCGCGACGGGCGAAACGCCCGAGCTATCGACACTTTCCCCATTGCAGCCCGCCAGAAGGCCGACAGAGGCAGCGAATGCGACGAGGCGCGCGTGGTGAAGAAAACTCATCGAGTGGTGCGGTAGGGTTGAATGGTCGAATGGGCCGCACCCGTTCATCGTTCCGTCGACGAGCGTGGCACGGATTGCACGGCGCGAAAAGCGTATCCGGCTTGCGATGCGGCACGAACGATCCATTTTCGATAAGCAAAGTCCGACGACTCGTTAGGGCGGTGGAGACCGATCGGCATCGTGCGGTTGATCCCTGTCGTCTTTCCGGCCGTCACGTTTCTCGCGGCTTATGCCGGGACGTACAGGCCAGGCTTGTACCGCGTGCTTCCGTGTCGAGCACCTCCCGTTGGCTCGATTCGCTGCCCCGGCGGTGCCTTGCGGTCGTCGGCGCGGATGGAGGCAGTCCCGCATCGGGCAAGCCGCTCGGCGAACGAATGATCGTGTGCTGCCGCGAGCCTGGGCGGCCGCGATGGAGTCGATCATTGGGCGAACTGCTTTCTGAACTTCACGAGGAGAGGCGGGTGACGGCGCATGCCCGGCTCTGAAAGACGGGTATTTTTGCCTGTACTTCCGGTGGTGATCGCCGCGGGCGCCGCCGCTTTTCTCCCGACCCACCCCGTATGTTGTAATATCGGGCGTTTTGTCCAATTTTCCCGTCACGCATGCTCGATTTCTTCCGTAATCACCAGCGCCTGATGATGGCGCTCCTGCTCCTGATCGTGTTGCCGGGGCTGGGTTTCGTCGGGATCCAAGGCTTCCGCGGCTTCTTCGACGATAGTGCGAACGTCGCGGCAGTCAACGGGCACAAGATCACGCGGGTCGAATTCGACGGCGCGTTCCGCCAGCAGATCGACCAGGCGCGCCAGGCACTCGGCGGGCAGTTCGACATCAAGATGTTCGATACGCCCGAGCATCGCAAGCAGGTGCTCGACGGCCTGATCCAGCAACGCGTGCTGGCCGACGAGACCCAACGTCTGCACCTGACCGCATCGGACAACGCCGTGCGCGATGCACTGATGAGCGACCCGATGATCGCGTCGCTGAAGAAGCCCGACGGGTCGATCGACGTCGAGCGCTATGCGCAGCTGCTGTCGTTCCAGGGGATGACGCCCGAGCAGTACCAGGAGCGCGTGCGCTACAGCCTCGCGCTGCAGCAGATTCCGGCCAGCATCGTGTCGAGCGCGTTCACGCCGAAGAGCCTCGCGCAACGCCTGTCCGAACTCGCCGCGCAGCAGCGCGAAGTGCAGGCGCTCGTGCTGAAGACGAGCGACTTCGCCGCGAAGGTCCAGCCGACCGACGCACAGCTCACCGCGTACTACGACGCGCACAAGCAGAGCTTCGCGACGCCCGAGACCGCGACGATCCAGTACCTCGTCTATTCGCCGGCGGCAGCGGCCGCGAGCGCGCAGCCGACCGACGCGGACATCAAGAAGTTCTACGACGACAACCCGACGCACTTCCGCACCGAAGCGCAGGTGCGCGTGAGCCACATCTTCATCGCCGCACCGGGCAGCGCAAGCGCGGCCGACAAGACTGCAGCGAAGACGAAGGCCGAGCAACTGCTCGCCGACGTGAAGGCGCACCCGGACCAGTTCGCGCAGATCGCACAGAAGGACTCGCAGGATGCACCGTCGGCCGCGAAGGGCGGCGACCTCGGCTTCATCACGCGCGGCTCGACGGCGGGCGGCAAGGCGTTCGACGATGCCGCGTTCGCGCTCAAGCAAGGTGATGTGAGCGGTGTCGTGCAGTCGGATCTGGGCTTCCACATCCTGAAGGCAACGGAAGTGAAGCCGGCGGCCGTCAAGCCGTTCGCGGAAGTGAAGGACCAGATCGCAGCCGACCTGAAGCAGCAGTACGCATCGAAGGCGTTCACGGACAACGCGGAAGGCTTCACGTCCACCGTCTACGAAAAGGCGAAGACGCTGCAGCCGGCCGCGGACAAGTACAAGCTGACGATCCAGACGGCTACCGTCACGCCGACGCCGAATCCGCAGTTGCCGCCGACGAGCCCGCTGAACAATCCGAAGTTCCTGGCCGCCGTGTTCGCCAACGACTCGGTGAAGAACCAGAACAACACGCAGGCGATCGACGTCGGCAACAACACGCTGATCTCGGCGCGTGTGACCGACTACAAACCGGCTGCCGTGCCCGCGCTCGACGCGATCAAGGATGTCGTGCGCCAGAAGGTGGTCGCCGAGCAGGCTGCCGAACTCGCGAAGAAGGACGGCGCGGCGAAGCTGGCCGAACTGCAGAAGTCGAAGTCGACCGACGGGTTCGCGGCCGCGCAGAAGGTATCGCGTACGCAGTCGCAGGGCCTGACGCCGGCTGCGCTGAGCGCCGTCTACAAGGTCGACGCGAAGACGCTGCCGGCCTACGTCGGTGTCGATCTCGGCGCGGACGGCTATGCGATCTATCGCGTGAACGCGGTGATCCCGGGTTCGGCGGTCGATCCGCAGCAACTGGCGGCCGCGCAGCAGCAGATGGCGCAGGTCGACGCGCAGAGCGAAGGCGAAGCGTATCTCGCCGCGCTGCGCGATCGCTCGAAGGTGAAGCTGTACGGCTCGACGGCCAGCCAGTCGCCGGACGGCGACAACTGAGCATCGTTTCGCCCGCAACAAAAAGCCCCGCTTCACGCGGGGCTTTTTGTTTTCCGGCGGGGCGAGGCGGCGTCAGCCGCGCGGCTTGCCGAGCAGCGGTTTCAGCGCCGGCCAGACGTTGTCGAGCAGAATGCCCTGCGCCTGCTGCGTTGGATGCATCTGGTCGGCCTGGAACATCTCGGGTTTGTTCTCGATGCCGGCCAGCAGGAACGGCACGAGCGGCACGCCGAGATCCTTCGACAGCCGCGTATAGACGGCGTGGAACTTCTGCGTGTAGTCCGGGCCGTAGTTGGGCGGCACGTACATGCCGACCAGCACGACCCTGGCCCGCGCTTGCCGCGCACCGGCGATGATGTCGCGCAGGTTCTGTTCGGTCGTCGCGAGCGGCACGCCGCGCAGCGCATCGTTCGAGCCGAGCTCGACGACGACGATCGACGGCTTGAGCCGCTGCAGCACCGCAGGCAGCCGCGCGCGGCCGCCGCTGGTGGTGTCGCCGCTGACGCTGGCGTTCGCGACGCTATAATCGATTCGCTCGGTCGTGAGCCGTTGCCGCAGCAACGCCACCCAGCCGGTGTCGCGCGGCAGCCCGTATTCGGCCGACAGGCTGTCGCCGAGCACGACGATCACGGGCTGGCCCGATGTCGCGGCCGGCGTCGTCGCGGCGCGTGCGGGCGCGGCGGCGGCCAGCAGCGTACCCAGCAGCGCGGCGATCGCCGCGCGTCTTTTCCAGCGAAATGTCGTGTCCATGTTCAAGATTACCGATCCGATCATCGAAGTCCATGACGTGTGCAAGCGGGTCGCCGACGCAACCGGCGAGCTGACGATCCTCGACGGCATCACGCTCGCCGTGCGGCCGGGCAGCAGTCTCGCGATCGTCGGCGCGTCGGGGTCGGGTAAATCGACGCTGCTCGGCCTGCTTGCGGGGTTGGACAGCGCGACGAGCGGCACGGTTCGCCTGCTCGGTCGCGCGCTCGACCAGCTCGACGAGGACGCGCGCGCGGCGCTGCGCAACGGCGCAGTCGGGTTCGTATTCCAGTCGTTCCAGTTGATGCCGCACCTGACGGCGCTCGAGAACGTGATGCTGCCGCTCGAACTGCAGGGCGGCATCAGTGCGCGCGATGCCGCCGATCGCGCCCGGGCGCTGCTCTTGCAGGTCGGCCTCGGCGAACGCACCGCGCATTATCCGAAGCTGTTGTCCGGCGGCGAGCAGCAGCGTGTCGCACTTGCACGCGCATTCGTCACGCGCCCGGCGATCCTCTTCGCCGACGAGCCGACCGGCAGCCTCGATGCGGCCACGGGCCATGCGGTCATCGACCTGATGTTCGAACTGAACCGCACGAACGGTGCAACGCTCGTGCTCGTCACGCACGATGCCGAACTGGCACGCCGTTGCGCGACGACGGTGACGCTCGACGCCGGGCGCATCGTCGAGCCGCGCGCGGCGCAGCGCAACGGCTGAATGCTTTTGGCGGCCGCGCGGCGTGCGCCGAGCGGCCGGCATGGGCACGACGCCGCTGCGTCGGTGCCTCAAACGCCTCAGCGCTTCAACGCCGCGCGGGCGCGCTCGATCAGCGCGGTGGTCGACGAGTCGTGCTTCGCCGGATCGACCGACTCGGCCGACAGGTCGGCTTCCACCACCTTGCCGAGTATCTTGCCGAGCTCGACGCCCCACTGGTCGAACGGGTTGATGTCCCACACCGTTGCCTGCACGAGCACCTTGTGTTCGTACAGCGCGATCAGCGCGCCGAGCGTGCGCGGCGTCAGCGCATCGACGAGCAGCGTCGTCGTCGGGCGGTTGCCCGGGAACGTCAGGTGCGGCGCGAGCGCCTCCTTGCCCGGCCCCGCGACCTTGCGCGCTTCCTCGAGCGTGCGGCCGAGCATCAGCGCCTCGCTCTGCGCGAAGCAGTTCGCGAGCAGCTTCGGGTGGTGGCTCGCGAGCGGATGCTCGGGCGTCAGCACCGCGATGAAGTCGATCGGCACGATCGTCGGCCCCTGGTGCAGCATCTGGAAGAACGCATGCTGACCGTTGGTGCCCGGCTCGCCCCACGTGACGGCCGACGTCGGGTAGTCGACGAAGGTGCCGTCCAGGCGCGCGGATTTGCCGTTGCTTTCCATTTCGAGCTGCTGCAGGTACGACGGCAGGTAGTGCAGCGCTTCCGAATACGGCGCGACGAGATAACTCTGCGAACCGAAGAAATTCCGGTACCAGATGCCGATCAGGCCCAGCAGCACGGGCAGGTTGCGCTCGAGCGGCGCCTCGCGGAAATGACGGTCCATGTCGTTCGCGCCGGCCAGCAGCTCGTCGAACTGCTCGGGGCCGATCGCGATCATGATCGACAGCCCGACCGCCGACCACAGCGAATAACGGCCGCCGACCCAGTCCCACATTTCGAACACGTTGTCCGCAGCGATGCCGAACTTCACGACTTCGGCCGGGTTCGCCGACACGCCGACGAAGTGCTTTGCAAGCGCGTCCTCGGGGCAGCCGCGCGCGACGAACCAGTCGCGCAGCGAGCGTGCGTTCGTCATCGTCTCGAGCGTCGTGAAGGTCTTCGACACGATGATCGCGAGCGTTTCCTCGGGATCGACCTGTTCGAGCACGCGTGCGAGATCGGCGCCGTCGACGTTCGACACGAAGTGCGTGGCAATTTCGGGCGTCGCGACGTGGTGCAGCGCGTGTACGACCATCTTCGGCCCGAGATCGGAGCCGCCGATGCCGATGTTGATCACGTGGCGGATGCGTTTGCCGGTGTAGCCGGTCCAGGTGCCGCTGCGCACGGCGCGAGCGAACGTCGCCATCTTCGCGCGCTCGGCGCTCACCTGCGCGTGGAACGGCGCTTGCGGATCGGTCGCGCGCAGCGCGGTGTGCAGGGCGGCACGGCCTTCGGTCGGGTTCACGATTTCGCCCGCGAACATCGCGTCGCGGCGCGCCTCGACACCCGCGTCGCGCGCGAGCTGGACGAGCAGGCGCAGCGTTTCGTCGTTGATGCGGTTCTTCGAGAAATCGGCCGCAAGACCGCCGCCCGGAATCGTGAAGCGTTCGGCGCGGGTCGGCGCGTGGTCGTGTTCCGGCGCGAACCAGTCGCGCAGCCGGGCGTGGCGGATCTGTTCGAAGTGGGATTGAAGGGCAGTCCAGGCGGGGAGCGAATTCAGCGTCATGGCGGTTCGAGTGAAGCGTGAATCGGGAGGAATGCCGCGCCGGCTCATCGGGATCGGAAGGCCGGCGGACGAGAGGGCCCGCCGTGCGGCGGGGCAGTCAGTATAGCGGCGTTATGTGCCGGCGCGCGGCGACGCATAAAAAAGGCGATTGACCAGCGTGCGCACCATCGGCGCGAGTTCGCCTGCCGTGAGTCCGGCCGGGCCGGTCCCGTTCGCGGTCAGCGTGTCGGCCGCGAGGCCGTGCAGGTAGACGCCTGCCAGCGCCGCTTCGTACGGCGCGACGCGTTGCGCGAGCAACGCGCCGATCAGGCCGCCGAGCACGTCGCCGGTGCCGCCCGTGGCAAGCGCCGCGTTGCCGGTCGGGTTGATCGTCATGCGGCCGTCGGGCGCCGCAATCACCGTGCCCGAGCCTTTCAGCACGACGATGGCCGCATAACGTGACGCGAGCGCCTGCGCGGCCGCGAGGCGGTCGCGCTGAATCGCAGCCGTGTCGCAGCCGAGCAGCCGCGCGGCCTCGAGCGGATGCGGCGTCAGCACGCACGGATAACCGCGCGCACCGCGCGTCGCGACGGCGGCCGCGAGATCCGCGTGCGTCGCGACGAGGTTCAGCGCGTCGGCGTCGAGCAGCGTCGCGGCGTCGTGGGCAAGCACGTCGCGCACGAGCGTCGCCGCGGCCTCGCGCGTGCCCAGCCCGCAGCCTGCGGCGATGGCGGTCATCGCGCCGGGGTCGAGGGTGTCGGCCGCGTGCAGCATCAGTTCGGGGAACGGCGGATCGTACGGCGGCGCGCCGGTGCCGAGGAAGCCGACATGCACCTTGCCGGCGCCGGCGAACAGCGCGGCGCGCGCGGCCAGGATCGGCGCGCCGCACATGCCGGTGTCGCCGCCGAGTACCGCGAGGCTGCCGTATGTGCCCTTGTGGGACGCGAATGCGCGCGCGGGCAGGGCGGCGGCGAATAGCGCGGGCGTGTTCAGTACGATGGCCGGCGCGGCCGGTGGCGCGACGTCGAGCGATTCGACGTCGATCGCGCCGGCGAGATCGCGGCCTTCGCCGGTGTAGAGGCCCGGCTTCGCGCCGATGAAAGTGAGCGTGTGGGTGGCGGCGACGGCGACACCTGCGCCGACGATCTGGCCCGTATCGCTGTCGAGGCCGCTCGGCACATCCAGTGCAAGCACGCGGCCGCCGCTGCGCGCATGCGCGGCGATGCGCGCGGCCTGCTCGGCGAACGCGCCGTCGAGCGCGCGGCCGAGACCGATGCCGAAGAGTCCGTCGACCACCCACGCATAGCCGTCCAGCGAAGCAGGCGGCGTGGCCGACAGCGGCACGCCGGCGGCGCGCGCGAGGCCGAGCGCCCATTGCGCGTCGTCGGGCTTTACCGGCACCGGCATCCACGCCTGGGTCGCGACGCCGAGCTGCTGGAGGTGCGCGGCGGCTACGAGCGCGTCGCCGCCGTTGTTGCCCGGGCCGACCGCGAACCAGACGGGGCGGTCGTCGCCGGCCGCGCGTTCGGACAGCCAGCGCGCGGCGGCGGCGCCTGCGCGACCCATCAGCGTATGCGGCGGCAGCGCCGCGGCTGCATCGGCTTCGGCCGTGCGCAGGTCGGCGACGCGCAGCAGCGCGATCGGAGCGGAATCGGGAAGCGGAAGGGTAACGGTCATCGCGGGGTCATCGCCGGGTCGCGGCGGCTGGCAAGGCGGCCGCCGGGGACGGGCCCGCAGCGGTCAGGTCGTGAAGCGCCCGGCGGTTAGCGCGGCGAGCGTGTCGGCGCGCCAGTGCTGCACGTCGCCGCCCAGGTAGTCGGCCACCACTTTAGCAGACCCGCATGCGAGCCCCCAGCCGGCCGGGCCGTGCCCGAAATTGACGAATACGCGCGGATGCGGGGTCGGACCGACGACCGGCAGGCCGTCCGGCGACAGCAGTTGCGTACCTTGCCAGGACAGCGCGGCCGAGATCTTCGCGGCACCGGGCACCCAGTCGTGGACGGCCTGGCCGAGCAACGCGAGCGCGGCCTCCGACAGCGGCTCGGCGAGCGGCTTCGCGGTGTCGGGCAGGCTCTGCAGCACGGCGCCGCCGCCGACGCGCAGCCGCTGGTGGGTGCGCGTGATCGAGATGCGCTTGATCGAATCGATGACGTTCAGGTGCGGCGCATGTTCTTCGTAGGCGACCGGCGCGGTCAGTGCGTGGACCCGCACCGGGTGCAGCGGCAGGCGCCAGCCGAGCCGGTCGAGCAGCGGCAGGCTGCCGGCGCCGGCGGCGACCACGATTGCATCGGCGGAAATCACGTCGACGTCGCGGGCGTTCGACGCGTGGCGGTCGCCGGGCGGGACGAGCTCGACCGCGACGCGGCCGTTGTCGACGCGGATCGCGGCGACTTCCGCGCCGAAGCGGAACTGCACGCCGTGCTCGTCGAGCGTCTGCTTGACCAGTTTCGCGAACAGCGGGCAATTCCCGGTGCGCTCGGTCTCGAGCAGCACGCCGCCGGCGAAACCGGGCTCGGCCGGCACCGACGGCTCGAGTGCCGCGCATTCGTCTGCGGAGAGCAGGCGGTACGGCTGGTCGAGCGTGCGAAGGAGGTCGAGCGCGGGCTGCATCGCTTCCCAGTCACGCGGATCGCGCACGACGTGCAGGATGCCGGGCTTCTGCTCGAACTCGAGCTCGAGGCGCGTCTCGATGTCGGCGAGCGCGTCGCGCGACGCGTCGATCAGCGGCCGCAGCCGCGTGTACTGCGCGGCGAACGCGTCGGGCTCGCGCAGCCTGCCGAGCTGCTTGACGAAGCGCCGTACGCCGCCGTTGAAGCCGGGCTTGTAGACGATGCCGCTGTCGCGCGGCTGGCGCTGGCGCATGAAGGTCGGGCCGAACCAGACGTCGAGCGGGCTCGGCAGCAGCGCGCCGCCGTCGCCGTAGGTCGCACCCTGCGCGACGGTCGCGTGGCGTTCGACCACGCATACGCGATGGCCGGCCGCGCGCAACTGGTAGGCGGTGGCGACGCCGCTGATTCCGCCGCCGATGACGATGACATCCATGGATTGCTTCGATGACGGGCGGCGCGCAGGCGCTGCCCGGTGAGAATTCGCTGAGGGCCCGGGCCCGGTGAACCCGGAATGATAGCGCCAAAATCGCGGGAGCCGGCGCCGGGGTGACACGTGCCGTGCCGCCGGGCCGCGGCCGCCGGCTGCCGCGCCCGCGCGGGGCGGCCCGGCGGGCAGGCCGTGCGCGGTGGATATCGCGGCACCGATGCGGTGCATGCGGGTTGCCGATCGGCCGGTCTTGGGCGACCGACTTCCGGGTATAATTACGGCCTTCCTTTCGCCCCACGTCGCCACCTCGCGCGACTCATCGACGTCAGTCCAGCCCATGGCTCACTTCTCGTGTTTTCCCGGCGCTTCGGCCCTCTCCGATTTCCGTCAAACCCGTCTGCTCGACACGCTCAGGCAAATCGACGCCAACGTCGTCGCGGTGCGCGGGCAGTTCCTGCACTTCGTCAATGCGGCCGAGCCGCTGTCGGCCGACGACAGCGCGCGCATCGACGCGCTGATGCACTACGGCGCGCCGTTCGAGGCGGCGGCCGAGAAGGGCACGACCGAGACCTTCGTCGTGCTGCCGCGTTTCGGCACGGTTTCGCCGTGGGCGAGCAAGGCGACCGACATCGCCCGGCACTGCGGCCTCACGCACGTGCGCCGCATCGAGCGCGGCGTCGAATTCACGGTCACGCTGAAGTCGGGCCTGCTCGGCGGCAAGAAGGCGCTGTCGGACGACGCGCGCGCGGCCGTCGCGGCCGCGCTGCATGACCGGATGACCGAAAGCGTGGTCGCGGCGCGCGACGACGCGCAGCACCTGTTCGACGAACTGCCGGCCAAGCCGCTGTCGACCGTCGACGTGCTGGGTATCGGCCGCGGCGCGCTCGAGCGCGCGAACGTCGAGCTGGGCCTCGCGCTCGCCGACGACGAGATCGACTACCTGGTCGACGCGTTCCGCAAGCTCGAACGCAACCCGACCGACGTGGAACTGATGATGTTCGCGCAGGCGAACAGCGAACACTGCCGCCACAAGATCTTCAACGCGCAGTGGACGATCGACGGCGAAGCGCAGGACATGTCGCTGTTCGCGATGATCCGCAACACCGAGAAGCTGAGCCCGCAGGGCACGATCGTCGCCTATTCGGACAACTCGTCGATCATGGTCGGCGCCGAAGCCGAACGCTGGTTCCCGCGCAACACGGGCGCGGCCGGCGAGCCGGGCGAGCGCTACGGCCGCCACACCGAGCTCACGCACACGCTGATGAAGGTCGAGACGCACAACCACCCGACGGCGATCTCGCCGTTCCCGGGTGCGGCGACCGGCGCGGGCGGCGAGATCCGCGACGAAGGCGCGACGGGCCGCGGCGCGCGTCCGAAGGCCGGCCTGACGGGCTTCACCGTGTCGAACCTCGACCTGCCGGACGCCCGCCAGCCGTGGGAAAACGCGCGCGACGCCGCGCAGCCGGTCGGCGAGCGCAACCCCAACGACGCGTACGGCCCGTACGGCCGTCCGGACCGCATCGCGTCGCCGCTGCAGATCATGATCGACGGCCCGCTCGGCGGCGCCGCGTTCAACAACGAATTCGGCCGCCCGAACCTCGGCGGCTACTTCCGCGTGTACGAGCAGAACGTCGGCGGGAAGGTGCATGGTTATCACAAGCCGATCATGATCGCGGGCGGCCTCGGCAACATCGCGGATCAGCATACGCACAAGCACGACGTGCCGGCCGGCTCGCTGCTGATCCAGATCGGCGGCCCCGGCATGCGGATCGGGATGGGCGGCGGCGCCGCGAGCTCGATGGCGACCGGCGCGAACACGGCCGAACTCGACTTCGACTCGGTGCAGCGCGGCAACCCGGAAATCGAACGTCGCGCGCAGGAAGTGATCAACGGCTGCTGGCAGCTCGGCGCGGAAAACCCGATCCTGAGCATCCACGACGTCGGCGCGGGCGGCCTGTCGAATGCGTTCCCCGAGATCGTCGACGGCGCGGGCAAGGGCGCGCGCTTCGAGCTGCGCAAGGTCGCGCTCGAGGAATCGGGCCTGTCGCCGCGCGAAATCTGGTCGAACGAAGCGCAGGAGCGCTACGTGCTGGCGATCGCGCCGGCCGACCTGCCGCGTTTCGAGGCGATCTGCGCGCGCGAGCGCTGCCCGTTCGCGGTGGTCGGTGTCGCGACCGACGAACGCCAGCTGAAGCTCGTCGACGACGAAGCGACGGGCGCCGACGAATACCCGGTCGACATGCCGATGGAAGTGCTGCTCGGCAAGCCGCCGCGCATGCATCGCGACGTCACGCGCGTGACGACCGAGCGTGCACCGGTCGACGTGACGGGCATCGCGCTGTCGGAAGTCGCGATCGACGTGCTGAAGCACCCGACGGTCGGCAGCAAGTCGTTCCTGATCACGATCGGCGACCGTTCGGTCGGCGGCACGTCGGTGCGCGACCAGATGGTCGGCCCGTGGCAGGTGCCGGTGGCCGACTGCGCGGTCACCGCGCTCGACTACGCGGGTTTCAAGGGCGAGGCGATGACGATGGCCGAGCGCACGCCGCTCGCGGTGATCGACGCGCCTGCATCGGGCCGCATGGCGGTCGGCGAGGCGATCACGAACATCGCGAGCGCGCCGATCGCGTCGCTCGACAAGCTGAAGCTGTCGGCGAACTGGATGGCCGCGTGCGGCACGGCCGGCGAGGACGCCGCGCTGTTCGACACGGTCAAGGCGATCGGCATGGAGCTGTGCCCGGCACTCGGGATCGGCATCCCGGTCGGCAAGGACTCGCTGTCGATGAAGACGAAGTGGGACGAGCAGGGCGTCGCGAAGGAAGTGGTGTCGCCGGTGTCGCTGATCATCTCCGCGTTCGCGCCGGTCGAGGACGTGCGCCGTCACCTGACGCCGCAGCTGCGCCGCATCGCCGACGCGGGCGACAGCGTGCTGATCGCGATCGATCTCGGCCGCGGCAAGAACCGGATGGGCGGCAGCATCTTCGCGCAGGTCACGCAGCAGGTCGGCGACACGACGCCGGACGTCGACGATGCGGAAGACCTGAAGCGTTTCTTCAACGCGATCCAGTCGCTCAATGCGCAAGACAAGCTGCTCGCGTACCACGACCGCTCGGACGGCGGCCTGTGGGCGACGGTGTGCGAAATGGCGTTCGCGGGCCACGCGGGCGTGTCGCTGAACGTCGACATGCTGACGCTCGACCCGAATCACGAATCCGACTACGGCGACGCGAAGGACTGGGCGAAGCAGACGAGCGGCCGCCGCGAGGATCGCACGCTGCGCGCGCTGTTCTCCGAGGAACTGGGCGCCGTCGTGCAGGTGCGCGCGACCGACCGTGACGCGGTGCTGGGCGCGCTGCGCGAGTTCGGCCTGTCGGCATGCTCGCACGTGATCGGCTCGGTCAACGATCGCGACGTGATCGAGGTGTACCGCGACGCGAAGAAGATTTTCGACGCACCGCGCGCCGAACTCCATCGCGCGTGGAGCGAAGTTAGCTGGCGCATCGCGCGCCTGCGCGACAACCCCGCGTGCGCGGATGCCGAATACGACGCGCTGCTGGACGTGGCCGACCCGGGCATCTCGCCGGTGCTGAGCTTCGATCCGGCCGACGACATCGCGGCGCCGTTCATCGCGACGGGCGCACGGCCGCGTGTCGCGATCCTGCGCGAGCAGGGCGTGAACTCGCATCTCGAAACGGCCTACGCGTTCGACCGCGCGGGCTTCGATGCGCACGACGTGCACATGAGCGACCTGCTGGCCGGCCGCGCGAATCTCGCCGATTTCGCGGGTGCGGTCGCATGCGGCGGCTTCTCGTACGGCGACGTGCTGGGCGCGGGCGAAGGCTGGGCGAAGACGATCCGCTTCAACGCGAATCTCGCCGACATGTTCTCGGCGTTCTTCGCGCGTCCCGACACGTTCGCGCTCGGCATCTGCAACGGCTGCCAGATGCTGTCGAGCATCTCGTCGATGATCCCGGGTGCGGAAGCCTGGCCGAAGTTCACGCGCAACAAGTCCGAGCAGTTCGAGGCGCGTTTCTCGTTCGTCGAAGTCGAGAAATCGCCGTCGATCTTCTTCGCGGGGATGGAAGGCTCGCGGATTCCGGTCGCGGTCGCGCACGGCGAAGGTTATGCGGACTTCTCGCAACAGGGCGACATCGATCGCGTCGCGGTCGCGATGCGCTTCGTCGACCACCGCGGCGAAGCAACCGAGCGTTATCCGTTCAACCCGAACGGCTCGCCGGCCGGCATCACGTCGGTCACGACGGCCGACGGCCGCTTCTCGGTGCTGATGCCGCACATGGAGCGCGTGCATCGTACGGTCACGATGAGCTGGCACCCGGAAAGCTGGGGCGAAGCGAGCCCGTGGATGCGCGTGTTCCGCAACGCGCGCCGCTGGATCGGCTGATCGGGATGATGTTCGATCCGAACGCGCCGGTCGAGGTCGTCACGCTGCGCGACGAGCGCGCGAGCGAGGCCGACGCGATCGGCCGTGTGATCGTCGCCGCGTTCGCGGGCGAGCCGGAAGGCGGGCAGTTCGAGCGGCGGATCGTCGACACGTTGCGTGCGGACGGTGCGTTGAGCGTCTCGCTCGTCGCGGAACGCGACGGCCGGCTGATCGGGCACGTCGCGTTCTCGCCGGTGTCGATCGGCGGCGAGGCGCCCGGCAGCCAGGGCTGGTACGGGCTCGCGCCGCTCGCGGTGCTGCCCGACTGCCAGCGGCAGAGCATCGGCACGGGGCTGGTGCGCGCGGGGCTCGACGCGTTGCGCCGCCTCGGTGCGCGCGGCTGCGTCCTGCTCGGGGAGCCCGCGTACTACACGCGTTTCGGCTTTGCGCCGTCCGGCGACATCGTGTTCCCGGGCGTACCGCCCGAGTATTTCCTTGCGCTGTCGCTCGACGACTCGGCGCCGCGGCCGTCCGGCGACGTTCGTTATCACGACGTGTTCCATCCCGCATAAGTCCGCGGCGCGAGCCGATCAGGCATACGGCAAAGGCCGCTCTTCGGAGCGGCCTTTTCTTTGGTGGGAACACCGCACATCGTGATGCGCCGGCAGGCCAGCCTGCGGGCAACAAAAAAGCCGCTCCAGGGAGCGGCTTTTCGATGCACGAGCGGCGAGCGCCTGCGTTACTGGATCTTTGCCTGCTGGCGCAGACCTTCCTCGAACGCCTGCAGCTTCTGCTGCACGAGCTGCTGCGCGATCTGCGCCTTCACCTGCTCGAGCGGCGGCGGCGCGATGTCGCGGATGTCGTCGACGCGGATGATGTGCCAGCCGAACTGCGTCTTCACCGGCGTGTCGGTCATCTGGCCTTTCTGCAGCTTCTGCGCGGCCGCCGCGAATTCCGGCACGTACGCCTTCGGGTCGGACCAGTCGAGATCGCCGCCGTTCTTGCCCGAGCCCGGGTCCTTCGAGAACTGCTTCGCGAGATCCTCGAACTTCGCGCCGGCCTTGATCTTCGCGATCAGGTCCTTCGCCTGCTGCTCGTCGCTGACGAGGATGTGGTGCAGGTGGTATTCGCGGTTGCCGCCGGCGCCCTTGACGAGGTCGTCGTAGCGCGCCTTCACTTCGGCGTCGGTCGGCTGGTTCTTCTTCAGGAAACTCTCGATCATCGAACGCAGCACGACGGTCTGCTGCGCGACGGCGACCTGCGCCTTCACGTCCGGACGGTTCGGGATGCCTTCACGGATTGCTTCCTGCATCAGGATTTCGCGGTTCACGAGTTCCTGGCGCACGGCCTGCTGCAGCTGCGCGTTGTCGGTCTGGCCTTGCTGCACGAGCTGGGCGACCATCGCGTCCGCGCGCGACTTCGGAATCGGCGTGCCGTTGACGACGGCGATGTTCTGGGCAAATGCCGGTGCCGCTGCGAAAGCAGCCGCCGCGACCCACAGGCGGGGGGATTTCAGGATCATCGGGAATTCCTAATGAGACTAGATTGAAGATTCGTTGAATTCTTCGGGCGTGTAAGCCACGATCGCGAGCGCGTGAATGCCGCGCTGCATCGCATCAGCGAGCGCATCATACACCAGCCGGTGCCGCGCGACGCGCGGCTTGCCCGCGAACGCGGCCGACACGATCGTGACCGTGAAGTGGCCGCCGGCGGACGCGCCGGCGTGGCCCGCGTGCTGCGCGCTGTCGTCGCGCACGGTGAGCGACAGCGGGGCGAGCGCTGCGGTGAGGCGCGCTTCGATCAGCGCGATGCGTTCGTCGGGCGACGCGTGGAGAAAGGCGTCCGTCATGTCACTCGTCCTTCAGGTATTTCGTGAGCCACAGGCTCTGCAGGATGATGAAGACGACCATCGCGCCCGTCGTGCCGAACAGCTTGAAGTTCACCCATTGCGACTCGGTGAAGTTGTGCACCACGTACAGGTTCGCGACGCCGAGCACCGCGAAGAACAGCGCCCACGCGACGTTCAGCTTGTCCCACACGGGGTGCGGCAGCGTGAGCTGCTTGCCCATCATCTTCTCGATCAGGTTGTTGCCGAACGCATAGCGCGCGGCGAGCAGCCCGATCGCAAACAGCCAGTACAGCACAGTCGGTTTCCATTGAATGAATTTCTCGTCATGCAGGACGAGGGTGGCACCACCGAAAACGACGATCACGCCCAGGCTGACCCACAGCATCGTGTCGACCTTCCGGTGCCGGAAGGCGACCCACGCGACCTGGGCCAGCGTCGCGACGATCGCGACGGCGGTGGCGGTAAAGATGCCCCAGACCTTGAAGGCGGCAAAAAACAGGATGATCGGAAACAGATCGAACAGGAATTTCATGGCGCTCGCAGCTGCGTGAAAGGCCGCTTGCGCGGCCTTTCACCGTTGTAGGGACCCGCCAGGCACCGCCGGAGCGGATCGGGGCGGCGGCGCGGCGTACCCCGCCGATCCGCCCGGCGCCGCTCATTCGTTTTCGGGTCGGGACTCGAAGTTTAACGCAGCCGAATTGATGCAGTAGCGCAAACCGGTCTTGTCGCGCGGGCCGTCCTCGAAGACGTGGCCGAGATGCGCGCCGCAGTGGTTGCAGCGGACCTCGACGCGCACCATCCCGTGCGAGTAGTCGACCTTCTCGTCGATCACCTCGCCGTTGAGCGGCTTGAAGTAGCTGGGCCAGCCGCAGCCGGAGTGGAACTTGGAGCCGGATTCGAACAGGGGCGTGCTGCAGACGACGCATTTGTAGATGCCGGCGTCCTCGGTGTCGGTGTATTCGCCGGTGAACGCACGCTCGGTTGCCGCGTGCTGCGTGACTTCGTACTGCATCGGCGTGAGCCGCCGGCGCAGCTCGGCGTCGTCCTTCTGGTACGGGAAGGTCTTGTCGTCGGAATCGTGGGACATGGGGTTCTCCTGATCGGTCGGTCGATACGCGCGGGTTGCGGGCCTCAGGACGAGCAGCTCACTTCGAGCGACCCGGCCCAGTCGGGCGGCAACGCCGCGTACGCTTCATGCTCCGGTTGTTCGTCGAACGGCCGGCGCAGGATCTGCGCGAGCCGCTCGACCTCCGAAAAATCCTTTTCCTTCGCGCGCCGGATCGCGACTTCGGCCAGATGGTTGCGCAACACGTATTTCGGGTTCGCGCGATTCATCGCGGCCGCGCGTGTCGCGTCGTCGCGCGTTTCCTCGGACAGCCGTGCGCGGTAGAGGTTCGCCCACGCATCGAACGCGTCGCGGTCGATGAACAGGTCGCGCACGGGGGCGTCGCGGCTCGCGTCGTGCTTCGAGACCTGTGCGAGCCGGCGGAACGTCAGCGTGAAATCCGCGTGGCTCGCATGCATCGTCTCGAGCAGCTTGTTCGCGAGGTCGGCATCGTTCTCGCGTTCGAGCTCGAGGCCGAGCTTTGCGCGCATCGCGCGCTCGAGCGCGGGGCCGAAACGTTCCGGGAATTTCGCGAGCACGGCCTGCGCGTCGTCCACCGCGCGCTCGGCGCGCGCATCATCGTCGGCGATGCCGTGCTGCAGCCCGATCAGCGGCAGCAGCGCCTGCGCGAGGCAGTAGCAGTTCCAGTGCGCGATGCGCGGCTGCATCCGGTACGCATAACGGCCGTTCGTATCCGAGTGGTTGCAGATGTGGTTCGCATCGAACGCATCGACGAAACCGAACGGGCCGTAGTCGATCGTCACGCCGAGGATCGACATGTTGTCGGTGTTCATCACGCCGTGGCAGAAGCCGACGGCCTGCCATTGCGCGACGAGATCCGCCGTGCGCAGCGTCGCGGCTTCGAGCAGCGCGAGGTACGGATCGTCGGCATGGCGGCAATCCGGATAGAAGCGGTCGATCACGTGATCGGCGAGCTGGCGCAGCAGGTCGGGGCGATCGTTCGAGAAGAAGTGCTCGAAGTGGCCGAAGCGCACGAAGCTCTCCGACACGCGCGTGACGACGGCCGACGTCTCGATTTCCTCGCGCACCACCGGCTGGTCGGAACCGATCACCGTCAGGGCGCGCGTGGTCGGGATGCCGAGGTGATGCATCGCTTCCGAGCACAGGAATTCGCGGATCGACGAGCGCAGCACCGCGCGGCCGTCGCCCATGCGCGAATACGGCGTGCGGCCGCTGCCTTTCAGCTGCAATTCGTAGCGGCGGCCGTCGGTGCCGGTGCGCTCGCCGATCGTCAGCGCGCGGCCGTCGCCGAGCTGGCCCGCCCACACGCCGAACTGGTGGCCGGAATACACCGCTGCGTACGGCATCGCGTGCGCGGGCCAGTCGCGTGTCGGGTTGCCGGCGAACAGCTCGGCGAAACCGGGCTGCGCGGCGAGCGACGGCGGCAGGTCGAGCAGGTGCGCGACTTCGCCGGAAAAGCCGACGACGTACGGCGCGGCAAGCGGCGCGGCCGGCAGCCGCGTATGAAACGCGTCGCCGAGCGCGACGAACGCGCCGGCGGCGGGCGCGCCGAGCGTGGCGGCGAGGTCGGGGAGGGTGTCAGCCGTATCGGCTGCGCTTCGGGAAAACGACATGTTGAGCGCCTCTGGGTAAGCCGATATTGTAAGGCGGCGCCGCGCCGCCCGCATGGCGGCTCGCGCGCGATGCGCGACGCCCGTCCGGGGCCGCTGACGGGCGCGCCGCAGAGGCTGGTCACCGATTCGCATCCTCACGGAGAACAAGACGATGGGTAAGCCGTTGCTGGGCCAGATGATGGACATGCCGTTGCTGGTGTCCTCGCTGATTTCTCATGCCGCGCGACATGCCGGCGACACGGAGATCGTATCGAGGCGCGTGGAAGGCGATCTGCATCGCTACACGTACCGCGATTGCGAACGCCGCGCGAAGCAACTGGCGCAGGCGCTCGCGCGGCTCGGCGTCGAAACCGGCGATCGCGTCGGCACGCTGGCGTGGAACGGCTACCGGCATCTGGAAGCGTATTACGGGATCGGCGGCATGGGTGCCGTGTGCCACACGATCAACCCGCGCCTGTTCCCCGAGCAGATCGCGTACATCGTCAATCACGCGGAAGACCGCTACGTCTTCTTCGACCTCAATTTCGCCCCGCTCGTCGATGCGATCGCGCCGCAATGCCCGCACGTGAAGGGCTGGGTCGCGATGACGGACGCCGCGCACCTGCCGTCCGGCACGACGCCGTTCCTGTGCTACGAAACGCTCGTCGAAGCGGAGGACGGCCGCTACGACTGGCCGCGCCTCGACGAGCAGCAGGCGTCGGGGCTCTGCTACACGTCGGGCACGACCGGCAACCCGAAGGGCGTGCTGTATTCGCACCGCTCGACCGTGCTGCACGCGTACGGCGCCGCGTTGCCGGACGCGATGAACCTGTCCGCGATGGACGCGGTGCTGCCCGTCGTGCCGATGTTCCACGTCAACGCGTGGGGGCTGCCGTACGCGGTGCCGCTCACGGGCGGCAAGCTCGTGTTGCCCGGCAAGGATCTCGACGGGAAATCGCTGTATGAGCTGATGGAAGCCGAGCGCGTGACGTTCTCCGCGGGCGTGCCGACCGTGTGGCTCGGCCTGCTGAACTACATGCGCGAGGCCGGTGTGCGCTTCTCGACGCTGAACCGCACGGTGATCGGCGGCTCCGCGTGCCCGCCCGCGATGCTGCGCACCTTCGAGGACGAATACGGCGTGCGCGTGATCCATGCGTGGGGGATGACCGAACTGTCGCCGCTCGGCACGCTCGCGAAGCTCAACTGGGCGCAGTCGCAGCGGCCGCTCGACGCGCAGCGCAAGCTGCTCGAGAAGCAGGGGCGCGTGATCTGCGGCGTCGACATGCGCATCGTCGGCGAGGACGGCCACGAGCTGCCGTGGGACGGCGTCGCGTTCGGCGAGCTGCAGGTGCGCGGCCCGTGGGTGATCGACCACTACTTTCGCGGCGATACGTCGCCGCTGTCGGACGGCTGGTTCCCGACCGGCGACGTCGCGACGATCGACCCCGACGGTTTCCTGCAGATCACCGACCGCAGCAAGGACGTGATCAAGTCGGGCGGCGAGTGGATCAGCTCGATCGACATCGAGAACGTCGCGATCGCGCACCCGGGCGTGGCCGAGGCCGCCTGCATCGCCTGTGCGCACCCGAAATGGACCGAGCGCCCGCTGCTCGTCGTGGTGCCGCGCGAAGGGGCGAACCTGAACCGCGACGCGCTGCTCGCGTTCTACGAAGGCAAGGTCGCGAAGTGGTGGATTCCCGACGACGTCGTGTTCGTCGACTCGCTGCCGCACACCGCGACCGGCAAGCTGCAGAAGCTGAAGCTGCGCGAGACATTCCGCGATTACGTGTTGCCGACGGCGGTCGGCGAGTCGTAACGCGAGCCGTAACGTCTGCGCCCGGGCCGCAAGCGGCTCGCGAAACGGTCGCCCGATCCGTCCCCGGATCGGGAACAAAATTCAAATTGAACGACCGTGCTTTTTCGTTGTATGCTGCCTGCGTTCAACCGGACATGCGGCTGTTCGACCGCGCACAATGAAGCGCAGCCACCCCGGCGCGCGATGCATGGAGGCAGGCAGATGGCAGTGGATTACTCGACTCGCGACGGCGTGGCCGTCCTTACGCTCAACAATCCGCCCGTCAACGGGCTCGGCCTGTCGACCCGTCAGGGCGTCATGGACGCGCTCGATCGCGCCGCGCAGGACCCGTCGGTCACGGCCATCGTGCTGACCGGCGCGGGACGCGCATTCTCGGGCGGCGCCGACATCACCGAATTCAATACGCCGAAGGCGCTGCAGGAGCCGACGCTGCACACCGTGATCCGCGCGGTGGAGGCGAGCGCGAAGCCCGTCGTCGCGGCGCTGCACAGCGTCGTGATGGGCGGCGGCCTCGAGCTCGCGCTCGGCGCGCATTACCGTGTCGCGGCACCCGGCGCGCAGGTCGCGCTGCCCGAGGTGAAGCTCGGCCTGCTGCCGGGCGCGGGCGGCACGCAGCGCCTGCCGCGCGCGGTGGGACTCGAAACCGCGCTGAACATGATCGTGTCGGGCGCGCCCGTGCCGTCGGAGCAACTCGCGAAGAGCGGGCTGTTCGACGAGATGGCCGACGGCGACCTGCTCGACGCGGCCGTCGCGTTCGCGCGCAAGGCCGGTGCGCAGAAGGGGCCGCATCCGCGCGTGCGCGATCGCAAGATCGTCCACGCGAACGCCGCGGGCTTCATCCAGTTCGCGCGCAATTCGGCCCGGGCCGCCGCACCGAATTTCCCCGCGCCGCACAAGTGCATCGACGCGATCGAGGCCGGCGTGCTGCACGGCTTCGACAAGGGCAGCATCGCCGAGCGCGAGGGTTTCGTCGCGCTGATGATGACGCCGGAAAGCCGCGCGCTGCGGCATGCGTTCTTCGGTGAGCGCGCGGCGAGCAAGATTCCCGACGTGCCGTCCGATACGCCGCTGCGCGAGATTCGCCGTGTCGGCGTGATCGGCGCGGGCACGATGGGCGGTGGCATCGCGATGAATTTCGTGAATGCAGGGCTGCCCGTCACGCTGCTCGAAACGAAACAGGAAGCGCTCGAGCGCGGCGTCGCGACGATCCGCAAGAACTACGACGCGCAGGTGAAGAAGGGCAAGCTCACGCAGGAGAAGCTCGACGCGCGCATGGCGCTGATCACGCCGACGCTGTCCTACGACGACCTGAAGGATGCCGACCTGATCGTCGAGGCCGTGTTCGAGGAACTCGGCGTGAAGGAGCAGGTGTTCAGGAAGCTCGACGAAGTCGCGAAGGCGGGCGCGATCCTCGCGTCGAACACGTCGACGCTCGACGTCGACAAGATCGCAGCATTCACGAAGCGTCCGCAGGACGTCGTCGGCATGCACTTCTTCAGCCCGGCGAACGTGATGAAGCTGCTCGAGGTCGTGCGCGGCGCGCAGACCGCGAAGGACGTGCTCGCCACCGTGATGGCCGTGGCGAAGAAGATCCGCAAGACGGCGGTCGTGTCGGGCGTGTGCGACGGCTTCATCGGCAACCGGATGATCGAGCAGTACATCCGCCAGGCGCTCTTCATGCTCGAGGAAGGCGCGCTGCCCGCGCAGGTCGATCGCGCGATCGAGAAATTCGGTTTCGCGATGGGGCCGTTCCGGATGAGCGACCTCGCCGGCAACGATATCGGCTGGGCGATCCGCAAGCGCCGCTATGTCGAGCAGCCCGGCCTGCAGTACTCGAAGATCGCCGACCGCCTGTGCGAGCAGGGCCGCTTCGGCCAGAAGACAGGCGCCGGCTGGTACGACTACGTGCCGGGCGAGCGCAAGGCAAAGCCGTCGTCGCTCGTCGACGAGATGGTCGTCGCGTATTCGAAGGAGCGCGGCGTCGAGCGGCGCAAGATCGGCGACGACGAGATCGTCGAGCGGCTCGTGTTCGCGCTGGTGAACGAAGGCGCGAAGATCCTCGAGGAGAAGATCGCGTCGAAGGCGTCCGACATCGACATGGTCTACCTGACCGGCTATGGCTTCCCGCTGTGGCGCGGCGGCCCGATGCTGTACGCGGACGTGGTCGGCCTCTACAACGTCGAGCGCGCGATTCGCCGCTACGCGGCCGCGCCGAACGGCGACGCATGGCAGCTCGCGCCGTCGATCGCGGAGCTCGCGAAGGCCGGCCGCGGGTTCAACGGCTGACGCGCCGGATCGCGGCGCGACGCACACCCGGAGAAACGCAATGAGACACACCGACGACGTGCTGCTCGTGATCGACGTGCAATACGACTTCATGCCGGGCGGCGCGCTCGCAGTGCCCGACGGCGACGCGGTCGTGCCGGTGATCAACGCGCTGGCGCGGCGCTTCGACCAGGTCGTGCTGACGCAGGACTGGCACCCGCGCGAGCACGTGTCGTTCGCGGCGAACCATCCGGGCCGCGAACCGTTCTCCACGCTCGCGCTGCCGTACGGCGAGCAGGTGCTGTGGCCCGTGCACTGCGTGCAGGACACCGACGGCGCGGCGCTGCATCGCGATCTCGACATCCCGCATGCGCGGCTCGTCATCCGCAAGGGCGGCGACGCGCAGGTCGACAGCTATTCCGCATTCGTCGAAGCGGATCGCACGACGCGCACGGGGCTCGCGGGCTATCTGCGCGAGCTCGGCGCGAAGCGCGTGTGGTGCTGCGGGCTCGCGACCGACTATTGCGTCGCGTGGTCGGCGCTCGACGCGCGTGCGGCCGGTTTCGACGCCGCGGTGATCAACGATGCGTGCCGCGCGATCGACCTGAACGGGTCGCTCGCCCACGCATGGCAGCAGATGCAGGCAGCGGGTGTCGCGCATGTGACGTCCGCGGGCGCGCGCCCGGCGGCGTAGCGCATTTCCCCATTCGATGCAGGACATGAAGCAGGACCGAAGGAGACTCGCATGACCGAAGCCGTAATCGTATCGACCGCCCGCACGCCGCTGGCGAAATCCTGGCGCGGTGCTTTCAACATGACGCACGGCGCGACGCTCGGCGGCCACGTGGTCGCGGCCGCGCTCGAACGCGCGAAGCTCGACCCCGCGCGCGTCGAGGACGTGATCATGGGGTGCGCGAACCCCGAAGGCGCGACCGGCGCGAACATCGCGCGGCAGATCGCCTTGCGCGCGGGGCTGCCCGTGAGCGTGCCGGGAATGACGGTGAACCGCTTCTGCTCGTCGGGGCTGCAGACCATCGCGCTGGCCGCGCAGCGGATCATCGCGGGCGAAGGCGAGGTGTACGTCGCGGGCGGCGTCGAATCGATCTCGTGCGTGCAGAACGAGATGAACCACCACATGATCCAGGAAGGCTGGCTCGCGCAGCACAAGCCCGAGATCTACTGGAACATGCTGCAGACGGCCGAGAACGTCGCGAAGCGCTACGGCATCTCGAAGGAGCGGCAGGACGAGTACGGCGTGCAGTCGCAACTGCGTGCCGCGGCCGCGCAGGAAGCCGGACGCTTTCGCGACGAGATCGTGCCGATCACGGTGCTCGCGGGCATCGCCGACAAGGCCACGGGCCGTCTGTTCACGAAGGAAGTGACGGTATCGGCCGACGAAGGGATCCGCCCGGACACGACGCTCGAAGGCGTGTCGAAGATCCGGTCGGCCGTGCCGGGCGGCGTGATCACCGCCGGCAACGCCAGCCAGTTCTCGGACGGCGCGTCGGCCTGCGTCGTCATGAGCGCCGACGCCGCGCAGCGCGAAGGGCTGCAGCCGCTCGGCGTATTCCGCGGTTTCGCGGTGGCGGGCTGCGAGCCGGACGAGATGGGCATCGGCCCCGTGTTCGCGGTGCCCAAGCTGCTGAAGCAGGCGGGGCTGAAGGTCGACGATATCGGCCTGTGGGAACTGAACGAAGCGTTCGCGGTGCAGGTGCTGTACTGCCGCGATACACTCGGGATTCCTGAGGATCGCCTGAACGTGAACGGCGGCGCGATCGCGGTCGGCCATCCGTACGGCGTGTCGGGCGCGCGCCTGACGGGCCACGCGCTGATCGAAGGCAAGCGGCGCGGCGTGAAGTACGTGGTCGTCACGATGTGCATCGGCGGCGGGCAGGGGGCGGCCGGCCTGTTCGAAATCCTCTGATCTTTGGCGGGTGGCGGCCGCGGCTTCGCTTCGGCGAGGCAGGCGGCCGCGATGCGAATCGGCGCGACTGAACCGCCATTCGAAACAATCGGGAAGCAAAAGGCGTGCGCCGGGCAATGCCGTTTCCCCTTACTTGTCAAACAATTTGCCCCACCTATACTTGCTCTGACATTTGCCTTTCGGCACGATGGGCCGGATCGTGCGTCGCACGATCCGTGCCGCGAAGGTTCGAACCAACGCAGCAGACCGACCGGGGACCGAATGAGTACGACCTATGCAGCCGGGGAACCGCCGCGCGTCGTCAGCGCGGCCGCGAGGCTCTACGCGAAATGCCTGCTGGTCGGATTCGCGTTGCTGCCCGCCTATCTGATCGCCTATCTGTGGTTCTTCAGCGACCCGCACGCGGTGTTCGAGAACCACGCGTTCCATGAAATCGCGATCGCGGCCGCGACCCTCGAGGGCGGGTTCGTTACCTACGTGACGTGGGTGTGCTACCGGTCGTCCGGCGAACCGCTGCTGCGCTGGCTGACACTCGGCTTTCTCGGCTTCGCGATGATCTACGCGCTGCACGGTGCGTTCACCGGGATGGCGCATCACAATATCTGGCTGTTCCTGCTGTACGGGCCCGCGTCGCGGCTCGTGATGTCGATCCTGCTGCTCACGGGCCTGCTGTCCTATGCCCGTCCGCCCGATCGCTTCGACAAGCGCACGAGCGTGCGCACGTGGCTGCCGTGGATCGTGTTCTTCGTGATCGTCAACGTCGTCGTGGCGTACATCGCGTATTCGCCGGTCGCGGGCGCGCCGGGCACGCGGCTGTCGATGGAAGGCGGCGCGCTCGTGTTCTCGCTGCTGAACGTCGCCATGCTGCTCGCGCGCCGGATCCGCTCGCCGCTGATGGTGATCTACGGCGTGTCGATCATGGCGTTTGCGCTGTCGTCGCTGGCGTTCATTCTCGGCAAGCCGTGGAATCACATGTGGTGGCTCGCGCACGCGATTTTCGCGGGCGGCTTCTTCCTGCTCAGCTACGGCGTCGTGCAGGCGCTGCAGACGACGCGCTCGTTCTCGGCGATCTACAGCCAGGAAGACCTGATGAGCCGGCTGTCGGAATCGATGGCGCGCACCGAGAGCGCGCTGCAGGAACTGCGGCGCACGAACCAGAAGCTCGAATACATGGCCGCGACCGATCCGATGACGGGCGCGTCGAACCGCCGGCAGTTCATCGCGCAGGTCGAGCGCGAGATGGTTCGGGCCGAGCGCGACGGCACGCCGTTCTGCCTGCTCGCACTCGATCTCGACAATTTCAAGAACATCAACGATGCGTACGGGCACCAGATCGGCGACGAGGTGCTGCGCGGCGTCGTGCGTCAGTGCCTCGACGCGATCCGGCCGGCCGGCGGGCTCGCGCGGGTCGGCGGCGAGGAGTTCATGGCGCTGCTGCCCGAGATGCCGCTCGAAGGCGCGCGGATGACGGCCGAGCGCGTGCGCTCGTCGATCGCGAGTTCGCCGTTCGGGCTCGATTTCAAGCGCGTGCAGGTGACGGTCAGCGTCGGCGTCGCGCAATACGGGGTCGACGGCAGCACGGTCGACGCGTTGCTGCGCGTCGTCGACGAACGGTTGTACCAGGCGAAGCGGGAAGGGCGAAACCGCGTCGTGTCGCGGTGACGCGGGGTGGCGTGGCACGCGGGACGTTCGGCAACGCGGCCGTGCCGAAGGCGTGTCGATCGTTTCGATTTCCGCCCAAGCCCCGGGCGAGGTAACGTACCCGTGGCTTCGGCATGTCCGGTCGGCATGCGACGGGCGATACGCAACTAGCGCGATGCCAGGGCCGCCGCGTTTTCCGGCTGCGCATCCTGCATCTGCCGCGACGCCTGCCACCAATACTTGCCCGCGCGCTGCTGCGGATCGCGGATCGCGAGATACGTCGTACTCCAGAGCTGTGCCGCGTTGGCTTCGGTCGCATCGGCGCTGCGCGTGCCGAACGCGTCGGTCTGGTACTTGCCGTTCACGTAGGACCACGTCCACATTTCCGACGTCCGCATGTCGCGCCCGTTCGAGATCACCTGCCAGATCGTCTGCCGCGCCTGCGCGAGCAGCGTGCGGGTCGCGGCCGACAGGTCCTGGCGCGCGAGCTGGCGATCGAGACCGGCCACCCACATCGCCTGCTGCCACGACCAGATCACCGTGCCGTGATAGGCGGAACTCGTGAACTTCGGCCACAGTGCCTGGCTCGCATACGCAGGGTTCGCGATCAGCATGCCGGCATCGGTCACGAGCCCGGTCGGGAACGGCCGCGTGACGTCGGCGACGATCCGCTGGAGCTGGTCGTCCGGCGGTGTGCCGAACAGCAACGCGAAGCCGCCATCGGAGTTCATCACCGGAATCGGATTGCCCTGCTGATCGAGCGAGAGCGCGTAGAAGGCCATCGGTGCGCTTGGCGCGGCACCGGGCGGCACGCCGGCGGACGGCGCATAGGCCGACACGTCGGCGGTCGCCTGCGCGGCCGGCACGCTGACCTGGAACAGCGGCGGCGCCTGCGTTTCCCATGTGGCTGCCTGGTTCGCCGTGTTGGCGAGCGTCGCGCGCTGTCCGGCATCCAGGTACGGATCGAGCAGGCCGCGCGCGAGGAACGCGTTCGCCGCGCGCAACGCGGCCGGCACGAGCACCGCGTTCACGTCATACGGGTAGACGCCGCCGCCGAGCCCATCGGTACTGTCGCGCCAGTTGCCGACGATCTCGCCGGGCCGCAGGTGGATCAGGTTCGCGACCGACGGCTGCTGCGCGAACGGCTGCGCGGTGGTCGCGACGTGCAGCAGGTTGACGACCAGGCGGGCGCCGTTGGTCTGCCCGTCGCTGCCGCGCTGGGCCAGATACGCAGCCGCACGCGCCTGGCCGCGCGTATCGTCGATCAGCCACGCGGCCGCGATCGGCGCGAGCAGGTAGTCGCTGTCGATCATCTTGTAGTCGTAGGTCGGCGTCGGATCGTTCGGTTTCCCGTTCTTCTGGTTGTCGACGAGTGCGAACTCGCCGATGCCTTCCTCGTGCGCGACCTTGCCGTCGGCCGACAGCCGGCTCAGCACCGACGACAGGCCGGCCTCGATCGCCGCGGGTTCGAGCACGGGCATCAGCATGCGAACCGAGATCAGCGTGTCGCGGCCGAAGTAGGTGTCGTACTGCCACGAGCCCGCCAGCAGCTTGTCGTGGAAGCTCAGGAATTCGAGCACGTTCTGGCTCACGGGGTCGGGGTTCACCGACGGCGCGAGCAGATCCGCGCGCGTGATCGGCGACAACGGCGTCTCGCCCGACAGCGCATCGACATGCAGCCGCAGCGTGTGCGAGCCCGCGGGTGCGCTCAGGACGAGCTTGCCGCCCGCAGCCGGCACGATGCTGCCGCCGTCGCGCAACGTGATGCGCAGCGAATAGCCGGGCGCGCCGTCGATCCGGTCGCGTTGCCATTGCGCGGCGCTGCCCTGGACCGTCGGCGCGGCGAGAATCTGTTGCGGAATCGTTGCGCCGCCGTTGAAGTCGCGCAGGAAGCGCACGTTGCTGAGCACGCCCTGGCGGATCGTCAGCGTGCCGGTGTCCACCGACACGTCGGCGCCGATGCCGTACAGCGGGCGGCCGTGCGCGTCGGGTGCCGACAGCGCGGACGGCGGCGTGTCGAGGCTCCAGTTCACCGGCTGCGCGGTGTCGTCGAACCACAGCCCCGTGCCGCTGTTGCCGGCGGGGAAGACCACGAGCAGGCGCGGTTTCGTCGACGAGCGCACCAGCAGGTGCGCGGCGACCTTGTCCTGCCGGTAGAACGCGTTGATCTGGCCGCCGGCGTCCATGCGGAACGATAGGGCGGCGTTGTTCGACGGCGGGCTGTTCGATTTGACGTCGTCGTCGTTGCAGGCCGCGAGCAGGCCGGCGCAGATGAATCCGAGGCACAGCGACTTCACAAGGCGATGCATGTTGATGTCCCTCCTGATGACTGGCGATTTTTTATCGGGATGGTCGAATGAACGGATCTGTTGTCCGTTTGGTACCGTGTCGCGGGCATTCGAGTGAATGCCGGGTGTTAATCAGGATGTGATGCTGTTGCGGTGAGTGAATCGAGCAGGAAATTGGCAAACAGGCGATAAATGCCGAAAGCTGAAACGGCAAGGGACGCCGCCCCGACGTGAAGCGAGAAAAGGCAAGGCGGGCGGCGTTCGTGGAGGCGCGTGCCGGCTTGTGTGCGGCGGGAGAAAATCAATCGTAAGCCGCTGTAGGGAATTCTAAATTTTCAGAAGAATCGAAGTCAATGGCGTTTTTCTGATTTCAGGCTGTTTTGCGAAAAAAGCGATCGTAACTATTACTCGTTGAGTCGGTAAATTATGCGATTTAATGAAGGCGGGTATTGGAATCCGGATATTCGGTGAATAAATAATCGGCAATGACGTTTCATTTTGCCGATTGCTGCCGTGCCGGAATTGAATCGTCCAGTTTGCGCGGGCGATTGCCGAGGCGCGCAGACTTGCGCGAAGCGACGCACGCGAAGCCGGGCAAGCCGCGTTCCCGCGATTCAATGGAAGGTGCGCGATCGTTCCATCGGAGCCTTCAAGTTTGGTAGGCTTGGCGATTGCCGCCGCTTGCGCGGATCGCGCCGTCGGTGAGCGACACGGTGAAATTGCGCGTATCGTCGCCGGAAAGGCCGGGCGACAGCCGATTCGATACGAGTTTTCCCTCCGTTGCCGCGACCGCGTGCAAGCGAAGCGGGCAGACGACTGGCCGGGCATCACCCGGCCGGCCACGAGGCGGGCCGAGCCCGCATCGTGAACACCAACGAACTGGAGCAACCGAAGTGATCAGACATATCGTCATGTGGAAGTTGAAGGAATCGGCCGAAGGCGCGACGCGCGCGCAGAACGCGCTGAAGCTGAAGGAAAAGCTCGAGGGCTGCCGCGACCTCGTGCCGGGCACGCTGCAGATCGACGTCGGCGTGGCAACGCCCGGCCTCGACGCGACCGCCGACATCGTGCTCGTGTCCGATTTCGCGGACAAGGCCGCGCTCGATGCCTACCAGGTGCACCCGGTTCACCAGGAAGTGAAGAAATTCGTCGTCGCGGTGGCCGAGTCGCGCGAATGCGTCGACTACATCGTCGACAGCGCACGATGAGCGACGCGGCAACCCCGACGGACGGCCCGTCGATCGAAAGCCCGTTCGTCGACCTGCTCGGCGTGCAGCTCGTGTCCGCGAAGGACGGGGCGAGCGAGCTCGTGCTGCCGCTCGAAGAGCGGCACATGAACACGTGGAGCATCGCGCACGGCGGTGTGACGATGACGCTCGCGGACATCGCCCTCGCGATGGCCGCGCGCAGCCTGACCGACGACGGTGTCGGCGTCGTGACGGTCGAGATGAAGGTGAACTTCATGCAGCCGGGGCGCGGCGAGTTGCGCGCTTACGGGCGCGTGATGCATCGCTCGACGACGATGGCCTACTGTGAAGGCGAAGTGCGCGACAGCGACGGCAATTTCGTCGCGAAGGCGCTCGGCACGTTCAAGTACATGCGGCGGCTCGCGGTGGGCCGCGACATCAAGCGGCAACGCTCGCGCACGGCGCCGGACGCCCAGCCCGGCCCGAGCGACGCATAAGCGCCGGGACGCACGGCCCTGCCGCTTTGTCGGCAGGGCCGTTTTGTTTTGCACGTCGCAGGTGTACCGTCGAACGCGTTCGCGGCAGGCCGAGAGAGGGCCGGGATTGCGCACCGCGCCCGCGCGACGAGGGCGTGGCATCATGTGACGCTTGTCCGTTCACGGCGTCGCACTGGCGCCGTCCTTATCGATGCCGCTGAATCCGAAGATCGCCCAGGTGCTCGACATGATCGAGCGCGCGAAACGTCCGTCCTACCATCACCAGACGCCGCAGCAGGCGCGCGCCGCGTACGAGAAGAGCGCGCCGATCCTCGACGTCGCACCGGCGCCGATGCATTCGGTCGAGGAGTGCGTCGTCCCGACGCGCGATGGCCGCACGATCGGCGCGCGGCTGTACCTGCCGGTCGCGCCGAGCCTCGCGGAGCCGCTGCCTGCGCTCGTGTACTACCACGGCGGCGGTTTCACGGTCGGCAGCGTCGATACGCACGACGCGTTGTGCCGGATGTTCGCGCACGACGCGCAGTGTGCGGTGCTGTCGGTCGGCTACCGGCTCGCGCCGGAGCATCGGTTCCCGACCGCGGTGAACGACGCCGACGACGCGTTGCAATGGCTGCATCGCGAGGCCGCTATGTTCGGCATCGATGCCGAACGGCTGGCCGTCGGCGGCGACAGCGCGGGCGGCACGCTCGCGACCGTCTGCGCGGTGCTCGCACGCGACTCGGGCATTCGCCTTGCGCTGCAGATGCTGATCTATCCGGGCGTGACGGGCTACCAGGACACCGGATCGCACGCACGGCTCGCGAACGGCTACTTGCTGACGCAGGACACGATCCAGTGGTTCTTCACGCAATACGTGCGCGATCGGGCGGATCGCGACGACTGGCGTTTCGCACCGCTCGACGGCACGCACGATGCGCCGTCGTTCGCGGGCGTCGCGCCGGCGTGGATCGCGACGGCCGAATACGATCCGTTGAGCGACGAGGGTGCCGCGTATGCGGAGAAGTTGCGTGCGGCGGGCAATGCGGTCACGCTGGTCTGCTATCCGGGGATGATCCACGAATTCTTCAAGATGGGCGGCTACATCCCCGAGGTGCGGGCCGCGCATGCCGACGCGGTCGCGGCACTGAAGGCCGCATTCGACGATGTTTGACGACGTTTGACGGCATTTGACGGCGCGCGCGCCGCGTGGAGGGCTGCGATGACGGACGGCGTGGTGGAAACGGGCGACTGGGCGGTGCTCGGCGGCGACGCCGCGCGGATCCGCGACGCGGTGTTCGTGCGCGAGCAGCAGATTCCGCCGGAATGGGAACTCGACGACGACGATCCGCTATCGCTCCATGCGGTGGCGTACCGGGTCGATGCGGCGACCGGCGTGCGCCGCGCGGTCGCGACGGGGCGGCTGCTGCCGTCGGGCACGATCGGCCGCGTCGCGGTGCTGGCCGATGCACGCGGCCAGGGCGTCGGGTCGGCCGTATTGGACGCGCTGCTGGACGCGGCGCGGCGCCGCGGCGAAATCGTCGTGCGGCTCTATGCGCAGGATTCGGCCGTGTCGTTCTACTTGCGGCACGGCTTCACGGCGGTCGGCGAACCGTTCGTCGAAGCGGGCGTGCCGCACGTCGAGATGGCGCGCGCGCCGTAGCACGGCGCCCACCCGCGCGCTCAGCGCGGCGGGGTCGCGTCTAGGTCGAACGTGAATGCGCGCTCGAACGAACCCGGCCGCACGGTGCGGTGCGAACCGTCGTCGTCGCAGCGCTCCTTGATCTCGACCGTGAGCCGCACGCCTTCCTTCATCGTGACGCGCAGTGCGGTCGTGCCGCGCGTGCCGTATTCGGGCGTCTCGATGAACGCGGCCGACAGCGCACGTTCGCGCTCGATCGGAATGCCCGTGTGCGGCAGCGCGTCGTCGTCCGCGACATGCGGGTCGCGCATCAACGCGATCAGGTCGTCGAGCGACGGGGTCGGATTGTCGGTAAGCAGCGTGCCGAGTTCCGCGCGTTTGCGCACCACTTTCGGCCAGGGCGTATCGAGCCGCGCATTCGACAGCGCATGCACGCCGGGCGCGATCGCGACGGGGGCGGCGACGCCGCTTTCGCCTTCGGGCGCACGATTGCAGAACCACGCGAGTTCGCGCCGCCTCCAGTCGCCGACGAGCAGGTTGAAGCCGTTGTAGACGGCCGCATGCTCGGCCAGCCGCCCGAGATAGTCGAGCGGTGCAACGGACGGGCCGCCGAGGAAATCGGACACGAGCTTGCCACGGGTCGGCGCGCCGGCGCGAATGTCGAACGGCGCGCGGTAGTTCGTCAGCGCGGCGAACCGGCCGTCGCGCGACACGCCGAGCCACGTGCCGCCCGCTTCGAGATCGCGGCCGGCCAGTACGCCCGGGACGTCCTCCCACCACGAAAGCGGCGCGCTCGTCCGGCGAAAGAACTCGTCGCGGTTGGCGATGAGGGTAAAGACGGGACCGGCGGCGGCATCGGGCTGCCAGTCGAAGGCAATCAGACACATCGGGCGAATCTCTCGCAGGAAACATCGGGCGCCGGCTGCGACTCGCGAGCCGGCGCGCGAACGGGTTGTCAGTGCGTCACGCTTCCGTCGGCCATGCGTACGGCAGCGCGTCGAACGCGAGCGCCGGGCCGTCGGCCGAACCGACGTGTACCGTGCCGTTGTCGAGCGCGGCGAGCTTGATCTCGACGAGCGCGTCGATGCCGCCCGCGGGCGCGGCCGCCGCGTTGACGATCATCCCGCACGGTTGGCCGGGATCGTCGCTGTGGAACAGCTCGACGCCGGCATGCACGGTATCGGTCTCGCCGGCGACGTGCGCGAGCGCCGTGCGGCGCTTGATCGTGCCGCGGTACTGGCTGCGTGCGACGATTTCCTGGCCCGGGTAGCACCCTTTCCTGAAGTTAACGGCGCCGATCACGTCGAAGTTGACCATCTGCGGCACGAACTGTTCGACGGCAGGCTGCGTGATGCGCGGTTCGCCCGCGCGGATGTCGAGCCAGTCCCATACGGCCGGCGACACGACCGGCAGCGTACCGCCGAGCGCGGCGATGCGCGCATCGACTTCCGCACGCGGGCCGATCCACAGATAGCGCTTGCGGCCGGCCGCATCGGGCACGCGGATCAGCGTGCCGGCCGGGCCGTCGACCTTCACGTGCACGCCGTCCGGCAGCGCGTCGAAGATGCCCGACAGCGCGTCGCGCACGTCGCCCGCGAAGCCGGCCACCGCGAGCGTGTCGCTCGCGTCCGTCAGTTTCGCCTTCGCGCGCAGCACGAACATCGACAGCCGCTTCTGCACGGCGGGCTGCACGTCCTTCGACACCAGCAGGCGCACGCCGTGGCCGGCGCGCCACGCGAGGAACGATCCGAGGAGGCGCCCCTTCGGCGAGCAATAGCCGGACAGCCGCGCGCTCGCGGCGTCGAGATGCTCGATGTCGTTGGTGAGCTGGCTATGCAGGAACGTCGCGGCGTCGTCGCCGGCCACGTCGATCACGCCGAACTGCGGCAGCGGCATGCAGGCGCCCGGCGCGTCGAAATCGGCGGCGGACGGGCGGGGGAAAACGGGGAGCGAGGCAGATGCGGCCTGGGCAGCCGGTGAAGCGAACGGTGTGCTCATGGAATGAGGGAACAGTCAACCCTGACTTTGACGAAGGCGAGCAAGTATTATATGGGTCTTACCTGAGTCACGTTTCCATGTCCCTACTGAAGAAATGCGCCGCGACGATCGTGGCGCTGGCCGTCGTTGTGGCCGCTGCCGGCGCGGGCGGCGGGTATTACTGGGCAACCCGGCCACTGCTGCTGGGTTCCGCATCGCTCGACGTCACGATCAAGCCGCGCAGCAGCGTGAAGAGCGTCGCGCTGCAGCTCAGGCGCGGCGGCGTGCCGGTCGAGCCGCTCGGCTTCGTCGCGATGACGCGCGTGCTCGGGCTGTCGAGCCGGCTCAAGTCCGGCAACTACGAATTCAAGACCGGCATCACGCCGTACGAGGTGCTCCAGAAGATCGCGCGCGGCGACGTGAACGAGTACGTGGCGACGGTCATCGAAGGCTGGACCTTCAAGCGGATGCGCGCGGAACTCGATGCGAACCCCGATCTTGCCCACTCGACGGCCGGCATGAGCGACGCCGAGCTGCTGCGCGCGATCGGCGCGCCGGACAACGCGGTGCAACGCGGCAGCGGCGAGGGGCTGTTCTTCCCCGATACCTACCTGTTCGACAAGGGCACGAGCGACCTGAACATCTATCGGCGCGCCTACCATCTGATGCAGACGCGTCTCGACGAGGCCTGGGCCGCGCGCGTGCCGGGCCTGCCGTACAAGACGCCTTACGAAGCGCTGACGATCGCGTCGATCGTCGAGAAGGAAACGGGCCATGCGGCCGATCGCGCGTTCGTCGCGGCCGTGTTCGCGAACCGGCTGCGCATCGGCATGCCGCTGCAGACCGATCCGTCGGTGATCTACGGGCTCGGCGACGCGTACGACGGCCGCCTGCGCAAGCGCGACCTGCAGGCCGACACTCCTTACAATACCTACACCCGACGCGGGCTGCCGCCGACGCCGATCGCGTTGCCGGGCGTCGCCGCGTTGCAGGCGGCGATCAATCCGGCCCAGACGAGCGCGCTCTATTTCGTCGCGAAAGGCGATGGCACGAGCGTGTTCTCGGACACGCTCGGCGACCACAACAAGGCCGTGGACAAGTACATACGAGGTCAATAATGGCGAGCGGTAAATTCATCACGTTCGAAGGCATCGACGGGGCGGGGAAGACCACCCACCTGCAATGGTTCTGCGAACGCCTCCAGGGCAAGCTGGCCTCGGCCGGCCGGCAGGTCGTCGTCACCCGCGAGCCGGGCGGCACGCAGCTCGGCGAGAAACTGCGGGAGATCCTGCTGAACCAGCCGATGGATCTCGAGACGGAAGCGCTGCTGATGTTCGCCGCGCGTCGCGAGCATCTCGCGCTCGTGATCGAGCCGGCGCTCGCGCGCGGCGACTGGGTCGTGTCCGATCGCTTCACCGATGCGACGTTCGCGTACCAGGGCGGCGGCCGCGGGCTGCCGCGCGACAAGCTCGAGACGCTCGAGCGCTGGGTGCAGGGCGGCTTCCAGCCCGACCTGACGGTGCTGTTCGACGTCGCGCCGCAGGTCGCGAGCGAGCGGCGCGGCGCCGCGCGCATGCCCGACAAGTTCGAAAGCGAATCCGACGCGTTCTTCGCGCGCACGCGCGGCGAATACCTGCGGCGTGCGGAAGAGGCGCCGCACCGCTTCGCGATCGTCGACGCGACGCAGACGATTCCCGAGATTCGCCAGCAGCTCGAGCGCGTGCTCGCCGCGCTGTAATTCGCAAGGAACGCACCACATGATCTATCCGTGGCAGACCGACGACTGGAACCGCTTGCAGCAACTGCGTGCGCAATGGCCGCATGCGCTGCTGCTGCATGGCCAGGCCGGGATCGGCAAGCTGCAGTTCGCGCAGCATCTCGCGCAGGGCTTCCTGTGCGAATCGCCGCAGCCGAACGGCGAGCCGTGCGGCGCCTGCGCGGCCTGCACGTGGTTTTCGCAGGGCAATCATCCGGACTACCGGATCGTGCTGCCCGAGGCGCTGGCGGGCGAGGCGCCGGGCGCCGCGGACGACCCGAAAGCGGCCGACGCGGACGAAGGCGGCAAGAAGACCCGCGCGCCGAGCAAGGAAATCAAGATCGAGCAGGTGCGCGCGCTGCTCGACTTCTGCGGGGTCGGTTCGCACCGCGGCGGCGCGCGCGTCGTCGTGCTGTATCCGGCCGAGGCGCTCAACGTCGCCGCGTCGAATGCGCTGCTGAAAACGCTGGAGGAGCCGCCGTCCGGCGTCGTGTTCCTGCTCGTGTCGGCGCGTATCGACCGCCTGCTGCCGACGATCATCAGCCGCTGCCGGCAGTGGCCGATGACCGTGCCGGCGCCCGACGCGGCCGCGGCCTGGCTCGCGGCGCAGGGCGTCGAGCATGCGGACGCGCTGCTCGCCGAGGCCGGCGGCGCGCCGCTCGCCGCGCTGGCGCTCGCGAGCGACGAGAACCGCCCGCTGCGCGACTACACGCTCGGGCAGCTCGCGGCCGGTGCGGCATGCGACCCGTTCGCGTGCGGCGAGACGCTGCAGAAACTGCCGGTGCCGCTGGTGCTCGGCTGGCTGCAGCGCTGGCTGTACGACCTGCTCGCGCAGCGGATGGCGGGCGCGCCGCGCTACTTTCCGACGCATGCGGCGGCGCTCGCGCGCTGTGCGGAAGCGGTCGATGCGAACGCGTTCGCGCGTTTCATGAAGGCCGTGACGCGACAGCGGACGGTCGAGAACCATCCGCTCAACGCGCGGCTCGTATTCGAGGAATTGTTTCTCGGGTACCGGGAAATCTTCGCGTGATCCGGCATTGTTTCCCGTGGGTTGCGAAACGATGACCGGCTCACGCCGCGACGCGACCGTGGCCGGCCGGCCCGCGAACGCCGCCTGTTGCCGCATGCCGGCGCGTGCATGAGCGCGCGCCTTACGAATTCAGGAAACACGATGTTCGTCGACTCTCACTGCCATATCAATTTCAAGGGCCTGGCCGACCGCCTGCCGGCCGTGCTCGAGAACATGCGCGAGCACGACGTCACGCACGCGCTATGCGTGTCGGTCGATCTCGAGACGCTGCCCGACGTGCTCGCAATCGCCGAAGCGCACGACAACGTGTACGCATCGGTCGGCGTGCATCCCGATCACGAGGACATGCGCGAGCCGACACTCGTGGAGCTCGTCGAGCTGGCCGCGCACCCGAAGGTCGTCGCGATCGGCGAAACGGGCCTCGACTACTACCGCCTCGAAGGCCGCTCGATCGCCGACATGGAATGGCAGCGCGAACGCTTTCGCACGCACATCCGCGCGGCGACCGCGACGATGAAGCCGCTGATCATCCACACGCGCTCGTCGTCGGAGGACACGCTGCGGATCATGGCCGAGGAGCGCGCGGACGTGCCGGGCGGCGTGATGCACTGCTTCACCGAGCCGTGGCCGGTGGCCGAGCAGGCGCTCGCGCAGAACTTCCATATCTCGCTGTCGGGCATCGTCACGTTCAAGAACGCGACCGACGTGCAGGACGTCGCGCGGCGCGTGCCGCTCGACCGGCTGCTGATCGAGACCGACTCGCCGTACCTCGCGCCGGTGCCGTATCGCGGCAAGCCGAATGAACCTGCGTACGTCAGCCATGTCGGACGCTTTATCGCGTCCGAGCGCGGGATCGCCGTCGAGGCACTGGCCGACGCGACGACGCAGAACTTTTTCCGGCTGTTCAAGATCGCCCGCTAATGACGTGCGCGCAGCCGACAACCCAGGGAAGGAGCCCACAACAATGACGAAGCCGACCAACCATCTGCCGAAACGTGCACTCGTTGCCGCCGCGCTCGTCGCGAGCGGCCTGTTCGCGGCAGCCGGCGCACATGCCGAATCGCTCGACGCGATCGTCAAGGCCGTCAAGTTCGACGACATCGCCGACATCGGCAAGCAGCTCAAGAGCGGCAAGCTCGACCCGAACACGATCGCGCCGAATGGCGACCCGCTGATCGTGATCGCCGCGCGCGAGAAGTCCGACAAGGTCGCGGCGGCGCTCGCCGCGACGCCGAACGTCGACCTCGAGAAGGAAGACAAGGCCGGCGAAACCGCGCTGATGCTCGCGTCGCTGAACGGCGACCTCGGCCTGGCGAAGCTGCTGGTCGACAAGGGCGCGGAAGTCAGCAAGAAGGGCTGGGCGCCGCTGCACTACGCGGCCACCAACGGCCAGGACGCGGTCGTGAAGCTGCTGCTCGACCACGACGCGTATATCGATACCGCATCGCCGAACGGTACGACGCCGCTGATGATGGCCGCACGCGGCAACCATGCGTCGACGGTGACCCTGCTGCTCGACCAGGGCGCCGATCCGCAGGTGAAGAACCAGCTCGGCATCACCGCGCTCGAATTCGCGAAGCACTACAACGCGCCGGACGCGATCGAGATCCTGAGCAAGCGGACGACGCGCATCGGGGCATCGACGCCGGCAGACGCGCAAAAGAGTGCAAAATGACGGTTTTCGGTGCGGCAGACGGTGCCCGCCCGGCCGGATGCCGGCCGGAGCCGGGCATCCCGGCGCCGCGCCGGCCAGGGCAGCAGGCGGCCTCGGGCCGCATTGACATAAGGAACACCATGTTGCGCGCAATGTTTTGTGCCGCGGCGTTTGCCGTGCCGTTGTCGGCGGCGGCTTTCACGGGCGCGGATCTCGACCGGCTGTGCGCGAAGACGGACGTCAAGTCGCGGGCGTCGTGCGCGGCCTACATCGAAGGTGCCGCCGACGGCGTCTACAACACCATCGATGCGATCGGCGGCACGACGGGGCCGCGGGTCGGCCAGTATTTCTGCCTGCCGCCCGACATCCGGGCGCAGCAGATGACCGACGCGGTGCGCAAGTACATCGCGGAAAATCCGAAGCTGGCCGACTACAACGCGAGCACCGCGGTGTCGCTCGGTCTCGGCAAGGCGTTTCCCTGCAGGAGCGGCAACTGATCTGACGCCGTGTCCGGGCACGCGCGTGGCCCGGACGTCGCCGACGCATCCCAGGACGAGGCATGCACGCCTCATCACCGAAGGGCGCCGATGATTTCAATCGAGGAACTGCAGCGCATCGCCGATGCGCCGCTGCATTCGTGGCTCGGCACGCTGGCCGTGTCGGTCATCGTCATACTGGTCGTCACGGTCGTGCACCGCCTCGGCGCACGCATCGTCAAGCGCCTCGCGCAGCCGTATCCGCTGATGAGCGCGATCCTGCGCTACATCGACAAGCCGTCGCTCGTCGTGCTGGCGCTGCTGGCGCTCGAGTTCGTGTGGCTCCAGGCGGACGACGGCATGTCGTTCGTGCGCGGCATGCGCACCGCGGCCGCGGTCGGCTCGATCGTGTCGCTCACGTGGCTGCTGGTGCGGCTCGCGGCCGGCGTCGGCGACGCGATCATCCAGGCCCATCCGATCGATACGGCCGACAACCTCCAGGCGCGGCGCATCCATACGCAGGCCAAGGTGCTCGTGCGGACCGTGATGGTGCTGATCGTGATCATCGGCACCGGCGCCGCGCTGATGACGTTCCCGAACGTGCGCCAGGTGGGCGCGAGCCTGCTGGCGTCGGCCGGCGTCGCGGGCCTGGTCGCCGGTATCGCCGCGCGGCCGGTGCTCGGCAACCTGATCGCCGGGCTGCAGATCGCGCTCACGCAGCCGATCCGGCTCGACGACGTGGTCGTGATCCAGGGCGAGTGGGGGCGCATCGAGGAAATCACCGGTTCGTTCGTGTCGGTGCGGCTGTGGGACCAGCGGCGCCTCGTCGTGCCGCTGCAATGGATCATCGAGAACCCGTTCACGAACTGGACGCGCAGCAGCTCGGAGATCATCGGCACGGTTTACCTGTCGGTCGATTACCGTACGCCGCTCGCGCCGCTGCGCGAGGAGCTCGCGCGGCTCGTCCATGCGGCGCCGGAGTGGGACGGCCGTGTGCAGGTGCTGCAGGTGACCGACGCGACGGAGCGCACGATGCAGTTGCGCGCGTTGGTCAGCGCGGCCGACTCGTCGTCGTGCTGGGACCTGCGCTGCCGCGTGCGCGAAGGGTTGATCGCCTATCTGCAGGACCGCTATCCGCAATGCCTGCCGCGCAGCCGGATGGAACTGTATCCGCACGATTCCGCACCGGATGCGCCGAATCCCGAACGGCCGCACGCGCGCGCCCCTGCCGCCAGTACGGCGGCCAACACCGCGGCCGACCCGCAGGCCGTCGAAGGCCGCTGAAAGCGGCCCGCCCGTCACCGTCATGACCGTGCTGAAAACGCTTGCCATTGCCAATTACCGCTCGCTGCGCGAGCTGATCGTGCCGCTCGCGGCGCTCAACGTCGTCACGGGGCCGAACGGCAGCGGCAAGTCGAGCGTGTACCGCGCGCTGCGGCTGCTCGCCGACACCGCGCAGGGGCGCGTGATCCCGTCCCTCGCGCGCGAAGGCGGGTTGCCGTCGACGCTGTGGGCCGGCCCCGAGCGTTTCTCGCGGGCGATGCTGGACGGCGACGCGCCGGTCACCGGCACGGTGCGCAAGGGGCCCGTGAGCCTGAAGCTCGGTTTCGCCTGTGACGATTTCGGTTATTCGATCGATCTCGGCATGCCGATTCCGAGCCACTCGCAGTTCTCGCTCGATCCGGTCGTCAAGCGCGAGTGCATCTGGGGCGGCGCGGTGCTGCGCCCGTCGACGCTGCTGGTCGACCGGCAGGGCGCGCAGATCCGCGCGCGCACCGCGACCGGCGACTGGCAGACGATTCCGCAGCCGGTGGCGAGCTTCGACAGCATGATGACCGAGTTCGCCGATCCGACCGGTGCGCCGGAAATGATCGCGGTGCGCGAACGGATCCGCTCGTGGCGCTTCTACGACCATTTCCGCACCGATGCGCAGGCACCCGCGCGGCAGTCGCACGTCGGCACCCATACGCCGGTGCTCGCGGACGACGGCGCCGACCTGGCCGCCGCGCTGCAGACGATTCGCGAAATCGGCGACGGCGCGGCACTCGATGCGGCGATCGACGACGCGTTTCCGGGCGCGTCGGTCGAGATCGACAATCCGGGCGGCCGTGGCCGCTTCGACGTGCTGATGCGCCAGCCGGGGCTGCTGCGGCCGCTCGCGGCGGCCGAGCTGTCGGACGGCACGCTGCGTTACCTGCTGCTCGCGGCGGCGCTGCTGACACCGCGACCGCCGGCGCTGATGGTGCTGAACGAACCGGAAACCAGCCTGCATCCCGATCTGCTGCCGGCGCTCGGCCGCCTGATCGCGCAGGCGGCGCCGCATTCGCAGGTACTGGTCGTGTCGCACGCGGCGCGGCTCATCGCGACGCTCGAGCGCGAGGCCGGCTGCGAATCGCTGGTGCTCGACAAGCAGCTCGGCGCGACGGGGCTCGTCGACGCGGACACGCGCGACCTGCCGGCATGGAAGTGGCCGTCGCGCTGACGGGCGGCGCGGCGCGCGTTCGGGTGCGATGGCCGTGTCGGGGGCCATATCAGCCCGGCAGGCGGAATGTATCCTGCCTGTAACAACACCCATAAAATGAAAGACGGGCGGTTCCGGGCAACCGGATCGCGAATAATGAGGAGATGTCCGGCGGGCGCTGCATCGGGGCGAGCCGCGCGCGAAAGCGCAAGGGCCCGCCGGCCGTGCCGCAACGGACAGGACACAGGAGACGTGGACCATGAGAATTGCCCAGATCGCGCCGCTGACCGAATCGGTGCCGCCGAAGCTGTACGGCGGCACGGAGCGCGTCGTGTCCTACATCACCGAGGCGCTCGTCGAGCTCGGTCATGACGTGACGCTGTTCGCCAGCGGCGATTCGACGACACGGGCGAAGCTCGAGCCGGTCTGGCCGCGTGCACTGCGGCTCGACTCGTCGATCCGCGACCGGGTCGCGCCGCACATGCTGCTGATGGAGACGGTCGCGCGCCGCGCGAAGGACTTCGACGTGCTCCATTTCCACATGGATTACTACTCGTTCTCGGTCTTCAACCGGCAGGAAACGCCTTACGTGACGACGCTGCACGGCCGGCTCGACCTGCCCGAGCAGCAGCCGGTGTTCGACACGTTCAACACGGCGCCGGTGATCTCGATTTCGAACTCGCAGCGCCAGCCGCTGCCGCAGGCGAAATGGCTGACGACCGTCTACCACGGGCTGCCCGATACGCTGTACATGCCGCAGCCCGTCGAGCCGCGCTATCTCGCATTCCTCGGCCGCATCTCGCCGGAGAAGCGCGTCGACACGGCGATCCGCATCGCCCGTCAGTGCGGGTTGCCGATCAGGATCGCCGCGAAGGTCGATGCGGCCGACCAGGAATACTTCGAGCGCGAGATCAAGCCGCTCTTCGCGTTGCCGCACGTCGAATACATCGGCGAGATCGCCGATCACCAGAAGGCCGAGTTCCTGTCGGGCGCGCATGCGCTGCTGTTTCCGATCGACTGGCCGGAGCCGTTCGGCCTCGTGATGATCGAGGCGATGTCGTGCGGCACGCCGGTGATCGCGTTCAATCGCGGCGCGGTGCCTGAAGTGGTGGACGAGGGCGTGTCGGGTTTCATCGTCGAGGATGAAATCAGCGCGGTGGCCGCCGTGAACCGGCTGCACCTGCTGCCGCGCGCGCGCGTGCGGCAGCGCTTCGAGGCGCGCTTCACGTCGCGCCGCATGGCGCAGCAGTATGTCGACGTCTACCAGTCGGTGATCCGCGCGCAGAAACGCTCGCGCTTCAAGGTCATCGACTCGACGACCTGACGCGCGTCGCGCGCGGATAAAAAAACGGCGATGCCCGCGAGGACATCGCCGTTCGTGCGTGGCCCGCGCGCGGTGCGCACGGGCGGCACGCCAGCGTCAGATCTTCAGCTTCGAGACCTTCGTGCCGTTGATCGACACGTCGCCCATCAGGCCCGCGTTCGTCAGCACGACGACCTGGACCGGTGCGGTGGCCGTGGTCGTGTCGACCGCGCCGTTCGCGCCCATCTTCACGAGCGCGACCGACGCGCCGGCACCGGCGGCCCAGCCGTCCGAGCCGCGGAATTCGTCGAGCGCTTCCTGCGTCATGAACAGGAACACGATCGCCTTCGACTGCGCACCGGCCTGCAGGCCGACCGACAGCGACGACGTGTTGTAGTAGCCGACCGTGCTGCCGCCGACGCGCAGTGCGCCGTTGCCGGACTGGCCGCCGACGATGAAGCCGGCCTGGATCACGTCCGGGAAGACGAGCACGCCGCGCGACTTCGCGACGAGTTCGCGCGAACCCTTGACCGTGGAATACATGCGCGACAGCGTGGCGTCGACGCTCGAGTCGATTGCCTGGCGCTTCGACGCGTTGGTCGCGGCGTTGTCCGGCTTGTCGGGGGTGGTGGTGCAACCGGTGAGCGCGAGGCTACCGACGATGAGCGCAGCGGCGGCTTTCAGCACGAGATTCCGTTTTTGCATCGTTCTTCTCCATCGGATGACGTTCGGAGTGAGTCTCGCTCAGGGAGCGGATCACGTCGGCAGTTATATCACAGTGGATTACACCCCCTTTTCGTCCGCGCAACAAAAAGCGTCAAATCGGGCGAGGGTGTCGCGGCGTGCCAACGGACGATCCGGCGCCCGCGCGCCGGGGGCGGCGTGGCATGCGGGCGCCGCGGTCGATCGTGCGGTGGGGGGCGCCCGCGGCGCGCATCAGTGCGTGACGGGTGGAACGGGCGGCTTGATCGGCGGGCGGCGCAGCACGCGACGGATCAGCGCGATCACGACGCCGCACGCGAACAGGAACGCGGCCGGCACGACCCAATAGCCGACGAACGCATGCCACAGGTAGCCCGCGAGCGTGTTGCGGCGCAGCATGTATTCGTCGCGGGCCGCCTGCTGGCGCGGCGCGTTGGCGGCGAGCACGTCGGCCGGGCAGCCGGCCGCGCGCGCCTCGTCAGGATCCCCGTGGCACTTCGCGGCGGCGCCGGCGGCCTGCTGCGCATCGGTGAGCTGCCAGGTGGTCAGCGCGAGCTGCAGGTCCGCCTTGTTGTAGGCCATTTCCTCGCGGATCTCGCGGACGGCGACGATCGCGACGGGCACGGCCCAGAACACGATCACGATCAGCCAGCGGCGGAACCAGCGGTGTTGTCTCCATGCCATCCATGCCTCCGTTTGACGCGCGTGCGCGTCCGTCTCGAGGGCGGCCCGATGGCGCTTCTTGTACTTGGATGGGCCGCGTTGCAGCCATCATAGAAGAAATCGCGGCGAATTGCCGCACCATGTGGCGGGGCTGGCACGGCGGGCCGGGAAAGCGGGGCGGGAGAGGTCGGGGCCGGGCGCGTCGATGCGCGTGCAACGAAAACAAAAATGCCGCGCCCGCCGAAGCGGTGCGCGGCATTCGATACGGGAGCGCCGGAACTCAGGCTGCCGGCTGATTGCTCAGGCAGCTCTTCATGAACGCCTTGCGGTCGTCGCCCTTCTTGCCGGTGGCCTGCGTGTTGCATGCCTTCATCTTTTCCTGCTGCGTCATCGCCTTCGCGGGCTTCGCCGACAGGCAGTCCTTCATGAACGCCTTGCGTTCATCGCCCGTCTTGCCGGCTGCCTGGGTGTTGCAGGCCTTCATCTTGTCCTGCTGGCTGTTCGCCGCGAACGCGGGGGAAGCCAGCATGCCGCCGAGAAGCACTGCGGCTACGAGCGATTGGATTTTCATTTCGACACTCCCATGGGGTGAATTGCGTTTTATCGACGCCGTCACGACGCACCGCACGATGAGCATAGGGCCGCATCGCGCGGGGCGATCCGATTATGGCAAATCAATGTGAAAACACCAAAACGGCACTTCCTATAACGTTGCAGATACCACGTCCGTTGACGGCGCACCCGGCCGGACGATCGGGGCAAACCATGATGTGCGGCGGCCGGCCCCGGCCGCCGTGCCGGAACCTGCCGGATACCGGCCGCAAGCCTTTACAATCGCGGCCATGAATACTCTGAATCCCGCATCCCCTTCGTCCGCGGCGGCCCTGCCGCGCATCGCCGTGCTCGCCACCGGCGGCACGATTGCCGGTGCCGCGCCCGACGCGGCCAGCACGGCCGGCTACCAGGCCGGCGCGCTCGGCGTCAATTTCCTGGTCGACGCGGTGCCGGCGCTCGCGTCCGTCGCGCGCATCGACGCCGAGCAAGTCGCCAGCATCGACAGCAAGGATCTCGCGCTGCCGCTGTGGAACACGCTCGCCGCGCGCATCGACGCGCTGATGGCCGACCCGGCGGTCGACGGTATCGTGATCACCCACGGCACCGACACGCTCGAGGAAACCGCGTATGCGCTGCACCTGGTCGTCAGGGGCGACAAGCCGGTCGTGCTGACGGCCGCGATGCGGCCGGCGACCGCGCTGTCGTCCGACGGCCCGCTGAACCTGCTGAATGCGGTGACGGTGGCCGCGCATCCGTCCGCGCGCGGGCAGGGCGTGCTGGTCGCGTTCAACAACCGGATCCACGGCGCGCGCGACGTGGTGAAGACGAGCACCTATGCGGTCGACGCGTTCCAGTCGCCGGAACTCGGCGCGCTCGGCTGGGTGCAGGACGGCCGGGTCGAATTCGCACGCCGCGTCACGCGTTCGCGCGACGCGCAGCTGGCGATCGCCGCAGCATGGCCGCCCGTCGAAGTGGTCGCCAGCTACGCGGGTGTGACGCGCACGGCCGTCGACGCGCTCGTCGCGGCCGGCGTGCGCGGTCTCGTCGTCGCCGGCACCGGCAACGGCTCGATCCATGTGACGCTGCAGGCGGCGCTCGCCGATGCGGTGAACGCGGGCGTGGCGGTGGTGCGTGCGTCGCGCGTCGGGTCGGGGCACGTGATGCGCAACGGCGCCGCGAGCGACGATGCGCTCGGTTTCGTGAGCGCGGGGTCGCTGCACCCGTTCAAGGCGCGCGTGCTGCTGATGCTCGCGCTCGCGAACGGCATTCACGATCGCGACGCATTGCAACGCGCGTTCGATACGCTGTGATTCGATGACGGGATGACCGATACGCGCCGATTGCACGGCGCGCGTCGCCCATGAAAAAGGCAGGCCGAGCGGCCTGCCTTTTTTGCGTCAGTGCTGCACGAATGCTCAGGACTGCGGCGGAATCACGAGCTTCTGGCCCGGGTAGATCCGGTCCGGGCTCGACAGCATCGGCTTGTTCGCCTCGAAGATCGCCGGGTACTTGTTCGCGTCGCCATACACTTCCTTGGCGATCGCCGACAGCGTGTCGCCCGGCTTCACGTCGTGGTACTGCACTTCCGGATCGTCCGGTTGCAGATCGTCGTCGTTGACGCCCGCGACGCCCTGCACGTTGCCGGCCGCGACCTTGACCTTCGCCTTCGTGTCGAGGTCGGCGACGCTGCCCGACAGCGTCACGGTGCGCGATGCGCCGTCGAACGCCACGGTCAGGTTCGACGTATCGAGACCCTGCGTGTTGATGTAGTTCTTGATGGCATCGGCCGCGGTCTGGTTTGCGGCATTCGGATCTTCCGCTGCTTGCGCGTCGGCATGACCCAGCAGTTTTTCACCCGCCTCTTTGATAAACGAAAGAAGACCCATCGTTGCACTCCTTGGGTGGTTGAAAAGAAAACGCGCCGTGAAGTGGCGAAAAAAACACCGCGCTGGGCGCGGTCACCGGAAGTGACCACAAGCGCGGCGGTTTTCTCGAAAGGCGTGGCGAAAGTGTAGGCGTTCAGCGCGACGATTGCATGAAAAATCGCACGCTCGAACGTAAAGAAATGTAATACGCGAAATCCGACAGGCGGACACCCGACGACGACGTCTGACCGACCAAGGCTTCCCCGGCGTCGCCGGGTGCCGCTGCGGACCCCACCACGCCGCTCTCAGCCCAGAGCGGCGTTTTTCGCCCCGTCCCGCATGCCGTCGGCAGTGCAGGGCGGGGCGCCCCACCGTGATGCGCACGTGTCTCGCGCATCGATGCGACCGGTCGTGCCGGTCGCGTGTGTCATTCGCGTGTCCGTCATCGCGACGGACCGCGCGTTACGGCATCATCCGAACGAAGCCGCGCCAGGCGGCATGCGTTCAGCCCGCCGTCTTCTCGATCTCGAAGTTCGACATGATCTCGAGCGCACGCACGAGTGCCGAGTGATCCCATGCCTTGCCGCCGTGCGATGCGCACACGCTGAACAGCTGCTGCGCGCTCGCCGTGTGCGGCAGGGCGAGGCCGAGCTTGCGTGCGCCGTCGAGCGCGAGGTTCAGGTCCTTCTGGTGCAGTTCGATGCGGAAGCCCGGATCGAACGTGCGCTTCGTCATCCGCGCGCCGTGCACTTCGAGGATGCGCGACGCGGCGAAGCCGCCCATCAGCGCCTGGCGCACGCGCTCCGGATCCGCGCCCGAGCGTGCGGCGAACAACAGCGCTTCGCCGACGGCTTCGATGTTCAGCGCGACGATGATCTGGTTCGCGACCTTGCAGGTCTGGCCCGCGCCGTTGTCGCCGACGAGCGTGATGTTCTTGCCCATCTTCTCGAACAGCGGCTTCGCGCGCTCGAATGCCGCCTCCGGGCCGCCGACCATGATCGTCAGCGTCGCTTCGCGGGCGCCGACTTCGCCGCCTGACACCGGCGCGTCGAGGTAGTCGCAACCGAGCGCGTTGATCTGCTTCGCGAATTCCTGCGTGTCGAGCGGCGAGATCGAGCTCATGTCGATCACGAGCTTGCCGGCCGTCAGGCCCTTCGCGACGCCGTCGTCGGCGAACAGCACGTTACGCACGTCCGGCGTATCCGGCACCATCGAGATGATGATGTCCGCGTTCCGTGCGACTTCGGTCGAGTTCGCGACGACCTTCGCGCTCGTGCGCAGGTCGTCGGGAATCGGGAACGCGCCGTTCACGACGAGCTGGTGGTCACCCTTGAGCAGGTTGCGCGCCATGTGCGCGCCCATGATGCCGAGGCCGATGAAACCGATGGTTGCCATGTGAAAGTCTCCTATAGGGGCGTATGCGGAAAGGGCGGATCTCAGGCGGCGCGACGCGCCGAGCCCGGTGCGCAGCCGGCGACGCTGTGCAGCCAGCCGAGGCCTTCCGTCGTGGTGGTGCGGGGCTTGTATTCGCAGCCGACGTAGCCGGCATAACCGAGCCGGTCGAGCAGCGCGAACAGGAATGCGTAGTTGATCTCGCCCGTGCCCGGCTCGTTGCGGCCCGGGTTGTCCGCGAGCTGGACGTGGCCGATCGACGCGAGGTTGCGTTCGATCGTCGCGGCCAGTTCGCCTTCCATGCGCTGCATGTGATAGATGTCGTACTGCAGGAACAGGTTGTCCGAGCCGACCGCGCGGATCACGTCGAGCCCTTCCGACGAGCGGTTCAGCGCGAAACCCGGGATGTCGAAGCTGTTGCACGGCTCGACGAGCAGGCGGATGCCTTCGCGCTTCAGCGCGTCGGCGGCAAAGCGCAGGTTGTCGACGATCGTGACGAATGTCTTGTCGCGCGCCGTGCTCGCCGACGGAATCCCGACGAGGCAGTTCAGCTGCGGCACCTTCAGCGCCTTCGCGTACTCGATCGCGCGGCCGACACCTTCCTGGAACTCGCCGACGCGATCGGGCAGGCACGCGATGCCGCGCTCGCCCTGGTCCCAGTTGCCGGCGGGCAGGTTGTGCAGCACGAGGCGCAGGCGATGCGTCTCGAGCCGCTCGGCGAGTTCCTCTTTCGCGTACGGGTACGGGAACAGGAACTCGACGGCGTCGAAGCCCGCATCGGCGGCCGCCTTGAAGCGGTCGAGGAACGGCACTTCGTTGAACAGCATGGTCAGGTTTGCAGCAAACTTCGGCATGAGCTAAGCCTCTTCGGTCGGTCAGTCAAAAATGGCGTGCGGTTCAGTCGAGCATCGAGATCGCGGTCGGTGCGTGCTCGGCCTTTTCGGCGAGATCCTCGAATTCGTTGATCGCGTCGATTTCGGTACCCATCGAGATGTTCGTCACGCGCTCGAGGATCACTTCGACGACCACCGGCACGCTGAATTCTTCCGCGAGCGTTTGCGCCTGGCGCAGCGCCGGCTCGATCTCTTCCGGCTTGAACACGCGCAGCGCCTTGCAGCCGAGGCCCTCCGCGACGGCCACGTGGTCGACGCCATAGCCGTTCAGCTCCGGCGCATTCACGTTGTCGAACGCGAGCTGCACGCAGTAGTCCATGTCGAACGCACGCTGTGCCTGGCGGATCAGGCCGAGGTACGAGTTGTTCACGACGACGTGCACGTACGGCAGCTTGAATTGCGCGCCGGCTGCGAGTTCCTCGATCATGAACTGGAAGTCGTAGTCGCCGGACAGCGCGACGATCGGGCGGCTCGGGTCGGCGGCACGCACGCCGAGCGCGGCGGGGATCGTCCAGCCGAGCGGGCCCGCCTGGCCGCAGTTGATCCAGTTGCGTGCCTTGAACACGTGCAGGAACTGCGCGGCGGCGATCTGCGACAGGCCGATCGTGCTGACGTAGCAGGTATCGCGGCCGAACACCTTGTTCATCTCTTCGTACACGCGCTGCGGCTTGACCGGCACGTTGTCGAAGTGCGTCTTGCGCTGCAGCGTGCGCTTGCGTGCCTGGCAGTCGGCAACCCATGCGCTGCGGTCCTTCAGCTTGCCGGCGGCCTTCCATTCCTGCGCGACCGCGACGAACAGTTCGAGTGCGGCTTTCGCGTCCGACACGATGCCGAGATCCGGGCCGAACACGCGGCCGATCTGCGTCGGCTCGATGTCGACGTGCACGAACTTGCGGCCCTTCGTATAGACCTCGACGCTGCCCGTGTGACGGTTCGCCCAGCGGTTGCCGATGCCGAGCACGAAGTCGGACGCGAGCAGCGTCGCGTTGCCGTAGCGGTGCGACGTCTGCAGGCCGACCATGCCGGCCATCAGCGGGTGGTCGTCCGGAATCGCGCCCCACGACATCAGCGTCGGGATCACCGGCACGCCGACCGTTTCCGCGAACTGCACGAGCAGGTCTTCGGCCGCCGCGTTGAGCACGCCGCCGCCCGACACGATCAGCGGCTTGTCCGCGTCGTTGAGCATTGCGAGCGCCTTCTCGATCTGCGCGCGGGTGGCCGCGGGCTTGTAGACCGGCAGCGGTTCATAGGTGTCGATGTCGAACTCGATTTCGGCGAGCTGCACGTCGATCGGCAGGTCGACCAGCACCGGGCCCGGACGGCCCGAGCGCATCAGGTGGAATGCCTGCTGGAACACGCGCGGCACCAGCGCCGGTTCGCGCACGGTGACGGCCCACTTGGTGACGGGCTTTGCGATCGATTCGATGTCGACGGCCTGGAAGTCTTCCTTGTACAGGCGGGCGCGCGGTGCCTGGCCCGTGATCGCGAGGATCGGGATCGAGTCGGCGGAAGCGGAGTAGAGACCGGTGATCATGTCGGTGCCGGCCGGGCCCGACGTGCCGATGCACACGCCGATGTTGCCCGGGGCCGCACGCGTGAAGCCTTCGGCCATGTGCGACGCGCCTTCGACGTGGCGGGCCAGCACGTGGCTGATGCCGCCGGACTTGCGCATCGCCGAGTAGAACGGGTTGATCGCCGCACCCGGCACGCCGAACGCGGTCTGGATGCCTTCCTTCTCGAGCACGAGCACAGCTGCGTCGACGGCTCTCATCTTGGCCATGAATGTCTCCTTGAATGGGGTGGATCTTGCGAATGGGTCTGTTGGGGACACTTTAGGGATGCAGGAAAGGTTTGATAAGATCAGCCGAAGTCGCTTTTTTCGAAACTAAAAGTATGGAATGACGGCCGGGCGGGGCTTTCCGCCGGAGCCGGAACAGAGACGGAGACGGGAGATGGATCGCTTCAAGCAGATCGAGACGTTCGTGCGCGTGGCCGATGCCGGCAGCCTCGCGGCGGCGGCGCTCGAGGAGGGCGTGTCGCCGGTCGTGCTCGGGCGGCGCATCGACGCGCTCGAGAAGCGGCTCGGCGTGAAGCTGATGTACCGCTCGACGCGGCGGCTGGTGGTCAGCGAGGAGGGGGCGGCGTTCCTCGAGCGCTGCCGCGGGCTGCTGTCCGAATGGGACCAGGCCGAGAACGAACTGGCCGCCGGGCGGCGCGCGGTCAGCGGGCACCTGATCGTGTCGGCGCCGGCCGCGTTCGGGCGCAAGCATGTCGCGCCGCACGCGCCGGGCTTTCTGGCCGACAAGCCCGAGATGCAGTTGTCGTTCAACCTGACCGACCGCGTCGTCGATCTCGTGCGCGAAGGCTACGACCTGTCGATCCGGATCGGCGGTGCGGTCGATCCGAACTTCGTCGCGGTGAAGCTCGCGTCGAACCGGCGCGTCGTGTGCGGCACGCCCGAGTATTTCCGCCGGCACGGCCGGCCGAAGTCGCTCGACGACCTGCTGAGGCACAACTGCCTGGCGTTCAACCTGCAGGGCGGGCAGAACCGCGGCTGGTATTTCCAGCGCCACGGCAAGATCGCGACGATGCGCGTGGCCGGCAACCTCGACTGCAACGACGGCGAACTGCTGCACCGCTGGGTGGCCGAAGGCCTCGGGCTTGGCTGGCGCTCCACCTGGGAAATCGCCGCGCAGCTCGAGACGGGCGAGCTCGAGACCGTGCTCGACGAATACGCGCTGCCCGATTACGACATCCTCGCGGTCTATCCGCAGCAGCGCTACGTGCCGGCGCGCGTGCGTTATTTCATCGACTACCTGCGCGCCGCGTATGCGCGCCCCGGTTACTGGAGCACCACGCCGTAACGGGAGGCGGGCGGCCCGCCGATTTTTTTACGCTTCATGCGCCCGGCGCGGGAATAAACTCGACGCAGCAACGGTATGGTCATCGAGCGCGCACGTTGCCGGTCTGTCCGGGCGCCGTGCGCGGAACGGGCGCGGTTTCGGCCGCCGGGACCAGGGAGGCCATGTGGGGCAAGCCGGACAGGCGGTCGAAGAACGGGTGGCAGACGACGCAGTCGCGCGCGGCGAGCGGTTTCGCGCGCTCGTGCTGCCGCATCTCGACGCCGCGTACAACCTCGCACGCTGGCTGAGCGGCAACGCCGGCGATGCGGACGACGTCGTCCAGGACGCGTGCATGCGCGCACTGCGCTTCGTCGATTCGTGTCGCGGCGACAACGCGCGGCCGTGGCTGCTGACGATCGTGCGCCACACCTGGTACACGGAGTGGCGCCGCCGCACGCATGCGCACGAGGTCGCGCTGCCCGACACGCTGGACGACACCGACGTGCCCGACGACTGGCAGCCCGCCACCGAGGATCCGCTCGCGCACCTGCTGCGCGGCGAGAACGTGCGGCTCGTGAACGCGGCGCTCGCGAAGCTGCCGCCCGAATACCGCGAGGTGCTGGTGCTGCGCGAGATGGAGGACCTGAGCTACCGCGAGATCGCGGCGATCGCCGACGTGCCGGTCGGCACGGTGATGTCGCGGCTCGCACGTGGCCGGCGCAAGCTCGCCGCGCTGCTGGGCGGCGCGCCGGCACCGGCGGCCGAAGGCAGGCCGGGCCGTACGCCGGCAGGCGGAACCGCATCGGAGGCTATCGATGGACTGTAACGAAGCGCGAGCGTTGCTGGACGCGGACGTCGACCGCGAGCTGTCGGCGCCCGACGCGTTGCGGGTCCAGCAGCATGTCGAAGGGTGCGACGTGTGTCGCCAGGAACGCGAACGGATCGTCACGCTGGTGCAGGCCGTGCGTCAGGCCGACTATCACCGTGCGCCGGATGCGTTGCGGGCGAGCATTCTTGCGAGCCTGCCTGCCGCGGCCGACGCGCCTGCCCGCGAGCAGGCGCGGGCGGAGCCGCAATCCGGATCCCGATCGCAGCCGCGGCGGCCGCGCGGGCGTAACGGGTTGTCCTGGCTGCGGGGGCTTGGCGGGGCGGCACGCCCGGCCACGGCCGGCACCGGGCCGCGCGTCGCGGCATTGCCCGGCCTCGGCTGGGGCGTCGCGCTGCTGGTGGCGCTTGCCGCGGCGGGCGGGATGGTGGTGTCCGCGCGCCACGCCGACACCGACCGCACGGTCGACGAACTCGTGTCGAGCCACGTGCGTGCCGACCTGTCGGCGCGCGACATCGACGTGATCTCGACCGACCGGCACACGGTCAAGCCGTGGTTCAACGGCCGGCTCGACTATGCGCCGCCGGTCGAGGATCTCGCGGCGAACGGCTTCGCGCTGGTCGGCGGCCGGCTCGACTACGTCGGGCGCCGCCGTGTCGCGGTGCTGGTCTACCGTTACCGGCAGCACGTGATCGACGTCTATGTGCGGCCGGCCGGGGAAGGGCCGGGGGCGCCGTACTCGACCGTGTCGCAGGGTTATGCGCTCGATCGCTGGGATGCGGCCGGGATGACGTGGTGGGCCGTGACCGACGCCGAGCCGTCGGCACTTGCGGCGTTCAGGACCGCACTCGACGCGCGGCTGGCCGGCACGCGCAGCGAGTGACGTCGCGACGGCTGCCTGCGGGCCCGCCGCCCGCTTGCGCTCCGACCCTGAGCGGGGAAAAGGCCGAAGAATGGCCCGGCTGCCCGGCCTCGCCCCTTCAAGTCTTTGAAATCATGGCCGAATCCGCACGCCGATCGTCGATTGGTCTTGCATGCGCCCCGTATCCGGGTTAGAATTTTCGGCTTCTCACTTGCCACACCGGTTCAGACGCCCGGGTGGCTTTAATCCACAAGGAGTGTGTAATGCGTCATTACGAAATCGTATTCATCGTGCACCCCGATCAGAGCGAGCAAGTGCCCGCGATGATCGAGCGTTACAAGACCACGATCACGTCGCACGGCGGTCAGATCCACCGTGTCGAAGACTGGGGCCGTCGCCAACTGGCCTACATGATCGAGAAACTCGCGAAGGCTCACTACGTCTGCATGAACATCGAGTGCGACCAGACGACGCTCGACGAACTCGAACACGCGTTCAAGTTCAACGACGCCGTGCTGCGCCACCTCATCGTCAAGATGAAGAAGGCCGAAACCGGCCCGTCGCCGATGATGAAGGAAGTTCAGCGCGAAGAAGCCAAGAAGGCGGCTGCAGCTCAGCCGACCGAAGCGCAGGCTTAAGTTCGTCATTCATTAAGCCATCAAGGAGCGCGCCACTCACGTGAACAGGTTGCAATTGACGGCGAGCGTCGTCGAACGCGCACCGGTGCGATATACGCCGGCAGGTGTTCCGATCGCAAGCGCCACATTGCATCACCGCACGGAAGTCGTCGAAGCAGGCATTCCCCGTCAGGTCGAAATGACGATCGAGGCGGTGGCGGCCGGTGAGGCGAGCGGCAGGCTGGAAAGCCGTGAAATGGGCGTCGAAACGCTGTTCACGGGCTTCCTGGCAAAGAAAAGCCGCAACGCGAGAACCTTGGTGTTTCACATCACAGCATTGCAGGACATTGGAAAGGACTGAAATCATGCCCCGCCCGACTGGTAAGAAATTCGACAAGCGTCGTCAGCAACAAAACCCGCTCTTCAAGCGCAAGAAGTTCTGCCGTTTCACGGCCGCAGGCGTCGAGCAGATCGACTACAAGGACACGGAAACGCTGAAGGACTTCATCGGCGAAAACGGCAAGATCACGCCGGCGCGTCTGACGGGTACGAAGGCGCACTATCAGCGTCAGCTCGACACGGCAATCAAGCGTGCGCGTTTCCTCGCGCTGCTGCCGTACACCGATCAGCACAAGGCGTAACTCGGCGACGCCATAAGGAGAATTCGAATGCAAATCATTCTGTTGGAAAAAGTCGCCAATCTGGGCAACCTCGGCGACATCGTCAAGGTCAAGGACGGTTACGCTCGCAACTTCCTGATCCCGAACCGCAAGGCTCGCCGTGCAACGAAGGAAGCGATCGCCGAATTCGAAGTGCGCCGCGCTGAACTCGAAAAGATCGCCGCTGAAAAGCTGGCAGCATCGCAGGCAGTCGGCGAGAAGCTGAACGGCCAGTCGTTCGAAATCACGCAGAAGTCGGGCGTTGACGGCCGTCTGTTCGGCTCGGTCACGAACGGCGACGTCGCGGAACTGCTGAAGAAGGCAGGTTTCGAAGTCGAGAAGCTGCAAGTTCGCATGCCGGAAGGCCCGCTGAAGATGATCGGCGAGCACAACGTCCAGGTCGCGCTGCACACGGACGTCGTCGTCGACGTCACGATCAACGTGATCGGCGACCACGCGTAAGCGTACGCAAGCTTTCCGGGCGGCTTCCGTCGTCCGGACAAGGGCAGGCGCCCGGGCAACCGGGGCCTGCCTTTTTTATTGCCCGATCGCCGGAGCGGTAGCGCTGCTGCGATCTATTCGCGATAATCCCAACCCATGAACGCGCCGCAAGATCCCCAAATCGAATCGCTGAAAGTCCCGCCGCATTCGGTCGAAGCCGAACAGTCGGTGCTCGGCGGCCTGTTGCTCGACAACGCGGCATGGGACCGGATTGCCGACTTCCTGTCTCAGGGCGATTTCTATCGCTACGATCACCGGATCATCTACGAGCACATCGGCCGGCTGATCGCGTCGACGCGCCCGGCCGACGTCGTGACCGTGTACGAAGCGCTGACCACGTCCGGCAAGGCCGACGACGTCGGCGGCCTCGCGTACCTGAATGCCCTCGCGCAGAACACGCCGAGCGCCGCGAACATCCGCCGTTATGCGGAAATCGTGCGCGACCGTGCGGTGCTGCGCCGGCTCGTGTCGGTTGCCGACGAAATCTCGGCCGATGCGTTCAACCCGCAGGGCAAGGAAGTCCGTCAGCTGCTCGACGAGGCCGAATCGAAGGTGTTCTCGATCGCCGAAGAGGGCGCGCGCGGCAACCAGGGCTTCCTCGAGATCGGCCCGCTGCTCACGCAGGTCGTCGAGCGCATCGACACGCTGTACCACACCGCGAACCCGAGCGACGTCACGGGCACGCCGACGGGCTTCGTCGACCTCGACCGGATGACCTCCGGGATGCACGGCGGCGAACTGATCATCGTCGCGGGACGACCGTCGATGGGTAAGACCGCGTTCTCGATGAACATCGGCGAATACGTCGCGGTCGAGTACGGGCTGCCGGTCGCGGTGTTCTCGATGGAAATGCCGGGCACCCAGCTCGTGATGCGTATGCTCGGCTCGATCGGCCGGCTCGACCAGCACCGGATGCGTACCGGGCGCCTGACGGACGAGGATTGGCCGAAGCTGACGCACGCGGTGCAGAAGATGAGCGAGGCGCAGCTCTTCATCGACGAGACGGGCGGCCTGAACCCGATGGAATTGCGCTCGCGCGCGCGGCGCCTGGCGCGGCAGTGCGGCAAGCTCGGCCTGATCATCGTCGACTACCTGCAGCTGATGTCGGGTTCGTCGCAGGGCGAGAACCGCGCGACCGAAATCTCGGAAATCTCGCGATCGCTGAAGAGTCTCGCGAAGGAACTCGACGTGCCGGTGATCGCGCTGTCGCAGTTGAACCGTGGCCTCGAACAGCGCCCGAACAAGCGTCCGGTGATGTCCGATTTGCGCGAATCGGGCGCAATCGAACAGGATGCGGACGTGATCCTGTTCATTTACCGCGACGAAGTTTACAACCCGGACAGCCCCGACAAGGGCACGGCCGAGATCATCATCGGCAAGCAGCGTAACGGCCCGATCGGCCCCGTTCGGCTCACGTTCCTGGGGCAATACACGAAGTTCGACAACTTTGCGGGAGCGCAGACGTTCTACGGCGAGTAACGCCGATTGTAAAGTCCTAAATCGCCAAACGTTGTATCCAATCCCGGTGCGCGCATGTGCGCGCGTCGCGGCGCGACCGAAAACGGTACAATGTCGCCCGTTTTCGTGACAGTAGTTTGACAATCTCTCAGGAATCCCATGTTCGGTCGATTCATGCCCACCGAGGGCAAGTTCTTTGAACTCTTCAACGCGCACGCGAAGCACATCGTTTCCGGTGGCCGCGAGCTCGAACTGCTGATCGACAATCTCGCCGACGCCGAGATTCACAAGCAAAACGTGCAAATTGCCGAGAAGGCCGCTGACAAGCTCACGCACGAGGCGATCGATCTGCTGCACAAGACTTTCATCACGCCGCTCGATCGCGACGAGATCCACAAGCTGATCACGACGATGGACGACATCCTCGACCTGATGGAAGACGTCGCGACCGCCGTGTCGCTGTACGACGTGCAGTCCGTCACGTCCGAGGCGAGCCAGCTCGCGCACATCGTCACGCAGTCCGCCCAGCACGTGCAGCAGGCGGTCGGGTTGCTGTCGGACATGAAGCAGTCCGCGCAGATCCTCAAGCAGTGCGAGGAGATCGACCGCTGGGAATCGGAGGCCGATCGCGTGCTGCGCGCGGCGATGTCGAAGCTGTTCCGCGAGGAAGACGACGTGAAGACGCTCATCAAGCTGAAGGCGATCTACGAGCTGCTCGAAGAGATCACCGACAAGTGCGAGGACGTCGCGAACATCATCGAAGGCATCGTGCTGGAAAACGCCTGAGCGGACCACGATGCATTCGATACAACTCGCCCTCTGGATGGTCGCGACGCTCGTTCTCGTCGCGCTCGTATTCGACTTCATGAACGGCTTTCACGACGCGGCGAACTCGATCGCCACCGTCGTGTCGACCGGGGTGCTGAAGCCCCAGCAGGCCGTCGTGTTCGCGGCCGCGTTCAACGTGATCGCGTATTTCATCTTCCACCTTAAAGTCGCGCAGACCGTCGGCAAAGGCACGATCGACCCCGAGATCGTCGACCACTACGTCATATTCGGCGCGCTGGTCGGCGCGATAGGCTGGAACGTGATCACCTGGTACTACGGGATTCCGTCGAGCTCGTCGCACGCACTGATCGGCGGCCTCGTCGGCGCCGCGCTCGCGAAGTCGGGCTGGGGCTCGCTGAACATCGACGGGCTGCTGAAGACGGTTGCGTTCATCTTCATTTCGCCGCTGCTCGGTTTCATCCTCGGTTCGCTGTTCATGCTCGGCGTGTCGTGGCTGTACTTCCGAACCGCGCCCAGCAAGGTCGACCGGCGCTTCCGCCGGCTGCAGCTGCTGTCGGCCGGCTTGTACAGCCTCGGCCACGGCGGCAACGACGCACAGAAGACGATCGGCATCATCTGGATGCTGCTGATCGCGAGCGGCTACGCATCGGCCACCGCCGATGCGCCGCCCGCGTGGGTGATCGGCGCGTGCTACCTGTCGATGGGCCTCGGCACGCTGTTCGGCGGCTGGCGCATCGTGCGCACGATGGGCCAGAAGATCACGAAGCTCAAGCCGGTCGGCGGTTTCTGCGCGGAAAGCGGCGGGGCGATCACGCTGTTCATCGCGTCGTTCCTCGGCATTCCCGTATCGACCACGCATACGATCACCGGCGCGATCGTCGGTGTCGGTGCGACACAGAAGCTGTCGGCCGTGCGCTGGGGTGTCGCCGGCAACATCGTGTGGGCGTGGGTGCTGACACTGCCCGCAGCCGCGCTGTTCGCGGCCGGCGGATGGTGGCTCGGCCACCAGATCTTCTGATCGCCAGCACTGTCGAACGGACATGAAGTGCGCCGCAAGCCGAAAGGCTGCGGCGCATTTTCTATTGGGGCGGCGGAAGGGGGCGGCGAGGTGGAGGGCGGCGGATGCCGCCAACCTCGCGGCGGTCGAAGGTCGAGCGACCGGTCAGTAACTGCCGTTCGCGAACCGCGCGATCGGATCGTCTGCCGTACTCGTGCGCGGACTGACGGGCGCGGATTGCGTCGACGCACGCCACACCTGCACGGGCTCGATGCTGCGTGGAGGCATCGACGTGGTGGCGGGCGGCGGTTCGGCATCGAAGGCGGCGGCCTGGGCGGCCGTCAGCGCGGTCGTCGGAATCTGCGTGCCGACTTCCGCCGTGGCGGCGGGTGCGGCATTGGCCGTCGTCGCGGTCATCTCGTCATTCATCGACGTGGCCTGCTGCTGGGCCGCCTGCATCCGCGAGGGCGGCGGTTCGTACGGATCGGCGGCCGGTGCTGCCGGTGCAACTGCGGCCGTCGTCACGACCGGCGTGGTCGGGGCGGGCGCCTGCACCTGCGCAGCTCTCGCTTGCGACGACGCAGTCGCGGGTTGCCGCGGCGCGGTAGCAGCCGTCACGACCACCGGAGCAGCCGCGACCGCCGGCGAATTGCGCGGCTCGTCGCGCTTGGCCTCGTAGGTCGGCGCATCGAACGGCGTCGGTGCCCCGCGCGGCGGCGCGACGCGGCGAATGCCGTCGAAACGCTTGGCCCAGTACGGGTTCGTCAGGTAGTCGAGCCGCACGGTGCCGCCCGTCGACGGTGCGTTGACGAAGCGCAGCTTGCCGACGTAGATGCCGACGTGCGAATGCGGCCGTCCGGTCGTGTTGAAGAAGATCAGGTCGCCCGGCGCGATCTGCTCGGGCTCGACCGATACGCCGCGGCCGCTCATGTCGGCGGTCGTGCGCGGCAGGTTCACGTCGGCTGCGCGGCCGATCACGTAGCGCACGAGCCCGCTGCAGTCGAAGCCGCTCGTCGGCGTGTTGCCGCCCCAGCGATATGGGACGCCGACGAGGCTCATCGCCTGGATCGAAATTTCTTCCTGGCCGACGCTGTGATCGACGAACTTCGGGAAATTGGCGGGAGCGGGGAATGCGCGCGGCGTCGTGATCCTCATGCCCGACGCGGGGCGCGATGCCGACTGCGGCGGCACGCTGGAGCAGGCCGCAAGCAGTGAAACGACAGCAACGGGAACCCAGATTCGAAGCATGGCAAGGCGGGCGAGCGCGGGACGCTCGCGAATCGTATGACAACAGACAGACCCGATGGTAGACGTTCCGGCGGGGCTTAATCAACCATTCCTGAGAATTTACTTGAAGTTTCGCGCGTAAGTGCGGCTGTTGCGTAACGATGCATGACCAACGTTTCAGACCCCAAAAATAAAAACGGCGCTCCGGGAACGGAGCGCCGCGATGCGTCGACGGCCGGCCGACGGGCCGGCCTGTCGCGTTACAGGATGTCCGACGCGTAGTCGGCGAGTCGCGAGCGTTCGCCGCGCGCGAGCGTCACGTGGCCGCTGTGGCCCCAGCCCTTGAAGCGGTCGACGACGTACGTGAGCCCCGAGCTGCCTTCGGTCAGGTAAGGCGTGTCGATCTGCGCGATGTTGCCGAGGCACACGATCTTCGTGCCCGGGCCCGCACGCGTGACGAGCGTCTTCATCTGCTTCGGCGTCAGGTTCTGCGCCTCGTCGATGATCAGGTACTTGTCGACGAACGTGCGGCCGCGCATGAAGTTCATGCTCTTCACCTTCAGGCGCGAACGGATCAGTTCCTGCGTCGCGGCACGCCCCCATTCACCGGCGGCGTCGTCGGTCTTCTGCAGCACTTCGAGGTTGTCGTCGAAGGCACCCATCCACGGCTGCATCTTCTCTTCCTCGGTGCCGGGCAGGAAACCGATGTCCTCGCCGACGGGCACGGTCGCGCGCGTCACGATGATCTCGTTGTAGCGCTTGTCGTCGAGCACCTGCGCGAGGCCGGCCGCGAGCGCGACGAGCGTCTTGCCGGTACCGGCCTGGCCGAGCAGCGTGACGAAGTCGATCTCCGGGTTCATCAGCAGGTTCAGCGCGAAATTCTGCTCGCGATTGCGCGCCGTGATGCCCCACACGTTGTTCTTGTGGTGGCTGTAGTCGCGCAGCGTCTGCAGCAGCGCCGTCTTGCCGTTCAGTTCGCGGACGATCGCATGGAACGTCGGCTCGCCGTTCTGCGGCTCGAGATAGACGAACTCGTTGACGAGCATCGACGCGACGAGCGGGCCCGTCACGCGGTAGTACGTGGTGCCCGTCTTCGTGTCCTGCCAGCTCTCCATGCCCTTCGCATGCTTGGTCCAGAAATCCTGCGGCAGCTCACGCACGCCGTTGTACAGGAGATCCGAATCCTCGAGCACCTGGTCGTTGAAGTAGTCTTCAGCGGGCAGGCCGAGCGCATGCGCCTTGATCCGCATGTTGATGTCTTTCGACACCAGCACGACCTGGCGGTCCGGCCGGTCGCGCTGCAGCGCGCGCACGACGCCGAGGATCTGGTTGTCGGCCTTGCCTTCGGGCAGGCCTTCGACGGGCGCGATGTCGGTGAGCTTCGTCTGGAAGTACAGGCGGCCGACCGCCTCGCGGCTGCCGAGGCGCGACAGCGGAATGCCGGCCGTGATCGGGCCCGCGTCGGCGACGAGCGCGTCGAGCGTGCGGCTGACCTGGCGTGCGTTGCGCGCGACTTCGGACATCCCCTTCTTGTGGTTGTCGAGTTCCTCGAGCGTCATCATCGGCAGATAGACGTCGTGTTCCTCGAAGCGGAAGAGGCTGCTCGGGTCGTGCATCAGCACGTTGGTGTCGAGCACGAACAGTTTCTGCTGTTCGGCTTCGGCGGCCTTGCGGCTGCGCGATTTCGTCGCGGCGCCCGTGTCGCGCGCGGGAGCCGCGGCCGGTTTGCCGGCGGCCGGCTTGTCGTTGCGCGCGACGACCGGCGCCGCGGGTTCGGCGGGTGCCGGCATCGGCTGCAACAGTGCGGCCGTCTGTCTGGTCTTGCGACCGCGTGCGGGTGCGCTCGCGGTTTCCTGCGCCGAAGACGCGACGGCGCGCAGCGGCGCGGCCGTGTTCGCGGCTTCGATCATCGGTTGGGCCACGCTCGCCGGACCGTAGTCACCGGCTGTGGATGCGTCCCCTTCGGCGGATTTCTTCGCGGCTTTCGCGGGCCGCGCTTTCGCCTTGTATTCGTCGGGCGGCAGCAGGCTGCCGAGCTTGCTGGGGGGAGTAGGCAAAGGCATGGTGTCCCTCGGGAGGAATCGTGTCGCATGGCGTGCGCCGCTGATCGCATCCTGCGTGACGTAGATGCATGCAGTTTGCGCGCGGTGGCGCACAGGAATTTCGTCTAGCCGGTTCGCCTAAGTGTCGATCAGCTCCTCGATGCGGTAAAGGCCGGACCGGGGAGGGCCGGCGCGCGTTCCATAAAAAAAGCCGCTGCCCCGTCGACAGGGACATGCGGCTCGGCTGATGCCGTCGTGATGCGCGTCAGGTGCCGTGAAGCATTGCAACAGGCACCGGCGCAGCTACGAGAAATATGGGGCGAACTGGCATTCATTGCGGCCCAATATAACGCGCCTCAAAGCGCTTGTACAGCACTTAGCACGTCGTCCACATGACCCGGTACCTTGATGCCGCGCCATGCCTGGCGAAGCACGCCGTCGGCGTCGATCAGGAACGTCGAGCGCTCGATTCCGCGCACTTCCTTCCCATACATTTTCTTCATCTTGATGACATCGAACAGCGCGCACAGCGCTTCGTCGGCATCGGAAATCAGCGGGAACGGCAGTTCGAGCTTTGCCTTGAAATTGTCATGCGAGCGCAGGCTGTCGCGCGACACGCCGATGACTTCCGCACCGGCTTTCTTGAACTTCGGATAGAGATCGCGGAACTGCAGCCCTTCGGTCGTGCAGCCCGGCGTGTTGTCCTTCGGATAGAAGTACAGCACGAGTTTCTTGCCCTTCAGGCCGGACAGCGAAATGTCGCCGCCCGTGGCCGGTGCGGTGAAATCGGGAACTTGACGGTCAACTTCGACGGACACGTGTTTCTCCTGTTGTTATGGAAAGGCGCCGCTGCGGCGGCGCGGTTCGGCGGGGCGTCGCGGCAGCGCGCCGCATGGGCGGCGCGGGCGACGCCGGCGCGCGCGAACTCAGTCGGGCTGGACGATCAGTTCGCCGGAGCGGCCGGGAATTTCGCCCCACGTGACAGGGTACGATGGCAGCGAGTCGCGGTCCAGCGTCGCGTGGTAGTCGCCCATCGTCGCAAACGTGTGGCCTTGCGCGCGCCAGCCGGCGAGCAGTTGCTCGAACACGGGCGCGAGCTTCTGGCCTTCCAGTTCCGCATGCAGCGTGAACACCTGGTCGTGCGGATTGGTTTCGGTGAACTTGAGGATGTGCGCGGCGACGTTGTGCGTGTCGACGCCGTCGATGCCGAGCACTTCGTCGAGCGTCGGCAGCGTGGTCGGCATCTGCACGTGCGACAGCGTGCGGCCGTCGACGACGGGCAGGTACGGCGAATGGCCGCGGCCGTCGGATGCGTAGCGCATCCCCCATGCGTCGATCTGCTCGAACGCGGAATCGTTCATCTGCCAGCCGGCCGCGCCGTGCGTGACGGGCGGCGCACCGAAGATCTCGATGAAGCGCGCGTGACTCTTCTGCATTTCACGCGCGGTCCAGTCGCGATCGCGCGCACGGACGTTGTCCTGCCAGTACACGTGATCCCACGTGTGGATCCCGCATTCGAAGCCGGCCTCGTGAATCGCGCGCATGTCGGCGATCGCGCGGCGGCCGATGTCGGGGCCCGGCAGCAGCACGCCGTACATCAGCTGCTTCACGCCGTAGTGCTCGACCACCGACGTGCGCGACACCTTCTTCAGGAAGCCGGGGCGGAACACGCGCCGCAGCGCCCAGCCCGTGTGATCGGGCCCGAGGCTGAAGAGGAAGGTCGCGCGCGCACTGAAGCGGTCGAAGATGCGCGCGAGGTTCGGCACGCCTTCGCGCGTGCCGCGCAGCGTGTCGACGTCGATCTTGAGGACGATGCGAGCCAAGCGAACGTCCCGCTCAGCCTTGCTGCTCGACGAGCGCGCGCGCGTCGGCGACGTGGCCGCGATACGCTTCGAAGATGTTGCGCAGCGCGTCGTCGAACGTCGCCTGCGGTGCCCAGCCGAGCTCCTGCATCGTGTTGTCGATCTTCGGCACGCGGTTCTGCACGTCCTGGTAGCCGTTGCCATAGTACGCGCCGGACGTCGTCTCGACGAGCTTCACCTGCTTGGCCGAATCGGCGTATTCGGGGAATTCCGCCGCCAGTTCGAGCATCTTGTGCGCGAGTTCGCGAACCGAGAAGTTGTTCTTCGGATTCCCGATGTTGTAGATCTTGCCCGACGCGACGCCGTCCTTGTTCTCGATGATCTTCATCAGCGCGCTGATGCCGTCGCCGATGTCGGTGAACGCGCGCTTCTGCGAGCCGCCGTCGACGAGGCTGATGTTCTCGCCGCGCACGATGTGGCCGAGGAACTGCGTGACGACGCGGGAGCTGCCTTCCTTCGGCGTGTAGATCGAGTCGAGGCCCGGGCCGATCCAGTTGAACGGACGGAACAGCGTGAAGTTCAGGCCTTCCATCCCGTAGCCCCAGATCACGCGATCCATCAGCTGCTTCGAGCACGCGTAGATCCAGCGCGGCTTGTTGATCGGGCCGTAGGTGAGGGCCGATGCATCCGGGTCGAACTGCTCGTCCGAGCACATGCCGTAGACCTCGGAGGTCGACGGGAACACGAGGTGCTTGCCGTACTTGACGGCCGAACGCACGATCGGCAGGTTCGCCTCGAAGTCGAGTTCGAACACGCGCAGCGGCTGCTGGACGTAGGTGGCGGGCGTCGCGATCGCGACGAGCGGCAGGATCACGTCGCACTTCTTCACGTGATACTCGACCCACTCCTTGTTGATCGTGATGTCGCCTTCGAAGAAATGCATCCGCTCGTGGTTGACGAGGTCGCCAAGCCGATCGGTCTGCATGTCCATGCCGAACACTTCCCAATCGGTGGTTTCAAGAATGCGCTTCGACAGGTGATGGCCGATGAAGCCGTTCACACCCAGGATCAGGACTTTTTTTGCTTTCATGAATGACGGGAAGAATGAATGAACTGCGCGAATTCCGCGGGCGTCACGACGGTTTCGCTGCCGTCGCGCTGCTGCCACAGCTCGAGAATGGATAGGGCGCGGCTGTCGCCGCAGACGCCGAATAGCGCATTATCGCTTACGTGCAGGCCGGGCGGCAAATCTGCCGCGGCGGCCGCTGCCGCGCTGCCGGGCGCCGCGAGGCGCGCGCGCGCGATCACGAAACGCGTGCCGTCGACGTCCGTGAACGCGCCCGGATACGGGGGCGCGACCGCGCGCACCAGGTTGTAGACCTGCGCGGCCGGCTTCGACCAGTCGACGCGGCCGTCCTCGGGCTTGCGCCCGCCGTAGTAGCTGCCGGTCGCGAGGTCGTTCGGCAGGTGCGGCGCCTCGCCCGCGAGCAGCGCGGGCAGTACGCGCCAGAGCGTCTGCTCGGCGGCCACCGTGACCTTGTCGAACACCTGCGCGGCCGTGTCGTCCGGCAGGATCGGCACCGCGGTCTGGGCGATGATCGCGCCCGCGTCGGGCTTCGCGGCCATCTCGTGCAGCGTCGCGCCGGTTTCGGTCTCGCCGTTCAGCACGGCCCAGTTGGTCGGTACCCGACCCCGGTATTTCGGCAGCAGCGAACCGTGCATGTTGTACGCGCCGCGCGGCGCGATCGCGAGCAGGTCCACCGGCAGCATGTGACGGTAGTAGAACGAGAAGATGAAATCGGGCTGCGCGTCGGACACCGCGCGGCGCAGCGCCGGATCGGCGGGATCGGCCGGCGTGACGACCGGGATCCCGTGCTCGGCGGCGACCGATGCGACGCTGCCGAACCAGATGTTCTCGTTCGGGTTGTCCTCGTGCGTGACGACGAGTGCGACGTCGACGCCGCGCGCGAGCAGTACCTGCAGGCAGCGCACGCCGACGTTGTGATACGCGAAGACGACTGCGCGCGGTTTCATTGCCCGGCTCCCGTGCGGTTCGCGCCGGCCGGCACCGGCGGCACGCCGTCGTGCTGCTCGAGCACGGCCTGGATCAGGTAGCGCGGCCGCGCGCGCACCTGCTGGTAGATGCGTCCGACGTACTCGCCGAGCAGGCCGAGCGCGAAGATGATCACGCCGAGCAGGAAGAACGTGATCGCGAACAGCGTGAACACGCCTTGCACTTCCGCGCCGACGATGAAGCGTCGCACGAGCAGCAGCACGAACAGCGCGGCGGAGCCGAGCGACAGGATCACGCCGATGAACGACAGCCACTGCAGCGGCACGACCGAGAAGCCCGTCACGAGGTCGAAGTTCAGCCGGATCAGGCTGTACAGCGAGTACTTCGATTCGCCGGCGAAGCGCTCCTCGTGCGCGACCTCGATCTCGGTCGGCTTCTGCGCGAACGTATAGGCGAGCGCGGGGATGAACGTGTTGACTTCGCCGCACACGTTGATCGTATCGATGATGCGGCGGCTGTACGCGCGCAGCATGCAGCCCTGGTCGGTCATCTTGATGCGCGTGATGCGCTCGCGCAGCCGGTTCATCATCTGCGACGCCTTGCGCCGCCACAGGCTGTCCTGGCGCTGCTTGCGGATCGAGCCGACGTAGTCGTAGCCCTCGCGCATCTTCGCGATCAGCTTGGCGATTTCCTCGGGCGGGTTCTGCAGGTCGGCGTCGAGCGTGATGACGATCTCGCCGCGCGATTGCGCGAAGCCGGCGAGGATCGCCATGTGCTGGCCGTAGTTGCCGTTGAGCAGCACGATGCGCGTCGTGTCGGGACGTACGTGGAACTGATCGGCGAGCATCGCGGCCGAGCGGTCGCGGCTGCCGTCGTTGATCAGGATCACTTCGTATGACGTGTCGAGTGCGTCGAGTGCCGGATACAGCCGCGCGAACAGCGCGGCGAGGCCGTCTTCCTCGTTGTACACGGGGATGATGACCGATACTTCGGGACGGCCTGCGTCCAGGTGCCCGGCGCCCGGATGCCCGGCGCGTGCTTCAAGGTGACTCATGTACGCTTAATTTCCGTATTGTTCGCAAATCTGGTTGATGGCGTCGACCACGCGACGCACATCGCCTTCCGTCATCTGCGTGAAGAGCGGCAGCGTGACGGTCGACGCGCCGTACCGTTCGGCGTGGGGGAACATGCCCTCCTTGAAGCCGCGCGCACGGTACAGCGTGAAAAGATGGATCGCCGGGTAGTGGATGCCCGTGCCGATGCCGCGTTCCTTCATCTGCGCCATGAACTCGGCGCGGGTGATCGTCAGCCGCTCGAGCGGCAGCGTGATCAGGAACATGTGCCAGTTGCCGTTCTCGAATTCGGCGACCGGCAGGCCGACGCCGAGTTTCACGGCCGCGCTGCCGTCGAATGCGTCGAAATACGCGCGGGCGAGCGCGCGGCGCTGCGCGGTGAAGCGTTCGATGTGCGGCAGCTGGCCGAGGCCGACACGCGCGGCGACGTCGGTCAGGTTGTACTTGCCGCCGAGCACGTCGCAGTCCATCCCGTCGAAGCCGGTGCGCGTGATGCCCTGCAGCCGGTACTTCTGCGCGAGCGTCGCTTCTTCCTCGTTGTTCAGCACGAGCGCGCCGCCTTCGATCGTCGTGAGGTTCTTGTTCGCGTGGAAGCTGAACGACACGATGTCGCCGATCGCGCCGATGCGCTTGCCGTTCCACGTCGAGCCGAACGCCTGCGCGGCGTCCTCGATCACGCGCAGCTTGTGCGCGCGCGCGATCGCGTACAGGCGGTCCATGTCGACCGGCAGGCCGGACAGGAACACGGGGATGATCGCCTTCGTGCGCGGCGTGATCGCCTGCTCGAGCTTGTCGAGGTCGATGTTGCGCGTGACGGGATCGATGTCGGCGAACACGGGCGTCGCGCCCGTCTCGAGGATCACGTTGCTGGTCGAGACCCACGACGCCGGCGTCGTGATCACCTCGTCGCCGGGGCCGACGCCCGCGATGCGCAGGCCGATCTCGAGCGTGCAGGTGCCCGAGTTGAACGCGCGGACCGGACGGCCGCCGCAGTATTCGGACAGCGCCGCTTCGAATTTCTGGCTTTGCGGGCCGGTGGTGATCCAGCCCGAACGCAGCACTTCGACGACGCCCTGGATGGTTTCCTCATCGATCTCGGGGCGGGTGAACGGCAGAAACGGAGCGGTAGTCTGGCTCATGTACGCTTTGGCCTGTAATGGCGTGTAATAAAAGGGTCGGGCGATCCCGGCCGAAACCGGCATTAAACACCGGTTGGCGGAAACGCACCGTGATTTTTTGTAGGCGGACGCTTAACGCGGCGGAGCGTGCTCAGCTTCGCGCGAGCACCAGCACGCCGATCAGGATGATGCCGATGCCGACGAGCCGCTGGATCGACAGCACCTCGCCGAACAGGTACCAGGCCGCGAAAGCGTTGACGACGTAGCCGAGCGACAGCATCGGGTACGCGATCGACACGTCGACCCGCGACAGCCCGAGGATCCAGACCACGACGCTCAGCACGTAGCAGCCGAGGCCGCCGATGATCGGCAGCTGGGTGGCGATCTTCAGCCCGACCGGGATGATGTTCGCACGGCTGAACTCGAAGTGCCCGACGGCGTTGACGCCGGCCTTCAGCAGCAGTTGCGCAACGGCGTTGAGCATCACGCCGGTGACGATGCAGACGAGCGAAACGGGATTCATGCGATGGGCGTCCTTACGATTGCGGTTTCTCGACGATCACGCGACGGTTGTCGCGCGCGATCACGCGCATCGGCACGCCTTGCTTGACCAGGGCGTCGTACTGGCCCGGCGGCATGATCGCGAGCGCATGGGTTTCCTGCTTCCAGCGCGTGATCCATTCGTCGACGGTCGGAATCCACTTGTTGGGCTCCATCGAGATGCCGAACGCGAGCTCGTCCTGGCGCTGGACCATGATCGTCGTATGGCCCATGTAGAACGGGAACGTGTGATCGAGCATCTCGATCGAGTAGAACGGCGTGTCGGGCGGCAGTTTCGCCAGCTCGGCGCGCACCGTCGGTGCGAGCAGCGCGCCCGAGCTGTAGCGGCCGAACTCGTCGTGCCCCGTGCCGCCGATCGTGCCGAAGGCGAGCCACGCGGCGCCGAACGCGGCAAGCGCGGCGGCGACGCCCGTGCGGCGGTTCAGCCAGGCGGCCCCGAGCGTCAGCGCGGCGGCGACCGCGAGGCCCGCGTACAGCCACATCTGGAACGCGCGGTACAGCGCGTTCGGCGTGCGGGCATCGCCCTGGTACGCGAGGAAGATGATCCCGAACGCCGCGGCGACGAAGAACACGAGGTAGCCGAGCAGGTGGCGGCGGAACCGGTCGGCGGTCATCAGCGGCAGGTACGCGCCGATGATCAGCGCGAGCGCCGGCGCGACCGGCAGCACGTACGAGATCAGCTTCGAATGCGACGCGCTGAAGAACAGGAAGATGAATGCGCTCCAGATCAGCAGCACGAGCATCGGCGAGAAGCCGTTCGGCTGGCGCGGCATCCGCAGCGCATGGCGGATGCTCTGCCACGCAACCGACAGCCACGGCAGGAAGCCGACCAGCAGCACGGGCACGAAGTAATAGAGCGGGCCCGGGCGGTTCTGTTCCGGGGTCAGGTACCGGCGGAACTGCTGGACGATGAAGAAGAAGTTGAAGAACTCGGGGTTGCGCTGCTGGACGAGTACGAACCAAGGCGTGACGATCGCGAAGAAGATCACGAGGCCGCTCACCAGGTACAGGCGCTTCCAGAGCGCCCAGTCGCGCGCGATCAACGTATAGAGCACGAGCACGGCGCCGGGCAGGATCAGGCCGACGAGGCCCTTCGACAGCACCGCGAACGCCATCGCGGCCCAGCACGCCCACATCCAGCCGCGTGCCGCGGCCGGGCGCAGCCCGGGCCGTTGCGCGAGCAGCAGCGAGCACAGCGACAGTGCCATCCAGAACGCAAGGCCCATGTCGAGCGCGTTGAAGTGGCCCATCAGGTTCCAGTACGGCGACGCCGCGAGCGCGACGGCGGCGAGGAAGCCCGACAGCGGGTTGAACAGGCGCGCGCCCGTGAAGCCGACCAGCAGCACGCCGGCGAAGCTCGCGACGGCCGTGTAGAGGCGCGCCTGCCATTCGCCGATGCCGAACCACGCGAACGTGAGCGCGTTCAGCCAGGTCTGCAGCGGCGGCTTCTCGAAATACTTGTAGCCGTTGTAGCGCGGCGTGATCCAGTCGCCGGTGACGAACATCTCGCGCGCCATTTCCGCGTAGCGGCCTTCGTCGCTCGGGATCAGGTGGCGCAGCCCGAGCGGCGCGAACCAGACGATCGCGAGCGCGACGACGAGGAGGACGAGCGTGATGCGGTTGAGCGGTAGCCTCGACGGCGTATCGTTCATGGATTTTCAGCCTGTTGGTTGTTGTGACGGGCCGCCGGCGGGTTGCGCCGGGGGCGGGCGGCCTGGCCGGGCCGATCCGGGGGATCGACCCGCTGCGCCGGCCCGAGTTTTACCGCATCGCGGATTAACGTTCAATTAAGAGCGCGGCGGCGACTTTGCGGCCTTCGGCCATCAGGATGTTGTAGGTGCGGCAGGCCGCCTGGAAATCCATCGTCTCGACGCCGATCCGCTTGGCCGTGAGCGCCGCGACGAGGCGCGGGTGCGGGAAGCGCAGCCGTGCGCCGCTGCCGAAGATCACGAGTTCGGGGGTCGGTTCGAGCAGCATCGCGAAATGCTCGGGCGCGAGCGCATCGAACGACGACACGGGCCACGTCTGGACCGGCGCGCCGGGCAGCACGATGACGCTCGTTTCATGGCGTTCGAGATTGACGTCGACATAATCGGGGCCGTAGCCGGTGACGGTGTTGAGCGCGCCGCTCGCGTCCTGGTGCAGTTTCAAGTCGGTATTCCGCGGTTCCGAAGGGGAATGTGTTGCAGGGCCACAGGGGGCCCGGAAGGCCGGTTTCGCTTGCCCGGGCACGCGGGACGCCTGACGGCGTGGGCCCGGCGCGGCTATGGTGCATTGCGAAAGTCGGCCAAAATCCGCTAAATTATAACTTTTTGGTCGCCCCCGGGCGCCACTTGCGTCGCGCGTCGCCACAAGCCGCGCCCGACCGCCCGCTTTTCCCCAGTCTAGACAGCGCGCACAGACCGGCCGCTTTCCAGTTTTGATCCCGTCCCCCCGGCCGCAAGGCCAACCCAGGAACCGTGTCGTCGTGAAACCGATTCAGAAGTCGAACAAGCTGCTCAACGTCTGCTACGACATCCGTGGCCCGGTGCTCGAGCACGCGAAGCGCCTCGAGGAAGAAGGCCACCGCATCATCAAGCTGAACATCGGCAACCTCGCGCCGTTCGGTTTCGATGCACCGGACGAGATCATCCAGGACATGATCCGCAACCTGCCGACGTCGTCCGGCTATTCGGATTCGAAGGGCGTGTTCTCGGCGCGCAAGGCGGTGATGCACTACACGCAGGAAAAGGGCGTCGTGGGCGTCGGCCTCGACGACATCTACATCGGCAACGGCGCGTCCGAGCTGATCGTGATGGCGACCCAGGCGCTCCTGAACGACGGCGACGAAGTGCTGCTGCCCGCGCCCGACTACCCGCTGTGGACGGCGGCGGTCAGCCTGTCGGGCGGCACGCCGGTGCATTACATCTGCGACGAGCAGAACGCATGGATGCCCGATCTCGACGACATCCGCCGCAAGATCACGCCGAACACGAAGGCGATCGTCGTGATCAACCCGAACAACCCGACGGGCGCGCTTTATTCGGACGAATTGCTGCTCGAACTGCTCGAGATCGCGCGCCAGCACGGGCTGATCGTGTTCGCCGACGAGGTGTACGACAAGATCGTCTACGACGGCCTCGAGCACACGGCGCTGGGTTCGCTGTCGGAGGACGTGATCACCGTCACGTTCAACAGCCTGTCGAAGAGCTATCGTTCGTGCGGCTACCGCGCGGGCTGGATGGCCGTGTCGGGCCTCGGCGGCGACAACCGCCGGCGCGCGAAGGATTACCTCGAGGGGCTCGGCATCCTGTCGTCGATGCGCCTGTGCGCGAACGTGCCCGGGCAGTTCGCGATCCAGACGGCGCTCGGCGGCTACCAGAGCATCAACGAGCTGATCGTGCCGAGCGGGCGCCTGTACAAGCAGCGCGAACTCGCGTACGACATGCTCACGTCGATCCCTGGCGTGACCTGCGTGAAGCCGCAGGCCGCGCTGTACATGTTCCCGCGCCTCGACCCGAAGCTTTATCCGATCCAGAACGACCAGCAGTTCATTCTCGACCTGTTGCTCGAGGAGCGCGTACTGCTCGTGCAGGGCACGGGCTTCAACTGGACGACGCCGGACCACTTCCGCGTGGTCTTCCTGCCGAACCTCGACGACCTGACCGATTCGATCAACCGGATCGCACGCTTCCTCGACGGCTACCGCAAGCGCCATTCGGCCTGAGCGGCAGGGCCACACGGTACTCACTACTTCTTACTCATCGATCACACGCAGCATGGAACCGATCAAAGTTGGCCTGTTGGGCTTCGGCACGGTGGGCAGCGGCACCTTCACGGTGCTGGGCCGCAACCAGGAAGAAATCAAGCGACGCGCGGGGCGCGGCATCGAGGTGACGCGCATTGCGGTGCGCAACCCGGCCAAGGCGCTGGCTGCGCTCGGCGGCGACGCCGGCGCTGCGCAGATCACCGACGATTTCAACGCGGTCGTCGATGATCCGTCGATCGCGATCGTCGCCGAGATGATCGGCGGCACCGGCATCGCGCGCGACCTCGTGCTGCGCGCGATCGCGAACGGCAAGCATGTCGTGACGGCCAACAAGGCGCTGCTCGCGGTGCACGGCACCGAGATCTTCGAGGCCGCGCGCGCGAAGGGCGTGATGGTCGCGTTCGAGGCGGCCGTCGCCGGCGGCATCCCGATCATCAAGGCGCTGCGCGAAGGCCTGACCGCGAACCGCATCCAGTACATCGCGGGCATCATCAACGGCACGACCAACTACATCCTGTCGGAAATGCGCGATCGCGGGCTCGACTTCGCGACCGCGCTGAAGGCCGCGCAGGAGCTCGGCTACGCGGAAGCCGATCCGACCTTCGACATCGAAGGCGTCGACGCCGCGCACAAGGCGACGATCATGAGCGCGATCGCGTTCGGCGTGCCGGTGCAGTTCGACCGCGCATACGTCGAAGGCATCAGCAAGCTCGACGCGACCGACATCCGCTACGCGGAAGAGCTCGGCTACCGGATCAAGCTGCTCGGCATCGCGCGCCGCGCCGCAAACGGCATCGAGCTGCGCGTGCACCCGACGCTGATCCCGGAAAAGCGCCTGCTCGCGAACGTCGAGGGCGCGATGAACGCGGTCGTCGTGCACGGCGACGCGGTCGGCACGACGCTGTATTACGGCAAGGGCGCGGGCGCGGAGCCGACCGCGTCGGCCGTGGTCGCGGATCTCGTCGACGTCACGCGCCTGCACACGGCGGACCCGGAGCATCGCGTGCCGCATCTCGCGTTCCAGCCGGACAGCCTGTCGAACACGCCGATCCTGCCGATCGAGGAAGTGACGAGCGGCTACTACCTGCGCCTGCGCGTCGCCGACCAGACGGGCGTGCTGGCCGACATCACGCGCATCCTCGCCGCATCGGGCATCTCGATCGACGCGCTGCTGCAGAAGGAATCGGAGCAGATCGACGGCGCGAACGGCGAGACCGACATCATCCTGATCACGCACGAGACGGTCGAGAAGAACGTCAACGCGGCGATCGCGCAGATCGAGAGCCTCTCGACGGTGGTCTCGAAGGTAACGAAGCTGCGCATGGAAGCGCTGAACTGAGGACGGAAGGCGACATGAACTACATCTCCACGCGCGGCGCCGGCATCGGCGAGCGCCACACGTTCTCCGACATCCTGCTCGGCGGCCTCGCGAAGGACGGCGGGCTGTACCTGCCGTCCGAATATCCGAAGGTGTCGGCCGACGAGCTCGCGCGCTGGCGCACGCTGTCGTATGCGGATCTCGCGTTCGAGATCCTGTCGAAGTTCTGCGACGACGTGCCGGCCGACGACCTGCGCGCGATCACGCGCCGCACGTACACGGCCGACGTGTACCGCAACACGCGCCATGGCGAGAACGCGTCCGACATCACGCCGCTGAAGACGCTCGGCACCGAGAACGGCGCGGCGCTGTCGCTGCTGGAACTGTCGAACGGCCCGACGCTCGCGTTCAAGGACATGGCGATGCAGCTGCTCGGCAGCCTGTTCGAGTACACGCTCGCGAAGCACGGGCAGACGCTGAACATTCTCGGCGCGACGTCCGGCGACACGGGCAGCGCGGCCGAATACGCGATGCGCGGCAAGGCCGGCGTGCGCGTGTTCATGCTGTCGCCGCACAAGAAGATGAGCGCGTTCCAGACGGCCCAGATGTTCAGCCTGCAGGATCCGAACATCTTCAACCTCGCGGTCGAGGGCGTGTTCGACGACTGCCAGGACATCGTGAAGGCGGTGTCGAACGATCACGCGTTCAAGGCGCAGCAGAAGATCGGCACGGTCAACTCGATCAACTGGGCGCGCGTCGTCGCGCAGGTCGTGTACTACTTCAAGGGCTACTTCGCGGCGACGCAGTCCAACGACGAGCGCGTGTCGTTCACGGTGCCGTCGGGCAACTTCGGCAACGTCTGCGCGGGCCACATCGCGCGGATGATGGGCCTGCCGATCGCGAAGCTCGTGGTCGCGACCAACGAGAACGACGTGCTCGACGAGTTCTTCCGCACGGGCGCGTATCGCGTGCGCAGCGCCGAGAACACCTATCACACGAGCAGCCCGAGCATGGACATCTCGAAGGCATCGAACTTCGAGCGCTTCGTGTTCGACCTGCTCGGCCGCGATCCGGCGCGCGTGATGCAGCTGTTCCGCGACGTCGAGGAGAAAGGCGGCTTCGATCTCGCGGCGAGCGGCGATTTCGCACGGGTCGCCGAGTTCGGTTTCGTGTCGGGCCGCAGCAGCCACACGGACCGCATCGCGACGATCCGCGACGTGTTCTCGCGTTACGACACGATGATCGATACGCACACGGCCGACGGCGTGAAGGTCGCGCGCGAGCATCTCGACGCGGGCGTGCCGATGGTCGTGCTCGAGACCGCACAGCCGATCAAGTTCGGCGAGACGATTCGCGAGGCGCTCGATCGCGAAGCCGAGCGTCCGGCCGCATTCGACGGGCTCGAGGCGCTGCCGCAACGTTTCGAGGTCGTGAAGGCCGATGCGCAGCAGGTGAAGGACTTCATCGCCGCCCATACGGGCGCATGACGCGTGGCCGGGCCGCGGGCCCGGCAGCGCAGGACGGCCGGAATGCCGATTCGTCGAACGGATCGGGGTTCCGGCCGTTTCGTTTGGCGGTGCCGCGCCGCGCGGCTGCGGTCAAACCGGCATCGCGCGTGAAACAAGTGCCAGACCCGCGCGTTCGCGCGAATCACAGTTTCCGCATGTCCGCCATATCGCGCGTCCGCGCGACGGCGTCGCTACAATGACGTATTGCATCCAACGATCCCCGATTCCATCGATGTCGAACCCGAATCCCGCGGCGCCGCGCGCGCCGATGCTGTCGACCGCCGAGGCGCTCGCCGCGCTGCTCGATGCCGCGAAGCCGTTGCCCGGCGTCGAAACCGTCGCCACGCTCGATGCGCTCGGCCGCGTGCTGGCGGCCGACGTGAGCTCGCCGCTCGACGTGCCGCCGATGCATACGAGCGCGATGGACGGCTATGCGGTGCGCGTCGCCGACCTGCTGCATGGCGAGCGGCGTTTGCCGGTGTCGCAGCGCATTCCGGCGGGCCATCCGGCCGCGCCGCTCGTTGCCGGCACGGCCGCGCGGATCTTCACCGGCGCGACGGTGCCGCCCGGCGCCGACGCTGTCGTGATGCAGGAGCAGGCGTCGGCCGACGGCGATGCGGTCGAGATCCTGCACACGCCGAAGGCCGGTGAATGGATCACAGCGCAGGGCGCGGATATCCGGCAGGGCTCGGTGATCCTGCCGGCCGGCACGCGGCTCACGCCGCAGGCGCTCGGTCTTGCCGCATCGGTCGGCTGCGCGCAGTTGCTGGTCGCGCGGCGGATTCGCGTCGCGGTGTTCTTCACCGGCGACGAACTGACGATGCCGGGCGAGCCGCTGAAGCCCGGCGCGATCTACAACTCGAACCGCTTCACACTGCGCGGGCTGCTGGAGCGGCTCGGCTGCCACGTGACCGACTACGGGATCGTGCCCGATTCGCTCGCTGCGACGCGCGACACGCTGCGCGCGGCCGCGCGCGATCACGACGTGATCCTGACGAGCGGCGGCGTGTCGGTCGGCGACGAGGATCACGTGAAGCCGGCCGTCGAGGCCGAAGGGCGGCTCGCGCTGTGGCAGATCGCGATGAAGCCCGGCAAGCCGCTTGCCTACGGCGCGGTGCGCCGCGGCGACGATCGCCCCGATGCGCACTTCATCGGGCTGCCCGGCAACCCGGTATCGAGTTTCGTCACGTTCCTGCTGTTCGTGCGGCCGTTCCTGCTGCGCCTGTCCGGCGTGCGCGACGTCGCGCCGCGCGCGCTGTCGCTGCGTGCCGACTTCTCGCAACGCAAGGGCGACCGCCGCAACGAATTCCTGCGTGCCCGCGTGAACGCGGCCGGCGGCCTCGACCTGTTCCCGAACCAGAGTTCGGCGGTGCTGACGTCGACGGTGTGGGGCGACGGCCTGATCGACAATCCGCCGCAGCACGCGATCAGCGCCGGCGAGACCGTGCGTTTCATTCCGTTTTCCGAACTGCTGTCGTAACGCGACGGCTTCCCGAACCATGAAGATTCAGCTGAAATTTTTTGCAAGCGTACGCGAGGCACTGGGTGTGGCCGACGAGCAGGCCGACGTGCCGGACAGCGTCACGACCGTGGGCGACGTGCGCGCATGGCTGCGCGTGCGCGGCGGGGCATGGGCCGAGACGCTCGCGGAAGGGCGCGCGCTGCGCATGGCGTGCAATCACGAGATGACCGATCCCGATACGCGGCTCACCGAAGGCTGCGAAGTGGCGTTCTTTCCGCCGGTGACGGGCGGTTGAGGCATCGGCAATGGCAACGGTACGAATCCAGACCGACGACTTCGACCTGAACGCCGAGGTCGCGGCATTGCGTGCGCGCAACCCGAAGATCGGCGCGGTCGCGTGCTTCGTCGGCACGGTGCGCGATCTGAACGAAGGTGATGCGGTTGCCGCGATGGAACTCGAGCACTATCCGGGGATGACCGAGAAGGCGCTCGAGAAGATTGCCGCCGAGGCCGGCCGGCGCTGGCCGGGCATCGACGTCGCGATCGTGCATCGCGTCGGCAGGCTCCTGCCGCTCGACCAGATCGTGATGGTCGCCACGGTTGCGTCGCACCGCGGCGACGCGTTCGCGTCGTGCGAGTTCGTGATGGACTACCTGAAGACCGAAGCGCCGTTCTGGAAGAAGGAAACCACGCCGGACGGCGAGCGCTGGGTCGACGCGCGCAGCACCGACGATGCCGCGCTCGCGCGCTGGGGGATCGAATCGGGCAATACACGACGCTGAGCGCGGCGTCGGCCTCGTGCGGCAAGGTAGCGCAGCACGCAAGCGCCGCGCGCGACGGCAACCCGTGACGGCAACCCCCGTTATGCGTCCGGATCGGTGCTGCGCCCGATGATCTTCGCCGGAAACGGCTCGCCGCGGGCACGCGACGGCAACGCGTGCGGATCGTCGCACCCGTCGTCCCCGCCGCGGCGGCGCGGTGCGATCGCGTCGAGCAGCGCCTGCTGCTCGGGCGGAATCCGGTAATCCCAGCCGAAGCGGCTCAACTGCAGGCTCTGTGCGATCCGCAGCGCCGGCTCCATGAAGCGGATCGCCGCGGGCGGTGCGTAGCGCGCCTCGACGGTCTTCAGGAACAGCGACAGCCAGCGGCTGAAATGGGCCGGCTCGATCCCGCCGAGCGGCTGGTGCGCCTGTTGCACGTTGCCGCGATAGCCCTTGGTGCCGAGCACGAGGCTCGACCAGAACGTGACCATCTTCGGCAGGTGGTCGTCCCAGCGGCCGGCCAGCCTTGCGTCGAACACGGGCCCGAGCAGCGGATCGGTGCGCACGCGGTCGTAGAACGCGTAGACGAGATCGCGGATGTTTTCTTCGGTCGGCTCGGCGTCGCGAGGGCGGGCCGGTGCGGGTTCGGGCGAGGCGGGCAGGGCGGTCATGGCAAAAAAGGGCCGGGAGAGACAGACAACGACGGGGCGGCGGCGCCGGCATCGGGCAGGACGCCGGCCGGATTTTGACGCAAAATAGCGACCAACGACCCCTGAAAAACGTGTAGATGTCACGCATCTTATTGTGCGCGCGCCATCCCGGCAACCCGGGGCCGCGGAACAGGGCTGTCGACCGGCCCCGTGCGCATCCCGATCGGCCCGGCTCACGTAAATGGGACACGATCGATCTCTTCCGTATTCACCCATGAGACTCACCGACTACACCGACTATTCGCTGCGCGTGATGCTTTACCTTGCCGTGCGCGGCGAGGGACTCGCGACGATCCAGGAGATCTCGGACGCCTACGGCATCTCGAAGAACCATCTGATGAAAGTCGTGCAGCAGCTCGGCGAGCTGGGATGGGTCGACACCGTTCGCGGCCGCAATGGCGGGCTGAGGCTGTTCCCTGAATCGCTGCAACTGACCGTCGGTCAGGTCGTGCGCGCAACCGAGAGCGATTTCGCGCTGGTCGGCTGCTTTTCGGCCGAAGGTGAGTCGCGCGGCTGCGTGATCGAGCCGCAGTGTCGGCTGAAGGGCGTACTGGCGGCAGCGCGCGACGCGTTCTTCGCCGAACTCGACCGTCACACGCTCGGTGAACTGGTCGAACCCGCTGCGCCGCTCATGGCGCTGCTCGGCATTCGCCCGGTCGTGCGCGTGCATCCCTCCGCGCCGCTGCCGGAAGACGCGCCCGTGTCCGTCGAGCCGCCGTCGACGGCCGACTGATACGCGAGCGCCGCGCCCTGCGACCCGGCAGCGGCCCGTCCCGGGGCCGCTTCGAGGATATCCATCGATTTTTGCGCTGAATCAACCCGAATTTCGCTTGAAAGCCGCATAACCATCCTCATCTTGGTGTTAATCGAAAATTGGAGGTCTCGACAAAATGAGAATCGACAAGCTCACCACCAAGTTCCAGGAAGCACTCGCTGACGCGCAAAGCCTTGCGGCCGGCCGCGACAATCAATACATCGAACCCGTTCACGTGCTGGCCGCGCTGGTCGCGCAGCAGGACGGTTCCGCGCGCTCGCTGATGTCACGCGCGGGTGTTCACATCCAGGCGCTGCAAGGCGCGCTGAACGAAGCGATCTCGCGCCTGCCGCAAGTGACGGGCACGGGCGGCGACATTCAGATCGGCCGCGAGCTGGCCGGGCTGCTGAACCAGGCCGACAAGGAAGCGCAGAAGCTCAACGACACGTTCATCGCGAGCGAGATGTTCCTGCTCGCCGTGTCCGACGACAAGGGCGAAGCCGGCAAGCTCGCGCGCCAGCACGGCCTTACGCGCAAGTCGCTCGAAGCCGCGATCGCCGCGGTGCGCGGCGGCTCGCAGGTGCACAGCCAGGATGCGGAAAGCCAGCGCGAGGCGCTGAAGAAGTACACGGTCGACCTGACCGAGCGCGCCCGTGCGGGCAAGCTCGACCCGGTGATCGGCCGCGACGACGAAATCCGCCGTTCGATCCAGATCCTGCAGCGCCGCACCAAGAACAACCCGGTGCTGATCGGCGAGCCGGGCGTCGGCAAGACCGCGATCGTCGAAGGGCTCGCGCAGCGGATCGTCAACGGCGAGGTGCCGGAGACGCTGAAGGGCAAGCGCGTGCTGTCGCTCGACATGGCCGCGCTGCTCGCCGGCGCGAAGTATCGCGGTGAATTCGAGGAGCGCCTGAAGGCGGTGCTCAACGACATCGCGAAGGACGAAGGCCAGACGATCGTCTTCATCGACGAAATCCACACGATGGTCGGCGCGGGCAAGGCCGAAGGCGCGATGGATGCGGGCAACATGCTGAAGCCGGCGCTGTCGCGCGGCGAGCTGCACTGCATCGGCGCGACCACGCTCGACGAATACCGCAAGTACATCGAGAAGGATGCCGCGCTCGAGCGCCGCTTCCAGAAGGTGCTCGTCGACGAGCCGAGCGTCGAGGCGACGATCGCGATCCTGCGCGGGCTGCAGGAGAAGTACGAGCTGCACCACGGCGTCGACATCACCGATCCGGCGATCGTCGCCGCGGCCGAACTGTCGCACCGCTACATCACCGATCGGTTCCTGCCCGACAAGGCCATCGACCTGATCGACGAAGCCGCTTCGAAGATCAAGATGGAAATCGATTCGAAGCCCGAAGAGATGGACAAGCTCGACCGCCGGCTGATCCAGCTGAAGATCGAGCGCGAAGCCGTGAAGAAGGAGCAGGACGAAGCATCGCAGAAGCGCCTGCAGCTGATCGAGGAAGAGATCGAGCGCCTCGGCCGCGAATATGCGGACCTCGAGGAGATCTGGACCGCCGAGAAGGCCGCGGTGCAGGGCAGCGCGCAGTTGAAGGAAGAGATCGAGAAGGTGCGTGCGGACATCGCGCGTCTGCAGCGCGACGGCAAGCTGGAGAAGGTCGCCGAACTGCAGTACGGCAAGCTGCCGCAGCTCGAGGCGCAGCTGAAGCAGGTCACGCAGGCCGAAGAGCAGGAGCAGCACAACCCGACGCGTCCGCGCCTGCTGCGCACGCAGGTCGGTGCCGAGGAAATCGCGGAAGTCGTGTCGCGTTCGACCGGGATTCCGGTGTCGCGGATGATGCAGGGCGAACGCGAGAAGCTGCTGCACATCGAGGAAAAGCTGCACGAGCGCGTGGTCGGCCAGCATGAGGCGATCAGCGCGGTGGCCGACGCGATCCGCCGTTCGCGCGCGGGTCTCGCCGATCCGAACCGTCCGTACGGCTCGTTCCTGTTCCTCGGTCCGACGGGTGTCGGCAAGACCGAGCTGTGCAAGGCGCTGGCGACGTTCCTGTTCGATTCGGAAGAGCATCTGATCCGCATCGACATGAGCGAGTTCATGGAGAAGCACAGCGTCGCGCGGCTGATCGGCGCGCCGCCGGGCTATGTCGGCTACGAGGAAGGCGGCTACCTGACGGAAGCCGTGCGCCGCAAGCCGTACAGCGTGATCCTGCTCGACGAGATCGAGAAGGCGCATCCGGACGTGTTCAACGTGCTGCTGCAGGTGCTCGACGACGGCCGCATGACGGACGGGCAGGGGCGCACGGTCGACTTCAAGAACACGGTGATCGTGATGACGTCGAACCTCGGCTCGCAGGTGATCCAGGCGATGACGGGCGCGCCGCAGGAAGAGATCAAGGACGCGGTGTGGCTCGAGGTGAAGCAGCATTTCCGCCCCGAGTTCCTGAACCGGATCGACGACGTCGTCGTGTTCCATGCGCTCGACCGCAGCAACATCGAGTCGATCGCGAAGATCCAGCTCGCCCGCCTGCACGACCGGCTCGCGAAGCTCGACATGGCGCTCGACGTGTCGCCGGCGGCGCTCGAACAGATCGGCAAGGTCGGCTACGATCCGCTGTTCGGTGCGCGGCCGCTGAAGCGCGCGATCCAGCAGGAGATCGAGAACCCGGTCGCGAAGCTCATCCTCGCTGGCCGTTTCGGTCCGAAGGACGTGATTCCGGTCGACGTCAACGACGGCAAGTTCGTGTTCGACCGCGTCGTTCACTGATCGCCTGCCATCGGCTGCCCGCCCGGTTCGCGCCGGGCGCGCAAAAACAAACACCCCGCCTCGGCGGGGTGTTTGCTTATGGGGCGGCCAAAACCGCCGCCGGGGCCGTCAGCCGGCGTGGTGCGGGCTCAGCCCTGCTTGTTGCCGCCGAACATGCCGGCGAGTTGCGTGAGCGTGCCGAGCACGTTCGACGTATCGACCTGGCCGCCTGCCGGCACTTCGCCGTTCGGCGTCGCGCCGTTGACGACGTGCGGCAGCACCTGCGCGAGGATCGACGAAGCCTGCGACGGATCGATGCCGACCTTGCTCGCGAGCGAGCCGACGACGTCGGAGCCGAGCACGTTCTGCAGCGTGTCTGCCGAGATCGGCTGGTTTTCGCCGTTGCCGACCCACGAGCCGATGATGTCGCCGGCGCCGCCTGCCTTGAATTTCTCGATCAGGCCGTTCAGGCCGCCCGGCTGGTTGTTGATGAATTCGAGCGCGGTCGTGATCAGCGCGCTTTGCGAGTTGCCGCCGGCCTGGCCGCCGAGCAGACCGCCAACGATGTCGAGGAGACCCATGGTGCTTCACCTTTACTGAAAAGGGCGTCGTGACGACGACGCCCGTTGAACGAATGCCGCGCGCACGCCGTCGCGCGCGCGGCGCACATCAGGCGCCCGACGCCGCGGCGGCGGAGGCTGCCTTGTCCTTCTTGTTTTTCTTCTTCGAACCCTTCGTCGCCTTGGTCGACGACGCGGCGGCCGGTGCGCTCGCACCCGCGTCGGCGGATGCCGCTGCGGCCGCGGCGGCCTTTTCCTTCTTCGACGCGCGCTTGGTCTTGGCCGGTTTCGCCGCCGTGTCCGGCGCGCTTGCCGCCGGTGCCGGCGCAGTGGCCGTCGTACCGGCCGTTGCGGTCGTGGACGTCGACGCGGTGCCTGCCGACGTCGTTGCCGACGGGGTCGCGGCCGGCTTCGACAGCTTCACGCCCTTCGGCGGCGCCGACGAGCCGCCGATCGTCAGTCCGTTTTCCTCGAGATGGCCGACCGACTTCGTGCCGAGGCCCTTTACGCGGTTCGCGAGATCGTCCGCGTCCTTGAACGGGCCGTTCTTGGTGCGTTCGTCGATGATCGCCTTCGACTTCACCGGCCCGAGCCCCTTCACGGATTCGAGCGCGGCCTGGTCGGCCGTGTTGACTTCGACGGCCGCGGCAAGGCCTGCGGCGAGTGACAGCGACAGCGCGACGAACAGCATCAGCAGCTTTTTCAGCATGGCAAAGGCTCCCTGGTTCTGATTCTGACGGATGAATGGCTGTTGCAACGGACGGCGGGCGAGACTTGGCCGGGTGTCGCCGTTAAGCATAGGACAAATGCGTGCCCTTTTTAAGACAGGCTGACCGAATCTTGCTGAAGGCTTGCGGCGCTGTAAAGACCGAAACCCGTGCCGGGCGGCGGTTTTGACCATTCTTTACGGTGTCGCGGGGTGTCGTGGGTCGTCGTCGCGCTGGCCGTTCAAAAGCGCTTGACTTAGAGTTGACTCTAACTCCTAACCTTGTTCCTGCCATGTCGAAAACCGTATCCAAACCTTCCGCCACCGGTCCGCTGACGATCGGGCAAGTCGCCGAGCTGACCGGCTTGTCCACGCATACGCTGCGCTACTACGAGCAGGCCGGCCTGCTGCGTGCGATTTCGCGCACGGCGGCCGGGCACCGGCTCTATGCGCCGGCCGACCTTGACTGGCTGGCCTTCGTGATGCGCCTGAAGGCGACCGGCATGCCGATCGCGCAGATGCAGGAATTCGCGGCGCTGCGCGCGCAGGGCGAGCCGACCTTCGGTGCGCGGCGCAGCCTGCTGGTCACGCATCGCGACGCGGTGCGCGCGCATCTCGCGGAGCTGCAGGCGAGCCTCGACGTGATCAGCGACAAGATCGCGTACTACGAGGCACAGGAGCGCGATGCGGCACGACGGGCAAAACCCTCTCACTCCCCATCGGAACAGGACGAACACCATGGAACGACTCGTTGAAGACCGCTACACGCGCGGCTGGAACAAACTGAAGGAAATCGACGGGGAGGTGGGCGAACGCGTGATCGCGGCGCTTGCGCCGATCGCCCCGGACTTCGCACGGCTGCTGGTCGAATTCGGCTTCGGCGACATCTACAGCCGGCCGCAACTCGACCTGAAGGCGCGCGAGATCGCGACGATCTCGGCACTGGCCGCGCTCGGCAACGCGCAGCCGCAGTTGAAGGTGCATATCGAGGCCGCGCTGAACGTGGGCTGCACGCGCGACGAGATCGTCGAGGTGTTCATGCAGATGTCCGTGTACGCGGGTTTCCCGGCCGCGCTCAACGCGCTGTTCGCGGCGCGCGAGGTGTTCGCGCGGCTCGACGAAGCGGCCGCAGAGGAAAACGACGCGAACGACGCGCACGACGCGGTCGGGCAGCTCGCGTGACGGGGCACGCGTCGGCACCCGCGCGTCACGCGCGGTGCGGCGCGACAATCCGGTGCTTCGCGATGCGCCGGTACAACGTCGCGCGCGAGATGCCGAGCGCCTGCGCGGCGGCGTCGGGCCGCCAGCGGTGCGCGGTGAGCGCGGCGACGATGCGGCCGCGCTCGTCGTCAGGCAGGGGGCCGATCGACGCACCGCCGAGCTGCGCGGCGATATCGGCCGGCAGATCCTGTCGCGTCACGCGCGCGGCGTCGCACACCGCGCACGCATAGCGCAGCACGTTGCGCAACTGCCGGACGTTGCCGGGCCACGGATACGCGGCGAGCTGTTCCGCGAGCGTTGCATCGAGTGTCAGCACGTGGCCGGTTGCCTGCGCCTCCTCGGCGAACACGGTGGCGATCACGTCGCGCACGTCCGCGCGCGCGCGCAGCGGCGGCAGTTCGAACGTCGCGCCGCTCAGCCGGTAGTACAGATCCTCGCGGAACGTGCCGTCGGCCACCATGCGCGCGAGATCGCGGTGCGTCGCGCAGATCACGTCGAGATCGACGCGCACGGGCGTATCGCTGCCGAGCGGCACGACCTCGCCATCGGCGAGCACGCGCAACAGGCGTGTCTGCAGCGCGAGCGGCATGTCGCCGATTTCGTCGAGGAACAGCGTGCCGCCGTCGGCGAGGGCGATCTTGCCGCGCGCGCCGTGTTTGCGTGCGCCGGTAAACGCACCGGCCGCATAACCGAACAATTCACTCTCGATCAGTGCTTCCGGCAGTGCGCCGCAGTTGACGGCGACGAACGGCCGCGCGCGCCGCGCGCCGGCGTCGTGGATCGCGCGCGCAAACACTTCCTTGCCCGCACCGGTCTCGCCGAGCACGAGAATCGGCAGCCGCTTGCTCGCGACCCGCAACGCGAGTTCGGCCTGTTGCGCGATATGCGCATCACTGCTGTGCAGGAACGGCGTCAGCGCGCCGACGTGGCGTTGCGTGGTGCCCGGGCGGCGCGAGGCCGTGCCGGGCTCGCGGCCGGTGCGCCGTAGCGGCGCGCGCAGCCGCGCATAGAGCGGCGCGCCGGTCGCGCGCAGCCGCAGCGCGACGATCGCATCGAGCCGCGCGGCATCGCGCAGCGGCATCTCGGTCGCATCGAAGATCTCGTCGATATGGCGCGGTTCGCGCAACGCCGGCAGTGCGTCGCGCGCCTGCCGGTTCGCGGCGACGATATTGCCGCATTCGTCGAACGCGATCAGCCACTCGGGTTGCGCTTCGACGTAATGACGATTCGGATGCCCGAACAGGATCCAGTGCTGCGCGGTGCTGTGCACGAAGTAGCCGTCTTCGATCAGTGCCGCGCTCTGCCGCACGAGCTGATAGACGAGACGCTGGCTGTCGCGACCGTCGGGCGATTGAACGGCCGACGCGTCGAGCACGCCGATCAGTTCGCCGCCCGGCGAGAAGATCGGCGCCGCGCTGCAGGTGAGCGTCGTGAAGGCCGCGCGAAAGTGATCGGTCTTGTGCACGGTGATCGGCGCGAGATCGGTCAGCACGTTCGCGACACCGCAGGTGCCTTCCTCGCTTTCCGACCAGCACGAGCCGATGTGCAGCCCCGCGTGGCGGAAGTCGTTGCGGCGCTCGCGGTCGATCCGGTAGTCGATCGTCACGCCGTGCGCGTCGGTCAGCATCACGCAGTAGTCGGCGACGCGGATCATGTCGTGCAGCCGCGTCAGGCACTGGCCCGACGCGCGCAGGAAGGCCTCTTCCTTGTCGCGCACTTCGCGCAGCTCCGCCGCGGTCAGCACGCGCGGGCCGATCGACGAAGCGGGGTCGAGACGGTAGCGCTCGAGCGACCGTTGCCACGATGACACGAGGCGCGTGGATTCGGCCGGCGCGGGCAGGCGTCCGGCGAGCGCGCCGAGCACACGGTCGGCGTGCTGGGCCTGGGGGACGGCGTAGGGCATGGTCGGCTCCGGTTCCGTACGGCGAGGAATGCGATGTTCTTGTAGCACATCCCGTTCGACGGATCACATTGCATCGCAGCACGCGGCGGGCGTGAGACGTTCGTCTCACCGGTATCGCGCGCTGTCTCGTGTCGCTGAGACGCGCGCATGTGCGGCATGCGCGGATCGTCCGGCATGACGCGGCCCGCGCGGCACCGCGACAGCGCGGGGTTTGCGGGCGCAACGGCGCGCTTGCATCGGCGTCGCGGTGGCCATTTCGTCGCATCGACGGGGTGAGACGAACGGGGGGAATTGCCGCGCACGCCGTGGCTCCGGCAGCGAACCGGCGGCGTCGACATTCCCGCCGCGCCAGCGTGCACACGGGTTTCACGGTCATCGCACGCACGATGGCACGCCGCTTGCAGAGATCACGGGCAGGTCGGCGCGGTCGCGTCGACGATGAAGATCCGCCGCCCGGCGATGGCAGCGGACGAGACAGGCAGGGCTGCGGCGTACACCAACGCGCCGGGGCCGGCCAACTGGATGGAGACAAACCCGTGACGACGCCCGTTACCGTCGGCGTGATCGCGAACCCCGCATCGGGGCGCGACATTCGCCGCCTCACGACGCATGCCTCCGTGTTTCCGACGGCGGAGAAGGCGAACATGATCGTGCGCCTGCTGGCCGGCCTCGGCGCGATGGGCGTCGAGCGCGTGCTGACGCTGCGCGACCGCACGGGCATCGCGACGCTGCTGCTGCGCGCGATCGACACGCATCGCGCGGTCGCGCCGCACGAGCGCTGGCCCGAGGTCGAATTCGTCGACCTGCCGATCACCGATACCGTCGCCGATACACGGGCCGGTGCCGCGTACCTGCACCGGATGGAAGTCGCGCTGATCGTCGTGCTCGGCGGCGACGGCACGCATCGCGCCGTGGCCGCGCACTGTGGCGCGACTCCGCTCGTCGCGCTGTCCACCGGCACCAACAACGCGTTTCCCGAACATCGCGAGGCAACCGTCGCGGGCGTCGCGGCAGGACTCGCCGCGACCGGCGCGGTGCCGGCCGAAGTCGCGTTCACGCGCAACAAGCGGCTCGTCGTGCGCTGCGTGGCGGGTGCGCAGCCGGGGCGCGAGGAGATCGCGCTCGTCGACGTGTGCGCCGCACGCCAGCGTTTCATCGGCGCCCGCGCGATCTCGGGGTCCGACGACATCGATTCGCTCTACCTGACGTTCGCGGAACCGGACGGGATCGGCCTGTCCGCGCTCGGCGGCGCGTGGGCGCCGCTCGAACGCAGCGCGCCGCACGGGCTCGCGATGCGTTTCGCGGCCGAAGGCAAGGCGGCCGGCACGCCGCTCGTCGCGCCGATTGCGCCGGGCCGCGTCGATCGCGTCGTGATGCGCAGTTGCGAACGGCTCGAGCCGGGCGCGTGGCAGACGATCCCGTTCGAGCGCGGCACGCTCGCGTTCGACGGTGAACGCGAGATCGAGGTCGCGCGCGGCGATCGCTACGAGATCTCGCTCGACTGGCGCGGGCCGCTGACGGTCGATGTCGGCCGCACGCTGCGTTACGCGTCGTCGCGGCAACTGCTGCGCGATGCCGGTGCGTGGCACGACTGAGCCGCCGCTTTTTCGCATGACATTTCGACATCCATAACGATCCTCAAGGAGACATTGCCATGACGGCTTCACTCGAAGGACAGGTCGCCATCGTCACGGGCGGCGCGCGCGGCATCGGCCGCGGCATTGCGCTGACGCTTGCCGGCGCGGGCGCCGACATCCTGCTGGCCGACCTGCTCGACGACGCGCTCGACGCCACCGCGCGCGAGGTACGCGCGCTCGGCCGGCGGGCGGCGGTCGCGAAGGTCGACGTCACGCAGGCCGAGCAGGTCGACGCGATGGTCGCGCAGGCGCTCGCCGAGCTCGGCCGGCTCGACATCCTCGTGAATTGCGCGGGCGTGATCAGCATTCATCCGGTCGCCGAACTGACCGAGCGCGACTGGGATGTCGTGATGGACGTGAACGCGAAGGGCACCTTCCTCGGCTGCCGCGCGGCGCTCGCGCACCTGAAGGCGCAGGGCCGCGGCCGGATCATCAACGTCGCGTCGATCGCCGGCAAGGAAGGCTTTCCGAATCTCGCGCACTACAGCGCATCGAAATTCGCGGTCGTCGGCTTCACGAACGCGCTTGCGAAGGAGCTTGCGCGCGACGGCGTGACCGTCAACGCGATCTGCCCCGGCATCGTCCGTACCTATATGTGGGACCGGCTGTCCGACGAATGGAAGGCCGACGGCGAAACGGTCGAGGAATCGTGGCAGCGGCACCAGTTGACGCTGATCCCGCAGGGCCGCGCGCAGACACCGGAAGACATGGGCCGGCTCGCGCTGTTCTTCGCGACGATGGACAACGTGACGGGCCAGGCCGTGAACGTCGACGGCGGCTTCACGTTCCACTGACGGCCGCAGGCCGTGCAATCCGTCGCCACGGCATCGCCGCGGCGGCATTCGCAGTCAGACCTACCCAGGAGACACACATGACCGTTTCGACACAGCTCAGCAGGGACAAGCTGCTGGACGCCTATCGGCTGATGCGCACGATCCGCGAATTCGAGGAACGCCTGCACGTCGAATTCGCGACCGGCGAGATCCCCGGCTTCGTTCACCTGTACGCGGGCGAGGAGGCGTCCGCGGTCGGCACGATACTGCACCTCGGCCTCGACGACTACGTCGCGACCACGCACCGTGGCCACGGCCATTGCATCGCGAAGGGCGTCGACGTGCACGGGATGATGGCCGAGATCTACGGCAAGAAAACCGGCGTCTGCCACGGCAAGGGCGGCTCGATGCACATCGCCGACCTGTCGATGGGGATGCTCGGCGCCAACGGGATCGTCGGCGCGGGCGGCCCGCTCGTGTGCGGCGCCGCGCTCGCGGCGAAGCACAAGAAGACGGGCGGCGTCGGCGTGTGCTTCTTCGGCGACGGCGCGTCGAACCAGGGCGTGATCTTCGAATCGATGAACCTCGCGTCGGTGTGGCGGCTGCCCGCGATCTTCGTCGCCGAAAACAACGGCTACGCGGAAGCGACGTCGTCGAGCTGGTCGGTCGCGACCGACAACATCGCCGATCGCGCGAACGGGTTCGGGATGCCGGGCGTGATCGTCGACGGCTTCGATTTCTTCGCGGTGCACGAAGCGCTCGGCGAAGCGGTCGAGCGCGCGCGCAACGGCGGTGGCCCGACGCTCGTCGAGGTGAAGTTCACGCGCTATTTCGGCCACTTCGAAGGCGACGCGCAGACCTATCGCGCACCCGGCGAGGTGCAGAAGCTGCGCGACGAGAAGGACTGCCTGAAGCATTTCGAGACGCGCGTCGTGCGGGCCGAAGCGTTGACGACCGCCGATCTGCGCGCGGTCGATGCCCAGGTGAAGGCGCTGATCGACGACGCGGTCGCGCAGGCCAAGGCCGCGCCGCTGCCCGACGCAGCCGACCTGCTGACCGACGTCTACGTGTCGTACCCGTGAGCGCGGCCTGACACCGCGGCCGACACGGCGAACCGAACATTCCAGGAGACAGACATGGCAAGGAAGATTACTTATTCGCAGGCGATCAACGAGGCGCTCGCGCAGGAAATGGCGCGCGACGACAGCGTGATCGTGATGGGCGAGGACAATGCAGGCGGCGCGGGCGCGCCGGGCGAGGACGACGCGTGGGGCGGCGTGCTCGGCGTGACGAAGGGGCTGTTCCACAAGTTTCCGGGCCGCGTGCTCGATACGCCGCTGTCGGAGGGCGGCTACATCGGCGCGGCGGTCGGTGCGGCCGCATGCGGGATGCGGCCCGTCGCGGAGCTGATGTTCATCGACTTCATGGGCGTGTGCTTCGACCAGATCTTCAACCAGGCCGCCAAGTTCCGCTACATGTTCGGCGGCAAGGCCGTGACGCCGGTCGTGATCCGCGCGATGTACGGCGCCGGACTGCGCGCGGCCGCGCAGCACTCGCAGATGCTCACGTCGCTGTTCACGCACATCCCGGGGCTGAAGGTCGTGTGCCCGTCGACGCCGTACGACGCGAAGGGGCTGCTGATCCAGGCGATCCGCGACAACGATCCCGTGATCTTCCTCGAACACAAGCTGCTCTATACCCGCGAAGGCGACGTGCCGGAGGAGTCCTATGCGATTCCGTTCGGCGAGGCAAACGTGATGCGCGACGGCGACGACGCGACGATCGTCACGTACGGCCGGATGGTGCATCTCGCGATGGACGCGGCCGCGAAGCTCGCGAAGGACGGCATTCAGGTCGACGTGATCGATCTGCGCACGACGTCGCCGCTCGACGAGGAAACGATCCTCGAAAGCGCGGAGCGCACCGGGCGCGTCGTGGTCGTCGACGAAGCGAACCCGCGCTGCTCGATCGCGACCGACATTGCCGCGCTCGTCGCGCAGCGCGCGTTCCATGCGCTGAAGGCGCCGATCGAGCTCGTGACCGCGCCGCACACGCCCGCGCCGTTCGCGAGCGTGCTGGAAGACCTGTATATCCCGTCCGCCGATGCGATTGCGCAGGCGGTCCTGAAGACGAGGAGCTGACACGATGTCGATTCACATGATCACGATGCCCAAGTGGGGGCTGTCGATGGAGCAGGGGCAGGTCAACGGCTGGTTGAAGACGATCGGCGAACGCGTGACGAAGGGCGACGAGGTGCTCGACGTCGAGACCGACAAGATCTCGTCGGGCGTCGAATGCGCGTTCGACGGCACGCTGCGCCGGCAGGTCGCGCAGGAAGGCGAGACGCTGCCGGTCGGCGCGCTGCTCGGCGTCGTCGCGGCGGCCGATGCGAGCGATGCGGACATCGACGCGGCGATCGCCGATTTCCAGCGCGATTTCGTGCCGAGCGCGGCCTCCGACGAAGCGGCCGGCCCGCAACCCGAGAAGGCGCAGATCGGCGGCCGGACGGTGCGCTTCCTGAAGCTCGGCGAAGGCACCGGCACACCCGCCGTGCTGATTCACGGCTTCGGCGGCGACCTGAACAACTGGTTGTTCAATCACGCGGATCTCGCCGCGCACCGGCCCGTGTGGGCACTGGACCTGCCCGGCCATGGCGAATCGGGCAAGGCGGTCGAGACGGGCAGCCTCGACGAACTCGCCGACGCGGTGCTCGCGCTGCTCGATGCGAAGGGCATCGACCAGGCACACCTGATCGGCCATTCGATGGGCGGCGCGGTTGCGATGGCGGCAGCGGAACGCGCGCCGCAACGTGTCGCGTCGCTGACGCTGATCGCGAGCGCGGGGCTCGGCACCGACATCAACCGCGCTTACATCGACGGTTTCGTCGCCGGCAACAGCCGCAACACGCTGAAGCCGCACCTCGGTGCGCTGTTCGCGGACAACGCGCTGGTCACGCGGCAGCTCGTCGAGGATCTCGTCAAGTACAAGCGGCTCGAAGGCGTGCAGGCCGCGCTCGAGAAGATCGCGAACGCGGCGTTCGACGGCGCCGCACAGCGGCGTGTGTTCCGCGACCGGCTCGTGACGCTTGCACCGCGCACGCTCGTGATCTGGGGCGAGCGCGACCAGGTGATCCCGGCGCATCACGCGCAGGGTTTGCCTGACGGCGTGCGTGCCGAAGTGATCGCCGGCAGCGGGCACATGGTGCAGATGGAGGCGGCCGCCGACGTGAACCGCCTGATCGTCGCGTTCCTCGGAGACTGACGATGGCCGCCGCGCTCGAACGACCCAGCCTCACGGCGCTCGGCCAGCCGGGCGCGAGAAGCCGCGACAAGCTCGCGCGCATTCCGGTGCGCGTCGAGCCCGCGGCCGGCGCGGCGTTGCCGAAGCCGCCGTGGCTGCGCGCGCGGCCGATGATGAGCGCGGCGGTGGCCGACGTGGCTGCCGTGCTGCGCGACCATCGGCTGCATTCCGTCTGCGAGGAGGCGATGTGCCCGAACATCGGCGAGTGCTTCGCGCAGCGCACCGCGACCTTCATGATCATGGGCGGCCTGTGCACGCGGCGCTGCCCGTTCTGCGACGTCGCGCACGGTCGTCCCGAGCCGCTCGATCCCGACGAGCCGGCGCGGCTGGCCGACGCGGCCGCGGCGCTCGGGCTGCGCTACGTCGTGATCACGTCGGTCGACCGCGACGACTTGCGCGACGGCGGTGCCGCGCATTTCGCCGCGTGCATCGCGGCGGTGCGCGCGAGCGTGCCGGGCATCGGCGTCGAAGTGCTGACGCCGGACTTCCGCGGCCGCGTGTCCCGTGCGCTCGATGCGCTGTCGACGGCCTGGCCCGACGTGTTCAACCACAACATCGAGACGGTGCCGTCGCTGTATCGCGCGGCGCGGCCGGGCGCCGAGTATCGCGGCTCGCTCGAATTGCTCGCGCAGGCGAAGGCCGCGCGGCCGACGCTCGTGACGAAGTCGGGACTGATGCTCGGGCTCGGCGAGCGCGACGACGAGGTGCGCGACACGCTGCGCGACCTGCGCGCGCACGAAGTCGACGTGCTGACGCTCGGCCAGTATCTGGCGCCGTCGGCGCACCACCTGCCGGTGCGACGCTACGTGAGCCCGGAGGCATTCGCCGCGTGGCGCGACGACGCGCTGGCGCTGGGTTTCAGGGAAGTCGTCGCCGGCCCGCTCGTGCGGTCGTCATACCATGCGGCCGACGTGCTGGAGGACAGGTAGAGGGCGGCGCGTCAGGCCGGCGCCGGGGCGTGCGCGCGACTCACCCGGCGCAGGTACAACACGAGCCCGGCGCCCGCGAGCATCAGGCTGACCGTGTTCGCGAACCAGAAGCCGCGCGCGCCGGTCAGCCACGCGGGCGCGATGCCGCCCACGTCGAAGCCGAGCACGTAGCCGCCGCTGAGCCCGACGCCCCACAGCGCGACCGCATAGATCACGGTCGGCACGACCGCGACCTTGTAGGCCCGCAGCACGAACGCCGACGTGACCTGCAGCGCATCGAAGACGTGATAGCACGCGACGATCGCGACGAGCGGCATCGCGGCCGCGGCGACGGCCGGGTTCGGCGTATAGCCGCCGATGATCAGCGGTCGCAGCACGAACACGAGCAGGCCGTATGTCGCGGCAATGCCGCACGCGAAGATCACGCTGTGCCGGCCGAGCAGCCGGGCTTCTTCGGGCCGTCCGGCGCCGAGCGCGCGCGCGACCAGCGTCGATGCCGCCACGCCGATCGACAGCGGGGTCATGTACAGCACCGCGCCGATGTTGCCGGCGATCTGGTGGCCGGCGAGCGTCGTCGTGCCGAATTGCGCGATGAACAGCGCCATGCACGTGTACGACGTGACCTCGATCAGGTACGACAGGCCCATCGGCACGCCGAGTTTCAGGATCGCCTTCTGGCGTTCCCACACCGGCCAGCAGAAGCGCGAGAAGATCGCGAGCGGCGCGAACACGTCGAGCTTCGCGAGCAGCGTGTAGCCGATCAGCGCGAGCGCCCAGTTGATCAGCGTGCTCGCGAGCCCGCAGCCGGGGCCGCCGAGGGCCGGTACGCCGAACCCGCCGAAGATGAACCACACGTTGAGCGGAAACTTGAGCACCAGCGCGCCGATCTGCAGGATCATCGCGAGGCGCGGCTTGCCGGCCGCGTTGGTCAGCGCGTTGTAGATGCGGAAGACGAGGCTGGCGGGCAGCCCGTACGACAGGATGCGCAGGTAGTCGACGGTGCGGTCGTGCAGCGCGGCGGGTGCGTGCGCGACGCGCAGCAGCGGCTCGGGAAAATGCAGCAGGAGAAAGCCGGGCACCGCGAGCAGCAGCGCGAGCCACAGGGCCTGGCGCACTTCCTCGCCGATTTCGGCATAGCGTCGCGCGCCGTACAGTTGCCCGGTGATCGGCTGCAGCGCGGACAGGATGCCCGTCAGGCCGATGTAGATCGACACGTAGATCGACGAGCCGAGCCCGAGCGCGGCCAGATCGACGGCCGAGTAGCGGCCGACCATCGCGGTGTCGATCACGCCGAACGCGATGATCGCGAGCTGGCCGACGAGCACCGGCCACGCGAGACCGACGATCCGGCGGATGTCGCCGAACATCGTCAGTCGGCCGGCTGACGGCGCGGCGGACGCCGCTTGACGGGCGTCTTCGGCCGTTCGATGCGCTCGTACAGGCGGAAGCGCTCGTCGCGGTCGGCGACGCGGCGGCCCTCCCACACGAGACGCCACACGTATTGCGACATCGAGCTCGGCTCGCCGAAGTCCGCGCGGTCCTGGCGCAGGATCACGTCGCAGTCGCCGGAGAAATCGAAGCGCATGTTGCCGAAATACGCGAAGGTCGCGAGCTGCGCGTCACCGAGCCGCACGGGCGAGATGCACTCGTAGTCGGACGGCAGGTGCACGGCGATCTGCTGCGCGACGTCGCGATAGGTCCGGCCATAATTGACGATCGGCAGCCACAGCGTCATCAGCAGCACCCACATCAGCGTGGTGCCCGCACCCGACAGCACGACGCTGCGCCACAGGACCTTCGGCTGCCGCGAGATGCGCCAGCGCACGAGGAAGCACCAGCACACCGTGGCGATCACCGCGCAGATGAACGACAGGATCTTGAAGTGCGGCTCATAGCCGGGCACGAGCCGCGCGAGGTTGCGGGCGAGCGGATGCGGGAAACCCGTGAGCGACGCGAGCCACACGAGCCACACGAAGGTGCCGAGGATCGTGAAGCTCAGCACCGCGAACCAGTCGATCGCGTTGATCGCGCCGCGCTTGAGGGTCGGCAGCGCGAACGTCGCGAGCACCGCCAGCGGCGGCATCAGCAGCATGTACATGCGGTTCGACTGCTGGCTCTGCAGGATCACGAGCGCGACGAGCGGCACGGCGACCGACAGCGGAATCGCGACGTGCGCGCGGCGGCGCATGCCGGCCCAGCTCCACCATGCCCAGATCGCGAGCGGCCACGCGGGCCACGTGAACAGCGGCAGGTTCTTTGCCGCATAGCCGAGCACGGCGGTCGGCGGGCCGGAAAAGCGCATCAGGCTGCCGTGAATCCACTGGTTGAAGAACCATGCGGCGTCGTCGGGCGCCGCGACGAACGCGGCAAGCGGCCACAGCGCGAAGATCGCGGCCGCGAGCGGTACGCCGACCAGCGGCAGGCGCAGGTTGCGCATCTCGGGCGTGACGAGCCACAGCACGGCCGTGCCGGCGAGCAGGGCGACGACGAGCACCGGGTTGCCGGACAGGGCGACGAGGCCGATCGCGAGACCCCACCACAGCGCGCCCTGCATCGGCTTGTCGATGCCGCGGACGATCCCGTAGACGAGCATGGCGATCCACGCGAACTGCGCCAGCTGCGGCGTCGTTTCGTGCCCGCGTTCCGCGAGGCCGAAGCAGGCGACGAGCACCAGCAGCGCGCCGTCGGCGAGCGTGCGGCCGTAGTCGCGCGGCTCGGGTTCGCCACCGAATGCGTATTTGAACGGCTGGACCTCGGCACGCCGGCCGAGCAGGTAGGCTGCGTACCAGACGAACGCGCACGCGACGCAGAACAGCACGCCGGTATCGACGCGCGACGCGTTGCTCGCATCGACCCACGGGCCGAGGCCGCGGATCGACAGCGCGCCGAGCCAGTAGCCGAGCGGCCCGTCGGTCGTGATGAACTTGCCGACGAGGTTCGGCAGCAGCCAGTCGTGCCAGCCGCCCTTGGCCATCGTCCACATCACGCCGAAGCCCGCCGCGTCCTCGTTCTTCCACGGGTCGCGGCCGAACAGGCCGAACGCTGCGTAGACGAAGCAGAGGGTAAGCAGCAGCCAGCGCGGCAGCGCACGCGTGGCGGAGGCGGTGAGACGGACGACAGGCTTCATGCAGATGAGCGATTTGTTATGGGCGGGCGGCCGGCGCGGGTGCGCGCGGTCGAGCCGGTTTCGAGCATCCGGCATTGTAGACGCGCCGGCAGTTGCGCGTCAGGCCGATGCCCGGACGCCGGCCGGTGCTTTTCCGGCGAGCAGAGACAAAAAAGGGCAGCCTGGGCTGCCCTTTTGTGCGATACCGGTGCGTTGCAACCACCGGATGCGGTGCAAAGCTTACTTCGCCTTGCCGCTGGCGCGAACGCCGAACTTGTTCTTGAACTTCTCGACACGGCCGGCCGTGTCCATGATCTTTTGCTGACCCGTGTAGAACGAGTGCGATTCCGACGACACTTCGATCTTGGCGAGCGGGTAGGTCTTGCCGTCGAGTTCGATGTTTTCACGCGTCTGGATCGTCGAGCGCGTGATGAACTTGAAGCCGTTCGACATGTCTTGGAAGACGACTTCGCGGTAATCCGGGTGAATGCCAGGTTTCATGATTTTCCTTGGTGAGAGCGGTAGCCAACCCGCCGCTTGCCGTGCCGTGCCGCACAAAGTTGCGCGATCCAGCCGACGTCAAGCCCGGCGCGAGCCACTTGCCTAAGGTCGAAAAACGGCGATTATGCCAGAAAATCAGATGGTTGACGAATTATTTTCACGGTGCGTCGAGCGCGCCGGTGCCGGCCGGATCCTGCCGGTAGTAACGCGCGAGCAGCCGGTACAGCTCCGGAAATTCGGACTCGAACGCTTTCGGTCGTACGAACAGCGCTTCGCTGCACACCGCGAAGAATTCGGACGGGTGGTCGGCCGCATACGGATCGATCAGCGATTCCCGCTCGAAGCGCGCCCACGCGCGGTCCGGCACCGCGTCGACGCGCGCGCAGAACTGGTCGTACGCGTGCTCGAACACGTCGGCCCAGGCCTGCGCATCGAGGTGCGGCGCGTGCCAGCGGCGAAAAAGGGGCGGATAGCCGTCGGCTGCGCCGTTTACCATGTCGATCTTGTGCGCGAACTCGTGGATCACGACGTTGTACGCGTCGCGGCCGTCCGTCATCTGCGCATCCTCCCACGACAGGATCACGGGGCCGCCTTCCCAGGCCTCGCCGCTCGCGTCCTGCTCCACTTCGTGGACGACGCCGTCCTCGTCCTGCACCGTCTTGCGGATCACGAATTCGCCCGGATACACGACGACGCCGACCCAGCCGTCGTACAGCGACAGGTCGAGATTCAGCACGGGCAGGCAGGCCTGCGCGGCGATCGCGACGATCATCGCGTCGGTCAGCTCGAGCCCGTGCGCGGTCGAGAACGATTTCTTCGCGACGAACAGGCTCGTCAGTTCGCGCAGCCGGCCGAGCGCGTCGGGCGACAGCGCCGCGAGGAACGGCAGGCGCTCGACGGTGTCCTGCCATAGCGCGTCGGGGATCGGATGGCTGCGCAGCGCGCGATCGCGGCGGCGGTCGTCGAACCAGCGGGTCAGTTTCGAGAGCATGAAGGCGGCTCGCGGAAATCCAAAGCCTGTCTTTTAACTCAATCGATCTCTTTTTGCCATGCCGCAAAGAGGCCGCCGACGAGCGCCACGCCCGCCAGGAAGTAAAAGCCGTCGAGCGACGCGAGAAACGACGCCTGTTGCGCGACCATGCGCGCGATCGACGCAATCGCGAGCCCGTGCGCGTCGTTCAGCGTGTGGCCGGCGGCCGCATAGCTGCGCGTCAGCGCATCGACGGCCTGCTGGAACAGCGGATCGAACACGTTCGCGCGCTCGACGAGTCGCGTCTGGTGCACGGCCACGCGGTGCTGTTCGACGATGATCACCGACGACGTCGCAAACGAGATCGTCAGTTGCCGCACGATGTTCTTCAGCCGGTAGCCGTGCGTGTATTCGTCGATCGCGAAGATCCGGAACGTCAGGTTGGCCACCGGCAGCACGATGAAGAGCAGGAGCAGCCCACGCAGCAGCAGCGGGACGATCAGTGCGGCTTCGCCGACCTGCGGCGTCATTCGCGTCATCCACAGCGCGGCCGTGATGGCGATCGCGAACCCCGGCACGACGAACCACTTCTTGTGCGTGACGAATTTCGCGTAACGCAGGTAGGCGAACAGCGCGGTGGCCGAAATCAGCGACATCGTGCCGACGAGCCGCCCGGCGTTCTCGACCGGATAGCCGAGCCCGCCTTCGAGAAGCCGCGAGGTCAGGTAACTGAAGCCTGTCGACTCGTAGTAATAGAACATGTAGAGCAGCAGCCCGACCTGGAACGTCCGTTCGCGGAACGCGTGAAGGCGCACGAGCGGCGTCGGATGGTTCCACTGGTGATACGCGAACCACGCGAGCGCGCCGATCCCCGCGATCGTCAGCAGGATCAGCATCGGCGAGCCGCTGTAGAGCTGGTAATGCACCTGCTGCAGCACGATCTGCAGCGCACCTTGTGCGAGCGCGAACACGACATACGGCCAGAAATGTCCGGAGCCGCGTTCGTCGTCGGGCGTCCGGCCCGAGTCGGGCAGCGTGAGCAGCGCGAGGATCGCGAACGCGATGCCGGCCGGCGCCGTGCACGCAAACAGTGCGCGCCATGTCGCATGCGCGACGAGCAGGCCGCCCACGATCGGCGCGAGCGCGCTGCCGAGCAGGATCATGACGAGGAACGCGCGTGTCGCGGGCGGCCGTTCCTGCGGCTTGAAACTGATCTGGATCAGGATCCGGCACGCGCCCATCATCGGGCCGATGAAATATCCCTGGAAACCGCGCGCGAACGCGAGTTCGAGCGACGTGTCGGCGAGCGCGGCAGCGATCGCGCCGAACGAGAACATCAGCATGCAGCCGGCGACGTAGCGGCGATGGCCGAGCCGGTCGACCCACCATTGCTGCTGCAGGATGCCGAGCACGGCCGTGACCGCGTAAGCGCTCGACGACCACACGAGTTCGTCGGGCGAAGCGTTGATGCCGCCCGCGATGTAGCTCGCGAAGAACGAGAAGGCCGCGTTGTCGAAATAGTCGATGCCGGTGACGAGCGCGAGCGCCCACGGGAACAGGTCCGCGCGCAGGTTTGCGCGGCTCCACAGCGGCGGGCGGCCGGGCATCGCGTTCATTCGCGCGCCTTGCGCGCGCGCCGCGTGCCGCTTTCGGCCTGCCGCTGCGCGATCAGCGTGTCGGCGCTTTCGCCGGCAAGACGCCGCTCGACGTAGTCGATGTCGTGCTGCAGTTCCTTGCGCAGCGCGACGGCTTCCTTCAGTTCGCGCTGGACGGCCGCGATTCGCCGGTCGAGTGTATCGACCTGCTCGGCGAGCCCGGTACGGATGTCGCGCAGCGACGCTTCCGAGTAGCGGCGCCGGCCGTCGCCCGTTTCTTCCAGCGGGCGCTTCAGCATTTCGGTGATGCCGTGCAGCGAGAAGCCGAGCGCGCGCAGCCGCAGGATACGCGCGAAGCGCTCGAGGTCGGCTTCGTCGTAGAGGCGGTAGCGGCCCTCGCTGCGCGACGGCGTGACGAGCCCGCGCTCCTCGTAATACTTCAGCGTGCGCGGCGTGACGCCGAGTCGCGACGCGGCGTCGCTCACGGTCAGCAGCGGGGTGGAGGTGTCGTTCGGCATGGGGCGTGGAGGGAATGCGATCGGGGTGATGACGCGATTATAGATCAACCTGTACGTTCACGTTCATGTTGGCACCGAAAAACGGCCGCCGGGCAGGATGCGCGGGCGGCCGTTCGGTGCGGGGCGGGGGCGCTTAGCCGCCGCGGCGCATCAGGTCGAAGAACTCGGAGTTGCTTTTCGTCTGGCGGATCTTGTCGAGCAGGAATTCCATTGCCTCGACCTCGTCCATGTCGTGGATGAACTTGCGCAGCACCCAGATCTTCTGGAGGATCTCGGGTTTGATCAGCATTTCCTCGCGGCGCGTGCCCGACTTGTTCAGGTTGATCGACGGATAGACGCGCTTTTCCGCGAGGCGGCGCTCGAGGTGCACTTCCATGTTGCCGGTGCCCTTGAACTCTTCGTAGATCACGTCGTCCATGCGGCTGCCGGTTTCGATCAGTGCGGTGCCGATGATCGTCAGTGAGCCGCCTTCCTCGATGTTGCGTGCCGCGCCGAAGAAGCGCTTCGGACGCTGCAGTGCGTTCGCGTCGACACCGCCCGTCAGCACCTTGCCCGATGCCGGGATCACGGTGTTGTATGCACGTGCGAGACGCGTGATCGAGTCGAGCAGGATCACGACGTCGTGCTTCATTTCGACGAGGCGCTTGGCCTTCTCGATCACCATTTCGGCGACCTGGACGTGGCGCGTGGCCGGTTCGTCGAACGTCGAGGCGATCACTTCGCCCGCGACCGAGCGCTGCATTTCGGTCACTTCTTCAGGACGCTCGTCGATCAGCAGCACGAACAGGATCACGTCCGGGTGGTTCTGCTTGATCGCGTGCGCGATGTGCTGGAGCATCACGGTCTTGCCCGACTTCGGCGATGCGACGAGCAGGCCGCGCTGGCCCTTGCCGATCGGCGCGATCATGTCGATGATGCGGCCCGTGACGTTCTCTTCGCCGCGCATTTCGCGTTCGAGCGAGAGCGGCTTGTTCGGGTGCAGCGGCGTGAGGTTCTCGAACATGATCTTGTGTTTCGAGGCCTCGGGCGGCTGCCCGTTGACTTTGTCGACCTTCACCAGCGCGAAGTAGCGCTCGCCGTCCTTCGGCGTGCGGACTTCACCTTCGATGGTGTCGCCGGTGTGCAGGTTGAAGCGGCGGATCTGCGACGGGCTGATGTAGATGTCGTCGGTGCTCGCGAGGTACGACATTTCCGGCGAGCGCAGGAAGCCGAAACCGTCCGGCAGCACTTCGAGCGTACCGTCACCGAAGATCGTCTCACCCGTCTTGGCGCGCTTTTTAAGAATGGCAAACATCAACTCCTGCTTGCGCAGGCGGTTCGCGTTTTCGATCTCGAGGCCATTGGCCATTTCGATCAGTTCGGACACGTGCAGAGACTTGAGCTCGGATAAATGCATACGGAGAACCCGCCAGGGAGGAGACGACGAAAGAAATAAAGGGAGGAGGGCGAGCGGAAGCGCTCAGAGACTTAAATGCGTCTTGTAGACGTTTTTTAATTCTAGCATAGGCCGATTCGCGCTTGAGCGAGCGAACGGCGGCTTGGCGACGGACGTGTTGCCGGTTGACAACACGTCCGCGGAACTGCCGGTATTACAGGTGGCTGTCCAGGAATGCGGTGAGCTGCGACTTCGACAGCGCGCCGACCTTCTGCGCGGCGGCCGCGCCATTCTTGAACAGGATCAGCGTCGGGATGCCGCGCACGCCGAACTTGGCGGGCGTTGCCTGGTTGTCGTCGACGTTGATTTTCGCGATCTGCAGCTTGTCGCCGTAGTCCTTCGCGACTTCGTCGAGGATCGGGGCGATCATCTTGCACGGGCCGCACCATTCGGCCCAGAAATCGACGAGCACGGGCTTGTCGGACTTGACGACGTCCTGTTCGAACGATGCGTCGCTGATGTGTTTGATCTGTTCGCTCATTGGGTCAATACCTCTTACGGTTCGGGGACTGCCTGCTTGCGCGTTGCGGCGTACCGGCCGCCGTTGGCTGCCGGCCGCTGCGGCAGGTCACTCCGCTCTCCGGACAGGAGGGGTGTAAGCGCTGCATGCCGCGGCTCGCGGGTCGTTCGGGCGTCATATTAGCCTAAATTGCTATCTGCTGCGGGCGGCGATAGTAGCCGCTACGCGAGTAGGGGTACGGCGCGCCGTTCGACCGTTGTGCCCTGCAGGTGGAGGCCGGCCCGCAAATTACAAGGGGACGCGGGCAATTCGATGCGGGCGATCGTCGTGCGACCCGATGCGCGCCGGTTTGCCCGGTCATATTCGCATTGGTGCGAACAAACGGTCGCATTCGTCCGGAAGCGGTGATAGAATATGCCGTGACGGGCCTCCTCGCATGGTGGGGCGGTGAACCTGGTCAGGTCGGGAACGAAGCAGCCACAATCGTTTTCCGCCAGTGCCGAGGGTTGGGCTCGTCACCTTCCTTCTCGCCCCGTTCGCCGGGCGTTTTTTATTTCTGCACCCCACGCCGTTTTACCTGCGCGTTGCCTGTCTTTCGCACCGTTTCGCGTGTCGGCGCGACGCAGCGTTACTGATACAATTTCCCGATGACCTATCAAGTTCTCGCACGCAAGTGGCGTCCGAAGGATTTCGCTTCGCTCGTCGGCCAGGAGCACGTCGTCAGGGCGCTCACGCACGCGCTCGACGGCGGGCGTCTCCATCACGCCTATCTGTTTACCGGAACCCGCGGTGTCGGCAAGACGACGCTGTCGCGGATCTTCGCCAAGGCACTCAACTGTGAAACCGGCGTCACGTCGCAGCCGTGCGGCGTGTGTCGCGCCTGTCGCGAGATCGACGAAGGGCGTTTCGTCGATTACGTCGAGATGGATGCCGCGAGCAACCGCGGCGTCGATGAAATGGCCGCGCTGCTCGAGCGCGCCGTGTACGCGCCCGTCGATGCGCGCTTCAAGGTCTACATGATCGACGAAGTGCACATGCTGACGAATCACGCGTTCAACGCGATGCTGAAGACGCTCGAAGAGCCGCCGCCGCACGTCAAGTTCATCCTTGCGACGACCGATCCGCAGAAAATTCCCGTCACCGTGCTGTCGCGCTGCCTGCAGTTCAACCTGAAGCAGATGCCGGCCGGGCACATCGTGTCGCATCTCGAACGGATTCTCGGCGAAGAGCACATCACGTTCGAGCCGCAGGCGCTGCGCCTGCTCGCGCGTGCCGCGCAGGGCAGCATGCGTGACGCGCTGTCCCTCACCGACCAGGCGATCGCCTATTCGGCAAACGAGGTGACCGAGTCGGCCGTGTCGGGCATGCTCGGCGCGCTCGACCAGACCTACATGGTGCGTCTGCTCGACGCGCTTGCCGCGGGCAGCGGCCCGGAAATCCTTGCGATTGCCGACGAGATGTCGCTGCGCAGCCTGTCGTTCTCGACCGCGCTTCAGGATCTCGCGAGCCTGCTGCACCGGATCGCGTGGGCGCAGTTCGCGCCAGGCTCGGTGCTCGACGAATGGCCCGAAGCGGGCGACCTGCGCCGCTTCGCGGAGACGCTGAGCCCCGAGCAGGTCCAGTTGTTCTATCAGATCGCGACGGTCGGCCGCGCGGAACTCGGCCTGGCGCCGGACGAATACGCCGGTTTCACGATGACGCTGCTGCGGATGCTCGCGTTCGAGCCGGCTGTGGCAGCCGGCAGCGCGCCGGGCGGACAGCCGTCCGTGCCGCGAGCGGTGCCGGGTCCGCGCGTCGCGGCGGCATCGGCTGCCGTGGCGAAGCCGGCATCCGCCGCACCCGTCGAGGCAGCGCGGCCGCAGGCTACGGCAACGGCTGCGCCAGCGGCGCCGGCACCGGCTGGCGGCGAAGCAGACCAGCCGGCCGAGAAGCCGGCTGCCGTCCCCGCATCCGCGCCGGCCCCGGTTGATGAGCCGGTCGTCGAAACGCCGCAGCCGCGCGTGGCCGCAGTACCGCAAGCGGAGCCGGCCAGCGAGAGGCCGACACCCGCCCGCGATGAACCCGAGCCGCCGGCTGCGGTTGTCCAGCGAAGCGACACGCCGGCTGCGCCGGCCGAACCGGTGCCGCGCGCTGCGCCGGCCGAGCCCGCCGCCCGTCCGGCAGCGCGTTCCGGGGGAGCCGCCGCCGCGCTGGACGTGCTGCGCAATGCGGGGATGCGCGTGTCGTCCGACCGCGGTCGCGCAGGCGCCGCCGCGAAACCGGCCGCCCAGCCGGCCGCCGAGAAGCCCGTCGCGCCGCGTCCCGCCGCCGTACAGGTACCGACGCCGCGCGCGGCGGCCCGTGTGCCGCAGGCAGCCGATGCGCGTCAGGCCCCGCCGCCGTGGGAGGACATCCCGCCCGACGAATACGTGCCGCTCAGTGCCGACGAGATGTTTGGCGGCCCGCCCGACGACGGCTTCGTGCCGGTATTCGACAGCGGCCCCGACGATGTGCGCGTGACGCCGAAGCCGACGGAAGCCCGCCCGTCCACTCCGGTCGACACGCGTCCGCTGCCGCCCGCGATCGCGCTCGATCCAGTCGGCTTCGACGGCGAGTGGCCGGCGCTGGCCGCGCGGCTGCCGCTCAAGGGCGTCGCGTACCAGCTCGCGTTCAACAGCGAGCTGACGGCCGTCGATGCGACTACGTTGAAACTTTCAGTGCCGGTGCCGCAATATGCGGACGCTGCGCAGGTGGCGAAGCTGAAAGCCGCGCTGGCCGATGCGCTCGGCAAGCCGGTCGAGGTGGCCGTCGAGGTCGGGCCTGCCCGGCGTACGGCGGCGGCACTCGATGCGGCTGCGCGCGCGGCGCGCCAGCGTGAGGCCGAGCAGGAGATTCACGGCGATCCGTTCGTCCAGCAGCTCGTGCGCGACTTCGGTGCGCGCATCGTCGAGGGTTCAGTGCGCCCGCTGGCCGACGCGGCGCCGGACGGCCCGCCGCCGACGCTGCATTGAACTGAGCGCCCCGCGACAGGCACAATCACGCCCACACATTGGCCGGCACGCGCCGCGTGCCGGTGTTCACACGATCAAGAAGGAGTATTCCCATGTTGAAAGGCAACCTCGCCGGACTGATGAAGCAAGCGCAGCAAATGCAGGAAAACATGAAGAAGATGCAGGAGCAGCTTGCACTGATCGAAGTCGAAGGGCAGTCGGGCGCCGGCCTCGTCAAGGTGACGATGACGTGCCGCAACGAAGTGCGTCGCGTGTCGATCGACCCGAGCCTGCTCGCGGACGACAAGGACATGCTCGAGGATCTCGTTGCGGCTGCGTTCAACGACGCCGTGCGCAAGGCCGAAGCGACGTCGCAGGAAAAGATGAGCGGCATGACGTCCGGCCTGCCGCTGCCCCCGGGCTTCAAGCTGCCGTTCTGAACGCGGCGTCCGTGCCACTTTTTGTCGCCGTATGAAACAGCCGTCCGCCCTGTCCGCTCTCGTCGAAGCGTTGCGCGTGCTGCCCGGTGTCGGGCCGAAATCCGCCCAGCGCATGGCGGTCCACCTGATGCAGCACGATCGGGAGGGCGCGGAGCGGCTCGGCCGGTCGCTGCTGTTCGCGACCGAGCACCTGCAGCATTGCGAGAAGTGCAATACGTTCACCGAAGCGCAGATCTGCGAGGTCTGCAGCGACGAGGAGCGTGATCCGACGCTGCTGTGCGTCGTCGAGACGCCTGCCGACCAGATCATGCTCGAGCAGACGATGACTTACCGCGGGCTGTATTTCGTGCTGATGGGCCGGCTGAGCCCGCTCGACGGGATCGGCCCGAAGGAAATCCATTTCGACCGCCTCGTGCGGCGCGCGTCCGACGGGGTCGTCAAGGAGGTCGTGCTCGCGACCAACTTCACGAACGAGGGCGAGGCCACCGCGCACTACCTCGGCCAGACGCTGAAGGCGCGCGGGCTCGCGGTCACGCGCCTCGCGCGTGGCGTGCCGGTGGGCGGCGAGCTCGAATATGTCGACGCGGGCACCATCGCCCGCGCGATGCTCGACCGCCGCACGATGTAAGCCGGGCGCCGCCGGTCGGCGGCGCCGTTCCTCATGCCAGGGAGACACATGAGCACCAGCCAGGGCCCGCTCGCGGGCGTCAAAGTGCTCGAATTCGGAACATTGATCGCGGGGCCGTTCGCGTCGCGGCTGTTCGCCGAATTCGGCGCGGAAGTGATCAAGATCGAGGATCCGAACGGCGGCGACCCGCTGCGCAAGTGGCGCAAGCTCCATCCGGAGCAGGGCGGCACGTCACTGTGGTGGTCCGTGCAGGCGCGCAACAAGAAATCGGTCACGCTCAACCTGAAGGCCGACGCCGGCAAGGCGATTGCACGGCAACTCGCGCGCGAGGCCGACATCGTGATCGAGAATTTCCGCCCGGGCCTGCTGGAAAAGCTCGGGCTCGGCTACGACGTGCTGTCGGCCGAGAACCCGGGCCTCGTGATGGTGCGCCTGTCCGGCTACGGGCAGACGGGCCCGTACCGCGACCGGCCCGGTTTCGGCGCGATCGCCGAATCGATGGGCGGGCTGCGCCACATCACCGGGTATCCCGACCTGCCGCCGCCGCGCATCGGCATCTCCATCGGCGATTCGATCGCCGCGCTGCATGGCGTGATCGGCGCGCTGATGGCATTGCATCACCGCAAGGTCAACGGCGGTGCGGGGCAGGTGGTCGACGTTGCACTGTATGAAGCCGTCTTCAACATGATGGAAAGCGTGGTGCCCGAATACGGCGTGTACGGGATGGTGCGCGAGCGCACCGGCGCGTCGCTGCCGGGTATCGTGCCGTCGAACACGTATGCATGCCGCGACGGCAGCATCGTGATCGGCGGCAACAGCGACCCGATCTTCAAGCGGCTGATGAAGGCGATCGAGCGCGACGACCTCGCCGACGATCCCGCGCTCGCGCAAAACGACGGGCGCGTGCCGCGCACCCAGGAGATCGACGACGCGATTGCCGCATGGCTCGCGCCGCGCACGATCGATGAAGCGCTCGTCGTGCTCAACGCGGCTGACGTGCCTGCCGGGCGCATCTACAGCGCCGCCGACATGTTCACCGATCCGCAGTTCGTCGCGCGGCAGATGATCCAGCGCTTCAAGCTGGCCGACGGCACCGACATTCCGTTGCCGAACATCACGCCGAAGCTGTCGGACACGCCGGGCGAAACGCGCTGGCTCGGGCCCGAACTCGGCGAGCATACCGACGAGGTGCTGCGCGGCCTCGGCTACGATGCGCAGGCGATTGCCGCACTGCGCGACGCCGGCGCGATCTGACCGCCCGTGGGCCTGTCGCCTCGCGCCGGGCTCCCCGAAGGGCATGTTTCGCAAGCGAGCGCCGTTGGTGCTGGAAAACCCGGGGCGGCGGGGCGTTTTCCTGAGCGTGCGGAACGCCGCCGCGCAACGCGCCGGTGCAGCGTGTACGGTTGCCCGCAACCGTCCTTCCGCAGTCGCCGGACTGTCGCTCTCGCGCCATCTTTCCTCGGTTACAATCGCCGGATGCGAATCCTACTCAGCAACGACGACGGCTATCTCGCCCGCGGTCTCGCCGCGCTCAGCGACGCGCTGCAGCCGCTGGCCGAACTCACGGTGATCGCGCCCGAGCAGAACTGCAGCGGCGCGTCGAATTCCCTCACGCTGTCGCGGCCGCTGTCGGTGCAGCGCGCAGCGAGTACGGGTTTCTTCTACGTGAACGGCACGCCGACCGATTCGGTGCACGTCGCGTTGACAGGGATGGCCGACGCCAGGCCGGATCTCGTCGTTTCCGGGATCAACAACGGCCAGAACATGGGCGAAGACACGCTCTATTCGGGGACAGTTGCAGCCGCCACCGAAGGCATCATGTTCGGCGTGCCGGCCATTGCGTTCTCGCTGGTCGACAAGGGCTGGGCCCATCTCGCGGACGCCGCGCGCGTCGCCGCGGAGATCGTCGAGCACTCCCTCGCGCATCCGCTGCCGGGGCAGCCGCTGTTGAACGTCAATATTCCGAACCTGCCTTACGACGAACTGAAAGGCTGGAAAGTCACGCGTCTCGGCAAACGTCATCCGTCGCAGCCGGTGATTCGCCAGATCGACCCGCGCGGCGAACCGATCTACTGGATCGGTGCGGCGGGCGAAGCGCTGGACGCCAGCGAAGGCACCGATTTTCATGCGGTGGCAAACGGTTTCGTATCGATCACGCCGCTGCAGCTGGACCTCACGCATACGCAGATGCTGCCCGCGACGCGCGAATGGGCGCGCGCCGGAGGGCGGGCTTCATGAGCGGCGAGCGCGCGAAGCGGTTTCCGCTCGCGCTCGAAGATCTCAAGCGAGCGCCACGCAAGTCGGAAGGTCGGGCCGGCGAACGCCATGCGGCGGTCGCGGCATCGAAGGCCGCCGACAAGCCCGCGGCCGTGCTGAAACCGGTTGCGGTGAAAGCCGCTGCCGCGCGCACGGCCATGCCCGGTTCCCCCGCCGCGAAGCCCGCGACCGCACCGAAGCCGACCGCGCTGAAGCCCGCGATGCCGAAGCCGGCCGCGCCGAGCGTTGCGCCGGCCGGCGCGTTCGCGCTCACGTCGGAACGCGTGCGCGAACGGATGGTCGAACGGCTGCGCGCGAACGGCGTGACCGACGCGCGCGTGCTGGACGCGATGGCCGCGGTGCCGCGCCACCTGTTCGTGGATCCGGGGCTGGCGACGCAGGCCTACGAGGATTCCGCGCTGCCGATCGGCCACCAGCAGACCATTTCAAAGCCGTCGGTTGTCGCGCGCATGATCGAGCTCGCGATGGCCGGCCGCACGCTCGAGCGCGTGCTCGAGATCGGCACGGGCTGCGGCTATCAGGCCGCCGTGCTGAGCCACGTGGCACGCGACGTGTATTCGATTGAACGCATCAAGCCGCTCTACGAGCGCGCGAAGCTGAACCTGCGGCCGCTGCGCGTGCCGAACATCCGTCTGCACTACGGCGACGGGCGTGTCGGCCTGCCGTCCGCGGCCCCGTTCGACGCGATCGTGATCGCGGCGGCGGGGCTCGACGTGCCGCAGGCGCTGCTCGAGCAGCTCGCGATCGGCGGGCGCCTTGTCGCGCCGGTCGGCGCGCAGAGCGGGCAGCACCAGGTGCTCACGCTCGTCGAGCGCGTCGCGCACGCGCAATGGCGGGAGTCACGGCTTGATCGCGTTTTCTTTGTCCCTTTAAAATCCGGAGTAATTTGAAACCGATGAGTATGTTGCGCGCGATGCAAAACAACCGTTCCAGGGAACCGCTCACGCTCGCCCAGCGCGCGATCTGCGTAGCTGCGTTCTCCACGCTACTGGCCGCCTGTGCGACGCGGCTCGACAACGCGCCCGTCGTCGATCGCTCCGGTTCGCTCGGCACGACTGCCGCCGCGCAGCCCGCGGTACCGCTTCCGCCGGCGCCGCCGGGTTACTACCGGGTAAAGCCGGGCGACACGCTGTACCGGATCGCACTCGAAAACGGGCAGAACTATCGCGACATCGCCGCGTGGAACAACCTGGCGAACCCGAATCAGATCGAAGTCGACCAGCTGCTGCGCGTGTCGCCGCAGGCCGGTGCCGCTGTTGCGGGCACGCAGGTCGCCGCGCCGATCGCGGGCGCCGCCGTCGCTACCGCGCCGCTCAGCAGCGGCCCGGCAACGCCGGCCGCCGGTACGTCGTCGGTCGCGACGCCGCCTGTCGCGGCGGCCGCATCGAGCGACACGGCCGCTGCGCCGAGCGGCCCCGTGACGTTCGCGTGGCCCGCGCGCGGCCCCGTGCTGAACGGGTTCGACGACGCGAAGAACAAGGGTGTCAATATCGGCGGTACGGCCGGCGAGGCCGTGAAGGCGGCAGCCGATGGCCGCGTCGTTTATTCCGGCAATGGCCTGCGTGGCTACGGCAACCTCATTATCATCAAACACGATGCAACTTACCTCACGGCGTATGCACACAATCGCGCTTTGATGGTAAAAGAGGGGGACGCGGTGACGAAGGGGCAGAAGATCGCCGAGATGGGTAACAGCGATTCCGACCGCGTGATGCTGCATTTCGAGGTTCGCCGGCAGGGTAAGCCTGTCGATCCGCTGAAGTATTTGCCGCCTCAATAACCGAGACGACCATGCCGAAATCGAAGCGCCACGAGCCGCAAGCCGAGTCTGAGAAGATCAGTCGTGCCACGCAAGCATCGGTGGGGCGAGCGGGTGCTTCGACGGACGACGAAGACGACAACGCGGATAACGAACGCGATCTCGAGGCGCGCGACGCCGAGGCTGACGGTGGCGACGACGAGCGCGAAGGCCGGGCCGAGGCGTCGCCCGACGTCGACGATTTCCGCACGCTGCTGCAGGCCGAACTCACGGCCGACACGATCCAGCATTACCTGAACCGCATCAGCGTGAAGCCGCTGCTCACCGTCGAGGAGGAGCAGCGCTATTCGCGTCAGGCCAAGGCCGGTGAATTCGAGGCGCGGCAGGTGATGATCGAGCGCAACCTGCGCCTCGTCGTCAGCATCGCGAAGGGATACCTGAACCGTGGCGTGCCGCTGCTCGACCTGATCGAGGAGGGCAACCTAGGCCTGATGCATGCGATCGAAAAATTTGACCCGACGCGCGGCTTCCGTTTTTCGACCTACGCGACGTGGTGGATCCGCCAGAGCATCGAGCGGGCGATCATGAACCAGGCCCGCACGGTGCGCCTGCCCGTGCACGTGATCCGCGAACTGAACCAGGTGCTGCGCGCGAAGCGCCACCTCGAAAAGAATTCGATGTCGACGGGCGAGGCGGCCGAGCGCCGCGAAGCCAGCATCGACGACATCGCCTATCTCACCGGCAAGACCGCCGAGGAAGTCACCGATATCCTCGCGCTCAACGAGCACACGGCGTCGCTCGACGCGCCGCTCGACCTCGATCCCGCGAGCAGCCTGCTCGACCTGCTGCCCGACGACCAGAGCCAGTCGCCCGACGCCGAAGTGCAGCATCGCGAACTCGAGACGCTCACTCGCGCGTGGCTGTCGCGGCTGTCCGACAAGCACCGCCACGTGATCGAGCGCCGCTTCGGCCTGAATCACATCGAACCGGCGACGCTCGAGGAGCTGGCCGACGAGATGGGGCTCACGCGCGAGCGCGTGCGCCAGATCCAGCAGGAAGCGCTGGTGCGCCTCAAGCGGTTTTTCGCCTCCAACGGCGTGCGCAAGGACGCCGTTCTGTAACTGATGACTCCGATTCTTGTTTTTGACATCGAGACGATTCCCGATGTCGACGGCATTCGCCGTCTGGAAGACCTGCCCGCGACGCTCGACGATGCCGCGGTGGCCGAACATGCGTTCGCCGCGCGCCGCGAGAAGACCGGCGGCGATTTCCTGCCGCACCACCTGCAGCGCATCGCGGCGATCTCGTGCGTGTTCCGTGACAACAACGGGTTTCGCGTACGCTCGCTCGGCACGCCGCAGGACAACGAAGCCACGCTGATCCAGTCGTTCTACCGCGTGATCGAGAAATACACGCCGCAGCTGGTGTCGTGGAACGGCGGTGGCTTCGATCTGCCTGTGCTCCATTACCGCGCGCTCGTGCACGGCATTCCCGCGACCCGCTACTGGGATCTCGGCGAGGACGACCGCGAATTCAAGTGGAACAACTACATCTCGCGTTACCACTCGCGGCATACCGACCTGATGGATGTGCTCGCGATGTATCAGGCGCGCGCGAACGCGCCGCTCGACGCACTCGCGAAGATGTGCGGCTTTCCGGGCAAGCTCGGGATGGACGGCAGCCAGGTGTGGCCGGCGTTCCTGGACGGGCGGATCGAGGAAATCCGCAACTATTGCGAAACCGACGTCGTCAATACGTACCTGCTGTATTGCCGGTTCCAGTTGATGCGCGGCGGCCTGACGCCGAGCGAGTATGCGGACGAGATCCTGCTCGTGAAGAACTCGCTGGCGCAGGAGCCGGCGTCGCACTGGGCCGAATACCTCGCCGGCTTCACCGCGTAGCGCGGGTGGGGTGCGCCGAGGCCGGCGCGATCAATCGAGTTCGAGCAGCACCGGCTGGTGATCCGATGCGCGGACGTCGCCGTCGATTTCGCAGCGCATCACGTGCGGCAGCAGCGTATCGGTCACGAATACGAAGTCGCACGCGAGCGGCCCCTCCGACCATTGCGCCGTATCGTAGACACCCGCCGTCGGCGGTGGCATCCGGCCGGGGTGCCGGGCGACCCATGCGTCGACGAAGCGCGGCGCGTCTGCGATCGGCGCCAGGAATCGACAATAGGCATCGCTGCCGAACGCGCTGTTGAAATCGCCGCAGACGATCGCGTCGCACGGCTGGCCGGTCGTGCTGAACGGCCCCTCGGCGGTTTCGGCGGGCGCTGGTCGTGCAGCGTGTGCGCAGGCCTCTCGGTGCCGGTCGCGCAGCGCGTCGACCTGGGCGAGCCGCTGGCGCGCCGAATAGTATTCCAGATGCGTGGTGACCACGCGCAGCGGTCCGAAGGGCGCCTGCAGCTCGACGTCGAGCGCGACCCGCGGCATCGACGGCGCGCCGGCGTCGGCCGGCCACGGCAGCAACTGGCGGAGCACGCGCCCGACCGGCAGCCGGGTCGCGATCGCATTGCCGAACTGGCGACGCGGTGCGCCGGCTTCGATCGGCGGCAGGTCGGCGCCGATCGCTTCGACGATCGTATGGCCGGGCAGCAGCGCCGCGAGTTCGGCGAACTGGTCGGCGCCGGGCCGGCCGGGCAATGCGCCGAAGCCGCGCGTGACCTCCTGCAGGCACAGCACGTGGAAGTCGCCGAGCCTGCGGATTGCCGCGACGGTGCGCGAAAGATCGACGACGCCGTCCGCGTCCCGACCCCATTGGATGTTCCAGTCGATCAGTCGCATGGTCGAATCTCCTGACGGGTGGATTCCAGGCCCGGGGGAGGGCGCCCGCTCGGCTTCGCCGCGCCCGCCCGGCGGAGTTGCGTCCCTGGCCATTCCGGCGCAATGTCGTGCGGTCCATGCTCAAGTATGGACGCCTGCCTCATGCAAAGCGGGCGATGCGGGCCTTCGTCGTCTACAATCTCGCCTTCTTCAACGTTTGTCAGGAAAAGCTGGTGTCCGAAGCCGTCCCCACTTCTGCGCGCAAATCAAGAAATGCGCCCGTCGCGCCCGGAATCGCCCCGGTTCTCGAGATCGAATCGCTCGACATGGAAGCGCGCGGTGTCGGCCGCACGATCACCGAGGACGGCGAGCCGGGCAAGGTCATCTTCGTCGAGGGCGCGCTGCCGGGTGAGCGCGTGACTTATTCGAGCTTCCGCCGCAAGCCGAGCTACGAGCAGGCGACGGTTGTCGACATTCTGCGCCCGAGCGTGATGCGCACGAAGCCGAAATGCGCGTTCTTCGGCACCTGCGGTGGCTGCTCGATGCAGCATCTCGACATGCGCGCACAGGTGGCGGTCAAGCAGCGCGTGCTCGAAGACAACCTGTGGCACCTGGCGAAGCTGCGCGCGGAAACGATGTTCGCGCCGATCCACGGCCCGTCGTGGGGCTATCGCTACCGTGCACGCCTGACCGTGCGCAACGTTGCGAAGAAGGGCGGCGTGCTGGTCGGATTCCATGAGAAGAAGAGCAGCTACGTGGCCGACATGACGAGCTGCGAAGTGCTGCCGCCGCACGTGTCGGCGATGCTGGTGCCGCTGCGCCGGCTCGTCGAAGGGCTGTCGATTCGCGATCGGATGCCGCAGATCGAGCTCGCGGTGGGCTCGGAAGTCACGGCGCTCGTGCTGCGTGTGCTGGAGCCGATCAACGCGGACGACGAAGCGCTGCTGCGCGCATTCGCGGACGAGCACAAGGTGCAGTTCTGGCTGCAGCCGAAGGGCCCCGATACGGTGACGCCGTTCTATCCGCTCGACGTGTCGCTCGATTACACGCTGCCGGAATTCGGTATCCGCATGCCGTTCAAGCCGACCGACTTCACGCAGGTCAATCATCAGATCAACCGCGTGCTGGTGGGCCGTGCGCTGCGCCTGCTCGCGCCGTCGCGCGACGACCGCGTGCTCGACCTGTTCTGCGGGATCGGCAACTTCACGCTGCCGCTTGCGCGGCTGTCGCGCGAGGTGATGGGCATCGAGGGCAGCGACACGCTGACGACGCGCGCACTGGCGAACGCGCGCGAAAACGGTGTCGACGGCCACACGACGTTCGCGTGCCGGAACCTGTTCGAAGTGACGGGCGACGACATCCGTGCGCTCGGCGCATTCGACAAGTTCCTGATCGACCCGCCGCGCGAAGGCGCGCTCGCGGTATCGAAGGCGCTGGCCGAGATCGCGCAGAGCGGTGAAGGCCCGCTGCCGAAGCGCATCGTCTATGTGTCGTGCAACCCGTCGACGCTGGCGCGCGACGCGGGCCTGCTCGTGCACGAGGCCGGCTACCGCCTGAAGGGCGCCGGTGTCGTGAACATGTTCCCGAATACGTCGCACGTCGAATCGATCGCGCTGTTCGAGCGCGACTGAGTTCCGGGCGGCGGACGTAAAAAAACCGGCCCGCGGGCCGGTTTTTTCATGATGCGTGGCGAACGTCAGTTGCGGTTGCCGCCGAAGATGCCGAGCAGCGCGAGCAGGTTCGTGAACACGTTGTACAGGTCGAGGTAGATCGCGAGCGTTGCCGAGATGTAGTTCGTCTCGCCGCCGTTCACGACGCGCTGGACGTCGAACAGCATGTAGGCGGAGAAGATCGCGATCGCGAGTACCGACACGGTGAGCATCAGCGCCGGGAGTTGCAGGAAGATGTTCGCGACCGAGGCAAGCAGGATGACGATCACGCCCATGAACAGCCACTTGCCGAGCCCCGAGAAATCACGCTTGCTGACGGTGGCGATCGTCGCCATCGCGGCAAAGATGATGCCGGTGCCGCCGAACGCGAGCATGATCAGCGACGGGCCGTTCGAGAAGCCGAGGATGAAGCTCAGCAGCCGGGACAGCATCAGGCCCATGAAGAACGTGAAGCCGAGCAGCACGAATACGCCGGCCGCGCTGTTTTTCGTCCGCTCGATCGCGAACATGAAGCCGAACGCGATCGCGAAGAACGCGAGCAGGCTCATCATCGGGCTCGTGGCCGCGAACAGCGAGAAGCCCGTCGCGACGCCGACCCAGGCGCCCAGCACGGTCGGCACCATCGACAGCGCGAGCAGCCAGTACGTGTTCCGCAGCACGCGGTTGCGAACCTCGGCGGTGCTGACGGAACCGCCGCGGCCGAAATTGTACGGATAGTCGTTCATGGTTTCTCCTAACATTGAACGCGTGGGCGTCCGGGGCCGGTTCGGCGCGCGCGGTGTGCGGCGCAGCAAACCGGAGCAGCTATGGCTAAGATACGTTCCGTGCCGGGAGGTTTCAATGGCCGGGCAGCACAAAACATATGGATTCTGAACCTTTCACGCGTGTAAGGGTTCAATCGCAATGATACACGGGATCGTGCTACAATAGCGGATTCATTTGAACCTGTAACTTCTTAATTTTTTGGAGTTTTTATGGCAATCGAGCGCACCCTGTCGATCATCAAGCCGGATGCGGTGGCAAAGAACGTGATCGGCCAGATCTACAGCCGTTTCGAAGGCGCCGGCCTGAAGATCGTCGCATCGCGCATGGCACACCTGTCGCGTGCTGACGCAGAGAAGTTCTACGCGGTTCACGCAGCGCGTCCGTTCTTCAAGGACCTCGTCGATTTCATGATCTCGGGCCCGGTGATGATCCAGGTTCTGGAGGGTGAAGGCGCGATCCTGAAGAACCGCGACCTGATGGGCGCAACGGATCCGAAGAAGGCGGAAAAGGGCACGATCCGCGCCGACTTCGCCGACAGCATCGACGCGAACGCCGTGCACGGCTCGGACGCTGCGGAAACGGCAGCGGTCGAAATCGCGTTCTTCTTCCCGGAAATGAACGTTTACTCGCGCTAAGCCCTGGCTGGCAGCAAGTAGGCAGGATTCAGCGCACGCGGCAAGGCAGCACATCATGACGAGCGAAACTTCCGTCAATCTTCTCGACTTCGATGCCGAGGGTCTTGTCGCGTACTGCGGCAGCCTCGGCGAGAAGCCGTTCCGCGCCAAGCAGTTGCAGCGCTGGATCCACCAGTACAACGCTGGCGATTTCGACGGCATGACCGATCTTGCGAAGTCCTTGAGAGAGAAACTCAAGGGCCGCGCGTCGATCGTCATGCCCGAGATCGCCAGCGATCACGTTTCCGCCGACGGCACGCGCAAGTGGCTGATCGACGTCGGAAACGGCAATGCGGTCGAAACCGTGTTCATCCCGGAAGAGACGCGCGGCACGCTGTGCGTGTCGTCGCAGGCCGGGTGTGCGGTGAACTGCCGCTTCTGCTCGACGGGGAAGCAGGGCTTTTCCCGCAACCTGTCGACAGCCGAAATCATCGGCCAGCTACGGATGGCCGAATTTGCATTGCGAGCATCGCTGGGTCGCGCACCCGGCCCGAACGGCAAGGCCGAGCGGGTCGTCACCAACGTGGTGATGATGGGCATGGGCGAGCCGCTGCTGAATTACAGCGCGGTCGTGCCGGCCATGCGGCTGATGCTCGACGACAACGCGTACGGCCTGTCGCGCCGCCGCGTCACGCTGTCCACGTCCGGCGTGGTGCCGATGATGGACCGCCTCGGCGCCGAGTTGCCGGTTGCGCTGGCCGTTTCGCTGCACGCGCCCAACGATGCGCTGCGCGACGAGCTGGTGCCGCTCAACAAGAAGTATCCGCTGCGTGAGCTGATGGCGGCTTGCCAGCGCTACCTGAAAGTCGCGCCGCGCGACTTCATTACTTTCGAATACTGCATGCTGGACGGCGTCAACGACACCGAAGCGCATGCTCGCGAACTGCTGGCCGTCACGCGCGACGTGCCGTGCAAGTTCAATCTGATCCCGTTCAATCCGTTTCCGGAATCGGGCCTCATCCGCTCGAAACCGGAGCAGATCAAGCGCTTTGCGCAGGTCCTCATCGACGCGGGTGTCGTCACGACCGTGCGCAAGACGCGCGGCGACGACATCGATGCCGCGTGCGGCCAGCTGGCCGGCGCAGTGAAGGATCGCACGCGCCTCGCGGAACGAACGGGCGCAGCAGGGAAAATCATCGAGGTTCGGGCGATTTGACAGGGGCGCCTGGCCGGGGATGCCAGCGCCTTTTGGGCGGTACAACACGCGAATAGCGATCGGTCGCGGCGCCACGGCGTCGCGCATGGTATGGACAGTTGCGGGTGCCGGCCGGCGGGAGCCGGCGGCGGCCGCCAGTGAAGAAGAATCGACGCGAGGACAAGGATGAGTGAGCCGCAGCCGTCTAACGGCGCAGAGACGAATGGCGCGAAGCCGGCACCGGCGGGGTTGGAATCGCTTGCGGCGGTCGGCAGCCGGCTGGCGCAGCTTCGGGAGGCAAGAGGGTGGACCGTCGACGACGTGTCGGCGCGACTCAAGGTCGCACCGCAGAAGCTCCGGGCGCTCGAGGCGGGTGACATCAGTCATTTGCCCGGCGTGACGTTTGCACTCGGCGTCGTACGCAGCTACGCGAAGATGCTCGGCGTCGATCCGGAGCCGTTCGCGCAGGCGTTGCGCCGTGAGCGCGGGGTGCCGGAAGTCGACCTGTCGATGCCCGCGTCGTCGGGGACGGATCTGCCGCGCGGCCGCGTGTCGATTCCGCTGGGCGGATCGTCGCGGCATCATCCGTGGTTGTGGGGCACGGCGATCGTCGTCGTCGCGGTGGTCGCCGTACTGATGTGGCACACTGGCGGCGATTCGTCGAGCCTGCTCGCGCGCTTCAAGAGCGGCGACGCGGAGCATGCGTCGGCCGCGAGCGTGCCGGCGGCGGCATCCTCGTCAACCGTCGAAGAGGCGGCCTCGAGCGGTGCGGCTGTCGTGGTCGCGAATGAGGTTCCGGCCCCGGCTGCTGCATCTGCTCCGTCGGCGCCGGTTATTGCGTCGGCAGTTCCGGCGCCCGCGCCGGTGGCGCCGGCCGTGACGGCGGCCGCATCGCAGCCTGTCGTGGCGACGGCGGCGGCAAGCGCCGCCGCGCCGGCTCAGCCGGCGAGCGTCGCGGTCGCGGCCGGCCAGTCCATGGTCGAACTGAAGGTCAAGCAGGACAGCTGGTTCAGCGTGCGCGACAAGAGCGGCAAGGAGCTGTTCTCCGGGCTGGTGCGCGGCGGCGAGGCGAAGCAGGTCGCGGGCGACGGCCCGTTCAAGGTCACGATCGGCAACAAGGCGGGCCTCGACACCGTTGCGTTCGACGGAAAACCCGTCGATCCGGCAAAATATTCGGCAGCGCGGGGTAACGTGGCGCGGTTCACGTTGCCCTGACGTCAAGCGCCGTGGCGAAGGCCTGTCGTCGATATCGGCAGGCCGTGAGGGCACGGCGCTTTTTCAATTCATGCGCCGCGTCGCGGCGCATTCCGCGTAAATGGATCTATCGATGCAATCCGAAGCTCAATCCCCACGCAGCAGTCAGATTTGTTCAACCGAGCCGGTGTTCGGCGGGCATCAGCCGCGCCGCGTATCGCATGCGGTGGATGTCCGCTGGGGCGGGCAGCTCGTGACGATCGGCGGCGACGCGCCGGTGCGCGTGCAGTCGATGACGAATACCGACACGGCCGACGCGATCGGCACGGCAATCCAGATCAAGGAACTCGCGAACGCGGGCTCCGAACTGGTGCGCATCACGGTCAACACGCCCGAGGCCGCGGCCGCCGTGCCGGCGATCCGCGAGCAGCTCGACCGCATGGGCGTGACCGTGCCGCTCGTCGGCGATTTCCACTACAACGGCCACCTGCTGCTGCGTGACTACCCGGGCTGCGCCGAGTCGCTGTCGAAGTACCGGATCAACCCGGGCAACGTCGGCCAGGGCGCGAAGCGCGATACGCAGTTCGCGCAGATGATCGAGGCCGCGGCCAAGTACGACAAGCCGGTACGGATCGGCGTGAACTGGGGCAGTCTCGACCAGGATCTGCTCGCGCGCATGATGGACGAGAACGGCGCGCGTTCGCAGCCGTGGGATGCGCAGAGCGTGATGTACGAGGCGCTGATCCAGTCGGCGATCGGCTCGGCCGAGCGTGCGGTCGAACTGGGCCTCGGCCGCGACCGTATCGTGCTGTCGTGCAAGGTCAGCGGCGTGCAGGACCTGATCGCCGTGTACCGCGAACTCGGCCGCCGCTGCGGCTTCGCGCTGCACCTCGGGCTGACCGAGGCCGGCATGGGCTCGAAGGGCATCGTGGCTTCGACGGCTGCGCTCGGCGTGCTGCTGCAGGAAGGGATCGGCGACACGATCCGCATCTCGCTGACGCCGGAACCGGGCGCATCGCGCACGGGCGAGGTGATCGTCGGCCAGGAAATCCTCCAGACGATGGGCCTGCGCTCGTTCGCACCGATGGTGATCGCGTGCCCGGGCTGCGGCCGTACGACGAGCACGCTGTTCCAGGAACTCGCGATGCAGATCCAGACCTACCTGCGCGAACAGATGCCGGTCTGGCGCAAGGAGTATCCGGGCGTCGAGAAGATGAACGTCGCGGTGATGGGCTGCATCGTCAACGGCCCGGGCGAATCGAAGCATGCAAACATCGGCATCAGCCTGCCGGGTTCGGGCGAGAACCCGGCCGCGCCCGTCTTCATCGACGGCGAGAAGGTCAAGACGCTGCGCGGCGAGCGGATCGCCGAGGAATTCCAGCAGATCGTCAGCGACTACGTCGCACGCAATTACGGCCGTACCGAGGCCCTGAACTAATTCGTCCACACACACGATGACTGAACAAAAACGCAAGATCGAGAAGCTCACCGGCGTCAAGGGCATGAACGACATCCTCCCGCAGGATGCCGGCCTTTGGGAGTTCTTCGAAGCCACCGTGAAATCGCTGCTGCGCGCATACGGCTACCAGAACATCCGCACGCCGATCGTCGAACACACGCAGCTCTTCACGCGCGGTATCGGCGAGGTCACGGACATCGTCGAGAAGGAGATGTACAGCTTCACCGACGCGCTGAATGGCGAGAACCTGACGATGCGCCCGGAAAATACCGCGGCGGTGGTGCGCGCGTCGATCGAGCACAACATGCTGTACGACGGCCCGAAGCGCCTGTGGTACATCGGTCCGATGTTCCGTCACGAGCGTCCGCAGCGCGGCCGCTATCGCCAGTTCCACCAGGTCGGCGTCGAGGCGCTCGGCTTCGCGGGCCCCGATGCGGATGCCGAGATCATCATGATGTGCCAGCGCCTGTGGGATGACCTCGGCCTGACCGGCATCAAGCTCGAGATCAACTCGCTCGGCCTCGCCGAAGAGCGTGCCGCGCACCGCGTCGAACTGATCAAGTACCTCGAGCAGTTCGCCGACGTGCTCGACGAGGATGCAAAGCGCCGTCTGTATACGAACCCGCTGCGCGTGCTCGACACGAAGAATCCCGCGCTGCAGGAAATCGCGCAGAACGCGCCGAAGCTGATCGACTTCCTCGGCGAAGAATCGCGCGCGCACTTCGAAGGGCTGCAGCGCCTGCTGCTCGCGAACAACATCCCGTTCAAGATCAACCCGCGTCTCGTGCGTGGTCTCGACTATTACAACCTGACCGTGTTCGAGTGGGTGACCGACAAGCTCGGCGCGCAGGGCACGGTCGCGGCCGGCGGTCGCTACGATCCGCTGATCGAGCAGCTCGGCGGCAAGCCGACCGCGGCGTGCGGCTGGGCGATGGGCATCGAGCGGATCCTCGAACTGCTGAAGGAAGAAGATCTCGCGCCCGAGCAGGAAGGCGTCGACGTGTACGTCGTGCACCAGGGCGAGACCGCGCGCGAACAGGCGTTCATCGCGGCCGAACGCCTGCGCGATACGGGCCTCGACGTGATCTTCCACTGCAGCGCGGACGGCGCACCGGCGAGCTTCAAGTCGCAAATGAAACGGGCCGACGCCAGTGGCGCCGCGTTCGCGGTGATCTTCGGCGAAGAGGAGGTTGCGAACGGTACGGTGGGCGTGAAGGCGCTGCGCGGTGCGGGCGGAGACGGGGAAAAGAACGTTCAGCAGACCGTACCGGTCGAAGGCTTGACCGAATTCCTAATCAATGCGATGGTTGCATCCGCCGAAGACGGCGACGACTGATCGCGCTGGCATCCGCTCGACAAGAAAGGCCTGAACAGGAAGGAATCGCTCGCCGATGAGTTATCACGACGAACAAGAATCGATTGAAAGTCTGAAGGCGTGGTGGGCCCGCTGGGGCAACCTCACCACGTGGATCGTGCTCGCGGCGCTCGTCGTCGCGGCCGGTTTCAATGGCTGGAACTACTGGCAGCGCCGTCAGGCTGCCGAGGCGTCCGGGCTGTACGAACAGGTCCAGAAGGCTGCCGCCGCGAACGACAAGGCGACGATGGCTCGCGCGGCCGCCGACATGGAAGCCAAGTTCGGCAGCACGCCGTATGCACAGATGACGGCGCTCTCCGCGGCAAAGACGCTGTACGCGGCCGGTGACACGGCAGGTGCGAAGGCGCAGCTGCAATGGGCCGTCGATCACGCCAAGGATGACGAGTACAAGCAGATCGCGAAGCTGCGCCTCGCGTCGCTGCTGCTCGACGAGAAGGCGTACGACGCGGGCCTCGCGCTGCTGTCGGGTACGCCGGTCGATGCATTCAAGGGCCTCGTGGCCGATCGCCGCGGCGATCTGCTTGCCGCGCAAGGCAAGACCGACGACGCGCGCGCCGCATACAAGCTCGCGCTCGACGGCCTGTCGAAGGACGACCAGTCTGCCCGCCAGCTCGTGCAGTTCAAGCTGGACGCGCTCGGCGGCTGAACCCCGGTCCCCTCAACCTCTTAACTCTGCCTCGCTAACCGATGAATTTGCTGAAACGTTACGCTGTGCCCGTTGCCTGCGCGGCGGCTGTCCTCGCATTGGCGGCCTGCTCGTCGTCGAAGGACGCGCGCCGCGTGCCGACGCCGCTCACCGAGTTCAAGCCCGTGATGGACGTGCAACAGGTCTGGAAGGCGAGCGTCGGCAAGGGCGGGCGCTACCTGTTCTCGCCGGTGGCCGTGGGCGACGCCGTCTATGCGGCGGGCGAAAACGGTTCGGTCGAGAAGATCGACGCGAAGACGGGCCAGACGGTCTGGCGCGCGAAGGTTGGCTCCGACCTGTCGGCCGGTGTCGGCAGCGACGGCAACCTGACCGCGGTCGGCGCGCTGAAGGGCGGCGTGTTCGTACTGGGCCCGGACGGCAAGCAACTGTGGAAGACCAGCGTGCAGGGCGAGATCTTCTCGCCGCCGCTCGTCGGCAACGGCCTGGTGGTCGTCCGCACGATCGACGGCCAGGTGGTCGCGTTCAACGCACAGACGGGCGAGCAGAAGTGGAACTACCGCAACCGCGCGGTGCCGCTGAACCTGCGTGTGTCGGCCGGCATGACGTTCGCCGGTGACGCGGCGGTGCTGGCGGGTTTCCCCGGCGGCGGGCTGGTCGCGATCAACCTGCAGACGGGCGAACCGTTCTGGCAGACGCCGGTGTCGTTCCCGAAGGGCGTGACCGAGGTCGAGCGCATCAACGACGTCAGCGGCCCGCCGACGCTCGTGGGTGCGGAAGCCTGCGCGGTGACGTTCCAGGGTCAGCTCGGCTGCTTCGATGCGAACTCGGGGCGCCCGCTGTGGGAAAAGCCGTTCTCGAGCCGCAGCGGCCTCGCACAGGACGATTCGGTCGTTGCCGGCGGCGACGACTGGTCGGTCGTGACCGCGTACGATGCCGCTTCGGGCAACCAGCTCTGGCGCAACGACAAGCTGAAGAGCCGCGACGTCGGCGTGCCGTACCTGCTGGGGCACGCGGTCGTGATGGGCGATTACAAGGGTTTCGTGCACTTCCTGTCGCGCGAAGACGGCAGCTTCATCGCGCGGATGAAGACCGACGGCAGCGCGATCACGGCGGCACCGGTCCTCGCGGGCAATACGCTCGTCGTGCAGACGAAGGACGGCGGCCTGTACGGATTCCGTCCGCGCTGACGCACAGGAAACATGCGCGACCGCAGCGCGACGGGCTCGTCCCGCGCGCCGTGGTCGTGCGACTTGAAGGCGGCCGGTGCTCCCGGCCGCTCGGTATTTGAAAGGCAGTTCGAGACGAAAGACGACGGCGCGCATCGCGCCAGGCGCGCGCATCCGGCGCGGCGCGAATTCGTGATATTTTCATTCAGCGCAGCCGCCCGCAGCAGCGGGCCTCCCGCTGCTGCGCTTCACCGTAGAAAACACAGATGAAACCGGTCATTGCCCTCGTTGGGCGCCCCAATGTGGGGAAATCCACGCTGTTCAACCGGCTCACGCGTTCGCGTGATGCGCTGGTCGCCGACTTGCCCGGCCTGACGCGCGATCGCCATTATGGCGAAGGGCGCGTCGGCGAGCGGCCGTACCTGGTCGTCGATACGGGCGGCTTCGAGCCTGTCGCGAAGGACGGCATCCTGCACGAGATGGCGCGCCAGACGCGTCAGGCGGTCGAGGAAGCCGACGTCGTCGTGTTCATCGTCGACGGCCGCAACGGGCTTGCGCCGCAGGACAAGTCGATCGCCGACTACCTGCGCAAGACCGGCCGGCCGATCTTCCTGGTCGTCAACAAGGCCGAGGGGATGAAGTACACGGCGGTCGCGACCGACTTCTACGAGCTCGGGCTCGGCGATCCGCGCGCGATCTCGGCCGCGCACGGCGACGGCGTGACCGACATGATCAACGAGGCGCTGGAGGTCGCGTATGCGGGCCAGCCGGAAGAGGAAGACCTCGACGATCCGTCGCGCGGCATCAAGATCGCGATCGTCGGCCGCCCGAACGTCGGCAAATCGACGCTCGTGAACGCGCTGATCGGCGAGGATCGCGTGATCGCGTTCGACATGCCGGGCACGACGCGCGATTCGATCTACGTCGACTTCGAGCGTAACGGCAAGAAATACACGCTGATCGACACGGCCGGCCTGCGGCGCCGCGGCAAGGTGTTCGAGGCGATCGAGAAATTCTCGGTCGTGAAGACCCTGCAGTCGATCTCCGACGCGAACGTCGTCATTCTTCTGCTGGATGCGCAGCAGGACATTTCCGACCAGGACGCGCACATCGCCGGCTTCGTCGTCGAACAGGGTCGCGCGCTCGTGATCGGCGTCAACAAGTGGGACGGGCTCGACGAGCATGCGCGCGATCGGGCGAAAGCGGATTTGACCCGCAAGCTGAAATTCCTCGACTTCGCGAAATCGCACTTCATTTCCGCCACGAAGAAGACCGGCATCGGCACGCTGATGCGCTCGGTCGACGACGCGTACGCGGCGGCAATGGCGAAGCTGCCGACGCCGAAGCTCACGCGCGCGCTGATCGAGGCAGTCGAGTTCCAGCAGCCGCGCCGTCGCGGCCCGGTGCGTCCGAAGCTGCGCTACGCGCACCAGGGCGGCCAGAATCCGCCGATCATCGTCATCCACGGCAACGCGCTCGACGCCGTGACGGAAACGTACAAGCGTTACCTGGAAAACCGGTTCCGCGAAACTTTCTCACTGACGGGGACTCCATTGCGCATAGAGTTCCGTTCGTCGAACAATCCGTACGCGGACAAGAGCTGAAGCACGCCTGTTACACGCGTTACACGAGGGGTAGGCCGCACGGCCTATGCCCCGGGTGGGCCAGGCAAAATCGGCTATAGTGTAGCGATTGGCGCCGGATCTCTTTTTCTTCGCCGCCAATCCAGATCAACCTGCAAAAAAAGATGGAGTACGCCATGAGCAACAAAGGGCAATTGTTACAAGACCCGTTTTTGAACGCACTGCGCAAAGAGCACGTTCCCGTTTCGATCTACCTCGTCAACGGCATCAAGCTTCAAGGGAACATTGAATCGTTCGACCAGTACGTCGTGTTGCTCCGTAATACGGTGACCCAGATGGTGTACAAGCACGCCATCTCGACGGTCGTGCCGGCGCGCCCGGTGAATTTCCACCCGGACGCGGAAGCCTCGTCCTAACCTATCGCAGCGGCCGGCATCCGGTCGCCGCGAGCGACCGATGCCAGCCGCCTTATCTTGACACCTGAAAATTTGATCAACGCAGCGCTCGTCGGCATCGATTTCGGCAAGACCGATTTCGAAGCCAGTCTCGAAGAACTCAGTCTTCTCGCCTCCAGTGCGGGGGCCCGTCCCGCCGTCACCCTCACGGGTCGTCGCTCCAGTCCCGATGCCAAGATGTTCATCGGCAGCGGCAAAGCCGAAGAACTCCGGCTCGCCTGCGACGCGCACAACGTCGAAATCGTCATCTTCAATCACGCATTGGCGCCGGCCCAGCAACGTAATCTGGAGCAGGCACTTAACAGGCGTGTGGTCGATCGCACCAGCCTCATCCTCGACATCTTCGCGCAGCGCGCCCGTAGCCACGAAGGCAAGCTGCAGGTCGAGCTCGCGCAGCTCCAGTACCTGTCGACGCGACTCATTCGCGCGTGGACCCACCTCGAACGGCAGAAGGGTGGTATCGGCCTGCGCGGCCCTGGCGAAACCCAGCTCGAAACCGACCGCCGGCTGATCGGCGAACGCATCAAGATGCTGAAGTCGCGGCTCGACCGGTTGCGCCGCCAGCACAGCACGCAGCGCCGGCAACGCGCGCGCAGCGGCACGATGTCGGTGTCGCTGGTCGGCTATACGAACGCGGGCAAGTCGACGCTGTTCAATGCGCTGACGAAAGCGCAGGCCTATGCGGCCGACCAGCTGTTCGCCACGCTCGACACGACGTCGCGGCGCGTGTACCTCGGCGACGAGGTCGGCCAGATCGTCGTGTCGGATACGGTCGGGTTCATCCGCGAGTTGCCTCACCAGCTGGTCGCCGCATTCCGCGCGACCCTCGAGGAAACGATTCACGCGGATCTGCTGTTGCACGTGGTCGATGCATCGAGCGCGGTCAGGCTCGAACAGATCGAGCAGGTCAACGGCGTGCTGCATGAGATCGGCGCGGACACGATCCGGCAGGTACTGGTGTTCAACAAGATCGACGCCGTGCCTGAGCTGGCGGCCCGCGGCGACGCGGTCGAGCGGGACGAGTATGGTAATATTTCGCGCGTCTTTTTGAGCGCGCGCACCGGTCAGGGTCTTGACGCGTTGCGTGCCGCCATCGCCGAAATCGCCTCCGCGGAACACCTTTCCAGCGCGACGTTACCCGACGGCGCGCTCGACGGCGCTCCCGCTGAACCACACGAAGACCACACGATTTCCGAACACGGGCGCTAACCGGTCCCGGCCGGTTCGCCGGCGTCTAATCTGGTGAACAAACTCTGGTGAACGAATACAACGAGCGGAGTACCTGGCGGCGGATGCGCGCCTTGCTGTCGATCAACGATCCCCGCTGGGGACGCGGCGAAGGCAATGGCAAAGACGGATCCCGTCCCCGTGCGAACGAATCGAAGCGTCCGCAAGGCGGCGACGGCGATGGTCCGCCCGATCTCGACGAGATGTGGCGCAACTTCAACCGGCGCCTGAACGGCCTTTTCGGCGGCAAGGGCGGCAATGGTTTTCGTCCTGACAACGGGCGGGCCGCGCGAGTCGGCGTAGGCATCGTGATCGGCGTGCTGGTCGCGGTCTACGCGGGCAGCGGGCTGTTCGTCGTGCAGGAAGGCCAGACAGGCGTCGTGCTGCAGCTCGGCAAGCTGTCGGGTACGGTCGGCCAGGGCGTGCACTGGCGCGCGCCGTATCCGTTCGCGTCGCACGAGATCGTCGACACGTCGCAGGTCCGCTCGATCGAGATCGGCCGCAACAACGTCGTGCGCCTCGCGAACGTGAAGGAAGCCGCGATGCTGACGCGCGATGCCGATATCGTCGACGTGCGCTTCATCGTCCAGTACCGGATCCGTTCCGCGACCGATTACCTGTTCCGCAGCGTCGATCCTGAGCGCAGCGTGTCGCAGGCCGCGCAGGCCGCGGTGCGTGCGATCGTCGGTACGCGCAGCGCGGCCGACGTGCTGAACCAGGACCGCGACGCGCTGCGCGAGCAGCTTTCCACCGCGATCCAGCGCGATCTCGACCGCTACCAGTCGGGACTCGAGGTGACGGCCGTCACGATGCAGAGCGTTGCGGCGCCCGAGCAGACGCAGGCCGCGTACGGCGAAGTCGCCAAGGCGCGCGACGAGCGCGAGGCCGCGAAGCGCGCCGCGCAGGCGTATGCAAACGACCTGCTGCCGAAGGCGCAGGGCGATGCCGCGAAGCTCGTCGACGAAGCAAAGGCGTATGCCGATCGCGTGGTCACGGAAGCCGAAGGCGATGCCGACCGCTTCAAGCAGGTCTATGCGCAGTACTCGAAGGCGCCTGCGGTGATCCGTGAGCGGATGTATCTCGAGACGATGCAGGAAATCTATTCGAACTCGACGAAGGTGTTCGTCGGCAACAAGGGCGGCAACAGCGTCGTTTACCTGCCGCTCGACAAGCTCGTCGAGCAGGGGCGACAAAACGCCGCGGCGTCCACGGGGGCATCCGCACCCGATGTGGCGTCGGCACCGGCGGCCGTCGCGCCGGCGGTAGCGGCGCCCGCGAGTGCGGCGTCGGCCGCGGCAGCGTCGGGCAACGACGTGCTGCGATCGCGCGAGGCGTTTCGCAGCCGGTCGCGCGAAGACGATCTGAAGTAACGGGGAGCGCAGAACATGAACCGAATCATTGCGCTCGTCGTCGCAATCGTGATCGTTGCCTTCGCGGCATCCTCGACAGTCCTTACCGTCGATCCGCGCCATGCGGCCGTGCTGTCGGGGCGCGACGGCGCGCAGCCTGAACTGGCCGGGCCTGGCATCCATTTCAAATTGCCGCCGCCGCTGCAGACGGCGACGCTGATCGACACGCGGCTTCAATCGCTCGAGTCTTCGGATCCGCTGCAAGTGGCGACTGAAGACAAGCACGATCTGCTCGTCGCCTATGCGGTGAAGTACCGGATCGGCGATCCGATGAAGTATTTCACGGCGACGGGGGGCGACCCGGCGGCCGCCAGCGAACGTCTGGCCGGCGCACTGAAGAGCGCACTCGGCGACGCGTTCGGCAAGCATGCGCTCGACGATGCGCTCGGCGGCCAGCGTGCGATCGCCGATGCGGCCCGCGACGAAGTGAAGGCAAAGGCGTCCGGTTTCGGCGTCGACGTGGTCGACGTCCAGCTGACGCGCGTCGACTTGCCCGCTGCGCAAACCGATGCCGTCTATCAGCGGATGATCGGCGCTCTGCGCGATCAGGCCGCGCAGGTGCGTGCGCAAGGCGCGGCCGACGTCGAGCAGATCAAGGCCGACGCCGAACGCGATCAGCAGGCCGTGCTCGCGAACGCGTACAAATCCGCGCAGACGATCAAGGGCGAGGGCGACGCGAAGGCCGCGACGATCGCCGCCGATGCGTTCGGCCGCGATCCGCAGTTCTATCAGTTCTACGCGAGCCTGCAGGCTTACCGGAACACGTTCAAGCGCAACGACATCATCGTCGTCGATCCCGACAGCGAGTTCTTCCGCTTCATGCGCAGCCCGACGGGCGGTGCCGCACCGGCGGCGGCTGCTCCCCGCAAACACTGACCTTGGGGCGCCGCGTCGAGCGGCGCCGTCGCTCGCATGGACCTGGCTGGCTCGTTGTTGCTCGCAGTAGCGCTGATGCTGATCATCGAGGGGGCGTTCCCCTTCGTGTTTCCCGTCGCCTGGCGCGACACGTTTCGTAGAATAGCTGAGCGGCCGCCGCATCATATCCGGATCGGCGGGCTGATCGTGATGGTGCTCGGGCTCATACTGCTGCTGCTCGCCACCTGATCCGGACGGCGCATCCGCCGTCCGTCCCGCCCGAATTCAGAATTTCCGATTCACATCGCGGCGCGCGTGGTCGCGCGCTGTTTCCCGTCGTAGGACCGTACCGATGTCGACCTGGTTACTTCCCGAGAATATCGCCGACGTGCTGCCGTCGGAAGCGCGCAAGATCGAGGAGCTGCGCCGCAGGCTGCTCGACCGCTTCCGTTCGTATGGCTACGAAATGGTGATGCCGCCGCTGCTCGAGTATCTCGAGTCGCTGCTGACGAGCGGCGGCGCCGACCTGCGCCTGCGCACCTTCAAGCTGGTCGACCAGCTGTCGGGCCGTACGCTCGGCCTGCGCGCGGACATCACGCCGCAGGTCGCGCGGATCGACGCCCACCTGTTGAACCGCCAGGGCGTGACGCGCCTCTGCTATGCGGGCCACGTGATGCATACGCGTCCGCGCGGCCTGCACGCGACGCGCGAGCAGATCCAGATCGGCGCCGAAATCTACGGGCATGCCGGGCTGGAGGCCGACCTCGAGATCCAGCAACTGATGCTCGATGCGCTGCATCTCGCAGGCCTGTCGCGGATCCGTCTCGATCTCGGCCACGCGGGCGTGCTCGCGGCGCTGCTGGCGCGCGACGCGCAGGCCGCGGAGCGTGGCGAGTCGCTGTACGACGCGCTGTCGGGCAAGGACGTGCCGTTGCTGAACGAACTGACCGACGATCTCGGCGCCGATACGCGCGCCGCGCTGCGCGCGCTGCCCCACCTCTATGGCGATGCGAGCGTGCTCGCCGAGGCGCGGACGCGGTTGCCGGTGCTGCCCGAAATCACGCGGGCGCTCGACGATCTGGCGCAACTCGCGGCGCAGGCGAAGGGTGCCGAAGTGGCGATCGATCTGGGCGATCTGCGCGGCTACGCGTATCACAGCGGCGCGATGTTCAGCGCCTACATCGACGGCGTGCCGAACGCGATCGCGCGCGGCGGCCGTTACGACCACGTCGGCCAGGCGTATGGTCGTGCGCGTCCGGCCACCGGCTTCTCGCTCGACCTGCGCGAGCTCGCCCGGATTTCGCCGGTCGAGGCTCGCGGTACCGCGATTCTCGCGCCGTGGGCGCAGGACGATGCGCTGAGCGCGGCCGTTGCGGCGCTGCGCGATGCGGGCGAGGTCGTGATCCAGGCACTGCCGGGCCATGATCACGTGCTCGACGAGTTCGCCTGCGACCGTTCGCTCGTCGAGCGCGGCGGCGCATGGGTGGTCGAACCCCGATAAACAGGCGTTCGCGGGACGTACTTCGGCGTGCATATCGTTGAAGCGAAACGGAAAAATTCGGAATCGCCCGCGAACATAGGTAGAATACGTTTTTAACCAGCTAACGAATCAACATGTCTGCCAGCGCAGTGAACGTGACTCCCGGGCGCAATGTCGTCGTCGTGGGAACGCAATGGGGTGATGAAGGCAAGGGCAAGATCGTCGACTGGCTGACGGACCACGCTAAGGGCGTCGTGCGTTTCCAGGGCGGTCACAACGCCGGCCACACCCTCATCATCGGCGGCAAGAAAACGATCTTGCGCCTCATTCCGTCGGGCATCATGCGTGAAGGCGTCGCCTGCTACATCGGCAACGGCGTCGTCCTGTCCCCCGAAGCACTGTTCAAGGAAATCGGCGAGCTGGAAGAGGCCGGCGTGAACGTGCGCGACCGCCTGTTCATTTCCGAAGCGACGACGCTGATCCTGCCGTACCACATCGCGATCGACCAGGCGCGCGAAGCGCGCAAGGGCGCGGGCAAGATCGGCACGACGGGCCGCGGCATCGGCCCCGCGTACGAAGACAAGGTCGGCCGCCGCGCGCTGCGCGTGCAGGACCTGTTCGACGCGAAGACCTTCGCCGACCGCCTGCGCGAAAACCTCGATTTCCACAACTTCGTGCTGACCCAGTACCTGGGCGGCGCGGCCGTCGATTTCCAGGCGACGCTCGACACGATGCTCGGTTATGCCGACCGCCTGAAGCCGATGGTGGCCGACGTGTCGCGCCGCCTGTACGACGCGAACAATGCGGGCCAGAACCTGCTGTTCGAAGGCGCACAAGGCACGCTGCTCGACATCGATCACGGTACCTATCCGTTCGTCACGTCGAGCAACTGCGTCGCGGGTGCGGCGTCGGCCGGCGCGGGCGTGGGCCCGCAGAAGCTCAACTACATCCTCGGTATCACGAAGGCGTATTGCACGCGCGTCGGCTCGGGCCCGTTTCCGAGCGAACTGTACGATGCGGACAACCCGCAGCGTCAGGACCAGGTCGGCGTCACGCTCGCGAACGTCGGCAAGGAATTCGGTTCGGTCACCGGCCGTCCGCGCCGCACGGGCTGGCTCGACGCGGCCGCGCTGCGCCGCTCGATCCAGATCAACGGCGTGTCGGGCCTGTGCATGACGAAGCTCGACGTGCTCGACGGCCTCGACGAAGTCAAGCTGTGCGTCGGCTACAAGATCGACGGCAAGGATGCGGACATCCTGCCGCGCGGTGCCGCCGACGTGGCCCGTTGCGAGCCCGTGTACGAAACGTTTGCCGGCTGGAAGGAAAGCACGGTCGGCATCAAGACGTGGGAAGCGCTGCCGGCAAACGCCCAGGCTTACCTGACCCGCGTCCAGGAAGTGGCCGGTGTGCCGGTCGACATGGTATCGACGGGCCCGGACCGCGACGAAACGATCCTGCTCCGCCATCCATTCAAGGTGTAACCCCAGATGACGCAGCAAATCACGATGACGGCGGCAGACTTGATGACCGATCCGCGCAACGACGACAAGAACCTGTGGGTAGGCTGGGACGAATATCACCGTCTCATCGAGCTGCTCGCGCTCCAGGTGCATGCATCGGGCTGGAAGTTCGACCAGATCCTGTGCCTCGCGCGCGGCGGCCTGCGCGTCGGCGATCAACTGTCGCGCATCTACGACGTGCCGCTCGCGATCCTCGCGACGAGTTCGTACCGGGAAGCGGCCGGCACGGAGCAGGGCGAGCTCGACATCGCGCAGTACATCACGATGACGCGCGGCAACCTGGCGGGCAACGTGCTGCTGGTCGACGATCTCGTGGATTCGGGCGTCACGCTTGCGCGCGTGCAGGAGCACCTGAAGGAGCGCTACCCGTCCGTGACGGCCGTGCGTTCTGCCGTGCTCTGGTACAAGGGTTGCTCGAAGGTCAAGCCCGACTATCACACGCAGTATCTGCCGACGAATCCGTGGATTCATCAGCCGTTCGAGGAGTGGGACACGGTTCGCCCGCACAACCTCGAGGCGTGGATCAAGCGCGGTCGCGCCCAGCGCGACGGTTCGGGCGCGTAAGCGGCCGGCCAATCGAAGGAAAGCCTTGTACGGCGCCGCTTGCGGCGCCGTTTTTCATTGGGGCGCCATGCACGCCGGCGGCGCGCGGGCCGCGGATCCGGTAGGCAGACGGCGCTGCCCCGGCTATGATTGGCAGCCCTGCCACAGCTTGCGCCGGATTGCATGCATGGCGTGGCTCACGTGGTTCCATGGCAACAGAGCAGGGCGGCGTTTCAAGGGGGCGCGAGTAGAATAGCGCTCGTTTTGTCCGACCCGGACCCGATTATTACGCTTCATATGAACGACACGATCCACGCGACCGACGCAGCACACGCGCCGCATTCGACGCAGCAACACTCGATGCGGGCGCTAGCGATAGCAGCCATCGGCGTCGTGTTCGGCGACATCGGCACCAGCCCGCTGTATTCGCTCAAGGAGGCGTTCAGCCCCGCACACGGCATTCCGCTCACCGAAGGGTCGATCCTCGGCGTGATCTCGCTGCTGTTCTGGGCAATCATCCTGGTGGTCGGCATCAAGTACCTGCTGTTCGTGATGCGGGCGGACAACAACGGCGAAGGCGGCGTGCTCGCGCTGATGGCGCTGTCGTTGCGGCCTCTCGACTCGAAGACCCGCGTCGCGGGCGCGCTGATGGCGCTCGGGATATTCGGCGCATGCATGTTCTACGGGGACGCGGTGATCACGCCGGCGATCTCGGTGATGTCGGCGGTCGAAGGTCTCGAGATCGCGACGCCGCACCTGTCCCATCTCGTGATGCCGATCACGATCGTGATCCTGATCGCGCTGTTCTGGATCCAGCGCCACGGTACCGCGCTGGTCGGCAAGCTGTTCGGCCCGATCATGGTGCTGTGGTTCGTTGTGATTGCCGCGCTCGGCGTGTACCACATCGTGCGCGTGCCGGGCATCATGGCGGCCATCAACCCGTATTACGCCGCGTCGTTCATGTCGGAGCATGTGCTGCAGGCCTATGTCGTGCTCGGCTCGGTCGTGCTGGTGCTGACCGGTGCGGAAGCGCTTTACGCGGACATGGGCCACTTCGGCGCGAAGCCGATCCGCATCGCCGCGTACGGGCTCGTGATGCCGTCGCTCGTGCTGAACTACTTCGGCCAGGGCGCGCTGCTGATCCAGAACCCGAAGGCGATCGAGAACCCGTTCTTCCTGCTGGCACCCGAATGGGGGCTGCTGCCGCTCGTCGTGCTGTCGACGGTCGCGACCGTGATCGCGTCGCAGGCGGTGATCTCGGGCGCGTATTCGCTGACGTCGCAGGCCATCCAGCTCGGCTACGTGCCGCGCATGAAAGTGCTGCATACGTCGGAACTGGCGATCGGCCAGATCTACGTGCCGGTCGTGAACTGGCTGCTGCTGTTCGTGATCCTCTGCATCGTCATCGGCTTCAAGAGCTCGGACAACCTCGCGGCTGCGTACGGCATCGCGGTGACGGCGACGATGGTGATCACGACCGTGCTCGCCGCAGTCGTGATGGTGAAGGTATGGAACTGGAACCGGCTGCTGGTCGGCGCGATCATCGCCGTGTTCCTCGCGGTCGATCTCGGCTTTTTCGGCGCGAACCTGCTGAAGGTTGCGCAGGGCGGCTGGCTGCCGCTCGGCATCGGCGCGTTGCTGTTCTTCCTGCTGATGACCTGGTACAAGGGGCGTCACATCGTCAAGGAGCGCACGGCCGCCGACGGTATTCCGCTCGAGCCGTTCCTGCAGGGCCTGCTCGCACATCCGCCGCATCGTGTGTCGGGCACCGCGATCTACCTGACCGGCAACGACAAGCTCGTGCCCGTCAGCCTGCTGCACAACCTGAAACACAACAAGGTGCTGCATGAGCGGACCATTTTCCTCACGTTCGTGACGCGCGATTTTCCCTACGTGCGCGACGACAAGCGCCAGACCGCGCGTGATGCGGGCGGCGGGCTGTACATCGTGAAGGCCGAGTACGGCTTCAACGAGACGCCCGACGTGAAGGCCGTGCTCGAGGAATTCGGCCGCACGCACGACATGACGTTCGAACTGATGGACACGTCGTTCTTCCTCGCGCGCGAAACGGTCGTGCCGACGCATCTGCCCGGGATGTCGATCTGGCGTGAGCGCGTGTTCGCGTGGATGCACCAGAACGCGGCGAAGCCGACCGACTTCTTCTCGATTCCGGCGAACCGCGTGGTCGAGCTCGGCACGAAGATCGAAATCTGACCGGGTGCGGCGCGCGGGTCGTTCAGCCGCGCGCCGCCGAGTCCGCCGACCAGGCAATCAGGCCGCGATCGTCCGCATCGCCGGCCGCGGCCGCAGCCGTATAGCGCTGCGTATCCCGCGCAACCCAATCCAGATAACCGCGTATCCAGTATCGGCAGCCGTCGACAAGGCCGCGCACGCGCGTGTCGGCATGCTGGGCGAGTGCATCGGCGCAGAGGACGAATGCGCTGATCTCGGCGCGCACACGCTCGGCCGTGTAGTCGACGCTGGCCTGCAGCGTATGGCCGCGGGAAGCGTGGATCATCACCATGTTCCGGAACTGCCCGGGCTGGCACGCTTCGACGCCAACGCTCTGGATGTCGTTGCTCCAGCAGACGATATGGTTCGCGTGCCGGAACAGTGTCTGGATTTCCGGCCGATGGAACGTATCGGGCGGGACGGCACCGGCATTGGCCGCGTCCGCCAGCGCGAGGCAAGGATTCATCCCGCTCGTGTGACGCCGGATCGTTTCGTATTGCTGCACTGCGATCGGCTCGGCCCTCAGGTGGCCGATAATCTGCAGTCCGGCCGTGGTGGCCCACAGGCGCATGCCTTGTGCGAAGCGCGCGAAATGTTCGGCCGACAGGCGTGCGCGCAGGCGCTGGCACACATCGAGCCATGCTCGCTCGCCATATATGGGCTGGGGGCCGGTACATTCGTAGTCGAGCACATCGATCATCGCGGTCAGATTGCGCAACGTATCGGGGCCGACCGGCTCGACGCGATCGACGAACAGGTCGTCGACGAGAAAGAACCACACGAAATAATCGGCGAGCGCCTGCAGCAGGGAAGGATCGGCGTTCGGGTAACAGCGCGCGGCGAGCCAGCCGTATCGGGTGCGTACGACGCGTTCCCGGTAGGCATCGCTGATGAGCAGGCCGTATGCGTCGGCCCACTCGAGCATGCGCGATTCGATTCGCTCGACGTGCGGTGAACAGGCGCCGGCCCACGGCACGTCGAAAACGGGCACGCGCAATGCGGCCAGTTCGGTTTTCAGATGATCGTCTGTCATGGTTCCCCGATCCATTTTCGCGAATCCGTCCCGGTTCGCCGGTCAGGCGAATACCGGATGCAATGCGTCGCGAATCGACTGCAAAAAAGCGAGACCGAAATACGGGAGGCAGGATATTCACCGGGCATGCGAGCGCCGCGGAGAACGCTGTCGCTGAACGGCAAGATCCCTGCCCAATACAGAAGCATCAAAATACGGCCGTTCGAAAACTTATTTTATGTGTCGCTTGTGAAGCGTCAAGAAAACGCATGTCGCAATGCGGATTGTTTAATTTGCCGATTAAACGCAGGGGAATGGCGATGGAAACGCGCATATTCGGTTTTCATCCCGGATATCGGAAATGCAAACGACGACTCAATAAAAAACCCGCCGGGAGGCGGGTTTTTTTGTGCGGCGACGCCTTTTTTGCGTGCTCAGCGCTTCAGCTTCGCGAACGCCGCGGCCATTGCGCCGGCCGGTTCCGGCTCGCGCGAACGCTGCGGGCGGGCAGCGCCGCGCCCCGCGTTGCCGCGGTCCTGGCTGCTGCGCGACGACATGCCAGGCGCTGCTGCCTCGTCGTCGAGGCGCATCGTCAGCGCAATCCGCTGGCGTTTCACGTCGACGTCGAGCACCTTCACCTTGACGACCTGGCCGGCCTTCACGACTTCGTGCGGGTCCTTGATGAACTTCGTCGACATCGCGGACACATGGACGAGCCCATCCTGGTGCACGCCGATATCCACGAACGCGCCGAACGCGGCGACGTTCGTCACGACGCCTTCGAGCGTCATGCCTGGCACGAGATCCGACACCTTCTCGACGCCTTCGCGGAACGTGGCCGTCTTGAATTCCGGACGCGGATCGCGGCCCGGCTTCTCCAGTTCGGACAGGATGTCGCGCACGGTCGGCAGGCCGAAACGTTCGTCAACAAATTCCGTCGGGGACAGGCCCGACAGCGCTTCGCGGTTGCCGAGCACGTCGTCGATGCGCTTGCTGATCTTCGCGAGCATCCGCTCGACGACCGGATACGCTTCCGGGTGCACCGACGAGCGGTCGAGCGGATTCTCGCCGCCGTTGATGCGCAGGAAGCCGGCGGCCTGTTCGAAGGTCTTGTCGCCGAGGCGCGGAACCTTGCGCAGGTGCTCGCGCGACGGGAACGGGCCGTTTGCGTCGCGGTAGTCGACGATGTTGCGCGCGAGCGTCGCGTTCAGGCCCGACACGCGCGCCAGCAGCGCGGCCGACGCGGTGTTCGCGTCGACGCCGACCGCGTTCACGCAATCCTCGACGACCGCGTCGAGCGAGCGGGCCAGTTCGCGCTGGTTCACGTCGTGCTGGTACTGGCCGACGCCGATCGCCTTCGGCTCGATCTTCACGAGCTCGGCGAGCGGGTCCTGCAGGCGGCGCGCGATCGATACGGCGCCGCGCAGCGACACGTCCATGTCGGGGAATTCCTTCGCCGCGAGTTCGGACGCCGAGTAGACCGACGCGCCGGCTTCCGACACGACGATTTTCTGCAGGCGCAGCTCCGGATGTTTTGCGATCAGTTCGCTCGCGAGCTTGTCGGTTTCGCGCGATGCGGTGCCGTTGCCGATGCTGATCAGCTCGGCCTGCGTTTGCGCGGCGAGGCGCGCGAGTTTTGCGATCGAGCCGTCCCAGTCGCGGCGCGGCTCGTGCGGGTAGATCGTGTCGGTCGCGAGCACCTTGCCGGTGCGGTCGACGACCGCGACCTTCACGCCCGTGCGCAGGCCGGGGTCGAGACCGATCACGGCCTTCGGGCCGGCCGGCGCGGCCAGCAGCAGGTCGTTCAGGTTGCGCGCGAACACGCGGATCGCTTCGGTTTCGGCCGTTTCGCGAAGCTGCGTGAGGAGTTCGTTCTCGATGTGCGGCTGCACCTTCACGCGCCAGCACCAGCGGCATACGTCGGACAGCCATTTGTCGGCCGGGCGGTTCTGGTTCGCGATGCCGAAATGGCGCGCGATCATCGCCTCGCCGGGATGCGGCACCTGGGCGTCGAGCTCTTCGCCAAGGCCGAGCTTGATCGTCAGCACGCCCGCGTTGCGGCCGCGGAACAGTGCGAGGGCGCGGTGTGACGGCACGGTCCTGATCGTTTCCGCGTAGTCGTAATAGTCGCGGAATTTCTCGCCTTCCTCGTTTTCCTTGCCCTCGACGACGGCCGACGACACGACGCCCTGGCTGTGCAGGTAGTCGCGCAGCTTGCCGAGCAGCTCGGCCGTTTCGCCGAACTGTTCGGACAGGATGTCGCGCGCGCCGTCGAGCGCGGCCTTCACGTCGGCGACGCCCTTGTCGGCGTCGACGTACGCGGCCGCCTCGGCCTGCGGGTCGAGCAGCGGGTTCGCGAGCAGGGCCTGTGCGAGCGGCTCGAGGCCGGCTTCGCGGGCGATCTGTGCACGGGTGCGGCGCTTCGGCTTGTACGGCAGATAAAGGTCTTCGAGCACCTGCTTGCTGTCGGCCGCGTCGATCGCGGCGCGCAGCTCGTCGGTCAGCTTGCCCTGTTCGTCGATGCTCGACAGGATCGCCGCGCGGCGGTCCTCGAGCTCGCGCAGATACAGGAGGCGCTCCTCGAGCTGGCGCAACTGCGTGTCGTCCAGGTTGCCGGTCACTTCCTTGCGGTACCGGGCAATGAACGGAACGGTCGAGCCTTCGTCGAGGAGTTGCACGGCCGCCGCGACCTGGCGCGGCTGGACGGACAGTTCGGTGGCGATGCGCTGTACGATCTTGAGTGCTACGGTTTCCGTCATGTCGTGGATGATCTGCCTGCTGAAATCGCGGCGCGGGCCGGCAGGCCCGAAGCGGCGGGCTGCGTGGCGGGCCCGACGGGCCAGATGCCGCGGGTGAGTGAAGCGGGGCATTTTGCCATAAATGGCGGAGCGTCCAGCCGGGGGTGATAGAATTTGACACATGTCCCGCAGCTTTCCTACGACGTTGCCAACTTCCCGAATTTCTCTCGTCGCGCTCGGCGCAGCGCTCGCCGCGGCTTTGTCTGCCGGGCCTTCCGGTGCGTTCGCGCAAGCTTCGGGCGCCACCGCGCCGGCCGCCGCCGCGGCCGCACCCGTGACGGCCACGGCCGCGCCGGATTTCGACGCCCGTCAAAAAGTGCTCAATCAACGCTCCGCGGAAAACGATTATCGTTATGCGGTGGCCGAGCACGATTGCTACAGCAAGTTCTTCGTCAATCACTGTCTCGGCAAGGCGCGTGACCAGATGCGCGACGAGCGGGCGAGCATCCGCCAGGAGCAGCTCGCGCTCAACGACGAGCAGCGGGCGGTGCGCGCGCAGCAGCGCGACCAGCAGCAGGCGCTGAAGCAGGCGCAGGACGCGGCGGAAGCGCCGCAGCGCGCGGCGAACGACGCGGCAAACGCCGCTGCGTTCCGCGACAAGCAGGAGCAGAATGCGCTGAAGCAGGCGCAGCGCGGCGCGGAAGGGCCGCAGCGCGCGGCGAACAAGCAGGCGTACGACCAGAAGCAGGGCGACTTCCAGCGCAAGCTCGACCAGGCGCACCAGCAGGCCGCGCAGAAGGCGCAGGAGCGGGCGGACAACGCGGCGCGCTACGAGCAGAAGCAGAAGGAAGCCGAGCAGCACAAGGCCGATGTCGAGCGGCGTCAGAAGGAAGCGACCGAAAAGGCGCAGCAGAAGCAACAGCAGGGGCAGTAACGTGTTGGATTGATCCGGAATCAGTCTCGTGCGCGCTGGCACGCCAGCCGGCGCGCTGCTTCGATGAGGAGGCAACTATGCAAAACCGTCACACGGAACAGCAGCAGGAATTGCACAACCGTTTGGCTGCATTGCAGGAGCAGCACCAGCAGCTCGCTCGGGAGATCGAGCTGAAGGAAGGACACTCCGACATCGACGACATCACGCTGCACCGGCTGAAGAAGGAAAAGCTGGCGGCCAAGGACAAAATCATTTTGCTGCAATCGCAGCTGGAACCGGATAAGCGCGCCTGAGCGCGGCCTGGCAAGCGCCGGCGCCGCCCGGGCGCTGGACACAGGAACGCTTGCCTTGAATTCACCGCTTGAAGCCACCCCCGATGCCCGGCGCGACGAGTCGTCCGCCGGGCGCGCTCGTGCGCCCGAAGGCACCTTTGAACTGAGCCGCAAGCGCGTCGACGAACTCGACACGATTTTCGGCGAGGGCGGATTGCTCGCGCGCGCGCTCGACGGCTATCGGCCGCGTACCTCGCAGATCGAGATGGCGCGCGCCGTCGCGTCCGCGATGGAGGCGTCCGCTCGCCGGATGCCCGAGCCCGAGATCTTCGAAACCCGCAAGCGGCCGGCGCGTCGCCTCGGCGACGGCGACAAGGCGGCCGAGCCGGGCGCGGACGCCGCCGCAGCCGAGCCCGACAGCGATGCCGGGGACAACACGCTGATCGTCGAGGCCGGCACGGGGACGGGCAAGACCTATGCGTACCTCGTGCCCGCGATGCTGTGGGGCGGCAAGGTGATCGTGTCGACCGGCACGAAACACCTGCAGGACCAGCTGTTCCAGCGCGACATCCCGACCGTGCGCAACGCGCTGGCGGTGCCGGTGTCGGTCGCGATGCTCAAGGGGCGCGCAAACTACCTGTGCCACTACTACCTGCAACGCACGGCCGACAACGGCCGGCTGCCGTCGCGGCAGGATACGGCCTACCTGCAGGAAATCGTCCGTTTCGCGAAGATCACGAAGAGCGGCGACAAGGCCGAGCTCGCGAGCGTGCCGGAAACGGCACCCGTCTGGTCGATGGTCACGTCGACGCGCGACAACTGCCTTGGCCAGGAATGCCCGCACTACAAGGAATGTTTCGTGATGCAGGCGCGGCGCGAGGCGCAGCAGGCCGACGTCGTCGTCGTCAACCACCACCTGTTCTTTGCGGACATCATGCTGCGCGACACGGGGATGGCCGAGCTGCTGCCGAACGCGAACACGGTCATCTTCGACGAAGCGCACCAGTTGCCGGAAACGGCGACGCTGTTCTTCGGCGAGACGCTGTCGACGACGCAGATTCTCGAACTCGCACGCGACACGGTAGCCGAAGGCCTGAGCCATGCGCGCGACGCGGTCGAATGGGTGAAGCTCGGCGGCGATCTCGAGCGCGCGGCGCGCGACTTGCGCCTGGCGTTCGCGAACGACCAGATCGTCCGGATGTCGCTCGCCCAGCTCGGCGACGATCACCCGATGTTCGGCGCGCTCGACGCGCTCGAGGCCGCGCTCGACGCGCTTGCGTCGGCGCTTGCCAGCCAGGCCGAACGGGCGGAATCGCTCGGCGCGTGCCTGCGGCGCGCACGCGAACTGCAGGACCTGCTGGCCGGCTGGGTCGCGCCCGGCGCGACGGAGGCGGCCGCGAAGGCCGACGCGGCGGCGGCCGGCGACAAGGCGGCATCCGACGGTGATCCGAACGAGAAGGTGCGCTGGGTCGAAGTGTTCGCGCACACGGTCCAGCTGCACGAAACGCCGCTGTCGGTCGCGCCGATCTTTGCCAAGCAGCGCGCGGGTGTGCCGCGTGCATGGGTGTTTACGTCGGCCACGCTGTCGGTGCGCGGCGATTTCACGCACTACGCGGCACAGATGGGCCTCAGCTCGCGTCGCTCGATGACGCTCGCGAGCCCGTTCGACTACCAGTCGCAAGGGCTGCTGTACGTGCCGCGCAACCTGCCGCAACCGTCTTCGCCGGCGTTTACCGATGCCGTCTTCGACGCCGCGCTGCCGGCGATCGAGGCGTCCGGTGGCGGCGTCTTCATGCTGTGCACGACGCTGCGCGCGGTCGACCGGATCGCGTCGAAGCTGCGCGACGTGATCGAATCGCGCGGCTGGAACACGCCGCTGCTCGTGCAGGGCGATGCGAGCCGTACCGAACTGCTCGACCGTTTCCGTGCATACGGCAATGCGATCCTGGTCGGCAGCCAGAGTTTCTGGGAAGGCGTCGACGTGCGCGGCGATGCGCTGTCGCTCGTCGTGATCGACAAGCTGCCGTTCGCGCCGCCGGACGATCCGGTGCTCGCCGCGCGCCTCGATGCGCTGACGAAGAAGGGGCTGAGCCCGTTCGCCGTGCACCAGTTGCCGCAGGCCGTGATCACGCTGAAGCAGGGCGCGGGCCGGCTGATTCGCGCGGAGACGGATCGCGGCGTGCTGATGATCTGCGACACGCGGCTCGTCGACAAGCCCTACGGGCGCCGGATCTGGCAGAGCCTGCCGCCGTTCAAGCGGACTCGCGAGATCGCGGTCGTCCAGGACTTCTTCGACGAGCACCGTTCCGCAAAGCGCACGTGACGACGCGCGCGGCGCTCGTCGCGCGCTTGCACCGACGCTGCCTGAGCGCGGCGCCAATAAAAAACCCGGCTCGACGGCCGGGTTTTTTGTTCGTGCAGCGGGCGCTGCATGGTGCTTTCGTCAGAACTGCCACCACGATTTCTTCGCGCCGGGGCGCGAGTGGCCCGTGACGTACGGGCTGTCGGGGAACGTGCCTGCGAGCACGCGCTTCGTGTCCTCGGCGAGTTGCGGCTGGTTCAGCTTGCCGTACGACAGGATCATGATGTGCAGCGCGTCCTCGATCGCCGGGGCGCCCTTGTAGTCCTTGATCGCGAGCTGCGCACGGTTGATGGCCGCGACGTAGGCGCCACGCCGGTAGTAGTAGTCGGCCGCGTGCACTTCGTGCGACGCGAGCGCGTTGACGATGTAGCGCATCCGCGCGGCGGCGTCGGGCGCGTACTTGCTCTTCGGGAAGCGGTCGACGACGACCTTGAACGCATCGTACGATTCACGCAGTGCCTGCGGATCGCGCTCGCTCATGTCCTGGCCGGAGAACCGGCCGAACAGGCCGAGATCGTCGTTGAAGTGGATCATCCCCTTCAGGTAGTACGCGTAAGGGATATCCGGATGATCCGGGTGGAGCTGGATGAAGCGATCGACGGCCTGGTCGGCGGCGGCCGCTTCGTTGTCCTTCCAGTTGCAGTACGCAACGTTGATCTGCGCCTGTTGTGCGAAGTGGCCGAACGGATCGCGACCTTGCAGCGATTCGAAATATTTCGCGCACTTGCCCCAGTCGCCGCCGGACAGTGCGTCCTGGGCCTCTGAGTATAATTTGTTGTTCGACCAGGTAGCCGTCTCGTCCTGCTTCTGCGGCAAGCCGTGGCAGCCGGCGATGAGGGCCGCGGCCGCTACCGCCGCAGCCCGGGCGGCGACGGTTCTGGCCGTGCGTTTGGTCGAATTCATCATGCTCGCATGTCCTAGCTTCAAGTCTCGGTGACCCAGTCTAAATGACCCGTTCAAGTTCGCAGAATGCCCAGCCGGGCACACCAAATCGCGAAGATTATAGCCCAAGCGATCGGCCCGCCGACGCTGCGTCGGGGGATTCCCTCGATGACGATCTGGCCGGCGACGCCATGCAGGCGCCCGTCGTGCCGTCCGCGGCGGCCGACGACGCGCCGCGCGTCGTCGAAGTGCCGCTGTCGCTCGCGGGTGAGCGCCTCGACAAGGCGCTCGCCCAACTGTTCCCTGAATTCTCGCGTAGCCGCCTGCAGAGCTGGATCGAGGCGCAGCGCGTGCTCGTCGACGGCGCGCCGGCGAAGATCCGCCAGCCGGTGCCGCTTGGCGCCAGGATCGAGCTCGTGCCCGACCTGCTCCCCGAGCAGCTCGCCTTTACGCCGGAACCGGTGCCGTTCGACGTGATCTACGAGGACGACGCGCTCGTCGTCATCAACAAGCCGGCCGGCCTCGTCGTGCATCCGGCCGCCGGCAACTGGAGCGGCACGATCCTCAACGGGCTGCTGCATCGCTATGGCGACGCGGCGGTCGGCCTGCCGCGCGCGGGGATCGTCCACCGGCTCGACAAGGAGACTTCGGGCCTGATGGTGGTGGCGCGTACGCTGGCCGCGCAGACGGATCTCGTGCGCCAGTTGCAGGCCCGCACGGTGAAGCGCCGCTATTTCGCGCTCGTGTGGGGCACGATGCCCGAGGAAGGCACGATCGATGCGCCGATCGGCCGCGATCCGCGCGAACGCACGCGCATGGCCGTCGTCACCGGCGCATCGGGCAAGCCCGCGCGCACGCATTTCCGCACGGTTGACACATGCCTGTGGCAACGTCAGCCGGTTTCCGCGATCCAGTGCGATCTCGAGACCGGCCGCACGCACCAGATCCGCGTGCACTGCGCGCATGCCGGGCACCCGCTGCTCGGCGACCCCGTGTACGGGCGCGCGCGCGGCAAGCGCTCGGTCGCGCCGTTGCCGGACGGTTTCGCGCGGCAGGCGCTGCATGCATGGCGGCTCGGTCTCGTGCACCCGGTCACGGGCAAGGCGATGCAGTGGCGCTGCCCGCTGCCGGACGACATGAACGCCCTCGTCGCGGCGCTCGGCTTCGGGCAGGGCGACGAGGAATTCGACGACGATGACGGTGTCTACGACGATGACGATTTCGGCGGCGAGTATCACGACGATGAGCCGTACCTGGACGATGAGGAGGAGTGAGTGCCGATGACGAACCTGGCGCCGTTGACGTGGCAGGACTGCGTACAGCCCGACTGGCAGGTGTCGCCGCGCGTGCGCGCGCTGATCACGACGCGCGACGGCGGGGTGAGCGAAGGCCCGTACGGGCGCTGGCAGGGCGCGGAAGCTCTGCCGGGCGGGATGAATCTCGGCCTGCATACCGGTGACGATCCGGCTCATGTCGCCGCGAATCGCGCGCGCCTGCTCGCGCTGGCTGGCCAGTCGAGCGCCGCGTGGCTCGAGCAGGTTCACGGCGCGCAGATCGTGCGCGCGGACGAGGTGATCGCGGCGGCAGACGCGGCGGTTGCGCCGGTGCAGGCCGACGCGAGTGTCACCGACCGTGCCGGCGCCGTCTGCGTCGTGATGGTCGCGGATTGCCTGCCCGTGCTGCTGTGCGACACGCAGGGCCGCGCCGTCGGCGCCGCGCATGCGGGCTGGCGCGGGCTCGCGGCCGGCATCGTCGAACAGACGGCGGCGCGGGTCGCGGCACTCGCGGGCGGTGCAACGGACGCGCTTCATGCTTACCTCGGGCCGGCGATCGGCCCGAGGGCGTTCGAGGTCGGCGCCGACGTGCGTGACGCGTTTCTCGACACGGCCCCGCAGTCGGAGCATGATGAAACCCGGCTTGCGTTCGTCGCGATCGACGGCGCGCCCGGCAAGTTCCTGGCCGATCTCTACGCGCTCGCGCGCTTGCGTCTTGCCCGTGCGGGCGTGGCGCACGTGAGCGGCGGGACGGCCTGCACGGTCACCGAGCAGGCGCGCTTCTATTCGTACCGGCGCGACCGCGTGACGGGCCGCATGGCGGCGGCGATCTGGCTGGCGGATTGACGGGATGCGCATGGGCGCGGAATTTGTCGCGCTGCAAAATCGGGTTATCTCGATTTTGCGGTGGCCATGCCGCGTTACGTGCGCGGCTGAATGAAAAATGCGAAGTCAAGTCAATCAAAATGTTTTATGTTTCGCCGGAACCCTTGTCCCGCCTGTTGCGCGAGGATTATCTCCGTGCGGAATTGTTCAGCGGTTTGATATGGCGCTTCACATGGGGAAAACGATAATGATAAAAATACCGCACTGCGGCAGAATCTGGAGACGCCTCTCCAGAGCATGACGGCCCGGCTCGCAGCCGGCACGCCGCGCGCGAGCAGGATTTCACGATAGACGCTCACGAATCACCGGTAAGGCAGGTAATGACAGCATCGAAAAAATCGTCGACGTCCGCTGAAGCGGGCACTTCCTCGGGCAGCATTGGTTTCGATCCGGCCGCCCAGCCGATGCAGCAGATGTTCGAGTCGTGGTTGAACGCGTGGCGCGGTTTTGCGGATCCGGCACGTGCCGCGACTGCATCGGCCACCGTGAATCCGTTCGCGACATTCCAGTTTCCGACCTCGTTTCCGTTCCAGGTGCCGTCGATGCCCGATTTCGGCGCGATGGCGTCGCCGTTCGCCGGGCTGAAGCTGCCGGCCGCCGCGATTCCCCCCGAGCGGCTTCAGGCGTTGCAGGCCGACTACGCGCGCGATTGCATGGCGCTGATGCAGCAGGCCGCCGCCGCGAAGCTCGAGTCGCCCGAACTGAAGGACCGCCGCTTCAGCGGCGATGCATGGAAGGCGTCGCCGGCGCATGCGTTCGCGGCGGCCTGGTATCTGCTCAACGCGCGCTATCTGCAGGAGCTGGCCGACGCGCTTCAGACCGATCCGAAGACGCGCGAGCGCATTCGTTTCACGGTCCAGCAGTGGACGGCCGCCGCCGCGCCGAGCAACTTCCTCGCACTCAATCCCGACGCACAGAAATCGATTCTCGAGACGCAGGGCGAAAGCCTGCGGCAGGGGATGATGAACCTGCTCGGCGACCTGCAGCGCGGCAAGATTTCGCAGACCGACGAATCGCAGTTCGTGGTCGGCAAGAACCTCGGGTGTACTGAAGGTGCGGTCGTCTACGAGAACGACCTGATCCAGCTGATCCAGTACACGCCGAAGACGGACAAGGTGTTCGAGCGGCCGCTCCTGATCGTCCCGCCGTGCATTAACAAGTTCTACATCCTCGACCTGCAGCCCGAGAATTCGCTCGTCGCGCATGCGCTGTCGAACGGCCATCAGGTGTTCCTCGTGTCGTGGCGCAACGCGGACGCGTCGGTCGCGCACAAGACGTGGGACGACTACATGAACGAAGGGCTGCTCGCGGCGATCGACGCCGTGCAGCAGGTGAGCGGCCGCGAGCAGATCAACACGCTCGGCTTCTGCGTCGGCGGCACGATGCTCGCGACTGCGCTCGCGGTGCTCGCCGCGCGCGGCGAACATCCGGTCGCGTCGATGACGCTGCTCACCGCGATGCTCGACTTCAGCGACACCGGCATCCTCGACGTGTTCGTCGACGAGGCGCACGTGCAGATGCGCGAGCAGACCATCGGCGGCAAGAACGGCACGCAGCCGGGGCTGATGCGCGGCGTCGAGTTCGCGAACACGTTCTCGTTCCTGCGGCCGAACGACCTCGTGTGGAACTACGTCGTCGACAACTACCTGAAGGGCCGCACGCCGGCGCCGTTCGACCTGCTGTACTGGAACGGCGATTCGACGAGCCTGCCGGGCCCGATGTACGCGTGGTATCTGCGCAATACCTATCTCGAGAACAAGTTGCGCGAGCCGGGCGCGTTGACCGTGTGCGGCGAATCGGTCGACCTGACGCTGATCGACGTGCCGACCTTCATCTACGGCTCGCGCGAGGATCACATCGTGCCGTGGCAGACGGCCTATGCGTCGACGTCGATCCTGTCGGGCCCGCTGAAGTTCGTGCTCGGCGCGTCGGGGCACATCGCGGGCGTGATCAATCCGCCGGCGAAGAAGAAGCGCAGCTACTGGATCAACGACAGCGACCTGCCCGAATCGGCGGACGACTGGTTTGCCGGTGCGACCGAGCATCCGGGAAGCTGGTGGACGACCTGGGTCGAGTGGCTCGACCAGTACGGCGGCCGCAAGGTGGCGCCGCCTGCCCAGCCCGGTTCCGCACAGTTCCCGGTGATCGAGCCGGCGCCGGGCCGGTACGTATTGCAGCGCGATTGACGAAAGACGGACAGCGGCGCACGCTGTCCGGTGCACCGCAGTTTTTTTAACAGGGCCGGTAGCGATGCGCCGTGTCGTGCGGGCCTGGAGGAAAGGGAAATGACGGACGTAGTGATCGTATCGGCCGCGCGGACCGCGGTCGGCAAATTCGGCGGTTCGCTTGCGAAGATTGCGGCGCCCGAACTGGGCGCGACGGTGATCCGCGCGGTGCTGGAGCGCGCGGGCGTGAAGCCCGAGCAGGTGAGCGAAGTGATCATGGGCCAGGTGTTGACGGCCGGCTCGGGCCAGAACCCGGCGCGGCAGTCGCTGATCAAGGCCGGGCTGCCGACGGCAGTACCGGGGATGACGATCAACAAGGTGTGCGGCTCGGGCCTGAAGGCCGTGATGCTGGCGGCGAACGCGATCGTCGCGGGCGACGCGGACATCGTGATCGCGGGTGGCCAGGAGAACATGAGCGCGTCGCCGCACGTGCTGCCGGGCTCGCGCGACGGCTTCCGGATGGGCGATGCGAAGCTGGTCGACACGATGATCGTCGACGGCCTGTGGGACGTGTACAACCAGTACCACATGGGCATCACGGCGGAGAACGTCGCGAAGGAATACGGGATCACGCGCGAAGAGCAGGACGCATTCGCGGCGCTGTCGCAGAACAAGGCGGAAGCCGCGCAGAAGGCGGGCCGCTTCAACGACGAGATCGTGCCGGTGTCGATCCCGCAACGCAAGGGCGAGCCGCTGCAGTTCGCGACCGACGAATTCGTGCGTCACGGCGTGACGGCGGAGTCGCTGGCCGGGCTGAAGCCGGCGTTCTCGAAGGACGGCTCGGTGACGGCGGCGAACGCGTCGGGGCTGAACGACGGCGCGGCGGCGGTGCTGGTGATGTCGGCGCAGAAGGCGGCGGCGCTGGGTCTGACGCCGCTGGCGAAGATCAAGGCATACGCGAACGCGGGTGTCGATCCGAGCGTGATGGGGATGGGCCCGGTGCCGGCCTCGCGCCGGTGCCTGGAGCGCGCGGGCTGGACGCCGGGCGACCTGGACCTGATGGAGATCAACGAGGCGTTCGCGGCGCAGGCGCTGGCGGTGCACAAGCAGATGGGCTGGGACACGTCGAAGGTGAACGTGAACGGCGGGGCGATCGCGATCGGTCACCCGATCGGCGCGTCGGGCTGCCGGATCCTGGTGACGCTGCTGCACGAGATGGCCAAGCGCGACGCGAAGCGCGGGCTGGCGTCGCTGTGCATCGGCGGCGGGATGGGCGTCGCGCTCGCGGTCGAGCGTCCGTAACAGGCCGTTCGCAACCGGCGAACCGAATCCGTGCGCCGGCCGATTGCGGCTTCGGCCGGCGTCACGTGAAGTCAGAGGGGGCTCCGGCAGCTCTCGAAACCAAAAAATGGAGTGAGATTTATGTCTCAGCGAATTGCGTACGTAACGGGCGGGATGGGCGGCATCGGCACCAGCATCTGCCAGCGCCTGTCGAAAGACGGCTTCAAGGTGGTCGCAGGCTGCGGCCCGAACTCGCCGCGCCGGGTGAAATGGCTCGAGGACCAGAAGGCGCTCGGGTACGATTTCATCGCATCGGAAGGCAACGTCGGCGACTGGGACTCGACCAAGGAAGCGTTCGACAAGGTCAAGGCTGAAGTCGGCGAGATCGACGTGCTGGTCAACAACGCGGGTATCACGCGCGACGTCGTGTTCCGCAAGATGACGCACGAAGACTGGACCGCCGTGATCGACACCAACCTGACGAGCCTGTTCAACGTGACGAAGCAGGTGATCGACGGGATGGTCGAACGTGGCTGGGGCCGCATCATCAACATTTCGTCGGTGAACGGCCAGAAAGGGCAATTCGGCCAGACGAACTATTCGACCGCGAAGGCCGGTATCCACGGCTTCACGATGTCGCTCGCACAGGAAGTCGCGACGAAGGGCGTGACGGTCAATACCGTGTCGCCGGGCTACATCGGCACCGACATGGTGAAGGCGATCCGCCCCGACGTGCTCGAGAAGATCGTTGCGACGATCCCGGTGCGGCGTCTTGGCGGCCCCGAGGAAATCGGCTCGATCGTCGCGTGGCTCGCGTCGAACGATTCCGGTTTCGCGACCGGCGCCGACTTCTCGCTGAACGGCGGCCTGCACATGGGCTGAGCGTCCGCGCTGCGCGGGCCGGGTGGCCGCGCAGCCGGGCGTTTTCCGAAGGCCCCCGCCTCCCGGATTCGGGCGGCGGGGATTCGTCACTTGCGCTACGCTGCACTCAAAGGCGTTACATGACTACTACAAAGAAGACGGCCGAACGGCTCATCAAGAAGTACCCGAACCGCCGGCTCTACGATACAGAGACAAGCACGTACATTACGCTGACCGACGTGAAGCAGCTCGTGCTGGAGCAGGAGGATTTCAAGGTCGTCGATGCGAAATCCAACGAAGACCTGACGCGCAGCATTCTCCTGCAGATCATCCTCGAAGAGGAAAGCGGTGGCGTGCCGATGTTCTCGTCGTCGATGCTGTCGCAGATCATCCGTTTCTACGGGCATGCGATGCAGGGCATGATGGGCACGTATCTGGAAAAGAACATCCAGGCATTCATCGACATCCAGAACAAGCTCGCGGATCAATCGAAGAACCTCTACGAAGGTAACGCGATGAATCCGGAGGTCTGGTCGCAGTTCATGAACATGCAGGCGCCGATGATGCAAGGGATGATGACGAGCTACATCGAGCAGTCGAAGAACATGTTCGTGCAGATGCAGGAACAGATGCAGAACCAGGCGAAGTCGATGTTCAGCACGTTCCCGTTCAAGCAGCCGGGCGCGCCGGAGCCGGAGAAGAAGTAGCGATTCGCGGCGGGCCGGCCGCGGCGGCGCGAGCCGTCGGGCGTCGGCGCCGCGAAGCAGGGCGGCGCGGGTTGGCCGATCGGGTGCCCGGGCACAACGATGCGTGGCTGCCGCCTGCCGGAAGACATCGCCGACGATCGTTCGTGATCGTCGGCACGACACACTCGCGCCGTATACGGTGCGGGTATGACCATTGTCCGGTCGATCGAAATCCAGTCAACAGTGAATGAAAGCCGGGGCACGTTGCGCTTGAGGGCATGTGTTCGACCCGGTGCGGGTGTGTGCCTGTCGCACCCGGAGCGGCGCTGCACGGCAACGCGCGGTACCGGTTCCGGGCACGCGAGAGAGGCGATGCCGCGTCGATCCGATGCGACCGACAACAACAAACTAACTGAGAGAGCGCATGCGAAGGATTCGGATGGCATCGACCGTCAGGCTGGCCGGTCTTGCTTCGGTGTTCATGTGTGGGGTGGGTTTGGCCTTGCCGGCGCTGGCGCTGGATTGCACGAAGGCCGCGCAACCCGTCGAGAAGCGCATCTGCACGAGCCCCGCGCTGCGGGCAGCCGATGCGCGAATGAATTCGGCCTATGCGGGCGCGCTGAAGGTCGCGCCGGACGCTGCTATTCGCGACATGCTCGTGCGCAGCCAGCGCCGCTGGATCGCCGCGCGCAACAACCGTCTCGATGCCGATTATGACGGCCATCTGCTGGCAGTCAATGAAGTGCGCAAGGCAATCGACCGACGCAGCGCCGAGCTGGCGGATCAGTCCGGTAAAGGCCTGATCGCGCGAGCACTGGCCGAACGCCAGTGGCTCGCGAAATTCACGGGCGGTCCGTTGACCGGTTTCGATGGCAACTGCGATTTCATCCCCGACGATGCGAGCGGCGCGCACGTTTCGTATGCGTGTTTCGGCGCGGTGCACGTGCAGAATCGCACGCGCATCTGCAGCCAGAGCGAGGACTGGGCGACCGGCGCGGTTTATCAGTACCGCTCGGTGAGCGCGGCCGATGGCGGGCGGGCGCGCCCGGTGGCGTTTTGCGAGGCACAGGCGCATGGGCGTGCGTGCGATAACGGGGGCGCGCAATCGGGTTGGATGCGTGCGGGGGTGTCCGGTGACGATAAGCGTGCGTCCGCGCCGGCAATCGGTTTGCCGCAACTCGATGCGGAAATGTGGCCGATCGGCGACGGAGACGATGCGGTGTGGTTTGAGCGGTGTCTGACTGCGTCGGTGTTTCCTGATGCGCGGTGACGTATCGCGTTTCGTGTTCCAGCAAGGCCCGCCATGGCGGGCCATTTTTATTTCTTGACGTCGTTCAGTGCGCCGTACCGTAGTCCTGATCGTCGTCCGACGGGGGGAGGTCGAGCACGAGCTTGACGGCGCTGTAGTTGGCCTTGAGCGAAAACACGCGGCCGATCACGAGAAACGTCTGGCGCGAATTCTCGAGTTCGACGAAATCGCCCGGTTGCGGTACGTGCCCGCCTTGATCGTAGGAAAAGCTGGTGCTGGTTTGTTCTCCGATGGCCTCTGCTGCGTGTTCGGTGAATTCGATCGTGATGTGGGTGGTCATGCAGGCCCCGTCGTGGGTGGATTGAAGCGGTTGGAGGTTCCGATTCTCGCATAATGGCGGTTCGCTTCCGGAGCGATTGTCATGCACCGGTGCTTGCGGATCGTGCTGGCCCGCCGGGCTCCGGCTCACCGGAACACGCGTTCGTCGAGGATTTTCTCGCGAGCCCAGCAGCGAGCCTCCCGCTGGATAAACGTGAGACAGTACGATGGCAGCGGCCCGGCCGAAGCCGGGCGGCGCGGAACGATGCGAGGCGGCGTTATTTCCCTGCAAACGTGCCTGCTTCCACCAACGTCATCTTGGCGGGGTCCAGGTATGCGCGGATGGCGGTGTTGACCTGCTCGACGGTCAACGCGCGGATGCGCTCGGAATAGGTGTCCAGGTCACTCAGCGGGCGATCCTGGAGCACCGTCTGGGCGATCATGGCGGCCATCTGGCCGGTGGTTTCCATCGCGACTTGATGGCGACCGATCATGCCGTCCTTGCGTGCATCCAGTTCTGCCTGGGTGATGCCCTGTTTCCACCAGACATCCAGAATGCGGCGCGTACTGGCAATGCCCTTGTCCAGCAGGGGCGGGGCGAAGCTGCTGGCGATGAAGAATCCGCCGTCCATCAGGGAGAGCCCGGACAGGCTGGCACGGATGCCGTAGGTGAGGCCTTCCTTGTCTCGGACCCCTGCCATCAACCGGCCGGTGAAGCCGTTGCCCAGGATGTTGACGGCAGCGCTGAGGGGCAGGTAGTCGGCATCGTTCGCGCGCAGGTCGATGGCCTGACCCAGCATCACGCTGATGGATGCCTTGTCCTTCATCGCGATTCGCTGCGTGTCGGCCTGGCTCGCCTTGGGTGGCGGACTCTGTCGCACGAGGGCCTTGCCACCGCTCCAGCCCGCGAAGGCCTTGGTCACCGTGGATTGCAGGCGTCCCGGGTCCGCTCCGCCCACTACCACCAGCGTCATATGTGCCGGTCCGTAGTAGGTTCGATGAAACGCCTTGATATCGTCCAGCGTGGCAGCGGCAATGGCCTCGAGCATCCGTTCGCGCGGCACCGGGGCGTTGAGGTGCGAGTCGGGGTAGATGGACCGATACAGCGCCTCGGTAGCCCGGACCGACGGGTTTTCTCCGGCGTTGCGGACCGCGGCCTCCAGCCGGGTCTTGGCCTTGGCCAGTTCCTCAGGCCTGAAGGCTGGCTGGCGCAACTGGTCAGCCATCAGGTCGATCAGCGTCGGCAGATCCTTGGTCAGGCATTGGCCACGTATGCCGACGTAACCTCCGTCGGACTGGAATGACAACTGCGCGCCCAGGCTGTCCAGCAGCGCGGAGATCGCCACCTTGTCGCGACGGGCGCTGCCTTCCTGCAGCAACATGCCGGTCAGCAGGGGCACGGCCGGATTGGCTGTCTTGCTGGCCGCGTCGGCGTCGCCCAGGGGCATGACGCCGACCAGTGACACCATTTCATGCGGCGACATCGGATAGGTCAGCAGCGCGATGCTGCCGGCCTGGGTGCGCACGACGCGGTCGGCGATGCCGGCCTGAGCCGCAACAGGCAGCCACAGCACGGCGAACCACACGAACCAAGCCCGCAGATGATTGAAACGAACATGCTTCATGAAGATTTCTCCGGGACGAACCAGCCGGTCGTGCTCTGGTTTTCGATGAGGTACTTGCGGGCGACGCGTTGCACGTCGGCGGGCGTTACCTTCTCCAGTTCTTCAAGCTCGGTGACGAACCGTGTCCAGTCTCCCAGCGAGACCGCGTTGCCCAGTCGGGCGGACGTCAGGCTGACGCCGTCACGCTGGTAGATCTGATCGGCCCGGTACGGCCCCAGCACCCGCTGGATATCCTCGCGAGTGACGCCCTCGGTCTTGATGCGCTCCAGTTCGGTCCAGGCGATTTTCTCGGCCTGCTCGTGTTTCGCGTCGGGCGGCAGGCTGACCGTCACCACGAACGGACCGGGGTCGCGCAGCGCGTGGAAACTGGCTCCGGCATGCGTGGCAATCGCAGTGTCAACCAGTGCGCGATACAGCGGGCTGCTCTTGCCCTGGCTCAATACCAGGCCCAGTACGGTCAGGGCAGGCGCATCGGGATCAAGCGCGCGCGGTGCCTTGAAGGCAATGATCAGATTGCCTGTTGCGCCGGCGCGCTTGAGCACCAGCCTTCGCGGCCCCTGCTGCGGAGGTTCCTCGGTCGTGACAGCGGGGATGGCCTGGGGCGCGCGCGGGATGCCGCTGTAGTACTGCCTGACCCAGCCCAACGCCTGGTCCGGCCGAAAATCGCCGACCAGGATGACGACTGCGTTGTCCGGCCAGTAGAAGGTGTCGTAGAAACGGCGCAGCTTGTCCACGCTCGCATGCTCGATGTCGCTGCGCCAGCCAATGGTGGGATGGTGATAGGGGTGCGCCTGGTAAGCAGTGGCCATGACCTGCTGGAACAATGCGGTGAAAGGACTGTTTTCGCCCCGCTCGTACTCGTTGCGCACCACCGTCATCTCGCTGGCCAGATCTTCCGGGCGCAGCAGGAGGTTGCGCATGCGGTCGGCCTCGATGGCGATGTAGCCTTCCAGCGCGTCGCGACCGAGCGTGCCGAAGTAGTTGGTGCGGTCCGTCGAGGTGGTTGCGTTGAAGGTCGCCCCCACTCGCTCCATGTAGCTGTTCAATGAGTTGCCGAGCGCCGAGTTGTAGTGGCGGCTGCCCTTGAACATCAGGTGCTCGAGCAGATGGGTGTCGCCGGTCGTGCCGGTGGCTTCGTTGCGTGAACCCACTTGGTACAACACCTGGAAACTGACTACCGTCGCTGCCGGGTCGGGCAGGGCAAGCACGGTGAGACCATTGGCATCCAGACGGTATTCGTCGATACCGCCCAGGGAGCGGACGTGGGTGAAGCCCGCTACCTCGACGGGTTGGGCCATCGCAGTGCCTGCAATCAACAGGCACAGTGAGAGCCCGGTGCATATCAAACGTCGTACTGACATGGAACGTCCTTTGGTGTGGGCAGGATGAACGCGGAAGATCGGGCGCCGGCTCGGCAGGTCAGTTGACCTGCCATGCGCCGAGCGCGGCGAACGTGAAGTTTTTCATATTTTCCGATGCGCGTTGACCGATGGCGTATGGCGGGGACATCAATGCCGTGATGCGCTCGTTGACGGCCATGCGCTGTTTGACCGTCGATGCGTAGCGACAGACGGCGCGATCTCCTTTGAATGTGCAGATCACCTGAAAGCGATTGTCGGGCTTGGACTTGTTCGATGGCGCATCGCTCTGGGGGCTGGCGGCAAACAACGCAGGCAGGGGACCGTTCGACGCTGACGCATCGGCGGAAAATCGGGACCCGTCGCCGGTGCCCCGGTCGGGCGTGATGGCAATGGAGGCACGACTGGGCAGTCTGTCGCAAGCAAAGAAGTTCGGAGGCCAACGGTCCGCGTTGACTCGGGTGGTATGCTGCGTTGCCGGTTCCGCCATCGGGGGCGTGGCGGCTTCGGTGTTTATCGAGGCCGGTACGGAAACCAACATCGCAAGTCGGCGCGCGAGCACGCGCAAGGTGGCGACCTTCATTCGGCATCCCGTTCCAGGGTAAGGGCGATCGACGCACGACCGCAATCGACAGGCTCGTGCGGCTCGACGTCGTGACATCGAAGGCAGCGCGGCCCCATTGCGAACTGGTGAGCCAAATTCGACCCCACGTGACAATGCAGGCGGGGGCAGGGAGGCTCAGGTGCGATGCTACTTCGCGCTCCATCATCGTGAAATGAGACGAGTTCGAATTCTTGGGGCAGAACCGGCGTATTCGTCGGCATGACCGGCCGGTGAGAGATCGTGAACGCAGGCTGCGTTTCGCGGTCCTTTCGGCCGAAAGCCCGCGATTGAAGCACACCGGGATCGGAAGGAGGCGTGGCGCTCTCAGCGCATCAAATTCCATTGTTTGGGCGTCGCGCGCCGATCGGACGCGTTGCTTCAAAATGAAAGGGGGCATATCGAACTGCCTTGCATGACGGGCCGTTGGCGCGGCGTGCATCCGATTTGACGGTCGATGCCGTTGCCGGCCGCCTGTTTTGCTTCGCCGAACCCTAAATCGCTGTAAACTCACGCTTTTGCTGCCACGCCCCCACATTCCAGATGTCCCAATCCCCCAAAGTAGGGTTCGTATCCCTCGGGTGCCCGAAAGCCCTCGTCGATTCCGAACAGATCATCACGCAACTGCGTGCCGAAGGTTATGAAATCTCCGGCACCTACGACGGCGCCGACCTCGTCGTCGTGAACACCTGCGGCTTCATCGACGAAGCCGTGCAGGAAAGCCTCGATGCGATCGGCGAAGCGCTGACCGAGAACGGCAAGGTGATCGTCACCGGCTGTCTCGGCGCGAAGTCGAGCGCCAGCGGCTCGAACCTGATCGAGGAAGTCCACCCGAAGGTGCTCGCCGTCACCGGCCCGCACGCGGTGGGCGAAGTGATGCAGGCCGTGCATTCGCACCTGCCGAAGCCGCACGACCCGTTCACCGACCTCGTACCGGCGGCCGGCATCAAGCTCACGCCGCGCCACTACGCGTACCTGAAGATCTCCGAAGGCTGCAACCACCGTTGCACGTTCTGCATCATCCCGTCGATGCGCGGCGACCTCGTGTCGCGCCCGGTCGCCGAAGTGATGCTGGAAGCGGAGAACCTCTTCAAGTCGGGCGTGAAGGAACTGCTCGTGATCTCGCAGGACACGAGCGCATACGGCGTCGACGTGAAGTACCGCACGGGCTTCTGGAACGGCAAGCCGATCAAGACGCGCATGACCGACCTGGTCGCCGCGCTCGGCGAACTCGCGGCACAGTACGGCGCATGGGTGCGCCTGCACTACGTGTATCCGTACCCGAGCGTCGACGAAGTGATTCCGTTGATGGCCGAAGGCCCCTTCAAGGGCCACGTGCTGCCGTATCTCGACGTGCCGTTCCAGCACGCGCATCCGGAAGTGCTGAAGCGCATGAAGCGTCCGGCGAACGCCGAGAAGGTGCTCGAGCGCGTGCAGAAGTGGCGCGAGATCTGCCCGGACCTGACGATCCGCAGCACGTTCATCGCGGGCTTCCCCGGCGAGACGGAAGAGCAGTTCGAAACGCTGCTCGACTTCATCCGCGAGGCGGAACTCGATCGCGTCGGCTGCTTCGCGTATTCGCCGGTCGAAGGCGCGACGGCAAACGAACTCGACGGCGCGCTGCCGGATGAGGTTCGCGAGGAACGTCGCGCACGCTTCATGGAAGTCGCCGAGGAAGTGTCGGCGAACCGCATTCAGCGCAAGGTCGGCAAGACCCTCAAGGTGCTGATCGACGAAGTCAGCGAGGAAGGCGGGATCGGCCGCACGGCGGCCGATGCGCCGGAGATCGACGGCGTGGTCTATGTCGAGCCGGCGGCGAAGGCCTCGAAGCGCTACAAGGTCGGCGATTTCGTGTCCGTGAAGATCACGGGCGCCGACGGCCACGATCTGTGGGGCGAGGTGTAAGCGATGGCCGCCGCATTCCCGGAGATCCTCGCGCTCGGCGAAGCGATGATCGAATTCAACCAGTCGCAGCCGGGCCGGCCTGAATTCCTGCAGGGCTTCGGCGGCGACACGTCGAACTTCTGCATCGCCGCGGCGCGCCAGGGCGCGTCGACGGGCTTCGTGTCGGCGATCGGCGACGATCCGTTCGGCCGGCTGCTGGCCGACATGTGGCGCGCGGAACGCGTCGACACGACGTACGTGCGGATCGATCGCAAGGCGCCGACCGGCGTGTATTTCGTCACGCACGGCGCCGACGGCCACCAGTTCGACTATCTGCGTGCGGGCTCGGCGGCGAGCCGCTATGCGGCAGGCGACCTGCCGCTCGACGCACTGGCCGCCGCGAAGGCCGTGCACCTGTCGGGCATCAGCCTCGCGATCAGCACGGCCGCGTGCGACGCCGCGTTCGCGGCGATCGACCACGCGCGCCGCAACGGTGCGAAGGTCAGCTTCGACACGAACCTGCGCCTGAAGCTGTGGCCGCTGCCGCGCGCCCGCGCGGTGATGCGCGAGGCGCTGCGCCAGACGGATATCTGCCTGCCCAGTTGGGACGACGTGACGGCAATCACCGGCGCGAACGATCGCGACGCGATCGTCGACGCGATGCTCGAACACGGGCCGCAGGTCGTTGCGCTGAAGCTCGGCAAGGAAGGCGCCTACGTGGCGACGCCGAACGAGCGGCGCGTCGTGCCGGGTTTCGCGGTCGAAGCCGTCGACGCGACGGGCGCGGGCGACTGCTTCGGCGGTGCCTTCGTCGCGCGGATCGTCGCGGGCGACGATCCGTTCGCGGCGGCGCGTTACGCGAACGCCGCGGCGGCATTGTCGACGACGGGCTACGGCGCGGTCGCGCCGATTCCGCGGCGCGAGGCGGTGGAGCGCCTGATGCAACGCTGATGCAAAGTACGCGCGCCGGCCGCGGCCCCGTATGACGGCCAGCGCATCGCCGCAATTTACGAGCGAATCTGAAGCAAGGAGCAACACAAGGTGGGTCGATATTCGCAATGGCAACGGGCGCTCGTCGTCGCGGGCGCGCTGGCGGCGGGCATGGCGATGCCGGGCGTGGTCGCGGCGCAGGCTGTCGCGCCGGGCATGCAGCAGGACGAGCCGGCACCGGCGCGGCCGCTGAAGCCGAATCCGGAGTTTGCCCGCCTGCCGCGCTACGAAGGCACGCTCGGCGACCGCCCGATCGTCGCGCATCTCGGCCCGAAGACGGACGAGGAAGGCGTGCACGGCGAATACCAGTTCGCGGATACGGGCGAGGTCGTACTGCTCGCGGGCGATCGCGACGGCGACACGCTGGAAATCGAGGAATCGAACGACGGCACGAACATCACGGGCGTGTGGATCGGCCGCTTCGACGCGACGGGCACCCTGAAGGCCGACCGGATGAACTCGGACGAGTCGGATCCGCAGCCCGTCGTGCTGCGTCTCGCGCCGGGCAAGCGCGCGGCGCTGCAGGTGCGCGACGGCCGCGTGCAGGAAATCGAGACGGTGGGCGGCGTCGTCAACCTGCGCACCGACAACTGAACCCGCGCTGGCTCGGCGCGCGCGGCGCGCATTGTACCGGGCCAATCGTGCCGATTTTGGCTAATCTGGCGACTTGTTCCGCAACCGAACGGCCTCGTGCCCGGCTTCCTGTCATGACTGCATCCACTCCCAAGCGCGCGCTGCAAACCCGCATCGTTCAACCCGACGACGTGATCCCGGAAGGTTTCCGTTCGTTCGTGCCGCCGGTCGCGCGCGCATCGACGGTCGTGTTTCCCGATCTCGCGACGATGCGTGCGCTCGTCTGGCACAATGACAACCAGTGGCGCTACGGGCTGCATTCGACGCCGACGTCGCTCGCGCTCGCGCAGCGGCTTGCCGAGATCGAGGGCGGCACGCATGCGCTGCTGCAGCCGTCGGGCCTCGCGGCGATCATGAACGTCTATTTCGGGATCGTGAAAGCGGGCGACGACGTGCTGATTCCGCACAACGTGTACGGGCCGAACGCCGATTTCGGCAACTGGCTCACGAAGGATTTCGGCATTACCGCGCGCTACTACGATCCGCTCGTCGGTGCCGGCATCGCCGACCTGATCCAGCCGAACACGCGGCTGATCTGGATCGAGGCGCCCGGCTCGGTGACGATGGAAGTGCCCGACGTGCAGGCGATCACGGCGGCCGCGAAGGCGCGCGGCATCGTCACCGCGATCGACAATACCTTTTCGGCCGGGCTCGCGTTCAAGCCGTTCGAGCACGGCGTCGACATCTCGGTGCAGGCGCTGACCAAGTACCAGTCGGGCGGCAGCGACGTGCTGATGGGCGCGACGATCACCGCGAGTGCCGACCTGCAGGCGAAGCTGAAGCTCGCGCGGATGCGCTGCGGGATCGGCGTGTCGGTCGACGATTGCTCGCTCGTGCTGCGCAGCCTGCCGAGCATGCAGGTGCGCTTCGACGCGCACGGCAAGAGCGCGCTCGCGCTGGCGCAATGGCTGAAGGCGCGGCCGGAGATCGCCACGGTGCTGCATCCGCAGATCGCCGACTGTCCGGGGCACGCGTCGTTCATGCGCGATTTCACCGGTGCGGGCGGGCTGTTCTCGGTGGTGTTCGACGAACGCTACAGCGCGGAGCAGGTCGACCGCTTCGTCGAGTCGCTCGAACTGTTCGCGATCGGCTGGAGCTGGGGTGGCGCATGCAGCCTTGCGATGCCTTACGACGTCGCGTCGATGCGTCCGGACTGGCCGCATCGCGGCACGCTGGTGCGTTTTTATGTGGGCCTGGAAGACGAAGCCGACCTGCGCGCGGACATCGAACGCGCGATGCAGGCCGCACTCGGCTGATCGCCGGCCGGTCAGGTTCCCCGGCACGACAAAACGCCGGCGCGATGCCACATCGCGCCGGCGTTTTTCATTTGACGCGCGGCAGGATCAGAACAGCCGCAGCAGCCCGTCGAGGCCGACGTGATCGAACGCGACCGTCGCCGCGTCGCGCACGACGGGTTTCGCGTGGTACGCGACCGACAGCCCGGCTTCGGCCATCATCTTCAGGTCGTTCGATCCGTCGCCCATCGCGATCGCGCGGCTCGGCTCGAGGCCGAGCGACGCGCACGTCTCGCGCAGCAGGCGCGCCTTCACGTCGGCGTTGACGATCTCGCCGAGCACCTTGCCGGTCAGCTTGCCGTCGACGATCTCGAGCGTGTTCGCATGCGCGTAGTCGAGGCCGAGGCGCGCCTTCAGCCGCTCGGTGAAGAACGTGAAGCCGCCCGACACGAGCAGCGTCTTCATGCCGGCGGCCTTCACGCCGGCGAGCATCGTCTCGGCGCCCGGCGTCAGTTGCAGCCGTTCCTCGTACACGCGTTCGAGCGCGTGCGCGTCGAGCCCGGCCAGCAGCGCGACGCGGCGCGTGAGGCTTTCGTTGAAGTCGCGGATCTCGCCGCGCATCGACGCTTCGGTGATCTCGGCGACCTGCGTTTTCAACCCGCAGAAATCGGCGATCTCGTCGATGCATTCGATCGTGATCAGCGTCGAATCCATGTCCATCACGGCGAGCCCGAAATCGGCGAGCGTGCGGCCGGCCTCGACGAACGCGAAGTCGAGCGCGTGCGTGCCGCAGTACGCGTCGATGTCGAGGCGCTGTGCCGGGCTCGCGTCTTCGATGCGCAGCGCATGATCGTCGGTCTGCACGATGCGGGTGCCGCGCGACAGCGCGAGCAGCGGTTTGTGATGGGCGTCCGACAGCGGCGCAAGGCTCTGGATGACGAGGTTGTGGGTCATGACGGGATGGTTGGGAGGCGTATGAAAAGCGTGCGCGGCCAATGGGCGGCCGTCTGCGTGCGTGGCCCCGTTCGACTGCGGGCCATTGCGTCGCGAACGCGCCATTGTAGCCGGTTGGCCGGGCCGGGCGGTCGCGGCAGGGACGAATCCTGAGGCCCGACTCGAACCGGCACGCCCGCGGTGCGAGCCGAACGAAGGCACCTATCGCCCGTCCGCGCGATCCCAGTACGGCGGATCGCCGAAATGCTCGGCCAGGAACGCGATGAACGCGAGCGTCTTCAACGGCACGTGTGTGCGGCTCGGGTAGACGGCCCAGATCGCGACGTCGTCGGCGAACGGATAGTCGTCGAGTATCGTGACGAGTGCGCCGCTCGCGAGCAGCGGGCCGACGTCCCAGGTCGACTTGATCGCGATCCCGAAGCCGTCGACCAGCGCTTCGCGGATCGCCTCGCCATTGCTCGCGACGAGCCGGCCGCCGACCCGCACGGTCAGCGGGCCTTGCGGCGTCGTGAACGACCAGTCGCGCTGGTCACCGAGGATCACGCATTCGTGCTGCGTCAGGTCGGCCGGATGGCGCGGCGTGCCGTGCCCGGCGAGATACGCGGGCGAGCAGCACAGCACGCGGCGGTTGGCGGCGAGCTTGCGCGCGACGAGCGTCGAATCCTTCAGCGCGCCGAGGCGGATCGCGACGTCGTAGCCGTCGTCGACCAGGTCGACGATCTCGTCCGACAGCCGCAGGTCGAGCGACACGGACGGATAACGGCGCAGGAATGCGGGAATCACCGGCGCGACATGCTGCCGGCCGAACGACGACGACATCGACACCTTCAACCGCCCGTACGGTTCGGTGCGGCCGTGGCCGACCGAGGCGCGCGCGGCGTCGGCGGCCGACAGCAGCGTGTCGGCGTGCGCCATGAATACCTCGCCGTCCTGCGTGAGGCTGATACGGCGCGTGGTGCGGTGCAGCAGCCGTGCGCCGAGCTGACGCTCGAGTTGTGCGATGCGCGCGCTCGCGACCGCGGCCGACACGCCGAATTCGCGCCCGGCCGCGCTGACGTTCGCGAGCAGGGCCGCGCGAACGAACAGCGCGACGTCGAGCAGGTCGAGCGGCTTGTCGGGGGCCGGAATCGGATCGGAGGCCATTATTCTGAATTTCCTGAAAATGTTTCAGGAAATATAGCGGTTTTCTCGAATGATCGGGTTGCCTACGATGACGTTCATGGGGCTGCGCCGCGGCCCCCAGGTTTCCCTGAAGGAGTTTCGTGATGAAGGCCGTTGGACTGACCCGTTATCTGCCGATCGACGATCCGCAAGCCTTGCTCGACGTGGAGCTGCCGCAGCCCGTGCCGGGCCCGCGCGACCTGCTCGCGAAGGTCGAGGCGATTTCCGTGAACCCGGTGGACACCAAGGTGCGCGCGCCGAAGCCGCAGGTCGAGGACACGCCGCGCGTGCTCGGCTGGGATGCGGCGGGCACGGTGGTCTCGGTCGGTGCCGACGTCACGTTGTTCCGGCCCGGCGACGAAGTGTTCTATGCGGGCAGCATCACGCGGCCCGGCGCGAACAGCGAATTCCATACGGTCGACGAGCGGATCGCCGCGCTGAAGCCGCGTACGCTCGATTTCGCCGCGGCGGCCGCGCTGCCGCTCACCGCACTGACCGCGTGGGAGGCGCTGTTCGACCGGCTGCACGTGTCGCCGCAGGGTGCGGACGCCGGCAAATCGGTGCTGATCATCGGCGGCGCGGGTGGCGTGGGCTCGATCGCGATCCAGCTCGCGAAGGCGCTCGGCAAGCTGCACGTGATCGCGACCGCGTCGCGGCCGGCGTCGGCCGAATGGGTGCGCGCGCTGGGCGCGGATGCGGTGGTCGACCATTTCGGCGACTTGCCTGCGCAGTTGCGCGAGGCCGGGCATCCGAGCGTCGACTACGTGCTGATCTTCAACGATACCGATCGTCATTTCCCTGCCGCTGCGGAGGTAATCCGGCCGCAGGGCGGCATTTGCACAATCGTCGAGAACGACAAGCCGGTGCCGGTCGAACTGCTGAAGGCGAAAAGTGCGGCGTTTCACTGGGAGTTCATGTTCACGCGTGCGATGTTCGAGACGCCGGACATGATCGAGCAGCACCGGATCCTCGGCGAAGTCGCGCGGCTCGTCGACGGCGGCACGCTGCGCACCACGCTCGGCGAACAGCTCGGCACGATCAATGCCGCGAACGTGCGGCGCGCGCACCAGCTGCTCGAGGCCGGGCGTGCGATCGGCAAGCTCGTGCTGAGCGGCTTCTGAGCCGGTATCGCGCGTAAGGTTGCGGCGCCGCGAACGCAAGCGGGGTAACACCCGATGCGTTTGCGGCGCATTGCACCCCGCTTGGCGGTAGACTGGCAGCGCATCATGCATCGAAAACCGCGCGGCACGCGCGTGCCGCCGCATACCAAGGAGGTCAGCATGAGCCAACGCAGCTTGTCAGTCGCCGCATCGTGGTCGGTCGTGTTCGCGGCGGCGTCCGTCAGCGCGAGCGTATTCGCGGCGCCGCCGGTCAAGGGCAGCCTGAAGGGCGGCGGCACCGGACAGCTCGAATACACCGTCAAGGTCGAATCGAAGACCTTCGGCAACACGCAGGAGACCCGCAAGATCCGCTCGGGCGAGACGGACGACTTCAACTGGAAGTCGGTGCCGCCGAGCGGTGCGGTCGCGATGCCGGACGGTTGCCCGAACGCCGACAGCCTGCCGCGTGACGCGAACGGCGCGATGGTCCGCCAGACCCAGGTGCGGCTCGCGCCGTCGATCGACGCGAAAGGCGTCGCCAACGTGCAGATGAGCTTCCAGGCGGCCGCGCCGAAGGGCACGCGCAGCGTGACGGCCGGCGGCAAGTCGCTGCAATGCCCGGACGTCGCGTCGGTGAGCCAGGTGAAGTGGGTGTCGATCCCGACCAACGGCGGTTCCAAGTCCGTCACGATGAGCGACGGCACGAAGGTGACGGTGTCGATCAAGCGCTGAACGGCGCGCGCGGGACGCTGCCGGAACCGGTGCGCGCGCAACGGATTCGACGCGCGGGCCGGCCCGGCGGCGCGTGAGCGTTTCGTGTCGCCGTCACGATGCTTTCCCGCGACCCGCTCGCGGTGCCGTGCTGCGGCAGCGGTATGGCGGCCGCCCGGCATGCGGCGGTGTCGCGCGTCGACCTGCGTGACGTCATGCGAATGTCACGCTATGCTCGCCCGCATCATCCACTTCCCGTAACGACATCCCGATGAAATGCCGAATCCGCGCATTGCTGTGCGCCATTGCGTTCGCCGCCATGCACGCGCACGCGGCCGACGATTGCGGTTTCGTGAAAAAGGTCGGGCTGCCGTCCCGGCAGCAGGTGGCCGTCGTGTCGAGCGGCGCGCTCGAACCGTGCTCGACCGGCAGCTACGCGGTGCGGGTGTATTCGACCGCGCATGCCGCCGCCGGCTTCGATACCGACGACTACGTGACGGGCGCGCTGCATGCGCGTGACGGTACGGTTACCGATGCGTTCACGGCCGACCTCGGTGCGCGGGCGCCGCAGGCGCTCGTCGTGACGACACGCTCGGCCGGCAGCGGCGGTTATGTCGGCGCGCAGGCCTATGTGACGACGCCGCGCACGGTGCGGCTCATTGCGTCGGTCGACGGGCTCGCGGCGGACGCGGACATCGCGGCCGCATTGCGGCAGGCGATCGGCAAGCGTCGCGGCGCGCGCTGACCGGCGAACCGCGCGGACGCATCGCGCGGACGCACCGCGCGGCGACTCCGCGTGTCAGTGCGCGCGTTCCTCGAGCCGCGATGCGAGAAAGCGGTGATCCGCCGAGAACAGCCGGCGATAGGTCATCAGCACCGCGCCGACGGTGCCGAGCGCGGAAGCCGCGGCGATCAGGAACATGATCACGATCTGGTAGCGCACGGCCTGCAGCGGCGACTGGCCAGCCAGCACCTGGCCCGTCATCATTCCCGGCAGGCTCACGACGCCGACGACGGCCATCTGGTTCAGCGTCGGCAGCATGCCTGCGCGCACGGCCTGGCGCGCGGCGTCCTGCGCGGCTTCCCAGCGCGTCGCGCCGAGCGCGAGTGCGGTTTCGACGCGGTCGCGGCGCGCCGTGAGTTCCTCCATCATCCGCTCGACGCCGAGCGACACGCCCGTGAGCGTATTGCCGAGAATCATCCCGAGGATCGGAATCGCGTATTGCGGTGCGTACCACGGATGGATGCGGATCACGACGAACAGGCCGACCGCCGCGACGAACCAGCTGCTGAACCAGATCGATGCGATGCTGTCGATGCGCTGGCCGCGGTAGGTGCGCTTGCCGCGCCCCGCGCCGGCGAACCCGGCGATCAAGGTCATCAGCGCGGTGAGCGGCAGCACGATGTACCAGTGAGGATGACCGAATACCCAGCCGAGCACGTAGCCGATCGCGAGCAACTGCACGACGGTGCGCACGGCCGCGAGCGCGAGCTTGCGGCCGAGGCCGAGCGACAGTGCCATCGAGATCGCGCCGTTGACCGCGACGAGTGCGGCGGCGATGCCGACGTCGACGAGGCTCAGGTCCTGCAGTGCGGGGCTCATCGTGTTGCCTCCGTCGGGTCGGCAACGTGTATCACGCCGGCCTGCATCACGAGCCGCATCGTGCCGATTCGTGCTGCCTGGGCGGGATCGTGCGAGATCCACATGTACGCGCGGGCCTCGGGCGCCGCGTCGAACCATGCGCCGACGAGCGACTCGATCGCGCGCGCCGATTCGGGATCGAGCGCGGAGGTCGGCTCGTCGAGCAGCAGCACGTCGGGATCGAGCTGCAGCACGCGCAGCAGCGCGGCGATCTGGGCTTCGCCGCCCGACAGGTCGCTCGCGCGCTTGTCGAGGAAGTCGGGGCCGCGGCCGGCCTGCGCGGCGAGCGCTTCGGCGCGCGCGCGATCGAACGCGACGTCGCGATAGATCGCGAGCGAATACGGATAGCGCAACTGCGATTCGACGGTGCCGTCCATTTGCGCGGGGCGCTGGCGGACATAGGCGACGCTGCGCCGGTAACGCGGGATCGCGCTGCGCCGGATCCGTTTGCCGCGCCACAGGATGTGGCCGCCGTCAAGCGGATCGAGCAGCGCGAGCGCGCGCAGCAGCACGCTCTTGCCCGACCCGGACGGTCCCGTGACAGCAATTCGCGATCCCGCTGCGAGGCTGAAATCGGTCGGGGCGAGCAGGGTCTTGCCGCTGCTGGCGTCGCGCCGCGTGATGTGCTGCGCATCGATGAGGCCGGTGGGGGCTGTCATGTCACAAATGAAAAAAAGCGTTAATGGCGCCGAAACGTCACCATGGCGTGCGTCATAATACCGACTGAAAAGCCGCGGGTGTCGTGCGCCGTTCGTCCACGCAAGCGGCCCGGCATGGTGCGGCGACATTTCAGAACAACAACGGAACCGCCATGACGCTTACCCGAGCCATCGGCAAATCGGCTGCATGGATCGTCGGTATCGTCGCGGTGCTCATCGCGGCGGCCGGCGTCTTTCTCTTTGCGTTCGACTGGAACCGCGCGAAGCCGTGGGTCAACGAACAGGTGAGTGCCGCACTCGGCCGCCCGTTCGCGATCAACGGCGATCTCAAGGTCGGCTGGCGCCGACCCGACGGCGAAACCGGCTGGCGTGCCTGGGTGCCCTGGCCGAGCTTTTCGGCCACGCAACTCGAGATCGGCAACCCCGACTGGGCGAAGACGCCCAAGTTCGTCACGCTCGATGCCGCGCACTTCGACCTCGCGATCCTGCCGCTGCTCGCGCATGAAATCGTCATCCCGTCGATCGACGTCGTGAATCCGGCCGTCGACCTCGAGCGGCTCGCCGACGGCCGCAACACGTGGACCTTCCAGTTCAAGCAATCGTCGCAGCCGTCGCCGTGGAAAGTGCGGCTCGACAGCTTCGGCTTCGCGAAGGGCACCGTCACGTATCGCGACGCGATCACGAAGGCCGACCTGACCGTCGCGATCGATACGCTCGGGCAGCCGATTCCCCTCGGCGATGTGCTGAAGGAGCAGGAGCAGACGTCGCGCGCGGCATCCGCGCAGCGTGTCGGCAAGCGCGGCGCCGCGCAACTGAGCGCGAAGGCCAGCGCGGAAGCTGCGTCGGGCGCGGAGGTGTCGAGCGCGGCGTCGGCGCCGGGCGATTCGGCTGGTTCGCGCGTTGCTTCGGCTTCTTCGACTTCGTCCGCTGCTTCTGCTTCCTCCGCTGCTTCTGCTTCCTCCGCTTCTTCTGCATCGACGGCTGCCGCCGCGTCCGGCGCAAGCGGCGCCGCGGCGCCCGCGAAGCCGTCCGGCCCGACCTATGCGTTCGGGCTGAAGGTCGACGGCCGCTACAAGAACGTGCCGATCAGCGGTACCGGCAAGCTCGGCGGCGTGCTGGCGATCCAGGACGCGTCGCGGCCGTTCCCGCTGCAGGCCGACGTGAAGGCCGGCGACACGCGGCTCGCGATCGTCGGCACGTTGACCGATCCGATGCATCTCGCGGCGATCGACCTGCGGCTGTGGCTGCAGGGCACGTCGATGTCGCACCTTTACCAGCTCACCGGCATCACGCTGCCCGACACGCCGCCTTATGCGACGGAAGGGCGGCTGATCGGCAACTTCAAGCGACGCGCGAGCACGTTCCGCTACGAGAACTTCAACGGCCGCGTCGGCGGCAGCGATCTCGGCGGCACGCTGGTGTACGAGCAGCGCGAGCCGCGGCCGAAGCTGTCGGGCGAGCTCGTGTCGAACCTGCTGCAGTTCTCGGACCTCGCGCCGGTGATCGGCGCGGATACGGCCGCGAGCAAGGCCAGGCGCGGCGACACGACGCGCCAGCCGCCGGACCGCGTGCTGCCGGTCGAGACGTTCCGTACTGATCGCTGGCGCGCGCTCGACGCGGACGTCAAGTTCACGGGCCGCAAGCTGATCAAGAGTTCGAACCTGCCGATCACGAACCTGTACACGCACATCGTGATGCAGGACGGCGTGCTGTCGCTCGAACCGCTGCAGTTCGGCGTCGCGGGCGGCACGCTCGCGACGACCGCGCACCTCGACGGCAGCGGCACGCCGTTGAAGGGCCGCTTTACGGTGGCCGCGCGGCACCTGAAGCTCAAGCAACTGTTCCCGACGCAGAAGGTCATGCAGTCGGCGCTCGGCGAGATCAACGGCGACGCGTCGCTGTCGGCGACGGGCAACTCGCCGGCCGCGCTCGCCGCGACGTCGACCGGCGAAGTGAAGGCGCTCGTGACGGACGGCCGCATCAGCCGCCTGCTGATGGAAGCGGCGGGGCTGAACGTCGCCAACGTCGTCTACGAGAAGCTGTTCGGCAACAACGACGTGAAGATCAACTGCGCGGCAGTCGACTTCGTCGCAACCAACGGGATGCTCGACCCCAAGGTGTTCGCGCTCGATACCGACGATGCGCTGATCAACGTCGACGGCCCGATCAGCCTGCGCGACGAAACGCTCGACCTGAAGATCCATCCGCATACGAAGGGTTTCCGGATCTTCTCGCTGCGCTCGCCGCTGTATGCGAAGGGCACGTTCAAGAATCCGAAGGTCGGCGTCGATGCGGGCGCGCTCGCGCTGCGCGCCGGCGCGATGGTCGGGCTCGGGCTGATCAACCCGTTCGCGGCGCTGATTCCGCTGATCGCGCCGAGCAACAACCGCGACGTGCCGTGCTCGGAGTTGTTCGGGCAGATCAACGCGAAGGCCGCGCAAAGAGCGGCCGCGAAAGCCGGCAAGTGACGCACGCAGCCGCTGGAGCGGCTTGCGCCACGGTGCCGTTTGGGGTCGTGGCCGCGCCCGGCGAAGCGCCGGCCGCTCGGGGCGCCATCGGGGTGCGCTCAGCGGCCGGCGCGTACCCAGACGATCACCGGCTCGACTTCCCGGCCGCCGATCCGTACCGGTTCGGCGGTGCCGAGTTGCAGCCGGTCGCCGTCCAGGCTGACCACACGCTGCTGGACGTTGCCGATCCAGTTCGGATACAGGCTGACGTCCATTTCATGGGTCAACGTGCCGTCGTCGTCGACGTTAAAGGGGCCGGAATACGCGATGTAGCCGTGCGCCGCGGCCGCGCGTTCCTCGACGCTGCCGCCCTGCAGGTCGCCGTCCGCGTAGGGCGGGCGGCCGGCCGCCATCAACTGGGCGGACATATAGCCGTCGGGCGTATAGAGGATCCAGCCGCGTGCGTCGCGGCCGAGCGGATAGGTGACGGTACTGCCGTCGCGCGGGCGGATTTCGTAGGACACGAGGCGCCATGCGCCGACGAGTTGTTCGCGAAGCTGGCTGGCAAGCATGCGGGGGTTCCGGTGAGACGGCGGTGGAGCGCGTGCCGTCGTGTTGACGGGCCGCCGGGCGGCGGGCCGGGAGGGCCGGGAATACGCCGTCGGGGCGGTGCGGTCGGCAGTTTCTCCGACACCTGCTAAAATACACGGTTTTCCGTCGATTTCTCTCTTACGGGACCTGCCGTGCTTTCTACTGCCAACATCACGATGCAATTCGGGCCGAAGCCCTTGTTCGAGAATATCTCGGTCAAATTCGGCGAGGGCAACCGCTACGGTCTGATCGGCGCGAACGGCTGTGGCAAGTCGACCTTCATGAAGATCCTCGGCGGCGACCTCGAGCCGAGCGCCGGCAACGTCGCGCTGGAGCCGAACGTGCGCCTGGGCAAGTTGCGCCAGGACCAGTTCGCGTATGAAGACGTGCGCGTGCTCGACGTCGTGATGATGGGCCACACCGAGATGTGGGCCGCGATGACCGAGCGCGACGCGATCTACGCGAACCCGGAAGCCACCGACGACGACTACATGCACGCTGCCGAGCTCGAAGGCAAGTTCGCCGAATACGGCGGCTACGACGCCGAGGCGCGCGCGGGCGCGCTGCTGCTCGGCATCGGCATCGAGGAGAAATTCCACAACGGCACGATGAGCGACGTCGCACCGGGCTGGAAGCTGCGCGTGCTGCTCGCGCAGGCGCTGTTCTCGAAGCCGGACGTGCTGCTGCTCGACGAACCGACCAACAACCTCGACATCAACTCGATCCGTTGGCTCGAGCACACGCTCAACGAGTACAACTCGACGATGATCATCATCTCGCACGATCGTCACTTCCTGAACTCGGTGTGCACGCACATGGCCGACATGGACTACGGCACGCTGAAGGTCTGGCCGGGCAACTACGACGACTACATGCTCGCGTCGGCACAGGCGCGCGAGCGCCAGGCCGCGGCGAACGCGCGTGCGAAGGAGCGCGTGGCCGAGCTGCAGGACTTCGTGCGCCGCTTCTCGGCGAACAAGTCGAAGGCCCGTCAGGCAACGAGCCGCGCGAAGCAGATCGACAAGATCAAGATCGAGGAATTCAAGCCGTCGTCGCGTCAGAACCCGTTCATCCGCTTCGAGTTCGAGAAGAAGCTGCACAACGTCGCGGTGGTCGCGGAAGACATCACGAAGAAGTACGAGCGCACGATCTTCCAGAACTTCAACCTGTCGGTGCAGCCGGGCGAGCGGATCGCGATCATCGGCGAGAACGGCGCGGGCAAGACGACGCTGCTGCGTTCGCTGCTCGGCGCGCTCCCGCTCGAGCACGGCACGGTGAAGTGGTCCGAGAACGCGAATGTCGGCTACATGCCGCAGGACACGTACGAGGAGTTCCCGAACGACATCACGCTGATGGACTGGATCGACCAGTACCGCAAGGACGGCGACGACGAAACGATGGTGCGCGGCACGCTGGGCCGCCTGCTGTTCTCGTCGGACGACATCAAGAAGTCGGTGAAGGTGCTGTCGGGCGGCGAGAAGGGCCGGATGATCTGGGGCAAGCTGATGCTCGGCCGCCACAACGTGCTGCTGATGGACGAGCCGACCAACCACATGGACATGGAATCGATCGAGTCGCTGCAGATCGCGCTCGAGCAGTTCGAAGGCACGCTGATCTTCGTGTCGCACGACCGCGAATTCGTGAGCGGGCTGGCGAACCGGATCATCGAAGTGCGCACGGACGGCACGCTGTTCGACTTCGGCGGGAATTACGAGGAGTTCCTGACGAGCCAGGGGCAGGAATAAGTGTCCTGAGCGTTCCTCCGGCCAAGGGTCGCGGCTGGGCAGGCAAGCAGTACCTCCAGCCGTCCCCACGAAGCGAACCGCCGGAAGTAAATCGAGCCCGCATCGACAGCGTTGTCGATGCGGGCTTTTTTCATTTCCGCTTGCCGCGCAACCCGGCAGCGTGTGTCATTCCGGTTTCCTCCCATCAATCGACTTCGGGTAAATTACCCACCGAACGCCAATCATCATTCCCCATATCGACCCGGAGCCGCTCCCGATGCCGGACCATCCACTCCCGCTCGACCTGTCCGGCCTTGCGCAAAGCCTGTACGCGCAGGGCACCGAGGAGGGCATCCTGTCGCGCCTGATGGAGCGGATCGCGCCGGTCAACCGGTTCTGCGTCGATATCGGCGCCAGCGACGGCCTGCGCAACAGCAACACCGCCCGGTTGTTGCGCGAACAGGACTGGGCCGGCGTGCTGGTGGAAGGCAGCGCGTACCGGTTCGGCAAGCTGGCCGCGCACTACGCGGGTGCAGCGCGCATCCGCCTGCATCACGACCGCGTCCAGCCCGACACGGTCGATCATCTGCTCGCCGACGCGAACACGCCGACCGACTTCGACCTGCTGTCGATCGACATCGACGGCAACGACTACTGGGTCTGGCGTGGCCTGCAGGCGTTCAAGCCGCGCATCGTCGTGATCGAATACAACCCGTACTACACGCCGCCCGAGCGTTGGGTCATGTGCTTCAACCCGGATCACGAATGGGACGGCTCGACCTATTACGGCGCGAGCCTCGAATCGCTCGTGCACCTCGGCAGGCAGAAGGGTTATGAACTCGTCTGCTGCGACGACATGGGCAACAACGCATTCTTCGTGCGTCAGGACCTGTATCCGCTGCTCGGCATCGCGAACAACGATCCTTCGGTGCTGTTCCGGCCCGCGATGTACAAGCTGCGCTATGTCGGACACAACACGTTCCTGACCGGTCATCCGTATCGGCACGGGCCGGCCGAGCACATCTGAATGGGCCCGCTCGCCGCGACCTTCGACGAGATCCTGGAAGCCTGCGCGCTCGGCCGTAGCGGGCCGCCGCGCCAGGTCAGCGAACGCGTGTGGCACCTGCCGACCGACGACGGCGGCGTGGCGGTCAAGCTCTATGCGGCCGGGCATCAGGCGCGTGCGGCCAGGGAAGCCGCGGTGCTCGCGCACTTCGAGACGCACGGCGATACACGTTTCCATGTGCAGGCGCTGAAACGCACGGCAGCCGGCGCACCGCTGTGGACGGGGGCGAACGCCCACGCGATGCTCACGCGCTGGGAACCCGGGCAGTTCAGAACCTACGACACGTTTTCGCCGGCCGAATGGGATGCGCTGGGCGCGAGCCTGGCCGCGTTGCACCTGAGTCTCGAGCGGCTTCAACTGCCGTCGCTCGACACGATCCGTGCGCGGTTGATCGCGATCGACGCGGATGCGGTGCGGCGCAGTCTGCTCGATGCGCTGAATCGCGCACGCTCGAACGAGAACGCCGCGAACCTGCGCCGCTACGTCGATCTCGCGCTGCGCATGCTCGACCGCTACTATCCGGGCAGCATCGACGCGTTTCCCGCCGACGATCCGCAGCACCCGATCCACAACGACTACAACCAGTTCAACTATCTGTTCACGGGCACGCTGCCGCCGCTGATCCTCGACTGGGAAGCGACGATCGGCGCGCCGCGCGAATACGAACTGGTGCGTTGCCTGAACCATTTGCCGCTGGAAGCGCCGCAGCTGGCGGAAGCGTTCGTGCGCGCATACCGGCGGGTGCGGCCGGTGGATCCCGCACGCATTGCCTGGGCGGTCGATGCCGCATGCCTGCAGCACGCGCTGAAGCTCTGGATCGTGCAAGGCTGGCTCGACGATCCGTCGCGTTTCGCGTCGCATCTGAGCGGCGCGGTGACGATGGCATCCGCGATGGTGGATGCCCGCGACCGCCTGGTCGATTTCTTTTCCCGTTGCATCGAAGCAGGACGCTGAAGTGAATTCGAACCTGAACCGGATGTCGCCTTCGACGTCGCCGCCGAGCGAGCGGCAGCACGTATTTCCGCCGCCGCTGGATCGCGACTACCGTGTCGAAGACGGGCGTGTCCTGACGCGCTCGCTGGAAGCGCATATCGTCGACCACTGCAACCTGACGTGCGCGGAATGCTGCTCGCTGTCGCCGCTTCTGCCCGAGTGGTACGCGAGCCCTGCATCGCTCGAGGCCGACCTGCGCCGTGCGGCGAAGGTGCTGCGCCCGCGCATGTTCAAGCTGGTCGGCGGCGAACCGCTGCTGCATCCGGCGCTCGTCGAGCTCGTCGGGCGCGTGCGCGCCACGGGTATCGCGCCCGTGATCTCCGTCACGACGAATGGCCTGAAGCTCGGCGAGATGACGGATGCGTTCTGGCAGGCGGTGGATGCGCTGACGATCTCGCGCTATCCGAAGCCGTCGCTTTCGGCCGACCTGGTCGCGCACATCGAGCACCAGGCCGCGCGCTTCGACGTGCGCCTGAACTGGAAGGTGCAGGACGTGTTCACGACGATGAACCGTGCACAGCCCGGCACCGACCGGGACGCCGCGCAGCGCCTTTATCACGATTGCTGGATTCGCGAGCGCTGCCATATGATTCGCGACGGCATGTTCTACACGTGCACGCGTCCGGCGCATTTCCACACACTCTACAAGGGCGAGAAGGATTTTCGATCCGACGGCCTGCCGCTGCGCGACGACGCGGGCATGCTCGACGCGATGCTCGCCTATCTGCAACGCGAGGCGCCGCTCGAAGCGTGCCTGCATTGCCAGGGCGGCAGCGCGCCGGTGGCGCCGCATCGCATCCTCAAACGCATTGAAGTGGACTCCTTGAAGGCTCGTTATCCATGATCGTCGGCACGCGCGACCTGTTCGGCTTCGACCGGCTTCACTACCATCCGCGCAGCGGCACGGCGGCGTCCGGCATCCGGGCCGTCCTGCGCGCGTCGGCGCAACCGGCCGGCGAGCCGGACGCGGCGGCCATCGCGGGCTACCTGAGCGGCGAGCGTCTGGCCGGCCGCACCGTGCTGCGCGACGTGCGCGCGGTGCCGCCCGGCCATGCGCTGATCCGTTCGCCGCAAGGGCTGGCCGTTCAGCCGGTACCCGGGCGGCCGCAGCACGCGGATCTGGAAACCGTGCTGCGCGCGTCGCTGCAACGTGCGCTCGACAGCGGCAAGCGCGTTGCGCTGGCGTTGAGCGGCGGGCTCGATTCGGCGTTGCTGCTTGCGCTGCTGCGCGAACTCGGCGCGCAGCGGCACGTGACGTCCTACATCCTCGTGACCGACATGCCGGACTATTGCGAACGCGATGCGGCACTCGAACTGGCCGGGCAGATGCAGGCGAACGTGAAGCTCGTGCGCGTGAACGAGGCGGATTTCGTCGCGGCGCTGCCGAGAACGACCCATGCGGTCGAGGAGCCGATGTTCAACCTGCATCCGGTCGCGAAGCTGCTGCTGGCCGAGGCGATGGCCGCGGACGGCGTCGAGGTGGCCATCACCGGCGACGGCGCGGACCAGGTGCTGCGCCGCGACCAGTCGGCCAACTATCTGCCGCTGTGCCATGCGTTGTTCGATGCGGCGTCGGTCGACCTGCATCCGCCGTTCGTCGACGATGCCGTCGTCGCGCATCTGACCAGCATCGCACCCGATCCGGACAAGCAATGCCTGCGCGATCTCGGTGCGCGCCTGAACCTGCCGGACCGGCTCGTGCATGGCCCCAAGCGCGGGCGGCTCGCCCCGGCGATGGATCTCGCGACGCTGCTCGATCGCGACCGCACGCGCGCGCTGGCCGACACGCTCGGTCTGGACGCGCCCACGCTGCAAACGGACAACGAACGCGTGCTGTGGACGACGCTGTCGCTGATCCTAGATCATTTCAACCGCCTCGACACTCCCCTCGATGCCGCGCATCGCCCAACCTGAGCCACTCATGAAACGCATCCTGTTCTGCGTGGTGCCCGAGAAAGGGCACGTCAATCCGTGCATCGGCCCGGCCCAGCACCTGCGCGCCGCCGGTTGCGACGTCGCGTTCTATGCGCCGGCCGACATCAGCGCCCAGCTCGACGGCGCCGGCGGCTTCGCGTTCGTCGGGCCGCGCGAGACACCCGAGCGTCACGACCTGTCGCGCGGCGCGAGCTTTGCCGCGAACATCCGCGACGCGGACTGGCTGCGGCACTGGATCCGCACGCTGCTGATCGACCTGGCGCCCGCACAGGTGGACGGCATCCGCGCGGTGCTGCGCGACTGGCGGCCCGACGTGGTCGTGATCGATCCGCTGCTCTATGCGGCGGCGATCGCCGCCGAGCTGGAGGGGCTGCCGTGGGTGGCGATGTCGAATTCGCTGAATCCGGTGCTGCCGGACGATCTCGACTCCGAATTGCTGCGCACGGTGCGATGGCTGGCGCCGGAACGCACCCGGCTGTTCGCGCGCTACGGGCTCGATGCGCGCTTTCGCGGTTGCGACATCCTGTCGCCGCACCTGACGCTCGCGTTCACGACCGACGCGCTGGTCGGCGCGCCGCCGCCCGGTGTCGAGCTGGTCGGCCCCGCGCTGCCGTCCGGCCCGCGTGGCGACGAGACGCCGTTCCCGTGGGAGCGCCTCGATGCCGATCGTCCGCTCGTCTACATGTCGCTCGGCAGCCAGCTTTATTACCATCCCGATGTGTTCGCGAAAGTCATCGAGGCGGCGCGTGCGACGCCGGCGCAACTGGTGTTGTCGGTGGGCGAGCTGGTCGATGCGGATCTGCTGCCGGCCGGCGACGCGCGTGTCATCGCGGTGCGTTACGTGCCGCAACTGGCGCTGCTGCGACGCACGCACGCGTTCGTCAGCCATGGTGGCGCGAATTCGGTGATGGAATCGCTTGCATGCGGCGTGCCGATGTTGCTGTCGCCGTTCTGCAACGACCAGTTTCATTCGGCGCACTTCGTCGAGCGGGCCGGCGCGGGGCGCGTGCTGGATCTGCAGCGCGCCGGCGTGGCCGACATTGCCGATGCGCTCGCGGGCCTGTTGCGCCCCGGTTCGTTGCGCGAGCAGGCGGCGCGGATCCGTGCGAGCTACGCGCGTGACGGCTCGGCGGAGGCCGCGCGCCTGATCAGCGAACTCGCTTCAGGAAACCGCCTGGCGACAGCGTCATGAGTACGCGGTCTTCGATGTCGTAGTCGACCTCGAACCGGTCGTCGCGGCCGAGATAGTCGCGCACGGCGGTGGCCGGGTTATTGCCTTTGCCGTACGGCTTGCCGTCGAACATCGACGCGGGCAGGTATTCCATCACGGTATCCATCACGATCGCGTAACTGCCCGGCGTCACGAGCGGCGCATAGCATTCGAGTTCGCGCAGCACGTGTGCGTGGGTATGCGTGAGGTCGAGGATCGCCATCACGCGCGCATCCTGCGGGATCTGCGCGCACACCGATGCGAGCGTGTCGGCCGCGCACGACTCGCCTTCGATCAGCACCATGCGATCGGCGAGCCGATGCGACTGCAGGCGCTGCCTGACGTCGTCGCGCAGGCGCGGCTCGATCGCGACGACACGGCCGCGATCGCCGTTCAGCGCCAGCATCGACGCGGAGAACACGACGCCGCCGCCCGCCGCGATGCCGGTCTGCACGATGCAGTCGGGACGCTCGCGCCAGATCAGTTCCTGGAGCGCGAGCATGTCGCCGGGCAAGTGGAAGAAGCGCTCGCCGAGCCAGCGCGTCTGGAACAGGTGGTCGAATTCGGCGGCGCGCGTCAGCCATTCGATGTTGATGTCCCGCATGCGGGCCGAAGGACGCTCTGACATGGTCAATGCAACGAGTAGGAGTGACGTGAAAACGCTGGAACCGTGGCTTCACCGGTATTGGAACATCGGGCCTGCACGCTTGCAGGCGCTGGCGTCGGGCCATACTAACAAAACGTATCTCGTCGAGTGCGACGCGGGGCGCGCGGTGCTGCGCGTGTCGTGGTCCGGCAAGCCGGTCGGGCAGGTGGATCGCGAGGCGGCGATACTCGGTCATCTCGGTGATACGCGGGCGGCGCCGATGCTGCCGGCGCTGCCGCGCCTGCGGCCGACCGTCGACGCGCAATCCGGCGTGCGACTGCCTGACGGAAGCTGGCTGCATCTGTTCGAGCATATCGACGGCAGCCCCGGCCTGCCGCCCGAAGCGGAGGCGGGCGCGATCGACGCGATGCGTGCGCTCGCGCATCTGCATGCGGCGCTGGCGGCGATTCCCGTGACCGAATCGGCGCCGCTGGCCTGGCTGTCGGCGCGGCACGCACGCGTAGCCGCGCGTGCCGCGCCGCCGTTGCCGGGGAACCTGAGCGACCGGTACGGGACGATGATCCGTCGGATCGGCGCGCATCTCGACGCTGCCGCACGCTGGCTGACGGGGACGGTGCACTGGCTGCACGGCGACTATCACGCGGGCAACCTGCTGTACGTAGGGGGCGCCGTGAACGGCGTGCTCGATTTCGACGACGTTGGGCAGGGCGCGCAGTGGCTCGAAGCGGCGTTTGCGCTGTTTGCGCTGTCGCGCGATGCGGGCCGAGACGATCGCTTCGTATTCGACGCGCGCCGCTGGGACGCCGGCCTGCGGGCTTATGCGGCGACGCGGCCCGATGCCGTGCCTGACTGGATGCATGACCGCCGCGACGCGCTGACGGCCCTGTTCTGCGCGGACCAGACGCTGATTCACCTGGAAGCCGCGCAGCGCGGCCTGTGGGTGCCGGGGCCCGGCATCGGTTTTCTCGGCGGCTGGCGGCAGTTGCTGGATGGCGCTGCGCCCTGACGCCGGCCGGATGCCGCGTCAGCGCGGCCGATTCAGGAACAGGCGCACGGCTTCGACCGTGTTGGGCCGCGCCTCGCCGTGCCGGGATCCGTCGTGCATGCAGAACAGCACGTCGCGCTGCCGTGACGTGCTGGCGTCGACATGGGCGCACATCGCGTCGAATAGCGCCTGCGGCGACGGCGCCGGCCGCTGCCAGTCGTCGAGGATCGCGGTCCAGCCGGTGTGTTCGCGTTGCAGCCGTGCGAGCACGCGGGCGCGACTGTCCTGCGGCATCAGTCCATAAGGCAGGCGCAGCGGGATCGCATCCGGCGCGGGCACGCGGGCCTCGCGGTAGGCATCGCGGATCAGCGCGTCGGTCGTCTCGATCTCGTCGATCAACGCGTCGTCCGACAGCGTGCCCGGCTTCGCGTGCGAACGGGTGTGATTGCCGAGCCGGTGGCCTTCGCGTGCCATGCGTGCGGCCACATCGAGCGCGCCTGCCAGATTCCGGCCGAGCAGGAAGAAGGTCGCGCGGCACGACGCGGCGTGCAGGACGTCGAGCAGGAGGGGCGTCGACGGGCCGGGGCCGTCATCGAAACTGAGGCAAATGGGCATCGCAGGTGGGTGCGCCGTTCAAGGTGTACCGGGGGAACGATAGCGCAAGTCGCGGCGAGCGGCAGCCGGCTACCGGCTACTCGCGCGGCTCGATGGCCAATGGACAGGTGCCGACCCGACGCAAGCGCGTACCGGTCCACTCGTAGAAGAACCGGGCCGCCTTCGCGTCGTTGTAGTCGCAGTCGTCGTTGAAGCAGCCCGCGACGATCAGCAGCGTACTGCCGGGCCGGAAATCGACGCGCTCCTCGTCGTTGCCCATTACGCCTGCGATGGCCTGTACGCCGGGCATCGTGTACGTCGCACCCGTGTACTTGTCGACGATCGCGAAATTCCGGCAATCCGTTCCGCAACCCCAGGTCGCGACGCGGTAGTGGCCGGCAAAGTTGGCCGGCTGCGTGAATTCGTCGCGAATGACGGTGCGGTAGAGGCGGGCTTCCCGGGTGGTCAGGCGCGGTGCCGCGGCCGGCTTGCGCGGTGCGCTTGCGGCGGGTGCCGGATAGCGCTCGAACGACGGCGAAGGGCATGCGGCGGCGGCCGTGGCCGTGGCCGCGCCGGCGGTGCCGGCGCCGCAACCCAGCGCGGCCGCTGCGCCGGCGAACAGCAGAAATCGATGGGCAAGCATCACGCGAGCGTCCTTCATGTTCGGGATCGAGATCGGGCCGGAGGGTCCGGGCGGCCGGCGACGACGATTCTATGACGCTTCGCGCGCGTGGGCGACCCGGGCGGGCGATCGCGCACGGATGCAACACCGGCATGTCCGCACGCGGCGCGCCGTCAAGCTTTGTCAAATCGTGGCGATATCACGATGCCTGACGTTTCAGGCCGCCTCCGAAGGCTGTCATGCACGGGTTGATTGAGTATCCTTGGATTCGATTCACGGTACTCACGCAGTCACAACCGGGAGGCTTCACATGAATGCACGTCTATACCGCGCGACCATTGCCGGTACGCTGATCGGGTTGCTCGCGCCGTTTTCGGTGGCGCATGCGCAGCTGGGCGATGTCCTGAAGCAGGTCGGCGGCGGGGGCGATTCGGGCGGCAGCGCGGGTGGTGCGCTCGGCAACCTCGGCGGCATCGGCGGCGCGTTGACGGGCGGCGGCGGTTCGTCGCTGATGCCGGGCAGCACCGGCAACGTCGCGGGCCTGCTGCAGTTCTGCATCCAGAACAACTATCTCGGCGGGGCATCCGGCGGTGCGTCGTCGGTGAAGGACGCGCTGATGGGCAAGCTCGGCGGCAACGCGTCGTCCGACAGCGGCTATACCAGCGGCGTGAGCGGTGTTCTCGACGCCGGCAATGGCAGCAAGCTCGACCTGAGCGGCGGCGGACTGAAGCAGCAGGTGACCAGGCAGATCTGCGACAAGGTGCTGACGCAGGCGAAATCGCTGCTGTAAGCGCGCATCGCGGGTCGGGGTGCGGTGCGCGACGTACCGCCCCCGTCAGTCTTTCCGGCTGACGTTCCCGTCAACGAAAGGAGCGCGGCGGCACGCGTGCCGTCCCGATCGTCAATCGGCCAGCCGCTTGTCGGCGAGCGCCTTGCAGCAGTCTTCGTAGACCCATTGCACGAGTTTCGCCCGATAGTCGAGGTCGTCGGTATCGACGATTTCCTCGACCGCGTCGCGCGCCCACGACGCATCGACGAATCCGGCGTGCCGCTTGGCGATGTCCTGCGCGAGCGCCGCGAGCTTGGCGATCGCGAGCCAGTCGGCCTGACGGTGATGGCGGTCGAGCCAGCGGTGCGCGGCCTGGACCTGGAACGTGGCGTCCGGCCACGATTCGTTGAGGTAAAACGCGCCGAGGTTGCCGCAGGTGAGCCAGCAAAGCAGCTCGAGGCGGTCTTGCGAGCCGAGGGTATGGGGTGCGTCGGACATGGCAGCGCTCACGAAATACGTCGATTCCGGGCGGCGCCGGTTGCAACGGGCCGGTGCCGATAGTAAAAACATAGCACGATGCGGGCCCGCCCGCGCACCCGGGCGGATGCTGACATGGCGGTGGCGAAATGGACGCTGCGCCGGCGCGGATGGCCGATGGCGGAATGAGGGGGCGGCGGGAACGAAAAGTGCGCGAGCGCGTGAGGAACGACGCGGGAAGATGCGACCAGGAAGCGACCAGGAAGCGGCCGCTTGCGCCGCGAAGCGGGCCCGTTGCCGGGCCCCCGCAGCCCGGCGCGCGGGCTGGCGGATGCGCGGGTTCAGTTCGCCGTGTGCGTGGCGCGCGCGATCGAGCGGATGCTGCGCTCGACGCGGATCAGGATGATCAGCACCGCGAGCGACACGAACGAATACAGCGCGACGAGCGCGGCGACACCGGCGAAGCGCGCGGTCTGGCCGTTCTCGGCAGCCGTTTCTTCCGCGGCCTTCTTCTCGTTGTCGATCGCCGTCCGGCGTGCGTCGTAGCGCTCGGAGAAGTCGCGCATGACCGCCGACACGACGTCGGTGTACGCCTGCTCGCGCGCATATTCGTCGCCGTGCCCGGTGACTTTCTTCTTGACGCTTGCCGCGACGTCCGCGCGTGACAGCACCTTGTCGAGATACGCGATCTGCTGTTCGTAGTACGCGACGTCCGGATGGTCGTCGTCGCCGAGCACGCGCTGGAACGACGGCTCGTACGCGTCGCGATCGACCGCGTAGTCCGGCGACAGGGCCGCCCGGCCGTGCTTCTGCACGATGCCCGACAGTTGCGTCGACAGGCGCAGCGCGGGCGACGCGTTGTCGTCCTTCGCTGCCGCGCCGTCGGCGGCCGGCGTGGCCTTGGCGGTTGCGCCGTTCTCCCACGCGAACGATGCAGGATCGACCTGGATGGCCGAATCGACCTTCGGCGGTTTCGACAGGCGCGCATCGAGTGCGATCGCGCCGAATATGACCCCGCCGATCAGGACCGCGGTCGCGAACAACAACACGATCACGCGCAATACCTGAAGATAGCCGCCCTCGATTTTGGTCAGGATGCTCAAGGCATTCTCCTTTCTTATGATGAATGAGGCGCCGAGGCTAAAGACCTTTCCAATAGCTGTCAATCGTCACACCGGCCGGCCGAAACGCTCGCTAGAATGTCGGCTTTCCTGGAGGCGGAAAACGATGAAAATCTACGACCAGTTCTATATCGACGGCGCGTGGCGCAAGCCGGCCGGCACCGGCACGATCGACGTGATCGACTCGGGCACCGAAGCCGTGATCGGCCGGATTCCGGAAGGCGTCGCGTCCGACGCGCAGGACGCGATCCGCGCGGCGCGCGCGGCCTTCGACGCGTGGGCGGCCACGCCGGCCTCGACGCGCGCGGGCTACCTGCGCAAGATCGTCGAGCATCTGCAGGCGCGCAGCGAGGAGCTCGCGCAGTCGATCACCGGCGAAGTCGGGATGCCGATCAAGCTGTCGCGCGCGATCCAGGTCGGCGGCCCGATCTACAACTGGAAGGCGTACGCGAAGCTTGCCGAGTCGTTCGAGTTCGAGGCACAGGTCGGCAACTCGCTCGTCGTGCGCGAACCGGTGGGTGTCGTCGCGGCGATCACGCCGTGGAACTACCCGCTCAACCAGGTGACGCTGAAGGTCGCGCCGGCGCTCGCGGCCGGCTGCACGGTCGTCCTGAAGCCGTCCGAGGTCGCACCGCTCAACGCGTTCATGCTTGCCGAAGCGATTCACGAAGCCGGGCTGCCGGCCGGCGTGTTCAACCTCGTGTGCGGCTACGGCCCCGTGGTCGGCGAGGTGCTGGCCACCGATCCGGACGTCGACATGGTGTCGTTCACGGGCTCGACGCGCGCCGGCAAGCGCGTCGCTGAGCTGGCGGCCGCGGGCGTCAAGCGCGTTGCGCTCGAGCTGGGCGGCAAGTCGGCGTCGGTGATCCTCGACGATGCCGATTTCGCGACGGCGGTGAAGGGCACGGTCAACGCGTGCTACCTGAACGCGGGGCAGACCTGCTCGGCGCACACGCGCATGCTGGTTCCGGAAGCGCGCTACGACGAAGCGCGCGAGATCGCGAAGGCCGCGGCCGAATCGTACGTCGCGGGCGACCCGCGGCAGGATGCGACGCGTCTCGGCGCGCTTGCGTCGGCCGTGCAGCAGCAGCGTGTGCAGGACTACATCCAGCGCGGGATCGACGAAGGCGCGGAGCTCGTGACGGGCGGCACGGGCCTGCCGGAAGGGCTCACGAAGGGCTTCTTCGTGAAGCCGACCGTGTTCGGCCGCGTCGATCCGAAATCGACGATCGCGCAGGAAGAAATCTTCGGGCCGGTGCTGTCGATCATCACGTATCGCGATGAGGACGAGGCCGTGCGGATCGCGAACGATTCGCCGTACGGGCTCGGCGGCGCGGTGTGGGCCGGCAGCGACGAACGCGCAATGGGCATCGCGCGCCGTATCCGCACCGGGCAGGTGGACATCAACGGCGGCACGTGGAACGGCGCCGCGCCGTTCGGCGGCTACAAGCAGTCGGGGCATGGCCGCGAGAACGGCGTGTACGGGCTCGAGGAATATCTCGAGTACAAGTCGATGCAGCTCAAGCCCGCGAAGCCTGCCTGAGCGCTTCGCACCGCACGAACCGGAAACGGCACGCTGGTGCCGTTTTTTTATTGACGGTCGTCAAGGTGCGCGGCGGTGGATCGTCGATCATCGCGGTTCCGATGTTCCGACGAGGTTTCAGATGACCGTACGCACTTCCTTTCCGCCGCTGACGATCCGCGGCCGCACCTTGCTGCCTGTCGTGCAGGGCGGCATGGGTGTCGGCATTTCCGCGCACCGGCTGGCGGGCAGCGTCGCGCGCGAAGGCGCGGTCGGCACGATCGCGAGCATCGACCTGCGTCACCATCATGCGGACCTGCTCGCGCGTTGCCGCGCGCAACCCGATCGCGCGACGCTCGAGGCCGCGAACCTCGAGGCGCTCGCCCGCGAGATCCGTCTTGCGAAGACCTACAGCGAAGGACGCGGGATGATCGCGGTCAACGTGATGAAGGCCGTGAGCGCGCATGCGGACTACGTGCGGGTCGCATGCGACGAGGGCGCGGATGCGATCGTGATGGGCGCGGGCCTGCCGCTCGACCTGCCCGATCTCACGCAAGGACACGACATCGCGCTGATCCCGATCCTGTCGGACAGCCGCGGGATCGCGCTCGTGCTGAAGAAGTGGATGAAGAAGGGGCGCCTGCCCGACGCGATCGTGATCGAGCATCCGGCGCATGCGGGCGGCCATCTCGGCGTCACGCAGATCGACGACATGCTCGACCGCCGTTTCGATTTCGCACGCGTGCTCGACGAGACCGCGCAGGTGATGGCATCGCTCGGCATCGAACGCGAAACGATCCCGCTGATCGTTGCGGGCGGGATCAACAGTCACGACACGGTGCGCGCGGCGCTCGAGGCCGGCGCGAACGGCGTGCAGGTCGGCACGCCGTTCGCGGTGACGGAAGAGGGCGATGCGCATCCGCAATTCAAGCGCGTGCTGGCCGATGCGACGCCCGACGACATCGTCGAATTCGTCAGCGTGACGGGGCTGCCCGCGCGCGCGGTGAAGACGCCGTGGCTCGATCGTTACCTGCGCAACGAGACGCGCATCCGCAGCAAGCTCGGCGCGCTGAAGCAGCGCTGCCCGACCGCGCTCGAATGCCTGAGCGTATGCGGCTTGCGCGACGGCATCGAGAAGTTCGGCCATTTCTGCATCGACACGCGGCTGGCGGCGGCGCTGCGCGGCGACGTCGCGAACGGGCTGTTCTTCCGCGGCCGTGAGGCGTTGCCGTTCGGCCCTGCGATTCGCAGCGTGCGCGACCTGCTCGACCTGCTGCTGACGGGCTGTGCGACCGAGCCTGCGGCAAACCGTCCCACGTTTACGCTGGCTTGACGGATATCAAGAACATGAAAAGACCCTACGAGGAGAATGGGAACCATTCTTTGGGGGTCCGTACCATGCTTAAAACGATTCGAACTTGTGTCACCGCTGCCGCCGTTGCGGCCAGTTTCGTCGCGATGCCGTCGCTGTCGCACGCGGCTTCGCCGGGCGAAGGCATCAACCAGGGCGACGTCCTGGTCCGGCTGCGTGCGATCAGCATCCAGCCGAACGAACGCGCGAGCGACACGCTGGGCGCGCTCAACGTCGGCGTGAACAACGCGATCGTGCCCGAGCTCGACTTCACGTACATGATCCGCGACTACCTCGGCGTCGAACTGATTCTCGGCACGTCGCGGCACCAGCTGACGTCGAGCCTGGGCAATCTCGGCGGCGTGGGCGTGCTGCCGCCGACACTGCTGCTGCAGTATCACTTCAACCATGCCGGCAAGGTGCGTCCGTATTTCGGCGCGGGCGTGAACTACACGTACTTCTACAACAACGGGCTCAACGTCGGCGGGCAGGGCGTGTCGATCAACAAGAGCAGCTTCGGCCCGGCATTGCAGTTCGGCGTGGACGTGCAGTTGACGAAGAAGGTCTTCATGAACGTCGACGTGAAGAAGATCTGGATGAGCACCGATGCGACGCTCGGCGACAAGGGCATCGGCACGCTGCACATCGATCCGCTGATCGTCGGCGTGGGCGTCGGGATGAAGTTCTAGACGCGGCGGGAAACGAACAGAAACAGGTACAGAAACAGAACAGAGTTGGGGTTGGCGGCATGGCGGTCTGCATGCCGCTTTTTTTGCGCGGCGGATTTACAGCTTGTCGTACTGGAAGCGCATCGCGGTGCCTTCGCGCTGGATGCGCTCCCATACCGCGCGCTTTTCGTCGTCGCTGAGGAACACCCAGTTCGACACTTCGGCCGCCGTGCGGCCGCAGCCCTTGCAGACTTCGTCGAAGAGGGTCGAGCACACGCCGATGCAGGGGCTGTCGGGCAGGTCGTGGAGATTGGAGGCCATCGGAGGGGTTCACGCAGTTGAATCGTCAGCCGCCATTTTAATGCATCGCGGCCGGTCGGTCGGACGGGCGCGGCCGGCATACCGTACCGGTGCAGCGGCGTGACAGTACGGCCGGGTTCGGGCGCAGCCGCCGCTCGGCTCGCGTCCGGCCGGCGAACGCGGTTTCGTCGCCGCCTGTCTTTCCCGGTGGACAGCCGCCGATTACCCGATAGAATTCCCCGGGAACGTCTCGCCGCACGGGCCGCCTGACCGGCCGGCAGCGGGAGATCTGTTCCGTTTGCGCGACACCGGCATGATTTTTTTGTGACGGGGCGCGAATGATGGTAGTTTTCGGGGTTTTCGAGGGGCGGCGCGCCAGAATGCGCCGCCATGACGAGGCAGACGGCAGCCGGGCAACGTGTCCGGCCGGAGGGAGAACGGGATGAAAGCAAAGGTAGTGGGCCGGTTCGCAGCGCTCGCGCTGTGCGTGGGTGCATCGGCGGCAGCGGCGAAGGATACGCAGCTCAATGTCTATAACTGGTCGGACTACATTGCGAAGGACACGATCCCGAACTTCGAGAAGCAGACGGGCGTCAAGGTCCGCTACGACAACTACGACAGCGACGATACGCTGCAGGCGAAGCTGCTGACGGGCAGCTCGGGCTACGACATCGTCGTGCCGACCAGCAACTACGCAGGCAAGCAGATCGCCGCCGGCATCTTCGCGCCGCTCGACAAGTCGAAGCTGCCGAACCTCAAGTACCTCGATCCGCAGCTGATGGCGCTCGTCGCCGGCGCGGACCCGGGCAACAAGTTCTCGGTGCCCTGGGCGTACGGCACGACCGGTCTCGCGTACAACCTGACGAAGGCGCAGCAGGCGCTCGGCAAGGTACCGCTCGACAACTGGGACATCCTGTTCAAGCCGGAAAACATCTCGAAGCTGAAGACCTGCGGCGTGTCGGTGCTCGACGCGCCCGACCAGATGTTCGCGGCGACGCTGCACTACATCGGCAAGGATCCGATGAGCACGAACCCGGCCGACTACAAGGCCGCGATGGAAGTGCTGAAGAAGATCCGCCCGTACATCACGCAATTCAACTCGTCGGGCTACATCAACGACCTGGTCGGCGGCGACATCTGCTTCGCGTTCGGCTGGTCGGGCGACGTCGTGATCGCGAAGCATCGCGCGATCGAGGCGAAGAAGTCGTACAAGGTCGAGTACTACATTCCGAAGGGCGGCGCGCCGGTGTGGTTCGACGTGATGGCGATCCCGAAGGACGCGAAGAACAAGGAAGCCGCGCTGGAGTGGATCAACTACATCGAGGATCCGAAGGTGCACGCGGCGATCACGAACGCGGTGTACTACCCGAGCGCCAACGCCGAGGCCCGCAAGTACGTGCGGCCCGACGTCGCGAACGATCCGGCCGTCTATCCGCCGGCCGACGTCGTGAAGACGCTGTTCCTGCTCAAGCCGCTGCCGCCTGAAATCCAGCGTCTGCAGACGCGTCTGTGGACCGAGCTGAAGTCGGGCCGCTGACGCGAGCCGGCGTTCCCAGCAGTCATGAAGCCCCTGGTGCCCCCGGGGGCTTTGTTCGTTCAACGCAGGAGAGATGCAGCACATCATGAATAGCCAGTCGGGTGCGCCGGTCGCGGGCGCACCGTCCTCCGTTTCCTCCTCCGGCGCCGATGCGCGCGCCGAGAACTTTGTCCAGATCGTCGACGTCGTCAAGAAATTCGGCGACACCGAAGCCGTGCGCAGCGTCAACCTGACCGTGCGCCAGGGCGAGCTGTTCGCGCTGCTCGGCAGCTCGGGCTGCGGCAAGTCGACGTTGCTGCGGATGCTCGCGGGCCTCGAGACGGTCACGTCGGGCAAGATCCTGATCGACGGCGAGGACCTCGCGCAGATGCCGCCGTACAAGCGGCCCGTGAACATGATGTTCCAGTCGTATGCGCTGTTCCCGCACATGTCGGTCGAGTCGAACGTCGCGTTCGGCCTCAAGCAGGAAGGCACGCCGAAGGCCGAGCTGAAGGAACGCGTGGCCGCGGCGCTCGAACTCGTGCAGATGAGCAAGTACGCGAAGCGCAAGCCGCACCAGCTGTCGGGCGGCCAGCAGCAGCGCGTCGCGCTCGCGCGCTCGCTGGTCAAGCGCCCGAAGCTGCTGCTGCTCGACGAGCCGATGTCCGCGCTCGACAAGCAGATCCGCCAGCGCACGCAGATCGAGCTCGTCAACATCCTGAACAAGGTTGGCGTCACCTGCATCATGGTCACGCACGACCAGGAAGAAGCGATGACGATGGCCAATCGCCTTGCGGTGATGAGCGAAGGCCAGATCGTGCAGATCGGCTCGCCGAACGAAGTGTACGAATACCCGAACAGCCGCTTCTCGGCCGAGTTCATCGGCTCGACGAACCTGTTCGAAGGCGTGACCGTCGAGGACGAACCCGACCACGTGTACATCGAATCGCCGGAGCTGCCGAGCCGGTTGTACGTGAGCCACGGGATCTCGGGCCCGCTCGGGATGCCGGTCACGGTGTCGGTGCGCCCCGAGCGGATCGCGCTCACGCGCAAGCCGCCCGAAGGTGCGTTCAACTGGGCGCGCGGCCGGATCGGCAACGTCGCGTACATGGGCGGCTATTCGCTGTACCACGTGAAGCTCGACGGCGGCAAGACGGTGATCGCGAACGTGTCGAGCCTCGCGATTTCGGAGCTCGACACGCCGTCGCTCGGCGACGAGATCTACGTGCGCTGGAGCGCGACTGCCGGCGTGGTGCTGACGTCATGACCTCGTTCAAGTCCATGCTCTCGTGGCCGGTGCGGCGCTTCAACCTGACGGGCGCCACGGCGGTCGTGGCCGGCCCGTTCACGTGGCTCGTGCTGTTCTTCCTCGTGCCGTTCGTGCTGGTCGTCAAGATCAGTTTCGCGGAACTGCAGCTCGGCATCCCGCCGTACACGGAGCTTGCGTCGTACGCCGACGGCGTCGTGCACGTCGCGCTGAACCTGTCGCACTACGCGTTCCTGTTCACGGACAGCCTGTATTTCGCGACCTACGTGAACTCGGTGTGGGTGGCCGCGATCACGACGCTGCTGTGCCTGCTGATCGGCTATCCGATGGCGTACTACATCGCGCGCTCGAACCCGGCGACCCGCAACCTGCTGATGATGGGCGTGATGCTGCCGTTCTGGACGTCGTTCCTGATTCGCGTGTACGCGTGGATCGGCATCCTGAAGAACAACGGGCTGCTGAACAACTTCCTGATGTGGATCGGCCTCACGCATACGCCGATCGAGCTGTATCGCACCAACTACGCGGTGTACATCGGGATGGTGTATTCGTACCTGCCGTTCCTCGTGATGCCGCTGTACGCGCACCTGGTGAAGATGGACCTGCGTCTGCTCGAGGCCGCATACGACCTCGGCGCGAAACCGTGGAAGGCGTTCGTGCAGATCACGCTGCCGCTGTCGAAGAACGGGATCATCGCGGGCTGCCTGCTCGTGTTCATCCCGGCGGTGGGCGAGTACGTGATTCCCGAGCTGCTCGGCGGCGCGAACACGCTGATGATCGGCCGCGTGATGTGGAACGAGTTCTTCAACAACGCAGACTGGCCGATGGCATCGGCCGTGACCTGCGCGATGGTGCTGCTGCTGCTCGTGCCGATGGCGATGTTCCAGCACTTCCAGGCGAAGGAGCAGGGAGGCCGTCGATGAAGCCGAATCGTTACCTGCAGTTCGCGGCGCTGTTTGCCGGCTTCGCGTTCCTGTACATCCCGATCATCAGCCTGATCGTCTATTCGTTCAACGAGTCGAAGCTCGTCACCGTGTGGTCGGGGTTCTCGTTCCGCTGGTACTCGGCGCTGGTCGAGGACGACGAGCTGCTGACGGCCGCGTGGCTGTCGCTGAAGATCGGCGTGCTGACCGCGTTCGCGTCGGTGATCATCGGCACCTGGGCCGGTTTCGTGCTCGCGCGGATGGGGCGTTTTCGCGGTTTCGCGCTGTTCAGCGGGATGATCAACGCGCCGCTCGTGATTCCCGAGGTGATCCAGGGGATCTCGCTGCTGCTGCTGTTCATCGAACTGGCGAAGTGGATCGGCTGGCCGGCCGAGCGCGGCATCTTCACGATCTGGCTCGGCCACGTGATGCTGTGCATCTCGTACGTCGCGATCATCGTGCAGTCGCGCGTGCGCGAGCTGAACCCGTCGCTGGAAGAGGCCGCGCTCGATCTCGGCGCGACGCCGCTGAAGGTGTTCTTCACGATCACGCTGCCGCTGATCTCGCAGGCGCTGATCGCCGGCTGGCTGCTGTCGTTCACGCTGTCGATCGACGACCTCGTGCTGTCGGCGTTCCTGTCGGGCCCCGGCTCGACGACGCTGCCGCTCGTGGTGTTCTCGCGTGTGCGTCTCGGGCTGAACCCGGAGATGAACGCGCTCGCGACGCTGTTCATCGTCGCGGTGACGGCCGGCGTCGTGATCGCGAACTTCGTGATGCTGCGCCAGGAGCGCAAGCGGATGGCGGGGTTCGCGACCTGACGCGTGAATGGCGTCTGCCATGAACAACGCCCGGTGCCGACGACGAGTCGGGCCGGGCGTTTTGTCTGGCGCGACGGGAGAAAGGAATTGAAGATTTCAGAATTGCTTGGTGCAAGCCTGACTGCCGCGATCGTGGCAGGCTTGTTGATCGGCATTGTGTCCGTCAAGGATTTCGGCGAAGTTTCGATCGTTTTTTCCGCTGTGGCTTTCACGGTTGCGTTTCCCGTGGCAATGCTGCTTTCGTATCCGGTCTATCGGGCCAGCACGCTGCTTCCTCGGAGGGCGGTATTGCCGATGCTGGTCATCGTGGGCGGTGCGGCTGGATTGACCGTTCTTGCGGTTCTGACACAGGCAGCCTGGCCGGACATCGCAGGGAACGGAGAAATGGCCCTGCTGTATGCGGCAATCGGAATGATGTGTGCGGTTTCGGCGCTGGGGTATGTCGAGCGATCCGGGATTGCCGGCAGGCTGCGCAAATGGCTCGAAAGGCCGAATTGACGGCCATCCAGCATCTGCCTTGACGACGACGGCGCGTCGCGCCGTTGGCCGGTGGCGCCCGCGATAAAGAACGCCCGGTGCGGACGTCGAGTCGGCCGGGCGTTTTGTCTGGAGGCGCTGCGCGTCGAGCTGCGTCGAGTCGGCGCCGGTCGGTACGCGATTACGCGCCGAACGCCGCTTTCGCCAGCAGCCCCAGCGCGACACACACAAGCACGGCCGCGAACCCGGCCTGCACGTGCCGCGCGGCGAGGTGGCGCGACGCGCCGCGACCGGCAGCCATGCCGAGCGCGGTCGCGACGGTGAACCACAGCGTCACGTCGAGCGGCGCGCGCGTGCCCGACACGAGCGTCGCGAACACGCCGCCGGTGCCGACCAGCGCGATCACCATCAGCGATGTCGCGACCACCCCATGCATCGACACGTTCGTGAACTTGCGCAGCATCGGCACGATCACGAAGCCGCCGCCGACACCGAGCAGCCCCGTCATCAGGCCCGTCATCGCGCCGGTCGATGCCAGCGCGATGCCCACGGGCCAGGACCACATCAGCCGGCCCGTATCGGGATTCACGCGGCCGACGCACAGCGGCGACGCGTCGGCATCGACCACCGCCTGCCGCAGCGCCTGCCGCAACAGGCGGCCGGCGACGATCAGCATCGTCAGTGCGAACAGCGCGAGCAGCAGGCGCTGCGGCAACACGTGCGCGAGCCGTACGCCGAGCGTGGTCAGCGGCACGCCGGCCACGGCCATCAGCAATGCCGCGCGATAGCGCACGAGTCCGCGGCGGAAGCCTTCGAGCGCGCCGAGCGCCGCGCTGCCGGCCACCGCGACGAGCGCGACGGGCGTGGCCTGCTGCATCGGCCAGCTCATGCCGACGACGAGCGCGGGCACCGCGAGGATGCCGCCGCCGGCGCCGGTCAGGCCGAGCACGGCGCCGACGAAACCGCCCAGTACGAGGGAAATCAGCATGACGTCATCGGGCTCCGGTCAACGCGCGATCGCGGGTTTCGCGAGCCATTCGCGGCCCTTGAGCATCGCCTTCCAGTAGAGCGGCGGCAGCACGCGTTCCTTGAGCAGCCACGCGAGCCGCGACGGGCGCTTGCCGTCGATCAGCCACGCGGGGAAGGTCGGCGCGACCTTGCCGCCGTACAGGAATTCGGCGAGCACGATCTTGCCGCGCTCGACGGTGAGCGGGCACGAGCCGTAGCCGTCGTATGCGGCGTCGCCGTGCGCGCGGCCGAGCGACACGAGCAGGTTGTGCGCGACGACGGGCGCCTGCTTGCGCGCGGCCGCGGCCGTTTTCGCATTGGTCGTGTTGGTGGCGTCGCCGAGCGCATAGATGTCCGGGTACTGCCGATGGCGCAATGTCGCCGGATCGACGTCGATCCAGCCGGCCGCATCGGCGAGCGGGCTCGACCGCACGAAATCGGGCGCCTTCTGCGGCGGCACGACGTGGATCATGTCGAACGAGCGCACCACGGTTTCCTTGCCGCCGTCGGGCAGCGCGCGCGCGAACGTCGCCTGGCGTGCCGGGCCGTCGATCGCGACGAGGTTGTGGCCGAACGACAACGCGATGTCGTAGCTTTTCACGTACTCCATCAGCGCGGGTACGTAGTCGGCGACGCCGAACAGGGCGCCGCCCGCATTCAGGAACTCGACGTTCGCGGCCTCGAGGCGGCCCGCGCGCCGCCAGTGGTCGCACGACAGGTACATCGCTTTCTGCGGTGCGCCTGCGCACTTGATCGGCATCGGCGGCTGCGTGAAGAGTGCGTTGCCGCCGCGGAACGCGCGCACGAGTTCCCACGTGTACGGCGCCAGGTCGTAACGGTAGTTGGACGTGACGCCGTTGCGGCCGAGCGTATCGGCGAGGCCTTCGATCGCGTGCCAGTCGAGCTTGAGCCCCGGGCACACGACGAGCTTGCGATAGCCGATGCGGCGGCAGCCGTCGAGCACGACCGCGTGCGCGTCGGGCTCGAAGCCCGCAACGGCGGCCTGGATCCGGTGCACGCCGCGCGGCAGCACGTCGGTGATCCGGCGTGCGGTGGTCTCGGGCCGGAACACGCCCGCGCCAACCATCGTCCAGCCCGGCTGGTAGTAGTGGACGTCGGCCGGATCGATCACCGCGATGTCGAGCGACGCGTCGCGCGCGAGCAGGCTCGACGCGACTGCGATGCCGGCCGCGCCCGCGCCGACGATCACGATGTCGTGCCGCGCGTCGACGGCCGGTGCCGCCTGCTTGCCGCCTTGCACGACACGCGACGCGAGCGCGTGCAGGTCGTAGCCGGCCGCGGCGGCCGTCGCGACGATGTCGTTCAGCGGGCGCAGGCCGGCTTGCGACAACGCCCACAGCGTGGCCGAACGCATGCCGCTGCGGCAGTACGCGAGCACCGGGCCGTCGAGCGACGCGACGAGTGCGCCGAATTGTGCGGCCTGGTCGTCGGTCACCTTGCCCGTATCGACCGGCAGGTAAAGCACGTCGATGCCGAGCGGCGCGGCGGCCGCGCGGATTTCGGTGACGGTCGGCTGGTCGGCGCCTTCGCCGTCGGGGCGGTTGCAGACGATCGCGCGGATGCCGGCCGCGTGAAGCGCGGGCAGGTCGGCCGCCGCGATCTGCGGCGAGACCGACAGCGCGTCGGTCAGCTTGCGGATGGAGGTCATGTCGGGGGTCTCGGTTGGGGCGCCGGCGCTCAGATCGCGTCGAGCGGGATCTTCAGGTAGCGCACGCCGTTGTCTTCGGGCTCGGGCAGGTGGCCGGCGCGCATGTTGACCTGCACGGACGGCAGCATCAGCACCGGCATGGCGAGCGTGGCGTCGCGTGTGGTACGCATCGCGACGAAATCGTCCTCGGTCACTCCGTCCTTCACGTGCACGTTCGCGCGGCGCTGCTCGGCCACGGTCGTCACGAACTGCACGTCGCGGCCGCCCGGCTGGTAGTCGTGGCACAGGTACAGGCGCGTGTCGGGCGGCAGCGCGAGCACGCGCGCGATCGATCGGTACAGCGTGCGCGCGTCGCCGCCCGGGAAGTCGCAGCGGGCCGTGCCGTAGTCGGGCATGAACAGCGTGTCGCCGACGAATGCCGCGCGCTGCGTCGCGTCGTCGACGCAGTAGGTCATGCACGCGGGCGTGTGGCCCGGCGTATGCATCGCGCGGATCGTCAGCGTGCCGAGCGCTAGCGTATCGCCGTCGTCGAGCAGCCGGTCGAACTGGCGGCCATCGTGCGCGAAGCCGGGGCCCGCGTTGAACAGCGTGCCGAACACGTGCTGCACGCGGCGCACGTGCGAACCGATCGCGATCCGGCCGCCGACGTGTTTCTTCAGGTACGGCGCGGCCGACAGGTGGTCGGCGTGCACGTGGGTTTCCAGCAGCCAGTGCACGTCCGCGCCGAGTTCGGCGACGCGGGCGATCAGCCGGTCGGCGCTGGCGGTGCGCGTGCGGCCGGATGTCGGGTCGTAGTCGAGCACGCTGTCGATCAGCGCGCATGCGCGGCTCGCGGTATCGAGCACGAGATAGCTGACGGTGTGGGTCGCCGGGTCGAAAAAGCCTTCGACCGACAGTGTGGTGGCATCGCTCACGGGGTGTCCTCGATCAGGTTCTGCATCTGCAATCGCAACCTATAACTCAAGAAGCGTGCCAGCCTGCGTCGCGGCACCGGCCGATCTGCCAGGGATTTGATTCGACTCGGGTTTTCGGCGCAGGCGCGGTGAAGCACGGGCGTCGCCGGCATACGGTTGCCGCTGCGGACTGCCACTTCTGGCAGTGTCGTGGCAGAATTGGCAGTCCGCCTGGCAGTGCGCCCGCCCGTTCGTCAGGCATCTCCTTCACCGAGCATCCGCATGAATCCGCACGACACCATCCCGATCGTCCCCGCGCCGCGCCCCGACGTCATGCCCGACGTGCGCGCGCTCGTCGCGTATCTCGAGCAGGATCCGCAGCCGATGATCGTCGTCGATCCCGATTACCGCATCCTCGCGGCCAACGATGCGTACCGGCGCCAGTTCGGCGTCGCGGGCGTCGAGCACGTGGGCCGGCACTGCTTCCAGGTGTCGCATCACTACGACGTGCCGTGCGACCAGGCCGGCGAGCATTGCCCGATGAAGCAGGCGCTCGAGTCGCGCGGGCTGAACCGCGTGCTGCACATCCATCACACGCCGCGCGGCCCCGAGCATGTCGACGTCGAATTGCGGCCGATCTTCGATGCGCACGGCAACGTGATCGCGTACGTCGAGCGGCTGACCACGGTGCGCAGCGCATCCGCGCAGCCGAGTGCGGAAGGGCTCGTCGGCGGCGCCGACGCGTTCAATGCGGCGCTCGGCGCACTGCAGCGCGTCGCGCCGTCGATGCTGCCGGTGCTGCTGCTCGGCGAATCGGGCACCGGCAAGGAACTGTTCGCCCGTGCGCTGCACGAGGCGAGCGATCGTGCGATGGGGCCGTTCGTCGTCGTCGATTGCTCGGGGATCGCCGAGACGCTGTTCGAGAGCGAACTGTTCGGTTACGAGAAGGGCGCGTTCACGGGCGCGAACCAGCGCAAGCCGGGCCTCGTCGAGACCGCGCAGGGCGGCACGCTGTTTCTCGACGAGATCGGCGACGTGCCGCTGCCGATGCAGGTGAAGCTGCTGCGCCTGATCGAGTCGGGCACGTTCCGGCGCGTCGGCGGCGTCGAGGCGCTGCGCGCGGATTTCCGGCTGGTCGCGGCAACGCACAAGCCGCTGCGCGAGATGATCGACGACGGCCGGTTCCGGCAGGATCTTTACTACCGGATCAACGCGTTCCCGATTCCGCTGCCGGCGCTGCGCGACCGGCAGGGCGACGTCGCGCTGCTGTCCGAATCGATCCTGCGGCGAATCGTGAACGCGCGTGCCGGCGCGGGCGAGGCGGGCGCCCGGCCGTTCGCGGCCCGGCCGTTCGTCCTGACCGAACGCGCGCGTGCGTGTCTCGATGCCTATGCGTGGCCGGGCAATATCCGCGAGCTGCGCAACGTGCTCGAACGCGCATGCCTGTTCGCGGACGACGGGACGATCCGGGTCGAACACCTGCCGGCCGAACTGGTCGCCGCATCGGCGGCGCCGCAGGATCGCGCGTCCGATGCGCGCGGCATGTCGGACGCGGAGCTCGTGCGCATCGCGCGCACGTTTGACGGCACACGCAAGGCGCTCGCCGAGCAGGTCGGGATGAGCGAGCGGACGTTGTACCGGCGGATGAAGGCGCTCGGGCTCGGGGCGCGCGAGCGCTGAACGGGCAGGCGGCGGGCGGCTGGCAGAGGCACGCGGCTGTGTCGATAATGGCGCGTTCGATCCCGCTTCCACCTCGCCGATGAAGAGACACTTCCTTTCGCCTTGCCTGTTTCTGGCCGCCACTGCGCTGTGCAGCCTGGCGCAGGCCGCCACCGAATACACATGGACCGATGCGGCCGGCGCACATGCGGTGACGCTCGTGCGCACCGCGTCCGGCGACGACCTCGAGCTCAAGGTCGCCGCGACGCTCGACGGCCGGCCCGACTGGACCGTGCGCGACTACGTGAAGGCATGCCCGGTCGACGTGATTCTCGACGTCGTGCCCGCGTCGATCGAGATGCGCGACCTGCTCGGCAACGGCCGCAAGCAGTTTCTGTTCGCGTACAGGATCGGCTGCCGCGGCGACGTCAGCGCCGACCAGGTCAAGTACTTCCTGATCGACCAGGGCACGAAGTACGTGCTGCGCGGCGAGGAAACCGTCACGGTCAACGGCAAGTTCATGGACGGCGGCGCGGCGCCCGTGCCGAATGCGGACCTGAAAGCCCGACCCGCGTTTCTGCGCTACATGACGAAGCGCTGGCACGCGATCAGCGCGCACGACTATCGATAGGCGCGCGCCCGGCGCTCGTGACGGCGCGCGCGACTCACGCCTGTCGGGGGTGAGTCGAACCTGTCGAACAATAAGAAATCATGGTGCAACGACAATAAATTATCGTTTTACGATAATTTTAGACGTACAATCGACGCTCATTCATTCGTCGTCGAGGACACGTCATGCATTCCGATCGTATCGCCCGTATCAGCCAGCAGATGGCCACCGTCACGCTGTGGTTCATCGTCGGCATGCTGGTGCTCAACGCCGCGTGCTGGGCGTTCCCGTCGCTGAACGCGGCGTCGGGGCCCGGCCTCGTATTCGGCCTCACCGATTCGGTGATCTCGAACCTGCACGTGGATGTCGCCGCGTTCCCGTGGTGGCAGAAGGCGGTCGGCATCCTGCTGTCGAGCGTGCCGCTGATCGCGCTCGCGAACGGCCTGCGTCATCTGCGTGCGCTGTTCCGCACCTACGCGCGCCGCGATTATTTCTCCGCGCAAGCGGCCGGCCATCTCGGCAAGACGGGCCGTGCGATCGGGATGTGGGTGTTGCTGAGCCTGCTGTGCGAACCGCTCCTGAGCGTGTGGGCGACGCTGCGCGAACCGGTCGGCCATCGCGTGGTCAGCATCGGTTTCAGCCTGCCGTACGTGGTCGCGCTGTTCACCGCGGCCTGCATCGCGGTCATCGCGCATATCCTCCGGCAGGCGAGCGAACTCGATGCCGAACATCGGCAGTTCGTCTGAGGCGCGCCATGTCGATCGTGGTCAAGCTCGATGTGATGCTCGCGACGCGCAAGGTCCGCTCGAAGGATCTCGCGGCGGCGGTCGGCATCACCGAACAGAATCTGTCGCTGCTCAAGCAAGGGAAGGTCAAGGGCATCCGTTTCGCGACGCTCGAGGCGATCTGCCGTTATCTCGACTGCCAGCCCGGCGACCTGCTCGCGTTCAGCGATGACGGTGTCGGCGAGCCGGACTGACGCATTGCCCTCGCGGCTTGCCGGCGTGGCGGGGCGGCGCCGGCCGCGCATCGTCGCGCTGGCTGTCGTCGCGTCCGTATCGATTCACCTGCTCGGATGGTTCGTGCTGCAGCGGGCGTCGACGGTGGCCCGCCCGAACGCCGGGGCGCGGCCCCGGCTCGCGCTGCGCGTCGAGCTGATTCCCGCGCGGCCGGTGCCCGTGGCGGGCGTGCCTGACGCCGGGCGAACCGGGCCCGCCGCGAGCGGGCGCGGTGCCCAGGGCGCCGTGTCATCGACGAAACGATCCGCCGCGGTTGCGGTGTCGCGCACGACGACGCAGGCGTCTTCGAATACGGAGGGCGTTTCGCATCGGCAAGGTGAAACGCCTGCCGGTGCAATCGCGACCCGACGTGAACCCCTTCCCGAGCCCGCACCAGGCCCCGATCTCGACTGGCGCCGCGACCTGGACGCGATCGGCTCGCGGCATGCGGCGGCGCGCAGTCCGGCGCAGGCGGCGGTCGGGGCCTTGGGCGCGTCGTCCGGCGGCGTGGTCGCGCGCCGTGACAGCGTCGACGCGAGGCTGGCCGACGGCGTGTCGAATGCCCGTCGCACCGACTGCCGTCAGGCATATTCACGCGCGGGCCTGCTGGCATTGCCGATGCTCGCGCTGGATGCGGTGCGCGACACGGGCTGCAAATGGTGAAACGGGCGGCACGCGGGAAACCCGCGTGCCGCCCGCACTTTCATGCGCTCAACGCGTTCAGCGCGCGGGCGCAAGCTGCGCCATCGCCTCCCGCACGAAACCGATCAGCGTGTCGTCGGCCCACGTATCCTGCGTCAATGCAGGCTCGTTCATCATCGCCGCGCGGAATTTCGCGTGCGTGGCCGGATCGTGGCCGGCGTAGCTGCAGAACAGCTCGAGCCAGCGCTGCGCAAGCGCGCGGCCTTCCGGCGAAGCAGGTCGGGTACCCGCATCGATCGCGTCGCGCACGTCGCCCATCAGTTGCGGCCATTCCATCGCGCGTTCGCCGTAGTGCGCGCGCATGAAGCGGATCTCGTCCGGCGCGAGATACTTCTCGAAGATCCGCATCTTGTTTTCGGACGACGCACGCAGCACATAGTCGCGCAGCGCGGTCGAAATGCCGATCTTCGACTGCATCGCCGGTTCGTGCTCGTGCATCAGGTTCAGCTTCGCCAGCAGCCGCGGGTCGTTGTTCGTGTCGCGCACGAGCAGCGTCATCCAGCGACTGGCGAGCGCACGGGGGCGTTCGTCCTCGGCGGGTACGCCCGCGTCGTGCAGCGCGCGCACTTCGTCGACGAGTGCGATCCATTCGGCGTCGCCCGCCTGGCTTTTCTGGTACATCGGCAGGCGCGCGAGTTCTTCCTCGGAAAAATACTTGTCGTACACGGTCATCAACTCCAGTGTGGTGAGCCAATCGGCCAGCTCCGGCTCCGTGCCCGCGGCGAGCTGCGCATGCAGGCTCACGAGGCGCTCGCGCAGCTGCGCGGTCTGCGCGAGCTGGCGGTCGAGCAGCGCGATCTGCTTCGCGACGAGATCGACGAGCGGAGTGCCGGGCTGGTTCAGGTGGTCGCCGATTTCGGTGAGCGACAGGCCGAAGCGACGCAGCGCCTGGATCTGGTGGAGCCGGGCGATGTCGTGGCGGTCGTACAGCCGGTAGCCGTTGTCGGCGCGCGCCGAAGGCGTCAGCAGACCGATCGCGTGATAGTGATGAAGCGTGCGGACGGTCAGCCCGCTGCGTTTCGCCAGTTCTCCCACTTTCAGTCGCATTCGTTCCTCCGTTCGGTACGCGCACTGGAGTCTCGAACGTTACGCTACGTGAGGGTCAAGCGGAAGATGGGGGGGCGTGCGCGCGGGGATTCCGCGCGCACGCGATGGCGGGCCGGCTTATTGCGGTGAAGGCGGCGAAGGCGGCGTGTCGGTGGCGGCAGTATCGGCGGTGGCGGCGCGCGCTTGCTGGCCGGTTGCGCCGTCGGCGGCTGTGTCGCCGGCCTTGCCGGACGGCCCGCCCTTGTCGACCGGCGGCGTGCCCATCGCCTGGTAGAGCCGCGCGGTATCCGCGAACCGCGCGCCGGTCGCGCGGATCTCGTCGAGCCGCGCGTTGCGATACTGCAGCTCGCTGGCGCGCGCGGCCGACGGCGGCAGTGCGCCGAGCCGCACGCGGGCCGCCGCGTCGTCGTACGCGCCGCGCGCGGACAGCGCGGCGCGCGACGACGCGTCGAGCGCTTCCGCATCGTGCTCGAGCGCCGCGAGCGAATCGGCGACGTTCTGGAACGCACCGAGCACGGCCTGCTTGTACTGGTCGACGGCGGCCTCGTAAGTCGCCTTCGCCGCGCGGCGCTGGGCGAGCAGCGCGCCGCCGTGGAAGATCGGCTGGCTCAGCGACGCGCCGACGTTCCAGATCGCGCCGGCGCCCGACAGCATCGCCGGCCAGCTGAAGCCGCCTTTGCCCATCGCGGCCGACAACGACAGCTGCGGGAACATCTGCGCGGTCGCGAGGCCGACTTCGGCCGCGGCCGCCTTCAGCCCCGCGTCGGCGGCCTGGATGTCCGGGCGGCTTTGCAGCAGGTCCGACGGCACGACGACGGGCACCTGTTCGGGTAGGTGCAGATCGGCGAGCGTGAGATCGGCCGGCGGCCGGTCGGGCGTGCGGCCGACCAGCACCGCGAGCGCATGGCGGGCCGAGTCGCGCTGCTGGCGCAGCGCGGGCAGGCTCGCCGCGAACGTGTCGGCGCTTTGCCGCGCGTTCAGCGCGTCGCTGCGCGAGGCGGAACCGAGTGCGTAGCGGCGTTCGGCATCGTGTGCCTGGTCGTTGGCGAGGGCGACGAGCCGCTCGGTCGTGTTGATCTGCGCATTCAGCACCGACACCGTGATCGACGCGGTGACGATGTTCGCGGCCAGCGCGCGCCGCGCGGATTCGAGCTGGAACGCGCTGACGTCGACGCGTCGCGCCAGCGCGCGGTTCGCGAAACGCGACGCGCCGAACAGGTCGATCGTGTAGCTCGCCTGCAACTGGCCGACGAACGTGTCGTACAGCAGCGTCGGCGCGCCGAGCGCGGGGATCGGCACGCCGAGCGCACGCTGGCGCGTGGCCTGTCCGACCGCATCGATCGACGGCAGCATCGAGCTGCCGATCTGCCCGCGCAGCTGTTCGCGCGCGGCATCGAGCGAGTGCGATGCCGCACTGAGCGTCGGGCTGTTGCGCAGCCCTTCGTCGACGAGCGCGTTCAGCGCATCGGAGCGGTACTGCTTCCACCAGTCGGGCACCGGCTGCGCGCCGACCTCGAACTGCTGCGCGACGCCTTGCGCGGACACGGTCTGCTGCACTTGCGGCGTGGTGCCGTAGTGCGCGGGCGACGGCATCGCGGGCGGCTCGCCGCTCGGCGCGAACCAGGCGCAGCCCGCGAGCGGGCCGGCGAGGCTCGCGACGGCGAGTGCCCGCACGGCTTTCGTTTTCAGGTTCATCGATCGATCCATGGTCAGGCTCCCGACGGTGCGGCCGGCGTGCTGCCGCCGGGCGGCGGGCCGTTCTGCGGGTCGCGTTCGTCGCGCTTCACGCGGAACCACGTTGCATACAGCGCGGGCAGGTAGAACAGCGTCAGCACGGTCGCGCTCGTGATGCCGCCCATCAGCGCGGTCGCCATCGGCCCGAAGAAGTTCGAGCGCAACAGCGGGATCAGCGCGAGCACGGCGGCCGCGGCCGTCAGCGTGATCGGGCGGAACCGCCGCACGGTCGCGCCGATGATCGCGTCGACGCGGCCGTGGCCGGCGGCGATGTCCTGTTCGATCTGGTCGACGAGGATCACCGAGTTGCGCATGATGATCCCGAACATCGCGATCACGCCGAGCATCGCGACGAAGCCGAACGGCTGGCCGAACATCAGCAGCGTGGCGACCACGCCGATCAGCCCGAGCGGCGCGGTCAGCACGACCATCAGCACGCGCGAGAAGCTCTGCAGCTGGATCATCAGCAGCGTGAACACGGCGATCGCCATCAGCGGCATCTGCGCATTGATCGATTTCTGCGCCTTCGCGCTTTCCTCGACCGAGCCACCGATGTTGATCTGGTAGCCGACCGGCAACTGCGCGCGCAATGCGTTCAGCTTCGCGTCGACCGCATGCGTGACGTCGATGCCCTGCGCGCCGGCGCGTACGTCCGACTGCACGGTGATGGTCGGCTGGCGGTCGCGCTCCCACACGACGCCGTATTCGAGCGTCGGCTTGAAGCGGCCGAGCGAGCCGAGCGGCACCGGGCCGTTCGGGGTCGGCAGCGCGAGGCCGGCGAGCTTCGCGGGGTCGACGCGATCGGCCTTCGGCGCGCGCAGGTCGACCGCGATCAGCTTGTCGCGTTCGCGGTATTGCGTGACGGTCGTGCCGGACAGCGTCATCGCGAGGAAGCTCGAGACGTCCTGCGACGTGACGTTCAGTTCGCGCGCCTTCTTCTGGTCGATCTCGAAGCGCACCGAGCGCTCGGCCGGCTCGTCCCAGTCGAACTGCACGTTGACCGTGCGCGTGTCGCCGCGCATCGTCGCCGCGACCTTCTCGGCGATCGAGCGGACCGTCGCGATGCTGTCGCCGCTCACGCGGAACTGCACCGGGTAGCCGACCGGCGGGCCGTTCTCGAGCCGCGACAGCCGCCAGCGCACGGCCGGGAACTGCTCGCGCAGCGTGGTTTCGAGCCAGGTCGCGAGCTTCTCGCGATCCTTCACCGATTTCGCGGTGATCACGAACTGCGCGAAGTTCGGCAACTGAAGCTGCTGGTCGAGCGGCAGGTAGAAGCGCGGTGCGCCGCTGCCGACGAAGTTCACCGAATGATCGATCTCGGGGCGCTTGTCGATCACTTTCTCGAGGCGCTCGGTCTCGCGCAGCGTCGCCGCGAACGACGCGCCTTCGGGCAGACGCAGGTCGACGAGCAGCTCGGGGCGATCGGAACTCGGGAAGAACTGCTGCGGCACGAGCGAAAAGCCCATCATTGCCACGACGAACAGGGCGCCCGTGATCAGCAGCACGACGAAGCGCCGCTCGATGCACCAGTCGATCCAGCCGCGCAGGCGGCGGTAGAAGCGCGTGTCGTAGATGTCGTGCTCGTGATCGTCGGGCAGGTGCGCCTCGTGCGCGTGCCGCTTGCGCTCGGGCAGCATGTGGTAGCCGAGCAGCGGAATCAGCACGACGGCCGCGAACCACGACGCGATCAGCGCGATGGCCGACACCTCGAAGATCGAGCGCGTGTATTCGCCGGTGCTCGATTTCGCGAGCGCGATCGGCAGGAAGCCCGACACGGTGACGAGCGTGCCGGTCAGCATCGGGAACGCGGTGCTCGTATAGGCGAACGCGGCGGCGCGTGCGCGGGTGTAGCCCTGTTCGAGCTTCACGGCCATCATCTCGACCGCGATGATCGCGTCGTCGACGAGCAGCCCGAGCGCGAGCACGAGCGTGCCGAGCGACACCTTGTGCAGCCCGATGTCGAACAGGTACATGAAGAGGGCGGTGACCGCGAGCACGACCGGAATCGAGATCACGACCACCATCCCGGTGCGCAGGCCGAGCGACACGAGGCTCACGACCAGCACGATCGCGACCGCTTCGGCGACGGCTTCGAGGAAGTCGTCCACCGAATGCGCGACCGCGTGCGGCATGCTCGACACCTCGACCAGCTTGAGGCCGGCCGGCAGTTGCGCCTGCAGGTCCTTCGATTCGGCGTCGAGCGCCTTGCCGAGGCGGATCACGTCGCCGCCCGGCTGCATCGTCACGCCGATGCCGAGCACGGCCTTGCCGGCCGAACCTGGACCGGCCGCGCGCATCTGCGTGACGACCGGGTCGTCGTAGCCGCGCTTCACGGTCGCGAGATCGCCGAGCCGGAACGTGCGGCCGTTGATGCGGATCAGCGTATCGGCGATTGCATTGACGTTATCGAACTGGCCGCTCGGCCGCACGAACACGCGATCGTCGGCGGTCGTCAGTACACCGGCCGACGAGATGTCGTTCTGCGCGTTGATTGCCTGGCCGAGCTGCTGCGGCGAGATGCCGAGGCGCGTGAGCTGCGCGTTGTTCACCTCGATGAAGATCCGCTGGTCGGGGTCGCCGAAATAGTCGACCTTGCCGACGCCCGGCACGCGCAGCAGCACGGTGCGCAACTGATCGGCGTAGTCGTGCAGTTGCGCGGGCGTGAAGCCGTCGCCCTCGAGCGTCCAGATGTTGGTGTAGACGTCGCCGAATTCGTCGTTGAAGAACGGGCCCTGCACGCCGGGCGGCAGCGTATAGCCGATGTCGCCGACCTTCTTGCGGATCTGGTACCAGGTCTCGGGCACGTCCTTTACGGGCGCCGAATCCTTCATCGTGAAGAAGATCAGCGATTCGCCGGGGCGCGAATAGCTGCGCAGGAAGTCGATGGCCGGCGTTTCCTGCAGCTTGCGGCCGATCCGGTCGGTCACCTGTTCCTGCACCTGCCGCGCAGTCGCGCCGGGCCAGAACGTGCGGATCACCATCACGCGGAACGTGAACGGCGGGTCTTCGGACTGCGCGAGCCGCGTGTACGCGAGGATGCCCGCGAGCGTCGCAAGCGCGATCAGGTAGACGACGAGCGCCTGGTGGCGCAGCGCCCATGCAGACAGGTTGAACCGGCCTTCTTCGTGCGGAGTGCTCACGATGCGAAGTCCTCCGGATGCAGCGGCGCGATCGCGCGTACCTTCTCGCCCGCGCTGACCGTGTGCACGCCCTGCAACACGACGCGCTCGCCGGGCTGCAGCCCGTGCGACACCGTCACCGTGCGCTCGTTGAAGCGCGCGACGTCGACGCGGCGCAGCTCGAGCGTGTCGTCCTTCGTGCGCACGACCCACACGGCCGGCTGCGCGCCGTCATGGAACAGCGCGGTCGCGGGCAGCGTGATCGACGGCGCGTCGCCTGAGGCCGGTGCGCCGTCGAACGCGACGCTGGCCGTCATGCCGAGCCGGATCGCCGGATCGGGCGCGGCGAGCGTGAGCTTCACGCGATACGTGCGGCTTTGCGGATCGGCGGCCGGCGCGATTTCGCGCACCTTCGCCGCGAACTGGCGACCGGGCAGCGACGGCAGCGTGACGCTGGCCGCGTGGCCGGGCGTGAGCGATGCAAGCGCGGCTTCGGGCACGTCGCTGACGACGTCGACGTCGCCGGACCACGCGAGCTGGTAGACGGGCTGGCCGGCCGACACGTTCTGGCCGGTGTCGGCCTGTTCGGCGGTGATGTAGCCCGCGTGATCGGCGACGAGCGTCGCGTAGCGAAGCTGGTTCCGGGCGAGCGCGAGCTGCTGCTGCGCCTGGTCGCGCTGCGCGAGCGCCGACGTGTAGCTGTTCTCGGTCTGTTCGAGCTGGGCGGTCGCGATCAGGTTTTCGCGCGCCTGTGCGCGGTCGCGGTCGAGCTGCTGCTTCGCGAACGCGAGGCTGTGCGTCGCGGCGTCGAGTTGCGCCTGTGCGCTCGCGGCGTTCTTCTCGACGTCGGACGGATCGAGCAGCGCGACGACCTGGCCGACCTTGACCGTATCGCCGAGACGCACCTTGCGCTCGATGATCTTGCCGGCGATGCGGAACGACAGCGGGGTGGCATAACGCGGCTGGATCTCGCCGGGGAGCGTGCGGGCGACCGCGGCGTCGTCGGCATGCGCGGGCAGTGCGACGACGGGGCGCGGGGCGGGCGGCGCGGATTCTTTTGGATGACAGGCGGCGAGGACGAGCGCGGTGCCGACCAGCAGCACGGCGCGGGAACCGGAGCGATTCACGAAACCCCCAAGTGAGGTGAGAGCGAGAGCGGAACGAAGGCGGCAAGCGCGGCCTGCGCTTGCCCCGAGCGGCGCCGACAGAGGCGCGGACAGCATTTTCAGAAACTGTGGCGAATTCTAATACACACCTGTATCTGAGTGCAAAGATGAATTTGAAAGGGAATCGATGCTAGACTGCGCGCCATGAAACCACAGCGCTTAACCCGCGAGCAGAGCAGGGATCAGACGCGCGAACGTCTGCTGAATGCCGCGCATCGCATTTTTCTGAAGAAAGGCTTTGTGGCCGCGAGCGTCGAGGACATCGCGGCCGCGGCCGGCTATACGCGCGGCGCGTTCTACTCGAATTTCCGCAGCAAGTCGGAACTCCTGCTGGAGTTGCTGGAGCGCAACCATGCGCTGGTGCAGGCCGATTTCCAGGCGATCTTCGACGAGGGCGGGTCGCGCGAACAGATGGAATCGATGACGCTCGCGCATTACCGCACGCTGTTCGCCGACGACGAATTCTCGTTGCTGTGGGGCGAGGCGAAGCTGCAGGCCGCGCGTGACGCGAAGTTCCGCGTGCGCTTCAACCAGTTCCTGCACGCCAAGCGCGTGCAGATGGCCGAATTCATCCGGCGCTTCTCCGAGCGCTCCGGCACGCCGCTGCTGTTGCCGGCGGAGACGCTCGCGTTCGGGCTGATGTGCCTGTGCGACGGCGTGCAGTCGTATTACGCGGCCGATCCGCAACACGTGCCGGCCGACGTGGCCGAGTCGGTGCTCGCGGGGTTCTTCGCGCGTGTCGTGCTCGGGCGCGCGCCCGACTGACGCGGCAGCGGATTCGTCGTGCCGCGTGCGATGCGCGGCAAAGGCGGGGGGCGATGAAGCATGCGGCATGCGCCGCGCCTCATCGTGTCGTGCGAATCAGCGCTCGCCGGTCATCCGCCGGTACGCGTCGAGCAGCGACGTCTTGTAGACCACCCCGGCGAGCGTCGGCTCGGCTTCGCTTTCGATCACCGGCAGGCGTTCGCCCTGGAACGCCATGAAGCGTTCGAGCGCGGTGGCGAGCGGCATGTCGGGCGTCAGGAGCGGAAACGGCGTGTGCGCGTAATGCGCGGCCGTCTTGTCGGTCGTGTCGCGCTTGTCGAGCAGGTCCGACGTGATGTCCTTCAGCGCGACCGCGCCGCGAAAGCGCCCGGCATCATCGGTGACGTACAGGTACTTCACCGGATATTCGAGAAACACGCGCGTCATGTCGGCGACGCTCGCCGTGAGCGGCACGACCGTCTGCGCGGGCTGGATCAGCTCGCGCATCTGCGTGGTGCGCAGCCGCAACTTCTCCTGCGCGTCCTGGTAATGGTGCTGCGTGATCTCGTACATCGATGTCGTGCCGGTCGCGCGCGCGACGAAATACGCGAATACGCACGACACCAGCAGCGGCAACACGACCTGATAACTCAGCGTCATCTCGAAGATCATCAGGATCGCCATCAGCGGCGCCTGCGTGGCGCCCGCCATGAACGCACCCATCCCGACGATCGCGTACGCGAAGTACGCCGACGTATGGCCGGGCCACAGCGCTTCCATCGCGAGCCCGAACAGCGAACCGAACACCGCGCCGACGAACAGCGTCGGCGTGAACACGCCGCCGATCGCACCCGAGCCGACCGTGGCCGAGGTTGCGATGACCTTGAACACGAGCACCGCGACCAGCGCCTGCCAGGTCCATGGCGAATGCAGGATCTGGTTGACGACGCTATAGCCGTTGCCCCATACGTCCGGCGTCCACACCGAGATCACGCCGACGACGAGGCCGCCGAGCGCGAGCCGCACCGGCAGCGGCACCGGCAGCCGCTTGAACTGGTTCTTCGACGCGTCGAGCAGGTGCAGGAACTGCGGCGCGAGCACGCCGCACAGCGCGCCGAGCACGACGAACAGCAGCACCTCGGGGCCGGTGACGGCCGGAAACACCGGCATCTCGTACGGCGGCTTGTAGCCGGCGAATTCGCGCATCACGATGTTCGCGACGACCGATGCGACGACCATCGGCCCGAAGCTCTCCATCGCGATCGTGCCGAGCACGATTTCCGACACGAAGAACGCGCCGGCGATCGGCGCGTTGTAGGCGGACGTGATGCCGGCGGCCGCCCCGCAGGCGACCAGCAGGCGCAGGCGCGGCGGGTCGAAATGCACGAAGCGGCCGACGAGCGACGCGGCGAGCGCCGCGAGCTGCACCATCGGGCCTTCGCGGCCGATCGAGCCGCCGGTGCCGATCGTCAGCAGCGACGACACGCTGCGCCACAGGCTCTGCCGTACCGGCACGACGCCGTTGCCGAGCGCGACCGATTCCATGTAGTCGGTATTGCCCGCCTTCCTGTCGCCGCGCGTCGCGAGCAGCAGCACGCAGCCAGCGAGGAAGCCGCCCGCGGCCGGCATCCAGAACCGCACGTACCACGGCAGGCGTTTCGCCATCTGCACGAAGCTGCCGCTTTGCCCGGAGATCAGGTGCTGCATCAGGTCGATGCCTTCGCGGAACGCCATCGTGGCAAAGGCGCCGCCGACGCCGACGATGGCCGACCAGATCAGCATCGTGTGGGCGTCCGACAGGCGGAACAGCTTTTGGGCGCGAGTGCGCAGCTTCAGCAGGAACGAGAGCACGGCTGAAAGAGGGCGAAGGAAAACGACGCGAAGCATAGCACTGCGCCGCGCCCGCGGGACCATCCCGTCGGGCGCGGCGCGCGACGTGTCACGGGCGGGCAACTCAGCCAAGCCAGTGCTGCACGGCCCACGTGATCCCGTAGCCGCCGGCGATCAGCCACACGTACAGGATCAGGCCGGTCATCAGCGCGCGCGGGCCGGCGGCGCGGATCTGCGCGACGCGGGTTTCGATGCCGAGCGCGGTCATGGCCATCGTCAGCGCGAAGGTGTCGAGCACGTTCAGCGTGTGCGTGACGTCCGTCGGCAGCACGTTCAGCGAATTGACGATCACGAAGCCGAGGAAACCGAGCGCGAACCAGGGTACCGCCACCTTGCGCTTGCCTTGCGCGCCGCCGGCCGTTGCGCGGGCCGAGCGGGCGAGCCACCAGCCGAGCACCAGCAGCACCGGCACCAGCAGCATCACGCGCGTCATCTTGACGATCGTCGCGATGTGCGCGACCTGCGGGCTGATGTCGCTCGCCGCGCCGACCACCTGCGCGACCTCGTGGATCGTGCCGCCGAAGAACAGGCCCAGGCCGGCCGGGTCGAGGTTCAGCAGACCGGCGTGATAGGCGATCGGGTACAGGAACATCGACAGCGTGCCGAACAGCACGACGCTGCCCACGGCCATCGCGCTCTGGTGCGGCTTCGACTGCAGCGTCGACTCGAACGCGAGCACGGCGGCCGCGCCGCAGATCGCGCTGCCGGCGGCGGTCAGCAGCGCGGAATCGCGGTCGAGCTTCATCAGCTTCATGCCCGCCCAAGTGCCGATCGCGAGCGTGCTGACGACGACGAGGACCGACACCGTCAGGCCCGGCAGCCCGACCTGCGCGATTTCCTGCAGGCTCACGCGCAACCCGAAGAACGCGACCGCGATGCGCAGCAGCTTGCGCGCGGAGAAATTGACGCCGGCCGCCCAGCTGGCCGGCATGCCGTCGCGCAGCGCGTTGCCGTACAGCGCACCGGCGACGATGCCGACGATCAGCGGCGACAGGCCGAGCCCCGCGATCGCGGGAAGCTGGGACAGGCTCGTGACGGCGGCGGCGAACAGCGCGACGAACAGCACGCCGTTCAACTGGCCGCGCATCGACGGCGCGGCATGGTTGAGATGGGGAGTCGGGGCAGTGGACATGGAAGCACCGTGATGGAGCGTGTTGCGATGGTGTAATCCTAATTTCGTTATATCGATATGAAAAATTGTGATTTGTGACGTAAACTATCCGGAAAGCCGATAATTTATCCCCATGACCCCGGATCAACTGATAACGTTCGCCGCCGTCGCCGAACACCTGAACATCAGCCACGCCGCCGTGGCGCTGCATCTGTCGCAGCCGGCCGTGTCGGGCCAGTTGCGGCTGCTGCAGGACGAATTCGGCGAGCCGCTGTACCAGCGCGAAGGGCGCGGCATCCGCCTGACGCCGGTCGGCGAACAGCTCGCGCAGTACGCGAAGGCGCAACGCGACACATTCGCGCAGGCGCGCGCGTTTCGCGACGCGGTGCGCGGCCTGGAAGCCGGCACGCTGCGCATCGGCGCGAGCACGACACCCGCGAGCTACCTGTTGCCTTACCTGATCGCGGCGTTCCAGCCGCGCGCCCCGCGCGTGGCGATCCACACGATGAGCGGCAATACGGCCGACGTGGTCGCGGCGCTGCCGTCGCTCGACATCGCGATGATCGAAGGGCCGCCCGGCGAGGCGCTGCCGCCGGGCACCGCGGTGCACGCGTGGCGCGAGGACGAGATCGTCGCGATCGTGCCGACCGGGCATCCGCTGGCCGCGCCCGAATACGCGCCGGGCGTCACGCTCGACGCGCTGGCGGCCCATCCGCTCGTCCTGCGCGAGGCGGGCTCCGCCGTGCGGCAACTCGTCGAGCGCGCGTTCGCGCAAGGCGCGGCGCCGATGCGGGTCGCATTCGAGATCGCGGGTGTCGAGGCCGTGAAGGAAGCCGTGCGTGCCGGGATGGGCGTCGGGTTCGTGTCCGCGATGTCGCTGCGTCACGACGATGCCGCGCTCGTCCTGCGCTCGCTCGCGCCCGCGCCGCTCACGCGTCACTTCTCCATCCTCGTGCCGCACGGCGGTGCGCCGTCGCGGGTCGCCGCACAATTCCTCGACATGAGCCTCGCGCACGATATCGCCTGAACCTCGCCTGAACGGCCGAAGCCGGCCCGGGCATGCGTGATGCGTGCCGTCGGAACGTGCGTCCGCGCGATGCCCCAACTTAGGGATTTCCTCTATGGCGTGGGTTCGAGGCGAAGCGCACCATCCGTCTCAAGCAGATGGAACCGGTTCCATTCCGGGGAAAAGAGGGCTAAATGACAGACATCGTGATCGTGGCGAGCGCATTCGGGATGGACCGCGTGCGTCAGGAGGGCCACAGCGCATTCGTCGCGACCGCGGCGGCATCGGGTGCGACCGGTTTCGAGGTGCGGCGCGAACTGTTCGCGTCGGAAGCGGACGCCGCGCCCGGCGCGCTCGCCGCGCTGGGTGCGCTACTGGCCGGCCACGGGCTGTGGTCGGTCTATTCGACGCCGGCCAACCTGTACACGGAAACGGGCGCGCTCGATGCGGACGCATTGCGCGGCGCGCTCGCGGAAGCCGACGCGCTTGGCGCGCGCTTCGTGAAATTCCAGCTCGGCGGCTTCGCCGGCGACGCGCACGCGGCCGACATCGTCGCGCTGTCGCGCGACGCGAAGGCTCGCGTGGTGGTCGAGAACGGCCAGCTTCCGGTCGGCGGCGCGCTCGCGCAGTTCCGCGGGCTGTTCGATGCATTGGCCGCCGCGGGCATGCCCGATGCGCTCGGGATGACGTTCGACATCGGCAACTGGCAGTGGCCCGGCGAGGCGCCGCTTGATTGCGCGCAAGTGCTCGCATCCCATGTGGAATACATTCACTGCAAGGCCGTCGAGGGCGAGGGCGCGCGCCGTTTCGCCGCCGCGCCGGCGCCGAACGACCCGCTCGTGACCGGCGTGCTCGCGGTGCTGCCGCAGCAGGCGCCGCGCGGCATCGAGTTTCCGTTCGACGCGACCGACCTGGCGGGCGATGCGTGCCGGCGTGTCGCGTGGCTCGCAACCGCGTGACGGCGGAAGGATCCTGGAGAGTTCATTCATGAAAGCACCACTCGATGTCGTGACCTACGGCGAAGCGATGGCGATGTTCGTCGCGACCGAGCCCGGTCATCTCGCGCATGCGGCGCAATTCGCGAAGCGGATCGCGGGCGCCGACCTGAACGTCGCGATCGGCCTGTCGCGGCTCGGCTTCCGGGTCGGCTGGATGAGCCGCGTCGGCCGCGATTCGTTCGGCGGCTACGTGCTCGACACGCTGGCGCGCGAGGGCATCGACGCATCGTGCGTGACCGTCGATCCGCGCTACCCGACCGGCTTTCAGCTCAAGTCGCGCAACGACGACGGCAGCGACCCGACCGTCGAGTATTTCCGCAAGGGCTCGGCCGCGAGCCACCTGTCGTGCGACGACTACGTGGCCGACTACGTGCTCGGCGCGCGCCACCTGCACCTGACGGGCGTGGCGCCGGCGATCTCCGCGACGTCGTGCGAGCTCGCGTTCAAGCTGGCGCGCGAAATGCGCGCGGCCGGCAAGACGATCTCGTTCGACCCGAACCTGCGCCCGACGCTGTGGCCGTCCGCCGACGTGATGGCGAAGACGCTGAATGCGCTCGCGTCGCTCGCCGACTGGGTACTGCCGGGCATCGCCGAGGGGCGGCAACTGACCGGGCACGACACGCCGGCCGATATCGCGGGCTTCTATCTCGCGCAAGGCGCGCGCGGTGTGGTGATCAAGCTCGGTGCCGAAGGTGCGTATTACCGGACGGCTGACGGCCGTGACGGAACGGTGGCGGGCGAGCGTGTGCGGAACGTCGTCGACACGGTCGGCGCCGGTGACGGCTTCGCGGTCGGCGTGGTCAGCGCGCTGCTGGAAGGGAAGACGATCGAACAGGCCGTGGCGCGCGGCAACCGCATCGGTGCGCTCGCGATCCAGGTGATCGGCGACTCGGAAGGGCTGCCGACCCGTGCCGCGCTCGATCGATTCGAAAACGTCACCAATCACGCCGATCGCTTAGAGGAAACCTTCACCGCGCAATGAGAGGCCGGACACGGCACAATCCGCGGACTCATTTAGTCGTGCATGTATGGGATCGGAGTAAGCGCTGAAGCGCGAACTCTGATCGACCGCGAAGCATGGGATCGGAGTAAGGGCTGAAGCGCGAACTCTGGTCGACCGCGAAGCATGGGATCGGAGTAAGGGCTGAAGCGCGAACTCTGATCGATCGCGAAGCATGGGATCAGAGTAAGCGCTAAAGCGCTAACTCTGATCGACCGCGAAGCATGGGATCGGAGTAAGTGCTAAAGCACTAACTCCGATCGACACAGGAGACATTCTGATGGCCAATACACTCGCTGCCCGCCGCTGGTGGACGATCATGCCGATCGTCTTCATCACCTACAGCCTCGCCTACCTCGACCGCGCGAACTACGGGTTCGCCGCCGCAGCCGGCATCAACCAGGACCTCGGGATCAGCAAAGGCCTGTCGTCGCTGATCGGCGCGCTGTTCTTCCTCGGCTACTTCTTCTTCCAGATCCCCGGCGCAATCTATGCGGAACGCCGCAGCGTGAAGAAGCTCGTGTTCGTCAGCCTCATCCTGTGGGGCGCCTGCGCGGCGCTCACGGGCGTCGTCAGCAACATCCCGTCGCTGATGGCGATCCGCTTCGTGCTCGGCGTCGTCGAGGCGGCCGTGATGCCGGCGATGTTGATCTACATCAGCAACTGGTTCACGAAGAACGAACGCTCGCGCGCGAACACGTTCCTGATCCTCGGCAACCCGGTCACCGTGCTGTGGATGTCGATCGTCTCGGGTTATCTCGTGCACGAATTCGGCTGGCGCCACATGTTCATCGCCGAAGGCGTGCCGGCCGTCCTCTGGGCCGTGTGCTGGTGGTTCCTCGTGCAGGACAAGCCGGCCGATTCGCCGTGGCTCAACGCACAGGAAAAACGCGACCTCGACGCCGCGCTCGCGGCCGAGCAGGCGGCGATCAAGCCCGTGCGCAACTATGGCGAGGCATTCCGCTCGCCGGCCGTGATCAAGCTGTGCGCCCAGTACTTCTGCTGGAGCATCGGCGTATACGGCTTCGTGCTGTGGCTGCCGTCGATCGTCAAGAACGGCTCCGACCTCGGGATGGTCGCGACCGGCTGGCTGTCCGCGCTGCCGTATCTCGCCGCGACGATCGCGATGCTCGCCGCGTCGTGGGCGTCCGACAAGGTCGGTTCGCGCCGTGGCTTCGTATGGCCGTTCCTGCTGATCGGCGCGGCCGCGTTCGCCGCATCGTACGCACTCGGCTCGTCGCATTTCTGGATCTCGTATGCGCTGCTGGTCGTGGCGGGCGCCGCCATGTACGCGCCGTACGGCCCGTTCTTCGCGATCGTGCCGGAACTGCTGCCGAAGAACGTCGCCGGCGGCGCGATGGCGCTGATCAACAGCATGGGCGCGCTCGGCTCGTTCGTCGGCTCGTACTTCGTCGGCTACCTGAACGGTGCGACCGGCTCGCCCGTCGCGTCGTACGCGTTCATGAGCGCCGCGCTCGTCGCCGCGGTGATCCTCACGCTGTCCGTCAAACCCCAGGCGCCCGATACGCATCCGCTCGCGGCGCCGCTGCAAGGAAAATGAATCAGATGAAGCCCCGTATCGTCGCGTACAAGCCGCTGCCCGATGACGTCCTCGCGTACCTGCGCGAGCATGCGGACGTCGTGCAGGCCGACGGTGCCGCAGCCCTCGCCGATGCCCTCGGCGACGCGGACGGCGCGATCGGCGCGAGCCTGAAGGTCACGCCGGACATGCTCGACCGCGCACCGCGGCTGAAGGCGTGGTCGACGATCTCGGTCGGCTACGACAACTTCGACGTCGCGGATCTCACGCGGCGCGGAATCGTGCTCGCGCATACGCCGGACGTGCTGACCGAATCGACCGCCGATACGGTGTTCTCGCTGATCCTCGCGTCCGCGCGACGGGTGGTCGAGCTGGCCGAGTGGGTGAAGGCAGGCCACTGGCATCGCAGCATCGGCCCTGACCTGTACGGCACCGACGTGCAGGGCAAGACGCTCGGCATCGTCGGGCTCGGGCGGATCGGCGGCGCGGTCGCGCGCCGCGCGGCGCTCGGCTTCCGGATGCAGGTGCTGTACGCGAACCGTTCCGCGCACGCGGAAGCCGAAACGCAGTACGGCGCACGGCGCGTGACGCTCGACGAACTGCTCGCACAAGCGGATTTCGTGTGCCTGCAGGTGCCGCTGTCGCCCGAAACGCACCACCTGATCGGCGCGGCCGAATTCGCGAAGATGAAGCGCGGCGCGATCCTGATCAACGCATCGCGCGGGCCGGTGGTCGACGAAGCCGCGCTGATCGATGCACTGCGCGCGGGTACGATCCGCGGCGCGGGGCTCGACGTGTTCGAGAAGGAACCGCTGGCCGCGGATTCGCCGCTGCTGCAAATGAAGAATGTCGTCGCGCTGCCGCATATCGGCTCGGCGACGCACGAGACGCGCCACGCGATGGCGCGCTGCGCCGCGGAAAACCTGGTCGGCGCGCTGGCCGGCACGCTGCGCACGAATCTCGTCAATCCGGATGCGCTCGCGCGCGCCTGAGGCGCGGCGGGTAACGGGCCACCACGAGCAGGTGCCCGCCCGGCGGGCGGGCGCCTTCGTTAGAGTCGATGGTCTTGGTGCCGGAGGGCTGGCTGCGTTATGATCCCCGCGCGTCGTATCGACGGCACGGCAGCGCTGCCGGCGGCGTCCAGCGACGGGTATCCGCGCCGGGTCCGGCGCGGCCGGCTGCTTGTGCACGTGACCGGGGCGGGTGCCGATGCGCCGGCGCCGATCGACCGCGAAGCGCGGGATCCGTGTAAGCGGTGAAGGGCGGACGCGGATCGACCGCGAAGCGTGGGATCCGTGTAAGCGGTGAAGGGCGGACGCGGATCGACCGCGAAGCGTGGGATCCGCGCAAGCGGTGAAGGGCGGACGCGGATCGACCGCGAAGCATGGGATCCGCGTAAGCGCTGAAGCGCTAACGCGGATCGACAGGAGATTCCACCGGGTGGCTTACGTTTCCAACAACAAAGATCCGTCTGCTCACGAAGCGGCGCGGATCGAACGTCGCGAGGCACGACAGTGACCGATTCGCAACCAACCACAACGCGTCCGGCGACGATCAGCGATGTCGCGCGCGAAGCCGGCACCGGCAAAACCAGCGTGTCGCGCTACCTGAACGGCGAGACGCACGTGCTGTCCACCGATCTGCGCCAGCGGATCGAAGCGGCAATCGCGCGGCTCAACTACCGGCCGAACCAGATGGCGCGCGGGCTCAAGCGCGGCCGCAACCGGCTGCTCGGCATGCTCGCGGCCGACCTGACCAATCCCTATACCGTCGAAGTGCTGCAAGGCGTCGAGGCTGCCTGCCAGGCGCTCGGCTACATGCCGCTGATCTGTCACGCGGCGAACGAAGTCGAGATGGAACGCCGCTTCCTGCAGCTGCTCACGACCTACCGCGTCGAAGGGCTGATCGTCAACGCGCTCGGCGCCGATGAGGACGTGCTGCGCCCGCTGCGCGGGGCCGGCATCCCGGCGGTGCTCGTCGACCGGACCGTCGAGGGCTTCGAGGCCGACCTGATCGGCCTCGACAACGCCGACGCGATCGAGACGGCACTCGCGCACCTGGTCGAACATGGTTTCGACGCGATCCATTTCGTCGTGCAGCCGTTCGAGCGCGTCAGCTCGCGGCGCCTGCGCGAGGCCGCATTCCGCGCGGCACTGGGCGCGCGCGGGCTGACGGTGCCGTCGACCGTCGTGCTCGACCTGAACGAGCCCGACGCGACCGCGACGGCGCTCGCCGACATCGATGCCCGCATCGACGACGCGGCACGGCGCGGCGTGCGCGCGGCGCTGTTCGCCGCGAACGCGCCGGTCGCGCTTGCAATCGCGCGCCACCTGCGCGCGCGCTTCGGCGCCGCGTGGCAACAGAAGGCGGCGCTGCTGTCGATCGACGATCCGGAATGGGCCGAGCTGATCGGTATCACGACGATCCGGCAGCCGACCTACGAAATCGGCTACAAGGCCGTCGAATTCGTGCACGAGCGGATCGACGGCGCAGCGGGCGACGTACGCGTCTCGCTGTTGCCCGGCGAGCTGGTTGTGCGCGCGTCGACCGCAAGCTGAGTATCATTCGGGGCACGCAGCGCGTCAGGTGCGCTGCCCCGAACAAGGAAATACATGACTGTCGCCCCCGTCACGCTGGCGGTGCTGATCGCCGCCACGCTGATCATCGCGCTCCTGCCGCTCGTCCTCTTCCGTATCCTGCGCAAGCCGCTTGCGCTGAACCGCCGCGACACGATTGTCGGCGTGGCCGTCTTCACGCTGTTCGCGATGATCCTCGAGCGCGCATTCCACGGGCTCGTGCTGAGCCGGACGCCGCCCGACGGCTGGCTCACGCAGCCGCTCGCGTTCGTCGCGTACAGCGCGCTTGCGACCGCCGTGTTCGAGGAAGCCGGTCGTTATCTCGGGATGCGTTTCCTGAACCGCCGCTACGGCGCGTCGGCCGGCGACAGCCGCGGAATCGGCTACGGGATCGGCCACGGCGGCGCCGAAGCGTGGTTCGTCGGCGTACTCGTGTGGGGCCAGTGGTCGTATCTCGCGTGGCTCGCGAGCCGCGGCCAGCTGGAGACCCAGCTCGCCGACCTGCCGGGCGATACCGTCGTGCGGCTGCACGTGATGCTCGCGACGCTATCGGCACAGTCGATCCTGCTGTTGCTGCTCGAACGCTGCGCGGCGTTCGTGCTGCAGCTTGCGCTGTCGGTGCTGGTCTGGCGCGGCGTGCGCGCCGGCCGCGCGGGCGTGTTGCCGCTCGCGATCGTGCTGCATGCGCTGGCAGCCGCGCCGGCGCTGCTGTATCAGGTGCGCGTGCTGCCGGCCGGCTGGGTCGAGGCCGCGTATTTCGTGCTGGCCGCGCTTCTGGTCGTCGTGCTGGTGAAGACCTGCCGGCCGTCGCAATCGGCAGCCTGACGGGAGAGACGGGATGGACGACTATCTGATCGAATGCCAGAGCGCGGAATTCGACGCGCTCGCACGCGTGATCTGCGATCTCTTTCCGGAGCAGACGCGGTTCGCCGAAAGCAGCGACGCGCGCGGGCGGTTCCTGTCCGTGCACTGGCTCGCGATGCGTTTCGGCGCGACGCCGAAGCGGATGACGCTCGATATCCGCATCGTGCCGGCGGCATTCGCGCGCTATCTGGCGCTCAAGCCGATGCAGCGCGCGCGCAGCCATGCGGTGCTGCATGCGTATACGGAAGCGATGCTCGGGTCGCTCGAGGAGCGCCACGCGGCCGGCGAGGCCGTCGAGCGGGACGCCGAACTCGAACTCGACGAAGACTTTGCGTGATCGTTCGCGCCGGCGCGATGCCGGCGCGCCGCGTCACGCGTCGCGGTAGACCTGCGCGAAGCGCTGCGCCTGCACGACACCGTAGTCGCCGGGCGCGTATTGCATCACCCAGTCGCCGGCGACGCCGCGCAGCGTGTCGCCGTTTTCCGAGCGGGCGATCGTGAACGGCTCGTCCATCCGGCGGGCGAGCACGACGGCCGGCCGGTTCCGGTAGGCACCCGGCGCGCCGTGTGCGAGTGCCGGATCGGCGGGCAGGTATTTGGCGTCGAAGCGCGCGCGCGACACGACCCAGCGGTCGCCGGTGGAGCCCGTGATCAGCGCGTCGCCCGCCACATAGCGGTTCGGGCCTTCGAGGCTCATCAGTTCGCCGTCGGCGTCCGCGAAGGAAACGGCGACGGTTTCGTCCTTGACGACGCGACGGGCCTGCGGATCGGTACGCAGGTCGATGTGCTTGAGTTCGAGCATGGCTGGGAAGTGCGGGAAAAGCCGGGAGCTTATCCCGAATCCGGCGCGCCGTGTGACGCGCCGGTCGCCTGTAGCGGTGCCGTTCGGCCCGGACGGGCCGTATACGGTGCCGGCGGTGCCGGCGGTGCCGGCGGCGCCGGCAGGGCGGGCGTCAGGGCTGCGCGGGGGCGCTGGCGGCCGGCGCGGCCGCCGCCTTGCCTTCCTTGCCCTTCGTCTTGCCCTTGCCACGATGCTCGCCGCCGTGGTGCAGCCAGCTGCGGAACGTCGTGTCGGCCAGTGCCTTCTGGTCGGCCGGGAAACTCTCGTAGAGAGGTGCGAAGGCGTCGGCGAGCTTCTTCGCGCCGTCCGCGTTCGCCTGCGACAGTTCCGCATACTGCTTCATGTCGTCGAGTGCGGAGACGTCGTGCCTGGCCATCCGTTCACGATAGAGACGGCCCATCGTGTCGCCGTTGCCGCGCATCGTGTCGGCGAACGTCTTCCACTGCGGCTCCTGCGCCGACGTGATCTTCAGCTGGTCGTGCAGGTACTTGATGCGTTGCTCGACGCGGGCTTCATGGCGCGCCTCGCGCTGCTCGGCGCTCGGGGCCGAAGCCGCGGCCGCGGCCGTCGTGGCCTGAGCGGGCGCTTGCGGCTGCGCCGGGGTTTGCGCGAACGCACTGGCTGCAACGGCGAGCGTAGCGAGGGTGAGCGAAATTTTCTTCATGGTTGGCTCTCCGGGGTGGTGTCTGGCGAGCGGGCGCGGCGGCAATTGCCGCAAGCGCGCATCTCGCGTCGCCTGCTATTAGTAGCACGTCGAGTGCGGCGCAGCAGCGAATGCGACACTTGCTTACATCCGATACGAATCGAAATTGAAAGGTTCGAATCGGTTCCGGGCGATGCCGTTTGGGCAGGCCGGCGTTCGGCGCTATCATCGCGTCACCTTCCACTTTGCCGGCGCGTCGTGCCCCGGCCCAGCCTCATGCGTCCACCCCGTCTCGACCAACTCGACGATCTCGACCGGCAACTCGTCGCGCTGCTGCAGGCCGATGCGCGCGCCAGCGTCGCGGATCTCGCGCGCCAGCTCGACGTCGCGCGCACGACGGTCGTCGCACGCATCGCGCGGCTCGAACGGACCAACGTGATCGCCGGCTACAGCGTCCGGCTGGGGCAGGACGTACTCGACGCGAGCATTTACGCGTATGTCGGCATCATCCTCACGCCGAAGTTCGGCAAGGACGTGTTGCGCAAGCTCGACCGGATGCCCGAGGTGCAACTGCTGTGCGCGGTGAGCGGCGAGTACGATTACGTCGCATGGCTGCGCGCCGATTCTCCCGAACGGCTCAACGACCTGCTCGACCAGATCGGCACGCTCGAAGGCGTCGAGCGCACGACGACGTCGATCATCCTGTCGCGCAAGATCGATCGCGGGACGATCGGCGGCTGACGTTCAGGCGCGGCGTTCATTGCGCCGCGCTTGTTGTGCTGTCGTATCGGCCCGACTGCCGGGCTGCGTCGTGCCAGGCGCCCCGCACACGGGTCCGCACCGGGATGTGCCCACCCGCACGACTGCGCTTCGTTTGCACGGACGAGCGTGATGTCGACGCTCAGCCGGTTCGCGACGGGCAGCACGATCGCGGTCGGGAACGGCGGGATCGTCCATGCCGCTGCGAAACCGGGCACCGCATCGTTGCGCGCTTGCGAGAGCAGATCGCCGACCGGCGCGACGAATGCGCGCGTCAGCATGGACACGATCCGGAACGACGGCACCGCATTGACGCCGAACCGCCACGTCGCGAACACAGTCGCGGTCACCCCAGCGACGCACGGCGCGCCGAACGTGAAGCCGAGGCCGATCGTCTCGGTTGCAAGATCGCCCGCGGCGGTGCCGGACGCGAACGTGCATGGGATCGCGGTCGAATGGAGCCGCTCGCATCGCGGTGTGACGATCGTGTCGATCGACAGCGTGCGTTCAACGCGATGCCGCACGATGGAGATCGCCGCGAGCTCGACGATCAACGCGGCGCGCTCGCTCGGAGGCTGACGTTCACTCCGACGATGGGCAGGTCGGTGATCCGCGTACCGACGATGTTGACCAGCACCACCGTTGGCTGGCAGATCCACGGCACATCGCAGTGCGTACGCAACTGCATCCACGGCGCCATCGCGAGCCGCGACGCCATCGCGATGCGCGTCACGATCCGGCCGAGCCCCACGTTGACTGCGAGAAAGTCCGCGCCGTTTTCGCCGACCGTGGTCGACATGATCTTGCCGATCCGGAGCGACAGCGCGAAGTCGGGCACCTTGTTCAGCCAGCGCGGCGTGCGTTCGGCGGGCCCGTAGCGGGTGAAAAACCTGCATTTCGACGTTTCGACGAAATGTGTCGTCGTAACGTCGAAATTATCGGTCGTTTCGCATCATTCTTCGTCTTGGAACTGATTTTGCGCGTCCCTAAACTGTGTTCATGGCTCAACGCCGTCCACTACATCAAACCCATCATCAGGAGATAAGCGCATGAAAATCGCCATCGTCGGCGCAGGTCTGATCGGCCACACCATTGCTCACATGCTGCGTGAAACGGGCGACTACGAAGTCGTCGCGTTCGACCGCGATGCGGATGCGCTCGCGAAGCTGTCGCGTGAAGGCATCGCGACGCAACGGGTCGATTCGGCCGACGCCAACGCGATTCGCGAAGCAGTGAAGGGTTTCGATGCGCTCGTCAATGCGCTGCCTTATTACCTCGCGGTCAACGTTGCCGCCGCCGCGAAGGCTGCCGGCGTCCACTACTTCGACCTGACCGAAGACGTGCGCGCGACCCACGCGATCCGCGAGCTGGCCGAAGGCTCCGACCGTGCGTTCATGCCGCAGTGCGGCCTCGCACCGGGCTTCATCGGTCTCGCCGCGCATGAACTGGTGAACGGCTTCACCGAAGTGCGCGACGTGAAGATGCGCGTCGGCGCGTTGCCCGAGTATCCGACCAACGCGCTGAAGTACAACCTGACGTGGAGCGTCGACGGCCTGATCAACGAATACTGCCAGCCGTGCGAAGCGATCCGCGACGGCCGCAAGCAGTGGGTGCAGCCGCTCGAAGGCCTCGAGCACTTCTCGCTCGACGGTACCGAATACGAAGCGTTCAACACGTCGGGCGGCCTCGGCACGCTGTGCGAAACGCTGTCGGGCAAGGTCGAGACGCTCGACTACAAGTCGGTGCGCTACCCGGGCCACCGCGATCTCGTGCAGTTCCTGCTCGAGGACCTGCGCCTGTCGACCGATCGCGACACGCTGAAGTCGATCATGCGCCGCGCGGTACCGTCGACGAAGCAGGACGTCGTGCTGGTGTTCATCACCGTGACGGGCGTGAAGGACGGCCAGCTGGTGCAGGACGTGTTCACGCGCAAGATCTTCGCGAAGGACGTGTGCGGGATGCACATGAGCGCGATCCAGATCACGACGGCCGGCGCAATGTGCGCGGTGCTGGATCTGTTCCGCGAGAAGAAGCTGCCGCAAAGCGGTTTCATCCCGCAGGAAAAGGTGTCGCTGAAGGCGTTCCTGTCGAACCGCTTCGGCAAGCTGTACGAAGGCGGCACGATGGAGCGAGTGCACGCGGTGGCCTGACCGTCCGCCAGCCTCAGGCACGAGGGCCGTACGACGCCGGGAGCGCAGCAGCGCTTCCGGCGTTGTTTTTTGCGGGAACGAAAAGGAGGGGCGATCAGGCCGGCAGCGGCGGGACGATCGTCGCCGCGGGCGGGCGCGGCGCGATGCGGTACAGCAGCGTATCGATGTCGGCGTCGGAGGGCGCGGTGTTGTCGAACATCACGATGCCGTCGCATTCGTGGCCGGTCGGCACGAAGCGGCGCTGCCGGTATTCGACCCAGTGCGCGAGCTTGTAGGCATCGTTCGGGTTGCCGCGTGCGACGATCCGCTGGTGCGCGACGTCTTCCGACGTGTAGACCCAGACGACCGTCAGCGTGACGTCGGGGGCGATGCCGAGCCATGCGCGGTCGAGAATGCGGCGATCGCGCACTTCGCGCGACAGCGGGCCGACGACGAGCGCGCCGATGCCCAGCGCGAGGTTTTCACGGGCCGTGTCGAGCAGGCCCTGGTATTCGGGATCGCGCAGGTGCTTCAGGTAGAGCGGGCTGTCGCGGTCGTTCGGATCCTCGGTGAGCGCGCCCATCGCGGCCGAGCTGTAGCGGCCGTACAGCGTGTCCTTGTCGAGCAGGCAGAAGGCCTCGCCGGTCGCGCGCATCAGCGGCCCGATGAGCCGCTTCGCGAGCGTGGTCTTGCCGGTGCCGGCGTGACCGCAGAAGAACACCAGGTGCGTCACGAAACCTTGCCTCCCGGCCGCGGGCTCGGCGTACCGTTGCGCTTGTCGCCGCGCGAGAACACTTCCGCCTCCAGCCACATCGCGTTGATGATGCCGAAGCCGAGCGCCACGCCGATGCCGAGTATCCACGAGAAATACCACATGGGTCTGTCTCCTTGACGGTTGGGCCGCAGTGTCCTGGTGCGCGTGCTGCGGCGCACGCAGCCCGATCATGACCAATATCGTCGTGCCGCGCAAGCCGGGCCGCCCGCGCAGCAAACCGGTAAACTGATGCGCAAACCGCAACATCAGAGGCACCATGCTGATCAACTGTGCTGCATACCAGGACGGCCGCAAGCTGGCCGACATCGATATCGACGCCATCAGCGACTACGTGTCGAAGCCCGAATGCTTCGTGTGGGTCGCGCTGAAGGATCCGACACCCGAGGAAATCGACCTGATGGGCGAGGAGTTCGGGCTGCACGAGCTCGCACTCGAGGATGCCCGCAAGGGGCACCAGCGGCCGAAGATCGAGGAGTACGGCGATTCGCTGTTCGCGGTGCTGCATACGGTCGAGCTCGATGACGACGGCGAATTCAAGGTGGGCGAGCTGAACGTGTTCGTCGGCCCGAACTACGTGCTGTCGATCCGCAACCACACCGAGCAGGACTTCCGCGACGTGCGCAAGCGCTGCGAGCACGAGCCGCATCTGCTGCGGGAAGGCTCGGCGTTCGTGTTCTACGCGCTGATGGACCAGGTCGTCGACCGCTATTTCCCGATCCTCGAAACGCTCGGCACCGAGCTCGAGGAACTCGAGGATCGGATCTTCGCGAAGGCGACGCCCGCGTCGTCGCGCGCGATCATCGAGGATCTCTATTCGCTGAAGCGCCGGCTCGTGATGCTGTACCAGCACACGGCGCCGCTGATCGAGCCGCTCGCGAAACTCACCGGCGGACGCGTGCCGCAGGTCTGCAGCGGGATGGCGGCTTATTTCCGCGACGTGTACGACCATCTGCAGCGGATCGTGAAGACGATCGAAGGGCGCCGCGAGATGGTCGTCACGGCGATCCAGGTCAACCTCGGGATGATCTCGCTGGCCGAGAACGAAGTGACGAAGCGGCTCGGTTCGTTCGCCGCGCTGTTCGCGATACCGACGATGATCGCCGGCATCTACGGGATGAACTTCGCGAACATGCCCGAACTGCACCTGAAATACGGTTTCTACGGCTGCATCGCGGTGATGGTCGTCGCCGACTTCGCGCTTTGGTGGCGATTCAAGCGGGCAGGGTGGCTGTAGTCCCGCGTCGCGCCTAGCGCGGCGCGTGCTTGCCGATCACGACGCGCCACGGACGCACACGCCACGATTTAACGAGGCCGTTCTGCACATACGGATCGGCGCGCGCGAACGACTCGGCCGCCTCCGGCGAATCGCCCTCGAACACGAGCACGGCCTGGTCGGCCGGGTCCGACAGCGCGCCGGCGAGCACGAGTTCGCCGCGCTCGGTCGCGGCCTGTGCAAGCGCGAGATGTTCGGTGCGGAACGGTTCGCGCCGCGACAGGTAATCGTCGACGAGTTCGTAGATCAGCTGGTAATGCATGCGTGGCTCCGGGAAGGGACGGCGGCGCGGTCGTCGTGTCGGCACGGCTGCCGGTCAGTCTGTTGCGGCCAGTATAGGACAGCCGGATGGCCGGCGCGTCGCCACCGGGAGCGTAATCACGCTCCCGGAATTGCAACTAACGGTCGGCCAACTCCGCGACCTGAAATCCTGACCGCGGCCGCGCCTTTGATCTCGCCGCTTTTTCTTCTTGTTTCGCAGGGTCGGGAGACGCGGTTCGCATCGCCGACGCGGTCACGTCGGCAGGGCAGGCCCTGGCGGAAGCTCGGTGTATGCGCCGCGGCCGCTCCGGCGGCCCGCGCCTACGCCTTGTATCCGATCGTGCGCAGCAGATCCTTGCGCCAGCGCACGTCGTCGTCGTTCTCGACGCCGAGCGGCGGAAAGCCGTCGACGACACCGGCGATCCCGCGTCCCTGCGCGCTTTCCGCGACGATTACGTCGGTCGGGTTCGCGGTCGCGCAGTAGATCCGGCAGACCTCCGGCACGGCCTTGATCGCATTGAGCACGTTGACCGGATAGAAACCGTCGCCGAGGAACACGATGAACGCGTGACCGGCGCCGATCGCAAGGGCGTTGCGGCACGCGAGTTCGACGAGTTCCGCATCGGTGCCGGAGCGCCGCACGAGACGTTTGCCCGATGCCTCGCAGAATGCGAGCCCGAAACGAATGCCCGGCACGGTGCCGACCAGCGTCTCGTGGATGTCCTCGACGGACTTGATGAAATGCGACTGGCCGAGGATGAAATTCACGGCCTCGGGTTTGTCGACGGCGAAGGTTTCGAATTGCAGCATGGCGGACCTCGTCTGGCGATGCGGCGCGCGCGCCGCAATGGGCTCTCCAAGCTTAGTACGCGGCGGCTGGCGTCGAAAGCGACGCGTCCTATCCTTGGTTGTGTAGGGCGCGCGAGCGCGAATGCAACGGAGGGCAACATGGACGTGCGACACGGCTTCGTCGACTGCGTGGGACGCACGCCGTTGATCCGGCTGGCGAAGCTCAGCGCGGAAACGGGCTGCGAAATCCTGGGCAAGGCGGAATTCATGAATCCGGGCGGTTCGGTGAAGGACCGCGCGGCGCTCTACATCATCCGCGATGCCGAGCAGCGTGGCGCACTGAAGCCGGGCGGCACCGTCGTCGAGGGCACGGCGGGCAACACGGGCATCGGTCTTGCGCACATCTGCGCGGCGCGCGGTTATCGCTGCGTGATCGTGATTCCCGACACGCAATCGCCGGACAAGATGGCGATCCTGCGCACGCTCGGCGCCGACGTGCGCCCGGTGCCGGCGGCGCCGTATCGCGACCCGAACAACTATCAGAAGATTGCCGGGCGACTCGCGGACGAACTCGACAACGCGGTATGGGCCAACCAGTTCGACAACGTCGTCAACCGGCAGGCGCACTACGAGACGACCGGACCGGAAATCTGGCGCGATACGGCGGGCACGGTCGATGCGTTCGTCTGCGCAACCGGCACGGGCGGCACGCTGGCGGGCGTGAGCCGCTACCTGAAGGAGCAGGATCCGGAGGTCCGGATCGTGCTGGCCGATCCGCACGGCAGCGGGCTCTACGGTTACGTGAAAACGGGCGACCTCGGTGCCGAAGGCAGTTCGATCACCGAAGGCATCGGCTCGACGCGGGTCACCGCGAATCTGGCCGGTGCACCGATCGACGACGCCGTGAGAATCGACGATTCGCAGTGCGTGACGATGGTCTACCGGCTGCTGCGCGAAGAAGGGCTGTACGTCGGCGGATCGAGCGGAATCAACGTCGCGGCGGCGGTCTGGCTGGCCCGCAGGATGGGCCCGGGGCATACGATCGTGACTTTGCTGTGCGATCGCGGCGACATCTATCGTGCGCGGCTCTTCAATCGCGAATGGCTGCGCGAAAAAGGGTTGGAACCGGGGTTGGAACCGGAACGGGAGCCCGAATGAGCAGGGGGTGAGGCGGCGTTTCCATTGGCTCGAATGCGACCTATGCTGAACAGATCCGGAGCGAACGCCGTTCGCCCGATTCGCCCAGACGAGGTGTGCCATGCCAGTATCAGCCACCCTGCAGGATTGCCTGCGCCAGAAGTCATCGCGGTACGAAGTGGTGTACCACCCCTATAGCCATACGAGCATGGAGACGGCCGCCGCCGCGCATATCCCCGGCGATCGCCTCGCGAAAACCGTGCTCCTCGAAGACGACGAAGGCTACGTCGCAGCCGTATTGCCGACCACGCACGCCGTGCGCCTGTCGGATCTCTGGGTGAAGACGGGACGCCATCTCGTGCTCGCCCGCGAGGTCGAACTGCGCGAACTGTTCAAGGATTGCGACATGGGTGCGCTGCCGCCGGTCTGCATGGCGTACGGCATGAAGACGTTTCTCGAGGAACGTCTTGCACAGCAGCCGGAAGTCTATTTCGAGGCCGGCGACCACGAAGCGCTGATCCACATGATGCAGGATGAATTCCTGACGCTGATGGAGACGGCCGAGCGTGCGCATTTCTCGCACAAGATGCAGGGCATGCAGTCCTGATGCGTGCGGTGAGCGGGCAATTGTCGGTGCGTGTGTGACAGGGGTGCAGGTCCTGCCAGTGGGCAGGTCGCAGGATAGTTAATTCGATGTGCGAAGTGTTGGGTGATGTGTTTCAGTCCGACGACCAATCCTTAATTTATGTCGCATTCCAGATTAACTGTTTTGGGTACCTCGGGTACGGCATCGCTGGTACGCCGTCCTTGAGGAAACGATCCCGGCCACTTCGAGGCGGTCGACCGGCATGTCCGTCGACATGCGGGCGATGACGAGGCGGGGGGATGCAATCTCGAGATTATTGTTCGAATGCCCTTTTTTGGTGCGGTGCAGGAGATATGCCGATATTTATGTTGAAGCGGATCAATATCCGTTTCTGCATATACCCATACAATTCAATTACCAATTGAATAATAAAAGTTGTATTTGTGCTTACCGGAATATTATTTGAATATCCCCTCCAAACTTTGTATTCGGGTATCAAATAAAGTTTGACGGCAAAATTTTTTCCTTGCTATCTTCTGCACCCAAGTGAACGGCGCCAATGACATCACCGTGTAACGAACGGCGAATCGTCATACGAAACACGCGGTGCCGCCCGCTCAGCTGACAATTGCCTGAACGTGCAGGCGCGTGGTTTTCCGGTGCAAACACCGGGCCGCGCCGGCCGGAACGATTCCTTGAAAAAGAATGTATTGGAATTCGAATGCAATTCTTTCAATTCGGATTGCAAATTGAATTTGAAATGAAATGTTCGGGTGGATGCGGTGGCGATGCCGACCTGGTTTCGCCGCCGGCAGCAATCCGAAACTGGGCGAATCGCTTGGGGGATGGATGGTGGGCATGAAAGTCGAAGAAGGTCTGGTTACGTCGAACAGCGGACTGGCTACGCTGGGCCGTCCGCGAGAGTTCGGCAAGAAGCAACAGAATCCGGTACGCCGGTTCGGCGGCATCGGAATCGTCCTGGTGCTGCATGCAGTGCTGATCTACGCGCTGCTCAACGGCCTGGCGACGAAAGTCGTGCAGGTGATCCAGCACCCGATCGAAACCCGCATCATCGAGCCGGTCAAGCCGCCGCCGCCACCGCCGATGCCCGTGGTCAAGCTCCCGCCGCCGAAGTTCGCGCCGCCGCCGCCGCCGTTCGTCCCGCCGCCGGAAGTGCCGGTGCAGGCGCCGCCGCAGGCGACGATCACGCACCAGTCGGCCCCGGTACCCACCGCGCCGGCCGTGCAGGCACCGGTCGTGGCGCCCCCGGCGCCCGCCAAGCCCGTCAGCCATGACGTGGGTGTCGTGTGCCCGAATTCGGATGCGCTTCGCGCGTCGATCCAGTATCCGAAGGAAGCGCAGGAAAACAACATCACGGGTGACGTGACGATCGAATTCGTCGTGGATGCGGAAGGGAACATCACGAACGAGCGCGTGGCGCAGTCGGCCGATCCGGTCCTCGATCGCGCTGCCTACAACACCGTAAAACGATTCAAGTGCGTCGCGCAGGGCCAGTCGGTGCGGGTCCAGGTGCCGTTCTCGTTCAATCTGAATTGATGCAGTGGGCGGCCCGGCGCGAACCGGGTCGGGAAAAACCATCACGAACTGACGTATTAAGTTCACCGAAATAACTGGAGTGGGGTATGACGAAGCGTTCACTGGCCGCGTTGGCGGCAAGCATCCTGATGTCCGTCGTCGCAGTCGACGGATTCGTTGCGCCGCAGCTCGCCCATGCGCAGGCAAGCGGCGCGGCCGGCACGGCGGCACAGGCGGCGCCGTCTGCCGCACCGGCCACGGCTCCGGCCGCCGCCGAACCGGCTCCGCCGCCCGCGCCGGCCACGACGGAAGCAGTCGAGAACCCGTACGGGCTCGGCGCGTTGTGGAAGAACGGCGACTTCGTCGCCCGTTTCGTGCTGATCCTGCTGGTGATCATGTCGATGGGGAGCTGGTACATCATGATCACGAAGTTCCTGGAGCAGTTGCGCGCCAATCGCCGCGCGAAACTGGCAGATGCGCAGCTCTGGTCCGCACCGTCGCTGGCCGAGGGCGCCAGGCTCCTCGACGAGGCCTCGCCGTTCCGCTTCATCGCCGAAACGGCGATCGAGGCCGGCGAGCACCATGAAGATGCGCTGCTGGAAGCCGTGGACCGCAACACGTGGATCGACGTGTCGGTCGAGCGCTCGATCACGAACGTGTCGAACCGGATGCAGGACGGGCTCGCATTCCTGGCCACGGTGGGCTCCACGGCGCCGTTCGTCGGGCTGTTCGGCACGGTCTGGGGGATTTATCACGCGCTGACCGCGATCGGTATCGCCGGCCAGGCGTCGATCGACAAGGTCGCGGGCCCGGTGGGCGAGGCGCTCATCATGACCGCGATCGGCCTCGCCGTCGCGGTGCCCGCGGTGCTCGGCTACAACTTCCTGGTCCGGCGCAACAAGTCGGTGATGGAGCGGGTTCGCAACTTCGGCGCGCAACTGCATACGGTGTTGCTGGCCGGCAATCGGCGCCCGGTACGCGCGGCGTCCTCGTCGCCGGCCGCGGCGTCGCTTGCGAACTGACCGCCTGACGGAGACGCGCGATGGCCATGAACGTCGGGCAGGACGACAGCGACGAGGTGATCGCCAACATCAACACGACGCCGCTCGTCGACGTGATGCTGGTGTTGCTGATCATCTTCCTGATCACGATTCCGGTCGTGACGCACACGATCCAGCTTCAGTTGCCGAAGGAGACGGTGCAACCGCTGCAGACGACGCCGAAGAGCATCGAGATCGCGGTGAACCGCGATGGCGACTTCTTCTGGGGCGAACAACTGGTGGATGCGCAGACACTGCTCGCGAAGCTGAAGGACGTATCGCAGCAGCAGCCGCAGCCGAGCGTCCACGTGCGGGGCGACCAGAACACGCGTTACGAGTTCATCGGCCGGGTGGTCACGATGTGCGAACGCGCGGGGATTGCGAAACTGTCGTTCATTACGGAGCCGCCCGCACGCGGCGGCTAGTCGTGGGCGGGAACCTTGGTGAGAGGGCGGGCTGGCGGCAGGGGTTGATGCACTGACGCCGGTGGGCCTTGGGGCATGGGGTCGGCGTAGGTGCTGAAGCATTAATGCTGATCGACCGCGAAGCATGGGACCAGCGTAAGTGCTGAAGCACTAACGCTGGTCGACAGGAGTCGACGATGGGAATGAATGTGCCTTCGGGCGGAAGCAATGCCGAACCGGAAGTGATGGTCGATATCAACACCACGCCGCTGATCGACGTGATGCTGGTGTTGCTGATCATGCTGATCATCACGATCCCGATTCAGATGCATTCGGTGAAGATGGACCTGCCGGTGGGTAACCCGCCGCCGCCGGCCACGCCGCCGGAAATCGTGCAGATCGACATCGACTTTGACGGCACGACGACGTGGAACGGCGCACCGGTGCCGGACCGCACGGCGCTCGAGGCGAAACTGACCCAGGTGGCGGCGGAACCCGTGCAGGCGGAAATCCACCTGCGCCCCAACAAGCTGGTGCCGTACAAGGACGTGGCCGCCGTGCTCGCATCCGCGCAACGCGTGGGCGCGACCAAGATCGGCCTGATCGGCAACGAACAGTTCATGCAATGACGCCACGGACGAGCCGATGAACCAGCGACGATGGAAACGGATGATGGCGGTGGCGGCGCTCGGCGCGGCAGGCTTGCTCGGACGCCCGGCATTGCCGGCGGACGCGCTGCGGCCGGACGTGGCAAAACCGTTGGCGGCCGCACAGGACCTGTACCGGGCGCACAAGTATCGCGATGCACTGGGCAAGATCGCCCAGGCGGCGGCCGTGCCGAACCGGACGCCGTACGAAACCTACATGGTGGAGGAAATGCGCGGCGCGGCCGCGATGGCGGCCGGCGATTCCGGCACGGCCGCGCAGGCCTACGAGGCCGTGCTGAACTCGGGACGGCTGTCGGGCGAGGACGAGCAGCGGACCACGGCGGCGCTGGCTGGCATCTACTTCCAGCAGAAGAACTACCCGCTGGCGATCCGGATCGCCCAGCGCTACCTGAAGGCCGGCGGATCCGATCCGGAAATGCGCACGCTGCTCACGCAGTCGTACTACCTGTCAAACGATTGCACACCGCTCGTGAGCCAGTTGAAGGCGAGCACCGACGCGCAGGCGAACGGCGGACACGCGCCGGATGAAGGGCAGTTGCAGATGCTTGCGAGCTGTGCGCAGAAAGTGAAGGACGGCAACGCATATCGCGGTGCGCTCGGGCTGCTGGTGGCTTACCACCCGAGCCCCGCGTACTGGGACGAAATGGTCACGGCGATTCGCGGCAACCCGGGGTATCTGCCGTCGCTCGATCTCGACATCTACCGGTTGCGCCGGGCGACGGGCTCGCTCGCGACAGCCGACGCGTACATGGAGATGACGCAGCTCGCGCTGGTGGCAGGGTTGCCCGCCGAAGGCAAGCAGGTGATCGACCAGGGGTTCGCGTCCGGCGTACTCGGCAAGGACGCGCAGGCGGATCGCGAGAAACGGCTGCAGGCGCTCGCGGCAAAGCGCGCGCAGTCGGGCGGGGACGCCGCGACACCGGCTGCGCCGATCGACGCGGGCATGAACCTCGTCTTCGCAGGCAAGGCGCAGCAGGGGCTGCCGATGATGGAGCAGGCGATCGCGAAGGGCGGCCTCGAGCATCCGGACGCGGCGCGACTGCGGCTCGGCGAGGCGTATTACGTGGCCGGTCAGAAGGCGCGGGCGGTCCAGTTGCTGCGCACCGTCAAGGGCACCGACGGTTCCGCCGACCTCGCACGGCTCTGGACGGCGGTGGCATCCCGCTAACGCAACGCACGGGCAGGACGGCTCGCAGCGCGGGAGCGGGCGTGGTCGGTGAGCGGAAATCGGTGCGCCGCTGCAATGGCACCGACGCATGAAGGGCAGGTCAGCCGAGGGAAAAGGGGCAGCCTTGTTGATTAGTAAACCGAATGAAATGTGCCGGATCGGCGCGACTGCGCGATGCGGGTGCCGTGCCGCACCACGCGCGGCGTGCACGCCGCGACAGCGTGCAGCCGGGTATCGCGCCGGGCCGGTCGCATCATCGCATCGGTCGAGGCTTGACGACATCAAACCGATTTCGACTGCGAGGGACCGTCTTCCCATGGTTGTGCCCCCTGATGAGTCGGTGCTCGTCGCCGTGTCGCTAGGCAACAAGATCCGGGCGCTGCGCCAGCGCCTGAAACTCACGCTCGACGAAACGTCGACGATCGCCGGCATTTCGAAGCCGTTCCTGTCGCAGGTCGAGCGTGGGCGGGCGACGCCGTCGATCACGTCGCTGGTCCGGATCGCGAAGGCGCTGGGTGTGACGATGCAGTACTTCATCGACACGCCGACGGAGGCACGCTCGGTATGCCGCGGCGATGCGCTGCAGTATTTCCAGTTCACGAACTCGGCCAGCCGGTTCGCCAGGCTGACGAATCTGGTGGACGGCCGCAAGCTCGACGCGATTCTCGTCAGGATGCCGGCGGGGCAGTTGTCGTCCGAGATGACGACGCACGCGGGCGAGGAATTCGTCTACGTGTTGCGCGGGCAGGTGGCGCTGACGCTCGAGGATTGCACGTTCACGCTGAACGAGGGCGATACCGCGCATTACGAGTCGACGATGCCGCATGCGTGGCGCAACACGGCCGACGAAGAGGCGGTGATCGTCTGGGTCGGCACGCCCAGGCTGTTCTAGCAAGGGCGGCCGGCGCGGCGGGCCGTCAGGAAGGAGAGGTACCAGATCGGTAGCGGATGCCGGTCGGATCGGCAGGAAGCAGGCAATGCGCTCAATGTAGGTGTTTAGTATGGCGAATCAAAATAGAAAACGACGGTGATGCTGAATGGCGCGGGTGCCCCGAAGCCGAGCCGTTCGAGTTGTGGCGGTAGAAAGCGTGGCATTCGAAGGCGTGGCAATCGCGGGTTCCGGTACACGGGCACCCAGGACGCGCAAGGAATTCACAAGGTTCCGGCGCGCAGCAGGTGGGGTCTTACTACGAGCGAGAGGGAACAAGATGAAGCAGAGAGTTTTGGCGTTGGCCATCAAGAGGATAGTCTGGGCGGAGCTGGCGCTGACGGCGGCATTGGCGCCGCCGGCGTTTGCCCAGAGCCAGCCGGCGCCGGGCGCCGTCGCGATCGCGGATGCGGTCGCGAACGGCGCGCCCGTGACCGTTGCACAGGCGGGCGGCACGCCCGACGCCGCCGCTGCCACGGGCGCTGCGGCGCCCGACGCGGCAGCGGGTACGGCAACCGAGGCCGCGCCTGCCGCACCCGGTGCGAACGGGCAGGGCAAGGTCGCGCAGATCAAGCGCTTCGAAGTGACGGGGTCGCTGATCCGGCAGGCCGACAAGACCGGTTTCCAGCAGGTGCAGACGATCACGCCGAAGGAAATCCAGGCCAGCGGCGCGGTGACCGTCACCGACTTCCTGCGCGATGCGGCGGCCAACTCGGCGAACAGCTGGGGTGAAGGGCAATCGGGCAACTTCGCGGCCGGCGCGGCCGGTATCGCGCTGCGCGGCCTGTCCGAGAAGTACACGCTCGTGATGGTCGACGGCCAGCGCGTCGCACCTTACGCATTCTTCTCGAACAGCGTCGACTCGTTCTTCGACCTCAACACGATCCCGCTCAACGATATCGAGCGGATCGAAATCGTGAAGACGGGCGCCGTGTCGCAGTACGGTTCGGACGCGATCGGCGGGGTCGTCAACATCATCACGAAACACAATTTCCGCGGCCTGCAGCTCGACGGCAGCCTCGGCAGCGCGATCAATGCCGGCAACGGCGACGGCACGACGAAGTTCGGCGTGCTCGGCGGCTTCGGCGACCTGAACGCCGACCGCTTCAACGTGACGGCCGCGCTCAGCTACTACAAGTCGAACGGCTTCACGCTGGCCGATCGCGACTCGACGCGCAACCAGGACTTCACGGGCAAGCCGGGCGGCTTCTCGCTGCTCGCGCCTTCGTACTGGAACATGCCCGGCGGCGTCGCGCAGGCGCTGAGCGGGGGCTGCCCGTTCGGCGGCTCGGTGCATCCGGCCGCATCGAATTCGCTGTCGTCCGGCTCGCCGGGCACCGTCTGCGCGTACAACACGGCCGAAAGCACGTCGATCCTGCCGATGACCGAGCGTCTGAACGCGAAGCTCCATGGTGACTTCAAGATCGACGACAAGACGACCGCGTTCGCGGATTTCCTCGAGAGCTACAACACGACCACGACCAACGACGGCCTGTGGAACAACGTGATCGGCAACCCGCAGAACCCGGCGCTCGTCTGGAATCCGCAGACGAAGCTGCTGTCGCCGTTCAACTACACGGTACCGGTCAGCAACCCGTACAACACGACGGGCGCGGCCACGCCGCTCACCTACGCGTTTCCGAACACGGTCGCGCAGAAGACCTGGGCGAACTACTGGCGTGCGGCCGCCGGCATCAAGGGGTCGTTCACGCTGCCGTACGGCGACTGGGACTGGGCAACGTCGGTCAGCCACTCGCAGAGCACGGTGTCGAACGTGTTCACGAACCAGCTGAACGTCAACGCGCTGAACAACATCTACCAGAACGGCACGCTGAATTTTGCGAACCCGGCGGCAACGCCGAACGCGTTCAACGGGCTGTTCCAGGAAGCGAACAACCTCGGCATCTCGAAGCTCGACACGATCGACGCGACGCTGTCGACGCCGAACCTGTTCCATCTGCCGGCCGGCGACGTCGGGATCGGTTTCGGCGCGCAGTTCACGCACCAGAGCGAAGTGCTGACGCCGGGCTCCGAATACCTGAGCGGGGCGGTCGTTACCCCGGACCTCGAGACGGTGAACGGCCAGCGCAACGTCGCGGCCGTCTATTACCAGATCAACGTGCCGATCCTCGAGAACCTGACGTTCAGCCAGGCCGGCCGCTACGACCACTACACGGACGTGGGCGGTGCCTTCTCGCCGCGCTTCGCGTTGCGCTACCAGCCGATCAAGGCCCTCACGCTGTATACGTCGTACAACCGCGGCTTCCGTGCGCCGACCTTCGTCGAGGACAGCAAGTCGCAGACGCTCGGCATCCAGGTCGATCCGGCCACCGGCCAGAACTACACGTCGATCACCGTCGGCAACCCGAACCTCGCGCCGGAACGCACGCGCAACTTCAATATCGGCTTCCAGGTATCGCCGAGCCGCTACACGGATCTCGGCTTCGACTGGTACAAGATCCGCATCGACAACGTGATCGGCCAGGGCGCGCCGTCACAGGTCGTGACCGATCCGACGACGGGCCAGCTGCTGTACAAGATGATTCCGTACCAGAACCTCGGTTACCTCGACACGAACGGCTTCGAAGGCACGTTCCGCCAGGGCCTGCCGCTCAAGGGCTGGGGCACGGTCACGCTGTCGGGCGACTGGGCGTACATCAACAGCTACAAGATCGGCTTCCCGGGCGGCACGCCGGTCAACGGCGCGGGCAACAACTTCACGATCACGCAGCCGTTCGGCGGCAGTTTCCCGCGCTGGCGCGGCAATACGACGCTGGACTGGAACTACCGGAAGTTCGATGCGGCGCTGACGTGGCAGTTCACGGGCCCGTACGCGCAGAACCTGCTGCCGGCGCCCGCGCCGTCGAAGGTCGGCTCGTACAGCCAGTTCAACCTGATGATGACGTACACGGGCTTCAAGAACTGGACGATCTACGGCGGCATCAACAACCTCTTCAACCGCACGCCGCCGTACGACCCGATCTTCGCGAACGGCACGCTGGACCAGAGCGGGTACGACACGTCGGTGTATTCGTACATCGGCCGGTTCGCGCAGGTGGGCGCGACGTACAAGTTCTGACGGCGATCGTTATGCGCTGACAGGCTTTGGACAGGCCGCTCCACGTCCACTACCCCCTTTTCGGGGCGGCCTTTTTTCGCCTGGCGCCACGACGTCCCGCAACCGGGCCGCGCGGCGGCGCAGTTGATCCGATCGTGTACAGCACGAACCACACGCGGGGCGCGGCCGGCATGCGGCGTCCGGCACAGGCATCGACCGTGCGCAGGCAGCGCGCCCGCACGCTTCCGGACAGACCGACCATGAGACTGTTGATTGGGCGACGGGCACGCGTGCCGCGCCACTCGCACCTGAAGCGCCTGCATGCGCGGATACGTGCCGCCGCGCGCGCCGCGCTGCTCGCGTGCGCCGTGTGGCTCGTGTCGGGCGGCGTCATGCCGCAGGCCGCGCTCGCCGTGCCGGCGATCTCGCAATACGACCATCCGAAGTATCCGCCGGGCTTCACGCATTTCGACTACGCGAATCCGGACGCGCCGGACAGCGGCACGCTCGATTTCGAAAACTACGACGAAGCGCAAAGCTACGACTCGCTGAACCCGTTTCTCGTGCGCGGCTCGCCTGCGCCGGACATCAAGAACCTGATGTTCGACACGCTGATGCAGCGCAGCTGGGACGAGCTCGCGTCCGAATACGCGCTGATCGCCGACGATGTCGAGGTCGCGCCCGACGGGCTGTCGGCGACGTTCCATATCGATCCGGCCGCGCGCTTCTCGAACGGCGACCCGATCACCGCGGCCGACGTCAGGTATTCGTTCGATACGCTGACGAGCCCGCAGGCCTCGCCGCTGTACAACGCGCAGTTCTCGATCATCAGGCGTGCGGTGGTCGTCGACGGCCACACGGTGCGCTTCGAGTTCAAGCACGCGGAGCGCGACGCCGCGCTGATCGCGGGCGACCTGCCGGTGTTCTCGCCGAAGTGGGGCATGCGTGCGGACGGCACGCGGCCGCCGTTCGACCAGATCGCGACGGTGCCGCCGATCGCGAGCGGCCCGTACCTGATCGAGCAGCGCAAGAACGACAAGCAGATCATCTATGTGCGCAACCCGCACTACTGGGCGGCGAACCTGCCGTCGCGACGCGGCATGTTCCGCTTCGCGCGCGTGTCGTTCAAGCTGTACCTGGATCAGTACACGGCGCTCGAGGCATTCAAGGCCGGCGACATCGACGCGCGCATGGAATACAGCGCGACGCAGTGGGCGCGCAAGTACGTCGGCAAGAACTTCCGCAACGGCATGCTCGAGCGCGGCGAGTTTCCAGACGGCCCCGCGCAGATGCAGGGCTTCCTGATCAACATGCGCAAGCCGATGTTCCAGGACGTGCGGGTGCGGCACGCGCTCGCGCTGGCGTTCGACTTCGACTGGATGAGCCGGATGATGTTCTACGGGCAGTATCGCCGCACCAACAGCTTCTGGGAGGCGAGCCCGTTCGCGGCAACCGGCATGCCGAGCGAGAAGGAGCGCGCGTTGCTCGAACCGTTCCGCTCGACGCTGCCCCCGGAGGTGTTCGGCCCGATGGTCCGGCAGCCGTCGACGCTGCCGCCCGGCTCGTTGCGCGAGAACCTGAAGCAGGCGCGCGACCTGCTCGCGCAGGCCGGCTGGTTTTACCGCGACGGCGCGCTGCGCGACGCGAACGGCACGCCGATGACGATCGAGATCATCGACGACCAGCCCGGCATGGACCGCCTGATCCTGCCGTACACGCAGGCGCTCGCGATGCTCGGCATCCACGCGTACCTGCGCGAGATCGACAGCGCGGTCTACCTGAAGCGGCTCGACAACTTCGAGTACGACATGACGACGTACATCTACCTGCCCGTGACGATCCCGGGTGCGGAGCTGACGCGCCGCTTCGGCAGTGCGGCCGCGTCGCAGCCGGGCTCCGAGAACTATCCGGGCGTGAAGTCGAAGGCCGTCGATGCGCTGATCCGCGCGGCGCTCGCCGCCGACACGCTCGACGATCTCGAGACGGCCACGCACGCGCTCGACCGCGTGCTGATCAACCTGTACGCGCTGATTCCGCAGTACTACCTGCCGAATGCGCGGATCGCGTACAAGGCGACGCTCGGCCACCCGGCGATCGTGCCGGACTCCTATCAGTATGAAGACTGGATCATCGACTACTGGTACGTGAAGCATCCGGCGGCGAAACCCGCGCCGGCAGCCTGACGGGGAACGACGATGCTGGCATACATACTCAGGCGGTTGCTGCTGATGGTCCCGACGCTGATCGGGGTGGTGACGATCACGTTCGCGGTCACGCAGTTCGTGCCGGGCGGCCCGGTCGAACAGGTGCTCGCGCAGCTGCGCCACGGCAGTGCGCGCGGCGGAGAGGCGGGCGGCGGAGGCGGCGGGTACCACGGCAGCCAGGGCGTCGATCCGCAGCAGATCGAACAGATCCGCAAGCAGTTCGGCTTCGACAGGCCGCCGCTCGAACGCTACGTGCTGATGCTGAAGAGTTATGCGACGTTCGACCTCGGCCAGTCCTATTTCGCGCATCGCAGCGTGTGGGCCGTCATTCGCTCGAAGCTGCCGGTGTCGATCACGCTCGGGATGTGGACGGTGATCCTCACGTACCTGGTGTCGGTGCCGCTCGGCATCGCGAAGGCGGTGCGCAACGGGTCGCGGTTCGATACCGTGACGAGCGTGCTGGTGCTGGCCGGCTACGCGGTGCCGGGCTTCGTGCTCGGCGTGCTGCTGCTGATGCTGTTCGGCGGCGGCACGTTCTGGCAGGTGTTCCCGATGCGCGGGCTCACGTCCGACAACTTCGACGACCTGACGCTGATCGGAAAGGCGCTCGACTATCTGTGGCACATCGTGATGCCGGTGACGGCGTCGGTCGTCGGCAACTTCGCGATCGTCACGATCCTCACCAAGAACACGTTCCTCGAGGAGATCGGCCGGCAATACGTGCTGACCGCACGCGCGAAGGGCGCGCCCGAGCGCGACGTGCTGTGGAAGCACGTGCTGCGCAACGCGGCGATCCCGCTGCTCACCGGGCTGCCGGCCGCGTTCGTCGGCGCCTTCCTGAACGGCAACCTGCTGATCGAGACGCTGTTCTCGCTCGACGGCATGGGGCAACTGTCGTACGACTCGGTGATCCGCCGCGACTATCCGGTCGTGCTCGGCTCGCTGTTCCTGTTCACGCTGATCGGCCTGCTGACCAAACTCATCGCGGATATCTGCTATGTCCTCGTCGACCCCCGTATCCAGTTCAACCGCCTGGACCACTGACCGGGCATGCGCCGCGTGCGCGGCCTCGCCGTCGCCGTGGCGGCGCACGTGGTTGCGTTTTCGCGCACAGCCGCTCGGCTACTGGAGCCTCGTGATCTTCACGGTGCTGTTCGTGCTCAGCCTGGGCGCGAACCTGCTGTCGAACGACCGGCCGCTGATCGTGCGCTACGGCGGGCACTATTACTTCCCGATCGTGAAGGACTATCCGGAGACCGCGTTCGGCGGCGATTTTCCCGCGATGACGAACTATCTCGACCCGTACATCCGCACGAAACTCGAGTCGCACGGCAATTTCGCGCTTTATCCGCCGAACCGCTATCGCTACGACACGATCGACTATTTCGCGTCGCGGCCGTATCCTGCGCCGCCGTCCGCCAGCAACTGGCTCGGCACCGACCAGTTCGGGCGCGACGTGCTCGCGCGGCTGCTGTACGGGTTCCGGCTGTCGGTGCTGATGGCGTTCGCGCTGACGGTATCGGGCGTGCTGGTCGGCGTGCTCACCGGCGCGCTGCAAGGCTTCTACGGCGGCCGTACCGACCTGGTCGGCCAGCGCCTGATCGAGATCTGGAGCGCGCTGCCCGACCTGTACCTGCTGATCATCTTCGCGTCGATCTTCACGCCGTCGCTGTGGCTGCTGTTCGTGCTGCTGTCGATGTTCGGCTGGCTCGTGCTGTCCGACTACGTGCGCGCCGAATTCCTGCGCAACCGCGCGCTCGACTACGTGAAAGCGGCACGCACGATGGGGCTCACGAACGCGCAGATCATCTGGCGCCACGTGCTGCCGAACAGCCTGACGCCCGTGATCACGTTCCTGCCGTTCAGGATGAGCGCGGCGATCCTGTCGCTGACGAGCCTCGACTTCCTCGGGCTCGGCGTGCCGCCGCCGACGCCGAGCCTCGGCGAACTGCTGCAGGAGGGGAAGAACAACCTGGATGCGTGGTGGATCTCGATCGCGGCGTTCGCGGCGCTGGTGGTGACGCTGCTGCTGCTCACCTTCATGGGCGATGCGCTGCGCAACGCGCTCGACACGCGCACGCGCGGCTCGGCATTCGGCGGAGGGCGATGATGACGAGACCGTTGCTGCAGATCGACGGGTTTTCCGCGCATTTCGGCGCAAACGCGGCCGTTCAGGACCTGAACCTGTCGATCGGCCGCGGCGAGCGCGTGGCGCTCGTCGGCGAGTCGGGGTCGGGCAAGAGCGTGACCGCGCTGTCGATCCTGCGGCTCGCGCAGCAGGCGACGCTGTCGGGGCGGATGCTGTTCGACGGCGAGGATCTGCTCGCGAAGACCGAGCAGCAGATGCGCGGGATCCGCGGCGCCGATATCGCGATGGTGTTCCAGGAGCCGATGACGGCGCTCAATCCGCTGTATACGATCGGCAAGCAGATCGCCGAGAGCCTGCGGCTGCACGAGGGGCTGCGCCCGGGTGAAGCGCGCGAGCGCGGGATCGCGCTGCTGCGCCGCACCGGGATTCCCGAGCCGGAGCGGCGTATCGACAGTTTTCCGCACCAGCTGTCGGGCGGGCAGCGGCAACGCGCGATGATCGCGATGGCGCTGGCGTGCCGGCCGCGGCTGCTGCTCGCGGACGAGCCGACCACCGCGCTCGACGTGACGGTGCGCCAGCAGATCGTCGAGCTGCTGATCGAGCTGCAGGAGCGGGAGGCCGCCGAGCGCGGGATGGCCGTGCTGCTGATCACGCACGACCTGAACCTCGTGCGGCGCTTCGCGCAGCGTGTGGCCGTGATGGAGAAGGGCGTGCTGGTGGAGACCGGCACGACCGCCGGGCTGTTCGCGGCGCCGCAGCATCCGTACACGCGCCGGCTGCTCGACAGCGCGCCGCAACGGGCGGTCGAACCGGTCGCCGCCGGCGCGCAGACGATCCTCGACGTGCGGCAACTCGCCGTCGACTACCGCATCGCGGCAAAGGGCTGGCGCTCGGTGCTCGGCAAGACGACGTTCCGCGCCGTGCACGACGTGCAGTTGAGCCTGAAGCGCGGCGAAACGCTCGGGATCGTCGGCGAGTCGGGTTCGGGGAAATCGACGCTCGCGTCGGCGGTGCTCGGCTTGCAGCGGCCGGCGTCGGGCGGGATCGAGATCGACGGCATGCCGCTCGCGTCGCTGCGCACGACGCAGGGCCGGCGCACGCTGTACGGACGCATGCAGGTGGTGTTCCAGGATCCGTTCGGCTCGCTGTCGCCGCGCATGACGGTCGAGCAGATCGTCGGCGAAGGGCTGGGCGTGCACCGGCCGCAGGTGACCGGCGACGCGCGGCGGGCGCGGATCGCCGCGCTGCTGCAGGAGGTCGGGCTGCCTGCCGAGGCGATGCTGCGTTATCCGCACGAGTTTTCCGGCGGGCAGCGGCAGCGGATCGCGATCGCGCGGGCGCTGGCGGTGGAGCCGGAACTGCTGGTGCTCGACGAGCCGACCAGCGCGCTCGACGTGTCGATCCAGAAGCAGGTGCTGAATCTGCTGACGAATCTGCAAAAGAAGTACAAACTCAGCTACCTGTTCATCACGCACGATCTGGCGGTGATGCGCGCGATGGCCCACCGGGTCATCGTGATGAAGGCGGGGCGCGTGGTCGAGGCGGGCGAGACGCTCGACGTGCTGCACGCGCCATCCCATCCGTATACACGGGCGCTGCTCGCGTCGTCCATGCCGACGCCGACGCCGGCGCGCGGCCCGGAGCAGAGGCAAGAGAGAACCGATGATTGACGAGAACCGGGCGCCGGGCGCCCGAGCCGTACAGGCGGCGCAGACGTTGCGAAGCGACGCCGATTTCTGGTCGCTGCGTATCGTCGACGAGACGATCGACGAACATGCGGTGCGCAACGACGTCGCGCAGCCGTTCTCGCGCACGCGCGAGCGCGGCGCGATGCTGATGGCGCGGGCCGGCACGGGCGCGGGTTATGCGGCGACACCCGACCTGTCCCCGGCCGGGCTGCAGGCGGCGCTCGACATCGCGACCGCGCGGGCACGGGCCAGCGCGCCGTGGGCGCTGGTCGATCATCGCCAGGCCGCGCGCCCGCAGACGAGTGGCACGTATGCGTCGCCCGATGTCGACGCGGCGCTGCCGTCGCGCGCGGAATGGATCGAGCGTCTCGCGCACGAATGCGCGGCGGCGAACCTCGGCGCGCGCATCGTCGAGCGCGCGGCGAGCGTGATGATCGTCGACACCGAGCAGTGTTACCTGACGAGCGACGGCGTCCGGATCGACCAGCGGTTCCGCTTCCTGATGCCCGAGCTGCACGCCGTCGCCCACGGCGACGGCGACACGCAGACGCGCTCGCTCGGTCAATCGGGCACGCTGGCGCAGGGCGGCATCGACGTGCTGGCGCGCTACGGCTTCGACGGCGCCGGCGCGCGCGTTGCCGACGAGGCGCTGCAGCTGCTCGCCGCGCCGAACTGCCCGACCGGCCGGCGCGACCTGTTGCTGATGCCCGACCAGATGATGCTGCAGATCCACGAATCGATCGGCCATCCGCTCGAACTCGACCGGATTCTCGGCGACGAGCGCAACTTCGCCGGATCGAGCTTCGTCAGGCCGGAGATGGTCGGCCACTACCAGTACGGCTCGCCGCTGCTGAACGTCACGTTCGATCCCGAGCCGGCCGCCGAAGCCGCGTCCTACGCGTTCGACGACGACGGCACGCCGGCGCGCAAGCAGTACCTGATCCGCAACGGCGTGCTCGAACGGCTGCTTGGCGGGGCGCTGTCGCAGCAGCGTGCGGGCCTGCCGGGTGTCGCCAATTCGCGCGCGTCGAGCTGGAACCGCGCGCCGATCGACCGGATGGCGAACCTGAACGTCGAACCCGGCGACCAGTCGCTCGATGCGCTGGTCGCGGGCACCGAGCACGGGATCCTGATGCGCACCAACACGTCCTGGTCGATCGACGACCACCGCAACAAATTCCAGTTCGGTTGCGAATTCGGGCAACTGATCGAGAACGGCCGGCTCACGCAGGTCGTCAAGCGCCCGAACTACCGCGGCATCTCCGCGCAGTTCTGGCGCAGCCTGCGCGCGGTAGGCGACGCGGGCACGTTCGGCATCTACGGCACGCCTTATTGCGGGAAGGGCGAGCCCGCGCAGATCATCCGGGTCGGCCACGCCGCGCCGGCCTGCGTGTTCGCCGATGTCGACGTATTCGGAGGCGCGTGATGACGGGATTCGATCCGATGGCACGCCGCGCCGGCATCGACTGGCATGCGCATTTCACCCGGCTCGCCGACGAGGCACAACGGTTGAAGGCGCCGGCCGAAACCGTCCTGCTCGGCTTCTCGAGCGAAACGTCCGACTTCGTCCGCTTCAACGGCGGCAGGATTCGCCAGACCGGTCGCGTCACGCAGGGGCGATTGTCCGTGCGGCTCGTCGACGGGGCGCGGCAAGCGCACTCGGCGCTGACCGTCTGCGGCGATCCGGCGGCCGACCTGCCCGAACTGGCCGCCGCGCTGGCCGTGCTGCGCGACGGCCTGCGCGATGCGCCGGACGATCCGCACCTGCTGTTCGATACCTCGTCGTGGCTGCAGGAAACCCACCGCACCGGGCGCCTGCCGGATGCGGACGGGCTCGCGCGCGTCGTGGCCGAATGCGCGCGCGGTCTCGATTTCGTCGGCTTCTACGCGGGCGGCACGCTGGCGCGCGGCTTCGCGTCGTCGACCGGCAGCCGCGGCTGGTACGAGGTCGAGAACTTCAACTTCAGCTGGTCGCTGTACGACCCGAGCGGACGGGCGATCAAGACCGCCTACGCAGGCGACGACTGGAGCGATGCGGCGTTCGCCGCCCGCGTCGAGGCGGCCGCCGCGCGGCTGCCCGTGCTCGGCCGCACGCCGAAGGCGCTTGCGCCCGGACGCTATCGCGCGTATTTCGCGCCGGACGCCGTTCACGAGATGACGAGCCTGCTCGGCTGGAGCGGCTTTTCGGCGCGTGCGCTGGCGAGCGCCCGCAGCCCGCTGCATCGCCTGTACGCCGGCGAGGTCGCGCTCGATCCGCGCGTGTCGATCACCGAGGATTTCTCGCTGGGCATCGCGCCGGCGTTCAACGCGGACGGCTACCGGCGCGACAGCGTGCCGCTCGTCGTCGGCGGGCGGGGGGAAGGGCAGCTCGTGAGCGCACGCACCGCGCGCGAGCACGGGCGTGTGCCGAACGGGGCGGACAACGGCGAATCACCGCAGTCGCTGACGATCGCGGGCGGCACGCTCGCGGATGCCGACGTGCTGGCCGCGCTCGACACGGGGCTCTACGTCGGCAACCTCTGGTACCTGAACTTTTCGGACCCGATCGCCTGCCGGATGACGGGGATGACGCGCTTCGCGACGTTCTGGGTCGAAGGCGGGCGCATCGTCGCGCCGGTCGACGCGATGCGGTTCGACGACAGTTTCTACCGGCTGTTCGGATCGGAGCTCGAGCAGCTCGGCGCGGCGCCCGTGCTGCTCGCGAACGACGACACGTACGGCGAGCGCGCCACCGGAGGCGCGCAGCTGCCGGGGCTGCTCGCGCGCGCGTTCGAACTCACGCTGTAGCGCGGCTGCCGGTACTCGCCGATGCCGTCATTCTTCATCGACCGTCCCGTCTTTGCGTGGATCGTCGCGCTCGCGATCGTCGTCGCGGGCGTGCTGGCCATTCCGCAATTGCCGATCGCGCAGTATCCGCGCCTGGCGCCGCCGCGGGTCGTGGTCACCGCGTCTTATCCGGGCGCGTCGACCGAGACGGTCGATGCCGACGTCGGCAGCGTCATCGAGGAAAGCCTCGACGGCGCCGACGGGCTGCTGTACTACGAGACGAGCAGCGACGGCCACGGCAACCTCGAGATCGACGTGACGTTCTCGCCCGGCACCGATCCGGACATCGCGCTCATCGACGTCAACAACCGGTTGAAGCAGGTCGAGCCGCGGCTGCCGCAGCAGGTCGTCCAGCAGGGGATCGGCGTGTTCAAGGCGGCGAACACGTTCCTGATGCTCGTCACGCTGACGTCGACCGACGGCACACGCGATTCCGCGCAGCTCGGCGACTACCTGAACCGCTACGTGCTGCGTGAGCTGAAGCGCGCGCCGGGTGTCGGGGCGGCCGAGCTGTGGGATGCCGACGAGGCGCTGCGGGTCTGGCTCGATCCCGTGAAGTTGCGCGAATACGATCTCGGCGCCGACGACGTGATCGCGGCGATCAGCGCGCAGAACGCGACGGTCACGGCCGGCGCGATCGGCGACGCGCCGTTCGTGCACGGCCAGCAGCTGACCGCGACGGTCGTGGTCAAGGGGCAGCTTGCGTCGCCCGAGGAGTTCGGCCGGATCGTGCTGAAATCGAAGCAGGACGGTTCGGCGGTGCGCGTCGCCGACGTCGCGCGCGTCGAGATCGGCCGCGACGACTATTCGTTTTATTCGCGGCTGAACGGCCGGCCGGCCGCGACGGTCGGCATCCAGCTTGGCCCGCGCGGCAACGCGCTCGAAACGTCGAATGCGATCCGCGCACGGCTCGCCGAGCTGTCGCGGACGCTGCCGCCGGGCATCGCGGTCGAGATTCCCTTCGACGGCGCGCATTTCGTCAAGATCGCGATCCACGAAGTCGTGCTGACGCTCGTCGAGGCCGTCGTGCTGGTGTTCTGCGTGATGTGGCTGTTCCTGCGCGACCTGCGCTACACGCTGGTGCCGACCGTCGTGATTCCGGTCACGCTGATGGGCGCGTTCGTCGCGATGTGGGCGTTCGGGTTGTCGATCAACGTGTTCACGATGTTCGGCCTCGTGCTGGCGATCGGCATCCTGGTCGACGATGCGATCGTCGTGGTCGAGAGCGTGCATCGCGTGATGGAGGAGGGCGTATCGCCGCGCGACGCCACACGGCGGGCCATGAAGCGGATCGGCGGGGCGATCGTCGGCGTGACCGCGGTGCTGACCGCCGTATTCGTGCCGATGGCGTTTTTCCCGGGCAGTGTCGGCGGCATCTACCGGCAGTTCGCGGTGGCGATGATCGCGTCGATGCTGGTGTCGTCGTTCATGGCGCTGTCGCTCACGCCCGCGCTGTGCGCGAACCTGCTGAAGCCGGTCGCGCGACACGGCAGCGGAACCGGCCGGGCGACGCGACGCGGCATCGGCGCGCGTCTGGCCGACCGGTTCGGTGCGGCCTTCGCGCGCGCCGAATCCGGCTATCGCCGCGTCGCGGTGTTTGCCGTGCGCCGCACCGGGATGGTCGTGGCCGTCTATGCGGCACTCGTGCTCGCATGCGGGCTGCTGTACTGGATGATGCCGGGCGGCTTCCTGCCCACCGAGGATCAGGGGCAACTGCAGGTGATGATCCAGTTGCCGGCGGGCGCCACGCAGGCGCGCACGCTCGCGGTCGTCGAGCGTGTCGAGGCGATCCTGCGCGCGGAGCCGGCGATAGCGAACGTGACGAGCGTGATCGGCTGGAGTTTCGCGGGCAGCGGGCAGAACGTCGGGATGGCGTTCGTGGAACTGAAGGACTGGGCGCAACGCGACGTCGACGCGATGGCGTTGCGCGACCGGCTCAACGCGCGTTTCGGCGCGATCCTCGACGGCGACGTCGAGGCGGCGCTGCCGCCTTCGGTGCGCGGCATCGGGCATTCCGACGGATTCACGTTCCGGCTCGAGGATCGCGGCGGGGGCGGGCTCGACGCGCTGAAGGCGGCCCGCGCGCAGCTTGCCGAGCGTGCGAAGGCGGATCCGCTGCTCTCGGCCGTGCATTTCGAAGACCTGCCGGACGCGCCGCGTATCGAGCTCGACGTCGATCGCGCGAAGGCGTACGCGCTCGGCGTGCCGTTCGAGCGGATCGCCGGGCTCCTGGGCGGCACGTTCGGTTCGAACTACATCAACGACTTTCCGGCGTCGGGCCGGATGCGGCGGGTGATCATCGAGGCCGACCCGGTCGCGCGCGCGACCGACGCGCAACTGATGGCGCTGACCGTCCCGAACCGCACCGGCGACATGGTGCCGCTTTCGGCGCTTGCCGCGCCGCACTGGACGATCGGCCCGGTGATGCTGAACCGGTACAACGGTTATCCGTCGCTCGACATCAGCGGCCGGGCGGCGACCGGCACGAGTTCGGGCGCGGCGATGGCGGAGATGGAGCGGCTGGCCGGTGCGCTGCCGGCCGGGATCGGTTTCGACTGGGTCGATGCGGCGCGCGAGGAGCAGGTTGCCGCCCGGCAGACGCCGCTGCTCGTCGGGTTGTCGGTGCTCGCGGTCTTCATGGCGCTGGCCGCGCTGTACGAAAGCTGGACGATTCCGCTGTCGGTGCTGACGATCGTGCCGCTCGGCATGATCGGCGCGATCGCGGCGGCACTCGTGCGCGGCATGCCGAACGACGTGTACTTCAAGGTCGGGATGATCACCGTGGTCGGGCTGGCGGCGAAGAACGCGATCCTGATCGTGCAGTACGCGCGCGACCTGGCCGGTCATGGCGTGCCGCTGCGGCAGGCGGTGGTCGATGCGGCCGCTGCGCGATTCCGGCCGATCGTGATGACGTCGATGGCGTTCCTGCTCGGCGTCGTGCCGCTCGTGCTGGCGACAGGCGCCGGGGCGGAAAGCCGGCGATCGATCGGCACGGGCGCGTTCGGGGGTGTGCTGGCGGCAACGGTGTTCGGGCTCGTGTTCGCGCCGGTGGCGTTTCGTGTCGTGGCGTCGGCCGGGCGACGCGGCCGGCGTGCGGCGGTGGCGACGCGCGACGATCGTCAGGCCGAGGCGGTGGGGGAGTGACGACGTGCCACGCAGTGCCGGCAGGTGGATTTCGTGCGTTGCGTTGCGTTGATTGAATGCGATCGTCGTGCGGACGTCTCGCAGACGGCGCGATGCTCAATTCGAATTCCAGGAGACGGATTCAAACGATGTCCTACGTTCTGTATTACTCGCCCGGTGCGGCCAGCATGGCCGTGCACTGGATGCTGATCGAACTCGGTGTGCCGTTCGAAACGCGTCTCGTCGATATCGATGCGGGTGCGCAGCATACGCCCGAGTACCTGCGGATGAATCCGGCCGGCAGAGTGCCGACGCTGGTCGTCGACGGCATACCGCGGACCGAATCGGCCGCCTTGCTGATGCTGCTTGCCGAACGCCATCCGGAGCCGTCGCTGGCTCCCCGTCCGGGCGCGCCCGAACGTCCCGAGTGGTTCGAGATGATGGTCTATCTGGCCAATTCGGTATTGCCTGCGATGCGAAACTGGTTCTATGCGGAGACGGATGGCGATCCGCGATGCGCCGAGATGGTGAAGGCGTTTTCGCGGGGGCAGATCGAGGAATCGATGGCGCATCTCGACAATCTGCTGTCCGACGGTCGTTCGTACCTGATCAACAATCGGTTGAGTACGGCGGACTTCCTTGCGTTGATGCTCATGCGCTGGACGCGCAACATGCCGCGCCCGGCAACGACATGGCCGCATCTTGCGAGGTACATACAGCACCTTCGCGGGATGCCGACGTTTGTCGAGTTGAATGCGCGGGAAGGGTTGACTGAGTGGATGAATCCGGTTTCTTGAGTGTTCTTGAAAAGTGACGCAGCAGTCGATTGGGGGGGCTGCTCGTCTGTTTGAGCAATACCCGCGGTCGTGTCTCAAGCGACATGAGACCGGCGGCGAATATCCGGCGTCAGGTGCCCGCGCTCGCCGGAGCGTCGCGGCGGCGGTATCTGAAAAACGACCACAACATCGCGGTCGCGTCCGGGCCCTCCGCCGCGTGAAACGGCACGCGAGCGTCGCCGCCGCTCCACGCGTGACCGAGCCTGCGTACGATGCAGACACGCACGACGCAGCGGCCGCTGCGCCGATGGTCGATGACCAGCCGGTCGCCTCGATCCGACACGGTGCGCGTACCGCTGATGGGCTCACCCTCCGCGTCGATGAAACGATTGACACGCAACCACTGGCGCGCGGCCTGTTCCGCGTTGATTTTCGCAACGACGCCGTCCCGTTCGCCATGCACGATCAGCGCCGGCATGCCGGGGTAGTCCCGCACGCAGACGGCCGCATCGATGAGTTGCACCGGGTCGCTGCGGCTGCCGTACTGCATCACCTTCAATGCGTCGAGCGACGAGCGGGCGGCCGCCGAAACGGCGCCCGAATGAAGCGCTACGGCCGCAAATAGCGTCGGGGCGTGCAGCGCGAGTTGGGCGGCAAGCCCGGCGCCGGCGGACATGCCCGCGACGTAGACACGGGCGGGATCGAACGCGTGCTGCCGGACGATCGCCCGGATCAGCGACGCGATCGCATCCGCGTCGGAGCCGGCGGTCGGCTCGGGCGGGTCGAACCAGTTCCAGCAGCGATGGGGGTGCCTGCTTTTCGATTGTTCGGGCAAGAGCACGGAGAAGCCGAAACGATCGGCGGCACGATCGATCCGCGTGCCGAGCGCGAACGACTCGGCAGTCTGCTTGCAGCCGTGAAGCATGACGACGAGCGGGCCATGGCGCGGCGCGTTTCGCGGACGATACAGCGAGTAGGTGACGTGATTGACGAAACGGCCGGGCGCCGGCAGCGACGAGAAGAACGAGCGGGCCCACACGCCGTCGGTGGACAGCGCGGGCTTGCGGGAAGCGGGCTTCGTGCGCGGCGCCGCCGTGCGTCGCGTCGCCGTTCTCTTGGGCAGCGAAGCGAACGGATTCAATCTCGGCCAATGACTCACCGGTTTTCGCGGCATGATCGGTAAGCGGCATGCGGTGTCGCATGCCGGATGGTGACGAAGAACACGCGGTCGGCCGTCAGACCCCGTCAGACCGCGCGATTGAACAGACGGATCACGAACAGCAGGATCACGGCGCCGATGACGGCGATGACGATCGAGCCGAGAATGCCGCTGAAGCCGATGCCGAGCAACCCGGCGAGCCAGCCGCCGATCACCGCGCCGACGATGCCGACCACGATGTCGATCAGCAAGCCGAAGCCTCCGCCCTTGACGAGTACGCCCGCGAGCCATCCTGCGACTGCGCCGATGATCAGCCATACGATCAAACCATGTACATCCATGATGTTTCCCCTCTCCTTTGGATCGACGGCAGATTCGTGAAACGGGATCTGCCCGACCGTCCGCGCAACAGGACAGAACGCGAAACGGAATTGCTCGTTTTTGCACTACCTTGAAGCCGTCCAGCACGATTGAAGTGGTCCGAAGAAATCGGACCGTTCAGCCGGCCGGGCCTCTCGTGGAAGCGGCCGCTCCGGCACTCGCCCGGACGTTTCGCGCGGGTCTGCGCCGGTTTACTTCTCCACCATGTCCCGCGTCATTCGCCCGATCAACGCGACCAGCCCGGCGCGAACGGCCGTCGTCACGATGCGCCGCGGCCCAAGGATCACGAAACCGGCCAGCGCCACCGCGACGGCCGCGACGGCCGAGCCGCCGAGGGTCGGCAGCTTCATCGCCGGATAGTCCGCGATGTCGCCGGAACGCGCTCGCCGGGCCGTTTCGACGACGTGGTTCGACGCGGACAGTTCGGCCCGGGTCGCCGCCATGCGGGCCAGCAGGACACGCTGCCTCGATTCCGGCGAACCATCGGAGATTCGTCGTTTCATCACAGGCTCTCTCTGGCGGTCTGGATGTCGCGCTGCAATTCCTCGGTCAGGACGGAAAACGTGCCGTGTTTGTCACGCATGCGCACCGCCGCAAAGGAGGCGATCGACACGCACACCCAGAACCCGGCGACGACCCATGACGTCTCGATCAAATACGGCGTTCGTGCGGCGCTGACGATCGCCGCCACGCACACGAAAGCCAGTCCGAACGTCACGCTCAGGCCGAGCAACGCATACAGCATCAGATCGCGCAGGAAGTACTTCCTGGCAAGGTCGAATTCGATTGCCGCGAGACCCGCGTAGTCGGCCAGACGCGCGACCGAGAATTGCGCGACATCCTGCCATTTCCTGATTCTCGAAAGCAAAACCATGACATGCTCCGATGATGACCTCAACGCATGCCGTCGGGCTCGTGACAGCCGATCAGCGCTTCGACCACATTGCGCCGATGATGAAACTCACCGCTGCGACGGTCGCCAGCGTCGCAATCGGATTGCTTGCGGCAACGTCGCGCACCTGCTCGAGCGCCTCGCCATAGGTTTGCTGAACCGCGCCGGCCACCTGGCGCGCTTTTCCGTCGAATTGCATGTCGGCACTTCCCGTGGCGTCACCCACCGCCTCCTGCGCTTTGCCCGCCAGCTTCTGCACCGTGCCTTCCGTCTTTTCGAACATGATCGACCTCGTCGTTCAATCGGGTTGCGTGACCATTGGGACAATGCTGGATCACATTCGTGACGCCATTCGATATCCCGGGGCTCAGTGTAGAGGGGGCGCAGCGTGCAGGGCATGTTCAATTGCACTGGGCGGCGTAGTGCATTTGAGGGGGCGCGCGGGTGCGCAGCAGGTGTGCGCCCGCGAGCAGCCCCGCACTGAACGTGCCGATCCAGCGTTGCCGGTGCGCGGTGCTCGGGACGCAGACGAGCCAGCCGGCCTGCGACAGCACGAGACAGGCGGCGGTTTCGGCGATGGCGGAATGGCTCCGGGGCCGATCCGTGAGACGCGCGGTGGTGGCGATCGTTGCGCGTTCCGCCGTCAACGTGCGGTGTCGCCGAGCAACTGGCGGCGCAACGATTGTGCACGGGTGCGCGGATCGAGCCAGATGTCGAAGAAGGCGCGCGCGAAGACCGGATCGGGGATGTCGGCCGTGAGGCGGCCGTTCGTGTAGAAGCGCGCACCCTGATCGGGCAGGTAGACGCCGCAAAGTACGTCGCCACGCACGACGTCGGTAAATGCCCGTGCGATGTCGGCGCGCCACGCGTCGCGGGTCGCCGCGGGCAGTGGTGCGGGCGCGAGGCGCTCGATTTCGGCCATGCCGGTGGCGACGAGCCGCGCGCCGCTCACGTCGTGGCGATACGTGAGCGAAAGTGCGAACGGCGTGTCGAATCCCGCGGGCGGGTGGGGCGCCCACAGCTGCGCGTCGTACAGACAGACGCCGAATACGCAGAATTGGCCGGCCCCGATCATCCGTGCCGACGCGACCTCGTCAACGCAACGCGCGCCGGCCTCCGGCGCCGCGGAAAGCACCGCCGCCAGCGCGAGGATCGCAGCCCGGTGTCTCGCGTTCATGTCAGCGTGCCGACGACACGACGAAATGCATCACGTCGGTGCGCCGCTCGGCGAACCCCGCCTCGCAATAGGCGAGGTAAAGCCGCCACGTTCGGATGAAGGTCTCGTCGAACCCCAGTGCACGCACGGCGTCGACGTGATCCTCGAACGCCTCCCGCCAGGCGCGCAACGTGCGTGCGTAGTCGAGTCCGAACGCGAGCACCGGCTCCGCGGCGAGACCGGCGCGGCCAGCGGCGTCGACGAAGCGCTCGGCGCTCGGCAGCATGCCGCCCGGAAAGATGAACTCGCGAATGAAGTCGCTCGAAGCCCGGTAGGCCTCGAACTGCGACTCGGCGATCGTGATCGACTGGATCAGCGCCCGCGCGCCTGCCTTCAGATGCTGCCCGAGCGTGTCGAAATACACCGGCCAGAACGCTTCGCCCACGGCCTCGAACATCTCGATCGACACGATCGCGTCGTACTGTCCGTCGATGTCGCGGTAGTCGCGCAACTCGACCGTCACGCGATCGGACAGCCCCGCACGCGCGATGCGCTCGACCGCCAGCGCGTATTGCGCCTCCGAGATCGTCAGCGCACGCACGCGGATGCCCTGGCGTGCGGCGTACATCGCGAAGCCGCCCCAGCCGCAGCCGATCTCGAGCACGTGCATGCCGGCGCGCAGCCCGAGCGATGCGACGATGCGTTGATATTTCGCCGCCTGCGCATCGGCGAGCGAGCGCTGCTCGTCGCCGTCGAAGCAGGCGCTCGAATACGTCCACGTGTCATCGAGCCACAACCCGTAGAAGCGGTTGCCGAGATCGTAATGCGCGTGGATGTTGCGGCGGCTGCCGGCGCGTGTATTCATCCGCAGCCGGTGGCGTAGCGCATACCAAAGGCGGGCGACGCGCCCGCCCGTCAGCGTCTGTGCGATCGCCGGCTCGTTGCGGATCGCCAGACGCAGCAGCGCGACGAGGTCGGGGGTGTCGACCTGGCGTGCGCGATACGCTTCCGCGAACCCGATGTCGCCCGCGCGCAGGATCGCGCGGCACGCCCGCCAGTCGCGGATCTGCAGCGTCGCGGCCGGCTGGCAGTGCGGATCGCCGAACACGTATTGCGCGCCTTCGGGCGTCACGAGTATCACGTGGCCGTGCCGCAGCCGCCGCAGCAGCGCGACGAACAACCGCGAAGAAAGCGGCAGCGCGGGTTGCGATGCATTCGATAACAGGCGCAGCAGGGTCATGGGCGGACCTCGTGGTCGGACACCGCAGGGCGGCAGGGCGGCGACACCCGTGCCGACGGGGGCGGCGGCGCATCGGCGCAGGACGGCCGGGCAGGGGGCGTCCTGCCGTGGAACGGCACGCGCTTGAGCCAGAGCCGCAGCGCCTGCCAATGGATCCGGACGATCACACCGATCGCGTTGAACGGCTGCCGCGCGAGCGCGCGCCACGCCCGCGCGGCGCTCAGCGGGCCGGCCTGCATGACGAGCGCCGTCCGCAGCAGCAGGCCGTCATCGTCGCGGTAGTCGATGGCGACCCGCAGGTGGTCGCCGCGCTGGCGCACGCGAAACGCGTATGTCCCGACGACGTCGCAAAACGGCGATACGTGAAACGTCTTGCGGCAGACGAGGACGGTGTCGTCCCCGATCGGCACGTGCCGCCTCGCGCTCAGCAAGTAGCCGTGGTGCGCGCCGAACGTATTGCGCACGTCCGCGTACAGCGCGCGAAGGCGACCCGCGCGGTCGTAGCAGTACCAGAAGCTCACGGGGTTGAACGCATGGCCGAAGAGGCGCGGGATCGTCTGCAGCCAGATCGGGCCGTCGGCCGGAATACCGGCTTCGACGAGGCGGGCGCGCAGCCACGGCGCAAGCGGCTGGCCGTCACGCGGCCCGTAGTCGCGCGACGCGAGTCCGAACGGCCGCCAGCGATCGACGCCGAACCAGTTGCCGTCGATCTCGTGAAGCCGCTCGATATCGCAGCAGATCTGGAACAGCGGATACGTGAACGCATGGTGCACGGGCCGCAGCCGCTCGTGCATCACGTGCCCGACGAGCAGCCGCGCGGCGCTGCCGTCGCTCGCGAACGGCGCGTTCATGACGTGGCCCAGGCCGGCTTTACGCCGAAGTCGCCGGCCACGCGCAAGGCGGATTTCAGGCCGTCTTCATGAAAGCCGTAGCCCGTCCACGCACCCGCGAACCACGTGCGGCGCTGCCCCTGCAGCGCGGGCAGGTGTTGCTGCGCATCGACGGCGGCGAGATCGAGCAGCGGATGCTCGTAGTCGTAGCGGCCGAGCTGTGTGCCGGGCGCGGGCGCGTCGACTGGATTCAGCGTGACGACGACCGGAGTGCGGAAAGGCAGCGGCTGCAGCTGGTTAATCAGGTAGCTGACACACACGGGCGATGCGCCGCCGGCGGCCGGCGCCGCACGGCGGCTCAGGTAGTTCCACGCCGACCAGACGCGCCGCCGGCGCGGTAGCAACGCCGTATCGGTATGCAGCACCGCGACGTTGCGCTGGTAGCGCACGGCGCCCAGCACGCGGCGCTCGGCGTCGGTGGTGTCCGCGAGCAGCCGCAGGCTCGTCGGCGCGTGGCACGCGAGCACGATGGCGTCGAACCGCTCATGGCCGGCCGCGTCGGTCGCCACCGTGACGCCGTGCTCGTCGCGCCGAATCGTGCGGACCGGCGTGTTCACGCGTACGTCGTCGAGCGTCGCGGCGATGCGCTCGACATACTGCCGCGCGCCACCGGCGATCGTGCGCCAGGGCGGTCGGTCGTTGACCTGCAGCAGCGCGTGGTTCAGGCAGAAGCGCAGGAACGTCGCCGCCGGAAACCGCAGGATGTCGTCGGCCGCGCTCGACCAGATCGCGGCCGCCATCGGCAGCAAGTAGTGCTCCTGGAACGAGGTGCCGTAGCCGCCCGCGACGAGCAGCTCGCCGACCGACAGACGCTGGCGGTGTGCCGTTTCGAGGTGATGCTGCGCGGACGCGTTGAAGCGCAGGATGTCGCGCAGCATGCCGAGGAACGACGGCGAGAACAGGTTGCGGCGTTGCGCGAACACCGTGTTGAGATTGCTGCCGGCCCATTCGAGCCGGCCGCCGTCGATCGAAACCGAGAACGACATGTCGCTCGGATGCGCGGCCACGGCGAGTTCGGCGAGCAGCGCGATCAGGTTCGGATAGGTGCGATCGTTGAACACGAGGAACCCGGTATCGACCGGGTGGCTCGCGCCGTCGAGTTCGACATCGACGGTGTGCGTGTGGCCGCCGAGGTAGCCGGCCGCCTCGAACAGCGTCACGCGGTGACGACGGGCCAGCAGGTAGGCGCTCGCCAGGCCGGCGATGCCGGCGCCGACGACGGCGATCCGCCGCCCGGGCGGCAAGGCAGTGAAGGGCTGGTGCATCGCGAAGGGTCTCCGTCAGGCGGGTCGGCGGTCTCGGGAACGGTTTTTCGAAGATACGGAGCAAAGCGGTCGGCGGATGCGCCGGGCCCGCTTCAGTCGCGCTCGCCCGGCGAGGCGAAGCCCGGTTGACCGATCTGTCCGGGTGTTTGCGGCACGCGCCTGAAGCGCGACGTGTCGTAGCCCATCGCATCGAGCCGCGCGAGCAGCGAGCGATACGTCGCGTCGTCCATCGTCGGCTCGCGCGAGAAGATCCATCCGAGCGTCTTGCCCGGGTAGCCGAGGATCGTGTAGCGGTAGTCGGGATCGACATAGAGCGTCAACTGCGTGACGTATACCGGCCAGAACAGCCGCACGCGCCATTCGCCGCCCCCGCTGCCGGGCTTTGCCGTATCGACGAAGCGATAGCGTTTCTCGGGTCGGTCGAAGCCGCCCTTGCGGCCGACGAACACGTCGTCGATCCGGCCGTCCTCGCGCAGCGTCCACTCGGCACGGCTGCCCACGTAGTTGCGTTCCGCGAAATACGGGATGTTCGCGATCACGTACCAGCGGCCCATGTAGCGTGGCAGGTCGACGGCCACGCTCGACAGGGGCACGGCTGCGCGCGGATTCGTGTTCGGTGCATTGCCCGAGCAGCCCGCGGCGATGGCGAGCGCAAGACCGGCCGCGAGCATGGCGGCGAAACGGCGGACGATTGGGTACGGCATGACACGTCTCACGCGCGTACGGGCCGCTTGTCGAACAGGTAGTGCGCGATGCCCCATTCCTGGCCGCCGGCATAACCGAACAGTTCGGCGACGGCCATGTAGAACATTCGCCAGCGCTGGAACCAGATCCGCGCGTCGGCGCCGTAGACCGTTTCGAAAATCGGCATGATCCGGCCGCGCGCGGCGTCAAGCGAAGCGAGCCAGTGGTTGGCCGTGCGGGCGTAGGCGGTGCCGTCGATCCACCATTGGCGGTCGAGGCGGACGTCGTCCTGGAACCGCAGCAGCAGATGGGCCGACGGCATCGTGCCGCCGGTGAAGAAATTGCGCGACATCCAGTCGGTGTCGTCGCGCACCGCGAAATGATAGGCGAGCAGCTTGTGCGCGAAGACGTGCACGAACAACTTGCCGTCGTCGTGCATCCAGCGTGCGATTTTCGCCAGCAGTTGCCCGTAGTTCTTCATGTGCTCGAACATCTCGATCGACAGCACGCGGTCGAAACCCGCTTCGCCGGGCGCGAAATCGAAGTCCACCACGTTGCCCGTGACGATCCGCAGATTGGTCAGCCCGCGCCGGGCCGCGCATTGCTCGATGAAGTTCCGCTGACCGTGAGCATTCGACAGGCCCACGATCCGCGCGTGCGGATAGCGCTCGGCGAGCCACAGCGACAGCGACCCCCAGCCGCAGCCGAGATCCAGGATGCGCTGGCCGTCCGCGAGGCCGGCCCGCTCCGCGTAAAGCGACAGCATGGCGTCCTCGGCTTGCGCGAGCGTTTCGTTGCCGTGCGGGTAATAGCCGCACGAGTATTTCAGCCGGGGGCCGAGATGGGCTTCAAAGAACGCGCCGGGCACTTCGTAATGCTGCATGTTGGCCGCATGCGTGTCGATCGCGATGGGGCTCGCGTTCAGTTCGTGCACCAGCCGGTCGAAGGCGGCCGTGCGTCGCTCGCCGTCGAGCAGATGTTCGTCGCGCAGGCGCTGCCGCAGCAGCGTGCGCATGCCGGCGCGGATCAGCGGATCCGGCAGCCAGCCGCGTTCGCAGCAGCGGATCAGCCAGGTGTCGCCGGGGGCAGGCATCCGGGCGGGCGACGGTTGCGAGGCGGTGGCGGTCATGAGCGCGTACTCCTGTCTTCTGGATGGTCGGGGCGGGCAACGGGCGGTGGTGCGGCCGGCCTGGGCGGCCACGGAACGAGGGCGCTGGTCGTGAGCATGTATTCCCGGTAACCCGGCCGCGTTCGCACGAGATGCGCTTCGAGTAGCGGCAGGCCGGAGACCCTGAGCAGCAGCCACGCCATCAGGAACGGCGGCATCAGCGTGAGCCAGCCCCACGGCATGCCGATCGCGAGCGCCGCGTATGCGCACCAGTGCAGGCATTCGAAGAAGTAGTTGGGGTGCCGCGAATAGCGCCACCAGCCCACTCGACAGACGCGGTCGCGGTGCCCGGGGGCGGCGAGGAAGCGCTTGAGCTGCCGGTCGGCGGCGGCCTCTCCGGCCACGGCGACGAGCCAGATCGAGACGGCCGCGACGGCTGCGGACCGGGACGGCGTGTCCGGACTGTACGCCGGCACGAAGAACGCGACCGACAGCAACATCGAGATCAGCGCCTGCAACTGGAACAGCCAGAACATGTTGCGCGGCGCGGCGTCGCCCCATTGCAGGCGGAACTGCCGATAGCGCCGGTCCTCGGGCTGCCGGCGGTTGCGACGCCACAGGTGCCGCGCGAGCCGCAGCCCCCAGATGCCGCCGCCTGTCGCGACGAGTGCGCGGTTCAATGCCGGGCCGGTGCCGAGCCCCGCGACGAACACGGCCATGCCGCCGAGCGTCACTGCCCAGACCGGGTCGATCATCCCGGCATTCCGGGAGCGCAACTGGCTGATCCACACCGCCGTGAACGACAGAAACAGTCCGACGAAAGCGAGGAGGGCAACGGCGACGGCATGCATGCGGGCGGCTCCGGGGACGCGATTTCCGTCATATACGGAGCCGAAGGCCAAACGGATGCATCGGGATGCGCCGCGACCTGCGCGCGGGCGACAGGCGCACGCACCGCGCTCACCCTCGACGGACGGATGTCCGCCGCAGGTTGGCGCGGCGCCTGTTATGCCGCGTGCATTGCCCCGGTGGCGAGCACCGGACCCGTGGGTTGACCGCTCGGCGAGCCGCCGCGCGGCTCGATCGACACGGCGAGCACCGCACGTGCGCTGAACTGCGCGACGATCGCGGGCGGCAGCGTCATCGACGCCGGTGCGTCCGGCGTGAATACGCCGAGCGAGATCGGCTTCGCATTCGGCGGAATCAGCCAGAGCTCGGCCGAGCGATTCGCGGCGATCGTCGGCTTGTCCGCCGGCACCACGACCATCCGGGCGCGGCGCAGGTCGACGGTGGCGGTCCAGTGTGCGACGCCGTCCGACCGTGCGATCGTGGCCACCATGTAGCTGCCCTCGACAGCTGCCACGCGCGGTGGCGCTTCGCTCACCAGGATCAGGTTGAACGCGAGCAGTCCGAGCGCGGCCAAGCTCGCGCCAAGGCCGACCCAGCGCCACAGTCGCAGGCTGTTCCACCATCCGCCCGATGGCGGGGCGCCGCGCGCGGCCGGCGGAACGAGGAAGCCGAGGTCACGCTGGATTCTCGTCCAGACCCGGCCGGGCGGGGCGACGCGTGCGATGTCTTCCGCGAGCGGTGCGAAGCGGCGCTGCCAGCGCTCGAGCGTCGCCTGCAACAGCGGATCGCGTGCGGCGGACTCCTCGAGTGCGTGCCGCGCATCGGCGTCGAGCACGCCGAGCGCGTATTCCGCGCAGCGCAATTCGGGATCGTGATCGGCTGGCGTATTCATTGCTCGAGACATACCTTCAGCTGCATCAGGCTGCGCCGGATCCAGCTTTTCATGGTTCCGAGAGGCACACGCAGTCGCGCTGCGAGTTCGCTATAAGTCGCGCCGCTGAAAAAAGCCTCGCGTATTGCGCGGCCCTGATCCGGATCGAGCCGCTCGAGGCACCGTTCGAGGCGTTGGCGCTCCTGGCTTGCTTCCGCGAGCGCGGCGGGCGTCGGATCCTCGTCGGGGAGATCCAGCACCTGCTCTTCGTCGAGTTGCGCCTCGCGATGCTGCCGTAACCGGTCGATCGTCCTGTTGCGCGCCAGCGTGGTCAGCCACGTCATCGCACCGCCGCGTGCCGGGTCGAACGCGTCAGCACGTCGCCACACGGCCGTGTAGACATCCTGGAGCAGATCCTCGGCTTCCCCGCGATCGTGAACCATTCGCAGGATGATGCCGAACACCCGCGACGAGGTCAGCCGGTACAGCTCGGCGAAAGCCGCCTGGTCGCCGCTCGCGACCTGCGACATGACCTGATTCAGGTGCTCGCGACGCACGGCATCCGCGTCGGTTGACGGGGCGAAGCGCTCGGCACCATCCGGCGTGTCGTTCATGCTGAAGAAATGGCGAGGATCGCCATGGCGTGAATGTCGAGCGAAATATAGCACTGCCGGATGCACTTGATCGAGCAATCGACGGCGGACTCGCTGAATGTCGTGCATGGTGGCGAACCGTATGAAGACGTTGCAGCGAGATACGAACGAATCGCCCGCCGGGATGCAACCGGCCGCCGTCACTGCGGCGGGGTGGTTGCGTGCACAATGGCGTGATTTCCTGGCCGGGAGGGAGTCAATGAAGCGATCTGTCCTTTGTACGTCGTCCGTGTGGACGACTTCCATGGCGCTGGCTGGAGCGGCGCTGTTGCTCGCGGGATGCGCGGGCCTGGCGGGAGGCGAGAGCGGCAACGCCCAGGTGCCGCAGCCGGCCAAGGCGGTCGATCTTGATCGCTATGTGGGTAGATGGTACGAGTTCGCGCGCTATGAAAACCGCTTCGAGCGCGGTTGCGACGGCGTGACGGCCGATTATGCGAAGCGGGAAGACGGCCTCGTCGACGTGCGCAATACGTGTCGCGAAGGCGGGCCGGGCGGCCGCGCACGAAGCTCGGACGGACGGGCGAAGATCGTGGCGAACAGCGGCGACGCGAAGCTGAAAGTGTCGTTCTTCGGGCCGTTCTTTTTCGGCAACTACTGGATACTCGATCACGCCGACGACTACTCGTGGTCGATCGTCGGCGAGCCGTCAGGGCGATTCCTGTGGATCCTGACGCGCGTCGCCAGGCCGTCGACCGAGCAAGCCGACGCGCTTGTCGAGCGCGTGCGGACGCTCGGCTACGACACGATGATGTTGCGGCGCACTGCGCATTAGCCCGACTGCATGGGCAGCCATGCATCCGCGGCCGCGTCACGCTCGGGAGAACGTCGGGCACCGCGTGCGTTGTTGTCGGCGACGATCGTGAAGGAGAGGAGCGGGGCCCGGTCTGTTTGGGAGCGGGGGCGTGTTCGCCCCCGACTCTGGGCGCGAGCCGTCGGGGAGACTAGACCTGCCCGCGATCGCGCGAGCTCACGGCGACTACCGTAGGCGACTCGGCGAGCGAGACAAAGCTTCGGGTGACGCCGTCCAGCGCATCTATGTTGCCTGTCTCGATGTCGTAAACCCAGCCGTGCAGATTCATGCGCCCCTGTTCGAGGGCGAGCGCCACGGACGGGTGAGTGCGCAGATTGGCGAGTTGCGCGATCACGTTTTCGCGCACGAGCCCGTCGAGCTTCGCGCGAGGCGTGTCGTATTCATGCGCGGCGTTGATGACTTTAGCGGCGTCGGCATGACGCAGCCAGTTCGCGACCGCCGGCAGATGATCGAGGCAGGTGCAGCGTGAAATCGCGCCCATCGCACCGCAATCGGAGTGACCGCAGATCACGATATCGCGAACGCCGAGGACGGCGACCGCGTATTCGACGGTGGCGGACACGCCGCCGGGCTCGGGGCCGTAGGACGGCACGATGTTGCCTGCATTGCGGATCACGAACAGTTCGCCCGGCTCGCGCTGCGTGAGCAATTCGGGCACGACGCGACTGTCCGAGCACGTGACAAACAGTGCCTTGGGGTTCTGTGATGTGGCGAGCTGCTTGAAGAGGCCGGCCCGTTGCGGATAGATGTCGCGCTGGAAACGAAGAAAACCGTCGATGACGTCACGCATGTTTGCTCCCGGGGTACAGATTCGATATACCGGCGTAGCAAAGACGGGTACGCTCGCGCGGCGGGCGATATTATGCCGGCATCAGATGAGCGAGGGAACGGCGTGGTACTTCGCGCAAATCATAGTTGACATAATCATAGTTATCGGTGGTTTTTGTTGTAGTAGCTTTTTAGAAATGTCGTGTTCTAGCCATTTAGAAATGTCGCGTTTGGAACTCGGTAAGCTTGCCGGCTCCCCGTCAGATCATGGAGCCGGCGATGCACCGAACAGCTCTGGTGACATTGAACATGCGAGAACTCGACCGTCTGAAGGTAATCCGGGCCGTGGTGGATTTGGACCTGAAGCCTGGCCGCGCGGCAGAACGGCTGGGCCTGACGGTCCGGCAGATCGAGCGGCTGGTGATTCGATACCGGGAGTCTGGTGCGGCGGGCCTGGCCTCGCGCAAGCGTGGCGGTCCCGGCAACCGGCGGCTGGATGCGGAGTTGGCCCAACGGGCGCTGACGATCATCCGCGATCGCTACGCCGATTTCGGACCGACATTGGCCTGCGAGAAGCTCTGGGAATGCCACGGCATTCGGTTGGCCAAGGAAACGGTCAGGAGGCTGATGACGGACGCTGGCTTGTGGATTCCACGTCGGCAGCGACCGCCGAAGGTGTACCAGCCGCGAGCACGTCGGGCCTGCCTGGGCGAATTGATCCAGATCGACGGCAGCGATCATCGGTGGTTCGAGGAACGGGCGCCGGCCTGCACGTTGCTTGTCTATGTGGATGACGCAACGAGTCGGCTGATGATGCTGCACTTCACGCAGACCGAATCGACCTTCAGCTACTTCGAGGCGACGCGAGCGTACATCGAACGTCACGGCAAGCCGGGGGCGTTTTACAGCGACAAGTACAGCGTGTTCCGCAACGTAACGCCAGGCAAGACTGGTAATCGAGTGACGCACTTCGGCCGCGCGATGTACGAGCTGAACATCGACGCGTTCTGCGACCGTCTGAAGGTAATCCAGGCCGTGGTGGACACAGGCTTGAAGCCTGACCGCGCGGCCGAACGACTCAAGCTGACGACACGGCAGATTCGCCGGCTGGTCGCCAGGCTGCGGAAGCATGGTGCGGCGGGTCTGGTATCGGGACACCGAGCGAAGCCCGGCAATAAGTGAGCAATACCAACGGGATCGAGTCGAGCGCTTCCCATGGATCCGGCGCTTCTTCGCGAGAAGATGATGACCGACCGCTAGAACGAGTCGCTCCGTGAACAGCTATTCCGATTCGATATCGTCCCGCGACGCGAGATGAAATGCGATGCCGGGATCCAACCAGCAACCGAGACGCGTGCACTCGCACACACCCTGCGAAGATCCACGCCCGCCTGTCCCTGCCGCGACACCCCACCCGGCAACTACCACTACTGCCAGTACCTCCGCTGTCCGTGCCCCCTTACTCTTGTCGGCATCGCTGGCGCGCCGTCCGAGGCCGCGCCGCTTCGACCGGAGACACGACAGATGCCATTTGACTGGACGCAGGAACAGCATGCGACGCTCGCGCGCTTTCGCGACATCGGCACGGAGATCGCCGCGGCGGAACGCGACGCTCGCGCGCCTGCCGGATTCGATGCAGCCGGCTGGACCCGGCTCGGCCAGGAAGGACTGTGGGACATGATCGTGCCGGAGACCTATGGCGGCGACGGTCACGGCTGGTGGCACTTTTCCGCGGCACTGGAAGGGCTTGCATCGACGATCCGCCGCCCGGCGCTGCTGCTGTCGGTGATCGCGCAGGCCGGCATGGTGCGCGCGCTCGAACGCTACGGCACGGCAACCCAGCAGGACCGCTATTTCGGCGCGATCCTGCGCGGCGAACTGAGTGCGACGGCGATCGCCGAACCGGGCACCGGCACCGACGTGCGCAGCATTGCGACAAAGCTGGTCGAGCACGGCGACGGCTACCGGCTGACCGGCAGCAAATTCAACATCGCGCACGCGCCGCTCGCGCGCTTCATTCTCGTCGTCACGCGTGTCGAAACGCTCGGCCGACGCAATACGGCGCTCGTGATCGTCGACCGCGACCAGCCAGGCATGACCGTCGCGGCGCCCGACAGCAAGCTCGGCCTCGACGACCTGCCCACCGGCGCGCTGCATTTCGACGACTGCCCGATCGCGCGTGGCCAGCTGCTGGGCGAACCGGGCGCCGGGCTCGGCAACCTGATCGACATCATTTCGCTCGGCCGCCTCTACTACGGCCTCGTCGCCGCGCAGGTGACGGCGCCGTACCTGCGCGACGCAATCGCCTATTGCCGCGACCGGCGCAGCTTCGACAGCACGATCGACGCGCACCAGTATGTGCAGCGCCGTCTGGTCGACCTGCAGATCGGCATCGAGCGCGGCACGTGGCTCGCGCGCGGCGCGCTCGCGCAGTTGCTGACGGATCACCCGCAAGCGCTGATGACCTGCTCGATCGCGAAGCTGGTCGGTGCGCAGGATCTCGTCGACGGCGCGCTCGGCCTCGTGCGGCTGTACGGCAGCCTCGGCTACCAGGCCGGGCCGGTGGCCGCATTCGCGTCGGACGCGCTGGGTTTCATGAGCGTCGGCGGAACCGAGGAAATGCATCGCAAGAACATCTTCAACCAGATGATGCGCGCCGGCTGACCGCCCGCCATCGACATGCGTACGACGCACCCTACAGGAATCCAAGCATGACAACGACCCACCGACGCCCTTCCCGCCTGCGCCGCTCCTGGCTGTTCCTCGCCGGCGCCGATCACGATGCGCTCGTCGACGGCGCCGCGAGCGGCGCGGACGTATTGATCCAGGAACTCGAGACCTTTACGCCGCCGGACCGGCGTCCGGCCGCGCGCGAACTCAGCGAGCGCGTGCTCGCGGGCTGGCGCGATGCCGGCATCCTCGCGTCCGTGCGCGTGAACCCGCTCGACGCGGGCGGCATCGACGACCTGCGCGCGGCGATGCGCGGCCGGCCGGACATCGTGATGATGTCGTACGTCGCGACGCCCGAGCAGGTCGTCGCGCTCGACGAAGCCGTCACGCGCTTCGAGCGCGAATACGATATCGCGCCCGGCTCGACGGAACTGGTACCGAACATCGAGTCGACGCTTGGGCTCGTGAACACGATGGCGATCGCGCGTTCGAGCCCGCGCGTGTCCGCCGTGCTCGTCGCGACCGAGGACATGGTGGCCGACATGGGGGCCGAGCGCACCCGCGCGGGCCGCGAGCTCGACTATGTGCGTTCGCGCTTTCGCGTCGAATGCGCGGCCGTCGGCGTCACCGCGATCGACTGCCCGTACAGCTATGCCGACAACGAAGGCGCGGAGCTCGACATGCGCGTGTCGCGCGGCCTCGGATACCAGGCCAAGGCGATCGTCAACGCGCAGTTCGTGCCGGTCGTCAATCGCGTGCTGACGCCGACGGCCGATGAAGTCGCCCTCGCCCGCCGCGTGATCGACGCGTTCGACACCGCCCGGCGCGCGTCCGGCGGCCGCCGCGTGGCCGCGGCCGTCGTCGACGGTTTCCTCGCGGAAGTCCCCGACTATCTCGCCGCGCATCGGCTGATCGCCCGCGCGACGCAATTCGGCATTGCCTGAGCCCGCCATGGATACGATCGCCACGCGCCTGAAGGCGCTGAAAACCCTCGCGCATGCGGCGCCGCATGTTCCGGCCGAGAACTGGCCCGACACGCCGCAAGCGCAATTCGAACGCTGGCTCGACGAGGCCGTTGTCGCAGGCGCCGTCGAACCGCAGGTGATGACGCTGTCGACGGTCCGCCCGGACGGGCGGCCCGACGCTCGCTCCGTCGTACTGCTTAACGTCGACGCACGCGGCTGGCATTTCGCGGCGAGCACGCGCAGCCCCAAGGGGCGCCAGATCGAAAACCGGCCGTTCGCCGCGCTGACGTTCTATTGGCCGGCGATCGCGAGCCAGGTCCGCCTGAGCGGCCCGGTCGAGCGGCTGCCGGCCGCCGAAGGCCGCGCCGATTTCGCGGGCCGCCCGGAGCGGTCGCGCGCGAGCATCCTGGCCGGCCGGCAAAGCGAACGGCTCGACGATCCCGCCGACCTGACGCGCGCGATCGACGCGCAGCTCGCGCGGCTGGCCGCCGACCCCGCACTCGTGTCGGAGGACTGGCACCTGTACACGCTCGCGCCGGACGAAGCCGAATTCTGGCGTGCCGACAGCGCACGCCGCTTCGCGCGGCAGGCGTACCGTCGCGACGGTCAGCGCTGGGAACGGTGTGCGCTATGGCCTTGAAGTCCGCCGCCCCCCCGTCGCGACCGGACGGCACCCGGCACGACGGCATGAACGACCGGATGCACGACCGGATGCACGAAGACACGCGCCTCATGCACGCGGGCCGCGACAGCGCGACCTGGCACGGCTTCGTCAATCCGCCCGTCTACCATGCGTCGACCGTGCTCAGTCCGACGGTGTCCGATCTGCTGAACCGCACGCAGCCGTATATCTACGGCCGCCGCGGCACGCCGACGACCGACGCGCTCGAGCGCGCGGTGACGAGCCTCGAAGGCGGTGCCGGTGCGGTGCTGTGTCCGTCGGGCTTGTCCGCGTGCACGCTGGCGCTGCTGTCGTGCCTGAAGCCCGGCGATCACCTGCTGATGACCGCATCGGTCTACGGCCCGGTACGCCATGCGTGCGAAGGCGTGCTTGCGCGGCTCGGCGTCGAGACGACCTGGTACGACGGCAGCACCCCCGTCGCCGCCGCATTCCGTGCGAATACGCGCGCGCTGTATGTCGAAGTGCCGGGCTCCTATACGTTCGACATGCACGATATCCCGACGCTCGTCCGGCTCGCGCACGCACACGGCGCACTGGTCGTCGCGGACAACAGCTGGGCCACGCCGCTCTTCTTCCAACCGCATGCGTTCGGCATCGACCTGTCGATCCAGGCCGGCACCAAGTACCTGGTCGGGCATTCCGATGCGATGCTCGGCACCGTGTCGGCCACCGAACGCGCGTGGCCCGCATTGAAGCAAGTGCATGGCGATCTCGGGCTGTGCGCAGGCCCCGACGACGTCTATCTCGCGCTGCGCGGGTTGCGCACGCTCGGCGTGCGGCTGCGGCAGCACCAGCGCAACGCGCTGGCGATCGCGAGCTGGCTCGCGACGCGCCCCGAAGTGCAGCGCGTGCTGTATCCGGCCCTCCCCGGCGACGACGGACATGCGCTGTGGCGCCGCGATTTTCGCGGCGCATCGGGGCTGTTCTCGGTCGTGCTGCAGCCGGCGCCGCCGCACGCGGTCGAAGCGTTTCTCGACCACCTCGCGCTGTTCGGGCTCGGTTATTCGTGGGGCGGCTACGAGAGCCTCGCGCTGCCGTTCGAACTGGACGCGCACGGCCTTGCCGCGCGCTGGCCGGCCGGCAGTCGCGGCGTGCGCGTGCATGTCGGGCTCGAGGACCCGGACGACCTGATCGCCGATCTCGCGGCCGGTCTCGATCGTTATGCGGCGTGCGCGCGGCAGGCCGCCGCCTGCGAGGATGCCGCGCGATGCTGACCGTCTGGGGCCGCCGCACGTCGTTCAACGTGCAGAAGGTGTTGTGGCTCATCGGCGAGCTGGGCGTGCCGTACCAGCACATCGCGGCAGGCGGTGAACACGGTTCGCTGCAGACGCCCGCGTTCGCGGCGCTGAATCCGACCTGCCGGATTCCGGTGATCGACTGGGATGGCGACGTCGTGTGGGAGTCGCACACGATCCTGCGCTATCTCGCCGCGCGGGTGCCGAACAATCCGTTCTGGTGCCGCGACGCGTTCGCCCGTTCGCGCGCCGAGCGCTGGATGGACTGGTCGCAGACCGCGCTCGAACCGGACGTGATGACCGGGCTGTTCTGGGCGCTCGTGCGAACGCCGCCGGAGCGGCGCGACGATGCGCTCGTGCGCGACAAGGCCGCGCGCAGCGCGACGCATTTCCAGCTGCTCGACCGGCTGCTGTCGACCCAGCCCTTCCTGGGCGGTGCGACGCCGGGCCTGGCCGACATTCCGGCCGGCGCGACGCTGTTCCGCTATTTCTCGCTCGACGTCGAGCGGCCGCCGTTGCCGCACGTCGAGGCCTGGTACGCCCGCCTGTGCCGACGCCCCGCCTATCGCGAACAGGTCATGGTGTCGTTCGACGCGTTGCGCGGCCAGCCGGGCTGACGCTCCGCGTGACGGCTCACACGGCCTCGCGGTCTCACGAACTCACGACCCTCTCGACACGACATGACGCACTCCGCCCTTCGTCCGATCCTGATCGTCCTGCACCGCGAACAGTCGAGCCCCGGCCGGATCGGCCGGCTGCTTGCCGCCCGTGGCCATCCGCTCGACATTCGCCGCCCGCCGCTCGGCGATCCGCTGCCGGCGACGCTGGCCGACCATGCGGGCGCGGTGGTGTTCGGCGGCCCGATGAGCGCCAACGACGGCGATCGCTGGATTCAGGATGAAATCGACTGGATCGGCGTGCCGCTGCGCGAGGCGGCGCCCTTTCTCGGTGTCTGCCTGGGGGCGCAGATGATGATCCGCCACCTGGGCGGCCGCGTGGTCGCCCATCGTGACGGGCGCGCGGAAATCGGCTATTGGCCGATCGCCGCGACGCCCGCCGGCCGGCGCCTCGGGTCGTGGCCGTCGCACGTCTACCAGTGGCATCGCGAGGGCTTCGAACGCGTCGCCGGGCTCGAGATCCTCGCGACCGGCGAGCACTTCGAGAACCAGGCCGTGCGCTACGGGCCGCGCGCATACGGCGTGCAGTTTCATCCGGAAGTGAGCTATCCGATGATGCGGCGCTGGAGTACGGCCGCCGCGCACAAGCTGTCGGCGCCCGGTGCGCAGGATCTCGCGACGCAGGCACGCGAAGGCCGGCGGCACGACCGCGCGACGGCCGCGTGGCTCAGCGCGTTTCTCGACCGCTGGCTCGACGACGCGCCCGCATCAGGTCGGCACGGTCACGTCGGAGATGCTGATCAGCCCCCACTCGACCGCGCGCAGCACGGCTTCGTGCCGACGTGACACGTTGAACTTGCGGCGGATGTTCATGAAGTGGAAATTGATGCACGACTCGGTCACGTTCAGGATGTGGCCGATTTCCCACGACGTCTTGCCGGCCGCGTGCCAGCGCAGGCATTCGACTTCCCGCCGGCTGAGCCGCGGCACGCTGTCGGGCGGTGCATGGCAGCGCGTGCCGGCGATCGCTTCGCACGCGACGTCGCGCAGCAGCGTCAGCGCCGCGAGATGGCGGTCGCAGTGCTCGCGCGTCGCGGCGAGCTCGTCGGTGCTCGCACACAACAGCATGCCGACCTCCCCCTTCGCGCCGCGCACCGGCAGCACGACGCCGCTGCGCATGCCGTACGCGGCCGCCGCTTCGTAACACGGGCGCTGCTCCGGCAGCGCGAACAATGCGTCGTCCCAGACGAGCGGCAGTGCCGAACGGAAGCAATGCCGCAGCATCGGGTCGACGCGGTCGAACTGGCGCTGCCGGTACAGCGCCGTCCAGCCGGGCACGCCGCTGCTCCATTTGCGCGCGAGATCGAACGACGCGCCGCTGAACGGCAACACGATCAGCACGACCTTGTCGAACCCCATTCCGGCGGCCGCGTCGGTCATTCTCTGCCATGACGCGTCCGTGTCGCCGGGTACCAACCATTTCAGACAATCCAGTCCATTCATACAAGCCACCCCGTTCGTTTAGTTGGAATCTGCAGCCAGGCGGACTTGCGCAACCGGTTCGAGACGTTGCGCGTGAACGGGCCGCGCTAGACCGCCTCGGCCAGACGTCGCCGGCCTGCCTGCCTCGCGTCGTCGAGCGACGCCGTCACGTCGAACGGAATGCCGAACGCCTTTTCGATGCCGGATGCGTTCGCGATGGCCGCCTCACGCTCGGCCGGGTCCGGTTCGATCGTGATGAGCGCACGGCAGACCGCGGCGAGCGCGGCGCGGTTCTGCTTGAGCCACATGCCGCGTTCCTTGCGGTCGTCGTGCGCTTCATCCGGGCGGGCCGGCGGAAAGATCATGACAAACGGCTCGCCGTGCCGCATCAGCGCGTGCATGTCGTCGAGCCAGCGCTGTGCGTAGCCGGCGGATGCGATCGCATCGTTGCGCACGACGACGAACGGAAATTCCGCGACGTCGAACACGGCGAGCGTCGCCAGGTCGGGGGGCATGGCACCAGCGTGGTCGGTGGGCATCGGGTCAACCTCCATCGAATTGAACAGCATGGGTCGGAACGGGCCGCGCGGCGCCCGCTTCATCGTTTCGCGGCGGCACCGGGGCCGAACGGCGGACGGGCGAGCCAGACCACCGCGATCACCGCGAGATACACGCAGCCGAGCGCGAACGAAACGTCGTTGAACGAGATCTGGTACGCCTGCGCATCGACCAGGTTGCCCAGCAGCGTCGCCGCGCGCTGCGGATCGCCGCCGCCGAGCCGCGCGACTTCGGCGCGCACGGCCGGGTCGAACGCGCTTACGTGCTCGCTGAGCTGCGCGTGGTGCAGGATCGCCCGCCGGTCCCACAGGAACGACGTGATCGACACCGCGAAGCTCGCGCCGAGCGTGCGCAGGAACGTCGACAGGCCGGAGCCGGCGGCGATCTCGTCCGGCTTCAGGTCGGACAGCAGGATGCTGTTGATCGGCATGATGAACAGTGCGAGGCCGAGGCCCTGCAGCAGCTGGATCAGCGCGATGTGCGTGAAGTCGATGTCGGGCACGAAACCCGCGCGCAGGAACGACGACGTGCCGAGGATCGCGAACGCGCAGCACACGAGCACGCGCATGTTGAAGCGCGGCGCGTACTTGCCCATGAACGGCGTCATCAGCACCGGGATCACGCCCATCGGCGCGACGGCGAGCCCGGCCCAGAACGCGGTGTAGCCGAGCGTGCGCTGCAGCCACTGCGGCACGATCACGTTGACTGCGAAGAACGCCGAATACGCGAGCACGAGCGTCAGCGTGCCGGCCGCGAAGTTGCGATGCGCGAAGAGCCGCAGGTTCACGATCGGGTTCGGCTCGTTGAGCTCCCAGATCAGGAACAGCGCGATGCCGAACGCGGCAACCACCGACATCACGACGATGAACGTCGAGTTGAACCAGTCGGCTTCGTTGCCCTTGTCGAGCACGATCTGCAGCGCGCCGACGCCGACGATCAGCGCGGCGAGGCCCACATAGTCGACGCGCGCGGCAACGGTCGTCTCGACGCGTGCGCGCATCTGCGCGAACACGCACATCGCGGCGAACACGCCGATCGGCAGGTTGATCAGGAACGCCCAGCGCCACGAGTAATGCTCGGTGACCCAGCCGCCGAACACGGGCCCCGCGATCGGCGCGACGACCGTGACCATCGCGATCATCGACAGCGCGAAACCGCGCCGCTGCGGCGGGTAGATCGACAGCATCAGCGCCTGCGTGGTCGGGATCATCGGCCCGGCCACCAGGCCCTGCAGCGCGCGGAACGCAACGAGCTGCGGCAGGTTTTGCGCGAGGCCGCACAGGAGCGACGCGAACGTGAACGCGAGCGTCGCCCACACGAACAGCCGCACCTGCCCGACGCGCTTGACGAGAAACCCGGTCAGCGGCAGCGCGATCGCATTGCTGACCGAGAACGTCGTGACGACCCACGCGCTCTGCGTCGTGCTCACGCCGAAGTTGCCGGCGATCGTCGGCAGCGACACGTTGGCGACGGTGCCGTCCAGCACCTGCATGAAAACCGCGAGCGCGAGGCCGAAGGTCGTGAGTCCGACGCTCGACGGTCGAAAGCCGCTGTCGGCGGCCGCCATCGGGCCGCTCATCGCACCGTCTCCGCGCGCGCTGCCGACGGCAGGTTCGCATGGATGACGTCGGCGATCAGGCTGTCGGCGCGTGCCAGCTCGTCGCGGTACACGTCGGTGCGGAAGACCGGCGCGCGCTGCTCGCGACGCGACAGCATCGCGCCGCTGCGGTCGTGCTGGTCGACGCGTGCGTGCATCGACAGGCCGATGCGCAGCGGATGCGCGTCGAGCTGGGCCGGCTCCGTCAGCTCGATGCGCACCGGCAGCCGTTGCACGATCTTGATCCAGTTGCCGGTCGCGTTCTGCGCCGGCAGCAGCGAAAACGCGCTGCCGGTGCCGACGCCGAGGCTTTGCACGCGGCCGGTATAACGCACCGCGTCGCCGTACAGGTCGGCGGTCAGTTCGACCGGCTGCCCGATGCGCATGTGTTCGAGCTGCTTCTCGGTGAAGTTCGCATCGACCCACAGCTCGCGCAGCGGCACCACCGCCAGCAGCGGCACGCCGGGCGACACGCGCTGCCCGACCTGCACCGTGCGCTTCGCGACATAACCGGTGACGGGCGTGACGACGTCGGTGCGTGCATGCGCGAGGTACGCGGCGCGCAGCCGTTCGGCCGCGGCCTGCACGTCGGGGTGCGACGCGACCGCGGTGTCGTCGATCAGCGCCTTGCTCGTCTGGTGCTGCTCGCTCAACGTGGCGAGCGCGCTTTGCGCGGCCGCGTACGCGCTTTGCGCGGAGGTCAGCGTGTCGCGTGCATGCGCGAGTTCCTCGCGTGAAATCGCGCCGGAGCGGCCGAGATCCTCACGGCGGCTGTAGTCGGCCTTCGCCTTGTCGAGCGCGGTGCGTCGCGAGTCGAGTTCGGCGCGTGCGCCGTCGATGCTGTTCGCCAGCCCGCGTTCGTTGCTGTACAGGCCGCGCACCTTGCGCACCGTTGCCGCGAGATCGGCCTGCGCGGTGGCGAGCGCGATCTGCGCGTCGCTCGGGTCGAGGCGTACGAGCGGCGTGCCGGCGCGGACGAGGTTGCCGTCGTCCGCGTCGATCGACACGACGGTGCCAGTCACCTGCGGCGTCAGCTCGACGACGTTGCCTTGCGCGTATGCGTTGTCGGTGGATTCGTACCAGCGTCCGACGATCACGTACCAGATGCCCCAGCCGAGGATGCCCAGCGCGAACACGGCGACGAGCGCGCGCACCAGATGCTTGCGCCGTGCCGGCGGTGCGGGCGGCGTCGCGGGTGCGGCACCGCCGGATGCCGGTGGCGTGCGCGCGTCCGGCCCGCCCGGCGCGCGGGGTGCGCCGGTGTGGTCGGCCGCCGGCTGCTGGCGGGCGCTGGCGGAATCGGCGGCGGCCGGCCGCGCGGGAGTCTGCAGGGAGTTGTCGCTGCTCATGGTTCGATATCAAGGACGTTGGGAAGGAGTGGCGGCGAGCGCGACGTCGTCCGGCTCGGCGCGAAAGCCGCCGCCGAGCGCGGCGACGAGCTGCAGCGACTGGTCCGCGCGCTGCGCGCGCAACGCGGCGACCTCGCGGCTCGCGACCAGCAGTTGCTGGCGCACGACGAGCGCGTCGAGGTAGCTGCCGACGCCGGCCCGGTAGCGCGCGTCCGCGAGTCGCCACGCATCGGTGGCCGAGTCGAACGCACGCTGCTGCGCATCGGTCTGCACGGCGAGCGAATCCAGCCGGTGCAGATCGTCGGCCACCTCGCCGATCGCCCCGATCAGCGTCTTGTTGTAACCGGCGACCGCGAGGTCGTATTGCGCGTCACGCCTGCGCAGCACGCCGCGCCGCTCGCCGCCGTCGAAGATCGGCAGGCTCACGGCCGGGCTGGCGTTGTAGGTGCGCGATGCCGCCTGGAACAGCGATGCGCCCCCGCGCGTCGCGAGCCCGATCAGCGCGGTGAGACTGACGTTGGGCAGGAAATCCGCACGGGCGGCCGCGACGTTGCGGCTGGCCGCCTCGACCCGCCAGCGCGCGGCGACGAGGTCGGCGCGCCGGCCGAGCAGCGCGGCCGGGAGGTCGGCCGGCACCGCGAGCGCGGCGGTCGGCAGCGGCGCGGGCCGCACGAGCGCAAGGCCGCGGTCGGGGCCGGCGCCGAGCAGGATCGCGAGCGCGATGCGCGCACTGTCGATCGCCTGGGCCGTGCGTGCCTGCTCGCGCGTCGCGGCCGCGACTTCGCTTTCCGCCTGGCGCTGTTGCGCGACGTTGTCGATGCCCTTGGTGACACGCTGGCGCGTGAGCGTGAGCGCTTCGTCGGCGCGCGCGTATTCGGCCCGCGCGACGTCCTGCTGATCGAACGCATACGCGAGATTCACGTAGGCGCGCGCAACGTTGACCGACAGCAGCACGCGTGCGGCCTGCGCATCGATCTGCGCGGCGCGCGCTTCGCCGAGCGCGGCTTCCCACGCGGCACGACGGCCGCCCCACAGATCGAGATCCCAGCTCAGGCCGAGATTGACCTCGCGTGTGTGGCTGAAGAAGCCGCCGCCCTCGCCCGACGAAAACTGGGTACCGGACAGCCGCTCGGCCTTTGCGCTCGCGCGGCCGTCGAGATGCGGCAGCCGCGCGGCCCGCGCTTCGATCACCAGCGCCTGCGCTTCGCGTGCGCGCGCATCGGCGGTCGCGAGATCGGGGTTGCCGGCGAGCGCCTCGTCGATCAGCGCGCTCAGTTGCGCGTCGTTCAGCGCGCGCCACCAGTCGGCGGCCGGCCAGTCGGCGGCGGGCACATGCGCGAGGCTGCGCGATGCGGCGAGCGTATCGGCGCCGCGCAGCGTGCCTGCGGGTGCGAGCCCGTCGCGGCTCGCGCACGCGCCGAGCACGACGAGCGCGGCGGCGGCGGCGATTCGCGACATGACGCGCAGTGCGCCGGCATCGCGTGCCCAGGGAGCAAGTGCTGCATGCATCGCATTCCTCTGCTTCGTATCGGTTTGAACACGACACGCATTGTTGGACGCCCCAGGGCAAAGCTGATAATGTTGTTTAGACAAAAAATAATGAATTCCGGCCATGCCCATCCGAGACACTTCTCCACCGCGCACCGTGCAGCGCGCCGATTCCGATCCGAGCGAACGCGAGGACGGCCCGTCACTGATCGCCGTCTGGGGGGAAGACGACGGCAGCAACACCTACCGGCTCGGCACCCGCGAGGTCGACTGGCACAGCCATCTGCGCGGGCAGGTGTTCTGCGTGGAAAGCGGTTTCGCGCACGTGCGCACGCCGCACGGTTCATGGCTGTTGCCGCCGCATCGCGCGGGCTGGATTCCGCCCGGCGAGCAGCACAAGGTCAGCATCAGCGGCGCGTTGAGCGGCTGGAGCGTCGTGATCGCACCGGCCGCAAGCCGGAGGATGCCGGGACAGCCATGCGTGATCGCGATCACCGAGCTGATGCGCGCGCTCGTGCGGCGCGCGGTGTCGTGGGCGGACCAGGACAGGCTCGATGTCGAGCAGGCACGCATCAGCGTCGTGCTGCTCGACGAGATGCGCCGCGCGCCGCACGAGCCGCTGCACCTGCCGATGCCGCGCGACCGGCGGCTGCTGCGCATCGCCAACGCGATCCTCGGGCAGCCGCACGACAGCCGCACGCTCGAAGCGTGGGCCGAATGGGCCGGGCTGTCCGCCCGCACGCTGAGCCGGCTGTTCGTCGCCGAAACCGGCACGAGCTTCGCGCAATGGCGCCAGCAGGCGCGCCTCACGCATGCGCTCGAACGTCTCGCGAGCGGCGACAGCGTCGCCAACATCGCCGACGCGCTGGGCTATGCGACGCCGAGCAACTTCATCGCGATGTTCCGCCGCGCGTTCGGCGATTCGCCCGCGCATTACTTCGCGAAGCGCAGGCAGCCGTAGCGCGGTACGGCCCTGCCCCTATCACCCCTGCCAGTACAGCACCCGCATCGACGTCGTTATAGTCGCCGTGCGACCGGCCGGTCGGTCGCTCAATGTGACTTGTGGAGGGTGTCGATGTCGAATGCCGTTGGGTCGGACCACACGCCGATCGTCTCCGAGCAGCAGCTCGCCGATCATCTGGCCGCCGGCTGCAAGCCGGCCGTGCAGTTCCGGATCGGGACCGAGCACGAGAAGTTCGTCGTCGCGCGTGCGACGCACGCAGCCGCGCCTTACGACGGGCCGTCAGGAATCGCCGCGGTGCTCGCGGGGCTGCAAGGCGACGGCGCGCCGATCGTCGATGCCGGGCGGACCGTCGGCGTGATCCAGCGCGACGGCGCCGCGATCTCGCTCGAGCCGGCCGGCCAGCTCGAACTGTCGGGTGCGCCGCTCGAAACGCTGCACGATACGCATGCCGAGCTGCATGCGCACCTCGCCGCGGTGCGCGACGCGTGCGAACCGCTCGGCCTGCGCTGCGCGCCGCTGGGGTTTCACCCTCACCTTGCGCGCGCGGCACTGCCGTGGATGCCGAAGCAGCGTTACGGGATCATGCAGCGCTACATGCCGCGCGTCGGGACGCGCGGGCTCGACATGATGCAGCGCACCTGCACCGTGCAGGTCAACCTCGATTTCGCATCGGAAAGCGACATGGCGCGCAAGATGCGCGTGTCGCTTGCGTTGCAGCCCGTCGCGACCGCGCTGTTCGCGAACTCGCCGTTTGCCGAAGGCAGGCCGACCGGCCTGCTGTCGACGCGCGCGCACACGTGGCTCGACACCGACGAGGATCGCTGCGGGGTACCTGCGCTGTTCCTGTCGCGCAGCTTCGGTTTCGAGCGCTACGTGAGCTGGCTGCTCGACAACGTGCCGATGTATTTCGTGCGGCGCGGCGACCGCTACGCGGACGCAACCGGATGGACGTTCCGCGATTTCATGCGACGCCGCATTCCGCATCTCGAGGGCGAGACGCCGACCCTCGGCGACTTCGCCGACCACCTGACGACGGTCTTCACCGAAGTGCGGCTCAAGCGCTACCTCGAGATGCGCGGCGCCGATGCGGGTTCGCCCGCCACGATGGTCGCGCTGTCGGCATTCTGGACCGGCCTGCTGTACGATCCGACCGCGCTGTCGGAGGCCGAGACGCTGGCCGCCGCGATCGACCGCGGCGCGCTGCTGACCCTGCGGCGCGACGTGCCGCGTTTCGGGCTCGGCGCGTCGGTCGACGGCCGCCCGTTGCGCGCGATCGCGGCCGATGCGCTCGCGATCGCGCATCGCGGCCTGCGCGCGCGGGCGCGCAGGGATGCGGCCGGCCGCGACGAATCCGTGTATCTCGCGCCGCTCGACGAGATCGTCGCCGGTGCGCCGACCCAGGCCGAGCACTGGCTTGCCCGCTATCGCGACGCGTGGGCCGGCGACGCGACGCGGATCTACGACGAAGCCGAAATCTGACCGCGTCGCGCGGGGCCGCTCATGCGCAGCACGCGAGGAGCGGCTCGTGCGCGAACTCGACGTCCGGCGCCGGCGCATGCCCGCGCCGGCGCGCACGAACCGCGTGCGCGAGCGTCTCGAGGAGCTGCGTGGTATCGGCGAACGAGAGGCATGCGTCGGTGATGCTCTGCCCGTAGCGCAGCGGCACGCCGGGCACGAGATCCTGGCGCCCTTCGATCAGGTTCGACTCGACCAGCACGCCGACGATGCGCGTATCGCCGGCCGCGACCTGCGCGGCGACGGCCGTGCCGACACCCAGCTGATTGCGGAACTGGCGGCGGCTGTTGCCGTGGCTGACGTCGATCATCACGCGCGGCGCGCAGTGCGCGGCCGCCATGCGTTCGCATGCGGCATTCACCGCGGCTGCGTCGAAATTCGGCTCGCGCCCGCCGCGCAGCACGACGTGCGTATGCGGATTGCCGGGCGAGGCCGCCGCGCATAGCCGGCCGCCCGTGTCGACCGACAGGAAGCGATGCGCGCGCGCGGCCGCGCACATCGCATCGACGGCCACCTGGACATTGCCGTCGGTGCCGTTCTTGAAACCGATCGGGATCGGCAGCGACGACGCCAGCTCGCGATGCACCTGCGATTCCACGGTGCGGGCGCCGATCGCCCCCCATGCGACCAGGTCGGCGAGGTAGCGCGGCGACAGCGGATCGAGAAACTCGGTCGCCGCCGGCATCTCGGCGCCGTTGATGTCGCACAGCAGCGCGCGGGCCGTATGCAGCCCCGTGTCGATCCGTTCGCTGCCGTCCAGCAGCGGGTCGTTGATGAGCCCCTTCCAGCCGACCGTCGTGCGCGGCTTCTCGAAGTACACGCGCATCACGATTTCCAGCTCGTCCGCGAAGCGCGCGCGTTGCAGCGCGAGCCGTGCCGCATAGTCGCGCGCCGCGGCCGGGTCGTGCACCGAGCACGGGCCGGCGATGACCACGAGACGGTCGTCCGTGCCGTTCAACACGTCGACGATCGCGTGGCGAGCCAGATGAACCGTGCGCGACGCGCGCAACGCGGGCTGCAGCGCGCAGGCCAGATCCGCGGGGGACGGCAGGTGCAGCTCCGCGTCACAGTTCGTCGTCCAGGTATTCGCATGCATGGGGACTGCCCTCCTGTCGATAATTCGGGGGATTTTTTACTACAGCGCGACTGTATTGAATGGTGCTTTCCGTGCGCAACTAACATAGTTGCCAGTTTCTAATTCATAACCTTATGAATGACAGAAATAAGCAAGAGGATAGGAAATTCAGGCATTGGATTTGCCTGATTTCGAGACACGTTCCGGGCCGGGACTGTGATTTTCCATTCTCGATTCTGTAGCATTTTATGGCGTACGGATGCCGATTGTTCAACCTTTCGAAGCGGGCCGCTATTCGTTCTGATAGTGGCGTCGCGATAGGCGTTCAATTAATTTTCAGATTCCTGATAGGCCGATCAGGTTCATATATATAAATCAACCCAGTCATTGCGGAGAATCACCATGTCGAAACGTCATTATGAAACGCCGATTCACGTCAAGTATCGCGATACCGATTCGATGGGCCATGTGAGCAGTCCCGTCTATTACGACTATCTGCAGCACTCCTATCTCTGCTACATGTTCGATCTCCTCGGCCTGCCGCGGAGCGAGAAGCTGCCGCACATCATGGTGAAGACGCAGTGCGAGTACCTCGCACCGGCGCAATTCGGCGACAACCTGACGATCCGGTCGAGCATCGTGCGTTTCGGCAGCAAGAGCTTCGACCTCGAACACCTGATGGAACGCGACGACCAGACCATCGTCGCGCGCGGCATGTCGACGCACGTGATGTTCGATTACGCGAACAACACGACGCAGGCCGTGCCCGACGAGTTCAAGGCGCGCGTGCTCGAATTCCAGGGTTCGCTGTGATGCGCGCGCGCCATTTCGGGAGCGACACGTGAGCGCCGCGGTGGCGCGCGCCCGGCGCCGGATCGGCGCGATCGTCGAGCGCCGCGACGACCGCGCGATCGTCATCGTCCGGCATGCGGCGCAGGCGTTGCTCGAGCCGGCCGCGCTCGAGCGGCATCGTTCGCTCGTCAGCCGTCACGAGGACGAACTCGAGGTGCTGCTGCAGCCGTGCGGTGGCGCGCACGACGGCGTGCGCCTGCTGCTCGGGCGGCTGCGGGATGCCGGCGTGACCGTCGCGCTCGACGCGGCGACGCTCGCTCACGACGCGTCGCTGCTCGAGTTCGCGAGCTGGGTCACGCAGTGCGCGACGCCCGGCGACACGGCGCCGCCGCGCGACGATGCAGCCGTGCCGGGCGGCGGGCTGTTCTGCGGCCTGGTCGTGCGATGGCGCGACTTGCGCAACGGGTGGCGGCGGCCGGAACGTGACGAGGCCCACGAACGCACGCCGCAAACGATCGCGGCGGATGCGGCCGAGCACATCGCGGCCGGCGATCCGGACGGCCAGGTGCTCGGCGCGTTGCTCGACGCCGACGACACAGCCACCGACGCGGCGCTCGACACGTTGTCGGACGCGGTACGCGCGCGGCGGATCTGCGCGGCGACGCGGGCCGGCTGGCCGCTTGCGCGACGGTTATGAGCGCCGTCGCCACGACGGTCGACGTGCGTGCCCTGCCCGACCGCGCGTTCCTAGTCGGCATGATGGGCGCGGGCAAATCGACGCTCGGCCGCGCGCTCGCGGCATCGCTCGGCTGGACGTTCGCCGACAGCGATGACGAGATCGCGCGGCGCACCGGCCGCTCGGTCGCCGAGCTGTTCGACAGGGTCGGCGAAGGCGGCTTTCGGCTGCTCGAAACGCAAATCGTCGACGAACTGACGCAGCGCCCGAACGTCGTCGTGGCGACCGGCGGGGGCGCGGTGCTGAATCCGCGCAGCCGCGCGCGCCTGAGCGAGCGCGGCTGCGTGATCTACCTGCATGCGGACCCCGATGCGCTGTGGCGCCGCACGCGCGATGACACGCGGCGGCCGCTGCTGCAGGTGGCCGACCCGCGGCAAACCCTCGCCGCGCTGTACCGGATGCGCGACCCGCTGTATCGCGAATGCGCACATGCGTTCGTCGACACGACAGCGCAGGACGTCGCGCGCGCGACGGCTGACGTGTTGACGGTGCTGCTGGCGCGGCTCGATGCGCCGGATTGACGGCGCGTGCGACGGACGTTCGCTCCCCTGCCCCCGAAGCGATCGCGGGACGCAGGGGCACGGCGCGAACTTCGAGTACCCGACGCGTTTTCGAAACGACGAGTTTGGATTTTTAATCATGTCGTTGTGATAAGAAAAGTTATCTTGATGATGCGAGCAGGAGAGCAAAGACGCTGAAAAGGCGCTGCTGGAACGTGCGCTGTTTCATGCCGGTTTTGCTCGCCTGAGCTTCGAATTGGCGCGGCACGGCCGGGTGACCGTCACCATGCCGTCGAAACGCGCTGCGTCGTCCGCTTTCAGGAGAGGCTCGGGGATGAATCGCGGCGGCCTGCCTTCACGAACCGGCGCATCGTCTCCGGCGAGGTTCGCGGGTCCCGCAGCACGCGCGGAGTTCGTCGACGACCGCGCGTCGCGCCAACGGGCGTCAATCGCCCTCCGCCGCATTTGTTCCTGCGACGCAAGACTGTTGCGCCATGGTGGGTGTTCGAGATCGTGACCGGCACGCCTACAGTGAGCCCATCGGATTCATCGATCCGTTCGGCACTGAAGCCGGGAAACCCTTCACCTATCGAGGCAAATCATGAGCGCATCCAAGGTCATCATCGTCACCGGCGCATCGCAAGGCATCGGCGCGGAAACGGTCAACGCATTCCGCGCACGCGGCCATCACGTCGTCGCGACGTCACGTTCGATCGGCCCGTCGAACGATCCGGATCTCGTCACCGTCGCGGGCGACATCGGCGATCCGGCCGTCGCCCGGCGCGTGGTCGACGCGGCCATCGAGCACTTCGGCCGCGTCGACACGCTCGTCAACAACGCCGGCGTGTTCATCGCGAAGCCGTTCACGCAGTACACCGCGGACGACTATGCGCAGATCACGAGCGTCAACCTGAGCGGTTTCTTCCATATCACGCAGCATGCGATCGCCGCGATGCAGAAGCACGGCGGCGGACACGTGGTCAGCATCACGACGAGCCTGGTCGATCATGCGAACAGCAACGTGCCGTCGGTGCTCGCCTCGCTGACGAAGGGCGGATTGAATGCGGCGACGAAGTCGCTCGCGATCGAGTATGCGAAGGCCGGCATTCGCGTGAATGCGGTGTCGCCCGGCATCATCAAGTCGCCGATGCATGCGCCCGAAACCCATGCGACGCTCGCGTCGCTGCATCCGGTCGGCCGCATGGGCGAGATGAGCGACATCGTCGACGCGATCCTGTACCTGGACTCGGCACCGTTCGTCACGGGCGAGATCCTGCACGTCGACGGCGGCCAGAGCGCCGGGCATTGAGTCGCGGCGTCGAAACCGCGAGCCGGCACACCTAACGCGATGCGCCGGCCCGTTTGGCGCGTGGCCCGACCGGCTGCCTGGTCGGGGCACGCTCGAGTTGCTCGACCAGAAAGTCGACGAATACGCGCACGCGCGACGACAAAAAACGCGCATGCGGATACAGCAGCACGAAGGGCCGCGACCGGCCGCCGAGGCCGGGCAGCACTTCCACGAGCGTGCCGGCACGCAGGTCCTGCTCGACGATGAAGCGGTAGGTCTGGAACAGGCCCGCGCCGTTGCGCGCGAGCGTCACACCGCCAAGGTAGTCCCCCGACGTTCCGTAGCTGCCGGTCGTCGCGACATCGACTTCCTCCGTCCCGTCGTTGAACAGCCACGGAACCGGCCGCCCGCTGCTCGGCAGTTCGAACTGGATGCATTCGTGCGCATGCAGGTCGTCGATGGCGGCCGGCATGCCCGCGCGCTTCAGGTAGCCGGGCGTCGCGACGACCACGAGTTCGGCGTCCTCCAGCTTGCGCGCGACCAGGTTCGAATCGGCCGGCGCGCGGCCGCGAATCGCGAGATCGTAGCCTTCCTCCGCGAAATCGATGTTGCGGTTGCTCAGGTGGGTTTCGACGCGTACCTCGGGGTACCGCTCGCGGAACGCCGGCAGCAGCGGCAGCACGCGATAGTGCCCGTACGGCGTCGGCATGCTGATCCGCAGCAGGCCGGCGGGCGTCGCCTGCTGGCCGGTCGCTTCGCGCTCCGCGTCGACGAGTTGCGACAGCGCGTCGCGGCATTGCTCGAAGTAGCGGCGGCCGGAATCGGTCAGGCGGATCTGGCGTGTCGTGCGCACGAACAGCCGCACGCCGAGACGCTCCTCGAGCCGCGCCACCGACCGGCTGACCGCGGCCGGCGTGACGCCCGCCGCGTTTGCCGCGAGCGTGAAGCTGCCGAGTTCGGCGGCAAGACAGAACAGCTCGATGCTGCCCAGCAGCAGGTCGTCGAATTGTCGTTGCATGGTTGCTGCCGTCTCCGGCGTAGGGCGCGCGATGGAGCCACGAGTGTGCATGAATCTCGCGCGGCAAACCAGCGGGCATGCGTCGCGCGATTTGTTACACCGTGTCGTGAATCAATTGCTCAGCTGACATTTACCGGTTTCGGTCGCATGACTACAGTGACTCGCAGGCAGCACCGATTGCCCCAACCCTTTTCCTGCAAGGAGCATGACATGACCGTCGAACAGAAGCTGGCCGAGCTCGGCCTCGCGTTACCCGAACCGCCGAACCCGCTCGGCAGCTATACGGCCGTCAGCGAAGCGGGCAACCTGCTGTTCGTGTCGGGACAACTGCCGCTCGTCAACGGCAAGGTCGCCTATTCCGGCCGCGTCGGCGAGCAGTTGAGCGTCGACGACGGCAAGCATGCCGCCCGGCTTGCGGCGCTGAACGTGCTCGCGCAGATCCGCCGGTACCTGGGCGGCTTCGAGCGCCTGCGCAAGATCGCGCGCGTCGAGGGGCACGTGAGTTCGGCCGACGGTTTTTTCGGGCAGCCGGCCGTGATCGACGGCGCGTCCGACCTGTTCGCTGCCGTGCTGGGCGACAAGGCGGGACACGCGCGCTCGGTGTTCTCCCTGCGCCAGTTGCCGGCCGACGCGGCCGTGGCCCTCGTCGTGATCGCCGCGATCGACCCGGCGTAATGCGGGTATCGTCCCGGAGGGCGGCAACCGGCCTTCCCCGCGCTAGACGGCCACCGGCGACGCCGGCACGCCGCCTTTCCGGATCAGCACATCGGGCGTCAGGCCGCTGCACCGTTCGACGCCCAGCATCGCCATGTTCCGGTCCACTTCGTCGCGCAGCAGCCCGATCGCGTGCATGACGCCGGCTTCACCGGCCACGGCCGCCGCGTAATTGAACGGCCGCCCGACGAACACCATGCGCGCGCCCATCGCGACCGCTTTCAGCACGTCCGACCCGCGCCGAAAGCCGCTGTCGATCATCACCGGATAGTCCGCGCCCAGCGCCCGAACCACGTCGGGCAGGATTCGCATCGGCGAGACCGCGCCGTCAAGCTGCCGGCCGCCGTGGTTCGACAGGATGATGCCGTCGGCGCCGGCGTCGCGGGCGATGACGGCATCGTCCACGCTGAGGATGCCCTTGATCACCAGTTCGCCCTTCCATTCCTGCCGGATCCGTTCCAGGTGGCCCCAGTCGAGATGGTCGCGGGCCGAGAAATCCCGCTGCACCGTGGACGACAGGATCGGCGCGCCGCGGGTGGCAAAGGAGTTCTCGAAATGCGGCATGCCGTGCGCGAGCAACGTCCGGGCGAAGGTGCCGGCGAGCCAGCGCGGGCGCACGATGCCGTCCCAGAACAGGCGCGGCCCGGGGCGCAGCGGCGTGGTGAAGCCGGTCCGCACGTTGTTTTCGCGATTGGCGGATACAGGGATGTCGACCGTGATCACGAGTGTCCGGTAGCCGGCACGTGCCACGCGTTCGAGCAGCGCGGCGATGCGGCCTGCGTCGCCGGGCAGGTATGCCTGGAACCAGGTTTCCGGCGCGGCGGCGGCGACCTCCTCCAGTGGAATGAGCGACGAGCCGCTCATGATCGACGCGATGCCCGCGCGCTGTGCGGCCCGCGCCAGCACGATATCGCCGCGATAGGCCGACAGCGCATGGATCCCCATCGGCGCGATGCCGAACGGCGACGCATAGCGTCGTCCGAACAGCTCGACGCCCTGCTCCCGCTGCGACACGTTGCGCAGCACGCGCGTCGCAAACCCGTACTCGTCGAACACGGCACGATTGTCGTCGCGCGTGCGGTTGTCTTCCGCGGCGCCGCTGACGTAGCCGAAGATCGGGCGCGGCAGCGCGCGGCGTGCCGCGGCTTCGAAATCATGGAGGCACAGCATCTTTCGCAGCACGCGCGGCATGTGCGGCGTGCGCGTATCGGCCAGGGGGCGGCTTGTTCCGGAAACGGATGAGGCGGAAGGAGTCATGTCTGAAGCCTGTTTTCGAGTCGATGGCGGAATTTTAGGTACGCGCGGCGTGCTTAAAAAGCGATAATCTTCCAATGAATTTGTTCGATAAAAGCGAAAGACAATGGCGACCCCGACTCTCAAGCAGCTCGACGCGTTCTACTGGGCGGCGACCTGCGCAAACTTCTCGACCGCCGCGCAACGGCTGCACCTGTCGGTGTCGTCGCTGTCCAAGCGCATCAACGAACTGGAACAGGTCGTCGAACGCACGCTGTTCGACCGGAGCGGCCACCGGGCCGTGCTGACCGACGACGGCGAGGCGCTGCTGCCGGCCGTGGTGCGGGTGCTCGAGTCCGTCGCCGCGCTGCAGGAATCGGTTGCCAGGGACGAAGGGTTGAGCGGCCGGCTGCGCTTCGGCGTCGGCGAACTGTCGGCGCTGACGTGGCTGCCGCGCTTCGTGGCGGCGGTCCAGAAGCAGCACCCGAAGCTGGCGCTGGAGCCGTATGTCGACGTGGGCGCGGCACTGGAGGAGAAAGTCGATGCCGGTGAACTGGATTTCGCGGTAATCGCCGGCCGGTCGTCGCGCAGCAGCGTGCTGTCGCAGCCGGTGGCGGAAGCGCGGTTCGCGTGGATGGCGGCCGAGGCGCTGGTCGGCCGCGAGCGCGTGCTGACGCCGGCGCTGCTCGCCAGTCATGCGCTGGTGCTGCTGCCGTCCGGTTCGGGCGTGACACGCATCCTCGACGACTGGCTGCTCGCGTGCGGCGTCAATCATGCGCGCAGGATCGAGTGCAACAACTGGAGTGCCGTGGCCGGCATGCTGGGCGAAGGTGTCGGCATCGGCTTCCTGCCGGTCGACTGGGCACGCGCGCGGCCGGGCGGCCATCTCGTGCAGCTGACGAGCGAGCCGCCGCTGGCGCCGCTTCAATATGCGTTCCAGTGGCGCCGCGGCGACGTGCGCGGGCTGATTCCGTCGATGCTGTCGCTGGTGCGTCAGTACGCGGACTTCTGCTGAACCGTGATTTGCCGCCCGGCGTCGGGCCGGGCGATTTCGATGATGCGTGCCGTCGTCACGCTTCGTCGATGCGCGAGACCTGCCTGGGATCGGGCATCCACAGGTAGCACAGCAGCGACACGAGCACGCACGCGGACACGTAGTAGAAGAACCACGCTTCGTGTCCGATGCTCTTCATCCAAAGCGCGACGTATTCGGCCGTTCCGCCGAACAGCGACACCGTGATCGCATACGGCAACCCGACGCCCAGTGCGCGCACGCCGACCGGGAACAGTTCGGCCTTGGCCACGGCGCTGACCGACGAATACAGGCTGACGATCAGCAGCGCGGCGACGATCAGCGCCAGCGCGGCGCCGGTTGTCTGAACGCCGCGGAGCGCCTGGAAGATCGGCACGGTGCAGAGCGTGCCGAGTACGCCGAACGCGATCAGCAGCGGGCGACGCCCGACGCGATCGGACAGGCTGCCGAAGATCGGCTGCATCGCGACGAATGCCAGCAGGCTGATCACGGAGACCATCGATGCGTCGGCCTTGCTCATCCCCGCGCTGTTGACGAGGAATTTCTGCATGTACGTCGTATAGGCATAAAACGCGACCGTGCCGCCGAGCGTCAGGCCGGCCACGATCAGGCACTCGCGTTTGTGGTGGAACAGGTCGGCGATCGACGCGTGGCGGCGCTTGCTGCGGCGGTGCTGCTCGAACGATGCCGTTTCCTGCATGTTGCTGCGCAGGAAGATCGCGCTGCAGGCCAGCAGCGACCCGAGCAGGAACGGGATGCGCCATCCCCAGCTTTCGAGTTGCGCGGTGGTCAGGAAAAACTGCTGCAGCACGACCAGCACACCCATCGCGAGCAACTGGCCGAGCGACAGGGTCGCGAACAGGAAGCTCGAATAGAAGCCGCGCCGGGACTTGTCGGCCATCTCGCTCAGGTACGTTGCCGAACTCGCGTATTCGCCGCCGAGGCTCAGCCCTTGCAGCAGCCGCGCGAAGACCAGGAGCACCGGCGCGGCAAGGCCGATCGTGTCGTAACCGGGGGTCAGGCCGATGATCAGCGAGCCGACGCACATCGCCAGCACCGAGACGAGCAGCGCGGCCTTGCGTCCGTTGCGATCCGCGTACAGGCCGACGAGCCAGCCGCCGATCGGGCGCATGACGAAACCGACGGCGAAGATGGCCGCCGTGTTCAGCAACTGCACGGTCAGGTTGCCGTTCGGAAAGAACGCCTTCGCGAAATACAGCGAAAACGCGGAATACACGTACCAGTCGTAATACTCGATGAGGTTGCCTACCGATCCGCTGAAGATGGATCGAAGGTTCGCGAGGGTTCCGGTCGGCCGGGAATCCGTGGCCGTTGCAAGAGGGCTGACGCGCGACACGTAATGTCTCCGTTTCGATTGTGCTCGTGATCCGTGCAAGTGCCGGCCGTGGGCGGGCCGCTTGCGATCGGGTGCGGCAAGGTTAGAAGAGACGATGCATTGTAGAAAGCGAAATAATGACAAGGAACCTGTTCGCTTTATGGAAAGTCGGGGCGGCAACTCCCCGCTTCCGTGCCTGTTTCGGCGTCGTTCAGTGTTCCCCGGTTATCAGGGATCGATCGCCGGGAAGGCTTGCCCTGAAAGGCGCTCCGCGTTCCGGATACATTGAAATACAAAATATCGCATACGATTTAATCGAATGCGCTTGACGTGGGTCGGCGACAAGACCAAACTGCGTCGCATGCGATCGAATCGCATCTGAGACAAACCTCAACTGACGGAGCAAATGATGAGCAAGATCGAACACGTGCTGTACACGGGCAAGACGCATACGACTTCCGGCGGCCGCGACGGCGCCGCACGCAGTTCCGACGGCCGCCTCGACATCCAGTTGTCGTCGCCGGGCAGCGCCGGCACCGGCACCAATCCCGAGCAACTGTTCGCGGCGGGCTGGTCGGCCTGCTTCATCGGCGCGATGCAGCTCGCGGCGCGTGCCGCGAAGGTGACGTTGCCGGCCGATCTCGCCGTCGACGCCGAAGTGGATCTCGGCACCGCCGGCAACGCGTACTTCCTTCAGGCCCGGTTGAACGTGAGCGTGCCGGGGCTCGATCGCGACGTCGCCCAGCGCATCGTCGATGCCGCACACCAGACCTGCCCGTATTCGAAGGCGACGCGCGGCAACATCGACGTCGACATCCGCATCGCCTGAACGTGCGTCGGGCGGCCCGGCGCCGCCTGACCGAATGCCCGGTTCTTCTTCTTTTTTTTTCGAGGTGAATGATGAATACCCGATTGATCGCCGCCCTTCTCGTCGCTGTTTCGGCCACCGCCGCCGCACCGGCGTTCTCCAGCGAAGCCGCCGTGACGCGTGCGCAGGTGCGCGCCGAACTTACCCAGCTGCAACACGCCGGCTACCCGCTGAATCGCGCGACCGACGCAACCTATCCGGACGATCTTCAGGCCGCACTCACGCGGATCCAGGCGGCCGATGCGGTCGCCGGCAACGACCGGGCGTCCGGCTACGGCGGCAACGGCGATGCGGCCACGCAATCGGGCCGCCGCCATGCAGTCAGCGTGGCCGACCGCTCGGTGTATTTCGGACATTGAGCGTGCTGCGCCGTCCGTCGAAACGCGAACCCTGAATTCCTTCCATCCCTGTTCTGTCGAGGTAAATGATGAAAACCCAATTGATCGCCGCCCTTCTCGTCGCCGTGTCCGCCTCCGCCGCCGTACCGGCGTTCGCCGATGAAGCCGTCGTGTCCCGCGCGCAGGTGCGTGCCGAGCTCGTCCAGCTGGAACAGGCCGGTTATCGGCCGGGCCGCGCGAACGATCCGCACTATCCGGTCGACCTGCAGGCCGCGCTGACGCGCATTCACGCGAACGACGCCGTGGTGGCCGATGCGGCGACATCCGGTTACGGCAGCGATGCCGTCGCCGCGACGCAGTCGGGCCGCCGGCCCGCGACACGCGTCGCCGAACGTTCGATCTACTTCGGTCATTGAACGAATCCGCGTACGGCGCCGGCTGCCGGCGCACGATGCGCAACCGCTGAATCCAATTATTTGTCGAGGTGAATGATGAAGACCCCACTGATCGCCGCCCTTCTTGTTGCCGTGTCGGCCGCCGTTGCCGCGCCGACGTACGCCGGCGAAAAAACCGTGACGCGTGCGCAGGTGCGTGCGGAACTGGCCGCGCTGCAAACGGCCGGCTACCTGCCGAACCGCCCCAACGACCCGAACTATCCGGACAATCTGCAGGCTGCGCTGCGTCGGGTTCACGACAACGATGCGGTCGCGGTCGGGCCGCAAGCGTCCGGTTACGGCGGCGACGCCGTCGGGGCGACGCAGTCGGGAAACCGCAGCGCGATTCGCATGGCGGAGCGTTCGATCTACTTCGGCCATTGAGCATGCGTCGCCGGAATCGTGACGCCTGTCCGGGCGGCCCGGTACGACGTGCGGGGAGCGGGGGCGCGCGAGCACGGCGCGCCCCTCGTCGGCCTTCGGCGGAAAGCGGCGATGCAGGCTGACGTACATCCGTTATTTGCGTCAGCCCGGGCTTCGATCGCCCGCCGCACCGACGCGGCCCCGCCGGTTCTCGCGACCAGCGGGCATGCAGGAAAAGACAGCAGCGGTGGCATGCCGCACAACACCCCATTCCCGAGCGCGTTCACGATGATGAACGCGCGTCTGCCGATGGCCCGGCGCCGCTCGAATCGAGTGACGGCGTACGGCGCAACCGGACAATACCGACGCCGTGCAGGATCGTTGCTTCCGCAACCACATGCCACTGCGGCGCAGCATCGGGCCATTGACGGCCGATTGCATCGACCCGGCGTTCGAAGCGGTACACGACGGCGGGCGGAAAGCTCATCCACGCAATGCCGATCCGAACGGCGCGAATGCGCATCGCCTCCAGGTAGCGCGCCGGGATCCGGCAGCGCGGCACGCAGGTGAACTGGTCGAACGCGCCATCCTCGGCGAGGTGGCGCGCGAACGCGCAGTGAGCGATCGCGACGGCCTGTTCGGCCGGCATCGCGACGAGCGGCATCCCGTCGCGGTGACGGCCGGTACCGGAGGGCAAGGACTGGCGGCGATCCTGTCGTTCCCGCTCCGGGTGGAGCCGGCACGCCGGCAACGCTGGCCCGGGCTTCGGTAACACGTGCCGCGCATCCCGCACCGTGCCGGTGACACGATCGATGTTGCGCGGCGCCCTGCCCGTCCGGTCCCGGTCTATGCTGTGCAACCGACACCTTCAATCGAGGAGCAGCCGATGTCCGATGCAACGACCGGAAACGCGACAGGCGCAACAGGCGCAACAGACAGTACGCACCCGCTCGACCATGTGGTGTGGAACGCGCTGACCGGCAGGCAGCGCCGCTTTGCGCTCGGCGACGGCCGTGCATGGCGGTTTCCGGCGGCCATCGCGCCGTTTGCCGCGATCGAGGATACCGGCGGGGCATCGTTCGACGCGTTGCGCGCACTGGTCGCCGCACACGGGCCGGCGGCACTCGTCATGCCCGACGAGATCGAATTGCCGGCGGGCTTGTCGGCGATCCGGCGCGCGACCCTGTTGCAAATGGTCTGGCAAGGGACGCCCGCCCCGGCACCTGAAGCGGGCCACGTCACGCTCGCGGAAGCCGACGTGCCGGACATGCTCGCGCTGACCACGGCCGCGCAGCCCGGCCCGTTCGGCCCGCGCACGTTCGAGCTCGGCCGCTACATCGGCATCCGCAACGAAGGCAGGCTGGCCGCGATGGCCGGCGAGCGGATGCAGGTCGACGGGTATACCGAGATCAGCGCCGTGTGCGTGGATGCCGCGTTCCGGCGGCAAGGGCTGGCGGCACGTCTGATCCGGTCGTTGATCGCGGCCATCGATGCGCGCGCGGAAACGCCTTTCCTGCACGTCCTCACGTCCAACCGGGTCGCGATCGAGCGCTATCTCGCACTGGGTTTTGTCGTGCGCCGCGAGATGCACCTGCTGGTGCTGGGCGACGGGCACGCATGACGACGCGGCCGGCACGATGCACGTGCCGGCCGCCGGTAGCCCGTGGGCTTATTCGTCGATCGACTGGATCAGGTTGCCGCGCAGCGTGACGATCGCCTTCTGCATCTTCGCGAATTCGTCCGGCTTCAGCCCGGTGGCCTCGACCAGGTTCATGTCGAGCCCCTTCTCGCGCACGCGGCGCCCGCTCTTCGTCAGGCTGACGAGCACCTGGCGCTCGTCCGACGGATCGCGATGCCGCTCCAGGTAGCCCATTGCCTCGAGCTTCTTCAGGATCGGCGTCAGCGTATTGGATTCGAGGAACAGCTTCTCGCCGAGCTGGCCGACCGTCTGGTGGTCCTGCTCCCACAGCGCAATGATCGTGATGTATTGCGTGTACGTGAGCCCCAGCTCTTCGAGGATCGGCTTGTAGGCCTTGCCGAACGCGAGGTTCGTCGAGTAGATCGCGAAGCACAGGAACTCGGACAGCTTCGGCGCGGCGGCGGATGGTGCTTCGGTCGGTTTCATGAACGTCCTCCAGCGACGCGAACGGCCGCAGATGGACGCATTATATATCGCGTGCGATCTTATCGGAAGCATGATAAATCGGCCTCGATGAACCAACGGGCGCCACGCGCCGTCAATCCGGCGTGCGGCGCTTGCCGGTCTGCACGCGGCTGGCCGACAACAGCGTGCATTGCACCGGATGCGCGATTTCGGTCGCGACCCCGCCTGCCGCAAACAGCAGGATCATCAGCCAGCGTTTCATGCGTCCTCCACGACCGAAAGGCTCGCGCCGTCGGCGACCGTCGCGTCGAGCGCATACGGGTCGATACCGTCGAGGCAGCCGAGATTGACGCGCCAGCAGGCCGGGTCCTTGCGGGTCTGATGGAACGGATAGACGCCGCAATGGCTGCAGAAATAGTGGCGCGCCGTGTGTGTGTTGAAGCGGTAGCACGTCAGCGCGCCCTCGCCTTCGACGATCTTCAGTTCACTCGCGGCGAACATCGGGCTCATCAGTGCGCCGCGCCGGCGGCACAGGCTGCAGTTGCAGCGAACCGCCGGCGTCACGGCGGCCCGGACTTCGAATCTGACGGCCCCGCAATGGCAGGACCCTTTGAGCCAGGTGGCAGACATGGTGCACTCCAGAAGAGGTCATGCCTGCTTTATAGCGGACGCCCGAACCCGCGATGTATCGCGATGTATCCGCGGTTCGCGCAGATACAGGACGTTTCAAATCGGCGGCGGGCAATCGGATTGCATGCTCCGATCGCCGGCATGCGCATGCGGCCCGCCGCGCGTGGAGCGCGGATCGTGCGATCAATCCAGCACGTGCTGCATCCGCTCGATCGCCGCCCGCGTCTCGCGTTCGAGCGCGGCGAACAGCTCGGCCGCCGGCAACTGCCGCACGAGCGGCGCCGCCTGCCCGGCCCACTGCGCGCCGTAGCCGAATTCGCCCTTTGCCTTCGCGGCTGCATGCAGCGCCTTGCCGGCGTCGTAGGCGATCGGGTACGCGGGCGTGGCCGGCGCCTGCGGGTCGTCACCGAGCGCGGTCAGCCGGTTCGCGATGCCGCGCGCGATCCGGCCGGAGATCGCGGCCGTGAACGTCGTGCGCCGTGCGGCGTCGCTCAGCAGCGCGCGGCGATAACCGTCGTCGATCGATGTCTCCGGGCACGCGACGAACGCCGTGCCGAGCTGCGCGGCCTGCGCGCCGAGCGCGAGCGCGGCGGCGATGCCCTCGCCGTCCATGATGCCGCCGGCGGCGATCACCGGCAGCGCGCATTCGCGCACGATCAGGCGCGTGAGCGCGAACGTGCCGAGGCGGTCGTCATGGGCGGTCGAATCGAACACGCCACGGTGGCCGCCCGCTTCGACGCCCTGCGCGACGATCGCGTCGATGCCGGCGGCGGCGATCCGGTGCGCCTCGTCGAGATTCGTCGCGGCCGCGAACAGCGTGACGCCCGCGCGCTTCAGCGCGTCGATCACGTCCGCGGACGGCAGCCCGAAATGGAAGCTGACGACGGCCGGCTTCTCTTCGACGAGCAGCGCCTGCATCGCGTCGTCCGCGACGAAGCTCGTATAGATCTCCGACAGCGAGGCGGGCGGCGTCGCGCCGTATTCGCGGAACGCCGGCGCGAGCCAGTCGAGCCACGCGCGTTCGACGGCCGCGTCGGCGCGTGCCGGCTGGTGGCAGAACACGTTGATGTTGAACGGCCGGTCGGTGAGCGCGCGCGTGTCGCGGATCATCTTGCGGGCGCCGTCGGCGTTCGTCGCGCCCACGCCGAGCGAGCCGAGCCCGCCCGCATTCGACACGGCGGCCGCCAGCGCCGGCGTGCTGACGCCGGCCATCGGCGCCTGGACGATCGGTATGCGCACGCCGAGTGTGCGCAACAGCGTCCGGTTGTCGGTCGATTGATTCATGTCGCTGGCCTCCTGCAAGATCCGCAATCGAAATGCTTCGACCGGATGCGGGCCGAAGCGTGAGTCGGGTTCGGACCGGTGCGCGTGGATCGTGCCTTGCGCGCAGCCGGTCGCATGAAAGTTCTGTCGAAAAAGGCGCGCAGCCGTGCGATGCGGTGTTTGCCTTCGCAGCGACGGTGTACGGCATCGCGCGTTGCGCGGCGCGGCACCTGCTGCTGCGCTCATGCTACGCCCGCCCGTGACCCGCGGGCCAGCGGCCAACGGCTATCGGCCGCGCGCCCAATGCGCGAGCCCCGCGCAAGCCGCCAGCAGCGCACCCGTCACGAAGAACACCGAATGCAGCCCGAGCGCGACGCCGATCTGCCCGCCGATCACCGGGCCGATCACCTGCCCGCTGAACTGGGCGGACTGCAGGTAACCGAGCATCTGCCCGGTCGCACGCTCGTCGACCGATTGCCGCACGAGCTTGCCGATCGACGGCAGCAACCCCGCGAGGGTCATGCCCATCAGCGCGCGCAGCGCGGCGAGCTGCCACCAGTGCGTGACGAACGCCTGCGGCACCATCGCGAGCGCGGTCAGCAACAGGCAGCCGATGATCACGTTCCAGCTGCCGATCCGGTCGGCCAGCGCGCCGAGCCGGGCGGCGGTCAGCATGCTGCCGAGCGCCGAGCACGCCATCACGACGCCGGCGACACGCGCGAGATGATCGCCGCCGACGCCGAGGCCGCCGATATAGACGGTGATGATCGGCTCGATCGACATGTTCGCGAGCAGCACCATCATCGCCGTCACCAGCAGCGCGGCCACCGCCGCACGATCCGTGCCGCGCGACGTGCCGGCCGTCGCGCTCGCGGTGCGCGGTTTCGCATCGGTGCCCGCGTGGAAATCCTCCTTCACGACGAAGATCGTCAGCAGCGCGGCGACGGCGATCATCGCGCCACCGGCGAAGAACGTGCCGCGAATGCCGAGCCAGCCCGGCAGCAGCCCGCCGACGAGCGGCCCGACCAGGTTGCCCGCGAGCGCGCCGGTCGACAGGATGCCGAGCGCCCAGCCCGCGCGTTCGCGCGGCGCCTGCGTGCCGACCATCACGGTCGATGCCGACGCGTAACCGCCGACGAGCCCCGCGAGCAGCCGCAGCACGACGAGTTCGACCACGTTGTGCGCGACGCCGATCAGCGACATCACGATCGCCATGCCGATCGCCGCGCGCACGAGCATCGGCTTGCGGCCGAAGCGGTCCGCGAGCCGGCCCCACAGCGGCGCGGTGACGGCCGTGCCGAGAAACGTCGCGCCGAATGCGACGCCCGACCACTGGATCACGGCCGACTGCGCGTCGACGCCGAGTTGCCGCACGTACAGCGGCAGGAACGGCAGCAGCATGCTCAGGCTGACGAGCGTCGTGAACGACCCGAACACGCAGACGGCGAGATTGCGCCGCCAGTAGCGCGCGTTGCGTTCGGCGTAGCCGGCGGCGGGCCGTTCGGCCCGTGCCGCGGCGGGGGCCTGCGAGATCGTGCTCATTCCGCCCTCGCCGTCGCGGTCATCGGTGCGGCAAACCCTTGCGCGACGATATTCGCCGGCAACGGCACGAAGGCGAAACGCGCCATGCCGATGCCGGACCCGGCGCGGCGCGCGCCGAACGCACCGGCGCGGGGCCGGCTGGAAAGCGCTCGATCCATGTTGACCTCCATTCGCTGAACGGGCGCCCTGCGCGTCCGTGGGTTGAAGGAAGTCTAGATTGAGCCGATTGCCGAGTGAATCGCCGTCACTCGAAAGCCATTCTTCCGCATCCCGGTTCAATCGCCGTCGGTGATGGCCGCCAGCCGCGCGAAGTGCTCGCGCAGGCGCGGCGCCGCGAAATCGACGAACGCACGCACCTTCGGTACGGAAAGGCGCCCGTAAGGTGTGACGAGATGGATCGGCAACGGCGCGTGTTCGCTGTCGCGCAACACGATCCGCAGCGTGCCGTCCCGCACCGGTTCGGCGACGTGATAGGAAAAGAGCCGCGTGACGCCGTGGCCGGCGACGGCCGACGCGACCGCGCCGCGGACCGTGTTGATGATGAAGCGCGGCGCGAACTGGACGACTTGCGGCAGCGCCGCCGGCGCGGACGGCGGGAAGCTCCACGAATCGAGGCCGAAATGCGTCATCGAGATGATCCGGTGCCGGGCGAGATCGGCCGGCGTCTCGATGGCAGGATGTCTGGCCAGGTAATCGGGCGACGCCACGACGACCCGCCGCACCGCGCCGACCGGAATCGCGACCAGCGTCGAATCGCTCAGGTGCGCGATTCGCAGCGCGACGTCCATGCCTTCGTCGATCAGGCTGACGGGACGGTCGAGCAACTGCAGGCGGATCGACACGGCGGGATGGCGTTCGATGAATTCGTCGAGCAGCGCGCGCAGCACGTCCTCGCCCGCGGCGACCGGCGCGGTGACAGTCAGCATGCCGCGCGGCGCCGAGCGTTCGTCGGCGACCAGCATGTCGGCTTCCTCGAGATCGGACAGGATGCGGCGGCACGCGGCGGCGTAGCGTTCGCCGGCTTCGCTGAGCCGGATCGTCCGGGTCGTGCGGTACAGCAGCGCGGTGCCCGTGTGCGCCTCGAGAAACGCGATCGCGCGGCTGATCGCCGCCGGCGACCGGCCGAGCTTGCGGCCCGCGCCCGCGAGGCTGCCTTCGTCCAGCGTGGCGACGAACACCTTCATCGCGTCGATTCGATCCATGGTTTGAGCGGGCCGGGTGCGAACGGCCGTGTAATGGGCGGCGGGCAAGCGAGCGAGCAGTCTACCGCACACCGACGCGATGCCCGGCTCCGGGGACACTGCACTTGCCGCTTTGGCCCTACAATGCGCAGGCGCAGAAACCGCACGAACGGCCGTCAGGGTGCCGCGTTCATCGAACGCGGCGTCCGACATTCAAGCGGTACCGCTGAATAACGAACCACAACCCACCAGCACTCATGAAAAGAAGAACATTTCTCGCGCTGCCCGCCGTGGCGGCGTCCGGCATGCTTGCCGGCTGCTCCAATTTCGGCCCCGTCACCAAGGCGTGGATGAGCGATTCGAAATACGACGAAACCTTGTCGACGTTCCTGATTACCGCGGACGGCAAACAGCTCGTCGTGCTCGGCAAGAAGTATCACTACATCTTCGAGATGCCGCCGAGCCTTGCGACGGTGCTCAACGCCCCCTATCGCCCCAAGATTCACACGGGGTTCAGCGATTTCGAGGCGCACGGCGACGCGATCACCGGTCAATACACGATGCGGCTGGACTATGCGGATGCGCCGACCGGCTCCGACGTGCGCGAGCGTGCGCTCGCGGACGGTTTCAAGAAGGACGGTGCCTACCTGGAGTCGGAAGGCAGGATCAGCGGCAAGCGCTATCTGCCGAACGATGTCACGTCTTCGTCGGTACCGCAGGCGTTCAATCGTCCGTACGAGGTCACGGTGACGGACAAGCTGACGGCTGTCGGCCGCGGCGCGAAGCTGGCCTTGTCGCCGATCGCGATGGCGGCCGATGGCGCGTTGGGCCTGCTCGGCCTCGCGCTGTTTCCGATCGCGCTCACCACCTTCATCATCGTGGCGAGTTGAGGTGCGGTCGGCGATGAAATCTCCTGTCCGAAACCTGTTCCGCATCGGCTGCGTGGCGGCCTGCCTCGCGTTCGCGCAACATGCCGCCGCCGAAAGCGACTGGGACGCCGCGCGCCATGTCCGTACCGACTGGGTGTTCGCGTCGATGAAGGAAAGCGACGTGCGGCCCACGCTCGATCGCGCGCTGAAGGACCAGGCGCGCTGGGCCGGCCAGCCCGGCAACGCACCGGATGCCGGTGCGTTCAGCTGCACGAAGCTCGCGCTGCCGCCGCCGTCCGCCGAAGCGCAGGCCGCGTTCGACGCGGCGCCGTCGTCGCGCGGCCGCGACGCCGACAAGGCCTACGCGAAAGCCGCATCGCTCGGTTCGTGGCGCGCGGCCGCGCGCCTCGCGAGCAGTTCGCTCGACGACGAGGATTGGGAAGGCGCGCAGCCGGCGATTGCGTGGCTGCTCGTTCATCACGTGCCGGCCGGCTACAACAAGCTCGCGGACGTATTGCAGGCGATGTCGGGCTACGACGGCGAAACGCCCGGCGAAGGCATGAGCGGGATGATCGCGTCGCTGCGCTGGCGCGCGGCGCGCGAAGGCGATCCGGTCGCGCAGATGGAAATGGCCGACCTGTTCGAGAAGCTCGGCCAGCCCGATCTCGTCACAGCGTTGCGCGCGTGTGCGACGCAGCAGAATCCCGCGCTGAAATGATGCGAGCCGGTATGCCGCCATGATGGGCGGTGTACCGGTTCGTGCGGTGACATTTGTCGCGACGTTGCCGCATCAGGCTTCGTACCGCACCGCGTGCGCTTCGGTGGGCAGCGGCGGATCCCAGCGCGGCAGCATCGCCTCGAGCGCGCGGTTCGTCAGCGACGTGTCGCGCCGCGCGTTGCGGCGCAACAACTCCGCGCGCGGCTGCTCGAGATAGACGAGCGTCACGTCGGCGCCGTACGCGAACAGCAGGTCGAGCGTCTTCTTGCGCATCAGCGGCGACAGGTTCGTCGCGTTCCACACGAACGGCCGCTTCTCCCGCAACAGTGCCTTCGCGGCGTCGACCGCACGGTGCGCGACGGCGCCCTCGTTTTGGCCATGGCGCAGCCCCAATGCATCGCGTGCATCGTCGAACGAAACGACGGGCAGCTCCGGATGATGCTGCGCGACCCACGTGTTCTTGCCCGACGCGGGCAGGCCCGACATCACGACGACCCGCGAGCCCGGCGTGCGGAACAGCGGATAGTCGGGATGCACGTCCGCGCCGCGAAAATAGCTGAGCGCGGTGTGCGCGTCGGCGAATGCGCGCGGCTGGCCATAACACCCCTCTTCCCGCGCCAGTTCGCGCAACAGTTCGATGTTGTCGAGCACGCGCTGCGTATCGCTGCAGATGCGCCCGCGCATATCGGCTTCGGCGAGCAGGCACAGCAGCGGCAGGCTCACCTGCCACGACAGTTCGCGCGCGATGAACTCGGGCGTGCCGCGGCGCGACCCGCTCATCGCGAAAAACGGCACCTGGTGCACGGCGATCATCCGGCAGATCGCCTCGCGCACCGCGAACGGCACGCCGGCATCCCACAGCGCGATACGCGCATCGATCGCCCCCTTGCGCGAGTGGCCGGGATGGCCGATCGCGCCGGTAACGGGATCGACGACCGTCGTGCGGTACTTCGCGATGTCGTGCAGCAGCGCGGCCAGGAACACGATTTCCTGGTCGGCGCGCGATGCGGCCTGATAACCGGGCAACGCGAGCAGCGCATCGATCACCATCGTCGTATGCGTCCACACGTCGCCTTCGCCGTGATGCGCCGGCTCCTGTGGTGTCGTCTTCGCCTGTTCGAGCGCGGGAAACGCCGCGAGGCACGCGCGGTAGTCCGGCTGCCGGCCGGGCGCCGGCACGAGTGCCTGCAGTTGTTCGTACTTCATGATCAAGACTCCTCTCGAAACGGCGCACGGCCGTTCCGCATTCATGGGTGCGCGCGCGTCGTGGCGATCGATCGCCACGTGACCGTCGGGCGCGGCGCATACAGGTCGACATCCGGCGCGAGCAGGTTCGGGATGAACGGCTGCTCCGAGTGATGGCACGCCGATTCGAGAATCGCCTGCACGAAATCGTGGCGGACCCACTTCAGGCGCGCGGTCGTCGTGTCGTCCGTCTCGACCTTCACGTAGAGCCCTTCCGCGCAGGCCGACTTGTCGCACTGCTGCCATGCGCGCGCGAGGTCGAGCCCCTGCCGCCGCACCGTTTCCTCGAACGCGCGACGCCAGTCCGGCGTCTTCGCGAGCGACGGGCCGAGCAGGGCCTTCAGGTCGGCGAGCCGCGCCGGCGCGATGCCTTCGTACAACACGGGCACCGACAGCACGGGCCCGTCGGCAAGCAGCGCACGACGCGCGCCCGTCGACAGGAAACGGCCCGTCGTGCGGTCGAACACGTCGAATTCGAAGAAGTGATGCGGCAGCGCGTCGTAGAACACCGCGTGCTTCTTGCTCATCGTCTCGCCGTACATCACGTAGCGATCGCCGAGGCGGTCGAGCAGCCAGCCAGCATGGGCGGCGGCCCACGTCTTCACGAAACCGAACTGCCGCTCGCGGCCGCCGCCGGCCAGATAGTGGCCGCGCGACTGCAGCAGCAGTTCGCCCGCCGGGCCGAAGCTGATGCCCGTGTTCGCGCCGTCGAGTTTTTCCTCGACGACGATGTGTGCGCCCGCGAGGGTGCGATAGGGAACGTGTTCGCGACCTTCGTCGCCGTCCTGCAGGCGCGAGCCTTCGAGATGCGGCGTGCGCGGGTAACGGGCGAGGTCGAGCGATTGCGCGTATGCGCGAAAATCCAGCGTCATGGTCTTTCTCCGGAAACAGGGGAAAAAGCCGACGACGTGAACGAACGGTCTGGTGTGCGTTGCGGTGTCAGTGCTTGTCCGGGCGCGTTCCTGCAGTCGACGTTCCAGCGCCGCGAGGCAGGCGGAAACGGGCAGGACGACACGCGGCCGGGACGGCAGTCGTCGGCGTATCAGGCGAAGGGACGAATGTTTGCGGGCACTTGGATCACCGGTTCGATGAGGGTTCAGGGATGAAGCAGGCGGATGCTACGAAACGGCTTTTGCACTGTCAAGCGCTGTCGGAACCCGCTGTTGCGACCGCCTGCATGCGTTGAATACCTGCTGTGGCGTGCCGCACGCGCCGTCGGCACGCACATTGTCAGGATATCTATATGTGTGTTTTTCGCCACATCGGGCGACGATTCGATGGGCAGCGCCGTGCTGCCCGCTTGCTGCGTCCGCTGCGTGCATGCTAGAGTCGCCGCCATTCCGATCAACCCCTCACTCGCAAGGAGAAGAACATCATGACGTCACGCCAACGCTCCTCCCGTCGCGGGTCGTAGTCCGGGTTTTTCGCGTCCGTCCGTTTCATCGTTCACGCCACGCAGCAGCACACCGTATCGCCGTCACGGCGATGAGCCGGGTCGTTCCGATCCGGTCGTGCCGCCCTCTTCCCGACTTCCGATGTCGGGCAGCGCATTCGAGCGCTGCCTGCGCCATGGCCCGCCGTTCTACCTTTTCATCGAACGGAAACCTCCATGGGCAATTCCATGCAATACCTGGGCGAGCGCGTCACCTTGTGCGCTTGCGCCACCACCTGGATCGAAGGTGAGGCCATCCGGCAGCTCGAACACGCTGCCACCCTCCCCGGCATGCGGCGTGTCGCCGGCATGCCCGATCTTCACCCCGGACGCGGCTACCCGGTCGGCGCCGCGTTCTTCTCGACGGGCCGGCTGTACCCGGCGCTGATCGGCGGCGATATCGGCTGCGGAATGGCGCTGTGGCAAACCGCGCTCGATGCGCGGCGCGTCAGCGCGTCGAAGCTCGCGAGCCGGCTCGGCTCGATCGACGCCACGCCCGATGCAAGCTGGCAGCCGCTCATCGCGGCCGCCGGGTTCGCGGATCACGCGTTCGCGGCATCGCTCGGCACGATCGGCAGCGGCAATCATTTCGCGGAAGCGCAGCGGATCGACGCGGTGTACGACGCCGATGCCGTCCACGCACTCGGCCTCGATCACGAGCGCCTGCTGCTGCTCGTGCACAGCGGGTCGCGCGGTTTCGGCCAGTCGATCCTCGAACAGCACATGCGCGAGCACGGCTACAACGGGCTCGACGACACGGATGCCGCATGCACGGCATACCTTGCGCGCCACGACGCGGCGTTGCGCTACGCGATCGCGAATCGCGACCTGATCGCGCGGCGCATGCTGGCGCGCTGGCGCAGCGACGGCCGGTGCGTGCTCGACGTGAACCACAACCTGGTGAGCCGCGCGCGCGTCGACGGCGAGCCCGGCTGGCTCCATCGCAAAGGCGCGACGCCGGCCGATGCGGGGCCGGTCGTGATTCCCGGGTCGCGCGGCGACTACAGCTATCTCGTCGCCCCCGTGCGGCCCGACGATGCGGCCAGCCTCGCGTCGCTTGCACACGGCGCGGGCCGCAAGTGGGCGCGCGGCGATTGCAAGGGGCGTCTCGAACGGCGCTTCACGCCATCGCAGCTCACGCGTACGCCGCTCGGCAGCCACGTCGTCTGCGAAGACCGCGAACTGCTGTACGAGGAAGCGCCGCAGGCCTACAAGCCGATCGACAGCGTCGTCGACGCGCTCGAGGCGGCCGGCCTGCTGCGCAAGCTCGCGCGGCTCGCGCCGGTGCTGACCTACAAGACGTCCGGGGAGGCAGGCCGATGCTGATGCAGATTTCTTCCGCGCACGGGCCGCTGGAGTGCCAGCTCGCCGCGGCCAATGCGTTGCGGCGCCTGCAGGCGGAAGCCGATGCGCAGCGCGTCGTCGTCACGGTGCTGGACGTGCAGCCGGGTGAACGGCCCGGCACGCTGCGCTCGGCGCTGCTCGATCTCGACGGTGCCGGCGCGCAGGCGCTGGCGGACCGCTGGACGGGCACGCTGCAATGGATCTGCGCGAGCCCGTACCGGTTGCGCCATCCGCGCAAGAACTGGTTCATCGGTGTCACGCGCTGCGCCGACGCGCAGCCGCTGCCGGACGGCGACGTGCGATTCGAAGCGATGCGTGCACGCGGGCCGGGCGGCCAGCACGTGAACAAGACGAGCTCGGCGATTCGCGCGACCCATGTCGCGACCGGCCTGTCGGTGCGCGTGGAAAGCGAGCGCAGCCAGCATGCGAACAAGCGCCTCGCGCTGCAGTTGCTGCAGGTTCGACTGCAGCAGGAGGCCGACCGTCACGCGTCCGACGCGCGCCGGCAGCGGCGGATGCAGCACTTTGCGCTCGAGCGCGGCAACCCCGTGCGCGTGTTTCACGGGGCGGCGTTCGTGCCGGCCGACTGAGCATGACGGCCCGACTGCCGGCGGTTGTTTCGCCGGCAGTCGCGCGACGGGCCTCATGGTTTTCCCGGCCAGCCGGTTGCGTGAGCGCGCCGGCGATTCCGGTGCACGACCGCACGCCACGCAGGCTGCACGGGCCTCTCGCACGGATGCCGGCTGCCGCGTGTTCCGCACCCTTTCTGCGCGGGAAAGGACGCTTGAAACATCCGCAATTATCACGTGCCGCGGATTTGCCCACCATGTGCCGGACGATCGGTACAGCCCGCCTGTCCGGCCCTTTCAACGGGCTTGCGGTGCCTGCCGCCACGTCGTGCGACCGGATGCATCGCGCCGGTCGCGAACGGCCGGGCCCCGCGCCACGGCGTACCGATAATCAGGAGACACGATGAACAGCCATTCCCTCGATCTCGGCGGCAACACGGGCGAACCCGCGCCCGCACGACCAGCGGCCGCCGCCGGCACTGGCGCCGCCGGGTCGGCCCTCCCCGCCCGCCGCGTCACGCTCGGCGATTTCATGGACGACCTGCCGGTCGGCGCATTGCACCGGTTCGTCGTCTGGGTGATCGGCATCGGGCTGTTTTTCGACATGTACGAGATCTTCCTCGTCAGCACGATCGGTTCCGCGTTGCAGAACGAATACGGGCTGAGCCGGCAGAGCACCGATTTCAAGCTGCTGCTGGCATCGGCGTTCATCGGCATGTTCGTCGGCGCGATGTGCCTCGGCAGCCTCGCCGACCGCATCGGCCGGCGCAAGGCCTTCCTGCTGACGCTCACGTGGTACAGCGCGTTCTCGCTGGTCGGCGCGTTTTCCGTGAACGCCGACATGCTCGTCGCGTGCCGGTTCCTGACCGGCATCGGCGTCGGCGCGATCTATCCGGTTGCCGACAGCTTCCTGTCCGAGATCCTGCCGAAGGAAAAGCGCGGGCGGCTCGCCGCGTGGGCCTATACGACTTCCTATGTCGCGGTGCCGCTCGTCGGTTTCCTCGCGCTGTGGCTGAATCCGCTGCACGTGGGCGGCGTGGCCGGCTGGCGCATCATCCTCGCGATCGGCAGCCTCGGCGCGGTGTACGTGCTGTTCGTCCAGCACCGGCTGCCGGAAAGCCCGCGCTGGCTGCTCGCACAGGGCCGCACCGCCGATGCGTACGCGGCATTGCGGCGTTTCGCGGAGGGCACCGGCGTGCGCGTGCCCGAGCAATTCGCGGAACCGGTCGAGCCGCAACGGCCGCTCGGGCTCGGCGAGCGTATCGCGCTGCTGCGGCGCGAGCCGTACGGCGCGCGCTACCTGATGCTCGCGATCTTTCATCTGTTCCAGGGCTTCGGTTATTACGGTTTCGGCACGCTGGCCGGCACGGTCGTGAAGAGCCGCGGCTTCGACGTGACGGACAGTACGCTGTTCATCGCGCTGTCGTTCATCGGCTATCCGGTCGGCTCGCTGCTGTCGATTCCGCTGCTCAACTGGATCGAGCGCCGCACGCTCGTGATTGCGTCGATCCTGTCGATCGCGGCGTTCGGGCTGTGTTTCGCGTACTCGGGCCAAACCGTGCTGATCGTCGGCTTCGGGTTCCTGACGACCTGCGCGTCGAACGTGTTCAGCAACGCGTACCACGTGTACCAGGCGGAGATTTTTCCGGCGCGCGTGCGTTCGACGGCGATCGGCAGTACCTATGCGCTGTCGCGCATCGTCAGCGGTGCGCTGCCGTTCGTGTTGCTGCCGGTGCTCGGCGGTTACGGCGCGGGCGCGATGTTTGGCGTGATCTCGGTTGCGCTCGGCATTGTCGCCGTCACGCTGCGCGTGCTCGGGCCGCTGACGACGCGGCGCAGCCAGGACGAGATCAATCCGGTTTGAGCGCGTGTCGATGCGGGGCGCGGGAACGCGTTCACGCGTCGTTCCTGATGCTTCGCCGATGGCCGGGGTATCGGTCGCCCGGCGGCCCACGGCAGGCGGTCGTGTTTCCCGCATACGGTTACGGTCACGTAACGCTCGTATGCGTCGACCGCTGGCACGCGAAATCCGAAGCGAGATGCCCGGCGATCGATGGTTCTGCCCTTCACTGCGCGCCGTCTCGGCAAGGGCCCTGCGATGCCATGTCCGCTCGGGAAACGACGACCGTGAATTCGATCCCGGATTCAAAATCCAGTGTCGTGGTCGAGAAGCGCGGATCGCCATCGAGATAGTGCTTGTACGGTCGAACGGCGTCCTCGGCCGTGTACATGTTGTCGGCCAGGACGATCGACCCCGGGCGCAGCAGGCGCTCGATCTGCGTGAACAACTTCAGGTAGGCGTCGGCCCAGACGTCGATGAATACCATGTCGAAGTGGCCGTCCAGTTCGGCAACGGTCTCGAATACGTCGCCCTCCCGGATGTCGACATGGGCGTCCAGGCCCGCCGTGCCGACGTGATCGCGCAATCGGGCGCACTTGAGCGCATCGCGTTCGGTCGCGATGACCACGCCACGGCCCAACGTGCGCAGTGCGTCGGCGAAATACAGCGTGGACACGCCGCATGAGCTGCCGAGTTCGAGGATGCGGGCCGGCCGTTGCGAGAGCACCATGTTGCGCAAGAACCCGCCCGTTTCCGGCGACACGGCCAACGATAGCCGGCTGCCTTCCGGGGAGTCGAAGTCGTCGGTGAACAGCCCGAACGTTTCGAGAAACCGCCCCCGCAGACGGGGGGCGATCGCTTCGTATTCCTCTGCCAACGACAGAAGCTCCTCGTTCGATCCCGGGAACTGCGCGCGGGCACGGGCGATGATTTCGGTCCGGCTCTCTTCGTGGAGCCGTCGCAGAAGAACGGCGGTGGATGAAGCCATGTGTGTTCCTTGACGAGATTGATCACGTCGACGATGTATCCGGCCGCGCCTCTTGCGCCAGGGTTTCGGCGCGGCCGCTCGATATCGGCGACACGCGGAGGTTGTCATGCGATTCGGGCGAGCGTGATGGCGCGCTCGGGGCACGCGGTCACACATAGTCCGCATGACCGGCACGCATGCGCGTTCGGCGTGTAGGCGACTTTCATGCCGTGCACGCGCAGCTTCAGGCGATGCATCAGGCCGAGGCCGACGTAATCGGCCGGGTCGATGCGTCTGACCTCGAACACGTTTTCAGGGCAAATCGCAACGCAATCCGCTTTGCCTTCGCAACGTTTCAGATCGACGACCGGCGCGATCACGCCCGGTTGCTGTTTGCAGTCGCCCGTGGATTTTTCGCGCACGTTCACGCTCCCGTGGGCCGGTCGCCGCCGGAGCGCCACGCGTTGCGGAAATGCTCGCGTTCCTCGGGCGTCATCGATTCCCACTTGCGCCAGTGGCGCCGGCCGCGCCAGCCGTGGTGTCCGCGGAAGCCGCCGAACAGGATGCGGCTCAACACGAGCAGGCCCAGCGCCCGGGCGAAATCGATCGTGCGGGCACCGACGAACAGCGCCGGCATCACCCAGTTCCACAACATCATGACGACCCATCCGAGCACGCCTATGGCGATCAAGACGAGCACCGCCTTGCCCGCGCATCTGATTCGAAAATTCATTTGTCGACTCCTCTAGATATTGTCCAGTTCGTCATGAATGAGCTGCAGCCGTGCACGCAGATGCAAGACCGCATAGCGTTTGCGCGCGAGCAGCGTATTGAGCGCAACGCCGCTTTGCGTGGCCATCTCCTTGAAGGAACGGCCCTCCAGTTCGTGCGCGATAAACACCTCGCGCTGATTCGCCGGCAGCTCGTCGAGCGCATCCTGCAAGGCTTCGAGCAGGAGCGTGCGCGCGTAGACGGCTTCGGGGCCGGCATCGTGCGCCGGCAGCACGAGATCCAGCCGGTACTCGCTGTCCGCGTCGTCGTCGGCCTCGGACAGATCGGTCAGCGGCTGCTCCTTCCTCTTGCGAAAGCGGTCGACGATACGGTTGCGCGCCGCGCGGAACAGCCACGCGCTCGCCTGTTCGATGGGCGCCGGAAGCCGGTAAGCCTGGACGAATTCGTGAAACACGTCCTGAAGGATGTCCTCGGCATCGTCCGGATCGCGAATCCGACGCCGGATGAAGCTCACCAGCCTCGTTCGTTCACGCATCACTATCGCGGTGATGTCGCGGTCTGGGTCGGTCATGTGCGTGAAGTGGGTGGCGATTCCATGCACCTGAAGACGTTTCAGGCGCGGGAATATTGTGGCGAGTGCGAAAAATGACTGCTCAACGGGGCGGCTTCAACGGAGAGATCGGTTACACCGCCCATCCAGCAGGCGGGAATGTGTCCGGCCCGACGGTCATCGCCGACACGAGCGGGAACGGCGTAACGATAGTGCAAGGAACGAACCCGCGACGGCAAGGCGAAGCATGCGCTTCGCGGCGGCGACGTGTGCGGGCACCGGCGTGTGCGGCAGGCACGGGCGTTGCCGCGGCCAGACAGGAGCGCGCGCGCCGTGCTCGCGACTGTCGGCTGCATCCGGGCCGCACTATGCGCCGGCTGTTCGCGGTCGTCCGCCGGTCGGTCCGGCGCGGCTGCTACGAATCGCTTCCCGCAACGGCATCTGCTTCCCGCGACGGCGAGCCGAACGCGCCCTGACGATCGCCCTTCCCCGAAGCCGCACCGCGACCATTCCCGCCAGCTTGCAGGCGGGCCTCAACGCGCCGACATGAAATCGAACAGCTTCGCGATATCGGTCGTCAGCACGGTTCCGGCCTTCACGCCGACCCACAGCGTGCGCGTCGCCCACGCATCGTCGAGCTTCACGACCCCGAGCCGCGCCGCGCGCTCGCCGGTCACCGCGTCGCGCGGCAGGATGCCGATCCCGAGCCCGGCCTCGATCATCCGGCTCACGCCATCGAAATTCGATACCTGGATCCGCAGCTTCAGCGAGCGCTCGACCGCGAACGCGGCGTCGGTCATCCGCGCGAGCAGCGAACTGCCGTCGCTGAGCCCGACGTAGTCCTCGTCGAGCGTGTCCGCGAAGCGGATGCTGTCGCGCGCGGCGAACCGGTGCGTGCGCGGCACGAGCAGCACGAGTTCGTCGCGGCGGTACAGCCGCCGTTCGATACCGGGAGCCGGCACGTTGTCGGCGAACACGCCGAGATCGGCCTTGCCGGACGCGAGCGCGTCGACGATTTCGTGGCTCAAACGCTCCTCGAGGCTGACCTTGATACCCGGATTGTCGGTGAGGAACGCCGCGAGATCGGCGGGCAGGAACTGGACGATCGCGGACGTGTTGGTCCACACATGGATGTGGCCACGCACGCCGGCGACGTAGTCGCTCATCTCGTGCGCCATCCGGTTGACCTGCTCGATCACCTTCGCCGCATGGTCGAGCAGCGCGCGGCCCGCGGGCGTCAGCTCGACACCGCGCGCATGCCGGACGAACAGCGCGCTGCCCGTCACGCTTTCGAGCTCGGCGATGCGCTTGCTGACCGCGGACAGCGTGAGCTGGCCATGCTCGGCCGCTTTCGTCAGGCTGCCGTGCTCGGCGACGAGCGCGAACACGCGCAGCGATTGCAGATCGAAATGAAGCGGGTTCACCATGTCGTGGGTCCTGGGGAGGCCAGGCCGGTGCTTGCCGTCAGCGCGGCGGCCTGACGCCGATCATACGCCCGGCCGTCCCCTCGCGACACGGTGCACGACGACGCAAAACGGCGCCTAGCGCGGCGCGATCGACTGCAACGCGGCGAGCATCGCACCGTCCGGCTTCGCGAGATCGTCGAGCACGTCGAAGTGCCGCATGCCGGGGAGCCCGACGTGGACGATCCGTTCGCCTGCCGCTTCGCATGCCGTCGCATAGTCGCGTGCCTGCCGGACGAGTTCGGGCAGCTCGGCATCGCCGACCGCCACGACCGTCGGTGCGCCGGGCCCGACATGGCGCAACGGGCTGTACGCGTCCACTTCGCGCGCGCTGAGCTGCAGCTTGTCGTTCAGGACGCACAGCGAGATCGGTTCGAGATCGACGAGCGGGCTGATCGCGAGCGCCGACACGACGGCCGGATGCGCGCGGTACACGGCCGTCAGGTGGCCGCCCGCCGAATGGCCGCCCAGGTGGATCGGCCGCCCGGCGGTACCGATTGCGTCGGGGTCGTTCGCCAGGTAGTCGAGCAGCGCACCGATCTCGCCGACGATGCCGGTCATCGTCGCGACCGGCGCCAGCGTGTATTCGGCGAGTATCACGTCGAAACCGCGTGCGAGCGGCCCGCTCGCCGCGTACGCGAAATCCTCTTTCGCGCAGTGCTGCCAGTAGCCGCCGTGAATGAACACGAACAGCGGCGCATCCGGCCGACCGCACGACAGCCAGTCGAATCGCTGCGCGGGCTGCGCACCGTAACGCAGGTCGCGCCGGCCGCGCGTCGTGTCGTAGAGCGCCGCACTGCGCGCCTGCATCGACGCCAGCAGCGCCGGGAAATCGGGTACCACCTTCGTGTTCAGATAGGCGGCGTCGAGGGCCGCGCGGTCCATGCCGCGATAGAGGATCGTCATCGGAATCGTTCGGGTCGGGTTGCGGAAGCGCGGACGCAGGCGTTGCGTCCGGTGCGAAGGCGGCTTCTCAGTCGCCGAAGCACGCATTATCCGCAGCGCGGCACTGGCCGGCTATCCGGAATCGGCGAGCGCGGAAACCGGCTGTCCGTTTTCGGCGGCAGATCGACGCGGCAGGAGGCCGCACCGGTACGATCCGGGCCGCATGCGCGATGGCACGAGATGCCCGACGATGCGCCGGCGGTCGGATCGAGTCAGATCAGCTCGGAGATCTCGATCAGGTTCAGGTCGGGATCGCGCACGTAGACCGAGCGGATCTTCCGCGTCGCGCCCGTGCGTTCGACGGGCCCTTCGACGATCGGCCATTCGACGCGCTTCAGGTGCGCGATCACGTCGTCGAGCGGCACCGACGCGATGAAGCACAGGTCGAGCGCGCCAGGCACCGGCACATGCGCTTTCGGTTCGAACTCCGCGCCGCGCACGTGCAGGTTGATCTTCTGGTTGCCGAAGCGGAACGCGATCCGGCCGGCCCCGAAGGTTTCGAGCTGCATCTGCAGCACCTCGGTGTAGAAATGCGTCGTCCGGTCGGGATCGACGCAGGTCAGCACGAGATGGTCGAGGTGGTCAATCAGTGCCATGAGGTTCGCTCCGGTTGGTCGTTCACGAGAAAGCGCGTTGCGCGGGCATGTCGCCGGCGTCGGCGCGCGGCGGCGGATGAAGGTCCGAGCGGCGCCCGGCCTTCAGGATCTGGCTCGGCACGTCATGGCCGATCAGCGCCGGCAGCCGTGCCGACGCGGCCAGCACGGCCGCGAGATCGACGCCCGTATCGTAGCCGTCGAGTTCGAGCATGTGCACGAGTTCCTCGGTGCACGCGTTGCCGGTCGCGCCCGGCGCGTACGGGCAACCGCCGAGGCCGCCGAGCGATGCGTCGAAGCGGTCGATACCGGCGTCGAGTGCCGCGAGCGTGTTCGCAAGCGCCATCCCGCGTGTGTTGTGGAAGTGCAGCGTGAGCTGCAGCGCGCCGAAGCGCTCGCGCGCACGTGCCGACAGCTCCCGCACTTGCGACGGAAATGCCATGCCCGTCGTATCGCACAGCGTGAAGCCATGCACGCCGAGATCGGCGAAACGCTGCATCCACGCGAGCACGCCCTCGGCCGCGACGTCCCCTTCCATCGGGCAGCCCATCGCGGTCGACAGCGAGACGTTGATGGCGACACCCGTGCCGCGTACCGCGTCGATCACGTCGCGCAGCTGCGCGAACGATTGCTCGCGCGTCATCCGCAGGTTCGCGCGGTTGTGGCTTTCGCTCGTCGACATCACGAGGTTCACTTCGTCGACGCCGCACGACAGCGCGCGCTCGGCACCGCGCACGTTCGGCACGAGCACCGTGTAGACGACGCCCGGTGCGCGCGCGATGCCGTGCATCACGGCCTCGGCGTCGCGCAACGCGGGGATCGCCCTCGGCGACGTGAACGACGTGACCTCGATCTTCGCGTAGCCGCAGGCGCTCAGCGCGTCGACGAGCGCGATCTTGTCGTCGGTGTCGACGAATGCCGCTTCGTTCTGGAAACCGTCGCGCGTCGCGACTTCGTGGATGTAGAGCCGTGTGCGTTGCGCGCTCATGTCGTCGTCTCCTGGTTCGGGTTCAGATCACGCCGCGCGTGCGCCAGTCGCCGCGCGTCGCCGCATCGATGCCGAGCGTTTCGAGTACCGCGTCGGTATCCGCGCCCAGCGCGGGCGCCGGGCGCTCGATGCGCCCGGGCGTCGCACCGAGCTTCGGCACGATGCCGGGCACGAGCACGGGCGTGCCGTCGGGCAGCGCGGCATCGACGAGCATGTCGCGCGCGCGGTAATGCGGATCGGCGGCGATGTCGGCCACGTCGTAGATGCGCCCGGACGGGATGCGCGCGTCGTTCAATGCGGCCAGCACCGCGTCGAGATCGTGCCGCGCGCTCCACGCGCCGATCGCCGCGTCGATGCGTTCGACCTGCGCGACGCGCCCGTCGTTGTGCGCGAGCGCGGGATCGTTGCCGAGATCGGGCCGGCCGATCAACTCCATCAGGCGCCGGAAGATGCTGTCGCCGTTCCCGGCGATCAGTGCATACCGGCCGTCGCGGCAGCGATATGCGTTGGTCGGCGCGATGCCGGGCAGGCTGCTGCCGGCCGCCTCGCGCACGGCACCGAACGCCGAGTATTCGGGCAGCAGGCTTTCCATCATGTTGAATACCGACTCGTACAGCGCGACATCGACGACCTGCCCCTTGCCGCCCTGCTGCTCGCGATGCCGCAGCGCGAGCAGCACGCCGATCACGCCGTGCAGCGCCGACAGCGAATCGCCGAGCGAGATGCCGACGCGCACCGGCGTGCGGCCCGGCTCGCCGGTCAGGTGCCGCAGGCCGCCCATCGCCTCGGCGATCACGCCGAAGCCGGGCCGGTCGCGGTACGGGCCCGTCTGGCCGAAGCCCGACACGCGCAGCATCACGAGCCCCGGGTTGATCGCGGACAGCGCGTCCCAGCCGAGCCCCCAGCCCTCGAGCGTGCCCGGCCGGAAGTTCTCGATCAGCACGTCGGTTTCCGCGACGAGGCGGCGTACCACGTCCTGCCCTTCGGGCGTGCGCAGGTCGAGCGTCAGCGAGCGCTTGTTGCGCGACTGCGCGGCCCACCAGACCGACGTGCCGTCGTGCAGCAGCCGCCATTTGCGCAGCGGGTCGCCGAGCGCGGGCGGCTCGACCTTGAGCACGTCCGCACCGAATTCGGCGAGCATCCGGCCCGCGAACGGGCCGGCGATCAGTTGTCCGAGTTCCAGCACGCGGATGCCGTCGAGGGGCCGTGTCATGGTTGTCTCCGATGAAAGCGTGTTGTCGATGACGGCGATCATGACGGCGTTCCCGTCCGGCGAAAATCGATCGATGCTCAACCAGCCTTTCCGAAACGGAAAGGCGTGCGCCGCGTCCGTTCACAAATGCGGTGCGCCAGCCTTTCCATCCGGGAAAGCGCACTCGCGCAACGGTCAAACGACGGCCCGCGTGCCGCCGGCAGAATCGAACCCGTTCCGCGCCCGCCCCGGGCGCCTGCCAGCGAGGCCCGCCATGTTTTCCGTTTCCTCTCCCGCGACGATCGTGTTCCTCGACCGCGCGACGCTGTCGCCGCAAACCGTGCTGAAGCCGTTCCCGTTTCCGTACGTGTTGCGCTCGTTCGAGCGGACGGCCGCGCACGAAGTCGCTGCACGCATCGGCGACGCGGACATCGTCGTGACCAACAAGGTGCGGCTCGACGCAGCGGCGCTTGCCGACGCGCGGCGCCTGCGGATGATCGCGATCGCCGCGACGGGCACCGACATCGTCGATCTCGACGCGTGTGCCGCGCACGGCATCGTCGTGAGCAACATTCGCGGGTATGCGGTCCGCACGGTGCCCGAGCACACGTTCGCGCTGATCTTCGCGCTGCGCCGCAGCCTCGTCGCGTACCGCGACGCGGTGCGCGCGGGGCGCTGGCTCGACAGCGGGCAGTTCTGCTTCTTCGATCATCCGATTCGCGACCTGACCGGCTCGACGCTCGGGATCGTCGGCGACGGCGTGCTCGGGCGCGCGGTGGCCGGCATCGCGCGCGCGCTCGACATGCGGGTACGGTTCGCCGCGCACGGCGATGCGTCGGGGGACGACTACGCGCCGCTCGACACGCTGCTTCGGGACAGCGACGTGATCACGCTGCACTGTCCTCTCACGCCGGCGACGCGACACCTGATCGACGCGGCCGCGTTCGCGCGGATGGCACGCCGGCCGTTGCTGATCAATACCGCGCGCGGCGGGCTCGTGGATGAAAACGCGCTCGTCGACGCGTTGCAGTCGGGGCAGATCGCGGGCGCCGGGTTCGACGTGGTCACGCAGGAGCCGCTGCCGGCCGCGCATCCGTTCCACGCGATCCTGTCGCATCCGGCCTTCATCCTGACGCCGCACGTCGCGTGGGCGAGCGACGAGGCGATGCAGGCGCTCGCCGATCAGCTCGTCGACAATGTCGCCGCGTTCGTCGAGGGCGCTCCGACGCATGTCGTGTGATGCGCAGCCGCGGGGATCGTTTCGACGGCTCTACGAGAAAAGCCCCGCTCGATTGCTCGAAGCGGGGCTTTGGATCGGGAGTTGCTTACGCCGGTGACCCGGCACGTAGCGGGTTTGTGCATCGGGTTCATGCATCCGCGCTGTCTTGCAGCGGGTTTCTGAATGCCTGACGAGCGCTACGTCAGGGAACTCGGGCCGCCGATGCTGCAGGGCCGGCCTGACGCTGGTCGGGCCGCGCACTGGATCTCGCCGGCTTTGGCTGCGGCGCACCACCCGACGCGCTGATCCCGACCCGAATGCGCGCGTTTCAGTAAGCGGACATCTCGACGCAAGGATCGACCTTGGACGGCGAGCAGATGACCGAATACTTGGCGCTCTCGCGCATCAGCGCTTCGCCTTCGTGCAGCGCGATCTTGATCTCGGGATGACGCTCGTACGCGAGGAATGCCGAGCACACGACCGCGGACATCACGACGAGGGAAAACACAAATTTTTCAAGGGTTTGGAAACGTTCAGGCATGGTTCGACCTATCACTTAGGCCGTGATTATATCTCGAAATAAGGGTTTTCCCTATAAGTCGGCCCGCATACCGAGGATGCATTCGGTCACGCGCGGACGCGATGCTCTCGCCCTTTTTTCCTGCCAGTCCGCGCCTGAGTGTCGATCGAACAGGATGGGTCGACCGGTTGCGGGGTTCGCGCCGTATTGGCGCTGCCGGCAACCGTGTCCGGCCGCCAGCCCGGTCGCGGTGCGCCAGCCCCGGTGCATCCGGCGATGCGCTTGCGGGCAATCGGTCGGTGGCGTGAAGTCGGTGGAAGGCGTGGCGCGGCGTTCGGGCGCGACAGGCCGCGTATTACCGGAGGGAAACGCCCCGCTTGTTGCCCTCGCAGGTCACTGCGTCACTGCGGTGCCGACGCGCCGCTTGCCGCGTTGCCGGGCCATGCCTTGCCGATCTGGTCGACCAGCGATTTCGCGGTGCCCGTCACGATCGCCGCGTCGACGCCGGACGTCTGCCACGAGCCGTCAGCGGCCTTCACGAACGTCAGGTTCGCGCGCGACGGCTTGTAGTCGGTATTGCGCCACGTGACCACGACGTCGCACGAGTAGGTGCGATCGCCGACCTTCTTGCAGTCGCCGTCGGGCTTCGCCGACACGACATCGGCCGAGACGGGCAGCGGCTGGCCGAACAGCGCGTTCAGCCCGCCGTGGTTTTCCGCCTCGAGCGCGCGGCGCACGGCGGCATCGACGTCGCCCGAGCCGGGGCCGTCGTGGAGCAGGTTGCAGGCGGCAAGGAGGGTCGATGCACCGGCGAGTGTCAGCAGCGTCTGGAACTTCATGGATATCCGTTATCGGGTGAACGCCGCGTAGTCTGCAACGTCCGCGTATCGTGCGCGGTATCCATTTGTAACCAATTGCACGGGCGCGATCGTCCTCCGCTTCGCCCGCGCCTGCTGACGCCCCTACTGCCGCTCCTGCTTCACGCGGCTCACGAGCTGCGTTGGGCTCACGAACTGCAGCGCGATGACCACCCATACGAGCGTGATGGCCATGTAGATCATCGCCATCGCGTCGATCGACTGCGGCGCGCGCACGCCGGTCGAGAACACCGCGTAATACAGCGCGACGACGAGTGTCTGCGTGCTCGGCCCCGCGGTGAAGAAGGTCAGCTCGAACATCCCGATCGTGCGCACTAGCACGAGCAGCCCCGCCGCGAGCATGCCGGGCACGAGCAGCGGCAGCAGCACATGGCGGAAATAACGCCACGTGTTTGCACCGAAGATGCGCGCGGCGGCTTCGAGATTCGGATCGATCTGCTCGATGAACGGCGTCATCACGAGGATCACGAACGGCAGCGCCGGCACGAGGTTCGCGAGGATCACGCCGGGCAGCGTGCCCGCGAGCCCGACCTTGTACATCACGGTGGCCATCGGGATCCCGTACGTGACGGGCGGCACCATCAGCGGCAGCAGGAACACCAGCAGCGCGAAGCGCTTGCCGCGAAACTGCACGCGCGCGAGCGCATAGGCGGCCGGCACGCCGAGCGCGATCGACAGCAGCACGACCGCGCCAACGACCTCGACGGTCACCCACAGCACGCTCGCGAGCTGGAAGTCCGCCCACGCCTTCGCGTACCAGTGCAGCGTGAAACCCTGCGGCAGCGGCGTGCCGAACCAGCGTGTCGCGATCGAGTTCACCGCGACGGTCGCGATCAGCAGCATCACGTTCAGCAGGAAGAACGCCATCAGCGCCCCGACGAGCGCGTGCCACGCGCGGCCGGCGAGATGGCCCGCCATCTTCCGCGGTTTCCTCGCGTCGGCGGGCCGCGCATCGGGCGCATCGTGCTTCGGCGGCCACGCGCGGGCGGCATGATTGTCGGTCGCCATCAGCCCTTGCCCCCCGTCACCGCGCCGGTATAGAAGAAGCGGCGCGCGCCGAGCATCGACGCGACCACCAGCAGCTGCACGAAACCCATCACGATCGCGATCGCCGACGCGAGCGAATAGTCGTAGCTCTCGAACGCCGCTTCCGCCGCCGCGATCGAGATCACGCGCGTGGGCCCGGCCGGCGCGCCGAGCAGCACGGCCGACGGGAACACCGAGAACGCCTGCACGAACGACAGGCACGCGGCCATCGTGAGCCCCGGCACGAGCAGCGGCAGGTAGATTCGCCGGAACTGCTGCCACGGGTTCGCGCCGAGCGTCGCCGCCGCACGAGCGAGTGTCGGGTCGATGCCGCTGATGTACGAGAGCATCAGCAGGAATGCGAACGGAAAGCCCGACACGATCAGCGACAGCAGCACGCCCCAGTAGTTGTGCGTGAGGCGCACTTCGTCGGTGTACAGGTGCAGCCCCTGCAACGCCTGCGGGAACCAGCCGTTCGGCCCGAAATACGTGAGCATCCCGTCGGCGACGAGCACCGTGCCGAGCGTGACGGGAATCACGAGCAGCGTCGTGACGAACTTCTGGTAAGGCGAATTGCGGCGCAGCGCGAATGCGACGGGCACCGCGACGCCGACGTTGAGCAGCGCCGCCGGCACCGCCAGCTTCAGCGTGACGAGCACCGTGGGCCACATCGCGGTGTCGGTGAAGAACTGCACGTAGTTCGCGAGCGCGCCGCCGCCGTTCATCGGCTGGAACGACAGCACGAGACCGTAGGCGAACGGATAGATGAACAGCGCGACGATGAACGCGAGTGCGGGTGTGACGAGCCAGGCTTTCGCGTCGCGCGGTGTGCCGCCGGCAGGGAGCGTGCTCACGCGGCCTCCCGGTGGCGCGTTGCGGTGCGCGCGATGCGGCGGCCGTTCATCACGCGTCTCCCGCATAGACGAGCGTGCGCGACGGCGCAACACATAACCGCAAATGCTCGCCTTCCGCGAATTCTCCGGCCACGCGCGCCCAGATCGGGCCGAACGGCGTGGCCGCACGGATCAGCGAATCGCGGCCGCCGTATTCGACCGTTTCGACGGTCGCGTCGAACGCGTTGTCGGCGCCGTCTGCCGCGCGCTCGATGTCGTCGGGACGCAGCGCGACCGCGACGTCCTTCGCGTCGAAGCCGGCCATCGGCACGCCCGTGAGCTGCACGCCTGCGGCGCTGACGTTTACGTGGCCGCCGGCCATCCCGTCGAGCGTGAACGGCAGCACGTTGCGATAACCCATGAAACGCGCGACGTGCAGGTTGTGCGGGCGCGTGTAGACGTCCTTCGGTGTCGCGACCTGCTGTACGACGCCCTCCTTCATCACGACGATGCGGTCGGCCATCGACAGCGCCTCGTCCTGATCGTGCGTCACGTAGATCGTCGCGCGTTCGAGCTGCGTGTGGATGCGGCGGATCTCGGCGCGCATCTCGATGCGCAGCTTCGTGTCGAGGTTCGACAGCGGTTCGTCCATCAGCACGAGCGGCGGCTCGATGACGATCGCGCGTGCGATCGCGACGCGCTGCTGCTGCCCGCCCGACAGCTGCCCGGGCAGCTTACCCTCGTGGCCGACGAGCTGCACGAGTTCGAGCGCCTGTTGTGCGCGCCGCCGCGTTTCCTGCTTCGGCACGCCGCGCATCTTGAGGCCGAAACCGACGTTGTCGAGCACTGACAGGTGCGGAAACAGCGCGTAGTTCTGGAACACCATCCCGAAGCCGCGGCGCTCGGGGGGCAGCACGTCGATGCGCGTGTCGTCGAGCCAGATGCCGCCGCTCGTGAGCGGCTGCAGCCCCGCGATGCAGTTCAGCGCGGTCGACTTGCCGCAGCCCGACGGGCCGAGCAGCGCGATGAACTCGCCGCGCCGGATCTCGAGGTCGAGCCCGTTCAGCGCGGCGACCTGCGCACCTTCCGCATTGGTGAAGCTGCGGCTGACGCCATCGAGCCGCAGCCGTTCGAAACTCTGCTTCATTGCGCGAACTCCATCGACGCGGGCGCCGCGGCGCCCGCCGGCCCATGCGTCACTTCGACTTCTGCGAACCGATCTCGCGGTCCCACTTCTGGAACGCGGCGACCATCGCCTGCGCGCTGAGCGGCTGCACGTGCGGGCGATCCGCCAGCAGCTTCGCGTATTCCGGGCGGCCGAACTTGCGGATCACTTCCTGGCTGTGCGCGGGCGCCATCTCGAGCGTCACGCCCTTCACCGCCGGGCCCGGATAGAAGTAACCGTCGTCGTAGGTCATCGCCTGCTGCGCCGGTTCGAGCAGGAAGTTCATCAGCTTGAACAGCACGTCGAGCTTGTCCTTCGGCACGCCCTTCGGGATCACCATGTAGTGCGCATCGTTGACCCACGTCATGTTGTCGAACGCCTGGACCCGGAACTCGGCCGGCACGATGCCGAGCGCACGCGGGTTGAGGTCCCAGCCGGTGACGGTCACGGTCATGTCGCGCGTGCCTTCGCCGAGCTCCTTCATCACCGCCGACGTGCCGCCCGGGTAGTACGGGACGCAGTCGTTGAGCTGCTTCAGGAACGCCCAGGTCTTGTCCCAGCCGTTGATCGGGTCCTGCGGGTTCTTGTCGCCGAGCACGTACGGCAGCCCCATCAGGAACGTGCGGCCGGGGCCCGAGTTCGCCGGGCGCGCGTAGATCAGCTTGTTCGGGTGCGCCTTGCACCACGCGAGCAACTGGTCGGGCGTCTTCGGCGGGTCGCTGACCTTCGCCGGGTTGTATTCGAGCAGCGGGCCGGCCGGCATGTAGGTGACTTCGAGGCCGAAGCCCTGTGCGAGGTCCTGCATCTTGCGCGGGCCGGGTGCGTACCGGTCGAGCACGCCGGGGAATGCGCCCGCGTTGTCGGGCAGCACCTTCAGCCACAGGTTCTGCTCGATGCCGGCGGCCAGCGCGTCGGTGCCCGTCAGCACGAGGTCGATGTCGGCGCGCCCCGCCGCCTGCATCGCCTTGATCTTGCCCGGCAGCTGCGGCGCCGGCGCGTTCGTGAACGTGACGCTCGACACGACGGTCGGGTTCTTGTCCCTGAAGGCTTCGATGGCCTTCTGCGTGAGCTGCAGGTTGCCCGCGACATCGACGATGTTCAGCGATACGGGGGCGGCAACGGCTGCCGAGGCCGACAGCGTGAAGCTCACGGCGAGTGCGATCCGGCGGACACGGCGAGCGATCGTGGTGGCGTTCATGTCTCCTCACTTCGGTCGGTGGATGGGACCTTTCTTTTCAGGAAATCATGACGGTGTTATACGATGTCGGTCAACAAAAAACCGAGGTGGCCGGGGCGGGACTTTCCCTGACAAACACCTTCCGGTGAGTGCCAGTTTGATTACCCGGCAAGATGGGCCGGGATCGCGGCTGGATGCCCAGTCGTCTTGCGACGTCATATCTCTGCTGGGGCAATCCCGGCGAAGTGGATTCAACTGGCCCCGACTGGATCGGTGCCGTCAGCGTTCGGCAGGCCCGGCAAATCAGCGGTTCTTCAGCGCGATCAACACGTCCCGGTGGCCGGAAATGATTTTTCGCGCCGCGCGGGACGTCGTCCTCCTCGGCTTCGGTCGAAGCCTTGGCCTCGTGGGTAGGACGGATGATCGTGCGGGTTTCAACGCAACGCCGTACAGCACCTTTCGTTTGGGATCCGTGACGGCATTCCGCAAAAAATGACAGCGATCGGCCGCTTGTCCGTCAATCGGATGGAGCGGTCGCGTCGCTGCCAGTCATGGCGCCCGATGAATGGACGAAAACGGCCCGAGGACGGCAAACCATGCCCGAATATCAATTCCTCAAGGCTGAATCGCCTTCACCCAACGCCATCACCTCGCCGATCAACCGTTCCGCATCGCGCCACTCGCCATACCCCGACGCCGGATTCAGGTGCCCCACTTCGCCGAGATCGATGAGCCTGCTGCCCCACCCTGCCGCCAGCGTTTCGATGCGATCGAAGCGCGCGAGCGGATCGTTGCGGCTCGCGGCGACGATGCTCGGAAACGGCAGCCGCCCGGTCGGTACCGGCGTCCAGCCGTGCGCGTCGATCGCGTCGGGCGCCGGATAACCGGCGGGCATCGGCGTATCGAGATCGGCCGGCGCCGCGAGCAGCGCGCCGTGGATCTTGCGCGTGGCCTGCCGCGCCCAGTGCACGGCAATCATCACCCCCGCGCTGTGCGCGACGAGGATCACGGGGCCGTCGATCGCGGCCAGCGCCGCATCGAGCGCCGCGACGCGTGCGGCGCGGCTCAGCTTGTCGGCTTCGAGCGGCGCGACGGCGCGTGCGTTCGGCAGGCGTCGTTCGAGGTGCGTCTGCCAGTGGTCTTCGACGTGATCGCGCAAGCCGGGCACGATCAGGATGGTGGGTGCGGTCGTCAGGGTCATGCAGCCTCCGAAGCGTTCAGGAAAGTCTGGACGCGCGCCGTTCGCGTTCGACGCGCGCGAGGTCGGCCACATAGCTCGCGCGTCCGATCGCGAACAGCACGGCGGCCATGAGCGGCACGACGGGAATCCATTGGAGTGCGCCGACGAGGCCGGCGCGATCGGCGGCCCACCCCGTCAGCAGCGGGCCCGGCGCCATGCCGAGCAGGTTGTTGGCGAGCGTGAGCGTCGCGAACGCCGATGCGTGGATCGCGGCCGGCGTCAGGTTCGCGACCATCGCGCCCGACGCACCGGACGCGCCCGCGCCGACCAGCATTCCCGCGCAGATCAGCGCGAGCTGCAGCGGCCCGGGCGGCAGCCGGAACGCGACCGCGAGGCAGACGCCGGTCAGCACGCAATACGCGATCGCGGTCAGCCACTTGCGCTTGCCGTCGGTTTTGCCGACGCGGTCGGTGACGATCCCGCAGCCGACCATCCCGATACCCGCGAGCAGCACGAAGCCGGCGGCGAGCACGGCCGCGCGGTCGGGCGCCATCGCGTAGTAGCGGTTCAGGTAGCTCGGCAGCCATGCGAACAGCGCGCCCGGCACGAACAGGTGCAGCCCGCTGCCGAGATACGCGCAGATCACCGAACGCGACGCGAACAGCCCCGACATCAGCACGCGCACGCTGCCGCGCAGGTCGCGCGGCGTGTCGGTGTCGCGCCGGCAGGGTTCGGTGCCGCATTCGGCGCCGCATTCGGTGCCGAATTCAGAGCGATATGCGGCGAGCCGCCGTTCGGTCACGACGCAGCGATACGCGACGAGCAGCACGATGCCGAGCGCGGCCATCACGCCGAACGACCAGCGCCAGCCGAGATGCGCGCCGACGAGCCCGCCGAGCGCCATGCCGAACACGGAGCCGAATGCGCCGCCGGCCATGAACGCGCCGGTCAGCGTCGCGCGCAGCCGCGCCGGGAAGATGCTGAGGATCAGCGCGACGCCGACGCTGCCGTACGCGGCTTCACCGAGCCCGACGAGGCCGCGCGCGACGAGCATCTCCGTGTAATGAGTCGACAGCGCGCAGCCGAGCGTCGCGACGCTCCACAGCGCGGCCATCAGCACGATGCTGCGCACGCGCCCGAAGCGGTCGGCGAGCACCGACAGCGGAAACGTCAGCAGCCCGACCAGCAGCGCGACGACGCCGGAGAGCGAACCGAGCTGCGTGTCCGACAGCGCCCATGCTTGCTTGAGCAGCGGGAACACGGCGTTGAGCACCTGCCGCGACATGTAGTCCGACAGCAGCAGGCCGACGGTCAGCCCGAACACGAGCCACGCATAGGCGGGCGCGCGCCGGCCGGCGGCGGCGACGTCCTGGATCGACGGCTCGACATGATGGATCAGCATGCGTGTCTCCTCCGGCACCGGAGCGGTCGTGCTCCGGCGCGGCTTGCGTGGCCCCGCTCCGTTGACCGGAGTCCGCCCCCGCATCACGCGCGGGGATGGGTGCCACGCCACAACGATCGGCGGGCCGCGGCCGCCATGGCCGCGGGCCCGGATGCGCGGATGCGCGGCGCGTCAGGCGGCCCGCAGCGGCACGTTCGGCTGGCCCGGCCGGCGGTTCGGCGCCATCCCGAGCTGCGCGAGGGTCTCGTCGATGCCGTCGTACTGCACGCCGATCCGGTAGATCGCCTTCGCTTCCTTGCCGGTCGCGATGTCGCGGCCGAGCTCGCGCGCGATCCGTGCGCACTGTTCGACCTGCTGCACCGAGGTCATCCGGTTGCCCTTCTGGTCGATGATCGTGTCCTCGATCCCGCAGCGCGGATGCAGGCCCAGCGCCATCGCGACCGTGTTGATCGGCAGCACGTTCTTCATCAGGGATTCGAGCGTGATGCATGCGCCGTCCGGGCAGCGCCGCACGAATTCCATGAAGTTGTACGGATTCGGGCCGTCGAAGCCGCCGCCGATGCCGACCCACGTGACGTTCAGCGGGCCGCGATAGACGCCGCGGCGGATGATCCGTTCGAGCGTTTCCAGCGCATGCATGCCGGTGAGCTGGAAATGCGGCTGGATGCCGGCCGCCTGGAGGCGGCGCAGGTGCTCGTCGACCCAGCCGGGGCCGGCCGGCACGGTCATCTCGCGGTACGCGTCCCACAGCGCGGCTTCGTTCAGCGACGTGCCGGCGATGTCCTTGCGGTTCATCAGCTCGGTGATGTTCATCTGCACGGTGTTGATCGCGACCGTCACCTGGTCGGGCTTCGGCGTCAGCTCGGCGAGCATGTGGCGCGTGTCGTCGGACAGCCATTTCGCTTCCGCGCCGTCGCCTTCCGGCGCGAACGAGATCGAGCCGCCCACCTGCAGGATCATGTCGGGCACCGCCTCGCGCAGCCGGCCGAGCAGCTCGTTGAACTTCGACAGCCGCTTGCTGCCCTTGCCGTCGAGTTCGCGCACATGCAGGTGCAGCACCGTCGCGCCCGCGTTGTAGCAGTCGACGGCCTTCTGCACGTGCTCGTCCATCGTCACCGGAATGTCTTCCGGAAAATCGGCGGGCATCCATTCGGGGCCATACGGCGCGACCGTGATGACTACCTTGTCCTGGTTTTCCGGGTGCAGCGAATCGTCGAGAAATTGCATGTCGTCCTCCAGTGGAAATCGTTTTTGTGCAGGCGTACGGGCGCGCGTATCCCGCCGCGCCGGGCGGCGGGCCCGGCGCGTTGTTCGGGGTGGCGAATCGGTTAGGGTGCGAGCGCGCTCAGAACGGCACGTCGCCGACGATGCCCGCGCGCTCCATCCGGCGCACGCACGGCGGGTAGTCCATGACCGCGTAATGCTGCGTGCTGCGGTTGTCCCAGATCGCGACGCTGTTCTTCTTCCAGCGCCAGCGCACCTGGTATTCGGGGATGTATGCCTGGCTGATCAGGTATTGCAGCAGCTGGCCCGCGCCGGGATTCGCGTCCTGCCCGACCCGCACGCGCGCGGGCGTGTGGTAGTTCGTGAAATGCGTGGTGAACGCGTTCACGTACAGCACCTTCTCGCCGGTTTCGGGGTGCGTGCGCACGACCGGATGCTCGGCGTCCGGGTACTGCGCCTTCAGCGCGAGGCGCTTGTCGATCGGCATCGCCGCACCGAAGCTCGCCTCGATGCTGTGGCGCGCGCGCAGGTCGTCGATCTGCTGCTTCACGTGGTGCGGCAGGCGCTCGTAGGCGAGCACCATGTTCGCCCACATCGTGTCGCCGCCAACCGGCGGACCGTCGATGCAGCGCAGCACGCAGCCGAACGGCGGCGCCACGCGCCAGCTCGCATCGCTGTGCCACGCATTCTCGTAGCGGTCGTTCGGCTGGTCGGGCGACTTGTAGATCCGCACGAGCCCCGGGTGTTCCGGGTCGCTGCCGGCGACCGGATGATCCTCGAGCTCGCCGAAGCGCCGCGCGAACGCGACGTGCTCGGCGCGCGTGATGTCCTGGTCACGCAGGAACAGCACGCGATGCCGCAGCAGCTGCGCGCGGATCTCGGCGAACAGGCCGTCGTCGTGCACGGCGTCGGCGAGGCTCACGTCCAGCAGTTCCGCGCCCAGCGCGCAGGTCAGGGGTTCGACTCGCATGCGCGTCTCCTCAGACGATGAACACCGACGAACCGGTCGTCTTGCGCGATTCGAGATCGCGGTGCGCCTGCGCGGCATCCTGCAGCGCGTAGCGCTGGTTGATTTCGATCCTGATGCGGCCGGCCGCGACGTGCGCGAACAGTTCGCCGGCCAGCTCGTTCTTCTCGGCCGGATCGGCGATGTAGTCGGCCAGCGCCGGGCGCGTCAGGTACAGCGAGCCCTTCATCGCGAGGCGCTGCGGATCGAACGGCGGGATCGGGCCCGACGCGGTGCCGACGCACACCATCAGCCCGCGCCGCTTCAGCGAATCGAGCGAGCCTTCGAAGGTGTCCTTGCCGACACTGTCGAACACGACGTCGACGCCCGCGCCGTCCGTCAGCTCGCGCACGCGTTTCGCGACGTCCTCGCGGCTGTAGTCGATCGTATGGTCGCAGCCGTGCGCGCGGGCGATCGCGGCCTTGTGCTCGCTGGAAACCGTGCCGATCACCGTGAGCCCGAGCAGCTTCGCCCATTGCGACACGATCAGCCCGACGCCGCCGGCGGCCGCGTGCAGCAGGATCGTGTCGCCCGGCGCGAACGCGTGGATACGGCGCAGCAGGTAGGCCGACGTCAGGCCGCGCATCGTCATCGCCGCGGCCGTTTCGCACGAAATGCCGGCCGGCAGCCGCACGAGCGGCGCGGCGGGGATCAGCCGCTCGGTGCTGTACGCGCCGAGCGTGTTCAGGAAGCCCGTGTAGGTCACGCGGTCGCCGACGGCGACGTTCGTCACACCCGGGCCGACGGCGTCGACCACGCCGGCCGCCTCGACGCCGATCCCGGCCGGCAGCGGCACCGGATACAGGCCGCTGCGGAAATACGTGTCGGCGAAATTCAGTCCGACGGCCTCGTGCCGCAGGCGCACCTGGCCGGCGCCCGGATCGCCGACGTCGACTGCTTCCCAGCGCAGCACGTCGGGGCCGCCGGTTTCGTGGAATCGCACTGCATGTGCCATCGTGTTCTCCGTATGTTGTCAGTCGGATGCGCGCCGCGCATCGTCGGGTTCGTTCATGCCCGGCGGCGTCGCGGCTGCGCCGTCCGCCAGCGGGTCGTCCAGTCCGGCCCAGTCCGCGTCGCCCAGGTAGCGTCGCGCGGCCGGGAAAATCACGCCTTCCATCCGCCCCATCTGCTCGAACGCGCCGTGCGCATAACGGGCGAGCGCCGCGTCGAATGCGGCCGACGGCAGGCCGTCCGCGGCGATTCGCTCGAGCGCATCGAGCGCTTGCGCATCGCGCTGCCGCTGGCGGTCGAGTTCGTCCAGTTCGGCCGCGACGCACTCCGCGCGCACGCGCAATGCCGCGAAGAGCTGCGCTTCGGCGGCCGTGCCGACACGGGCGCGCTGCAACGCGGCGAGCGATGCCAGCGCACGCTGCGCGTCGGCCGCGCGGCGCAGCGGTACGTCCGCGTGTGCGTCGATCGCCATCAGGCCACGCTGCGCGTCTCTCGCTTGCCGCTGCTGCTGTGCATCCACGTCCACATCCGCGTCCACGCCGAACGCCATCAGCGCATGCAGCAACTCGCCGACCGCGCGATGCGCATCCAGGCAACGCGCAATCACGCGCGCCTCGGCCGGCGTGCGCCGCGACGTGCACACGAGCACCGGTACACCGCTCGTCGCGAGCAGGTGCCGCCGCTGCGCGCAGGCCGCCGCATCGGCGTCGTGCGGCAGCGCCGCAACGCCGATCAGGTCGCAGCCGAGTTCGGCCGCCAGCGCGGCAGGTGCCGCGTCGCCGGCCCCCGGAAGGCCGGCCCCCGGATGGCCGGCCCCCGCGATCACATGGGACAAACCCTGCGCCCGCGCGGCGGCTTCCACTTTCGCACCGTGTTCCGGCAGCCGCGCTCCGGATAAACGCGAGGCCGGCGCGGCGCCGGCCAGCAGGAACGTGACCCGGGCGCCGACCGCGCGCGCCAGTTCGAGCGCATGGCCGATCGCGTCGATGCCGCCGGGCGCGCCGTCGACCGTCACGAGCAGATGGCGGTACATCGTGCCGCTCCGTTTATCCGGCGAGCGACGCGTTGCGCCGCGTGCCTGTCGATACGATGTTCATGGCCCTCTCCTCGTTGCGTTCGTCGTGAATCGGAACCCATGCTATCGACGCGGTGCCGGTACGGCCCCACTCGTCGCGGGGGGGATTGACGCGCGAACGCGGTTCGGCCGATCCTTCCCCCCACACCCACCCCGGACGCTGGCCCGCACGGCACCGCCGGATTCCCACTGCTGCCCCGATGGCCCACCCACCCGCTCGCGCCGACGCGCCTCCCACCGAACTGGTCCTGAAGACGACCGCGCCGCGCGTGCCGGCGCAGTTGCTGGCCCGCGCGCGGCTGAGCCTCGCGTCGCCCGCTTTCGACGGCCGGCCGGTCACGCTCGTGCAGGCGCCGGCCGGTTACGGCAAGACGTCGCTGCTCGCGCAATGGCGTCGCGAGACCCTCGCGCTTGGCCGCGCGGTCGTATGGCTGTCGGCCGACGAGCGCGACGATGCGCCCCGGTTGCTGCAGGGCCTCGTGCAGGCGGTGCGGACCGGTTGCGCCCGGCCCGGCTTCGGGCGCCTGATCCCGCCCGGCGCGGCCGACGCGGCGCGTGCGCTCGAGGGCGTGACCGCCTGGCTGGCCGAGGTCGCGCAGCTGTCGATCGACGCGCTCCTGATCGTCGACGATGCGGAGCGGTTGCCGCCGGCCGGCCTCGAGGCGCTGACCTACGTGCTGCACAATGCGCCGCAAAACCTGCATGTCGTCGTCGCCGCGCGGCGCGGCCTCGACCACACGGCCGGCGACCTGCTCGCCGGCGGGCAATGCACGCTCGCGGGCCCCGACTGGCTGCGCTTCACGCTCGACGAGACGATCGCGCTGGTCGGCGCGCGTTTTGCGCAGCGGGTCGACGCCGACGCGTGCGCGCGGCTGTTCGAACGCGTCGACGGCTGGCCGCTCGGCCTGCAGCTCGCGATGGCCGCGATGGCGCGCTCGGCCGATCCGCGCCAGGCGGTCGACGCGCTCGCCGCCCGCGTGGACGGCACGCGCGACCGCCTCGTCGAGCTGCTGCTCGCGAACCTGTCGGCCGACGACACGGCGTTCCTGATCCGCACGAGCGTCGCCGATCGCCTGCATCCGTCGCTGTGCGCCGCGCTGCTCGACGACGCGGACGCGCCCGGCCGTCTCGCGCGGCTCGCCCGCGACACGCCGCTGTTCATCGCGTCGGACGATTCGGACTGGTGCCGCCTGCATCCTCTCGTGCGCGACACGCTGCGCGACCGCCTGGCCGCGGACGCCGGGCGCAACGCATTGCATGCGCGTGCGGCCGCCTGGCTCGATGCGCACGGGATGACCGAGGAAGCCGCGCGCCACGCGTATGCGGCGGGCCAGTTCGAGGTGGCGTACGGGCTCGCGCAGCGCTGCCTCGAGGATGCGATCAAGCAGGGCCGCATCAACGACGTGCTCGACTGGCTCGCGCTGCTGCCCGACGCGGAGCTCGACAAGCGCCCGACGCTGCGCATCGCGGTCGCGTGGGCACTGGCGCTCGGCGAGCGCCACGTCGAGGCGCAGCGCCAGATCGCGGGCATCCTCGCCGACACCGGCACGCCCGCGGCGATGCGCTACGAATGCGCGCTGATCCTCAGCGCGGCCGCGTATTACGCCGACGAAATCGACCGTTTCGTCGAGCTGTTCGAACCGTGGGCCGACTTCACGCCGCCGGCGGCCACGTGGCTCGCGCAAATGCACGCGAACCGGCTGTCGGCGCGCGCGATCATCGTCGGCGAACCGGCGCAGGCGCGCCGCTTCCAGCACGCCGCGCCACGCGGCGAGACGGCGGCCGGGTTCGGCTACGTCGCGCGCTGGGGCGAGCTGATCACGGGCCTGAGCTACCTGCGCGAAGGCCAGGTCCGGCTGGCCGACGACACGCTGTCGCCGGCGCTGGCACGCGCGGAAGCCAATCTCGGGCGCCGCCATCCGCTCACCTGCATGCTCGCGGCGATGTGCGCGGCGCTCGCGTACGAGGCCGACCGCGTCGACCAGGCCGCCGCGTTGCTCGCGAACCGGCTCGACGTGCTCGAACACGCGGGCACGCCCGATACCGTGCTGCTCGGCTATCGCACCGCCGCGCGCATCGCGCTACTGCGCGGCGTCGAGCACCGCGCGATCGACCTGCTCGAAGCGCTCGATGCGATGGGCGTCGCGCGCCGCCTGCCGCGCCTGTCAGTCGCGAGCCTCGCCGAACAGGTGCGTATTCACGCGGCGCGTTATCGCGAGGCGACCTGCCATGCGCTCGTCGAGCGGATCGATGCGATCGCGGCCGCCGAGTTTCCGTCGCACGGCCCGTTGTGGCGGCGCCCGGTCGTGCTGCTGCAGGCGAGCGCGCATGCGGGTGCGGCGCTGGCCGCGCGCCGCTGGGACGACGCGCGCGCGGCGCTCGACGAAGCGGCGGTGCTGGCCCGTGAAATGAGCATGGGGCAGGCGCGCATCGAGATCATGGCGCTTGGCGCGTTCGCGCGCGAACAGTCCGGGGGCGACGGCCGCGCGCTGCTCGACGAGGCGATGAACCTCGCGGAGCTGTTCGGGCTCACGCGCACGCTCGCCGACGCGCATCCGGCCATCGCCGACTGGGCGCGCCGCGCCGGCGACGAAGCGGCCGCCGGCGCCGGCCCCGCGCGCCACGCGCTGCCGCCGCCGCGCATCGTGCCGCCCGCCCCGCGCGGCGCGGCCAGCCCACGCGCGGTGCCGAGCGTCGTCTTGACGCCGAAGGAGCGCGCGATTCTCGAGCTGCTCGCGCGCAACCTGTCGAACAAGGAGATCGCGGTGGCGCTCGCCGTCGGCGAGGAAACCGTGAAGTGGCACCTGAAGAACCTGTTCGGCAAGCTCGACGCCAGCTCGCGCAAGCATGCGGTACGCCGCGCGCTGGTGCTCGGCCTGCTCGAAAGCGCGCCGTAACGCCGGTTCCGCCGATCGGACGGCGCCCCCGCCTCCACCTCCCGCGATTCTCCGCAACCCTGCCCCCCGCGCATGGGGGGGAGCGGCCGCCCGCCGTTGCGTAGTCTTTCCGCATGGCTCACGCGGGCGCCGCCTGTCACGTCTTCCCGCCCGCCTCGTTGCTTCCCCGCTTCACCCGGACGGGCTCGATCCCGTCCGGTCCAATACGACCCTGGAGACTTCATGAAGACGAAACTGGCCGCGCTCGCGGCGCTTGCCGGCTGTTCGGCGTTCGCGCACGCGCAATCCTCCGTCACGCTCTACGGCGTGATCGACACAGGCCTGCTGTACCAGAGCACATCGGCGGCGTCGTTCAGCCCCACCGCGCCGAATACGGGCAAGGTGTTCCGCATGAAGGACGGCGGCATCTACTCGAGCTTCTGGGGCATCAAGGGCAGCGAGGACATCGGCGGCGGCTACAAGGTCAACTTCAAGCTGCAGGGGTCGTTCGACAGCGGCACCGGCAAGCTGCAGCTGAGCGATACGCCGGGCGCCGTCGCGATCTTCAACCAGGTCGCGTCGCTCGGCGTGTCGGGCCCGTTCGGCACCTTCACGGCCGGCCGCCAGATCGTGCCGATGATCTATGCGATGGCCGACACCGACGTGCGCAACGCGCAGTTCTTCGGCAGCGTGCTGACCGCGTGGCTCGGCCTGAACACGGCGGCCGGCTGGCCCGGGACGAGCACCAACGGCGCGATCGGCGCGCTGTACGACAGCAATGCGCTCGTCTACCAGTCGCCGGTGTTCGCGGGCGCGTCGATCGCGCTCGAATACGCGCCGGGCGGCGTGGCCGGGCAGTTCCAGGGCGGCACGCGCGAATCGGTCGTGCTCAAGTATGCGAACTACGGGCTGAACGCGTCGGCCGTGTACTACAACGGGCACGACACGAACCCGGCGCCGGGCGTCGCGCCGACCGGCGTCGACAACAACCGCTTCGTCTACGTCGGCGCGAAATACACGATCCGCGATTTCTCGGTGTCGGCGTCGTACGGCAACGGCCGGAATCCGTCGCATGCGGACAAGGTGAACCTCGACATGCTGTCGGCCGGCATCGGCTATCGCTTCACGCCTTTCCTTCAGGTGAGCTCGGCCGTGTATTACCTGAAGGATCGCAACGTCTCGGCCAACAAGTCGACGTCGGTCGTGCTCGCGGCCGACTACAGCCTGTCGAAGCGCACGACGGTCTATGCGCAGGTCGGCCACGTGAACAACCGCGGCACGATGGACCAGATGCTCGTGTACGGGCAACCGGTCGCGCCGGGCGTCGGCACGACGGCCGCGATGGTCGGGCTGCGGCACAATTTTTGACGGCTGCGGGGCATGTGGTGGACGTGCGGTGGCCATTGGTGGCGTGGCGACCGCCGCGCGCGGCCGCCGCCAGCATCGATCGCCGGGATCGGCTACAGTGGGCGTTTTCGGCGCGCACCGTCCCGCCGCCGCGCCACCGTCCGTGGCGCACGGCAGCAAGGACGGTGCGCAAGTCATTCACTTCGACGAGCGAACCTTCATGCCCGATCTGTCCGCCTTCCCGATCACGCAAAAGTGGCCGGCCCAGCATCCCGACCGTCTCCAGCTCTATTCGCTGCCGACGCCGAACGGCGTCAAGGTGTCGATCATGCTCGAGGAAACCGGCCTGCCGTACGAGCCGCACCTCGTGCGCTTCGACACGAACGACCAGCTCTCGCCCGCGTTCCTGTCGCTGAACCCGAACAACAAGATCCCGGCGATCATCGATCCGGACGGCCCCGACGGCAAGCCGCTGCCGCTGTTCGAATCGGGCGCGATCCTGATCTATCTCGCGGACAAGACGGGCCAGCTGATCCCGAAGGATCTCGCGGGCCGCTACGAGACGATCCAGTGGGTGATGTTCCAGATGGGCGGCATCGGGCCGATGTTCGGCCAGGTCGGCTTCTTCCATAAGTTCGCTGGCCGCGACTACGAGGACAAGCGCCCGCGCGACCGCTATGTCGACGAGTCGAAGCGCCTGCTCGGCGTGCTCGACGCGCGTCTCGCGAACCGCCAGTGGGTGATGGGCGATGCCTATACGATCGCCGACATCGCGATCTTCCCGTGGGTGCGAAATCTCGTGGGTTTCTACGAAGCGGGCGACCTGGTCGGCTTCAGTGAATTCCGCAACGTCAAGCGGGTGCTCGATGCGTTCGTTGCGCGTCCGGCCGTTGCGCGTGGGCTCAATATTCCGGCACGGGGCTGAGCGGTTGGGCGGGTCGCGCGCTATGCGTTGTGCGGCCCGCGCGGCTGCGGACTTGAAACGCTCGCATTGGGCGGCGGGCTTTCGGGAGGCATTGCGAATTTCCGGGGAATGCTGGGGGAGACGGGCGGTGTTCGGCCAGAGGCAGCCGCTCAGTAGGTGAAGGAATACAATTTTCTTTGCGCTCAAGGGGAGCCAACCAACGATGCATAGAATGGAAGCTTCTCATTTCTATCTTGGCCGGATAACTGACGCCTCCCGATTTTCAAGCTTTCTCGCAGAACACTACGGCGAAGATGAAAGTCGACCAGTTTCCGAGTTCTACGGCTCTCAGGGTGAGTTCTTCTGTGACCATGATTTCATGGAAACAGGGCTGCGACAGCCGGGTACTTCACTGGAAGAGTTCTTTGCACCTCACTCGTACTCGGACAAATGGTCGGAAGCGCTATGTGAAGCGGCGCGCGCCGCAAATTTGGGAGATGCGAACGCGCTGATTTTCATAAATTGCGAACAGATAAAATCGCCAAGGTCAGTGCAAGGCGAAGGATTCGAACTGGTCTACATCGGAATGTTCGAGTATCCAATTTGAGCTTCTCGAACTTGGTTTCGCCTGATGTGACGCCTAATGCTGGGCGACCGCGTTCAGCCAAGGACGGACGTTAAAAGGTAAATCTGGCGCCGAAGTCCAGATCGTTTCTGATTGCGTGTGGGCCAGTAGATCATCGACAATCTTCGCGCGTATTGAATCGAAGTCTTCGCACTGACGCACGGGAAGCTGCCATGAGAGATCCGAGAAACTCGTTCATTCTGTCGGCGATCGATCCTGATCTTCTGTACCCCTGCCTTCAGATCCGATTCGAAATCGACGATGTTGCGGCGCTGCGGCAGCTGGTCGACCCGGACGCCCCGGAGGATGCCGCGCTTGACGATTGGTATCTTCTGTCGCCGATACAGGTCGCCGACGTTTGCGAATTCTTCGCGATCGACTTTGAACACAGTTCACGCGAAGCCATTCTCACGAAGTATGTAGAAGCCCGTGTTCCCGTACCGTACCTTGTCCATACCGGTTACGAACTGGCTTTGATGGTGCAAGGGCGTAAACCATTCGGGTTCATCGATTTCGACAGCGAATGCCGGCCGTCGGTCAAACTGAAGGCTCGCTTTGACGAGTATGTGGCTCAAGGTGTCTTGCACTCGCAGGAAATCATCGTCGACGCACCGGTGCTTCAAGGCCGTCCAGCACGTCGAATCGGGCAAGTTCTATATACGCTCAAAGGCGAGGAGTGGCGCATCCCTGCCCTGGAGTTTTTCCGCCAGAACCTCAACCGACAAGGCGACGGCTACGAAAACATGGAGCGGCTGGAGGGTGCTTTGCTTGGTTACGAGCCATGGCAAAACGACTGGTGGATCGACTATCTCGCGCGCAGCGGTAGCAGTCTTTACGGCGCGTCCAGTATCGTCAAGGTGAATCGGGCGCAATTCGACTGGCTCGTTCACGCGGGTTTCCGAGCGCTACCGCCATTCGATGGACCGACGTTCACCCTTTATTCGTCACCCTGGTTCGGGGAAGATGAAATGAAAGCGGCTATGCGGGACGATCCGACGATCGAAGCGTTCGTTCAGTTCAACGGTGGGCGGGCTCACATTTTGCATGCAGCCGATTTTCGGACCGCTGGCCCTTATGAGATTCCGGCAACACTGATTCCGACGATAAACCATCACCTCATGCGCGCGGTAAGGGTCTTGATCCGTCGAAGTGATTGCCTCAAACCTTCTTCGTAAGGACGAGGCCGGCCAAGAGCAGCCGTTGTCGGATGACCGGTACCTGCCGGCCCAATCGATCAAGAATTGATGTAAGAGAACTCGACTTCCTCCAATGAAACAATCCGAAATCGACCGAGAACTTCGACTGCTGGTAAAGGCAGAAGCTAAAGCGAGGCGCTGGAAGTCAGTCGGCGCAACGCCTTACTGGACCAATGGCCCTCTCTTCTTCTCCATGACCTTGTCCTCGGGGGCGAAGGAGGGTTCATTTCACTCGTGGCTGGGTTTCAAGTGGCTTGAACTTGATCATCTACTCTGGCACGTCCTCGGCATGTCAAGCAACGAGAACGCACCCTTCAGTCTTCACGCCAACGGAGCCTTCGTGCTTACCGGGTGGGAAATTCAACGTTTCACAGTCCGTGATCTTATGTGGGAACCAGGGGTGCTGGAACAGCAGCTCGAGATCGCCACCCGACAAGCGGCATCTAGGGCTGAAGAGGTAGCGCTTGCGGTTGACTCCCTGGACTCCTACATTCGTTTCCTCGATAGAGAGTACGAAATCTTCATGCAGAAGCACCCATGTGCGGCGGTAACCGTCTGGAAGGAGCGTCTGCTCGTGCACATGCTGCGGGGAGAAATGAGTTCTGCTGTTGATGTCGCGAGAGAGCGAATCGCCAAGCAAGATTCCGGCGGTTTTTCTTCCGGAGGCAAAACATTCTTCGAGCGGGCGCTTGCCCTAATCGAGGCATGAAGCCTGGGGAACGCATTGCGAAAGGGCGAGGAGCCGGCTCGAACCATATGAGTGACTGGTAACAGGCGTCGATCTCGCTCCCTCGTCCGGCCGTTCTGGGTCGCCAAGCGACATCCACGAAAATTCACGCAGAACCGTGCTTTTGCCCGCAGCGTGCATTTGCGTGACGCATTCAGCGACGCTACTTGCCTCCCAACTCTCCCGGCGCCCTGCCTCCCACCCCCGCCAGCAGTTTCCCCAGCAGTTCCGACAACTGCGCCTGCTCATCATCCGACAACACGGCCAGCAACTGGCGCTGGTTGTCGATGTGCGCGACGACCGCTTCGTCGATCAGCGCACGACCGGCGTCGGTCAGCGCGACGAGCGTGCCGCGCCCGTCGGCCGGGTTCGGCCGGCGCTCGACCCAGCCGGCTTTCTGCAACCGGTCGATGCGCGCGGTCATCCCGCCCGACGACATCATCAGCGCGTCGTACAGCGCCGTCGGCGTCAGCGCGAACGGCGCACCGCCGCGCCGCAGCGTCGCGAGCACGTCGAATTCGCCCGGCTGCATCCCGTAGCGCGCGAACAGCGGATTGAGGCGGTCGCGCGCGATCACGAGTGCCGCTTCCTGCAACCGCCCCATCACCACCATCGACGACGCGTCGAGATCCGGGCGCTCGTTACGCCATTGCGCGAGCGCATGCGCAGCTCGATCCACCTGATCCATTAACCCTCCTCGGCCTGCCAGTTATCTTGACGTCGAGATAAATCGGCGTTTATCTTGATGTCGAGATACTTTACATGAAAATCGCGCGGCGCCCTTCCGGGGCCGCGCACCGATTTCGAGGGCCTTGCGATGAATCGCTTCACTTCCCCCGGATGGCGGCTCGCCGCCATCGTGCTCGTCGGGCTGAACCTGCGGCCGGCGCTCGCCGCGGTCGGCCCGCTGCTCGACATGATCCAGCGCGCGACCGGCATCGGCGACGGCGCGGCCAGCCTGCTGACGACGATCCCGATCCTGCTGATGGGTCTCGGCGCGCTGAGCGCGCGGCGCCTGCAGCGCGTGACCGGCATCGCGGGCGGCGTGTGGCTCGGCGTCGCGCTGATCGGGCTGGCCTGCGTGTCGCGCGTCGGCGCGCAGCACGCGTGGCTGCTGCTCGCGAGCGCCTGCTGCGCGGGTGTCGGGATCGCGATGGTGCAGGCGCTGCTGCCCGGCTTCGTGAAGGCGCATTTCGCGACGCGGATCGGCGGCGCGATGGGCGTCTATTCGACGTCGATCATGGGCGGTGCCGTGCTCGCGAGCGTCGTCGCGCCGTTCGCCGCGGCCCGCTGGGGCTGGCTCGCCGCGCTCGCGGGCTGGGCGCTGCCGGCCGCGGTGGCCGCGCTGGCGTGGCCGCTGGCCAGCCGCGGCGGCAACATGCTTGCCGCCGGGCCGGCGTCGGCAACGCATGCGCGGCCGTCGCGCTCGCCGCGCGCGTGGCGGCTCGCGCTGTTCTTCGGCATCGCGACCGGCGCGTACACGCTCGTGCTCGCGTGGCTGCCGCCCTACTACATGCGGCTCGGCTGGTCGCCGACGGCGGCCGGCAGCCTGCTCGGCGGCGTGACGCTCGCGGAGGTCGTCGCGGGCCTGACGATCTCGGCGACGATCGACCGCCTGTCCGATCGCCGGCCCGCGCTGCATGCGGCGATCGCGTCGCTGTTCGTCGGCTTGCTGGTGATGCTGGCCGCACCCGAAGCGCTCGCGTTGCCCGCCGCGCTGCTGATGGGCGCGGGGATCGGCGCACTGTTTCCGCTGTCGCTGATCGTCACGGTCGACCATGCGGCGACGCCGGCCGATGCCGCATCGCTGACGGGGTTCGTGCAGGGCATCGGCTACCTGATCGCCGGGCTGTTTCCGTTCGCGGCCGGCATCGTGCGCCAGCATCTCGCGGACCTGACGCCCGCGTGGGTCGCGATGGCCTGCCTGTGCGTCGCGCTGTTCGCGCTGGCCGCAGGGTTTGCGCCGCGGCTCGCGCGGCGTGTTGCGCGTGCCTAGCGCGAGCCGGGGAACACGGCCGTTGCCGTTCGGTTGCGGCCGCCGTTCAGTTGACCGGCTCGCAGAAAGACACCTTGTCGCGCAGCGCCTTGCCGGCGGCAACCGGATCCTGCCCTGCCGGCAACGTCACGGAAACCGACGTGTGCTCGGTCGTGCTTTTCGGCTTCAGCCCCGGCCAATGCGTCTCTTTCCAGGTAGCGATCCAGTCGAGCTTGCCGGCACTCGCACCGGGCACGAAGCGCAGCCGCAGCGAGCCGTCGAAGTCTTCGCTGCAATGCGGCGAGTGCTGGTACTCGCGTTCGGAAAAGCATGCGCGAATCTGCTTGTCGCAACTGAACGGCAGCTTCGATATCCGTGGCGTGCTCGCATGCCCGCCACTCGGCCGCAGTTCGACGAAGTCGGCATTTTCCCAGCTTCCGCCGCCGCCCGAATAGCTTTCGGACCATCCGGCCAGCACCGCGACCGCGAAGCGCTCGCTGCCGAGCGGGTACAGCGCCGGGTAGATCCCGAGCGGTGGCGCCTCGCCATCGCCGTCGACGCGGTCGGCGGGCTGGTAGTCGGAGAAATCCCACCGCTGCAGGACTTTCCAGCCGGTGGCGGACGCAAAGCTCACCTTCAGCAACTGCGGGCCGGGCAGGATCGCATAGTAATTGCCGGGCGCGTCGTTCCTGACCCGGTACAGCGACGGCGCCTTGCTTGCTTCGCTTGGCTGGCCTGCCGTACCGCAGGGTGCCGAAACCAGTTGGCAGACCCTGGGTATCCAGTCGCGATCGGGCACGGCGGCTTTCGCGACCTCGACGAACGGTATGGCGCGGGCTTCGTTCGCTTCGGCGGTGGCTTGCGCTGCGGATACCGCCAGCAAAGCGGACGTCAATCCCGCCAGGCCGAAAATGACCGATCGAATACGGTGATTCATTCAGCAATGTCCTTGTGATTGACTGCGGCGCGACGGCACGCGCGACACCGAACGCAAATCGTCGACCCTGACGCGGAAGCAACGTTCGCGGTGCACGCGACAACGCATCGTACTGGAGCGTGGTCGTGCTCAACCCGGTCCCCGTCGTCAGCATCGCCGCGCCGATCCTGATCCTCGGCAAATCGGCAGCACCGATCTACTTCGTCGGCGGTGCGATCACGATCGATGCGGCGCTCTGCACGCACCTGCGCGAACGCCGTGCCCCTGCGTGATCAACCCTCACTCGCGTACAAAGTCGAATCCGCAAACCCTTCAGCGTCGAGCACACGCCCGATCAGGATCAGCGCGGTGCGCTCGATCTGCGTTCCCTGCACCTTGCCGACGATGTCGGCGAGCGTGCCGGTCACGCGTTCTTCATCCGGCCAGCTCGCGCGATAGATCACCGCGACCGGGCAATCGGCACCGTAATGCGGCAGCACTTCGTCGACGATGCGGGCGAGATGGCGCACGCCGAGATGGATCGCGAGCGTTGCGCGGTGCACGGCGAGCGAGCCGAGCGCTTCGCCTTCCGGCATCGTCGTCTTGCCCGCGAAGCGCGTGAGGATCACCGTCTGTGCGACGCCGGGCAGCGTCAGCTCGACGCCGAGCGTCGCCGCGCATGCGGCCGTGGCCGTCACGCCGGGCACGATTTCGTACGGAATCCCGAGTGTCTTGAGGCGGCGGATCTGTTCGCCGATCGCGCCATACAGCGACGGGTCGCCCGAATGCACGCGCGCGACGTCCTGCCCTTTCGCGTGCGCAGCGGCGAGCAGCGCGACGATGGCATCGAGGTCGAGCTCGGCCGTGTTGACGACCTGCTCCGCGCGATGGCCGTCGAGCACGGCGGCCGGCACCAGCGAACCCGCATACAGGATCACCGGGCACGTGCGCACGAGGCGCTGGCCCTTCACCGTGATCAGCTCCGGGTCGCCGGGGCCCGCGCCGATGAAATACACCGTCATCGAAAAATCTCCGTCAATTCATGGGATGACCGGCCGCGCGGCGTCATGCGCGCGCGGCCGGATCGAGCGCGTCGATGAGCGCCGCGGCCGAGTCGAACGCGCGGTCGGCGTCGGGCAGCGGCGGCCGGCGCAGCATCACGACCGGCAGCCTGCGTTCGCGCGCGACGTCGAGCTTGGCTTCGGTGGCCGCGCCACCGCTGTTCTTGCTGACGACGACGTCGATGCCCGCCAGCGCGAACAGCGCGCGCTCGCCCTCCAGCGTGAACGGCCCGCGCGCGGCGACGACCTGCGCACGCGCGTTGCCGGGATGCGGGTCGAGGCAGCGCACGAGCCAGAACTGGTGCGGCGGGATCGCGTCGAGATGTGCGAGCGGTTCGCGCCCGAGCGTGAACAGCGGCCGCCGGAACGGCGCGAGCGCGGCTTCGATGCCGGCCCAGTCGTCGACCATGCGCCAGTCGTCGCCGGGTTGCGGCGACCACGGCGCGCGGCGCAGCGCCCACAGCGGCACGCCCGCTTCACGCGCCGCGGCGGCGGCATTCGCGCTGATTTGCGCGGCATACGGATGCGTCGCGTCGATCACGAGGCCGATACCGGCGTCGCGCAGATACGCGGCCAGCCCGGCAGCGCCGCCGAAACCGCCGACGCGCACGTCGCAGCGCAGGTCGTCGGGCGTCTTGCCGAGGCCGGCGAGACTGTAGACATGATGCGGGCCGAGCGAGCGCGCGATCTTCAGTGCGTCGCCGGTGCCGCCGAGCAGCAGGATGCGCGCGCTCATCGCGCTGCCCCGACGAAGCGGCCCTGCCGGTCGATCGCGAACATCTCGACCGCAACCGACGGCGGCACGATGTCGCGCGCGACGCGCAGCGCATGCGCGCAGACGAGATCGCCGAGCGGCACACCGTCGGCGTGCGCGAGCTTCAGCGCTTCCTGGCTCGTGTTCGCGGCGCGCATCGCCGCCTGCAGTGCGTCGCTGGCGCCGGCCTCGGCCGCCCACTGCGCGAGCAGCGGCAGGTCGATGCTCGAATGGCGGCTGTGCAGGTCGAGGTGGCCGGCCGCGAGCTTGCTGAGCTTGCCGAAGCCGCCGCACATCGACAGCCGCGCGACCGGCGCGCGCCGCAGGTGCTTGAGCACCGCGCCCGCGAAATCGCCCATCTCGATCAGCGCCATGTCGGGCAGGTGATAGTGCGCGCGCATCGCATCCTCGCTTGCGTTGCCCGTGCACGCGGCGATATGCGTGATGCCGTTCGCCCGCGCGACGTCGATGCCCTGGTGGATCGACGCGATATAGGCCGAGCACGAGAACGGCCGCACGATGCCGGTCGTGCCGAGGATCGACAACCCGCCGACGATGCCGAGGCGCGGGTTCATCGTTTTCAGCGCGAGCGCCTCGCCGCCCTCGACGCCGATCGTCACGTCGAAGCCGCCCGCATAACCGTGCTCGGCCGCCAGCGCTTCCAGGTGCGTCGTCATCATCTGGCGCGGCACCGGGTTGATCGCCGGTTCGCCGACCGGCAGCGTCAGCCCCGCGCGCGTGACCGTGCCGACGCCCGGCCCCGCATGAAAACGCACGCCGGGCGCCGCCGCGAGCGCGACACGCGCGAAGATCAGCGCGCCGTGCGTGACGTCCGGATCGTCGCCGGCATCCTTGATCGTGCCAGCTTCCGCGCCGTCGGCCGTCGTCCGGCAGAACTCGAGCCGCATCATCACGCGCTGCCCCTTCGGCAACACGATCTCGACCGCGTCGTCCGCACGCCCCGCGAGCAGCAGCCGCGCGGCGGCGAGCGACGTCGCGGTCGCGCAACTGCCGGTCGTGTAGCCGAAGCGTAGCGGCGCGGGCTGTTCGGGGGTCTCGTCGCGCATCACGCGTCCGTCGTATGCGTCGCGGCCGGCGATGCCGCCGTGTCGACCGTGTCGCCCGTTTCCGGCTTGCGCACGTCGTACAGCGTGACCGGCAGCGGCTGGCGCCACGTGTCGAAGCGGCCGAGCGGCTCGGCATGCGCGAGCGACACGCGCGTGAGCGTGCCGCCATGCGTCTCGCGCCACGCGGCGAGCGCCAGCTCGCCCTGCAGCGTGACCGCGTTCGCGACCAGCCGGCCGCCGGGCTTCAGCGATGCCCAGCACGCGTCGAGCACGCCGGCCGCGGTCGCCCCGCCGCCGATGAAGATCGCGTCGGGTGCGGCGAGCCCCGCGAGCGCCTCGGGCGCGCGGCCCGCGACGAGTTGCAGGCCCGGCACGCCGAGCGCGTCGCGGTTGTGCTCGATGAAGCGCTGCCGCTCCGCATGCGCTTCGATCGCGATCGCCTGGCATGACGGATGCGCGCGCATCCATTCGATCCCGATCGAGCCGCTGCCGGCGCCGACGTCCCACAGCAGCTCGCCGGGCACGGGCGCAAGGCGGCCGAGCGTCATCGCGCGCAGGTCGCGCTTGGTGAGCTGGCCGTCGTGGCGGTATGCATCGTCGGGCAGGCCGGGCGTGAGCGCGCGGCGCGGCGCGTCGGGGCCGGCCCGGCAGTCGAGCGCGACCAGATTGAGCGCGGCCGTTTCGGCGACGCGCCAGTCCTGCGCGAGCCCGTCGAGACGCCGCTCGAGCGGGCCGCCCAGATGCTCGAACACGCTGATGCGCGTCGGCCCGAAGCCGCGTGCGACGAGTTCGGCCGCGACGGCGGCCGGCGTCCGGCCGTCGGCGCTCAATACGAACAGGCGGCGGCCCGGCAGCAGGTGGCGCGCGAGCGCCGCAAGCGGACGGCCGACGAGCGAAACCGCGCCGACATCCTGCAGTGCCCAGCCGAGGCGGGCGGCCGCCAGCGACAGCGACGACGGCGCGGGCAGCACGCGCCATTCGTCAGGGGACAGCGAGCGCGCCAGCGTGGCGCCGACGCCGAACAGCATCGGGTCGCCGCTGGCGAGCACGCAGACGGGCGACATGCGTCGTGCAAGCACGCCCGCAAGGTCGAACGGCGACGGCCACGCTTCGCGTGCGGCCGGCAGCCGTGCGGGCAGCATGTCGAGATGCCGCTTCGCGCCGACGACGAGCGTCGCGTCGAGCAGCGCGCGGCGCGCGCTGCGGCCGAGCCCCGCGTAACCGTCGTCGCCGATGCCCACTACCGTCAGCCACGCCGTCATGCACCCTTCCCCATCGTTCGATTCCATCCCGTTTGTTGCGATGCGCGGCTGCCGGAGCGCCGCGCGTTGATTCGTTTCCATGCCGTGCGCGTCGCCCGACGGCCGGTGCGACACGGCCACGACGTCAGCCGAGCGGCACGCCGACGACAAACGTCAGCAAGGCCAGAACCATGCCGCCGATCGACGCGATCAGCAGCCAGCCGAGTAGCAGCCACATGAGCGGCCGCGCCCCGCTTTTCCTGTACAGGAGCGTGCCGCCCGCGACGATCGGCACGCCGAGGCCGGCGAGCCCGACATTCTTCGGCCACTCGGCCGACGGTGCAAGCGGGATCAGCACGCACGCGAGCAGCACCCATGCGGGGATGGCCAGCAGGCCCAGTGCGATGCCCATGCCGAACAGTTCCGTCCTGCCGAGTTTCATGGCGGATGCCGGCGCTCGCCGATCTGATGTCGAGGCGCCAATCCTACCATTTGCGAGACAGCGCAAAACCGTCTGCGGCCATGCTGCGACGCGGTTGCGCGACGCACCGCCGATGCCGGATCGTCGCGAAAATCGGGTATCCTACGGCCGTTCGTTCGCCGGTGCCCTTCGGGGCCGAAGAGGGAACACAGGGCGCACCACGCGCCGCTGTGGCTGCCCCCGCAACTGTAGACAGCGAGCCGATCTCCCCCTCATGCCACTGGTTTCACCGGGAAGGCCGGGAGCCGGCGCCGACCTGTCAGCCAGGAGACCTGCCGGCCAGAAAGTGCGTGCGTGCCAGTCGGCGTCGGGCGGGGTGTACCGACGCGTTGGCCGCGGCGCGACACTGCCCCGGTACCCCGTGAGTTCCGCCCCCGATTCGATTCCTGCGTCGCCCGTCGTGCGCCCGTCGGCTTGCCCGGGGCTCGTGCGCGTGGTCGCGGCCGCCGACGGCGGGCTGTGCCGGATCAAGCTGCCCGGCGGCCGCCTCGATGCGCGTCAGGCGCGCGCGATCGCCGCCGCCGCGCGTGCCTGCGGCTCCGGTGCGATCGACGCGACCAATCGCGCGAATCTCCAGCTGCGCGGCATTCGCGCCGACGCGGCCGACGCGTTGATACGCGCGTTGCTCGACGCGGGCCTCGGCCCGTCCGTCGACGCAACCGCGGATGCCGTCGCCGATACCACCGCGCTCGCCGCGAGCGACGACGTCCGCAACGTGATGCTCAGCCCGCTCGCCGGCGACGACCCCGCCGCCCTCGTCGACAGCCGCGCGCTCGCCGCGCCGCTCCTCGACATGCTGGCGCGCGAGCCGCGCCGTGGCGAGCTGTCGCCGAAATTCTCGATCCAGCTCGACGGCGGCGAATCGGTTGCGGCGCTCGATCATCCGCACGACATCTGGCTGGCCGCATGGCGTCGCGGCGACGGTGCGGTGCGCATCGCGGCCGGGCTGGCCGGCTGCCCGCCGGTTGCGCACGACGCCCGACCGGCGTCGGTCGATGTCGCGCCCGATCAAGGTGTCGCGCTGGTCCGCGCGCTGCTGCTCGCGTTCCTCGATCTCGCACCGGCGGACGTCACGCGGATGCGTGCCCTGCTTGCAACCTGCGGCGAACGCGCGCTGCTCGAGCGCGCGCGGCACTATGTGCCGTTCGCGCTTGCGGCCGATCCGGCGCTCGCCGGCTGGCGTCGCGCGCGCACCGATCCGGCACGGCGTTTCGGCGTACACCCGTCTCGAGATGCCGCGCGCTGCCACGTCGGCGCGCAATTCCCGCTCGGCCGGCTCGACGCCACGCAACTGGAACGGCTCGCCGCGCTGGCCGAAACCGACGGCGACGGCACGCTGTCGATGACGCCCTGGCAAGGCGTCTTCATGCATCGCGTCCCGCGTGAACGCGCGCCGGCCACGCTCGATGCGCTGGCGTCGCTCGGCCTCGTCTGCGCGTCGTCCGACCCGCTGGCGTCGCTCGTCGCGTGCACCGGCAGCGCGGGCTGCGCGAAGGCGCGCGCCGACACGAAACACGACGCGCTCGCGCTCGCCGCGCGCATCGGCCATGCGGTCGACGTGCACCTGACCGGCTGCGAGCGCCATTGCGCGCTGCCGCATCCCGCGACGCACACGCTCGTCGCGGTTGCGCCCGCGCACTACGACCTTTACCGGCGCGATGCGGCCGCGGGCCTCGGCGCCCCGCTCGCGCGCCATCTGACGATTGACCAGGCCGCGGCCCGACTGACGGGCACGCGGCACAGCCAGGACACCACCGATGCTTGACTACATTCGCGACGGGCAGGAAATCTACCGCCAGTCGTTCGCGACGATCCGCGCCGAGGCCGACCTGTCGCAGGTTCCGCCCGACCTCGAGAAACTCGCGGTGCGCGTGATCCATGCGTGCGGGATGGTCGACGTCGTCTATGACCTGCGCTTCTCGGCCGGTGCCGGCACGGCGGGCCGCACGGCGCTCGCGGCCGGCGCGCCGATCCTGTGCGACGCGCGCATGGTCGCCGAAGGCATCACGCGCGCGCGGCTGCCGGCCGGCAACCGCGTGATCTGCACGCTCGGCGAGCCGGAAGTGCCCGATCTCGCGCGGGATCTCGGCAACACGCGTTCGGCCGCCGCGCTCGAACTGTGGCGGCCGCAGCTCGCCGGCAGCGTCGTCGTGATCGGCAATGCGCCGACCGCGCTGTTCCACCTGCTCGACATGATCGACGCCGGCGCGCCGCGCCCCGCCCTGATCCTCGGTTTCCCGGTCGGCTTCATCGGTGCGGCCGAATCGAAGGCGCTGCTCGATGCCGACAGCCGCGGCGTCCCGTACGTCACGCTGCTCGGCCGCCGCGGCGGCAGCGCGATGGCCGCTGCGGCGGTCAACGCACTCGCGACGGAGGTCGAATGACGAGCGCGCGCGGACGCCTGTTCGGGGTCGGCGTCGGCCCCGGCGATCCCGAACTGATGACGATCAAGGCGCTGCGCGTGCTGCAGGCCGCGCCCGTGGTCGCGTATTTCGTCGCGAAGGGCAAGAAAGGCAATGCATACGGCATCGTCGAGGCGCACCTGCGGGACGGGCAGACGCAACTGCCGCTCGTCTATCCGGTGACGACCGAGGCACTGCCGCCGCCGCTCTGCTACGAGACGGTGATCGCCGACTTCTACGACACGGCCGCCGAGGTCGTCGGTGCGCACCTCGATGCGGGGCGCGACGTCGCGGTGATCTGCGAAGGTGACCCGTTTTTCTACGGCTCGTACATGTACCTGCACGACCGCCTCGCGCCGCGCTACGACACCGAGGTGATCCCCGGCGTATGCGCGATGCTCGGCGGCACCGCCGTGCTCGGCCAGCCGCTCGTCTATCGCAACCAGAGCCTGTCGGTGCTGTCGGGCGTGCTGCCCGAGCACGAGTTGCGCACGCGGCTCGCGCAGGCCGATGCGGCCGTCGTGATGAAGCTCGGCCGCAATTTCGACAAGGTGCGGCGCGTGCTCGACGAGCTGGGGCTCGCGAAGCGCGCGCTGTATGTCGAGCGCGCGACGATGGCGAGCCAGCGCATCGTGCCGCTCGATGAAGTCGATCCGATGGCGTCGCCGTATTTCTCGCTGCTCGTCGTACCGGGGGAAAAATGGCAAGGATGACGACCCCGCCCGCGATCGTGATCCTCGGCGCGGGCGCGCTCGATACCGCGCGGCGCATCCAGGCGCGTTATCCGGGGGCCCGCGTGCACGGCCTCGCATCGCGCGTCGCCGCCGACGTGCCGTTCGACGATCTCGGCACGCACTTGCGCGAACTCTATGCACGCGGCCTGCCGATCGTCGCGCTGTGCGCGGCCGGCATCGTGATCCGCTGCATCGCTCCGGCGCTTGCCGACAAGGGCGTCGAACCGCCCGTGCTCGCGGTGGCGGAAGACGGTTCGGCGGTCGTGCCGCTGCTCGGCGGGCTGACGGGTGTCAACGTGATGGCGCGCGAAATCGCCGCCTGCGTCGGCGTCGCGCCGGCGATCACGACGAGCGGCGAACTGCGCTTCGGCGCATGCGTGCTCAATCCGCCGGAAGGCTATGCGCTCGCCGATCTCGCCCAGGGCAAGCGCTTCGTGTCCGATCTGCTCGCGGGTGCATCGACGCGCATCGACGGCGCGGCGCCGTGGCTCGACAATGTCGCGCTGCCGCGCGACGACGCCGCGGCGCATGCGATTCGCGTGACGCCCGAAGCCTGGCGCGGCACGCATGACGAACTCGTGATTCATCCGCGCAGCGTGGTGGTGGGCGTCGATGCGCACGCTGTTCACGCGGATGGTGCGCTCGCGGCACGCATCGCGGCGTCGCTCGACGCGCAGGGGCTCGCCCGAATGGCGCTCGCGGCCATCGTGGCGCCCGCAGCGGCGATCGGCGATGCCGCGCTGGAGGATGCGGCGCACACGCTCGGCGTGCCGCTTCGTTTCGTCGATGCAGACGTCGACGGTGACGGTGACGGCGGCGTACCGGCCGATGCGGCCGATGCGGCCGCGCTGCTCGGCCGCGCGTTGCGTGTCGTGCACACGCTGCGGGCCACGACGAACGGCATCGCATGCGCGGTCGCGTCGCATCCGGTCGATCCCGCCACGCTCGGCCGTGCGCGCGGCCGCCTGACGGTGCTCGGGCTCGGCCCGGGAGGCGCCGCGTGGCTCACGCCGGCCGCGCGCGCCGCGCTCGCGGACGCGACCGACATCCTCGGGTACACCACCTACGTGAACATGGCCGGCCCGTTCCGCGACGACCAGCGCGTGCACGGCACCGACAACCGCGAGGAGATGCAGCGCGCGCGCCATGCGTTCGAACTCGCGGCCGAGGGCCGGCGCGTCGCGGTCGTGTCGTCCGGCGACCCGGGCGTGTTCGCGATGGCCGCGGCCGTGCTCGAGGCACTCGACGAAGCGCGCGACCCGCACTGGGCCGCGGTCGACCTGCGCGTGGAGCCCGGCATCTCGGCGTCGCTCGCGACGGCCGCCCAGGCCGGCGCGCCGCTCGGCCACGATTTCTGCGCGATCTCGCTGTCGGACAACCTGAAGCCGTGGGACGTGATCGAGACGCGCCTGCGGCATGCGGCGCAAGCCGATCTGGTGATGGCGTTCTACAACCCGATCTCGCGCGCGCGGCCGTGGCAGCTCGATCGCGCGCTCGATGTCGTGCGCGCGCATCGCACGGCCGATACGGTGGTCGTGCTGGGCCGCGACATCGGCCGGCCGGGCGCGACGCTCGCGACGACGACGCTCGGTGCATTGCGCAGCGACCAGGTCGACATGCGCACGATGGTGATCGTCGGCTCGTCGACCACGCGCCGCTTCGCGATCGGCGAGGGTCGCGAGTGGGTCTATACGCCGCGCTGGTATCGCTGAACCCGGTCAGCGCGCCGGCCTGACGCCGTGCGCGCGGGCATACGCCGTGCCGCCCGCCCCCCAGAACCGGTACACGAGCACGCCGACGACGGCCTGCGCAGCGACCACGAACGCGACGCAGCCGGCCCATCCCCACCGGTGCCAGCCGGGCACCGGCAGGATCGAACCGAGGCTGCCGCCGAAGTAATAGCAGGACAGGTAGATGCCGATCGCCGTCGAGCGCGCGCTCGACGCCGCCTGTGAAATGAACGTGTTGGCCGACGCCTGTTCGACGAACACGGCGGTCGAGCTGAGCGCGAGGCCGGCCAGGATCACCGGCACGTGGTCGGACAGCGTGAGCAGCGCTCCGCCGATCGCGAGCGCGGCTGCGGCGAGCCCCGGTGCGCGCGGGCCGCGATGCCGCGCGAGGCGCCCTGCCAGCGGGGTCACGACCACCGCCACCAGGAACACCGCATAGATCGCGCCGATCCCGACCGTGCCGAAGCCGAACGGCGCGCGGGCCAGGCGCAGGCCGACGAACGTGAACGTCGCGACCTGCGACGCGAGCACGCACGCGCCGATCGCGAACGATGCGAGCAGCGGGCCGCGCGTGACGATGCGCCAGGCCGGCCCCGCACCGGCGTCCGTGTCGGGTTCGACACGCCGCGCGATCGCGCCGGACGCCGGCAGGCTCGCGTAGATCGCGATGCCCGTGACGAGACACAGCGCCGCGACGACGTCGAGCGCATGCCGCCAGCCCCACATCGACGTCATCAGGTTGGTCGCGAAGCGGCCGGCGAAACCGCCGAGCGTCGTGCCGGCGACGAACAGCGCGCTGATCTCGGCCGACGTGCCGCGATCGAAGCGCTCGGCGATGTACGCGATCGACAGCGCGAAGACGAACGGCATGACCAGGCCGGCGGCAAAGCGCGCGCCGAGAAACGACGCGAAACCTGCCGCATGCGCGGACCACACGACCGGCAGCGCGACGGCCATCGCGGCCAGCGAGATCGCGATGCGCCGCTCGATGCGCGCGGCCAGCACGCCGACGAACGGCGCGATAATGGCGACGGCCGTCGTGGTGGCGCTCACGCCCTGCCCCGCGCGCTCCGCGCTGACGCCGAAGGTGGCCGCGAGTTCGTGCAGGATGCCCTGCGTCGAATACAGATTGAGAAACGCGGCGAAGCCGCAGAGAAAGAACGCGATGCGCGTGGTCCTGTCGTTCATCGGAGCTGCCTGGTCGTCGATGCCGACAGTCTGACGAGCGCGCCGTACGCACGCCAATACCGTTTTCATCGCGATTGATACCGGAACGACAACAATGCTCGACCTGCGCCGCCTCCGCTATTTCGTGGTCGTCGCCGACGAACTGCACTTCGGCCGCGCGGCATTGCGCCTGCGCGTCGCGCAGCCGCCGCTCACGCGCCATATCGCCGCACTGGAAAGCGAGCTCGGCGTGCAGCTGTTCGAGCGTTCGACGCGCGCGGTGCGGCTGACGCCGGCAGGCGCCGCGTTCCTCGAACAGGCGCGCAACGTCGTCAGCGCGGCCGCCGAGGCCGAGGCGAGCGCACGCAAGCTCGCGCAAGGCATCGCCGGACGAATCGTGATCGGCTATGCGAGTGCCATTCCGATGTCCGACACGTTCCCGGACGTCATCCGCGCCGCGAGCCGCACGATGCCCGACGTCGAATTCGCGTTCCGCGAGGCGGCGACCGCCAGCCAGCACCGGCAGATCGCGGACGGCACGATGGACATCGGTTTCGGCTGGGCATGGGGCGACGCGCCTGGCGTGCCGGTGGCGTCGCTCGTCGTGTCGCGTGAACCGCTCGTGGCCGCCGTGCCGGCCGGGAATCCGCTCGCGGGCCGCGCGAGCGTCGACGTCGCGGCGCTGGCGAACGAAACCTTCGTGACGTTTCCGCCGGGTTACGGCTCAGCATTGGCCGCCGCACTGGACGACCTGTGCGCACAGGCCGGATTCGCGCCGCGCATCGGCGCGACCGCGGCACAGATCACGACACTCGTGTCGCTGGTGGCCGCCGAACGCGGCATCGCGATCGTGCCGGGTTTCACGGCGACGCTGCAGCGTCCGGGTGTCGTGTACGTGCCGCTTGCCGGCACGCGCGCGGTCGAGCAGATTGTGTCCTGGAGCGAGCCGTTTGCGTCGGCGTGCGTCGAACGCTTCGTCGCACTCGCGCGTTCGCTTGTGCAGCCCGCATCGGCTTGATGCGAGTCAAGCGATCCGGATCGACCTTCCCGGTGGTTTCGGTGTTCCGGCTGCGCGACACCCTTTTCCACACCGATCACGTTTGCCGGAACGGTTGAGCGCCCTCACCGAATGCCGCACGTGCCGCAGATATCGCCGGAATGACGCGCGCCGCACTGCCACCGTGACGCGCGTCCCGCATGCCGGCGCGGTCGCCCGCGAAATCGATGAGGGCTGCTCACTACCTCACTGCACCAAGATGGTGTAAACCGCTCGCGCGTCAGCCAGTCCCCCGTCATTCGTGGCCGTGACGGTAAACGTGTACCGCCCGGTCTTCCTCGGCGTACCAATAATCCCGCCCGTATCCTGATTGAACTGGAGGCCTGGGGGCAAACCCCCGTTGGTCACCGTGAAGCGGACGGTCGCAGGCGTATTCGTCGTGATTTTCGCGCCGTAGAGCGCGCCTTGAGTGGCGACCGGCAGGACGGCGGGGCCCAGTTGCGGTGTGGGTGCCGATACGGTCTGCGGCGCGCCGATCGGGACGCCTTCGGCATTCACCTGCTGCAACGACCAGCTTTGCCCGGGGGTGACGGACTTCAGGGTCCACGAGGTCGTCTGGTCGCGAAGCGCGGCCCTCTGCTTTTCGGTGAACGCGCCGAGATTCCTGGCGGTTTCCCACTGCTTGATCTTGTCGAGGATGTCCGGCGTCTCATCTGCCGAGAGCAGGAATGCCATCGTGGACTGGAAGCCAATGCCGGCGTTGAGCGCCGCGCCGCGTGCGAGCCGGGTTTCGATCCTGGTCAACGAGACGCCCGTGATATCGAACCATCCAAGCATGCCCGGCAGGTAGTTGGCCTGGTAGAAGACGTTGTTGCGGTACAGCTGATCGATGTCCGAGTTGGACCAGCTCGCCCGGGTCAGCGTATCCCACGCGTTCGAGGTCATCCGGCTCGTCTCGCTGATGTAGCCGTCGTGCCCGGTATGGGCAGCGTAGGTGCCGTTGATCAACCGTGCAATGCCGAAGCTGCCCCAGCCGGTCTGACTGGCGGATTCCACCCCGTCGAAGGAGTGGGACCGGATGCCGACGTTGTTCCTGAGGGCGCCCAGCCGGGTGGCGATCTCGTCGATGATGCCGAGGCCGCCGATGGCCCCGCCGTACGAATTCACGATCACCCTCGCAACGGGCGTGCCACGCGCGGCTTCGGCCGGGACGGAGCCCCACTGGCCTCGGGTCAGTCCACTGACTTGCCATTCGGTGACGCCTCTTTGGACCGCGTTGAACGAGATGAACTCGTTACCGATACGCAGCATCTTCTCGTTGATCCCGTCCCGCACCGGCGCGAATCCGCTCAAGTAGAGCATCTTGCTCGTCATGTTCAACGGCCGGGACAAGGCGGCTTGACCGCCCAAGGCCAGGCGAGGATCCGCGGGCGGCGAAACGTAGGGGTCGATGGAGGTGGGCGAGCCGACGCTGATGAAGTCCGACATGGTATGGACGCCGACGCGGACGCCGTGCTCCTTTGCCGCCTCCACAAGCTTCTCGGCTCCGTTGTCGCTGTCGCCGAAGGTGGAGTCGAACTGATAATGCCCGGTGTATTTCCAGGGGCCGCGAAAATTCCGTGGCGAGTAGATGTAGTTGATTCCCGCGCTGTTGGCGAATCGGGCGGCCTTGCCGACATTGCCGGTGTCGAGATCGTCCAGCACGAAAGACGACTGGCTGCTCGCCTGCGCCACTTTCTGCCACTGGCCGTTCTGGGTCGGATACGGGAGGTTTTCACCCGAGGCAATGAACGACAACAGGGTCGTCACGAGCTCCGGTGCGCTGCCGTACAGCGCAATCTTCGATCCGATGACCGAGCCCGCGCTGTCGAGCGGGCCGAGCGGGATCGGATAGTCATTGGGATTGAGCCGGTCGCGCCGGCGCGTATAGTCAAACGTAAAGGCGCGCAGCACGGCCCCCCATGACGTCTTCGCCGCCGCGCACCACGGCTCCAGCGCCGCCACGTCCACGTTGTAAGGATTGGGGATGACGTCGCTTTCCCAGCCGTATTGCGGATATTCCTTGGGCCACGCGCCTTCGGTGCGGTCGTTGAGCGGCTTGAGGCCGATCGCGAATTCGTTGTCTCGCACCACGCCCGCGGCTTCACCGACGGTCTGGTTGATCGCGACAGGCAACGGCCCCCACAGCAGCGTCTGAACGTCGGAAGCGGGATCGGTCGACACGCGGGTCACTTCAAAGGTGGCGTAGCCGTTTTTCTGCAGGACGCGGACATCGACCTCGAATGCGAGGCCGGCATCGTTCACGAAGGACAGCGTGTTGTCGGCGGACGACCATCGGACGCCGGCGGGCTTCGCCAGTACGTCGTTGATCACGAGCCTGACGAGCGGGACGGATTTCCCGGGCGAGATGTAGTTGCGGCCGCTGCGCGAATCGATGAGTTCGACGACAGCGCCGGTGGCGTCCAGGCCGAGCGTCAAGTAGCCAGCCGGAATGTGTAGAGTGCTTGTCATTTTTCGACTTTCCTGACGAAAATGGCGGGCGCCGCGAGCGGCGCTGATGGCGGCCAGCCGCAGTGAATCGCTGCGGCTGGCCCGCCGCCGGAACTGCCTCGTCAACTTTCCGGCGGTGAAGCCGGCGCAGTGGGAAAGAGGCAGCGACCGCATGACTCCGGTTCGGGTTTTATTGGCTCGGAACTTCGGCGATATACGAAACGTAGAGGTTTTGCCCCCAGTCGCTGCCCGAATAATTCGGGAACACCCTGTCTTCGCGGGTGATGTTGACGTTGAATCCGGTCGTCGTGACCTGGGTCACCGTCACCGAGAACGTGTCCGGATAACTGGATCCGTCGTTGGGGTCCTGGAGGGCGGTCACGACCACAATGGGCGCGGTCGAAAACGTGCCCGGAAACGTGATCTGCGCATTGAAAGGCGGGTTGATCCAGGAATCCTGATTACCGCCCTGAACGCTTCCGACTGCCTGCTTTGCTACGATTCTTTCCAGCATGTTGAGCTCCTGATGGATGGAACGACGTAAGGTCTTGAGTGAGCCTCGCGCGAATGCACTTCGCTCGAAGACAAAGTTATGCCGCGCATGCGTCGAAAGCGATTACACGTGATTACATGATCGAGGCGGCCATCAAGGGGCGTCGAAAGCGACGATTTCATGTCGAAATCGTCGGCAATTTTGTCCTGGTCCGCGCCCGATGCATGACGGAACGATGTCGAATCGGCAAGATCGTTACGTATCGGGAATCAAATAACAAAAAGAACAACTAACCATTCACTATTCGACGCGAATCCTCCAAGATGGGCACGCCGCCGGCCGGGCATGCCCGGTCGCCCGACCGGCGGCGATACGCGGGCCAGCGTATCCCTCTTCCACTTGGAGAACACAATGCACAACAATGTGTTGCCGCGTTTCATCCCGCGCGCGTTTGCCGCGGGTTGCCTGCTCGCCGTGGCGAGCGTGTCCCAGGGCGCCGGCGTCTATGCGCCCTATGTCGACGTGACGCTCTATCCGACGCCGCTCGTCGACCAGATCGGCGTCCGGCAAGGCATCCAGCAGTTCACGCTCGCGTTCGTGGTCGCGGGCAACGGGTGTACGCCGTCGTGGGGCGGCGTGCAGCCGATCGGCAACGGCGCGAGCGGCGGCCTGCTGACCGCGCTGTCGACGTCGATCGCGAGCTATCGCGCGAAAGGCGGCGAAGTCGCCGTGTCGTTCGGCGGCGCGAACGGCACGCCGCTGATGCAGGCATGCTCGACGGTCCCCGCGCTGGCGGGCGCGTACCAGACCGTGATCGACACGTACGGCCTCACGCACATCGACTTCGACATCGAGGGCGCGTCGCAGCTCGACACGGCCGCGGTCGCGCGCAACTTCCAGGCCGTCACCCAGCTGCAAGCGAGTTATGCGGCGAAAGGCAAGCCGCTGCACGTCACGCTGACGCTGCCGACGATGCCGACCGGGCTCACGCAGGACGGCCTGAACGTCGTCAACGCTGCGATCTCGAACCGGACCGTGTTCGATGCGGTGAACGTGATGGCGATGGACTACGGCCCCGCGAACATCGACATGGGGGCCGCCGCGATCAGCGCCGCGCAGGCGCTGTACGCGCAACTCGATACGGCCTTCAAGTCGGCCGGCCAGCCGAAGACCAACGCCCAGCTCTGGCAGATGGTCGGCGTCACGCCGATGATCGGCGTGAACGACGTGCAGGGCGAAACCTTCACGCTTGCGAATGCGCAGAGCGTGCTGAACGCGGCGGTCGCCAACGGCTACGGCTTCTTCGGCAACTGGTCGGTCGGCCGCGACCAGGCGTGTCCGTCCGGCGGCACGTATGCGTCGCCGACCTGTTCGGGCGTCGCGCAGCAGCCGTACGCGTTCGCGACGATCTTCAGGCAGCTCGACGGCAAGTGGGGTGCGGGCGTCACGCAGGATCCGAACTACGGCGGCGGCTCGGACGGCGGCACGCCGCAACCGGGCGCGCCCTGGGCGGCCGGCCAGGTCTATACGGCCGGCGCGACCGTCACCTACCAGGGCACGACGTATCAGGCGCAATGGTGGACGCAGGGCGACGTGCCCGGCCAGGCCGCCGTGTGGAAACCGGTGGGCGGCGGCACGGCCACGTGGTCGGCGACCACCGCGTATTCAGGCGGCACCTGCGTGATGTACCAGGGCGCGAAATACTGCGCGAAATGGTGGACGCAAGGCGACAACCCGAGTGCGGGTGGTGTGTGGGTGAAGTCGTGATGCCGCGGATCGGCCGTCGCTAGGCCTGCACGGGCATCGGGGGCCGTTCACGGCGATCGTGGCCCGATCGCCGGCGGACGGCCCGCTTCGGTTGCTGGCCCTCCTCCGGTACGCCCCGCCCGCCGTCAGCCGCGCGCGTGTTCGGCGAGCAGCCGGGCCTTCGCGTCGACGAGCAGCGCCGCATGCGTATCGCGATGCTGGCGGATCCGCTCGGACGGCCCGACCACCGACAGCCCGTACCAGTCGCCGTCGAGCGTCAGCGCAACCGCGATCGCCGACAGCTCGGGCGCGCTCTCGCCGAAGTTCTCGGCCCAGCCGAGTTCGCGAAACCGCGCGGTTTGCGCGACGAGCGCGGGCAGGTCCGCCACCGTCGCGTCGGTGAAGCGCTCGAACGGCAACTGCGCGCCGAGCGCCTGCTGCGCGTCGCCGGCCAGTTCCGCGAAGATCGCCTTGCCGATCGAGTTCGCATGCAGCGGGCGCAGTTCGCCCGGCTCGCGCGTATAACGGATCGCCTGCTCCGATTCGACGACGTCGAGGTAGGTGACCGACACACCCTGGATCTTGCCGAGCACGGCCGTCTCGCGGCTCGCGTCGCGCAGCGCGACGAGATGCGGATGGACGATGTCGACGACCGGGTCGGTCGCGTCGATCGCCGCGGCGATCGTCTGCAGGCGGCGCGTCGGGTAGTAGCCGCCGCGCCTGCGCACTTCGTACAGGTAACCGCGGCTCACGAGCGTGCGCGCCATCGCGAGGCAGCTCGACGCCGGTACATTGAGCAGGCGCGCGAGTTCGGTGAGCGGCAGCGGCCGCCGTTCGGCGGCGAACAGCTCGAACAGGTCGAGCGTGCGGGCAACGAGTTTGACGTCCATGACGAGCGCTTGAATCGGAACGGGAAACCGCGCGCCGGGCCGGCCGCCGGGTCGGTACGGTCAGTACGACTTCGGCAGCCCGAGCACCTTCTCCGCGATGTAGCAGAGGATCAGTTGCGGACTCACGGGCGCGAGCCTCGGAATCATACACTCGCGCAGGTAGCGCTCGACATGGTATTCCTTCGCGTAGCCCATCCCGCCGTGCGTCGCGACCGCCGTCTGGCACGCCTGGAACGCGGCTTCCGCGCCGAGGTATTTCGCGGCGTTCGCTTCCGCGCCGCACGGCTGCCCCGCGTCGTAGCGCGTCGCGGCCTTCATCACCATCAGCCACGCGGCCTCGAGCTGCATCCACGCCTGCGCGAGCGGATGCTGGATCGACTGGTTCTGCCCGATCGGCCGGCCGAACACGACGCGCTCGCACGCATACTGCGTCGCGCGGCGCAGCGCGGCCTGCCCGAGCCCGATCGCCTCCGCCGCGATCAGGATGCGTTCCGGATTCAACCCGTGCAGCAGATAGCGGAAGCCGTCGCCTTCGTTGCCGATCAGGTCGCCTTCCGGCACGCGCAGGTTGTCGATGAACAGCATGTTCGAATCGACCGCCTTGCGGCCCATCTTCTCGATCTCGCGCACCTCGACGCGCGACCGGTCGAGATCGGTGTAGAACAGGCTCAGCCCGTCGGTCGGCTTCGCGACCCGGTCGAGCGGTGTCGTGCGCGCGATGATCAGCATCTTGTTCGCCACCTGCGCGGTCGAGATCCAGATCTTGCGCCCGCTCAGCACGTAGTGATCGCCGTCGCGGCGGGCCTGCGTGCTCAAGTGCGTGGTGTCGAGGCCCGCATCGGGTTCCGTCACCGCGAAGCACGCCTTGTCGCGCCCGGCGATCAGCGGCGGCAGGAAACGCGCCTTCTGTGCGTCGTTGCCGAACACCTGCACCGGGTTCAGCCCGAAGATGTTCATGTGGACGGCCGATGCGCCCGACAGGCCGGCACCCGATGCGCTGATCGTGCGCATCATCAGCGCGGCCTCGGTCATCCCGAGCCCGGCTCCGCCGTGCGCCGGGTCCATCGCGATGCCGATCCAGCCGGCCTCGGCAAGCGCCGCGTGGAAATCGGCGGGAAACCCGCCCGCACGATCGCGTTCGAGCCAGTAGTCGTCGCCGAAGCGCGCACAGATTTTCTCGATCGCGCTTTCGATTGCGCGCTGGTCGTCGGTCAGGTCGAACTGCATGGATGGCTCTCCGGGAAAAGGCCGAGCGGCCGCGCCGCTCTGAGGAAAATGCCAGGCGGCGCCAGGGGTTGCGCCCGGCGGAACGTCCCCTTGCGGGATGACCCCGTCGGGGCGCCGGCACGACGCGGCAGGCCTGGGGCGCTCACAACGGAAACACGCCGACGATCACCGCGGCGAACACCATCAGCACCGTGGCGGCGAACAGGAACGGAATCGTGAATTTCTGATGCTCGGCGAGCTCGACGCCGGTCAGGCCGACGATCAGGAACGTCGCGGGCGTGAGCGGGCTCACGGGGAACCCCGTCGTCATCTGGCCGAGCAGCGCGGCCTGCGCCATCTGGATCGGCGGCACACCGAGCAGCTTCGCGCTTTCCGCGAGCACCGGCAGCACGCCGAAGTAGAACGAATCGGGGTCGAACAGCAGGCTGAGCGGCATCGACAGCAGCCCGAGCACGAACGGCATGTGGCGTGCATGCTCGACCGGCACGTGCGCGACCACCACGTCCGCCATCGCCTTCAGCATCCCGGTGCCGGACATGATGCCGGTGAACGCGCCGGCCGCGAGCAGCACGCTCGCCATCATCAGCGCGGCCTTCGCATGCGCGTCGATGCGCTCGCGCTGGGCCTGCACGTCCGGGTAGTTGATCACGAGCGCGGCGACCGTGCCGAGCATGAACATCACCATCGGGTCGACGATGCCCGACACGAGCGTGACGAGCACCACGAGCGTTAGCGCGAGATTGATCCGGAAGCGTTCCGGCCGGCGTAACGCGCGCTCGGCATCGGTCAGCGCACGCGGCGCGATCGCGAGCGGTGCCGCGCCGGCACGATCGAGCCCGAGGCGTTTCGCCTCGCGCACGCCGAGCACGTACGCGGTGCCGAATACGAACACGAGCCCGACGATCTGCACCGGAATCATCGGCATGAAGATCGCGGAACCGGGAATGTGCAGCGCAGCCGACGCCCGCAGCATCGGCCCGACCCACGGCAGGAAATTGACGCCGGCCGCCATCGACGCGACGCACGCGAGGATGCGCCGATCCATTCCGAGCCGCGTATAGAGCGGCATCATCGCGGGCAGCGTGACGAGAAACGTGACGGCGCCGGAGCCGTCGAGGTGAATCAGCAGCGCGAGCAGCGCCGAGCCCATCACGATGCGCGGCGGATGGCAGCCGATCACGCGCAGCACGCCTGCGATGATCGGGTCGAGCATCCCGGCGTCGGTGAGGATACCGAAAAAAAGAATCGCAAAAACGAACATCCCGGCGATCGGGCCGATGTTCTGTACGCCGTGCACGATGAACTTGCCGGTCGCGAGCCCGAAACCGGCCGCGAGCGACGCGGCCACCGGCACGACGATCAGCGCGACGAGCGGCGACAGCCGCTTCGTGATGATCAGGCCGAACAGCGCGACGATGGCGATCGCGCCGATCCATGCAAGCATGATGCGTCTCCTCTTCAGCCGGTGCGCCCGTGCGTGGCCCGGCGTGGGGTTCGAATGGTCGTGCGGCACAGCGCCGCCGGTCGCGCGGTACGCGCCGGCGGCCGCGATGCCGGTCAGTTCCGGCGCGGGGCGTTATCGCGGTCGCTATCGCGTTCGGTAGTGCAGCCGGTCGTGCCGGCGTCGGCGAATACCTGCGCCGCGTGTTCGTTCAGCGCGGGCGGCGGCCGCCGGTACGTGGCCGGCGTGCGGCCGAGCTTGATCGGCGACGCGATGCCGCGATGCCGGCCCAGCTCGACTTTCATCGCCCGATGCGCGACATGCGGATGATCGAGCGCCGCATCGAGCCCGAGCACCGGCGCGCACGGCACGCCGCGGCGCATCAGCTGCTCGGCGAGCGCCGCGCCGTCGTGCGCGGCCAGCGCCGTTTCGAGCAGCGTGCGCAGCACGGCGCGGTTCGCGCTGCGCGCGCGGTTGTCCGCGAAACGCGGGTCGCCGGGCCAGTCGCGCGTGCCGAGCACGTCGCACAGTGCCGCGAACTGCCCGTTGTTGCCGACCGCGAGAAAGATGTCGACGCTCGCCGTCGGAAAGCTGTCGTACGGCGTGATGTTCGGATGCGCGTTGCCGGTGCGCACGGGCGCGTTGCCCGAATGGAAGAAGTTCGGCGTGTGCGGATGCAGGATCGACAGCGCGCAGTCGAACAGCGTCGCTTCGACGAACTGGCCGCGGCCGCTCGCGTCGCGCTCGCGCAGCGCCATCAGCACGCCGAGCGCCGCGTTCAGCCCGGTGACGAGATCGACGATCGGCACGCCGACCCGCAGCGGCGCGCCGCCCGCTTCGCCATTGACGCTCATCAGCCCCGCGAGCGCCTGCACGGCAGCGTCGTAGCCGGGCAACCCGCCGAGCGGGCCGTCCGCGCCGAAACCCGACACACGGCAATGGACGAGGCGCGGAAACCGCGCATGCAGCGCGTCGAAACCGAGCCCCCAGCGCTCCATCGTGCCGATCTTGAAGTTCTCGACGATGGCGTCCGCGTCGTCGAGCAGGCCGAGCAGCCGCTCGCGGTCGGCCGGTTGCGTCAGGTCGAGCGCGATGCCGAGCTTGTTGCGGTTCACGCCGAGGAAGTACGACGCGGTATCGCCGTCGAACGGCGGCCCCCACGTGCGCGTTTCGTCGCCGGACGGCGGTTCGACCTTGATCACCTCCGCGCCGTGGTCGGCAAGGATCTGCGTGGCGTACGGGCCGCCCAGCACCCGCGACAGATCGATGATGCGCAATCCCGCCAGCGCGCCCTGCTGCTCGTGTTCCGCCATGCGTCCCGCTCCTGGTTCCGGTTGATCGGACTGCCGGTTCCGGCAGGTCCGGCGCCTGCGGCGCGACCGTCCGGATTCGACGAATAATTCTTGTACGTGAATTTATATTCACATTGAGGAATTATGTTGTCAACCCCGGCGGCACCCTGAGACCGTGCGGAAGACTTCGCCGTGCGCAGGTGGAGACGACACCCGACACGGGCCGGTTGCGATGGCGCCCCGCCTTTCGCTAAGCTGGCGGGAAACCTCAATCTCGAAAAAATCAGGCGGACTATTCATGAAACGGATGCTGCTGGCGGCCTTCGTACTGGCGTCGACGCTGGGAGTCGGACATGCGCAGACCCAGACGTACCATTTCGGCGAGGGACAGACGCAGATGCCCGGGGGAACGCCGCACGCCACCGCGCCGACCGCACGGCACGCGAGCCCGCCGCCTCACCATCGGCGTGCCGTTCACAAGCGCCGCCATCCGCGCCACGTGAAGCCGACGCGCAGCGGGATCTATAAGCACACGTGACCCGGCGTCCGTTGCGCGACGCCGTGCATGGAACTGTCATGAACGACCGGTAGAATCGCTGCGGCTGCCTGCAAGCCGTCGCGGCCCGCCGCCGGGCAACGCGCCGCCGATGCGCACTTTCTCCACGATTCAGCACCTGTTTTGCCGAACATGAGTACCGGGCCGGACACCCTCGCCGTCATCAAAGAACGCGCCACGATCGTGTGCCGCCAGCACGGCAGCGTGCTGCTGGTCGCCCGCACCGCGTCGCGCTGGTCGCTGCCGGGCGGCACGATCCGGCGCGGCGAGACGCCGCTCGACGCCGCACTGCGGGAGCTTGCCGAGGAAACACGGCTGGAGGGGCTCGCACTCGACTACGCGGTGCAGTTCGGCGGGCTGACGAAGCTCCATCACGTGTTCGTGGCCGACGTGCCGGCGCACCTGACGCCGCGCGCGAGCAACGAGATCGCCCGCTGCAAGTGGTTCACCGCCGACCGGCTCGACACGCTCCGGGCGAGCGTGCCGACGCGCAAGATCATCGAGTTGCTGCGGCTCGACTGTTTTTCGTCAATCGCGAACGGCCGGCTGCGCTGACGTCGATCCCGCCCGCCCGCGTCACGTGCGCAGGAACGGGCCGGCCTTGCGTTCGAGCAGCGTGACGAGTTCGGGCTGCATGTACGCGTAGCGATCGGGAATGTCGAGGCAGACGACCTTCTTGTGCCGCAGATGCGTACCGAATTGCGCGGCCAGCCTGGTCTTGTGCGCGCGCTCCATCACGAACACGACATCGGCCCAGTCGAGCTGCTCGGCGCACACGTGTGTGTCCGCATCGGGCGCGAGACCCGCCGAATCGGTTTCGACACCCGGCCACGCGGCGAATACCGCTTCGGCCGTCGGGCTGCGCAGCCGGTTGCGGCTGCAGACGAAGAGTGCCCGCGTCATGTCGCCGCGAGGCTCAACCTTGCGGAATCGTGCCCGGCCGGACGTACGCAAGCATGTGCGGCACGTAGTCGGCCTTGCCGAGTTCGACGCCATGGTGACGCAGGATCCCGTAAGCGGTAATCGCGTGGAAATTGAACTGCGGCAGTGCCCAGTCGCGCGCGTACTGTTCGCCCGTCATGTCGAACGCGATCCCGTTCGGCATCTCGAGCGCGATCGGCAGCGCGCCGCCACCGTCGAGCGCATCCGGCGCGAGTTCGCCGAGAAATGCGAGCGTGCCGGCGATGATCGCCTGCGCATCGGCGAGCGAGCCGGGCTGCGCATCCGCATTCCATCCCGCCTCGCGCAAGGCCAGCAGTGCAGCCGGCAACGGTTCGCCACGCAGCCGGTGGATGGGCTCCATGGCCTGGAAGCACGAGAAGCGCACCTGTGCCGCGAGCGGATACATGTCGGGCGCCAGCTTCAACGTCATCGCCGTGTCGGGCGCGTCGCCCGCGGCCTGCCGGTGCGCAGCGGCCTTGTCGAGCCACGCGGTCTGTGCGCGCAGCATGTGGGTGAAGGTCGGAACGAGAAGTTGGGTCGGTGTCACGCGTGCGCTCCTGGGTCGGGTTGTCGTTTGCGCCACGATAGCAGCGTCGTTGCAAACGTGCATCCCGGCCCGGGTGACGAGCGCGATTCGATGCCGATTCAACGATCCGGCAACGTGACGCAAGCGTGCGCGTGTTCCCCTACCGCAAGACGATCACGGCGCGCGGCCGTTGCTGCCCGGCCTCAAGGCTTGCCGTGCCGGGCCAGGAACCGGTCGAGCTGCGATGCAAACGCCTTGCCGTCGCGCGCGCTGAACGGCGCCGGTCCGCCCGTGTCGATCCCGGCGCTGCGCAACTGGTCCATCATCGCGCGCGTCGACAGGCGTTCCTCGATGTTCTCGCGGGTGAACCAGTTGCCGCGCGGGTCGAGCGCATGCGCGCCCTTGTCGAGGACGGCGGCGGCCAGCGGGATGTCCGCGGTGATCACGAGGTCGCCGGCTTCCGCCAGCTCGACGATCCGCGCATCGGCCACGTCGAAGCCGGCCGGCACCTGCACCGCCTTGATGAACGGCGACGGCGGCGTGCTCAGGAACTGGTTCGCGACCAGCGTCACGCAAGTTTCGGCACGACGCGCGGCGCGAAACAGCATGTCCTTGATGACGGCGGGACACGCGTCGGCATCGACCAGTACTTGCATGGCGGTTTTTTCCAGTAGGCAGAAGCAGAAGCGGCGATCATAGCGCACCGCGGCCGGCGATCAGCCGGCGCGGCCCGCGCACAGCGCGTCGGCCGTCACCCACTGCGCGCCCCACGCGGCGGCCAGCCGCTCGCCCTGCCCGATCCGCACGGCCGCATCGTCGAAGTCGACGAACACGACGTGATCGGCCGCCGCGGGTTTGGCCGGCATCTCGCGCGTGCGTCCGTCGGACAGCACCCACAGCCAGCGCTGCTTGTCCGGATCGCGCCGCGCCGCACGCGCGAGCAACTGCGCGGCGGCCGCGATGCCGTCCGCGAGCGGCGTACCGCCGCCACCGTCGACCGGTTCGAGCCAGCGCGCATTCCACCAGCGCGGCACGGCCGGGCCGAAGCGCCGCGCGGCGCCGTCGCCGCCGAAACAGATCAGCGCGGTTTCGACCCGATCGCGCGCGGCCTCGTCGAAATACGCGACGATCAGCCCCTTCGCCAGTGCGAGCCGCCCGTGCGACAGCATCGACGCCGAACAGTCGAGCACGAAGCAATGCAGCGCATCCGGGGCGCCAGCCCGCTTGCGGAAGCGCAGATGGCCGCGATGCAACGGATCGCCGCGCTTCGCGGCGAACGTCGCCGGCCATGCGACGGCCGTGCCGGTGCGCGCCGTACCTGGCACGCGCGCGGCTGCGCCTGGCTGCCATCGAGGACCGCGAACGGCGTTCGCGGCGGCGCCGGCTCGATGGCTCAGCGTTTTTTTAGCGGCAGCGGCACCACGCTTTTCACGTCGCGCAGCCCCGCCGGCTCGGGCCGCAGGTAGCCCCAGTCGCCCTGCGCGACGGCGGCGCCGTTTCCGCTTGTGGCCGGTTGATCGTCCGGCTGCTGGCGTGCATCCGGCGGCGAACGGTCGTCGCGTGCCCGATCCGGCTGCGACGCGCCGGACGACGGCGGCGCACCGGCATGGCGCCGGTGCCGCAGCACGGCTTCGGCCACGCGCGCCACATGCGACACCGTCACCGCATCGGCGTGCTCCAGTGCGGCGAGCGCGCGCGCCGCGCGCAACATCACGAGGTCGGCACGCAGCCCGTCGACGGCCGCGTCGATGCACAGCGCGCTGACGTGCGCATGCACCGCATCGCCGAAATCGAGCGTCGCCAGCCGTGCGCGCGCCGCGTGAATCCGTTCGCCGAGTGCGCGCTGCGCGGAGGCATGGCGCGCGCGAAACGCGTCCGGATCGAGATCGAATGCAAGCCGCGCCTTCACGATCCGCTCGCGCTGCGCGGCGTCGAAGCAGTTCTCCAGTTCGACCATCAGGCCGAAGCGGTCGAGCAGTTGCGGACGCAGCTCGCCCTCCTCGGGATTCATCGTGCCGACGAGCACGAAGCGCGCGTCGTGCGCGTGCGACACGCCATCGCGTTCGACGATGTTCACGCCGCTCGCGGCGACGTCGAGCAGCGTATCGACGAGCCCGTCGGCGAGCAGGTTCACCTCGTCGACATACAGCACGCCGAGATGCGCCCGCGCGAGCAGGCCCGGCCGGAAGCGCACGCCGTTGTCGGCGAGTGCATGCGCGAGGTCGAGCGTCCCCGTCACCTGCTCGTCGCTCGCCGACAGCGGCAGCGTGACGAACTGCCCTTCGGGCAACAGCTCGGCGAGGCCGCGCGCGGCGGTCGATTTCGCGGTGCCGCGCGGGCCGCTCACGAGCACGCCGCCGAGCGACGGGTCGATCGCGGCGAGCAGCAGCGCCTGCTGCAGCGCGTCCTGTGCGACGAGCGCCGCAAACGGAAAAACCGCGCGCGCGCGGTGCGTCGTCGGATCGGTCATCGCCGTCCCCCTTCCTGGAGTTGTTCGCTGTCGAGCCAGACCGCTTCGATCCGCTCGCGATAGTCGCCCGGTTGCTGCCACAGGCCGCGCTGCATCGCCTCGACGAAGCGTTCGCAGATGCCGTGCAGCGCCTTCGGGTTGTGCCGTTCGAGGAACGCGCGGGTGGCGTCGTCGAACAGGTACGCGTCGGCGACGAGCGCGTACTGGTGGTCGGACAGCACGCGCGCGGTCGCGTCATAGCCGTACAGGTAGTCGACGGTCGCCGCCAGCTCGGCCGCACCCTTGTAACCATGGCGCTTCACGCCGTCGAGCCATTTCGGGTTGACGACGCGCGAACGGATCACGCGCGCGATTTCCTCGCGCAGCGTGCGCATCTTCGGCGCGACCGGGTTCGCGTGGTCGCCGTGGTAGATGCTCGGCTGCTGCCCGGACAGGTGCCGCACCGCCGCGGTCATCCCGCCCTGGAACTGGTAATAGTCGTTCGAATCGAGGATGTCGTGCTCGCGGCTGTCCTGGTTCTGCACGACCACGTCGATCGTCGCGAGCCGCTCGCCGAACACGTCGGCCGCGGCGTCGCCCGCGCTGTTCTGCGCATACGCATGGCCGCCCCACTGGCGGTACGCCTCCGCGAGATCGGCGTCGGTCTGCCAGCGGCGCTGGTCGATCAGGTCCTGCAGGCCCGCGCCGTAGCTGCCCGGCCGCGCGCCGAACACGCGCCAGCCGGCGCGGCGGCGCGCTTCGTCCGGCGCCACGCCCTGTGTGACCCACTTCGCGCGTTCGCGCTCGATGCGCGCGCGGATCGGGTTCAGTTCCTCCGGCTCGTCGAGCGCGGCCACCGCCTGCACCGCTGCGTCGAACAGATGCATCAGGTTCGGGAACGCGTCGCGGAAGAAACCCGATACGCGCAGCGTCACGTCGATGCGCGGCCGGTCGAAGATCTCGATCGGCAGGATCTCGAAATCGGTCACGCGGTGGCTGCCGTGCGCCCATTTCGGCCGCACGCCAAGCAGCGCGAACGCCTGCGCGATGTCGTCGCCGCCCGTGCGCATCGTCGCCGTGCCCCACACCGACAGCCCGATCGCGCGCGGATAGTCGCCGTGATCCTGCAGATGGCGCTCGATCAGCTGCTGCGCGGATTTCAGGCCGAGCGTCCACGCGGCCTGCGTCGGCACCGCGCGCGTGTCGACCGAGTAGAAATTGCGGCCGGTCGGCAGCACGTCGGGGCGGCCGCGCGACGGCGAGCCGCTCGGCCCCGGCGGCACGAAGCGGCCGTCGAGCCCGCGCAGCAGCTGACGCATTTCCTCGCCGCCGCACGCGTCGAGCGCCGGCAGCAGCGTCGCGCGGACGCGCTCGATCACGGCGAGCGTGTGCGGCCAGTCGCCGGGGGGCGGCGCGTCTTCCGTGCCCGTATGGCTGCCGTCGGCTGCACACAGCCTGTCCAGCCATTGCTGCGCGAGCCGTTCGAGCCGCTCGCGCGTATCGCCGGCATGGCGCCACGGCGATGCGTCGAGCGCGTGCAGGATCGCCGGTCGCGGGCCGACCCACGGCGCGGCCCAGTCGGCTGCGAGCGGGTCGAAATCATCGCCGAGCGCAAGATCGCGCGCGAGCGCGCCGATCAGTCCTGCGCGTGCGCCCTTGCCGTCGCCGACCGGAAAGCGCGCGAGCGCCAGCAGCGTGTCGCGCCGCTGGCGCCCGGCCGGCGACACGCCGAACACGTGCAGCCCGTCGCGAATCTGCGCTTCCTTCAGTTCGCACAGCCAAGCGTCGACGCGCGTCAGCAGCGCATCCTCGTCGCCCGCGTCGCGCGGCGGCGACACGCTCAGCTCGTCGTGCAGCCGGTGTTCGGCGATCGTCGCGAGGATCGTCTTGCGCAGCAGCTTCGCGCGCCGCGCATCGACCATCAACGCTTCGTAGTATTCGTCGACCTGCCGCTCGAGATCCTGCAGCGGGCCGTAGTTTTCCGCGCGCGTGAGCGGCGGCATCAGGTGATCGACGATCACGGCCTGCGCGCGGCGCTTCGCCTGGCTGCCCTCGCCCGGATCGTTGACGATGAACGGATAAAGATGCGGCAGCGGCCCGAGGGTCAGGTCGGGCCAGCACGCGTCGGACAGCGCGACGCTCTTGCCCGGCAGCCATTCGAGGTTGCCGTGCTTGCCGAGGTGGATGACCGCGTCGATGCGATACGCATCGCGCAGCCAGAAATAGAACGCGAGATACGCATGCGGCGGCACGAGATCCGCGTCGTGGTAGCTCGCGTAGTCGTTCTCGCCGCGCGAGCGCGACGGCTGGATGCCGACGAACACGTTGCCCGCGCGCCAGCCGGCGATCGTGAAGCGCCCTTGCCGCAGCGTCGGATCGGCTTCGGGCGGGCCCCAGCGTTCGTTCAGCGCATCGCGCACGGCGGCCGGCAGCCGCGCGAAATGCGCGACGTAGTCGGCCAGCGGGAAGCTCTGGAAGGCGGGGCGCAGCGCATGCACGGCCGCGTCGTTGGTCACGCCTTCGGTGAGCCGCGCGATCAGCGCGTCGCCGTCGGGCGGCAGGTCGGCCACCGCGTAGCCCGCGTCGCGCAGCGCCGCGAGCACGCGCAGCGCGGACGCCGGCGTATCGAGCCCGACACCGTTGCCGATCCGCCCTTCGCTTTGCGGATAGTTCGCGAGAATCAGCGCGACGCGCTTGCTCGCGTTGTCGAGCGTGCGCAGCCGGCACCAGCCGCGCGCGAGCGCCGCGACGAACGCGATCCGCTCGGCGTCCGGCTGGTAGCGCACGACGTCGACCTCGGTATGCGGGCAGCGGTACGCGAGCCCCTTGAAGCTCACCGCGCGCGTGACGATCCGGCCGTCGACCTCGGGCAGCGCGATGTGCATCGCGATGTCGCGCGCATGCAGGCCCTGGTTGTCGGCCACCCACGCGTCGCGATTGCCGCCGGACAGGATCACCTGCAATACCGGCGCGTCGCCGGCGAGCACGTCGTGTTCCGGGCTGTCGATCGCGCCGGCCGCGAACGCGGTCGTGTTCAGCACGAGTGCGACGTCGTGCGTGTCGCAGAGCTGCGTGATGACTTCACGGCTCACCGCATCCTTCAGCGACGTGACCGCGATCGGCAGCGGATTCAGCCCCTCCTGAACGAGCGCATCGGCCAGCGCGTCGAACACGGCCGTGTTCGCGGCCTGCCAGTGCGCGCGATAGAACAGGATCGCGACGACCGGTGCGCCCGGTGTCCAGCGCGGCCGCCAGTCGTCGACGCTCGCGCGGTCGCGCGCCGGGTGATACAGCGCGGCGGCCGGCAACGGGCGCGGCGGTTCGGGTTCGTCGCCGAACCCGAGCGTATGGAATGCGATGCTGCGCAGCAGCGCCTCGGCATTGTTCACGCCGCCTTCGCGCAGGTAGCGCCACCACAGCCGGCACAGGCCGGGCGCGACCGTGCTCTTCGCGACGAGGTTCGGGTCTTCCTGCAGGTCGCCCGAGAACATCGCGAGCTGCTGCGCGCGCTTCGACGCGAGCGACACGGCCTGCTCGATCCCGTACGGCCAGTACGCCTCGCCGCCGAGATGGTCGATCACGACCGCCTTCGCGTGCTGCAACACGTCGTCGACGTAGAAATCGACCGACGCCGGCTGCCGCAGGAACGTGACGTTCGCGAGCCGCACGCTCGGGAAGCCGGCCGGCAGGTGCGGCACGACGCTGGCGAGCAGCGACAGCGTCGTGTCGGCCGAGCTCAGGATCACGATGTCGGCCGGTTGCTGGTCGATCCGGACGACACCCTGCGTATCGTCGACGAAACCGCCCGGCGTGGTGCGCAGCAGATGCATCGTGCGTTACGCCTGTTGCGGTTCGGCCGCGCACGCGGCGTCGAACGCGCGTTGCAGCGCGGCCGCGTCGAGATCCTCGCCGATCAGCACGAAGCGGCTCGCGCGCGTTTCGCCGTCCTGCCAGCGACGGTCGAAATAGCTGTCGAAGCGGCGGCCGACACCCTGGATCACGAGCCGCATCGGCGCACCGGGCAGCGCGGCGAAGCCTTTCGCGCGGTAGATCGTGTGCGCTTCGACGACGCGCTGCAGCGCGGCGATCGTCGCCTCGCGCGTACCGGCGTCGCCCGACACGACCACCGAGTCGAAATCGTCGTGATGGTGATCGTGATCGCCGTCGTCGGCCGAGCCGTGATGGTCGTGGCGCAGGTGGATCGTTTCTTCCGATGCCGATTCGAGGCCGAGCAGCATCGCAAGATCGAGCTCGCCGCGCGTCGCGCGCACGATCTTCACCTGCGGCGGGATCTCGTCGCGGATCGCGGTTTCGATCTGCGCGAATTCCGCGTCGCCGACGAGATCGGCCTTGTTCACGATCACGAGATCGGCGGACGACAGTTGATCGGCGAACAGCTCGTGCAGCGGCGATTCGTGGTCGAGGTTCGGGTCGGCGCGGCGCTGCGCGTCGACGGCCTGCGGGTTTTCCGCGAACTGGCCGCTCGCGGCGGCCGGCCCGTCGACGACGGTCACGACCGCGTCGACCGTGAAGCTGTTGCGGATCGTCGGCCAGTTGAACGCCTGCACGAGCGGCTTCGGCAGCGCGAGCCCGGACGTCTCGATCAGCACGTGGTCGATGTCCGCGCGGCGCTCGACGAGCGCTTCCATCACCGGATAGAACTCTTCCTGCACGGTGCAGCACAGGCAGCCGTTTGCGAGTTCGTAGAGCTGGCCCGATGCTTCGCCCTGCGCACCGTCGGCATCCTCGCAGCCGATGCCGCAACCCTTGAGGATTTCGCCGTCGATGCCGAGTTCGCCGAATTCGTTGACGATCACCGCGATGCGGCGGCCTTCGGCGTGTTGCAGGATGTGGCGCATCAGCGTCGTCTTGCCGCTGCCGAGAAAGCCCGTGACGATCGTGACGGGAAGCTTGCGTAGGGTCATGGAATATCCAGGTTGGTAATGGAGAGTCACGCCGAGATCGTCACGTCGATCTCGTCGTAGCGCTTCAGCCGGTAGATCAGGGCCGACACGAGCCAGCAGGCGAGGAACAGGCCGATCACGACATAACCGAGCATGCCGAAGTGCGACGCCACCATCGACGCGAAGTCCCATACCGGGCCCTGCAGCGACAGCTTGTCCGCGAGCAGCGCCAGCACCTCGATGCCGCCGATCAGCGCGGCGACCAGCACCGACACGAAGGTGATCGTCATGTTGTAGTAGATCTTGCGGATCGGCCGCACGTACGCCCAGCGATACGCACCCATCATCAGGATGCCGTCGGTCGTGTCGACGAGCGTCATGCCCGCGGTGAACAGCATGGGCAGCGCCATCACCGACCAGAACGACAGGCCGCCCTGCACCTGCGCCGCCGAGATGCCGAACAGCGCGATCTCGGTCGCCGTGTCGAAGCCGAAGCCGAACAGGAACCCGACCGGATACAGGTGCCAGCTGCGCGACACGAGCCGGAACAGCGGACGGAACAGGCGCGCGAGCACGCCGCGCTGGTTCAGCAGCATGTCGAGATCGGCGTCGACGATCGGCTCGCCGCGCCGCGCCGCGCGAAACGTCCGGTAGACGGAAATCAGGATCAGCAGGTTCGCGATCGCGAGCACCAGCAGGAAGAATGCCGACACGCTCGTGCTGATCACGCCGCCCCACGCTTTCATGCTCTCGAAGCGCGCGAGCGACGCGGCCGTGAGCGTCACCACGACCGACATCACGATCACGACCGTCGAATGGCCGAGCGAGAAGAACAGGCCCGCGCCGAGCGGGCTGCGCCCCTCCTGCATCAGCTTGCGCGTGACGTTGTCGATCGCCGCGATGTGGTCGGCGTCGACCGCATGACGCAGCCCGAACACGTACGCGAGCAGCGCGGTGCCGAGCAGCACGGGCTGGCCGTGGAAGGCGGCGAATGCCCAGATCCACGCGCCTGCGTTGAAGGCGATCAGCAGCGCATAGATCGCGACGATCTTGCCGCGCAACCCGGACGGACTGTCGTTGAACAGGCGAAACAGCGAATCGAGCATGACGCTCCCTTGCGAACGGTCGACATGAAGAATGCCAACACGGCCGTCGCTGCGCGGCCCCGCGCGATCCGGCCCTTCGTCGCACCGGAACATGCGCGCTCGCGCAGGCGGCCGGACGTCGGGAATCGGGAAACGCTCGGGTGTCGGGCACGCTGCGGCCGTGGACGATGCGCCGCCTCCCCGCGGCGCTGAACCCCAACGTTTAGGCCGGTATCCGGGCTGACGAACACGCCGCTTCGCCTTCCCGGATGCGCAAGGCATCCAGTGGCGGTCGTCCGCATGCGCGCGGCATGCGGCGAAGCGGCGCTGCATCGCGGCGGGCACGATGCGTTCGCTTACCGTTGCGGGGGCAGCACAGGTTGGCTCGACTGCGACGCAGGCAGGCTCCCTGTTTCCCGTTTAACTGCGCGCGCCGGAGCGGCGCACGCGAGCACCAAAACGCGTGCGAGTGTAGGCGCCGGGGGCGGGAGCGTCAAGGCGGCGAGTGGCCAGGCCGGCCGGATGAACCGGCGGGCAGCGATCCGGCGCGGGTATGCCGGGGAAATCGTTTGACTGCCTGGCGCACCCGACAACCCCGTGAGGGATCGAACGCGAGGTAGTACGACTCGCCATCCGAAGCGGTTTTTCAGAATTGACGGTTGTACACGTTGTCCGCAATAGCAAGGCCCGCGCCGCAGCAGGTGCAGCGTGGGTTGCGCGCGGAAACGTTCATGCTCCTTGGAGATTCGGATGATTGACGTTGCGCGGCCGATATTCGATTGTCCGCTTCAGCCGGTTTTCGATGATCGGGATAAACCACAGCGACACATTCGTTCAGACCATGAATATTGCCCGGTTGTATGTGGCCATCGCCGTATGGCTGTCGATGGCGCTCTTGTTTCCGTTTGCCCTGAAGGGGATGGATTCCCCTCTTGCAACGGTCGCGAAAGTACTGATGTGGTCGTACTGCATTCTGCAAACGCTACGGGAATCGAAACGGTGCTTGTGAAGCAGCCCGCTGCGACTAAGAGCCGATCGCGTATATCGCACCTGTTTCGCAATCGGCATCGAGCCGCATCGGCCGCCGGCGCACTGGCCGGTGCCGCGGTCTGTGGCCCGAATCGCGGCGGCATCGGCGGCAGTTCCGGCTCGTCCGGAGGCTCGGGCGGTTGCCGAAGCCTTACTTGAAACACCTCGGGACTGTGCGCCGCCGCGCTTACCGGGATCGGGGCATGGCCTTCATTTGCTTGGCGACATGTTCGCCGAGCGTCGCAAAGACCGACGACGGGTAAGCGCCCACCCCGCATGCGTTTGCGCCGGTGCGCTGTGCTATCGTATGCGCCGCGTTCGGTGCTCGCATGCGCATTCCGTGCATGCAGTTAAACGGGAAACAGGAGGCGGATCGCCGCCCTGCCTGTGCTGTCCCCGCAACGGTACGCCGCCCGCGCGACGCGCTTCCCCGCGCACGCGCCCATGCCGCCCACGATGCCACTGCCCTTCCACCGGGCGGGAAGGCTGCGGCCTGGCAAGCGGCCAGCCCGGATACCGGCCGACGCAAGGGGCGAGCCCGATGCTCGCCGAACGCCCGATCCGCGGGGGACGGACCGGGTGCGCATTCCGCCCGCGTTCGCGCGGGCTTCGCCCGATCCGTTATGCGTTGCCTGTCTGCCGGCCGCCGATGTGCCGCCCGCCTTCCCCTTTCCACTGTTTCGACACGGTGCGCGCCGTGCCGCGCCCGATGACCCGCGCCTGGCTCATCGGCGCCGGCCCCGGCGACGCCGACCTGCTGACGCTCAAGGCCGTCCACGCGATCGGCTCGGCCGACGTGCTGCTCGTCGACGATCTCGTGAACCCCGACGTGCTGCGCCATGCGCGCGCCGACGCGCACATCGAGCACGTCGGCAAGCGCGGCGGCCATGCCTCGACGCCGCAGGAGGCGATCGTCGCGGCGATGCTCGCGCACCTGCGCGCGGGCCGCAGCGTCGCGCGGCTCAAGGGCGGCGACCCGTTCGTGTTCGGCCGCGGCGGCGAGGAACTGGCCGCGCTCGGTGCCGCGGGATTTCGAGTCGAGGTCGTGAGCGGCGTCACGGCGGGCATCGCCGCGCCGGCCGCGCTCGGCATCCCGGTCACGCAGCGCGGCGACGCGCAGGGCGTGATCTTCGTCACGGGCCACGGCGCGGGCGCCGACGAGCCCGACTGGCGCGCGCTCGCGGCCACGCGCATGACGATCGTCGTCTACATGGGCATCCGCCGGCTCGACACGATTGCAGCCGCGCTGCGCGAAGGCGGCCTGCCCGGCGACACGCCGTGCGCGGCGATCGAGAATGCGACGCGCCCCGAACAGCGGCACGTGCTCGCGACGCTCGACACGCTCGTCGAACAGGTCGGCGCGACCGGCATCGGCTCGCCGGCCATCGTCGTGATCGGCCGCGTCGCGGCGTTCGCCCACGATCCCGCGGTGCGCGCCGCACTCGGCAGCCGCACATGATGCGCGTCGCGATCGGTGTCGGTTTCCGCGCGGACGTGACGGCCGCGCAACTCGATGCCGCGATCCGCGTCGCGCTGATGCGGTACCCGGCTGCCGAACCGGCGCTCGTCGCCACGCTCGCCGACAAGGCGCGAGCACGCGCGCTGCGCACGCTGTGCGCGAGACGCGGCTGGCCGCTCGTCGCGTTCGACGCGGCACAGCTCGCGAGCCGCCCCGAACTGGCCGTGAGCGGCCCGTCGGATGCCGCGCTCGCCCGCTTCGGCGTCGCGGGCGTGGCCGAGCCGTGCGCGCAGCTCGCGGCGCCGCACGGCCGGCTGCTGGGCCCCAAATCCATCCGGGACGGCGTGACGGTCGCACTCGCCGGCCCGCTCTGAACCCTTTGTTTCGCTTTCTTTCGACAGGACGAATCCGATGAAAACCGACGCCGAATCCCATCAACGGATGACCGAACGCCGCCGCGCGGGCCACGAGAAGAAGCAGGCCGCCGCCGTCAACGAAAAGGGCCTGCTGATCGTCAACACCGGCAACGGCAAGGGCAAGAGCACGGCTGCGTTCGGCATGGCCGTGCGCGTGCTCGGCCACGGCATGCGGCTCGGTGTCGTGCAGTTCATCAAGGGCGCGCTGCACACGTCCGAGCGCGACTTCCTCGGCGCGGTTGCCGAGTGCGATTTCGTGACGATGGGCGACGGCTACACGTGGAACACGCAGAACCGCGACGCCGACATCGCGACCGCGCGCAAGGGCTGGGACGAGGCGCGCCGGATGATCGAAAGCGGCGACTACCGGATGGTGATCCTCGACGAGTTGAACACGGTGCTGAAGTACGAATACCTGCCGCTCGACGAAGTGCTCGCGACGCTCACGGCTCGACCGGAGTCGGTGCACGTCGTCGTCACCGGGCGGCATGCGCCCGATGCGCTGATCGACGCGGCCGACCTCGTCACCGAGATGCGGCTCGTCAAGCATCCGTACAAGGAGCAAGGCGTGAAGGCGCAGCGCGGCGTGGAGTTCTGAGCATGCCCGCCTGCCCCGCGCTGTTCGTCAGTGCGCCCGCGTCGGGCCAGGGCAAGACGTCGGTGACGGCCGGCCTCGCGCGGCTGCACCGCCGGCTCGGCCGCCGTGTGCGCGTGTTCAAGACCGGGCCCGACTTTCTCGATCCGATGCTGCTCGAACGCGCGAGCGGCGCCCCCGTGCATGCGCTCGATCTCGGGATGGTCGGCGAGGCCGGCTGCCGCGCATTGCTTGCCGATGCCGCACGCGATGCCGACCTGATCCTGATCGAAGGCGTGATGGGGCTGTTCGACGGCACGCCGAGCAGTGCCGATCTCGCGGCTGCGTTCGGCGTGCCGGTCGTCGCGGTGATTTCCGCGAAGGCGATGGCGCAGACGTTCGCGGCGATCGCGTTCGGACTCGCCCGGTTCCGGCCGGGGCTGCCGTTTCACGGCGTGCTCGCGAACCGCGTCGGCTCGGCCCGGCACGCGGAACTGCTGCAACAGGCGCTGCCCGACGACCTGCGCTGGCTCGGGCACGTGCCGGCTGACGCGGGCATCGCGCTGCCGGAGCGGCATCTCGGCCTGCACCAGCCGGCCGACATCGACGATCTCGACGCGCGGCTCGATCGCGCGGCCGACGTGCTCGCGCAGACGGCGCTCGCCGAATTGCCGCCCGCCGTCGCGTTCGCCGAACCGGACGCCGCGGCGCCGCTGCCGCGTGCGCTCGCCGGCAAGCGGATCGCGATTGCGCGCGACGCGGCGTTCTCGTTCATCTATCCGGCGAATCTCGCGCTGCTTGAGGCGCTCGGCGCGCGGCTGTGCTTCTTCTCGCCGCTCGCCGACGAACCCGTGCCGGACGATTGCGACGCGCTGTTCCTGCCGGGCGGCTATCCGGAACTGCATGCGGCGACGCTTGCGGCGAATGACGCCACCGCACGGACCATTCGCGCGCATGCGGCGGCTCGCCGGCCGATCGTCGCGGAATGCGGGGGGATGGTGTATCTGTGTGAATCGCTGACCGACGTCGACGGTGTCACGACGTCGATGCTCGGGCTGTTGCCGGGGCGGGCGACGATGCAGCGCCGGTTCGCGGCGCTCGGCATGCAGCAGCTCGATACGCGTACCGGGCCGATGCGCGGCCATACGTTTCATTATTCGACGCTCGCGACACCGCTGGAACCGGTCGCGAACGCGGCGCGCCCCGACGGCAAGCCGGGCAGCGGCGAAGCCGTCTATCGCCACGGCGCGATCGTCGCGACGTACATGCACCTGTACTGGCCGTCGAATCCGGAGGCGGTCGTGGCGCTGTTCCGCGGCACGGCGGTCTGACCGAAAAAACGGCGAGGCGCCGCGATGTCAGGGTTTTTCGCGGCCCGGCGCTTCCGAGCGCGAAGTGCGGATCACGGTGCCGTCGGGCGAGAAATGCGCGTTGAACATCGCGTCGCCCGATACGCCGCCCTCGGCCCAGTGCCAGCTCCACACCTCTTCGTGGCTCAGCGCGTATTGCGCGATCTCGGTCGGCTTGCCGAGCAGTTGGCGCACGTCGTCCTTCGACATCCCGGGCACCACCTTCGCGATGTTCGCCGCCGTCAGCGCCTGCGTGATCGACACGAGCCGGCCGTCGGGCCCGAAATCGAGCATGTAGGTGCTCGTGCCGTACGGGCCGCGCGGATATTCGAACCGCTGCGAGCCGTCGTCGCCCTGCCTGACCATTTCCGGCTTGCCCGCCTGGCGGAGCACGTCCTCGGTCGTCGACACGCCCGGCTGCAGATTGCCGAACGCCATCGGGTCGGGCTTGATCGCATTCACCGCGTCAGCCACTTTCTGGTCGTCGCACCCGGCTGCCAGAATGGCGACCGCACCGGCGGTCAGCACGGTCAGAAGCTGTTTTCGCATTTCATCCACACCTGTATTCATCGTGCCGGTCCGGCGTCGCGCGCAGCGTAGCACGCGACCTGTTCCGTCGATGTCAAGGAGCGTCAAATGCGGTCACGGCGCGCTTTCCAGTGGAACATGAGCCTGGACGGGGGCTGCGCTGGCTCGTGCGTAGCGCCTTTGGCGCGTTTCCAATGCAAATGAGCCTGTTGTCGGCCCCGGCCTTGCAGGCGCGGCAGCTCGCACGCCACCGCGCCGCCGCATCACACCAGGAACGCCTCGACCAGCTTGACCCAGTACGACGCGCCGGTAGGCAGTGCCGCGTCGTTGAAGTCGTAGCCGGGGTTGTGCACCATGCAGCCGCCCTCTCCGTCGCCGTTGCCGATGATCAGGTAGCAGCCCGGCCGCTTCTCGAGCAGGAACGCGAAATCCTCGCTGCCGGTGAGCGGTACCATCCCGTCGATCAGGTTCGCTTCGCCCACCCACTCGCGCGCGACGCCGCGCGCGAACGCGGTCATGTCCGTGTCGTTGACAAGCACCGGGTAGCGGCGCTGGTAGTCGATCGTCGCGGTCGCGCCGAACACGGCGGCCTGCGCATGCACGACTTCCTTGATGCGCGTCTCGAGCAGGTCGCGCACCTCCGGCTTCAGCGCCCGCACCGACAGGCGCATCTGCGCGCGATCGGGAATCACGTTCGGCGCCTCGCCCGCGTGGATCGCGCCGACCGTGACGATCGCCATGTCGAGTGGCGACACGTTGCGCGACACGATCGTCTGCAGCGCAATGACGATCTGCGCGCACACGACCACCGAATCGACCGCCTTGTGCGGCACCGCGCCGTGGCCGCCGCGGCCCTGCACGTCGATGACGACGGTATCGGACGACGCCATGAACGGCCCCGGCAGGAAGCCGAATTTGCCCGTGGGGAAGCCCGGCATGTTGTGCATCGCGAAGATCGCGTCGCACGGGAACAGCTCGAACAGCCCTTCGTCGAGCATCTTCTTCGCGCCGCCGAGCCCTTCTTCCGCCGGCTGGAAAATCAGGTTCAGCGTGCCCGAGAAGCGGCGCTCGCGCGCAAGATGCTTCGCGGCCGCGAGCAGCATCGCCGTGTGGCCGTCGTGACCGCATGCGTGCATCTTGCCGGCGATCCTGCTCTCGTACGGCAGGCCCGTGGCCTCGTGGATCGGCAGCGCATCCATGTCGGCGCGCAGGCCGAGGCGCTGCGTGCCGTTGCCGACCTTCAGCTGCGCGACGACGCCCGTGCCGCCCAGCCCGCGATGCACCGTGTAGCCCCACGACTGCAGTTGCTCGGCGACGAGGTCGCTCGTCGCGAATTCCTCGAAGCCGAGCTCGGGGTGGGCATGGATGCGGTGCCGGATCTCGATCATTTCGTCGGCGAGGCCTGCGGGAATCACGCTGTGCGTCACGGTGTCGTCTCCTGTTTCTGCGGGGAATGTGCAGGCAAGGATAGTCGGTTCGCCAGCAACCGGACAGACGAAAAGTCGTCGCGGTAGCAACCGACGGTTGCCGTATCTGGTACCGCACACGATATGAGCTGACCGGCCATCCGGATGACTGCCACACACGGTTCGGGCGAGCGAGACTGTGGGCTTGACAGCGATTTGACGAGCGCCAGGATTCGACGATGACCGTTCAAGCATCCGGAATAATGCCGACACATCAACGTGTTACAGGTAATTGTTCACTTTTTGACACATGTACATTTTTTGTGTACGCTGATGAGGAAGTGAACAAGCAATCGCCTCCGATGCCCGAGAACGCCCCCCTTCCGATGTCGGAACAGCACGTGCTCGACGAAGCCTGCGCCGCGTTCGAACGCGCGACCCGGCGCTTCGGCGCGCGGCCCGTGCGCGTGCCGGCCGCGTATGCCGGGCAAACCGACGCGATGATCCGCTTCGACGTTGCCGGGCAGGTGTTCGAGATGCCGGCCGCCGTGAGCCTGCGCGTCGAATCGCTGCCGGGCGCACTCGCGGCACTGCGCCGCCGCGGCGTCGCGACCGCGACACCCGGCGAGCGGCCGCTGATGCTGATCGCCCCCTATCTTTCGGCCGAACTGGCCGCCGGCCTGACCGACCAGGGCATCCCGTTTCTCGACACCGCGGGCAACGCATGCCTGATTCAGCCGGAGGCGACCGTGATGATCGCGGGCCGGCCGAAACCTGCACGCACGCCGCGCCGGCAGGCATCGCGCGCGACGACGCCGAAGGGGCTGGCCGTGATGTTCGCGGTCGCGACACAGCCGGGCCTCGTCGCGCAGCCTTATCGGACGATTGCGGCCGCGTCGGGTGTCGCGCTCGGCACGGTCAACCTCGCGATGGACGACCTGATCGCGCGCGGCCTCGTCGGGCAGCGCCGCAATGGCGAGCGCCTGATACCCGACTGGCCGCGCTTCGTGCACGAATGGGTTGCGCTGTACCCGAGCCGCCTGCGCGCGAAACTGCCGAGCCGTCGTTATGCCAGCCTCGCGCCCGACTGGTGGCGCGATTTCGATTTCGCGTCGTTCGATGCGCGGCTCGGCGGCGAACCGGCGGCCGACCTGCTGACGCACGACCTGAAGCCGGCCGAGATCACCGTCTATACGCACGGCGCGGCATCGAACCGCCTGCTGCTCCAGGCCCGCCTGCGCCCGGACGACCACGGCGACGTCGAAATCGTCGAAGCATTCTGGCCGCACTCGCCCGCGCTCGACTGGCACGAGCCGCGCGTGCCGCTCGTACCGCCGCTCCTGATCTATGCGGATCTCGTCTCGTCCGGGGACAGCCGCAACCTTGCCGCCGCCGCACGGATCCATGACCGATACCTCGCCCATCCGCCCGCTTGAAGTCGACGCGCGCCGGCCGCTCGACCCGGCGGCGGTCGCGCTCTTGCAAGCGGTGAGCCATGCCTGCGCGCGCGTCGAGGCGGCTTTCGTCGTCGCCGGCGCAACCGCGCGCGACATCCTGATGTGGCACGTCCACGGCATCCGGCCGGTGCGTGCGACACGGGACGTCGACGTCGCGGTGTGCGCGGTGAGCTGGCCGTTTCACGCGCAGCTCGTCGATGCGCTCGTTGCGACCGGGCAATTCACGCGCGCACCGAAACAACAGCAGAAACTGCTGTTCGACAGCGGCACGCACGGTTTTCGCACCGAACTCGATCTCGTGCCCTTCGGGCCGCTAGAAACGCCGCCGGGCGAGATCGCGTGGCCGCCAGGCGGCGAATTCGTGCTGAATGTGCTCGGCTTCCAGGAAGCGGTGGACACCGCGCAGCCGGTGTCGATCGACGCACGCACCGTCGTGCCGGTGGCCAGCCTGCCGGCGCTCGCGCTGCTGAAGCTGCTTGCCTGGAAGGACCGGCGTGCACGCCAGAACAGCGATGCGTACGACCTGCTGTTCCTGCTGCGGAATTTTCACGATGCAGGCAATCGCGAGCGCATCTGGGACGCCGCCCCCGACCTGCTGGTACGGCATGCGTTCCAGCCCGGCCTTGCCGCCGCCGCGCTGCTCGCGCGAGACGCGAAACGGATTGCCTCGCCGCACACGCGCGACGCGATCCGCGTGCTGTTGTCCGACGAAGCGACCTATGCCACGCTCGGCCAGGATCTGCTGGCACGTGCGTTCGCGCTGTTGCCGGGTGAATTCAGCGATGACGCCAACCGGTATCTCGACGCATTTCGCGACGCCATTCTCGAGGATTCACCCGCACCGCACGCATGACACGACGCTGTGGCGCCGCCGCGTCATCCCGCTTTCGCACTGCCGCGCTCAGGCTGCCCAGTCTTCGAGCGACAACCCGGCCACCCGGCCGAACTCCCGCCCGTTGTTCGTGACGAGCACCGCACCGGCCGCGATCGCATGCCCGGCGATCGACGCATCGTTCGCGCCGATCGGCATGCCGCGCGCGGCGAGATCGGCACGAATCGCGGCCGTTGCATCGACGGCCGCCGTATCCCACGACAGCACGCCATCGAGCCGCGAGACAAAGGCCGTCACGAGTTCCGCATGCTTCGGCGAAGCCTTCCTGCCGACTGCGCCGAACCGCATTTCGGCATAAGTGATGGCCGACACGACGATCCGGTGCTGCGCATTGACGCACGATTGCAGCCGCGACAGCACTACCGGCGGCCGCTCGCGCATGATGAACGAACAGATGTTCGTATCGAGCATGTAGAGCGTGGTCACTGGCCGGACTCCGTCGGCGCGGCGCCGCCGGAAAGGTCGAAGCGGCCGGACTCGATCACGGCCGGGCGTTCGGCGAGGAAATCGGCGTCGGCCAGCGGTTCGCTCGCGAACGAGAGCCACGTGGGCCGCACGGGCCGCAGCAGCAGCGTGTCGCCCTCGCGACGGATCTCGAGTTCCGTCACCCCCTCGAACTCCATGTCCTTCGGGATGCGGATTGCCTGGTTACGGGCGTTCTTGAAAATGGAAACGGTGCGCATGAGCCACTCCATGGGAGTACGATGCGCCCATTCTAGACATATGCTGGCATATGTCAAATTGAGGGAACGCAAATCGGACGTCGCGCCCCACGCTGCCACGGGTGTTTTTGTCATGTTGCCGGCCTGTCGTCGATGAGGAGAGCGATCCATTCTTCACGACGCAGGCCACGCGGTCCATATCCCGAACGGCCGATGCCGGTGCGGCACCGCGCCGCGCGCAACGTCGCACCGACGCTGCGCACCCGCGCCGTCACGGCAACCGGAAAGTGTCGAAGAATGTGTCTCGCTCGATCACGGTGAGCGCCGCGCGCTTGTGCGGGAAATCGAACTCCTTCAGCGTGTGGAACCCGAGCCGGTGCATGTACGCGATGTGCCGCACGTGATCGACGCGCGGCTCGCCGACGAGCCGCTGCGTGCGCGGTTCGTCGACGAACATGTAGTGCAGCACCCCGCTCCACCATGCATGCAGCTTGCCGGCGCTCTGGAACCGCGAATCGCCGATCAGCAGGTGCAGCCCGCGATCGTAGTCGTGCGCATCGTAGAACGGCGCGAGACGATCCTCCTTCGCCCAGTAGAACTCGAAATAGCCGAACGGCGTGTCGTCGAAATAGCCGATCATCGGGTGCATGTGCGGATCGGCGAGCCGCTCGGCAAGATACGCCGCGTGCTCGTCGCGCGTGCCGCGCTGGTCCCAGAAATGCGCGACGCGATCGAGGTTCATCCAGCCGCTGAACAGGTCCGCATGCGCGTCGATGTCGACGGTGCGCAGGCTGAACGTCATCCCGACCTGCGGCATATGGCGTGCATAGATCTCGCCGGCCGGCGACGGCGGCCGCACCGGGTGCCGGTGCCCGTTCGTGATCGCATGGCGCAGCGGCATCCCGCCCGACGCGGGCGCCTTCAGCCACGGTCGCGGGTTCTGCCAGAAGGTCGTGCGCGATACGGTGAACCGCAGCGTGTCGCCCTCGGCCTGCGCGCCGTCGATCACGCCCTCGCGCACCGCGCGCGCCACGTACGACGCAACGGCCGCCGCATCGGCGCCGCCGAGTGGCACCGTGATCGTCGCCGCGTCGTATCGCGTGTCGGTGTTGAAGAGCGCGACGAACGCCGCGAGCAGTGCCTCCGGCGAATCGTCGGGCCGCCACGCGTCGAGCGAGCGCTCGGCGACCGTCATCGCCGGCCCGTGCGCGGCGCCGTCGAGCGCCGCGGCCACTTCACCTTCGACGGCGTCGGCGGCGCCGGCCGGTTTCGTCAGCGTGTCTTGCATCACAGTGCTCCCGCGTCGTGGCGATCGGCGAGAACGTGCAGCCCCCGCTCGAGCGCCGGAAACAGGCTGCGCTGGAAGTTGTTCCAGCGCAGTTCGAGAATCGTGTCGTCCGGTGCGATCGGCGTGTCGAGCACGTCGCAGATCACCTCGCCGGAATCGATGCCGTTGTCGACGTAGTGGAACGACGCGCCCGTCATCATCACGGGCTCGACCGACGACGTCGCGCCGCTCGCCCAGTCGACCCGTTCGCCGCGCGCGCCGTGCAGCGCGTCGAGCGTCGCCCATGCGCCGCGCCGCTGGTACGGCGAACCGTCGGCGGTGATGCCCGGGTGGATGTTGGCGATGCGCCGGTGAAAGCGCGCGCCGGGCCGCACGAGCTCGTCGAGGATCACGAGCAGCCCGTCGAGCACGACGACATCGGCTTCGAGTTCGAGCAGGCGCTCGAGCAGGCGGCGCTCGAACGCCTGTTTGCCGGCTGCACGCTCGCGTGCGTCGCGCGGCAGCCGCCGGTACGTCGACGCAATCGTGCAGAACAGTTCGTCGACCGGCCGGCCCTGCACCGTCAACCCTTCCGGCAGGATCCACGGGCGGCCCGGCGTGCGCGCGAAACCGTAGTCGGCCACCTTCGCGCGGTCGGCCGGCGAACCGTCGTCGTCGTCGACGATCACGCCCTTGAGCGTGTAGCGCTCGCCGAGCGGCGAGTCGTTCAGGCGCTCGACGAGGAATTCGAGCGGCGCCTTCATGTAGCGCGTGCCGCCCTGATAAGCGACCGGCTGGCCGGCGCGATCGGCCGCGCCGTTGCGCAGCGACTGGATGTAGACGAGATTTTTCTTCGGCATGGATGCGTCGTGGAAAAGCGGACGAAGGCGCCGCGGCCGGCCCGCGCCGGCCACGAAGGCCGGCCGGCGGGCCGCGGCGCGCATCGTCACCAGTTGTATTTCGCGGTCGCGATCACCGTGCGGTCGGTGCCGAACACGCAGACGTTTACCGACTGGCAGCCGCTGATGTAGTGGCGGTTGGCCAGGTTCGTCGCATTCACGGCGAAGCGCCAGTTGCGCGTGTCGTAGTGCACGCCCGCGTCGAACAGCGTGACGCTCGACACCGTCAGCGCGTTGTCGGACCCACCGGCCGACGCACTCTGGTAGCGAACGCCGCCGCCGAAGCCCAGCCCCGCGAGCGCCCCCGTATGCCACGTCCAGTCGGCCCACAGCGACGCCATCTGGCGCGGACGCGGAATGTCGACCGGCCAGTTGTTCAGCGAGTTGTCGTTCGCCTTGATGACCTTCACGTCCTGGTAGACGTACGAGGCGATCAGCGACAGGTTCGGCGTGACCTTGCCGGTCGCACTCAGCTCGATCCCGCGCGAACGCACCTCGCCGGACTGTACCGACTTGGTGCCGCTGTCGTCCTGGCTCGGCAGCGCCGGCGTGATGCCGTTGGTCTGGTTGATCTGGTAGATCGCCGCGTTCAGCATCAGGTTCTTGCCGGGCGGCTGCCAGCGCAGGCCGGCCTCGATCTGCTTGCCGCGCGTCGGCTGCGGCAGCCCGCCGCCGAGCAGGTTCACGCCGATCAGCGGGTTGAACGACGTCGCGTAGCTGATGTACGGCGACAGCCCGTAGTCGCCCTGGTACGTGAGGCCGACGCGGCCGGTGAACGCCGTCACGTCCGCCTTCGTCGACGTGCCGCCCGCGCGGTCGTCCTGGCGCATGTTGACCCAGTCCTCGCGGCCGCCGAGCGTCAGCGTCCAGCGGTTCCACTTGATCTGGTCCTGCGCGTACAGGCCGAACGTGTTCATCGCCGTGTACGTGTTGGTGCGGAACGTCGACGCCGGATCGAACACCGCCTTCGTGACCGGCAGGTAGACCGGGTTGTAGATGTTCAGCGGCGGCGCCGCGGCGAGCCATTCGCTGTCGGTCGCGGTCTGCCGGTTGTACTGGAAGCCGAGCAGCAGCGTGTGCTGGAGCGGGCCCGTCGCGAAGCGGCCCTCGACGTTGTTGTCGATGTCGAAGCGGCTGTAGTTCATCTGGAACACGCCGGCCCAGCGGCTGACATCGGTCGTGCTGCCGTCGACGAAGCCGTTGCCGAACACCGAACCGTTGTCGAGCGACAGGTGCATCAGCCGGACGTTCTGCCGGAACTTCCACGCCGAAGTCAGGTTCTGCTCGAACTGGTAGCCGACCGACCACTGCTTCTTGCGGTAGTAGTTGAAGTTCGGGTCGCCTTCGTACACGTCCTTGTTGATCTGGCCGCTCGGGTTCGGCAGCACCGTGCCCTGCGCGGGCAGGAAGTTCGACGAGATGTCGCCCCAGTCCTGCAGGTAGGTGGCCGACAGCGTCAGCGACGTATCCGCGTTCGGGCGCCAGCGGAACGACGGCGCGAGCGCGACGCGCTGGTCGTTGTTCGGGCCGGTCAGCGCATTGCCGTCGCGCGCGACGCCGACGAATCGATACGCGTACTTGCCATCCGGGTCGAGCTTGTCGCCCACGTCGATCATGAACTGCTTGCGCGCGTAGTTGCCGATCTGCACGCCGGCCTCGCGCACGCGCTCGCCGTCGGCGAGCTTGGTCTGCACGTCGACGATCGCGCCGGGATCGCCCGCGCCGTACAGCACCGAGGTCGGCCCGCGCAGCACGGTGATGCTGTCGATCATGTACGGATCGACGCGCCAGCTCGCGAGGTTGATCGTGTTCGGCACCTGCAGCCCGTTCACGTAGGCGGTCGGCGTGAAGCCGCGCAGTGCCGCGTACCAGTCGGAACGGTTGTCCGAACCGTACGACGAGAAACCCGGCACGTAGCGCAGTGCCGCGTTCACGTCGGTCGCGCCGGTCATCTCGATCTGCTGCGCGGTGACGACGTTGATCGTCTGCGGGATCTCGTTGATCGGTGTATCGGTCTTCGTGCCGGTCCGGCTGCGCTTCGCGACGAGCCCGACCGTGCCGTCCCCTTCCGAGGCCGCGTTGACGTTGATCGTCGGCAGCGTACCGGTCGACGCACTGGCCGCCGCACCGCCCTGCGCACTGCTGGCCGACGCCGCGGCGCCTGCGTTCACGGCCGGCGCCGTCTGGGCATATGCCTGCCCCGCCGCCGCACCGAACGCCACGCTTGCCGCGGCTGCGATCGCACGCAAACGCGTGCCTGTTGCCCACTCCATCTTTCTCTGCTCCACTTTTTTCATGCGGTCTCCGACCGCGCCTTTGTCAAAGAGCGAAAGCCATCCGGCCCGCGCTCACCCCGTTTTCCTGTCTTGCCTTGGCCGCGCCTTCGTCATGGGCGGGCGCGATCCCGTCTTCGAGCGACGCGCAGATTTCGTCCGCGCGGCGTGCCAGCACCGACAGCAGCGTGTCGGACAAACCGTGGCTGTCTTCGCAGCAGCCTTGCAGGTAGATGCGCGGCGCGAAGTGCGCGGGCGTCGCGAGCAGGTAGTCGCGCGTCACGTCGCCACGCGCGAGCGCATCGCCCAGGTGCGGCGCAAGCCCTTCGAGCAGCGCCGAATGGGTGTCGCGGCGGTAACCGGTCGCGAGCACGAGCGCGTCGAAGCGCTCGACGCGCGTCGCACCGCTCATCCGGTCGCGCAACGTCAGCTCGACGCGGCCGTCGGCGGTGCGCACCGCGGCCTCGATCGCGCTGTTCGCGAGCAGCGCATGACGCGGCGTGCCGTCGATGCGCTGCAGGTACAGCATTTCGTAGATCTGTTCGATCAGCGGCCGGTCGACCACCGCGTAGTTCGTGTCGCGATAGCGGTCGAGCAGCGCGCGGCGCGCGTCATGCGGCTGCGCATAGACGACATCGGTGAATTCGGGGCTGAAGATCTCGTTGACGAACGGGCTGTCGTCGGCCGGCTTCAGCGCGCCCGCGCGCATCACGAGGCTCGCGTCGACATGCGGGAAACGGCGCGCGAGATCGATGAACACCTCGGCCGCGCTCTGCCCCGCGCCGATCACCGCGACGCGGCGGCGCTCGCCGGACGGCGACGCGACGAGCCGGTCGATGTCGGTCAGGTAGGACGACGAGTGGATCACGCGGTCGCGGCCGAGCGTGGCGAACGCGTCCGGGATCGCCGGCGTACCGCCGACGCCGACCGACAGCGCACGCGTGACGCGCTGGCGCTCGTGGCCGGCGGCGTCGCGCGACAGCACGCGCAGCGCGTCGATCCGCGCGCCGTCGCCGCGCACGGGCTCGATGCCCAGCACGGTCTCGCTGTAATGGACGCGATCGTCGAACGCGTCGGCCACCCAGCTCAGGTAGTCGTGGAACTCGACGCGGGTCGGGTAGAAGTTCTTCAGGTTGACGAATTCGTTCAGCCGGCCGCGTTCGAACAGGTAGTTGATGAACGTGTAGCGGCTTTTCGGATCGCGCATCGTGACGAGATCCTTCAGAAACGAGATCTGCATCCGGCAGTCGTCGAGCAGCATCCCGCGATGCCAGCCGAATTCAGGCTGGCGCTCGACGAAGCAATGGGCGAGCCCGCCGCGCTCCGCGAGGCGCACGGCCAGCGCCAGATTCGACGGCCCGAAGCCGACGCCGATCAGGTCGAATACGGTTTCTCTCTGCATGTCTCAGCTCCCTTGTCGGTGAATCCGGCGCGTCAGACGTGACGGCCGGAGAAGAACGTCTCGCGCAGCGTGCGCATCCACAGCGGCTGCGCGTCGGCCAGCGCGAGACGGCGCTGCCGCGCGAAGCCATGCCGCGCGAGATGGTCGGCAACCCGCGCGTGGCCGGCCGGAACGGCACAGCCGACCGCTTCGGTACGCGGGTCGTCGAGAAACAGGTAATGAACGACGGACGGCAGCCAGCCCGCCACGCAATGCGGGCCGCGCCAGCGCGATTCGCCGACCAGCATCCGCAGCCCGCGGTCGTAGTCGCGCGCCGCGACGTGCGGCGCGAGCGCGTCTTCCTTCAGCCAGAACGCCTCGAAATACGCGAACGGTTCGCCGTCGAAGCAGCCGACGAGCGGCGTGACGTGCGGGTCGGCATCCGGCGCCGCACCTTGCCCGCCGTCCACGCCAGGCTGCGCGCCCGGCCAGCCGTCGCGCACGCGCGGCTCGTCGAACCAGCGCGCGACGCGTTGGGCATCCTCGGCCGGCTGCCAGCCGCGCAGCGTGACGCGCACGCCGAGCGCCGGCAGGTCGCGCGCATAGACTTCGCCGCGCGGCGCCGGCGGCCGGCGCGGGTGGCGGCGGCCGTCGGTGAACACCGGCAGCGTCGCGCACGGCAAATGCGGGCCGACGAGCCACAGGTCGGCCTGCTGTGCCCAGCCTTCGCGCATGCAACGGCCGGCGTCGGCGAGCACGCCGCTCGCGCGCATCGCATCGAGCGCGACCGCCGGCCACGCGGCCGGGTCGAGCCGGATCGACGCGTGGCGCGCGCTGTCGGAAAACGCCGCGGCCAATGCGGCCAGCAGCGCACGCCGCTGGTCGGCCGGCGACGCGCGATGGTTGTATGCGACGAGGCGCAGCGCGCCGTCGTCGCCGAGTTGCGCGCGCAGCAACTGCGCACCGATGCCGTCGCCGTGCGCGACGCGGATCTCCGCGCCGTCGCGCACGGCGAACAGGCCGTCCGCGAACGCGAGGCGGTAGGTATCGAGCATCGTGAATCCGTCCGGACGCACTTCAGCCAGCATGGCGTTCCTCCTGTCCCGTTTCCGTGCATGCGTCGAGCCGCGCGCCGAGTGCGGCGAAGGTCGGCGACGCGAACAGGTCCGCGACCGTCAGCGCGTGACCGGCGCGGCTGGCCGCGTCGACGAAGCGCACGACGTCGAACGACGTCGCGCCCGCTTCGAACAGGTCGGCATCGGGTTCGGGCGCGGCCGTCGCGAACGTGTCGGACCACAGCGCCGCGAGCGCGGCAGCCGCATGCGGTGCGCGTGACGACGTTGCGGCGCGTGCGCCGCCTTTCGCGTGCGCGCGCGGCGACGCTTGCGCAACGGCATGCGTGTCGGGCGCGCCGAGGGCGGCTTCCGACGCGCCGGCGAAGCGCGCGACTTCGTCGTGGTAAACGTCGACGAGCACGTCGACGAAGCTGCGGTCGAGCAGTTCGTCCGCATACGAGAACGCGGCGCTCACGCGCCCGTCCGGATGCTCGACGACGTCCAGCTCCAGCGTGAACACGACGCGATGGCGCACGTCGTCGAACCCGGCCAGCGACAGGCCGGCCCAGTCGCGCGCGGCGGCACCGGTCGGGCGCAGGTAGTTGAACATCACCTGGAACAGCGGATTGGCCTGCGCGGCACGCGGCGCGCGCAGCGCCGCGACGACGTCCGCGAACGGCACGTCGGCGTGCGCATAGGCCGCGAGTGCCGTGTCGCGCACCTGTGCCAGCACGTCCGCGCGACGTGCGGCCGGGTCGATCCGCGTGCGCACCACGACCGAATTGATGAAGAGGCCGAGCGCCTCGCGGGCCGCGTCGCCCGTCAGCTCGCGCGTCGACGCGAGCACGCCGACCGGCTGGTCGGCCGCACCCGTCGCGCGGAACAAGGCGGTGTTGAGCGCCGCGTGCAGCAGCATCGGCAGCGTCGCGTGCGCGGCCGACGCCGTATCGCGCGCGGCGCGGATCAACGCGCCGTCGAATTCGAACGCGATGCGGGCCGCGCGCCATTGCGGCACGGCCGGCGCGCTGGCGCGTTGCGGCAGCAGGCGCGCCGGCAGGTCGGCCAGCGCATCGCGCCAGTAAGCGACGCGGGCCGGATGGCACGGCGCGGGCAGCACGAGCGGCCGGGCGACCTGCTGGACGATCTCTCCGGCCGCAACGGCACCGCCCTGCACGCGGGCGACATAGCGCGCGCGAACCGCATCGAGCCACAGCTCGATCGATTCGCCATCCGACACGATGTGATGAATCGTCAGCGACAGCACGTGATCGTCCGCGCCGAGACGCAGCACCCGCGCGCGCCACAGCGGCGCATCGGCCGCGAGGTCGAACGGCGCGAGCGCATCCTCGTCGGTCAGCGCCGCCGCGCGGGCAAGCACATCGGCTTGCGCCGACAGGTCGATCACCGGCAGTTCGACGGAAACGTCCGCGTCGATCCGCTGGCCCGGCAGCGCGCCGTCACGCGCCACGAGCCGCGCGCGCAGCGCCGGATGCACGGCCGCGACATCCGAGAAGGCCGCACGCAGCGCATCGACGTCCAGCGGGCCGCGCACCCGCAGCGCGACCGGAATGTTGTACGCGGCGCTGTCCGGCTGCGCGCGCCACAGGAACCACAGGCCGAGCTGCGCCGGCGACAGCGGCCACACGCCGTGGGCGTCCGGTTGCGCCACCGCAACACCCGGCGCCGCGGCACCGGCATGCGCGGCGCGCGGCGCATCGGCCACCTGACGCGCGTACTGCGCGAGCACCGGCGCTTCGAACAGCGCGCGCACCGGCACGTCGCGGCCGAGCCGTTCGGCCACGCGCGTCGCGACGCGCACGGCGGCGAGCGAATGGCCGCCGAGATCGAAGAAGTGATCGCCCCGGCCCACACGCTCGAGATTCAGCACGTCGCACCAGATCGCCGCGAGCGCGGCTTCGTCGCCGTCCTGCGGCACCTCGTATGCGCGTTCGGCGCGCACGGGCGCCGGCAGCCGTGCGCGATCGACCTTGCTGTTCGCGTTGCGCGGCAGCGCGTCGAGCACGATCAGCTGCGCGGGCACCATGTAATCGGGCAGCGTGCGGCGCAGATGTGCGTCGAGCGTCGCGGCTTCGACCGGCTGCGCGGCCGCCCGTGCGTCGGCGGTCAGCTCGACGTATGCAACGAGCTGCGCAAGTGCGCCCTGCCCGTGCACGACCGCACATGCTTCACGCACCGCGTCGTGCGCGGCAAGCTGCGCCTCGATCTCGCCGAGCTCGATGCGCAGCCCGCGCAGCTTCACCTGGTGGTCGACGCGGCCGATGAAGTCGAACACGCCGTCCGCGCGACGCCGCACGAGGTCGCCCGTGCGGTACAGCCGCGCGCCCGGCGCGCCGTACGGATCGGGCACGAAACGCTCGGCCGTCAGCGCCGGGCGGTCGAGATAGCCGCGCGCGACGCCGATCCCCTCGCCGCCCAGGTACAGTTCGCCGATCACGCCGACCGGCAGCGGATGCAGCCGCTCGTCGAGCACGTGCGCGGTGCGTGCGCCGACCAGCGTACCGATCGGCAGGTACGCGGCGTCGCCGAGCTTCGCGAGATCGTCGCCGGGCAGGAACATCCACAGCGTCGGCGTGATGACCGTCTCGGTCGGCCCGTAGCCGTTGACCACGCGCACGTTCGGCAGCGCGCGGCGCAGCATCGCGAACGCCTCGCGCGACGTCGCCTCGCCGCCGACGGTCAGCGACCGCAGTGTCGGCGGCGCGCCGTGCGCGAGCGCCCATTCGGCAAGCTGCGCGGCGCAGCCGGGCGGCACGTAGGTCATCGTCACGCCGTCGCGGACCATCATCGCGCAGGTCTGCGCGGGCGGCCACAGCACGTCGGCCGTCACCGACACGGCGGCACCCGACATGTATTGCGAAAACCACCCTTCATGCGCACCGTCGAAGTTGACCGACTGGAACAGCAGGAACACGTCCTGCTCGCCCGCGCCGTAGCGCTCGGCGATCGCCGCGCAATGCAGCGCGAACGATGCATGGTCGACGATCACGCCCTTCGGCTTGCCGGTCGAGCCCGACGTGTAGATCGCATAAGCCGCGTGCCCGGGCAGCACGTCCGGCAGTACGACGTGCGCCGCTTCGTCGAGCGCAGCGACTTCGTCGGCGCGCCAAACGCGCAGCGCCGGCAGCTCGGGCAGCGACGCGGCGCTCGCGCCGTCGGTCAGCACGTGCGCGATGTTCGCGTCGCCGACGATCTGCGCGAGCCGTTCGCGCGGATGCGCCGGATCGAGCGGCACGAACGCGGCGCCCGACTTCAATACCGCGATCAGCGCGACGAGCAGGTCGACCGAGCGCTGCAGCGCGACGCCGACCCGCATTTCCGGCCGTACGCCGGCCGCCACCAGATGGCGCGCCAGGCGGGCCGCGCGCGCATCGACTTCGCCGCGCGTGAACGCGCGATCGATATCGGCGACACCGCGCGCGTCGGGCCGTGCGTGGGCATGCGCGGCGATGCGTGCATGCACGGGCACGAACGGCTCGGCATCGGTCGCGCCGGCCGGCGCGTTCCATGCAAGGAGCTGCGCGCGCTCGGCGGCGGGCAGCCAGTCGAGATCGCCGACCGGCATGTCGGGGCGCGCGAGCGCATCGGCGAGCAGCGTGACGAAGCGCGCGGCCAGCCGTTCGATCGCATCCGCATCGAACAGGTCGAGCGCGTAGATGAACGCGGCGTCGAACGTGCCGTCCGGCGTCGCCTCGACCGACAGCGTCAGGTCGAATTTCGCGGAAGGCGTACCGGACGGCAGCAACGCGGCCGACGCCGCGCCGAGCGCCGGCAACGCACGACGCTCGCCGTATGCGGCCATCACCTGGAACAGCGGATGGTGGCTCGCGCTGCGCGGCACGCCGAGCGCGTCGACCACCTGCTCGAACGGCACGTCCTGATGCATCTGCGCGTCGACGAGCGCACGCTGCGTGCGCGCGACCAGCGACGAGAAATCGCCGTGCGCGGGCACGTCGACGTCGATCGCCAGCGTGTTGACGAAGAAGCCGATCAGGCCGGCGACTTCCGCCCGTTCGCGGTTCGCGGCCGGCACGCCGACGCAGATCCGCGCATCGCCCGTCGCGCGCGCGAGCAGCGCATCGAGCGCGGCGAGCAGCACCGCGAACGGCGTGGCGCCCGACGCGGCCGCGAATGCGCGCAGTTGTGCACCGATGCGCGCGTCGAGCGAAAACACGTGGCGCGCACCGCGCGCACTGCGGCGCGCGGGTCGTGCGGCCGCGCCCGGCAACGTCAGCACGCCGCGCTGCGGATCGAGCCGTTCGCGCCAGAACGCGAGCTGGCGTTCGCGCTCGCCGGCGTCGAGCCAGCGGCGCTGCCACAGCGCGTAGTCGGCGTACTGGATCGGCAGCGGCGCGAGCGGCACCGGTTCGCCCGACGCATACGCGCGATAGAACGACGCAAGCTCGAACAGCATCACACCCGACGACCAGCCGTCCGACACGATGTGGTGCACGGTCAGCGCGAGCCAGTGATGCGTCGCGTCGAAGCGCACCAGGTGCGCGCGGACGAGCGGCGCCACGCCGAGATCGAACGGTTCGGCTTCGTCGGCCGTCGCGACGGCTTGCGCGCGCGCCGTGCGCTGCGCGTCCGGCAGCGCTTCAAGATCGGTTTCGCGCCACGGGCAGCGCAGCGGCGCGTGGATCGTCTGCGCGACGCCGTCCGGCGCTTCGTCGAAGGTCGTGCGCAGCGCCTCGTGGCGCGCGATCAGCGCATCGCATGCGAGCCGCAACGCGTGCACGTCGAGCGGGCCCGTCAGCGCCACGCGCTCGGTGATGTGATACGCGTCGGGCGCATCGATCAGCCGCGCATGCAGCCACAGCCGCGTCTGTGCGAACGACGCCGGCACGCGGTCGCTGCGCGGCGTGCGCGGCGGGATCGGCAGCACGCGAAAATCGATGCCGGCCGCGCCGAGCTTGTCGATGAACACCGCGCGCTGCGCGTCGGGCAGTTGCGCGAAACGCGTCGCGAGCGCCAGCCAGTCGGGTTGAACCTTCGTCATCCGTCGTCCTTATTGGGTTTCCAGTTCGCCGAGCAGCGCGTCGATCGCGCTCGCCGCATCGGTCGCGCCGCGTACCGCGCAGGCCGCGTCGATCGCCTCCGCGCAACGCGCCAGCGTGCGCGTGTCGAACAGCGTGCGCAGCGGCAACGCGAGCCCCCAGTGCAGGTTCGCCTGCGCATGGGCCTGCGTCGCGAGCAGCGAATGGCCGCCGAGCAGGAAGAAGTCGCCGTCGCGGCCGATCGCGTCCACGTGCAGCACGCGTTGCCAGATCCCGGCGAGCGCGCGTTCCGTGTCGGTCGCGAGTGCCGCTTCGGCTGCCGTCTCGCGTACCGGCGCGGGCAGCGCATGGCGGTCGCACTTGCCGTTCGGCGTGACGGGCAACGCGTCGAGTTCGACCAGCTGCGACGGCACCATGTAGGCCGGCAGGTGCGCGCGCAGCGTGTCGAGCAGCGCCGCCCGGTCCAGCGGGGCCGCATCGCCGCGCGCGACATAACCGACCAGTTGCTCGTCGCGCACGATCACGACCGCATCGTTCACGCCGGGCGCCGCGCGCAGCAGCGCCTCGATCTCGCCCGGCTCGATCCGCTGGCCGCGCAGCTTGACCTGCGTATCGACGCGGCCGAGGTAATCGAGCGCGCCGTCCGCACGCCGTCGCGCGAGGTCGCCCGTGCGGTACATGCGCGCGCCCGGGACGAACGGATCGGGCACGAAGCGCTCGGCGGTCAGCGCTGGACGGCCGAGATAACCGCGCGCGAGGCCCGCGCCCGCGAGATACAGTTCGCCGGTCGCGCCGGCCGGCACCGGCTGCCATGCGGCATCGAGCACGTGCAGTTGCAGGTTCGCGATCGGATGGCCGATCGGCACCGCGACCGCCTGCGCGTCGTCGGGGCCGCACGTCCAGTGCGACACGTCGATCGCGGCCTCGGTCGGCCCGTACAGGTTGACGAGCGTTGCGTGCGGCAGCAGCCGTGCCATTTTCTCGACGAGTTCGGGCGCAAGCGCCTCGCCGCTCGCGACGATCAGGCGCACGCTGTCGCATTGCGCGGCGGCCGCGAAATCGTCGAGATGCGCGGCGAACGCGGCGAGCATCGACGGCACGAAGTGCAGCACCGTCACGCCGTGCGCATGGATCGCGGCCGCGAGACGCGCCGGATCGCGATGGTCGCCGGGCGCGGCGATCGCGAGCTTCGCGCCGATCGCCAGCGGCCACACGAATTCCCACACCGACACGTCGAAGCCGAACGGCGTCTTGTGCAGCACGACGTCGTCGCGCGTCAGCCGGTACGCGTGCTGCATCCACGCGATCCGGTTCGCGAGCGCGCCGTGCGTGTTGCCGGCGCCCTTCGGCTTGCCGGTCGAGCCGGACGTGTAGATCAGGTAGGCAAGCTGTGCGTCGTCGACCTCGGCGGTCACGCCGGCGGGGTCGTCGACCGTTTCGTCGACGGTTTCATCGACCAGCAGGTCCGCGACCGTCAGCAACTGCGTCGTTGCACCGTCACCCAGCGCCGCGTCGACCTGCTCGCGCAGATGGGCCTGGGTGATCGCGACGGCCGGCCGCGCGTCGCGCAGCAGATACGCGATGCGTTCGGCCGGATAGTCGGGATCGACCGGCAGGTAGGCCGCGCCGGCCTTCAGTACGCCGACCAGCGCCATCACCATGTCGAACGAACGCTCGACGCACAGCGCGACCGGCGTATCGGGTCGCACGCCGCGCCGGCGCAGCGCGGTCGCGATGCGCGACGTACCGACGTCGAGCTCGCGATAGGTCGCGCGATGCACGCCGCCGTGAACGTCCGCGTATTCGAGCGCGATCGCGTCGGGCGTCGCCCGCGCCGCATCGGCGAATTGCAGGTGCAGCGGCTGCCGTTGCGAAACCGGCCATGTGCGCGCGGTGTCCTGCGCCCGCGCCAGTGCGTCGCGGGTGGCGTCGTCTGCGATCGACAGTGTGCCGAGCAGCGCATCCGGCGTGCGGGCCAGCGCATCGAGTGCGCAGGCGAACGCGCGGTGCCAGGTTTCGACCTGCCGCGCATCGACGCGCGCGGTGTCGTAGCCGTAGTCGATCGCCAGCTCGGCGCCGCTCTCGATCACGAGCGTCAGCGCGAAATCGGTGGCTTCGATGCTGCGCACGCCGCTCAAAACCAGCGCGCGCGGATCGGCGTCGCGCGCCGTGTCGTCGACCGGATAGTTCTCGAACACGACCAGCGTGTCGAACAGTGCGCCGCCCGCGCCGCGCGCCCAGCGCTGGATGTCGGCAAGCGGCGTATGCGCATGCTCGGCGGCCGCCGCGTTGTCGCGTTGCAGCGCTTGCAGCCAGTCGGCCGCGCGTTGCTGCGGCGCCGGTGCGGTGATCACCGGCACCGTGTTGATGAAGAGGCCGAGCACCGCATCGACGTCCGCGAGTGCGTCGGGACGGCCCGCGACGGTCGCGCCGAACGCGACGGCCGGCTGGTGCGTCATCCGCTGCAGCGCGAGCGCCCACGCGCCCTGCACCAGCGTGTTGACGGTCAGCTTCAACGCACGTGCCGTCTGCGCGACACGCGTCATCGCGTCGGCATCGAGCGTCGCGCGCCACGTGACCATGTCGGCATCCGCACGGTCGGCCGTGCGGTCCGCGATCAGCGTCGGGGCGTCGAGTCGTGCGAGGCGTTCGGTCCAGAAGCGTTCGTCGGCGTCGCGGTCGCGCGTGCCGAGCCAGGCGATGAAGTCGCGATACCGGAGTGCCGGGCGGCTCGCGAACGGCGATACGGCGTCCGGGTCGCGGTAGTCGCGCAGCACGTCCGCCAGCAGGCGCGCGGTGCTCCAGCCGTCGAGCAGCACGTGGTGACGCGTCCACACGACGCGCCATGCGTCGTCGGTCACGCGGATCAGCGTGAGACGCATCAACGGCGGCTCGCGCCAGTCGAAGCCGCGTGCGCGATCGGCCGCGAGCCATGCGTCGAAATCGGCGTCGAGCGTGTCGCCGCGCGTGCGCCAGTCGAGCTGTTCGACCGGCATCCGGGCATGGCGATGCACGCACTGCAGCGGCACGGCTTCGTCCGGCATCACGCTCGTGCGCAGGATGTCGTGGCGCGCGATGGACGCCTCGAACGCGGCGACGAGCCGGTCGGCATCGAGCGCGGCCGCGGTCGCGGTGAGCTGGTTCACGTAGCTGGCGTGACCGGGTGCGAACAGCGCGTGGAACAGGATGCCCTGCTGCATCGGCGACAGCGGATAGACGTCGTCGATCGTGCGCCAGTCGAGCGGCGTGCGTTCGATCGCGGCCTGCGTGAGACCGGCGGCCTGCGCGAGCGGGAAATCGCCCGGCGTCGCGCCGGCGCCGCGATGCGCGACGCGTGACGCACACGCGTCGACGAGCTCGCGCAGCACCGCCGCGAAGCGTTCGGCACATGCGTCGATCGTCGTGCGCTCGAATTGCGGTGCACCGTAGACCCAGTGCACTTTCAGCGTGCGTGCGCCGTCGCGATCCGTATCGAGGTACGCGTGGATCGCGAGCGTATTGCCGAGCGGACCTTGCGGATCGCGCTCGACGCCGGTGCCGCCGAAGCGCGGCACGAGCATGGCATCGCGCGGTGCGTCGAACTGGCCGAGATAATTGAACGTGACGCGCGGACGCGGCACGGCGGCCAGCACCGCGCGCGTCGCCGCATCGCCGTAGTGCGCGAGCACGCCGAAGCCGAGCCCCTTGTGCGGCACCGCGCGCAACGTGTCCTTGACCGCGCACAGCGTGTCGCGCGCGGTGGCCGCGACCGGCAGCGTCACCGGGTAATGGCTCGTCAGCCAGCCGATCGTGCGGCTCGCATCGGCATCGTCGAACAGCGCCTCGCGGCCATGCCCTTCCAGTTCGATGCGGCACGAGGCGGCGCCGCTCGCGCCGGCCAGCGCCAGTGCAAGCGCGGCACCCAGCAATTCGATCGTCTGCGTGCGATAGGCGGCATGCGCATCGGTCAGCGCCGCGCGGGTCAACGCCGCGTCGATCGTCTGCACGACGACGGCAGCATCGGCGTTCGTCGCCGTGGCGTCGGGGTGGTCGGGCACGACGTCGTCACCCTGCGCCATGCCGGCCCAGTACGTCGCCTCGGCCGCGAACGGCGATGCCGGTTCCGTCGCCGCACGGGCAAGCCGCGACGCCCAGGCATCCGCGCGCAGGCCCGGCTGCGACAGCCGGATGGGCGTGCGTTCGCATGCCGCGCGATAGGCCGAGTCCAGGTCGTCGAGCAGGATGCGCCACGACACGCCGTCGACGATCGCATGGTGAATCGCCAGATGGAGCTGCGTCGAGCCGTCCGGCAAGCGTGCCGCGCATGCGCAGGCCAGCGGCCCGCGACCGAGGTCGAGGCGGCGCTGCAACGCGTCGAAGCGCGCGAGCGCGTCGGCTTCGTCGCGGGCGGCAACTTCGACGAACGGCAGTGCGTCGTACGGTTTCGCGGCATCGCTGGCGTGCCACGTGCCGTCCGCGCCGCGTGTGAAACGCTGGCGGAATGCGTCGTGATGCGTCAGCAATGCGTCGAAGGCGCGCGCGAACGCATCGGCGTCGAACGGCCCGCGCACGTCGAATGCGACCGACTGGTTCCAGTGGCCCGGGCGCGGGATGTCGAGCGCGAAGAAGCGCTGCTGCGCGGGCGTCAGGACCTGCGCCGTCACCGGTGCGCCGGCGGCAGATCCGGCCGCAGGCTGCGCGACGGCGGCGGCGACAGCCACGTCCTCCGTCTTCGCGATGCGTGCGAGTTCGGCGACCGTCGGGCCGTCGAACAGCTGCTTGGGCGTGAAGCGCACGCCGCGCTTGCGCGCACGGGCGATCACCTGCAGCACGAGGATCGAATCGCCGCCGAGTTCGAAGAAGTTGTCGTCGCGGCCGACCTGCGGCGCCTTCAGCACGGCCTGCCAGACTTCGGCGAGCGCCGTTTCGACCGCGCCCTGCGGCGCATTGCCGGACGCGGTCGCGACCGGCGCGGCTGCCTGTTCACGCAACGCGGCACGATCGATCTTGCCGTTCGCGGTCACGGGAAGGCGCGCGAGCGCGACGAACTGCGCGGGCACCATGTAGTCGGGCAGCTTCGCGGCAAGCGCCGCGCGCACGGCGGCCTCGTCGAAGGTCGCGCCGTCGCGCACCACGACGAACGTCGCGAGCCGCAGGCGGCCATCGTGTTCGATCGCGAGCGTTTCGGCCTGCGCGACCGGCCCGGCCGCACGCACGGCCGCACTCACCTCGCCCGGTTCGACACGGTAGCCCCGAATCTTCACCTGGTCGTCGATGCGGCCGAGGAACGCGAGACGGCCGTCGGCGCGCAACCGGACACGGTCGCCCGTGCGATACAGCCGCGCGCCGGGCGTAAACGGATCGGGCACGAAGCGCTCGGCGGTCTGCGCCGGGCGCCCCAGGTAGCCGCGCGCGACGCCCGGCCCGCCCAGATACAGCTCGCCCGTCGCGCCGGACGGCACGCACGCGCCGAACGCGTCGAGCACCAGCGCGCGCGCATTCGGCAGCGGCAGGCCGAGCGGCACGCCGCTCGCAGGATCGCGCGCATCGGCGGCAATCGACGCCGTATCGCACACGATCGCACCGACCGTCGCTTCGGTCGGCCCGTAGTGGTTGATCACGCGACAGGCCGGCGCAAGCGCGGCCAGGCGCGCGACGAGCGCCCACGTCAGCGTTTCGCCGCCCGTCACGAGCGCATGGCGCGGCAGCACGTCGGCCGGCACGCGTGCGTCGAGCAGCGCCTGCAGGTGGCTCGGCACGATCTTCAGCACGCCGACGTCGCGGCGGCGCATCTCGTCGGCGAACAGGTCCGGATCGAACGCGCACGCGGCCGGCAGCAGGTGCAGCGTGCGGCCCGCGCACAGCGCGCCGAACAGCGTCGTGTGACCGAGGTCGGCCGCGACGGTCGATACCATCGCGAACGATGCGTCCGGTGCGAACGCGAGTTCGTCGAGCATCCCCTGCACGTAGTCGGCCAGCGCGCCGTGCGACACGACGACGCCCTTCGGCGTGCCGGTCGAGCCCGACGTATAGATCAGGTAAGCGCCCTGCTCCGGGTGCGGCGCGACGCGCACGCCGGCCGCGAGCGCGAGCGTGGCGTCTTGCGCGAGCGTGTCGACGTCGAGCGGCTGCGCGTCGATGCCGGCCGGCCACGCCGCGGTATCCGCGACGAGCGCCCAGCGCGCGCCGCAGTCGGCTGCCGCCGCGGCCAGCCGGGCGGCCGGCTGGGCGGGATCGAGCAGCACGGCGAGCGCGCCGGCCTTCAGCGCGCCGAGCAGGCCGACGACGAAGCGCGCGGAGCGTTCGATGCAGACGATCACCGGCGCTTCGGCGCCCACGCCTCGCCCGGACAGCGCGCGTGCGATGCGGTTCGATGCGTCGTCGAGTTCGCCGAACGTCAGCGACGCCGACGCATCGGCAAGCGCGACGCGATGCGGATACGCGGCCGCCTGCCGCGCGAACGCGGCGACGATGTCCGCATGTTCGATGCGCAGCGGACGGCCGTCGCGCGGCTGGCGCGCAGCGGCCGACGCGTCGCACGGCAGGACGGCCGTCGTCTGGTGCGGATCGCGCGCGGCGGCACCGACGAGCGCCGCGTAGCTGTGGAGCCACGCGCGCGCGGTGTCCGCATCGATGCAGTCGGTCGCATAGGCCGCGACCAGTTCGATGCCGTTCGCATCGTCGGTGAAATCCACCGCGTAGTCGAAGCGTGCGGCGAGATCGGGGCCCGGCGTCGCAACGGCCGTCGCGCCCGGCAGCACGCTGTCGTGCCGCGCATCGAACTGCTGCGCGAATTTCACGCGCAGCCATTCGTCGCCGCGCTTGACCGGCGGCTTCACCGCGTCGACGACACGCTCGAACGGCACGTCCTGGTGGGTGACCGCGTCGAGCGCCGCCGTGCGCGCCGCATCGACGAGCGCGCGGAACGGCAGCGTCGGCGCCACCCGCACGCGCAGCGCGACCGTATTCAGGAACAGGCCCAGCAGCGCACGCGTTTCGGGGCGCTGACGATGCGCGACCGGTACCGCGACCACGACATCCGTTGCGCTGGTCAGGCGCGACAGCCACGCGTCGAGCGCGGCCAGCAGCACGGTGAAGACGGTCGCCTGCGCGTCGCGCGCGAGTTGCCGCACGTCGGCCGCGACCGCGTCGGGCAGCCGCACCGACACGCGCGCACCTTGCAGCGTGCGCGCCGCGCCCGGCTGACGGTCGACCGGCAGCGCGAGCGGGCCCGGCACGTCGCGCAATGCGCCGCGCCAGTAATCGAGCTGACGTTCACCCTCGCCGCCGGCCAGCATGTCGCGTTGCCAGTCCGCATAGTCGGCGTACTGGATCGGCAGATCGGGCAGCGACGGCGCGCGGCCTTCCGCATACGCGCGATAGGCGGCCGACAGTTCGTCGAACGCGCAGCGCGAACTCCAGCCGTCGGTGATGGCGTGATGGGCCGTCAGCAGCAGGCGGTGACGGTCGTCCGCGAGCGCGACCAGCGTTGCGCGCAGCAGCGGGCCGCGCGCGAGGTCGAACGGTTCGGCCGCCTCGCGCTCGGCAAGACGCGCGGCTTGTGCGTCGCGGGCGGCGGGCGGCTGGTCGCGCAGGTCGACACTGGCGATCGACACCGGCAGGTGCGCATGAATCCGCTGCATCACCACACCGTCTTCGTTGTCGACGAGCGTCGTGCGCCATGCCTCGTGCCGGCCGATCACGTGATCGAGCGCGCGTTGCAGCGCGTCGCGATCGAGCGTGCCGTCGATCGTCCAGTGCGCGGCGATGTGATAGGCGGCGCTCGCGTCACGCGTTTGCGCGAGCACCCAGAAACGTTGCTGCGCGAGCGAGGCGGCGCGATCGACGAACGGCGCGCATGCCGCGGCGGCATCGGCCGCACCGGTCGTCAAACGGCGCGCGGCGATCGCGGCCAGCGGTTCGCCGGTTTCGCGTTCCGCACGATCGACCGCTTCGGCCAGTTCGGCGAGCGCCGGATCGGCAAACAGCGTATCGAGCCGCAGGTTCACGCGTACCGCGGCCCGGATCGCGGCCTGCAACTGCATCGCGGCGAGCGAATCGGCGCCCAGCGCGAAAAAGCGGTCGTCGCGCGACGGTGCGACATCGAGGCCGAGCAGCGTCTGCCAGAGGCCGGCGAGCTGCTGTTCGGTCGGCGTGCGCGGTGCGTCGCCGCCACCCTGCGTCGTGTCGCGCGCGGCGGCAATCTTCTCGCGCAGCGCGGCACGGTCGATCTTGCCGTTCAACGTATACGGCAGCGCATCGCAACGCACGAACCGGTGCGGCTGCCATGCGGCCGGCAGTTGCCCGGCCACGTGCGCCTTGAGCGCCGCATCGTCGGCCGCCGCGCGCAGTGCGACGCACGCGATCAGGCGCGTCGGCCCGTTGCCGGTGTCGGCGACCACGGCCGCGTCGGCCACGGCCGGATGCGAGCGCAGGCACGCGGCGATTTCGGCCGGCTCCACGCGCACGCCGCGCACCTGGACCTGGTCGTCGAGGCGACCGAGATAGTCGAATGCGCCGTCGTCGCGCAGCCGTGCGAGGTCGCCGGTACGGTACACGCGCGCACCGGGTTCGCCGTCGGCATCCGGAACGAAACGTTCGGCCGTCAGCGCCGGGCGGCCGTGATAGCCGCGCGCGACGCAGACGCCGCCCAGCAGCAATTCGCCCACACCGTCGCCGTCGACGCCGTCGAGGCGCGCGACGCGCGGGCCGATCACGCGACCGATCGGCAACGACGCATAGGCATCGTCGGCGGCCAGCGCGGGCGTCTCGCCCGGTTCGACCGGCCACAGCATCGGAGAAATCACGGCCTCGGTCGGCCCGTAACCGTTGATCAGGCGTACCGACGGGAAGGTGCGGCGCACGAATTCGAACGCCTGCTGCGGCAGCGCTTCGCCACCGAACGCGAGCACGCGCAGCGCCGGCGGCACGCCGTCGCGCGCGGCCACCGCGGCGAATTCGCGCAGGTAGGCGGGCGGGAACGCCGCCACGTTGACCGCTTCGCTCACCATCAGCGCATGCGCGGCATCCGGCGCGAACGGCTGCGGCGGTGCGACGACGATGCTCGCACCGGTCGCGAGTGGTGCGAGCCAGCACTCGTGCGCGGCATCGAAATTGACCGACGCGAAATGCAGCAGGCGGTCGCCGGCCTCGATCGGCAGCGCGGCCGCGAGCGCGTCGCAGTGCGCGGCCAGCGGCCCGTGTTCGACGACGACCGCCTTCGGCGTGCCGGTCGAACCCGACGTGTAGATCATGTAGGCGGCCGCACGCGGGTGGACGGGCGCCGCTTCGTCGTCCTCGGCGACCTCCTGACCATCCGCTGCCTCGGCGGCCGCATCGAACGCGTGCTCGAATGGCGCGCCGAGCGCCGCGCGGCCGGCCGCGTCGACGATGCCGTGCCGCAGCTGCGCATCCCGGACGATCCAGTCGAGGCGCGCGGCCGGATGGCGCGGGTCGAGCGGCACGAACACGCCGCCCGCCTTCAGCACGGCCAGCAGCGCGACGAACAGTTCGCACGAACGCTCGACGCACACGCCCACCCGCACTTCCGCGCCGACACCGGCCGCGCGCAGTTGCCGGGCCAGCCGCGACGCGCGCGCGTCGAGCGCGCCGCGCGACAGGCGCAAGCCGTTCTGGAAAGGTGCCGCGATTGCGGGTGCGTCGGGCGCGAGGCGCGCCAGTTCGCGGATTCGGTGATGCAGCGCAGTCGGGAAACTCGTCATGTGCGTGAAGTCCTTCGGTCCGGCCGCTTCGGCCAAGTCTCGGGGCCGCTTGGGGCGGCTTCACTGGTGTGACGAACGGCGCGGCCGATTTTTTACCGTTTTGTGCGCAAAGTACGGGCGGACGCTTTTTTTGAACGCGCGGCTAAATATTTGCGCGGCCCGTTCGTCTATCAGGGAGGAAAGCCGCAACGGGGCCCCGCCTCGGCCGCCGCTTTCGCGCCTGTTTTGCCGTTTTGGCGTTTTCGCCTGCCTTCCCTTTACCGACGTTGCCGATGACAGCTGCCCACGAGCCTTCTTCCCCGCCGTCCCTCGACGCCTCCCCCGCCCGCCCCGCGGCGCGGCTGATCCTCGCGCTGCTGCGCGAAAGCCGCGCGTCGCTCGCGCTGGCGCTCACCGCGTGCGTGCTGAACGGCGTCGCGAGCGTGCTGCTCGTCGCGACGCTGAACCGCGCGCTGTCGCAACCGGGCGCGGCCGACGCGTCGCTCGCATGGCGCTTCGCGCTGTGCGCGGTGATCGCGCTCGTCACCCGGATCGTGTCGGGCACGCTGTTCGCGCGCCTGTCGCAGGACACGATGGCGCGGCTGCGCGTGCATCTCGCGCGGCGCGTCGGCGCGGCCGAGCTGCGCGACATCGAGCGGATCGGCGCGGCGCCCGTGCAGTCGGTGCTGACCGACGACGCGACCAACGTGTCGATGCTGTTCTTCGCGCTGCCGAACCTGGTCATGCACGGCTCGATCGTGTTCGGCTGCCTCGGTTATCTCGCGTGGCTGTCGTGGCCGGTGTGCCTGCTGGCGCTGGCCGCGATCGTCGCCGGCTCGCTCGGCTATCACACCGGCGACCGCCGCGCGATCGCGTCGCTCGAAGCGGCCGGCCAGGCGCAGGACCGCCTGTTCGGTTATCTCGGCTCGCTGTTTTCCGGCGCGAAGGAGCTGAAGCTGCACGATGAACGCGCAAGACAGTTCGTCGACGGCCAGCTCGGCGCCGCGATCGGCGAAGTGCGCGACCACCGCCGCCGCGCGTTCAGCGCGTACGCGGTCGGCGTCGGCTGGATCATCTTCCTGTTCTATGCGTTCCTCGGCGTCGCGTCGTTCTGGCCGCAGCTCGGCGTGCATGCCGATCCGGCCGCGGCCGCCGGCTACGTCGTCGTGTTCCTGTTCATGCTCGTGCCGCTCGACGGGCTGCTGAACAACCTGCCGACCGTCAACGCGGCACGCGTGTCGCTGACGCGGATCGAAGGCGTGATGGCCGAATTCGGCGCGCTGCGCACGGTGCCGCCCGCGTCCGAAGCACGAGACGTGCCGCCCGCCGGCGCCGTCACGTTGCGCGGCGTCACGCATGCGTACTTCCACGAACGCGACGAACGGATGTTCAGCATCGGGCCGATCGACCTGACGATCAGGCCGGGCGAGCTCGTGTTCATCGTCGGCGGCAACGGCAGCGGCAAGACGACGCTCGCGAAGGTGCTGACGGGGCTTTACGAACCGGAGGAAGGCACGATCGAGGTCGACGGCCGCCCGATCGGCTGGCGCGAGCGCGCCGCCTATCGGCAGCGCTTCAGCGCGGTGTTCAACGATTTCCACCTGTTCGATGCGCTGCTCGGCATCGTCGACCCCGACGATCCGTCCCGCGCGCAGGCCGATGCACGCGCGAACGCGCTCGTCGCGAAGCTCGCGCTCGATCACAAGGTGAAGGTGGTCGACGGCGCGTTCTCGACCCGCGCGCTGTCGACCGGGCAGCGCAAGCGGCTCGCCCTCGTCGTCGCATACCTGGAGGACCGGCCGTTCTACCTGTTCGACGAATGGGCGGCCGACCAGGATCCGTCGTTCAAGGCCGTGTTCTACGAACAACTGCTGCCCGAGCTGCGTGCGCGCGGCAAGGCCGTGATCGTGATCACGCACGACGATCGCTACTTCGATCTCGCCGACCGCTTGTTGAAGCTCGACAACGGACGCATCGTCAGCGACACGATGCCCGCGCGGTCACGTGCGCAGGATGGCGTCGACGCGCTGAACGCGTAATCCGGCAGTCGATGAAAAAATCGCCGGTGGGCTGCAATGGCAGCGCACCGGCGAAATTCGTTTCAGAAGGAAATGTGGGTGGCGATCGTCGCGACACTCCGGCCGTTCAGCGCGAGTCGGGTCTACCGCCACACCCTGCCCGCCCGGGCGGCATCGACCGCCGCACACTCAACGCACGGCCGGCAGCTTCAGCATCGTGTCGGTCATCACGTCGGCCAGTTTCAGCGCCGACATCGGCCCGCCAAACCCCCAGATATTGCGTTCGATCAGCGCGATCCGGTGTTCCTTCATCGCGGGGACGAAACGCCACACCGGCGAATCGAGTTTCGCGGACAGCGGCACGTCCATGCCCGATGCGGTCACGAACAGCACGGCCAGCTCGCGCTGCCTGAGCAGATCGGCCGACGTCACGTACAGCGTGCCTTCCCGCGTCGGTTTCTTCGGCCACGGGTCGAGCCCGAGCGCCCGCGCGAGGCCCGCCGACGTGCTGTTGCCCGTATAGGCCCAGTAGCGGTCGGGCAAGCCGAGATCCTGCAGCAGCGCGATGCGCTCGCCTTTCCTGCCCGCCGTCGCGAGCCGCGCCGCATTGCGCGCGATGCCCGCATCGAGTTGCGCATCGACCGCCTGCGCGCGCGCGTCGCGCCCCGTGACCGCACCGATCGTCCGGAAGATCTGCCGCATCCAGTCGAGCTGCGTCACCGGCACGCCGCCGTCCGACACGTTCGGGCTGAACTGGAACAGGATCGTCGGCGCGATCCGGTCGAGCGCATCGAAAATCGGCGCATGACGGAAGCCGACGCCGATGATGAGATCGGGCTTGACCGCCGCAATCGCCTCGAGGCCCGGCTCCTGGCGCGAACCGATGTCGGTCACGCTGGCGAGCCGGTCGCTTTGATAACCGAGCCAGCCCGGATAGAACGCCGTATCGGCCATCCCGACCGGCACGAGATCGAGCGCGATCACGCTTTCCGCGAACATGAAGTCGAGCGCGACCACGCGCTGCGGCCGCACCGGCATCGTCGCGCTCGCCTGCGACACGACGGGATTGCCGGCCAGCGATATCGAACCCGGCGCACCCGGCACCCGCGCGCCCTGCGCGCGATGTGCATCGAGGGCCGCGGCAACGGCGCCGGACGAGACCGACAGCGCGCCGCAACACGCGGCGCCGAGCGCCGCGAGTGCGCCGAGTGCGTGCCGGCGGCCGGCATCCGTCACCGGATCGCGTCCTGCTCGGCCAGCGCCGCGTCGTCCATCGTCAGTAGCAGGGGGCAGCTTCCACACAGTTGCGTTTCTCCAGGAATTTCATAGCGCAGGCAGCACACGCGTCGCGCGCGGAACGGCGTCGGCAGCAGCGCCGAACGCGGCACCGCATCGCGCACGGGCATGCGCAACGGATTCGGTTCGCATGCAAAGCACGTCGCACCGAACAGCCAGCCCGCGTCGCGCACCGGATCGGCCACGCATGGCAGCGCACGATACGTATCGAGCAGATAGTCGAGCAGGTTGCCCGCGTTGCTCCACAGCACGCGCGGCGTGACGCGCCCCATCGCCGCGAGCAGGTCGATCACCGCGCCGAGATGCGCGACGAGCCCCGCATAGCGTGGCGCCGGGTCGTCGCAGGGTTCGCCGAGCGCATCGTGCGTGAAATACAGCGCGGCGGGCATCCCGTCGTCGAGCGCGACGAACGTGCGCTCGGGTGTCATGTCGAGCGGCCGGCCGAGCGTCAGCGCGGCGACGACGCCGGCCGGCGCCGCGCGGCCGAAATAGTATTTGCTCCATTGCGACATCAGCGCGCGCGCGTGCTGCGCCGGATCGCCGCCGTAATGGCGGACCATCGCGTCGAGCACGATGTCGCGGTGCGCGGGCAACGCGCTGACCGGCACGACGAGGCGGCCCGGCGCGTGCGCGTCGTCGGGCAAACCGAGCCAGACGACGTCGAGATGATCGGCGAACGGTTCCGGCGCGAACGCCGAGAAACGCGTGGCGCGCGCGCCGTCGAGCGGCGGCGTCATCGCCCCGCGCGCCGGGCGCGGCGCCCCTCGAGGATCAGGAGCCCGAGCAGGTACGGCGCGCCAATCAGCGCGGTCAGCACGCCGGCCGGCACTTCGCGCGGCGCGACGACCGTGCGCGCCGCGAGATCCGCCACACCGAGGATCAGCGCGCCGCACGCGGCCGCGAGCCACAGCCGCGTACGGTGCCGGCGCGCGCCGAGCATCGTCGCGACGTGCGGCGCCATCAACCCGATGAAACCGACCGGCCCGACCGCCGCGACGGCCGCACAGGCGGCGAGCGTCGCGATCGTCAGCGCGAGCGGCCGCAGCACGGCCACCGGCAGGCCGAGCGCGGCCGCCTGGTCGTCGCCGAGCGCGAGCATGTCGAGCGGTTTCGCGAGCCATGCGAACACGGGCACCGCGAGCACGCACCACGGCAGCAGCATCGACACCTCGCCCCAGCTGCGGCCGTAAGTCCCGCCGACGAGCCACACGACGAAGCGCGCGGGCTGCACGCTTTCCTGCGTGATCAGCCATTGCGCGAGCGTGGTCCACAACGCGCCGATCACGATGCCCGTCAGCGCCACCGCGAGCGGCGCATAGCGATGCCGGTGATTCAGCGCGAGCGTGATCGCGAGCGACAGCCCGCCGCCGATCAGCGCGGCCGCCGCGAGCGTCACGTGGCCCATCAGCGGCCACGTCGACAACGCGAACAGCGTGACGAGCCCCGCACCCTGCGTGACGCCGAGCACTTCGGGGCCCGCGAGCGGATTGCGCACGACGCTTTGCATCGCGACGCCGCTCACTGCGAGCAGCGCGCCCGCGAGGAGCGCGCACAGCAGCCGCGGCATGCGCAGGTCGATCAGCATCCGCGCGAGCGCATCGTGGCCGGACAGCGCAGCGGACCAGCGCGCGATCGACAGCCACTCGGGGCCGGCCGACACGCCGACGAACACGGCCAGCACGCCCGCCGCAACGAACAGCATCGTGCGCAGCGGCCAGCCGAGCCGCTCGAGCCAGCCGACGAGCCGCGTCGAGCCGCTGCCCGCCGCGCGTTCGGCATCCGCATGCAGCACACCCGACCACGCGGCGCCGCGCCGGATCATCGCCAGCATCAGCGGCGTGCCGACCAGCGCGATCGCGACGCCGGTCGACAGCGTCGCGTCGAGCCCCGACGCGAGCACCGCGCTGTCGGTGACGAGCACGAGCGCACCGCCCGCAAGCGCCGACAGCGGCACGAGCACGCCGAGCCGCGCGGCGCGCGCGCCGCGCACCTGGCGCAACAGGTTCGGGGCGACGAGGCCGACATACGACAGCGGGCCCGCGATACTGACGGCCACGCTCGTGAACGCGACCGCGACGATCGTCGCGGCGAGCCGCGTCGCGTCGACGCGCACGCCGGCCGCGGCCGCCGCGTCGTCGCCGAGCGTGAGCGGATTCAGCGGGCGGATCACGAACGGCAATGCGATCAGCGGCACGACGAGCCAGCGCGCGGCGAGCGCGAGGCCCGTCGCGCCCGGCTGGTACAGGCTGCCGTTGGTCCACAGCGCGGCGCCCGCGATGTTCTGCTCGAAGAACGCGAGCACGAGCGTCGACAGCGCGGCGAACAGCAGCATGCACACGCTGCCCGCGAGCACGAGACGCAACGGCGTCGCGCGCCAGCCGCCGGCCGCGACGATCGCGCACGCGGCCGCGGCGAGCCCGCAGACGAACAGCAGCGGCACAGACGCGACGCCGGCCAGCGCCGGCACGAGCATCGCCGCGAGCAGGCCGAGCTGGGCGCCGCCCGTCACGCCAAGCAAATCAGGCGACGCGAGCGGATTGCGCGTGAGCGACTGGAACAGCGCGCCCGCGATGCCGAGGCAGCCGCCCGCGACGAGCGCGGCCGCGACGCGCGGCAGGTTGAGGTCGAACAGGAACACGTGCGCGAGCGCAGCGGCATCGCTGCCGGGCACCGCGCTCCACCACACGCGCAGATCGGGGGCGACGCGCAACGCCGCCAGTGCCGCGATCAGCGCGACGAGGCCGATCGCGATCGCACCGGCCCGGCCCGATCTCGTGCCCCGCCCCGCCGCCGCGAGGCGCTTGCGCATCGCGAACGTGGTCATACGGCGAGATCCCGGTCGAAGACACCGGCCGCCTGCGGCGCGCCGTCGGTGGTCGGCCCGTAGGCCGGCACGCACATCGGCGCGCCCGTCTGCGGATGCGCGAGCTTCAGCATCTCGACGCCGAACGCCGCGCGCAGCCGCGCCGGATCGAGCATCGCGTCGGGCGTGCCCTGCGCGACGAGGCGGCCCGCGCGCATCAGCACGATTTCGTCGCTGTATGCGGCCGCCTGGTTCAGGTCGTGCAGCACCCAGACGATCGTCAGCCCGCGCGTGCGGTTCAGCGTGCGCAGCGCATCGAGGATGTCGAGCTGGTGATGGATGTCGAGATAGGTCGTCGGCTCGTCCAGCAGCACGATCGGCGCCTGCTGGGCGAGCGCCATCGCGATCCACGCACGCTGGCGCTCGCCGCCCGACAGTGCGCCGACGTCGCGCTCCGCATCGCCGGCGAGGCCGCTCGTGTCGAGCGCCTCGTCGATCGCCGCATGGTCGGCCCGCGACAGGCCGCGCAGGAAGCCGCCGTATGCATAGCGCCCGTACGCGACGAGTTCGCGCACCGTCAGGCCCGACGGAATCTGGTTGAACTGCGCGAGCATCGTCAGTTCGCGCGCGAGCGCGCGACGGCGAAACGACGCGAGCGGCTGCCCGTTCACTTCGACATGGCCGGCACGCACGGGCTGCAAGCCCGCGAGCGTGCGCAGCAGCGTGCTCTTGCCGCAGCCGTTCGGTCCGCACAGCGCGGTTACGCGGCCGGCCGCGATCGACAGGTCCAGCCCGTCGATCACGACATGGTCGCGATATCCCACCGACAGCCCGCGCGCGGCAAGCGCGGCGGTACTACGCGTCATCAATCCTCCGTTCGGTCGCGCGGGACCGTATAACTCTGCGCCATCGCGACGACGACCTTGCGCGGCCCCTCGAACGGGTCGCGCGCATGCGCGGTCAGCATGTTGTCGAGCATCAGCACGTCGCCCGTGCGCCACGGGAACACGATGCGCTGCTGGTCGAGCACGCCGCGGATCTCCGCGAGCGCGTCGGCTTCGAGCGGTTCGCCGTCGCCGTAATACACGTTGCGCGGCACGTTCTCGAGCCCGACCGCGTCGACGAGCGCTTCCTGCATGTCGTCGTCGAGCGCCGACAGGTGAAACAGGTTCGCCTGGTTGAACCACACGCGGTCGCCGGTGCGCGGATGGCGCGCGACGGCCTGGCAGCGTTCGCGCGTGCGCAGCAGCAGCTCGCCGTCATCGTCGGTGCGCCACGCGCATTCGATGCCGCGCGCCGCGCACATCCGTTCGACCTCGGCCGGTTCGTCGGTGCCGAACGACTGCTGCCACGGCAGGTCGAGCCCCTGCCCGAAATTGCGCACGTACAGCAGCTCGCGCTTCTCGAAACGCGCGACGAGCGCCGGATCGAGCGCGCGATACACCGCGCGGCTGTCCGCGATCGGCGTCGCCCCGCCCTTCGGCGCGGCGAGCGCGCAGTGGAACCAGATCCGCAACGGCCATTCGCGCGTATACGACTGCTCGTTGTGCAGCGGAATCGCGCGGTGCGGCGGGTACTCGGTCGACGTGTAGACGGCGCCCTCGACCTGGCTGCGCGGTGTCGATGCGTATTCATAGCCGATCAGCGGATCGCCGAACGACGCCGCGAACTGCTGGAACGCGTCGATCGACGGCACGTGAAAACCCGTGAACAGCACACCGCCCGCCCGTTCGAGCGTGTCGGCCGCGATCTCGCGCGCCAGCGGCGCGACGTCGTCGATCGACATCCCGTCGCTGCCGCGCGGCGACACGACGGTGGGCAGCCCCGGCTCGATACGCAGGTCGTCGAGCGTCGGCAACGAAAGCAGGGTCATGCAACGTCCTCTTCAGGTGGCGCGCCGCCCACGCGGCGCGGCGGGTCACGACGCGCGCGATGCGCGCTCGCCGTCCATCGCGCGGCGCAGGCTCGCGGGGCGCATGTCGGTCCAGACGGTCTCGATGTGCGCGAGACAGTCGGCTTTCGGGCCGCTCACGCCCACTTCGCGCCAGCCGGCCGGCACGGGCCGGAACGTCGGCCAGATCGAATACTGTTCTTCGTCATTGATGACGACCGTATAGACGAGATCGTCGGTGTCGGCGGAAGGCGTCGTGGCTTGCGTCATGATCGGAAATCGCTGAGGCGGTTGAAAGTGGCAAAGCGGATGGCAAAGCGGCGGTTTCGGCCGCTCCTGTCTGATAGACGATTGGCCGGCGCGTTTTTTTACCCGCGCTCACCGGCGCCGCGTGCGGCCGCCGAGGAACACCGGGCACGCGACACCGCGATGGCATGCGTCGAGGCATTCCGCGCAGTGGCGCTCCGCGTCGCGCACCATGAAATGCACGAGCGTTTGCGACACGTTCAGCGCGCGCGCCGCGGTCTGCAGCGTCTCCTCGCGCAGCCGCACCATCTCGAAGGCCGCGCGGCTGCGCGCCGGCAGGTCGTCGAGCGCGGCCCACACGCGCCGCAGCGTATCGCGCGTCAGCAGTGCGGCTTCCGGCGTCGGCTCGGGCGACGGCACGTCGAAACCGTCGTCCTCTTCCGTGTGATAGACGTTCTCGAGGTTTTGCCGGCGGCACGCGTCGATCGACGCATTGCGCACCATCCGCGTCACGTACGCGACCGGCTGGCGCACCGCATCCTGGTTCGGGAATTCGACGAGCTTCACGAACACGTCGTGCACGACGTCCTCGGCACGGCTCGCGCAGCCGACGAAGCCGCGCGCGACGTTCACGAGCATCGCGCGATGCGAGATCAGCACGTCGAGCAATGCGCCCTGCGCACGGGGCTCCGTGGCGCGGCGCGCACGCGGCGGCCGGTCGGGATGACTGCCGAGGAACGGGTTCGCCGCTGCCGCCGCCGGTCGGTCGAGCACTTCCGCCATCGCCATCGATCTGCTCCGTCAAATTCCGAGATAGCGCAATTTAACGTAAACGCAAATCATTCTCAATCTGATTACCCAATGACCCTTTCAGTCGACAGGATTTGTCTGAACAATTGACGAAATCGTTGCCCGCGTGGAGGGGACGCACGTCGGCTGGTTCGGTACGTGGTCATCGGCCCGTCCGAACGGCGCGACCGGCCTGCGACCCACCGACACGATCTTTCACGCGTCTGACAAAGCGCCTGCACGTGTCATGGTCGGTAGCAACTTCCTACTACGTGAAATTTTGGGGGCTCGTACGATCGGGGGGCTGTTTCCAAGGGAGAAAACCATGAAATCCATCGTGTTGTCCGCTGTCATGGCTGGCGCGCTGTCGAGCGTGATGCTGACCGGGTGCGTTGCCTATCCTGCCGGTCCGGCTCAGGTCACGATCGGCTGGCATGGCGATCGTTACTGGGACGGCAATCGCTACTGGGAGCGCCGCGACTGGGAAGCGCAGCATCCCCGCGGATATGACGACCGCCGGGACGACCGACGCGACGATCAGCGGCCGCAGTGGTAAGGCGTTCCCGCTTCCCGTGATTCATTTTTCAACGATCAGGACTGCAACATGAAAACGCTACTGAAATCGCTCGCCGTCGCGGCGCTTGCCGCCGCCGTGCTCGTGCCGGCCATCGCCGAAGCGCATCCGCACCGCGTGTGCCACTTCGACCATCACCATCACAGGATGTGTCGCTGGGTGCGGTAAACGAAACAAGGCGCCGGAAAACCGGCGCCTTGTTTCATCGCTTCACCTGCGTGCGACCACGCTCGTCAGCGTGCGGCCGGCAACCGCGGCAGGCATCGCGCGAGCTGCGCCGGGCTGACGGGCATGCGGCACACGCTTCGCTGCATCGCTGCGTCCGGCTTCGCCGCCAGCATGCGTGACGCCGCCTTGCGCGGCGAAGCCCGCACCCGCAATGCGTCGGCGCCCGGGCTCGCCGGCTGCAACGCGCGCAGGGTCGCCGCATCGATGTGCACTTGCCAGAACTGCGGTCGATAGTCGGGATCGCCGTCGCGATAACCCTGCCCCGTGATGGTCTGCCCGTCGGGGCTCACGCCGATCACGTTGGCCAGGTTCAGCGTGCCGACCGACAGGCCGGCCGCTTCGAGCAACGCAACGAGGCTGCGCATGCCGCTTTGCGGCGTCCACACGAAGACGCGCTCGACACCGGTCTGTCCGTTGCTCGATGTGCCGATGACGACCCGCCCGTCTGTGCTGATCGCTTGCGCGTAGCTGCTGTCGTCGCCGTCGAGAAAACCGAGCCGCTGGATGCTGTCGCCGCCGTTCGTCCACAGCACGGCCTCCGAGTCGACCCATTGTCCATCCGGCGTAACCACCAGAGTGCCGAGCGAGCCGACGATCGTCCGTTCGTCTTCGGTCACACCACTGGCCAGATCCATTCTGGCCACGCCCGCGTTGATCGTCGGCAACAGTCGTTCGCCGAATCGTTCGGTCCACAGGAGCGCACGCGTGCCATACACGCCATCGACATTGCCGGCCAACCCTGCTGCCGCATTCCCGGACGAGGTCATCGACAGGAGCTGCACGATATAGTCGCCGCCCGGCGGCAACTCGCGGAAACCCCTCGGCTGGTCCCAAATGAACCGTGCATTCCGGCCGCCTTTCGCCGTGAAGCTGCCCGTCATCCTCGTGCCGGCGAGGTTCGCGACTTCGACCGATGCGTCCCGGCCCGCCGTATCCGGAACGAGTTTCTGTGTGCGACCGTCGCCGGGCCATCGCACCGCCCATCGATCGACGTTGCTGCTTTCCGCCTGGCGCGCACTGATCGAGCCGCCGATCACCTGCCCGTCGCCCGACACCGTCTGTGCCAGCGAGTCATAGGCGTTCGCCGGCGCGGCCAGCCGCTGCCAGCCCGTCGCGGCCGACCACGAGAAGGCCATCGAGTTACCGGGCTGCGCGTCGCTCCAGTAGGCGCCGATGATCGTCTTGCCGTCGGCGCTGACGGCATTCCCGTTGTACCGCATGTCGCGCGGACCACCCAGGTCACCGATCACGGTCAGCGAATACCCCCCCGCCGATACCGTCTGTGCGTGAGCCGCGCCCACCGTCGAAGCAACGAACAGTGTCGCTGCCATGGTGCCCTTCAGATGCATTTTCATCTCCCCCAATAAGCACTCGATCGTCGCCCTGCCAGGGCCTCGCGCGCGTCAGTAAATAAACAAGCGGATCGTCGCCGTTGCGTCGAACCTTCCGATCTTCGGTGGTCCGAACGACTTCAGCACCGCGTCCATCAATACGCTCTGGTTCATGACGTTCGACGGGAATTGCGCGAGCGTGAACTGTTCGTTGAATGGAATCGCCTTACCCTGGCTGTCTTCGATGCCGATACCGAAATTGCTGTCCGACGCGGGCACCAGCAAACCGTTCCGAACCGGAAAGCTCGTTTCGAAGTACCCATCGACCTTCACCGCGACATTGCATTTCTTGGTTAGCGACAACGAGAAGCGTTTGCGCGGCACCGCCGGTAGAAAGCCATTGCCGACCGACTGTACCTGCCCGAAATTGACGATGCCCGGTTCGGGCGTCACCAGTACGTCGACGAAGCACGGTGTCGGCTTGAGATTGCGCATGCCGCTCAGGCGGTACTGGAAGCTCGGGTGGATCGCATTCAGCCCCTTCGCTCCGTCGAACTGGAATACCGTGTAGATGTCGCTCGGCGGTTGCGTCCACGAGCCGCGCTTGCGGACGACCACCTGATAGGAAATGTCGATAGGCACCTTCGGGCATTGGCCCCATGCCAGTTTTTCGTCACTGCACGCCGGTACCGTCTTGCCCGTCGCCACGCCGGTGCCAGGCTGACTCCCCGCGCCAAAGTGGTCCTGTCCCAGGTACCGGATGCCGATTTCGAGCCCCCAGGCAGCCGGGTTCTGCTTGTTCGGATTCGCGTAGAAGGAGATCGGATCGTCGATGTCGATGTTGCCCTTGCCGCCCAGATCCTTGAAGCAATACCCCGTCGTCGTGCGAACCGGCGACACCCAGATCACGTAGCCGTCAGGTGCGTCGGTCGGATAGGAGGCGACACCGCCGATCGATTCCGTCATCGACGTCGCACCGCTGCTGGTCACGCAGCGTACGGCAAACGCCGGCTGCATGGCGGCGACCAGCACCGCGAAGATCGCCAGGCGCAGCCACGACGCCATCGTCAACATGCGGAGGGCCTGTCGTCCGCCCCCGCTCATTTCTTCACGCTCTTGCAAGCACCTGCCTCGCACGCATACTCGACCGCCACCTGGCCGCCGTAATCGTCGATGTGCGTGACGAACAGCGTCGCGGGCGTCGCGGCCTTGAACGGCACGTCGGCCGTGCTCATCGGGCTGACCATCACCGGCTCCAGCGGCACGTGCGTCTTCTGCGCACCCGACGCCACGTCGACGATCGTGATGTGATACGGCGTCGGATTGTCGAACACGAGCTTGTGCGCGGCCGCATCGACGCGCAACGTCATCGGCAGCGTCCAGTCCTCGTCGCGCGCGGGCTGCACGGCCTTCGGCCGGTAGAACAGCTTCATCTGCGTATGCAGCGCGATCTGCAGCGTGTTCGGCGTATCGGTCTTCGGCGGCACTTCGCGGATGTTCAGGTAGAACACCGATTCGCGATCGGCCGGCAGCTCGGTGCCCGGCAGCTTCGCGATCCGCAGCACGTTGCGCTCGTTCGCCTCGACGCGCTGCAGCGGCGGCACGACCATCAGCGGCGACGTGATCTTGTTGCCCTGCGCGTCCTCGAGCCACGACTGCACGAGATACGGGTAGGTCGTGCTCTTGTTGGTGATCGTGACGACCGCCGCCTGTTCGCCTTCGTTGAAGATCACGCGCGTGCGATCGGGCACGATCGCCGCCTGCGCGGCGCCCGCGAGGAGCGCACCGGCGGTCGCGAGCACGCACCCTGCGCGCCGCGGAAAGGAAAGGGAGAAGGAGTTTTTCATCGCTGGATCCGTGAATTCATCGTTCGACCCGTGCGGCCGCTGCATGCGACTCGCCGGGCGTCTGGCACGTCACCGGAATCGGCGTGCCTTCGAGTTGGAGCTGGTTCGGCAGCGTGTCGATCGTGCAGAGCGTGCGTTCGCCCGCGCGCACCGCCAGCGTGGATTTCGGTTGAACCTGGGTCAGGAACGCCGCGCCGCCCTCGCCGACGATGCCGAGTTCCTTGCCGTTCGCCATGTCCTGCACCGATGCGCCGAACGGCAGCGGCTTGCCGACCGGGTCGGTCAGCGTCAGGTACAGGTTGCTGCCGCGCGCGGCGGAGAACTTCACGAAGCCGATCGCGCCGTCGGTCAGCACCATGCGCTGGATCGGGTTCGACACCTGCACCTCGAGCGGCAGCTTCTCGACGTTGACCGTCGCGTCGTAGACGTTGTACGGCGAGATGCCGTCGAGCACCGTATAACCGCGCGAATCGGTATGCGAGAGCGTGCCGGACAGCGGCACGTCGGGCACGCCGTCGGTCGACACCAGCAACCGCGTGTCGCCCGCGTTGCCGTTCGCGTGCGCCGCGACGCCGTATTGCGTCGCGACGAACGAGCCGTCGACTTCGAGCGACGCGGCCGCATACGCATTGGCGAGCGTCGACGCCTGCGCGGTCAGCTGATACGCCGACGAGCGCTGGCGGTAGCTCGCGTTCGCCGACGCCCGTCCGTCGGTCGCGCCCGCGTTGACCTGATAGGTGCGGCCATCCGGATCGTCGTAGATATAACCGGCGTTCACGCTCGTGCTGCCGCTGCCGGTCGTCAGGTTCGACGTGACGGTGTGGCGGCCGCCGATCGGCAGCGTCGCGGTAACCGAGACCTGGTTGCCGCTTGCACCGGCGCTCTGCGTGCGGAAGGCCGATACGCTCACGTTCAAGTTGCGCAGCGTGCCGATCGAGAACGCGCGCGTCAGCGTGAGGCCGACGCGCTGCTCGTTCGCACGTTCCCAGTAGGTCGTCTGGTCGTACGAGAAATAGGTCGACGTGTCGCCGAAACGCTTCGACAGCGTCGCCGAGTAGCGCTGCTTGCTGTTGGCGAGGCCGTACGCGGTCGGGTCGCCCGAGAACTGCGCGAAGTTCGTGTATTCGCGCTCGGAGAAGCGATAACCGAAGAAACGCACGTCGGCATCGAGCCCGTCGAAGTGCTTCGAATAGTTGATGCGGTACGAGTTGCCGTTGCGCGTCGCGCCGCTCCACCACAGGCGTGCCCGCGCATGCGTGACGTCGGCCGACAACGCGCCGAACGCGCCGAAGTCGCGGCCCACGCCGAGCGCGATCGACGTGTAGCCCGACGCGGCGATGAAACCGCCGTACGCGGTGACGTCGAACGGCAGGCCGTAGGCGATTTCGCCGAAGCCGAAGAACGGCGTAATGCCGGCGCCGCCAAAGAGCCGCGGCTTGCCGACGGCGGCCTTGTAGCGCAGTTGCCCGGCGCGCGCGAGGAACGGCACGGCGGCCGTCGTCACCTGGAAGCGCTGCACGCTGCCGTCCTCTTCCTCGACTGCGACGTCGAGCGTGCCCTGCACGCTCGTATTGATGTTCTGCAGCGCGAAGGCGCCCGGCGACACGCGCGTCACGTACAACACGCGGCCCGCCTGGGACACGGTCACGGTCGCGTTGGTGCGCGCGACGCCCGAGATCAGCGGCGCATAGCCGCGCAGCGAAGGCGGCAGCATGCGGTCGTCGCTGCGGATCGACGCGCCCGTCAGCGCGAACGTGTCGAAAATGTCGGACGTCAGGTAGTCGTCGCCGAACGTCACCGTCGACTGGATCGACGGCAGCGCGCGAAATGCATAAAGCCGGCTGAAGCGGAACGTGCGGTCCGCGTAGGCCGTATTGCCCACGTTCGATTGCGCCTGGTAGTCGCCGCGAAAGCGCCATGCATCCCAGTTCGCGCCAACCGTCCCGTAGGCCTGGATCGAATTCGTTTGCCCGCCGCCCGTGCCGAAGTTGCGGTTCGTGTTCGCGATCACGCGATAGTCGAGCATCGCGCCGGGAATCCCTTCCGACCAGCGCTCCGGCGGCAGGTAGGTCGTATCGCTGAACTCGAGCGCAGCCTGCGGAATCGTGATCTTGAGCCGTCCGTCGCTTTTCAGGTAGCGCACGGTCGCCCCCTCGATCGCGCCGAGATCGACGCAACGGCCGCCCTGGAAGCGCGGCAGGTCCTTCGCGAGCGACGGTTTCAGCCCGAACTGCGCGACGAGTTCCGGGCGCAGGCACGGTTTGCCCGCTCCCGACGCGTCGACGGCGATGAACTCGATCGCCTGCAGCCCGTAGAACAGGTCGTTGACCTGTACGTCGAGCATGTACTCGCCGGGCAGCGTGAAGTCCGCCTGCGAGAACTGCGACAGGTCGACGTTGTTCGAGCCGTCGATGTTCAGGAACGACGAATTGAATTCCGTCGCATGGCTCTGGCTGCCGACAACCAGCACGGAGACGCAAAGGAAGGAATGTCTGATTCGCACGCGGCGCTACCGGAAGTCGAACGAAGGGGGAAATGAGGAAAAACGAACGAGGAAGGGTGCGCGCACCCTTCCCCGGTACGGCGGCTTACTGGTAGCGGACGGTGAAGTTCGCCACGCCTTCGGCGGTACCCGGCGTCACGCCGGCTGCGGTCGCTTCGTACATGGCCGCGAAGCGTGCGACGTTCGTGCCGTTTTGCAGCACGGTCGGTGCCTTCTGCTCGGCGCCGTTGTCGAGGTATTCACCCGACGCTGCCTGCAGGCGGATGCCGACGTTGGTTGCCGAACCGATCGTGGCGAGCAGCTTCGGCTGGCCCGCGCTCGACGTGCCCGTGAACGTGAAGTACGCGTTCTGCGCGACGCTCGTGTCGCAGTCGGTCAGCTTGATGTCGAAGTTGGTCGGCGTGGACTTGTCGCCAGCCTGCTTGAACACGTTGGTCGGCACCTTGCCGAGGTTCACGGTCTGGTTGACCGAACCCGAATCGATGCCGCATGCGCCCGCGACGATCTCGCCCGTGAAGTTGATCGTGCCGGTGCCCGCTGCGAAGGCCGAGGTCGACAGGGCCGCGAATGCGACAGCGGTCAGGATGGATTTTTTCATGACGTTTCCCGAAAGGACTGCAAATGGAATAGATGACGTGGCGGATACAAACGGCAGCGCGTGGTGGCTCCCGTCCGTCACGAGGCGGCATTATCGAGATAATCATGAAAGTTTTCTGTAAATCATTGTCAAATGCATCTGACAATGTCCGATTTACCCCTCCAAATCCTCACTATTTCCTGTCAATTTTCAATCCGGAAATTTTTATCCGCAGTCCTTTTTTATTCACTGGAAGCAATTGAAGATTAAGGATATTTCCGATCAGCAGCCGAAACTACCCCGCCCACCCTTGCCGGCATTGGCTCCGGCAAATCATCCGAGAAAAGGACAAAACATTGTCCGGAGCCGCCATCGTTGCCCGGCGACAACGCCAATATCAAATCATTTTCAACAAACAGGAAATTAACCGGCGATTCAATCAATACAATTTTTTCGCGCAAACGATTGCGACATGAATACAAACGTTTTACCGCGACACTTTGCCGCCCTCATTATTTCCGATATATGGTTAATTCGATCTTCAATTCCGGATTGCAAATCGCACGCATGAGCGGCCGCCGGAACCCGATATCGGAACCTCGTCGCATGGGAGAAAGAAGGCAAAATGACCCGCACACGTTTGCGCGGAATTGCGACACGCGCGGTCGCAAGATGACGGCTGTTCCGGCCGGCCTGTCGATGGGAAAAGATATCGCTGGAACCAGCGGTATGGATCGAGGGAAGCGGCGGCGGCACGTCGAAACGTACCGCCGCCGTCATGCCGCCCGACGCGCTGCGGCGTCGGGCGACGGGCACTACGCGGAAGCCGCGGCCTCCGCCGACGCCGGCGACCAGCCGCCGCCGAGCGCGCGATACAGCGCGATCGCATTCGCGAGCCTGAGCTGCTTGAGCCGGATCAGTTCCTGCCCCGACTCGTACGTACTGCGCTGCGCGTCGAGGAGTTCGAGATACGTCGCGACGCCGCCCGCGTAGCGGCGTTCCGCGAGCTTCAGCCGCGCGCCGTCGGCCGCATACACGTCCTGCTGCGCGGCGAGCTGGCGATCGATCCAGTCGCGCGCGGCGAATGCGTCGGCCACTTCGCGGAACGCGGTTTGCACCGTCTTCTCGTAATCGGCAACCGCGATGTGCTTGCGCGCGTTCGCGACGTCGAGGTTCGCGCGGTTGCGTCCGCCCGCGAAGATCGGCAACGTGATGCGCGGCGCGAACGTCCATACGCTGGTGCCGCCGGCAAACAGGCTCGAGAACGCATCGCTGACCGAGCCGTAGTCGCTCGTCAGCGTGATGCGCGGAAAGAACGCCGCGCGCGCGGCGCCGATCTGCGCGTTGGCGGCCTTGAGCCGCGCTTCCGCCTGCCGGATGTCCGGCCGCCGTTCGAGCAGCGCACTCGGTGCGCCGGGCGCCACGGGCGCGATCGACAGCGTGTCGAGCGCGGTCGTGTCGCCCGGCACGTTGCGCGCGAAGTCGCCCGCGAGCAACTGCAGCGCCCGCACCGACTGCGCATGCTCGCGCTGCAGCGCGGCCTGCGATGCGCGCGCGGATGCCACCAGCATCTCGGCCGAGCGCAGCTCGATCGCGTCGCTCGTGCCGGCCGCATAACGACGCTGCGTGAGCGCGGCCATGCGTTCGCGCGCGTCCAGCGTACGCTGCGCGAGCGCGAGCTGCTCGTGCAGCGAGCGCTCCGACACGTACGCACCCGCCACGTCGGCGATCACGCCGATGCGCACCGTGCGTTGCGCGTCGGCCGTCGCGAAATACTCGGCGAGCGCCGCGTCGGACAGGCTGCGCACGCGGCCGAACAGGTCGAGCTCGTATGCGCTGATGCCGACGCCCGCACGATACAGCCCGCTGATCGCGCTTTCGCGCACGACCGGGTCGTACTGGCGCGCACGCTCATAACCCAGATTCGCATCGACCGACGGCATCAGGTCCGCGCGCTGCACGCCGTACAGTGCGCGCGCTTCCTCGAGCCGGCCGGCGGCGACCCGCAGGTCGCGGTTGTTTGCGAGCGCCGCGTCGATCCACGCCTGCAGCGCGGCATCGGTGAAGTACGCGCGCCAGTCGTCGAGCAGCGCGGCATCGGCGGGCGATGCCGCGGCCGACGTGGGCGCGGCTTCGCCGTCGACCGGCGCATAGGTCGCCGGCACGGGCGCCGCCGGCCGCTCGTAACGCGGTGCGAGCGTGCAGCCGGCCAGCGCGAGCGCGGCGGCCAGCGCAACCTGAACCCGCAGCGCTGCCTGTGCATTCAGCGCAAACATCATTGAGAACCCTCCATCGCCGCCGGCTGCGCTCCGCCGCGCCGGCGCGGGCCGACGTCGAACAGGCGGCCGACGATCACGAAAAACAGCGGAACGAGGAACACCGCGAGCACGGTCGCCGTGATCACGCCGCCGAGCACGCCGGTGCCGATCGCCATCTGCGCGCCGGACGCGGCGCCCGACGCGAACGCGAGCGGCAGCACGCCCACGCCGAACGCGAGCGACGTCATCACGATCGGCCGCAGCCGCAGGCGCGCGGCCTCGAGCGCGGCGTCGACGAGCGACATGCGCTGCGCGACCAGGTCCTTCGCGACTTCGACGATCAGGATCGCGTTCTTCGCGGACAATCCGATCGTCGCGATCAGCCCCACCTTGAAGTAGATGTCGTTCGGCATCATCCGCAGCGTGACGCCGAGCACCGCGCCGATCACGCCGAGCGGCACGACCAGCATCACCGCGAACGGAATCGACCAGCTCTCGTAGAGCGCCGCGAGCGCGAGGAACACGATGAGCACCGACAGCGCGAACAGCATCGGCGCCTGCGCGCCCGACAGCCGCTCCTCGAACGACTGCCCCGACCACGCATGGCCGGTTCCGGCCGGCAGCTTCGCCGCGAGTTGCTCGATCGCGGCCATCGCCTCGCCGCTGCTGTGGCCCTGCGCGGCCGAGCCGTTGATCGTGAACGACGGAAAGCCGTTGTAGCGCGTGAGCTGCGGCGGCCCGAGCGTCCAGTGCAGTGTCGTGAACGCCGCGAGCGGCACCATCTCGCCATGCGAGTTGCGCACGCGCAGCTTCTTCACGTCGTCCGGATCGAGCCGGTGCAGCCCGTCGGCCTGCACGATCACGCGCCGCACCTGCGTGCCGTGCATGAAATCGCCGATATAGTCGGAGCCGAACATCACCGCGAGCGTCGTGTTGATCTCATCCATGGACACGCCGAGCGCGGACGCCTTCGCGCGATCGATGTCGAGCTTCAGCTGCGGCGCGTCCTGCGTGCCGGCGAACATCAGGTCGGTCAACGCGGGATCCTTGCGGCCCGCCTCGAGCAGCTGCTCGCGCGCGGCGCTGAACGTCGCGTAGTCGAGTCCACCGCGGTTCTGCAGCCGGAAGTCAAAACCGCTCGACGACCCGAGATCGGGCAGCGCCGGCGAGTTCATCGCGAACACCGTCGTGTTCGGCGTGCCCGCGAAGCGCTCGTTGATGCGCGCGACGATCGCCTGCACGTGCGCGTCTGCGGCCTTGCGCTCCTTCCAGTTCTTCAGCGTGACGAAGATCATCCCGCCGTTCGGCCCTTCGCCGTACAGGTTGAAACCGCCGAGCGCATACGTATAGGCGGTCGGCTCGTCACGGCGGATGGCCGACTCGACTTCCCGCACGCTCTGCATCGTTTCCGCGAGCGGCGTGCCTTGCGGCCGGATCACCATCACCATGAAGTTGCCCTGGTCCTCGTCCGGCAGGAACGCGGTCGGCAGTTGCGTGAGCATCAGCCCCGCGGCCGCGGTCAACGCGCCGTACACGACGAGCCAGCGCACCGGCTTCTTCAGCATCTTGCCCACGCGTGTCGCGTAGCGCTGCGTCGAACGCGCGACGAAGCGGTTGAACCAGCCGAAGAAGCCGCGCTTCTCGTGATGTTCGCCGGACACGGGCTTGAGCAGCGTCGCGCACAGCGCGGGCGTGAGCGACAGCGCGAGGAAGGCCGAGAAACCGATCGACACCGCGAGCGACAGCGCGAACTGCCGGTAGATGTTGCCCACCGCGCCGCCGAAGAACGCCATCGGCACGAACACCGACGTCAGCACCACGGTGATCCCGACGATCGCGCCGCTGATCTGCTTCATCGCCTTGACGGTCGCGTCGTACGGCCCGAGCCCCTCCTCGACCATCAGCCGCTCGACGTTCTCGACCACGACGATCGCGTCGTCGACGAGGATGCCGATCGCGAGCACCATCCCGAACATCGTCAGCACGTTGATCGAGAAACCGGCCGCGTACATCACGCCGAACGTGCCCGCGAGCGCGACCGGCACGACGAGCGTCGGGATCAGCGTCGCGCGCAGGTTCTGCATGAACAGGAACATCACGAGGAACACGAGCACGCCGGCCTCGATCAGCGTCGTGACGACCTTGTTCATCGACACGCGCACGAACGACGACGTCTCGTACGGGATCTGGTACTTCACGCCCGGCGGGAAATACGCGGACAGCTCGTCCATCGTCGCGCGCACGCGTTTCTCGGTGGATACCGCGTTCGAGCCCGGCGCGAGCTTGATGCCCATCCCGGTCGCGACCTTGCCGTTCACGTACGACGGGTAGTTGTAGTCGTTGCCGCCGAACTCGACGCGCGCGACGTCGCGCAGATACAGCGCGGAGCCGTCGGCCTGCGTGCGCAGCGCGATCGCGCCGAACTCGGCCGGCGTCTTCAGCGGCGCATCGGCGAACACGGTCGCCGCGATCGGTGCGCTGGCCGGCACCGCGGCGCGGCCGATGTCGCCGATCGTCACGCGTGCGTTGTGCGCGCGCACCGCCGACGCGATATCCGACGCGGTGAGGCCGTGCCCGGCCATCTTCACCGGGTCGGGCCAGATCCGCATCGCATATTCGGCGCCCCAGAACTGCACCCGGCCGACGCCGTCGACACGGCGCAGCGCCTGCACGACGTTCGCCGACGCATATTCGCCGAGCTGCACGTCGGTCATCCGCCCGTCGTCGGATGTCAGCGACACCACGAGCTGGATGTTGTCGGCGGCCTTCTCGACCTGGATGCCGTCGCGCCGCACCGGTTCCGGCAGCCGCGCATCGACCGTCTTCAGCCGGTTCTGCACTTCGACGGCCGCGAGATCGGCGTTGACGCCCTGCTTGAACGTCAGGTACAGCGACGCCGCGCCGGCGCTGCTCGTCGCGGACGTATACATCAGCCCCGGCGCGCCGTTCATTTCGCGCTCGATCAGCGCGGTCACCGATTCCTCGACGACCTGCGCGGATGCACCCGGGTACGTCGCATAGATGCTGACGACGGGCGGCGCGATGTCCGGGTACTGCGCAACGGGCAGCGAGCGGATCGCGAATGCGCCGCCCAGCATGATGAAGATTGCGATCACCCACGCGAAGACGGGGCGATCGATGAAGAAACGTGCCATGGTGGTGTGGTGTTAACCGGTCAGGTTTGACGGGCGGCCGCCTGCGAAGCGGTCGCTGCCGGCGCCGCTTTCGACGGCGGCACCTTCTCGACGGGCTTGACGGCCGTATCGGGCGCGAACTGCGCGGCATCGTCGACGATCACGCGCTCGCCGCCCGCGAGGCCGCGCGTGATGCGCCAGTCGCGGCCGCTCATCTGGTCGGCCGTGACCTCGACGTCCTTGACCTTGCCGTTCGTGCCGACCACGCGCACCGACGTGCGGTCGGCCGTGCGCAGCAGCGCATCGCGCGGCACGAGGATCGCCCGCTGGTCGACCGCCGTGTCGAGTGCGATCCGCACATACGCGCCCGGCAGCAGTTCGCGCTCCGGATTCGGGAACAGCGCGCGCATCGCGACGGTGTCGGTGGTCGGATCGACCGCGAGATCGCTGAACAGCAGCTTGCCCTTCAGCGGATACGCGGTGCCGTCGGCGCGCAGCAGCGTCACCGTGATGTCGTGCTGCGCGATGCCCGTCGCGCGCCCGCTCTTCACCGCCCGGCGCAACGCGTCGACGTCGGCGGCGGGCTGCGAGAAGTTCACGTAGATCGGGTCGAGCTGCTCGACGGTCGTGAGCGGCGTCGCCTGGTCCTGGCCGACGAGCGCGCCTTCGGTCACGAGCGCGCGCCGTGCACGGCCCGCGATCGGCGCGGTGACCGTTGCATAGTCGAGCTGCAGCTGCGCCCGTGCGAGTTCCGCCTTCGCGGACGCAACGTCGGCCTTCGCCTGCGTGTCGCCTGCAACGGCCTCGGTGTGGTCGCGCTCGCTCACCGCGCGATCGCGCACGAGATCGTCGTAACGGCGGCGCTTGTCGCTCGCCGCGAGCGCGGCGGCCTGCGCCTTCGCGAGCGCCCCCTGCGCGGCGTCGCGCGCGGCCTTCAGCGGCGCGGGATCGATGCGGAACAGCACCGCGCCCTGCTTCACTTCCTGGCCTTCCTCGTAGGTGCGTGCGGTCACGATGCCCGCGACCCGCGCGCGCACTTCCGCCTGCCGGTATGCATCGAGCCGGCCCGGCAATTCGACGGTCATCGGCACGGCCGTCGGGCGCACCGTCACGACCGTCGCCTGTTTCGCGGCCTCCGGCGCGGTGTCCTTGTCGCCCTTTCCACATCCGGCCAGGGCCAGCACGGCCGCCAGCGCGAACGGCGCCAGCCGGTGGCGCAACAGGGAGCGATTGTTATTCATATGTGACCTCGGATCGTTCGCCGCCGATACAATGCGGCGGCTCAGGGTGGCCGATTATAATCAGTCACGATTGATTAAATACACGCCGCTTCAATCTGACCGGCACACTGTCTCAATAAAACGACAGCGAACTGTAAGGAATTTCAGGACATGGCCCGCAAGACCCGCGAAGAATCGCTCGCCATCAAGCACCGGATCCTCGACGCCGCCGAACTCGTGCTGCTCGAGAAAGGCGTCGCGCAAACCGCGATGGCGGATCTCGCCGAGGCCGCCGGGATGTCGCGCGGCGCCGTCTACGGCCACTACCGCAACAAGATGGAAGTGTGTCTCGCGATGTGCGACCGCGCGTTCGCGCGCACGTCGGAAGGCTTCGACGCGGGCGACGGGCTGCCGCCGCTCGCCACGCTGCGGCGCGCCGCCTCGCACTATCTGCAGGAATGCGGCGAACCGGGCCCGATGCAGCGCGTGCTCGTGATCCTCTATACGAAGTGCGAGCAGAGCGAGGAAAACGGCGCGCTGCAGCGGCGCCGCATGCTGCTCGAATTGCAGATGCTGCGGATCACGAAGGCGCTGCTGCGCCGCGCGATCGCGGCCGGTGAACTCGCCGCCGATCTCGACGTGCATCTGGCCGCCGTCTATCTCGTGTCGCTGCTCGAAGGCGTGTTCGCGTCGATGATCTGGACCAACCGGCTGCGAGGCAACCTGTGGAACGACGCCGAGGCCATGCTCGACGCCGGCTTCGACACCGTGCGCACGTCCGATGCGCTGCGCGGCCGCACGCACAAATTGCCGGACTGACGAAATTGGTCGTAATAAATGCTGATTTAACCCGATTTACCGCACTGCGAAACGAATGAGCTGACCCCCTTTAAAATTTTTAACGTTTTGCGGAACACCGGTAGACTGGCGCTGTCATCTTTCTTTAGCGTCTTCGTGATAACCGGGTTCGACCCGGTATGCACGCCGCCGTTCGAAGCGGGCACCGCCCCGCGCGTTGGGTCGAACGGAAACGACACAGGCCCCTGGCGGGGCCTGTTTTGTTGCACGCCCGCCGCCCGCCCCCGTCGCTGCCCGACGGATGTGCCGCCGGCGGCCCCTGCCCACACCCCTTTTGAACCGCTTTCCTGGATGTGGACACCTTGGTCAAGTCTGCCGCTACCCCTGATGCTTTCGCGCCCGGCCGCGCGCAGCGCGTCGTGCGCGCGCTCGTGCCGGCCGCCGTGCTCGGCGCCCTCGCCGCACTCGGCCTCGCCGCGCTGCCGGCCGTGTCGCAACTGCCGGGCGCCGTCGACTCGGGCACGGCCGCGCTGCCGCAGCGCGTGCTGTCCGACACGCCGTTTCCCACCGCGCAGCATTTCGTGACGAGCGAGCTCGCCCGCACGATCGGCGAGCGCAACGAGCACGTCGATCGCAACACCGATCGCAGCCTGCAGCCCGGCCTGTTCGCGCCGCTCAGCGCGCATCGCAACGACATGCTCGGCTATGCCAGCCTGTTCCAGCTTGCTCCGCCCGAACACCAGCAAGGGATGCGCGCGGGCGACATCGAGCTCACGCTGTCCGATACGCTGAACCGTCTCGACGTGCCGCCCGAAGTGCGCATCCAGCTCGGCGATCTCGTCAGCGGCAAGGTCGCGATGCGCGCGAGCGCGCAGCGTGGCGACTACTACCGCGTCGCGTTCGATACGAACGACGGCACGCCGCGCCTCACGGCGCTCGAACTGCGCGTCGCCGGCCGCACGTTCGGCGCGATCTGGTTCCGCGCGCCGGGCGCCGAACACGGCGCGTACTACGCGCTCGACGGCTCGCCGCTCGAAGCCGCGGCGTTCACGATGCCGGTCAAGTGGACGCGCATCAGTTCGTTCTTCGGCGAGCGCATCCATCCGCTGTCGCAGGCGATGGCCTTCCACACGGGCGTCGATCTCGCCGCGCCGAGCGGCACGCCGGTCGCTGCGGCGGCCGACGGCGTCGTGTCGTTCGTCGGAACCGATCCGGGCGGCTACGGCCGCTATGTGATCGTCGATCATGCGGACGGCTATTCGACGTACTACGCGCACCTTTCCGCATACGCTCGCGGGCTGAAGGTCGGCGAAACGGTGAAGCAGGGTCAGCGTATCGGCTCGGTCGGGATGACGGGCGCGGCCACCGGCCCGCACCTGCATTTCGAGGTGCGGGTCGCGAACGATCCGGTCGATCCGCTCGCCACGCTCGCGAACGCGCAGACGGGGCTGTCCGACATGCAGCTCACCGCATTCCGCCAGGAAGCCGCGCAATGGCGCTTCCGCCTCGCGTCGATCAACAAGACGCCGTTCGCGTTCGCGCAGAACGACGGGCCGCTGTGGGGGGATTTTGCGACTGGTCCGTCGACGTTGCGGGCGGTTTTCGATACGCACTACGCGGCGGAACGAAGCTGACGCGCTGAAGCGCCCGACCACCGCAGCAACATCACGCGCGTCGCCGCTCGAATAGCGGCGACGCAGCCCGCCGCGGAGGGTCGCGGACCATTCATCTTCATCACCGAGAACGCGCGCACGCATCGCACCCGGCTCGCGGGCCCACCGCTACCGCGCAGGTTCCGTGTACTCGGCCGTCGTCTGCGCCGCACGCCGCTCCCGCGCCCCCCGCGACAACAACCACCGCGCCGCGCCGTCGAGCGACGTACACAGCACCAGATAGATCACCGCGACGAACAGGAAGATCGGCGCCGGATACACCATCAGCCGGTTGTTCACCTGCGTCGCGACGAACGACAGCTCCGGCACGCCGACGATATACGCGAGCGACGTGTCCTTCACGAGCGCGACCCACTGGTTGACGAACGACGGCGTCATGATCCGGATCGCCTGCGGCAGCAGCACGTAGCGCACCGTCTGCCAGCGTGTGAGCCCAAGCGACAGCCCGGCCTGCCATTGCCCGTCGCCCGCCGCGACGATGCCCGCATGCACCGCATGCGCGAGATACGCCCCGCCGATCAGCGCGAGCGCGCACACGACCGTCGCGAGCCCCGGCACGTCCATGTGCAGCAGCACGGGCATCAGGAAGTAGGTCCAGAAAATCAGCATCAGCACGGGAATCGCGCGGAAGAAGCCGATGAACGCGAGCAGCAGCACGCGCGCCGGGCCGCGCGCGAGCGCCATGCCAACGCCGAGCGCGATGCCGAGCACGGCCGATGCCGCGGCCGACGCGATCGCGAGCAGCAGCGACAGCGCGGCACCGCCGAGCGGCCCTTCCGGGAACGCACCGACGAGCAGGTACGGCAGATTGGCGAGCAGCAGCGAGAAATCCATGGTCAGCGCCCCGCTCCCAGCCGGTCGCGCCATTGCGTCGCCGCATACGCGCCCGCTTCGATCACGGCCACCGCCGCGACGTACAGTACGGTCGCCACGCCGAACGCGGCGAAGGTCTTGAACGTTTCGGTCTCGACCTGCCGCGATGCATACGACAGCTCGGCCACGCCGATCGCCATCGCGAGCGACGAATTCTTCACGAGATTCATGTACTGGCCGAACAGCGGCGGCAACGCGATGCGCACGGCCTGCGGCAGCACCACGTAGCGCAGCGACTGCATCGGCGTGAGGCCGAGCGCGGCGGCCGCATCGTGTTGCGCGCGCCGCACGCCGCGCAGGCCGGCTTCGCATTCCTCGGCAACGAACGCAGCCGTATACGCGCTCAACCCGACCCAGCCCGCGACGAATTCGAACGACGGCCACACGAGCGCGAATGGGCCCACGCTCACCGCATGGCGTGCATTGAGCCATGCGATCCACGTGTCGGGCAGCAGCGACGCGACACCGAAATACCAGAACAGCAACTGCACGAGCAACGGCGTGTTGCGGAACGCGACGACGTATGCGGCGGCGAGCGAGCGCGGCGCCCTGCCGCGTGCATGCCGCATCACCGCGAGCAGCAGACCGCCGGCGGTCGCGGCGACGGCCGATGCGGCCGCGAGACCGAGCGTCAGCAGGAAGCCCTGCCAGAGCCAGGACAGATATTTGGGAGCCAACCCGAGCATGCTAAGAAGCGCGCACGACGCGCGCGGTCGGATGAAAGCGAAAGCGCCGCGCGGCCGGTGTTCCGGCCGATCGCGGCGCGCGAGCGGGAGCCGTCAGGTCTTGTCGCCGATCCGGAAGATGCGCGTGAGCGGCGTCTTCGTCGTCGGCCCGAACCATGCGTCGTAGATCTGCACGGCGCGGCCGTTCGCCTCGAGCCCCTTCAGCGTGTCGTTGACGAAGCCGAGCAGGCGCGTCTCGCCTTTCGGCACGCCGACGCCCATGTAGTCGTTCGAGATCGTGAACGCCGGAATCTCGTAGTTCTGCTTGTCCGGCACGTTCGCGAGCAGGCCGATCAGCTTCGGGCCGTCCTGCGTGATCGCCTGCACGTTGCCGGCGCGCAGCGCGGCGAACGCGAACGGCGTGTCGTCGTACGCGACGATCGTTGCCTTCGGGAATTTCTCGCGCAGCGTGATTTCGTTGGTCGTGCCCTTGTCGGCGCCGACGCGCAGCCCGTTCAGCTGGTCGGCCGATTTCAGCACGCCCTTCTTCGCGAGAAACTGCTGGCCCGACGAGAAATACGGGATGCTGAAGTCGACCTGCTTCGCGCGCTCGTCGGTGATCGTGAAGTTCGCGAGCACGAGGTCGACCTTGCCGGACGTCAGGAACGGAATGCGGTTCGCGGGGTTGGTCGGCTGGAGCTGCAGCTTCACGCCGAGCTTGTCGGCGAGCGCTTTCGCATAGTCGACGTCGAGGCCGACGATGTGATTGCTTTTGCCGTCGACATAGCCGAACGGCGGGTTGCTGTCGAACGTCGCGACGCGCAGCACGCCGGCCTTCTTGATATCGTCGAGACGGTCCGCATGCGCGACGGTGCCTGCGGTAATGAGCGCAGCCCCGACGAGCCACGTAGCGAGAGTGTGGAATTTCATGAGCACGACCTGATTTGTTATGAAGGCCGCCGCGGATCGCGCGGCGGCCCGGTTCGAAGAACATCGCGACGGAGTGTGTCGTCGCGAAGCCGCTAACGTATCAGCGCGTGCGGCGAATCCGAACCAACAAATGGTGCTTTGCTCAGCGGGTTTCGTGATGAGGCGCGGCACGCGGCGTGAGATGCGGCACGCAAAAAAAGACGCCCGCTGCAGGCAGCGGGCGCGAATCCCAGTCAAGGAGGTGTCACACGAACTACGGGCCCAGATTAAGGAATTCGCGTGCGATGGACAACGAATCGATTCCCATATCGATATGACGTGGCACGCTCACGCCGGCACTTCCCGCGTCGAGCAATGGATGCCGCCGCCGCCCGACGCGATGCCGAGGATGTCGACCTGCACGATCGCCCGGTTCCCCGCATAAGGCCGGATCGCGGCGACCGCGGCCGCGTCGGCCGCCGCGTCGTTGAACTTCGGCATGACGATCGCACCGTTGCACGTATAGAAGTTGATGTAGCCGGCCGCGAAGTGCGACATCTGCCGCTCGTTCAGCGTCGTGCCTGCCGACGTGCCGTAGCTGACCGGCGGCACGAGCTCGACGATCTTCAGCGGCCGGCCGTTCGCATCGGTCTGGCCGGCCAGGCGCTGCCGGTGCGCGTCCGTCAACGCGCGTTCGCCGGTCGAATTCGACGCGTCGTAGCAGCATGCGACCACGCCGGGCGCGAGAAAGCGCGCGTAAAAATCGACGTGACCGTTCGTGATGTCGCTTTCGCCGGCCGGCGTCGACGCACCGCCCGCGCCACCGACGCCGCTGCCGCGCGGAAACGTCGCGGTGCCCGGCAGCCAGATGATCTTCCGCACGCCGAGCGTGCGCTGCAGTTCGGCCAGCACGGTATCCCGGGCCGTCGGCAGCAGCGTCGCATTGGCGATCGCGCCGTTCGGGATGTCGAACAGATGCGGATTGCGGTTCACGTGCAGCACGGACGATTCGGTGAGGATCGCCGTCCCGTCGCCGTCGAATTCGATCGCGCCGCCTTCGAGCGTCAACGTGCTGCGGACCAGGTTCGCGCCGTTGGTCTGCGCCATCCAGCCCGCCACCTTGCTGTCCTGGCTGAACGGCTGGAAGAACTTGCCCGCTTTCGACCGGTTGCTCGCGGCCAGGATCGTCGGCGGAATCGTCCCCGCACCCTGGCCGGCGCCGTCGGTATTCGCGTTACCCCAGCCGTTGAAATTGAAGCCGATCGCGTTCAGCGCATTGCCGTTCGCCGTGTCCCGGACGAACACGCAACCCGTGTCGCGCACCCAGAAATCGTTGAAGCCGTCGGCGAGCGGCACGAGGGTGATCCCGCCCGTGCCCGCGGCGCGCGCCGCATAGCGCCCATGCAGGTCGGGATTCGCCACGCTTGCGTTCGCGAGCAGCACGCGGGCCGCGTCGAGGTCGGCAGGCAGCACCAGCATGTTGACCGGTTCGGTTGCGCCGATCGCCTTCGCGACGTCCATCAGGTCGGCCCGTACCCGGTCGATGCCGGCATCCGTGCTCTGCTGCGTCACTGGCGCCCAGATACCATCCACGCCGGACGCGAAAGTCATGTAGGTCAACGCGTGCGGCACCTCTTCGGCCGGCAGCCGGTACACGGCCTGCCGTGCCGACGGTGTCGGGCGCGACGTGCCTCCTGGGTCGGACGCACCGCCGCCGTCGCCGCCACCGCATGCGGCCAGGCTGCCCAGCAGCGGCATGCCGAGCCAGGCCGCCGAACAGCGGATGAATCCGCGTCGGCCGGCATCCGGCATCTGCGACGCGTGTGGGTTCGTGCTCGCGTTGTTTCCTTTCTTCGTCATGTATTTCAACTCCGTTGCGCGGCCGGCACGCATGCGTGCGCGCCGGCTTCCGTCCCGAAGGACGGATTCCGCGTTGTTTTCAGTAGTCCGGAAAGACTGGGATATTGAAGCCGCTCGTGGGCCGGTCACGCGGACCGGCCCGCGGCCGCGCTCACGCCGGCTGCTGCTGCGTGGTGCAGTGGATGCCGCCGCCGCCCGCGGCGATGCCGTCGATGTTCAGCTGGATGACCTCGCGGCCGGGGAACAGGTCGACGAGCGTGTCGCGCGTATTGCGGTCGGCACGGCTGTCGCCGAATTGCGGCGCGATCACCGCGCGATTGCACACGTAGAAATTGATGTAGCCGGCCGCGAACTCCGCGTTCTCGTAGGCGTGCCGGACGGTCTTCGGCCCCGGCAGCACGACGACCTTCAACGGGCGCCCCTTCGCATCGGTGGATTTCCGCAGGATCTCCAGATGCTGCCGCGTCACCGCGTGGTCGTACGACGAAGGGTCCGTGTCGAGCCCCGCCACCACGACGCCCGGGCTCGTGAAGCGCGCGTAGAAATCGGTATGCCCGTCGGTGATGTCCTTGCCGGCGATGCCCGGCAACCAGATGATCTTCTTCAGCCCCAGCAACCGGCTCAGCTCCGCTTCGCACTGCGCCTGGCTGACGCCCGGATTGCGGTTCGCATTCAGCACGCAACTGCGCGTGATGATCGCCGTGCCCTCGCCGTCCACCTCGATGCCGCCGCCTTCCAGCACGAGCTTCGTGTCGACCAGCCGCGCGCCGGCGCGTTCGGCCACGAACGGTGCGACTTCCGCGTCCTGGTCGTGTTCCTGCTTGTTGCCCCAGCCGTTGAAATTGAAGCTCACGCCGCCAAGCTGGCCCGACGCGTTCTTCACGAACACCGGCCCCGTATCGCGCATCCACAGATCGTCGACCGGGTGCTGGACGAGCTCGACCGACGCGCCGCACAGCCGCGATGCGACCGCGTAGTCTTCCTCCCGCACCAGCATCTTCAGCGGCTCGTGCGCGGCGATCGCCTTCGCAACGGCCGCGAGATTCTCGCGCACCACCGGCAGCAGCCGCGCGCCCCAGATGTCCGCGCTCGGGCCGAACGCCATCCAGGTCGCCGTGTGCGGCGCGCCCTCGTCCGGCATGTGCCAGGTGGCGCCCTGCTGCGCGTGCGCGGCGCGACCGAACAACCCGCCCATCGCGCCGGCAGCCAGCGCCGCGCCCGAGACGGACAGGCCGCATTTCAACAGTTGACGTCGTGTAGTCATGGCATTCCTCTTTCGCTTGCCGGTTACTTCGATTGTTTCAGGGCGGGCCGTCACGGTCGCGCCGTCTTGAAGCCGAGCCAGGTCCGGCCTTCGAGACGCATCGCGGCCGGCGATTCGGCGATCGGCGTGAACAGCGTACGCCGCGTCGATTCGTCCGGATAGACGCCCGGATCGCGCACCAGCGCCGGATCCATCAGCTTCAGCGCGCCCTGGTTCGCATTCGCGTAGCGCGTCGAGTTTGAGATCTTCGCGATCACGTCCGGACGCAGGATGTAGTTGATGAACGCATGCGCGTTGTCCGGATGTTTCGCGGATGCCGGAATGACCATCGCATCGAACCACATCAGGGTGCCGATCCGCGGAATGTCGTACACGACGTCGCGCTTCGGATCGCGCGCCTTCGCCTTCTGCGCGGCCAGGTTGATCGCGCCGGAAAAACCGACCGTCACGCACAGCTCGCCGTCGATCAGCTCGTTGGCGTCGGACGAACCCACGAACTCGCGAATGAATGGCCGGATCTTCATCAGCATCGCCTGCGCGGCCGCGTAGTCCTGCGCGGACGGATGCATCGGATCGCGGCCGACATAACGCAGCGCCAGCGGCAGCACGGTGCTCGCGGAGTCCTGCAGGCCCAGGCCGCACTTCGCGGCGACGCGCGACGCGATCTCCGGCTTGAACAGCAGGTCGAGGCTGTCGGCCGGCATGTCCTTGCCGAGGATCGCGCGCACCTTCGCGCGGTCGTAGCCGACGCCCACGGTACCCCACATGTACGGCACGCCGTACTGGTTGCCGGGATCGGACTGCGCCATCTGCTTCAGCAGCGACGGATCGAGATACTTCAGGTTCGGCAGCCGGTTCCTGTCGAGCTTGCGAAACACACCCGCCTGGATCTGCCGGGCCATGAAGTCGTTGGTCGGCCACACGAGGTCGTAACCGCTGTTGCCCGTCAGCAGCTTCGACTGCAGCGTCTCGTCGCTGTCGTACGCGTCGTAGCGCACCTTGATGCCGGTTTCCTTCTCGAAGCCGGCCAGCGTATCCGGCGCGAAATAATTGCTCCAGTTATAGAGGTTCAGCACTTTCTCTTCGTCGGCGCGCGCCGTTCCCGCCAGCACGCATAGCGCGAGGCCCGGCGCCGCGACACGCAACCATCCTTGCCGTCTCATCGCGCCTCCCTCATCGATAGCAGGACGATACGCCGTCGCTGGTCAGCAACGTACGGTACATCTCCGGGCGGCGATCGCGGAAGAAGCCCCACGACTGCCGGTCGGCGCGGATCGCGTCGAGATCGAACGTGTGCACGAGCACCGCCTCGTCGGTGCGGTTCGCCTCGGCCAGCTTCTCGCCAGTGTGATCCGCGATGAAGCTCGACCCGTAGAACACGCCGGTGAGCCCCTGCTGTTGCGGATTGCCGTTGCCGAAGCCGGCTTCGCGGCCGATCCGGTTGGCCGCCACCACCGGCACCATGTTGGCGGCCGCGTGGCCCTGCATCGTGCGCTGCCAGTGGCCGGACGAATCGAACGCACTGCTGAACGGCTCCGAGCCGATGATGGTCGGAAAGCACAGGATCTCCGCGCCCATCAGCGCGAGGCAACGCGCCGTCTCCGGATACCACTGGTCCCAGCAGATGCCGATGCCGATCCGGCCGAAGCGTGTATCCCACACCTTGAAGCCGGTATCGCCCGGTGTGAAATAGAACTTCTCCGTATAGCCCGGCCCGTCCGGGATATGCGTCTTGCGATAGACGCCGAGCACGCGTCCGTCCGCGTCCGCCACGGCGATCGAGTTGTACGCGGCATTGCCCGCGCGCTCGAAGAAGCCGATCGGCAGCACGACGCCGAGTTCGCCGGCCAGCGCCGCGAACCGGGCGATCTGCGCGTTGCCTTCGAACGGCTGCGCGAGTTCGAGATGGCGCACGTTCTGGTCGAGACAGAAGTACGGCATCGCGAACAGTTCCGGGCACAGCACGAGATTCGCGCCCTGCGCGGCGGCCGCGCGGATCAGGCGCTCCGCGGTGGCCATGTTGTCTTCGAGATTCCAGCTGCCCGACGCCATCTGGACGGCGGCGACGGTGATGTGTTTGGACGGCATTGCGATTGCTCCTCGATGGAACCGGAAACCGCTGACGGGACGTCGCTCAGTGCGCGACGGACGGCTGCTGCTGCGTCGAACAGTGGATGCTGCCGCCGCCGATCGACAGCGTCGGGATCGGCAGCATCTGCACCTTGCGCGTCGGGAACGCCCGGCTGAATGCGTCGCGTGCGGCCTCGTCCTGCTCGACGCCGAATGCGGTCACGATCACCGCGCCGTTCACCAGAATGTAGTTCGCGTAACAGTCGCAGTAGCGCTCGGAGCCGAAGCGTTCGCTGACGATCGGCGACGGCAGGTCGAGCAGCTCGAAACGGCGCCCCGCCGCATCGGTCGCGAGCTCCAGCGCGCGGCGGTTTTCCCGCATCACGCGGAAATAGTCGCCCTGCTCCGGCAGCGCGGTCTGGCACAGCATCCGGCCGGGTGCGATGAACGACGCGATGCCGTCCACGTGCCCGTTCGTCTCTACTTCGTCGGGGTTGCCCGGCAGCCACACGATCTTCTCGACGCCCAGCATGCGGCGCAGCTCCGCCTCGATCTCCGCGCGGCTCAGGTGCGGATTGCGGTTGGGATGCAGCAGGCAGCTCTCGGTCGTGACCAGCGTGCCCTGCCCGTCGACGTAGAACGAGCCGCCCTCCAGCACCATGTGCGAATTGAAGATCTCGGCGCCGGCCGCGCGCGCGATGTCCTGTCCGGCCTGCTGGCAGCCGTCGTACGGCTGGTACTTCTCGCCCCAGCAGTTGAAGCGGAACACGGCCGCGCCCAGCCCGCGCCGTTCGCTCACGAGGAAGATCGGCCCGCAATCGCGCAGCCAGTTGTCCTCGGCCGCGACCGGCAGCACGTCGACGCTCGGGCCCACCAGTTCGCGCGCGGCGTCGGCCTGGCTGTGGTGCACCGCGACCACGCAGCGCTGATAACGCGCGATCGTGCGCGCGACCAGCGCGAATTCACGGCAGACCTGCGCGTAATGCGTTCCCCACAGGTCCTCGCGATTGTCGAGCACCGGCCAACCGAGCCACGTCGCGTGCATGGATTCCCATTCGGCTGGCATCCGGTAACCGCGCTGGCGAGCATCAAAGCGACCCATCGATCCGACTCCGTTGTGATTGATGAGCGATTTTCCATCAGGTTAAACTTGATGAATATTGATATTTTTTGGCCGAATCAATTAATCCACCTCATATCTCGATGCAACGCGTTCCGTCCCTGAAACTACTGACCGGCTTCGAAGCCGCGGCCCGGCTGGGCAATTTCTCGCGCGCGGCCGACGAGCTGCACCTGTCGCAGTCGGCGATCAGCCATCAGATCCAGCAACTCGAAGCGCAGCTCGGGCAACCGCTGTTCCGCCGGCGCGGCCGCGGCGTCGAGCTGACCATCGCCGGCGAGGTCCTGCAGCGCAGCGTCCAGCGTGCGATGGACACGTTGCGCGGCGGGCTCGACCGCATCGCGACCTACCTGAACCCGGGGCTCGTCGTGCTGGTGTGTCCGGCGCCGTTGCTGCACGGCTGGCTGCAGCCGCGCCTCGAGCAGTTGCAGCAGGCGCTGCCGGACCTGTGCCCGCTGCTGTCGACCGACGAAACCGCGCGCTACGTCGACGAGATCGACGTCGACATGACGATCGGCACGCGGCCGATGCTGCAGCCGGGCCTGGTCGATATCCCGTTCATGCGGGACGAATGGGTGACGGTGTGCGCGGCGCCGCTGGCCGAGACGCTCGCCCGCGTGCCGCGTGCCGAACACGCGCGGCACGCGGGGCTCGTCTGCCTCGAAACGAGCCTGACCGACGAGCGCATGGCGACCGTCTTTCGCGAGCAGCTGTCGGATTTCCGGATGCAGGCGATCTACGACGACCAGCGGCTCGTGCTGGACGCCGTGCAGCGCGGCCGCGGCATTGCATGCCTGCCGCGCCTCGTCGCGCAGGCCGGCCTCGACCAGCACACGCTGACCGTGCTCGCCGACTACCCGCGCCTGCCCGGCACCACATGGTGGCTGTCGCGGATGGAAGGCCCGTCGCGCTCGCCGATCGTCGAGCAGATGTTCGACTGGCTGGTCCAGCAGGGCATCCTGTCGAGCGTGGCCGACCCGGCGCCCGACCATGCGCCGCCTCCGCCCGCGTAATCGAACGCCGAAAAAAAACGTCCCGCCGGCTGGCGGGACGTTCGTCATGAGGCGAATGCGTACGATGCGCAGCCGATCACGGCTCGTGACGCAGGTACCCTTCCTTGCTCGGATCGCGCATCCGCCACGACACGATCAGCGAGATCGCGCACAGCACGGTCACGTACCAGTAGAAGGTTTCCTCGCTGCCGATCGACTTGAACCACAGTGCGACGTACTCGGCCGAGCCGCCGAAGATCGCGTTCGCGACCGCATACGACAGGCCGACACCCATCGCGCGCACTTCCGGCGGGAACATCTCGGCCTTGATCAGCCCGCTGATCGACGTGTAGAAGCTGACGATCGCGAGCGCGACCGTGATCAGCACGAATGCCGCCACCGGGCTCGTCACGTCCTTCAGCGCGTGCATCAGCGGCACCGTGCCGATCACCGCGAACGAGCCGAACAGGATCATCGACGTGCGGCGGCCGATCCGGTCGGACAGCGCGCCGAACACCGGCTGCATCAGCATGTAGACGAGCAGCGCGACGGTCATCACGTTGCTGGCCGTCTTCGCATGCATGCCGGCCGTGTTCACGAGGTACTTCTGCATGTACGTCGTGAACGTATAGAAGATCAGCGAGCCGCCGGCCGTGAAGCCGACCACCGTGAAGAACGCCCCCTTGTGCTGCCACACGCCGCGGATCGTGCCCGCGTTTTTCTTGTCGCGCGATTCGGACGTCGACGTCTCGTCGAGCGACTTGCGCAGGTACAGCGAGATCAACGCGGCCGCCGCGCCGACCACGAACGGAATGCGCCAGCCCCACGCCTTCAGTTCGTCGCCCGACAGCGTCTGCTGCAGGATCACGAGCACGAGCAGCGCGCACAGCTGGCCGCCGATCAGCGTCACGTACTGGAACGACGCGAAGAAGCCGCGGCGGCCCTTCAGCGCGACCTCGCTCATGTAGGTCGCGCTCGTGCCGTATTCGCCGCCCACCGACAGCCCCTGGAACAGCCGCGCGACCAGCAGCAGCGCCGGCGCGAGCGCGCCGATCTGCGCGTAGGTCGGCAGCACCGCGATCACGAGCGAGCCGCCGCACATCATCAGCACCGAGATCATCATCGCGTTGCGGCGGCCGTGGCGGTCGGCGATGCGGCCGAACAGCCAGCCGCCGATCGGACGCATCAGGAAGCCGGCCGCGAACACCCCCGCCGTGTTCAACAACTGCGTCGTCGTGTTGCCGCTCGGGAAGAATGCCGGCGCGAAGTACAGCGCGCAGAACGAGTAGATGTAGAAGTCGAACCACTCGACGAGGTTGCCCGACGATGCGCCGACGATGGCGAACACGCGCCGCCGGGTGTCATGCGCGGACAGCGCAGCTTGTTCGGTCTGGACGTCCATGGATTGGTCTGTTCCTTGTAGTACTTTCTGGGCGAGGCGGCTGGGCCGCCGCGTGCGATCGAACGTGGCACCGGTTCCGGCGCACGGCGCTACGGGATTTTAGCGAAATGTAAAGTAACAGGCTCTCCGGGTTCGTCCGGATGTAGAAAATTTTTCTCCCGCCATGCGTTCGTCATATGAAAACGCCAGCCCGCGGGCTGGCGTTCGGTGCAAACTTTCCGCAGGCGATGTTCAGATCCGCACCTCCGGCGGCACGTAGCGGCACTCGTAGCGCTTGCGCACGGTACCGGCCTCGTCGACGCTTTCCAGGAACACGTCGAATTGCCAGAGCCGCGCCATGTGCTTGAGCACTTCGTCGCTGTCGTTCGACAGGTGACGGTTGTCGGTCATGAAGTGGCGCAACGTGAGACTCCGGTCGCCGCGCGTGTTCACCGCCCACACCTGGATGTTCGGCTCGCGGTGATGGATGTCGTACTGCCTCGACAGTGCCTGCCGCACATACTGGTAGCCCGAATCGTCGTGGATCGCCGACACCTCGAGCGAATCGCGCATGTCGTCGTCGAGCACCGAGAAGAGCCGCATGTCGCGGATCAGGCTCGGCGACAGGTACTGCGCGATGAAGCTCTCGTCCTTGAAGTTGCGCATCGCGTAGTGCATCGCCGGCAGCCACGGGGTGCCCGCGATCTCGGGAAACCACTTGTAGTCTTCCTCCGTCGGCGCTTCGCAGATCCGCCGGATGTCGCTCATCATCGAAAAGCCGAGCGCGTACGGGTTGATCCCGCTGTAGTACGGTTTCGTGACGGGCGGCTGGTAGACCACGTTGCTGTGCGAATGCAGGAACTCCATCATGAAGCTGTCTTCCAGCTTCCCCTGGTTGTACAGCGTATTCAGCAGCGTGTAGTGCCAGAACGTCGCCCAGCCTTCGTTCATCACCTGCGTCTGCCGTTGCGGGTAGAAATACTGGCCGATCTTGCGCACGATGCGGATCACTTCCCGCTCCCACGGTTCGAGCAGCGGCGCATTCTTTTCCGCGAAATACAGCAGGTTCTCCTGCGGCTCGGGCGGATAGCGGTCTTCCTGCTCCTCCATCAGCTCGGGCTTCTTGCCCGGCAGCGTGCGCCACAGTTCGTTCACCTGCGACTGCAGGTACGCCTCGCGTTCACGCCGCAGCGCGGCCTCCTTCGACAGCGAAGGCTTCTGCGGCCGCTTGTAGCGGTCGACGCCGTAGTTCATCAGCGCATGGCACGAATCGAGCAGTTCCTCGACACGATCGAGCCCGTAGCGCTCCTCGCATTCCGCGACGTAGTTCTTCGCATACACGAGATAGTCGATGATCGCGTGCGCGTCGGTCCACAGCCGGAACAGGTAGTTGCCCTTGAAGAACGAGTTGTGTCCGTACGCCGCGTGCGCGATGACGAGCGCCTGCATCGTCATCGTGTTCTCTTCCATCAGGTACGCGATGCACGGGTTCGAGTTGATGACGATTTCGTACGCGAGGCCCATCTGGCCACGGCGGTAGCTCTTCTCGGTCGACAGGAAGTGCTTGCCGAACGACCAGTGACGGTAGTTGACGGGCATCCCGACCGACGCATACGCGTCCATCATCTGCTCGGCGCTGATCAGTTCGAGCTGGATCGGGTAGATGTCGAGCTCGTATTGTTCGGCGACCTGCGAGATGTGCGTGTCGTATTCCTCGAGCAGTTCGAACGTCCAGTCGGACGGGCACGGCAGCGGCTTGCGTTCGGCAACGTTCATACGCGCTTCCTTTTGCCCTGGGCCGGGCAAGTCGGCGGCCGGCGGCGGCGGTTCGGCCTGCGCGCTTTGCTGCGGTGCGGCAGGGCCGGCCGTGTCGTCGCCGGAAGGGCGCGGCGCGTAGCCGCGCGACTCGTTGTGCAGATGGCGGGTCGTCATGACATTTCCACCTGCTTTTCGAACAATTCGCGAAACACCGGGTAAATGTCGGCAGCCGATTCCACTTTTTTCATCGCGAGATGCGGCTGGGACAGGGCCAGTTGCGCGTATTCCAGCCACAGGTTCTGCTCTTCCGGCGCGACCTGGATATACGCGAAGTAACGCACCTTCGTGAGGATATCCTCTTCCAGGATTTTGCGACACTTGGGCGAATCGTCAGTCCAGTTGTCGCCGTCGGACGCCTGTGCGCCGTAGATGTTCCACTCGGTCGGCGAGTAGCGCTCGTTCATCACCTTGCGCATCAGCTCGAGCGCACTCGACACCACCGTGCCGCCGCTCTCGGTCGAATGGAAGAAGGTGTCCTCGTCGACTTCCTCGGCACGCGTGTGGTGGCGAATGAACACCACCTCGATGCGCTCGTAGTTACGCTTGAGGAACAGGTAAAGCAGGATGAAGAAGCGCTTCGACAGATCCTTGCGCTGCTCGTCCATCGAGCCCGACACGTCCATCAGGCAGAACATCACGGCCTGACTCGACGGTTGCGGCTGCTTCACGCGGTTGATGTAGCGCAGGTCGAACGGATCGATGAACGGAATCCGCCAGATGCGCCCCTTCAGGTGATGGATCTCGGCCTCGAGCACCGCGATCTCCGCGCGCCGGTCTTCCGGGTCGCTCTTCATCGCCTCGAGCTGCGCCTCCAGCTCTCGCAGCTCGTTGACGAGCGGCGAGCCGAGCGCGATGCGACGCCCGAGTGCGCTGCGCAGCGAACGCACGACGTCGATGTTGTTCGGCGTGCCTTCCGCCGACCATCCCGCGCGCACGTTCTTCCAGCTCGGCACCGTCAGCAGGTGCGTCTTCACGAGGCGAGGCAGTTCGAGATCGTCGAAGAAGTACTGCATGAACTCGTCGCGCGACAACTCGAACACGAAGTCGTCCTGCCCTTCGCCCTCGTTGCTCGCCTGACTGCCTCCGCCACCCGAGCCGCCCTGCGGGCGCGGGATCTTGTCGCCGCGCACGTAGTCCTCGTTGCCGGGGTGCACGTATTCACGACGCCCGCCAGGCGCGTGCCGGAAATTCGGCTCCGCGATGTCCTTGCGCGGGATCGTGATGCTCTGCGTGCTCTGGATATCCTTGATGCTACGGTCGCGCACCGCGTCGGACACGGCACGACGAATGTAGTTCTTGACGCGACGCAGAAAGCGTTCGCGGTTGGCGATACTCTTGTTCTTGCCGGCCAGCCTGCGGTCGATGATTTGATGAAGCACTCCCGGTCTCCCGCTCGAAAGTCGATCTGCCGGGGCACTCGCCGCGCATGCCGTCTGCCGTCATGCGGGCGGCGCCTCTGAAGGCGCCCGTACGGTCTCGCCGTACGGGCGCGGTACCGCGCGCGTCATGATGACTTGCGCACGCGCAGGTACCAGTCGCAAAGCAGCCTCACCTGTTTCGGCGTATAGCCCTTCGCGACCATCCGGTTCACAAAGTCCTCATGCTTGCGCTGCTCCTCCGCCGAACCCTTCGCGTTGAACGAAATCACCGGCAACAGTTCCTCGGTGTTCGAGAACATCTTCTTCTCGATCACGACGCGCAACTTCTCGTAGCTCGTCCACACGGGGTTCTTGCCGGCGTTCGCCGCCCGTGCACGCAACACGAAGTTCACGATCTCGTTGCGGTAATCCTTCGGATTACTGATGCCGGCCGGCTTCTCGATCTTCTCCAGCTCCGCGTTCAGCGCGGCGCGGTCGAAGCTCTCGCCCGTATCGTGATCGCGGAATTCCTGGTCCTGGATCCAGAAGTCCGCATACGTGACGTAGCGGTCGAAGATGTTCTGGCCGTACTCCGAATACGACTCGAGGTAGGCCGTCTGGATCTCCTTGCCGATGAAATCCGCGTAGCGCGACGCCAGCACGTCCTTCACGAAGGACAGATACTTCTGCTCGGTTTCCGGCGGGAACTGCTCGCGCTCGATCTGCTGCTCGAGCACGTACATCAGGTGCACGGGGTTGGCCGCGACCTCGCTCGAATCGAAGTTGAACACGCGCGACAGGATCTTGAACGCGAAGCGTGTCGACACGCCCGTCATCCCTTCGTCCACGCCCGCGTAGTCGCGGTATTCCTGGTACGACTTCGCCTTTGGATCGGTATCCTTGAGGTTTTCGCCGTCGTACACCTGCATCTTCGAGAACAGGCTCGAATTCTCCGGCTCGTGCAGGCGCGACAGCACCGAGAACTGCGACATCATCTTCAGCGTGCCCGGTGCGCAGACAGCCTCGGCCAGCGACGAGTTGCGGATCAGCTTCTCGTAGATCTTCGTCTCCTCCGAGACGCGCAGGCAGTACGGCACCTTCACGACGAAGATCCGGTCGAGCAGTGCCTCGTTGTTGCGGTTGTTGCGGAACGCCTTCCATTCCGACTCGTTCGAGTGCGCGAGGATGATCCCGTCGAACGGAATCGCGCCGAAGCCCTCGGTGCCCTTGAAGTTGCCTTCCTGCGTGGCGGTGAGCAGCGGGTGCAACACCTTGATCGGCGCCTTGAACATTTCGACGAACTCGAGCAGGCCCTGGTTCGCGAGGCACAGGCCACCGGAGTAGCTGTACGCGTCGGCGTCGTCCTGCGCGTACTGTTCGAGCTTGCGGATATCGACCTTGCCGACCAGCGACGAGATGTCCTGGTTGTTCTCGTCACCCGGCTCCGTCTTCGCGATGCCGATCTGCCGCAGGATCGACGGATAACGACGCACTACGCGGAACTGGCGGATGTCGCCGTTGTATTCGTGCAGGCGCTTGACGGCCCACGGACTCAGGATGTTTTTCAGGTAGCGGCGCGGAATGCCGTACTGTTCCTCGAGGATCGGGCCGTCTTCGTCGTAGTCGAACAGCCCGAGCGGCGATTCGTTGACGGGCGAACCCTTCAGCGAATAGAACGGCACGCGCTCCATCAGTTGCTTGAGACGCTCGGCGATCGACGACTTGCCGCCGCCCACCGGGCCAAGCAGATAGAGGATCTGCTTCTTCTCTTCGAGCCCTTGCGCAGCGTGACGGAAATATGCGACCACCTGCTCGATCACTTCCTCCATTCCGTAGAACTCACGGAATGCGGGATAGACCTTGATGACCTTGTTCGCGAAGATCCGCGACAGGCGCGGATCGTTGCGGGTATCGATGTGTTCAGGTTCCCCGATTGCTGCCAGCATGCGTTCACCAGCCGTCGCGTACGCGGATGGATCGTTCTTGCAGAGCGCGAGATACTCCTCCAGCGAGAGCTCTTCCTCTCGCGTTTTTTCGAAGCGGTTCGCGAAGCTGCTGTAAATATCCATGCTACCTCCCTCGCCTGAGTCTGAAGACGTGCCTGCCTTCGTACGACTGCGCAGAAGCAAGCGCGTTCGAATTCATCCTAAACCCTTTCTTATTTTTTTTCACGAACTCTTCGTATGAAGTTCGTCATTCTCGACAACACCGCTTGGACAACGCATTTCGTCGTTTTACAATCGATCTCCCGAGCCGCAGAAACTGCATCCGTCGCGTCTCGTCGAACAACGGAACGTCTTGTGCGTTGGACACATCCGACGTCGTCACTTCCTCCCTCATCCCTATACGTTCGAGCAGCCGTTTGCGACGACACGTTGCGCGCGCCGTTACAAATTTTTTTCGCAGCGCCCTTACGGAAATACCCGTACGACGGATGCGGGCACTTCACTCACACCTGTGCGCACCTCAGTCGATGCAGAGCGTTCGATGCACGCAACCTTGCACGATCGTCGTTCATGTACGTCGTCTGTCACATTTCTCCACCGCAGAAACGACAACGCCCGCGTGTTGCGGGCGTCGTTCGCTACCAAATGGGATACCAAATGGGGATAGATACGCGGCGCGCGCGAATCAGAAGGTTTCCCAGTCGTCCGCGCCACCGGTAGCGGCCGCCTGCGCGGGCGCAGCGGCGGCCGCGACGGGCTTGCGCACCGGTGCCGGCGCAGCCGCGCGTTTCGGCGGGGCATCGCGATCGTCGCGCGCAGCAGCGACCGGCACGGCAACCGCGGCGGAAGGCGCACGCGGCGCGTGACGCACTGCAACCGGCACCGCAACCGGTGCCGCGGCACCCGGCCGCGACGTGTCGTCGGCGAGCTGGAATACCGCTGCCGTTTCACGCAGGCGCCCGGCCTGTTCGTCGAGCGACTGCGCGGCGGCCGCGGCTTCCTCGACGAGCGCCGCATTCTGCTGCGTGACCTCGTCCATCTGCGCGACCGCGCGCGCCACCTGGTCGATCCCGCCGCTCTGCTCCTCGGATGCCGCCGCGATCTCGCCCATGATGTCCGTCACGCGCTGCACCGCACCGATCACGTCGCTCATCGTGCGCCCTGCCTCGTCGACCAGCGTGGAACCCGACCGGATGCGCTCCACCGACGCGTCGATCAGCACCTTGATCTCCTTGGCCGCGGCCGACGAACGCTGGGCCAGGCTGCGCACCTCGCCCGCGACGACCGCGAAACCGCGGCCTTCCTCGCCGGCCCGTGCGGCTTCCACTGCTGCGTTCAGCGCAAGAATGTTGGTCTGGAACGCGATTCCCTCGATGATCGCGATGATGTCGGCGATCTTCGCCGAGCTGTCGTTGATCTCGCCCATCGTGCCGACCACCTGGCCGACCACCGTATTGCCCTTGTTTGCAATCTCCGACGCATTCGCGGCCAGCGAACTCGCCTGGCGTGCATTGTCTGCGTTCTGCTTCACGGTGCCGGTCAGCTGCTCCATGCTCGACGCGGTTTCCTGCAGCGCCGCGGCCTGCTCCTCGGTGCGCGACGACAGGTCGATGTTGCCGGCCGCAATCTGGCGCGCCGCGGTCGCGATCGACTCGCTGCCGCCGCGCACGGTGCGCACCGTATCGACGAGCCCGCGCTGCATCTTGCCGAGCCCCTCGAGAAGCTGGCCCATCTCGTCACGCCGGTCCACGACGATCGGCCGGCGCAGGTCGCCGGCGGCAATCGCGTCGAAATGCGCGAGTGCGTCGGCAATCGGGCGGCCGATCGCACGGCTCAGCGTCAGCCACGACACCACCGCGGCGGCGAAGCCGGCCGCCAGCGCGACGATCGCCAGCACACGCAGCGTCTCGTACACCGATTCCGCATGATCGAAGTTGGCTTGCGCGTCACTGAACTGGAAGTTGCGCAACGCCTCGCTCGCCGTCGAGAGGTCGGTGTAGCGCGCCTGGAGCTGCTTGGCGCCGTCGCCGATGCGGTCGGCCTGATTCGCGCCGAGCACGCTCGCGAACGCGTCGCACTCGTGCTGCAACGCCTGCCGCTTCGCGGCGACGTCCTGTGCGATGCGATCCTCCTCCGGGCCGCGCGGCAACGCGAGGTACTTTTGCCACCAGGCGTCCGACTGCGCGCGCATCCCGCGGCTTCGCTCGATGGCAGCCGCCGCATCGGGCGTGCCGGCCAGGAGCGCCGCCCGGTCGAGGGCCAGCCGTTCGCGCGCCGAGTAGATCTCGGCAATCGAGACATCGACCGCGCTTGGCATCTGATTCGTGAAGATCTCGCGCGTCGTGCCGTTCGCGCGCGTCATTCCATACACGCCGAGCCCACCGATCACACCGAGGAGCACCGCCAGAAACGCCATCGTGAAACCGATGCGCGCACGAATCGTCAGGTTTTTGAACGCCATCATCCTTCCTGTGTTGCGTCGTAATGGACGGGACGGACCCGTCGCTTCGAAGCATTGCTTCACCTGATGCATTTACGACCAGACACCGCGCAACTTGATGGCGTTTCCGCTATTTTTTCGAATTATTCGTCTGTTTATTACAAATAGCTGAACGAAAATACGTACATCACCGTGCACTGGCGTGCACGGCGATCAGTCGCGCTCCGTTGCCGGCGTGCAGCGCGGATACGCGGCCGGCCGTCGTTTGCGCCGAACCGGCCGCGATACGCGATCCGGCCCTATCCTGCCCTATCCGGCCAGTTCGGCAAGCGTGGGAATCGACGGTTGCGCGCCCGCCCGCGTGACCGACAGTGCCGCCGCGCGTTGCGCGAAGCGGATCGCGGTGTCGACGTCCGCGCCGGCCGCGAGCCGAGCGGAAAAGCCGCCGATGAAGGTATCGCCGGCCGCCGTCGTGTCGACGGCCTGCACGGCAGGCGCCGGATAATGCCGCGCGGCGCCGTCGGCCGTCAGCGCAAGCACACCCCGTGCGCCCAGCGTGACCAGCACGTTGCGCGCGCCGCCAGCCTGCAGCGCGCGGGCGGCGGCTTCGGCCTCCGCGGGGTCGCGCACCGGCAGCGCGGTCAACGCGGCCGCCTCGACCTCGTTCGGGATCAGGTAATCGACGAGCGGCAGCCAGCCGTCCGGCAGCGGCGCGACGGCCGGGGCCGGATTGAGCACCACCGTGCGGCCGAGCCGCCGCCCGGCCGACAGCGCCGCGAACACCGCATCCGGCGGCGTCTCGAGCTGGCAGATCACGACGTCGGCCGACGCCAGCGCGGCCTCGTGCCGCGCGACCGTATCGGTCGTGACCTCGCCGTTGCCGCCTGCGACGATCACGATCGCGTTCTGGCTCGCATCGTCGACGACGATCAGCGCGACGCCGGTCGACGCCGACGCGCTCGTCGCGAGCCCCGCGCAGTCGATCCCCTCGGCTTCGAGGCCCGCACGCAGTGCCGCGCCGTGCGCATCCGCGCCGACGCAGCCGATCATCGCGACCTGCGCGCCGAGCCGCGCGGCAGCGACGGCCTGGTTGCCGCCCTTGCCGCCCGCCGCCTGCGCGAACGCATGCCCGGCGAGCGTTTCGCCGGGCAGCGGCAGGCGCGGCGCGCGCACGACGAGATCCATATTGAGGCTGCCGACCACCGTCACGCGGCCGGCGCCCGCCGCGGGCGCCGTCATGCGCGACCGCCGGAAGCCGGCGGCTCGCGGTAGATCGCCGTCGATTCACGCAGCACGAGACGCGGCGACACGACGCGACGGCGGCTCGGCACGGCCGACGAGCCGCCGCCGATGCGCTCGATCAGGGTCTGCGCGGCCATTTCGCCGAGCGCGCGCACCGACTGGCCGACCGTCGACAGCGCCGGATACGTGTAGCGGGAGAATTCGATGTCGTCGAATCCGATGATCGAACAGTCGTCGGGCACGCGCATGCCGCGCTCGGCCGCCGCACGCAGCGCGCCGACGCCCATCAGGTCGTTGCCCGCGAAGATCGCGCTCGGCCGCACCGATTCGAACAGCCGCGACGCCGCGTGATAACCGCCGAGGCACGAGAAGTCGCTTTCCGCGATCGCGCCCGGCACGATGTCGACACCGCGCTCGGCCATCGCACGGATGAAACCGTGCACGCGCATCGCGCTGACCGCCGTGTCGGTCGGCCCCGTGATGCAGCCGATCTTCGCGTGCCCGAGCTCGAGCAGGTGGCGCGTCGCCAGGTACGCGCCGCGCTCGTGGTCGATCTGCACGAGGTCGGCCGCGAGCCCCTCGATGTTGCGATCGACGACGACGAGCGGCGCATGGATGTCCGCAAGCGTCTGCGCGAGCACCGCATCCTCGCCCGCCGACGCGACGATCAGCCCGTCGATGCGCTTTTCCTGCAGCACGCGCAGGTAGTTGCGCTGCTTCACGGGATCGTCGTCCGAGTTGCAGAAGAACACGCAATAGCCATTGGCCGCGCACTGATCCTCGATGCCGCGCGCAAGCTCCGCGAAATACGGATTCGTGCTGTTCGGCACGACGAGGCCGATGGTCGCCGTCGCACGCGCCTTCAGCGAGCGTGCCACGGCCGACGGCACGTAATTCAGCTCGCGGATCGCGCCCTCGACCTTCGCACGCACATCCGCAGACACCGGCCGCGAGTTGTTCACCACGTGCGAGACGGTCGTAAACGACACGCCCGCCATGGCTGCCACATCCTTGATCGTCGCCATTTCCCGTTTCTCTCTGGTCTGTTCTGTCTGTCTTTCTACCGCACGCGCGTGCGCCGGCTGCGATACGTATCGAGCACGACCGCCACCACGATCACCGCGCCGGTGATGATCCGTTTCGTCGGCTCGTTCGCGCCGATCTGCGCCAGCCCCGCGGCCAGCACCGAGATGATCAACACGCCAAAGAACGTGCTGATCACCGAGCCGCGCCCGCCCATCAGGCTCGTGCCGCCGATCACGACGGCCGCGATCACCTGCAGTTCGAGGCCGACGCCCGCGTTCGGGTCGGCCGCCTCGAGCCGCGAAATCTGGAACAGCGACGCGAGCCCCGCGAGCGCGCCCATCAGCGCGAATACGAGAATTTTATACGGCCTCGGGTTAACCCCGGCAAGTCGGACGGCTTCTTCGTTCGTACCGATCCCGACGAGATAGCGTCCGAACACGGTGCGCGTCAGCACGAACTGGGCCGCGATCATCACCGCGACCGCGATCAGGAACGCCGGCGAGATGCCGAGCGCGATCGGGTTCGACAGGAAATCGAACGCGTCGCCGATATAGGCGGTGCGCGAATTCGTCAGCTGGTACGCGAGGCCGCGTGCGGCCTCCAGCACGCCGAGCGACACGATGAACGACGGGATTCGCCAGCCGACCGTGACTGCGCCCGTCAGCGCGCCCGTGACGGTCGCGACCGCGATGCCGATCAGCGCGGCCGGCAGCGGCCCCCACTGCCATTTCAGCGCGGCGACGCTGACCATCGACGCGGCGAGCGCGAGCACCGAGCCGACCGACAGGTCGATCCCGGCGATGATCAGCACGAAGGTCATCCCGACCGACATCACGACGAGATCGGGAATCTGGTTCGCGATCGTGCTGAACGTATCGTAGGTCAGGAAATGCGAGCTCAGCGTCGAAAACAGCACGATCATCGCGGCAAGCGCGCCGGCGAGCCCGAGATAGTTCGACAGGCCGAGCCGCGTGTCGGACAGCGTGCGCGCGCGGCGCCCCGTCACGTCCTGCTGCGCGCCTGCGTCGGTCGGGGATACGGGAGGCTGGGTCATTGCTGTCGTCCTGTCGTCGAAGTGCCCGGAGCGGCGCCTTGCGCCTGCCCCGCGTCCGGATGCCGTGCGCCGCCCTGCGGCGTCTCGCGGCCGAAGCCGGCGAACGCCGCGGCCAGCAGTGCATCCTGGGTCCAGTTGCCGCGCTCGAACACGGCGGTCATGCGGCCGGCCGACATCACGCCGATCCGGTCGCAGATCAGCATCAGCTCACGCAGGTCGCTCGACACGACGACGAGCGCGCGGCCTTCGCGCGCGAGCGCGCCCATCAAAGTGTAGATCTCGAACTTCGCGCCGACGTCGATCCCGCGCGTCGGCTCGTCGAACAGCAGCACGCCCATGTCGCGCGCGAGCCAGCGGCCGATCACGACCTTCTGCTGGTTGCCGCCCGACAGCTCGCCGACCGCCTGTGCCGCACCGTGCGTGCGGATTCGCAGCGCGTCGATCTGCTGCTCGGCGAGCGCCGTTTCACGCGCGCTGTCGACGATGCCGCCGCGCGCCAGCCGGTCGAGCTGGCCGAGCGACACGTTCGCGGTGATCGACTGCGTGAGCAGCAACCCCTCGCCCTTGCGATCCTCGGTGATCAGCGCGATGCCGTGCTTCACCGCCTCGACGGGCGAGCCGATCCGCACCGGCTTCGGCGGCTGGCCGATCGCGATCGTTCCCGCATCCGGCGCATCCGCGCCGTAGATCAGCCGCAGCAGTTCGGTACGTCCCGCGCCGATCAGCCCCGAGATGCCGAAGATCTCGCCCGCGCGCACCTCGAGCGACACGTCGCGCACCGCCGTCCCGCGGGTGAGGCCCGACACGACGAGCCGCGGTGCGCCGATACGGCGCTCGCCGAGATCGATGTGCTCGCCTATCTCGCGCCCGACCATCAGCGTGACGAGCCCGTCGGACGTCGTCGCCGCCATGTCGCCCGCGTGGACGAGCCGGCCGTCGCGCAGCACCGCGACCCGCTCGGCGACACGCGCGAGCTCCTCGAGCCGGTGCGAGATGTAGATGATCGCGACCCCGCGTGCCTTCAGCCGGTCGATCTGCTCGAACAGCAGCTCGACTTCACGCGCGGTCAGCATCGCGGTCGGTTCGTCGAGAATCAGCACGCGGCAGTCGCCGATCAGGTTGCGCGCGATCTCGACCATCTGCTGATGGCCGATGCCGAGCGCGCCCACCGGCGTATCGGGATCGACCGTGTCGAGCCCGACCTGGGCCATCGCGGCCCGTGCGTCGTCGCGCAACCGCGCGCGATCGATGATCCCGAAGCGCCGCGGCAGGCGGTTCAGGAACAGGTTTTCGGCGACCGTCAGGGTCGGCAGCAGGTTCAGCTCCTGCATCACCATGCGCACGCCGAGCGCCTCGGCCTGCGTCCGGCTCGCCGGCGCATAGGGCTGGCCGCCCAGCTGCATCGTGCCGGCGGTCGGCTCGACGAGGCCGCCGATGATCTTCGACAGCGTGCTCTTGCCGGCGCCGTTCTCGCCCGTCAACGCAAGCGCGTGGCCCGCGTCGAGCGTCAGCGTGACCTCGGCGAGCACGGGTTCGGCATAGGTCTTGCCGATGCCGGATACGGACAGCACGGGAGCGGCTGCGCGGGAGGGTTGGGAAGTCGGGTCCATCGCGATCCTGGTTGCGGCCGCGCGCACGCGGCGCGCGGGTATGACGCTCACAAGTGCATGTGCATGCAGTGGCCGTGATCGCGCTCACCCCTGATAACGGCCGCCGCGCCCGATTCTTGAGGCCGGCGGCCGTATCGGGGTTGCGTCACTTCGTCACGAGATCCACCGGCGTCTCGACCACGCCCGACATGTCGGCCTGCTTGCGATGCTCGGAGATCGCCTTGAGCGCCGTATCGATGCCGAACACGGCCTGCTTCGCCGCGTACTGATCGGCCGTCGCGAGCACGCGGCCGTCCTTCAGCATCGGCTTGATCGCATTGATGTTGTCGTAGCCGACCACGAACACCTTGCCCTGCTTGCCGGCCGCGCGCACGGCCGACACGGCGCCGATCGCCATGTTGTCGTTGCCGCACAGCAACGCTTTCAGGTTCGGGTATTCGTTGAGCATCGCGGCCGCGACCGCATTGCCCTTGTCGATCTCCCATTCACCGGACTGCACCGATACGACCTTCATCCCGCCCGCCTTCATCGCGTCCTGGAAGCCGGCCGTGCGCTGCTGCGCATTGGTCGTCGTCGACACGCCTTCGACGATGCCGACCTGGTCGCCCGCCTTCAGCCGCTTCGCGAGGTAATCGCCGATCTTGCGCGCGCCCTTGCGGTTGTCCGGGCCGACGAACGGTACGTTCAGGTTCTTCGATTTCAGCACGTCGGGATCGAGCCGGTTGTCGATGTTCACGACGATGATGCCGGCGTCGACCGCCTTCTTCACGACCGGCACGAGCGCCTTCGAATCGGCCGGCGCGAGCACGATCGCGTCGACCTTCGACACGATCATCTGCTCGACGATGCGGATCTGGTTCGCGGTGTCGGTCTCGTCCTTGATGCCGTTGGTGATCAGGTCGAACTGGTTCGCGTTGTGCTTCTGGTATTCCTTCGCGCCCGTTTCCATCGTCAGGAAGAACTCGTTGGCGAGCGACTTCATCACGAGCGCGACCTTCGGCTTGGCCGATGATTGCGCATGGACGGCCGGTGCGGCGGCAACCGCGACGGCGGCGAGCGCGGCGGTCAGGAAACGACGGCGAAAGAGGACATTCATACACATCTCCTGGCGACCGGCCCCAGGGGCCGGACTATTGTTTGACTGTTGTTTTAATGTGAGCAAACGTTTGCGCCACACTACCCGGGCAATGGCCATCGATGCTGCTGTCGGTACCACGAAATGGAAACGAGGCAGACGGCCGACTGCCTGACGCGTGCTGTTGTTTACGCGCCTCCGCCGGCGGGAAGCCGGCGGAGTGAAGGCTATGCTGTACCGATTCGCGCCGGCGCGCAACCTGTCTGATCAATATTTAGGGTTTATTCGGAGCGCGTGTCACGCCGGATCCCGCGGCGCCGGCTCGTCTTCATCGGCTGACGGCGGCTCGCCGAATCGGTTCGCGTGCGGCGTGCCGGCGATGAAGCCGTTCATCACGAACAACGCGAGCGCGCCGACGATCGGCACGAACAGCAACAGCATCCACCATCCCGACTTGTCGATGTCGTGCAGCCGCTTCACACCGACCGCGATCGACGACCACGCCGCGACGACGGCGACCACGACGAGCACCAGCATCGCCAGCAGCGGCAGATCGTCATCCGGCGAGCGGTGCGAATCCGCATCGAAAAACACGCTGAGCAACGCGGAAACCAGTGCGTAGATCCACCACGGCAGGCGTCCGATCCGGCCTTCGAAGGAAAAGAGAAACCATTTCAGGTTCATTGTTTACCTCTTCGTCACGCGTGTTGCGTGTTGTGCGCCATGTTGCCGAATGTGTCTGAACGGGCAATCCGCGTGCGTTGTGTGGCGAATGCGAACGGGCTGCCGGTCATGTGCCCCGCGCTTCGTTCCGACGTCGCGCAGGGTGTCGGTGAAGCGGGCCGGGCGATCGGGATGGTGCCGGAGAGTCGCGTCAACACCCGTCAGCCGGCATTCACGCGCATTGAATCACATGCAAGGAGAAATGGGGCGGCCGGTATGCAGGATGGCAAGGCCCGATGCGAGGCGCTCGAACGTGCCGTCTTGATTTCTCTCTGGCAGGCGAGCGCATGTCGCGCGCCGAGTGCGGGGATGAATCGGCAGGAAACCGCGATTGCGGCCGGTGATTCGGAGAGTCTGGGTCGAACAACCAGGCAGGCGGCAGATCGCCTGCGCCGTCTGGTGCATGAGGGGACGTCGCGCCATCCGCGGTGATCGCGCGGACGGCGCACGACGTACTGTCGTCAAACGGCTTCGCGCAACAGCCCCGCGATTTCGGCTTCGTTCAGGTGCGGCGCGAACATCTCGATCAGCCGGTACGCATACGCACGCAGGAATGCGCCCTTGCGCAGGCCGACCCGCGTCGTGCTCGCCTCGAACAGGTGCTGCGTATCGAGCGCGACGAGCCCCGTGTCGCGCTGCGGATCGTAGGCCATCGCCGCGACGACGCCGATCCCCATCCCGAGCTCGACATAGGTCTTGATCACGTCGGCGTCGATCGCGGTCAGCACGACGTCGGGCACGGCACCCGCCTGCGTGAATGCCTGGTCGATGTGCGAGCGCCCCGTGAAGTCCTGGTCGTACGTGATGATCGGGTACTCGGCGATTTCCTCGAGCGTCAGGTTCTCGCGACCGACGAGCGGATGGCCCTTCGGCACGACGACCGTGTGGTGCCACGAATAGCACGGGAACGTGACGATGTCCGGATAGCGGTCGAGCGCTTCGGTCGAGATGCCGAGATCGGCCTCGCCGTTCAGGATCATCTGCGCGATCTGCTGCGGGCTGCCCTGACGCAGCGCGAGATGCACCTTCGGGAACACGTCGGTAAACTGCCGGATCACCTTCGGCAGCGCGTAGCGCGCCTGCGTGTGCGTCGTCGCGACGACGAGGTGGCCGCTGTCCTGGTCGGCGAACTGGCGCGCGACGCGGCGCAGGTTCTCGGCATCGAGCAGCATCCGCTCGATCAGCTGGTGCACGGCCTTGCCGGGCTCCGTGAGCCCCGTCAGCCGCTTGCCGCGCCGGATGAAGATATCGACACCCAGCTCATCCTCGAGATCCTTGATCTGCTTCGACACGCCGGACTGCGACGTGTACAGCACGTTCGCGACTTCCGTCAGGTTCATGTTCTGGCGCACCGCTTCGCGCACGAACCGCAATTGCTGAAAATTCATGGGTATGCCTCTTAGGCTGTCATTGTTTGATTGTCTGATCTGAGCGCGCTCCGCCCCCTGCCCTGCATTCTGGCGTCAACGCGCGGGAAACACACGCACCGCGCGCGGCACGGCCGTTGCACCGTCGCCGACCTGCAGCGACAGCGCACGCCATGCGTCGCGATCGAGTTCCGCCTCGAGCGCGCCGCCTGCGCGCGCCTCGAGCTCCACACGCACCGACCCGCCGAGCGGAATCACGCGGCGCACGTCCACCGCGATGCCGTCGCGGTGCCCTTCACCGGCCGGCCAGAGCTGCAGGTCGTGCGGCCGCACGTACGCGTTCGCAGGGCCCGCGAAATCGGCATCGACCTCGATCGGCGCAGCCGCGCCCTCGGCCACGAAACCGCGCCCGGCGACCGTGCCCGGCAGCCGGTTGGCCGCGCCGAGGAACTCGTAGACGAACGCGCTCTGCGGATGATCGTAGACGTCCTGCGGGCTGCCGACCTGCTCGACGTGGCCGCGGTTCAGCACGACGATGCGGTCCGCGACTTCCAGCGCCTCCTCCTGGTCGTGCGTGACGAAGATCGTCGAGATGTGCAGGTCGTCGTGCAGGCGGCGCAGCCAGCCGCGCAGTTCCTTGCGGACCTTCGCGTCGAGCGCGCCGAACGGCTCGTCGAGCAGCAGCACCTTCGGCTCGACCGCGAGCGCGCGGGCGAGCGCGATGCGCTGGCGCTGGCCGCCCGACAGCTCCGACGGATAACGCTGCGCGAGCCAGTCGAGCTGCACGAGCTTCAGCAGCTCGTGCACCTTGTCGCGGATCACGCTTTCCGACGGCCGCTCGCGGCGCGGCTTCACGCGCAGCCCGAACGCGACGTTCTCGAACACGGTCATGTGGCGGAACAGCGCGTAGTGCTGGAACACGAACCCGACCTGCCGATCGCGCGCGCCGACCGACGCGACGTCGAGCCCCTGCAGCACGACCTGGCCGGCATCCGCGTGCTCGAGGCCCGCGATCACGCGCAGCAGCGTGGTCTTGCCGCAGCCGGACGGCCCGAGCAGCGCGACCAGTTCGCCGGGCGGGAAGTCGAGCGACACGTTGTCGAGCGCCGTGAAATCGCCGAAGCGCTTCTGAAGGTTACGGACGGTGATACCCATTCTGGTTGCCTCTTTACGATTTCGACGAAACGGCGGCGGGGCCGGCGTGTGCGGGAACGGCGTCGCTCGCGCCGGCCAGCTCGGCGGCGAGATGACGCTCGGCGATCAGTTTCAGCGCGAGCGTGACGAGCGCGAGCAGCGCGAGCACCGACGCCACCGCGAACGCTGCCGCGAAGTTGTATTCGTTGTACAGGATCTCGACGTGCAGCGGCATCGTATCGGTCACGCCGCGGATGTGGCCCGACACGACCGACACCGCGCCGAACTCGCCCATCGCACGCGCGTTGCACAGGATCACGCCGTACAGCAGCCCCCACTTCACGTTCGGCAGCGTCACGCGGCGGAAGATCTGCCAGCCCGACGCGCCGAGCACGCGCGCGGCTTCTTCCTCGTCGGTGCCTTGTGCCTGCATCAGCGGAATCAGCTCGCGCGCGACGAACGGGAACGTGACGAAGATCGTCGCGAGCACGATGCCCGGCACCGCGAAGATGATCTGCACGTCGTGCGCCTGCAGCCACGGCCCGAGCCAGCCCTGCGCACCGAACAGCAGCACGTACACGAGACCCGAGATCACCGGCGACACCGAGAACGGCAGGTCGATCAGCGTCGTCAACAGCGCCTTGCCGCGGAATTCGAATTTCGCGATCGCCCACGACGCGCACACGCCGAACACGAGGTTCAGCGGTACGGCGATCACGGCGACGGTCAGCGTCAGCTTGATCGCCGACCACGCATCGGGATCGGCCAGCGATTCGAGATAGAAGCCGATGCCTTTTCTCAGCGCCTCGACGAACACCGCGGCGAGCGGCACGACGAGGAAGAACGCAAGGAACGCCAGCGCGATGCCCGTGAGCAGCCAGCGCACGACGCGCGACTCGCTGACGGGGTCGAGCCGCTTCGCGGCGCGCCCTTGCGCGGCCGAAGACGGGGTTTTCAGCACGACGGTGGCCTCCTGGCTCATTGCTGGCCTCCTGCTGCGGCGGCGGTGACGGCAGCAGGCGCGGGACCGCTCGCGCCCTTGCTCGTGCGGCGCTGCAGATACCACTGCAGCGTGTTGATCAGCAGCAGCATCAGGAACGACACGACCAGCATCACGACCGCCAGCGCGGTCGCGCCCGCGTAGTCGTACTGCTCGAGTTTCGTGATGATGAGCAGCGACGTGATCTCGGATTTCATCGGCACGTTGCCGGCGATGAAGATCACCGAGCCGTATTCGCCGAGTGCACGCGCGAACGCGAGCGCGAACCCGGTAAGGAGCGCCGGCAGCACGGCCGGCAGCACGACGCGGCGGAACGTCAGCCAGCGCGACGCGCCCAGGCACGCGGCCGCCTCTTCCTGCTCGCGCTCGAAATCCTCGAGCACCGGCTGCACGGTGCGCACGACGAACGGCAGCCCGATGAAGGTCAGCGCGACCAGCACGCCGGCCGGCGTGAACGCGATCTTGATGCCGAGCGGCGCGAGATACTGGCCGACCCAGCCGTTGGTCGCGTAGACGGCCGCGAGCGAGATGCCGGCAACCGACGTCGGCAGCGCGAACGGCAGGTCGACGATCGCATCGACGAGGCGCTTGAACGGGAACGTGTAGCGCACGAGCACCCACGCGACGAGGAAGCCGAACACGGCGTTGATCAGCGCGCCGCCGAGTGCGGACGTGAACGTCAGCCGGTACGACGCGAGCACGCGCGGCGACGCGACGGCGGTGACGAACTGGTCCCACGACAGCGTCGCGGTCTTCAGGAACGTGGCGGCGAGCGGTATCAGCACCACGAGGCTCAAATAGGCCACCGTGATGCCTAGCGTCACGCCGAAACCGGGCAGCGCGCTCGGCTTGCGAAAGGTGTACGTCGTCATCGGATGCTCTTGCTGGGTCGATGCTGCTCATGGGTCCGACGCAAACGCCGGCGCGATGCTTTGCGCCGGCGGCCCGTCGAGGGTGCGGCGCGCTATCGTGGCGCGCCGCTGTCGTTATGGTGTTACTGCGGCTTGTAGATCGAATCGAACACGCCGCCGTCCGCGAAATGCGTCTTCTGCGCATTCGTCCAGCCGCCGAAGGTATCGTCGACCGTGTACAGCTTCAGCTTCGGGAACTGCTTGGTCAGCTCCGCCGGCACGTTCTTCGAACGCGGCCGGTAGTAGTTGCGTGCCGCGATCTCCTGGCCCTGCGGGCTGTACAGGAAGTTCAGGTACGCCTCGGCCAGCTTGCGCGTGCCCTTCTTGTCGACCACCTTGTCGACCACCGCGACGGGCGGCTCGGCCAGGATGCTCACCGACGGCACGACGATCTCGAACTTGTCGGTACCGAATTCCTTGACCGACAGGAACGCCTCGTTTTCCCATGCGATCAGCACGTCGCCGATCCCGCGCTGCACGAAGCTCGTGGTCGCGCCGCGCGCGCCGGAATCGAGCACGCCGGCATTCTTGTAGAGCTTCGTGACGAAGTCCTTCGCCGTCTGCTCGTTACCGCCCGGCTTGTGCTGCGCGTACGCCCATGCGGCCAGGTAGTTCCAGCGTGCGCCGCCCGACGTCTTCGGGTTCGGCGTGACGATCGAGATGCCCGGCTTGGTCAGGTCGTCCCAGTCCTTGATCCCCTTCGGGTTGCCCTTGCGCACCAGGAACACGATCGTCGACGTATACGGCGACGCGTTGTCGGGCAGGCGCTTCTGCCAATCCTTGTTGACGAGGCCCTTGTTCGCGAGCGCGTCGATGTCGTACGCCAGCGCCAGCGTGACGACGTCGGCCTGCAGGCCGTCGAGCACCGAGCGAGCCTGCGCGCCCGAACCGCCGTGCGACTGCTTGAAGTTGACGGTCTCGCCCGTCTTCGCCTTCCACTCCTTGCCGAACGCCTGGTTGAAGTCCTGATACAGCTCGCGCGTCGGGTCGTACGACACGTTCAGGAAGGTCGTATCGGCCTGCGCGTGCGTCGCGACGCCCAGCGCCGCCGCCGCGCCCAGCGCGAGTGTTGCGATCAGGCGGCCTACTCCGCCCACCAGCCCCGTATTGCGCTTGCCCATCCTTGGTTCTCCAGTGTTGTCGGTATTGCGATGTCGGGCCAGTCTAGCGAACGGGTTACATGATTAAAAATAATCGTTCCTCATTTTTTAATACTCAAAAGTGCTAACGCAGACGGGATGGACGGTTGCGGCAGATAAACCGGCGTCCGGACGTCGCAAAATCACGCCGGAACCGGCGTGATCGCGTCGAACCTCACGTAACACTTGAAATTCGCGAACTACTGTATAAAAATACAGCTCACTGTCTATCCATACAGTTGAGCCATGACCAAACTCACCGCCCGTCAGCAGCAAGTGTTCGACTTGATCCGTCGCGCGATCGAGCGCTCCGGATTCCCGCCCACCCGTGCCGAGATCGCGGCCGAACTGGGCTTCAGCTCGCCGAATGCGGCCGAAGAGCACCTGCGCGCGTTGGCGCGCAAGGGTGTGATCGAGCTGGCCGCCGGCGCGTCGCGCGGCATCCGCCTGCTCGGCATCGACGATGCCCCGCACCAGTTCACGCTCCCGCACGCCGGCCTGATGCAGCTGTCGCTGCCGCTCGTCGGCCGTGTGGCGGCCGGTAGCCCGATCCTCGCGCAGGAGCACATCTCGCAGCATTACGCGTGCGATCCCGCGCTGTTCACCAGCAAGCCCGACTACCTGCTGAAAGTGCGCGGCCTGTCGATGCGCGACGCCGGCATCCTCGATGGCGACCTGCTCGCCGTGCAGAAGCGCACGGAAGCGAAGGACGGCCAGATCATCGTCGCGCGTCTCGGCGACGACGTCACGGTCAAGCGCCTGATGCGCCGGCCGGGCGGTCTCGAGCTGATCGCGGAGAACCCGGATTACGAAAACATCTTCGTCAAGGCCGGCAGCGCGGAATTCGCGCTGGAAGGCATCGCCGTCGGGCTGATCCGCTCGGGCGAACTCTGACATTCCGTCTCGCTGAGGAGAACATCATGGAACGCCTTGCCCGCCTGCTGCCTTTCCGTCAATTCGGTCGCCTGCGTCACCTGCGCGGCCGCACGCCCTGCGCACCGCTGTCCGCGGCGGCGCCTGTGCAAGAAGAAGTCGCAGTCGAACGGCAGGCGTCCCTGCTGCCGTCGGCGCTCCCCGCTTTCGCGCGGGTATCGCTGAACGCCGGCCTGAATCACGCGGAACCCGCGCGCCGCGCGCCGGTGCGCGTCTATCACGGTCGCTCGCGCCTGATCATGGTCGGCACGATCGATGCCGTGTGCCGGATGATCGATCGCTGCATTGCAGAGGAACGATCGGCCACGCCAGGCGGTCTCTGATTGCGGAACATCCCCGCACCGGAGGCAACGTGACCGGATCTTCGGGCCGCGCATGGCGGCTCAAACCCCTGCTGATCATCGTGCTGGCCATCGCCGCCATTGCGGCGATCGGCTATGCCTACGCATCGCCGTACGTCGCGCTCGGCCGCCTGAAAACGGCGATCGATGCGCGCGATGCGCAGGCCATCAGTGAATATGTCGATTTTCCGTCGCTGCGCATCAGCCTGAAGCAGCAGGTCACGGAAGAGCTGATGCGCCGGATCGACGCGGTGAAGAAGAGCAATCCGTTCGCGGTGCTCGGTGCACTGATCGGGTCGGCATTGATCGGCCCGCTGGTCGATGCATACGCGACCCCGGAGGGCGTGGCCGCGCTGATGAGCGGATTGCCGCCGCGTGGCAATCCGGGGGAGCGTCCACCTGACCTGTCGAATCTGCCACCAGGCAGCGATGCACCGGGCAACACGCCGGCCGCACCGGCACCCAATCAGGCTTCGGCAAGCGCAGCCGCTCCGGGCAGCAACGTGGCAGCCGCATCATCGTCGCCCCCTGCTGCTGCCGCGCCGGCCAGCCCGGTCGATGCAGCGCATTCGCCGCATCAGCAGCAAACCAGCGCCGGCTACCGGAATATCGACGAATTCGTCGTGACCTACCAGCGCAGTGCCGACGGCACGCGCTATGCGGCGATATTCCACCGCTTCGGCCTGTTCTCGTGGAAGTTATCCGCCATCGACCTGCACGCTTGACAGGGCTCGACAGGACTTGACTGGCTCGGGGTCATCGCCCGAGCCACTGAGGCGGCGTGACTGCCTGACCGGCACGGTTCGCCCGTCAGGCAGTCATCGAATCATTGGATCATTTGCCGTTCGCCGTGGCCGCTTCACGCTCGCGTGCGATTTCGGCCTTCTGCTCTTGCGCCGACGAACACGCAACCAGAATGCTGCAGTTCACGCGATCGAGCAGTTGCGTGTTGCCGGAGCCCATCCACCATCTCGACAGCCCGCTGCGGCACCGGTGGCCGACGACGACGAGATCGGCGTTCAGTTCCGTCGCGAGATTCGCGATTTCGTCGATCGGATAGCCGAATGCGAAATGGCCTTCGGCCTGCACGCCGCGCTCGCGCAGCCAGTTCACCCCTTCCTGCAGGATTTCACGCGCGGTTTCCTCGAACCGGCCGCACGCGACGTCGGTCAGCAAACCCGCGCTCTGTGCAATGCTCGAGCGCATGTCGACGACCGACAGCAAATGCGTCTCGGCCTTCAGGTCCATCGCGAGATTGGCGCCGCAGCGCAGTGCCTTGCGCCCTTCGAGCGTGCCGTCGTAACACAGCAGAATCTTGTTGTAGCTAGCCATGAAACCTCCCTATCGCAACAACGAGCCTACGCATTCATCATGGTGCGCCGCAATTCAGGACGCAAGGGATGGAAAACGCTGATTCGCTCCGCGCGGCGCGTGCGCGATGATGCGGTGCACGATCGGTGCGCGCATGCATCGCACCGCGCAGGCATGCCCTGAAGAGACGCAGCCGATGCACTAGAATGGCCCGTTCGTACTCCAGCGGGCCACCAGGCGCCGGCGTCGTGCGCGTCGGTCACGCCCGTGTGACAGGCCATCGTCCGATCGGTTCGCCAACCGGCCACGCATCCGGCAGCGAAACGCTGCCGCGCACGCATACAACGACAACCTACCCATGCTCGTTGCACCGATCGATTTCCGGAACGTCGAAAAGCGCTATGGCGACAAGCTTGTCGTCAACGGCCTGTCGTTCACCGTGCAGGCCGGCGAATGCTACGGCCTGCTCGGCCCCAACGGCGCAGGCAAGACCACCACGCTGAAAATGCTGCTCGGCCTCACGCATCCCGATGCAGGCACCATTTCGCTCTGCGGCGAACCGGTTCCATCGCGTGCGCGACATGCGCGCCAGCGTGTCGGGGTCGTCCCGCAGTTCGACAATCTCGACCCCGACTTCACCGTCCGCGAGAACCTGCTCGTCTTCAGCCGCTATTTCGGCATGTCGGCGCAGGCCGCGCACGCGCTCGTGAAACCCCTGCTCGAATTCGCGAAGCTCGAGAACAAGGCCGATGCGAAGGTCGGCGAGCTGTCGGGCGGCATGAAGCGCCGGCTCACACTCGCCCGTGCGCTCGTCAACGATCCCGATGTGCTGGTGCTCGACGAGCCGACGACGGGCCTCGACCCGCAGGCGCGCCACCTCATGTGGGAACGCCTGCGCTCGCTGCTCGCTCGAGGCAAGACGATCCTGATCACCACGCACTTCATGGAAGAAGCCGAGCGGCTGTGCGACCGGCTGTGCGTGATCGAGGAAGGCCGCAAGATCGCCGAAGGTGCGCCGCACGCGCTGATCGAATCGGAGATCGGCTGCGACGTGATAGAGATCTACGGGCCCGATCCGGCCACGCTGCGCGACGAGCTGGCGGCGTTCGCGAAGCACACCGAGATCAGCGGCGAGACGCTGTTCTGCTACGTGAGCGACCCGGAACCGCTCAGTGCGCGACTCAAGGGTCGCACGGGGTTGCGCTATCTGCATCGCCCGGCCAATCTGGAAGATGTGTTCCTGCGGCTCACGGGCCGCGAAATGCAGGACTGATCGATCATGGACGTGCGCAACTATTCCGCCACCGCCCCGTCGGCACCGCCACGCGTGTCCCGCTTCGCGATCGCGATGCCCGCGAACGCAACCAACTGGATCGCCGTCTGGCGGCGCAACTATCTCGTCTGGCGCAAGCTCGCGCTCGCGTCGATGTTCGGCAATCTTGCCGATCCGATGATCTATCTGTTCGGTCTGGGGTTCGGGCTCGGCCTGATGCTCGGCCATGTCGACGGCGTGTCGTATATCGCGTTCCTCGCGGCCGGTACGGTCGGCTCGAGCGTGATGATGTCCGCGAGCTTCGAGTCGATGTATTCGGGTTTCTCGCGGATGCACGTGCAGCGCACGTGGGAAGCGATCATGCATACGCCGCTTGCGCTCGGCGACATCGTGCTCGGCGAGATCGTCTGGGGGGCCAGCAAGGCGATGCTGTCGGGGGCCGCGATCATGCTCGTCGCGGGGGCGCTCGGTTATGCGCAGTTTCCGTCGATGCTCGCGGCGCTGCCCGTGATCGCGCTCGCGGGCCTCGCGTTCGCAAGCATCGCGATGATCGTCACGGCGCTCGCACCGTCCTACGATTTCTTCATGTTTTATCAGACGCTCGTGCTGACGCCGATGCTGCTGCTGTCGGGCGTGTTCTTCCCGACCACGCAGCTGCCGCCGATCGCGCGGCACGCGGCGCAGGCACTGCCGCTCGCGAACGCCGTCGAGCTGATCCGGCCCGCGATGCTCGGCCGGCCGGCGACCGACGTCGCGCTGCATGTCGCGGTGCTCGCCGGCTACGCGGTCGGCGGGTTCCTGCTGTCCGCCTGGCTGTTCAGGCGGCGGATGATGCGCTGACGGCCGGCGCACCGGGCGCCGGCTTCATGCGACGACGTTATTCGTCGTCGTCGCTCCACGGGATCTCGACGTCGGTCAGGAACGCGACGGTCGCGAGCGGGCCACCTTCCTGGCGGCCGAGCTTGCCGTCCGCGCGATGCCATTCGACGCGGAACTGCGTGCCCGGATCGTCGGCGAGCAGATAAACCGTGCGCAGTTCTTCCTTGTCGGCTTCGTCCACCGGGCCGTCGAACGACACCAGCATCTTCTGCGGCCACAGGCCGTTGACCGGATCGTAAATGCGATCGCCCTGCGGAATGTCGATGCTGGCCTCGACGCCGATCGTTGCGGAGGCCTCGATGATCATCGTGCCGAGTGCATTCAGCACGGCAGTCGCCCGCGCGGAATTGGCCTGGCGGATCGCGAGATCGCCGCGCGTCAGCGCCTTTTCGAGTCGAGGATGAATCTTCGGTTGGGTCATGCGTTTTCCTGTTTGCTTCTTGTAAATGGCGCCGCACGCGTGAAACGGCGGCGCCGGATGAATACGACGATTACGCCCGGCCGGCGCACCGCTTGCGCGCGTCAGAACCCGAACGCGACCGCGAGCAGGCCGCTCGCGATCCCGAACACGACGACAAGGATCGCGACGATGGCCAGCATGTAAGGCTTGAACGAACGCGCGAGCATCGCGAGCGACGGCACGCTGATCGGCGGCAGCGTCATCAGCAGCGCGGCGGCCGGGCCGACGCCCATGCCGAGCGACAGCATCGCCTGGATGATCGGCACCTCGCCCGCCGTCGGGATCACGAACAGCATGCCCGCGACCGCGAAGGCGACGATCCAGCCGAGATGATTGCCGATGTCCGGGCCGATATGCGGGAACAGCCATGCGCGCGCGGCGCCGAGCAACAGCACGAGCACGATGTATTCGGGCACGAGCCGCACGGCCATGCGTGCGAGCAGCTTCATCCAGCGCACGAACGGATTGCCGGCCGCGGCCTGCTCGGCCGCCAGCGCGGCGAGCTGCGCATCGTCGATGCGGGCGTCTTCAGGGCGCGCGATCCGGTTCAGCAGATAGCCGATCCCGAATACCATCGCGACGCCGAGCACGAGGCGCAACGCACTCCAGTGCCAGCCGAGCACGAAGCCCATGAAAACCAGCGCCGCCGGGTTCAGCACCGTGTTGCCGAGCCAGAACGCGACCGCGCCGCCCGGCGAGGCATGGCGTGCGCGCAGCCCCGCGACGACCGGCGCCGCGCAGCACGTGCACATCATGCCGGGCAACGACAGCAGGCCGCCCGCGGCGACGCTGCCGAAGCCGGTGCGGCCGAGCACGCGCGCGACCCAGTGCGCGGGCAGCAGCGCCTGCACGGCCGAACCGAGCAGCAAGCCGAGCACCATCGCCTGCCAGATCGCCTTGCCGTACGCCCAGGCGTAGTCGAGCGCGGCCTTCAGCGACGGCTCGGGCGCGGCCGCCGACGTGCCCATCAGGATCGACTGTCCGATCGAATGATGCTCGGCGGCAACGAACGCCTTGTTGTAGTACGGGAACCATTTCACATAAAACAGCCCCGCGACCGCGATCAGCAGGAAGGTCATCCAGCCGAGTGCCGGACTGGGTTGGGTGCGTGTGGTCGTCATCGTGTGATCGTCGATTGGTTATTGTCGGTGGCGGGCTTCATGCCTGCCGCAAGCGCGGCCGACGCGGGCAGCCCGGCCTGCGCGAGTTGCGCCAGCAGCGTGCGCGCCTGGTCGCACGCATCGGCCGCGTTGGGCCGGAACGTGAACGTCAGCGCCCGGTTCGGCTTGTTGTACGTCGCGCGATAAGTGCGCGCATACGCGGGATCGTAATGCTTGTCGATCAGTTCGGTGAACAGTTCGGCACGCGCGCCGGCATCGATCAGCGCCTTCCAGTGCGTCACCTGTTCGCGGCTGTGCAGGCCGATCAGCCGGTGCAACTGCGCCTTGAACGCGTCCGGTTCGTCGAACAGGTGCGCGTAATCCTCGAGGAGGAACGCGATGCGCTCGTCGTGCGCCGCATCGACACGCACCCACGGCCCTGCGTGAAACGCTTCGATCAACGCGATCGGCAACTGCACGAGCCCGATCCTGCGGCTTTCCGATTCGACGAACACCGGCCATTCGGGGTCGAAACGCCCGAGTGTTTCGACGAGCCCCGAATCGAACCCCTTCTGCGCCGGCTGCGGCTTGCCCGGCAGCGCGCCGAGCAGCGAACCGCGATGGCACGCGAGCGCCTCGAGATCGAGCGTCTGCGCGCCCGCGTCGCGCAGCGCGTTCAGCAGGCGCGTCTTGCCGCAGCCCGTATGGCCGACGAGCGCAATGTAGCGAAAGCGCGTCGGCAGCGAGTCGAGCGTCGCGCACACCGACTGGCGGTACGACTTGTAGCCGCCGTCGAGCTGGCGCGCCTTCCAGCCGATCAGGTTGAACCAGGTCGTCATCGAGCCCGAGCGCTTGCCGCCGCGCCAGCAGTAGATCAGCGGCCGCCAGTTGCGCGGCCGGTCGGCGAACGTCGTGTCGAGATGACGTGCGATGTTGCGTGCCACCATCGCCGCGCCGACGCGCGTCGCCTCGTACGGCGACACCTGCCGGTACATCGTGCCGACGAGCACGCGCTCCTCGTTGCTGAGCACGGGCGCGTTCAGCGCGCCGGGGATATGATCCTCGGCGAACTCGAGCGGCGTGCGCACGTCGATGATCTCGTCGAACTCGCCGGCGCGATCGAGGGTGACAATCAGGTTCTTCAATTTGGCGTCGAACAGGGGCGATGCGGCTCGATGAGCCGCATGGGCACGGAAGGCGGATTGGCGATTATCTCACGGGCCGGCGTCTCGGGCCGCGCGCGGCGGCCGGCGGCGGCGATGCGGCCTGCATCGCGTCGATCAGATGGTCGCGGAACGCGCGAACCGACGCGGGCAGGTCGCGCCCCGCCATCGTCTGCACCTGGATGCTGCGCTCGCGCAACTGCGGGTTCGTCACGGGCACGACGACGAAGCCGTCCGCGGCGCAGCGGTCGCGCACCGACAGCAGCCCCGTGAACATCACCGCGCCCGTGCGTCGCGCATAACCGTACATCGCCGCCGTGTTGTTGCTCGTCAGTTCAGGTTCGAGCAGCAGCCCGTCGAGCGCGCATGCGATGTCGATCAGCTGGCGCACCGTGGTGCCGGCCTCGGGCAGCACGTGCGGGTGACGCGCGACATCGGCGAGTGACACCGCTTCACGCGTCGCGAGCGGATGGTCGTGCCGCACCAGCGCGAAGATCGGCGCGCGCTCGGTATGCTCGACGCGCACGCCCTTCTCCGGCGCGAGGCTGAAGCTCAACGCGATGTCCACGTCGCCGTCGCGCACGCGCCGCGTCGCTTCCGCCGGCGACACGACCCACACCGAGAAATCGACGCCCGGATGGCGTGCCTTGAAGCGCGCGAGCGTGCCGGGCAGGAAATCGATCGCGAACCCTTCCGAGCAGGCGATCTTCAGCAGGCTGCCGTGCAGCGCGTCGAGCCCGCCGATGTCCTTCATCACGTGCTCGGCCTCCAGCAGGCTGCGCTGCGCGAACGCCAGAAGCCGCTCGCCGGCCTCCGACAGCGCCATCCCGCGCGGCCGGCGCTCGAACAGCGGTGCGCCGAGCTCGCTCTCGAGTTTCGCGATCTGGCGGCTGATCGCCGAGACAGCCACGTGCAGCCGCGCGGACGCGTCGCTGATCGAGCCGGTGCGCGCCACCTCGACGAAATACCGCAACGCCAGGCCATGCAGGAAAGTCGCCATCGTTCTGTCTCCACCGGGCTGCCGGCCGCGCTGCTTTGCCTTTTCGGCAAAGAAAGGTTCGAAATTCGATCATTGTGACAAAAAAAACGGCTTTCTAGAATCGATCGCACTTCACGCTGCACGCACGAACCGCGGTGTGCAGCGAACCCGACAGAGGAGACACGACTTGAGCCGTACCGCCGCCATCCAGCACGCGCTGAACCAGTTCGAATCCGGTGCGTTCTTCACGACCCTGAGCCGCCGCGTCGGCTTGCGGACCGAAAGCCAGGAAAGCGGCAACGGTGCCGCGCTGCGCGCCTACCTGACCGACGAGATCGCACCCGAGGCCGCGCGCCTCGGCTTCACGTCGCGGATCGTCGACAATCCCGTCGACGGCGGCGGCCCGTTCCTGCTGGCATCGCGCCACGAAGACGATGCACTGCCGACCGTGCTGATCTACGGCCACGGCGACGTCGTGCGCGGCTACGACGCGCAGTGGCGCGCACCGCTGTCGCCGTGGACGCTGACGGCCGACGGCGACCGCTGGTACGGCCGCGGCAGCGCCGACAACAAGGGCCAGCACACCATCAACCTGGCCGCGCTGGCGAGCGTGCTCGATGCGCGCGGCGGCCGGATGGGCTTCAACGCGAAGCTGCTGATCGAGATGGGCGAGGAAACGGGTTCGCCGGGCCTCGACGCACTGTGCCGTCAGGAGCGCGACGCGCTCGCGGCCGACGTGCTGATCGCATCCGACGGCCCGCGCATCGCCGCCGCGCGCCCCACGGTGTTCCTCGGCTCGCGCGGCTCGGTCAATTTCAAGCTGAGCCTGCGCGCCCGTGACGGCGCGCATCACTCCGGCAACTGGGGCGGCCTGCTGCGCAATCCGGCGATCGTGCTCGCGCACGCACTCGCGAGCCTCGTCGACGCGCGCGGCGCGATTCGCGTCGCGGGGCTGCGTCCGCCGCCGATCCCGGCCGCCGTGCGCGAGGCGCTCGCCGATCTCTGCGTCGGCGGCGGCCCCGGCGATCCGGTGCTCGACGCCGGCTGGGGCGAGCCCGGCCTTACCGCGCCCGAGCGCGTGTTCGGCTGGAACACGTTCGAGATCCTCGCATTCAAGGCCGGCAACCCCGAGCACCCCGTCAATGCGATCCCGCCCGCCGCATACGCGCACTGCCAGTTGCGCTTCGTCGTCGGCACCGACTGGCAGGCGCTGCATGCGCACCTGCGCACGTACCTCGATGCGCACGGCTTCGCCGACATCGAGATCGACGTCGAGCGCGGTGCCCCGGCGACGCGCGTGTCGCCGGACGATCCGTGGGTCCGCTGGGCGGTCGCGTCGCTGGCGCGGACCACCGGCAAGAAACCCGCGATCCTGCCGAATCTCGGCGGCACGCTGCCCAACGAAGTGTTCGCCGACACGCTCGGGCTGCCGACCCTGTGGGTACCCCATTCGTACCCTGCGTGCTCGCAGCACGCGCCCGACGAGCACCTGCTCGCGAGCGTCGTCAGCGAGGGGCTGCAGATGATGGCCGGCCTCTTCTGGGATCTCGGCGATGACGCCCCGACCGTTCGCCGCGCGGCGCCTGCCGCGGCCGGCGCCACCCTGTAACGCGCTTCGCCCCTTTCACGGGACCTGCCCACACGATGAACACGACCACCCTGACCTCGCAGGAAGCCGCCCTCCCCAGCGCCGCGAAGATCCGGCGCATCATCTTCGCGGCGTCGATCGGCAATGCACTCGAATGGTTCGACCTGATCGTCTACGGCTTCTTCGCGGTGACGATCGCCAAGCTGTTCTTCCCCGCCACGAGCGAAGCGACGTCGCTGATGCTCACGCTCGGCACGTTCGGCCTGTCCTACCTGATCCGGCCGATCGGCGGCTTCGTGCTCGGCGCGTACGCGGATCGCGCGGGCCGCAAGGCGTCGCTGCTGCTGTCGATCGCGATGATGATGGCCGGCACGCTGCTGATCGCGTCGATGCCGACCTACGCATCGATCGGCATACTCGCGCCGCTCGGGATCATGCTGTCGCGGCTGATGCAGGGTTTTTCCGCGGGCGGCGAATTCGCGAGCTCGACCGCTTTCCTCGTCGAGCACGCGCCGCAGCGGCGCGGTTTCATGTCGAGCTGGCAGTTCGCGAGCCAGGGACTCGCGACGCTGCTCGCGTCGGGCTTCGGTGCGCTGCTGACGTCCACGCTGACAACCGCGCAACTCGAAAGCTGGGGCTGGCGCGTGCCGTTCCTGTTCGGGCTCGCGATCGGCCCGGTCGGGCTGTACATCCGCCGTTACGTCGACGAAGGCGTCGAGTTCAAGACGCAGGCACGCTCGGAAGCGCCCGTGCGCGAACTGTTCGCGGATCAGAAGCTGCGGCTGCTGCTGTCGATCGGCGCGCTCGTGATCTCGACCGCGATCAACTACATGGTGCTGTACATGCCGACCTATGCGATCAAGCAGCTCGGCCTGCCCGCGTCGACGGGCTTCGCGGCGACGCTCGCGACCGGTTTCGTGCTCACGCTCGTCACGCCGGTCGTCGGCCACCTGTCCGATCGCACGGGGCGGATCCGCATGATGGCGGCCGCGGCCGTGCTGATGCTCGTCAGCGTGTGGCCGACGTTCGCCTGGCTCACGCGCCACGCGTCGTTCGCAACGATGCTCGCCGCACTGGTCTGGATCGGCGCGCTGAAGGCGATGTACTGCGGCGCGCTGCCGGCGCTGATGGCCGAGCTGTTCCCGTCGCAGACGCGCGCAACGGGGCTCGCGGTCAGCTACAACACGGGGGTCACGCTGTTCGGCGGCTTCGCGCCGTTCGTCATCACCTGGCTGATCAGCGCGACCGGCAACCGGCTGTCGCCGGCGCTCTACCTGATGGGGTGTGCGGTGCTGAGCCTCGTCGCGCTGTTCGTCGCGCGCACCCGGCTCAAGATGCGATAACGGAAGAAACGACGGTGCGGCCCGTAGCGGTATCGGCATCGTCGCCGCGCGGGCCGCGTGCCGGTTACGGCGCCGGGTTCGGCTGCAGCTCGTGCAGCGCATCGATCTCGGCGAGGATCTCGTCGGACAGCTTCACGTCGATGCTGCCGATGTTCTCCTTCAACTGCTCGAGCGACGTTGCGCCGACCAGGTTGCTGCGCACGAATGGCCGGCTGTTGACGAACGCCAGCGCGAGCTGCGCGGGCGACAGCCCGTGACGCCGCGCGAGCGCGACATAGCGCGACGTCGCCTCGACGGCCTGCGGTTTGCTGTAACGCTGGAAGCGCTCGAACAGCGTGATGCGCGCGCCGGCCGGACGCGCACCGTTCTCGTACTTGCCGGACAGCCAGCCGAACGCGAGCGGCGAATACGCGAGCAGGCCGACGCCGTCACGATGCGTAAACTCCGACAGCCCGTTCTCGAACGTGCGATTCACCAGGCTGTACGGATTCTGGATGCTTGCGATACGCGGCAGCCCGAGCTTCTCGGCCGCGCGCAGGAACTGCGCGACGCCCCATGGCGTTTCGTTCGACACGCCGATCGCGCGTACCTTGCCGGCCTTCACGAATTCCGCGAGCACGCCGAGGGTTTCCTCGATCGGCACCGTGTAGGCGTCGTCGACCCACGGATAGGCGGGCCGGCCGAACGTCGTCGTGCTGCGGTCGGGCCAGTGCAGCTGATAAAGATCGACGTAGTCGGTCTGCAGGCGCTTGAGGCTGCCGTCGAGCGCTTCGGTCAGGTTCTTCCGGTCGAACTGGTTGCCTTCGCCGCGAATATGGCGCGGATTATGCGGCTGCCGCGCCGGCCCCGCGATTTTCGTCGCAAGCACGATGCGCTCGCGCTGCGCGCGATGCTGCGCGAGCCACGTGCCGATGTACTGTTCGGTGCGCCCCTGCGTATCGGGCTTCGGCGGCACCGGATACATCTCCGCGGCATCGATCAGCGTCACGCCTTGCCCGATCGCGTAGTCGATCTGCTCGTGCGCATCGCGCTCCGAATTCTGCTCGCCCCACGTCATCGTGCCGAGGCCGATCAGGCTGACCTCGATGCCCGAATCGCCAAGTGTGCGGTATTCCATGCTGTTCCTGTCGCGTCGGTGGAAAGCAGGAACGCTATCACATTGAAGCGACCGCTTCAGACAGGCGCCGCACACGCTTACAGGCGGCCTTCGGTACCGGGCGAGCGTTCACGCGCAGGGCCCAGACGAACGCGTTGCGGCCCACCGTTACTGCGGCCGCTGGATGAAACAGGTCGCCGACGCATGCGCGACGATCTTGTCATCCGGCGTCTTCAGCGTGCCCTCGGCAACGCCGAGCGAACGCGACAGGTGAATCACGCGCCCTTCCGCAACCAGCTCGACGTCGCGCGGCACGGGTCGCAGCATCTTCACATGCAGATCGACCGTACCGTAGCCGACGCCCGCATCGAGCATCGAATGCACCGCACACCCCGTGACCGAATCGAGCACCGTCGCCGCGAACCCGCCGTGCACGCCGCCGAGCGGGTTCAGGTGCCGGCCGTCCGCCCGCGCCGAAAATTTCACATAACCGAGCTCGACGTCGAGCGGACGCATCGGAATCGTCTCGGAAATCGACGCGAGCGGCGCATCGCCCGATACCGCTGCGCGCAGCAGATCGAGACCAGACAGGGAAAGCGGGTTCATCGGGTTGTCTCCGGGTTGAAAGCGCGTCGCCGCGCGAGTAAGTTCCAAATTGGAACTCATTATTCACAACGACCACGGTCGTTGTCAACGAGGCCGGGCGCGTTGCAATCGAAGGCGGGTTCTATAATCAAGCCCGCTATTTCGCTGAACCGCCGCAAGAGACTCGACGATGAAATGGGATGACATCGGCACGCTGAACTGTTCGGTCGCGCGTACGCTTGCCGTGCTCGGCGACCGCTGGACCATGCTGATCCTCCGCAACGCGTTCCTCGGCTGCCGCCGCTTCGACGCGTTCCAGACCCAGCTCGGCATCACGCGCCATGTGCTGGCGGAGCGGCTCGCGCGGCTCGTCGACGAAGGCGTGCTGGCCAAGCGCGCGTATCAGGAACGCCCGCCGCGTTTCGAATATCGTTTGACGGACAAGGGCCTCGACCTCTACCCGACCCTGCTCGCGCTGACCGCATGGGGAGACCGCTGGAAAGACGACGGCCAGGGGCCACCGGTGCAGTTGCGTCACCGTACCTGCGGCCATCTGATGCACGCGGTCACCGTATGCTCGGCGTGCGGCGAGCCGCTCGACGCCCGCGACGTACAGCCGGAGCGTGGCCCCGGATGGGTCGCAGCAGAAGCCGCCGGAACGACTTCGGCCGAGGACTGACGCATCGCGCATACGGGAACGCATACGGGAGCGCGTGACGCACACGGATCGTTCGTTGCGTTCGCGCTGCTGTCGCCGGTTCCAGCGAGCCGACCTGGTTGCACTCTCGCACGGCTTGCGCGCCTACACCCTGCCGCGCATGCGCATTCACGCGCCGCCATCGCCCCCCATCTGCCGATCGACCCGATCGCATGCACGGATCCCGCACAACGCAACTTTGCGTCACCACCTCTGCCATCGCCGGTCTTCGCGATGCGTCATCCCTTGGCATCCGCACGTGACCGGGCCGCCACGTGTGCGTTACACTCACGGCCCGCTGTCTCGAAATTATTCGCTGTCCAAGATGTTGTCGCGCAATCGCCTCGCCGCTGCCTGTCTCGCCGCCTCCCTGCTCGCCACACCGTTCACCGCTTTCGGCAAGACGCAAAGCGAATCGCTGCTCCAGCAGGCGATCGACTTCGTGTCGCGGTGGCTACCGGCCCCCACTCACGAAGCGCCCGCAACACAGGTCGTCGAATCGGCGTTTTCGCCCGATGGCGGTGCCGAAGCGCTGGTGCTGAAAGCGATCGGCGCCGCGCGCAGTTCGATCCGCGTCGCAGCCTATTCGTTCACGTCGCCGCCCGTCACGCGCGCACTGCTCGCCGCCAAGCGACGCGGCGTGAATGTCGCGGTGGTGGTCGACGACAAGGGCAATCGCGCGAAGAGCAGCAAGCAGGCGTTGAACCTGCTCGTCAACGCAGGCATCCCGACACGCACGATCGACGCCTATGCGATCCATCACGACAAGTACCTCGTGATCGACGCCGAGCACGTCGAAACGGGCTCGTTCAACTACAGCGCGTCGGCGGCCAGCCGCAATTCCGAGAACGTCGTCGTGGTGTGGAACAACCCGCAACTCGCGTCGCGCTATCTCACGCACTGGCAAAGCCGTTTCGACCAGGGCACGCCGTACCGTTCCAGCTACTGACACGCGCCGCGCTCACGTCGTGTTCGATCCGCCATGTTGCAGATGATCGGCGAGCATCGCGCAAAGCTCAATTCGGCCGAACGGCCAACGCGTCGCCTGCTTAATGGATTTCAGCCGTCCGCCCCGTCGCGGCACCGGCCTGCGTCGTCGGCGTGCAGCGATTCGCGTGCTCACCCGCGCCGCGTGCCGACGACGTCGACAAGCCGCTGGCGCCGCCCGGCAGCGCGTTGCTCACACATGCGACGCCGAATACCAGCGTGTTCTGGACCATCGGATAAAGAAGATACAGCGCAAACGCGAGATAACCCGCGTACAGAATTCGAACCATGGTGCAATGGAAGGCGATGAACGATTGGACTCGCCCTGTTTACGGCACTGCGCCGGGCACCTTGAGACGTCGCGCGCCGGATTGCGCATCGGGGCGAAACGCGGGCCCATGACGCCCGCTTCTCACCGCATCTGCAACGATCCGGGCCAGGCCGAAACCGCCCGCTTCCGGATCGCCGGCATGGCGATACGCCGCGCAATGCGCGATACTGTCCGGCATACGATCCCGTGACCGGCCTCGCAGCCGGGACAAAGGACACGACCCATGCAAATTGCACCGAAACCGGCCAACGAGGCGGCCCGCCTCGATACGCTTCATTCGCTCTCGATCCTCGACACGCCGCCCGAAGAACGCTTCGATCGCCTGACCCGTCTTGCACGCAGGCTGTTCGACGTGCCGATCGCACTGGTCAGTCTCGTCGACGACGATCGCCAGTGGTTCAAGAGCCATGCGGGGCTCGACGTCACGCAAACGTCGCGCGACGTGTCGTTCTGCTCCCATGCGCTGCTCGCGGACAATACGATGGTGATCCAGGATGCGCTGAACGACGATCGCTTCCACGACAATCCACTCGTCACCGGCGCACCCGGCATCCGCTTCTACGCCGGCCGGCCGCTCGTGGCGCCGAACGGCGCGCCCATCGGTACGCTGTGCCTGATCGACACGCGGCCGCGCTCGCTCGAAGCCGACGAGCTCGCGCTGCTCGGCGATCTCGCCCACATGACCGAACGCGAGATCGCCGCGCTGCATTTCGCGACCACCGACGAGCTCACCCAGCTGACGAACCGCCGCGGCTTCGAGATCCTGGCCCGCCACGTGCTGAGCCTGTGCGATCGCCTGGGTCGTCACGCGGTGCTGCTGTTCTTCGACCTGAACGATTTCAAGGCGATCAACGACCGCTTCGGCCACGCGGAGGGCGACCGCGCGCTCAAGACATTCGCCGACACGCTGACGGGCGCACTACGCGACAGCGACGTGATCGCACGGCTTGGCGGCGACGAGTTCGTCGTGCTGCTGAGTGCCACCGATCCGGCCGACGTCGCCGAGCCGGTCGAACGCGTGACGCAGGCGCTCGCGCTGCGCAACACGGCCGACGCGCGCGGCTATGACATCCGGTTCAGCGTCGGGTACGTCGACTACGACCCCGCGCACCATCACGACGTGGCCGGCCTGCTCGCATCGGCCGACCAACGGATGTACGAGCACAAGCAGCGCGGCAAGACGGCCGGCGCGTGATCGCGGGCGCATGCCGCCGCCCTGCCGGTCAATTGCGGTGGCGCGGCTGTGTCAGCTGCCGCACGGCGGCGCGCTGGCCATCGCCTCCGCGATCTGCTCGGGCGTCAGGTCGCGCTGGTGCGTCGCAAGCGACCAGCGGTGTCCGAACGGATCCTCGACTTGTCCGTAGCGGTCGCCCCAGAACATGTCTGCGGCAGGAATCGTCACCGTCGCGCCGGCCGCGACCGCCTTCGCGATCGCCGCGTCCGTATCGGGCACGTAAAGGTGCAGGCAAACCGGCGTGCCCTTCAGGGCCTTCGGCCCGAGCGCGCCGTGTTCGGGCATTTCATCCACCAGCATCAGTGTCGAATCGCCAATCACGAGGCACGCGTGCGCGAGCCGGCCGTCAGGCATCGCCAGCCGAAACTGTTCGCTCGCATTGAACGCGCGCTTGTAGAAGTCGATGGCTGCGGTTGCGTCGGCGCAGATCAGGTGCGGCGTCAGCGTACGCATCCCTTCCGGGATCGGTTTGACGGACGTGGACATGGGTGTCGCTCCTTCGGTCGGTTGTCGTATCGGAATCGGGACGGACGCGCGATGCGCACGCCTCCGATGCTACGACGGACGACCCCGGCGGAAATCGACACGGCGCCCCGCATTTTTTTGTTTTCTCGAGTTTCAGGGCGCTCGGGGTCGCCGCATCGGGCGTCACCCGCCCGTTCGGCCGGCGTCGTTGTCCGGCGTGCCGAACTGCCGGCGACATGCCTCGAGCAGTCCTGCCACCGCATCGAGCGGAAGATCGGCAAACCGGGCAATCGGCAGCATCACGCCGCCCGGCACCCTGGTGCGCGACGAATGCGCCGAGAACTGGTAACCGATGTAGCGATTGCCTGCGACGCTGATGATCCGGAATTCGGTGACATCACGCCATGGCGTGACGGGTTGTTCGCGTAAGCCTCCGATCAGCCTGAAACCCGTCTCGTCGACATGCAGCGCCATCCTGCGTCGCGACGACACGAAGAAGGCGCCCCCCGCCAGCGCCAGCAATCCGGCCAGCGCCGCTACCGGCCAGAGCGCCGGGGCGGCCGCATAACCGCACACGCTTGCCGCGGCCAGCACCATGCATACGATCGCCCTTCTTTTCAGGCTCCGGCCGTCAATCGCCAGTGTCACCGGCAACTGGCCGGCGATCGTTCCCGCGACCGGATCGACGTGCCAGCCGGAATCGGTGGATTCAAGTGCGTCTTTCATTGTGCGATCGCTCATCTCGACGGCCGCCGGGTGATCGAAGTCGGACACCCAGACGATGCGCTGAAGAGGTCGGCGTGCCGACGGGAAATGATCGCGATCGAAAAAGGTACGCATCGACGCACGCCAGCACGCACTCGTCCATGCGGAACGGGCAGTGCCCGGCCGGCACCGGCCATATTCAGTTGCACACCTTGACGGTGCCGTTGGTCGTGCATTGACCGGTGGCCCAATGACTCTGCCCTGCCAGATGAGGCGCCAGGCCGATGCCACGGATCGGCGCGGCGGGCGACGACGCCGGAACGGCTGCGGCTGCCGACGCGGTGTCGGGCGACGGCAGCGGAGGCGGCTCGGACGCCGTCTGGCAAGCCGACAGCGCCAGACAAAGCGCGGACGCCCACGGAGCGATGAGGGATCTGGACATGATCTCGTACGCGTTTGCGAAGTTCGCTTCCGGTAACGGCTCGCTGAAGATCGCGTGACCGTCAAACCGTTCGGCACGACCGGCCATGCGGCATGACGATCGTCCAATACTACTCCTCGTGATCCACGTCGTGCGAGCGACCGTTCGGCCAGGTGCCGCCATTCATGCGACGACACGTGCTAGCGACGGCGCATGCCCCTTCGGTCAGATTTGCGGCAGATCGCGCAACGTGCGCGATTCGTTCGTTGCATCGATGTCGAGCTCGATGCCTTCCGATGCATCGCGATACAGCACGCGTTTGAGCCGGGGCCCGATCGCGGTGGCGTCCGATGCCGAAAAGATTGCGCGGACATCGTTGCCGGACGCGAGCGCGCGCGCCACGTCCGCCACCGGCGCCTCGCTAGGCGTCGCCGCCCACGACCGGTCGGACGGATTCACGGCCGCCCAGCGCACGTGCGTCACGCGCGCGCTGAGCGGATCGATTCGCACACCATTCACCGCAAACATCGACATCGGCATCTCCTTCGAATATTTTTGCGGCCCGCCGTACCGAGGCACGGTCACGGACGGCCCCAGATCTCGCAGACGTTTCCCGCCGGGTCCGCCACGGAAATCGCAACCGTGCCGTCGCCGTAGTCCCACTCGTTCAGGATGCCGACGCGGCACGACTCGAGCCGTGCGACGGCTTCCGACACGTGCGCGACTTCGACGGCCAGCGCAATGCCATGGCCGGTCGGTCGAAACTCCGGATACGGAAACCTGCCGCCGCTGCCGGTGTGAACGGTCAGCGTTGCTCCGCCGATCACAAAGCGGTGCCACGGATTCCCCGCAGCCGACACGCCTTCGGAGTGAACCGGCAGCGCAAGCGCCAGACGGTAGAAATCCACCACCGCCCGAAAGCGATCGTCTTCGACCGGCACCAGGATGCCCAGACTCGCGATCATGTGCGCCCCTCCGGTCAACGCGATTTTCGATGATACATTGGGATGCTTTACAACCGTCAACAGACAATCGTGCACGGGAGAAACACATGACCGACGCCTGGGGAACCTTCCCTGCCAGAATGGGCGACCATCAGGCTTTCATCAGCTTCAACCACGACTTTGCGGAAATCGCGGAAGGCGATCCGCGCACGTCGCTGCTCAGCGTGCGCGTCCCCTTTGCGCATCCGACGCCGGAAGGCCTGCCGACCGGCGACGAATTCGCCGGTCTCGCGAAGATCGAGGACCTGCTGGACGCCGCGATCACGGCGAAAGGTGGTGTGCAGGTCGGCCGCATCACCGTCGACGGGCATCGGGATTTCCTTTTCTACGTATCGCTCGACGAAGAGGCTGCGGCGGAGATCATCGACGCGCTGGCCGATCAGACGACCTACGCGTTGCAGTACGCGCACCAGGACGATCCGGACAAGGAAGCGTACTGGCAGACGCTCTACCCGACCGACGACGACCGGCAGATCATGCGCGACATGCGCGTGCTGGACGAATTGCGGAAGAAAGGCGACGCCGGCGATGTCAGCCGGCGCGTGATGCACTGGGCGTACTTCCCCGACCAGAGCGACGCACATCAGTTCGCGGACTGGGCCGAAGCGAAAGGCTATCCGGTCGAGTCGGTCGCCCCTACCGAGGACGGCAAGTCGGCCGTACGGTTCTCGCACGAGGGCACCATGGCACTGGCCGACATCACACGCCATACGGTCGCGATCAATCGCGAGGTACATTCGTTCGGAGGGGAATACGACGGATGGGAAACCAGCGTCGAACAGGCTGGCCGAGCGGGTTGACCTACCCGCCGCAAGTGACGTGATGCACCGCATCCGGCGCAAAAAACATCCCGGCGGCATTGATGCGCGCCGCCGGGACCAAGGCATCACCGGCCGAAACCGGCGATGGGCCTGAGGGTTCGCTCAGGCACGAGGAAAGCGATGCGTGCGGACCAGGCGATCGGATGCAGGGCACGCAACCGGTGCGATTGCGCTGCCCGCCGAACGCCTGTCCGGTTCCGCCGACGCGGCCTTGCGGCGTCGGACGGGCAAAAAGCCCCCGCTCCTGCGCGAGCGAGCGGGGAAATGGTTGACCGGGCCGGGGAAGAACGGTCAACCGGCCAGATTGTGAGCGCCGGCCGCGCAACGATCTGTGCGGCAACTCACCATTTGGTGACGATGCCGCGGCAACCGGCACGCTCGCGTGCCGCGCGGATCGCGTCACGGCCCGAGCGCGACGCCCGCGACCGGCGCGAGCAACACCACGATGACAGGCGACAACACCACCGCCCCGATCATCATCACGCCGTCGGCCGCGAGCGTGACGGGGGTCGCGAGCACGCGCACGGCCCTGCCCGCCGTGGTGATGCGGTCGGTGACGTCGATCTTGTACGAATGCGCAAACGACGACCACGTCTTGCCCTGTGCAAAGCCATCGGCCAGATAACGCGAACCGGCCAGTTCACCCTTCATCTCCAGATCGCTGCTCCCGCGCTTCGTGAAGCCGTCCTCCAGCGCGCGGTCCCAGCCCTCGTCGGTCATATCGGCGCGACGGAGCTGGAGCCGGAACTTGCCCGAGATCTTGCTGCCCTGCGCGACGAATCCATAGAGCGACGCGTTGATCGACTTGCGGTAGGGCGATGCCAGCACGGCACCGAGATGCTCGGGCATATCGAAGATGTAGTGATATTTCTCGCCGAGCACGACGAATTTCTTGCCGTCCTCGCTGACGAGGAATCGGTCGACCGTCTCTTCGTATCGGCCATCTTCGAACAGCATTGCCGTGCAGCCTGTCAGGCCGGCGGCGACAACGATCACGCCCGCCGTCAGCAGCGCCCTTCTTTTCATGTCTGGAATTTGATCTTGTTTTAATGCAAGCGGATATTTTCAGGCCCGGGGCAAGTCTCCGGCAAGTCGCGGTGGCTGTCAAAGCAGGTTTATTCTATTTTTCCGATCGACACGATTCCGGCTTCATTTTTTCTGCGTCTCTTTTTTGAAACCATGTTTCTCGAACACAAGAGCCCGCGCGTCATGACACCGGGTTTCGTCCTCATACCGGTCAGTTGAAAAACCATTCGGCAACCATCTCGATCCAGTCGAGATCGCCTGCGATGTCGATGACGGTTTCGCCGACCATTTCGGCAGTCGATGTGGTCGATGAAGTTGAAGCGTTCGACGCAGTCGACGCGCCCGCCGCCACCGCGCCGGCAGCGACCCCATTCACCTTCGTCATCTGGGCGGAAACACCCGATCCCGGGGCGGCCAGCCGTTCCAGCCAGTCGACGATATTGGCACGCGCATCCTCTTCATCCGCGAAATCACTCCGCTCGAGATAACGGTCGAATACGATCCACGCAAGCGTCTTGCTTCGCGAACCGGATTCGAGATGCCAATCGACAACGCCCGTCCGACCGGACTCCCTGATTTCGAGCGTCGCGGTGAAACAGTAATCGAGATATTCGATCTCAAGTTTCGACGACATGGTTTTCTCCGGTCAATCCGCCCTCTCTGTTCTCGTGATCATCCGCGCTTGCCGGGTTTCGCGACACAGTGTGAATTCTGCATGAAATTCGCGCGACGGCTCATTCCCGCTGGCGGGATCACGATAATCTCATAACCTGTCGATAACGATCGCCGACACATGACTGTACTCGATTTTCCCACCATTCCCCTCGGCGCTTTCGCTCGTGGTTCGGTTCTGCTGCCAGTCACCGCGCTTTCCTGTTCCGGGTATTGCCCTGCTTCGCCATCGCGATCGCACTGCTAAACTCCGGCCAAGACGACCGCTTGCAATACCAGAGGAAAAAATGGCACTCGCCCGCGCACAACAGAATGGCGTAGAGGTCTGGATTGTCCAGATTCCCGGGCACATTCCCTATGCCTATACGCAGCTCAAGCGGGTATTCTCGTGCGACGATACGCGACACCGGGTCGTGACGATCGACCTGACGAAACTGTTGGCATGTGCCGACCGGGACACGACGGACTACGTGTTGCCGTCTGTTCTTTACTGGCCACCGGGAAAAGCCGCGGGCATTCGCGAATTCCTCGATCCTGAACAGGACAGGATTCCGGACATGCCGTACATCACGTTTCGCGAGACGAGAACACGAACGCTGCTCGGCATCCCCGGGCTGTCGAAGGTCGGCGTCGCGTCGTTCCGGAACGGCCAGCATCGCGCGCGCTATCTTGCCTATGCAGGGGCAACGACCCTGCCCGTCGAAGTGCACGAGACGGAAGCCGATTTGCTCGTGCAGTACTGCGGCGAGTCACCGTGAAGTACGTTCGGCTTTCGCCCGGCGATGGCCGCGCATCATGCGGCCGTTCGCTCGAATGTGGCCAGGCGGCTAGGCCTGTATCGCATAGATCCGGTCGGTGACTTCCGTCTGGCCGATGCGGCTCGTTTCGATACCCGCCAGTTGCCATCCGTTGTGCTCGTAGAAACCGATCGCGCGCTCGTTGCCCGCCAATACCTTCAGATGGACCTGGTGCACGCCGAGCGTTCGCGCCCATGCACGGACGGCTTCGATCATGAGCTTGCCGGTGCCGCCTCCGTGATGCGAAGGATGGACGTGCAGGCAGTCGAGCAGCACGCCCAGCGCCGGATCGACGGGGCGCTCGGCACTGACGAAACCCACGGGCTCGCCGTCCGCCTCGGCGATCAGCACCAGGCCCCGCTCGTTTTCGGTGCGATCGAAATATTGCCGCCACCGGGCCGCGTGTTCCGTCGGCACCTCGTCGGACAGGTAGGTCGCCGGCAAGATATGGCCGTATGCAGTTTGCCAGCTCAGCGTGTGCAGGCGAGCGATGTGCTGTGCGTCTTGCGCTGTCGCGTCACGCAGCGTGGTACGGGTTTCCGGCATCGGTGGTCACTCCTTCCACTTGCTCTCTCGATCGGGACGTCTCGCCGCAAAATATACCGCTTAGAGGCGTTCGCCTCCGTCACAGCTGACGCGATCGGGTCAGCGATTGTCTGCCGGACGCCATGCCGGGTTCATGCACCGCTGCAGCTCGTTGCCAATACAACGAGGCCCAGGCAAAAAAAATCCCGACACTGTCATTGGTTGTCGGGATCGAACGGCCCTGCAAAGCATGAGGGCACGAGGAAGTCGATACGTTACACCAATGTAAGACTGTTGCGCGCTGTCGGCTCGCGCCAAGTCCCTGTCTCATTCCGCCATAAACGAAAAAAGCCTGCTCACGCGAAACGCGAGCAGGCAAGAAAACGGATCAGCATTCGAGGCACGAGGGCTGTCCAGGAAAGATAACGGCACCGGAAGCGAGAACCTTAGTCGAAAAAGGAAATTGCGCAACTTGCGCAACATCACGTCGACTGAATACGGCCATACAATCTCGCGTCGACGATGGATTGACGAATACCGGCGGCATAGTGGCGATATCCTGTCGCGCTCAACCCTGGCTTTCCGTCAATCACGCGCTGTTCGATCTGGCTTGCGCCTGGCGGAGCGCCCGTCCGTTCAATCGGCCATGTATGGCAAACTTCGGCTCCGAATCGACGCAGCGCGCACTCTTTACCGCAGGGGAATCATGTACGTCTTGATCTATATCGCAGCGGTCGCCGTCGCCAACCTGATGGTCGCTCATTTAGGCCCGGCTGCAACACCGATCATCGCGTTCCTGCTGATCGGCCTCGATCTCGCGATTCGAGACCGGCTCCACCTCGATTGGCGAGGCCGCGCGCTTTGGTCGCGAATGTTTGCGTTGATCGCAGCCGCCGGTGTCGTCAGTTACGCACTCAATCCCGCCGCCAAGGAAATCGCCGTCGCGTCCCTGGTGGCGTTCGGTTCGGCAGCCGTGGCGAGCGCAATCGTGTTTCAACTCGCGCGCCGCTTTCCGATACTGGCGCGCGCAAACGGCGCGAACGTCGCGGGTGCGGCTGTCGACTCCATCATCTTTCCGCTTATTGCGTTCGGGGCTGTGTTTCCGGCGATCGCCGCGCTGCAGTTCGTCGCCAAGGTGGCTGGCGGTGCCTTGTGGTCGTGGGTGGTGTTTCGAAACACTCGATCGGTTCAGGCGGGAATCGCGAGCAATGTGGTCGATCGTTGAGGACAGGTTTGATTTTCGCGGCATTCGCTACGTTCGAATGCGCGTCTGGCCGGACGCCCAAAAGCAGCAATCCCGATCTGTCGCGCCATACCCCATCGTCATGCGCTTGCCGTCCGAATAGCGGCGACGACGTTTTGATAGATGAAGGTCGTCGCGCATCCCGCATCTTGTGGCAGCTTCAGCGCCCGACTCACCTGCTCAAGAAAGGGAAACAGCGCGATGACGTTGCGAGGATGACGCGAATCAGAACCTATCGGGCGAGAACCCTGGCCAAGCGTCTTACAAGCAGCGTTGCAAGCACTTCCAGCTGATACACGATCGCCACGGCGTTGCACGCGATGAGGGCAAAGTCACCAAAATCCACCGGGTGCATGTGATAACCGATTCGGTGGTTATCGACGATTTTTTCAAACGAGGCAATGGCCGACGGGAAGCTGACGACGCTCCCGCAGATCAAGAGAGCGCTGACTCCCGCAATGTGTTTGATCGGTGCCTTTTGCGGCAAAACGCAAGTTGCGAGAAGCAAGCCGATGCCGCCTGCGTTGGAAAAAAGGAAAGACCACGCTATAGGCCAATCCACGGTCCAATTCAGCAAAAAAAGGATAAACACGAGCCACGACAAGATCAGCAGGGGCATCGCCGGCGCGACTCCAGCGATCAGATAAAACGACGCCCTCACTACCCTGAGAGTCGTCATGCCCGTAATCTTTGGCCTTGAATCGGTTTGCCGTTCCGTTGTCTGGGCAACGGGTTTACTCTTTGACCGCATGGATTCCCCGAGAAGCCTCGAATTCCAAATCCTGTGGAGCCCGTCAATTTACCGTAGAACGCCGCTCCGCCAACAGCGCGCGCAAAACACAACCGAAAATTTGACCGCCCGCTCCTTTCGGCACATTGGCGCGGCCGCGTTCCTTCACTCGGATTCCCGGCACCGCAATATTCGACTGCACGAAGTAAGACACACCCCCTCCGTACAACACGCGGCATGTCTATGACCTGCCTGATTTCTTCGGACCATTTCAATCTTGGAGAACGGCCTCGGTGATCCGGATGCTCGCCGCATCCGGCCTTGATCGCGCGGCACCAGCTCTCCGAGCCTCGTGAGCCCGCGCATCGTAATGCGCACCTGCTCGCTGACGCGCTCGTCGCCAGTTACTCGGTCGGTGTAGGGTGTGCTCTTGTGAACCAAATAGCCAGCCTGCTGCTTGTCGTGATACGCGAGCCACCCGGACTTGCCGGCGCGATGGTAGATCCATCCGTTCGCGTGCAGCCAAGCGGTCAACTTGCTCGGCTGCATCTGGAGCGTGCTCGCGGCATCACGGATGCACATTGAGCCCTCCGCCTCGGCGATCCGCCCGAGCATCTCGACCTTGGGAGCCTGCTCGGCCACCTTGGCGTCGAGTTCCTTTTTCTGATGCTCGAGCACCGCTCGCTGCTCGAACTGCTCGGCCCATGCACGCGCCGCCTCGGCCGGGTTCGCGAAATTCGGAAGCGGCGGCGTCGCGACCTGAGCACCCGATACCATTTCGTCGTAGGCTCGGATCACCTTCAGGTGGAACGCTGGGCTGATCCACATGGCGTAGGCGTAGACCAGTTCCTTCGCGACGTAAGTCCCGTTGTTCACCCCGTCATTCACTGTCTCGACGGGGGTCTGCAAATTTGCAGAGGCCCTGACCTCCCCAATCAGAGCTTGGGCTTGCGCGTTCCGCATCCAGAACGCGGGCTGATGCTTGCTTTCCCCGCCGGCCGCGCGATGGAGATCGTTCAAGCAGTACCGGCCTTCGGCGTCGTTACGAATGGCAACGCCAGTGATCATGAGCGCGTTCATCAGTGCACCTCGCGGCTGACCGACAGGACGTCCGCACAACCCGCGTCGAACAGATCCTCGGTGTTTTCGGCGACGAACTGGCCGAGCGCCGCCAGATCGACTGCGACCTTCGACGACTCGCCTGCCGTGGCCTTGATCGCGATGAACAGCGCACGCATGTAGCGCACCTGGTTGTCCATCATGCTCGACAGGTCGACCACGCGCCGTTCGAGCGGTCGGGCCTGCTGAACCTTGCCAATACCCGATGTAGTGCTATCATGTCTCATGACCATTGTTCCTTTGCTAGGGGTTCACTGCGTCACCAACGCCTGACCGGTTGCCGCCGGTTGGGCGTTTTCTTTTTCAAGACTCCCGAATAGCCTTCGAACGATCTCGGAATTCATGCTGCAAATGCAATTTGCGGCTGCAAACTGAATCCGCTCTTTCAATGCTGGCGGCATCTTCACAAGCACGCCGGGCATCTGCCTTGCACCTTTCACAAATCCTCTCGCATCAAAGGAATAGGACGAAATGTCCTATTTGCGTGCTAACATTGTGCTAGCACGGATCGATAGTAGTACGGTGCTACCACTCGCGCAAGTATTTTTTGGAGAGCAGGCGATGGCGCGCACAGACCCACAAGTAAACATTCGCATGCCGATTGACCTGAAAGAGAAGCTTGAGGCAGCTTCCGCCCGCTCCAAGCGGTCACTCAACGCGGAGATCGTGACGAGATTGAGTGCAACCCTCGAACAACGAGGCGCACGTGCCATGGTTTATGGCCCTCAAATGACCGGGTTAAGTCATGAGTTGGACCTAGCGAAGGCTGAGAACAATGCGCTGAAAGAACAGATCAAAGCCTCAAAGTGGGCGGCAAATGCACAGTCTCTGTTCCTTCGCTTCGCCCTAGAGATGGTCCCCAACAAAATTAAAAGTAGCGATCCGGTATTCGAAGCCCTCCGCAACTTCGCAAATTCGACGATACATGGTTGCGAGATTGACGAGACGCTCGATCAGGCTCTTCAAGCACTGGTACAAACTAAAGTGGAACGCCCTAGCGACTGACTCCACAGGTGGCGATCTCCTACACTGACTAGTCACCGCTCCTTTCGCAAAGCTCCCGCTCTTGCGCACGACGCTTCACAAGTCCAGGCAACACTCGGCCGCCGGCCGTCACCCACTGCGGCCGCCCGTTGTCCGCCCGTTCATCGCGCGGCACGCGCCCTTCCAGTCACCGGCGTTGAACCGCTTCGCCGTCGTGCTACCGCAGTACGCACCGGCGCCCACGTTGTAAGCAAAGCTCACGGCAGCCGCAAGCTGGTTCGTGTGCCCCTTCAGGCCCGGCGTGCACTTGAGTACCGGCTCGGCGTACTCGATGAGCCGCTGTTCGAGGCGCGCGCGGCACTCCTCCGGCGCGAATCGCTGCCCGGCGTGCACATCCTTCGTGTCGCCGTTGCACGCCGTGATGATCCTGATCGGATCGGGCCGCGCGACGAGCTCGAATCCCTCGAATTTCGGGACCATGGAAAAAAGAAGGGCTGCCGCAGCAGCCCCTACAACGCTGACAAGCGTCTTCTTCGGAACGTTAACCATCGAGCAATGCCCTCTCCCCTTTGTTCTTGACCAGGTAGTACGCCTGCAGCTCGATGTACGCGATGGTCGCGACGGCTACCCACCAGTTGATGTCGTGGCTCGTAAGCCATAACCAGAGATTGCCGCCGACCGCCGGCACAGCCTTTGCTGCGCTCGCAACGACCTCGCTCTTCATCGAGCCCCCGTAATGAAAAAGCCGTCCGAAGACGACTGGTAATAACTCGTTACGCCCATAGTCGGCCTTTACATGCGCCAGTTCCAACGGAGAAAGACCATGTCAGGTATTTTTTTGTCATTCAAAAATAACGACTTGAGAGAATTAATGGCACGCGGCTTTGTTGGCTCAATACTTTCTGCACTGCTCCTGTCTTGCGCAGCTTGTGGTGGCGGTGATGGATCATCGGCCTATGCTGCAACTCCCGTCACGCAGGAGCAAAAATCCGTGCTGATCGAGGCATATGGCGACAGCACTACGCTCGGCGCCCAAACTATCGACGGAGTTTTGACGACTACGCAAAACAGTGAGCCTGCGCAGCTGCAAGCCCTTCTTCAGCAGCGCTTCGGAACGTCTATCACCGTAAAAAACGAAGGCGTCGGCGGAACGCAAGCATTTCAGCTCCTCTCGGGAACTGACGGGAAACATCCGGAATGGAAAATCCAGATGGAGCAATCGAAGGCCCAGGTAGTATTGTTGAACTTCGCGCTCAACGACTTCTACTACTGGAAAGCTCCACAGCCTGGGGCTTATGAGGCATCGCCGAGCGAGTACGCGAAGATTCTCGGATACCTCATCCAGACCGCCCGAGACGCAGGGAAGATCGTGGTACTACAGGAACCCAACCCCACCTGCAAGCAGCCCGATCCCGGCACGATCATTCAGTATGTCGAGGCACTTCGGTCAGAAGCTGCACTTCAAAATGCCCCGCTCGTCGCCCAATTCGAGTTTGATCAGACAACCCCGGATTGGAAAAACATGATGACTGATTGCGCGCATCCCGACGATCAGCTCTACGGAATCAAAGCCAAACAGACATTCTCCGTTGTCGAGCCGATCGTGGAATCGATCATTGGTCGTTAACCAATTCGATTACTCCCGATGTGTTGATGTCCACGCAGAACTGACCCACCTGAGGCAGTAATTTTCATCGAATTTTGACCCACGTGATTGAATGCCCTGCTCAATCTTTGAGCAGGGGATACAGAGGTGATCACGGTGGGCATATTGGCCAAGATCAGGCGGATGTATTTCCGCGAGAAGGTCCCGCTGCGCGAGATTGCCAGGCGCACGGGCCTGTCCCGGAACACGGTGCGCAGCTGGCTTCGGCAAACGGATGCCGTTGAGCCGAAGTACCCGAAGCGCGTCAGCCCGAGCGTCGTCGACGAGTGGGCCGCGCAGCTGACGGGCTGGCTGCGGGCGGACAGCCATCGCCCGAAGCGTGACCGGCGCACGGCCCGGTTCATGTTCGAGGCCATCCGCGGCGAGGGCTACGCCGGCAGCTACGGCCGCGTCAGCGCCTTCGTGAGACGCTGGCACGAGGAGCAGGCTGAAGCCCCGCGCAGGAAGGCCTATGTACCGCTGGCCTTCGAACCCGGTGAAGCATTTCAGTTTGACTGGAGCTGCGAATACGCCTTCATCGGCGGGTTGCGGCGACGCCTGGAGGTCGCCCACGTCAAGCTCAATGCCAGCCGGGCGTTCTGGCTGGTCGCCTATCCGACCCAGAGTCACGAGATGCTGTTCGATGCGCACGCCCGCGCATTCGCCGCGTTTGACGGCGTTCCGCGCCGCGGCATCTACGACAACATGAAGACCGCCGTGGACAAGGTCGGCCGCGGCAAGGAGCGCGCGGTTAACGCCCGCTTCGAGGCAATGTGCGGCCATTACCTGTTCGAGCCGGAATTCTGCAACCGTGCCGCCGGCTGGGAGAAGGGCATCGTTGAGAAGAACGTGCAGGACCGGCGCCGCCAGATCTGGCACGAGGCTGCGCTACGACGCTGGGAAACGCTGGAGCTTCTGAACGAATGGGTCGCGGGCCAGTGTCGTCAGGCCTGGCAGATGCGGCACCCGCAGTGGCCCGAGCTGACGGTCGAGGACGTGCTGCAGGACGAGCGCACCAGGCTGATGCCCAATCCACGCCCGTTTGACGGCTATGTCGAGCAGACGCTGCGGGTGTCGTCGACCAGCCTCATCCACTTCCAGCGCAACCGCTACAGCGTGCCCACCGAGTACACGAACCAGCTGGTGAGCGTGCGCTGCTATCCGGCATATCTCAGCGTCGTCGCCGACGCCCAGGAGATCGCACGCCACGAACGCAGCTTCGAGCGGCACATGACCTTCTACGACTGGCGCCATTACATCACGCTGGTCGAGCGCAAACCCGGCGCGTTGCGCAACGGTGCTCCGTTCGTCACGATGCCACAGCCGCTGCAGCAGTTGCAGCGGCACCTACTGAAGCACCCGGGAGGTGATCGCATCATGACGCAGGTGCTCGCCGCGGTGCGCGAACACGGACTCGATGCCGTGCTGCTTGCCGTGCAGGCAGCGCTGGACTCGGGACGCCCCAGTGGGGAGCACGTTCTGAACGTGCTGAGCCGGTTGAAGGCACCCACCACGAGCACCAACCTCGCGACGACGAAACTCCAGCTTACCGAAGAGCCGGCCGCCGACGTGAGCCGCTACGAAACCCTGCGCGCCAACCCACCGGAGGACCGTCATGTCTAACGACATCGCCGCCCAGCTCAAGGGGCTCAAACTGCATGGCATGGCGAGCACCTGGCCAGAGCTGCTGGCGCAGTCGCGTCACACGGAGTTCGACCCGGAGCGCTTCATGAAGCAGCTGCTGATGGCTGAGACGGCGGAGCGACAGGTGCGCTCGATCGCCTATCAGATGACCGCCGCTCGCTTCCCGGCTCACCGCGACCTGAAGGGCTTCGACTTCGCGCAGGCGCACGTCGACGAAGCGCTGGTTCGAGAACTCAGTGACCTGTCGTTCCTCGCAAGCGCACACAACGTCGTGTTCATCGGTGGCCCCGGCACCGGCAAAACGCACCTCGCCTCAGCGATCGGAATTGAGGCCGTGCAGCGCCACGGCAAGCGAGTGCGCTACTTCTCGACCGTCGAGCTGACCAACGCACTGGAGCAGGAGAAGTCCATCGGCAAACAAGGCCAGATCGCCCATAAGCTGATGTACGTCGACCTGGTGATCCTCGACGAACTGGGCTACCTGCCGTTCAGCCAGACCGGTGGCGCATTGCTGTTCCACTTGCTCTCGAAGCTGTATGAACACACGAGTGTCGCGATCACCACCAACCTCAGCTTCGGCGAGTGGGCGACCGTGTTCGGGGACGCAAAGATGACGACGGCGCTGCTGGACCGCGTTACCCATCACTGCCACATCGTCGAAACGGGCAATGAATCCTGGCGCTTCAAGTCCAGTTCTGCCAAGGCGAAGGCAACCAGAAAGAGAGCAGCAAAAGCAGCAGGCAGTGAGGAGTTATCCACACCGGAATAGATGTACTACGCTGTCTCGGGGTGGGTCAGATTTAGATGAAAACGGTGGGTCAAGATTCGGTGGAAATCAACAGCCGGCGTTCAGGACGATGGTTTTAGATCCTGTCGCCGAGATAGTGCCCGAACCCTGCGCGGAAAACGTAACCCCAGCGCTGGCCATACTATAGACCTCAATTCGGGCACCGCCAGGAACTGCTGAGGCGGGCGGCAACGTTAGCGTGAATGCCGACGGGCCACCCGTATAGATCACGGCACCGCATACCGAGGCCGGCAATGTAGCCGTCGCGTATAGACCACGAATCCGCTGGCCTTCAACCCTTGACGTTGAATAAACGCTGTCGTCGCCAGCCTCGTGCTGTTGTCGAACTGAGGAGCCGTGATCCCTGCCGCATTGATCGCTGCCTGCAGGTTTGCCAGGAGCGCGGCCGTCGTGCCATCGTCGACCGAGTTCGCGGTCAACATCGCCGGCGTACCGCTCGTCGCGCGCGAGTACTATGACGCCCGCATGAACGGGACCGCCCCCACAACACCCGCGCGCCGGCACCGCACCGCCGCGTCAGAAGAACCGAACTTCGCCGCACTGTAATCATGATCGGACGACGGAAACGCCCGGACGGGTTGCCCTTCCGGCTCTACGCCCATTACGGGAAACACAAGGTCAGCTTCGGCTACAAGCTGCCCAATGGCAGATGGGCATTCCGCCTGTCGGCCCCGGCCCACAACAAGGAAGCCCTCGCCGAGATCCGCAAGCAGGCGATCGAGCGCGCGGAGGCGCTCAACGGGAACGCGATAGAGCCGGGAACGGTCGAGGCGCTCGTGGTGCGATACTTCGAATGGCAGGACGGATTGCCGCACACCGACGAGCGCCGCAAGGCCCAGTCCACCCTAGACGAGAACCGCGTCGAGTCGAAGCGCCTGGTCAAGGTCTTCGGGAAGATGGCGCCGGCCGCGATCAAGCCGAAGCACGTCTACGGCTACCTCGATAAACGTGCGCAGCTCGGCGCGCCTGCGAAGGCGAACAAGGAAATCGCCCTCCTGTCCGCGGTCCTCGAATATGGCCGGCGTCGTGGCGAACTCGAAACGAATCCGTGCCGCGGCATCGAGTACAACCCCACCCGGCCGCGCCAGCGGTATGTGCGTCAGGACGAGATCGATCTGGCAGTGGAAGTCGCGCGGTCGCGCCGGAGCGTCGGCGACCAGCACCCGAGTTCAGCGTACCTGATCCTCGCGCTATGCGTGAAGGCCGCCTACCTGACCGTCAGCCGGCCGACGGAGATGCGCGAGTTGCACCGCCAGAGTATCCGGCCCGAAGGCGTCGAGGTGCCGATCGGAAAGCGCAAGGCCGGCGAGCAGCAGCGCGTGAAGCTCGTGCTGTGGTCGCCCGAGCTGAAGGCCGTGATCGACGAGGCGCTCGCGCTGCAGCGCACGTCGAGCGTTCACGTGTTCGGGAACACTGCCGGCCAGGTGTACACGCGCAGCGGCTGGAACACGAACTGGTCACGGTTGATGGGTTATTGCGAGAAGGAGGCGCAGGAGCGAAGCGTCCCGTTCGAACGGTTCGCGCTGCGCGACATGCGCCCGGCGGCCGTGACTGATCGTCAGGAGGAAGGCGACGACCGAATTATCGATGCGACTGGCCATGCCGACGAACGCATGGTCCGGAAGACGTACGATCGCCGACGACAGAGAAAAGTGCGTGCGACGCGTTAGTCGACTTTCTGTTCAGATTCCTGAGCAGCGTCCAGGCGCGCATTCAAGCTCGCGAATCGAAAATTCTCAAATGTTGCCGACATGCTTGCGACCAATCCCATCAGGCCAGTGATCGCTCCAAATACTCTAGTTACGATTAGTCCGGTTGAACTAAGCGGGAGGACACCATGCTTTGCAAGCGTGGTTACTGCAAAGCAGGCAATCATTATGAGCAAGGAGGCTGTAACTTGCACCATCGACATCGTTGCTCGATGTCGATAACGCATCTCGTTCTGGAAGTACGCTTGCCGCAGATCTGAGCTTCTGCGAAGCGCAGCCACATCAGCCGCGAATGCTTCTCGCACCTTGTCGCTGCGGTTCCTCCAGTGCCCCCATAGCGATCGCGCTACTTTGTCCAGGACGTCCTTCAAATACATCCCAATCATGCCAAGGACTAATACGCCAATTGCCGACGACAGCCACCAAGCCGGCGAAAAAATTGTGGTATCCAAAAGCGACATGCTGTTCCCCGGGACGCAAAAAAGCCCGCTCATCGGCGGGCTTTCGTTTCTTTATCTTCCAAAATCTGGAATCGGATCTTCCAAATTTTGTAACACGTCAGCGTAATTCTGCTGCAAGTGCTTGAATTTGTTGGGGTGGCTGATGGGACTCGAACCCACGACGACAGGAATCACAATCCTGGACTCTACCAACTGAGCTACAGCCACCACTGTTACTGCTTTTTTTGTTCTTCGCTGCTTTTGTGTTTCAGCAGCGAAGAACAAGATTATACGAACACTTTTGAATCTTGCAAAGCTTTTTTTTCAAAAACTTCTTCGGCCTCGTTCAGATGCGCGCGCGCCTCGTCGAACACGGCCAGATCGCCGCGTGCGAGCTTCTTGTTGTCCGACAGCACACGACGCCAGCCACGTGCACCGGGCATGCCGCGATACAGTCCGAGCGCATGCCGCACGATCGCGCCGAGGTAGGTGCCGCGCTTCAGTTCGGCCGCGCAGTATTCGATCAGCTTCGCCTCGGCCTCTTCGCGCGTCGGCGTCTCTGCGGTCGACCCATAGAAGCGTGCATCGACCTCCGCGAGCACGTACGGGTTGTGATACGCCTCGCGGCCGAGCATCACGCCGTCGACATGCTCGAGATGCTGCGCAACCTCGTGGAGCGTCGTGATGCCTCCGTTGATGACGATCTCGAGCGAAGGAAAATCGCGCTTCAACCGATACGCATAGTCGTACTTGAGCGGCGGGATCTCACGGTTCTCTTTCGGCGACAACCCTTTCAGGATCGCATTGCGTGCATGCACGACGAACGTTTCGCAGCCAGCCTCGGCCACCGTGCCGACGAAGTCGCGCACGAATGCGTAGTCCTCGACCGCGTCGACACCGATCCGGTGCTTGACCGTGACCGGCACCGACACCGCATCGCGCATCGCCTTCACGCAGTCCGCGACGAGCTGCGGCTCGTTCATCAGGCACGCGCCGAACGCGCCGCGCTGCACACGCTCGGACGGACATCCGCAATTCAGGTTGATTTCGTCGTAGCCCCACTGCTCGCCGAGCTTCGCCGCGCGCGCAAGATCGTCGCGCTCGCTGCCGCCCAACTGCAGCGCGACCGGCGATTCGTTCGGCGTGAACGCAAGATGTCGCTGGGCATCGCCGAACAACAGCGCGCCCGTCGTGATCATTTCCGTATACAGCCACGTATCGCGCGTCAGCGTCCGGTGGAACGAACGGCAATGACGATCGGTCCAGTCGAGCATGGGCGCGACGGATACGCGGCGGGGAGGAAGCGAGGACGGTACGGACATGGATTTCGGGCAACAGGCCAGGCGGCGCGGAAACAACCCGGCATTTTACCGCAACAGCGGGCTGGCCTGCCCGGCATGCACGCTACCCCTCGCCCAGCTCCGCATCGACCGCCCGCCGCGCCTCGTCCAGCACGCGCTCGATCACGCGTCGCTCGGTCAGCAGGATCCCGTCCACCTTGACGAGCCGCCAGTCGATCCGCACGGCATCGCCCTGCAGCACGCGGTAATGCGCATGCTCGCCGTCCCAGACCTGCTCGGTCTTCACCTCGATCTCGAAGCCGCGGTACGGCTCGCTGAAATCGCCGAGGTCGCTGCCTCTCGGTTCCATCGCACGCTCCGTGGCGACGCAGCACCAGGCCGCCCGCGCGGCCGGCGCCGTGCGCTCAATCGTATTCGTCGGACAAAAAGGATTTGCCATCGGCCGTCAGGTCGACCCGGTCGGCCGCCGCCTGATAGATCAGCCCCTCGTTCAGCAACGCGTAGACGACGTCGTCGAACGCAGCGGGAACCGGCCGGCTTTCGCCGAACTGGTCGATCCATTTCAGCGCCTCGATGGCTTCGGGGGAAAGGATGGGGGTCATGCGTGGCCTCCGGCATCGGTGTCGCTCCATCCTAGCACTTCGTCCGGAAGTCGAATACCAAGGCAAACGCGCCGCGCAAATGCCGGGCGGCGCCAACGGGCAGGCTGCCCGCGGCGGCGCACCGGCGCAGGACACACGCTCAGAGGCGTGCGATCGATACTTCGGTCGATTTCACGAGCGCGACGACTTCCGCGCCGACCTTCAGTTCGAGTTCGTCGACCGAACGGGTCGTGATCACCGACGTGACGATGCCGAACGGCGTCTCGACGTCGACCTCGGAGACCACGGATCCGCGAATGATCTCCTTCACCTTGCCCTTGAACTGGTTACGTACGTTGATTGCAGTGATGCTCATCAGGTTGATCGCTCCGAAGAAAAAGATCTCAGAACGGGCGGCCGCTGCCGCCCGGATTTAAACGGCCCAGCGGATCTGCCCGACCGGTCGAACGTTGTCTGCCTCGTGCACCTCGCCCGGTGCATCCGTACCGGGCCCGCCGGCGAGCACGCGTTTCAGCACGCGGTCCTCCAGCGCCGCAAATGCGGCCGATGCGCGGGCGCGCGGCCGGTCGAGCGGCACCGGCTGATCCAGCGCCACGCGCCCCTGCTCGATGAGCAGGATGCGATCGCCGAGCGCGACGGCCTCCTGCACGTCGTGCGTGACGAGCAGCGCGGTGAACCGATGCTCACGCCACAACCGCTCGATCAGTGCATGCATCTCGATGCGGGTCAGCGCGTCGAGCGCGCCGAGCGGCTCATCGAGCAACAGCAGTTGCGGCCGGTGAACAAGCGCGCGGGCCAGTGCCACACGCTGCCGCTGGCCGCCCGACAGTTGCGCGGGCCAGTCGTTCGCACGCTCCAGCAGGCCGACTTCGTCGAGCACCGCGCGCGCTTTGTCGCGCGCGCCGCGTCCGAGGCCCAGCATCACGTTCTGCAGCACGGTCTTCCACGGCAGCAGGCGCGCATCCTGGTACATGATCCGCGTGTCGAGCACGCCGCCGCCTTCGCCACGCGTCACGAGCGCGCCGCTGCTCGGCTGCTCGAGCCCGGCGACGAGACGCAGCAGGGTCGACTTGCCGCAGCCGCTGCGGCCGACAATCGCGACGAAGCTGCCGCGCGCGATGCCGAGTTCGACGTCGTCGAGCACCGTGCGTGCGCCGAAGCGCTTGCTGACACCCGACAGCGTCACCGCGTCGTCGGGTGCCGGGCTTCCTGCCCGCCGCCGCGCGAGCGGAACGATGGACGCACTGCCGTCACGGTCGAGGATCGCCGCATCCCGCGCGTCGCCGTCCGTGACACGCGCCTGCGCCAGTTCGACCTCGAGGTCTGCGCCGGCAAGCGGGCCGTAGGCGGCCGCCGAAGTCGTCGCATTCATGCCTTTGCTCCTGATTGATAAGCCGGGTGCCAGCGCAGCGTCACACGCTCGAGCCATTTCGCCAGCACGTCGGCCAGCTTGCCGAGCACCGCGTACAGCAAGATGCCGACCACCACCACGTCGGTTTGCAGGAATTCACGTGCATTCATCGTCATGTAGCCGATGCCCGACTGCGCCGAGATCGTTTCCGCGACGATCAGCATCACCCACATCAGCCCGAGCGCAAAGCGCACGCCGACGAGAATCGACGGCAGCGCACCGGGCAGGATCACGTCGCGGTACAGCGCAAAGCCGCGCACGCCATAGCTCTTCGCCATCTCGATTAGGTTGGCGTCGACCGAGCGGATCCCGTGGTACGTGTTGATGTAGACCGGAAAGAACACCCCGAGCGCGACGAGGAACAGCTTCGCCTTCTCGTCGATGCCGAACCACAGGATCACGAGCGGAATCATCGCGAGCGCCGGGATGTTGCGAATCATCTGGATCGTCGAATCGAGCGCGACCTCCGCCGCCTTCGACAAGCCGGTCGCGAGCCCCAGCGCGAGGCCGACACCGCCGCCGATCGCGAAACCGAACAGTGCGCGCCATGTGCTGACTTTCACGTTCGCCCACATTTCCCCCGACGTCACGAGCGACCAGGCCGCTCGCACGACCGCCACGGGTTCGGGCAGCACGCGGGTCGACAGCCAGCCGACGCGGGCGCCGACTTCCCATGCCACCAGCAGCGCGAGCGGCACGAGCCACGGCGCGACGCCGCGCCATGCGCGGGCGGCCAGAGCCGCGCCCGTCGTCGACGTTTTCGTTGTCATCGCAGGCCTCCTGTCACTCAGCTCTGGGCTGCCTTCGGCAGATAGCTGTTGCCGACGATCTCGCCGAACGGGCCGGACAGCGGGCCGGTCGCCTTCGCCGCGCCGTTGCCCTTGATCAGCGGGAACACGAGTTCCGCGAAACGGTACGACTCCTCCAGGTGCGGATAACCGGACAGGATGAAGGTTTCGATGCCGAGATCCGCGTATTCGCGCATGCGCTCCGCGACCTGCTCCGGATTGCCGACGAGCGCGGTACCCGCGCCGCCGCGCACGAGGCCGACGCCGGCCCACAGGTTCGGATACACCTCGAGTGTCTCGCGGCCGCCGCGCTTGCCGCCATGCAGCGCGGCCATCCGGCGCTGGCCTTCCGAATCCATGTTCGCGAACGCCTTCTGCGCGCGGGCGATGGTTTCGTCGTCGAGGCGGCTGATCAGGCGCTCCGCGTCGCGCCATGCTTCGTCCTCGGTCTCGCGCACGATCACGTGCAGACGAATCCCGAACTTGATCTTGCGGCCGCGGGCTTCCGCGCGGGCACGAATATCGGCGATCTTCTTCGCGACGGCCTCGGGCGGCTCGCCCCAGGTCAGGTAGGTGTCGATGTGATCGGCCGCGATCTGATGCGCGGCCGGCGACGAACCGCCGAACCACAACGGCGGATGCGGACGCTGCACGGGCGGATACAGCGCCTTGCCGCCCTTCGACTGCAGGTGCTTGCCGATGTAGTCGAACCCGCCGTTGTCGTGCGACGCGGACAGCAGCCCGCGCCAGATGTTCAGGAAGTCGTCGGTGATTTCGTAGCGCGTGTCGTGATCGGCGAACAGGCCGTCACCCTCGAGTTCGGCAGCATCGCCGCCCGTCACGACGTTGATCAGCAGGCGGCCGCCCGACAGACGGTCGAACGTCGCGGCCATCCGCGCCGACAGCCCGGGCGACGCGATACCGGGACGGATCGCGACCAGGAACTTCAGGCGCTGCGTCGCCGGGATCAGGCTCGACGCAACGACCCACGCATCCTCGCAGGAACGGCCGGTCGGCAGCAGCACGCCCTCGTAGCCGAGCGTGTCGGCCGCAACCGCCACCTGCTTGAAGTAATCGTAATCCGCGGCGCGTGCACCTTCGGCCGTACCGAGATAGTGGCTGTCGCCGTGCGTGGGGATAAACCAGAACACATTCATCTGCTGCTCCTGCTTGACTGTCCTTGCCGGAATTTGAAAAAACACCGCCCTGCTCGCGTCGCGGATCAGCGGCGCATGCATGGTGTGCGTTCGAATCGGGATGGTTCGCCGGTCAGGCCGTGCAGCGGGCGAGGACGCGATTGCACGGCTGTTTCTGGGAAATCAGTCTAGGGATCGGTACAGGGCTTTGGAACGATTTTTTTGAGCTTAGGTTTTCCGCTTTCGTGATTAGCACGACGCTGGAGCGAATATCACCGCGAGCGGGCCCTATAATGGCGCACCTATCCGAATAACTCCGCGCGTACAGCCCCGGCCGTGCGCGCCTGCGGTGCACTCATCGATGCAGAAAGTCATCCTGCCATTCCTGTCCGGCTTCCTGGCCGCCCTGTTCTTTCGCGAAGCCACGCTCGCACTCCTTCATACGGCCGACCTGATCGCCGCAACCGGCTTCTCCACGCAGCCGTTCGCGCCGCTCGGCATTCCTGAATTTGTCGCGAATGCGCTGATCAGCGCATGCTGTGCGATCCCGATGGCGTGGCTGCTGCGCGTCTCGCCGGAACGCGAGGCATCGTGGATCGGCGCGCTGGTGTTCGGCGGCATCGTGCTGACGGCCGCCCGCGTGTTCGCGATCGATCCGCTGCGCGGGATCTGGCCGTCGGGCAACATGATGCCCGTGCTCGCCGCCGGCTTCGCGGCAAACGCGGTATGGGGCTTCGGCGCGCTCGTGTTCATGCGCGCGTTCATGTCGGACGACGCCGGCGACGAGTAACGCGGACGCCACGCCCTTCGGCCGCCGGGCGGTCGACATCCATGCAAAAGGCCGCCTGCACCTGCAGGCGGCCTTTTCGTTTCCGGCTCGCGCGTCGGTCGGCCCGACGTCAGTCCTGCAGATTCCGCAGCGGATGCGTGTCAGGTGTCCACGGGCTGTCGAACATCGCGAGCACGTCTGCACGATCGATATCGGCGGACGACTTGAAACGCCAGACCGGCTGGTGGTCCTTGTCGACGATCAGCGCGCGCACGCCTTCGATCACGTCGCCGCGCGCGAACGTCGAGCGCGTGAGGTCGAGATCGCGCCGCAGGCAATCGGCCATCGTCGCGCCGCGTGCACGTTCGACGACTTCGAGCGACACGGCCATCGACAGCGGCGACAACTGTTCGCGCATCGCATGAGTCGCCTTCTCGATCCATCCGTCGACGGCCGCGCAATCCTGCTCGGCGTCGAGCGACGCGAGAATCGCGCCGATGTCGGGCTGCGCGAAATGCCGGTCGATCCCCGCGCGCGCGTCGGCCAGCGCCGACGTGTCGGGCGTCGGCACGACCTTGTGTGCGGCGGCCGCTTCGGCTACGCACGCGACGGCCTGCGCGCCGCTGTCGATACGCGCGTGGCGCAGCGTGTCGAGCAGCGCCGGCAGCGCGGCATCGGGCAGATAGACGTCGGCGAGCTGCGCGTACAGCGCGCCGGCCGCGTCGAGCGTCGCGCCGGTCACGGCGAGATAGCGGCCGATCGCGCCGGGTGTGCGCGCGAGGAACCAGCTCATCCCGACGTCCGGGAACAGGCCGATACGCGTTTCCGGCATCGCCATCTTCGTCGAGTCGGTCACGACACGCAGGCCGCCCGTATGCCGCGCCGCCTGCGAAATGCCCATGCCGCCGCCCATCACGACGCCGTGCATCAGCGCGATGTAAGGCTTCGGATAGGTGAAGATCGCGTGGTTCAGCGTGTATTCGTCGATGAAGAACGTATCGACCGCATCGCGGTCCCCGCGCTGCCATGCGTCATGGAAGAAGCGCACGTCGCCGCCCGCGCAGAACGCGCGCGGATGCGGGCTGTGCACGACGATCGCGACGACCTCGGGATCGTCACGCCACGCGTCGAGCGCCTGCTGCATCAGCCTGATCATGCCGACCGACAGCGCGTTCAGCGCCTTCGGGCGATTCAGTTCGAGAAAGCCGATGCGGTTCGCGACATACGCGCGTACGTCGGGCTGGGCGGATTCGGCAGAACCGGCTGCGGAAGTGGGGGTGGAATCGGTCATGAGGGCCATCCGGCAAATGGCAGTCGCACGCTCAGTGCGCCTGCATCTTCGAAAACAGGTTCAGCACGACGACGCCTGCGATGATCAGGCCGAGGCCGATCACGGCCGGCAGGTCCGGCACCTGGCGATAGAGCAGCATCGCGACGAGCGTGATCAGCACGATGCCGGCGCCCGACCAGACGGCATAGATGATGCCGACGGGCATCGTGCGCAACGTGAGCGACAGGCAGTAGAACGCGATGCCGTAGCCGGCGACGACGAGCGCCGACGGCCAGAAGCGCGTGAAGCCGTCCGCCGCGCGCAGCGCGGACGTGCCGACCACTTCCGCGACGATCGCGATCGCGAGCCATGCGTAACCGGGAAGCTGCATCGCTCAGCTCCTTGCGAGGGCCAGCACGGCGTAGTCGTGGCCGAGCTCGGCACACAGCACCTCGACGACGAATTCGTGATCCGCGCGTTGCGGCAGCCCGGACGCGGTGATCGAGCCGATCACGCCGGCGCCGGCGACGGTCAACGGAAACGAACCCCCGTGCGCCGAATATTCGGCGATCGGCAGCCCGTGCTTGTCCGCCAGCGTCGCGCCCGCCTGCTGCATGCGCAGGCCGATGGCGTACGAGCTGCGGCGGAAATGCGCGACGACGTTGCGCTTGCGGCGCACCCAGTCGGCGTTGTCGGGCGTCGCGCCGGCGAGCGCCGCGTAGAACAGCGGCTGGCCGAACGTGACGATGTCGAGCGCGACCGCATGGCCGCGAGACGCCGCGAGCGCATGCATCCGGTTGCCGAGCGCCCACGCGCGGGCCGGGTCGAAATGGGGAAACACGAGCGCCTGTTCCTGCGCGCCGATCGATTGCAGATCGTGAGCGATGTCCATGAATCCGTCGATGCAGTAATGAGAGTTGCAACGGCGCCGATGCGATCGCGCACGGCGTCGCTGGCGAAGAGGCGAAACAAACCGTTCGATTCTAGCGCACGCGCCCGACGTACCGTCCCTACAAGACACGACACGCGATTGTCAGAAAGTGCTTGCACCCGTTCGGGTAACTCCTTATAATTCATTTCTTCGACGGACGCGGGGTGGAGCAGTCTGGCAGCTCGTCGGGCTCATAACCCGAAGGTCGTAGGTTCAAATCCTACCCCCGCAACCAACGTCCAGATTCATGCAAAAAGCCCGGCTCCGTGCCGGGCTTTTTGTTTTCCCGTCTCATTTCCCGCCCCTCTTCGCGCATCCGCACCTTCCGCTTCGCGCGACACGCGGCCGGCATGCGCAGGCGTTCAAGAATGCCGCGACCCGGTGATACACTCGCATCACCTCGTCCCTTCCACTCGACATGAAATTCTGCTCCGTCTGCGGTCACGAAGTCATCGCGCGCATTCCTCCGGGCGACAACCGCGAGCGCTTCGTCTGCGATCACTGCGGCACGATCCACTACCAGAATCCGCGCAACGTCGTCGGAACGGTCCCGGTCTGGGGCGATCAGATCCTGCTGTGCCGCCGCGCGATCGAACCGCGCTACGGGTTCTGGACGCTGCCCGCGGGCTTCATGGAAATGGGCGAGACGACGGCCGAAGCCGCCGCGCGCGAAACGCTCGAGGAAGCCGGTGCGCGCGTCGAGGTGCAGAACCTGTTCACGCTGCTCAACGTGCCGCACGTGCACCAGGTTCACCTGTTCTACCTCGCGCGGCTCACCGATCCGGGATTCGAAGCCGGCGAGGAAAGCCTCGAAGTGAAGCTGTTCGACGAAGCCGACATCCCGTGGGACGAAATCGCGTTCCCGACCGTCAGCCAGACCCTGCGATTCTTCTTCGCCGATCGCGCCGCCGGCGACTACGGCGTGCACACCGGCGATATCTTCCGCTCGCTGCGCAACGGCTGAGCCCTCGCCCCATGGTCCCCTGGCTCGGCCCGGACGATCCGTTTCCGCCCATCGAACGCGCGCTCGGCCCCGCGACCGGCGCGCCGGGGCTGCTCGCCGCGAGCGCCGACCTGCTGCCGTCGCGCCTCATCGACGCATACCTGCGCGGCATCTTCCCGTGGTATTCGGACGGCCAGCCCGTGCTGTGGTGGAGCCCCGACCCGCGCATGATCCTCGTGCCGGCCGAGTTCAAGGTGTCGCCCTCGCTGCGCAAGACGCTGAAGCGCGTGCTGCGCGAACCCGAATGGGAAGTGCGCGTCGACCACGACTTTGCGGGCGTGATGCGCGCCTGCGCGCAGGCGCCGCGCCGCGGGCAGCGCGGCACGTGGATCACGGCCGAGATCATCGATGCATACACGTCGCTCTACCGGTCCGGCAACGCGCACAGCATCGAGACCTGGCACGACGGGCGACGCGTCGGCGGCCTGTACGGCGTGTCGTTCGGGCGGATGTTTTTCGGCGAGTCGATGTATGCGGACGCGACCGACGCATCGAAAATCGCGCTGGCCACGCTCGTCGCGCACCTTCGCGAGCAGGGGCTGGAAATGATAGACTGCCAGCAGAATACGTCGCATCTAGCGTCGCTCGGCGGCCGCGAGATCGCACGCAAGGCCTTTGTCGCTCACGTGCGCAGCGCGGTAGCCGAACCGCCGATTCCGTGGCAGTTCGACAAGCGCGTGCTCGCCGCGCTGACGGGCCGCGCCGAAACGGCGCCTCCCTCCGGGATCGAGCGCTAGCGCGGCACTCCCTCCCTGCAACGAGAGCTGCCCATGACTCATCCGACTGAGCTGCCGCTTTCACCGCTTTCGGCGCTGCAATTCTATGCAACGGCGCCCTATCCGTGCAGCTATCTGGACGGCCGCGTCGCGCGCTCGCAAGTCGCGACGCCGAGCCACCTGATCAATTCCGACATCTATACCGAGCTCGTGAAGGCCGGCTTCCGGCGTTCGGGCGTCTTCACATACCGCCCGTACTGCGACGGCTGCCGTGCCTGCGTGCCGGTGCGCGTCCCCGTCGACGCGTTCGCGCCGTCGCGTACGCAGCGCCGGATGTGGAAGCGGCACCGCACGCTCGTCGCGACGGTTTCGCCGCTGCACTACGACGAAGAGCATTACGCGCTCTACATGCGCTACCAGTCCGCACGCCACGCGGGCGGCGGCATGGATCGCGACAGCCGCGACCAGTACGAGCAATTCCTGCTGCAGAGCCGGATCAATTCGCGCCTCGTCGAATTCCGCGACCTCGACACACCGGGCGGCGAGCCCGGCAGGCTGCGCATGGTCAGCATGATCGACATCCTCGGCGACGGACTGTCGTCCGTTTACACGTTCTTCGAGCCCGACGATCAGCACACGAGTTACGGCACCTACAACATCCTGTGGCAGATCGAGCAGGCCAGGAGCCTCGGCCTGCCCTACGTGTATCTCGGATACTGGATCCGCGAGAGCCCGAAGATGGCCTACAAGGCGAACTTCCACCCGCTCGAAGGGCTGATCGACGGCCGCTGGAAGATACTCGATCCGGATCGGATCGACCTGCCGCCCGTCGACGCGGCACTGGCCCGCGCGCCATTGCCGGGCGGACATTCCGGCTCGGGCTGACACGCGCTGCAGGGGCGAGGACGCGAAGCGCGCCCCTGCCGCTCAACTCCCGGTAAAATAGCGGGTTGTCATCCATTCCGGCTGTCCGCCCTATTCCCGTGTTCAGTTCCCTTTATCCGCTGGCCCGCGCATCCCTGTTCAAGATGGATGCGGAAGACGCTCACCACCTCACGCTGCGCGCGCTCGGCGCGGCCGGCCGCACGGGCCTTGCCTGCGCGCTGTCGGCCCGCGTGCCCGACGCGCCGCGCACCGTGATGGGGCTCACGTTCCGCAACCCGGTCGGCCTCGCGGCAGGCCTCGACAAGGACGGCGCGGCCATCGACGGCCTTGCGGCACTCGGCTTCGGCTTCATCGAGGTCGGTACGGTCACGCCGCGCCCGCAGCCCGGCAACCCGCGCCCGCGGATGTTCCGCCTGCCGCAGGCCGAGGCACTGATCAACCGGATGGGCTTCAACAATCACGGTGTCGACCAGTTCGTGAAGAACGTCCAGGCTGCCCGCTATCGGGGCATCCTCGGCCTGAACATCGGCAAGAACGCCGATACGCCGATCGAGCGCGCCGCAGAGGATTACCTGTACTGCCTCGAGCGCGTGTACCCGTTCGCGAGCTACGTAACGATCAACATCTCGTCGCCGAACACGAAGAACCTGCGCCAGCTGCAGGGCGCGGGCGAGCTCGACGCGCTGCTCGCGGCGCTGAAGGACAAGCAGCAGCGCCTCGCCGACCTGCACGGCAAGCTCGTGCCGCTCGCGCTGAAGATCGCCCCCGATCTCGACGACGAACAGGTCAAGGAAATCGGCGACACGTTGCTGCGCCACAAGATCGAGGCGGTCATCGCCACCAACACGACGCTGTCGCGCGCGGCCGTCCAGGGCCTGCCGCATGCGGACGAAGCCGGCGGCCTGTCGGGCCGCCCCGTGTTCGACGCGTCGAACGAAGTGATCCGCAAGCTGCACGCGGAAGTCGGCAGCGAAGTGCCCATCATCGGCGTCGGCGGCATTTTCTCGGGCGAGGACGCCCGTGCGAAGCTCGCGGCCGGCGCAGCGCTCGTGCAGCTCTACACGGGCTTCATCTACCGCGGCCCCGCGCTCGTCGCGGAATGCGTGAAGGCCGTCGCCCGCGAACGCACCGCGTAATATAGACATAAACAAACGGTATTTAGAGGTCGATTGCATTTTTGCTATCATCGGCCCTCATTACCAGAATCAATGACCCGGACAGGGCAAGGAAACACACGATGAAGATTGCGCTGCTGAAGAAGCTGCTGGTTGCCGGCCTGATCGGCACGTCGCTCGCTGCCGCCACCGCGCATGCGGCCGACCTCCTCGACCAGGTGAAACAACGCGGCACGCTGCGGGTCGGCCTCGAAGGCACGTTCCCGCCGTTCAACTCGAAGAACCCGCAAGGCGAACTCGTCGGCTTCGACGTCGACATCGCGAAAGCCGTGGCCGCGAAGCTCGGCGTGAAGGCGGAATTCGTGACGACCGAATGGAGCGGCATCATTGCGGGTCTGCAGGCCGGCAAGTTCGACGTGATCTCCAACCAGGTCGGCATCACCGACAAGCGCAAGGAAACGCTCGACTTCTCGCCGCCTTACACGTTTTCGTCCGCGCAGCTGATCCAGCGCAAGGACGACACGCGCGAGTTCAAGTCGCTGGATGACCTGAAGGGCAAGAAGCTCGGCGTCGCGCTCGGCACGAACTACATGGACATGGCGAAGTCGGTGCCCGGCATCGACGTGAAGACGTACCCGGGCGCGCCCGAGTACCTGCGCGATCTCGCGGCCGGCCGACTCGACGCCGCGCTCAACGACCGCCTGATGCTCGCGTACCTGACGAAGAATTCGCAACTGCCGCTGCGCCCGGGCGCGAACGTCGGCTCGGCGAACCCGTCGGGCATCCCGTTCAAGAAGGGCAACCCGAAGTTCCAGAAGGCGATCGACGACGCGATGACGCAACTCGAGGCCGACGGCACGTTCACGAAGATCTCCGACAAGTGGTTCGGCATCGACGTGACGAAACCGATCAAGTAAGCACGCCTGCATTTCCCGCCTGACGGCGGGCCGGAAAGGGCGGCATCCGCAACGATGCCGCCCTTTGTTTTGTTCGTCCGGTTTATGATTGCGCTTTCGCGCACGCATTCGCTTCGTATTCCATGTCGACAACTTCCCTGCTCGTCCAATCGCTGCCGGTGCTCGCCCAGGGTGCCGTACTGACCGTCAAGTTCGCCGTGCTGTCGATGGTGTTCGGCCTGCTTGGCGCCGTCGTGCTCGCGATGATGGGCATCCGGCAGAGCGAAGCGCTCGACGGCTTCGAGAGCATCTGGGTCAACGCGCTCGCGTGGCTGGCGCGCGCGTACGTGAGCCTGATGCGCGGCACGCCGCTGCTCGTGCAGATCTTCGTCATCTATTACGGGCTGCCGAGCCTCGGCATCTCGCTCGACCCGACGCCGGCCGGCGTCATTGCGCTGTCCGCGAACGTCGCGGCCTACATGTCGGAAAGCATGCGCGGCGCGATCAACGGGATCGCGCGCGGCCAATGGCTCGCCGCGTACAGCCTCGGGCTGTCGTGGGGGCAAACGCTGCGCTACGTGATCGGTCCGCAGGCGCTGCGCATCGCGGTGCCGAGCCTGTCGAACAGCCTGATCAGCCTGATCAAGGACACGTCGCTCGTGTCCGTGATCACCGTGACCGAACTGCTGCGCAGTGCGCAGGAAGTGATCGCGGCGACCTATCAGCCGCTGCCGCTTTATCTCGCCGCCGCGGCCGTGTACTGGATCCTGTGCCAGGTCCTCGAATGGGTGCAGCGCTGGTACGAAAAACGCCTGTCGCTGCCGACGCGGCACTGAGCACCGGCCGTTCGCCGGGCCGCCCGCGCGCGCCCGGCGCCTTCCTTCCCGCTTACTCGCCCGAATAGCGCACGCCGAGCGCCGCTCGCGCGGCATCGGTCATCGCGATCATCAGCCGCGAATGGTCGTGCGTCATGATCGGGCTTTCGGTCTTGCCCGCGCGCAGCAGGTCGCAGAAGTGCGCGGTCTCGTAGTTCAATCCGCCGCCTTCAGCCGGTGCGTCGAGTTCGACGGTGCGCCCGTCCGCATAGCTGATCGTCGCGCGCACCGGGTTCCACCACTTCTCGTGAATCATCACATGGCCGCCGGCTGCGGCGATCAGCGCGTCGCCACGCCCCATCACGTCGAGCCCGCAAAAAAGCTGGGCGATCCCGCCGTGCGCATGCACGCTGTTCAGGCTCGCGAACAGGTCGACACCCGTCGCGCCGACGCGGCCGAGCGTCTGTACGTCGAGCGCCGCACCGAGCCAGTCGACCGCGAGAAAGGTCTCGTAGATCCCCATATCGAGCAGCGCACCGCCCGCGCGATCGAGGCGATAGACGGAATGGTCGCCGGGTACCGACGACGACGCGCACCCTGCCCGTACGAGCCGGATCTCGCCGATCGGATCGTCCTGCAGGTGCGCGCGCAACTGACGGTACAGCGGGAAGAACGGCGGCTTCATCGCCTCCATGAAAAGCCGCCCGGCGTCGCGTGCCGCTTGCAGCACGGTGTCGAGTTGCGCCGCGTTCAGCGTCGCGGGTTTTTCGCACAGCACGGCCTTGCCGGCGGCAAGCGCGGCCAGCGTGTACTGCGCGTGACTGTCATGGAGCGTCGCGATGTAGACCGCGTCGATATCGCTCGCGAGGAGTGCTTCGAGGCTGGCGGCAGGCGAACCGCCGTGCGCGCCGCAAAAGGCTGCCGCGGCGTCCGCGCGGCGGGCCCAGGCACCGGCGAGCGTGGCGCCCGGCACATGTGCGAGGCTTTGCGCGAAGCGGCGCGCAATGCTGCCTGCGCCGATGATGCCGAAGCGCACCGGGCGATGGTCGTTGTCGTTCATCCTGATCTTCCGTGTCGGTCGTATGACGGTGGCCGGCACGCTGCCGGCCGGACGTCATGATAAACGGCCCGGCGGCACACGGATGAGCGAAACGCGCCGCGTCAGGCGCGCATGGGCACGTCGACGGAGAAATCGCGCGAGATCTCGTCGGCGCTGAAATCGATCAGCGCGAGCGAAGCGGCTTCGGCTTCGCGCGGATCGCGCCGCTCGATTGCGTCGACCACACGCGCATGCGCCTTCACCACGACGTCGTGCGCGCCCTCCTTCTGCACGACACGCGGATTCACGAGGCGCACCGCGCCGCGTACGATCGCCGCCATCTGCTGGAAGAACTGGTTACCGCTCGCCTGGACGATCCGCGTGTGCAGCAACTCGTCCGCCGTGTCGTAGCCGGGGTCGCCCGGCTGCAGCACCTTGAAGGCATCGAACGCTTCACGGATGCCCGCGATGTCCGCCGCCGTTGCGCGCACCGCCGCCTGCGCGGTCGCGCGCGGTTCGATCAGCATCCGGAATTCGATGACGTCGCGCATGAACTGCGGATCGGGTTTCGCCCGGAAGCGCCAGCTCACCACGTCTTCATCGATCATGCGCCAGTCGCGCATCGGCCGCACGCGCGTGCCGACTTTCGGACGCACGTCGAGCATGTCGCGCGCAAGCAACATCGACAACGCTTCCCGCATCACGGTGCGACTCACATCGAACTCTTTCGACAGCACGTCCTGCGGCGGCAAGATGCCGCCGTACTTGTCTTCGACGATACCCGAGACAAGCCCATCCATCACTTTGGCGACCAGTGACCGGTCTTTGCCCTGCTCCATGACACCTCCCCGTGCGTCGATTTGCGAACACCTGCTCCGCAGTTCCGCCGGCCCTGGTTACGACTGTTCTTATGATCTATAAGTTGATGAGTTCGAGGACATTTCGCTATCTGGTAAACACCTGACAGGGTTATCCCTCTTTTTGACGGGGTGATTTATACGGCTAAAAATAAGGCCCGGGAAGCGCATTGCGCCTACCGGGCCCCGAATTCCACAAGATTTAAACATTCAGTTCATTACGGTACATGGCATACCGTTACGGACTGCTTTCCATATCTTTCAATTAGCCGAATAAACGATCGTTTCAACGCCGTTTTCCGTGCCGAGCAAGCACAGATTCGCGCCGCGCTCGGCGAACAGGCCGACCGTCACGACGCCCGGCCATGCGTTCACCTGCGCTTCGAAGCCGCGCGGGTCGGCGATCTGCAGCCCCTTCACGTCGATGATCTCGTTACCGTTGTCGGTGATGTACGGCGCACCGTCCTTCGTCACGCGCAGCACGGGCACGCCGCCGAGTGCGGTCACGCGCCGGCCGATCGCCGTGCGTGCCATCGGCACGACTTCGATCGGCAGCGGGAACGCGCCGAGCACCGGCACGCGCTTGCTGGCGTCGGCGATGCAGACGAACGTGTCGGCCACCGATGCGACGATCTTCTCGCGCGTGAGCGCACCGCCGCCGCCCTTGATCATCGCGCCGCCCGCGTCGATCTCGTCGGCGCCATCGACGTACACCTGCAGCGAGTCGACCTCGTTCAGGTCGAACACCTTGATGCCGTGCGATTTCAGGCGTTCGGTCGTGGCGACGGAGCTCGACACGGCGCCGCGATAGCGCGCCTTGACGACGGCGAGCGCGTCGATGAAGCAGTTGGCGGTCGAGCCGGTGCCGACGCCGATCACGGCACCTTCCGGCACGTTCTGGATCACGTAGTCGGCGGCGGCCTGGCCGACGAGGCGTTTGAGTTCGTCTTGAGTCATGGAGTGGTAAAGCTGCGGGATTGCGGAAAACCGCCAGTTTACCGGAGTCGGATGACGGCCCGCGTTTTTCGGCGTGCGGTGCGCCGCGGGTTCAGGGCTCATCTGCCGCGGGTTGCGTGCCGGCGAAGTACTTGTCGAGCAACGCCTGCGCGATCGCATCGGTTTCGGCGTCCGGATCACCCGCGTAGTCGGCCGGCCTGAAATGCATCTGAAACGCCGCGAACACGCGTCGCGTACGTTCGTCGAGCACGCCGTCGGTCGCCACGTCGTAGCCGTAGCGCGCGAGCTTGAGCTGCAGTTCGCGCACGTCGACCGGCGCATGCGGATCCCGACCGGCGAGCCGCGCCGCCACGGTCGCGGCGTCCGGCCACGCACCGACACCGGCCTGCGCCAACGCACGCCACGGGAACAACGGCCCCGGATCGATCTTGCGTTGTGGCGCGATGTCGCTGTGCCCGACCACGCGCGTCGGCGGAATCGCGTAGCGCGCGACGATGTCCTTCGACAGCCGGGTCAGTGCGGCGACCTGCTCGGGCGGATACGGCTGCCAGGTGCGGTTCTGCGGATCGAGCGGGCCGCGGTTCACGTTCTCGATGCCGATCGACACCGCGTTCAGCTCGGTCGTGCCCTGCCACTCGCTGACGCCCGCGTGCCATGCGCGCTCCGATTCCGGAACAAGCTGGTAGACGACGGGCAGCCCGCGCTCGATGCGCGGCTGAGGCGGGATCACGTAATGCACGCTGACCGAATCGCCCGTCAGCGTGCGCAGCGATTTCGCCTCGTCGCTTTCGGTGTAATGCATCACGAGAAAGCGGATCCGCGAATCGGCACCGCGCGCGTGCAGGCTCGTGTCGGCATAGTAGGTGCCGCGTTCGACGAGCGTCGGCGACGTGCAGGCAGCCAGCAGGCACAGCACGGCGCAGGATGCGCCTATGCGGAACAGGGTCATCGGTCGCGCACTCCGGAGGGCCGCGTGCCGCACCGGATCGCGGCACGCGTCGTTCGGGTCATTCGAGGCCCGCGCAAGCCGCGCGGGACGGGCTGCGTCAGCCCTTCACGCGCCGCTGGCGCACGGCTTCGTACAGGCACACGCCGCTTGCGACCGACACGTTCAGGCTTTCGACGCTGCCGGCCATCGGAATGCTCATCACTTCGTCGCAGGTGTCGCGCGTGAGCCGGCGCATGCCTTCGCCTTCCGCGCCCATCACGAGCGCGACGGGGCCGTCGAGCTTCGTTTCGTAGAGCGTTGCCGAGGCTTCGTCCGACGTGCCGATGACCCACACGCCGGCGTCCTTCAGCTCGCGCAGCGCACGGGCGAGGTTCGTCACCGTGATGTACGGCACCGTATCGGCCGCGCCGCTCGCCACCTTGGCGGCGGTCGCGTTCAGGCCGACCGCACGGTCGCGCGGCGCGATCACCGCGTGCGCACCGGCCGAATCGGCGACACGCAGGCATGCGCCGAGGTTGTGCGGATCGGTGACGCCGTCGAGCACCAGCAGCAGCGCGGGGCCCTGGATGCCGTCGAGCAGTTCGGACAGGTTCTGCGCGAGCGGGATGTCCTCGACACGCGCGACGACGCCCTGGTGGCGCTCGGTATGTGCGAGGCCCCACAGGCGCGTTTCATCGGCCGCGATCAGCCGCACGCCCGCTTCCTTCGCGGCGTGCAGGAAGTCCTGCATGCGGCGGTCGCGGCGCGTCTGGTCGTACAGCACCTCCGCAACCGTCGATGCATCGTGCCGCAAACGTGCGGTCACCGCATGAAAACCGTAAAGAACCTTCAGACGTGACATGACTGGAACAACCTTCGATCAAACGTGCGGCCGCGCGACGCGCGCAGCCGCGATCCATGGAAAAGGAAAGCGCCGCGTTGCCGGCCGATGACCGGTGACGCGGCGTCTCTCGATACTGCAGGGCGTGCGCATGGCGCCGCCCCGAACGCTCAATACTTCTTGCGGGCGCGGGTCTTCTTCGCGGTCGGCTTCGCCGCCGCACCGCCGCCGCCGCCGTTGCCGGCACTACCGCCCTTCTTCTTCGCGGCGGCACGCGCGGCGCGCGCGTCCTTCACCGCGACGCTCGGCGCGCTCGCGGCCTTCTTGCGGCGCGGCGCGGGTTCTTCCGCCTGCGGCAGAGCACGGACACGCGGGCCGTTACGGTCGATACCGCCGCCAGCCGAAGCCGGCGCGGGCGACGGGCGCGGCGCCTTCACCGGCGTATCGCGCACGAGGCGGAAGTCGATCTTGCGCGCGTCGAGATCGACACGGCTCACCTGTACGCGCACGCGATCCGACAGACGATAGCGGATACCCGTCCGCTCGCCGCGCAGCTCGTTCTTGATTTCGTCGTACTGGAAGTAGTCCGAGCCGAGTTCGGTGACGTGCACGAGCCCTTCGATGAAAAGCGTGTCGAGCTGCACGAAGATGCCGAACGACGTGACGCCGTTCACCATCCCGCCGTACTCCTCGCCGAGCTTGTCGCGCATGAAGTAGCACTTGAGCCAGGCCTCGACGTCGCGCGACGCTTCGTCCGCGCGGCGCTCGTTCGCCGAGCAGTGCAGGCCGAGTTCTTCCCAGATCGCCGTATTCGAGCGCGAGCGGCCGCGCGTTTCGTCGTCGGCCTGCTGCATCGCACGGGCGCGCGGTGACAGCGCGGTGTTCAGCTCGAAGCCGTCCGGCGCCTTCGGCACGTATTTCTTGCCGGACAGGATCGCGTAGATCGCGCGGTGCGTGAGCAGGTCCGGATAACGGCGGATCGGGCTCGTGAAGTGCGCGTACGCCTCGTAGGCCAGGCCGAAGTGACCGATGTTGTCCGGGCTGTAGACGGCCTGCTGCATCGAGCGCAGCAGCATCGGCTGCAGCATCTGTGCATCGGGCCGGTCGCGGATCTGCGCCATCAGCGCCGCGTAGTCGCTCGCATGCGGCTTGTCGCCGCCGCCGAGCGACAGGCCCATGCCGCGCAGGAACGCACGCAGGTTCTCGAGCTTCTCCGGCGTCGGTCCCGCGTGCACGCGGTACAGGCCCGGATGCTTGTTGCGCTTCAGGAAATCGGCCGCGCAGACGTTTGCGGCCAGCATGCATTCCTCGATCAGCTTGTGCGCGTCGTTACGCTGGCGCGGCACGATCTGCTCGATCTTGCCCTGCGAGTTGCAGACGATGTAGGTCTCGGTCGTGTCGAAGTCGATCGCGCCGCGCTTCTGCCGCGCGGCGAACAGCGACTTGTAGACGCCGTACAGATCCTGCAGGTGCGGCAGCAGATCCGCGCGGCGCGCGGCCTCCGGCCCCTTCGTGTTCGACAGCACGGCCGCGACTTCGGTGTACGTGAGGCGCGCAGCCGAATGGATGACGGCCGGGTAAAACTGGTACGCCTTGATCTCGCCGCGCCCGGTGATCACCATGTCGCACGCGAGCACGCAACGGTCGACCTGCGGATTCAACGAGCAGAGGCCGTTCGACAGCTTCTCCGGCAGCATCGGAATCACGCGGCGCGGGAAGTAGACCGACGTGCTGCGCTCGAGCGCGTCGGCATCGAGCGCGCTCCCAGGCTGTACGTAATGCGACACGTCGGCGATCGCGACGATCAGCCGGTAGCCGTCGCCGCGGCCGACCTTCACCGGCTCGCAGTAGACGGCATCGTCGAAGTCGCGCGCGTCCTCGCCGTCGATCGTCACGAGCGGCACGTCGCGCAGGTCGACGCGGAAACGCAGGTCGGTCGGCCGCACCTTGTCGGGCAGCGCGGCGGCTTCGTCGAGCGCCGGCTGGCTGAATTCGTGCGGCACGCCGTACTTGCGCACCGCGATTTCGATTTCCATGCCCGGATCGTCGATGTCGCCGAGCACCTCGACGACACGGCCGAGCGGCTGCGAATGGCGGCTCGGGAAATCGGTCAGCTCGACGACGACGACCTGCCCGACCTTCGCCTTCTTCACGTTCTGCGTGATCAGGATGTCGTGGCCGATGCGCTTGTCTTCCGGTGCGACGATCAGCGCGCCGTTCTCGTTGAGCAGGCGGCCGATCACGCGCTTGTTCGCGCGCTCGGTGACTTCGACGACGTGCCCTTCCGGGCGGCCGCGGCGATCGTAGCCGACGATCCGCGCGAGCACGCGATCGTTGTGCATCACCTTCTGCATTTCGCCGTTCGGCAGGAACAGGTCGTCCTGGCCGTCGTCGCGGATCACGAACCCGTAGCCGTCGCGATGCCCTTGCACGCGCCCGGCGACGAAGTTCGACGGATGGGTCAACTGGTAGTGGCCGCGCTTGTCGAGGCGGATCTGGCCGTCGCGCTCCATCGCGGCGACACGCCGGAAGAACCCCTCGCGCTCCTGACGCTTGATCGACAGTGCTTCGGCGATGTCGTTGGCGGCCAGCGGCGCGTCGCTCGTACGCAGCACGCCGAGAATCTCTTCACGGCTCGGAATGGGGTACGGATATTTGCTCAAGGGTTTGTCGATGATTTTTCTCGTTGCGTTGACTGATGGTGCACGGCATCAACATAGAGGTGTCCTTCAGACAGTTCTATATTGACGGCGGCGGGTCATTCTATCACCCGCCTGTGTCGCCAAATGACGGGGAATGCCGCCGGCAGGCGCGGCGGAGCCCGGTTTGCAGTGCATCGCAAAAAAGTGTTGACACGATTAATTGGGGCGCTATAATTTCGCTTCTTTGCAGCAAGCAGCTACTGCAAAACGTGCCCAGGTGGCGGAATTGGTAGACGCACTAGGTTCAGGTCCTAGCGGTGGCAACATCGTGGAGGTTCGAGTCCTCTCCTGGGCACCATCTGTTTTTAAAAAGGTCGGCTTCTAGCCGGCCTTTTTTCATTTCAAGCCCAGCGCTTTGCGTGAGGACTCGAAAGGCTGCGCTTGCAAGCGCAGCCGGGTCGCGCATGTGTGACCGAGTCCTCTCCTGGGCATCATCTGTTTTTTGAAAAGGTCGGCTTCTGCCGGCCTTTTTCATTTCGACCGCACATGCATGGACGCGCCGCAATTACTGGCGCCCCGCCCTTATGCCCGCCAGCAGGATCGATAGCAGAATTTATCGGTTATGGTCCGCTCGCCCTGTTGGTACGTTAGCCGGCTCGCTTCAATGCAACGAACCAGACAAGGAGCACGATCCATGACGCCGATGAACCGCCGCGCATTCGCGCGCGCGATGCTGGCCGCAGGTCTCACTGCCGCCGGCGTCCGAGCGCGCGCCGAGAACGCACCCGATGTGCTGCGCATCGGCTACCAGAAGTCGTCGACACTCATCACGTTGCTCAAGACGCGCGGCGCGCTCGAGCAGGCGCTGGCGCCGCTCGGCTTGCGCGTGTCGTGGCATGAATTCGCAAGCGGATTGCCGCTGACGGAAGCACTCAACATCGGCGCCGTCGATTTCAGCGCCGACGTGGCCGATACGGTCCCGGTCTTCGCACAAGCTGCTCGTGCGCGTTTCGTGTACGTCGCACAGGAAGCGCCTTCGCCGAAAGCGCAGGCGATCATCGTCAAGCAGGACAGCACACTGCGTACGCTCGCCGATCTCAAGGGCACGCGCATTGCGGTCACGAAGGCGGCCGGCAGCCATTACCTGTTGCTTGCCGCACTCGCACGCGCGAAGCTCGGGCCGGCCGATGCGACGATCCGCTACCTGACGCCCGCGGACGGCCGCGCGGCGTTCGAGCGTGGCAGCGTGGACGCATGGATCACGTGGGATCCCTATGTCGCATCGGTCGACCGCAATCCCGACGTACGGATTCTCGCCGACGGCAACGGACTCGCGTCATACCAGCGCTACTACCTCGCGTCGACCAGCTTCGCCACTGCGCGGCCCGACGTCGTCCAGATCCTGTTCGACCAGCTGTCGCAGGCCGGCACGTGGCTGCGCAACCACCCGCAGGACGCAGCGAATACGCTCGCGCCGATCTGGGGGCTCGACGCGGCGACGATCGCGCGCGCGAACGCGCGACGCAGTTATCTCGTTCGCGCGGTGGTCGCACAAAACTTCGGCGAACAGCAGAAGATCGCCGATACATTCCTCGCGGCGGGACTGCTGCCGGCCCGAGTCGACACGAGTCAGGCGCAGCGCTGGAACTTCGACGCGAAACGCGCGATTCCGGTCGGCGCGTGAGAATCCGTCGCGCGAGGGGCAATATTTTTATCGCTTCGAATGAAATTGTGTTGACAGGATGCGAAGACACGCTAAAATAGCGGTCTTCGCATCGCAGCAAGCGAAACGTGCCCAGGTGGCGGAATTGGTAGACGCACTAGGTTCAGGTCCTAGCGGTGGCAACATCGTGGAGGTTCGAGTCCTCTCCTGGGCACCATCTGTTTTTTGAAAAGGTCGGCTTCTAGCCGGCCTTTTTTCATTTCAAGCCCAGGAAGCAAAGCGCTTGGTTGCTCCGAGCGGGGCGTCGAAAGGCTGCGCTTGCAAGCGTGACTCGGGTTACACATGTGCGACCCAGCCCTCCCTCCTGACCCTCCACTTCCTGAAAAAGCCCCATCCAGTCGGCTCACCTGCATTTCCGACATCCGGAAGGGATCAGCCCGCGCAAACCCGCCCATCACAAGTGTTCGACGGTGCACGTCGGTCGCCCCGCCGCGATGTTTGCGCACCTCGCTCGATGCCCAAACAAATCCGTCAAATTATTTTCGTTCGCGACCTCAAATCCTGTTGACAGCCGCCAGAGACGCGCTATAATTTCGCTTCTTTGCAGCAAGCAGCTACTGCAAAACGTGCCCAGGTGGCGGAATTGGTAGACGCACTAGGTTCAGGTCCTAGCGGTGGCAACATCGTGGAGGTTCGAGTCCTCTCCTGGGCACCATCTGTTTTTTGAAAAGGTCGGCTTCTAGCCGGCCTTTTTTCATTTCAAGCCCAGCGCTTTGCGTGAGGACTCGAAAGGCTGCGCTTGCAAGCGCAGCCGGGGTCGCGCATGTGTGACCGAGTCCTCTCCTGGGCACCATCTGTTTTTTTGAAAAGGTCGGCTTCTAGCCGGCCTTTTTTTATTTCCGGCTCCGGAAAAACCTCCCCCTCATCTTCTCGAGCAGACCCAGCCGCTTCGATTTGCACCGCCAGCGCAAGCAAACTGCGGCAGCATGCTGCGAGTCCGGCGACAACCCACTGCCCGGGTTCATGCCACCACCCACGCCACCTTCCGCCTGAACGACCGGGCTTCCGCGATCCATCCCCGATTCCGGACGCCCCGAACTACCATCCCCGCCCTCCACCTCAAACCGGGATTTCCCTAGGCTGACATGCCGGCGTTCACGCGGTTAAATAAATCAACGTGATTTATTTAATGCGCCGCTGCACGGCGCGCCATGGAAGGAGACGCCATGAGAAGCCCGCACTTCGGCCAGGGCAGCAACTCGGCCAACGTGCGCCGTTACAACGAGCGCCTGCTGCTGAAGACGCTGCGCCGCGCAGGCAGCGCGTCAAAGGCCGATCTCGCCCGCCTCGCGAACATGACGGGCACGGCGGTCGGCAGCATCATCACATCGCTCGCCGACGCGAAGCTGATCGAATTCGCGGGCCGCACCGAAGGCCAGCGCGGTCAGCCGGCTTCGCTGATTCGCCTCGACCCGCGCGGCGCGTTCGGCATCGGCGTCCATCTCGACCGGATGCGCATCGAAACGGCGCTCGTCAACTTCGCGGGCGACGTGCTCGGCCGCCGCTCGCACGACACGCTGCTGCCTCCGCCTGCCGACGTGCTCGAGATCGTCCGCCACGACATCGAAGCGATGCAGGCCCTGCTCCCCGACCACGAGCGCGCCCGCCTGACCGGCATCGGTGTCGCGCAGCCCTACAACCTCGGCGCGTGGATGCGCGAACTCGGTCTCGCACCCGACACGTTCCGCGCATGGGAAGACGTCGATTTCGCCAGCGACCTCGGTCGCATGCTGTCGCTTCCGGTATTCGGCGAGAACGACGGCAACGCAGCCGCGATCGCCGAGCTGTTCTACGGATACGGCCGGCAGTGCGACGACTTCGTCTATCTGTTCATCGGGCCGGCGATCGGCGGCGGCATCGCGATCGACGGCGACTGCCTGCGCGGCGTGACCGGCAACGCGGGCGACATCGCCGTGATTCCCGTGCCGCCGAGCCGGCTCGCTTCCGCGCCGCCGCCGCGTGGCCCGTGGGACATCCTGCTCGCGCGTGCGTCGCTGCATGCGCTCGTGCGCCATCTGCGCCATCACGGCGAGACGGTCGACAACTGGGCCGATCTCGAAGCCTGCATCGCTCGCGGCCTGCCCGCCGTCGACGAATGGATCGACGATTGCGTCGACGCGCTCGCCCCTGCGTTGCGCGCGGTGCTGTGTGTGGTCGATGCGCCAGTGGTCGTGCTCGACGCCGATACCGACGCTGGCCTGCTCGACGCGGTGACAACGCGCCTGCGTGCCGCGCTCGTGGCCACCGCGCCCGAAGCACGCGGCACGCCGGTGCTCGTGCGCGGCACGTTCGGTGCCGACGCCGGCGCGATCGGCGCAGCCACGCTGCCGATGTATTTCAACTTCTCCCCGCGGGCCGGCATCCTCAAGGGCGCCCGCACCGATTCGCAGGAGGTCAACCATGTCGCGATCTGAGTCGCCTCGCCCGCTGCTCGAGATGCGCGGGATCAGCAAGACGTTCCCGGCCGTGCGCGCGCTCGACAACGTGAGCCTGACCGTCTATCCCGGCGAGATCCACTCGCTGATGGGCGAAAACGGCGCGGGCAAATCGACGCTGATGAAGATCCTGTCGGGCGCGTACCGCGCCGACGCCGGCGGCGAGATCCTGATCGACGGCGAACGCATCGACATCGACGGCCCGCTTGCCGCGCGCGATGCTGGCGTCGCGGTGATCTACCAGGAGCTGTGCCTGTCCCCGAACCTGAGCGTCGCGGAAAACATCTACATCGGCCGCGAATTGCGGCGCGGCAACCGGCGCTGGGGCACAATCGACCGCGCGGCGATGGCACGCGGCTGCGAGGACGTGCTCGCGCACCTGGGCGCATCGTTCGGGCCCGACACGCTCGTCGGCACGCTGTCGATCGCGGAACAGCAGCTCGTCGAGATCGCGCGCGCCGTGCACACCCGCGCACGCATCCTCGTGATGGACGAGCCGACCACGCCGCTGTCGTCGCGCGAGACCGAACACCTGTTCCGCCTGATCCGCCAGTTGCGCGAGGAAGGTCTCGCGATCATCTACATCAGCCACCGGATGGCGGAGATCTACGAGTTGTCCGATCGTGTGTCGGTGCTGCGCGACGGCACGTATGTCGGCACGCTCGAGCGCGCGTCGCTGTCGGCCGAGCGTCTTGTCGCGATGATGGTCGGCCGCGACATCTCCGGCTTTTACAAGAAGGAACACGCGCCGTACGACCCCGGCCACCTGCTGCTGTCGGTACGCGACATCGCCGACGGCGCGCGCGTGCGCGGCTGCAGCCTCGACCTGCACGCCGGCGAAGTGCTCGGCATCGCGGGGCTCGTCGGCGCCGGCCGCACCGAGCTCGCGCGGCTGATCTTCGGCGCGGAACCGCGCGTGCGCGGCAACGTGAAGGTGGGCGAACGCACGTTCGGCGCGCACTCGCCGCGCGACGCGATCGACGCCGGGCTCGTCTACCTGACCGAAGACCGCAAGCGCCAGGGCCTGTTCCTCGACATGAGCGTACGCGACAACATCAACATCTCGGTCTGCAACCGCGATGCGCGGCTCGGTGCGCTCGACCTCGCGCGCGGCGCCGAACGCGCACGCGACGCGATTGCATCGCTGTCGATCCGCGTCCCCCACGCGAACGTCAACGTCGGCGCGCTGTCAGGCGGCAACCAGCAGAAAGTGCTGCTGTCGCGCCTGCTCGAGACGAAGCCGCGCGTGCTGATCCTCGACGAACCGACGCGCGGCGTCGACATCGGCGCGAAATCCGAGATCTACCGGATCATCAACGAACTGGCCCGAGCCGGCGTGGGTGTGATCGTGATCTCGAGCGAACTGCCGGAGATCATCGGCGTCGCCGACCGGGTGCTCGTGATGCGCGAAGGCGAAATCGCGGGCGAACTCGGCGGCCACACGCATACGCCCATCACGCAGGAAGCCATCATCGCGCTCGCCACCGGCTCGCAGGCCGAACTCGCCGACGCGCACTGAGCCCGCCCTTTCAGTCCATTCTTACATTCAGGTTACCGACATGATCAACCCGACCAAGCAGCGGAACCTCGCTTCCGCGACGGCCCATCCGGTGGGCAACCGTACGCCGCTGTTGCGCGGCGCCGATCACCGCGCCCGCATGCAGTCGCTGATCCGCACCGCCGGCATGCTGCCGGTGCTGCTGGTTCTGTGCATCGGCTTCGGCTTCCTGACCGACGGCTTCTTCACGCTGCAGAACCTGTCGATCGTCACGCAGCAGGCGTCGATCAACATCGTGCTCGCCGCCGGCATGACCTTCGTGATCCTGACGGGCGGCATCGACCTGTCGGTCGGCTCGGTGCTCGCTGCCGCGGCCGTCGCGGCGCTGCTCGCGTCGACCATTCCGGGCTGGGGCTGGCTCGGCGTACCGTTCGCGCTCGTCGTCGGCCTCGTGTTCGGCGCGATCAACGGCGGCCTGATCTCGTTCCTGCGCCTGCCGCCGTTCATCGTCACGCTCGGCGCGATGACGGCCGTGCGCGGCGTTGCACGCCTGATCGGCAACGACACCACCGTGTTCAATCCTCAGTTGCCGTTCGCGTTCATCGGCAACGGCACGATCCTCGGTGTGCCCTGGCTCGTCGTCATCGCGTGCGCGGTCATCGCGATCTCGTGGTTCATCCTGCGCCGCACGGTGCTCGGGATGCGCATCTATTCGGTGGGCGGCAATCCGGAAGCCGCGCGCCTGTCGGGCATCAACGTGCGGGCGATCCAGATGTTCGTCTATGCGGCGTCGGGCCTGCTCGCCGGGCTCGGCGCGGTGATGTCGGCCGCGCGGCTTTATGCGGCAAACGGCCTGCAGCTCGGCCAGTCGTACGAACTCGACGCGATCGCCGCGGTAATCCTCGGCGGCACGAGCTTCGTCGGCGGCGTCGGCTCGATCGTCGGCACGCTGATCGGTGCGCTGATCATCGCGGTACTGACGAACGGCCTCGTACTGCTCGGCGTGTCCGACATCTGGCAGTACATCATCAAGGGGCTCGTGATCATCGGCGCCGTTGCGCTCGATCGCTATCGCCAGCGCGACTCGGCACGCACCTGACCCTTCCCGTCGATTCAACCTTGCGGCGCAGGCCGGTTCGCCTGCGCCCGTTCACCAACAACTCGGAGACACAACGACATGATCAAGCACAAAGCCGCCCTGACCGCCGTCGCCTGCGCACTCGCCTTCGGCGCTTCCGCCGCACACGCGGCCGACAAGCCGCTCAAATCGATCGGCGTCACGGTCGGGTCGCTCGGCAATCCGTACTTCGTCACGATCGTCAAGGGTGCCGAAGCACGCGCCAGGCAGCTCAATCCGAATGCGAAGGTCACGGCCGTCTCGGCCGACTACGACCTGAACAAGCAGTTCACGCAGATCGACAACTTCATCTCCGCGCACGTCGACATAATCCTGCTCAACGCGACCGATCCGAAGGCGATCGAGCCGGCGGTGAAGAAGGCGCAGGCGGCCGGCATCACGGTCGTCGCAGTCGACGTCGCCGCGGCCGGCGCAAACGCGACCGTGCAGACCAACAACGTGAAGGCCGGCGAACTCGCGTGCGACTACATCGCGAAGAAACTCAACGGCAAGGGCAACGTGATCATCGAGAACGGCCCGCAGGTATCGGCCGTGATCGATCGCGTCAACGGCTGCAAGGCCGTGCTCGCGAAAAACGCCGGCATCAAGGTGCTGTCGAGCGACCAGGACGGCAAGGGTTCGCGCGAAGGCGGGATGAATGCGATGCAAGGCTACCTGACGCGCTTTCCGAAGCTCGACGCGGTGTTCACGATCAACGACCCGCAGGCGATCGGCAGCGACCTCGCCGCGAAGCAGCTGAACCGGCCGGGCATCGTGATCACGTCGGTCGACGGCGCACCCGACATCGAAGTCGCGCTCAAGTCCAACACGCTCGTGCAGGCATCGTCGAGCCAGGATCCCTGGGCCATGGCGCAGCAGGCGGTCAACGTCGGCTACGGGATCATGAACGGCCAGAAGCCGGCCAATCCGATGATCCTGATCGAGCCGACGCTCATCACGCGCGACAACGTGAAGACCTACAAGGGCTGGAGCTCGCCGCGCTGATCGCGCCGCCTGTCCGCCCACGCAATCGGGCGGTGCGGGGCCGTGTCGCCATGCGCGACGGCCCCGCACTGCCCGCCTTTTCGGATCAACCGCTGTACGGCCGTGCGCAACGCCACGGCACAAGGTTTCGACATGACGACGACGTTCCCCCGCCTGATCGTATTCGGCGAAGCGCTGACCGATTTCATCCGCGACGACGCGCAGCACTGGCACAGCATCGCCGGCGGCTCATGCTGGAACGTCGCGCGCGTCGGCGCGCGACTCGGCGTGCCGACGGCCTTCGCCGGCACGGTCAGCCGCGACATCTTCGGCGACGAACTGATGCGCAAGAGTGCCGACGCCGGGCTCGACCTGCGCTTCATCCGGCAGGTCGATCGTGCGCCGCTGCTCGCGATGGTCGTGTCGAAGCAGCCGCCCCACTATTTCTTCATCGGCGAGAACAGCGCCGATCTCGCGTTCGATCCGGCGGACCTGCCCACCGGTGCGCTCGATGCGGCCGAGATCGTGCACGTCGGCTCGCTCGGCGTCGTGCGCGAGCCGCTCGCGGCGCGCCTGATCGAAGTCGCGCAGGCCGCACGGACGGCCGGCAAGCGAATCTCGTTCGACCCGAACTTCCGTGCGCCGATGGCCGCGCCGTCGTATCGCGACACGCTGCGCCGGCTGGCCGGGCTCGCCGACTGGATCAAGGTGTCCGACGAGGATCTGCGCGGGTTGTTTCCGGAACTCGATGAAGCCGCCGCGCTCGCGCAACTGTGCACGTGGGCGCCCGATGCAACGATGCTCGTCACGCGCGGCGCATCGGGCATGCAGCTCCTGCATCGCGACACCGTGCTGTTCCAGCCCGCGTTCCCGACCGAGGTGGCCGACACCGTCGGCTGCGGCGACGCGAGCATCGGCGGCTGGCTCGCAAGCCAGCTGGCGCGTCCCGACGCGTCAGCCGCCGAGCATCTGCGCTACGCGGCCGCGTGCGCGGCGGTCGCCTGTGCGCATGCAGGCGCCTATGCGCCGACGGCGGCCGAGGTGACCGGCATGATCGACCGCACTGCCGATACTGCAGTTTCGCAATAGCACGTACCGGCGCACCGCCCCGTCACGCGGCAGTCGTTCCGCCGCTGCCGTCCGGCGGCGTCCCGGCCTGCAGCAGCTGCAGGCTCTCGTCGACGCTCAGTTCGGACATCGCATCGTCGTGAAGCGTATCGTCCGCCGCGCGGCGCAATGCATGCAGCGTGTGCACCTTGAGCCGCACGAGCGCGAGCCGCAACCCGCGCGCCGCGCATTCGGCCGCAAAGGTGCGCAACGATTCGATCGTCGTGCCGTCGACATCCGGCGTTTCCTCGAGGCTCAGCATCACGGTATGCGTGTCCGGCGCGGCTTTCATCAACGCACGCACACGGTTCAACATCCGGTCCGCATTCGCGAAGAACAGCTGCGCCTCGGGCCGCACGATCAGCACGCCCGGCACCGGCTTCGCGTCGGCGTGGCTCGCGACGTCGACGAAATCATGGCTGTCGCGCAGCCTGCCGAGCACGCTGACGTTCGGCTCGGACAACTTGCGCAGCGTCAGCAGCAGGCTCACGCCGATGGCCGCGAGCAGCCCGTGCAGCACACCGAGCACGAGCACCGCGAGCAGCGCGGCGATCACGACGAGCCGGTCGCGATGCCAGGCCCAGTACGGCCGGAACACCGACGGATGCAGCGAGTGGCTGACCGCGAAGATCACGATCGCCGCGAGCACCGGCTCCGGTGTGCGCGCCAGCTGCGGCAGCAGCAGCCATACGATCAGCCCGACCACGCCCGCCGCCCACAGGCCTGCAAAGCGCGACTGCGCGCCGGCCGCCTCGTTCGCCGAGGTCGCCGAATAACCGGCGCCGACCGGCATCCCGTGCAGCAGGCCCGACACGAGATTCGCGCAGCCGAGCGCGACGAGGTCGCGGTTCGGCGACACGCTGTCGCCGTGCTTCAGTGCGAAGTTGCGGATCGATCCGTACGACTCCGCATACAGGATCAGCATCAGCGCGAACGCAAGCTCGACGGTCTGCATCCATGCGTTGCGGTCGAGGGTCGGCAGGCCGAACTCGATATGCCGGAAGTCGATGTGGCCGACGATCGCAATGCCGTATCGCTGCCAGTCGACCGCATAACCGGCCGCGATCGACAGCACGATCACGACGAGCGTGGCGGGCACCCGCGCGCTCCGCCCGAGTGCGAACAGCAACGCCAGCGCGATCGCGCCGAGCACGACGCTCGCAAGATTCGCGTGCGGCGCGCCGCTGATCAGGTCGAGCGCGACATGCGGCGCATCGCTGTGCTGCACGGAAATCGCGAGAATCTTCGGCAACTGCTTGATGACGATCGTCAGCGCGAGGCCGAACGTGAAGCCGCGCAGCACCGGCCGCGCGACGAAATCCGACATGCCGCCGAGCCGCGCGGCACCCGCCAGGATGAACAGCACGCCCGTCATCGCGACGAGCGCCGCCGCCAGCGCGAGCTGCGCGGCAAGCGCCATTCCCGACTCCGCGAGCACGGTCGCCGCGAGCACGGCAGCCGACGACGACGTCGACGACACGATCGCGAAACGGCTGCTGCCGGTGAGCGCATAGACGACGAGCCCCGACAGCAACGCGATGAGACCGGCCTGCGGCGGCAGGTTGGCCAGCCCCGCGTACGCGACCGCCTCGGGGATCAGCAGGCCCGCGATCGACAGGCCGGCCAGCGCGTCGAGGCCGATGCGCCGCGTCGGCGGCGGCGCGGCCGCGTCGAGCGCGGAGAAATGCTCGGCATGCTGCGGGCCGGCATCGGGGCGGATCGGGGCGGTCGTCATGAGGTGCTCAGGGTTTGACGGCGATGACGCCCGACCAGCCGGGCAGATAGCGTGCATCCTGCTCATGCGCGCGATGCAGTGCGATATCGAGCGCCTTCGCGAAGTTCTTGCGGATCTGGTCGAGCGACACGTGCTGGCGCAGGTAGTCGGCCCACAGGAATTCGCTGAACGGCGTCGCGTCCTTCGCGTAGCCGCCCGCGGTGCGCAGTTCGCCGGCGAGGCTGCGGTACGGATCGTCCACGAGACCCGTCAGCGCCTTCGGCAGATTCGCGTAGTCGCGGCGTGTGCCGTCCGCACCGAACGGATGCACCCACTGGTTGTGTTCCATCATCCGCCAGAAGATCGTGTCGTCGAGCCACGACAGGTCCTTCAGCAGCATCGCGTTCACGCGCACCTCGCCTTCCTCGATCAGCGCGAGGCCGAGATGGTGGTGATCGGTGATGTAGTGCAGCCCGTCCGGGCCGAGTACCGCCGGGAACCAGTGCGATTCGATCGCGGCCTTGCGCGCGCGCTTGTTGAGCCCTTTCCAGTGCTTGCGCTTCGCCTTGACTTCGCGATAGCCGACCGTCATCTGCGTCGGACGCAGTTCTTCCAGCTTGACGGGAATCAGGTGAACATCGTTGCCGAGTGCCATGGTCGTACCCCATGTTGCGAAATTCCGGCAACGATACTCCTGATCACACGAGCCGTTAATACGTCGTGACCTCGATACGCATCCGGTTGACGATCTCTGACAACCGTCCGTACCTGCGCAAGACGCTGCGCTACGCGCGCAGGTCGTTGCGTTCGAGACGATGTCGAATGTAAGGAATGCCATCGTGCACGACGCTCACCCGGCGCATCCCGAGCTTGCGCGCGACGTTCAACGAGCCGCTGTTGGCTTCCGCGATATCGGCGATCACGCGCGGCAGGCGCACGGTGTCGAACGCGTGGCACACGACAGCTTGCGCGGCCTCGCTCGCGATACCGCGCCCCCAGGTCTCACGCACCAGCCGCCAGCCGATCTCGACGTCGCGCGCGCCGTCCGCATAGTCCGGAATCAGCAGGACCCAGCCGATGAACGCATCGGGCGCGGCCTTCTCGAAGATCGACCAGTAGCCGAGGCCCGGCGGATAGTCGCGCGTGATCCGGTGCGTGACGAAGCGCCTGTGCTCGACGGGATCGTGCCAGGGGCCCGCGATGTGCCGCGTGACCTCGGGATCGCGATCCATCGCGATGCAGGCGTCGAGATCGGCCAGTACGCGCGGACGCAGCCACAGCCGCGCAGTTTCGAGCACGGGCAGCGTGGCGGCGGAAGGTTCAGTCATCTGGACTCCTGATTCGGTGACGATGCTCACCGGACGCATTACAAAACAGATACAAACGGCCTTCCGGAATGATACAGATGCCTGTCGCCGGTTTCGCGCGACGCCGTTGCCGAATCCGAAACAGTTCATTTCCTAGGGATTATTCCCGATTCGGCGTTATCGCGCCCCACATCGCCGGGCGCCGCGGCCTACACTCGATCCATGCCCCCGCACCGCGCGCAAGCCGGCCGGCATCCGCATGCACATCGTAAGCGCGCAAGCCAACGAGGAGACCTCGGACATGAGCTGGACCCGCGAACAACGCAACGTGACGATCGCCGCCTACCTGGGCTGGACACTCGATGCGTTCGATTTCTTCCTGATGGTCTTCGTGCTGAAGGACATCGCCGCCGAATTCGGATCGACGATTCCCGCCGTCGCGTTCGCGCTCACGTTGACACTCGCGATGCGTCCGCTAGGCGCGCTGATCTTCGGCCGGCTCGCCGACCGCTTCGGCCGCCGCCCGACGCTGATGGTCAACATCGCGTGTTACTCGCTGCTCGAGCTCGCATCGGGTTTCGCGCCGAGCCTGACCGCGCTGCTCGTGCTGCGCGCGCTGTTCGGCGTCGCGATGGGCGGCGAATGGGGCGTCGGCTCCGCGCTGACGATGGAGACCGTGCCGACCCATGCACGCGGCTTCGTGTCGGGGCTGCTGCAGGCCGGCTATCCGAGCGGCTACCTGCTCGCGTCCGTCGTGTTCGGCCTGTTCTACCAGTACATCGGCTGGCGCGGGATGTTCATGGTCGGCGTGCTGCCCGCGCTGCTCGTGCTGTACGTGCGCGCCCACGTGCCCGAATCGCCGGCGTGGAAGCAGATGGAGAAGCGCCCGCGCCCGAGCCTCGGCGCCACGCTGCAGCAGAACTGGAAGCTCACGATCTACGCGATCGTGCTGATGACCGCGTTCAACTTCTTCTCGCACGGCACGCAGGATCTCTATCCGACGTTCCTGCGCGAACAGCATCATTTCGATCCCCATACCGTGTCGTGGATCACGATCGTGCTGAACATCGGTGCCATCGTCGGCGGCCTGTCGTTCGGCTCGATCTCGGAGCGGATCGGCCGGCGTCGCGCCATCTTCATCGCTGCATTGATCGCCCTGCCCGTGCTGCCGCTGTGGGCATTCTCGAGCGGCCCGGTTGCCCTCGCCGCGGGGGCGTTCCTGATGCAGATCTCGGTGCAGGGTGCGTGGGGCGTGATCCCGGTTCACCTGAACGAAATCTCGCCCGACGAGATCCGCGCGACCTTCCCCGGCGTCGTCTATCAGCTCGGCAACCTGCTCGCGTCGGGCAACGCGACGATGCAGGCCTCGCTCGCCGTTTCGCACAACAACAACTACGGCTTCGCGCTCGCGCTCGTGGCCGGCATCGTCGCCGTCGTGATCGCCGTGCTGATCCTGTTCAGCCGCGAGCGGCGCGGTATCGACATGACGCAATCGGTCAATACGCGTAGCACGGTCGCCTGATCCCGCGCATTGCCGCATTGCACCATCGCGCGTGCCCCGCCCTGTCGAAGGCGCGCGCGATACTTTCCGCATTCGCACATCGAACTAGAGGAATTTGTCCAGATTCCCCGCTTGCCCGCTCCGCTCGCCCTTTTTTATCTTAATAAAAACGACTGTTTGAATCAGATAATCAAATCACCAGTTCGTGGCCGGGCGACCGGCATGGGAGGCGGGACATGGCAGTAAGTCAGGAGGGGCGGCCATCCGCGGGACGGCCGTCCGGGGCACGGTCATCCGGCACTCGGCAGACCGGCGGGACGAAGGCGCGCATCCTCGATGCGGCCGAGGACCTGTTCATCGAGCATGGCTTCGAGGCGATGTCGATGCGCCAGATCACCTCGCGCGCGGCGGTCAACCTCGCCGCGGTCAACTACCACTTCGGCAGCAAGGAAGCGTTGATCCACGCGATGCTGTCGCGCCGGCTCGACCAGCTCAACCAGGAACGCCTCGGTATCCTCGACCGCTTCGACGCGCAACTCGGCACGCACATCACCTGCGAGCACGTGCTCGGCGCGATGTTCATTCCCGCGTTGAAGGCATCGCGCAATCCCGAACGCGGCGGGCCCGGGTTCCTGCGGCTGATCGGCCGCGCGTACACCGATCCGTCGCCGTTCGTGCGCAACTTCCTGACCGCGCACTACGCAAGCGTCGCGGGCCGCTTCTTCGACGCGTTCCAGCGCGCGTTGCCGCACCTGCCGCGCACGGAGCTCGGCTGGCGGCTGCACTTCGCGATCGGCGCACTGTCCGGCGCGCTCGCAGGCGCCGAAACGGAAAGCCTGATCGACGAGTTCTCGCAAGGCCGCACGATGAACGACGTGCAGATGATCGCGCGGCTCTCGTCACTGATCGTCGCCGCGCTGAAAGCGCCGATGCCCGACAGCGCGCAACTGTCGATCTTCGCGGCCGTGCTCGACGATGCAGGCGCAAGCGAAGCGTTCGGGCTGCCGTCGTCGGGCGCGGCCGCCGCCGATACGGCGACGCTGCATTCCACGAACTGAGCGCGCGAGGCCACGCGCGGCTTCCTGTTCACGATTTGATTGAAACGCGCGGTCATGCGGAGCGCCGAGGCGCCCCGTCGATCGACCGTGCGGCACGGGGCACGGGCCGGCGCTGAAGCGCCGGCCTTCGCCGAGAGCAAAGACCGGAGACATGTCATGTCATCTTCCGCAGCAACCGCAGCGGCCCAGGTTCCGCCGAACACCGACGGCATCTGGTACGCGTCATATCCGCCCGGCGTCCCGCACGACATCGACGTCACGCAATACGCATCGCTTGTGCAGTTCTTCGACGAATGCACGAGCCGCTTCGCCGAGCGCGTCGCCTATGTGAGCGCGGGCGCATCGATGACCTATCGCACGCTCGCGCAGAAAGTCGACGCGTTCGCGTCGTATCTGCAAAGCCTAGGCGTCAAACCCGGTGACCGCGTCGCGATCATGCTGCCGAACACGTTCCAGTACCCGGTCGCGCTGTTCGGCACGCTGAAAGCCGGTGCAATCGTCGTCAACGTCAATCCGCTCTATACCGTGCGCGAACTCGCGCATCAGCTGAAGGACAGCGGCGCGCAGACGATCGTCGTATTCGAGAATTTCGCGCGCACGCTGCAGGACGCGCTGCCGGAAGCGCAAGTGAAGAACATCGTCGTCACCGCGCTCGGCGACCTCCTCGCCGACGGCTTCAATGCGAAAGGACGCCTGATCAATTTCGTGCTGAAGCACGTGAAGAAACTCGTGCCGGCCTACCACCTGCCGCAGGCCATCCGGTTGCGCTCCGCCCTCGCGCTCGGTGCGCGAAGCAAGCCGCAGCCCGTGCAGACGACGCGCGACGACCTCGCATTCCTGCAATACACGGGCGGCACGACGGGCGTCGCGAAAGGCGCGATGCTCACGCACGGCAACCTGATCGCGAACCTGCTGCAGGCGAAGGCCTGGATCGCCGACCAGGTATCGGGCGACGTCGAAACCGTGCTCACACCGCTGCCGCTGTATCACATCTATTCGCTGACGGTGAACGCATTCATCTTCATGGGGCTCGGCGGGCGCAACATCCTGATCGCGAACCCGCGCGACATGACGATGGTGATGAAGATCATCCGCAACGAGACGTTCACCGGGATCACCGGCATCAACACGCTGTACAACGCGTTCCTCGACAACGAGGAATTCCGCAAGCGCGATTTCTCGAAGCTGAAGCTCGCGATGGCGGGCGGGATGGCGATGCAGCGGGCGGTCGCGGAACGCTTCCAGCAGGTGACGGGCCGGCCGGTGGTCGAAGGCTACGGCCTGACCGAATGCTCGCCGATCGTCACGATGAACCCCGTCGACCTGAACGACATGGCCGCGTTCAGCGGTTCGATCGGCCTGCCCGCGCCGTCCACCGTCGTGCGCTTTCGCCGTGAGGACGGCACCTGGGCACCCGTCGGCGAGCCAGGCGAGCTGTGCGTGCACGGCCCGCAGGTGATGCGCGGCTACTGGCAGCGCCCCGACGAGACGGCCAAGGTGATCGACGCCGACGGATGGCTCAGCACCGGCGACATCGGCGTGATGGACGAACGCGGCTTCATCCGCCTGATCGACCGCAAGAAGGACATGATCCTCGTGTCGGGCTTCAACGTGTATCCGAACGAGATCGAGGAGGTGCTGGTGATGCATCCGGGCATCAGCGAAGCCGCGGCGATCGGCATTCCGGACGAAGTACAGGGCGAACGGATCAAGGTGTTCGTCGTGCGCCGCGACCCGTCGCTGACGACCGACGATGTGCTCGCGCACTGCCGCAAGAACCTCACCGGCTACAAGATGCCGAAATTCGTCGAGTTCCGCGACGCGCTGCCGCAGACGAACGTCGGCAAGATCCTGCGCCGCGCGCTGCGCGACGAGGAACTCGCCAAAATCAAGGCCGCGAAGCAAGGTTGATCGATCCGCCGCCCAAGGAGACGCAGTCGATGAACGAAGGAAAGAAGCACCACGCGCGGCATGCCGCCGCCGTGGCAGTCGCCTGCCTGCTGTCGCTCGGACAGGCGGGCCTGCATGCACAGGAAACGGCCGACGCCGCAAGCGCGGCCGTGGGCGTCGCGCTGCCGGCGGACCTCGCGAAGGTCGCGCGCGAGCCGGTTGCGCAGCAGGCGCGCTGGCTGCGCACGGCCGCGCAGCGCGGCACACTCGCGCAACTCGACGACGCGACGCTCACGGCGCTCTTCAAGGCGCTCGATCCGCTCGCCGTGCCGCTCTATATCCGTAACGGCCCCAACGGCTATCCGTCGTACCAGTTCACGATGGTGCGCCAGGAGCGCATCAGCGGAAAGTGGTCCGATACGCCCGACCGCATGCTCGTGAAGACCACCCGCGAGCCGCTGCGCGTCTATGCGAAATGGCTGCCGGGCGGTGCACATGCCGGACAGGAGACCATCTACGACACGACGCAGCGCAAGGACGAGATGTACGGGCACCTCGGCGGCCTGCTCGGCAAGATTCCGCTGTGGACGGCACTCGACGGCGCACTCGCACGCGCGCAGTCGAATCACCAGGTGAAGGATCTCGGTACCGAGTTCATCACGAACCTGTACCTGACCGAAGGGAAGAAATACGTGGAAGCCGGCGTGCAGCGGCCGACCGATGTGGAAGCCAGGACGATCGGCGGCGTGCGCGTGGTCGCGCTCACCTACGAAACACCGACCGGCCGGCCGCAGTTCTACGCGAAGAAGGAAGTCCTCGGGCTCGATCTGCACGCGCCCTATTTCCGGACCGTCGAGTCCTATGACAACGACGGCAAGATCTTCGAGCGGATCGTCATCGAGAAAATCGCGCCGGCGACGCTCGACGACACCGCATTCGACCCGAAAAACCCCGACTACGCGTTCTGATGCGCGCCGGCGGGGCTGGCCTCGGGCTCAATCGTCTTCGTCGTCGCCATGGTGCCGGTGCCAATGCTTGTAATAGTGCTTGCGCCACTTGCGATAGCGATCGTCGTCCTCGTCGCCGTAGTAGCCGTATCCATAGCCCGGATAGGCGACCACGGCCGGCTGCGGCGCCACATAGACCGGCGCCGGCTCGACATAGACCGGTGCGACCGGTACGCCGATGCCGACCGACAGGTCGACATGCCCCGCCATCGCACTGCCGGAAGCCAGCAACGCCACGCCCCCGACCCACCCTGCCCATCGTCCCTTGCTCATGTTCTGAATCCCTGATATGCCGGCCTGCCCGGCTCGCGCAGCCAATGTACGCGTCGCGCGGAGACCAAGGTGCTACGGCGCTGCGAGAGTCGTAACGCGGCGTAACGAAATGGCATTGGCCGTTCGGCCGAATCGCGAAAATGCGCTGGAACGTCTATAGTGGGTTACGGTTCGACACAATCACGACTGCGCGTTTCCCGATTGAACAGGGTAGAATCCCGCCAAACACCTTGTGGACGAACACGCCACACACACGCACAACATATTCTCTGACGCAGGCTCCTGCCGCACCTCAATGGCCAATCCCGCAGAATCCCATCCGCAAAACGACTTCATCAATTCGGCGCGCAAGGAACGTAAGCGCGTTGAAATCTATCTCGTCAACGGCATTCGTCTGACGGGGTGTATCGAGTCGTTCGACCAGTACCTGGTGATGCTGCGCACCCCCGTGGGTCTGCAAGGCATCTACAAGCGCGCGATTTCCACGATCCAGCTCGACACGGGCGGCTCGCGCCCGGGCGGCAGCGGCGGCCCCCGCGGGCCGCGCACCGGCGGGCGCCCGGGCGGCCGTGAAGGCGGCGGCCACAGCCCGTACGGCTCGCACGGCGGCCCGCGTGAATCGCGCGGCGACGGCGGCTACGGCTCCCGCGAACCGCGTGAAGGTTATGGCTCGCGCGAACCGCGCGAGGGTTACGGCTCGCGTGAGCCGCGTGAAGGCTACGGCGCTCCGCGCGAACCCCGTGAACCGCGCGAAAGCTACGGCGCACCGCGCGATGCCGGCGACGCATCCGGCAACGCTTCGCCGTCGGATTCCCGCGGCGGCAACGGGCCGGTGATCGTGACGCGCCGCCGGCGAATCGTGCCGGACGGCCAGTAAAACAAAAGGGCAAGCCAACCGGCTTGCCCTTCTTACTTGTGCGTCCGGCGCGGCATGTCGCCGCACCGCTGCCGCGTTCAGCGTGCCGTCGTCGGCAAACCGGCGTCGGCCTCCCGCTGCAACGAACGCACCTGCTGCTGCAACGCCCGCAGTTGCGACTGAAGCTCGGCCTGCTGCGCCTGCAATGCGGCCGTCTCGTTACGTACGCTCTTCTGACGATCCGCGACTGCCGCCTGCTGCTGGCGTGCGATCGAGATATCCGCCTGCAGACGCCGCGCGCGATCCTGCGTGACTTCGATCTGCTTGTCCATCTGCGCCTTCTGCGATTCCAGCTTCGCTGCCCGCAGTTCGTTTACGGCCAGCCGCTCCGCCTGGCGCGAGAAATCGCGGTAGATCGCTTCCGCACGCGTTTCGTCGTAAGTCTTGATCACGCGCCAGAACGCCTTCTGCTGGAACAGCGCGACGAAATACGCGCCGTCCTTTACGTTGAACAGCAGGCTCGCACCGTAGCTGCCGTTGTAGCTCGTGCGCATTTCCGTCAGCGAGTGCGCCTGGATCTGGCGCTGCAGGTCGTCGACCGTGCTCGGCCCCGTCGACTCACCTGCCTGCGGCTGCACCGACGTCTGGACCTGCGGATCGACCACCGGAATCGCGGCCACCGGCGCCGACGCCTGCTGTACTGCCGGCGACCCGCTGTCCGCCAGGCTCTGCGCATAAGCGCCCTGCATGCCTCCCACCACGGCGAGCAACACGCACGCCTTTCCCAACCCCGTCATATGGCTCATGAAGTTCTATTCCCGCCCGTGTCGTTGTAATTCAGCGCGATTTTATCTCATTAATTACTCACTTTCGCGGGTCTCGGGCTCCTCGTCAAAGATCTGATATTTGCGCATCTTTTCCCACAATACCTTGCGGCTGATACCGAGCTGCTGCGCCGTATCCTGACGCCGCCAGCCGTTGGCGTCGAGCGCCGCAATCACGCGGTTGCGCTCGTTCATGTCCCACTTGCTGCGATCGACGAAGACCTCGGCCGCGCTCTCCGCCGGTACCGGCTGCGCCGAACTGCGCGCATGCGCGATCAACCGCTGCAACCGCGCGGCATCCCACCCGCCCGTCTGCCGCACCGTCACACCGACGCGCTCGGCGAGGTTGCGCAGTTCGCGCACGTTGCCGGGGAAATAGCTGTCCGCGACCGAATCCGTCAGCCAGTACGGCAGATCGGACAACTGCGCGAGCCGTGCCTCGCCGACCACCTGTGCGACGAACGACTTGAACAGCGCGATCTTGTCGACGGCACCGCGCTCTTCCAGCGACGGAATGCTCAGCTCGATCACCGCGAGCCGGTAGTAGAGATCGGCGCGGAACAGGCCATCCTTCACGAGTTGCGGGAGCTTCTTGTTGCTCGCCGCGACCAGGCGGAAATCGACCTTGACCGGCGACGTTGCGCCGACACGCAGCACCGCGCCGTCCTCGAGCACGCGCAGCAGCTTGACCTGCTGGTACAGCGGCAGATCGCCGACTTCGTCGAGGAACAGCGTGCCGCCGCCTGCCTGCTCGAAATAGCCTTTATGCGCAACAACCGCGCCCGTGAACGACCCTTTCGCATGGCCGAAGAACAGCGATTCGAACAGGCCGTCGGGAATCGCACCGCAGTTCACCGGCACGAATTCGCCGTGCCGGTAGCGCGAATGCTTTTCGTGCAGCAGTTGTGCGATGCGCTCCTTGCCGACGCCGGTTTCTCCGTGCAGCAGCACGTTGGTGTCGCAGTCGGCGAATGTATCGACTTCGTGCAGCAGTGCCTGCATCGATTCCGAGTGCGCGACGAGTTCGGTCGGTTGCGACGTTTCGGCCGTATGCGCCCGCAACTGCGTGACGAGCTTGCCGATCATGCCGCGCAGCTCGGCGCACGTGAAATCGAGCGGCAGGATGTGCGAATACTCGGGCGGATACTGCGAAGCGTCGTGATCGCGCGCCGCGCCGACCCAGACGACCGGCATGCCGATGTTGGCCTGCCAGTCGCGCAGGAACGCTGCGCCGATTTCGATCATCGTCACGCTGATGATCGCCAGTGACGGCCGCAATGCGGCGCGCTCGGGCGAGATCTCCGCGTTGTCGGCGCGGATCACTTCGACGTCGAAGCTCGCCATGCACCGGGCGACGCGGTCGACAATGTCCGCCTTGCCTTCCCAGACGTACAGGTCGAGCTCTTCGATTGCGGGCGTGGTTCTCATCGGATGGTCTTGCTTCTCTAATTGCTGACTGTTTGCGCGACGCCGCAGGTCAGCGACATCTGATGCACCGTGGCGGCGCCAAGCTGGACGCCAAGCAGGTCCAGCAGCGGATCGATGATACCGTCGAGCGCGGTCAACAGCGGGCTCAGAACGGTGGTCAGCACCGACAACAGCGACGAAATGAAATCCGGCGTGATCGTGACCGAGATGAGCCCGAACAACAGACTCACGGTCGGCGTGATCTGTGCGTTTTTCAGGCCCGCCAGCGCATTGTTCACCGCCGAACCCAGCGCATTCGTGTTGGTCGTCCAGTAGTACGACGGATCACTGCCACCGCGCCCGTAGAACGTATTGGTTGCCGGATTACCGGCCAGATCCACCGACACGTTGGAAACGGTCGCGGACACCTCGACTGCACCAGCCAAAACCAGGACGTCAAGCACCTTGGCTGGCGACGTGCAGCTATAGTTTGCCGGCAGGTTCAGCAGATTGCCGGACGTGAGTGGCGGCTGGCCGATGCAGAGATTGGCAACGCTCGGTTGCGCGGAAATCGTCGCGGAATTCGGGGACGTCAGGCAGTTGGTCGACAACAACGTTGCACTTCCGGCGCCCAGCTGCACGTAGAGCGGCAGATAGACGTTCGCGGAAACCACGACCGGCAGCGGGTTCACGCCCAGGTTGACGACGAGATACAGGCCGACCTGCGCATTCGTCGCGACCGTCCGCCACGCGCCGTTTTTATCCTTCCCGCCTTCGCCGACCGCGATGGTCGGTGGGCTGATGACCTGCGCCTGCAGTTGGACGATCGATACCGAGCTGCCGTTCGGCAACGTCAGCGGCACATTGGCGCCGATCACCACGCCGGGCTTGCCGGCCTGCGAGATCTGGGCCATCGCCATCACGAGATCGAGCACGTTAACGGTCGCGTCTGCCGCCGCCTGCGTGTTCGCGAGCCCCAGCGTCAACAGCGACGTGGCGCCCTGTCCGGTCAGGCTCGCGACCTTGATCGCCGTGTTGCTGAGCAGGTTCAGGCCGAGCAGGTTGGTCAGCGCACCGGTTGCGTTTGTCTGCAGCGTCGTACCCAGCGTGGTCGACTTGTTGACGGCCGCCACCATCGCGTTGAGCAAGGTGCCGACCGACGCGTTGGCATTGACGAGCCCGCCGATCGTCCCGTTGCCGACCGACAGCGACTGCAGCGCGACGGCGATGTCGCCGAGCTTGACGTTCGCACAGGCGAGCCCCTGGTACGACACGAGATTGAGGTTCAGCGGCGTGCCGCTCTGCCCCTGCAGCAACGAGCCCAGCAACGCGTTCACCAGGCCGGGGTTCCCGCTTGGCACGCCCGAGCAGCCGACGCCGCCCACCGCGGCCAGCGTCGCGCCGATAGAAAAGGTATCGATGTTGGTCGCCTTCGCGGTCGACGTTGCAGTCACCGTACGTGTCGGCCCGAAGAAGAAATACGGCAGCGTCTTGGAGACCGTCACGCGCACCGCATTCAACTGCGTCGCGAGCGGCACCGTCGATTTCGACGAATAGAAGGAACTCGCCGTTCCGGTCGCCGACGGTGCCCAGTAACCGCATTCGGCCGACAGCGACGTGGTGCCGCTGCCGTCAATCGTGAAGCCGTTTGTCGACGCGTTGCTCGTGGCCGCGGAGGTCACGTTCGCACATGTATCGTCGAGCTTCTGAACCGCAGCGAGTGCAGCAAGATCGGCCACGCGCTGCATGTCACGGCGCGTGAAAAAGACGTTGCCGATGTCGATCGAACCGAGAATCACCATCGACAGCAGTATCCACACGGCCGCCGTGACGACGACCGACCCCCGCTGCCGCCGCGGCGACGCGCGACCTGGTCCCGCCATCCGACTCGATGCGTGTCGAGCAGTGCTCATCGCTGCTCCGCTCAATACGATTGCGATGAACTCTGTCCGCCGGACGATCCGTTGCCGTTCGTATTGACCGGCGACCCCATCGATTCTGGAATCTTGTGCTTGAACGATTCGAGATAGCGTTGATAGGAAAGCGATGCGGCATCGCCCAGTACCGGCAAGGCCGGGCCGGCCGCGCGCCCGTCACGCTGGAATGCAAGCAGCGCGTTGGTTGCATGACCGATTTCCGACGCGTCGGGCGCCGGCTGATCGCTATACGCCGCGGTTGCGGCCCCCATGAGCACGAGAAGCGCGACACCTTGGCACACGCGTGCCACGCGACCTGGATTCTTGTTGTTCGTCATATCAGTTCCCCCTATGCCTTTTTCATTGTGCAAACCGCTGCAGCAAAGGCGCAGTCGGATCGAATCCCTGGATGTTCGCAACGGGCGACGGACGCTTCGCGACATTCGAGCCCGACACGTCGACCACGCTTCCCGAACCGATCGGCGTCAAAACGGAAGCCGAAGCCGGTGCCTGGGACGCACGACGCCAGGTACGTGCCGCCGTGGCAATCTTCGTCGCGTCGTTGCGGATATCGTTGCGAACGTCCATCGACAGCTTCTGCTGCGCCATCAGCTTCTGCGCATCATGGGTTCGGCCCGAGGCGAGCAGGTACAGCACCAGGTTGCTGATGATCTTCGGATTGCTCTGGTCGAGTTCGGCCGCCTTCATCAGCGGAATGCGCGCGCCCTCGATATCGCCGCAACGCAGCTTCGCGTAAGCGAGATCCGAAAGCGTCGATGCATCGGTCGGCGCCAGCACGGTTGCCTGCGACAACGCCTGCGCGGCGCGCGGAAAATCGCCCGCGCCGCCGGCAATCAGCCCGAGCCCGCGATAGCCGCGCGCGGCGAGCGTTGTGTTGAGCAACTGCGTATAGACCGCAGTGCTCGCGGCAGGCTGGTCCGTCATGCGCAATGCGTCGGCGCGCAGCAGGATCGTTTGCGGCGACGCACCGTACTGTTTCTCGTATGCGTCGATATGAGCCAGCGACGCGTAATACAGCCCTTGCGACTGCATCCGCTCGATCAGGCCGAGATACATGCCCGGCGTATCCGGCGCCGCCTGCTTCTGCGCCGCCGCGTCCATCAGCGCCGCGCGTTCGGCCTGCGGGCCGACGCCGTACCCGCTTTCCTTGAATGCCGAGCACGCGCCAAGCAAGCCCACCATTGCCAACATGCCCACCACTTTCACAGTTTCATCGATGCGTCTCATCTTGCTTCCTTTGCATCCCGGCATCAGGGCTGCGCCTGGCTCAGCGCGCGCAACACGGAGATCATTCCCGGTCCGGCCGTCACGATCAGAAGTGCCGGCAGCAACGTCAGGATCATCACGCCCGTCATCTTTACCGTCAGCTTGCCGATCCGTTCGCGCAGCATCGCACGGCGCGCCTCGCGCAACCGGTCGCCGAACTGCTTGAGCGGCTCCTGTACCGCGCCACCGTGCTTGTCGACCTGGATCAGCAGCCGCACGATCGCACGCAGATCCTCGTTCTCGAAACCGGACGACAGCCGCTGCAGCGATTGCTCGCGCGTCCGACCGGCAGCGAACTGCCGCTGGGCGATTTCCAATTCCAGCGACAGCACGGGCATCATCCCCTTGAAGTCGTTCGTCAGGACCTGGATGCTCTGATCAAGCGACAATCCGACGCCTTGCAGCAAGCGAAGCATGTCCACCAGCAGCGGCAGTTCGTCGATCACCGCCTGCCGGCGCTGTGCAGCACGACGTCGCAGGTAGAGCTTCGGCAACATGAAGCCGGTGACGAGCGCAATGCCCCCACCCGCCCGCCATTGCGCACCGGTCAGTTGAGAGCCCATCAGCATGAGGAAAAGCAACGGCACGACGATCGCACAGGCGAGTCGCGCGCTCAGGAACAGCCCACGGGTGCGCGTGTCGGCATAGCCGCACTGCTCCAGCAGCAGCCGATCTTCGTCGGCGACAAGATACCGGCCCAAGCGGGTATCGAGCAGGCGCGCCCCGACCATCGACAGACGGTCCAGCCATTGCACAAGATACGATCGCCGGTCAGCCGCATCCCGTCTTAACGGATTCTGCCGGGATTCATCGGACTCCTGTGCAGCGCGCGTACCTGCTGCCTCCAACGTCGCTGAGCGCCGCTCGAGCGCGCTGGCCAGCGTGCGATCGCTGCGCGTCTGCGCACTTGCGCGGCGTACCGCAAGCAGTGCCAGCAGCACGACGCCGAGTGCGCCGAGCGCCAGTGCAAGCGAACCGAGTTGATTGGCTGTCATGCCGTCACCTGAGCTTGGCCATGTGGTACAACCAGATCCCGCCCGCGAACTGCAGCATGAAGGCGATGAACAACAGCTGACGTCCCGTGTAATCGTTCCACATCGACTGGAGATAGAGCGGATTCGTCGCGATCACAAAGCTGCCGATCGCGATCGGCAACATGACCAGCACCCAAGCGGACAGTCGCGTTTCCGACGACATAGCAGCCAGTTCCCGTTCGGCCTGCTCGAGGTCGCGCATGAACGTCGACATCCGATCGAGCATGACGTCGGCGCGGCCGCCGTACCGGACCGAGAGCCGCAGCACCGAACCGACCAGTTCGAATTCCTTGGTTTGATAGACGCTCGCGATGTGTCCCATTGCGCGATCGATCTCGACACCCGTACGCAACATCCGCGATACGTGGTCCAGACAACCGCGCAACGGCGCCTCCGTCGTCAGCAGCGCCGCCTGGAACGCCGCCGGCACGCTGTTGCCGAGCGTGACGAGACGCACGATGCCGTCGAGAAATGACGGCAACTGGCGAACGATCGTCAGGCGACGCCGCTGAATGCGGGACACGAGCCAGAACACGAGCAGCGACGCGCCACACACGAGCGCGGCGACGCAAGCAAGCCAGCCGCCCCGATTACCGGCAACGAGCCCGAGCGCGACCAACCCCAGCAGCGCGAGAAGCGCCTTGCCGCGCGCATCCTCGATACCTGCACGGCTCGCCACGTTGACGAGGTATTCCGTAGCGATCTCACGCCAGTGCGCCCAGCGCGACGCCGGCGCAGCGGATTGCGCGCGGGCCGCACCGGGCACGGATGCGACGTTCTGGACCGGTCTCGCGTCAGGCTGAAGCGCACCCGCCGCTCGCGCGGCCGGCTCGATGCGGCTGTCGATGAAGCGCTGCACGTCGGCGCGGCCGCGTTTCACTTCGCCATGCCGCCACAGCATCAAAGCGGCGGCAACGCAAAGGAGTGCCATTGCAAGCGCGCCAGCCATCAGGCTATACATTGAACCCCCCGCCCCCGCGGCCGAATCCGCCACCGAATCCGCCGCCACCGCTACCGCCAAAGCCCGCGGCCTGCAACGACTGACGGAAACGCGCGAGCTTCGGCGAATGCGGATGAATGCCAAGCGACTCCCAGTTGTCGACCTCTTCGCCCTCGGGTGTCACGCGCGCTTCGTAGCGATAGAGTTCCTGCGTCGCGATGATGTTGTCCGACAGGCCAGTCACTTCGGTAATCGAAAGAATCCGGCGTCGGCCGTTCGACAGACGGCCGATCTGCACGATGAAGTCGATGGCATTCGCGATCTGCCGACGCAGGCTTGATTCCGTTCCCTGGAAACCCGCGAAACCGGCCAGCATCTCAAGACGATACAGACACTCGCGCGGCGAACTCGCGTGGACGGTACCCATCGATCCGTCGTGCCCCGTATTCATCGCCTGCAGCATCTCGAGCACCTCTCCGCCGCGTACTTCGCCGACGATGATGCGATCCGGCCGCATCCGCAGCGTATTGCGCAGCAGGTCGCGGATCGTCACGACGCCGTTACCGTCGAAACCGCCCGGGCGGCTTTCGAGACGCACGACGTGAGGGTGATTCAGCGACAGCTCTGCCGTGTCCTCGATCGTCACGACCCGCTCGTGCTCGGGAATGTAGAACGCCAGCGCGTTGAGCAGCGACGTCTTGCCGGAACTCGTACCACCCGACACGAGGATGTTGCAGCGCGCCTCGACCGCCGCTTCCAGCAACGTACCGATCTCCGTATTGAACGTACCGTTGGCGAGCAGGTCGGCCGGTTTCAGCGGGTCCTTGCGGAATTTCCGGATCGATACGACCGGCCCGTCGATCGACAGCGGCTCGATCACGACGTTGACACGTCCGCCGTCCGGCAGCCGCGCGTCGACCATCGGGTTCGATTCGTCGAGACGTCGACCGATCGGCGCGAGGATGCGGCGCACGATCCTCAGCAGGTGCGCGTTGTCGGTGAAACGGATCGGCAGCTTCGCCAGGATGCCGTGGCGCGACACGTAGATGTCGTTGTAGCCGTTGATCAGGATGTCCTCGACGTGTGGATCGGCGAGCAGATCCTCGATCGGACCGAACCCGGCCAGCTCTTTCGTCAGCGCCTCCGCGATCGCCCTGACCTCGGTTTCGTTCAGCGGAATGCGCCGTAGACGCACGAAGCTGTCGATTTCCAGATCGACGAACTGGTTGATCGCCTGGCGCGACCAGCGGCCGAATTCGGCACCGAGTTCCTCGATGCGCGTCAACAGATGCTCGTGCGCGGCATTCTTGATGTCGTGAAACTGCTGCGACTGGGAGAACGGCGCTGCGCCGTCGGCAAATTGGATGTCGTGTGCCATCGCTTACGATCGCCTGGACGAAGGTTGAATGAAACGCTTGAGGGCGGACAAGCCCAATGCACCTCGCTGGCCGGCAGAGATCGGGCCGGCCAGTCGATCTGCGAGCGGCTCGAGGGCACGCACATACGGATCGCGTTCGGCCGTTTCGACGATCAGCCGCCCCTGATTGGCCGCCTGGCCGATGGCCACGCGACGCGCCGGCAGCGTTGCCAGCAGCGAAATGCCGAGCCGCTCTGCGATCTGGGCCGGTGTCAGGCTCAGCGTCGCGTCGTACTGGTTGACGACGAGACGAATCTTGCCGATGTCGACGCCCGCATCGCGCAGCCCTTCCAGCAGGTCCACCGCAGAGACGATCGATGCGACACCCTGGTCGCACACGAGCCACGCTTCGTCGGCCACGGCAGTGATCTGCGCAACGAATTCATGATTCGTGAATCCGCCGAGATCAACGATCTGCTGGTCGAAGAACGCGCGCAACCGGTTCAACAGGCCGACGCAAGCCGCATACGACACGTCACGCAGGTCGGCGAGATTGGGCGGCAAGGTGGTCAGCGCGACGCCGCTCGCGTGACGCGTCAGCGCCGTGTTGACGAAGGTCCGGTCGATGCGCCGCAGGTTGCGCACGGCTTCGACGAAATGGAATTCACAGCGCGTGTTGAGGAACAGCGCACTGTCTCCCGCGGGAAGCCCGAGATCGACCAGCGCCGTCTGCCGCGCGTGAGGCGCGGCGACTCCGAACGCAGGCGTGCCCCCTTCCGGGGCGCCCGAACCCGAACGCTTGTGCAGCCACACCGACAGATTCGCGGCGAGCGTGCTGACGCCCATCCCCGCGCGTGCACCGAGCAACGCGACGAGTTTGCCGTGCCGGTTGGCCGGTTCGGTGCCGGTATGCTCCAGCAACCCGCGGGTGATCCGCAAAGCGTCGTCGGCACTACCGGACACGTCGATGAAATCGCGTACGCCGGCCCGCAGTGCCGCAAGCGCGCTTTCCGGCTCCGAAAGCGTGCCGAGCGCGACGACCGGCAGGCCCGGATGGGCAAGCCGCACGGCGGCCGCAGCAGCGCTCGCCGCGCCCTGCGCGCGAGAAAAATCGATGAAGACGATCGCAGGATTGAGCCCCGTGATGCGCTGGCTCAGCGCACCCGGGTCAAGCGACAACGCTTCCACCGTGCCGGCCGACACCAGTGTCTCGCCCAGCCAGCGGGCATGTTCATCCTGCTGCGATGCGCACACGAAATAATCGGTCACGGCAGGCTCAGCCAACGATAGGGTTCTCGCGTTCATGTTGAACACCCCCGGTTACATATCGCGCGACATCTCGTCCCGCATTCATTTCGAAAATCCGGGCGCTGCATCGGGTGATGCGATGCCGCCAAGATACGACCGCCACACCGGCCCATCACGCTGTTCGGACAGTTCGCCCGGCGTGGTCGGCAACGGCGCGCCTTTCGCGATCGGCGCAACGAGATGCGGCGTCACGATGATCACCAATTCCTTGTCGTTCTGCTGATAATTCAGCGACTTGAAGAAAGCGCCGATGATCGGCAGATCGCCCAGGACCGGCACCTTGTTGATGTTCGACATCGTTTCGCGGTCGATCAGGCCGCCAATCACGAAGCTTTCCCCGTCACCCAGCTCGACCGTCGTATCGGCGCGACGGGTCGTGATCGCCGGCACGGATACGCTGTTGATCGTGACGCCATGCTGGAAGTCGAGCTGGCTCGATTCCGGCGCCACCTTGAGCGCGATGCGGCGCTGGCTCAGCACGGTCGGTGTCAGGGTCAGGCCAACGCCGTACTGCTTCCAGTCGATTGCCGTGGAGCCAAGCGCCTGCGGCACCGGCACGGGGATCTCGCCGCCGGCGAGGAAGCTCGCGCTTTGCCCGGACAACGCCACCAGGGTCGGCTGCGCAAGTACGCGGGCAAGGTTGTTCGCCTCGAGAATCGAAATATTGCCGAAGATGCCGCGGCCCGCCGAATTTACTACCAGGTTGAACGCGGACGCGATCGGAATGCCGGCAGTCGCCTGGAACGCCGCCGTTCCCCCACCGGTCACCGACTGGAGACCGCCCGGCGCAAATGCGCCGAATGCGAATCCGTTGCTTTGCTTGAAGAAATTCAGCCCGGCCTCCTTCAGCACCGAGCGGCTGAATTCGACGACCCGCACGTCGACTTGCACGACGCTCCGGTTACCGACTGTCGACGTATCGATCACGGACGCATCTTTGCCGCCCATCCGCTTGCCGACCGCAACTGCCCGCTCATGCGCGTCAAGCGAAGCCGCCGAGCCCGACACGACAGCGGCACCGCCGTACGCCTTCACGGACGGCCCCGCGCCGTCCAGCACGGCCTGCGCGGCCGCATCGACGACATTGACGTTCCACACCGTCGGCTCGTCGCGCCCCCGCTCCCACAGCATCACGTTCGTCGAACCGGGAGCCTTCGCAACCAGCAGCACGTTGCCGGCGCGGCTGCCCTTCATGACCAGCACGTCGACGACCGAAGGATCGCCCACCGCGATCCGCTGCAACGTACGGCCGGTAGCGACCTGCCGCTGCGAGCCGACCGCAAGATCAATCGACCCGTTTGCGCCGGCAGCCTCGGCCAACACGGCGAAGGTCATGGCCCAGATGGCAATCGCGTATGCAATCAGTTTTTTTGTCATTGTTTCGGAGACCGTCGTACGGCCTTCTCCCTTCCGTTACTGCTGTCGATGACCGTGCTTGGATTGTCAATAAGCGACCGTTTCGGTCCGCCCACCCCGGATCACTTCAATGCTGTTTCCGCCTTCGCGCGCGACGATCGGCGCACGCGGGGCGCGCGGCGGCGCCTGCACGCGGGGTGCGGTGTGCGCACGCCCACCCGACAGTTCATCGAGCCATACGCCGGCGGCCGCCTGCCCGGAAGGCGTCAGATCGCCGGCCGTGCGGATCGCAACCGTCTGTGTCGCGACCTCGTCGTCGCGCGGATTACGGAGCGCGAGCGTCAGGCGGCCGCTTGCTTCCGCGAGCGTCAGTGCATCGACCTGTGCGGTCGGCACCGCGAGCACGGCTGTCCGTACCGCACCACCCGGGCCACCGCTACCGTCGCGGTCGGGCGTCGCGTCGCCGAACGACAGGATCCGCAGCTTCGACATCAGCAGTCGCGCCTGTGAATTGGGAATTTCCGACCCGGCTTGCGCCATCCCCGAGTTGTCGCGTCGCAAATTCAGGAACACGTCGACAAAGTTGCCGGGGCGCAACCGGTTTCCGACCGCATTCGTCTCGTCGACCTTGATGGCCACGGCCCGCTCGCCGGGCGCCACCTGATTCGCCAGCCCTGACGTCAAGCCGCCCTCGACGACCGGCGCGGCGGCAAGGATGTCGTTCGCCGGGATGCGACCGACCAGCAGCGACGGATCGCTGAATCCGCCAGTCGGCATCATCGGTGCCGACGCCAACTTCAGCGCATCGACCGGAATCGGTTGACCGGCCGGCAACAGACGCGTCGCCACGACCACCGGCACCGTCTGGACCATTGCCGCGGCAGGCACCGCGGCCGGCGGATGGGCCGGAGCGCGGCCGAGCATCCACGCATAGATCCCGAGCAGCACGGCGAGCGCAATCAGCAGCCCGGCGATGATCTTCGTCAAGTTGTTGCTCATGGTGAATGTTGAGTGCCGTAAATGTTGTTATGTCGACATGTGAACGCCGCTCGCGCCTGTTGCCGCGCACTGGCCGGCGTCCGTTTCATAAAATGGTCGCCGGATTGATCTGCACGGTTGCCGTGCCGGTCAACTGTGTCGGCGTAACGAGCCCGAGCAAGGGCAGCGACGGAATCAGCGGATTGGTCTTGTACGGATACGTCACCGTGACCGTCACGCAATACATGGTCGCGTCGTAACTGCATGCCCCCGACACGGGTGTCGGAATCTGAACGTTGGCCAGCCACGACGTTAGCCCGATCGCGGTCGACTGTGCCGCCTTCGCCCGGTCGGTCAGCGCCTGCGCCCCCGACCCGTTGGACTCGTAGACATAATTCAGCGCCGTGCGTGCACCTTCGGTCGCAGCAAGCGTCAAGCCTTGCTGAACCGCGAAGATCAGGCCGAACGTCACGATCGCGTACATGATCAGGAAGAACAGCGGAAACACCAGCGCGAACTCGACTGCCGTCGCCCCCTTCTGACGCCGCCGTGACCGTGGCTGGTACTGTCGCTTCATTGCAGCCCCCCGGTAACGACGAGATAGGCCAACCATATCGCTGCCGGAACGACAAGACAGGCTGCGTAAGGTGTTGCCCGCCGTGCGCCGAGCGCGAGCGTCGGCGAACCGCGCGACCACAGCGCGCCCAGCGACGTATGGGTCAGCGTCATCAGCGCGAGGACATGTATACCGGCCGCAAGACTGGCGACAACCCACAGCCATGGCAGCATCGACAAACCGCACCACGCGCCGAGAACCGCGAACACCTTTACGTCCGCCGCGCCCATGACGCGGAATGCAAAAAGCGGGAAAAAGCTCACGAAACCGACGAGCATGCCGATCAATGCCTGCTCGACTGAAATACGAAACGGATTTGCATTAACCAATGCGCTGCAAAGCGCCGCCAAAAGCCCGACGACGACAAGAGGATTCCGAACAAGCCGAAATCGAATATCGCCGACGGCAACAAGCGTCGCCCAAGCAAAAAAAATGCTGGTGCTGAGAAGATGTGCCATATCGCGATCGACCGACCAAGTCGACGTAAGGGCGAGCGGTCCGCAAAAACGGACCGCTCGCCGCCCACCGGACTACCGGGGATCAGCCGCCCGGCAACGAACTGGCAATCGTGGAGAACAGCGTCGAGATCTTGGTGCCGATAGTGGTGACACTACCGATGATCAAGGCCGCAATCAGACCCGCAATCAGACCATACTCGATCGCGGTAACCCCGTCTTCTTCCTTAAGGAAGCGCTTGATGAGTGCTTTCATTTTATTCCTCGTGCCTGTATTTACGTTCGTTGGCCTTTTATACGTATACATCCCCGCATATCTGGCCGGTTGCCCCGCGCTGTTCGCCACATCTGCTGTAACGACAACCAGGTGCACTTTCTTTATAGATTGCCCCGAGGGGCATGGCTCACCATTTGATGCAAGTTAACATTCGCGATAGCAACCCTCCTCGAACGTTGTGTACCGAACCGTACATTTCCTTACATCTGCTTCGGATTCTATATCCGATCCTATTTAAGTTCCAACCTCTTTTAACGACTTGGATCGAAAAAAATGACCAGGAGCACAACGTATTTGTACGGCGTTTCGGTACGACTTACACATAGGATTTACGATAGGTTAGATGTGCACACCTAATCCATCTGTAAAACAGTTGCCTCGTCCACCAAGCCTGCTCGGCCTCCCACGTTACGTTGCACGCGTAACGCCAATGTTGTGACGTTACGTTACGAAACGATCGAAATCGTTCTCATTCGTCTGCACTTAAACAGATTCAACAATCTTTCAGTTTCCGTAACTTCCTTTTCCGACAAGGAATTGCCTCGTTTAAAACCTGTTGCCGAACCGTCTGGCATCGAAATGGCACGACAGTTGCAGAGTAGTCCTCGCACCACTCAACACAACGCAGTTCACAACACATGTTAATGCGAGGACAAAATGGACATTAAGGTTATCCCTCATGGCGTGTTCCGGACGACTCTGATCGCGGCCACCGTTGCAGCCATGCTTTCCCTCTCCGCGTGCGGCGGCTCGGGTTCCATCAGCCAGGGTCTTGGCGGCGGCTCGAGCTCGGGCGGCGGCGATACGATCTCCACGTCCGGCACGAGCGGAACTTCGGGTACGAGCGGCACCAGCGGCACCTCGGGTACCAGCGGTACGTCCGGCACAAGCGGGACCTCCGGTACCAGCGGTACGTCGGGCACGAGCGGCACGTCCGGTACTTCCGGCACGTCGGGTGTGTCGTCGAACCCAGTGGGAACTGTCCTCGCAAGCAGCAGCAACATCTTGACGGGTGTCGGCGGAACCGTCTCGGGCCTCGGTTCCGTCATCGGCAGCCAGACGCTGCCGGGCGTCAACCCGGCCACCACACAAGCCGCGGGCGGCATCGTGCAAAGCGTCGGCGGCGCAGTGACCGCACTCGGCAATGGCCTCGGCAACGGTCTCGGCCAGCTCGGCGCGACGAAGGACCCGGTCGGCACCACGCTCGCCAGCACGGGTGGCGTGGTCAACCAGCTCGGCAGCGCGGTCACGCAAACGGGGACCCTGGTCTCGAGCCTCGGCAGCGGCCCGCTCTCGCCGCTCGCACCGGTCACGGGCGCCGTCGGCGGCCTCGTGTCGACGCTCGGCGGTGCCGTCTCGAACGGCGGCAATACCCTCACCAACGCACTGTCGACCGGCCCGATCCAGCAGGTCACGCAGACGGTCAGCTCGGCCATCACGCCGATCACGACGATGGTCGGCCAGACGACCCAGACGATCGGCACGGCAACCGGCCTCGGCGCGCCCGTCAACACGCTGCTCGGCACGGTCGGCAACGGCCTGAACCAGGCCGGCGCCCTGCTCGCGTCGACGGGCGGCAACCCCGTCACGACCGGTCTTGGCAACACGGTCTCGTCGACGGGCAACACCGTGAAGGCCGTCGGCGGCCTGCTCACGGGCGGCACCGGCGGCGTAACCAACCCGCTCGCGCCGCTCACCGGCCTCGTCTCGACGGTCACCGGCGCACTCGGCGGCGCAACGGGTGGCGGCAGCGGCCCGCTCGCACCGGTCACCGGTCTCGTCTCGACGGTCACGGGCGCACTCGGCGGCGCAGCAGGCGGCGGCAGCGGCCCGCTGGCACCGGTCACGGGTCTCGTCTCGACGGTCACGGGCGCGCTCGGCGGCGCAGCTGGCGGCGGCAGCGGCCCGCTCGCACCGGTCACGGGTCTCGTCTCGACAGTCACGGGCGCGCTCGGCGGCGCAGCTGGCGGCAGCGGCGGCCCGCTCGCGCCGGTCACCGGCCTCGTCTCGACGGTCACGGGCGCACTCGGCGGCGCAGCAGGTGGCAGCGGCGGCCCGCTCGCACCGGTCACCGGCCTCGTCTCGACGGTCACGGGCGCACTCGGCGGCGCAGCAGGTGGCAGCGGCGGCCCGCTCGCACCGGTCACGGGTCTGCTCGGTACCGTGACGGGCGCCCTCGGCGGCGCAACAGGCGGCGCAGGCGGCAGCAGCCCGCTCGCCCCGGTGACGAACGTCGTGTCCACGGTAACGAGCGCGGTCGGCGCGCCGGCATTGACCGGCGGCACGGGCGCCGTCACGAACTCGGGCTCGGCGTCGAATCCGCTCGCACCAGTCACGTCGCTGATCGGCGGCCTGCTCGGTGGCACGCACGGCAAGTAAACCAACATCCATCAATCGAAAAGACAGCGAGGAGTCAATCATGTCCCAGCAACGTTCTCTCACGACAGCCGCCCTGCACCAGTGGCGCGTGCCCCTCACGGCCTTCGCCGCAGCCTGCCTGCTGGCCGCCTGCGGCGGCGGCGGCGTGAGTTCGCCGCCGACCAGCAGCAACAACAACCCCAGCAGCACGAGCGGTACACCGAGCACGAGCGGCACCAGCGGCACGTCCACCGGCACCAAGGGCGTCGTCAGCACGGTTGGCCAGACGGCCACCGACCTCGGCAGCACGGTCGGCAACATCACTGTGCCCGGCCTCGGCGACGGTGTGACGAAGGGCGTCGGCAGCACGCTCTCCAGCACGGGCACGATCGTCGGCGCAGCTGCCGATGCCGTGAGCAACGGGCTGGGACAGATCGGTACGACCAAGGATCCGGTCGGCACGACCGTCGCGGGCCTCGGCAACGTGGTCGGCGCGACGAGCAACACGGTGTCCGGCCTGAGCTCGACAGTCAAGGCGCTCGGCACGGGGCAACTCGCGCCGCTCGCGCCCGTCACGACCCCGATCGGCACCGTGCTCGACACGGTGGCCAATGGCTTGACGGCTGCCGGCACGACGATCGGCTCGACGCTGTCGTCGGGCGCCGTGCAGCAAGTGACGCAGCCGCTCAGCTCGGCGATCACGCCGCTCGTGATCACCGCGGGCCAGGTCACGCAACAGGTCGGCACGACGACCGGCCTCGGCCAACCCGTCTCGGGTCTGCTCGGCCAGGTCGGCGGCGCGATCAGCTCGGCCGGCAAGCAGGTTGGCGGCACGTCGAGCCAGCCGCTCGTCGGCGACGTCGGTCAGCTCGTGACGGCGGTCGGCAACACCGTGACCAACGCGGGCGGCCTCGTCAACCCGAACGGCCCGAACGGCGCGGCGCCGATCCCCGGCCTGATCACGAGCCTCGTCGGCGGCTCGACGGCGACCGTGCAGAACGGCACGTCGTCGGGTTCCGGCTCGACGAATCCGCTCGGCGGCCTGCTGTCGGGTCTCGGCTCGACGCCGCTCGGCTCGCTCACGGGTGCACTCGGCGGCGCGACCGGCGGTTCGGGCAGCAGCCCGCTCGCGCCCGTCACAGGCCTCGTCTCCACCGTTACCGGCGCACTGAGCGGTGCGGCGGGCGGTAGCGGCGGCCCGCTCGCCCCCGTCACGAATCTCGTGTCGACGGTCACGGGCACGCTCGGCGGCGCTACGGGTGGCGCAGGCAGTGCAAACCCTCTCGCGCCTGTCACCGGTTTGCTGAATACTGTCACCGGAGCAGTTGGCGGCGCAGCGGGATCCGGGGGAGCGAGCCCGCTCGCGCCGGTCACGTCGCTGGTCGGCAGCGTCACGGGAACGGCAACGTCGGGCGGCGGCTCGACGGGCCTGCTGGCACCGGTAACGGGGTTGTTGGGTACGCTGGGTAGCGTTGGCAAGTAAGGAGGACGGTCGCACCTTCGCAGCCGGAGCGGAGGGTGCGACCGTACAAACACAACCGGCATTGCGGCACGCGGCGCGCGGCACCCTGGTGTCGCGCGCCGGCATTACAAAGAAGACGAAAAGCAAGGCCTACGAGGAAGAACAATGAAATCCAGACCCGACAGATGGATGATGCTGCTCGCCGCCATCACGGCAGCCAGCACGGCACAGGCACAAACGCGCGTCGGCGGTAACCCGCTCGACTCCCTGCCCCAGATCAACGCGCCGAAAACCGGCCCGAACGTAACCGTGCAGGTCGCGCCCCAGGCGCCGCAACTGCAGGAGTTGCTGTCGCGCCACCTGACACCGACGACCTTCCAGGTCGAAGGCGTAAAGTCGGTACCGTTCGAGGAAATCTCGCGTCGCTTCACCCCCCTCGTCGGCAAGGACATCACGATCGGCGATCTGATCGAAACCGCCAACGGCGTGACGAAGCTTTACCAGGAACGCGGTTACGCGCTGTCGTTCGCGTTTGTTCCCGCGCAAACGTTCGAGAACGGCGTCGTGCGCATCACGGTTGTCGAAGGCTATGTGTCGGACGTCAAGGTCACCGGCAAACCCGGGGCAATGGAATCGAAGATTCGCGCGATCGCAGCGCATATCACCGACGATCGCCCGCTGCGCCGCGCAACGTTCGAGCGCTACGTGAACACGTTCGGCCTCTTGCCCGGCCTCACGGTGAAGGCGAACGTACCACCGCCGCAAACCACCGACGGCGCCACGACGCTCGAACTTGCCGTCGACCGCAAGGCATTCAACGTCAGCACCGGTATCGATTTCAACCACCCGGGCGTACAGGGCCTCATCACCGCGACCGAAAACGGCCTCACGAAGTTCGGCGAGCAGCTGAGCATCTCCGCACTGGCGCCGCCAGGGCGTGACAAGCAGACCTACTTCGCGTTCAGCGGCGCGGTGCCCGTCGGCAGCAGCGGCCTGATCACGCGCCTCGATGCAAGCACCTATCGCGGCAAGCCTACTGACAATCCGGGCCTGCCGTCGTCCGTCCAACGCACCGTCAAGAACGAGAAGCTTGGTCTTTCGGCGTCCTATCCGATACTGCTGAACAACCAGCGCAGCCTGCTCGGCACCGTGTCGGGTTATGCCGCACACAACGAAGACCACTACCAAAGCCAGACCAACGGCAATACCTTCGAAAACCGGTCACAGGTCCGCGTGATGCAATTGCAGCTCGACTACACGAGCGTCGAACCGAAGCAGGTACGAAAACTGAGCGTCAATGTCGCCAAGGCATTCGACATCCTCGGTGCATCTAAATCGCAGACTGGCGTGGTCAACGGTGTGGGGTTTACATACGCCGACCCGACGTCGCTGACCTTCGTCCGTACCGGCGCGACCTTCACGCAAACCAACGAATGGCCGTTCCGGATCGGCACGTCAGTCTCGCTGACCGGGCAATACAGCCCTGACTCACTGCCGACGTCCGAGCAGATCTCGTTCGGCTCGACGCGCTACGCGCTCGGCTATCAGCCGGGCGAAGCGTCGGGCGACTCGGGATGGGGGATGTCGCTGGAGGTCAACCGTGGCTTCACGCCGGGCTGGACGTATATGAAGTCCGTGACGCCGTACATCGCCTACGACATGGCGCGTGTGTACCTGCATTCAGGCACGCCGTCGCCCAACCGCATGTCGTCGGTCGGCATCGGTGTGCGTTTCACGGACAGCCGCTTCTACAGCCTCGACCTGAACGTCGCGAAGCCGGTGGGTGACGCGCCAGTCGAAAGCGCATCACGCAGCCCGCGCATCAACGCCGCATTCTCGTATCAGCTCAACTGATCGGTCACCAAACAGCCCGCGCCATGCGGGCTGTTTCGATTAGAGCCCCCTCTATCAAACGTGGCGCGCGGTTTCACGTATTCTGGCGAAGCTCGCAACATGCCCGCCCCATGCAGACGGTCGTGCGGGCAAATCGAACACGACATGCAAAACAAGGAGGACGACAATGATTCAACTGACCCGCCCGTTGCGTGCAATCGCCTTCGCCGGCGCACTGCTCGCTTGCGCCGCCCCCACGTTCGCACAGGCAGACAGCCCCATCGGCATGTGGCAGACGATCGACGACAACACCCATCAGCCGAAGGCACTCGTGCAGATCGCCGAGGACGGCGACGGTGCGCTGACCGGCAAGGTCGTCAAGGGCCTCGGCGCGAACGATACGCCCGATCGCCGCTGCACCGCCTGCACGGACGAGCGCAAGGATCAGCTCATCAAGGGCATGACGATCATCAAGGCGATGAAGAAGGAAGGCGACCACTGGGACGGCGGCAACATTCTCGACCCGGAGAACGGCAAGGTCTACAAGTGCAAGATGACGCTTGAAGACGGCGGCCAGAAACTCGTCGTGCGCGGTTATATCGGTGTATCGCTGCTCGGCCGGTCGCAGACCTGGGTTCGCCAACAATGACGCGCGGCGCGCGGTGAAACGCGCGGCTCGATGAAAAAACCGGCCTGACGATGAATTCGTCAGGCCGGTTTTCTTTTAGTGCGCGTGTCGGCGCAAACAACGCAGTAAACAGCAGACATCAGGCTGCGTGCTTCATCGCACCCGGCGCATAACTGCCCGGCGTGCGACCCACGGGTACCACGCCGCTGCGCGCCTCCGCCGCCTTCGATTGCGTATGCTTGCGCATCCGCACCGACAATTCATTGCACAGGTTCACGCCCGAGTCGCCGTAGAGTTCACGCATCACGCTCATCAGCGTGCCCGTCTCGTGCCAGACCTTGAAGCGGCGATGGCATGTCTGATACGAAGGGTAACGGCGCGGCATCGCCGACCACGTTGCGCCGCTGTAGATGACCCAGAGCACGCCGTTCATCACGGCACGGGTATTGGCTAGCGGCCGGCCGCGCAACTCGGTGCGCGGCTGCATTTCGGGCAGAAGCGGCGCGACGCGGCGCCACTCGTGGTCGGTCAGATCGCGATACGGTGTCATGGACATCTCCAGCCTTGGTAACCATGACACAACGATATCGGCTCACCTCAACGATGAATATAAGACAAGTCCGAAAATACCCCGAGATCGCCTGAATTTGACCGGAATTGACGTTTGAATACCGTCAATTGCCGGAAATCGCCCTCAGGTCAGCGACGTATCGACGATGCGGCGCGGCGTTTCGAGGTACTCCTTCGACTGCATCTCGACGATTCGAGACACCGTGCGCGCGAATTCGTTGGCCATCGGGCCCTCGACGTACAACTGCTCCGCCGGCACCGCCGCGGACATCAGCAGCTTGACCTTGTGGTCGTACAGCACGTCGATCAGCCACGTGAAGCGGCGCGCCTCGGACGCCATCCGCGGCGACATCTGCGGCACCTCGGACAGCACGATCGCGTGGAACCGGCTCGCGAGTTCGAGATAGTCGTTCTGCGAACGCGGGCCGCCGCACAGCGTCGCGAAATCGAACCATACGACGCCGTCCGCCTTGCGCAGCGCCTTCAGCTCACGCTTCTCGATATGCAGGAGCGGGCTTTCATCGGGTACCGCCGCAAGCTTGCCGAACGCATGGCGCAGTTCGCGATCGGCGTCCGCGCCGAGCGGCGTGTGATACATCTTCACCTGCGCGAGCGTGCGCTGGCGATAATCGACGCCCGCGTCGACGTTCAGCACGTCGAGCTTGTCCTTGATCAGCGCAATCGCCGGCAGCATGCGGTCGCGATGCAGACCGTCCGGATACAGGTCGTCGGGATCGTAGTTGGACGTCATCACGAACTGCACGCCGTTGTTGAACAGGCGGTCGAGCAGACGGTACAGGATCATCGCATCGGCAATGTCCGACACGTGGAACTCGTCGAAGCAGATCAGGCGGTAGCGCTTCGCGATACGCCGCGCGAGTTCGTCGAGCGGATCGGCCTGCCCTTTCAGTTCCTCGAGCTCGCGGTGGACTTCGCGCATGAATTCGTGGAAATGCAGGCGCGTCTTGCGCTGCACGGGCACGACCGCGTAGAAGCTGTCCATCAGGAAGCTCTTGCCGCGACCGACGCCGCCCCACATGTAGACGCCCCGCGGGAGGTCGGGATGATTGATGAGCTTCTTGAATGCGTTCGAGCGGCGCGCCTTGTACTCGACCCACTCGTCGAAACATTGCTGCAGGCGATCGACGGCCGCGCGCTGCGCGGGATCGGACTGATAGCCGCGCGTGGTCAGTTCGCGCGTGTAGTATTCGGTGACGTTCATCGGGCAAACCGGAAAAAACGAAGGCGGACGGGAAACCCCGCCCGCCCTCGTCATGAGACGGCTGCGCCGGCCGACGGCCGGCCGGCGCTATACCGCGCTCAGCTGTTCAGCGAGCGCTTGTCGACGGCGAGCGCCGCTTCGCGCATCACTTCCGACATCGACGGGTGCGGATGGCAGATACGGGCGATGTCTTCCGACGCCGCCTTGAATTCCATCGCCACCACGGCTTCCGCGATCAGGTCCGACGCGTTCGCGCCGATCACGTGCACGCCGAGCAGTTCGTCGGTCTTCGCATCCGCGATCATCTTCACGAAGCCGTCCGGCGCGTTCATGCCGAGCGCGCGGCCGTTGATCGAGAACGGGAACTTGCCCGACTTGATCTCGCGGCCTTCCGCCTTCAGCTGCTGCTCCGTCTTGCCGACCCATGCGATTTCCGGGTACGTGTAGATCACCCACGGAATGCAGTTGTAGTCGATGTGCGGCTTCTGGCCGTCGATCACTTCCGCGACCAGCACGCCTTCGTCTTCCGCCTTGTGCGCGAGCATCGGGCCGCGCACCACGTCGCCGATCGCGTAGACGTTCGGCACCGCCGTGCGGCAGTGGTCGTCCACGTCGATGAAGCCACGCTCGTTCGCCTTCAGGCCGATTGCCTCGAGGCCGAGGTTGTCGGTGTTCGGCACGCGGCCGACCGACACGATCAGGCGGTCGGCGTCGAGCGTCTGCGCGTTGCCGTCCTTGTCCGTGTAGGCGATCGACACGCCGTCGGCGGTCGCCTTCACTTCGCCGATCTTCACGCCGAGATGGATGTCGAGCCCCTGCTTCTTGAACAGCTTGGCCGCTTCCTTCGCGAGCGCTTCGTCGGCTGCGCCGAGGAATGCCGGCAGCGCCTCGAGCACCGTCACTTCGGCACCCAGGCGACGCCACACCGAGCCGAGCTCGAGGCCGATCACGCCTGCGCCGATCACGGCGAGCTTCTTCGGCACCGAGTCGAACGTCAGCGCACCTTCGTTGTCCGACACGATCTTGTTGTCGACCGGGATGCCCGGCAGGTGACGCGCCTTCGAGCCCGTCGCGATGATCACGTTCTTCGCGGTGACGACCTCGGTTTCACCCTCGCCGCTCACTTCGATCTGCACGCCGGCGTCGGTCTTGCCGGTAAACTTGCCATGGCCCTTCAGCCAGGTGATCTTGTTCTTCTTGAACAGGAACTCGATCCCGCTCGTCATCTTCTCGACGATCGCGTCCTTGCGGCCGAGCATCTTCGCGACGTCGATCTTCACGCCGTCGACCGTGATGCCGTGGTCGGTCAGGTGATGCGACGCGTTCTCGAACTCTTCCGACGACGCGAGCAGCGCCTTCGACGGGATGCAGCCGACGTTCAGGCAGGTGCCGCCGAGCTTCAGCGCGCCGGCCGGGTTCTTCCACTTCTCGATACAGGCAACGGTCTTGCCGAGCTGCGCGGCGCGAATCGCGGCGATGTAGCCGCCGGGGCCGGCGCCGATCACGACGACGTCAAATTCCTTGGACATGACAATCCTTTCTACTTGTACGCCTGCACGTTCGCGCGCGGACGCGAACGTGCAGAACGGGTCGATGCAGTGAGACTCGGCTTACAGGTCGAGCAGCAGGCGTGCCGGATCTTCCAGCGCATCCTTCATCGCGACGAGCGACAGCACGGCTTCGCGGCCGTCGATGATGCGGTGGTCGTACGACAGCGCGAGGTAGTTGATCGGGCGGATCACGATCTGGCCGTTTTCAACGACCGGACGCTCCTTCGTCGCGTGCACGCCGAGGATGGCCGATTGCGGCGGGTTGATGATCGGGGTCGACAGCATCGAGCCGAACACGCCGCCGTTCGAGATCGAGAACGTACCGCCCGTCATTTCCTCGATCGACAGCTTGCCGTCCTTGGCCTTCTGGCCGAATTCGGCGATCTTCTTCTCGATCTCGGCGAGGCTCAGCTGATCCGCGTTGCGCAGGATCGGCACGACGAGGCCGCGCGGCGAGCCGACGGCGATACCGATGTCGAAGTAGCCGTGGTAGACGATGTCGTTACCGTCGATCGACGCGTTCACGAGCGGGAACTTCTTCAGTGCGTGGACAGCGGCCTTCACGAAGAACGACATGAAGCCGAGCTTCACGCCATGTTCCTTCTCGAACTTGTCCTTGTACTTGTTGCGCAGCTCCATGACCGGAGCCATGTTGACTTCGTTGAACGTCGTCAGGATCGCGTTGGTCTGCTGCGATTCGAGCAGACGCTCGGCGATACGCGCACGCAGACGCGACATCGGCACGCGCTGTTCCGGACGGTCGTTGAGCCACGTCGTCGCCGACGCCGGCACCTTCACTTCCGGCAGCGACGGCTTCGCCGCGGCCTTTGCCGGTGCGGCAGCCGGAGCGGCCTTCGGTGCGCTGCCCGCGGCCAGCGCGTCGCCCTTCGTGACGCGACCGTCGCGGCCCGAACCTGCGACGTCGCCTGCCGACAGGCCCTTCTCGGCCAGCAGCTTCGACGCGGCCGGCGATGCCGTAGCCGAGCTCGATGCCGTTGCGGTAGCCGGCTGTGCTGCCGGTGCGGCTGCAGCAGGCGCTGCGGCCGGCTTGACTTCGGCCGCGCCCGCAGCAGCTTCGGCTGCACCTGCCTTCGCTTCCGTATCGATCGTAGCGATCAGTTGATCGGCAACAACGGTGTCACCGTCGTTCTGCAGCACTTGCGCGAGCACGCCCGCGGCCGGTGCCGGCACTTCGAGCACGACCTTGTCGGTCTCGAGTTCGATCAGGATTTCGTCCTGCGCGACTGCTTCGCCCGGCTTCTTCTTCCACTGCAGCATGGTGGCTTCCGAAACCGACTCCGAAAGCTGGGGGACTTTGACTTCTACGATAGCCATGTGATTTTCCTGGATGCTTAATCTGGGGTGTGACGAGGTTCGTGCGATTCCTTCGGCCGGTGCGGCGCGCAGCGCGCCCGGCGGGCCAAAGGAGACGGGAAAGCGCGCTGCGCCTTCCCGTTTCGCTTCCGTCGGTTATTTCGCGATCGATGCGCTCTTCAGGCGGCCGAAAGCACCTTCGATGAGGGCCTTCTGCTGCTCGTAGTGCTTCGCGTAGTAGCCAACCGCCGGCGAGGCCGAAGCCGGACGGCCGCTGTATGCCAGCTTCTGCCCTTCCTTCATGCCTTCCTTCAGGTGGTGCTCGACGTAGAACCAGGGGCCCTGGTTCTGCGGCTCGTCCTGCACCCAGACCACTTCAGTCGCGTTCTCGTACTTCTTGATTTCGGCTTCGAACTGCTTGTGCGCGAACGGATACAGCTGCTCGATACGGATGATCGCGACGTCGTTCGCCTTCGCTTCGCGGCGGTGCGCGACGAGGTCGTAGTACACGCGGCCCGAGCACACCAGCACGCGCTTGACCTTCTTCGCGTCGATGCCGCCGTCGGTTTCGCCCAGCACCGGCTGGAACGAACCCTTCGCGAGTTCCGACAGGTCCGACACCGCTTCCTTGTGGCGCAGCAGCGACTTCGGCGTTGCGACGATCAGCGGCTTGCGGAACAGGCGGATCATCTGGCGACGCAGCAGGTGGAAAATCTGCGCCGGCGTCGTCGGTTGAACGACCTGCATGTTGTGATCGGCACACAGCTGCAGGAAACGCTCGATACGCGTCGACGAGTGTTCCGGACCCTGGCCTTCGTAGCCGTGCGGCAGCAGCATCGTCAGACCCGACACGCGGCCCCACTTCACTTCGCCCGACGAGATGAACTGGTCGATCACGACCTGCGCACCGTTGACGAAGTCGCCGAACTGGGCTTCCCACAGCACGAGCGTGTTCGGCTCGGCGGTCGAGTAACCGTATTCGAAGCCCAGCACCGCTTCTTCCGACAGCACCGAGTCGATCACCGTGAACTTCGCCTGACCGTCGGCGATGTTCTGCAGCGGCACGTACGTGCCGTCGTTCCAGCGCTCGCGGTTCTGGTCGTGCAGCACCGCGTGACGGTGCGTGAACGTGCCGCGGCCCGAGTCCTGGCCCGTCAGGCGCACCGAGTAGCCCGATGCGACGAGCGACGCGAACGCGAGGTGTTCGCCCATGCCCCAGTCGAGCGGCTGGTCGCCGCGCGCCATGTTGCGGCGGTCGTTGATCACGCGCTCGACGAGCGGGTGAACCTTGAAGTTTTCCGGGACCGTCGTGATGCGTTCGCCCAGGCGCTTCAGTTCGGCGAGCGGCACGGCCGTGTCGGCTGCATCCGTCCACTTGCGGTTCAGGAACGGAACCCAGTCGACCGCATACTTGCTCTTGTAGTTCGACAGGACCGGATCGACCGTGTGGTGACCGTCGTCCATCGCCTTGCGGTACGCCTTCACGTAGTTGTCGGCGTCTTCCGCGGTGATCACGCCCTGCTGCACGAGCTTCTCGGCGTACAGCGCACGGGTACCCGGGTGCTGTGCGATCTTCTTGTACATCAGCGGCTGCGTGACCGCCGGCGTGTCCTGCTCGTTGTGACCCAGCTTGCGGAAGCAGACGATGTCGATCACGACATCCTTGTGGAACTGCATCCGGTAGTCGATCGCGATCTGCGTCGCGAGGATCACGGCTTCCGGATCGTCGCCGTTCACGTGCAGCACCGGCGCCTCGATCATCTTGACGACGTCGGTACAGTACAGCGTCGAGCGCGCGTCGCGCGGGTCGGACGTCGTGAAGCCGATCTGGTTGTTGATGACGATGTGCAGCGTGCCGTGCGTGCCGTAACCGCGTGTCTGCGCGAGGTTCAGCGTTTCCATCACGACGCCCTGGCCAGCGAAGGCCGCGTCGCCGTGGATCTGCACCGGCAGCACTTGCAGGCCGTCTTCGTCGCCGCGACGGTCCATCCGCGCCTTCGCGGAACCTTCGACCACCGGGTTCACGATTTCGAGGTGCGACGGGTTGAACGCGAGCGACAGGTGGACCGGGCCGCCTTCCGTCGACACGTCCGACGAGAAGCCCTTGTGGTACTTCACGTCACCTGCCGGCAGGTCGTCGACGTGCTTGCCTTCGAATTCGGCGAACAGGTCGGCCGGCATCTTGCCCAGCGTGTTGACCAGCACGTTCAGACGGCCGCGGTGCGCCATGCCGATGATGATTTCCTGCACGCCGCGCTTGCCCGCGTGCTGGACGACTTCGTCCATCGCCGCGATGAAGCTTTCGCCGCCTTCGAGCGAGAAGCGCTTCTGGCCGACGTACTTGGTATGCAGGTAACGCTCGAGGCCTTCGGCGGCCGTCAGGCGATTCAGGATGTGCTTCTTCTCGTCAGCCGAGAAGTTCGGCGTCGCGCGGGTCGATTCCAGACGCTCCTGCCACCAGCGTTTCTGTTCCGGGTCGCTGATGTACATGTACTCGGCGCCGATCGTGCCGCAGTACGTGTCACGCAGGCCCTTGACGATGTCGCGCAGCGAAGCCTGGTCGAAACCGAAATACAGGTTGCTTGCGCTGTACGTCTGGTCGAGGTCGCCTTCGGAGAAGTCGTAGAACGCGGGTTCGAGTTCGGGAATGGCGGGACGTTCGCGACGCTTCAGGGGATCGAGATTGGCCCATTGCGAGCCGAGGAAGCGATAAGCGCTGATGAGGGACTGCACGTGCACTTGCTTGCGCGCCGCAGCAAGGTTGGTGCTGCTTTCGCGCGGGATGAAGGCATTGGCCTTCGCACGCTCGGCGAACGATTCGACGATCGGGAAATGAGCGACGTCATTGGCATTCGAGCCGTCCGTTGCAGGCACGTTCTGCAGCGCGTCGAAATACTCTCGCCAGTTCTCCGGCACCGATGCCGGATTGTTGAGGTATGCATCGTACAGTTCTTCAACGTACGAAGCATTGCCGCCGAACAGATAGGAGTTCAGCTGAAACTGCTTCATTACATCTGACATTTTACGCTCACCTTTCTTCGAGCTTCTCGAGAAATAGCGGGTTACTCAACCTTCCGCGACACGGCCTGACCGTTTAGCGGATTGCGAATCAAGTCTTGCTTGGAAGGACCTAAAACTTGCGTGCGCGCAGCATATCACAGAACCGATACCGGAGTTCACGGCGAAATGTGCCTGAAAGCACCGCGCGACGGGGTTTTGCCGGATTGCCACGACCCGCGGGAACAGTGTTTTGCAGCGCACCCGGTTGCACATCGTTCAGATGCAAAAAAGGCCACCCGAAGGCGGCCTTTTTCGTCCTGCACGGGAACGATCGATGCTTAGTCGACCGCGCCTTCGCGGCTCGCGCGGCGACGCTCGTGCTCCTTCAGGAAGCGCTTGCGCAGGCGGATCGACTGCGGCGTCACTTCGACGAGCTCGTCGTCGTCGATGAATTCGACCGCGTACTCGAGCGACATCTGGACCGGCGGCACCAGGCGCACGGCTTCGTCGGTGCCCGACGCACGCACGTTGGTCAGCTGCTTGCCCTTGATCGGGTTCACGACGAGGTCGTTGTCACGGCTGTGGATGCCGATGATCATGCCCTCATAGAGCGCATCGCCCGGCTTCACGAACATGCGGCCGCGATCCTGCAGCTTCCACAGTGCGTAGGCCACGGCAGCGCCGTCGTCCTGCGAGATCAACACGCCGTTACGACGCTCGAAGACCGAACCGTCCTTGACCGGTGCGTACGAGTCGAAGATGTGGCTCATCAGGCCCGTGCCGCGCGTGAGCGTCAGGAATTCGCTCTGGAAGCCGATCAGGCCACGCGCCGAGATCTTGTACTCCAGACGCGTGCGGCCACGGCCGTCCGATGCCATGTCGAGCATCTCGCCCTTGCGGCGGCCGAGCTCTTCCATCACGCCACCCTGGTGTTCGTCCTCGACGTCGACGGTCAGCAGCTCGTACGGCTCGTGACGCACGCCGTCGATTTCCTGCATCACGACGCGCGGACGCGACACGGCCAGCTCATAGCCTTCACGGCGCATGTTCTCGACGAGAATCGTCAGGTGCAGTTCGCCGCGGCCCGACACTTCGAACACCGTTTCGTCGCCGGTGTCCTTCACGCGCAGCGCGACGTTGTGGTTCAGTTCCTTCATCAGGCGGTCGCGGATCTGGCGGCTCGTGACGAACTTGCCTTCGCGGCCGGCGAGCGGCGACGAATTGACGAGGAAGTTCATCGTCAGCGTCGGCTCGTCGACGGTGATCATCGGCAGCGCTTCCGGCGTATCGACCGCGCAGATCGTTGCGCCGATGCCGACGTCTTCAATACCGTTGATCAGCACGATGTCGCCCGCTTCGGCCGATTCGACCTGCACGCGCTCGAGGCCCGTAAACGACAGCACCTGGTTGATCTTGCGGTTCAGCACTTCGCCTTCCGGGCCGAAGCGCATCGCGACCGGCTGACCCGGCTTGATACGACCGCGCGTGATGCGGCCGACGCCGATCCGGCCGACGTACGTCGAATAGTCGAGCGACGTGATCTGCAGTTGCAGCGGCGCGTCCGGATCCGCCGGACGGACCGGCACGTGCTCGAGGACTGCCTCGAACAGCGGGCGCATGTCGCCTTCGCGCGCAGCCGGGTCGAGCGACGCATAGCCGTTCAGGCCCGATGCGTAGACGATCGGAAAATCGAGCTGCTCTTCGGTTGCGCCGAGCTTGTCGAACAGGTCGAAGGTCTGGTTGATGACCCAGTCGATCCGCGCACCCGGACGGTCGATCTTGTTGACGATAACGATCGGCTTCAGGCCGAGCGCCAGCGCCTTCTTCGTGACGAAGCGCGTCTGCGGCATCGGGCCCTCGACCGCGTCGACGAGCAGCAGCACCGAGTCGACCATCGACAGCACGCGCTCCACCTCGCCGCCGAAGTCCGCGTGCCCCGGCGTGTCGACGATGTTGATGTGCGTGCCTTCGTACTCGACCGCGCAGTTCTTCGCGAGAATCGTGATCCCGCGCTCCTTTTCGATGTCGTTCGAGTCCATCACCCGCTCCGCAATCTGCTGGTTCTCGCGGAAGGTGCCGGACTGGCGGAGCAGTTGGTCGACGAGCGTGGTCTTGCCGTGGTCGACGTGGGCGATGATGGCGATATTGCGAAGGGCGCGGGTCATAGAAACCTGGAAATCGTTTGAACGCGCAAAAGCGCCCGCTCGTTTTCACGGGCGCGCGCATTGCAGCTTGGAAAGCCACAAATTATAGCACGTGAGAATGTCGGCAACCGACCGGCACGTTGCAACGCAGCAGGCTGGCCAACACACCCTCCCCTCGAACGCGCCAATCCGTCGAAGCCCGTGCCGCCGTCGGGCACAAAAACCTTATTGATATGAGGGATTTTTGCGACGCAAAGCACGCCCCTTGCCGTTCGATTAACATTTGCCGCGGCAAGCAACTGTACCTATACTGCTGCCTAGTCAACTATTGCAGCTTCAGGGTTTTATGTCGGATTCTTCTACCCCATCCCCCGTTTCGCCGCTGTCCACGTATCAGATGAACGACAGCGTCGGTTATCTGATGTCGCGCGTGAAGTCGGTGATGACCAACCTCGTCACGCAACGCACGCAGGAAGAGCTCGGCATCACGGGCACGCAGGCGAGCATGCTGTTCATGATCGCGGTCGGCAAGTGCTCGACGGCCGCCGAGCTTGCCCGCGAGTACGGGATCGACGCGAGCGCAGTCACGCGCCTGCTCGATCGGGTCGAAAAACGCGGCCTGCTGTCCCGTGTCCGCAGCATCGAGGATCGACGTGTCGTGCGCCTCGAGCTGACCGACGAAGGCCGTGCGCTCGCCGAACGGCTGCCGCCGATTTTCCGCAGCGTGCTCGACCAGGTGCTGGACGGGTTCACGCCGGAAGAAGTCGGGTTCCTGAAGAGCATGCTGCGCCGCATTCTCAGCAACTATTGCGAGACCGCCGGCGGCAGCATCACGTAATAGTTGCCATAACAATTACTTTTGACAGATTAATGTAAGGAAATCCTTGCAGTGTCCATCATTCATTCCGAGTCAGGGATCAGCGCAATGAAATCCTCCCCGTTGTCCGTGCGCGCCGGGTCGTGCCGCACCGCCGTCGCCGTCGCGGTCGCCGCACTGGCGCTGGCGGGCTGCGCGAACTACATCGGCATCAAGAGCGACAAGCAGATCGCCCCCGCGTCGCAATTCGAATCCGCCCAGAGCCTGCCGGCCCAGGGCGGCCAGTGGCCGGCGCTCGACTGGGCCAGCCAGTTCGGCGATCCGCAACTGCCGAAGCTGATCGACGAAGCCCTGCAGGGCAATCCGTCGATCGCGCAGGCACAGGCGCGCATCGCAAAGGCGTCGTCGTACATCGAATCGTCGCGCTCGAACCTGATGCCCAAGGCGGAAGCCAGCTATTCGTGGACGCGTGAGCTGTATTCGTCGAACGCGCTGTTCCCGCCGCCGTACGGCGGCCAGTGGTACAGCGAGAACAACGCGCTCGCGAGCGCATCGTGGGAACTCGACCTGTGGGGCAAGAACCGCGAGCGCCTGCACACCGCCGTGTCGCAGGAAAAGGCGGCCGAAGCCGACATGCAGCAGGCACGCATCACGCTCGCGTCGTCGGTCGCACGCACCTACAACTCGCTCGCGCAGCTCTATGCGCTGCGCGATATCGCCCAACGCGAGATCACCAACCGCGAGACGGTCGGCAAGATCACCGACGGCCGCGTGTCGGCCGGCCTCGACACCAACGTCGAACGCCAGACGGCCCGCGGCAATATCGCGACGACCCAGGCTTCGCTGTCCGATCTCGATGGGCAGATCACGACGGTGCGCTACCAGCTCGCGGCACTGCTCGGCAAGGGCCCGGATCGCGGGCTGCAGATCGCGGCACCCGTGATGAACCCGAGCGGCGAAGTCGCGCTGCCCGGCAACCTGCCGGCCGATCTCGTGTCGCGCCGCCCCGACATCGTCGCCGCTCGCTGGCAGGTCGAAGCCGCGATGCACGACGTGAAGGAAGCGAAGGCCGAGTTCTACCCCGACGTAAACCTTGCGGCCGGTTTCGGCTTCGATGCGTTCGGCTGGGGCAAATTCCTGAACTTCGCGAGCCGCCAGGCGCAATTCGGCCCGGCGATCCACCTGCCGATTTTCGACGCCGGCGCGCTGCGCGCGCAGCTCAAGGGCCGCTACGCGGACTTCGACCTGTCGGTGGCGAACTATAACCAGACGCTGATCAGCGCGCTGAACGACGTCGCGACGCAGGTCGCATCGATCCGCGCAGTCGATCGCCAGATGGGCGATGCGCAACGCGCCCTCGACGCATCGACGCGCGCATACGACCTCGCGGTCATCCGCTACAAGGCCGGCCTGTCGCCGCAGCTGCAGGTGCTGACCGCGGACAGCAACCGCCTCGCATCGGAGCAGACGGTGACCAACCTGAAGATGCGCCGGCGCGACATGCAGCTTGCCCTGATCAAGGCGCTGGGCGGCGGGTTCGACGCGACCGGCACGCCGCTTGCCGCGCCCGACGCCGACAAGCCGACAAAACAGGCCGCCAACTGATCCGGCGCCACCACTACGCAGACACTCGAAATAACGGACGGAGAAAATCGCCATGAGCGACCAACAAAACGCCGCCAGCGCGCAGCCGCAGAACAACGGCAAGCGCAAACGGATGATGACGCTGCTCGTCGCGGTCATCGTGATCGCGGCCATCGCGTATGGCCTGTACTACTTCCTCGTCGCCCGCTTCCATGAAGGGACCGACGACGCGTACGTGAACGGCAACGTCGTGCAGATCACGCCGCAGGTCACCGGCACCGTGATCGCGGTGAAGGCCGACGACACGCAGACGGTGAAGGCCGGCGATCCGCTCGTCGTGCTCGACCCGGCCGACTCGCAGGTCGCGCTGCAGCAGGCCGAAGCCAACCTCGCGCAGACGGTGCGCCAGGTGCGCGGCCTGTTCGTCAACGACGACCAGTATCGCGCGCAAGTCGCGCTGCGCCAGTCCGACCTGTCGAAGGCCGAGGACGACCTCCGTCGCCGCATGGCCGTCGCGCAGACGGGCGCCGTGTCGCAGGAAGAAATCTCGCACGCACGCGACGCCGTGCGCGCCGCCCAGGCATCGCTCGACGCCTCGCAGCAGCAACTCGCGTCGAACCGCGCGCTGACCGCAAACACGACGATCGCATCGCATCCGAACGTGATGGCCGCAGCCGCGAAGGTTCGCGACGCGTACCTGGCGAACGCGCGTAACGTGCTGCCCGCACCGGTCACCGGCTATGTCGCGAAGCGCTCGGTGCAGGTCGGCCAGCGCGTGTCGCCGGGCACGCCGCTGATGTCGGTGGTGCCGCTGAACGCGGTGTGGGTCGATGCGAACTTCAAGGAAGTCCAGCTCAAGCACATGCGCATCGGCCAGCCGGTCGAACTGACGGCCGACATCTATGGCTCGTCGGCGGTCTACCACGGCAAGGTGGTCGGCTTCTCGGCAGGTACGGGCTCGGCGTTCTCGCTGTTGCCGGCGCAGAACGCGACGGGTAACTGGATCAAGGTCGTGCAGCGCCTGCCGGTGCGGATCGAACTCGATCCGAAGGATCTCGACAAGCACCCGCTGCGCATCGGCCTGTCGATGCAGGTCGACGTGGACATCAAGGACGAACGCGGCGACCAGCTCGTGAACGCACCGAACACCGTCTACGAGACCAACGTGTTCGCGAAGTACGGCGACGAAGCCGACGCCGAGATCGCCCGCATCGTCGCCGAGAATGCCGGCGGCAACGCACCGGCGCCGGCTGCGGCGAAGTCGAACGCCGTCGCGAAGATGATGTAACCGTTCCGACTCCGGAAAGACAACCGACATGGCACAGGCACCTGTCTCTCACCCGCCCTTGCAGGGCGGGCAGCTCGTGATCGGGACGATCGCGGTATCGCTCGCGGTGTTCATGAACGTGCTCGACACGTCCATCGCGAACGTCGCGATCCCGACCATCTCGGGCGACCTCGGCGTGTCGTCCGACCAGGGCACGTGGGTCATCACGTCGTTCGCAGTCGCGAACGCGATCTCCGTGCCGCTCACCGGCTGGCTGACCGACCGCTTCGGGCAGGTTCGCCTGTTCCTCGCGTCGATCATCCTGTTCGTGATTTCGTCGTGGATGTGCGGGCTTTCACCCAACCTGCCGTTCCTGCTTGCATCGCGCGTGCTGCAAGGCGCGGTGGCAGGCCCGATGATTCCGCTGTCGCAAGCGCTCCTGCTGTCGAGTTATCCGCGCGCCAAGGCGCCGATGGCGCTCGCGCTATGGGCGATGACGACGCTGATCGCGCCCGTTGCCGGCCCGATCCTCGGCGGCTGGATCTCGGACAACTACTCGTGGCCGTGGATCTTCTACGTCAACATCCCGGTCGGCATCGCCGCCGCCGCCGCGACGTGGGCGATCTACCGCAATCGGGAATCGGCCGTGCGCCGCGCCCCGATCGACGGCGTGGGCCTCGCACTGTTGGTCGTCTGGGTCGGCTCGCTGCAGATCATGCTCGATAAGGGCAAGGATCTCGACTGGTTCGCGTCGACGACCATCATCGTGCTCGCGCTGACCGCGGTCATCGCGTTCGCGTTCTTCGTCATCTGGGAACTGACCGCCGAGCACCCGGTCGTCGACCTGTCGCTGTTCCGCATGCGGAACTTCACCGGCGGCACCGTCGCGCTGTCGATCGGGTACGGCCTGTACTTCGGCAACCTCGTGCTGTTGCCGCTGTGGCTGCAGACGCAGATCGGCTACACGGCGACCGACGCCGGTCTCGTGATGGCGCCGGTCGGGCTGTTCGCGATCCTGCTGTCGCCCCTCACCGGGAAGTACCTGCCGCGCACCGATCCGCGCTTTATCTCGACGGCGTCGTTCCTGACGTTTGCGCTGTGCTTCTGGATGCGGTCGCGCTACACGACGGGTGTCGACGAATGGTCGCTGACGCTGCCGACGCTCGTACAGGGCATCGCGATGGCCGGCTTCTTCATCCCGCTGGTATCGATCACGCTGTCGGGCCTGCCCGGCCACCGCATTCCCGCGGCATCGGGCCTGTCGAACTTCGTGCGGATCATGTGCGGCGGCATCGGCACGTCGATCTTCCAGACGGCCTGGGACCATCGCAACAACTTCCATCACGCGCAACTGGTCGAGCAGGCGAACGTCTACAACCCGACGTTCAACCAGGCCGTCACGCAGATGGGCAACCTCGGGCTGACGCGGGACCAGGCACACGGGCTGATCAACAACCTGGCCACGCAGCAGGCCGCGCAGCTCGGCGTGAACGACCTGTTCTACATCTCGGCGGCGATCTTCGTGTTGCTGATCGGGCTGATCTGGATCACGAAGCCCGAGCGCTCGGGCGGTGGCGATGCAGGTGCCGCCGCATCGGCTGCACACTGAACACGCTGCCTGGACGCAAACAAAAAGCCCCGCTTCGTGAAGCGGGGCTTTTTCATTCCGACGGGTGCGCGTTCGCGCGGCTGCGTCAGGCTGCCGTGACGACGAGCCGCTCCGGCGCCAGTACGCCGTTTGCCTTGCGGGCCACGCCGAGCAGGCGAGTCGCGTCGTAGACGCGCACGCGCCCGCCTTCGGCCGCATCGATCGGGTCGAGCGACGACAGCGGCAAACGCTGGCCGTGCAGGAACCGCTTCGCGCTGGTTTCATCGAGACGAACCAGCGGAAACGTCGACAGCAACGCATCGACCGGCTGGAGCCACGCATCACGCGCCGCCTCGTCGGCATCGGACAGCGCATCGAGCGTTACCGCATGCTCGAGCGTCAGCGCACCGACGCCCGTGCGCCGCAGCATCGTCAGATGCGCGCCGCAACCGAGCGCCTCGCCGATATCCTCTGCCAGCGTGCGCACGTAAGTGCCCTTGGTGCAGGTCACGCGAAACGTCACGTCAGGCAGGTCGCACGCGAGCAGGTCGAGGGCGAGGATCGTCACGTTGCGGCCCTCGCGCTCGACGGTTTGCCCCGCGCGCGCATATTCGTACAGCGGCTTGCCATCGCGCTTGAGCGCCGAATACATCGGCGGCACCTGCACGATCTCGCCGGTGAAGCGCACCAGCGCGGCTTCCACCGCCGCACGGTCGCATTCGACGGGGCGCGTGTCGATCACCTCGCCTTCCGCGTCGCCGGTAGCCGTACGCTGGCCGAGACGCATCGTCGCTTCGTAGGTCTTGTCCGCTTCGAGCAGATCCTGCGAGAACTTCGTCGCCTCGCCGAAACACAGCGGCAGCAAACCCGAAGCCAGGGGATCGAGCGTACCGGTGTGACCGGCTTTCTTCGCGAGCAGCAGGCGCTTCGCGCGAATCAGTGCATCGTTGCTCGAAAGGCCGACCGGCTTGTCGAGCAGGAGGACGCCGTCCAGCACGCGCCGGGGCACGCGCGGACGTTGGGATGCTGCAGTCGTCATAGGCCGGTCGAGCTCAATCGTCCTTGGTAGCCGCGTCGGCCTCGTCGTCGTCCTTCGCGCGCGTCGAGTTCGCTTCCTTGATCAGGCGCGACATTTCCACGGCCTTCTCGATCGTCTGGTCGTAGTGGAAATGCAGCGTCGGCACCGTATGGATGTGCAGGCGCTTGAACAACAGGTTGTGCAAGTGACCCGACGCGTGGTTCAGCGCTTCCTGCGTCTTGGCCGGATCGCCGGTCAACGCGGTGAAGTAGACCTTCGCGTGCGCGTAATCCGGCGTGAGTTCGACGCTCTGGATGGTCACGATGCCGATGCGCGGGTCTTTGACCTCGCGCATGATGAGTTCGGACAGATCGCGCTGAATCTGGTCGGCGATCTGCACGTTGCGATTGGGGGAAGTACGTTTCCTGGACATGATCGATCCGTGATCCGTTTATCAGGATGAAGCGGCGGCCAGTGTTGGCGCGCCACCATGAAAATGGGCGGGACAGGCCCAAGCCTGCCCCGCCCATGAGCCGATGCGCGAGGATTACAGCGTACGCGCGACTTCGGTCACTTCGAAGACTTCGAACTGGTCGCCTTCGATGACGTCGTTGAAGTTCTTCACCGACATACCGCACTCGAAGCCTTGCTTCACTTCCTTCACGTCGTCCTTGAAGCGCTTCAGCGATTCGAGTTCGCCCGTGAAGATCACGACGTTGTTGCGCAGCACGCGAACCGACGACGAGCGCTTGACGATACCGTCCGTGACCATGCAGCCGGCGACCGTGCCGACCTTCGGCACCTTGAACACCTGGCGCACCTCGACCATGCCGGTGACGACTTCGCGCTTCTCCGGCGCCAGCATGCCCGACATTGCCGCCTTCACCTCATCCACTGCGTCGTAGATGATGTTGTAGTAGCGGATGTCGATGCCGTTCGCTTCGGCCAGCTTGCGCGCCTGTGCATCCGCACGCGTGTTGAAGCCGATGATGACAGCCTTCGATGCCGTTGCGAGGTTGACGTCGTTTTCGCTGATGCCACCCACCGCGCTGTGCACGATCTGCACGCGCACTTCGTCGGTTGACAGCTTGAGCAGCGACTGCACGAGCGCTTCCTGCGAGCCCTGCACGTCCGCCTTGATGATGAGCGGCAGGTTCTGCACTTCGCCTTCGCCCATCTGCTCGAGCATGCTTTCCAGCTTCGCGGCCTGCTGCTTCGCCAGCTTCACGTCGCGGAACTTGCCCTGACGGAACAATGCGATTTCACGCGCCTTGCGCTCGTCCGGCAGCACGATCACTTCCTCGCCTGCGCCCGGCACTTCCGACAGACCCTGGATTTCGACCGGGATCGACGGGCCGGCTTCCTTCGTCGGCTTGCCGTTCTCGTCGAGCATCGCGCGCACGCGGCCGTAGGCCGTACCCGCCAGCACGATGTCGCCGCGGTTCAGCGTACCGGACTGCACGAGGATCGTCGCGACCGGGCCCTTGCCCTTGTCGAGCTTCGCCTCGATCACGATACCCTTGGCCGGCGCTTCGACCGGTGCCTTCAGCTCCAGCACTTCGGCTTGCAGCAGCACGTTCTCGAGCAGATCGTCGATGCCCGCGCCCGTCTTTGCCGACACCGGCACGAACGGCGAATCGCCACCGTATTCTTCCGGCACGACGCCTTCCGCGACCAGTTCCTGCTTGACACGATCGGGGTTCGCTTCCGGCTTGTCGATCTTGTTGATCGCGACGACGATCGGCACGCCACCCGCCTTCGCGTGGGCAATGGCTTCCTTCGTCTGCGGCATCACGCCGTCGTCGGCTGCCACCACCAGCACCACGATGTCGGTCGCCTTCGCGCCGCGTGCACGCATTGCCGTGAACGCTTCGTGACCCGGCGTATCGAGGAACGTGATGACGCCACGCGGCGTATCGACGTGATACGCGCCGATGTGCTGCGTAATGCCGCCCGCTTCGCCTGCGGCAACCTTCGCGCGGCGGATGTGGTCGAGCAGCGAGGTCTTGCCGTGGTCGACGTGACCCATCACCGTGACGACCGGCGGACGCGGCAGTTGCTCTGCGTCGGTACCGGTTTCGCCTTCGACGAGCAGCGCTTCCGGATCGTCCAGCTTCGCGGCAACCGCGCGGTGGCCCAGTTCCTCGACGACGATCATCGCCGTTTCCTGGTCCAGCACCTGGTTGATCGTGACCATCTGGCCCATCTTCATCATCACCTTGATGACTTCGGAGGCCTTGATCGACATCTTGTGCGCGAGATCGGCAACCGACACGGTTTCCGGCACGTGCACTTCACGGACGATCGGCTCGGTCGGCGCCTGGAAGGACGATGCACTGTCCTGATGACGGCCACGGCCCTTCGGGCCGCCGCGCCAGCCGCGGTCGACGCCGCCGCTCGAATCGCCGCGCGTCTTGATGCCGCGACGCTTCGACGCGTCGTCCTGCCAGCCTCCCTTGCCTGCGCCCGGCTTCTTGTTGCGGTCGCCCGCGCCTGCCGGCGCCTGCGTCGTTGCCGGTGCGGCACCGGCCGGCTTCTTCACGGCCGGACGCGCCTGCGCGCCTTCCGGCTTTGCCGGCTTGTGCAGCGTGCCCTTCGCTTCGGCCGGCTTCGGCGGCTCGACCGGCTTCGGCGGCTCGACTGCCTTGACGACGGCCTTGCGCGGCGTGTTCATCATCTCGCGAATCGCACGCGCTTCGGCTTCTGCCGCCGCACGGCGCTTGCTGATCTCTTCCTGCTCGGCGCGCGCCTTGTCCGCTGCCTCGCGGGCAGCGTCTTCAGCCTTCTTCGCCGCTTCGCGCTGCGCCGCACGTTCGGCGGCTGCGCGCGCTTCGTCCTGCGCGGACTGCGCCGATTGCGGAGTCTCCGCTTCCTGTTCGGCTGCAGCAGCCTGCTGCGCGGCTGCCTGCTGCTGTGCCGCCGCAGCTTCGGCCGCGGCACGCTTCGCCGCCGCTTCTTCCTCGGCGCGACGGCGCTCGGCTTCGGCCGCTTCCTCGCGGGCACGACGTTCCGCTTCCTCGCGCTCGAGGCGCTCCTGACGCTCGCGCAGTTCCTGCGCCTGCTTCTCGAGCAGCTCGGCCTCGCGGCGCGCCTCTTCCTCGCGACGCTTCAGTTCTGCATCGTCGTCCGCTTCGGCGACCTGCGCCTGACCCTGTTCCGCACCTTCGGCCACGTCGTCGCGCTTGACGAACGTACGCTTCTTGCGGACCTCGACCTGAATGGTGCGAGCCTTGCCCGTCGCGTCAGATTGCTTGATCTCCGACGTATGCTTGCGGGTCAGCGTGATCTTGCGCTTGTCGCCGTCGGTTGCGCCGTGCGACTTGCGCAAATGATCGAGCAGACGCGCCTTGTCCGTTTCGGACAGCGCATCGTCTTCACTCGCTTTCTGGACGCCCGCTGCCTGCAGCTGTTCGAGCAGCACACCAGCAGGCATTTTCAGTTCCGCGGCAAATTGGGCTACGTTGTTACTCGCCATTCATTCCTCTTAGTGCAAGGACCGATTCCTTGCGGTTAGCATCGGGTCAGGCCATACGGCCGCCATCAAATCAGTGCGCCATGGTCATTTCTCACTGGAACCAGTGTTCACGTGCTTTCATGATCAACGCCTTAGCGGCATCCTCTTCCATCCCGGTCATGTCGACCAGTTCATCCACAGCCAGCTCGGCGAGATCGTCGCGCGTCTGCACGCCATGTTCGGCCAGCTTCGCGAGCAGCTCCGGCGTAATGCCGTCGAGGCTCTTGAGATCCAGCGCTGCGTTCTCGACCTTTTCTTCGTTCGCGATCGCCATCGTCAACAGCGCGTCGCGTGCGCGGTTGCGCAGTTCGTGCACGGTGTCCTCGTCGAACGCCTCGATTTCGAGCATTTCGTTGAGCGGCACGTACGCGATCTCTTCCAGGCTCGTAAAGCCTTCGTCGATCAGGATGTCGGCAACTTCTTCGTCGACGTCGAGACGCGCCATGAACAGCGCACGCAGCCGGTCGCGTTCTTCACCCTGCTTCAGGGCGGATTCGTCCGGCGTCATGATGTTGATCTGCCAGCCGGTCAGTTCGCCAGCAAGACGAACGTTCTGACCGCTGCGGCCGATCGCGACAGCCAGCTCGTTCTCGTCGACGACGACGTCCATCGAGTGCTTTTCTTCATCGACGACAATCGACTGGACAGCTGCCGGCGCGAGCGCGCCGATCACGAACTGGGCGGGATCCTCCGACCATAGCACGATGTCGATGTTTTCGCCACCGAGCTCGTTGCGCACGGCCTGCACACGGGAACCGCGGATACCGACGCAGGTGCCGATCGGATCGATCCGCTTGTCGTACGCGATGACGCCGATCTTCGCGCGCACGCCCGGGTCGCGGGCAGCCGCCTTGATCTCGAGCAGGCCCTGCTCGATTTCCGGCACTTCCATCTCGAACAGCTTCATCAGGAACTCGGGCGCCGTACGCGACAGTTCGATCTGCGGGCCGCGCGCGGTGCGGTCGACCTTCGCGATGTACGCACGCACGCGGTCGCCCACGCGCAGGTTTTCCTTCGGAATCAGCTGATCGCGGCGCAGCAGCGCCTCGACACGGCCCGATTCGACGATGAAGTTGCCCTTGTCGAGGCGTTTCACCGTACCCGTCATGATCTTTTCGCCACGCTCGAGGTAATCGTTCAGGATCTGCTCGCGTTCGGCGTCGCGCACCTTCTGCAGGATCACCTGCTTCGCGGCCTGCGCGCCGATGCGACCGAACTCGATCGACGGAACGGGTTCCTCGACATACTCGCCGACTTCGACGTCGGGCTTCTGCTCACGTGCTTCGAACAGCAGGATCTCGCGATCCGGCTCCTGCAAGCCTGCCTCGTCGGGCACGACGAGCCAGCGACGGAAGGTTTCGTGCTCGCCGCTTTCGCGATCGATATGGACGCGGATTTCGGCGCCTTCGTCGAACAGCTTCTTGGAAGCAGATGCGAGCGCGGCCTCGAGGGCGCCCAGCACCACATCCTTGTCGACGTTTTTCTCGCGCGCCAGCGCATCCACCAGCATCAACACTTCGCGACTCATTATTTGCGGCTCCTAAAGTCAACTTGCGGAATCAGGCGGGCTTTGTCGATATCGGCCAGCGTGAAATCCAGCATGGCCGCCTCGCCCTTCTTCCTCTCAAATTCCAAACCGATCGTTTCGCCATTCGGCGCGTGCAGAATGCCCCGGTACGTCTTGCGCCCGTCCAGCGGCTTTTTCAAGGTCACGGAAACTTCGCTGCCGGCGAAGCGCTCGAAGTCGGCCAGCTTCTTCAACGGGCGGTCGAGCCCCGGGGACGAGACTTCGAGCCGTTCGTAATCGATGTTTTCGACCGTCAAGACGTGCTGGAGCTGACGCGTGACCTTTTCGCAATCTTCGAGCGAGATGCCGGCAGGCTGATCGATATAGATGCAAAGCATGCCGCGCCCAGTGCGCTCGAGATCCACCAGCTCGTAGCCGAGCCCGGTGACCGTGGTTTCTATCAGTTCCGTCAGTTGCACAGTGTCCTCTCAGGTGTTCGCGCCCGCCGCTCGCGATTCACCCGCGGGCGCGCGCCTTAGCCGGCGCAGGAAGCGCTACCCGAGATGCCTAACCGTTTCAGCAAAAAAAAATGGGCGGAACGCCCATCTTCTTACTGGTGGTCGCACCTGAGCCGCACATTGAATCCGTACGCCCAGCGACTCCGCGATTATAGCGATTTTTGGCGCAAACGCCAAGCCAGCCGGTAAATGCAGCGTGTCGCCTGCCTTTACCGACCCAAAAATGCGAAATCGGGTTATCCGATCAGCCGGCACCATCCTGCCAGGCCGGAGATCGGTCATGCCGGCTGCGACGCAGCGGCACGCGACTATATATAGTCGAAAGCCATCAGCGCAATACGCCGTGCCGGCAAAAATCGGCGGGATGCCGATCGGGCCGGCACGCCGGCGGCTTTGTGCCGCCGTGCGCCAATATGTGTTTAGCGGCTGCGCGTACGACTGCGCTGCTGACGCTGGCCGCCGCCGCGTGGACCGCCGCCGTTGCCGGCGCCGTCAGCCCGATTGCCGTTCGGATTGCGATTGCCGCCACCCTTGCTGCCGCCACGCTTGGCGCCCGCGCCTTCGCGCTTGGGGCCTACGCCGTACGACGCGCGGTTGCCGTCGACATCACGACCGCCACCCGTGCGATTGCCGTCGCGACCACCGCCCGCGCGGTTGCCATCGCGGCCGCCGCCGGCACGATTGCCATAACCCGACGGCGCAACCGGCAGGCTGCCGTAGCCGCTCAGGCCCGGCAGACCCGGCCCGCCGCGCCGACCGCCGCCGCGACGCGGCTGATCCAGCTGCCCGTGCGCCGTCAGCACCGGCTCGCGGCTGATGAAGCCCATCGATGTCTGCATCGGATCGGGCTGGCGACGCTCGGTCTGGCCGGCACCGCCGCGCTTGCCCTTCTCCTCGGACGGCGCCTTCAGGCCGACAGTCGCCATCAGCTTGCGCACCTGCGTGTCGTCGAGCTCCTCCCAGCGGCCGCGCTTCAGGCCGCGCGGCAGCGGAATCGGGCCGTGACGCGTGCGGATCAGGCGGCTCACCATCAGGCCGACCGCCTCGAACATCCGGCGCACTTCGCGGTTGCGGCCTTCGGCCAGCGCGACGTGATACCAGTGGTTCGTACCCTCGCCGCCGCCGTCGCGGATGCGCAGGAAGTTTGCCGGGCCGTCATCGAGCTCGACACCATGCAGCAGCTTCTGACGCATGCCTTCGGCCAGCTCGCCGACGACGCGCACCGCGTATTCGCGCTCGACGCTGTAGCGCGGATGCATGAAGCGGTTTGCAAGGTCACCCGAAGTCGTCAGCATCAGCAGACCTTCGGTATTGAAGTCGAGGCGGCCGACCGCGAGCCACTTCGCCGTCTTCATCGGCGGCAGGCGGTCGAACACCGACGGACGGCCTTCCGGATCCGCGTGACTGACGATCTCGCCCGTCGGCTTGTGGTACAGCAGTACCCGCGGCGGCTTGTTCGGCAGCTTGCGCTTGACCGGCTTGCCGTTGATCCGCACCTGGTCGGTCGGCATGATGCGCTGGCCGATGTGCGCGGGCTCGCCGTTCACCGACACACGACCGGCAACGATCAGTTCTTCCATCTCACGGCGCGAGCCCATGCCCGCTTCCGCCAGCACCTTGTGAAGCTTCGGCGCGTCGTCGTCCGGCGACAGCACGCGCTTGTTCGCCGGCTGGTTGCGGCCGCGACGCAGCATCGGCGCACGCACGCCGCTACCGCCCGCGGAATTGTCGGCGTCGAATGCCGGCGACGTCACATAGGCGAACAGTTCGTCCTGGGACGCATCGCCTTCCGTCTTCGCCGCACCACCTTCAGCCTTCGATGCGCCGCCGCGACGGCCCTGGCCGCCCTGGGCCTTGGGCGCACTTTCGCGCTTGCCGGCCGGCTTGCGACCGCCCTTGGCCGCGCCTTCCTTGCGCGGCGCACGTGCCGGCTGCTGCGCTTCGGCGGCTTCGGCCGGCTGCGCGTCAGCGTCTTCGCCACCCTGCGGCTCGCCTTCGGCGCCCTTCGACTTGGCCGCCGCGCGACGTCGCGCGATCAGGCTGCGCGGGCCTCGCCGCAGACCGCGGCGGGGACGCTCGTCGCCACCCTCGGCCGGAGCGCCCTGCTCCGGTGCATCGTCGGCACGCGCTGCCTGCACGGCAGGCGCGGACGATTCAATATCGTGGATATCTGTCAAAACAACCTCAAAATGTCAGGTCTCGCGCCCGGCGCGGGCGCGGCAAGAAGTTGGCCGCGATCAGGCGCGACGCTGTTCGGGTTCTGCTTCGTCGTCCGGCAGCGCGTCGACACCGATGGGTGCACTGGCGCTTCGTACGGCATCGGCGAGACTGTCGGACGTGTCGTCCAGCATCTCGCCGTCCGCGGGACGGGAACGGGAGGCGTCGGCCTGGCCAGCCTCGCCGGGCATGTCGCCGGCCGCTTCCGTTCCGTCTCCGGCAACCGCTTCGGCGGCCGGCTTGCGATCTTCCTCGCTCCAATCCGCGCGCAGCGGCTCGGGCTGCACACCGGCCGGCACTACTTCGGCGCCAGCCTGTTCCAATTGTTCCGCTTGCCCGCGATCAGCCTCGAGCGTATCGCGGCTCGCGATTTCCTGCGTCGGCACGACGTCCGCCGCGGAATCGCCCGGCACTCCTGCCGGCTGGCCGGCCGATGCCTCGCCTGCCTGCGGGGCGTCGCCCGCTGCGTCGTCGGCAATCGACATGTCTCCGTCGAAATCCATCGCCTGCTGCGCCAGCAGCGCAGCCTCGATGTTCGCGGCCGGCTCTTCGAGCGCCGGCAGATCATCGAGCGCCTTCAGGCCGAGGTCGTCGAGAAACTGCTTGGTCGTCGCATACAGCGCCGGGCGCCCCGGCACGTCACGATGACCGATCACTTCGATCCAGCCGCGATCCTCGAGTTGCTTGACCACCTGCGTATTGACCGTGACACCGCGAATCTCTTCGATGTCGCCGCGCGTGACGGGTTGCCGGTACGCGATGATCGCGAGCGTCTCGAGCACCGCGCGCGAATATTTCGGCGGCTTCTCGGGATGCAGGCGATCCAGATAGTGACGCATCGCCGGCTTGCTCTGGAAGCGCCATCCGGTCGCCAGCGCCACCAGTTCGACGCCGCGGCCGGACCAATCCTGTTTCAGATCTTCGAGCAACGTGCGGACCGTGTCAGCCGACACGCCGTCGGCAAAGAGCTTGCGCAAATCGCCGAGCTTCAGCGGTTCCTGCGCGCAGATCAAAGCAGTCTCGAGGACGATCTTCGCCTCTTGGGTATTCATGCAGCTAGGCCAGACCCTGTGGTCAAACGAACCGGATCAACAAACAGACGAAAGGAACGGAAGACGCGCTCGCCCGATTCTGATCGGTCATATTGATGGGAGCACGAACCGGGGGCGGCGAACCAACTTCAGGCCAGGCCCAAACCGGACGGAACAGCACGGCTCAACGACGGAACCGCGTGACTGAGCGCCATATTACGCAAAATTGCCCAGTGCGTAAAGATGAGCCGAACCGGGCTGCCGCCAGCGCGCCGAATCCGCTCCGGCCCCGCTTCAACGGGTGGCCGCTCCGCGCGCGAGAAAGCTGCGCAGCCGCTCGACGCCCGCGTCGAGTCGTGCCGGATCGCATGCGTAGCACCAGCGCACGAACCCTTCGCCTTCCGGACCGAATGCGCGCCCGGGCGCAAGGCCGAGCCCCGCTTCACGCACCAGCGTCTTGCAGAACGCCAGACTGTCGGCTGCGCCCGGCAGGCGCAGGAACAGGTACATCGCGCCCGGCGGCGGCGGCACCTCGACGCCCGGCAGCGTGCGCAGCGCGGCAACCAGGTGATCGCGCGCATCACGCAGCGCCGAGACGAACGACCGCACGAACGGCTCGCCATCGCGCAGCGCGACCTCACCCGCGGCCTGCACGAAACCCGGCGCGCACGACGTGTTGTATTCGACGAGCTTCGACAGGTCGCCCATCACCGCTGCCGGCGCGATGAGCCATCCCAGGCGCCAGCCCGTCATTGCCCACGCTTTCGAAAACGAATTCACGACAACGACCCGCTCGTCGCGCGACGCAATGTCGAGGAACGACGGCGCGCCGTCCGCACCGAACGCAAGCCGCTCGTACACCTCGTCGGCAACCAGCCAGATGCCGTGGCGGCGGCAATGGGCGAGCACGGCCTGCTGGTCGTCACGCGACATCGTCCAGCCGGTCGGATTGTTCGGCGAGTTGATCAGCAGCATCCGCGTATCGGGCGTCAGCGCCGCAAGCAGCCGCCCGATCTCGAGCTGCCAGCCTGCCTCGCCATAGCCGAGCGGTACGCATTCGACCCGCGCACCAAGAATCTTCGGAATCTCGACGAGATTCGGCCACAGCGGCGTAACCGCGACGACGCGCTCGCCCGGACCGACCAGCAACTGCGCGGCCAGCATCAGCGCGCTCACGCCCGAACTCGTCACGGCCACGGTGTCGGCCGCCGTCGCACCGTGACGGGCGCTGACGTAGGCCGCAATCGCGTCGCGCAGCGGCGCGGCACCGAGGTTGTGCGTGTAGAAGGTTTCACCGTCGCGCAGCGCCGCCGTCGCAGCGTCGCGGATGAAGTCCGGCGTCACGCGATCGGATTCGCCGAACCAGAACGGCAGCATGTCCGGCACGCCGAAGCCGGCGTTTGCCACTTCCCGGATCAGCGACGGACGCAGCGCGTGCACCACATCGCGCGCCGCCAGCGCGCCAGACACCGAAAGAGAATCTGCAGAATGCGCCATCGAGCACCACCATCGAGGAACACGATCCGCGTAGTGTACCGGCCCCAAGCCGGACCGGCGCACGTCGGTGCGCGTCAGTCGAGGTCCTCCGCCCTCGCCGGCATCTGCCGCACAAGCTCCCAGATCGCCTGAGCGGCAGGCGACAACGACCTGTCGCGGCGGCGCACCAGCTCGACCGTGCGTTCGGTGCGCGGCGTGAGCGGCCGCGCGACGAGCGTCGAGCCGGCCGGCAGCGGCAGCGACAACCACGGCTGCACACTCACACCGACGCCGGCCTCGACGAGGCCGAACACGGTCGCCGAATGCCCGAGCTCCTGCATGACCGTCGCGTTGACACGGTGGGCGGCCAGTGCGGCATCGATCAGCGGCCGGCTTCCCGACGCATGATCGAGGAGCACGAGGCGCTCGCCGTCCAGCGCCGTCCAGGGCACCTCGGCACGCGCCGCGAGCGGATGGTCGGCACGCGCGACAAGGCAGAACGAATCGGTCATCAGCGGTTCGCAGACGAGATCGCCAACCGCGAGCGGCCCGATCACGACGCCGAAATCGACCTCGCTCGACTTCACCTTGCGCAACACGTCGCTCTGCACGTCGTCGCGCAAGCCCAGCGTCACGAACGGGAACTGGCGCTCGCACGACGCAACCACGCGCGGCATCAGCCGGCATGCGATCGTCGGGCTGGCCGCGACAATCACCCGACCCCGGCGCTGCTCGCCGATTTCGCGAATCTCGCGCAGCGTGTCGTCGAGATCGTCGAGCAGACGAGACACACTCGCGATCAGGTTCGCGCCGACATCGGTCAGCTGCACGTCACGCGTCGTCCGGTCGATCAGCTTCAACCCGAGCTCGGCCTCGAGCTCGCGCACGCAGCGGCTGACCGCGGACTGCGTGAGCCCGATTTCATCGCCCGCGCGACTGAAGCTCCTGAGCCGCGCGACCTCGATGAAGACGCGAAGCTGGCGCAGCGTGACGTTCATTTCCCGACCTCATCAATCGTCCATATCGATGCGCGATTTTAATGCGCGATTCCGGTGTCGATATGCGAATCAGGCATCTGCCCCATGTTTCGCTGCGGTGCAATACCGATGCGAACGCACGCGGTGCGGGCGAACTGCACAAGATTGGTGATTGTCCCGATTTGCTGGCGGGTTATTTTGGCGTCTTATACGCCCCTAGCTGACTTAGCCGTTAGCTCGCTGCCAAGCGGCTCTCGAGGGAATTACCTCCGACATGGCACGCTTCGTGCATCACCTGGCGCACAGGGCGCAGGTTTCGTCGGACGGAAGAGCAGAAACGCCGCTGCCGGCCAACCGGACGCCCCCACCCGGCACTCGACGATCGAGTGCTTGAAGAGTGCGCGGCGCAGGGCAGCGCACCGGAGTTAGCTTCGCTGAGGTGAGGACATGATGCTGTTCGACGATTTGAGAGATAACGAGTGGGCGCTGGTCGAAGGTCTGTTTTGCTCGGAACCCGCACGGAGTGAGCGGCGCGGCCGCCCCCGTGTGGAAGCCCGCTCGGTGGTGAACGCCGTGCTGTGGGTGCTGTCGACGGGCGAAGGCTGGTCGAAGCTGCCGGGCCGCTATCCGTCACCGCCGACTTGCCGCCGTCGCTTCGACGAATGGCAGGCGGACGGCACGCTCGCCGAAATCGTGAAGCGACTCGGCACGAGCGGCCGGCAGATCTCCCTGCGCGGGCGCATCGGCGCGAGTGCTGCGAAGCCGCCCGCCCCGCCGAGCCGCGACCGGCTGCGTGGCGCCTTCTGGACCAATCCGGAATCCTGGCGCGCGCCCGTCAAGATGGCGTAACGAATGCTCGATCGGGCGGCTTCGGCCGCCCGGTTTCTTTCCGCGACGCGATCTGTTCGCGACGCCTGCGGTGCCGTCGATTACCGTTGTCGTGGCGCGATACATCTATTTACCAATATTTACAGCAAGCCTGCACTCCCACGCTTACCTTAGCGACATATCAACAAGCCGCGTGGCTTGAAGGGAGCCCCGCCATGAAACCAATGTCACTGCTCGTTGCATGCGGCATTGTCATTTCCCTGGCGTTGTCCGCTCCAGCCCGCGCCGACGATCGCGCGAAACCGCCCCATCGCCAGCAGGATCACCGGAACACGCTCCGCCAGCCACCCTCGGCCAATCCGTCCGGCCGGCAGACCGTGCCGCGTGGCGACCTGCGCGGCGACATCGCCAGCAATGCGCGAGCGCGCATCGGCTCGCAGCCGTCGGACGTACCGCGTCATCCGTAGTCCTGCCAATGTCAGGATTCACCAAAGAAAATGCCCGCTGCCGGGAACTGCGCCGCATGCGGCGAGTCACAACGTTGCCATGAGCACAGCGTGGCAACAGCAAAAGTATCCGGTACGCCCGTATCCTCGCGATACGGGCTTTTTTTATCGCCTGCCGCGCGGGCGATACGTGCGGAGAAATGATCGGCCGCTACAGGCGGCTTTCGAGAATCGCCACGGCACTCGCTTCGCTCAATGCGTAGTCGGCCATGCGGCGATCGGTCCAGGAAAGTAATTTCTCGTCGCGCTCGAGGCGCGAGAACTCGGCTCGGCCGCTTTCGGTCAGCACGGCAATGTCGACCGGTGCGTGAAAGCCCGGCGCAGGGGCTACGGTTTTCTGCCTGACCGTGTCCATCAGCCCAAGCGAACGGAGATACTCGAACACGCCCGGGCGGCGTGCCCACGGTACCTGGCGGTACTGCACTCGTCTCAATGCGTCGAGCACCGCTTCGTTGGAATACGTGGCCATCTCGATTCTTTCTTAAAGTGCAGCGACAATGCGAAGCGGCGCGCCGGGCGGGGTCTCCGCCCGCCGATACCGCCACCGATTCTGGAGGCCGACGTTCGGCGTCGCGTCAGGGCCGGATCGTCAGCCGTCCATAAAAAGACACCATACCCCAATCAAATTGATTCTGTTCGATTCATTTGTACTTCTCTTCATCTGTTTCATGCTCTGCCGCAAGCGGCGGCAAATCATCTCGATGGCCGCCGTTGCGCTGCTCTGGCTGCTCGCGACAGGCTGGCTCACCGCGCCGCTGATCGCGTGGACCGAAGCGGGAGTCGTACCTGTCGAGCACCCGGACATGCATGGGCGGACCACACTGATTCTCATCGGCGCCGGAACACGGCGCACCGATGCCGGGCTGCAGCCCCCGCCTGACGGAGCCGCCCGCATCCACAAGGTCGCGGCGCTCTACCACGCGTGCCGGCAGCAGGCCGCACACTGCACCGTGGTGATGTCGGGCGGCGACCCGCAGCATCACGGAGAAACCGAAGCGGCCGTCTACGGGCGCCAGCTCGTCGCCGAAGGCGTCGCTCCCGCGGACCTCACTCTGGAACCAGATAGCCGCACAACCTACGAAAACGCGAAATTCACCGCTCCTATACTACGCTCACAGCATGACGACGCGCGCATTCTCGTCACTTCGTCATATCAGATGCGTCGCGCATTGCTCGATTTCCGCCACTTCGGGATCGACCCGCAGCCCGTTTATGCGAACCGCCGACGCGCGCAAACGGGCTGGCTGCCGCGCTGGCGCAACCTGGCCAACGCCGAACAGGCGCTGCATGAACTGGTCGGCATCGCGCAGTTCCACGTCTATCGATGGCTCGGGTGGTTCTGACTGACGGCTGCGGGAAATCCGAGCGGGAATGATTGCGCCGACGACGATGGCAGGCGCGTGACGAAGTGTGCGAAGTGTTGCGCGACTTCAACGGGGCCTTGCGTCCCGCCGCGATCCGATGCACATTGATCCGTCACTTTTGTTACACTCGACACGCACTCGATTGCAGTCGCCAGACAAAACGGCAACACTCGGGTTCATCACCACTTAGCGGAGGTAAAGCAATGAAGAAGACGTCCCTGGCTATCCTGGTAGCGATGTCGGCGCTGACTGGCGCAGCGTATGCGCAAGAGAGCACGGAAATCAAGACGATTACCGATCCGGCCAAGATCTCCGAGATCGAGCAGCGCGCGCAGGCGCTGCAGCAGCAGCAAGCGGCCGAAGCCGCACAGCCGGCGATGCAGGAAGAGCATCACCACGGCAAGAAGGCTGCTCACCACAAGGCTGCCGCGAAGAAGGCCGGCAAGAAGGCTGCCAAGGCCGCAGACGCTGCCAGCCAGTAAGTTCGGCGGTACCGCACAAGAAAAAGCCGAATCCGGGCAACCGGGTTCGGCTTTTTTGATTGCGGCGCGCGTGCGCTGTGCTAAAGTCGCGCACCGAATTTTTCCACCCGTGCGCACCCCGGTGCGGAGGACAGCATGAGCAACATTCAACTCGACATCGAGTGGACCGAAGCCGCCACTCGCCAGATCAAGCAACTGATGCCCCGCGGCTCGGCCGACGCGTTCCTCGCGCTGCCGCCGATCGAGTGCCTGCCGATGGAGGGCGACGTGCTCTTCCTCGGCCCGCAAGGCAAACAGCAACCGTTCATCGTCGCCGAGCGCCAGTATCATCACGACGGCGACGCCGACTGGACGATCATCCTGATCCTCGACGTCCCCAACACGTCGCACTGACGCACCCCGCGACCGGACACGTCCGGTCGCTCCACCCGGCTCAAACGAGCTTCGACAGCACGCGGATTTCGGAACGCTCGATCCAGTCCGCGGCCGCTTCGCGATAAGCCAGAATGTGCGCGGAACGCGCATGGGCAGCAAGCGCCTCCTCGCTTTCCCAACGCTCGATGAATACGAACCGCGCGGGCTCCTTCAGATCCCGATGCAGGTCGTACTGCAGCGCGCCTGCTTCGTTGCGGGTCGGCTCGACGATCCCTTCGAGCTGGACGCGCAACTTTTCCTCGGCGCCCGGCTTCGCCACGATCAGCGCCACGACTGCAATTTCCGCCATTCCACCCTCTCATCTGGAAAAGTCCGAGAATACGCGAATCGTGTACCGGCTGCGCCGGCACGGCCCCAGACGACGGCCAAAAAAATAGCCCGCGCTTCAGAGAAGCGCGGGCGAAACCGTCGCCCTACGAGGATAGGCGACGGGGCCATCGGGATCCACACGCTGGCGCGGATCATCATCAGTTGTGCCGACACTTGTCGCATCGGCATTCGAAGACGTCGATACCGTTGATCGGGCGCTCGCGGCGCACCCCCGGTATCTGACGCCATCCTCCCTGTTTCAACGATTCCAACATATAAAGCAGGTTGCGTGCCAGCCATCACACACGAACCACCTCATTGATTTATAAGGACAAAATTTATCCGGACGACGATGCTGCATGTGTTCTGCCGCCGTAACACGCGGATGTTACGTAACGTCACGAGAAGGGACCGACCACCCTTCTCATGTGTGCGCGGCGAGCGGCCATGAAAAAGCCCGCCATGTGGCGGGCTTTTCATTGGTGCGGAGAAACGGCGGAAATCAGCGGAGCTGATTCACGAGCAACCCCATGATCTGGCGAGCCGGCGACGATGTGTCGATCGCACCCGAATCGTCAACGACCGCCACGCGTGTCTGGTCGGCCGTGAGCGCCTTCACGTTGACACGGTACTGCTTCGCCTGCTTTTCCTTCTTGCCGTGGAACAGCTGGCTCCAGAAGCCCTGTTCGGCCGAAGTCAGATCCTTGGGATCGACATAACGCACGAAATACAGGCCCTTCGTGCGATCGCGATCGTCGACCGTGAAGTTCGCACGATCGAGCGCGAGACCGACGTGCAACCACGACCGGTCGTACGGCTCGCCAAGCGTGACTTCCGACGGCACGGCCGCGTCGGCCGTATCGTTGCCTTGCGCCGACGTGCGGGAGACGTTTTGCGCGGCAATCGCGGCGGCCGCCTTCGACGACGCGTCGGTGTCCGCCTTCTTGTCCTTCGGGATCGTGTTGTCCTTGATGTTCGCGATCGGCGGCTCGCCGTTCTTCGCGCGTTGCTCGTTCTGGGCGAGCACGGCCATCAACCGCTTCAGGTATTCGGTCTCGAGCGCCGGATCGTTCGGCTTCGGTTCCCACTTGCTCGAATCGTTGTTCGCGCCCGTGATCGCCTCACGCATCCCCTTCTGGCTGATGAACACGTAGGTGCCGCCATTCGGCGCCGAATCGAGACGCGTACGGTACTTGTTGCGCTCGGCCGTCACGTACGAGTTGCCCATCGCCTTCGAGATCACGCTGCGGATCAGGCCGTCGTTGATCTGCGGATGGGTTTCGTTCCAGTCGGTTTCCATCACGCCCTTGTCGCGCTGGTCGACGACGAGCAGGAAACCCTGCTCCTGCCAGAAGCGGCGAACCTGCGTCCAGACGTCGGCCGGCTGCTTGCCGTCGATCACGAGCCAGCTCTCGGTGCCGTCGCGCTGGATATGCATGCCGGCCACGGCCGGAGCAACGGTGTCCAGCGCAGGTGCCGCCTGCTGGACCTGCTGAAGCGCGGACAGGGAAGTCGCGCCGCCCTGGGGCGGCAGCGAACGCTGATCGGCCGTCTCGTCGAGCATGTTGGGCGGCACTGCGAGCGACGCTTCCTTCGATTTCGAATCGCTCTTGTAGTCCACTTTCGTGGGCGACGACGTACCGCAACCGGCGACGAGCGCGCCGGTGGCGAGCACTGCAGCGAACCGCATGGTAAGACGAAGATCAGTCATGTTCGGGGAATCCTCTTCCGCTAAATCACGGCGCTTTCCGTGGATCAACCTTGCATTTTACCGGGGCCGCGCCGCGATGTGCAAAAAAGCGACCGGCAAGAAAAAACCCGCGTCAGCCCAAGCTGACGCGGGTTCTTGTCTGGTCGGGGCGAGAGGATTTGAACCTCTTCGAACCCTCGGTGGAATAAGGCTTTCCGGGGTAGCGTGTCGGTCAAAACCGCCGCGCCGATTGACACAAAATTCGAGGCAGTGTGGCACGAGCAAGCACATACACCCCGTGGCGGCCACCTTGCGCGTTTCAAGGAGTGTTCGCCATCCGATGGGCGAGGCGCCCGGTTCACGCCCCTTAAGAGTCCCCACGCGCAAACAACGTCGAGAAAAAACAGGGCCCCTACGTGTGCGAACCAAACTGAAGACCGTCAATCGTTCGGCGCTGGCTGCGCGATCAGGACCGCACCGCAAGTTGTTTTATGACCCTCCAGCGCCATCGGCTGCCCAAAATCCTGACACCCGGCCATCCCTTCAGCAATTTCAAACAGATGCGGCGCACAAAGTGGGCAAGTCACTTGATCCCCCTTGCGGGCAATTGGAACCTTCGACGTGCCCCATGTTGAAGACGGACTACCCGAAATCACTTTACCGCCGTGGCTCGTCGCATCACCAACCACAATTTGCGCTCGCCCGTGCAAGTTTGCTCGTTGCATCGATTGCCCCCGGATCAATGAGCAGCAGCCTTAGCCGAGAAGTCCGGAGCCTCGAACGGCGGAGCCTGATACGTCGTATCGATCGTGTAGCCCTGGGCCTTCAGTTCAGCCTCGCGCTTCGATCGCTCCTCCACCGCCGGCTTCAGTTCATCGGACAGATATTTTTCCCAGTGCCTCCTACGTTCAATACTGTCTGAAAAATATGGGCTGTAATTGTCGGATGCGGTACTAATCTGAACATCAGATAAATAATATCCCATACCATCAGCCCCAGATGACTGATATGATACCGACAAGGTTAGAAATATACCATCCGCATAAAAATACCATCTCGGCTCAACAGCCATCAAACCCTTCCATTCCTCCACGCTTGGCGTATAGGTTGAATCTATCGAGTAAAGAGCACCAGACTTTGTTAATGCGTAAGACGTGGCCTCCTTTCCAATCAGACGAGGATCTGAAGTGTCTATGTATCGCACCCACCCCGCGGATCGCAATCTACCAAGCAGGGCAGCGATCTTATCTCGGGCCTCTTCATATGAGATTATTCGCGACGAAGACGGATTAAAACTAACATCCCAATTATCAACCCCACCCTCAGAACTATCCTTGTCCCCTAGACCTGTCACGATCAAGGCATTGCCCAGGTCGAAAGAATATTTTCCTTGCACATACTTTACCAACCCAAGCTTATGCGGATCATCCCAATGAGTCTTATATGCATGTACACCAGACGGATGATTCATTAAGGAAAACCCCTGAGCCTCGGCATCTGACTTACCTTCGGCTCCGAACTTGATCGTTACGACTTGAGCCGACATTTTCTCATCCCTCTCATATTGATTGGTCCGTGACGCGATAAACGCAGCACACAGAGCGATCACCGCAAAAAACAACCAGAGTAACTTACTCGATTTTATTGTGATCCACATTGACTTAATCACCCTTCAACCGACCACCCATCCCGACACCCCTCAACTCACCAAGCATATATTCACGCTTTTTGTATCAAGAGGTCAAATAATTTCCCCTTAATCAAAACCATCCGCCGGCGGATAATCCTCAAGAATAAGATCCTTTGGCGCATTCAAGCGATACTGCGCATCAGAAGTTTCATTCTTCGAGACAAAACTCAGTTGCAATGGCGGAATCATGGCATGGACCAGAGAAACGTTGAACCTAAAGTCGACGAATAAAGGCCTTGTCGTTATAGATCAAATCCTGTAGCACCTCGCCGTGCTCATGTTGCGCCATCATCCAAAAACGATTGAATACAAGCGACGCCCTCTTCTTTTCATTTCCACTGCTTCACGAGACCGAATCCGCTGGCTACCGGGGCGTCCATTGAAAGTAGCCATTGCTTGGAGAACCTGGGGCGATGGGTTTGCCGGAGCCGGCATCGTCCATGTTGGCACTGGCTTCGATGTACACGGGACACTTCGGGACGACTTCAGCGGCCCACTGCTGCCGCATCAAATTGTTCTGCACGGCGAGGCAAACTGACGGCTATCGCGCTGTTTCGCACTCTCCTGAAACGTCAAAGGGCCGGCGGCATGACCATAACACCAAGGCAACAGATCATCGTAGATCCAAAGGTTACCTTTAAGTGTCACGAATGGGCGGGCTTGTTCTTGGCCCCGAGAGCAACAACCACCGCTGCCAATCAGCAATGATCTCGTGCACCCTCGCGCCGGCCTCAGCTCGATTGCTTGTCCTGAGGCTTCCCCGGAATGCGTCGGTCTTAGGTTGTCTTGGGATTGCGGAAGTGTTGTTGCAGGTCTTTGGGCACGCCGATCCGGAGGTGGAATACGGACGAGCCGGGGCGCAAATAGACGCCAGTGGGAAGGGTTGCCAAGTCAGTCATCTCCGCATAGTTGCACGGCGGGATCGACACACCAAATTGACACACCCGGAAAAAGGAAAGGCCTGGAAAGCTACGCCAGATAAGGAAACCCTTTACTGACAAGCCTTCCAGGCCTTGATTCCTGGTCGGGGCGAGAGGATTTGAACCTCCGACCACCTGCACCCCATGCAGGTACGCTACCAGGCTGCGCTACGCCCCGAAAGAAAAAAATTATAACAGACAGTTTTCCGATTTAGAACGGGTCACATGCATTTTGTGAACGTTCTTGTGAAATTTTTTGGCGTGACGCCGCCGATGCAGCCAACGACGTGCATGACATGGCGACCTTCGCACCGGCCGCACGGCCCCCGCGCATCGCATTCAGCGCTTGCGCGCGAGACAGATGACCGTCAGGCCGGCGACGCGGTTGAAGCGAAACATCGGCAACTCGATCCGGCAGATCGTCTTGAGCAAGCCGTTGACGTACGGATGGTGACGGCGCAATTGCGACGCCGGCTCGCGCGGATGCCGACGCGCCCGCTCACCCAGCCGCAGCGCTGCCGCAAGCGGAAACGTGAGACCGAAATAATAGGCGCCGTGCTCGACATCGAGCCCCGCGCGGCGCACCACGTCCTCGAGACTGCCGAGCGTATATCGGCGCTTGTGCTCGAGAAAATCGTCATGGCCGCTCCAGAGGAACTGGAACGCGGGAACCGTGATCAGGAACCGGCTTCCGGAAGGCGCGCCCGCCACATAACGTGCGAGTAACCCGACGTCGTCGTCGACATGCTCGAGCACGTCCATCAGCAACACGAGATCGGCATCGAATCGTTCGACGGAGCGCCGAAAGTGGATGGGCTTGCCGGCCGCCTCCGCATCGGTATCGTCGGCGTAGCTCGTATCGACACACCACGCCTCCGACGCCTGCGTACGCTCGAGCAAGTGCTTCGAGAAGAAGCCGGAGCCTGCACCGACATCGAGTATCCGGTTCGCGCCCGATGCACCCAGGAACCGGCGGATCGCACGCGCCTTCGACGCGTAGTACCAGTGATCGCCCACGCCCGCACCCAGTACGTCGACTTCCTTGAGATCCATGACGCTTCCCCGTGATGGCTACTTGTACTTTGGTCGATACAGCCACTGTTGCCGATCTTACCTCGCCGCTGCCACCGATCCTACCCGTCGACGACGCACATCCGCTATCGGTATCCCGCATTCCGCCCTAATCGAAAAGGACGATGGCCGATTCGCCGCAAGTCGCTACCGTGCGCTTACCCGGCGCGAGACCGATGCGCGCGGGCGGTCCGCTCGACTGCATGCCGATCGATCCGGCCTGCCCGGCTTTGCCGCGTCGCGCGCGAGACAAGAGGCGGCGTCGGTCACCACCGCGGTCGCGACCGCTTGCAACCTTCTCCGACAAAGGACTTTGAATGCATCAGAAAAACGAAATTTCACGTCGACATTTTCTCCGGCTGGGTGCCGGCACGATAGGTGCGGCGCTCGGGAGCGCGTCATTTCTGTCGGCATGCGGAGGCGACTCGATTTCGGTCGCGCCGGTCGCGACGCCGCGGCTGGATTCCGCTTCGAATTTTCGCGACACGGCCGGCCCGGACGGAACCGGTTATGTAACGACGAGCGGCGCAAAGATGAAGAAAGGCGTGATCTATCGGTCATCCGCGCTCGCGTTGTCCGCCGCCGACATCGCCACCGTCGGCACGCTCGACATCAGGCAGGTCTGCGACCTGCGCACGCCCGCCGAGATCAAGACGCAACCGGATGCGCCGCTGGCCGGTGCCACATGGCAAAACCTCAACGTGCTCGGAGCCGCCAGCGTCACCCCGATCCCGACGACCGGCGCCACCGCGACAGCGTTCATGTTGAGCATGTATCGTGCGTTCGTCACGTCGGACTCCGCGCATGCCAGCTATCGTGCACTCTTCACCGACTTCGCTGCCTCCGGCGAAAACCTGGTGTTCCACTGCACGGCCGGCAAGGACCGCACCGGCTGGGCCACCGCCATTCTGCACACGATCCTCGGCATCTCCGGGCAGACGATACTCGCCGACTACCTGTTGACCAACGCCTACAGCGCGTCGGAAATCTCTGCGTCGATCGCCCAGGCACAAAAAGCCGGCGGGCAAAATGCGGCAGACATGATGACCGCGCTGCAGGGCGCGCACGCTGACTATCTGCAGGCGGCATTCGATCAGGTCGCCGCGTCGTACGGCTCGATGACGTCGTATATCGCGAACGGCCTGCAACTCGACCAGACGACGCTGAGCACCATCCGGCAGCACATGCTGGTCTGATCCACCCGCGGGCCGCTTCGACGGGGCCGGATCGCATCTGCGCTTCTATCGCAGCGGCCGCTGCACCTCTTATCCGGCGGAACCCTTACCAGCCAAGGCCTGGGCGGGTTTTCCCGGTCGCAACGAAAGCCGCCTGGGGCGGGCCGCGCGAACCAAACGACCGTTTGATACGCGCGCCCGACCACCCCGAATCCATTGTCCCGCAGCATGCTGGCCCACTCTGCCCGGGCGCCCGTTGTTTGGTAACGCCGCTCTAGCGTGCTATGCCACACTGCACGGCATCGACGCTCGCGCCGTGTAGTGCCGCGCACCGCCGTCGATCACGACAAGACATGGAGACAGACGATGCGGAATGCGGTCCGGCGCGGCCATCGCTCGCCTTTGGCAATTTTCGACTGGATTTCCAGCCCGCAACACGCGGCCCGGCCTGTCTCGCCCGGACCATCCCGCGTGTTCGGCTGCGGCATGCTGGCGCTCGCGCTGCTTTGTGCGGGTTGCGCGGAATCGTCGGCGCAGCGTGACGGCAACACGTCGGTCGCGTCGACGAAGATCGAACGCACCAAGGCCGAGCGCCTCGCCCGCGAACAGCAGCTCGCACGTACCGTCCCGTCGCTCGCATCGATCAGCCTGACGCAACCGCGCCAGTTCACGCTGCGCGACTCGGGCCAGAACGGCGCGATGACGTTCCTGCGCGACGTCGATTTCCGTATCGTCAACAACCTCGGCTTCTTCATCCATCAGTTGTCCGCCACGCTCGTGCCGACGCAGGCGGGCGCGCCGATCGTGTTCGACGATCCGACGAGTTTCGAGATCGACGTGCATGAAGGCACGGTCACGCTCGACAACGCGAAGCTGACCGCGCTCTTCAACACCTACATCTTCGGCTACCGCAACGCGCCGCTGCGCAAGCTCGCCGTGTCGGCGGGCGACGGCGTGATTCACCTCCAAGGCGAGATGCAGCGCGACGGCTGGGTGCCGTTCTCGCTGACCGGCACGCTCGCGATCCGCGACGGCAGCCAGCTCGTGTTCCATCCGACGGGGGTGCGCGTATCGGGCATCAACGCGCAGCCGGTGATGCGCGCGGCCAACGTGAAGATGGCCGACTTGCTGAAAGTCCAGACGCCGATCGCGCAACTCGCCGGCGACGATCTCGTGATGTCGGTCGACAAGCTGATGCCGCCGCCGCGCCTGAAACTCACGATCACCGCGGTGCGCGTGACACCGGCCGGCCTCGACCTGAAGCTCGACGACGGCACGCACGCCGGCTTCGCGATGCCTGCGAATGCGCCCCAGCAGGCCATGTACATTCGAGGCGGCGATGTGAAGTTCATGCGCTCGATGCCGATGAACGCGGACATCCTGATCGGCCCGGTCGATCCGGCGAAGCGCGACCAGACTTTCGTGTTCGACCTGTACCACTATCGCGACCAGGTATCGGCCGGCTACTTCAATTTCGACGAAAGCGGTGCGATGGCGATCCGGATGCCTTCGTACACGGGCCCGGCCAGCGGCGCGCTGCTCGGCAACGCGGCCGCGCGCCTGAACGACAGTTTCCTCACCGCGCAGCAGACTGCGCTGCGTGACATACGCCAGCACTGGGAAGCCTACGCACTCGCGGCAAACGCCACTCACCCCGGCATGCAGAAGGTCGCCATGCGGCGCACGTCGACCACGCCATTCAACGAGCGGCACGTGTCGAATCGCAACCCGACGATCCATCTGCGCAACGTCGATTTCAACCTGTCCGGGGATATCGGCTTTCACGTCGAGGATCTCGACGTGGAACTCGTATCGAAGCGGCCCGGCGAACCCGTCGATCTCGACGACCCGAACCAGTACGACATCCGGATTCTCGGCGGCACGGTGGTCGAATCGTGGAAGGCGATGTCCGCGCTCTTCAACAACTATCTGCTCGACTACTCGCCGCGCTCGCTCAACGACCTGCAGCTGAGCGCGGACGGCACGAACCTGCGTGTCCAGGGCGGCATCAAGCTGTGGAACCATGTGCCGGGCGTCTGGCTGCCGACCGACATGAAGGGCTCGCTGTCCGTGCTCGACGACCGGCATCTCGCGTTCAAGCCATCCCAGGTGTCGGTGCTCGGGATTCCGCAGGCTAAGCTGCTGCGTTCGCTCGGCATCGAACTCGCTTCGCTGACGCCGTTGCAGCGTCGCGGCGCTGAACTGCGCGGCGACACGCTCGTGCTCGACCAGTACACCGTGTTCCCGCCCCCCGTGCTGAACGGCAAGCTCGGCCAGGCAACCGTCGAGCGCGACGGGCTGCGCCTCACGTTCAGGCGTCAGGCGGGCTCGCCTGCGCCGCAACGGCCGCAGATCGATGCGCCGAGCTACATGTGGATGGAAGGCGGCGACATGAAGATGTTCAACGTGCTCGAACTGAACGTGCGCGCGCTGATCAGGAATTCGGCCGAGGCCGGCCCAATGCGTTTCGACCTGTACGGCTACCGCAGCCAGGTCGCGCAAGGTTCCGTGCGGATGCTGCCGGACGGCACGCTGGTCGTCGACATGGGCCAAAAGAATCCGCTCGCATCGCGTTGATGTGCATGTAAGACGTGCATGCAAAAAGCCCGGTGGCACGTCGCCAACCGGGCTTTTCATTTCATCCTTCGGACTTCGCGCTCAGTCGTGCTTCAGTCCGTCGATCACGTCGAGCAGCGCCTGCCGCAATGCAATTACGTCGACGGTTGCGCCCGGCTTGCCCGGTGTGCGCGCATCGGCGGCCTGGACCTCCGGCTCGACGGGTGCCGGCGCGGCCCGCTCGCCGCCCGGCGAATCGAGCCGGTTGCGCGCGCCGTTGATCGTGAATCCCTGCTCGTACAACAACTCGCGAATCCGCCGGATCAGCAGCACTTCATGGTGCTGGTAATACCGACGATTACCACGCCGCTTCACCGGCCGCAGTTGAGTAAATTCCTGTTCCCAATAACGCAGCACATGCGGCTTGACCCCGCACAGCTCGCTGACTTCACCGATCGTGAAGTAGCGCTTCGCGGGAATCGGAGGCAAGACGACTTTCTCAACCGTAGTGGTCATCGTCGGTTAACCGTCGGTAAAGGGTGCGCGGCGGCCGCGCGGGGACGTCAGCGCGCGGGGGCTTACTCCGCGCCGTTTTCGACCAGCGCCTTCAGCTTCTGGCTCGCGTGGAAGGTTACCACCCGGCGGGCCGCGATCGGAATCGCCTCGCCCGTCTTCGGATTGCGGCCCGGACGCTGCGGCTTGTCGCGCAGCTGGAAATTACCGAACCCCGACAGCTTGACGCTTTCGCCGTTTTCGAGCGCGTCGCGAATCACCTCGAAAAACGCCTCGACCATGTCCTTCGCTTCACGCTTGTTCAGCCCGACGCTGTCGAACAGCAACTCCGCCAGTTCCGCTTTCGTCAGCGTGGGCGTCTCGGTGGACGCCGGCGCCGAAGCATCGCGGTTCATGGCGCTGCGTTGCGCCGTCAGGAGGGCTTCGAATTCACTCGAGGTCATGTCGTTCATATCTGCCATACAGCGCGTTAAATCAAATTACGATCGGAAAAGACCGCCCGCGAGCGGGCGGACCTCCTCCTTAGCCGCGCAGGCGCGCACCGGCGCGAGCCATCCGCTCGACCAGCGCCTGGATCGCCTGATCGACGACCTCGTCCTGTAGCGTGCCAGCCGCGTCCTGCAGCGTCACGCGGAAGGCAAGGCTCTTCTCGTGCGCGGCAAGGCCACCGGAAGTATTTGATTTTGCACGAAATTCGTCGAAGAGTACAACCTTCTGAACGAATCGGCAGGCCTCTTCGGCAAGCGCCTTCTTCATTTCGTCGAAAAGTGCCTGAACCTCGACCGCCTGATCGACGACAACGGCGATATCGCGACGAACCGGCGGGAATTTCGACACCTCGGTCGGCGTGGGCAACGCACGCGCAATCAGCGCGTCCGCGTCGATTTCGAACATCACCGGAGCGTGCGGCAACTCGTACTTCTGCATCAGGCGCGGGTGCAACTCGCCGATCCAGCCAACCGCACGGCCGTCGACTTCGATGCGCGCGCTGCGCCCCGGATGGAGGGCCGGATGCTCCGCCTTCACGAAGCGTACAGCTGCCGGCGCAAGCAGCGCCTCGAGATCGCCCTTCACGTCGAAGAAATCGACCGCGCGGGTCGTCACGCCCCACTGCTCGTCGAGCACCGGGCCATAAGCAAGCGCACCGACGCGCTTCGGCTGCACGTAGCCCTCGACCGTCAGCTCACCGGCCTTCGCCGACGCATCGGCGAGGAACACGCGGCCAGCCTCGAACACGCGCACGCGATCTGCGCGGCGGTTCAGGTTGTGGCGCAGCACGGAAATCAGGCTGCCGAACAGCGTCGTGCGCATCACCGAGAGCTGGCTCGCGATCGGGTTCAGCAGGCGGATCGGCTGGTCGTTGCCCGCGAAATCCTGCTCCCACTCCGCATCGACGAAGCTGAAGTTGACGGTTTCCGCGTAGTCGCGCGCGGCAAGCGCGTGACGGACATCGTGGATCGAACGCCGCGTCTCGTTGGTCGCGCGCATTTCGCTCGTCGCGACCGGCGGACGCGCCGGGATCTTCTCGAAGCCGTAGATCCGCGCGACCTCCTCGATCAGGTCTTCCTCGATCTCGATGTCGAAGCGATGCGACGGCGGCGTGACGAGGAACGCGTCGTCTTCACGCTCGAACGGCAGGCCGAGGCGCGTGAAGATGCTGGCGATCTCGTCGGCGCCGATCTGCACACCGATGATGCGGTTCGCGCGCGACACGCGCATCTTCACCGGCGCGCGCTGCGGCAGGTTCACGGACTGATCGTCGACCGGACCGGCCTTGCCGCCGCAGATCTCGAGAATCAGTTGCGTAATGCGCTCGACGTGCTCGACGGTCGTCGCGTAATCGACGCCGCGCTCGAAGCGATGGGCCGCATCGGTCGAGAAGTTGTACTTGCGCGCGCGGCCGCGGATGCTGTCCGGCCACCAGAACGCGGCTTCCAGGTAGATGTTGGTCGTATCGAGCGTGACGGCCGTGCTGTCGCCGCCCATGATGCCGGCCAAGCTCTCGACCTGGCGGTCATCCGAAATGACGCCGACCGTTTCGTCGAGTTCGACCGTGTTGCCGTTGAGCAGCTTCAGCGATTCGCCGCGCTTGCCCCAGCGCACCTCGATGCCACCGTGGATCTTGTCGAGATCGAACACGTGCGACGGGCGGCCGAGCTCGAACATCACGTAGTTCGAGATGTCGACGAGCGCCGACACGCTGCGCTGGCCGGAGCGCTCGAGGCGCTCGACCATCCACTGCGGAGTCTTCGCACGCGCGTTCACGCCGCGGATCACACGCCCCGAGAAGCGGCCGCACAGATCGGGAGCGGCGATGCGCACCGGCAGCGTTTCGTCGAGTTCGACGCGCACCGGGCGGATATCGACCGGCGTCAGCGGCGCACCGGTGATCGCGGCCGTCTCGCGCGCAATGCCGAACACGGACAGGCAGTCGGCCTTGTTCGGCGTCAGCTTGATTTCGAAGATCGTGTCGTCGAGATTGAGCGTCTCGCGGATGTCCTGGCCGACCGGCGTATCTTCCGGCAGCACCAGCAGGCCGCTGTGATCCTCGGACAGCTTCAGTTCACGTGCCGAGCACAGCATCCCCTGGCTCTCCACGCCGCGCAGCTTCGACAGCTTGATCGCGAACGGCTTGCCACCCTCTTCCGCCGGCGGCAGTTCCGCGCCGACCAGCGCGACCGGCACCTTGATGCCGGGCGCGACGTTCGGTGCGCCGCAGACGATATTCAGCGTCGCGCCGGTGCCGGCATCGACCTGGCAGACATTGAGCTTGTCCGCATCCGGATGCTTGACGACTTCGAGCACGCGGCCGACGACGATCTTCGACGTCGGCGGCGCAGCCTTGCTCAGCGATTCGACTTCGAGCCCCGCCATCGTCAGCGCGTGCGACAGTTCGTCGGTCGTCAGCTGCGGGTCGACAAAGGTTCTCAACCAGGATTCAGGGAATTGCATGGATGTCTACGTTCGAAACAGGTTAGATCGACGCCCGGGCCCCGCCGGATCGTCCGTCGGGGCGTGCACGGGCACAGGTCGGCGCGGCGCGCGGCGTTACGCGAACTGGCGCAGGAAACGCAGGTCGTTCTCGAAGAACAGCCGGAGATCCTGGACGCCGTAGCGCAGCATCGTCAGGCGCTCGAGGCCGCTGCCGAACGCAAAGCCGATGTAGCGCTCGGGATCGAGGCCCATGTTGCGAATCACGGTCGGATGCACCTGCCCCGAACCGGAAATCTCGAGCCACTTGCCGGCGTTCTTGCCTTGCTCGAACATCATGTCGATCTCGGCCGACGGTTCCGTGAACGGGAAATACGACGGACGGAAGCGCACGAGGATGTCGTCGCGCTCGAAGAATTTTTTCAGGAAGTCGGTATAGACGCCCTTGAGATCGGCGAAGCTGATGTTTTCGTCGATCCACAGCCCCTCGACCTGATTGAACATCGGCGAGTGGGTCGCATCGCTGTCGACGCGATACGTGCGGCCCGGCGCGATCACCTTGATCGGCGGACGGTTCATGCGCGCGTAACGCACCTGCATCGGGCTCGTGTGCGTGCGCAGCAGCAGCTGGCGGCCGTCGGCATCCTTGCCTTCGACGTAGAAGGTGTCCTGCATCGAACGCGCCGGATGGTTCTCCGGACTGTTCAGCGATGTGAAGTTGTACCAGTCGGTCTCGATTTCGGGGCCGTCTGCCACATCGAAGCCGATCGAGCCGAAAATCTGTTCGACACGCTCCCACGTGCGCATCACGGGGTGCAGGCTGCCTGCACCGGCGCCGCGGCCCGGCAACGTCACGTCGATCGACTCGGCTGCGAGGCGCTGGTTCAGCAGCGCGTCGGCCAGTGCCTGACGGCGTGCGGTCAGCGCGGCTTCAACCTGCTGCTTCGCGACGTTGATGCGTGCGCCTTCGGTCTTGCGTGCTTCGGGATCGAGCTTGCCGAGGCCCTTCAGCAACTCGGTCAGCGCACCCGACTTGCCGAGAAATCGTGCTTTCTCGTTTTCGAGCGTGGTGATGTCGGCAGCCTGTTCGAAGGACTGCTGCGCGTCGGCGACAATCTGGTCCAGATCCATAGATCCCATCATTTCCAACGTCATTCGGTCTTGGCGAGCGAAATCGCACACCAAACAAAAAAGGGGCTCGGAAGAGCCCCGTTTTCGCTGCAGCGGCCGAAACTACCGGAGCATCGCTGCAACTAACCACGCAGTGCTAATTTCGCAATTAGGCTGCAACGGCGGCTTTCACCTGCTTGACGATCGCAGCAAAAGCAGCCTTGTCGAACACCGCCATGTCAGCCAGCACCTTACGGTCGAGTTCGATCGACGCCTTCTTCAGGCCGTTGATGAACACGCTGTAGGTCATGTCGTGCTGACGAACCGCCGCGTTGATACGCGTAATCCACAGTGCGCGGAACACACGCTTCTTGTTGCGACGATCGCGATATGCGTACTGACCAGCGCGCATCACCGCCTGCTTGGCGATGCGGTAGACGTTATTGCGGCGACCGCGATAACCCTTGGCCAGGTTGATGATCTTCTTGTGGCGGGCCCGTGCGGTTACCCCACGTTTGACTCGAGGCATGTTTCTCTCCTTAGAGTATCGATTGAGGGGTTACGCGAACGGCAGCATTGCGCGGACGGAGTTCAGATCGGAATCATGAACTGCCGTTGCGCCGCGCAGGTGGCGCTTGTTCTTCGTGGTTTTCTTGGTCAGGATGTGACGCTTGAAGGCTTGACCGCGCTTGACGGTACCGCCCGGACGCACCACGAAGCGCTTTGCAGCGCTCTTCTTGGTCTTCATCTTAGGCATGACGAACAACTCCAGTTTATTAGATGGCGATGGGTGTGCGGTTGGCTTGCGCCCTTGACCCGCCCTTCGAAACCCAGTCCACTTGTGTACGGCGAACCGCTTGCGCAGCCGCCGTCATTGCTGGCGCGTTGCCCTGACCGGGCAACGCGCCGAACCACTGCGAACCTGCGCGCGAAGCGCGCGGGCCCGTTACTTCTTTTTCTTCGGCGAGAGCACCATGATCATCTGGCGCCCTTCCATCTTCGGCATCTGCTCGACCTGGCCGACTTCCTCGAGATCCGTGCGCAGACGCTCAAGCATCCGCATACCGATTTCCTGGTGAGCCATTTCGCGACCGCGGAAACGCAACGTGATCTTCGTCTTGTCGCCTTCTTCGAGGAAGCGCACGAGATTGCGAAGCTTGACGTTGTAATCCCCGTCATCGGTACCCGGGCGGAACTTGACTTCCTTGACCTGGATGACCTTCTGCTTCAGCTTCGCTTCGTGCTGCTTCTTCGATTCCTGGTACTTGAACTTGCCGTAATCCATCAGACGGCAAACCGGGGGAACCGCTTGCGGCGCGATTTCCACCAGGTCAACATCCAGTTCTTCCGATTTACGGAAAGCATCAGCGAGTTTTACGATACCGAGCGGTTCGTTCTCGATCCCGACCAGACGCACTTCCGGCGCAGTGATTTCACCGTTGATGCGATGCGACGACTTATCAGTAGCGATGTTACGTTTCCTCTAAAAATTAAAAAAACGAGCCGCGCTGCCAGGGCGGTTACTTGAACGAGCGCAGGTCTTCCTGCAGACGCTCAACGAAGGCTTCGACCGGCATCACGCCAAGATCGACGCCGCCACGGGCACGCACGGCTACCGTTTGCGCATCACGCTCCTTATCACCCACGACGAGGAGATAAGGCACCTTTTCCAGCGTGTGCTCGCGTATTTTATAGCTAATCTTCTCATTGCGCAAATCGGCCGTCACTCTAACCCCTTGTTTTTGCAACGATTGGGCCAGAGATTGCGCATATTCGGCCTGACTTTCGGCGATATTGAGCACAACTGCCTGGAACGGCGCGAGCCAGGCAGGCATTGCACCAGCGTGGTGCTCGATCAAAATGCCGAGGAAACGCTCCATCGAACCGACGATCGCACGGTGCAACATCACCGGCCGGCGACGGCTGCTGTCGTCGGCGACATACTCGGCGCCGAGGCGTTCCGGCAGCACCATGTCGAGCTGCAGCGTACCGCACTGCCACGAACGACCGAGCGCATCCTTGATGTGGTACTCGATCTTCGGACCGTAGAACGCGCCTTCACCCGGCAGTTCTTCCCACGTCAGACCGCAGGCGGTCAGTGCGTCGCGCAGGCCCTGCTCGGCGCGATCCCACGTCTCGTCCGTGCCCGCACGCTGATCCGGGCGCAGCGACAGCTTGATGTCGATGTGATCGAAACCGAAGTCCTTGTACACGCTCATCGCCAGCGTATTGAACGCGATCGACTCCGAGATGAACTGGTCTTCCGTACAGAAGATGTGCGCATCGTCCTGCACGAAGCCGCGCACGCGCATCAGGCCGTGCAGCGCGCCCGATGCCTCGTTGCGGTGGCACGAACCGAATTCCGCGTAGCGCAGCGGCAGGTCACGATACGAGCGCAAGCCGTGCTTGAACACCTGGACGTGACCCGGGCAGTTCATCGGCTTGATCGCGTAGTCGCGCTTCTCCGACTCCGTCGTGAACATGTTCTCGCGGTAGTTCTGCCAGTGGCCCGACGCCTCCCACAGCGAGCGGTCCATGATCATCGGCGTCTTGATCTCGAGGTAGCCGGCTTCGTTCACGCGGCGGCGCATGTACTGCTCGACCTGCTGCCACAGCGCCCAGCCCTTCGGATGCCAGAACACCATGCCCGGCGACTCTTCCTGCATGTGGAACAGGTCGAGCTGCTTGCCGAGCTTGCGGTGGTCGCGCTTTTCCGCTTCCTCGAGCATGTGCAGGTACTGGTCCTGGTCTTCCTTCTTCGTCCAGGCCGTGCCGTAGATACGCTGCAGCTGCTCGTTCTTCGAATCGCCGCGCCAGTACGCGCCCGCGACCTTCATCAGCTTGAAGACCTTCAGCTTGCCCGTCGACGGCACGTGCGGGCCGCGGCACAGATCGGTAAAGCCGCCGTGCGAATACAGCTTGATTTCGTCGCTTTGCGGAATCGATTCGATGATCTCGGCCTTGTACTTCTCGCCGATGCTGCGGAAGTAGCCCGCCGCTTCGTCGCGCGACACGACACGGCGCGTCACGGGCTCGTCCTTCTTCGCGAGCTCCTGCATGCGCTTTTCGATCTTCTCCAGATCTTCAGGCGTAAACGGACGGTTGTACGAGAAGTCGTAATAGAAGCCGTTGTCGATCACCGGGCCGATCGTCACCTGCGCGTCCGGATACAGTTCCTTCACCGCGTATGCGAGCAAGTGCGCCGTCGAGTGGCGGATGATGTCGAGGCCATCGGCATCCTTGTCGGTCACGATCGCGAGCGACGCGTCGCGGTCGATCACGGCCGACGTATCGACGAGCTCGCCATCGAGCTTGCCACCAAGCGCAGCCTTCGCAAGGCCGGGACCGATCGAGGCTGCAACCTCGGCAACTGTCACCGGATGCTCGTATTGTCGAACTGAGCCGTCAGGCAAGCGTATCGAAACCATAGCAATCTCCGTGATGCCGACAGTGGGCGGCAGACCAGGTACGCGACATGAAAATCGCGCGGGAAAATTTCGCGACAAAAAAAATGCGGCCCCGCTTTCGAGGGGCCGCATTCGATACTTCACTCAGACTGAAAGGGCGAAAGGGTTCCTCGACTAGCGTCGCTCCGAAAAGGTTTCGGTCAACGTTCGCGGTGTCATAACCGTATTCGCCTTGTTCGCGTTGAGTTATTTACTGCATCGAACACCCGGAGACCGGGCATTCTCAATTCGTTGGTAGGCTCGATTGGACTCGAACCAACGACCCCCACCATGTCAAGGTGGTGCTCTAACCAGCTGAGCTACGAGCCTAGAGAAGCTAAGATTATATGGAGCCGTTACCGACTTGGCAAGTGTTTTTATGCGGTCGCAGCAAAATAACGGGGCTCCAACCCCATATCACGCCTTCCGCCCCGCCCGCACGACGCCTTGCACCTCGCCGAGCAGCGTGCACGCGCGCTGCACCTGCGCCGAGTTCGACACCTCGACCGTGAACTGCATGAATGCCGCGTTGCGGCGGCTCTGCGTCTTCACACCCACCACGTTCATCTTCTCGCGCGCGAACACTTCGGAGATATCGCGCAGCAACCCTTGCCGGTCGCTCGCCTCGATCATCAGGTCGACCGGATAGACGGACGCACCGCGCCCGCCGAGCACGTCGGCCGACCAGGTCGTCTGCAGCACGCGCTCCGGCGCGCGCTCGACCATCCGGCGGAACGTCGGGCAATCGGTGCGGTGGATCGACATCCCTTTGCCGCGCGTGACAAAACCGCTGATCGGATCGGGCGGTGCCGGACGGCAGCAGCGCGCGAGCTGGGTCAGCAGCGCGTCGACGCCCACCACCAGCACGCCGGTCGACGCGCCGTGCGCCACGCTCGCGCCGCTGCTGCGCTTCTCGAAATCGGCGGGCGCTTCGGGCGCCGGCTCCGGCGGCGGCGCATCGGACAGCGCGTGCTCGACATTGCGCAGGCTGAACTCTTCCTTGCCGACGACCGAGAACAGCTCCTCGGGCGACTTGAAGCCGAGCTTCGCGGCGAGATTGTCCAGGTTGACCGATGTCTTGCCCTCGCGCTGCAGCGTCTTTTCGACGAGCGCGCGGCCATGCGAGATGTTTTCTTCCTGCTCGATCGAGTTGAACCACGCACGCACCTTCTGACGCGCGCGCGGGCTCTTCATGTAGCCGAGCTGCAGGTTCAGCCAGTCACGCGACGGCCCACCCTCCTTCACCGCGACGATCTCGACCGTCTGGCCGTTTGCGAGCGGCGTATTGAGCGGCACCATCGCGCCGTCGACGCGTGCGCCACGGCAGCGATGACCAAGCTCGCTGTGCAGGTGGTACGCGAAATCGACCGGCGTCGCGCCCTGCGGCAACGCGATCACACGCGCCTGCGGCGTCAGCACGTAGATGTGGTCGTCGTCGAGCGACGTCTCGCGCAATTGCGCCCACGCCTTGTCGCCCGACTTTTCCGCGCCGTCCTCGACGTCATCCTTCCACGCGAGCAGCTGGCGCAGCCATGCGATCTTCTCGTCGTATTTGTCGTTCGCCGAGAACTGGCCGCCGTAGCCGCGCGCGCCCGCCTCCTTGTAACGCCAGTGCGCGGCGACGCCGTACTCGGCGAAACGGTGCATCTCCTGCGTGCGGATCTGCACTTCGAACGCGCGGCCGTCATCGCCGATCACGACCGTATGCAGCGACTTGTAGCCGTTCGGCTTCGGCCGCGAGATGTAGTCGTCGAATTCCTTCGGCACCGGCTGCCACAGGTGATGCACGATGCCGAGCACCGCGTAGCAATCCTTGATGTCCGGCACGATCACGCGAAACGCGCGCACGTCGTACAGCTCGGAGAAATCGAGCTCCTTGCCGCGCATCTTGCGCCAGATGCTGTAGATATGCTTTGGCCGGCCGCTCACATCGGCCTGGATGTTCGCGTCCGCCAGCTCCTGCTGCAACCGGTCGATCGCCTGCGTGACGTACGCTTCGCGCTCGATGCGTTTCTCGTCGAGCAGCTTCGCGATCCGCTTGTAGGTGACGGGATCCTCGAAGCGGAACGCGAGATCCTCGAGCTCCCACTTCAGTTGCCAGATACCGAGACGGTTCGCGAGCGGCGCATAGATCTCGAGCGTCTCGCGCGCGACGTCGGGCGGCGGGTCGATCTTCGCGGCCGCGTAGTAGCGCAGCGACTGCAGGCGCGACGCGAGCCGGATCAACACCACGCGGATGTCTTGCGCGAACGCGAGCAGCATCTTGCGCAGCGCCTCGATCTGCGTACGCCGCTCTTCCGCCGTGTCACGCCCCGCATCGGGCACCGCGTTCTGCGCGGCACGCAGGCTGACGGTACCGAGCCGCAACAGCTTGCGCACGTCGGACACGAGCCGCGCCACTTCGTCGCCGAAACGCTCGGTGAGTTCGCGCTCGGGGTCGCTCAGGTGCGGCGTCAGCACGAACAGCGCGGCCGCCTGCATCGCGGGCGGATCGACGTTCAGCGTGCGCATGATCGCCGCCGTGCCCGCCGAGTGATCGGCGAGCAGTTCGCCCGACGACAGGCGCGCGTCGCCGGCCCGTTCGCGCACGAACGCGAGCACGTCGTCGAACGACGGTGCCGCGACGGGGGAAGCGGAAACGGACTCGGTCATTGCTTGGCCTGGCGGAATACGATCATCGTCGGGTTGCGTCCGGTTCAGCTCCGCTGTGCGGCGACCACCACGATCTCGACGAGCAGCGCCGGATCCGCGAGCTTCGCCTCGACGGTGGCGCGCGGCGGCGTGTTGCCCTGCGCGACCCATGCATCCCACTCCGCATTCATGCCGTCGAAATTCGCCAGATCGGAAATGTAGATCTGCACCGACAGCAGATGCGCCTTGTCGCTGTTCGCTTCGGCGAGCAGGCGGTCGATGTGGCCGAGCACTTCGCGCGTCTGGCCCTTGATGTCCTGCGTGGTGTCTTCGGCGATCTGGCCGGCCAGATACACGGTACCGTTGTGGATCGCGGTTTCGGAGAGTCGGGCCCCGACGTGGTGACGAATGACTGCCATGGAATGTTCCGGTCGTGAGTGGATGGAGATTCGGGTGGCGGCACGGCCCGCGTGCCGTCGAACCGCATATTATGACGCGTTTATGCGCCGCCTTCGACGAAAAACCGCCGCGCGAGCGCAATCTGGCCTGCGTCGACGAACGCCGGCGCATGGCCCACCCCTGGAATCTCGGCGTGCGTGACGTGCCGGCCACGACGCACCATGTCGGCCACCGTCTCGCGCGACAGCAGGTCGGACGTCTCGCCGCGCACGACGAGCAGCGATGCATCCGTCGTCTCGATGGCGCGCCACAGCGCGGCCTCGCCGATTGCGGCCAACTCGGGCGTGGTTGCCTTGAACGGCTCGGCGATGCGCGGATCGTAGCGGACCGTCCAGCCACCTTCGGGCAGTTCGCGCAGCAGCGGCCCGTTGATCTCGCGCCACTCGTCGGCGGTCAGCGCACCGAACGGCAGCGACAGCGACGTCAGATAGTCGACACCCTCCTGCTCGGTCGCAAAGCGCGGCTGCACGCCGAGATATTCGCCGATGCGCGTCAGCGAATCGGGTTCGATGCGCGGGCCGACGTCGTTGACGATCATCCGGCGCAACGGCGAACCGGGCAGCCCCGCAAACGCCAGGCCGATCAGGCCGCCCATCGACGTGCCGAACCAGTCGACCGATTCGACGTCGAGTCGCGCGATCAGCGTCACCATGTCGGCCACGTATTGCGGAATCGCGTAGAGCCTCGGATCGGCCAGCCAGTCCGATTGGCCGCGCCCGACGATGTCGGGGCAGACGACGCGATACGTATCGGACAGCGCCGTGGCGAGCCGGTCGAAATCGCGCCCGGAACGGGTCAGGCCGTGCACGCAAACCAGCACGCGCGGGTTCGCGGGATCGCCCCACTCGGTATAGGCGACGTGGTGAAGGCCGGCCGCGCTCGCACACTGCACGCGCCGCTGACGGGGAATCGGGGAGTTCACGGGGGAAGTGGGCATCGGAGGCGTCCTGCCGAACGGTGCGGCGCGATGGCATGTGGGCCCGGCCCGCCAGGGCAGCCGGGGGATGCGATCGATTGTAAACCCGTTCCGGATCACGAGTCGCCTGACCACCCTTGCGGGCTTGCGGCTCGTGCGAGCGCCAATGAAATGTCACGCGGCCGTGCGGAATCAGGCGCGGTGTTCCGTGTTCAGCAGGCTGCCGATCCAGCCTCCGTTGCGGCCGCGGCGACGGCGCCGCGAACGCACCATCGTGCACCGGTCCGTCATGGCCGGGAAAGCGCGGTTATTTCTGCATGACCGCGCCGATGCTAGCACCGACCACGCACAGCGTGCCGGCGACCTGCAGCGTGCTCATCGGCTGCGCCAGCACGACATAACCGATCCCCGCAGCGATCGCGGGCTCGGCGCTCATCAGGATGCCGAATGCCGATGCGCTCATCCTTCGCAACGCAATCAGTTCGAGCACGTAAGGAAACAGCGGGACGAGCACCGCCAGATACGCGGCATCGATCAGTTGGCCGGCCGGCAAGTGGCCGCCGCTTTGCGCCAGCCCGAACGGTGTCGTGACGAGCGCGGCCACGAACAGCGACGCGGACAGCCCTTGCAGCCCGTCGAACAGCGTGCCGACACGCTTCATCAACACGATATAGGCGGCCCAGCCAAGCGCAGAGCCGACCGGAAAGACCAGCGCGGCCGGCGCCGTCACCCACATGCCGTCCTGCCGCGCCAGCAGCAGCACGCCAGCCAGCGCGAGTGCCGGCCATGCCAGCATCGCCGGCTTGCGCACGCCGATCGTGGCGACCGCCAGCGGCCCGAGAAAGTTGATCGCCACCGCCAGGCCGAGCGGCACGCGACGCACGGCTTCGAAGAAGCACAGCGTCATCGCGGCCATCGCCGTGCCGAGCGCGATGGCGGCGATCCAGCGCTGCCGGGAATAGGTGTGGAGCGGCGGCCGGACGACCACGGCCAGCGCGAGCGCGGCGAAACAGAGCCGCAGCCAGGTCGTGCTGACGGTGCCGTACTCGATCGTCGCCGGCCTCGACAGCGCCGCGCCGAGCTGCACGCTGCACATCGACGCGACGGCCAGCAGCGGCGCCACCGCATTCGTGAAAAGTGACGCCACGCGCTGCGCGACATCCGGTCGTACCGTACTCGATTCCTCGCTCATGCAACCGCTCCGGTTCAGTGACACGCCGATGCTAACCGCGGCCGCATGCTTGATATAAGCTGATAATTCTTATGTCCGCATCAGGAATATTGATGACCCGCGATCTCGACAGCACCCTGCTGCGCACGTTCGTCACCGTGGTCGAAACCGGCAGCGTCAGCACGGCGGCAACGGCGCTGCATCGCACGCAGGCCGCCGTCAGCATGGCGCTGCGACGGCTCGAGGATGAAGTCGGCCAGCGCCTGCTCGAACGCTCGCCGCGCGGCGTCACGCCGACGGCCGCGGGCAACGTGCTGCTGCCGTATGCACACCAGTTGCTCGGCGTCGGGCTCGCCGCCCGTGCCGCGCTCGCCGCAGGCGACATCTCGGGCACCGTAAGGCTCGGTGTCCTCGAGGACATCGCCGTCGGCCGTCTGCCGCACGCGTTGCGACAGTTCGCGGCGTCATTTCCGAACGTCGCGCTCGAGATCGTCGTCGATACGAGCCCCGTCCTGTCGCAGCGACTCGCGAGCCACGCACTGGATTTCGTGATCGGCGACCCCGCGCTGATCCGGGCCGAGCCGCTCACGACATGGCAGCATCCACTGCACTGGGCCGCCGCAGCCACCGCCGACCGCCTCCCTCGCAACGAACCGGTACCGATCGTTGCGTTCGGCGGCACCTGCCCGTGGCAGGAAAAGCTGTTCGCGATGTTGCGCGACGCCGGCCGTGCGTGGCGCGTCATCTGCACTAGCACGAGCCTGTCCGCGATCCAGTCGGCGGTCGAGGCAGGCCTCGGCGTCGCGGTACTGCTCGACTGGAACGTGCGTCGCGACACGATGCGCGCACTCGACCCGCAGGCAGCCGGGCTGCCCGCGCCACCCGCCGCGGATTTCGGGCTGTTCAGCCGCGCGGACCTCGGCGATCACACGTCGGCGGCAGTCACGCTGCAACGCTTCCTGTTTCATGCGCTGCAGCTGGGTTCGCCCGACGACGGCACGCCCACCGGCGAACAACGCGTGGAATCGTTGCAGACCGCCGTCTGACGCGGCCGGGCGCGCATCCCACAAACAGAACGCCCCGCGTGCCTGACGGCACGCGGGGCGAATCGACATGAAAAAACTCAGGCGACCGCGCTGACGTCGAGCGGCGCACCCGTCTTTGCCTGGATCTCGTCGGCGCTCACGCCATCGGCGAGCTCGAGGACCTTCAGGCCGGACGGCGTCACTTCGATCACGCCGAGATCGGTGATGATCAGGTCGACCACACCGACACCCGTCAACGGCAGGTTGCATTCCTCGAGGATCTTGTGCTGATCGCCCTTCGCGACATGCTCCATCAGCACGACGACACGCTTCACGCCGGCGACGAGATCCATCGCGCCGCCCATCCCCTTGATCATCTTGCCGGGGATCATCCAGTTCGCGAGGTCGCCCTGCTTGCTGACCTGCATCGCGCCAAGGATCGCGAGGTTGATGTGGCCGCCGCGGATCATCGCGAACGAATCGGCCGACGAGAAGATCGACGAGCCCGGCAGCGTCGTGACGGTCTGCTTGCCGGCGTTGATGAGATCGGCGTCGACTTCGTCTTCGGTCGGCGACGGGCCGATGCCGAGCAGGCCGTTCTCCGACTGCAGCCACACCTCGACGCCTTCCGGCACGTGGTTCGCGACGAGCGTCGGCAGGCCGATGCCGAGGTTCACGTAGAAGCCGTCCTGCAGTTCCTTCGCCGCGCGCGCGGCCATCTGGTCACGATTCCAGGCCATGTCAGTCTCCTTTCGCGCGTACGACGCGTTGTTCGATGCGTTTTTCGGGCGTCGCGTTCAGCACGATGCGCTGCACGAAAATCCCCGGCGTGTGGATGTGATCCGGATCGAGCTCGCCGTTCTCGACGATTTCCTCGACCTCCGCGACGGTGATCTTGCCGGCCATCGCGCACATCGGGTTGAAGTTGCGCGCGGTGCGGCGATAGATCAGGTTGCCCGACTTGTCGGCCTTCCAGGCCTTCACGAGCGCGACATCGGCCGTCAGCGACGGTTCGAGCACATAGTGACGATCGCCGAACTGGCGCGTTTCCTTGCCTTCCGCGATCACGGTGCCGTAGCCCGTGTTCGTGAAGAACGCCGGGATGCCCGCGCCGCCCGCGCGCAGCTTTTCGGCGAGCGTGCCTTGCGGCGTGAATTCGAGTTCGAGTTCGCCGGCCAGGTACTGGCGCTCGAACTCCTTGTTTTCGCCGACGTACGACGAGATCATCTTCTTGATCTGGCGCGTTTCCAGCAACAGGCCGAGGCCGAAACCGTCGACGCCCGCGTTGTTGCTGATGCAGGTGATGCCCTTGACGGCCGAATCGCGCAACGCGGCGATCAGCGCCTCCGGAATCCCGCACAGGCCGAAGCCGCCCACCGCGAAGGTCTGTCCGTCACGGACGATCCCTTCCAGCGCGGCAGCCGCGCTTGGATAGACTTTGTTCATCAGTTGTCCCTTCCTCTATGGAAACCAGCGAAACCGGTTCACGCGCCACGTGGCCCGCAAGCCCGCCGCATCATTCTATGCATGCACGGCGATGCCTGCGTCGAGGCGCGCTGTTTTTATACCGCGGCAAACCGCCACGAGATGCCTGAAAGGGTACGATGCGGCGCGGATGCGGCACAATACGCAAAAATACATAAGCGTTTGCCTCCGCTTGCCTGCGCCATGCCCGCTCTCGATTACCAGACCGCCTTCCACCTCGCGCCGCTCGGCCTCGTCCTGTCGCGCGACCGCGTGATCGAGGATTGCAACGACGCGCTGGCGTCGATCTTCCGCTGCGTGCAGGCCGACCTGATCGGGAAATCGTACGAGGTGCTCTACCCGTCGACGGACGAATTCCAGCGAATCGGCGAACGTATCGCGCGCGTAATGGCCGCGAACGGCATCTACTCGGATGACAGAATCATGAAACGCGCGGACGGCGAGCTGTTCTGGTGCCACGTCACCGGCCGCGCGCTCGACCGCACCGCACCGCTCGCGGCAGGCGTCTGGACCTTCGAGGATTTGAGCGCGACGCGCCGGGTCGCCGTCGAACTGACCCCGCGCGAGCGCGAGATCGCCGCCCAGCTCGCGACCGGCAAGACCAGCAAGCAGATCGGGCGCGTGCTCGACATCAGCTCGCGCACGGTCGACATCTACCGCGCGCGGCTGATGCGCAAGTACGGCACCAACAATACGCCGGAGCTGCTGCAGCGCCTGCTCGGGCAGTGAATGGCGGCTCCCGGATGACAATCGGCCGCGCATGGCGGCCGATTCGTGAAACAGCAGGCATGGCGTGCCGCCGGCGCCCGGGCGCCGGCCTCGCCGTGCCGACGCTCAGCCGACCTTCGTCGCGAGCGCGCGCTCGATCGTGTCGCGCAGCAACTGGGGCAGCGGTACCGACTTGCCGAGCGCGTAGTCGACCCACACGCAGCGCGCCTTGCCGCGCGCATAGACGTGCTGCGGATCATCCGCGCGCGTAAGCTCGAAACCGGTATCGAAGCTGCTCCGGCCGGGTTTCGCGGCCGACATCTTCGCGATCACGTCGCCCGGATAGTGCAGTTGCTTGAGGAATTCCATCGACGCCGTGACGATGACGGGCCCCTGCCCCTCGCCATTGCCGCCGGCGATGCCGAGTTCCTCGAACCACGAGATCCGCGCCTGCTCCATGTAGCGGAAATAGACCGTGTTGTTCACATGGCCGAACGCGTCCATGTCGCCCCAGCGGATCGGCATCGACATCTCAAATACGGGGGAGTAATCGCTTGTTGCGCTCATTGCAGTCTTCTGTGTTGCTGAATGTCATCCGCTCAGGCGAGGCCGAAGCCATCGTCGGCGGAGATAATCGAGCCATTGATGAACTGCGACTCGTCGGCCGCGAGAAGCAACAACAGCCCGTCGAGATCCTGCGGCTTGCCGACGCGCCGGCGCGGCAGCATCGACTGCAGCTTCTGGCCCTGCTCGGTTTCCCACAGGTAATGATTGATTTCGGTATCGATATAACCCGGACAGATCGCGTTGACGTTGATCCCGTGGCGCCCCCACTCGAGCGCCATCGCGCGCGTCATCTGCACGACCGCGGCCTTGCTCATCGCGTACAGCCCGATCTGCGGGAACACGCGCAGGCCGGCCACCGACGCGATATTGATGATCCGGCACGGCGGCTTGCCGTTGCCGCTGCCGTTCGCGCGCATGATCATCCGCTTCGCGACTTCCTGCGCGACGAAAAACGCGCCGCGCGTGTTGGTATCGAACACGAACTCGAAATCGGCCGGCGTCACGTCGACGAGCTTCTGCATCGTCGAGACGCCCGAATTGTTCACCAGGATGTCGATCGTGCCGGCCTCCGTTTCCGCATGCGCGACCGCCGCCTTGATGCTCTGGACGTCGGTGACGTCGAGCGACACGACGTGCGCAGCGCCGCCCGCCGCCTCGATCTCGGCACGCAACTCCTTCAGGCGCTCGACGCGACGACTCGCGAGCACGACCTTTGCACCGGCCTGCGACAGCACCTGCGCAAAACGCTGCCCCAGGCCGCTCGACGCCCCCGTGACCAGCGCAACCTTGCCTTCCAGATTGATCGAACGACCCATTTGCACATCCCCTTTCGATGTCGTTTCGCCGCTACGGGCAGCATGGCCCGAGCGGCATTACCCTAGCACAAAAATAGAACGATCGTGCTAATCTAGCCGCATGCTGTTGCGGCAAGCGTTTCGTTTCGCAGACAATACGCTCCCGAATAAAAGCATTCTAACGGTTAGAGGAACGCCAATGACCCCCGCAAGCCTCATCGAGCAATATGGCCCGCGCGAATCGATGGAATACGACGTCGTGATCGTCGGCGGCGGCCCCGCCGGGCTGTCGGCGGCGATCCGGCTCAAGCAGCTGGCCGCCGAGAAAGGCACCGAGATCGGCGTGTGCGTGCTCGAGAAGGGTTCCGAGATCGGCGCGCACATCCTGTCGGGCGCGGTGATGGACCCGCGCGCGATCACCGAACTGTTCCCCGACTGGAAGGAACGCGGCGCACCGCTCGACGTCGAGGTGACGGAAGACCGCTTCCTGTTCCTGTCCGAGAAAAGCGCCGTCACCACGCCGAACTGGGCGCTGCCCGCCAACTTCCAGAACCACGGCAACTACGTGATTTCGCTGGGCAACGTCACGCGCTGGCTGGGCCAGCAGGCCGAGGCGCTCGGCGTCGAGATCTTCCCCGGCTTCCCGGCCGCCGAGATTCTCTACAACGACGACGGCTCCGTGAAAGGCGTCGCGACCGGCAACATGGGCGTGGGCAAGGACGGCGAGCCGACCGAGAACTTCCAGCTCGGCATGGAGCTGCACGCGAAGTACACGCTGTTCGCCGAAGGCTGCCGCGGCCACCTCGGCCGCCAGCTGATCTCAAAGTTCAAGCTCGACGCGAACGCCGATCCGCAGGCGTACGGGATCGGCATCAAGGAGCTGTGGGAAATTGATCCGGCCAAGCACAAGCCGGGCCTCGTGATCCACACGGCCGGCTGGCCGCTGAAGTCCGACACCTACGGCGGCTCGTTCCTGTATCACATGGACAACAATCAGGTCGTGGTCGGCTTCGTGGTGGGCCTCGGCTACACGAACCCGTACCTGTCGCCATTCGAGGAATTCCAGCGCTACAAGACGCACCCGTCGATCCGCGCGTTCCTCGAAGGCGGCAAGCGCGTGTCGTACGGCGCGCGCGCGATTACGGCGGGCGGTCTGCTGTCGCTGCCGAAGACGGTGTTCCCGGGCGGTGCGCTGATCGGCGACGACGCGGGTTTCCTGAACGCGTCGCGAATCAAGGGCAGCCATGCGGCGATCAAGACCGGCATGCTGGCCGCCGACGCCGCGTTCGACGCGGTGCAGGCGGGCCGCCAGTCGGACGAACTCAACGCGTACCCGGATGCGTTCAAGCAATCGTGGCTGTACACGGAGCTGTACCGCGCGCGCAACTTCAAGCAGTGGATGGCCAAGGGGCTGTACCTCGGCACGCTGATGGTCGGCCTCGAGCAGAAGGTGATGGGCGGCAACGTGCCGTGGACGCTGCACCACAAGCATGCGGACCACGAGATGCTGAAGCCGGCGTCGCAGTGCGAGCCGATCGAGTACCCGAAGCCGGACGGCAAGCTGACGTTCGACCGGCTGTCGTCGGTGTTCATCTCGAACACGAACCATGAAGAGAACCAGCCGGCGCACCTGACCTTGAAGGATGCGAACGTGCCGGTGAACGTGAACCTGCGCACGTATGCGGGGCCGGAGGGGCGTTTCTGCCCGGCGGCGGTGTACGAGTTCGTGAAGAACGACGATGGCAGCGATCGCCTCGTGATCAACGCGCAGAACTGCGTGCACTGCAAGACCTGCGACATCAAGGACCCGACGCAGAACATCGTGTGGGTCACGCCGGAAGGCGGCGGCGGCCCGAATTACCCGAACATGTAATCCGCCACGACGCGCCGCCGCGAGCGGCGCGTTTTTGCTGGTCGCCACAAACGAAACGGGGCGCTGCCTGAAGCAGCGCCCCGTTTTGCATTCCCAATGGCGAGACGTGCCGCGCCCCGCCCGTTTGCGTCAGGTCGCGCTACCGGCGATCTTCGGCGTCGACGTCTCGACGTCCCCGCACTGCGCGCGATGGCGCAGCGCATGATCGATCAGCACCAGTGCGAGCATCGACTCGGCGATCGGCGTCGCACGGATGCCGACGCACGGATCGTGGCGGCCGAACGTTTCCACCGTCGCCTCGTCGCCCGCCTTCGTGATCGAACGGCGCGGCGTACGGATGCTCGACGTCGGCTTGATCGCGATCGACACGGTGATGTCCTGCCCCGTCGAAATCCCGCCGAGCACGCCGCCCGCATGGTTGCCGACGAAACCGCCCGGCGTCAGCTCGTCGCCGTGCATCGAGCCGCGCTGCGCGACGCTGTCGAAACCCGCACCGATCTCGACGCCCTTCACCGCGTTGATGCTCATCATCGCCTTCGCGATGTCCGCATCGAGACGGTCGAACACCGGCTCGCCCCAGCCGACCGGCACGCCCGACGCGACGACGTCGATGCGCGCGCCGATCGAATCGCCATCCTTGCGCAGCGCATCCATGTACGCCTCGAGCTCCGGCACGACCGCCGCATTCGGCGAGAAGAACGGATTCTCGTGCACGTGCGACCAGTCGACGAACGGCACGTCGATTTCGCCAAGGCCGCTCATGTAGCCACGCACGTCGACGCCGAAGCGCTCGCGCAGCCACTTCTTCGCGACCGCGCCCGCGCCGACGATCGGTGCGGTCAGGCGCGCGGACGAACGGCCGCCGCCGCGGTAGTCGCGGATGCCGTATTTCTGCCAGTAGGTGTAGTCGGCGTGGCCGGGACGGAACGTCTCGACGATGTTGCCGTAGTCCTTGCTGCGCTGGTCGGTGTTGCGGATCAGCAGTGCGATCGGCGTACCGGTCGTCACGCCTTCGAACACGCCCGACAGGATCTCGACCTGGTCAGCCTCCTGCCGTTGCGTCACGTGACGCGACGTGCCCGGCTTGCGGCGATCGAGTTCGACCTGGATGTCGGCTTCGGTCAGCCCCATTCCCGGCGGGCAGCCGTCGATCACGCAACCGATCGCGGGACCGTGCGATTCGCCGAAGGTCGTGACAGTGAAAAGCGTGCCGAGGGTATTGCCGGACATGATGGAACCGCCCAAAGAGAAATGGGCAAACCGACGCGCTGCCCGGGCGCGGGCAGATCGATCGTTTGCCGGTCGAGAAAAGAGGTAAGCCGCTATTATGCCAGCCGTCCCGCGCCCGCGGGCCGCAGGCCGCATGAAACGCCGCCCGGACGCCCGGAACGTGCACGCGCGGCCCGGCTCGTGCGGCGCAAGCCCGTCCGGTCCGGTTGCAGCCGGACGCATCCGGACAGGCGCCCGCCTACTTCCGCGCGCCGCGCAGTTCGGTTACCGCGGCCTGCAGCGACTCGGGCGTCGCGACCGATGCCGGGACCGGCTCGCCGACCGCCAGCGTCAGCCGGCTCATCACGCCGCGCTTGATGGGTCGCGGCATCCGCGCATCGGAATGCCGCGAAAAATAGCTGCCCCACAGCCCGCGCAGCGCCATCGGAATCACGGGTGCCGGCGTGCGGCCCAGGATTTCCGTGATGCCGTGGTGGAACGTGTTGATGTCGCCCGTCTTGGTCAGCTTGCCCTCGGGAAAGATGCACACGAGTTCGCCGTCCTTCAGCGCGGCCTCACATGCGTCGTACGCGCGCGCGAGCATCGCGGGATCCTCGTGGCGCGGCGCGATCGGGATCGCCTTCGCATGCCGGAATACCCAGCTCGCGAAGCGCGTCTTGAAGATCCGGTGATCCATCACGAAACGGATCGGGCGCGGGCTCGCGGCGGCCAGCACGAGCGCATCGACGTAGCTGACGTGGTTGCACACGAGCACGGCCGCGCCTTCCGCCGGAATCCGCTCCGCGTGCACGAGACGAATCCGGTAGAACGTGTGGACGAGCACCCACGCGACGAAGCGGAGCAGGAACTCCGGCACGAGCAGATAGATATAGGCCGCGACGATCACGTTCAACAGCGCGGTGACGAGGAACAGCCCCGGGATGTCGACGCCGGCCTTGGTCAGCCCCATCGCCATCACGGCCGACAGGATCATGAACAGCGCGTTCAGGATGTTGTTCGCGGCGATGATCCGCGCGCGGTGCGTCGGCGCGCTGCGGCTCTGGATCAGCGCGTACAGCGGCACGCTGTAGAAGCCGCCGAACATCGCGAGCAGGAACAGGTCCGCCAGGATGCGCCAGTGGCGCGCGCCGGCCAGGAATTCGCCGACCGACAGCAGATGGCCGGGCGACGGCAGCGCGCGGCTCGCGAAATACAGCTCGATCGCGAACACGCTGATGCCGATCGAGCCGAGCGGCACGAGGCCGATCTCGACGCGCCGCTGCGACAGCCGTTCGCACAGCAGCGATCCGAGGCCGATACCGACCGAGAACGTCGCGAGCAGGACCGTGACGACGTCAGGGCTCGCCGACAGCACGTCCTTCGCGAAATTGAAGAACGACGTGAGGAACGTCGCGCCGACGAACCACAGCCACGAGATGCCGAGCAGGCTCAGGAACACGGTGCGGTTCTGCCGTGCGAGCCCGAGATTGCGCCAGGTCTCGCTGACCGGATTCCAGTTGATCACGAGATCGGGCTGCGGCGCCGGCGTGGAAGGCACGCGCTGCGCGACGAGACGCCCCGCGATCGCGATGACGAGCACGCTCACCGCGAGCACGCGCTCGCCGGCACCTTCGATGCCCGCGGCCGCGCCGCCGATGATCGTGCCGATCAGGATCGCGATGAACGTGCCCATCTCGACGAGGCCGTTGCCGCCGACCAGCTCATGCTCGCCGAGATGCTGCGGCAGGTACGAATACTTGACGGGCCCGAACAGCGTCGAGTGCATCCCCATCATGAACGTGCACAGATACAGCAGCGGCGCGCTGTGCATGACGAAGCCCGCCGCGCCGACCAGCATCAGCACGATCTCGAAGGTCTTCACGAAACGCGTGAGGGTCGCCTTGTCGTACTTGTCGGCGATCTGGCCGGACGTCGCCGAGAACAGCACGAACGGCAGGATGAAGATCGCGGAAATCAGGAAGGCCGCCGTCTTCGCATCGACACCGGCGAATCGCGCGGTGTGATAGGTGACGAGCGACGTGAAGCCGATCTTGAAGACGTTGTCGTTCAGCGCACCGAGGAACTGGGTCGTGAAGAACGGCGCGAAACGGCGCTCGCGCAGCAGGTCGAACTGCGACGCGTGCGCGTGCCGTTCGTCGCGCCGCCTGGAAGTGGCTTGCGTTTGATCGCTCATGCGGAATACGCGCGCGCCGTCTGGGCGACGCTGCACGGGCCTTGTGTGGTCATTGGAAAAACGGCGGCGCAGGACAAGCCTGCGCCGCCGCGTGCCGGGTGGCGGCGCCCGCGCATGACGGCGACGGGCGCGGCGTGGTTCACGACTTGTGCGCTTCGGCTTCCGATTCCGGCCAGTCGCGGATGTACGCCTTCAGCATGCGGTTCTCGAAGCTCTGCGCCTCGACGACCGTCTTCGCGACGTCGTAGAACGAAATAACGCCCATCAGCACCTTCTTGTCGAGCACCGGCATATAGCGCGCATGGCGCTCGAGCATCATCCGGCGCACTTCGTTGACATCCGTTTCCGGCGTGCACGTGAGCGGCTCGTCCATCACCTTGCGCACCTGCACGTCGCCAATCGCACCGCCGTTCACGTGCAGGCGCAGGATGATCTCGCGGAACGTCAGCATCCCGACGAGATCGCCGTACTCCATCACGACGAGCGAACCGATGTCGTGCTCGGCCATCGTGTCGACCGCTTCGCGCAGCGGCTTGTCGGGCGTCACCGTAAACAGCGTGTTGCCCTTAACTTTCAGAATATCGCTGACGCGCATCGTAGTCCCCTCATGCTTGAATGCAAAACCTCTTTCGATCCTATCGGAAAGCCTGTCAAAAGGAAAGCGCGGGCCCGTGCGGCGGGCCGCCGCCCCGCTTGCGGAAGCCGGCCGCCGGCAGCACAATGGCCCCATGAACAGCGGCCCGAGGAGACGGCCATGGCGCATACGCATACGGAGCAATTCGCCAGCTTCGCTGATTTCTACCCGTATTACCTGAACGAACACCAGAACCTGACGTCGCGGCGGCTGCACTTCGTCGGCTCGCTCGGCGTGATCGGCTGCGTCGCGATGGCGATCGCGACCGGCGACTGGCTGTGGCTGCCGGCGGCGATCGTCTGCGGCTACGGGTTCGCGTGGGTCGGACACTTCTTCTTCGAGAAGAACCGCCCGGCCACGTTCCGGCACCCGATCTACAGCCTGATGGGCGACTGGGTGATGTTCAAGGACATCTGCACCGGCAAGATCCCGCTGTAACGGCCAGGCACCCCGCTCACGCGGGCCGCGGCGGCCGCGCGTGCGGGTCGGGCACGCCGCCCGGCGCCGGCCCCGGGACACCCGCCGCTTGTGCGCCGGCCGGCCGGTGCGCGGCGATCAGCGACGCGAGCGACACGTCGAAGCGATCGCTCGACAGCACCGCGAGCAGCGCCGCGCCATCGACATGGCTGCGGCGTCGCTGCAACTGGTAGGTCAGCTCCGTGCGGTCGATCACCAGCACGTCGAACAACTGCGCGAGCGTCAGCTGCTCCGGGTTCGCGAGCAGGATGTAGCGCGGCGTGGTCTCGCCGCCGCCGTCCAGCCGCGCGATCCATTCCCGCTCCTCCATCGTCGTCAGCAGGCGCTGCGCGGTTTCCATGTCGCAGCGCAGCATGGTCGCGAGCCGCATCGCCGTGTAGCCGCGCTTGCCGGCCGTGCGCGCTTCGGCCAGCCGCGCGAGCATTTCCAGTGCGTCGAGCAGGTCGCTGCCCGGATAGTGGATGCGGTGGAACTGGCCGACGCGGATCGCCGGCAGCGCGGAGGCCACCATCGCGCCGAGCAGCGCGATGAACCAGCTCAGGTACACCCACAACAGGAAAACGGGCAACGCCGCGAACGCACCGTATACGGCCGTATAGGTCGGAATGCGCCGCACGTAGTAGCCGAAACCGCGCTTCGCGAGCTCGAACGCAATTGCCGCGAACAGCCCGCCGATCACCGCATCGCGCCACGCGACCGTGCAGTTCGGCAAGTACACGTACAGCAGCGTGAACGCGAGCACCGCCAGCGGCAGCGACACGAGCGCCAGCAGCCATTCGACGATCGACGTGGACGACCCGGCGCCGGTAAACGCGAGCGACTGCGTGAACAGGTACGACGAGATCGACAGGCTCACACCGAACAACAGCGGGCCCAGCGTGATCAGCGCCCAGTACGCGAGCACGCGCTGCGCGAACGGTCGCGGCTTGCGTACCCGCCAGATCAGGTTGAACGCCGACTCGATCGTCATCATCGTCATCACCGATGTGACGACGAGCACGATCAGGCCGGCCGTCGTCAGCCCCTTGGCCTTCGACGCGAACTGGTTCAGGTACTTGAATATCTGGACGTTGAACTGCGCGGGCATCAGGTGATCCGCGAGGAATCCCTGCAGCGAGATCTGGAACGACGCGAACATCGGGAACGCGGTGAACAGCGCGAACGCGACCGTCACGAGCGGCACGAGGGCCAGCATCGTCGTGAACGTCAGGCTGCCCGCCACTTGCGGGATGCGATCCTCGGCGCTGCGCCGGGCCGCGAACTGCGCCAGGCGCTTGAGGGTGTCGAGATCGACGCTCAACTTCGGCAAACGGCTTCTCCTTCTTGATACCGCGCGCCCGGTGGCGCGCCGCCGCCGCGCTGCGCGACGGCTTCAGCCCCTATAATAGCCGCTCGATTCCAGCAGGGGCCGACTGCACCGGGCACGCGCGCGGCCGCACGCGGTTCCGTCGTCCATGAAAGACATCCTCGTTCTCTATTACAGCCGTCACGGCGCCACGCGCGATCTCGCGCTAGCGATCGCGAACGGCATCGACAGCGTGCCGGGCATGCAGGCCCGCATCCGCACCGTGCCGCCCGTGTCGACCGTCTGCGAAGCCACCGCCCCCGACATTCCCGCCGACGGCCCGCCGTACGCGGAACTGCGCGATCTCGAGGAATGCGCGGGCCTCGCGCTCGGCTCGCCGACCCGCTTCGGCAACATGGCCGCGTCGCTCAAGTATTTCCTCGACGGCACCACGCCGCAATGGTTGTCGGGTGCGCTGACCGGCAAGCCGGCCAGCGTGTTCACGTCGACGGGCAGCCTGCACGGCGGCCAGGAATCGACGTTGCTGTCGATGATGCTGCCGCTGCTTCATCACGGCATGATGATCGTCGGGATCCCGTACACGGAATCCGCACTCAGCACGACGCGTACCGGCGGCACGCCGTACGGCGCCTCTCACGTCGCGCAGCACGACCACTCGGCCGCCGGCGGCCTGTCGGCAGACGAAAAGGCGCTCGCGGCCGCGCTCGGCGTGCGGCTCGCCCGCGCGGCGGCGGCCCTCTCCAGCGCCCGGGCCGCCGAGGCCGCATGAACGCCCCCGCCCGTCCCGCCGTCACTGCCCGGCCGCGCTACGCGCTGATTGCCGCCGCATGCCTCGTCGCGCTGATCGCGCTGTCGCTCGCGTGGGAGCTGCGGCTCGCGCCGCTGCGCCCGGGCGGCTCCGCGCTGATGCTCAAGGCGATACCGCTCGCGCTCGCGCTGCCCGGCGTCTGGCGGCGTAACATCTATACGATGCAGTGGGCGAGCATGCTGATCCTCGTCTATTTCGCCGAAGGCGTCGTGCGCGGCATGTCCGATCGCGGGCTGTCCGCGACGCTCGGCTGGTGCGAAACCGCGCTCGCCGTCGGTTTCTTCGTGACGGCGCTGGCATACGTCGCGCCGTTCAAGCGCGTGGCGAAAAAGTCGCGCGCCGCGTCCTGAACCTTACGCGACAAGGTGATGATGTCCTCCGAAGCTTTCGTTTCCGCGTGCCGCGATGCGATCGGCGCCGATCATGTGCTGACCGACCCGCACGATACCGAACCGTTCCTGACCGACTGGCGCCGCCGCTACAAGGGTGCCGCGTGCGCGGTGCTGAAACCCGCGAACACGGCCGAGGTCGCCGCCCTCGTCAAGCTGGCCAACGCACACGGCATCGCACTCGTGCCGCAAGGCGGCAACACCGGCCTTGCCGGCGGCGCCACGCCCGACGCGAGCGGCAGCCAGGCCGTGCTGAGCGTCGCGCGCCTGAACCGCGTGCGCGCGCTCGATCCGCACAACAACACGATCACCGTCGAAGCCGGCGTGATTCTCGCCGACGTGCAGGCACGTGCCCGCGAAGGCGGCCGGCTGTTCGCGCTGAGCCTCGCGGCGGAAGGCAGCTGCACGATCGGCGGCAACCTGTCGACCAATGCCGGCGGCACCGCGGTGCTGCGCTACGGGAACGCGCGCGAGCTGTGCCTCGGGCTCGAGGTGGTGACGCCGCAGGGCGAGATCTGGGACGGCCTGCGCGGACTGCGCAAGGACAACACGGGCTACGACCTGCGCGACCTGTTCATCGGCGCGGAAGGCACGCTCGGGATCATCACGGCGGCCGTGATGAAGCTGCATCCGCTGCCGGCCGCGCAGGTCACGGCACTCGCCGCGCTCGAATCGCCGCACGCGGCACTCGATTTCCTCGCGCTCGCGCAGCGCGCGGCCGGGCCGCTCCTGACCGGCTTCGAGCTGATGTCGGATTTCTGCATGCAGCTGGTCGGCAAGCACTACCCGCAACTGCGCTACCCGTTCGCGCAGACGCACGCGCAAACGGTGCTGCTCGAACTGTCCGACAACGAAAGCGAAGCGCATGCGCGCGCGCTGTTCGAGAAACTGATGGAGGAAGCGTTCGAGGCCGGGCTCGTGGTCGACGCGGTGGTCGCGGAGAATCTCGCGCAATCGCGCGCGTTCTGGGATCTGCGCGAGCACATCCCGCTCGCACAGGCCGACGAGGGGCTCAACATCAAGCACGACATCGCGGTGCCGATTTCGTCGATCGCGCGCTTCATCGACGAAACCGACGCGGCGATCCAGCAGGCCGCGCCGGGCGCGCGGATGGTCACGTTCGGCCATCTCGGCGACGGCAACCTCCACTACAACGTGCAGATGCCCGAAGGCGGCGATCCGAAGGCGTTCCTCGCCGCGTTCCAGGCGCCGATCAACCGGATCGTCTACGACAACGTGCACCGCCACCACGGCACGATCAGCGCGGAGCACGGCATCGGCCAGCTGAAGATCGACGACGCGCAGCGCTACAAGTCGCCGGTCGAAACGACGCTGATGCGCACGCTGAAGGCCGCGCTCGACCCGCGCGGCCTGATGAATCCCGGCAAGGTCCTGCGCTGAAGCCGCCCACTCCGGAGCTCCGCCCGTGAAAATCCGCGTCCTGTCCGACCTGCACCTCGAAAGCAACCAGCCCGACGCGATCGCGCATGCCGACGCGGATCTCGTCGTGCTGGCCGGCGACATCCACAATCACGCGGAAGGCCTGCGCTGGGCGGCCGAAACGTTCGATCCCGCGGTACCGGTGATCTACGTGCCAGGTAACCACGAGTACTACGACGGGGAATTCGGCGCGCTGGAGACGGCGATGCGCGACGCGGCGCAGGCGCTCGACAACGTGCATTACCTGAACAACGACGTCTACGTCGATCCCGGGCAGCGGTTCCGCGTGCTCGGCACGACGCTCTGGGCCGATTTTTCGCTGTTCGGTACCGACGAAGCCAGCCTCGCGGGTGCAATCGACGCCGGGCTGCGCGTGATGCTCGATTTCAAGGGCTTGATCCAGGTGACCTGGCCGCATGACGCGGCGCTGCATGCGGCGCCGGGCACGCCGGAACGGGATTTCTCGCCGGCCGACGCGATCGCGCTGCATCGACGCAGCCGCGCATGGCTGGAAACGCAACTCGCGGCGCCGTTCGCGGGCCGGACGATCGTCGTGACCCATCATGCGCCGCACCGGCGCTCGCTGGCGCAGCGCTACGCGGACGATCTTGCATCGGCGGGATTCGTCACGGACATGGCGGAACTCGTGCAGCCGCCGGTGGATCTGTGGCTCCACGGCCACACGCATACGTCATTCGACTATGTGGCGGACGGTGGCACACGCGTGGTATGCAATCCGCGCGGCTACATCCACCGGCGCACCGGCGAACGGGAAAATACCGCGTTCACGTGGGACAAGGTCGTCGAGCTCGGCTGAACGCCGGCCCTCCCGGCCGCATTGCACGGCCTTTTCGCGCGACCTTGTCGCCCCGGAGCGTGACCGCGGATCAGCGGCCGGGGCGGCGCGGCTCGCGCACCCGTACCGGCACCGGCTTCATCTGCGCCTTCGCCTTCATCGCGCGCAGCAAGTCGCGGGTCGCCGCGGCGGCGGCCGCCGCGCCCAGCAGGACTCCAAGGCCGATCATCAGGTGCGTATCCATCGCTACTCCGGGGTTGCGTATCTCGTTAATTCCCACAGTATCAAACTGTCTGACACGCGTTCGTAAAAAAATGTTGCGTGAAGGACAAATCTCGTCAGATCGCCGCCAACCGCGCGGTCATGTCGCACGCGTGTACTGTTCGAGCGCGGCTTCGTCGGCTGCCAGCGTGGCCGGCAACTCGTCGCGCAGGAAATCGACCCAGGTACGGATTTTCGCGTCGAGGTACTGACGCGACGGATACAGCGCGTAGATGTTCATCACGTGCGACCGGTATTCGGGCATCACGCGCACGATGTGCCCGCTGCGCAACCAGCCGAGCGCCGAATAGAGCGGCAGGCCGCCGATCCCCATCCCTTCGCGCACGGCCACGGCGAGCGCCTCGGCGACGTTCACGCGAAACGGCGGCGCCGTGATCGGGACGACTTCGTCGCCGTTCGGCCCCGCCAGCGCCCATTCGTCGAACTGAAAGCCCGGCGCGACCATCCCGAGGCATACGTGCTGCGCGAGATCCGCGGGCCGCTGCGGCACGCCGTTCGCCTCGACGTAGCCGCGCGACGCGCACACCACGCTGTAGCTCTCGCCGAGCCGCTGCGACACGAGCCCCGAATCCGGCAGGTCGCGGCCGACGACGATCGCGACGTCGTAGCCCTCGTCGAGCAGGTCGGGCATCCGCTGCGCGAGCGTCAGCTCGACGTGCACGTCCGGGTAGCGCTCGCGATAACGCGCGATGGCCGGCACCAGGTAGTGCTGGCCGAGGCTCGTGAAGCAATGCACCTTCAGCTTGCCCGACGGGCGCGCGTGCGCGTCGCCCGCCTCGGCTTCGGCCTGGTCGACATACGCGAGGATCTGCTCGCAGCGCTGCAGGTAGCGCTCGCCGGCTTCGGTCAGTGCGATCCGGCGCGTCGTCCGGTTCAGAAGGCGCGTGCGCAGGTGCGCCTCGAGATCCGAGACCGCGCGCGACGCGTAGGCAGTGGTCGAATTCATCTGCTGGGCGGCCGCGGTAAAGCTTCCCGCGTCGACCACGCGGACGAATACCCGCATGTTTTGTAACGTATCCATCCCATTACCCGTTTGAATCCGGACGGATTGTTGCACAGAGGCGAACAAGTATTGTCTCAGGATTCGTAAAAATGACTTGCACCCTTGTCCGTATATTCAGGAATCGCTGAAAAATATAATCGCATCCGACTCATCTATATCCGAAAGGGAGAAAATCGTGCAGTCTCCGGCGACAAAAGGGACGCTCGCACTGGCGGTTCTTGCAGTCTCATTAATAATGGCCGGGTGCGCGAGCATGGGCGACAACAAGCCGCAGTCGGCCCGCATCGAAGCGAACGCGCTCGATGCCGGCGCGGCGATCCGCGCGGCCGACCGTGACGCGGGCTGGCCCGCGGCCGACTGGTGGCGCGCCTACCGCGATCCGCAGCTCGACACGTGGATTGCTGCCGCGCAGGCCGGCAACCCGACGCTCGCGGCCGCCGAGGCCCGCGTGCGCGAAGCGCAGGCGATGGCGCGCGTGGCACGCTCGGCCGAGTTGCCGCAGATCAACGGCAACCTCTCGCTGATGCGCCAGCACTGGCCGGACAACGTCTATTACGGCCCCGGCCCGCTCGCGAACACCGATACCTGGAACAATACCGGCACGCTTGGCCTGTCCTACCACCTCGACCTGTGGGGCAAGGACAAGAACGCGACCGAGCGCGCGCTCGACACCGCGCACGCGACCGCCGCCGACGCACGCGCGGCGAAGCTCGAACTCGAAGTCAACGTCGTGCGCGCGTACGTCGGCATGTCGATGAACTACGCGCTGCTCGACCTCGCGCACGAAACGTTCGAACGCCAGCGCTCGCTCGCCGATCTCGCGCGCAAGCGGCTGCAGGCTGGCCTCGGCACGCAGCTCGAGGTGAGCCAGGCGGAATCGACGCTGCCCGACTATGAGCGCCAGATCGACAGCTACGAGGAAGCGATCCAGCTCGCGCGGCATCAGCTCGCCGCACTGGCCGGCAAGGGCCCGGGCGCCGGCGATGCGATCCAGCGGCCTCGGCTGTCGCTCGACGCACCGGCCGGCTTGCCGTCGGCGATGCCGGCCGACCTGCTCGGCCGCCGCCCCGACGTCGTCGCGGCACGCTGGACGGTCGACGCGCAGGCGCGCGGCATCGACGTCGCGAAGGCTTCGTTCTACCCGAACATCGACCTGCTCGCGACGGTCGGCGGCTTCGGCGTGACCGCGCCGTTCACCGACTTCCTGCGCGCGATGAACGGCGGCTGGACGGCCGGCCCCGCGCTGTCGCTGCCGATCTTCGAAGGCGGCCGGCTGCGCGCGCAGCTCGGCGCGGCGAATGCCGGCTACGACCAGGCGGTCGAGCAATACAACCAGACGATCGTCGGCGCGCTCAAGGACATCGCCGACCAGGTCGTGCGGATCCGTTCGCTCGATACGCAGAAGAAGGACGCCGCGCGCTCGGTGGCCGCCAACGACCGCAGCTATCAGCTGTCGCGCGAAGGCTTCCGCCGCGGGCTGACCGACTACGTCAACGTGCTGGTCGCGCAGCAGCAATTGTTGCGCGCGCAGGAAACGGCCGCCCGCATCGATGCGGAACGCCTCGCCGCGCACGCTCAGTTGATGGCCGCGCTTGGTGGCGGCGTCGAGACGGGCACGGACGTGCCTCCGGCGGGCAGCCATCGGCCGCATGGCGAATCCGCCGCGGGCGCAGCCGCGCCGGCCGCCGCGTCGGGTGCGAAACCCGTGGCAGCCGCCGCCCGGCCCGCGCAGGTCGCGGCCGCCGGTGCGTCCGGCGTGCCGGCCGCACGGTAACCCGGAGCGACGCCATGTCAGCCTCCTCCCCCCTCTCCCCGACCACCGGCGGTCCGTTCGCGGCCTGGTATGCCGCGTTCGGCGACTGGGCCCGCACCGACGGCGCCGCGTGGCTCTACCTGTTCAAGGCGCTGCTCGCGGCCTTCATCGCGCTCGGCGTGTCGATGCGGCTCGACCTGCCGGCGCCGAAAACGGCAATGACGACCGTCTTCATCGTGATGCAGCCGCAAAGCGGCGCCGTGCTCGCGAAAAGCTTCTACCGGGTCGCCGGCACGATTTTCGGGCTCATCGCGACACTCACGTTCGTCGGGCTGTTCCCGCAGCAGCCGCAGCTGTTCCTGCTGGCGATCGCCCTGTGGATCGCGCTATGCACCGCCGGCGCCGCGCGCAACCGCAACTTCCGCAGTTACGGCTTCCTGCTCGCCGGTTATACGACCGCGCTGATCGGCCTGCCCGCGTCGCAACACCCGGATGGCGCATTCATGAGCGCGATGACGCGGGTCTCCGAAGTCATCATCGGGATCGTGTCGGCCGGCGTCGTCAGTGCGCTCGTGTTTCCGCGGTATACGGGCGAGCAGATGCGCACGACGGTGCGCAAGCGCTTCGGCAGCTTCGTCGACTACGTCGCGTCGGCGCTGTCGGGCCAGCTCGACCGCGCGCACATCGAGACCATCCATACGCGCTTCGTCGCCGACGTGGTCGGCTTCGAGGCCGCGCGCAGCATGGCCGTGTTCGAGGATCCGGACACGCGCATGCGCAGCGGCCGCCTCGCGCGGCTGAACAGCGAGTTCATGAGCGCGTCGAGCCGCTTTCACGCGCTGCACCAGCTGATGAACCGGCTGCACGCGGCCGGCGCGCAGGCGGCGATCGACGCGATCGAGCCGTATTTCCGCGAGATCGCGCCGCTGCTCACGCGCGATGGCGAACCCGTGCGCACGTCGATCGACGCCGCGCACTCGGCCGAACAGCTGCTCGCGTGGCGCGACGCGCTGCCGCGCCGGATCCGCGCGACGCGCGCGGAACTCGAAACGCAGCCCGACTTCCCGCTGCTCGACTTCGATACCGCCGCCGAACTGCTGTACCGCTTCATCACCGACCTGCAGGAATACGCGGCGACCTATGCGTCGCTCGCGACCGCGACGCACGAGCGCGAACGCTGGATCGAACGCTACGAGCCGCGCACCAACAAAACGGCCGCCACGATCGCGGGGATCCGCACCGCGACGGTGATTCTTGCGCTCGGGTGGTTCTGGATCGAGACCGCGTGGCCGAGCGGCGTGATGCTGGTGCTGAACGCCGCGGCGACCTGCGCGCTCGCGTCGTCGGCGCCGCGCCCGACCGCGATGGCCGCGCAGATGGGGATGGGCACGGCGCTGGCCGTTTGCACCGGCTTCCTGCTGACGTTCGGCATCTACCCGCGGATCGACGGCTTCGTCCTGCTGTGCGCGGCGCTCGCGCCGTTGCTCGCGATCGGCATCTACATGACGCTGAAGCCGAAGCTCGCGGGCTACGGCGCGGGCTATCTGATCTTCTTCTGCTTCCTCGCCGGCCCCGACAGCATCACGCACTACGATCCGACGAGCTTCATGAACGACGCGCTCGCGCTCCTGTTGTCGATGCTCGTCTCGGCGATCGCGTTCGCCGTGCTGTTCCCGCCGACCGCGCCGTGGCTCAAGAAACGCCTGTTCGCCGACCTGCGTCACCAGGCCGTCGCGGCCTGCCACGCGCGGCTCGCCGGACTGCGCACGCGCTTCGAGAGCGGCGCGCGCGACCTGATGTACCAGGCGCACACGCTGTCGGCCGACCAGCCCGACGTGCAGCGCGACGCGCTGCGCTGGATGTTCGCGGTGCTCGAAACCGGGAATGCGGCCATCGATCTGCGCCACGAACTGGCAACGCTGCCGTCCGACCCGCGCTACGCGCCGACGACGCCGTGGCGCCGCGCGATCGAGACGATGCGCGCCGCGCTGTCGTCACTGTTCGCGCGGCCGGACGCCGAACGTTTCGATGCAACGCTCGCCGCGGTGAACGATGCGATCGACGCGACCCGGCAGACGCTCGACGCATTCACGCCGACGCGCGACGAACGCCACCGGCTGCAGCGCATCCTGAGCCATCTGCATTTCGTGCGCACGGCACTGCTCGATCCCGAATCGCCGCTCGCCGCGCTCAACCGCAACCGCCCCGTGCGTCCCCAACCAGGAGCCTCGTCATGATGCCGCGTGAAATCGCCATTCTCGATGCCTACATGCCCACGGTGGTGCTGATGTTCGTCCTCGGCGCGCTCGCGACCTGGGCCGTCGACCGCCTGCTCGCCTATACGGGCCTCTACCGTCTCGTCTGGCACCCGTCGCTGTTCCGGGCCTGCCTCCTCGTCTGCATTTGCGGCGGACTGAGTCTTGCCGTTTACCGTTGATTCCGAACCATCATGATTCTCAGAAAACTCTTCGGCTTCGTCGCGACCGCCGTCATCCTTCTCGTCGCGATCCTGATCGGGCGCTCGCTGTGGGTGCACTACATGGACGATCCGTGGACGCGCGACGGGCGCGTGCGCGCCGAGATCGTCAACGTCGCGCCGGACGTGTCGGGCGCGATCGTCGAACTGCCCGTGCATGACAACCAGCTCGTGAAAAAGGGCGACCTGATCATGCAGATCGACCCTTCGCACTACCAGATCGCGGTCGAGCAGGCGCAGGCGGCCGTCGCCGCCCGCCGCGCGGAACTGCAGATGCGCCGCGACGACGCGGCGCGCCGCGCGGATCTCGATGCGCTCGTCGTGTCGAAGGAAAACCGCGAGAACGCCGCGCACAGTGCGTCGAGCGCCGATGCGCAGTACCAGCAGGCGATCGCCGCGCTCGATGCCGCGAAGCTCAACCTCGAGCGCACGCGCGTCGTCGCGCCGGTCGACGGCTACATCACGAACCTGCAGACGTTCAAGGGCAACTACGCGGTGGCCGGCCAGGCGAAGCTCGCGATCGTCGACAGCCACTCGTTCTGGGTCTACGGCTACTTCGAGGAAACCAAGCTGCCGCGCGTGAAGATCGGCGCGCCGGCCGAAATGCGGCTGATGAGCGGCGGCGTGATGAAGGGCCACGTCGAAAGCATCTCGCGCGGCATCTACGATCGCGACAACCCGCAAAGCCGCGACCTCGTCGCGGACGTGAACCCGACCTTCAACTGGGTGCGCCTCGCGCAGCGCGTGCCGGTGCGCATCAGGATCGACGAAGTGCCGGCCGACGTGGTGCTGTCGGCGGGTACGACCTGCACGGTCATCATCGATCCGGACAAGCAGAAGAAGTCGTAACGTCTGAACGGTCGGCAGCGCTCAGGCCGCGATACGAAAGCGCCCGACCAGCGACTTCAAGGCCTGCGCCTGCTCGTCGAGCGCATTCGCCGCGGCGGCCGCCTGCTCGACGAGTGCCGCGTTCTGCTGGGTGCCGGCGTCCATCTGCGTGACCGCGCGGCCGATCTCGTCGATGCCCGCGCTCTGCTCGTCCGATGCGGCGGAAATTTCACCGATGATGTCGGTCACGCGCTTGACCGCCCGAACGACGTCGTCCATCGTGCGGCCCGCATCATGCGCGAGCGCCGCACCGTTCGCGACTCGCTCGACCGACGCGCCGATCAGCGCGCGGATCTCCTTCGCCGCGGTCGCCGCGCGCTGCGCGAGCAGGCGGACTTCACCCGCGACCACCGAGAAGCCACGCCCCTGCTCGCCCGCGCGGGCGGCCTCGACCGCCGCGTTCAACGCGAGAATGTTGGTCTGGAACGCGATCCCCTCGATCGTGCCGATGATCTCGCGGATGTTCTTCGCGCTGTCGTCGATCTCGCTCATCGTCGCGACGACGCGCCCGACGACTTCCCCGCCCGTCTCCGCAACGGCCGAAGCATTGGCCGCGAGCGCGCTCGCCTGCCGCGCGTTCTCGGCGTTCTGCCGTACGGTCGACGTGAGCTGCTCCATGCTGGCCGCGGTGCGCTCGAGCGCGACGGCCTGCTGCTCGGTACGCCTGGACAGATCGAGATTGCCGGTGGAAATCTCGCCCGACGCGGCCGCGATCGCCTCGGCACTGACGGCAATCTCGCCGACGGTCGCCGCGAGCCCCGTCTGCATCTCGGCCAGCGCACGCACCATGCTGTCGCGGTCGTGCCGGCCCAGCGTAATTGGTCGCGTCAGGTCGCCGCGCGCGATGTCCGCGGCAATCGCCTTCGCATGCGCGGGCTCGCCCCCGAGCTGCGACGCGAGACGGCGCACGACGCGCTCCGCGATGACGATCGCGAGCACGATCAGCGCAACCGTCATCGCCGCGATCATCGCGAACGACGACGAGAAAATGGTGGCGGACGCATCGAGCGTCGCCTTCGACTTCGCGCCGCGTGTCTTCACGAGTTCGGCGACCAGTTTTTCGAGCTTGCCGGTTTCGACCAGCAGCGACACGTCCTGCGTGCCGACCTGCCAGCTCATCTGCGACAGGTCGAGCGGCTGTGCCCGCACGAGCGCGACGAAATCGCGCAGATGCGCGCTCCACGCGCCGACCGCCGTCGAGAATGCGCGCAGCCGCGCCGAATCGTCGACGTCGGCCGGATCCGCGTAGCGCTGCAGCGTGCCGAGCGCCTGGCCGATCGACGCGAGCCCCGCGCCCACCTCGGCGCCCAGCTCGTCGCGTTCCTTCGCGGTGGTCGCGGTCAGCAGCATCTTCTGGGCACGGCTCGCGCGCAGCACTTCGGCCCGAACCTCCTCGGCCGCGCGGCTCGCGACGTGACCCTGCTCGTAGACGGACGCGATCGACGCATTCAGCCGGCTGATCTGCCAGAGCGAAAACATGCCGATCGCCAGCGTGCCGGCGAGCAGGATCGCGAATGCGGCGCGCAACGTCGCCTTGACGGTCCACGGCCGGCGCTCGCGACGCGCCGCCCGCGGGCGCCGGGCGGCGCGACCGGCGGCGACGTCGGGTGCGGCGGCGACCGCACCGGGCTGTGGACGCAAAGATGCTGCTTTCATCGATATATCCCCGTATTGATCACGCGGCCGGAAAGGTCGGTCCCGGCGTACCCGCGATGGCTGGCCATGCCGCGCGTCCTGCGCCCGCACGGCGGATAGCCGGTGCCGGGCGCGGCGCGCCAGTTGTCATTGGGTCGTTCTACGGCCGCCACCGCCGTTTCTTGAGTCCGGTAAACCACGCACCGGCCCCGGGCGCCCGCCCCGCTTGCGGGCGGGCGTGCCGCCTGCGTTATACCCGGCCAAAAAAGCGGGCATCGGGCGATCCGTCGGATGAATGTCCGATTCACGATAAAACTTGTCCGGACATTCCCGATACGCCACATTACACTTCTTTGACGCAGCAACGATTCAAGACGCGCCGATCCCCAGCAGAGCGCGCCCGCCACCTCAACTCGTTCAGCTCTCACATGGAAACCAGCCTCGACACCGGCTCCGCCGGCGCAGCCGCCACCCAGCCTTCCGCGCCACCCGTCGCCCGCACCGTCTACCCGGTGCTCGGCGCGATCAGCTTCTCGCACATGCTCAACGACATGATCCAGTCGTTGATCCTCGCGATCTACCCGATGCTCAAGAGTCAGTTCGCGCTGTCGTTCGCGCAGATCGGCCTGATCACGCTCACCTACCAGATCACCGCGTCGCTGCTGCAGCCGCTCGTCGGCCTCTATACGGACAAGCGGCCAAAACCGTATTCGCTGCCGGTCGGCATGGGTTTCACGCTCGCCGGGCTGCTGCTGATGTCGGTCGCGCCGAATTTCCCGATGCTGCTGGTGGCCGCGGCGCTCGTCGGCTGCGGCTCGTCGGTGTTCCATCCCGAATCGTCGCGCGTCGCGCGGATGGCGTCGGGCGGTCAGCACGGGCTCGCGCAGTCGGTGTTCCAGGTCGGCGGCAACGCGGGTTCCGCGCTCGGGCCGCTGCTCGCCGCGCTCGTGATCATTCCGCACGGCCAGCACAGCATCGCGTGGTTCTCGGCAACCGCACTCGTCGCGATGATCGTGCTCACGCAGATCGGCCACTGGTACAAGAAGCATCCGTCGATGAAGAAGAAGGCCGCGGCGGCCGGCCATCCGACGCTGTCGCGCGGCCGCGTGATGGGCGCGATCGGCGTGCTGGTGCTGCTCGTGTTCTCGAAGTATTTCTACCTCGCGAGCATCAACAGCTATTTCACGTTCTACCTGATCGACAAGTTCCACCTGTCGGTGCAGGCCGCGCAGATCCACCTGTTCGTGTTCCTCGCGGCCGTGGCGGCGGGCACGCTGATCGGCGGGCCGGTGGGCGACCGGATCGGCCGCAAGTACGTGATCTGGGTATCGATCCTCGGCGTCGCGCCGTTCACGCTGCTGCTGCCGTACGCAAACCTGTTCTGGACCAGCGTGCTGACCGTGATCATCGGCATCGTGCTCGCGTCGGCGTTCGCCGCGATCCTGGTCTACGCGACGGAGCTGATGCCCGGCAAGGTCGGGATGGTCGCGGGCCTGTTCTTCGGCTTCGCGTTCGGCCTCGGCGGTGTCGGCGCGGCCGTGCTCGGCCAGCTCGCCGACGCAACGAGCATCACGTTCGTCTACAAGGTGTGCTCGTTCCTGCCGCTGATCGGCGTGCTGACGGTGTTCCTGCCGAACCTCGAAAGCAGCCGGCGCAAGAAGGCGTGAAAAAACGGCCGCGGCGCGCCTGCCGGCGCCGCGGCCGTGATGCTCCGATCGACGGGATCGACGGCGGCTTCAGGCCGCCGTCGTCGCGTGCAGCGTCAGGAAACGCTTGAGGATGCCGGACGAATAGCTGCTCGCGATCGCCGACAGGAAGTGCGAGAACGACTGCGTCGCGTGGTCGTCGGCCGTATCGGAGATCGTGCGCACGAGCGCGAACGGCACGTCGTGCTCCGCGCACACCTGCGCGATCGCGGCCCCTTCCATTTCGACCGCGAGCGCATCCGGCAGCGCATCGCGCAGCGCGACGACCTCGCGCTCGCTCGACACGAAGCGGTCGCCGCTGATGACGAGCCCGGCGTGCAGCGTCGCGCCGGCCAGGCTGAAGCGAGCGGCGAACTGCGCCCCCTCTTCCGCGACGAATTGCGTGCACGCGGCCCGCAGGCGCGCGGTCAGTGCGGCGTCGGTCGCGAAACGCGTGATGCCGAGCAAAGGCACCTCATAGCGCGGAAACAGCGGCGACGCGTCGAGATCGTGCTGCAGCAGCGTATCGGCCACGACGACATCGCCGACGCGCACCGTGCGCGACACACCGCCCGCGACGCCGGTGAACACGATGCCCGACACGCCGAACACGTGGATCAGCGCGCTGACCGTCGCGGCGGCCGCGACCTTGCCGACCCGCGCGAGCGTCACCACACAGGCCGCGCCGTGCACGGTACCGACGTGATAATCGCGGCGGCCGAGCGTGACCGTCTTCATCGCGCCGTCGGCGCGCATCGCGGCGATCAGGTCGCCGAGTTCCTCGGGCAGCGCGGCCAGGATGCCGAGCGGTCGAATCGAAGCGGTACCCACCCTGTCGATGCCCGTCATTCCACCGCCTGCAGTTTCGCGACCGCGAGCGCGAGCCACTTCTCGCCGTGCCGCTTGAATTTCACCTGTGCCTTCGCATCGGTGCCGTTGCCTTCGAGCGCGGTGACCGTGCCTTCGCCGAACTTGGTATGGAACACCTGCTGGCCGACGCGGAAACCGGTATCGGCGGCACGCTGCTTGTTCGCGAACGCCGGCAGCGGCGCGGACACGGCCGCATCGACGATCTGCTCGCGACTGCCGCCGCCCGGCCGCGCGAACCAGTCGCGCCCGTACCCGGCGTTGTCCGACCGGCCACCCCAGCGCGAACCGGCCTCGACCTTTGGCGTCAGCCACTTGAGCACGTGTTCGGGCAACTCGTCGAAGAAGCGCGAGCGCACGTTGTAACGCGTCTGGCCATGCAGCATCCGGCTCTGCGCGAACGACAGGTAGAGACGCTCCTTCGCGCGCGTGATCGCGACGTACATCAGCCGGCGCTCTTCCTCGAGGCCGTCCGATTCGAGCACGCTGTTCTCGTGCGGGAACAGCCCTTCCTCGAGGCCCGTGATGAACACGGCCGAGAATTCGAGCCCCTTCGCCGCGTGCACCGTCATCAGCTGCACGGCATCCTGGCCGGCCTGCGCCTGGTTGTCGCCGGCCTCCAGCGACGCATGCGACAGGAAACCGGCGAGCGGCGTCATCGTGTCGGGGTTCTGTGCCGGGTCGGCAGGCGATACCGGGTCGAGCACGTCGACCGCCTGGTCGTCCGCCGCGGTGCCGAGCTCCGGGGCCGCGATCGCGCCCGCGCGCAGCGGAATCGAACGGGCCGGCGTGTCGAGCCCGTAGCCCTCCTCGGCGATGAACGCGGTGGCCGCGTTCACGAGTTCCTGCAAGTTCTCGAGACGGTCCTGGCCTTCGCGCTCGCCCTGGTAGAAATCGGCGAGACCGCTGGCGCGCACGATGTGCTCGACGGTGTCGGGCAGGTTCATGTGCTGCGTGTCGGCCCTCATCTTCGCGACCAGGTTCGCGAACCCGCCGAGGCTCGTGCCGGCCTTGCCCGTCACGTACGGAATCGCGGCGGCCATCGAGCAGCCGTACAGGCGCGCGGCGTCGGCGAGCTGCTCGATCGAGCGCGCGCCGATTCCGCGGGTCGGGAAGTTCACGACGCGCACGAACGCGGTGTCGTCGTTCGGGTTGTCGATCAGGCGCAGGTACGCGAGTGCGTGCTTCACTTCCTGGCGTTCGAAGAAGCGCAGGCCGCCGTACACGCGGTACGGAATGCCCGACGACATCAGCGTATGCTCGATCGAGCGCGACTGCGCGTTGCTGCGGTACAGGACGGCCACTTCGCTGCGCGCCATCCCGGTGTTGATCAGCGAGCGGATCTCCTCGACGATCCAGCCGGCTTCCTGCGAATCGGTGCTCGCCTCGTACACGCGCACGGGCTCGCCGTGGCCCGCGTCGGTGCGCAGGTTCTTGCCGAGGCGGTGCGCGTTGTTCGAGATCAGCTGGTTCGCCGCGTCGAGGATGTTGCCGTGCGACCGGTAGTTCTGCTCGAGCTTGATCAGGTTGCGCACACGGAATTCGTCTTCGAAGTCGCGCATGTTGCCGACGTTCGCGCCGCGGAACGCGTAGATCGACTGATCGTCGTCGCCGACCGCGAAGATCGCGTTCTGGCCGCCCGCGAGCATCTTGAGCCACGCGTACTGCAGCTTGTTGGTGTCCTGGAACTCGTCGACGAGGATATGCCGGAAGCGCGCCTGGTAGTGCGCGCGCAGCGGCGCGTTGTACGCGAGCAATTCATAGCAGCGCAGCAGCAGCTCGGGGAAATCGACGACGCCCTCGCGCTGGCACTGCTGGTCGTATGCCTGGTACAGCTCGACGAACTTGCGGTTGAAGTTGTCGGTCGCGTCGACCTTGTCGGGACGCAGCCCCTGCTCCTTCGCATTGTTGATGAAGTACTGGACGTTCTTCGGCGGGTACTTCTCGTCGTCGACGTTCGCCGCCTTCATCAGCCGCTTGATCGCGGACAGCTGGTCAGCCGTGTCGAGGATCTGGAAGGTCTGCGGCAGGCCGGCGTCGCGCCAGTGCGTGCGCAGCATCCGGTTGCACAGGCCGTGGAACGTGCCGATCCACATCCCGCGCGTGTCGATCGGCATCATCGCCGACAGGCGCGCCATCATCTCGCGCGCGGCCTTGTTCGTGAAGGTCACGGCGAGCACGGTGGGCGGCGATGCGTAGCCCTGCTGGATCAGCCACGCGATGCGCGTGATCAGTACGCGGGTCTTGCCGCTGCCCGCCCCTGCGAGGATCAGCGCCGGTTCGTTCGGCAACGTGACGGCGGCGAGTTGTTCGGGGTTCAGATTGGCGAGCAGGTCGGGCATGGAGCGGCAGCGAACGGGCGAGAAAAATGCGGACCCGACATTATAAGTCGGCCGGACGATGCCGTTCCCGATCCGTTCGACCGCCCGTCGCGGGTACGTTGCCGACACGTGGCGGCCGCGTCGCGACGGACCCGCGCCGGCAAGGCGATGGCTGGTCGATGTGCATCCATTTATAATTGTCGGATTCGGCATCCAATTCACGCATTTTTCGGCAGATTTCCAACATGAGCGACAACACGCTTGCGAAGAGTTTCGAGCCCCACACCATCGAGTCCCATTGGGGGCCGGAGTGGGAAAAGCGCGGTTACGCGGCCCCGGCATTCGATCCGGCCCGCCCCGATTTCTCGATCCAGTTGCCGCCGCCGAACGTGACGGGCACGCTGCACATGGGCCACGCGTTCAACCAGACGATCATGGACGGCCTCGCCCGCTACCACCGGATGCTCGGCGAGAACACGCTGTGGGTGCCCGGCACCGACCACGCGGGGATCGCGACCCAGATCGTCGTCGAGCGCCAGCTCGACGCGCAGGGCGTGTCGCGCCACGACCTCGGCCGCGAGAAGTTCGTGGAGCGCGTGTGGGAATGGAAGGAAAAATCCGGTTCGACGATCACCGGCCAGGTGCGTCGCATCGGCGCGTCGACCGACTGGTCGCGCGAATACTTCACGATGGACGACAAGATGTCGGCCGCTGTGCGCGACGTGTTCGTCACGCTTTATGAACAGGGCCTGATCTACCGCGGCAAGCGCCTCGTCAACTGGGATCCGGTGCTGTTGACCGCAGTGTCGGATCTCGAAGTCGTGAGCGAAGAGGAAAACGGCCACCTGTGGCACATCCGCTACCCGCTCGTCGACGGCTCGGGCTCGCTGACCGTCGCCACCACGCGCCCCGAGACGATGCTCGGCGACGTCGCGCTGATGGTCCATCCGGAAGACGAGCGCTACGCGCACCTGATCGGCAAGCTCGTCACGCTGCCGCTGACGGGCCGCGAGATCCCGGTGATCGCCGACGACTACGTCGACCGCGAGTTCGGCACGGGCGTCGTGAAGGTCACGCCCGCGCACGACTTCAACGACTACCAGGTCGGCCTGCGCCACAACCTCGCGCCGATCGAGATCCTGACGCTCGACGCGAAGATCAACGACAACGGCCCCGAGCAGTATCGCGGCCTCGACCGCTTCGACGCGCGCAAGGCGATCGTCGCCGACCTCGACGCGCAAGGCTTCCTCGACTCGGTGAAACCGCACAAGCTGATGGTGCCGCGCGGCGACCGCACGGGCGTCGTGATCGAGCCGATGCTGACCGACCAGTGGTTCGTCGCGATGACGAAGCCGGCGCCGGAAGGCACGTTCAATCCCGGCAAGTCGATCACGGAAACGTCGCTCGACGTCGTGCGCAACGGCCAGATCAAGTTCGTGCCGGAAAACTGGACGACCACCTATTACCAGTGGCTCGAGAACATCCAGGACTGGTGCATCTCGCGCCAGCTGTGGTGGGGCCACCAGATTCCCGCGTGGTACGGCGAGAACGGCGAGGTGTTCGTCGCGCGCAACGAGGAAGAAGCGCGCGCGCAGGCTGTCGCGAAGGGTTACACGGGCGCACTGAAGCGCGACGAGGACGTGCTCGACACGTGGTTCTCGTCGGCGCTCGTGCCGTTCTCGTCGCTCGGCTGGCCGAACGAAACGCCTGAACTGAAGCACTTCCTGCCGTCGTCGGTGCTCGTCACGGGCTTCGACATCATCTTCTTCTGGGTCGCCCGGATGGTGATGATGACCACGCACTTCACGGGCCAGGTGCCGTTCCATACCGTCTACGTGCACGGCCTCGTGCGCGACGCGGAAGGCCAGAAGATGTCGAAGAGCAAGGGCAACACGCTCGACCCGATCGACATCGTCGACGGCATCGACCTCGACACGCTGGTCGCGAAGCGCACGACGGGCCTGATGAACCCGAAACAGGCCGCGACGATCGAGAAGAAGACGCGCAAGGAATTCCCGGACGGCATCGCCGCGTTCGGCACCGACGCGCTGCGCTTCACGATGGCGTCGATGGCAACGCTCGGCCGCAACGTGAACTTCGACCTCGCGCGCTGCGAGGGCTATCGCAACTTCTGCAACAAGCTGTGGAACGCGACGCGCTTCGTGCTGATGAACTGCGAAGGCCACGACTGCGGCAGCGACAAGCCGGAAGTCTGCGGCGCGGGCGATTGCGGCCCGGGCGGCTACCTCGACTTCTCGGCGGCCGACCGCTGGATCGTGTCGCTGCTGCAGCGTACCGAGGCCGACATCGCGAAGGGCTTCGCCGATTACCGCTTCGACAACATCGCAAGCAGCATCTACAAGTTCGTGTGGGACGAATACTGCGACTGGTATCTCGAACTCGCGAAGGTGCAGATCCAGAACGGCACGCCGGAACAGCAGCGCGCCACGCGCCGCACGCTGCTGCGCGTGCTCGAAACGGTGCTGCGCCTCGCCCACCCGATCATCCCGTTCATTACCGAAGCGCTCTGGCAGAAGGTCGCGCCGCTCGCGGGCCGCTATCCGCAAGGCAAGGCCGACGGAGAAGCGTCGCTGATGGTGCAGGCGTACCCGGTCGCGAACCTGCAGAAGATCGACGAGGTGTCCGAACAGTGGGCGGCCGACCTGAAGGCGATCGTCGACGCGTGCCGCAACCTGCGCGGCGAGATGAACCTGTCGCCGGCAACCAAGGTGCCGCTGCTTGCCGCCGGCGATGCCGAGCGCCTGCGCTCGTTCGCGCCGTACGTCCAGGCCCTCGCGCGCCTGTCGGAAGTGCAGATCCTCGCGGACGAAGCGGCGCTCGACAAGGAAGCGCATGGCGCGCCGATCGCGATCGTCGGGCCGAACAAGCTGGTGCTGAAGGTGGAAATCGACGTCGCGGCCGAACGCGAGCGCCTGTCGAAGGAAATCGCGCGCCTGACGGGCGAAATCGCGAAATGCAATGCGAAGCTCGGCAACGAGGCTTTCGTCGCGAAAGCGCCGCCGGCGGTGGTCGAACAGGAGCAGAAGCGCGTCGCGGAATTCCAGAGCACGCTCGAAAAACTGCGTGCGCAGCTCGATCGGTTGCCTGCGTAACAAAGGGTAAGGTTGTTTGCGTTCACTATAATGCGGGCGTGAACATAAACCGTCTGACAAGTCGATTACAGAAATAAAGGTTCGATCATGTTGAAAGTCACCAAGGCGGTATTCCCAGTTGCCGGCCTCGGCACGCGCTTCCTGCCGGCAACGAAGGCAAGCCCGAAGGAAATGCTGCCGGTCGTCGACAAGCCGCTGATCCAGTACGCGGTCGAGGAAGCGATCGCCGCCGGCATTACCGAGATGATCTTCGTCACCGGGCGCAGCAAGCGCGCGATCGAGGACCATTTCGACAAGTCGTACGAAATCGAGGCCGAACTCGAGGCGCGCGGCAAGGAGAAGCTGCTCGAACTCGTGCGCAGCATCAAGCCGAGCCATGTCGACTGCTTCTACGTGCGCCAGCCGGAAGCGCTCGGCCTCGGCCATGCGGTGCTGTGCGCGGAAAAGCTCGTGGCGGACAACCCGTTCGCGGTGATCCTCGCCGACGACCTGCTCGACGGCAACCCGCCCGTGATGAAGCAGATGGTCGACGTGTTCGACCACTATCACAGCTCGGTGATCGGCGTCGAAGAGATCCCGCCGTCGGAGACGAAGTCGTACGGGATCGTCGACGGCAAGGAGTGGGAGGAGTCGATCGTCAAGATGTCGGCGATCATCGAAAAGCCGGCGCCGGAAGTCGCACCGTCGAACCTCGGCGTGGTCGGCCGCTACATCCTGAAGCCGAGGATCTTCGAGCATCTGCGCGCGCTGAAGCCCGGCGCGGGCGGCGAACTGCAGCTCACCGACGCGATCCAGGCACTGCTCGCCGATGAACAGGTGCTGGCCTACAAGTACCAGGGCACGCGCTACGACTGCGGCAGCAAGCTCGGCTACCTGAAGGCGACGGTCGAATTCGCGCTGCGCCACGCGGAAGTCGGCGCGGAATTCGACGCGTACCTGCGCTCGCGCAACGGCGCACACCCGGCCGACTGAACACGGCAGGGCACAAGGGCTCACTCCGGTGAGCCCGCCCTCACCTCACCGGCCGGCGCTCAGCGCGCTTCGGCCGGCTTCACCGAGACGACGCCCGGCATCCCGCCCGCGTCGTCTTTTTTCGTCTTGACGAGCCAGCCGTTGCCCGCGTCGAACGGCATCTTCGCGAGCGCGCTCTTCACGAGCGCCGGCGCGGCCTGCTGCGTGCCCGGCTCGCGATCGCGCAGCGACGCCGTCACGCGATAGACGTCGGCCCCCGACTTCGCGTCGACGAACCGCAGCGTCAGCACGTGGCGGTATACCTTTCCGGCGAACGGCAGCGCGAGCGGCGACGGCCCGTCGACGGTCACGCATGCGCTGCTCGCCGCACCGCACTGGTCGGCGACGGCCGCGACCGCCGTCGGCTGCGTCGCGTAGGCGACCGACAGCCGGTAGCGCGCGTCCTTGAGGGGTTTCGCATCGAAGCCGCGGTGCGCGAGTTCGTCGCGCACGAGCGTCTCGATCTGCCGGTATTCGGCATCGTTGGCCTGCGCGGCCGTCCGCACGAAATCGTAGCCGTGTGCATCGGATGCGAACGCGTTCGGCTGCCCGACCGCACTCACGCCGCTCGTCACGCCGGCGCAACCCGTCAACAGCGACGCCGCCAGCGCGGCCGCTGCCCATTCCTTTCTCATGGCTTTCCCCAAATGCCTGCCGTCGTGCCCGGCCCTGTCAGGCGGACGGCTCGTCGATCGCGGGCAGCGACACCGTCACCGCGGTGCCGACACCCACCTCGCTGTCGACCGACACGCTGCCCCCATGGCGCGTGACGACCGTCTTCACGAATGCCATGCCGAGCCCGGAGCCCGAGATTTCGGGCCGCTCGCCGGCATGGAACCGCTTGAAACGCTCGAACAGATGCCGCTGATCTTCCGGCGCAATGCCGTACCCCTGATCGCGAATCGTACAGAACATCCGCTTCGACGCGTGCTCGACCGCCAGCGTACACGTGATCACGGTATCGGACGGACTGTATTTGACCGCATTGTTCAGCAGGTTCACGAACGCGCGCGTGATCAGCGAGCGGTCCGCGCGCACCCAGCACATGTCGGTGCCGACGTCGGTATCGACGCGGATGTGCTTCGCCTGCGCCTGCGGCCACACCTCGTCGCTGGCATCGATCAGCACGTCGACGAGGCTCGTCACTTCGAGCTGGTACACCTGCGACTCCGCGCGCGCCAGCTGCACGAACTCGTCGGCCAGCGACAGCGCGCGGTGCGCATAACGCTCGATCCGCGCGAGCAGCCCGCGCATCGCATCGGTTTCGGCGCGGTCGCGCTCGATTTCGACGAGCGCGAGAATCGACGACTGCGGCGAGCGCATGTCGTGCGACAGCAGGTGCAGCGCTTCCTCGCGCTGCCGCTCGGCCGCATGCAGTTCGGTCACGTCGACGAGACCGGCGATCCAGCCCGTCACGCGGCCCTGCGCGTTCGTGCAGGCCGCGTAGCGTAGCAGATGGTCAAGCCCGTCGCGATCGCGCACCTCGATGCCGCGCGCCATCGCGTCGTGCTCGGCCTCGAGCGTCGGGTCGAGCACGGCCGGCCAGTGCTCGCGGATCGCCGCGTCGTGTTCGGCGTTACCGTCGACGGTCTTCATGAACGTCAGCTCGCCGAGCGCGGTGCGCAGCGGCCGCCCTTCCGGCAACGGCAGCGACAGGCGCGACCCGTAGCGCTTGGCCGCATGGTTCGCAATCAGCACGGTGCCGGCCAGGTCGGTCACGAAGATCGGCTCGGGCATGCTGTCGAGGCTGTCCCACACGAAGCGCTTCATGTCCTGCACGCGCTGCGCGGCTTGCGCCATCAGCGCCATCTGCCGCTCGAGCACGTCGCCGCCGACGCTGCGCGTGCGCGGCGCCTCGGGCAGCAGGTGCGGCTCGTCGGCGAGCCGCTGCAGCTCGCGGCGCAGGTACGACATCGTCATTTCCAGGCGCCGCCAGTTCCAGATCGGGTAGACGGCGACCAGCCCGAAGACCGCGGGCGCCGGCGACAGCCAGATGCGCGCCTCGAACAGCAGCGCCATGCTCGCGACGACGGCGAGCCCGGCAAGGCTCAGCGTGAGCAGCAGCGCGCGCCACGGCGACAGCATCAGGAAGCCGCCCAGCAGCACGGCGAGCGGCAGCAGCGACGCGGCGAACAGCCCGGTGCGCGACGCGGGCGAGATCGCGCTGCCGGTCGCCAGCATGTCGAGCACGTTGGCATGGATATACACACCGGCGAGCGGCCCGAACTCGCCGGACACGGGCGTCGCGAAGCGGTCGTACAGCCCCGACGCCGTCACGCCGACGACGACGATCTTGCCGCGCAGCGCGTCGGGCTTCACACGCCCTTCGAGCACGTCGTCGAACGACAGCGTCGGATACGCGGGCGTGTTGCGGCTGAACGGGATCAGGTAGCGGCCCTCGCCCGCCGCATCGCGCGACAGGTCGTGCGCGTTCCCGCCCGGCACGCCGCCGACCGGATGCAGCCGGCCGCCCTGGATCGCGCGATACACGGGCACCATCAGTTGCGGCCAGCGCACGCGGCCGTCGCTTTCGAACAGTGCGACGCTGCGGACGATACCGTCGCGGTCGACTTCGAGGTTGATGTGGCCGAGCCCGACCGCGCGCGCCGCGAGCGCGGCCACCGGCGGATCGACCGCGCGCGTGCCGTCCGCCTGTTCAGGGCTCAGCAGCACGGGCAGGAAGGTCGGCACGCGGCTCATCGCGTCCGCGAACGCGCGATCCTCCGCGGACGGCTCGGTGAACAGCACGTCGTAGACGACGGCAGCCGGCTGCGCGCGCGCCAGCGTGTCGAGCAGCCGCGCGTGCACGTCGCGCGACCACGGCCAGCGGCCGAGCGCGGACACGCTCTGGTTGTCGATGTCGACAACCACCACGTCGGGCGACAGCGGCAGGCTGCGCAGCATCAGCAGCCGGTCGTAGATCAGGCCATCGACGCTCGTCGACAGGCGGCCGAGCGCGCACGCGAGGATCACCGCGATCCCGAGGCAGCCGATCGCGATCCATTCGATCAGGAAGCGGCGGCCGAGGCGCCGCCGCGGGGAAACGGAGTCGGGTTTCATGCGCCGCGGATCAGCGCGACAGCGTGAACGCGCTGACCGGACTGGTCTTCTCGTAGAACTTGCCGCCCTCGAATTCCTCGACGGTCACGGCCCAGAAATAGTCGCCCGGCGGCAGGTGCGCGACGGTGATCTGGCGCGCATGCAGGCCGACCTGGTCGACGACCGGTGCGCTCAGGTCCTTCGAGCGCGACAGCACGAACCGGTAACGCGCATCCTTGCCCGAACCGTTCGGCGACCAGCGGAACTCGTAGCCGCCGGCGCCGGGCGACGCGCTCGCGTCGAGCCCCATCACGCGGCGCTCGAACGCATACGTGCGCGGCCGGCCCTCGAGGCCGTTCGCGTCGATCGCGGCGACCCGCACGAAGTAGTTTCCGTTCGGCACGTCGTGAAAGACCGCCCGCGGAGAATCGGTGCGCGTTTCGCGGAACAGGTCGAGCAGCCCGGCGTCGTGCGCGAGCTGCAAGCGGTAGGCATGCGCGTCGGCGAGCGGCGCGACGTCGAATGTGACGTCGGGCTCGTCCTGCACCTTGTCGGGGTGCGCGAGCGCCGGTGCGGGCAGCAACTCGACGGGCGCGCCGACCGCGCCGGACGACGTCGCGACGCTGCCGAAATTCGCATGCACGAGCGTCGGGCCGGCCGGCTGCCGATCGCCCGCGACGCCGACGGTACCGTCGAGCACTTCGACGCGCGTCGACGCGCTACCGGCCGCGTCGTAATTCACGCGAAAGTGCGTACCGCGCACGCCGGCCACGACCGACGGCGAACGGATCTGGAAGCGGTCGTCGCGTTTCTTCAGATGGGTGACCTCGCTGTCGACCGAGCCGCGCGTGAGTTCGAACTCACGATCGAGCGTGCCGGTCAGCACCGTGCGGCGCAGCGCCTTCAGGTCGAGCTGGCTGTCGGGCGGCAGGCTCATGTGCGTGCCGTCGGCAAGCTCGAGCGTCACGAAGCCGTTCGGGCCCGTGCGCACGCGATCGCCCTCGGCAAGCGTCGCATCGTTCGCGAGCGGCGCGTATGCGTCGCCGGACGCGCGTTCGGCCGTCCCCTGTACCGCGATGACGCGCGCGGTCAGTTTTTCCTTGCGCAGGCGCGCCACCGGCAGCTTCAGCGCGATGCCGGGCTGCAGGTGTTTCGGCGCGGGGACGCCGTTGATCTGCTGAAGCAGTTGCCAGTCGTCCGCGCCCTGCAGGTAGCGCGCGGCGACGTCGTACAGCGTGTCGCCCGCCTGCGTGCGGTAGACGACCATCTTGCCCGCCGCGGCTGGCGGCTGCGCGGCCGCATGCTGCGCGGCGAACGCAAACGCGACCGCGCAGGACACACGCAGCGCCGCCGTCCGCAGGTTCGCCGTGTGCTGCGTGATTCCCGTGGTCACTCCGGTTCTCCCTGGCCGACCCGCTCGAGCCGGTAGCCGTAGCCGTAGATCGGCGCGAGGCGATAACCGTTTTCGGGCCGCAGGCCGAGCTTGGTGCGCAGCATCGAGATGTGCGTATCCATCGTGCGCGACGGAATGTCGGTCGCCTGCTTCCACACGAGATCGAGAATGTGTGCGCGCGACAACGGCCGGTCGAGGTGCTGGAACAGCAGCAGCGCGAGCTCGAATTCCTTCTGCGTGAGACTCACGGCCTTGTCGCCGACGTAAGCCTGCTTCAGGTTCACGTCGAAACGGAATTGATCGAACTCGCGAACGGTTGCCTCGGCGTTGACCGGATACGCGCGGCGCAGCAACGAGCCGATGCGCGCACGCAGGATCGGGCCCGACACGGGCTTGACCACGTAATCGTCGGCGCCGGCGTTGAGGATCTGCGTGATCCCCGCCTCGTCGTCACGGCTCGTCATGAAGATGATCGGCAGGCTGTGCTCGGTCTGATTCGCACGCACCCACTTCAGCACTTCCTCGCCGGACATGTCGGGCACGTTCCAGTCGAGCACCAGCAGATCGAAGGTCTCGCGCTGCAGGCGTTTCTTCAGGGCCTTGCCTTCCTTGAACGCATAGCACGTATGGCCGACGGCCGTCAGCGTTTGACTGACGAAATCCGTCTGGGCCGGATCGTCATCCAGTACAGCAATTCTCATAGCACCCCGCAAATCGAAATCGATTCGTCCAGTTCAGCTCCCCGCCCCAACCCCGGCCGCGCAGCATGTGCGCGGCTTCCGGATACCGGCCGGCGAGCCGTCGTTCGCCGCTCGCGCCACCTGCGCAAACCGGCGACCCCGGCTAAATATCTCAAAAACGGGGCACGGACGAACCGGCGATTTCATCATAGTAGTATGAAATTCGCCAATAAATTGCGCGGACTACCGTCTTTTCTTCGAATAATGCTTCCCGTCGCGCAATCGGGCGCCTAGTCGACGCCTGCGATGCCGGCCACCGGCTCGGCAACATCGTCGGCCGGCACGTGCGGCGGCAGCGGTTCCGAATGCGCCGGTTGTACAAGCATCCGCTGCAGCTGGCCGCGCACGCGCTCCCACGCGGCGGCCGCGTAATCCGGCTGGCTCGCCGCCCACGCCTGCGCCAGATCGAACACGCGCTCGATCGTCGCACCGCAGTAGGTCAGGCCCGAGCCGTCGTCCAGCGCGGCGTCGCGCAGCCGTTCGTCGAGCCACTCGGCCAGCCACGGCATCTCGGCCGCGGCCGAATCCGCGTACGCTTCCAGCGCCGCACGCGCGTGACGATCCTGCTGCGGATCGAGCTCGATACGGCTCAGTCCCGATACGCTGCGTTCCGCTCCGGACGGACTTCGAATGGTCCCTGGTCTGAAGGACATGTCCTCTCCCCGTTGTACGACGGTAGCGTCAGGCATGGCCCCCGTGCCCGCCGTAAGACGTACCGTGGCCGGCGCATCCGCTGGGAGCGGACGACCGGCCGGGTCAGTATACGCAGCCGGTCACGAAGCGAGGTTTAAGAATTGTCAGAAAAGCGCGGCCTGGCTGGCGCCAGGCGCGGCCGGCAGCATGACGCCGGCCTTCAGCGGCGGCGCATCAGGAACACGAAGGTCTTGTCCTGCGTCGTCGATTCGACGATCTCGTTGCCCGTCTGCTTCGCGAACGCGGCGAAATCGCGCTGCGAACCCGGATCGGTCGCGAGCACCTTGAGGATTTGCCCGCTTTCCATATCGGCGAGCGCTTTCTTGGCACGCAGGATCGGCAACGGGCAATTGAGCCCGCGCGCGTCCACTTCCTTGTGAATCTGCATCGGCTGTCGACCTTCGAATGTCGCGCCACACGCGGCGCGGGAAGAAGCCGCGATTTTACCGCAGCGCCGCCGCGCCTGCCCGGGCAGGCCAGGGCCCGGCCCTCGCGGGCACCGGGTTCACGCGCCGGAGAAGCCGCCCGCGAGCCGTTCCCGCAGGTGCCGCACGAGCGCGCGCACCGCGCTCGGCACGACCGGGCTGTACGGGCGGATCGCGAAGATGTGGTCACCGAACGCGCCTGACGGCCGCCAGCCGTCGAGCAGCGCGACGAGCCGGCCGGCGTCGAGATCGCGCTGCGCGCTGAAGTCCGGCAGCAGCGCGATGCCGAGCCCGCCGAGCGCAGCTTCGCGCATCGCCTCGCTGTTGTTCGCCGCGAAACTGCCGCGCACCGGCACGCTCACGCGCTCGCGCCGCCGGCCGTCCGGCTCGAAGCTCCACGCGGCCGGCTCGTGCTCGCGCAGGTAGCACAGGCAGCTGTGCTCGACGAGTTCGCTCGGGTGCCTCGGCGCGCCGCGCGCGTCGAGGTAGTCGCGGCTCGCGACGAGCAGCGAACGCGTGTCGCACAGCTTCCACGCGACGTGGGTCTGCGGCGCGGTGGTCGTATGGCGGATCGCGAGGTCGAAACCCTCCTGCGTCAGCGAATGCAGCCGGTCCGACAGGTCGAGCTCGATATTCACGCCCGGATGCCGCCGCAGGAAATCCGGCAGGTGCGGCACGACCTGCTGGCGCCCGAGCGCGACCGGCACCGTCACGCGCAGCAGGCCGCGCGGCTCCCCGGCCAGGTCCTTCACGCGCGCGAAGTGCTGCCCGATCGACTCGAACGCGTCGCGCGTGCTGTCGACGAGCGTCTGGCCCGCGTCGGTGAGCCGCACGCTGCGCGTCGTGCGCCGCACGAGCGGCACGCCGGCCGCTTTTTCGAGATCGGCGATGCGCTGGCTCATCGCGGCCTTGCTGATGCCGAGCCGCTGCGCGGCGGCCGTGAAACTGCCGGCCGCGGCCAGCACCGTCAGCGAATGGATATGCGGCCAGAGCGCCTGGACATTTTGCTGATTCATCCGCCGATTATTCAGAATTCTGAACAGTGAATCAAGCTGCGCGGCCTTCTCCCGCCCGGCGCGTTTGCCTAGACTGGGTGCCGTCCACCCTACCCGATCCCTCAGGAGACACGATGAATCCGGTTCCCGCGTACACCTCCGACGCCGACGTCGGCCACTATGTCGACGGCGCGCCCGTCTCCGGCCGCAGCGGCCGCTTCCAGGACGTGCTCAATCCGGCGCTCGGCCGCGCGGTGCGCCGCGTCGCGCTCGCCGACGACAGCGAAGTGCAGCAGGCCGTCGCGTCGGCCCATGCCGCGTTCCCCGAGTGGGCGGCGACGCCGCCGATCCGCCGCGCGCGCGTCCTGCATCGCTTCCTGCAACTGATGAACGAGCACCGCGACGCACTCGCGGCGATCATCACGGCCGAGCACGGCAAGGTGTTCTCCGACGCGCAGGGCGAAGTCGCCCGCGGCATCGACATCATCGAATTCGCGTGCGGGGTGCCGCAGCTCCTGAAAGGCGACTTCACCGACCAGGTCAGCACCGGCATCGACAACTGGACGATGCGCCAGCCGCTCGGCGTCGTCGCGGGCATCACGCCGTTCAACTTCCCGTGCATGGTGCCGTGCTGGATGTTCCCGGTCGCGATCGCGACGGGCAACACGTTCGTGCTGAAGCCGAGCGAGCGCGACCCGTCGGCGGCCCTGTTCATCGCCGACCTGCTCACGCAGGCCGGATTGCCGGCCGGCGTGTTCAACGTCGTCCAGGGCGACAAGGGGGCGGTCGACGCGCTGCTCGACCACCCGGACGTGCAGGCCGTCAGCTTCGTCGGCTCGACCCCGATCGCGGCCTACGTGCAGCAACGCGCGGTGCAGTCGGGCAAGCGCGTGCAGGCCCTCGGCGGCGCGAAGAACCATCTGGTGGTGATGCCCGATGCGAACCTCGAGCAGGCCGTCGACGCGCTGATCGGCGCCGCGTACGGCTCGGCCGGCGAACGCTGCATGGCAATCAGCGTCGCGGTGCTGGTCGGCGACGTCGCGGACAAGATCGTGCCGCTGGTGGCCGAGCGCGCCCGCAAGCTCGTGATCGGCGACGGGATGTCGCCGGAAGTCGAGATGGGCCCGATCGTCACCGGCGATGCACTCAAGCGCATCGAGGGCTATATCGAGCAAGGCGTGAACGAAGGCGCGCAACTGGTGGTCGACGGCCGCGGGCTGCGCGTGCCGGGCCGCGAGGCAGGCTTCTTCACCGGCGGCACGCTGTTCGATCACGTGACCCCCGACATGCGCATCTACAAGGAAGAAATCTTCGGGCCCGTGCTCGGCTGCGTGCGCGTGAAGGACTTCGGCGAGGCGGTCGACCTGATCAACGCGCACGAGTTCGGCAACGGCGTGTCGTGCTTCACGAGCGACGGCGGCATCGCGCGCGAATTCGCGCGGCGCATCCAGGTCGGGATGGTCGGCATCAACGTGCCGATTCCGGTGCCGATGGCGTGGCATGGCTTCGGCGGCTGGAAGAAGAGCCTGTTCGGCGACATGCACGCCTACGGCGAAGAAGGCGTGCGCTTCTACACGCGCCAGAAGTCGGTGATGCAGCGCTGGTCGTCGAGCATCGGCAAGGGTGCCGAATTCGCGATGCCGACCGCGAAGTAATTGCCTGAAGGCACGCCGACGGCCGGGTGCCGGTTGCCGGGTGCCGGCCGCGCTTGCGGCCGGTACACCGGCAGGCGGCGTCAGCCGGCCTTCGTGCCGTGCGCGCCGTCGGCGGTCGGCAGGTACGACAGTTCGAGCCGATACGCGAGCGCGACGAACAGGCTCTGCGCGAGGCCCATCGTGGCCGTCAGCGCGCGGAAGCCGAACGTCTCGCTGTCCTGCACCATCAGCGTCACCTCGGCCTCCCGTGCGAGCGGGCTCATCCGGCTGTCGGTGATCGCGATCAGCCGCGCGCCGCGTTGCACGGCCTGCTGTGCGACCTGCACGGTTTCCTCCGCATACGGCATGAACGAGATGACGATCATCACGTCGCCCTCGCGCACCGACCGGATCTGCCCGAGATGCATGCTGCCCAGCGCGCTGAACAGCCCGATGCGCTTGTCGGTGTGCTGCAGCGCGTAGTCGAGGTACACGGCGATCGGAAACGCGCGCCGCGAGCCCGCGATCCAGATCGCCTGGGTTTCGGCGAGCAGGTCGACGGCCTGCGCGAGCGCCTGCGAATCGAGCGTCTGCCGCAGCTGCTGCATGCCGGCAATGCTGCCCTTGATGAACTCGTCGGCGATCTGTTCGGGCTGCAGGCTCGACGAGCCCGACTCGATCACGTCGCGCAGCCGCAGGTTGTACGCGCGCCCCGGCGCGATCTGCTGCGCGAGCCCTTCGCGGAACAGCCGCTGCATCTCGGAGAAGCCGGAAAAGCCGAAATGCTTCGCGAAGCGCACGACGGCCGACGGCTGGACGCCGCACGCCTCCGCGAGCGACTGGATGCCTTCCAGGCCAAGCTGGTCCCGATGCGTTTCCACGTGGCGCGCAATCACCTTCAGGCGATTGCTGAGGCCGTCGTACTCCTGCGTCAGGTGCTGCAGGAACTGCTCGACGGTGGCGGGAGGTTTCTCGGATGAACTCATCGGATAGCGCGAAGTTGACGGCCCCGATGCGCGCGCGACACTGACGGACGCGGCCCGGGGCTCACCTGAACACATGCATGAAGGGCGAATTTAATCACGTTTGCGGCGCGGCCCGCGCCACGTGCTCGCTCCCACGCGCTCGATCATCACTTGCCTACGCTCCACGGCGATACTGGAAGCGATTGTCCAACGCTCTCGCGGCGTCGTAAAGATTAGGGCGTCTACCAAGCCGCCATCGGGGTGAAGCGGCGAGCAACGGAAAAAGCGGCAAAGGCGGCAGAAGCAGCAGAAGCGGAAACATGCGGCAAGCAGCCTGCCCGCGCCGCCGGTTCAGCGATAGTCGATCCACACGCCGCCCGCATCGGCGGAGCGCACGCAGTTCTCCACCCAGCGCACGCCTTCCACGCCCGCATGGACATCCGGAAAGCGAATGTTCTTCAACGCCGCGGCGTCGCCGCGGTCGGCCGCATCCATCGCGAGCGCGAAGCGCGCATAGAGATTCGACCAGGCCTCGAACAGCCCCTCCGGATGCCCGGCACCGATGCGATCTTCGCGCAATGCGTGCGGATGCAGATAACCCATCCCGCGATCGAGCACCTGGGCGGGCTGCCCCTGCACTTCGTAGCGCAACTGGTTCGGATGCTCGTCCCACCATTCGACGCTCGCCTTCGCGCCGATCACCCTCACCTTCTGGCCGTGCATCGAGCCCGCGTTCACCGCGCTCGACCACACGTACCCGACCGCGCCCGTGTCGTACTCCATGATCGTGAACGCGTTGTCCTCGAGCGGCGCGCGGCTCTTCACGAAGCTCTGCCGCGAGCACATCAGCCGCCGGATCTTCAGCTCGGGCGCCATCACTTCGGAGATGTACAGCGGATGCGTGCCGATGTCGCCGAGCACGTAGCTCGGGCCCGCGAACTTCGGGTCGACGCGCCAGCGCGCGGCCGCGCTCGCGGCCTCGACGCCCTCGCTGTGGAACCCGTGTGCGAACTGCATCTGCACGATGCGGATCTCGCCGAGATCGCCGCGCGCGATCATCTCGCGCGCCTGTTCGATCATCTGGTGTCCGGAATAACCGTATGCGACGCCGACGATCCGGTTCTTCTCGACCGACAGCCGCTGCAGCGCCTCGGCCTCCTCGGTCGTGAAGCACAGCGGCTTCTCGCAGACCACGTGCAGCCCCGCGTTCAGCGCGGCGCGGCAGATCTCGAAGTGCGTGTTGTTCGGCGTCGCGATCGACACCGCGCGGATGCCGTCCGGGCGGCGCGCCTCGGCGTCGAACATCGTCGCGTAGTCGGGATAACAGCGCTCGGCGGCGACGCCGAGCTTCACGCCGAACTGGCGGCCGCGTTCGGGATCGATGTCGAACGCGCCGGCGACCAGCTGGAAGCTGCCGTCGCGCAACGCGGCCGACCGGTGGCTGTAGCCGATCTGGCTGCCGAGCCCGCCGCCGACCATGCCCCAGCGAATCGAATGTCCAAGCAGAATCTGTCCGTCAATCATGATGGTGGTGTTCCTGGTCCGTGTTCAGGGGGTTCGGGGGTGCAACGCGCGATGCATCATGCGAAGCCGGCCGACGCGAGAAACGCGCGGCTCGCGGCGACGTCGCGCAGGCTCGTGCCGGCATTGCGCGGGTCGCGCTCCTGTTCGATCGTGATGTACCCGGCGTAGCCGATGTCGTCGAGCGCGTGGCGGATCGACCGGTAGTCGAGCACGCCGGTGCCGATCGGGCACATCACGCCGCGCGCGCACGCGGCGAAGAACGCGATGTGCTCGCCCATCACCGCGTCGTACACGGCCGCGTCGATGTCCTTGAAGTGCACATAGTCGAGGCGCGCCGCATGGCGGCGCAGCCAGGTTTCCGGGTCCATGCCCGAGTAATGCAGGTGGCCGGTATCCAGACAGAGGCCGGCCGTGTCGGCCGGAATGTCGGCGACGATCCGGTCGATCTCGTCCGCGAATTCGATGTAGCCGCCCGCATGCGAATGGATCACCGCGCGCACGCCGAATTCGTCGCGCGCGATCGTCGCGATCTGCCGGATATGGTCGACCATCCGCGCCCAGTGCTCGCCGGACAGCCGCGGCGCGCGATCGCCGTGGCCGGCCGCGTAGTCGCGTTCTTCATGCCCCCAGTCGATCACGACCAGGTACGGCGCCGCGTAGCGCTGGCCGTCCTGCGTCGGCAGTTTCGGCAGCCGCGTGATCAGCGCGCAGATGTCGCGCGTCTGGCGCAGCAGGTTCGGCAGGTTCTCCGGCGCCACGAGATCGTCGAAGATCGTACCGGCGGTGATGCTCAGGCGTTGCCGCTCGAGCTCGGCGCTCACCACGTCGAGTTCGAGCGGGATGTAGCCGTACGGCCCGAGCTCGATGCCCGAGTAGCCGGCCTGCGCGGCTTCGGCGAGCACCTGCCGCCACGGCGGCAGGTGCGGGTTCTTCACGTCGTCGACACCCCAGCAGCAGGGCGCGCAGCCAATCTTCATCGTCATGTCGGTCTCTCCGGCAGGTCAGCCGCGATAGAACGCGGGACGATCAGCCATCGCGATCGATTCGACCGCCCCGCTCTTTTGCGCCCGCACGCATGCGTCGGCCGCGACCGCCGCCGCGTAACCGTCCCAGGCCGACGGCCCGGTGAGCGCGTGCGCGCGCACGCCGTCGATGAACGCCTGCAGCTCGACGTCGTACGATGCGATGAAACGCTCCTTCCAGTCGGTCATGATCTCGACCGACTGCCGCGCCGCATGCTTGAGCCCCACCGCCGGCGGATCGGGCAGCTTCGCGATGCCCTGCTCGCCGACCACCTCGCACTGGATGTCGTAGCCGTACTGGCAGTTCACGAAGATCTCGACGTCGATGCGCACGCCGCTCGCGGTTTCCAGCAACACGATCTGCGGATCGGCGAGATGCGACGATGCATGGCGCGTCTTCTTCGGATAGACGACCTGCGTGCTCACGTAGTCCTCGCCGAGCAGCCAGCGCAGCACGTCGAGTTCGTGAATCAGCGTGTCGGTGATCGCCATGTCGGTCGTGTAGCGCTCGCCGACCGACTGGTTGCGGTGCGCGCAATGCAGCATCAAGGGCGCGCCGATCTCGCCGCTGTCGATCACGCGCTTGAGCGCGCGGTAACCTTCGTCGTACGGACGCATGAAGCCGACCTGCACGAGCCGCTTGCCATGCGCGACTTCCGCTTCGACGATCCGCATGCAGCCTTCCGCCGTGACGGCGAGCGGCTTCTCGCAGAACACGGGCTTGCCGTGCGCAATCGCGTCGAGCACGAACGCTTCGTGCGTCGGGCCCCACGACGTGACGAGCACGGCCTGCACATCGGCGGCCGCGACCACCTCGTGGCCGTCGGCGTAGATCTCGGCATCGAGCCCGTACTTCGTCACCGCGTCGCGCGCCTGCTGCGGATCGATGTCGTTGACGGCCACGACACGCGCGCCGGACAGCGTGCGGGTCAGTCTGCGGATGTGGTCCTGGCCGATCGCGCCGCAGCCGATCACGCCGATTTGCAAGGTCATCTAACAGTCTCCAGTCGTTCATCTGCGGTGCGACACCCGCCGCACCGGTCGGCAATAGGTCAGCGCGCGGTGCGATCGAAAAAACGATCGACGTAGCGCCGGATCGTCTCGCGCATGTAGCGCGACGACGCTTCCGCGCGGTCCTCCCACGCGAACACGCACGACGACATCACGCCGTCGAAGCCTGCCGCGCCGAGCGCGCGAAAGAACACGTCCCAGTCGATCTCGCCCTGCCCGATGTCGAGATGCTGGTGCACGCGGATCTGGTTCGAACCGGGCGGGTTCACGATGTAGCGCAGCTGGCTGCTCTTGCGGTGGTCGAAGGTGTCGGCCACGCGCACGTGCGCGAGGATCGGCGCGGCCTGCGCGATCATCGCGGCCATGTCGTCGCCGTAGTAGAACGTGTGCGGCGCGATGTACGACAGCTTCAGCGACGGCGAGCCGATGTTCGTGACGATGTCGATCGCCGGCTGCAGCTGTTCGATCCAGTCCTCCGGATGCGGCTCGACCGACAGCACGATGCGTTCGCGCTCGAGGATCGGCAGCAGCTCGTCCATCGAACGGAACCACGCGGCTTCGCACAGCTCCTTCGGGTTCGCGCCCGGCCGTTCGCCGACCGAGCGCTCGGGCGACGCGCCGCGCCCGAACTCCGACACCATCAGCGCGCACTCCATCTCGACCGCCACCTCGATCGCCTTCTTCCAGCAGCGCACGGCCCATAACCGCTCGTCCTCGAACGGGCTCGCCCAGCGGTACATCGGCTGCAGCGACGCGAGGCCGACGCCGCTTGCGCGCATCGCCTGCCGGAAAGCGGCCATCCGCTCGCGCGTCGCGCGCGGCATCACCCACCAGTCGAGAAAGTCGCTGCGCGGCGACAGCTCGATCTGGTCGTAGCCGAGCTCGGCCACCGCGTGCGGCAGGCGGTCGAGCGGCAGGTGGCGAATCATGTAGGGGTCCAGCGCGATCTTCATCGAAAATCCTCGGCGACAGTGGGTTACGGACGAACGCGGCGGCACGTGCCGCCCTCGTCCGGCGATGCACGACGGTCAGCGGCGCTTCTTCTTGTTGCGGTACTGGTCGGCGATCACGGCCGCGACGATGATCGCGCCCTTGACCATCTCCTGGTAATACGCGTCGATGCGGATGAACGTGAAGCCCGACGTCATCACGCCGAGGATCAGCACGCCGATCACGGTGCCCGTCACGCGGCCGAGCCCGCCCGACAGCGACGTGCCGCCGATCACGACGGCCGCGATCGCATCGAGTTCGTACATCACGCCCATGCCCGACTGGCCCGAGATCGCGCGCGCGGCGGTCACGGTGCCGGCGATCCCGCTCAGCAGGCCCGCGATCGCGTAGACGAAGATCAGGTGGCGCGTAACGTTGATGCCCGACACGACGGCCGCGTGACGGTTCGCGCCGATCGCGTAGGTGTACTTGCCGAAGCGCGTGTAGCGCAGCACGACGTGGAAGATCGCGGCGATCACGAGGAAGATGATCACCGGATTGGCGCCGGCGCCGATGGCCGCGAACTGGTCGGTCAGCATCGACACGGGCATCCCGTTGGTGAACCACTTCGCGAACCCGCGCGCGGCCACCATCGTGCCGAGCGTCGCGATGAACGGCGGGATGCCGGTCATCGCGATCAGCGAGCCGTTCAGCAGGCCGACCAGCAGCCCGACGCACACGCCGGCCAGCACGGGCCAGATGATCGGCAGGTCGGTCAGGTGCGGGAACACCGCGCGCGGGAAGTCGGACACCTGCGCGAGGCTTGCCGACACGACCGCCGCGGCAGCCACGACCGAGCCCGACGACAGGTCGATCCCGCTGGTGATGATCACGAGGTTCACGCCGACCGCGATGATGCCGATCACGGCCATCTGCAGCACGATGATCTCGAGCCGCTCGGTATTGAACAGGAAGCTCTGGCCGACGACGATCCAGCCGACGATCTCGAAGAACAGGCTGATGCCGACGAGCACGAGGAAGATGCTCAGTTCGGGCGGCCACTTCATGTGCCGCGCCTTGATCGTCATGGTCTGCGCATCCGCAGCCGGGTTCAGGTTGCCCATTTCATTTGTCTCCAGTCTTGTTTCGGCTCAGCGCGACGCGAGATCCATGATGCGGACCTGGTCGGCGTCCTTGCGATCGACGATGCCGGTCATGCGCCCTTCGTGCATCACCATCACGCGATCGCTCATTCCCAGCACTTCCGGCATTTCCGACGAGATCATCAGCACCGCGACGCCCTTGCCGGCGAGCGCGCTGACGAGCCGGTGAATCTCGGCCTTCGCGCCGACGTCGATGCCGCGCGTCGGTTCGTCGAGGATCAGGATGCGCGGCTGCGTGAGCAGCCACCGGCCGATCAGCACCTTCTGCTGGTTGCCGCCCGACAGGTTCTGGATCTCCTCGTGCAGCCCGGGCGACTTCACGCGCAGCATCCGGCTCATTTCCTCGCAGTCGCGCTTCAGCTGCGCCTGCCGCACGAAATTGAACTTCACGTAGCGGTTGCTGAGCACCGCCGCTTCCATGTTCGCGAGCAGGTCGAGATTCAGGAAGCAGCCGGTGTCCTTGCGATCCTCGGTGAGGAAGGCCATCCCGTGCTTCATCGCCTGCGCGGGTGTCGCGATCCGCACCGGTTTGCCGTCGATCCGGATCTCGCCCGACGTGGCCGGCACGACGCCGAACAGCGCCTCCGCGACGTTCGAGCGCCCCGAGCCGACGAGGCCGGCCACGCCGAGGATTTCGCCCGCGCGCAGCTCGAAGCTCACGTCGCGGAACACGCCGTCGACGCCGAGGTTCTTCACCGACAGCACGACGTCGCCGATCGGCACCTCCTCCTTCGGGAACATCTGCGTGATCTCGCGCCCGACCATCATGCGGATGATGTCGTCGCGCGTGACGTCGCTCGACGCATGCGTGCCGATGTACTTGCCGTCGCGGAACACCGAGAACTCGTCGGCGATCTCGAACAGCTCGTTCATCTTGTGCGTGATGTAGACGATGCCCTTGCCCTGCTCGCGCAGCTGGCGAATGATCCGGAACAGGTGCGTGACTTCCTTGTCGGTCAGCGCGGAAGTCGGCTCGTCCATGATCAGCACGTCCGAGTCGAACGACACGGCTTTCGCGATCTCGACCATCTGGCGGCTCGCGACCGTCAGCGTGCGCACGTCGGTTTCCGGATCGATGTCGATCGACAGCCGCTCGAACAGCGCGGCCGTCTGGCGGCGCAGCGCCGCGTGATCGATCAGGCCGAAGCGGTTCTTCGGTTCGCGGCGGATCCAGATGTTCTCCGCGACCGTCATGTACGGCATCAGGTTGAGTTCCTGGTGAATCATCGCGATGCCGCGATCGAGCGCATCGAGCGGGCCGTTCAGCACGACCGGCTCGCCGTTGATCAGGATTTCGCCCTCGTCGGGCGTGTAGACGCCCGCGATGATCTTCATCAGCGTCGACTTGCCCGCGCCGTTCTCGCCCATCAGTGCATGGACGGTGCCGCGACGCACGCGGAACTGCACGCCGTCGAGCGCGACGACGCCCGGGAAGGACTTGCCGACACCGCGCACCTCGAGCACGCAGTCGGCCGCGGAAGAAGCCGGCGGGGCCGACGCGCCGGACAAACCCGACGCACCGGCCGACGCATCGTCGCCGGCCATCGGGCGCGCGATCCTGGCTGTAAACATGGACGTTCCTCGACGAGTCGCGCGCGTGCCCGGTCATGCCGGGCACGCGCAGTTCAACGGATCACCGGTCAGTGCTTCGCGTACTGGCTCATGTTCTCGGGCGTCACGAGCTCGAACGGCACGTTCACGTAGCGGTCGACGGGCTGTTTCTTCGCGAGCTTGAGCGCGGCCGCGACGGCCTGCTGCCCCTGCCCGGACGCGTTCTGGTACACCGACACCTTCAGCTCGCCGCTCTTCATCGAGGCGAGCCCGTCGGGCGTCGCGTCGATGCCGGCGACGATCGTCTTCGGCGTCCACTTGCGCGCGGCCTTCAGCGCATTGATCGCGCCGATCGCCATCTCGTCGTTGTTGGAGATGATCGCGTCGTACTTCGTGCCGGAGCTCAGCCAGTTCATCGTGATGTCCTGGCCCTGCGTGCGGCTCCACTTGCCCTCGCGCTTGTCGACGATCTTCATGCCCGCGCAATCCTTCGTCGCGATCACGTCCTCGATGTCTTTCGTGCGGGCGCGCGCCGATTCGTTGGACAGCTCGCCCATCAGCACGAGGAGGTCGCCCTTGCCGCCGAGCAGCTTGCACACCTGGCGCGCCTGCAGCGTGCCCGACTGCTTCTCGTCGGACGCGACGACCGCGACGCCGGCCGGCAGCTTGTCGAAATCGACCGGCTTGCGGTTCACGTAGACGAGCGGGATCTTCGCGGCTGTCACCATCTTCGTGATCTTCGGCGTCGCGTCGGTATCGACCGCGTTCACGATGATCGCGTCGACCTTCTGCGCAATCATGTTCTGGACCTGGCTCAACTGCTTGCCGACGTCGTTGCCGCCGTCCTCGATCTGTACCGTCGCGCCGTCCTTCTTCGCCGAATCGGCGATGCTGTTGCGCAGGATGGTCAGGAACGTGTCGTCGAACGACGCCATCGTCACGCCGATCTTCTCGGCATGCGCGAGCGGCGCAGCCAGGATCGCGGCGGCCGCGACGGCCATCAGCTTGGTCTTCATGATCAATCTGTCTCCTCATCTCCGGGGGCGGAAGACGGCGCGTTGCGCGCCGCCGGGCCGAGTCCGATCGAATCCGATACGGACTGAAGCATCCGGATGAAACTGTAGATCACTTCCTCGAAAATTTGGAAATTTATTTCTACGTGATTTCACCTAGGGAACTGGATTTCCAAAAAGTCTAGACTGCGTCCGTAGCCCGATTCCTGGCGGCAGGCAGTCCCGCGTCGTGCAATACACGGTGCGGACGGTCGCGACCGGATCGGTCCCCTAATCCGCCGGCATTGCCGAACGCCGGCCGCGAGCGTGACACGTGATATGAGCCTGCTGAACTTTCCGAGTGACCGCCCCATCGATCTCGCCTGCCTCGGCCGCGTGGCCGTGGATCTCTATGCGCAGCAGTACGGCAGCCGCCTCGAAGACGCGCGCAGCTTCCAGATGTATCTCGGCGGCTCGTCCGGCAACGTCGCGTTCGGCGTGGCGCGGCTCGGGCTGAAGACCGCGATGATCTCGCGCGTCGGCGACGAGCAGATGGGCCGCTTCCTGCGCGAGACGCTCGAGCGCGAAGGCTGCGACACGAGCCAGTTGCAGACCGACCGCGAACGCCTCACCGCGCTGGTGCTGCTCGGGCTGAAGGATCGCGACACGTTCCCGCTGCTGTTCGTGCGCGAGAACTGCGCGGACATGGCCGTGCGCGCCGACGAGATCAGCGAGGACTTCATCGCCGGCTGCCGGGCGCTCGCGATCACCGGCACGCATCTGTCGACGCCGGGCACGCGCGAGGCGTCGCTGACCGCGCTCGGTTATGCGCGCCGCCATGGCGTCGTGCGGATTCTCGACATCGACTACCGGCCCGTGCTGTGGGGACTGACCGCGCGCGGCGCGGGCGAGAACCGCTACGTGCCGGACGCGCAGGTGACGCGTCAGCTGCAGCAGGTGCTCGGCGAATTCGACCTGCTGGTCGGTACCGAGGAGGAATTCCTGATCGCGGGCGGCGTGCCGCACGACCTGATCGGGTCGTTGCAGGCGGTGCGCGCCATCACGAACGCGACGCTGGTCGTCAAGCGCGGCGCGCTCGGCTGCTGCGTGATCGAAGGCGACATTCCCGCCCGCATCGACGATGCGCCGACCTTCCTCGGCGAACGCGTCGAGGTGCTCAACGTGCTCGGCGCGGGCGACGCGTTCCTGTCGGGCCTGCTGTCGGGGCTGCTGCGCGGCCGCGACTGGGCCGAATCGACGCGCATCGCGAACGCGTGCGGCGCGATCGTCGTGTCGCGCCATGCGTGCTCGGCCGCGATGCCGACGCCGGCCGAACTCGCGCACTGGTTCGACGGCAGCCGCAATCCGCAGGTCGATGCCGATCACACGCTCGCGCACCTGCATCGCGTGACGGTGCCGCGCCGCGAATGGGACGACCTGTGCGTGATGGCGTTCGATCATCGCAGCCAGTTCTACGAACTCGCGGTGCAGGCCGGCGCCGACGAAGCGCGGATCAGGACGCTCAAGCGCCTGCTCGTGCGCGCGGTCGAGCAGGTCGAGCGAGATCGTCATATCGAAGGCCATGTCGGCGTGCTGATCGACGGCGGCGGCTACGGCAGCGACGCGCTGGCGTCGGCCACCGGGCGCGGCTGGTGGGTCGGCCGCCCGGTCGAGCTGCCGGGCTCGCGGCCGCTGCGCTTCGACGAAACGCGCTCGGTCGGCTCGTCGCTCACGCACTGGCCGACCGAACAGGTCGTGAAGTGCCTCGTTCACTATCATCCGGACGACCAGGTCGACCTGCGCGTCGAACAGGAGCAGCGCGTGCTGGAACTGTGGGAAGCCACGCGCGCCAGCGGCAACGAACTGCTGCTCGAAATGATTCCGCCGCGCGCGGTCACGCCGGCCGGCACCGAGGACGACGCGGTGCTGCGCACGATCGCGCGCTTCTACAACCTCGGCGTGAAACCCGAATGGTGGAAGCTCACGCCGCTGAGCGCCGACGGCTGGGCACGGCTAGCCGCGCTGATCGCCGAGCGCGACCCGCACTGCCGTGGCGCGGTGATCCTCGGTCTGAACCAGCCGCTGCAATACCTCGTCGACAGCTTCCGCTCGGCGACCAACCCGATCGTCAAGGGCTTCATGGTCGGGCGCACGCTGTGGGCTGATGCATCGCTGAACTGGTTCGCCGGCCGGATCGACGACCAGGCGCTGATCGATGAAGTGGCCGGCAACTTCGCGCAGCTCGTGGATGCGTGGCTCGGCCGCCGTGCGGCGGCCGCCCGCGCCGCCGCGGCGTGACGTGACGTGACGTGACACAGCACGAAGCGACGCCCGCGATGATCCACCCGAATCCTCTTCACCGACCGACATGACCTCTACCGTAAGACTGACCGTCAGCCAGGCGCTCGTGCGCTACCTGGCCGCCCTGCGCGCCGAAGTCGTCCAGCCCGACGGCCGCGTCGAGATCCTGCCCTACTGCGGCGGCGTGTTCGCGATCTTCGGCCACGGCAACGTGGCCGGGCTCGGCGAGGCGCTGCATGCGGAAAAAGACCGGCTGCCGACGTTCCGCGCACACAACGAGCAAGGGATGGCGAACGCGGCGATCGCGTTCGCGAAAACGAACTTCCGCCAGCGGATGATGGCCGCGACGTCGAGCATCGGCCCCGGCGCGACCAACATGCTGACCTCCGCCGCGCTCGCGCACGTCGGCCGCCTGCCGCTGCTGCTGCTGCCCGGCGACGTGTTCGTGTCGCGCCTGCCCGACCCCGTGCTGCAGCAGGTCGAGGATTTCGAGCAAGGCGACGTCAGCGCGAACGACTGCTTCCGGCCGGTGACGCGCTACTTCGACCGGATCACGTCGCCCGAGCAGCTGCTCGTCGCGCTGCCGCGTGCGATCCAGGTGATGACCGACCCCGCGCAGTGCGGCCCCGTGTGCCTCGCGCTGCCGCAGGACGTGCAGACCTTCGCGTACGACTGGCCCGAGGATTTCTTCGCGCCGCCGGTTATCCGGATGCGCCGGCCGCCGGCCGACGCGCTCGAGCTCGCCGATGCGCTCGACGTGCTGAAGGCCGCGAAGAAGCCGCTGATCGTCGCGGGTGGCGGCGTGCTGTACAGCCAGGCGTGGGACGCGCTGCGTGCGTTCGCCGACATGCATGGCGTGCCGGTCGCGGAATCGCAGGCCGGCAAGGGCAGCCTCGCGTGGGACCACCCGCTGAACCTCGGCTCGATCGGCGTGACGGGCTCGCCCGCCGCGAACCGCGCGGCCGCGCAGGCCGACGTGGTGTTCGCGGTCGGCACGCGGCTGCAGGACTTCACGACCGGCTCGCATGCGCTCTACGGCAACGCGACGCTGCTGAGCCTGAACGTGCAGCCGTTCGACGCGGGCAAGAAACGCGGCCGGCAACTCGTCGCCGACGCGCGCACGGGCCTCGGCCAGTTGTCGGCCGCGCTGGCCGGCTGGCACGCCGATCCGGCATGGACGGCCAGCAACCGCGACCAGGCCGCCGCATGGAACGCGCGCGTGACCGAACTCACGACGCACGTGCCGAACGACACGCTGCCCTACGACGCGGAAGTGATCGGCGCGGTGCGCGACTCCGCGGCCGACGCGGGGCGCGACAGCGCGCGCGACGACCTCGTGGTGTGCGCGGCCGGCACGCTGCCGGCCGAACTGCACAAGCTGTGGCGCAGCGGCGTGCCGGGCAACTATCACATGGACTACGCGTACTCGTGCATGGGCTACGAGGTCGCGGGCGGCCTCGGCGCGAAGCTCGCGCGGCCCGAGCGCGAAGTGATCGTGATCGTCGGCGACGGCTCGTACATGATGCTCAACGCGGAACTCGCGACGTCCGTGATGCTCGGCCGCAAGATCGTCGTCGTGATCCTCGACAACCGCGGCTACGGCTGCATCGAGCGGCTGCAACTGAACTGCGGCGGCGCGAGCTTCAACAACATGCTCGACGACTGCGTGCCCGAAGGCGGCGCACGCTCGACGATCGACTTCGCGATGCACGCGCGCGCGATGGGTGCCGACGCCGTGCACGTGCGCGACATCGGCGAGCTGCGCAGCGAAATGAAGCGCGCCCGCGCAGCGAAGACGAGCCAGGTGCTCGTGATCGACACCACGCACAAGCGCACGACCGACGACGGCGGCGCATGGTGGGAAGTTGCCGTGCCGCAGGTGTCCGAACGCGCCGGCGTCGAGGACGCGCACCGCGCGTATCTCGACGCGAAGACCCGGCAGCGGCGCTGATGGCGCACGCTGCTCCACGCACCCTCCCCGCGAAAAACACATTCGAACCAAGGAAGCCCGTCATGAGCTGGAACGTCCGCATCGGTATCAATCCCCTGTCGTGGATGAACGACGACCTGCCGTCGCTCGGCGGCGAGACGCCGCTCGAAACGGCGCTGAAGGAAGGCGCCGAAATCGGCTATGCGGGCTTCGAGCTCGGCAACAAGTTTCCGAAGTCGGGCCCCGAGCTGAAGGCGAAACTTGCCGGGTTCGGGCTCGTGTGCGTGTCGGGCTGGTATTCGGGTTTCCTCGCGGAAGTCGCGCCGGGCATGAGCGACGCCGATGCGGTCGCCGCGGAGATCGAGCGCTGCCGCGCGCACATGACGAAGCTGCAATACAACGACGTGAACGTGGTCGTCTACGGCGAATGCGCGGGCACGATCCAGGGCAACATCGACACGCCGGTCGCGAAGCGGCCGCGCTTCGTCGACGAAGACGCATGGCGGCGCTACGCGGCCCGCCTCGACGCATTCGGCGCGCACCTGCTCGACACGTACGGCATCAAGCTCGCCTACCATCACCACATGGGCGCATACGTCGAATCGCCCGACGACGTCGACCGGCTGATGGCGCTGACCGATCCGGCGAAGGTGTTCCTGCTGTTCGATACCGGCCACGCGTATTTCGGCGGCGCGGCCGACCCGGTGACGCTGTTGAAGAAACACGTATCGCGCGTGGTCCACGTGCATTGCAAGGACGTGCGGCCGCAGGTCGTCACGCAGGCGCGCAACAGCGGCTGGAGCTTCCTGAACGGCGTGATCAACGGCACCTTCACGGTGCCCGGCGACGGCGCGCTCGACTACGAGGCGACGCTGCGCACGCTGAAGGATGCCGGCTACGAAGGCTGGCTCGTCGTCGAGGCCGAGCAGGATCCGGCCGTCGCGCCGAGTTATGCGTATGCGAAGAAGGGCTACGAATCGCTGCGCGCGATCGTCGACCGCTTGAGCGCGTGAGCCCCGTCACCCCCGCTGTCCCCCCATTGCGGAGCCCCACCCCATGACGATTTCTCCCCTGCTGGTCAAAGCCTCTGCCGACCGCGAAATCTGCAACGTCACGCCGGAATCGGCCGGCTGGAAGCACGTCGGCTTTCGCGCGCTGCGCCTGAAAGCCGGCGACACCGAAACGCTCGACACGGGTACGCGGGAACTGTGCGTCGTCGTGCTCACGGGCACGGTGCGCGCGGAGGTCGACGGCACGACCCACGATGCGCTCGGCAAGCGCGACAGCGTATTCGAGGACGTATCGCCCGATGCGCTGTACGTGCCGGGCGGCAAGACGGTCACGCTGGTCGCGACGCGCGATGCGGAAATCGCGCTGTGCACCGCGCCGTATGCGAGCGGCGACAAACCCGTGCAACGCCTCGACGGCGAACGGATGCGCCGCTCGGTACGCGGGCAAGGCACCAATACGCGTTACGTATGCGACATCCTGATGGGCGACAACCCGGCGGCCGAGCGCCTCCTCGTCGTCGAGGTCGTCACGCCGGCCAGCCATTCGAGCAGCTATCCGCCGCACAAGCACGACCGCGACGCGGCGCCCGACGAAACCTCGCTCGAGGAAACCTACTACCACCGGATCGATCCGCCGCAGGGTTTCGCGTTCCAGCGCGTGTACACGGACGACCGCAGCCTCGACGAAGCGTGCGCGGTCGAGAACCACGACGTCGTGATGGTGCCGCGCGGCTACCATCCGGTGGTCGCGCCGCACGGCTACAACCTGTACTACCTGAACGTGATGGCCGGACCGAGCCGCGCGTGGGCGTTCAGGAACGACCCCGCGCACGAATGGATGCTCGACGCGGCGCCGAAGCGCTGAATGGAAAACGGGCGCGCGCGGCCCGTGACGATGCGATGCCCGGCACGCGCACCCAGCGCCGGGAACGCCACGGAGCCGCCATGGTGACGACCCTCTTTCGCCTCGATCCCCACCCGTTCGACGACGACGCGTCGAACCCGGCGCTGCCGCGCTTCGATGCGGCGCTTGCCCGCCGGATGGGCGAGATCGCGGTCAACCTCGCGTCGCGCCGCGGGCTGCCGATCGCGGTGAGCATCGTCGGCGAGCAGGCGCCGCTGTTCTATTGCGCGCTCGACGGCAGCCACGCGAACGACAACCACGCGATCCGCCGGCGACAGAACACGGTGTTGCGCTTCGGTCTCAGCTCACTCGCGGTCGGCGAGCGCTTTCGTCGCGCCGGCTGGTCGCTGCAGTCGCAGGGGCTGTCGGATGACGACTATGCGCTCGACGGCGGCGGCGTGCCGTTGCGTGTTGCCGGGGCCGGCATCGTCGGCGCGATGACGATCGCGGGGCTCGACTCGGAACACAATCACGCGCTCGTCGTCGAGAGCCTGCAGTGGCACGTCGGCCGTTACGCGCTTGCGCCGCACGCGTAACGACAACGGCGGCACGACCGGCGCAAGCGCGCCGATGCACCGCCCCGCACGATCAGTTCAACCCGCCGCTCACGACGAGATGCTCGCCGGTCATCCAGCGTGCATCGTCCGACGCGAGGAACACGGCCACCGACGCGATGTCGTCCGGCTCGCCGAGGCGGCCGAGCGGCGTCTCGCTGCGCACCTGCTTGTCGAGATCCGAACCGATGATGCCCGCGCTGTGCGTGCCCTCGGTCACGATCATCCCCGGGTTGATCGCGTTCACGCGAATCTTGCGCGGGCCGAGTTCGAGCGCGAGCACGCCGGTGATCGCGTCGACCGCGCCCTTGGTGCCGCTGTAGACGGCGCTGGCGGGCGGCGTGATGCTGGTCACCACCGAGCTGATGTTGATGATGCTCGCGCCTTCGCCGAGATGCTTGACGGCTGCCTGCGTCGTCAGCAGCACGCCGAACACGTTCGTGTCGAATTGACGGCGATAGTGCTCTTCTGTGATCGCCTCGATCGGCGCGAATTCGTACACGCCGGAATTGTTGACGAGCACGTCGAGACGGCCGTACGTGTCGATCGCCGTATCGACGATGCGCTGCGCGTCGGCTGCCTTCGACACGTCGCCGCCCACCGCGACCGCACGGCCGCCCGCTTCGACGATCGCGCCGACGACCGCGTCGGCACCCGCCTTGCTGCTCGCATAGTTGACGACGACCGACGCGCCTTCGGCGGCCAGTGCCTTCGCGATTGCCGCGCCGATGCCCTTCGATCCGCCCGTGACGATCGCGACCTTGCCTGCCAGCTTGCTCATGATTTCATTCCTCAGTCAGAAGACCTTCGATGGATGGCGCCGGTTGCCGCGACGATGCGTTGACGCGTCGACGCGTTGTGATGACGACCGGCCTGACTGGCAATGTACGGTGCGGCACCGCCGCGATAAAGCGGCTCGACACGAATTGACTGGCGGAGTTTGCCGAACAATCGATCGCGCGCCGTCAGCCGGCGCTCAGCCACGCATCGGCGACCTCGCCGCCCAGGCCGTCGAGCGCGCCGTCGTAGACGATCCGTCCGCGCCCCATCACCGCGACGCGCCGTGCGAGCCGCGGCGCGAACTGCAGCCGCTGCTCGATCAGGAGGATCGCGACGCCGTCGGCCTGCAGCGCGGCGAGGCAAGCGCCGACTTCGTCGACCGCGAGCGGCGCGAGCCCTTCGGCCGGCTCGTCGACGATCAGCACGCGCGGGCGGCCGGCTAGCGCACGCACCAGCGCGAGCACCTGCTGTTCGCCGCCAGACAGCCGCCCGGCTTTCACGTCCGTGCGCGCGGCCAGCAGCGGGAAACGGTCGAACAGGCGTTCGAGCGCCGCGCGTTCGGCCGCACCGCCGGCACCGCGCAGCCCGAGCCGCAGGTTGTCGCGCACCGTCAGCAGCGGGAACACGTCGCGGCTTTCGGCAACGTAAGCGACACCGCGCCGCGCGATCTCGAACGTGCGCGCACCCGCGCATTCGGCACCGGCGATGCGCACCGAGCCGGCCGTGCGCACGAGCCCCAGCACGGCCTTCGCGAGCGTCGAGCGCCCCGAGCCGTTGCGGCCGAGCAGCGCGAGCGTCTCGCCCGGTGCCAGCGCAAGATCGACGCCGTCGAGCACGGGCTGCAATCCGTACCACGCGCGCAGGCCGCGAATGTCGAGCAGTGCGCTCATGCGCGCCCCTCTCCCAGATACGCGGCGCGCACGCGCGAATCGGCACGGATTGCATCGGGCGCGCCGGTCGCGACCACCGCGCCGCGCACGAGCACCGTGATGCGTTCGGCGAAACCGAACACCGCGTCCATGTCGTGCTCGATCATCAGCACCGTGCGGCCCTGCGTCGTCGCGCGGATCAGCGCGATCATCCGCGCCGCCTGCTCGCGGCTCATGCCGGCCGTCGGTTCGTCGAGCAGCAGCGTGCGCGCGCCGCTCGCGAGCGCGATCCCGAGATCGAGCGCGCGCTGTTCCGCATAGCTCAGTTCGGCGGCCAGCGCGCCGCGCCGCGCAGCGAGCCCGATGTCGTGCAGCACGCGCGCGGCCGCGAGATCGACCGACGCCGATTCGCGCAGCCGGTTCCACCAGCGCCGCCGTTCGGCGGGCGCATGCAGCGCCGCGCAGCGCAGGTTGTCGAACACGCTCAGGCGCGCGAACGCGCTCGTCTGCTGGAAACTGCGGCCGATGCCGAGGCGGCTCGCGACGACCGGCCCGCGCCCGCGCAGGTCGACGCCGTGCAGCACGACCCGCCCGCGCGTCGGCCGCGTCGCGCCCGCGATCACGCCGAACAGCGTCGACTTGCCCGCGCCGTTCGGCCCGATCAGCGCATGGCGCTCGCCGGCCGCGATACTCAGCTCGACGCCGTCGAGCACGGTCTGCGCACCGAAGCGCTGCACGACGCCATGCAGCGCGATCGCGTTGCCGTTCATCGCCGGTCCTCCCGCTTGCCAGGCCGTGCACCCTGCGCGAAGCGCGCGCGCCAGCCCCACAGCAGCGCACCGATGCCCGCCGCCGAACACGCGACGGCCCAGCCGGCCGGCGTATCGGCATCGATGCCCCACGCACCGAACGCGAGGCCCGAGCCGTCGTCCTGCGCGAAGCGCCATGCATAACCGAGCTCGGCCGCGCACACGACCGCGACGCCCCAGAACACGCACGCGCCGATGCCGCACAGCAGGCGCCACCGCTCGGCCCCCGGCGCGCCGCGCCGCAACGCGTGCGCGACCGCTTGCGCGATACCGGCGATCCCGCGCGGCGCGGCCACGACGATCACGACAAACAGCACGCCGAGATACAGCGCCCACGCGCGCGACACGCCCGCGACGACGACACTCAGCGCGGTCAGCACGGCGGCCCCGGCCGCCGGCCCGAAGAACGCGCCGGTGCCGCCGATCACGGTCGCGATCAGCACGGTCGCGGAGCGCGCCATCGACACGCTGTCGGGCGTCGCGAGCTCGACGTCGATCAACGTCAGTGTGCCGGCGATACCCGCGAAGAACGACGCGCAGGTAACCATCGCGAGCCGCACGCGGCGCGGATCGGTGCCGAGCGCGGCGACGCGCGCCGGGTTGTCGCGCACCGCGTTCGCGAGCCGCGCGAGCGGCGTGTGCGTCAGCGCGTGCATCGCCCATGCCGACGCGACACACCATGCGGCAATCACCGCATACGCGTGCGCCGGCGCGCCGAACTGCCAGCCGCCCCACGTCGTGCCGCCCGCGCGGTCGATCGGCACGCCGCCGAGACCGCCGAACCATGCCGGCACGCTCCATGCGGCGGCCGCGACGCATTCGCCGAGCCCGAGCGTAATCATCGCGAACGCGGTGCCGGAACGGCGTGTCGCGAGCAACCCGGCAACGAATCCGAATCCCGCGCCGGCCACGCCGCCGACGAGCGGCAACAGCGGCAGCGGGCCGCCCATATGGTTGAACCAGTGCGCGGCCGCGAACGCGCCGAGGCCCGCGAACGCCGCATGCCCGAACGACAGCAGCCCGGTCGTGCCGAGCTGCAGGTTGTACGACAGCGCGAGCACGACGAGCGCAGCCGTCTGCGCAAGATAGCCGAGCACCGCGCCGTGCGGCCACAGCCACGCGGGCAGCACGAAGCACGCGGCGAACAGCGCCCAGCGCGTGCATCCGGCGAGCACGCGGCTACGCATCGACCCGTTCTCCGAACAGCCCGCGCGGCCGCGCGACCAGCACCGCGACGAGCAGCAGGTACGGCACCAGCGGCGCGAGTTGCGCGATCGACACCGCGGCCACGCTGTCGGGCAACACGATGCCGGCCCATGACGCGAGGTCGCGCAGCGACGTGTCGCTCGCGGCCGCGAAGGTCTGCGCGAAACCGACCGCGAGCGACGCGACGAACGCGCCGCCGAGCGAGCCGAGCCCGCCGATCACGACGACCGCGAACACGACAGACCCGACGGTCTCGGCCAGCGCGGGTTCGATCACCGCCAGCGGTGCGCCGATCACGCCGGCCAGCGCCGCGAGCGCGGTGCCGGCGCCGAACAGGCCTGTCATCACGCGCGGCACGTCGTAGCCGAGCGCCTCGACGGCCGCACGATGCGTGAGCGCCGCACGCACGACGAGCCCGATGCGCGATACGCGCAGCAGCGCGCCGAGCGCGACCAGCATCGTCGCGGACATCGCCATCATGAACAGCCGGTAGCGCGGCAACGCGAGGCCGAACACGCTCACGGGCGCACCGTCGAACAGCGGCGGCACGGGCGCCGGCAACGGCGCGAGACCCCAGACGAGTTTCGCGCCCTCGCCGATCAGGTAAGCGAGACCGAAGGTCAGCAGCAGTTCGCTCGTATGGCCGCGCGCCTGCACGCGGCGCAGCAGCGCGCGTTCGCAGCCGGCGCCGAGCAGCCCGACCGCGAGCGGCGCAAGCACGAGCGCGGGCCAGAAGCCCGCTTGCGCCGCGATGCTGTAGCCGACATACGCACCGAGCATGTAGAAGCTCGCATGCGCGAAGTTGAGCACGCCCTGCACGCTGAAGATCAGCGTGAGGCCGGCCGACAGCATGAACAGCAGCAAGCCGTAGCTGAGGCCGTTGAAGACCTGGAGCGCGAGCGCGTGCACCGCGAGCCGTCAGGCAGTGAGCGGCTCGAGCGCGGCGCGCAACGCGTCGGGCAGCGGCACGGGACGGCGTGTCCCGCGATCGACGTACACGTGCACGAAATGCCCCTGCGCGGCGGGCGCGGCATCACCTTGCGCGAACAGCCCGACCTCGTAGCGCACGCTCGACGTGCCGAGCTTCACGACACGCAGCCCCGCATCGACCGATTGCGGGAACACGAGCGGCGCGAAGTAGTTGCACTGCGTCTCGACGACCAGCCCGATCGTCTGCCCGTGCTCGACGTCGAGCACGCCCGCGCGGATCAGGTACTCGTTCACGACGGTGTCGAAGTAGCTGTAGTAGACGACGTTGTTCACGTGCCCGTAGACGTCGTTGTCCATCCAGCGGGTCGTGATCGGCAGGAAGTGGCGGTAGGCGTCGCGCGGACGCGGTTGCGGCTTGTCGGACATGGCGATGGCGATCAGGACGTGGGAAGCGAAGCAGACGAAGCACGGCGGCCGCAGGGCACGGCGCGCCGGCAACGGGTGAAGCGCCGCGTCGCGATCGCACGCGGCACGGCGGAGAAAACCCTGTGCACGGGCCGGCCCGTCACTGCCCCGGCCGGTCGACGAATTCGAAATCGAGGCCGCGCGCGCGCATCCAGTCGGCGAGCGCGACACCGGTACCGGCGCGCCACGGGCGCAGCAGCGGCGGATCGACGAGCTTGTATTCGAGCAGTTCCGGCGACAGCACGACCGTGCCCGACGCGCGCACGTGATACGCGATGATCAGTTCGTTCTTGCGGATGAATTCGTACACGCCGACGAGCGACACGTGCTCGGCCTTCAGGCCCGTTTCCTCGAACACCTCGCGCGCGATGCCGTCCTCGGGCGTTTCGCCGTTCTCGAGGAAGCCGGTGATCAGCGCGAACATGCCTTCGGGCCAGGCCGCGTTGCGCGCGAGCAGGATCTTGCCGTCGAGTTCGACGATCGCGGCGACGACGGGCAGCGGGTTGTTCCAGTGCACGTAGCCGCAGGTGCCGTCGGGGCAGGCCTGGCGGATGCGGCCGCCTTCGTGGTCGGGATCGGCACGCTCGGTGAGCGGGCTCGCGCAGCGCGGGCAAAAGCGGTAATCGGCAGTGGTCATCGATGGAGACGGGGCGACCGGGGCCGCCTGCAACGGCGGCGCCGGTCGCGCTCGGCGCGGGAAAGTCTCGATTCTAGCGAGTTTGCGCGGCGCCGAGGATTTCCGCGACAGCCGGACGAACCGGCCGGAATCGCGCGGGCGATGCCATCCGCCGACGCCCGGCCAGCGTTCGCGCCCGGCCGGTTCGCGCACCGGGCATGCGCGCGCATGCCCGGCGAGGTGCGTCCCGCTTGCACGCGGCGGCCCGTTCCTGCGCGGGCCGCCGCGTGCGGCAGGCTTGCCGGCGATCCGGTCAGGTCAGGTCAGACCGGGCCGGGCCGGGCCGGGCCGCCGGCATGGTCGGCACCGGTCAGTCGCGGATCTGGCCGTAGTTGAGGTTGGCGAGCGGCATCCCCGCTGCGGCACCAGTTGCGCTGCTGCCCTTGAAAAGGCCGAAGTTCAGGGCCGCGAACGCGCCGGCTTGCTGGCGGTAACCCGGCGTCAGCGCAACGCGGGTTGCCGTCGTCGCGTTGTCGAACGTGCCGAAGTTCGCGCCGGCCAGGCCGCCGAGCCGCGCATAATAGCCACCCGAAACCGTGCCGGCCGCCGACGACGATGCGACCATGCCGCTGTTGAAGCCGACCAGGCCGCCGACATAGCTGTCGTGGCCGCCGGCCGCCGAACCGGTCGCGCTCGAGTGCTCGACCGACGCGCCAATGGCGTTCTCGCCGATCAGGCCGCCGACCGAACTGCCCCGATCGGCCAGCACGTCGCCGCTTGCGCTCGACGACGACACGCGGCCGGCGTTGAAGCCGACCAGCCCGCCGGCCTTGCCCGTCCCCGTCACGGCGACCGTGCCCTTCGCGCCGGCGTCGCGCACCGTACCCGTGTTGCGGCCGACGAGCCCGCCAGCGATGCTGCCGAACCCGACCCGGACGTCGCCCGACGCGGACGATCCGTCGATCACGCCGCTGTTGGACGCCACGAGGCCGCCGACGACGCTCTCGAAATCGCTGACGACCGAACCCGTCGATGCGGACGCCTGCACGGTGCCCGCATTGACGCCGACCAGACCGCCGGCCTGCGCCATCATGCCGGCCATCACGGCCCCCTTCGACGACGAACCGTGGATCGCGCCGTCGTTCACGCCGGCCAGACCGCCCGCCGTTGCGAAGTCGCCCGCGATCACGTCGCCAGCAGCCGACGACGCAAGCACTTCGCCGGTCGCCGCATTGCGGCCGACCAGCCCGCCTGCGATGCCGCTCGCCGCTGCCGTAACGTAGCTGTCCGTGCTCGACGCGTCGATCCTGCCTGCGTTGTAGCCGACCAGCCCGCCCGCTACACCTGCCATGCCGGCGTCGACGTTGACGCTGGCCGTCGAATCGCTCACGCTCGCGAAGTTGGCGCCGACGAGGCCGCCGACGTTCGACGCGCCGCCCATTACCCTGCCGACTGCCGTCGACGCATGCACGACGCCGCGGTTTTCGCCGACGAGGCCACCCACACGCGCGCCGTCGGTCGCCGCGACGATGCCCTTGAACGTCGATGCGTCCACCCGACCCGCGTTGTGGCCGACGAGGCCGCCCACGGATGCATTGCGGACGCCCCGCACATCGCCGGCGGCCGTCGACGCGTTGATCACGCCGCCATTGTTGACGCCCACCAGCCCGCCGACGCGCGCGCCGCTGCCGCGTGCGTTGACGATGCCGGTCGCCGTCGACCTGTCGACGACACCGTGGTTGTCCCCGACAAGCCCGCCTGCGCTGCCGTTCGACGCACTGACGACCTGGACGTCGGCACGGCTGTCGCGGATCAGCGCGTCGTCGGCACCGGGCGAGACGAACGAGATGTTTTCACCGGCCAGCCCGCCGACATGCAGCGCATCGTTGCCGCCGTTGACGAAACCCAGCACGGACGCACGCTCGATCGATCCGCCGTAGTTGCTGCCGACGAGGCCGCCGACAATCGCCATGCCTTCGCTGCTCACCACGACGTTCGTCGCCTTCACGTCCGAGATCGTGCCGAAGTTGTAGCCCGCCAGTGTGCCGACGCTGGCCGGTGTGCGGCCGTAGGGCACGACCGCGCGCGTCGAGATCCTGTCGAGCCCGAGGTTCGCGATACGCCCGCCGTTGGCCTCGAAAAGGCCGACGGCGTTGCTGCCCGGATTTGAGATCGACAGATCGCCAATGGTGTTGCCGAGGCCGTCGAACACGCCTTCGAACGCGCGTCTCGCGCCGATGCTCCGGAACGCCGCGCCTTTGCCGTCGATCGCGTTGCCCAGCACGTAGCGGCCGTTCAGGTCGCGGTCCACGTTGCGCAGGCCCGCCACGTCGTGGATCACCTGATACCCTTCGCCGTTCGACGAGAACGATGCGTTGCGGCCCGACAGCGTGGCCGATGCGTTGTCCTGTGTGAACCGGTGGCCTTTCTTCGCGTTCAGCTCCAGATGCGCCTGGTCGCCCGTCAGCGCAAGTTTGTCGTCGATGCGGATTTCTCCTGCGGCGTCCGCCTTGACGCTCGCTTTCGCGCCGCTCGCCGTCACCGCCTGCTTCAGCGCCACGTCGCCCTTTTGCGACGTCAGCGCCAGCGTATGGTCGCTCGCCCAGTTCACCGCGCCATTCACCGTCAGGTCGCCCGACGTGTTCGTCAATGCGACGTTCGTCGTGCCCAGCGCGCGTGACAGCGTTGCCGCGCCGATCGCAGCGTCCGCGCCGTCGACGTTCGCGTTCGCCGACTCGATCGTCCACGTACCCGTGCGGCCCGACGATGAACGCGTGTCGACCTGCGCGTCGCCCGCCACCTTCACCTGTTCGCCGCGCGTCGTCACGTCACCGCCCGCCGCGTTCAGCTTGCCCGCAACCTGCACCAGGCCGCCATCCAGCACGATCTTCCCTTCGCGCTCTTTCAAACCCTGCGCCTCGATCGTCCCGCTGTTGTTCACCACTGCGTTCAGCAGGCCGTTCGCCGCGCGCGCCGTCATCAGCACCTCGCCGCCTTCCGCGCTCAGCAGCCCCCCGTTGTGCGCCTGCGCGTCCATCGCGCCGCCTTCCACCTGCAGGTTCAGCAGGCCGTTGCCGTCGAAGTTCACGGTGAACGCGTCGCCTGCGCCCAGCGCCACGCGTCCTGCCTTCGCACGGATCACGCCCGTGTTCGACACCCGTGCGCCCAGCAGCGCGACGCTACCGCCCTCGGTCGCCGCGATCGTCCCGGCGTTCTCCACCGACTGTCCCGAAGCGCCCGAGAACCGGTAGTTACCCGCCAGGAAATCCGCATCCGAGATGTTCTTCGTCGACGCCACCAGACCACCCACATTCACCTGCGCACCCGCACCGAACACCACCCCGTTCGGGTTCACCACAAACACCTTCCCGTTTGCGTCGATCTGCCCGTGGATCTGGCTGCCGTTCGTGCCGATCACGCGGTTCAGCGCGATCGACTTGACGTCCGGCTGCTGGAACGACACACGCTCACCGCCGGCCACGCTGAAGTCCTGCCAGTTCGTGATCAGCTTGTCCGTGTGCTGGTTGATCGACATCATCTTGCCGTCCGCAGACGTCGCGATATCCGCCTTCCCGGAGGCCACCGCGCCACCCGTCGGCAACGCATACGCGCTCGTCGCCGCCAGGCCCAGCAGCGACACCCCGGCCGCCAGAAGGCGCTTGCCGCCGCCCGTCTTACCGTGGCGACGCGCGGTCTCGCTCACCGCGCACCAACCGCCCTGCGCTTCGTTCCATACCAATGAATAGGCCTTGTTCATTTGGAATCCTCTTTATCTGGATTTTGAATGCTCGCGAAAAGCGAGCGACCGTCATGCCTGCCCGGAAATTCCGCACAGGCCTGAACGCATACATGCGCCCGGCCAAGCGCTGACCATGCACGGTGCCGAGCGATCGTGCCCTCGAGTCGACTGGCCGCTGCGGGTACCTTGCATACCACTTGACGAAGGAGTCGCATGACGATCGGGAACGGGGGACGGCGCCGCGACGGCGCGAATGCGTCGGCGCCATACGCTGCCCCCTCCCCCGCACCGACACGAATTACCGCTTGGCTTCGACGATGCCGCGGTTCATGCCGGCGAACCGTTCACTCGCTGCGGCGCCCGTCGTCTCACTCGACTTGATGCTTCCCGTATTGATCCCGACGAAACCGCCATAAAGCGACGGCCGCGCCTGCGCCGGGTAATCGAACTTCGAACTCGTGCCAGACAACCGGATCGTGCCGGAGTTGCCGCCCGCGAAGCCGCCGCCGATCGTGGCGGTGCTCGTCACCGTTCCCGACGATTCCGAATCGGCGATCGTCCCGTAGTTCCAGCCGACGAACCCGCCAATGGCAAGCCCGTTGGCGACCGTGACGTTGCCGAAGGCCTTCGAGCCACTCACCACGGCGTCGATTCCCTTGTTGAAACCGACCAGGCCGCCCACGTAGCTGCCGCTCCCTGCGGCAACGTTCGACGTCGAGCTCGACGATGCGATCGTGCCGTTGTTCTCGCCGACCAGACCGCCGATCGTGTTGTCCAGCCCGCCGCGCACGGTGCCGCTCGAGCGCGAATCTTCGATCTTCCCGTCGTTGACGGCCACGAGCCCGCCGACCTTGCTCGCGTTGCCGGCGCTCACGTCGCCGGCCGCCACCGCCTGTCGAATCGTTCCGGTGTTCGCGCCCGCGAGGCCGCCGACCCGCTCGCTCGCGGCACCGGTCACGCGCCCCTGCGAAGACACGTCCGCGAGGACGCCTCCGGCGTTGTTACCCGCGAAGCCGCCTGCTGCGGCCGCGCCGTTTCCGCTGACGTTGCCGGACGCGTGCGACCCGCTGATCGCGCCGTTGTCGTTGCTGCCGACGAAGCCGCCGATCGTGCTACCGGCTGCCGCGGTGACGGTGCCGCTTGCCCATGAATCGCGAACGTTGCCTTCGTTGCCGCCGACCAGACCGCCGATCGTGGCCCCGGACGTCGCGCTGACGTTGCCGATCGCCGACACGTTCGACAGATCCGCACCGGCGTTCCAGCCGACCGCACCGCCGACAGCGGCGTCCTTGCCGGCCGACACGGCCATCGACGACGTCGAGTGGTCGATCGCGCCGCCGGCCGAGTAACCGACCAGACCGCCCGCGACCGCGTTGACGCCCGCCGAAAGCTTGCCGCCGCTCGACGAGTTCGACACGGTCGACTCCAAGTTCATGCCGACCAGGCCACCCAACATATACAAACCGGTCGCCGATGCGTCCTTGCTCGTGATCTCGGCGTCGGCGTGGCTGTTCGCGATACGCGCGCCGCCAACGCTATTACCGGCGATCCCGCCGATCGTCGTCGCCTTTTCGTTACCGCTGATACGGCCCTGGAAGCGCGCGCCATCGATCACGCCGTGATCGTTGACGCCGACGAGCCCCCCTACCACGCTCTCGCCCCGGATGGGGGATGTGGACGCGACCGTCATCCCCGCCGCGCGGACATTCGAGATCGTCCCGCGGTTGACGCCGGCCAGGCCGCCGACCTGCGAGTTGCGCACGTTAGCCTGATTGTTCACGATCAGCGAAACGAGCTCGAGATTGGCAATACGCCCCTTGTTCTCGGAAAACAGGCCGATGGAGGGAGCGAACCCGGTAACGTTCAGTCGGGACACCGTGTTGCCGAGGCCGTCGAATACGCCTTCGAATGCGCTGTTCGCACCGATGCTCTGGAACGCCACACCCTTGCCGTCGATCGCGTTACCCAGCACGTAACGGCCGTTCAGGTCGCGGTCCACGTTACGCAGGCCCGCCACGTCGTGGATCACCTGATACCCTTCGCCGTTCGACGAGAACGATGCGTTGCGGCCCGACAGCGTGGCCGATGCGTTGTCCTGCGTGAACCGGTGGCCCTTCTTCGCGTTCAGCTCCAGATGCGCCTGGTCGCCCGTCAGCGCAAGTTTGTCGTCCACACGGATTTCACCTGCGGCGTTCGCCTTGACGCTCGCCTTCGCGCCGCTCGCCGCCACCGCCCGCTTCAGCGCCACGTCGCCCTTTTGCGACGTCAGCGCCAGCGTATGGTCGCTCGTCCAGTTCACTGCGCCATCCACCGCCAGGTCGCCCGACGTGTTCGTCAACGCCACGTTCGTCGTGGCCAGCGTGCGCGACAGCGTTGCCGCGTCCAGTGCGGCGTCTGCATTCGCGACGCTCGCATTCGCCGATTCGATCGTCCACGTGCCCGTGCGGCCCGACGATGAACGCGTGTCGACCTGCGTGTCGCCCGCCACCTTCACCTGTTCGCCGCGCGTCGTCACGTCACCGCCCGCCGCGTTCAGCTTGCCCGCGACCTGCACCAGGCCGCCGTCCAGCACGATCTTCCCGTTGCGCTCTTTCAAACCCTGCGCCTCGATCGGCCCGCTGTTGTTCACCACCGCGTTCAGCAGGCCGTTCGCCGCGCGCGCCGTCATCAGCACCTCGCCGCCTTCCGCGCTCAGCAGACCACCGTTGTGCGCCTGCGCGTCCATCGCGCCGCCTTCCACCTGCAGGTTCAGCAGGCCGTTGCCGTCGAAGTTCACGGTGAACGCGTCGCCTGCGCCCAGCGCCACGCGTCCTGCCTTCGCACGGATCACGCCCGTGTTCGACACCCGTGCGCCCAGCAGCGCGACGCTACCGCCCTCGGTCGCCGCGATCGTCCCCGCGTTCTCCACCGACTGGCCCGATGTGCCCGAGAACCGGTAGGTGCCTGCGAGGAAATCCTTGTCCGAGATGTCCTTCGTCGACGCCACCAGACCGCCCACATTCACCTGCGCACCCGCACCGAACACCACCCCGTTCGGGTTCACCACGAACACCTTCCCGTTCGCATCGATCTGCCCGTGGATCTGGCTGCCGTTCGTGCCGATCACGCGGTTCAGCGCGATCGACTTGACGTCCGGCTGCTTGAACGACACACGCTCGCCGCCGGCCACGCTGAAGTCCTGCCAGTTCGTGATCAGCTTGTCCGTGTGCTGGTTGATCGACATCGTCTTGCCGTCCGCAGACGTCGCGATGTCCGCCTTCCCGGAGGCCACCGCGCCACCCGTCGGCAGCGCATACGCGCTCGTCGCCGCCAGGCCCAGCAGTGATACCCCGGCCGCCAGCAGGCGCTTGCCGCTACCCGTCTTGCCGCGGCGACGCGCGGTCTCGCTCACCGCGCACCAGCCGCCCTGCACGTCGTTCCATACCAATGAATATGCCTTGTTCATTTGGAATCCTATTTATGTAGTTTTTGAATGCTCGTGAAACAACCGAGCAGTTGATCACGCCAACTCAGAAATACTGAGCGGCCTGAACCCATACGCTCGGTGCGCGGGTCGGCGAATCGCCACCCCGACCAAGCGGCAATGCGGCCGTCAGCGACACCTGGCGCTTCGCGCCGAACCAGGTCGCGCCGATACCCGCCGCCTGCATGTGTTGCGTATTCCGTTCGCCCGTCCACGGATGCCGGTTGAGCTGCACCGCGCCCGCGTCGACGAACATGCTGACCTGCCACCCCGGCGCGGCGAGATAACGCAGTTCCGCGCTGGCCTGCCAGCCCTGGTCGCCGCTGCCTTCGCCGAGCGCGTACGCCCGCACGCCGTATGGGCCGCCGAGGCTGAATTTCTCCGACGAATCGAGATTGCGCGACGCGAACTGCGCGCTGACCTGCCCGTACAGCTGGAAACGGCCGCCCAGCGCCTGGATCCGCTGCGCGTCCACGTTGAGCTTCTTGAAACCGCCGATCGACTTCGTCAGCGGATTCGACTCGAACACATCGTTGCTGCGCAAACGCCCGACGCCGAACATCACCGAGAAGCCGTTGCGGCCGCCGCCCAGCCAGCCGTCCTGGCTGTTGCCGCTGAGCCCGAAGGTCCACAGGCCGACGTTCTTGTCGTTCTGGCGCGAGAAAGTGCCGTAGGTGTCGTGCAGGTTCTTGTTCTCGTATTGCACCTGCGCGGTGACGCTCAAATCGCGCGCACGCACGAGCGGTTGCGCGACATAGACGGTCTGGACGCTGGCGCGCCCGCTCATCTCGAGATCGGAAAACCGCCCCGCGACCCGGTAGCGCAACGACGAATACGCGACGCCGACCCGCGTGGAGGCCGGCCCGACCGGCACCTGATAGGCGGCGCGGTAATAGCGTTGCCGTTCGTCGCTGACGAGCCCGCGCAGGCTCAGGCGATCGCCGAGCCGCAACGGCGCATTGACGTCGACGCTGCCGCTGACGCGGTAGCGCCCCGTCGACACCCCGCCGAAGTTGTCGAATTCGAGCGACCCGGATGCGGGCGGCCCGCGTTCGGCATCGACGACGAGATCGGTGGTGCCCGGCACCTCGCCGGGGCGCAGCGTGCCGCGCGCACCGACGCCCGCAAGATCGTCGAGCAGCAACAGGCTCCGCTCGAGGCTGGAGCCGCGGACGACGTCGCCCGGATGCAGCGCGGCAAGCGGCTGCCGCAGCACGGCGTCGAGTGCGCGGGAATGATTCCGGATCTCGATCTTGCCGTAGCGCCCTTCAGCGACTTCGATGCGCACGACACCGTCTTCGATGTCCTGCTTCGGCAAGTAGGCACGCGCGAGCACGTAACCGCGCTCGCGATAGTAGGCGGTGATCCGCTCGGCCGCGCCTTGCAGGTCGGCAAACGTGAGCGCGTCGCCCGCCAGCCCGGCGACGAGCGCCTGCAGCGTTGCGGTGTCGAATACGGTGTTGCCGCCGATCTGGAACGCGCGCACGGCGATGCGCGGCCCGGCATCCGGTTGCGGTTGCGCGGCGCTTTCGGACGGAACGATCTCGAGATCGGGCGCGGCTTTCGGCGGCAGCGCCGGACGCGACGTTTCGACATCGCGCATCGTCGCTCCGGCGTTCGGCACCTGTGCGTGTGCCTGCCCGGGCACGCCCGCCACGCCCGCGCCCCACAGCAACGACAGGCACAGCATGCTGCCGGCGCCCCGAAGCACGCGCGGCACACCACTGTCGGCAACAACCCCGGGCGGTGAACCGGCTGTACTTGCGCCCGCGATGACGAAACAACCGATGTCGTTACGGCAACGGACGATAATTCTTCGTTGATCTACCCACATGCGCCACTGCATCCGAAGTGCAATCGCCGGACCCCTCCGGCGATCAATTTATTCGGCGGATGCTACAGACAGGCATTCCGGATGTATGTAGATCAGGTACGAAATTTGCGCAGCAATCGTCGTTAAAAATCAGTCGCGTACTAATCCGCTTCCGGGAAAAATAGTAATCCTATTAATTTACCCCGATCGAAACGGCATCGTCCCCGGGCAATCGACACGTTGCCCGTGCGCGCCGACGGCATCGTCCGTCGGTATCACGCGCGCCGTCGATGCGCACCGGCAACCGCCGTCATCGCCACGAACCCCGCCGCCCCGGCCAGCAGCGCCGCGGCCGCGATCCACAGCGCGGGCGTGAAGGACCCGTATCGCGCCACCAGCGGCGCCGCGACGAGCGGCCCCGCAATCTGCCCGACGCCGTACGACGCGGTCGCATAGCCCATCAGCCCGGCCGCGCGTTCGCCATGCAGGCGCCGCGCCTCGCGCATCGCAAACAGCGTGATCGCGGTGAACGGCAGGCCGAGCAACAGGCTGCCGACCGAGAAACCGGCCGCGTTCGGCCACACGATCCCGGCCGCGATGCCGAGCGCCTGCGTCGCGCAACCGGCCGCGAGCAGCAGCCGGTTGTCCCAGTGGCCGGGCAGCCGCGAAGCGGAGACCGCGCCGACGATCAGCGCCGCGCCGAACATCGGCCAGAACAGGTCGGGCCACGGCGACCCGGCCGGCAGCGCGGCGCGCGCGATCACGGGCAGGAACGTCGCGGTGATGATGTAGCCGAAGCCCGGCATGCCGTACAGCACGACGAGCCAAGCGGCGTCCGCACGATGGCGCCGCGCGTCGTGCGGCGCCGCGACCGTCGCCGCATGCCGGGCAGTCACGGCCGGCGGCATGGCTGCCGACACCGGCGCACTGCCGAACGTGCGCCAGATCGCGACCGACAGCACGGCCGACAGCGCCGCGAAACCGAGCCAGCCCGACGCCGCGCGCTGGCCGGCCAGCGCGCTGCCGATCAGCCCCGTCACCACGATGCCGACGCCGGGCCCCGCGTAGATCACCCCGCTCCACTCCGGCGCGACCAGTTCGGCCAGCCGCCGCAGCCCCCATTGCGACATGAAGACGAAGGTCCATGCGCTGACGACGCCCGCGACGAAGCGCACCGCGAGCCACACGGGCAGCAGGTGGCCGACACCCATCGCGGCGGTGAGCAACACGGTGGCCACGAGCCCGACGCGCACCATGCGCGCGGGCGCCACCCGCAGCGCGGCGCAACTGACGGCACCGACGAAGTAACCCGCGTAGTTCGCCGATGCGAGCCAGCCGCCGGCCTTCAGGCCGATCGAACCGTCGGCGAGCATCAGCGGCAGCAGCGGCGTGAACGCGAAGCGGCCGACACCGAGCACGATCGCGAGGCCGACCATGCAGGCCAGCGCGACCGTGCGGGCGCGGCGGTCGGTATCGTCGACGAAAGGCGCGCCGGCGGCGGCGCTCGGGGCATCGGAACGGGACATGGCGGCATGGGCCGCGCGCGGAACGCGCCGGCCGGATCGGAAATCGGAACGTTTCCATCGTAGCTTGACCAAACGTTCTCGAAAAATGAATAATTGAGAATCCATTCATCGCTAGGAGAGAATCATGGATCTGGCGGCACTGGCGATATTTCGGGCCGTGGTGCGCGAGAACGGCGTGACGCGCGCGGCGGCCAAGCTCAATCGCGTGCAGTCGAACGTGACGACGCGTATCAAGCAGCTCGAAGAAGAACTCGGCGCGGCGCTGTTCGTGCGCGACGGCCGCCGGCTCGTGCTGACGCCGGCCGGGCACACGCTGCTGCCATATGCGGAGCGCCTGCTCGCGCTCGCCGACGAGGCGCGCGACGCGGTGCGCGAGGACACCCCACGCGGTCGGCTGCGGCTCGGCACGATGGAAAGCACGGCCGCGAGCCGGCTGCCGACCGTGCTCGCGCGCTATCACCACGCCTGGCCCGACGTGTCGCTCGAACTGGTGACGGGCACGACGGGCTGGCTGATCGAGCGCGTGCGCGACTTCGAGATCGACGCCGCGCTGTTCGCGCGCCCGCCGGCGCCGGACACGCTGCCCGACACGTTCGAGACGGTGCCGATCTTCCGCGAGGATCTCGTGCTGCTCACGCCGCGCGGCCATCCACCGGTGCGCACGCCGCGCGACGTGATCCTGCCGACGCTGATCGCATTCGAGCGCGGCTGCACGTATCGCAAGTACGTCGAACAGTGGTATGCGGCGCACGGCGTCAAGCCGGCGCGCGTGCTCGAACTCGGCTCGTATCACGCGATCGTCGCGTGTGTCGCGGCCGGCGCGGGCGTCGCGGTCGCGCCGCGTTCGGTGCTCGACCTGCAGCCCGAAACCGGCAACATCGCCGCACACGTGATCCCCGAGCTGGAGGGCATCGACACGCTGCTCGCGTGGCGGCAGGGTTATGCGTCGGCGGCGCTCGCCGCGCTACGCGATGCGCTTGGGGAAGCCGAGCGGCAGCAGGACGCCGTACAGAAAGCGCACGTGGCGCTGCCGGCCTGAAGCGATCCGCCAACGGGCGCGCGACGGCGCACTCACGCACCGTCCGTTTGCGTACCGGGCAACCGTTCGTGCGTCAGGCACGATGGCGGATCGGCCCCACACAGCGCGTAAACGCAAAACGACCCGGCCGGCACCGATGCCGATCGGGTCGTTTCATGCGATTCCGTCGAAAGAATCGCGCGGTGCGGGCCGGCGCTCCGCCCTTGCGGGCGCCGCGCCGGCCAGGCCGATCAGAGGCGCTCTTCGACCCAGCCTTTCACGCCCGCGAGCGCGCCCGGCAGGTTCGCCGGCTCGGTGCCGCCCGCCTGCGCCATGTCCGGACGGCCGCCGCCCTTGCCGCCGACCTGCTGCGCGACGAAGTTCACGAGCTCGCCGGCCTTGACCTTCTTGCTCGCGTCCGGCGTGACGCCTGCGATCAGGCTGACCTTGCCGCCTTCGACGGCCGCCAGAACGATCGCCGCGTTCTTCAGCTTGTCCTTCAGCTTGTCGACCGTTTCGCGCAGCGTCTTCGCGTCCGCGCCGTCGAGCGTCGCCGCCAGCACGTACACGCCGCCGATTTCGACGGCCTGCTGCGCGAGTTCGTCGCCCTGGCTCGAGGCGAGCTTCGACTTCAGCGCGCCCAGCTCCTTCTCGAGCGACTTCACCTGGTCCTGCACCTGCGCGATCCGCTGCGTCAGTTCCGACGGCTGCGCCTTCAGCGCCGCTGCCGCTTCGTTCACACGCGCGTCGAGTTCCTGCACGTAGCGCAGCGCGTTGTCGCCGGTGATCGCCTCGACGCGGCGGATGCCGGCCGCGACGCCGCCTTCGACGACGATCTTGAACAGGCCGATGTCGCCGGTGCGGTGCACGTGCGTGCCGCCGCAGAGTTCGCGCGAGAAGCCGAGGTCGAGCACGCGCACTTCATCGCCGTACTTCTCGCCGAACAGCGCCATCGCGCCGCCCTTCACCGCTTCGTCGTACGGCATCACGCGCACGATGCCCGGCGCGTTCGCGAGGATTTCGTTGTTGACGATCTGCTCGACGCGACGGATTTCGTCGTCGGTCATCGGCGCGTTGTGGGCGAAGTCGAAACGGGTCTTTTCCGCGTCGACCAGCGAACCCTTCTGCTGCACGTGCGCGCCGAGCACTTCGCGCAGCGCCTTGTGCATCAGGTGGGTGGCCGAGTGGTTGCGCTGCGTGCGCGCACGACGGTGCGCGTCGATCTCCGCGCGCAGCACGTCGCCGACCTTCAGCGTGCCCTGCTCCAGCGTGCCGTGGTGGCCGATCACGTCGGCCTGCACCTTCAGCGTATCGGCCACCGCGAAGCGCGTCGCGGCGTTCGCGAGCACGCCCTGGTCGCCGACCTGGCCGCCCGATTCCGCGTAGAACGGCGTGTGGTCGAGCACGACGACCGCATCCTGGCCGGCCTTCACTTCGTTGACGGCCGAACCGTCGACGTACAGCGCGACGACCTTCGCGTCGTCGAACGCGATTTCCTCGTAACCGTGGAATGTGGTCTTCGCGCCCGTGTATTCGAGGCCCTGCGTCGCCTTGAACTTGCCGGCCGCGCGCGCCTGCTCGCGCTGGCGCGCCATCGCGTCGTCGAATGCCGGCTCGTCGACCGTCATCCCGCGTTCGCGGCACACGTCGGCCGTCAGGTCCAGCGGGAAGCCGTACGTATCGTGCAGCTTGAACGCGAGTTCGCCGTCGAGCACCTTGCCGCCCTTGGCTTCGACATCCGCCAGCGCGGCTTCGAGGATCGACATGCCATGCTCGATCGTCTCGAAGAAGCGCTCTTCTTCCTGGCGCAGCACGTCGGTCACGCGTTGCTCGGCTTCCTTCAGCTCCGGATAGGCAACGCCCATCTCGGCGACGAGGTCGGCCACCAGCTTGTGGAAGAACGCGCCCTTGCGGCCGAGCTTGTAGCCGTGGCGGATCGCGCGGCGCACGATGCGGCGCAGCACGTAGCCGCGGCCTTCGTTGCCGGGGATCACGCCGTCGACGATCAGGAACGAGCACGCGCGGATGTGATCGGCGATCACCTTCAGCGAGTTGTTCGTGAGGTCGCTGACCTCGGTCACGCGCGCGGCGGCCTTGATCAGGTTCTGGAACAGGTCGATCTCGTAGTTGCTGTGCACGTGCTGCAGCACCGCGGCGAGACGCTCGAGGCCCATGCCGGTGTCGACCGACTGCTTCGGCAGGCGCGTCATGTTGCCCTGCGCGTCGCGGTTGAACTGCATGAACACGAGGTTCCAGATCTCGATGTAGCGATCGCCGTCTTCTTCAGGGGACCCCGGCGGGCCGCCCCACACGTCCGGGCCGTGGTCGTAGAAGATCTCGGTACACGGGCCGCACGGGCCGGTGTCGCCCATCGTCCAGAAGTTGTCCGACGCGTAGCGCGCGCCCTTGTTGTCGCCGATGCGGATGATGCGCTCGGTCGGCACGCCGACTTCCTTCGCCCAGATGTCGTAGGCTTCGTCGTCTTCCTGGTACACGGTCACCCACAGCTTGTCCTTCGGCAGCTGGTAGACCGTGGTCAGCAGTTCCCACGCGAACTTGATCGCGTCGTGCTTGAAGTAGTCGCCGAACGAGAAGTTGCCGAGCATCTCGAAGAACGTGTGGTGGCGCGCCGTGTAGCCGACGTTCTCGAGGTCGTTGTGCTTGCCGCCCGCGCGCACGCTGCGCTGCGCCGTCGTGGCGCGCGAGTACGGACGCGGGTCCGTGCCGAGGAACACGTCCTTGAACTGGACCATGCCCGAGTTCGTGAACATCAGCGTGGGGTCGTTACCGGGCACGAGGCTCGACGAGCGGACGATCGTGTGGCCCTTCGATTCGAAGAATTTGAGAAATTTCTCGCGGATTTCGGCAGCTTTCATGGCGTGCGGGGACAGTCTGGCAAAGACGGCTTCAAACGCCGGCGCCCTTGGGCGGCGCGCGGCGGCATGGATTCGGAAACGATCGATTATACGGGATCGGGGCCGGCTTCCGGGCAAAGCGCCGGCAAAGCGGCTCGGGCCTCCTGCCGGCCCGGCTGGGCCACTCGCGACGCCGATTCGCCTTAAGATGCTCGGCATGCCAATTCGCCTTGCCTGCCAAGGCCAGCCATGAAAGGAGACGATTCGACGATGGGTGCCCTGAGCCATATCCGCGTGCTGGACCTCACCCGCGTGCTCGCGGGCCCGTGGTGCGCGCAGACGCTTGCCGATTTCGGCGCGGACGTGATCAAGGTCGAGCGCCCCGGCGCCGGCGACGACACGCGCCACTGGGGGCCGCCGTACCTGAAGGACGCGGACGGCGCGGATACCGCCGAGGCCGCGTACTACCTGGCGGCGAACCGCAACAAGCGCTCGGTGACGGTCGACATCGCGACGCCCGAGGGCCAGCAGATCGTGCGCGAACTCGCCGCGCAAAGCGACGTAGTGCTCGAGAACTACAAGGTCGGCCAGTTGAAGAAATACGGGCTCGATTACGAATCGCTGCGCGCGGTGAAGCCCGACCTCGTCTACTGCTCGGTCACCGGCTTCGGCCAGACGGGCCCGTACGCGCATCGTGCCGGCTACGATTTCATCGTCCAGGGAATCGGCGGCTTCATGAGCATCACCGGCGAACGCGACGGCGAGCCGGGCGGCGGCCCGCAGAAGGCCGGCGTCGCGATCGCCGACCTCGCGACCGGCCTCTACTCGACGATCGCGGTGCTCGCCGCCCTCACCCACCGCGACCGGACGGGCGAAGGCCAGTACATCGACATGGCGCTGCTCGACGTGCAGGTCGCGCTGCTCGCGAACATGAACACCAACTTCCTCGCGAGCGGCAAGCCGCCGGTGCGCTGGGGCAACGCGCATCCGAACATCGTCCCGTACCAGACGTTCCAGACGAGCGACGGGTGGATCATCGTCGCGGTCGGCAACGACGGGCAGTTCCGCAAGTTCGTCGAGGCGGGCGGCCGGCCCGAGCTGGCCGACGACGAGCGTTTCGCGACGAATCCGTCGCGGGTGCGTCACCGCGACACGCTGGTGCCGATCCTCGCGGAAATGGTGAAGGCGCGCGGCAAGGCCGACTGGATCGACGTGCTCGAAGCGGCCGGCGTGCCGTGCGGGCCGATCAACGATCTCGACGAGGTGTTCGACAACGAGCAGGTCGTCGCGCGCGGGATGCAGGTGTCGCTGCCGCACCCGAGCGGCGCGAACGCGAAGCTCGTGCGCAACCCGATCCGGATGAGCGTGACGCCGCCCGACGCGCGTACCGCCCCGCCGCTGCTCGGCGCACAGACCGACGACGTGCTGCGCGACATGCTCGGCTACGACGACGCGAAGATCGCCCGGCTGCGCGCGAAACAGGCGATCTGAGAGGCGATCCGTGCACGGCGCCCGGCGCCGGTGCCGGCGGGCAGGCGGCTGCCGCAGTTGCCGCTGCCGCAGCCGCCCCGCCGCGCGCCGTCAGCCGCGGCGGGCGAGCGCGTCGAGCCAGCCGTGCGCCTCGGGCCAGTCGCCGAGCCCGCTGTCCGCATTGATGTGGCCACGCGGGCCGATATCGTGGAATGCGCTGCCCCATGCGTTCGCGCAACGGCGCGCGAACGCGGACGAGCCGTACGGATCGTCGCTGCTGGCGACGACGCAGGTCGGAAACGGCAGCCGTTCGAGCGGCACGGGCCCGAAGCCGTGCGCATCGGCCGGAAACGCGGGGCCGCCCGGGTCGGGCAGCGCGACGAGCAGCGCGCCGCGCACCTTCGCGAGCGCGGCCGGGCGCGCATAGCGGGTTGCCCACCACGCGGTGGTGAGCGTGCCGAGACTGTGGCCGGCGATCAACACCGGCCCGCGCGCGGCTTCGACCGCGCGATCGAGCGCGAGACACCAGCCGTTGCGGAACGCACGGTCCCAGTCGGGCATCGCGACGCGCGAGAAACGTGCATCGGCACGCTCCCAGCGGCTCTGCCAGTGAAGCGGGCCCGAATTGGCGTAACCCGGCAGGACGAGAACGGGGAATGAGCTCATGGAAGGTGCGTCGACGGGTGAAATCGTTATATGGCGTCGACGCAGTGTCGCACACCCGTTCCTCCCTGATGCTGCCTGTCTGAAACCGGAAGGATGTGCAAGGGGCCGGGACGCGTGCGGGACGGCGTCGCGACCGGACGACGAGCCGCGTGGCACGCGGCTCGCGTCATGTCGTCGATCAGCGCACGTTCGCGCCGACGATACCGCCCGCCGCGGCGCCGGCGACCGTGCCGAGCGGGCCGCCCGTCACCAGGTAGCCGAGCGCGCCGCCCGCGGCCGCGCCGATGCCGGCATTGCGCTGCGTATGCGTCATGGCGCACGCGCCGAGTTGCGACAGGGCCGCGACGATCACGGCGGTACGAACGATAAACGTGGTCTTCTTCATCATGATTGTTGGTGTCCTCTCGCCGCGCGGTCATGCGAGCGGCGGCATTGAATCGGTGAAGCCATCATAGGCAACGCCAAACGGCCCGGGCAATCCGATTTACGTCGTGTTACAGCCGACACAATATCGAGATAATCCGTCGAAACCCGCGCCTGCCGCGCCGCCAGCCGCGCGGGACGGACCCCGGTCAGGTAGAATCACGGGATTAAACCGGCGCGACGCGCCGACACAACCTGACGCCATCCGCATGAGCACCGAACGCAACGACGCCCCCGCGGCTTCCAATTTCATCCGCAACATCATCGACGACGACAACCGCACCGGCAAATGGGGCGGCCGCGTCGAAACACGCTTCCCGCCCGAGCCGAACGGCTACCTGCACATCGGCCATGCCAAGAGCATCTGCCTGAACTTCAGCGTCGCACGCGACTACGGCGGCGTGTGCCACCTGCGCTTCGACGATACGAACCCGGAAAAGGAAAGCGTCGAGTACGTCGACTCGATCGTCGACGCGGTGCGCTGGCTCGGCTTCGACTGGCGCAAGGACGCGGTCGATCACCAGTACTTCGCGAGCGACTACTACGACAAGCTGTACGAATTCGCCGAGCTGCTGATCCAGCGCGGCAAGGCATACGTCGACAGCCAGAGCGCGGAAGAAATGCGCGCGAACCGCGGCTCGCTGACCGAAGGCGGCAAGCCGTCGCCGTTCCGCGACCGCACGCCGGAAGAAAACCTCGACCTGTTCCGCCGCATGAAGGCCGGCGAGTTCAAGGAAGGCGAGCACGTGCTGCGCGCGAAGATCGACATGGCTTCGCCGAACATGAACATGCGCGACCCGGTGATCTACCGGATCCGCTACGCGCACCATTACCGCACCGGCGACGCGTGGTGCGTGTACCCGATGTACGACTACACGCACTGCATCTCGGATGCGCTCGAAGGCATCACGCATTCGCTGTGCACGCTCGAATTCGAGGATCACCGCCCGCTGTACGACTGGGTGCTGAACGAACTCGCGGAAGCCGGCATGTTCACGCGCCCGCTGCCGCAACAGATCGAATTCTCGCGGCTGAACCTCACTTACGCGATCACCAGCAAGCGCAAGCTGCTGCAGCTCGTCACCGAAGGCCACGTCGACGGCTGGGACGACCCGCGGATGCCGACGATCGTCGGCGTGCGCCGTCGCGGCTTCACGCCGGAGAGCATCCATCTGTTCTGCGAGCGCATCGGCGTGACGAAGATCGATTCGTGGATCGACATGAGCATCTTCGAAGGCGCGCTGCGCGACGACCTCGACGACAAGGCTGCGCGCACGGTCGCCGTGCTCGATCCGCTGAAGCTCGTGATCGACAACTACCCGGAAGACCTCGAGGAAGCGTGCACGGCGCCCGTGCATCCGCACCATCCGGATCGCGGCGTGCGCACGTTCCCGATCTCGCGCGAGCTGTGGATCGAGCGCGAGGATTTCGTCGAGAACCCGCCGAAGGGCTATTTCCGCCTGTTCCCGGGCAACAAGGTGCGCCTGCGCTACGGCTACGTGATCGAGTGCACGGGCTTCGACAAGGACGCCGACGGCAACGTGACGGCCGTGCACTGCAACTACTTCCCGGACAGCAAGTCGGGCACCGAAGGCGCGAACAACTACAAGGTCAAGGGCAACATCCACTGGGTCAGCGCGAAGCATGCGCAGCCGGCCGAAGTGCGGATCTACGACCGCCTGTTCAAGGAGCCGCATCCGGACGCGGGCGGCGCGAACTTCCTCGAGGCGCTGAATCCCGATTCGAAGAAGATCGTCCAGGCATACGTCGAGCCGGGCAACAGCGACATCGCGCCGGAAACGCGCGTGCAGTTCGAGCGTCACGGCTACTTCGTGGCCGATCGTGTCGATTCGAAGCCGGGCAAGCCCGTGTTCAACCGGATCGTCGGGCTGCGCGACAGCTGGGGCAAGCCGGCCTGACGGATCGGACAGGCGCGGCGCCGGTCGCCCGCGCCTGTGCCGTTCGTCATGCACGGCAACGGCTGCGCCGATGCGCAGCCCGACTGCCCGCTCGCCGGGGCGGCCTGCCCCGAATGCCACGTCAGGAACCGTCGCCATGCCCTATTCGCTGCAGGCCATCGTCGCCAGATCCGGCGCATTTGCGTCCGCGCCGCTGCCGCGGGGGCTGCGCGTCGTCCGCCTGCGCGGCGACATCGACATGATCCCGCTCGACACCGCGTTCCGGAACGCTCACGCGATCCCGTTCTGCCCGTTGACCGACGGGGGCGACACGGTGCTGCCGCCGGCACTTCTGTCGCTGTGTGAACAGTTGAGTGCGCACGCTGCACTGGCCTATGTCGAAGCCGAATTCTTTGGCGGCAGCGGCACCCAGGCGCATGCGCGCTTCGCGGATGGCCGCGCAAGCGGCCCGCTCGTCGTGTCGGATCATGCGATCAACGAAGCGCTTCGCCATCTCGGCGTCGCCAAGGGCGACGCGTTCGACGAGTTCGAAGCGATCGGCCTCGACCAGCATCGCGACACCGATCGATGGCTGGCCTGACTCACCGGCCGCGAATCGGACGAACCATGAAAAAACCGGCTTGCGCCGGTTTTTTTATTGCATGCCAGGGTTACGCGCCCGTCAACCGCCGATGCAGATCCACCAGCGACAGCTTCGTGCGAAACAGCCGCGCGAGGCTGCGGCTCGCATACGCGTCGATGTCGGCCGGCACGGTCCAGCGATACGCATCCATCTCGGGAATCATCGAGCCGTCTCGACGGCTCGGAAACAGCGACGTGCACGTGCACTGCCCCGGATCGATCTCGCCTTCGGCCACCTGCACCGCGAACAGGTGCAGATCCTTGTCGTGCCGGTACGCAAAGCGGCCGAGATCGAGCAACCGGGCCGGCGCCAGCGCGATGCCGGTTTCCTCGAGCAGCTCGCGCAGCGCGGCGTCGGCCGGCGATTCACCCGGCTCGCCCTGCCCCTTCGGGATGTCCCAGTGCGTGGTGTCCGTCGCGTGCGCGAGGAACACGCGGCCGGCCGCATCGAGGATCACGACGCCGCACGACACCGTGCGCGGCGCGTCGCCCCGCTTCATCACACGCGTGCTCAGCGCTTCTGCAACTGCCACTTGCCCGCGTCGGTCTTGCAATAGACGGGCTTGAGCGTCATCGTCTGGCCCTTCGCGGTGATTTCGGTGGCGATTTCGCGGCAGGTCTTGCCGTCCGTCTCGGTCGTGGTCGGCGTGAGCTTCGCATCGATCTGCGTGCCGCGGCCGCTGCTCTGCCACGTCGTGGCCTCGCCGTCCTTGCCTTCATCGCGTGCTTGCACAACCGCCTTCGTGAGCGACGCACGGTCGGCCTTGCTGAAATAGCTGATCGGCGTGTCGTTCAGGAAGTTCAGGTTGTTCTGCGCATGGGCGGGCAGCATCGCGGCTGCGCACGCGGCGCCGGCCAGCACGCGCGTGACGACGGAAAGGGATGCACGCATCGACATGTTGTTCTCCTTGGATATTCGATCAAACGGCGCAACGCGCATGCCGGCGAACCGGGGGCCGGCGCTCCGGCACGCACACTGCGCCTGTCAGCGAGCGAGGATAGCATGCGTGCCGCCCGCACCGCCTTCTAGTGGCCGGCCGGCGCGGCCGTTTGCCGATATCCGTCAGTCAGCGTGCCGAGGAAGGCGATCACGTCCTTGATCTCGGCCGCGTTCAGCGCCGGCTGCTCGCCGCGCTTGCGGTCGAACGGCGCTTCGCGGTTGATGTTCGGCCAGTAGCGTTTCGGCAGATCGTCGTAGATCTGCACCTTGCCGTGCACGACCGGATAGAACTTCTCCGGATGAATGTCGCGCTCGACGTAGAAGCGCATCACGTCCTCGAGCGTGTGATACACGCCGTTGTGGAAGAACGTCTTGCGCAGCGCGACGTTGCGCAGCGACGGCGTGCGGAACAGCCCGCAGAATTCGTCGCGGCCCTTCAGGTCGGTGCGCTCGGGCCCGCACGCGCCGAGGTCGTGGAAGCGCGGGTCGCGATTGACCGGCAGCGCGCGATTGCGCGGCACCGCGATCGCGATCAGCCCGAAATCGCTGAACTGCGGCGGCGTGCCGTCGAGCGCACGCTGGCTGATGTGGCAGCTCGCGCAGTTGCCCTTCTTTTCGTCGTTGAACAATTGCAGCCCGCGCATTTCGGCCGGCGTGAGCTGCGCGTGGCCCGCGAGATACGCGTCGTACTTGCTCGTGTACGGCGAGAACAGTTCGGGCGTCTGCTCGAAGGTTTCGAGCGCGCGCAGCACGGCCTTGAACGTGGCCGCATCGTCGTCGAGCACCTTCACGCCGAACACCGCGCGGAACTCCTGCGCGTACGGCGCGGCCTTCACGGCCTGCGCGACCTTCGCCGGCGAGCTGTTCATCTCGAACGGCGACGTGAGCGGAATGCGCGCCTGCTCGGCGCCCGTATCGACGCGGCCGTCCCACGTGAGGCCGCCCGTCGGGCCGGCATCGACGCTCTCGTCGCCTTCGTCGTCGGAATCGTGGAAGTGCTCGGTGAACTGCGGCACGCCCTGCAGGTACTTGAGCGACGGCACCGCACGAAAGCCCGGATGCTTCATGTCGTCGCCGCCTAACTGCACGTCCAGCGCATTGGGCGGCCCGAATGCGTGATCGGGGCTGTGACACGACGCGCACGCGAGCTTGCCGGAACCTGACAGCGTAGGGTCGAAGAAAAGTTGCTTGCCGAGGGCCGTCATCCGGCGCACGCCTTCGTAAACTTGTGCGCGCGTCTGCGGCTGGTTCGTCGCGACCACGGCGCCACTCGCGGCAACCGTTGCGGACGCAACCGGGTGCGCACCGTCCGGCGCGCCCGACGCGCTCGCGGCCTGCGCGGACGGCGTACCGGCACCGGGCTGTCCGTCACAGCCGGCAACGGTGACGAGCGTGGCGGCCAGCGCGAATGCGCCGGCGAGATGCAGCCACGAATGCGCGAATGCGCCGGCTGTCGGTTGGCGAGGCTTCATCGATTCGTCGGAAAGTAGGTTCAGGAGCGGCCGGAGTTTATGTCAGCCGCATGACCGTTACATGACGACTCATCGACAGCCAATCGAAAGGACGCCTACACCCGCCTGTCAAATCGCACCCTCAAAATGCGTGCAGCCGGACATGCCACGGTCACCTCGCGAACCGGCGGTGCACGAATGCGCCGGTTCCCCACGCGACAAGAGAGAGATAGAGAGTACAACGGATGAAAAACCACGCCTGGATTCGCTTTACACCGATCGCCGTTGCCGCGGCCGCCGCCCTCACCGCCTGCGGCGGCGACGACGTGCAGCAGCAGGGCCTGTCGACGGTCAAGAACGTCGTCGTGATCTACGCGGAAAACCGCAGCTTCGACAACCTGTACGGCAACTTCCCCGGCGCGAACGGCCTGCAGAACGTGACCGCGGCCAGCGCACAGCAGAAGGACCGCAACGGCCAGCCGCTCGCGACGCTGCCGAAGGCCTGGGGCGGCCTGACCGCGAAGGGCGTGACGCCGGCCGTGACCGAGGCGATGACGGCCAACCTGCCGAACGCGCCGTTCGCGATCGACGACCCGAACGGCTTCAACACGCCGATGAGCGTGACGACGCGCGACCTGTATCACCGCTTCTACGAGAACCAGATGCAGATCAACGGCGGCAAGAACGACATGTTCGCCGCATGGGCCGACTCGGGCGGCCTCGTGATGGGCCACTACACGCCCGACGCGACGAAGCTGCCGCTGTGGAAGATCGCGCAGCAGTTCACGCTGGCCGACAACTTCTTCATGGGCGCGTTCGGCGGTTCGTTCCTGAACCACCAGTACCTGATCTGCGCGTGCGCGCCGTTCTACGCGAACGCGGACAAGAGCCCGGCCGCCGGTTCGATCTCGGCCGTCGCCGCCGACGGCAAGTCGCTGCAGCTCGCGAGCAACTCGCCCGCTTCCGCGCTCGACGGCGCGCCGAAGTTCGTGAACTCGGGCAACCTGACGCCCGACTTCTACGCGATCAACACGATGCAGCCGCCGTACCAGCCGAGCGGCAACAAGGCGGCTTCGGGCGGCGATCCGAACCTCGCCGACCCGTCGGCCGCGACGACGCTGCCGCCGCAGTCGCAACAGAACATCGGCGACCTGCTGACCAACGCGGGCGTGTCGTGGGCGTGGTACAGCGGTGCGTGGAACCAGGCACTGCAGGCCGCGCAAAGCGGCACGGCGAACGTGATCTACGGCCCGAACATGACGGCGCCGAACTTCCAGCCGCACCACCAGCCGTTCAACTACTACGCGAACCAGGCACCGGGCAGCACGAGCCGCGCGCAGCACTTGCTCGACGGCGGCACCGACGGCAGCGAGTTCATCAAGGCGATCGACGCAGGCACGCTGCCGCAGGTCGCGTTCTACAAGCCGCAGGGCAACCTGAACGAGCACCCGGGTTACACGGACGTCGCGAGCGGCGACCAGCACATCGCGAACGTGCTCGCGCACCTGCAGGCGAGCCCGCAGTGGAAGAACATGGTCGTGGTCGTCACGTACGACGAAAACGGCGGCTTCTGGGATCACGTGTCGCCGCCGAAGGGCGACCGCTGGGGCCCGGGCACGCGCATTCCGGCGCTGATCGTGTCGCCGTTCTCGAAGAAGGGTTTCGTCGACCACACGCAGTACGACACCGCGTCGATCCTGCGCTTCATCACGCGCCGCTTCTCGCTGCCGCGCCTCGCCGGCCTGCAACAGCGCGACGACGCGCTGAAGGCCAACGGCGGGCAGCCGATGGGCGACCTGACGAACGCGCTGCAACTGTCGCCGAACCTGTAACGGCATCGCGACAGGCGGGCCGGTGTCATCGCCGGCCCGAACGCACGAAGGGCGGCCTCCCGGCCGCCCTTTTTTCATCGGAACGCGCGCGTCACCCGCCGTACTTCAGCGCGACCCCGACATGGTCGGCGTTGTGCCCGCCTGCCTCGACACGGCCGTCGTGCGGATGCCGGTCGCCCGACGCCGCATCGACCTGCTGCGCAATGCGCGGCCCGATCACGCATGCTCCCGCGCGGCGGTGCCGGCCGACATCCCCGCGCAGGCCGCCAGTCCCGCAAGCGCGACGGCCGGAGCCAGCAGCGCCCAGAACCCGAGATAGCGAAAGCCCAGCGCGCCGGCCGTCGCGCCGAGCGCGAACGCGACGATCGCCGGCCACATCTTCGCGAAGCGCGCGCGTGCCGCCGTGCGCACGCTGTCGGGCGTGCCGGCGGACAGCAGGTCGACGACGTCGAGAATCGCCTGCGTGACGTTGCCGGTCATCACCGTGTTCGGCACGCCGGCGCGCGCGATCACGCGCGGATGCGCGTTCTGGATGCCCATCGCGAACGTGCCGACGATGCCGGCCAGCAGCACCGGCAGGCTGTCGGATTGCGTGACGGGCGACGCCCACACGCCGGCCGCGCAGAAGCCGAGCAGCAGCACGGCCTGGACCGCATGCAGCGCCCGCGTACCCTGCCACGCGGGCCGCCCGGAAAACGCGCGTGCGATCAGGCTGCTCGCGACGACACCGCACACGAACGCGGGAAACACGCTCAGCTTCAGCAGGATGCCCTGGCCGAACCCCGCGGCCCCTGCGCCGATCAGCACGAAGTTGCCGGTCACGTGCGCGGTGAACAGCCCGAACAGCGCGACGAAGCTCAGCGTGTCGACGAAGCCGGCCACCGCGGCAAGAATCGTGTCCTCGTGCTTCATCGCGCCGCCCCCGCGTGGATCTCGGCAACATAACCGCCGGGGAACCGGACCAGCGCCGCGTCGCGCCCGTCCGCCGTGTACGGCGGCACGAGCACGTCGACGCCGGCCGCCCTGGCTTTCTCCAGCGTTGCGGCCAGGTCCGGCACCTCGTAGCCCGTCGTCTCGTGCCCGTACGGATAAGGCAGGTGGCCGTCCGTCACGAGCACCGTCATCTTGCCGAAGCCCGACGTGATGCGAATGCGGCGATAGGTGTCGTCCGGGCGGCCGATCTCGACGCCGGGCGCCTTCAGATCGTCGGACACCACCTTGCCGTTCGAGAACTTGACGAAGTCGTGCACGAACTTGCGCACGCTCTGCGGCGACACGTACACGCGGTTCTCCGGGATTGTCTGCAGGGCGTCGTACTTCGGCGCCTGCGTGTGCCAGTAGAGCTGCATCTTCACGCCGCCCGTCCACGCGATCACCGCATCGCGGCCGATCGGATCGGGGAACGTGTCGACGATCACTTCCGCGCCGTGCTCGCGCGCCACCTTCATCGCCGCGTCCATGTCGGTGACGAGATACCCCGTGCGCTCCGCGCCGAACGGCCAGGGAGTCGGCGTCTTGAAGCCGAACACGGAGATCGTGCCGGCCGGCGTGAACACGAGCTGCGACATCGTACGGCTCGGTGTCGGCGTGACCTGGAACACGCCCTGCTTCGACTTGCTGCCGCCGAACGTCGCGACGAAGCTGTCGGTGAAGCGATCGAAATCCTCCGGCGCCACGTACACGTGCGTCGTGTCGTATTGCGGCCCGACGGCGAGCGTCGGCGTGGCCGCCGGCAGGACGGGCGGCTTCGCGTACACGGCCGGCGCCGCGACGAGGCCGGCGGCGATCGCCAGCGCGAGCAAGGCGGAACGAATCGTTTTCATGACTGGATGTCCTTGTTGTTGATCGTCATCGGGTGGCACGGCCGTTGCCGGCCGGATACGTCGCATCGGCGAGCCGCGTCGCGAGCACGCATGCCGCGATCAGCCCGAGATGCTAGAAGAAGCTGTCGAGCGCCATGAAATGCGCAGCGCCCGTCCGGTTCCCGAAGTCGTGCGCCACCGCCATCGCGACGGGCGTCCACATGCCGAGGCCGCCGTCGCCGCGCCACGTCGATCGTCGGCAGGCGCTTCCCGGCGAACGGGTGTTCTGTGAAACCGCCGGCCACGCGCACCCATTGCGGCGCACGCGCGATCGCCACCTGCCGCTCGAGCATGCCCATTGCAAGCGCGAGCGACGGGTTCGCGCGGTCGAGGGTCATGACCCTTCCGTTGTGAAGGATCAGATCCGGTCGAGTGGCGGGTGCGTTCATCGATGTGCCTTCGATCCAGTCAGAAACCGAGCCAGTGACGGACCGGTGCGACGGCCGCGACGCCGGCCAGCATGCCGGCCAGCCCGACCAGGGCAATCAGCGGCGGTGCGGGCGAACGCACCTTGACCACGCTGTACATGACGCCGACCAGCATGCCGGCACCCAATGAAACGACATACGATTCCATACGCTCCTCACGACTGGATTAGAATGACCCCGCATTTCCGCCCGTACGGGCGCCATGCGCTCGCGGCGCGATCCGCTGCCGCCCCACCCGCTTCGCTTGCCTGCCACGCCTTCCAGCCATGCAACACCTTCCCGATCTCGAAGCCTGGGCCATCTTCGCGCGCGTCGCCGAGACCGGTTCGTTCGCCAAGGCCGCCGACCTGCTCGGCGTATCGCAACCGACCGTGTCGAAAGCGATCGCCCGCCTCGAAAAACGCCTCGGCGCGATGCTGTTGTACCGCACGTCGCGCAAGCTGTCGCTCACGCCGACCGGCGAGCTGCTGCGCGATCGCGCGATCCGGCTGCTCGCCGATGCCGAACTGATCGAAGGCGAAGCCTCCGCGCATGCGCTCGAACCGCACGGCCTCTTGCGCGTGAACGCGCCGATGTCCTACGGCCTGTGCAATCTCGCGCCGCTGTTGCCCGCGTTTCTCGAACGCTATCCGCGCGTCGACGTCGACCTCGTGCTGACCGACCACTTCGTCGACATCGTGTCCGGCGGCTTCGACGTCGCGATCCGGATTGCCGAACTGAACGATTCGTCGCTGCGTGCGCGCCGCCTGTGCGCGGTGCGCCGGCCGCTCGTCGCGTCGCCCGCGTATCTCGACCGGCACGGCCGGCCGACTCATCCGAGCGAACTCGACCAGCACGTATGCCTGACCTACACGAACATCCCGACGCCCGAATTCTGGCGCTTCCGCCACAAGACGTCGGGCGAGGAATTCGGCGTGCCGGTGCGCGGCCGCATTCGCGCGAACAACGCCGACGTGCTCCGCCCCGCGCTGATCGCCGGCCAGGGCCTTGCGCTGCAGCCGTCGTTCCTGGTGTGGGACGAGTTGCAAAGCGGCGCGCTCGAGGAAGTGATGCATGACTGGAAAATTCCCGATATCAACGTCAACCTCGTCACACCGCCCGGCATGCTGCGCGCCGCGCGCGTGACGGCGTTGCTCGACTTTCTCGTCGAACACCTGTCGCACGCGCCGTGGGCGCTGCCGCCCGTCTGACCGTGCGGCAACACGCGGCCGGTTACTTCGCCGGCACGGCCGGAATCGACTCGTGCGGCGTCGCGGTGCGCTGGGCGGCCTTGTGGACCATCGTGTATGCGTAATCGACGCCCATCCCGTACGCGCCCGAGTGCTCCTTCGCGATCGCCATCACCGCGTCGTAGGTGTCGCGGCGCGCCCAGTCGCGCTGCCATTCGAGCGCGACCTGCTGCCAGGTGACCGGCACGACGCCGGCCTGGATCATCCGCTGCATCGCGTAGTCGTGCGCGTCCTTCGACGTGCCGCCCGACGCATCGGCGACCATGTAGATCTCGTAGCCGCCTTCGAGCATTGCGCAAAGCGCGAACGTCGTGTTGCAGACCTCCGTCCACAGGCCGGACACGACCACCTTCTTGCGGCCGTTCGCGGCCAGCGCGTCGCGCACCTTCTGGTCGTCCCACGAGTTCATCGACGTGCGCTCGAGCGTCTTGTGGTTCGGAAACACGTCGAGCAGTTCAGGGTAGGTGTAACCGGAGAAGCTGTCGCTTTCGACCGTCGTGATCGTGGTGGGAATGTTGAATGCCTTCGCGGCCTTGGCAAGCCCGACGACGTTGTTCTTCAGCGTCTGGCGATCGATCGACTGCACACCGAACGCCATCTGCGGCTGCTGGTCGATGAAGATGATCTGGCTATTGTGGGGAGTGAGGACTTCAAGCTTGGCGTTGCTCATGTAGCGAATCATCCTTTGGTCTGGAAACGTTCAAGGCTTGCCCCGACCGGGATGGCGGAGGAGCCGGCTGTGCGTCGCCCCGGATCGGCGTGTTCCGGTTGCAGCCATTTAATCGGAAAAGTCGCGGCCCGAACATCCAAGAAATGGAATCGATCGAATTCCGAAAGAGGGGGGCTCCGAAGGCTGTCCGCCCTTTTTTTCCGCACGTAAAACCGATACGCTTCCAGCACATTGAAGGCGCCGCCTTCGCGCCCGACCAGCCTGTCACGAGAGGTTTTCATCATGAAACCGTATTTTCTGTCGCTGTTCGCCGGCATCCTCGCCGGTGTCATCTACGGCGCGCTCGGCGTGAATTCGCCGGCGCCGCCGATCATCGCGCTCCTCGGCCTGCTCGGCATGCTGGCCGGCGAGCAGATCCTCCCGCTCGCGCGCCGGATGCTGTCCGGCTACCGGCTCAATACCGCGTGGCACGACGCACAATGCGGCCAGCACATGTTCGGTACGCTGCCGGGCGGCGCCGCCAACGACCGCAAGCCGTCGTGACGCCAGGCTCATGACCAACGTCGAACTGTTTCATTACCTGCTGCTGTTGATCTGCGGCGCGGGCGCGCTCACGTGGCTCGCCGAACGCATCTCGATTCCGCCGGCCGTCGTGCTGCTGCTCGGCGGCTGCGTGGTCGCGGTCGCCGGCAAGCGTGTACCCGACATGGACCCGGCGCTGCTGCTCGCGGCCGTGCTGCCGCCGCTGCTGATGTCGAGCGGGTTCTACACCGCGTGGAAGGAATTCCGGCAGGAGCTCGCATCGATCGCGTCGCTCGCGCTCGGCGCGGTGGTGTTCACCACCGTCGCGGTCGCGCTCGCCGTGCATGCCGTGAACCCGGTGCTGCCGTGGGCCGCCTGCTTCACGCTCGGCGCGATCGTGTCGCCGCCCGACGCGGTCGCCGCGAAGGCGATCCTGCAGCGCCACCCGCTGCCCGCGCGGCTCGTCGCGGTGCTCGAAGGCGAGAGCCTCGTCAACGATGCGTCGGGCCTGCTGCTGTACCAGATGGCCGTGTCGGCCGCGCTGGCGGTATCGATCACGGCCACCAGCGCCACCGGCCTGTTCTTCTCGCTGACGCTGATCGGCATCGCGGTCGGCCTCGCGTGCGGCCATGCGATGTGCTGGGTGCTGCCGCGCCTGCGCGACCCGATGCTCGGCATCGTCGTGACCTTCGCGATGGCGTGGGGCAGCTACGGGATCGCGGAAGCCGTCGACGGCTCGGGCGTGCTGTCGGTGGTGACCTGCGGCCTCGTGCTCGGCGTGCGCCAGCATCGCGTGTTCGACGCCGACATGCGGATCAAGGCGAAGGCGACCTGGGAAGCGATCGTGTTCGTGCTCGACGCGCTCGTGTTCATCCTGATCGGCCTCGCGCTGCACGCGATCCTCGCACGCGTGAACCACGAAGGCGCGGTGCTGATGGCCGGCCTGCGCGTCGCGCTGCCCGCCACCGCCGCCGCGATCGGCGCGCGCGTCGTATGGGTGTTCGTCGCGATGTGGCTACCGGGCCGCCTGCGCGCGCCGCGCGCGGGCCACGCGCCGTGGTCGTGGCGCGAAGCCGTCGTGCTCGGCTGGTCAGGCATGCGCGGTGTCGTGAGCCTCGCGGCCGCGATCGCACTGCCGGCCACCTTCCCCGGCCGCGACCTGATCCTGTTCAGCACGTTCCTGCTGATCATCGCGACGCTCGTCGTGCAGGGCGGCACGCTCGCGCCGCTGATCCGCGTACTGAAGCTGCGCCCGGCCGCACGGCACACGATGTCCGAGCACGCGGTGCGCGCGCATACGTTCGGCGCGGCGCTCGCCGAACTCGACGCGCTCGAACAGCGCGGGTCGAGCCTCGAACGCCCTTCGCTCGACCGCCTGCTCGCCGAATACCGGAACCGCGTGACCTTCAACGAACGCGCGTTTCGTCATGGCACCGAACCGGCCAACGTGCGGGCGCGCATGCTGCGCGTCGAACTCGACCTCGTCGGCGTGTCGCGCCGCGCGCTGCTCGACCTGCATCGCGACGGCAAGGTCGACGACACGGTCCTGCACCGGATCGAATCGGAACTCGATTTCGAGGAACTGCGCCTGCAGCGCCTGCTCGAACCCTGAAGCCCGGCCAAGCCGCCGCCTCCCCCTTTCTCCTTATGGAACTGCAATGAGCGAACTGTCCGTCGAAGCAAGCATCGGTGCCGTCGATTACCTCGTCCACTTCACCGACGGCGTCCACCAGTGGCGCGCCGACGAGCCCACGCCGCTCGGCGGCGGCGACACCGCGCCGACGCCCGTCGCGCTGCTGCTGTCGAGCCTCGGCGCATGCACCGCGATCACGCTGAAGATGTATGCGCAACGCAAGGGCTGGCCGCTCGCCGAAGTGCACGTGAAGCTCGCGCACGAATCGGGCAGCGCGGGCAGCACGATCGTGCGCCGCATCACGCTCGACGGCGACCTGTCCGGCGAACAGCGCGAACGCCTGCTGCAGATCGCGAACGCCTGCCCGGTGCACAAGATCCTCTCGCATCCGATCACCATCGATACGGCGATCGCCTGACGCGCCCCGCACCGACCACGAGAATCCCCACCATGTCCGCCTCGATCAAGACCCTGCTCACGCCGCGCGAAAGCGACATCGGCAACCTCGTCGTGCGCCGCGTGCTGCCCGCGCGCGCCGCACGCCTCGTCGGCCCGTTCATCTTCTTCGACGAGATGGGGCCGGCCGTGCTGCCGGCCGGCCGCGGCATCGACGTGCTGCCGCATCCGCACATCGGCCTGGCGACCGTCACCTACCTGTTCGACGGCTCGCTGATGCATCACGACAGCCTCGGCTTCCGGCAGAAGATCGTGCCGGGCGACGTGAACTGGATGACGGCCGGCCGCGGCATCGTGCATTCGGAGCGCTCGCCCGACGAAGACCGGCCGCGCGAGCAGCCGGTGCACGGGATCCAGACCTGGGTCGCGCTGCCGGTCGAGCATGAAGACACCGCGCCCGCGTTCGTCCATCATCCGGCCGACACGCTGCCGTCATTCACGCGTGACGGCACGACCGTGCGCGTGATCGCGGGTACCGCGTTCGGGCTCGCGTCGCCGGTCGCCGTGTTCTCGCCGACGCTTTATGCGTATGCGGAGTTCGCGGCAGGCGGCACGCTCGCGCTCGATGCCGAACATGAGGAACGCGGCGTATACCTGGTCGACGGCGACCTCGCCATCGACGGCACGCCGGTCGCCCCCGCGACGATGGCCGTGCTCGAACCCGGCGCGACCGTGGCACTCGCCAGCGCAAGCGGCGCACGCGTGATGCTGCTCGGCGGTGCGCACCTGCCGGGCGAGCGTTTCATCGAATGGAATTTCGTGTCGAGCGCGCGCGCGAAGATCGACGCGGCCCGCGCCGCGTGGGCCGATCAGACCTTCGGCAAGGTGCCGGGCGAAGAAAACGAATGGACACGCCAGCCGGAACGCAAGGCGCAATAGGCACAATAGACAGGATCGCCCGCAGGCAACCGACGGCCGGCACGCATGCCGGCCGTCGTCCCGTCCGCGTTACGCCGACGGTTTCAATCCCATCAGCTTCGCCAGTGTCGGCCAGCGGTCGAGCGACTCGATGAACGCACGGCGCGCCTGCTCGTCGACATAACGCCCGGGATCGAGCGCTGGCAGATGCCGTGCGAGGCCGAGCACGTCGTTCGGTTGCGACAGGCGATCGTCGTCGCCGTCACCGTGCAGCATTACTGTTCGTCGATCCATACGCCATCCGGAGTCTTCACCGAGTAACCCTCGGCCGTCTGCATCGTCACCGTGCCCTCGTTCTCGCCGACCATCCGCGTGCGCGGCAGGTCGGCCGCGTATTGCGCGAGCGTCGTGCCCGGCTTGAACGGGCTGTTCGACACGAGGTTCGACAGCAGTTGCGCGAGCGCGAGGAAGCTGGTCGGCTGGTCGATCACGGTCGTCGCGCCGTGATTGCCGGCAAAGCCGACGAGCCGCACGCCCACCGGCCCGTGCACGATGCGCGGCGTCGGGATTTCGCGCAGCCCCGCGACCTGGTACTTGTCGCCGCGCAGCGCGGCACCGTGCTCGGGCACGAACACGATCACCGCACGGCGGCCCGATTGCGCGATCAGGTCGGCGAGGCGGTCGAAGTCGTCCATCATCTTCGTCACGCGCTGCGGATACGAGTCGATGCTCGTCAGCGAACTGCCGACGATCCGGTTGCCGTCGTGCAGGCTGATCGTGTTGTAGTACAGCGCGACCGGGCCCTGCACCGACGCGCGCTGCGCGTACCAGTTCGCGAGCGTCGTGTAGTCGTCCTTGATCGCCGAGCCGTCGAACGCATGCATCGCAACGGGCGCGGCCGCGTTCGAGATCATCGGCGCGTCGGCCACGCCGATGTTGTCGTGGATCACCTGCAGGAAGTTGTCGAAGTGGCCGTCGTGGTTCAGCAGCGACTGCACCGAGTAACCGGCGCTCGCCAGTTGCGAGAACAGGTGGCACTGCTGCGGTGCGGGTTTGTACAGGTCGGCGTGCGCTTCCTGCCCGCAGCTCGCGCGCAGCACGCGGATCGCCGCCGGGCCGCTGTAGCTCGCGGCCGTGCTGAAGTTCGAGAACAGGTAGTCGAAATGGCTCAGCATCGGATGGTTGCGCACCTTCGCGGCATCGAGGTCGTCCCACGACAGCGAGCAGATGTGCAGCACGATCACGTCGAACTGGGCGGCCGGATCGCTGCCGAGGTGGCCGAACGCGACCTGTCGCTGCGACTCCTGCGTGCGGAACGTCGCGAGCGCGGCGTTGTGGTCCTCGGGCTGGCCGGCGAGCGTCGTGCCTGCCGCGTTCGCCTGCTGCGGAAGCGGCGCGACGACACGCGCCATCAGCCCGCTACCGGCCTGCCATAGCGGCATCACGACCAGCACGGCCAGCACGAAGGTCGCGACGCGCAGCCACCGGTTGACGATGAAGTAGACGATCAGCACACCGGCCACCGTCAGCACCAGCATGGGCGGCAGCAGGCGCGGCAGCAGCTCCATCCAGTAGTCGAGGCGGAACGTGCTGACTTCCTGCGCGGCCTCGGCGAGACGGGCAAGCGGCGGCGCATGCAGTTCGCGCGCGAGCAGCGGCACCGCGATCGCGATCGCGACGACCTGCCGGACGATGCGCCACGCACGCCGCCGGATCGGCGCGCTCGCCGCGAGCGCCACCGCGAACGCGAGGTTCGCGAGCCAGAACGGCTGCAGGTGCCCGGTCGCGAACAGCGCGAACTTCAGGATGAAATACAGATTCCAGAACGTCATCTAACCCACTCCATGATGAGCGCCGCGTCAGTCGCGCGCCCGATCGAGTTTCGGCGCCAGCATGGCCTGCAGGCCGCGCGCCGCACCCTTCCACATTCGTACATAACCATCCAGGCCGATGCGCAGCACTTCCTTCAGCCCGCCGAGCGGCGTGTCGACGCGCTGGCCTTCGTGCCAGTCGAGCCACGCGTCCGCGCGCCCGAACGTGCATTGCACGAGCTGGCGCTCCTGTTCGAGCGTCAGTTCCTCGAAGCTCACGCCGATATGGGTCGGCGTCACGCGGGTCACGCGCACCGGGAACGGGAACGGCCGGTCGCCGCGCGTCACGCACACCGTCAGCGTGTCGCCGACGGCGACCGGGAGCCCCGGCACAGCTTCGAGGCCGAGGCCGCCGGTCGAGTAGTCGCTCGTGAAGCATGCGGCCGTCGAGCCGTCGGCGAGCAGCAGCGTGGCCGGCACGCGCATCGCGATCCGGTGCGTGACGCGCACCTGCCTGGTCTCGCGCGCGACGGCCAGCGCCGCGCCGAGCATCGCGAGGTTGTACACGGTCCAGCCGAGCGTGATCAGGATCGTCGACGCCTCGTCGCCCTGGTCGGCCACGAGCCGCCAGATGCCGGCGAGGATCGCGAGCACGTTCAGCCCGAACAGCACGAGATACGGCTTCGACGTCGACCAGTCGACGTAACCTTCGTCGATCTTGCCGCCCTTGTCGGTCACGTTGAACTTGCCGTGCTTCGGGCTGAAGAACGCGACGGTGGTCGGCAGCGCGATGTACCACGCGAGCACCGACTCGTAGACCTCGGCCCAGAACGAATGGCGGTAGCGCCCCTGCATCCGCGAGTTCGCGACGTTCGCGAGCACCAGGTACGGGATCACGTAACTCGCGAGCGCGAGCGACGACGCGTTGATGAAGTACAGGTGGAAGAACAGGTACGCGAGCGGGATCGTCAGGAACACGAGCCGCGGAATCCCGTAGAAGAAATGCAGCATCGCGTTGCCGTAGCAGATCCGCTGGATCAGGCCGAGCCCTCGCCCGAGGAACGGGTTGTCGATGCGGAAGATCTGCGCCATCCCGCGCGCCCAGCGCGTGCGCTGCTTCACGTGGCCCGCGAGGCTTTCGGTCGCGAGGCCGGCCGCCTGCACGGTCGGCAGGTACGCCGACGTATAGCCGCGCCGGTGCAGCTTGAGCGCCGTGTGCGCATCCTCGGTCACGGTCTCGACCGCGACGCCGCCCACCTCTTCCAGCGCGCTGCGCTTGAGCACCGCGCACGAGCCGCAGAAGAACGTCGCGTTCCACAGGTCGTTGCCCGACTGCACCAGGCCGTAGAACAGGTTGCCCTCGTTCGGGATCTCGCGGAACGTGCCGAGGTTGCGCTCGAACGGATCGGGCGAGAAGAAATGGTGCGGCGTCTGCACCAGCGCGCACTTCGGGTCGCGCAGGAACACGCCCATCGTCGTCTGCAGGAACGAGCGCGTCGGCACGTGATCGCAGTCGAAGATCGCGATGTATTCGCCGTGCGTCTTCGGCAGCGCGCGGTTGATGTTGCCGGCCTTCGCGTGGCGGTTGTCGTCGCGCGTCAGGTAGTCGATGCCGGCCTCGGCCGCGAACGCCGCGAACTCGGGGCGCCGGCCGTCGTCGAGCAGGTACACGCGTAGCTTCGCGCTCGGCCAGTCGATGCTCTGCGCGGCGAATACCGTCGGCTTCACGACCGACAGCGGCTCGTTGTAGGTCGGGATGTAGATGTCGACGGTCGGCCAGGTGTCGGGATCGTCGGGCAGCGGCACGATCGGCCGGTCGAGCGGCCAGGCCGTCTGCACGAAGCCGAGCAGCAGGATCATCCACGTATAGGCTTCCGCGCCGTACAGCAGGTAACCCGCGACGGCCTCGACGGGGCCGCGGAAATCGAGCGTCTGCGTGGTGCGCCACCACACGTAGCGCACCGTCGCGAGCAGCGCGAGCGACGCGAGCGCGAGCGTCGGCAGATGGCCCGGCAGGCGGCGCAGCGTGAGCGCCAGTACCGCGACGATCGCGAAGAACGCGAACTGCGCGCCGGGCATCAGCGGCGACATGCCGGCCGCGGCCCACAGCAGTGCGCCGGCCACCAGCAGCAGCGGCGCGAGCCAGCGGCGCCGGCCGACGCCGTTCGCGCGCGCGTCGAGCCAGCCGCCCCAGCGCACCCATGGCAGACGCTCGAGCAACGCGTTGATGCGCCGGCCGACCGCGCGCCCGGCCACGTAGACGGGCACGACGTACTTGTCGAACCAGGCGAGCGGATCGCGCGCGGGGCGGCCGTCGGCCGCGCGCGGCGCCCGCACGATCGCGCGCCACAGCCATTCGCGCGGGCTGAGCGGCTGCAGCACGCCCCACTCTTGCGCGAGCCGCAGCGACGCGACACGCACCCAGCGGCGCACGTGATCGGGCCGGCCGGGCGGCGGGGCGTGGAAGAACAGCCGCACGAGCCAGTCGACCAGCGTGCGTTGCGCGGGCAAGCCGATGCCGCGCGCGATCCAGTCGGCCGTGCGGCGTCCGAATGCGCGCAGGCGCGGCGCGATGCGCGCGTTCATCGCGCCGCTCCGCGGCGAACGGCCGCGCGTGCCGCCAGCCAGGTATCGACCCAGTTCGCGACGCCGTTCAGGTCGTGCGACGCCTGCGAATACGGCGCATCGTCGAAGATCCAGCTGCCGCGCGCGAGCGCTTCGGGCACGGCCGCATCGACGTGGATGCGCTGCTCGAGCATCGACGCCGGCCCCGCGACCGCACGCAGCATCGCGAGTGCGTCGCGCTGCATGTCGCGCGCCGGATTGAGCCGGTTCACGACGATGTGCAGTTCGCCACCCGCCCCGAGCGCACCGAGCCGCGCGGCCGTCGTCGCACAGGCGGCCGGCTCGGGCGGCACGACGACGAGCGTCAGGTCCGCGCGGCGAATCGCCTGCTCGGCCTGCGTCGACGGATAACGCGCGGTGTCGATCAGCACGACGCCGTCGGCCGGCAACGCGATCTCGTCGAGCGCGCGCGACAGCCAAGCCGGATCCGCCGCGAGCCGCGCATCGCATGCGGCCGCGCCGGCCGCGTCGACCTGCCCGTAAGGCACGAACAGCACGCCGTCGGCGTTGCGCCACGTGTGCGCATGCCACGGCTCGGCGCCGCCGAGCACGCTCTGCGCGAGGCCGTGCTCGGCCAGCGTGTCGAGGCCGAGCGTCGCGCCCATCAGGTTCTGCGCATCGAATTCGACGGCGACGACCGGCCGGCCGCGACGCGCCAGCAGCACCGCGAGCGCGGCCGTGAGCGTCGTGCGGCCCGCCCCCCCGGTCGTCGACGTGATGGCGATCGTCTTCATCGGGCCGCCTCACCGTGACGTTCGTCATGCTCGCCACGCTCGCGCCCGGCGTCCGGGAGCAGCCGCCCGCGCAGCGCGACCGGCACGAGTTCGCACGGCACCGCGTCACGCCGGTCGATCCCGCGCGGTGCATGAAAACCGCGGCCGATGCCGAGATGCTGCGCGACGATCCACACGGGCACCGCGATCGCGATGCCGACGATGAATCCGATGACGAGTTCGGCGATCATGCGACCCCCTCCTTGCGCAGCGGCATCGCGCTGCGGATGGCGCTGCGCTTGCGCGCGGCGAGTATGACGGGTTCCGGCGCCGAAGCGTCGGCGGCCGCGGCCGCCGCCGGCATCGCACCGATCGCCTCGAGCGCGACGATCGTATCGATCGCGTCGATCGCCCCGCTCACTTCGCTCGCGTCGGGCAACGCGTCGCCGGGCCCGGTGCGCGCGAGCGGGGCGCGACTGGCGCTCGCCGGCTGCGCGGCCCCGAACAAGTCGCTGTAGTCGGCGATCGGCGCGCGCCGGTTCTCGGCCTTCAGCGCGTTGAGTTCGGTATCGATGCTGCCCTGCCCGAGACACACGACGCGGTCGGACAGCGTGTCGACCGGCACGTCGAAGATGCGCGCGAGCGCGTCCTCCGCGTCCGCCGGTTCGCACGCGAACAGGAACACGTACAGGTGCGCGGCATCGGCCGTCACGACGTCGCCCGCGCGGCGCGGGCGGCAATGCCGCAGCGCGTCGACGTGCGACACGCCGGGCAGCAGCGCGATCTTCGCGAGCGTGTGCGGCAGCGCGAGCACGGCGCCGCGATCGAGCACCGCGCGAATCCGCAGGCAGAACGCGCCGACCGGCAGATAACCGAGCACCGAATCGCCGAGCGCGGCCGCGAGCGCCGCACGATAGTCGGCCGCGACGGGCCGCGCATAAAGCTGGCCGCGCAGCGCATGCACGGCCCCCTGCAGTCGCGATACCGGCAGGTCGCGTGCGATGACGCGGCTCGCGCCGACGCTCAGCACGAGCATCTCGAACTGCTGGCGCAGCACTTCGCCGCGCTCGACGACCGCGATCTTCAGCGCACCGCCGCACTGCCGGCGCAGCGTGTGCACGTCCGCGCACAGCGCTTCGAGCTGCGCATGCGAACGGAACACGAGCACCGCGGTCGCGGCCTGCGCATGCGCACAGGCGGCAACGACGGCCGCGTTGTCCTCGACGATTTCCCAGCCCTGCGGCGCGCGGTTCGTGCCGTCGAGCACCGCGCGGCTGACGACGACGCGATCCTCGTCGCTCGCGAGCTTCATCCGGTTGGCCGGCTCGGTCGCGCCGCCGTCGATGCTCGCCGACAGCCGGCCGCCCGGCGCGAAACGCAGCGGCCGTACCTCGCCGGCCGCGAGCGTATCGCCCGCGCGCCAGAAGTCGACGATCCACAGCAGCTCGCCGTGGGTGCGCTGCAACTGCGCGACGCCCGAGCAGATACCGTGGAAACCGCTGCGCGGCGTGCGATCCGCATCGCGCACGAGCGGTGCATCGTCGGTGCGTGCCGCGTCGTCCGCGCGGGTCGCTTCGGGATCGAGCAGCAGCACGAGCGCGATCCGGCGCGTGCGGCACCAGTCGGCGAGCGCATGCGCCTCGTCGGCGAGCGCGATCGGGTCGTCCCAGCTGAACCAGCGCTGCGCGCCCTCGACGAAATACAGCGAGCGTGCACGAAAGCCGTAACGCTTCATCGCGCGCAGGCCGCCGGTCAGCCGCGCGAACGGGCCCGGCGCCGCGCGACGCGATGCGTCGGCCGTCGCGCCCGCGCCTGTGCCTGTGCCGTCACCGCCGGCCGGCTCGGCCGCGGGCGGCATCGCCAGCACGTTCAGGTTGCGCGGCCAGCCGGCCGGATGCGCGCCGTCCGCGAAACCGCGCGCCCGCATCTGCCCGGCAACGTGCGCCGCGTCGCGCGCGAGCACGACCGTCACGTCGCGCGTGCGCGCCTGCCGCGCGCTCTCCCACACGAGCGCATCGCAGGCCGGCGTGCCGCCGGCCGCGTAGATCGCGTACAGGCCGCCGGCTTCCAGCTGTGTCCACGCGTCGGGCAAGCCGTCGATCGCGAGCCGGCTCACCGTGCCGGCGCGGCCGCCGGCCGGCCCCGCGCCCAGCAGCGCACGCAGGCGGCCCAGCAGGCCGGCGGCGCCGAGCGCGGGACGGGTGGCATCGATTTCCGTATTCACGGCGCGTTCCCCTAGTAATCCGAATAAAGCCGCACGGGTGTCGGCGTGACGAGCCAGCTGCGTTGCGCACGGGCGTCGAACGCATAGCGCAGGTACACGAGCGCCGAACTCGGCGCGTAGTCGTGCGACCGGTCGACGTGCAGCTGCGCGCCGACGCTCAGGTGCGGGTTCACGCGATACTCGACGATCCCGTTGATGCCGTACGAGAACGACACGCCGCGCGTCGAGCTGCCCGCGTACACGAACCCGGCCGCCACCTGCGCGGCCCGCTGGTCCGAGAACGTCGGGTAATACAGCGAATCCTTCTCGTAGCTGTTCGAGATCCCGCCCGTGACGGTCAGGTCCCACGACAGTGCATCGTGCCGCCCCGCCCATTCGATCGGCACGCCGAGCGACAGGTAGCGCTGCGGGCTGTAGTAACCGCCCTGCCCGTACGTGTAGTAGCGCAGGTTCTGCGCGTAGTGCCACGCGTTGCCGACGAGCCCCGTGCTGACCTTCATCGTCGCACGCTCGTACACGGGCACCGTGAAGCCGGTGCGCAGCGTGACTTCCGCGTTGCGCTCGACGTTGCGGCCGGACAGCACGCCCGCGCCGAGTTCCGCGAACAGGTTCGTGCGGCCGACGTCGACCGACGCGCGCAGGTTCACGCCGTCGCGGCGCACGCCGCCCCAGACCGCGCCCGTCCACGGGTCGCGCATCCCCGCGTACGACAGCACGCTGCTCGTCTCCGGCCGCCGCGACGCGTTCATCGAGAAGCTGGCCGGGCCCGCGTCGAACCGGTAACGCACGCCGCCGACGAGGTAATGCACGGGAAAACCGAGCGGCGACGTGCCGAGGTCGACGCGCCATGCGTCCGACAGATAACCGGCGCCGAGCGCGACGCCCGTCGTCGACTGGTGCAGCGAACCCGGCGGATTCGCGATCGATGCGGGCGTCAGCGCGTTCTGCGCCTTGAGCGCCGCGAACGTGCCGAAGGTCTTGAGCGAATACGCATTCGCGTCGCTCGTATCGAGCGTGCCCGGGTCGAGATGCACGGTGTCGATCTGCGCGAATACGTGGCCGTCGTAGCGGACCGGCATCTGCATGTAGATCGGCACCTGCTGCGCGCGATACGAAGATATGCCTTCGTCGCCCGACTTGTAGGCAGGCGTCCAGCCGGTCTCGATCTCGGGATTGCGCCGCTGCTCGAGATCCGCGAACGCGGCCTGCGCGGGCGTCAGGCCGTCACGGCCCGGGCTCACGCCCGTCGCGCGCTCCTGCGATTGCGACAACCGGTACAGCGACGCCGCGTCGTCATAACGGCCCTGCGCCTCGGCCACGCGTCCGGCCGCGACCGTCACGTCGGCGCGCGCCGGATACGCGGCATGCAGCCGGTCGGTCACTTGCGCGGCTTCGTCCGCGCGGCGCAGCGCGTTCAGGCGGCGCACGGCCGACAGTTGCGTGTCGACGTCGTCGTCCGGCGTGCGCGCGAGCACCGCCTGCACGCGCGCCAGCGCGGCGGCACGGTTGCCGCTGTCCTCGTCGATGCGTGCCAGCGCGAGCTGCGTATCGGCATCGTCCGGCGTGCGCGCGACGACCGGCGCGAGCGCATCGCGCGCCGCGTCGTAACGGCCTTGCGCGCGCTCGAGATCGGCCCGTTCGAGCGCATGACGCTTGTCCGCGCGGCCGGCCGGGCTCGCATGATCGAGCAGCTTGCGCGCCTGTGCGTAGTCCTGCCGTGCGATCGCCTCGTCGGTCTGCCGCAACACGAGCCGCAGCGACTGGTCCTCGATCCGCGCGGTCTGCGCGGGCGTCAGCGACGGTTCCCGGCGCAGCGCGTCGAGCCACGCGGCAAGCGCGTCGTCGCGCCCCGCGCTGCCGAGCAGGTCGCCATAGCGCAGCCGCACGTCCGTATCGGCTTCACGCGGATGCGCGGCGATCCAGTCGTGCAACGGTGCGAGGCCGCGATCCGGTTCGCCCGCGTCGATCCACTGCGCGCCGATCGCGGCGAGCATGTCGGGATCGTCCGGCGCGCTCGCCTGGGCCTGCGCGAGGGACGCGGCGAACGCCGTGCGGTCGCCGCGCGCGAGCGCATCGCGTGCGTCGGCCAGCGCGCGTTGCGCATCGAGCTTGCGCGCGAGCGCGCGCATTCCGTCCGTACGATGCGCGTCGTCGACCGGCGCGAGCGCGGCCTGCGCGCCCGCCGCGTCGTCGACGGAGTTGCGATACAGCGCGGTCGCGTAGCGCATCTCGGGCGTCGCGCCTTGCGCGAGCCCGTCGTCCATCACCGTGCGGCCGAGCTGCGGCAGCCCCATGTCGCGATAGAGGCGCGCGAGCGCGAAGCGCGTCCACGGCGCGTCGGGCGCCGCGCGCACGGCCGCCTCGTAGCGCTGCGCGGCGGGCCCGCGTTCGCCCTTGTCCGCCAGCGCGCGCGCCTGGTCCGCGAGCAGGTCGGCACGCAGGCCGTCGAGCGCGTGCCGGTCGTCGCGGCCCGTCACGCGGCCTTGCAACGCGTCGAGCAGCGGGCCGATCCGGTCCGCGCGGCTGGTGTTCTGATACAGCGTGGCCGTGTCGCGCACGGCCGCGAGGCTCGGCGAACGCGCGGCCAGCAGCTCGCGCAGCAACGGCTCCGCGCGCGCCCAGTCGCGCTGCGCGAGCAACGCATCGGCAAGCTGCAGCTTCGCGTCCGGACTGTCCGGCTGCATCGCGAGTGCCGCACGCGCCGCGCGCTCCGCGTCCTGCGGACGTCCCGCGGCGGCCGCCGCGCGGCCTTGCGCGAGCAGCCCCCAGAACTGCGCGGTGCGCGCGAGGCCCTGCCATTTGCCACGCTGGTCGGTCGCGAGCGTCGCGGCGCGCGTGAACAGCGCGCGCGCCTCGTCGTGCCGCCCTTCGCGCAGGCGCAGCAGGCCGAGCCCGCCGACCGCGTCGGCGTCGTCCGCGCGTGCGCGCGCGGCGCGCGTCAGTAGCGGATCGGCGCCCGCCAGGTCGCCGCGCGCGAGCGCCTGCAGGCCGCGCTGCTGCGCGATGTAGTCGGGATTGCGCTCGAGCCGGCGCTGCGCGTCGCGCTGGCGATCCAGTGCCGCCGCGCGATCGACGAATTCGGTGTCGTCCGGCACGAGCACGAGGTACGCATGCAGCGCATCGAGATACGCGGGATCGCTGCCGGCCGACTGCAGCACGCGCCGCCACTGCGCCATCGCCTCCGTATGGTCGGCGTCGGCGCGCTTCGCGAGCGCCCACGCAAGCCGGTTCGCCTCCGGCCGCGTGTCGGCACGCTGGTTCAGGAGCCGCACGAGCGCCATCGCCGCGCTCGTGTCCTGCGGATCGGCCGCGACCGCGCGGCGCAGCGCGGCGATCGCCGGCTCGCGCCCGCCCGGCGCATTCGACACGATCTGGTAGTACTCGGCGCCGAGCGCACCGTCCGGCGCACCGTTCGGAAACAGCGCGACGATCCGCCGTGCCGCCTCGTCGGCACGGCCGCTGCGCGCGAGCAGGCGAATCTGCGCCATCTCGCCACGCCCGCTCGTCGCGACGCGATATTCGTCGGCGACCCGCCGCGTGGCGGGCGCATTCGGCGACTGTGCCTGCAGGCGAGCGAGCGAGGCCTGCGCGCCTTTCGCATCGCCGAGCCGCAGCAGCACGCGAACCTGTTCGGCCAGCAGCTCGGGATCGCCCGGCGCGATCAGCAGCCCCTTGCGCAGCGCGTCGCGCGCAAGGTCGTCGCGATGCTTGACGCCCCACATCCGCGCAGTGTCGAGCTGGCGCTGCGCATCGGTGGACGCGGCGGCCGCCGGCGTCGCGGAGGATGCCATCGTCGTGCCCGGCGCGGTGCCCGGCGCCGCCGCGCACACCGACGACGCGAGCCACGCGAATCCCGCGACGTGCGGCGCGGCGCGCTTCAGCGGGCGGCGCACGAGCGGCCTCCCCAGCGGGCGTCGAGCGTGCCGTCCGCGCCGAACCGGTAGCGCCCGTCGCGCCAGCCGAGCCCGAACAGCGTCAGCACGCTCGTGTAGTAACCGGGCGCCGACTGGCGCGCGAGCGTATCGACACGCGCCGCCTGCGCATCGGCGAGCGCACGCTGGCCGCGCGCGTCGAGAAACGGCACGGCCGCCGCCGAAAACCCGCCGTTGCCGTCGTTCGGCCCCGCGACGCCCGTCGTCGTGTCGACCTTCTCCGGCGGCGCGCCATGCGCGGCGATGTAGTCGGCGAACGGCGCAAAGCGTGCGAGCAACGGCGCGGCGAGCGGATCGGCGCGGTCGAGCATGCCGGCCCACAGATACACGCGGATCGCGTTGTACGCGCTCTCCGCATGCGTGTCGCGATCGGGCCCGAAACCCGTGCCCGCGCGATACAGCGCCCAGTCGGGCGAAAAGCCCTTCGGTGCCGTGTCGAGCAGCACGCGGCCGGTGCTGGCGGCGAGCGCGGCCCAGCGCCGGTCGTCGGGCAGGCGCGCGCCGAGCGCGCGGATCACCTGCGGCGGCGAATAGCTCGGGTTCACGCGCCACTGGCCGTCGGCCAGCTTGAACCCTGTCGGCCCCGGCAGCAGCGTGAGCCCGAGGCCCGGCACGGTCGCGGTCTCGTCGTCGAGCACGCGCTTCGCGAGCAGCGCGCCGCGCGCCGTGTAGCTGCGCTCGTGCCACAGCCGCCCGGCCTCGACGAGTGCATACGCGATCCACAGGTCGGCGTCCGACGCCGCGTTCGCGTCGAGCACGCGCCACGCGCCGTCGGGCGCACGGCCCCACAGCCACGCCGGCAGGTGCGCGCTCAGGTCGCCCTGCGCGAGATTGTTCTCGGTCCATGCGAGGATCGTGTCGAACATGCGCCGGTCGTTCGCGACCAGCGCGAAGAAGAGTCCATACGCCTGCCCCTCCGACACCGTGCGTGAATCGGCCGAGCCGACGTCGATCACGCGGCCGTCGGCCGAGATGAAATCGCGCTTGAACGCGTCCCAGCGCGGCCACGCGGCGCCGCATCCCGCGTCAGCCGTGCCCGCGGCGTGCGCGCGCGCGGCCATGCCGGCTGCCGTGCACGTCATCGCCACCGCCAGCGCGAGTGCCGCGCCGACGCGCCGCGCCGGCCGCGTTGCCCGTCGCTTCGCCATAACCCGCGCCATCCGTTACATCCCCCGTCGACGCGCGGCGATTCTCTGCAGCACGCTGAACACGCCGAGCGCGAGCAACAGCCCCGCGACCACGCCGACCGCGCCGAGCACGACCGGATGCCGCGCCGCTTCCGTCCACACGCGCGCATACCACGGCACGAAGCCGACCACGTAAGGCTCGCCGACGCGCAGGCTGTCGACCTGCCCCGGCCGCACCAGCGCGAGGTCGCCCTGCAGCTGCGACACGAGCCCGGCGTTCTCGAACACGTCGAGCAAGTCGCCGAGGCGCGGCTGGTCGGTCGCCGTCAGCGCGACTACGCTGCGCCCCCGGCTGCCCGGCAGCTCGAACCCGGCAAGCGCCGCGAGCGAGCCGGTCTGCTCGATGTGGGCACCGCCTTCGGCCAGGCCGACGCCGTTGCGCCAGCGCTCCTTCACCGAGAACGCGATGCGCGTGGTGCCTTCGCCGCCCGCGCCGCCCTGCTCGCCGATCACGAGCGGCAGCGCCGAGCGCCAGTGCGCGAGCAGCGGCGACGCGGGCGAGCCGTCGATCACGAGCAGGTCCTTGCTGCCCGACAGCGCGGCGACGTCGCCGGGCCGCGCGACCTGCACGCGCAGGGCCGGAAACCCGGTCCATTCGCCCATGTGGCCGAGCATCGTCAGGTAGGCCTCGAGCTCCTGCGGCGACGGCCGGTCGGGCATCACGACGGCCGTCTGCGACAGGTCGGCGAAGCGCGTGAACGGGAAGCCGCTGTTCGCGAAGAACGCGAGGTTCGGCAATTGCGCGTAATGGACGAAGTGCGAGAAGTCGATCGTCGAATCGGGATCGATCGCCGCGCGCTGCGGCTCGGTCGCCGTGCTCGAGCACAGGCCCGTCTTCTGCGAGTCGAGCGTGAAGCGGAACTGCAGCTGGTTGCCGCTGCCGACCCGGAACGCCGGGATGTCGACGTCGCTCGTCACGCGCCCTTCGGGCACCGACAGCAGCGGCAGCTGCATGCGGCCGTGCGCGTCCTCGGCATGGGACGGCCCGAGCCGGTACGACTTCACGAGCTGCTCGTTGATCTCGACAGCGAGCGTCGAGTTGTCCTGCACGGTCGGCGCCGTGTAGCGGTAGCGCAGCGTGATCGGCACGCCCGCGCCGTTCCACGAATGCAGATCGGCCGGCACGCGCAGGTTCAGGCGGATGGCGTCGGGTGTCGTGCCGCGCACTTCCAGCTGGCGCGTATCGGATACCAGCTCGCGGAACGCGATCGGCCGGTTCACGGGCAACCAGCGCGGCGCGTCGTACGGCTTGCGCGGCGCGCCGGGATCGACGTGCGCGACCGTCGCCGCCGGCCCCGACAGCGCCGCGCGGCCCAGCACGAGCGTCGCGACCGCATCGTCGACCTCGGCCGCCGTGCGGCCCGTGACGACGAGCAGCTTGCGCCCCGGCGCAGCCGGGTTGTCGGCCACCGCGAGCAGCGGCCCGTTGATCGCCGGCAGCGCGAGGCCGCCCGGCAGCGTCGCGGCCGTGCCGATCACCACCGCCTGGTCGTCCGTCGGCAGCCCGGACGACACCGGGAACCGCGCATGCCGGTAGTCGGCCAGCGCGCCGAACCACGACGCGAGCACGCCCGCGCTGCGCAGCGTCGCCGAATCCGGCGACGCCGGCAGCACGAACGGCAAGCGAACGCGGCCGTTGTCGCGCCGGTCGAAGAACGGCGCGGGCAGCAGCGCGAGATCGTTCGGCAGGCGCACCGGCGACTCGTCGAGGATCAGCTCGCTCTTCGGGCTCACGTCGGCCCACAGCGCCGAGTTCGACGGATCCTCGCAATGGTCGAGCGTGTAGTGCGCGATCAGGCGCAGGCCGATCTGGTTGAAATCCGAGAAATAGCGCGGATCGATCGGGATTTCCTGCGTGACCGTCCGGCCCGCCTGCGCGGCGTCGAACGGAACGGTCGCGATCACCTCGCCGTTCACCGACACCTTCAGGTGCGACATCGGGAACACCAGCGACGGCGAATAGGCGTAGGTCAGGCGCAGCCGCGCGCCGGTGACCACGCGGTCGAGCCGCACGCCCGCGTTGATCGTGCGCGCGTCGTCGGCGCCGCGCAGGCGCAGCGGATCGAACGCACCGAGCGACGCGAACGGCAGATGCACCGTTGTCGCCGGCAAGCCGGCGGACGGCGCACTGGCCGCCGCGGGCGCGGCCGCGAGCACCGGCGCCGGCATCGCGCCCGAGGCCGCGGCGGCGGCGGCGGCCGGCACGGCCGGCATCGGCGCGGCCGACAGCGCGGCCGCGTGAAATGCGCCGACCATGGCGGCCGACAGGACGAACAGCGACACGGCCGGCTTCATGCGCCGCTCCGTTTCGTCAGGATCGTCAGGTCATCCGTTGCATCGGAACCGATGCGCGCAAAGCAGCTATGCCCGTGAGTGAACAATCCCACTGCTTCCCCTCATATCTATCCAACTGGCCTGATTCATTTATCGAAACGATGCGGCGATTTCTTTAATCGCCTGTCATCGTGCTGCGCGCGCTCCTGGCACCGGCACACGCTCATTCGTCACACTATCTCAAAAATAGGACAAAACTTACCCCGATTCGCGACGATGAAGCGAAAAAAACCTCAATCCAGTCGAAAATGCTGCGCGAGAGGGAGGAATGGTAAGAATTGCGCCGTTGTCGCCCGACGGGCCGAACGGCATACTGCCGGCGCGGTTCGGCCGGCCGGCGGCGGTCCGTTGCAGACCGCCCCGGAACGCGCCGCCGCGAAGCGGCGCGTATGCTACCGCAATCCCGTGCCGCCGGACGTGCTTTCTTTCACGGAAAACTGACTTGAATCAAATCGCCGACACCGTCACTCCGTCCCCCGACACCCTGCTGCGCATCATTGCCGCCCAGACCGAGATCGCGAAGCTCGGCCTCGACCTCGGCAGCGTGATGGCGTATGTGGCCGAGCAGGTGCCGCAGCTCACCGGCGCGAGCGCCGCCGCGGTCGAATTCGCCGAGGGTGACGACATGGTGTACCGCGCCGCGTCGGGCACCGCGGCCGGGATGCTCGGCCTGCGGCTGCGGCGCTCGGGCAGCCTGTCCGGCCTGTGCGTGCAGCAAGGCGAATTGCTCCACTGCATCGATTCGGAAACCGACCCGCGCGTCGATCGCGACGCATGCCGGCGTGTCGGCCTGCGTTCGATGCTCGTGATGCCGCTCACCCATGCCGACACGACGGTCGGCGTGCTGAAGGTGATGTCGCCGGAAGTCGACGGCTTTTCGCCAGCCGATGCCGGCACGCTGCGGCTGACGGCCGACCTGATCGCCGCCGCGATGTTCCACGCGGCACGCAACGAGGCGAACGAACTCTACATGCGCGCGACGCACGACGCGCTCACGGGCCTGCCGAACCGCGCGCTGTTCTACGACCGCCTGCGCCAGTCGATGCACACGACGCTGCGCGCGAACGGCCGGCTCGGCATCCTCAACATCGACATGGACGGGCTGAAGCCGATCAACGACGGGTTCGGCCACCGCGCGGGCGACGCGGCGCTGCGCGAGATCGCCACGCGGATGCAGGGCGCGGTGCGGCGCTCGGACACGGTCGCGCGTATCGGCGGCGACGAATTCGCGGTGATCCTGCCGAACATCGGCAACCGCGACGACGCGCATGCGCAAAGCACGCGGCTCGCGCGGCAGGTCAGCGAACCGTTCGAATTCGAGGGGCGCCCGCTGCGGCTCGGCGTCAGCGTCGGGATCGCGCTGCTGCCCGACGACGGCACCGACATGACCGCGCTGATCGAGCATGCGGACCAGGCGATGTATGAGGTGAAGCGCACGCGGTCGCAGCGGACGGCTCACGCGTAACCCAGATCCCGAGGCGGCTTCCTCGATAAACCCGTAGCCGGAACGACAGCGTCGACCGCGCAGCGGGTTCGCACGGCCGCTGACTAGCCCACCTGCGCAACAGCGATCGCGAGCCCGACCACGAGCCACTGCACGATCGCGACGAGCACGCCGGCCCGGCACAGCCCGACCGCGCCGCGCACGCGTGCGTCGAGCGCGCGGCCGGCCTTCGATGCGTCGATCCAGCCGAGATCGGCGAGCGCGCGGTCGAGCGCGGCGAGGGCGTCGTCGACCGATGCGTCGCCGGCCGCCGCGCGCGCAAGCGCGGCGAACAGCCGGCGGTCGATCTCGATCCGCACCGCGACCCACAGCGCCGCGATCCCCGACCCGGTACTGACGACGGCCAGCAGCACGCGCGCGACCGTCGCCGGCGCCCAGCCCGACGCGATCCACCAGCCCGCGCCGGCCGCGGCCAGCGCGGCCGCGATCGCCCACGCGCCCGCATCGAGCGCGCCGCGCGCGGCGGCAATCCTGAATGGCGCGGACGGGTCGCGCATCACACGCCTCCCGCGCCGCGCCGGCGATCGATCCAGTGCTGCAGCACGGCCACGCCGTCGTCCGACCACACCGCATGCGGCCGCACCGCGCGCACCGCGGCCAGCGCGTCGCGCGCATCGCCGAACCCGCGTCGCGCCGCCAGCCACGCGGCCGCGCACAGCACGCTGCGCCCGTAGCCGAGCGCGCAGCAGACCAGCACGTCGTGCCCTTCCCCGTGCAGGCGTTCGAGCGCCGCGACGGCCTGCGCGAATTGCGCGGCCGTCGGCGCGACGAGGTCGAGCTGCGGCACGCTCGCATAGGCGAGCGATGCGTCGGCCGCCGCCCAGCGGGGCATTTCGGCCGTCAGGTCGACCAGTGCCGTGAAACCGTGGCGGCGCACGTCGGATGTGGTCGGCGTGCGGCCGAGCGACACGCGTTCGTCGATCCGCACCGGCGCCGGCTGCCGGAACGTCCACAGCCGCGAATTGACGAATGCGCCGGCAATCGTCGGCGCAAGCAGCCAGCGGATGACGACCGGGAAACGCCCGTGCGCATCCTTCTGGAACGCGCCGGGTGTGCCGCGCCGGTAGATCCACGCGACACACGCGAGCGCCAGCGCGACCCACCCGGCCGCCAGCGCCCAGCCGGGCGCGCGCGGCACGCACCAGAGCGCCACGAGCGCGACCGCCGCCGCGCCGAGCGCATAACGACGCGCAAGCGTGCGGCCGGCCGCGCCCGGCGACGCATCGGCGCCCGGCAGCCGGCCCGCGGCATCGCGCAGCGGAAACAGGAACAGCGCAAGACAGCCGACGGCCGCACCGGTCGGCACGTCGATCGCGTGATGCTGGTAGGTCGTCAGCACCGACACGCCGATCGCCGCGAACCACAGGTGGAGCACGACGCGCGCGAGCGTGCCGCGCACGTGTTTCGCATAGACGGCCCACAGCACGACGAGCAGCCCGATGTGCAGCGACGGCGCCTGGTTGAACGGCTTGTCGAACCCCATCAGCAGCGTGAACAGCGCACCGGCCACGCCGCCCGCGTCGGGCCGCTCGAACCCGAAGCGCAGCGGCCACGCGATGAAGCACGCAACCGAAACCAGTTGCACGGTCAACAGCCGTTTCACGTGATCGAGCAGGTCGGCGCGGCGCGTCCAGAAGAAGAACGACAGCGCATACAGCAGGTCGATCGACCAGTACGGCACGATCGTCCACGGCACGAACGGGATCGCGTGCTCCCAGCCGAACGCGAAGGTCGGCACCGCCGCACGGCGCGCGGCGAGCCAGTTCGCGAAGCCGTAGGTCGAGAAGAACACGGCGCCCATCACCGCGAGCCAGCCGACACGCAGCGCGAACGACGCGTCGCGTGCGCCGGCCGCCGACGCCTGCGCCGCCAGGCCGCGCGCGTCGCCGCCGAACTCGCTCATGACGCGTCGACCCGCTGCGCGAGGCTGACCGTGAAAATGCCCATTTCGTCGATCCGCTGGTCGAGCTTGCGGAACCCCGCGCGCGCGACGAGTTCGTCCATCTCGGCCTGCGAGCGGCGGCGCATCACCCAGGTCGCCTCGCCGCGGTGATTGTTCAGTGCGCGCGCGATGAATTCGAGCTGCGGATGCCACGGCTGCCCCGTATAAACGAGATACCCGCCCGGCGGCACGGCCTGCGCGAGCCCGCGCAGCGAGCGCTCGATCAGCGCGTTCTCGCCGAACAGTTCGTAGAGGCCCGACACGATCGCGAGCGTCGGACGCGGCTCGAGCGTCGCGAGCGACGCCTCGTCGAACGCGTCGCCGCGCTCGAAGCGAGCGATCGGCTCGAGGCCGCGCTGCGCGATCAGCACGCGCCCGGCCTCGACGTTCGGCGGACTGTAGTCGCGCAGCGTGATGTCGTCGGGCGCCGCGCCGTCGCGCTCGGCGGCCGACGCGATCGCGTCGAGCACGTAGCGCCCGTGACCGGCCGCGATGTCGACGATCCGCACCGGCGTGCCGTGGCCGCGCAGACGACCGATCGCCGCGCCGATCAGCTCCTGCAGATGCACCTTGCGCTGGCGGATGCCGACCCAGCCCGGCGAATCGAGATACGTGCGGTCGATCAGCGCACCGATGCCGAGCCGCCCTTGCGCGCGATTGCGGTACACGTAATCGAGCGTCGAGCCCGAATCGAAACCGAGCCGCAGCCCGAGCGCGATACCGTCCGACAGCGCGCCCCCGGCCTTCAGGCCGGCTCGCGTGAGCGCCCAGTACGCACGCGCGAACGCATTCGCGGGCGGGCGGCCGAGTGCCGCGTATTCGTCGTGGAACGCGCCGCGCCGGTCGGCATCGGCGAGCGACACGCGCGGGCTCGGCGCATCGAATTCGCGCAGCACGAATGCGCGCAGCGGCGCGAGCGCCTGCGCGCGATCGCGTTCGCCGAGCGTGTCGTGATAGAAGCCCGGCAGCACGATGCGCTCCTTGCGCGCGGCGCCGAGGCGTTCGAAGAAGCGGTCCTGCGGGCCGCGATGCACGACCCAGTCGGCGCCCGAGATCAGCAGTTGCGTCGGCACGGTGATCGCGGCCGCATCGGCGACGATCCGCTGCGCGGTGTCGTGCAGGTCGAGCAGCATGTTGACCGCGATCGGCCGCGTGATCAGCGGATCGGACGCATAACTCGCGATCCGCTCGGGATCGTGCGTGAGGAATTTCGGCTTCACGTAGCTGTTCACGTAGAACAGCCCGCGCAGCTTGTGAATCAGCCGCAGGCCCGGCCGCGCGAACGGCACGTAGAGCTTGATGTGAAACGCCGGCGACGCGACGACGAGCGCGCGGATCGGCGGCGCGTAGTCGTGCACCCAGGTGGCCGCGAGCACCGCGCCGACGCTCTGGCCGACCACGGCCATGTCCTCGATCGCGATGCCGTGCGTGTCGCGGATATGTTCGACGAAGGTCTGCAGGTCGCGTACCGACGCGGCCGCGCTCGGGCTGTAGCCGCGCGCGCCGGGCGAGCGGCCGTGGCCGCGCGCATCCCACGCGAAGAACGCGAAATCCGGCAGGTCGAGCTCGTCGACGAGATGCGCGACGCGCGCCGAATGTTCGTGGCCGCGATGCAGCAGCACGATGGCGCCGCGGCAGCGCGGGCCCGTCGCGGGCCAGTGACGATAGAACAGCGTTTCGCCGTCGTGCGTGATGAAATCGGCCTCACGTGCCGTGCGTGCGCTCATGTATTTTTCTCTCGTTTCGTTATTCGAATCTTGGTGCGCCGCCCTCCGGCGCCCGGTACCGCCACTGCTTCAACTACCCTTGACTACCCTTTTCCGCGATGCCGGCCTGCACGCGCCGCACCACGGTCACGATCGACAGCACGATCAGCAGCCGCCACAGCCATGCGGCGACGCCGCCGACCGGAAACCCGAGCCCGATCCACAACGCGAACGCGCCGAGGGCGAGCGCGCGGTCGCTCTTGCCGAACGGGCCGTCGTAGCGGCGGCTCACGCCGACCAGCGGGCCGATCAGCCCCGCGCATTCGACGATCACCGCCGTCAGTGCAAACAGCCAGACGTCTGCCGGAGCGAACGCCGGAATCGCGAGAAACGGCAGCACCAGCGCGATATCGGACACGACGTCGCCGAGTTCGTTGAGGTACGCGCCGAGCGTGCTCTTCTGGTTGTGCTCGCGCGCGAGCATCCCGTCGATCGCATTGAGCGCCATCCGCACGAACAGCCACAGCGGGATCAGCAGGAACAGCGCGCGGGCAAATACGCCAAGGCCGGCGAGCGCGCCGACGACGATCGAGCCGCCGGCCGCGAACAGCGTGACCTGGTTGGCCGTGACGCCACGCTCGGCGAGCGAGTTCGCGAACGGGCGCAGGCGGTTCTGGAATTTGGGTTTGAGTGCGTAGAGGCTCATCGTTTCGTATTCGTTCTATTCACGCGGCACAGTCGGACACATTTCCCGCCGCCATGCCCCGGGCGGTGAAACGGCCCTGGACGGCCTTCCATGGACGGCCCTAATCGTCGCCGAGCGGCCCCGATGCGTCAAGCAGCGCCCGGCCCGCCAGCGCGGCGCCAATCTGGCGTTTTTGACGGAAACTCGCGATAATCCGCTGGCCCGAACGCAGCACGATCCATTCGAACTGCAAACGGGCGCTCGTGCAACAGCCGATTATCACGCCGCCGACCGGCGCATTCGCCGCGACGCAACAGCGTGTGGCGGCGAATCGTCCGATTATCGCGGACCTGCGACAGGCAGCCACGAATTTGAAAAAATTTAAACAAGGGCCGTCCGGCGCGCATCCTGCCGCGCCGGCATTCCGGGGTCCCGCTCGCCGCGCAAGCGCCGCGGGCCATGCATGCAGGCAGGAGGCGCAGCGCCGATGAACATTCTCAACGTCTGGCAGCGCGACTTCCTGCTGTCCATCGTGCGGCTCGTCGCCGGCGCGTATCCGGTCTGGCATCAGGGGCCGCCGTCCCCGACGCAGAAGATCTATTTCTCGAACCACACGAGCCACATCGACACGCTCGCGATCCTCGCCGCGCTGCCGCGCGACGTGCGCGCGGTCGTACGGCCCGTCGCCGCGCGCGACTACTGGGACAGCAGCGACGCGAAGCGCCACATCGCGCAGAAGCTGCTGAACGTCGTGCTGATCGATCGCCACCGCGAGTCCGGCGGCGACCCGCTCGACCCCGTGCGCGACGCGCTCCGGCAGGGCCATTCGATCATCATCTTCCCGGAAGGCACGCGCGGCGCCGAGATCCTGCCGCAGCCGTTCAAGAGCGGGCTGTTCCACCTCGCGACCGAGTTTCCGGACGTCGCGCTCGCGCCCGTCTATCTCGAGAACCTGCAACGGATCATGCCGAAGGGTGCGATCTGGCCGGTGCCGCTGATCTGCAAGGTGCACTTCGGCGCGAACGATGCGCTCGGTGCCCAGGAAGACAAGCCGACGTTCCTCGCCCGCATGCGCGACGCGATCGTCGCGCTCGCGCCGCCGCAGCGGCCGGCCGGCTGAACGCAGCCCCCCTTCTCCCCTTTTCCGGATATCCCTCATGCGAACTCTCTTCTGGGAACTGGTCGCGGGCGTCACGGGCGTGCTCGTCATCGCCACCGTGATCGGCGCGATCCTCGGCGCGCGCAGCGGCGGCACGAGCGCGACCATCGTCAACCTGAACCAGCGCATCCGTGCGTGGTGGGCGATGATCGCGATCATGGTCATCGCGATCAGCCTCGGCAACAACGTCACGTATCTCGTGTTCGCGGTGCTGTCCTACCTGACGCTGCGCGAATTCATCACGCTCACGCCGACGACCGCGAGCGACCACACGACGCTGTTCATCGCGTTCTTCGTCGCGATCCCCGTGCAATACCTGCTGCTCGGGATCGACTGGTACGGGATGTACTCGATCTTCGTGCCCGTGCACCTGTTCTTCGCGATGTCGCTCGTGTCGGCGCTCACGCAGGACACGCGCGAATTCCTGAGCCGCAACGCGAAGATCAACTGGGCGCTGATGGTGTGCGTGTACGGGCTGAGCCACGCGCCGGCCGTGCTGATCCTCGACATTCCGCGCTACACGGGACAGAACGCGCTGCTGCTGTTCTTCTTCCTGTTCGTCGTGCAGATCAGCGACGTGCTGCAGTATGTCGTCGGCAAGCTGTTCGGGCGCCGCAAGATCGCGCCGCAGCTGTCGCCGTCCAAGACGGTCGAGGGGTTCGTCGGCGGCGGGCTGCTCGCGACGCTGTGCGGCGCGTCGCTGTATCGCGTGACGCCGTTCAGTTTCGGCGCCGCGTTCGGGATCTCGCTCGCGATCGTGATCGCGGGCTTCGTCGGCGGCCTCGTGCTGTCGGCCGTCAAGCGCTCGCTCGGCACCAAGGACTGGGGTTCGATGATCGCGGGCCACGGCGGGATGCTCGATCGCGTCGACTCGATCTGCTTCGCCGCGCCGGTGTTCTTCCACCTCGTACGGTACCTGTACGTGTGACGCTCGGGCGGCACCGCGCCGCCCGCTCCTTCGCGCGAACGGTCAGTATCCTGCGCGCAATGCCTTCGGTACCACGTAGCGGCCGCGTGCCGCGTCGAACTTCACCGTGTAGCGCGCGTGAATCTCCTTGTCGCCGCGCGAGCCCGTTTCCGTGACCGTCAACGGATAGACGTCGCCGGTGCCGGTCGTGTCGGGCACGATCGAAAACGTGCGGCTCTCGCAACGGGACTTCGCGTTCCCGCAATCGAGCGACCCCGTGTTGTCGAGCGCTTCGTCGATGCGCGGCGCCGCCTCGACGATCGCGTTGCCGACCGGCAGCCAGATCGATCGCATCGCCATCGTATAGCCCTGCAGCGTGACGCCGTCGCCGATCGTGAAGCCGAACAGGTGCGGGCCGTACCGCTCGATGCGCACCGTACCCGGCTCGCCGCGCTTGCCGGACGCGATATCCGTCTTCTTCACCACCGGCTCGAGCGTCTTGCCGTCCGCCGCGGGCTTCAGCACGTACAGGTCGATGGTGCCCGTCGTGCCGTCCGAATCCATCCCCGGCGTGCCGTCCTGCACGGCTGCCTCGGTCTCGCCGCACACCGCGAGCAGATACCGCGGGCCGTCGGCGGTCGCGACGCGCAGCGACCCGCACGGCGAGTAAATGAAATCGCCCGCGTCCGACTGCCAGCCCTTGCGGTCCGCGCGCCAGTTGCCGTAGTGGTCGTGGAGGAACGTGCGCAGCAGGCGGTCGGCCGCAACCGGCTCGACCGCCTGCGCCGTCGCGGGCAGCACCGACGCCGGCACCGCACACGCAACGGACAGCGCCAGGCGTCGCAACAGGGGATGAACGGATGAAATCATGTCGGCGTCGGCGGAAACGGAAAGCGGCATGCGAAGTGAACGGCTGGCGGCATCGACGCGTCACCGAGCTTGCGCGACCGGTTCGGGATCGAACGCCGCCAGCCCCGGCCATGCCGCCCGCCCCCACGCACCGTCGCGCGGTGCAAGCCAGCGCTGCAGCGTGGCGTCGTCGAACGCCTTGCCGAACGGATCGGCGCGAAACCCGGCCACCCACTGCTTGCGGCCCGCGATATACGCGCTACCGAAATCCGTCCAGCTGTCGAAACAATCCTGCGCGCGCTGCGCGTTGAGCAACAGCACACGCCATGCGGTGTCCGGCTCGGTCCAGCCCATCAGCATCGCCACGCGCGCGAGGAACGCCATCCGCGCACAGGCGAACGCGAGTGCGGCACGCGGGTCGTCGGTCGGCTGCAGCGCATGCAGGTCGGCCCGAAACCATTGCGTCTCGAGCACGCGTGCGAGGTGCGCGCGCGCATCGTCGTCCGTCGCGTCGGTGCGCAACTCCATCTGATGCAGCATCTGCGCGCGCAGGAACTTGCGCGACGTGTCGTTCAGGTGGCTCGTATCCGCATCGTCGAAACCCGAGAACCCGGTCGCCTCCACGTACGGATGCGCGAGCAGCAGCGCCCAGTGCTTGCGGGCGGACAAGGTCGAATGGCGCGCACCGCGCCGGCGGAAGTAGCGCACGATACGCCACAAAATGAACAACGCGACGATCAGCTTGAGTGTCATGGTCTTCGCCCCGTCATTCGCCGGCACTGGCGCCTTGCGGCGCGTCGTAGCCGGGCCAGCGCACGTTCTCGGTTGCAAAGGCGGGCGGTGTGTCGTCCCGCTGCGCGGACGGCACCGCGGGCGCCAGCGTCGCACGCACCGCGTAACGCACCGAGCCGGCGCGCGGCGGCCGCGCCTGCAACAGTTCGGGCTGCCGCGCGGCGACCAGCCACTCGACGGTCGGCGTCGGCTCGGCGAGCCGCCCGAACAATTGCGGATGGCGCGCGACGAGCCGGGCTTGCGACGCGGCATCCGTCACGTCCTCGATCCTGCACCATCCCGACGCCGTATGGACCACACCGAGCGCGATGCAGTCGGGCGGCGTGTTATCCGTCGTCCCCAGCGTATTCAGGCACGCCAGCACGTCGTCGACATAGCGCTCGACCGGCGGCCGGTTCTGCTTGCCCTTGACCTGATCGACGTCGAGGCCGCCGTCCGCGCGCACCGCGACACCGATCGTGATGTGCGGCTGGCCGCTCGCGTCCCGGAAGCTCAGCAGCCGCAGCGCGCGCGCCTCGATCGCTTCCGCGTAGCGCCCGCCGTAGCCGCCCGTCAGCGCCTGCCGGTCGGCGAACTGCCCGAGGCAATGGCGCATCACGTAACTCTCGAACGCCATTTCGGCGCGCAGCAGCGCGCTGTCGGGCAGGAATTCGACGAAGCGGCCGTTCGCGGTTTCACACCAGGTGCGCAGCGCGTCGGGCTGGCTCTCGCGCCAGCCGCGCGCAATCCGGGCCGCCATCTCCGCATGCTCGCGTTCCCACATCGCGAGCGCCTGCGGGCAATTGACACGGTCGAGCTTGCCGTCGAGCCCGGTCCCCTTGCGCGACTCGAGGAACTCGACGAGCGTGGTTTCGAGCGCGAGAAGCTGCGGATCGCCCGGGTCGACCCAGACGACGGGCGCCAGCCTGCCGGCGTCGGCCTCGCCGATCGTCTTCGCGTCCGCACCGAAGCGCCGCGCGACCCACGCCGGCGGCGCGGCGTTACCGAGCGCCTGCCGCGCGTCGTCGAGCGACCCGATCGTGCGTGCCGGCTCGAAGTTCGCGACGACGTGCCGGTAGAAATGGTTGAGCAGCCACGCGCGCACCGCGTCGGCATCGCCTCGCGCGGTGCTGCGCGCGGCGATCGCCGCTTTCAGCGCATCGGCGTTCAGCGCGTTGCGCGGCGCATAGCCGGCCCGCCGACCGACGGCCGTCATTGCCAGAACTTCCACCAGCGCTTGCCCGGCGCGGCCGTCGCCGGGCCCGGCGCCGCGGGCGGCGCACCGGCCTCGCTGATCCGCCGCTCGATCACGTCCACCTTCAGGTCGAGCGGTTCGGCGGCGTGCCGGTTGCCGGCGAGCACCCGTTCGTAGAAATATTTCACGTCCGGCTGGCGGCCCAGTTCGTACGCCGCGTCGGCGGCCCGGAGCAGCACGTCCAGATCGCGCGACGCGTCGGCCTGCGCACGCGCGGCGTCGTACAGCGCCGATGCCTGGTCCGGATGCGACTCCGACATGTGGGCCGCGAACACGAGGCGGGCAATCAGTGCCTCGTTAGGCAACCTGCCGTCGAGCTGGTCGTGCTCGCGCTGCCAGCCGACCAGGCGCTCGAGCCAGATCGGCAATTCGTTGCAGCGATCGACGCGGTACAGCGCGCGCACCACGTCGCGCACGTACCAGTTCGGCTCGTGCCGGCTGTAACCGAATTCGGCGGCGTAGTGCCACAGCTGCTCGGCGGCTTCGAGCATCTCCTCATCCTTCCCCTGGCACGCGAGCACATAGCGCACGCCGTCGTAATGCTCGGCAAACGAACTCGCCGCGATCCCGCTGCGATGCAGGACCAGCGCTTCGTCGTAGCGCTCCTCGTCGCGATAGAGGATCGCGAGGTTGTTGCAGAGCATCGAATACAGGTGCGCGCACGCATCGTACGGATGGCCGTTGCCCGTCTCGAAGAAGCGCTCCATGCAGGCGCGGCCCTGCTCGTACACGGCGATCTTCAGGCGCTCGAGATCGGCGCGCACCGGCGCCTGTTCCGCGGGCGGCAGCGCGTCGATCGCCTCCTCGGCCCTGTCCTCGATCGAGCACGCGTAGCCGTAGCTCCACAAGCCGCTGCGCAGCGGCGGCGGCGGCAGCTTCATCGCGGCGGCGACACCCAGCGCCCGAATGCGCGCATCGGTCAGCACGAACCCGGTGCGTTTGTCGTACATCTCGCCTTCCTGCGCGGCCGCGAGCAGGCGCGCGGCCTGGGTCGTCGCGTCGATGCGGCCGGTTTCGCCGTCGTAGACGGCCGCGAGCCGCGCGATCCACGGATGGCCGGGCGCGCGCCGCAGTGCGACCTCGCGCGCGGCGTCGGCGATCGCGTAGCGCAACGCGTCGCCTTCGAGCGAGCCGAACGCGGCAAAGATCTCGCCATGCGTCGGCGAACGCGCGGCCAGCGCGTCGGGCCCTTCCGCGCCGAGTTCGACGAACCGCTCGAGCGTCGGCTGGAAACCCGCTGCGCGCATCGCGCACAGCGGCCACCAGACCGACGTGTCGGTCGGCTCGGCCAGGCGCGCATGGATGATCTGCCCGACCCGGTCGAGCATGCCGCTTTCGATCTGGTACACGTGGAAGAACGCCCGGCGCCCCGCGTCGTCGAAACGGCCCGCCTCGAGCAGCCACGGCAGTTCGTATTCGATGAAGTCGTCGCTGCCATCCGATTCGAGGCTGTGGCGCGCCATCTCGCAACGGGCCAGCGCGCCCGCGAGATCGCCTTGCGCGTGGGCGGCCCGCGCGGCGAGCCGCGCCAGCCTCACCTCGGCCTCGCGGCGCGGCGGCAGCGCCCAGTCGGCAATGCGCGACTCGACGGCCTGGCGAATGGTGTCGAGCTGCAGCGGCGCGATCTCGATCATCGCCCGGCCGATCCGCAGCCAGTCGTCGGCGTCGATGTCCTGGTCCGCGCCGGCGGATGCCATCGCAGCCACCGCGGCCTCGGCCGCCGCACGCGCGTCGTCGTCCCGGTCGAGACGCCGCAGTGCCCACGCACGCAGGCATTGCCGGTTCGCCTCGTCCCACGCGCGAAACGTGGCGCGGTCGGCAATCGCGCGGTTCAGCGCATGCCGCAGTTCGATCGCGTCGAGCGCATGCTCCGCGTGGTCGAATTCGAGCGTATCGAGAATGCGTGCGCGGACGTAGCGATCGGCATCGAGCGTCGGCGACGTGCGCAAGACGTCGTGCATCTGGCCGATCGCCTCGGTAACCGCGTCGTTCTCGCCCAGATGCCGGGCGACCTGCAGCCGGTATAGCGCGAGTTGCATGCGAATGTCGGGCCGCGCCTCGGGCGGCGCCGCGTCGTGCACGCCCGCGCCGTCCTCGTCGAGCACGGCGCGCGCGGCGGCCGGATCGCCGGCGCGCATCCACAGCGTGTGCAGGCGCGCGATCGCGTCGAGCGAATCGGCACGCAACGGCTGCGCACGCAGTCGAGCCGCAAGGTCGCTCTCGCGGCTCGAATCGCTTTCCTCGAGATCGGCTTCGAGCCGGTTCATCAGTGTGTCGAGCGGCTGGCCCGTCAGGGGCATCGTCGTCATATCGATATTGGAATGGGCGTTTGTAGTTGTATTGGCGCTGGGAGTCATCGACTTCTCCATCTCGGAATCGCGATAGCTTATCAGGAGACGGCGACCGTGCGCGGCCTCGCCATTCGCGTCGCCCGGCGTTACGATCTCGTTCTTCATCCCCGGACAGGTCGATGCGCACGGTGCGACGGCGCGACGCGCGCCGACCGGTCCCGCCGACCCGGAAACCGCATGAACCTCACCTTGCAGGATGTCGCGTGGCATCGTTCGGTCGGGCGGCTCATCGAGTCGCTCGACCAGCCGGGCTTCTGGCTGGCGCTGATCCGGCTGATCGAGGAATACGTCGCGGTCGACAGCTGGGTCGTGCTGACCTTCGGCGACGGCCGCCCGCAGGTGTTCGCCGAATGCCCGTACGAAGCCGGCGGCCCCGACCCGCTGTTCCGCGACTACGTGCAGGGCCTGTACCAGCTCGACCCGTTCTACATCGCGAACCGCGACGCGCCGAGGAGCGGCCTGTTCCGGCTGTCGGACGTCGCCCCCGAATGCTTTCGCGATACCGAGTACTACACGCTCTATTTCACGCACAACGTCGTCGAGGACGAGGTGCAGTTCAACGTCGTGCTCGACGATGCGCGCACGCTGTGCCTGTCGCTCGGCAGCAAACGACGCTTCAGCCCCGGGCAGGTTGCGCTGCTCGACCTGATCCGGCCGTGGGTGGCCGGGCTGATGCGGCAGCGGCTCGCGTTTGAGCCCGCCTCCGCGGAGCAAGCGCCGCCGCGCCGGGCCGGCGCGCACGATGGCTTCGAGCAGGCGATGGCGCGGCTCGGCACGCCGCTCACCGCGCGCGAACTCGACGTGATCCGGCTGATCCTCAGCGGCCGCTCGAACAAGGAAGTCGCGAACAAGCTGTCGATTTCCGCCGAAACGGTCAAGGTGCACCGGCGCAACATCTACGGGAAGCTCGCGATCAATTCGCAATCGGAACTGTTTTCACTGTTCCTGAAGGCGCAGGCCGACGGATAGCGCGCTCCGTCGCGCCCGTTTTCGCCCTCCTTCGTGCCTCTTTGCGGCGGCCTTCGGCGGCCGCGGCGGGATCATGCCGATGCCGTCGCGGCCCGTTGCGAACCCGCGAGCTTGAATTCGCCGACCGTCTGCGCGAGCTGAGCCGCCTGCTCGCGCAACAGCGCGGCGGCCGCAGCCGACTCCTCGACGAGGGCGGCGTTCTGCTGCGTCGAGTGATCGAGCTGCGACACGGCCTGGTTCACCTGCGCGAGCCCGGTGCTCTGCTCGTTCGCCGCGACCGTCATTTCCGCGATCACGCTCGTGATGCCGCGCACGCCCTCGACGATCTCGTCCATCGTCGTGCCGGCCGTCTTCACGAGCCCCGATCCGCCTTCGATCTTCTCGACGGACGACTGGATCAACTGCTTGATTTCCCTGGCAGCCACCGCGCTGCGTTGCGCAAGCGTGCGCACCTCGCCCGCGACGACCGCGAAGCCTCGCCCGTGCTCGTGCGCGCGCGCCGCCTCGACGGCCGCGTTCAGCGCGAGGATGTTGGTCTGGAACGCGATGCCGTCGATCACGCCGATGATGTTCGAGATCTCGGCCGACGCCTTCGTGATCTCGTCCATCGTCGCGACCACTTCGCTCACCACCTCGCCGCCGCGCACGGCAACGCCCGACGCCGATTCCGCCAGCCGGCTCACCTGCGTGGCCGCGTCGGCCGAGTTGCGCGCCGTGCCGGCGATCTCCTCGAGCGCCGCCGCGGTCTCCTGCAGGCTCGATGCCGCGTGTTCGGTGCGGCTCGACAGGTCCTGGTTGCCCTGCGCGATCTCCGCGCTCGCCACGCTCACGGATTCGCTGAATCCGCGTATCTGCAGCAGGATCGCGCTGATCTTTTCGGCGAACAGGTTGAAGGCCCGCGCGATCTGCGCGGCCTCGTCCCCGCCGTCGGCCGGCAGCCGCTTCGTCAGGTCCCCGCTGCCGCTCGCGACGTCGGTCAGCGCGTCGCGCACGAGCAGCACGCGCTTGAATGCCGCGTTCGTCAACGCGCCGACGAGTGCCGCCGCGACGCAGGCGACGACGAGGATCGCAATGAGCGTCGTCGTCGCGACGGCGCGCATGCCGGCCGTCACGTCCGACCGGTCGAGCGCTATGACGAGCGACCAGTCCGTCCCGGCGATCGGGCGCGCGCGCAGCAGCTTGGTCACACCGTCCACGTCGATCGCCACCGGTTCGGTCGCCGTCTGCAGGCCGGTGAGCCGCTCCGGCGTCAGTTCGGGCGACAGCTCGGCGGCCGGCTTCATGATCAGATCGGTCTTCGCGCCCGCGATCAGGCGCCCGCTCCTGTCGACCAGGAACGCGAAGCTCGACGGCGTCGGATGCATCGACGCCACGATCGCACTCGCACGCTCCATGTAGAGGCTCGCCGCGAGCACGCCCTTCAGCGTGCCGCCGCGAACGATCGGGGCGGCGAACGCGAACGCGGGCTTGCCGGTCGACGCGTCGCGGTACAACGCCGTGACGACGAGCCTGCCTGCGTCGACCGCCTGCCTGAACCACGGGCGCGCGGTCGGATCGTAGCCGGCCGCGAGCGGGACGTTCGAATACGCGGTGCGATCCGGCAGCCCGAGCGTGAGCACCTGGAAACCGCCCGATTTGCCGAGCAGCGTCAGCGCCGGCAGCGGATCGCCTTCGCCCGGCGTCAGCGTGTCCGCGAGCGCCTGGGTCTGCTGCGCGCGGCTCGCGACCCACTCGTCGAGCGCGAGCGCGTGGCCGGTCAGGACGGACTGCAGGTTCTGGTCGATGGTCGTGTCGTTGTGCTGCTTGACGACGTAGTACACAAGGCCGCCTGTCACGGCCAGGGCCGTGACCACGATGGCGACGCAGGTCGCCAGAATCCGGGCGCGAATCGATGACAGCATGATGACGTTGATCTCCGGTTGCCGCGTTGTTTTCGGTTGGTCAAATGGGCACTCAACCGTCCTTAACGACCGCACGCGATGCAACTTGAGGTTCGACTGGTCAGACCGGCAAAAAAAGTTGAGCCCGGGCCGGCGACAGTACGCGGGATCAATACCCCCGACGGGTTAACACGCCGGCGGGATGGGAAAACCGGCGGTTCGGCGCATACTCGGGCGTTCCGACGTCCAACGTTGCGGAGCCGGCCGCGCCGGCCCCACCCACCGAAATCGCCCATGAAACTGAAGCTCGACATCGTCCAGCTCGCCGGCCGCGACGGCGACACGCACTACAACCTGCGGCGCACGCTCGACGCGATCGCGACCTGCGCACCGGGCACCGACATCGTGATGTTTCCGGAAGCGCAGCTCACCGGCTTCCTCGATCCGTCGAACCTGGCCGAATGCGCCGAGCCGCTCGACGGCCCGAGCGTCGGCGCGGTCATCGCGGCCGCACGCGCGCGCGACGTTGCCGTCGTGGTCGGGCTGATCGAGAACGACGGCGGCCGCTTCTACAACACCACCGTGTTCGTCACGCCGGACGGCATCGCGCTGCGCTACCGCAAGACACACCTGTGGGTAAGCGAGCACGGCGTCGTGCTGCCCGGCGACCGCTACGCGACGATCGAATGGCACGGCGTGCGGATCGGCCTGCTGATCTGCTACGACAACGAATTCCCCGAAACCGGCCGCGCGCTCGCCGAACTCGGCGCCGAGCTGATCCTCATCACCGACGGCAACATGGAACCGTACCGCCCGGTCCACCGCACGTCGGCAACGGCGCGGGCGATGGAGAACCAGGTGTTCACGGTGGTCGCCAACCGCGTCGGCGGCAGCACGCACGACGTCGTGTTCGCGGGGGGCAGCCTCGCGGCCGATCCGTTCGGCAACCTGGTCTTCGAGGCCGGCAACCGCGAATCGCGCCACGCGATCGAGCTCGATTTCGACCAGCTCGCCGCGTCGCGCGCGGTTTACGACTATCGCAGGGACCAGCGCCTGCACATCGCCGGCGAACGTATCGAGCATGCGGACGGGCTTCGCGAGTTGCTGATTCCGTGACGGGGCTCGCCCGCCCGGTCGGCGCCATCCGTCACGCCCGTCACGCCCGTCACGCCGGCTCCGGCACCTCGATCGCCAGCAGCGCCGAACTGACCGACTTGCCGTGCGCGTCGAGCGCGAGCGAGCGCGTGACGCCGCCACCGAGCGCATCGCGCAGCACGAAATTGAATGCCCCGAGCGCCGGCAGTTCGTACCGCACGACGTCGCCGTGCACGATACCCGCGAGCCACGCCTTCACCGCATCGGCACCCAGATGCGTGCGCAGATGATCGTAATGGCGCGGATCGCGGCAGATCACCGACACGTTCAGCGTATTGCCCTTGTCGCCGGTGCGCGCATGCGCGAGTTCACGCAGTTGCATCATGCCTCCACGAATGAAAACGACGGCGTCACGGCCGCGCGCGGCAGCAGCACCGACTGCACGGCGATCACCTCGCGCGTCGACTTGAACGCGCCGCCGCCGCCGGCCGGCCCGTTCGTATAGAGCGTCTCGACTTCATTGCCGATCCGCGCCGCTTCGCCGGCGCTCGCCGCGCGGCCGGCCACCCGCACACGCACCTCGGCCGGCTCGCCGCGCACGGCCGGCGTCGCGTCGCCATACAGCGCATCGACGCCGATCAGGTCGAAGCGCAGCTCGGTCGCGGCGACGCCGGTCAATGCCAGCCGCTCGCGGACTATCCCGAGCGCGAGACGCGCGCGTTCGAGCGCGCCCGGGCCGCCATACGAGATCTGGCCTTCGCCGATCCAGCCGTCGACATACGCCACCGACACCTTGAGCGTGTCGGGCCGCGCCGTGCCGCGCCCGCCCGTCACGCGCACGCGGTCCGCCGCCTCCTCGGCGACGGCGACTTGCGTGAAATCCGCGACGACGTCGGGCTGCAGGTACCGCGCCGGATCGTGTATCTCGTAGAGCAGCTGTTCCTTGCAGGTCGCCGCGCTCACGCGGCCGCCCGCGTGCGGCACCTTGGTGATCACGACCGAGCCGTCCGCCGCGACTTCGCCGATCGGAAACCCGAGCCGCGCGAGGTTCGGCACGTCCTTGTAGCCGGGATCGGCGAAATAACCGCCCGTCACCTGCCCCGCGCATTCGAGCAGGTGGCCGACGACCGTCGCGGCCCCGAGCGTGTCCCAGTCGTCCATCCGCCAGCCGAACGCATGGATCAGCGGCGCGGCGAACAGCGACGGATCGGCGACGCGACCGGTCAGCACGACGTCCGCGCCGGCCGCGAGCGCGTCGACGATCGGCGCGGCGCCGAGATACGCGTTCGCGGACACGATGCGGTCGCGATACGCGGCGACGTCGTCGCCCGATTCCTCGAAGCGGAACGCGCCGCGCAGTACGACGTCGAGCACGTCGTCGCCTTCGACGGCCGCAACCTTCAGCCCGGCGACGCCGAGCGATTGCGCGATCCGGGCGGTGCGCCGTGCGGCCGCACGCGGATTCGCCGCGCCCATGTTCGACACGATGCGCACGCCCTTCGGCGCGGCGACCGGCAGCACGGCGCGCATCCGCGCGTCGAGCAGCGGGTCGTAGCCGAGCGACGGGTCCTGGCGCCGCGCCTGCTGCGCGATCGCGATCGTGCGCTCGGCCAGGCATTCGAAGACGAGATAGTCGAGCTGCCCGTGTTCGGCCAGCTCGACCGCGGGCTCGATCCGGTCGCCCGAGTAGCCGGCGCCCGCGCCGATGCGCACGCGCCGTTCAGGTTGCTTTGCTGTCATGTCCATACCGTCGTCGTCCGGCGGGTGCGCCGCCGGTGAAAATCAAAAGATGCCCAGCACGACGCACGCGACCGTCATCACGATCGACGCGCCGAACAGCAGCGGAAACGTGAACTTCTGGTGCTCGGCCAGCTCGATGCCGCACAGGCCGACGACGAGGAAGGTCGCGGGCGTCAGCGGGCTGACCGGGAAACCGGTGGTCATCTGGCCGAGCAGCGCGGCCTGCCCGACCTGCACGGCCGGCACGCCGAGCTGGCCGGCCACCTCCGCGATCACGGGCAGCACGCCGAAATAGAACGAATCGGGATCGAACAGCATGCTGAGCGGCATCGACGCGAGGCCGAGCACGACCGGGATGTGGCCGGCCATCGACGGCGGCACGAAGCCGACCGCCGCCTGCGCCATCGCCTTCAGCATCCCGCTGCCCTGCATGATCCCCGTGAACACGCCGGCCGCGAGCAGGATGCCGGCCATCATCAGCGCCGCGCGCGCATGCGCGTCGATGCGCTTCCTCTGCATGTCGACGTCCGGGTAGTTCACCATCAGCGCGATGCACAGCCCGACCATGAACATGATCGCCGGCGGGATCTTCTCGCCCATCACGACCATCGTGCCGAGCACGACGAGCGTCAGCACGAGGTTGAACCAGAACAGGTGCGGCCGGCGCAGCGCCTGCTCGTCGGGCGTCAGCTCGCGGGTCGGCAACGGAATCGACGCATCGTCGCGCGACAGGCCGAGCCGCTTCTCCTCGCGCCGCCCGAGCCAGTACGCGACGCCGAACACGAACACGAGCCCGATCGCCTGCACCGGGATCAGCGGATTGAACAGCGCCGACACTGGCAGGTGCAGCGAAGCGGACGCGCGGATCATCGGCCCCGTCCACGGCAGGAAGTTGATGCCCGCGGCCATCGACACCGCGGCGGCCAGCACGTGCCGGTCCATCTTCAGCCGGTCGTACAGCGGCAGCACGGCCGGAATCGTCACGAGGAAACACACGGCGCCCGAGCCGTCGAGGTGGATCAGCAGCGCGAGCAGCGTCGTGCCCATCACGATCCGCGTCGGCCGCGTGCCGACCGCGCGCAGGATGCGGTCGATGATCGGGTCGAGCATGCCCGCGTCGGTGATCGTCCCGAAATAGAGGATCGCGAACACGAACATGCCGACCACGGGCGCGAGGCCCTTCAGCCCGTCGACGACGAACTTGCTGGTGTGCAGCCCGAAGCCGCCGATCAGCGATGCGGCGATCGGCACGATGATCAGCGCGACGAGCGGCGACATCCGCTTCGACAGAATCGCGGCCAGCAGCACGACGATCGTGCCAAGCCCGAGTAACGGCAGCATCCGTGTCTCCTACCTTGTCTTTTGTTGGAGACGAGCGTAAGGTCGGCGCAGCGATAGCACAATTGAAATGATTTGATCGCAGCAATCACGAACCATTATGGATCTGAATCTTCGCGACATTCGCGCGTTCGTCACCGTCGCGCACGCCGGCAACTTCACGCGCGCCGCCGCGCGGCTGCACCTGTCGCAGCCGGCGCTGACCGTGCAGATCCGCCGGCTCGAGGAAATCGTCGGCGCGCGCCTGTTCGACCGCAACAGCCGCAGCGTCGCGCTCACGCAGACCGGGCGCGAGCTGCTGCCGCTGCTGCAGCGTTCGCTCGACGACATGGAGCGCGTGCTGCGCGACGCGCGCGCGCTCGGCGAAGGCACGAGCGGCACGGTGCGGCTCGCGTGCCTGCCGACCTTCGCGTCCAGCGTGCTGCCGGAGCTGATCCAGTCGTTCCGGCGCGACGTGCCGCGCGCGGGCTTCGAGATCCGCGACGGCGTCGCGAGCCTCGTCACCGCGCTCGTGCGCAACGAGGAGGCCGATCTCGGACTGACGGGCGGCGACACGTTCGATGCGTCGCTGGAGGTGCTGTATGCGGGCGCCGACCGGCTCGTCGCCGTGTGCCCGAAGGATCATCCGCTCGCGCGCAAGCGCCGCGTGAGCACCGCCGATGTCGCGGCCGTGCCGCTCGTGCTCACCGCGCAGGGCACGAGCGTGCGCAGCGTCGTCGATGCCGCGCTGGACGCGGCCGGCTGCACGCCCGACATCGCGTGCGAGCCGACCTACATGATGACGGCCGTCGCGATGGTGCGCGGCGGGCTCGGCGTGACGATCCTGCCCGCGACCGCGCGCGAGGTGCGCGCCGAGCCCGAGCTGGTGGCGAAGCCGATCGACGATCCCGCGTTCGTGCGGCCGATCGCTCTCGTCACGAAGCGCGGCCGCACGCTGCCGCGCGTCGCGCAGGCGTTCGCGGAAACCATGCTGACGGAATTGAAAAAGCGCACGTGAACCGCGCGCCCGGATCGGGACAGCCCGCCCGCGCTTGATGCCGGGTTCGGCTTACTGCGCGTCCGGATCGACGTGCAGCGATTCGCCGATCGCATAGAAATTGCCGCCCGCGATGTAGTGCAGGCTGCGCAGCGCCGGATCGGCCGATTCGAAATACCAGTGACCGTCGCGGAACACGCGCGTGTCGGACCACGCCGCGACCACCTCGCCGATGAACAGGTCGTAGGTCTGCTGGTTGTGCGGCTCCGGAACCAGCCTGCACGCGAGCCAGCCCGAGCAGCCGGCGACGAACGGCAGGTCGTGGCCCTCGACGTCGAACAGCGTGACGCCCGCCTCGCGCAGCTTGTCCGGACGCTCGGCGAGACTGTGGCTGCCGACCGCGTGCGTGAGCTGCAGTTGCGCGGCCGTCGGCACCTGGATCACGAACGTGCCGCTGCGCTCGACGAGCTCGCGCGTCTTCGCGGACTTGTCGAGCACGACCGTCAGCTTCGGCGGCAGGAAGTCCAGCGCGCACGCCCATGCGGCGGCCATCACGTTGTCGACGCCGTCGTGGCGGGCCGACACGAGCACGGTCGGGCCGTGGTTGAGGAGACGGTAGGCTTTCTTCAGCTCCACCGGAGCGATGTGACTGTCCATACGGATTCCCTGGAGAACGGCGCGCACGGACGGATGCCGTGCGGCGCGGCGCCGGCCGGTGCGCAGGTGGGCATGTGCGCAGCCGGCCCGAAGGCCGCATTCTCGCACCCAATTTCAATCGGTGCCGACAACGCCGCCGGTCACTTCGCGAACAACTGGCCGATATCGCGGAACGCCTTGAATTCGAGTGCGTTGCCGCACGGATCGAACAGGAACATCGTCGCCTGTTCGCCGACCTGCCCCTGGAAGCGCACATACGGCTCGATCACGAAGGTCACGCCGAACGATCTCAGCCGCTCGGCCAGCGCTTCCCAGCTCGCCCAGTCGAGCACGATCCCGAAATGCGGCACCGGCACGTCGTGACCGTCGACCGCGTTCGTATGCGCACCTTCCTGCGATGCGGTCTTCGGATGCTCGTGGATCACGAGCTGATGCCCGTAGAAGTCGAAGTCGACCCACTGCGCGCTCGAACGCCCCTCCGCCAGCCCGAACACACGGCCGTAGAAATCGCGCGCGGCCGGCAGGTCGTAGACCGGGATCGCCAGGTGAAACGGGGAAAGACTCATGGTTGCCTCGTGATGGAACGCTCGCGTGGCGCGAGGACGGCACCATGGTAGTCAAGGTCGAGCGAAAATTAAATCAATATATAGTTTCGTCATTCACAAACGGAATTGATGAATGATCCGCGAACTGAGAACCCTCGTCGCCGTCGCCCGGGAAGGCACGTTCGCCGCGGCCGGCCACCGTATCGGGCTCACGCAGGCGGCCGTCAGCGCGCAGATGCAGCGCCTCGAAGCCGAGCTCGGCTTCGCGCTGTTCGACCGGCAGGGCCGGTCGGCGCGGCTCAACGAAATGGGCCATCACGTGCTCGGCCAGGCGCAGGCGCTGCTCGGCCTGTACGAGAACCTGAGCTCGACGGCCCCCGGCTCGCCGGCCGCCGTGCGCGTGACGATCGGCGCGATCGCGTCGGTGCAGAGCGCACTGCTGCCGGCCGCGCTCGCCGATTTCCATCGCCGGCATCCCGCGTGCCGCACGCGCGTGATACCGGGGCTGTCGATCGAGCTGGTCAACCGGGTCGACGCGGGCGAGATCGACATGGCCGCGATCATCCGTCCGCCGTTTTCGCTGCAGAGCGACCTGCACTGGACGACGCTCGCGCAGGAACCGTTCCGGCTGATCGTGCCGCGCGGCATGAAAGGCAACGACTGGGCCGAACTGCTCGCGCGCGAACCGTTCGTGCGCTACGACCGCGCATCGTTCGGCGGGCGTCAGGTCGATCGTTTCCTGAGAAAGATGCACCTCGCGGTGCGCGACACGTGTGAGCTCGACGAGCTCGACGCGATCGTCAAGCTGGTCGCGAACGGCGTCGGCGTCGCGATCGTCCCGCAGACCGCCGTCTATCGCCGCTGGCCGGCCGGCGTGCGCGCGATCGACCTTGGACACCACACGTTCCACCGCGACATCGGGCTCGTGCACCGCGCGCGGCGGACGATGTCGGAGCCGGCCCAGCAGCTCGCGCAACTGATCGAGGCGGCGTCACGACGGCGCGCGCCGCCGCAGCCGGCATAACGCCGACGCCGTCGGTCAGCGCCGCCCGGCCGCCCAGTCGACCGCCGCATCGAACAGCGCGACCCCGGCCGGCGACAGGTTCGCGAACGTGTCGTTGTCGAGGAAGAACATCACGCGGCGCGCCGGCGCGAGCGCTTCGTAGTCCATCGTCGCGCCCTTCTCGTACGCGAAGATCGCGGCCTTGTCGGGTTGGCCGTACACGGTCGCGATCGTGATCGCACCGAGCCCTGGCTTGCCCCAGCTCATCGGCGCCTGCTTGCCGTACACGTTCGTCGCGCCGGCCGGCAGCCCGGCCGAGATCGGGTGCGGCGCATTGACGAGCCACAGATAGCGCTCCTTGCCCGTTTCGCCGAAGTCGACGTCATGACGCTTGCCCGTCATCGCGAGATCGTCGAGCAGGTCGTTTTCCCACGTGACGAGCGGCTTGTCGAGCGTGCGCCAGCCGGGCCGCACGTTCTTCGACGACACCGTCGACGAGATCACGACGAGGTCGGCGTCGCGCGCCGCGTCGGGCGTCGAGGACTCGTCGATCAGGCGCACCGCGTAGCCGCGTTCGCCGAGATGCTGGCCGATGCGTTCGTCGACCTTCAGGTTCGGGCCGCGCAGCTGCACGAGCATCGCGACGCGCGTGACGGCCTGCGGTGCATCGGCCGCCCGCGCGGGCGCAGCCGCCCCTGCCCCGAGGCCCAGGCCCGCGCCGATCGCGAGCACCGAACCCGCGATCGCGCGCAACGCGCGGCGCCGCGCACCGGCGACACCGGTGGCAATGGCGCGCACGGCGCCGGTTTTCATGTTCCGGTTCATCTGGATCTTCTCCGAAGCCGCGCGCCGCCGTGACGGCCGCGCGGCGATTGCGTGGTCAGAACTGCAGCGTGGTGAGCAGCGACACCTGTCGCGCATCGCCGATCGCGACGAAATAACGGTTCGCGCTCGACGGGTAGTAGGTGCGGTTGAAGAGGTTCTTCACGTTGAGCTGGAACGACAGCTTCTGCTTGCCGATCCGCGTGTCGTAGGTCGCGAACGCGTCGGCGAGCACGTACGACGGCAGCGTGAAGCTGTTCGCCGAATCGCCGGGCCGCGCGCCGACGTAACGCACGTCCGCGCCGATGCGCAGGTCGTCGCCGCCGGCCAGCGTGCCGAAATCGTAGACAGCCGCGAGCGATGCCGTGTGGCGCGCGACGTTCCACAGCTGGTTGCCCGCGTAAAGCGGGTCCTCGGTCGTCTTCGCGTCGATGTACGCGTAGCTCGCGATCACGTTCACGCGCTCGCCGATTCGGCCCGACACGTCGAGCTCGATCCCGCGCGAGCGCGCCTTGCCCGACGTGCGCCAGTCGGTCAGCTTGGTCGCGTCGTTGTATTGCGACACGAGCACGTTCTTCTTGTCGATGTTGAAGAATGCCAGCGTGCCCGTCATCCCGCCCGGCAGGTCGAGCTTGCCGCCCACTTCCCACGCGGTCGCTTCCTCGGGCGGCGTCGCGCCGTCGATGATGTAGCCCGTCATCGGCGCGATCGACGAGGACGGCTTCAGCGACTGCGAATAGCTGCCGTACAGCGAGAACGTATCGGTCCACTTGTAGACGACGCCCGCGCGCGGCAGCCACTTCGAGCCGCTGAGATCGGTGTTCGCGGTAAACGGCCGGCCGCGCCCCGCGACCTGGTTGTACGTGATGTAGCGCAGCCCGCCCGACACGATCCACTTGTCGGTCAGGTGGATCGTGTCCTGCACGAACGCGGACGCATCGTGCAGCGTGTCGGTCTGGTCGCTGTCGCTCGCGGACACGGTGCTCGACGGCGGCAGCAGCCCGTAGACGGGATCGACATAGCTGAACGGCGTCTTCACGGCCTGCCGCAGCATGTCCTTGCGGTAGATGCGACGGTATTCGGTATCGAAGCCGACCTGCACGTCGTGCCGCATCCCGCCGAGCGTCAGCTTGCCGTTCACGTAGCCGATCCCGTAGCTGTCGGTGCTGAGCGAGCCGTGCGTCGCATCGTTGCTGCGCGACAGCGTGCCCTTCACCGGATCGACGCCCGTCGTGCGCAACTGGTTCGCGTCGTAGGTCTCGCGGTTGTAGCTGTAACCGAGATGCGCGCTCCAGTCCGCGTTGAACTGGTGATCGACGCTCAGCTGCGCGAGGTGCGATTCGCCGTCCATGTTGTTGAACGGCTCGTCGAGGCGCCGCCGCGCGGGAATGTCGAGCGGCGCGTTGGTACGCGGGTCGAGCGCCGTGCCGCGATCGAACGGCGAATGGAAGGTCCGGTACTGGTAGGACACCACGACCTGCGTATCGCGGCCGTACCATGCGAGCGACGGGGCGACGAAGGTCTGCCGGTATTCGCCGAAGTTGCGCCAGTACTGCTCGTTCGATTGATCGACGATCAGCCGGTACGCGAGCCGCGAATCGCCGACCGGCCCCGTCGAATCGAAGGTCGCGCTGCCGCCGTTCTTGCCGTGCCCGAACGTCGACGCGCCGAGCGAGATCGCGTTGTAGCGCACGAGCTGCGGCTGTTTCGTGACGACGTTGACCACGCCGCCCGGGTCCATCAGCCCATACAGCAGCGACGTCGGCCCCTTCAGCACCTCGACGCTGTCGACCGCCGCGTTGAACGCGCGCCCCTGCACGAGCGGCATCCCGTTCTGCATGACCGAGCCGTCGCGATTGCCGCCGAAGCCGCGCTTCATGATCGTGTCCTGCGTGCCCGCGAGCGTGTTGCCCTGCGTGATGCCGCTGACGTTGCCGAGCGCGTCGTCGAGATTGCGCGGACGCTGGTCGCGCAGCACCTGCGCCGGCACGATGTTGACGGCCTGCGCGGTGTCGAGCAGCGGGATGTCGGAACGCAGTACGCCCGCCTCCTTCGGCGCGCGATAGCTTTCGGCGCGCAGCGCGCTGTCGCGCACCGTGATCGCCGGCAACTCGGCGCCCGCGGCCACGCCGGCCGCCACGGGTCGTGCGACCGTGCCGTCCGCACGCTTGAGCGTGTAGCCGCCGCCGGGCTGCCGCCACGCGACGAGCCCCGTGCCTGCCAGCAGGCGGTCGAGCGCACCGTCGACGTCGAAGCGGCCCTGCACGCCGTCGCTCGTCAGGCCGGCCGTCAGCTCGGCCGGAAACGCGAGCAGGATGCCCGCGTCGCGGCCGAACCGGTTCAGCGCCGCTTCGAGCGGCCCGGCCGGAATGTCGAACGCACGGCGTGCCGCGCGCTGCGCGGCCGGCGCCGCATCGGTGCCGGTGTCGGCCAGCGCGGGCAGCGGCAGCAGCGCGGACACCAGCACGGCACCGGCGAGCCGGCGCGCGAGGTGCCCGGGCGCGGCGGGTGCGGCCGGGCGCGCGGCGCGCGGCAGATGTCGGTCGGGCGCCGGACGGCGCCGATACGTGAGACGGATGGAAACCATGATCGGGAAGTCGGTGGACGATGGGCCAGTGCTGCTTTCATTACCCATGTCACGCGAACATCGAGAAACAGCTCAGGTCGGCGGAAATTTTTTTCGACACGCTCAGGAACGGGCCGGCACGACCGTCGCCCAATAGCGCGTCAGGTAGTGCACATCGATCGGCAACGTCGCCTTCAGCGTGTCGAGCACACGCGCGGGATCGTCGAGCGGATAAGTGCCCGACACGCGCAGGTCGGCCACGGCCGCAGCGCAGCGCAGGCTGCCGCGGCGATAGCGGTCGAGCTCGGCGACGAGGTCGGCCAGCCGCATGCGCGACGCGACCAGCATGCCGCCCGTCCACGCGGACGCATACGCATCGAGCGGTGCCTGCACGCCGATCGCATCGCGCGTGAAATCCGCGCCCTCCCCGGCCGCGATCACGCGCGCGCCTGCCGCCGCGTCGTCCGGCTGCACGCGCACGGCACCGGCGAACACTTCGATTCGCGTCGCGCCGTCGCGCTGCCGCACCGCGAAGCGTGTGCCGAGCGGCCGCAACTCGCCTTGCGCGGTCGCGACGACGAGCGGCCGCGCGGGCACGCGATCGTCGTGACCGCTCGTCACCATGATCGTGCCGCGCAGCAGGCGCAGGCGGCGCGCGGCGGCGTCGAAGCGCACGTCGAGCGCCGTGTCGGTATCGAGGACGACGACCGTGCGATCCGCGAGCGTCACCGTGCGCCGCTCGCCGACCGCCGTTCGCAGGTCCGCCGGCCAGATCGCCGCGCGCCGCGCGGGCTCGGCCATCCATGCGGCGCCGCCCGCGAACAGCAGCACGGCCAGCGCCTTCACGGCCGCGCGGCGGCGGCCCGCACGCGGCGACAGCAGCGCCGCGTGCGCGGCCTGCGGGTCGAGCCCGGCCGTGAGCCCGCCCAACCTCTGCTGGATCGTTTCGATATGGCGCCATGCCGCGTCGTGCGCTGGATCCTCCGCGCGCCAGCGCGCGAGCGCGGCGTCGAACGCTTCGCCGGTGCGGCCGGCCTGCCGGTCGACCCACCATTCGACCGCGCGACGCGCAACCTGCGGCGGCACCGCCGGCGCTCCCGGGGCGGCCATCGGTCAGGCCGCCATCGCGAAGAAACACTGCGTGCCGGCCTTCACGAGATAACGCTTCACCGTCGCGAGCGACACGCCGAGTTCGCGCGCGATCTCGGCCTGCGTGAGCCCGTCGAGTTGCGCAAGCAGGAACGCACGCTTCGCCGCGAGCGGCAGGCCGTCGAGCAGCCGGTCGATTTCGAGCAGCGTCTCGAGCACGACGGCCCGCTCCTCCGGCGACGGCGCATACGCTTCGGGGCGCTGCGCGAGCGCATCGAGATACGCGCGCTCGATCAGCTCGCGCCGCCAGTGGTTGCTCAGCACGCGCTGCGCGACCGTGGTCAGAAACGCGCGCGGCTCGTCGGCGCCGATCGGCTCGTCGCGTGCGAGCAGGCGCATGAAGGTGTCGTGCGCCAGGTCGGCCGCGCGGTGCGCGCAACCGAGCTTCCGGCTCAACCAGCCGCGCAGCCACGCGTGGTGGCCGGAATAGAGGGCGTCGATTTCTCGATGGAGAGACAGCTGGTCAGCAGACATGGCCGGGTTCCGGGGTGCGCAGGCGTCAACGATCTTGTAAATGAGAATGATTATTATATACAAAACCAGGTCGACGACCGGCGTGCCACGCACGCCACGACAACGCGACAGGAAGGGAGACGCCGCCGCGATGCCGTCGCCCGATGCGTCGTTAACACATTCATTACACCGCGGCCAAATCGATTCATTAAATAGTTATTTGACGGATCGATAACAATATCCGAACCACCTCGACTCCCCGTCGAATCGATCGAAATTATCGCGGGATATGCAAGCCGGAATGGCCAAATCGCGAAATGACAATCAATTGATACGTAATTTTCAATAATTCAAATCCCTCGATCGTCGAGACTGGAGCACATCCCTGTCTGCCTCAAGCCACAAAAGAGAATTTCGTTTTTCCGTTTTAATCGCACTCGGTAGTCTCCTGCCATTCCAGATCACGAACACAAGCCAATGCGCAAGGAGATGAAATGAAACGCACGACCCTCTCGCTGATTTCGATCGCGTCATTCGCGGCGATACCCGTCGCGCATGCGCAGTCGAGCGTCACGCTGTATGGCGTGATCGACACGTCGATCACCTACGTGAACCATGCGCAGGGCAAGGACAACGCGTGGATGCTCGGCAACAGCAGCGCGGGCAACCTGGCCGGCAGCCGCTTTGGCGTGAAAGGCACCGAGGATCTCGGCGGCGGGCTGAAGGCGCTGTTCCAGCTCGAGAACGGCTTCGACCCGAGCAACGGCCGGCAGGGCCAGGGCGGCCGCATGTTCGGTCGGCAGGCGTTCGTCGGCCTGACGAGCGACCGCTACGGCACGCTCACGTTCGGCCGCCAGTACGATCCGCTCGTCGATCTCGTGCAGGGCATCACCGCCGACAATTATCTCGGCAGCGTGTTCGCGACGCCCGGCGACGTCGACAACTACGACAACAGCTTCCGCGTCGACAACGCGGTGAAGTACACGTCGGCCGTCTATGCGGGCCTGCAGTTCTCCGCGATGTATTCGTTCGGCGGCATCGCCGGCAGCACCGGCGCCGCGCAATCGTATTCGGCCGCCGTGTCGTACAACAACGGGCCGTTCAGCGTCGCGGGCGGGTACTTCCACGCGACCAACAGCCCCGCGTCGAACACGCTGCGCAACGGCTGGACCAGCTCGTCGGACGGCACCTTCGACGGCCCGATCAACAACGGTTATGCGAGCGCGCACTCGATCGGCATCGCGCGCATCGCGGGCCAGTACGTCGCCGGCCCGTTCACGTTCGGCGTCGGCTACAGCAACGCGCAGTACCGCCGCGATGCGAGCTCGGTATTCAACTCGAACGAGCACTACAACACCGGGCAAGGCTTCGTGAACTACCAGGCGACGAACGCGCTGCTGGTCGGCGTCGGCTACAGCTATACGCGCTCGGGCGGCGACACGTCGGCCACCTATCACCAGGTATCGGCCGGCGCGGACTACAACCTGTCGAAGCGCACCGACGTCTACCTGACAGCCGCGTACCAGCACGCAAGCGGCCGGACCGGCGACGGCAACGGCGGCTCGATGGGCGCGCAGGCGTCGATCGGTTCGTACGGCTACGCGGGCACGAGCTCGCAGACGATGGTCAACCTCGGCCTGCGTCACCGCTTCTGATGCAGAACGGCCGGCTGCCCACCGTGCGGCCGGCCGAATCCGCATCGGCCGATACGGCGGCACCGGCCGCCGGCGTATTTCCCGATCGCCTTTTCGTCGCCCGTTTCACCACGGATATCGGCTGCCTGCCGATTTTCATCCGGTTTGATTCAGCACCGGTTTCCCGGGACGAATGACGCGATGCGTCAGTATTCCGGCGCCGCCATTGCCCCGCCATTCACCGGGAAATCCGGCCATATTTACCGATAATGCTTCGCCGCACGCCGTGATCGGACACGATAAAAAGGCGTGTCGGGCGCATGGGCAAATGCAAAGGAAAGTTTGACGCGAGCCATTTGCCTGCTCGCTATGGCAAACTTCGCGTCTCGCGTAATTTCCTTGCACCGGGCGCCCGGATTCCGCCCCATCCTGCCATGCCGCGTCAGACCACCCGTTCGATCAGCCGAGAAACGCTGAAAATCGCCTCGACGATTGCGCTGTCGTGCGCGCTGCACGGCGTCGCGCGGGCCGATTGCCTCGACGACGCGGCCGCGTTCCAGCACGTGAGCGTCAGCCTGATGCGCGGCATCGCACAGGTCGAGTCGGGCATGAACCCGAACGCCGTCAACACCAACACGAACGGCACGGTCGACATCGGGCTGATGCAGATCAACAGCACCTGGCTGCCGACGCTCGCGCGCGAAGGCATCACGCGGGAGAGCCTGTTCGATGCGTGCACGAACGCGTATGTCGGCGCGTGGATCCTGTCGCAGAACATCCGCCAGCTCGGCGCCAACTGGAACGCGATCGGCGCGTACAACTCCGCGTCGCCCGACAAGCGCCTCGCGTATGCGCGCAAGGTCTATGATGCAATCCGGACCATGCCGGATTCGCCGGATACTCCCATGCCCATCCTTCCACCGTCCTTTACGCCGCCGCAACAGGCCCAGGCGTACAACCCGTTCGCGAGCCTGAGCGTGTCCGCCCCGCAGCAGGTCACGCGCCCGCGCACGATCTCGTCGGCTCCGCCGCCGGCGCCCCCGCAGGGCGGCCCCGCCGGCCCGGCCGGCACGTACAACTTCGGCTGGACGGTCACCGGGGCCGATCAGGCCAAGCCGACCCAGGTGTTCGACGACGGCGCACGGGTCTACGTGCAGTTCAGCGACATGAAGCACCTGCCGGCGATCTTCACCGAAACGTCGTCGGGCCGCGTGCTGATGTCGTGGGAGCTGCAGTTCCCGTATGCCGTCCTGACGCGTCCCGCGCAAACGTTAATCTTCCAGCTCGGGCCGTTCGAGGCGCGTGCGCAGCGTGGCGGAGCCGGGACGACGGCGCAGGCAACGGCTGCGGCGGGAACGCCGCGTTCGGGCGCGACGGCGGCAACGGCTGCCGCCGCGCCGGCTGCGAATCAGGCGGCAGCGAATGCGTCGACCAGGCGGACCGCATCGTCCGATGCGCTCTGGTACATCGACACGGCGTCGACGTCGGGTTCGGCACCGACCGCGAGTACCGCCAATGCGTCGACGGCATCGCCCCCGTCGACTACGCCGGCGACGTGGCCCACCGCGGTGACGTCGAACACGCCGCCCCCCGTTGCGACGCCTCAGGTGCCGTCCACGACGAAGCCGGCCGCGCGCGTCAGCACCGACGCGCTCTGGTACATCTCGAAGTAACGCACGGGCCCCGGCCGCGCGTCGGCGGCCGGCGTGGGTCGGCGGCCGGCCGACTATCGAACGACCGTCGTGCCGGACGGTGCGGATACGGTCGACACCAGCGAGTGGTACACGTCCGCGACGCGATCCAGGAAGGACTTGTCGGGCGCGGTCGCGATCTTCTGCATCGCCCGCGTATTCATGTAGTTCTTGATCGACACCAGGTGGCTCCACACGGCCTCGATATCGCTCTCGGCCATGCTGTCGTGCACGTGCTTCACGAACAGCGGATACATCGCTTCGACTTGCGGCAGGCGCTCGCCAGGATTGTTCCACAGCCAGAACAGCGCCTGCGCCTGCGGGTCGGTATTGAACATCGACGCCGGCAACTCGCCGTCGAGCTGCTTCATCGCCTGCTTCCGATCGAACCCGTATCCCGGGCGCGTGCCGTGCTGCTTCTGGTAGTCGATTTCGCGCACCAGCTTCTCGTAACGGCCGTACGCCAGCGGATTCGCCGCGCCACCGAGCCACCCCGGCTTGCGCTGTGTCGCGGCCGCGCGATTCTCGGCCCGGTCGTACCACATGCGCAGCCACTGGATGTACACGACCATGTGGCCCTTGAGCTCGCCCTGGATGTCCTTCGGCAGGTCGGTCACGACGACCGGGCGCGGCGGCGTCCGGTCGGGCACACGGCAACCGTCCGTCATGTCGGGCAGCGGCTTCGGATTGAGAAAATCGAGCGGCCCGGTCGACGGCCTGGGCGCCGCCGACGGATAGCCGATGCCTGCACCCAGCGGCGACAGCGGCGGAATCTCGCGCGTCGTCGCCACGAGCTTCTTGACGGTCACCCGGTAGTCGAGCTGGAAGGCCTGGACCTCCTGCGGCGCGACGATCTGCTGATACAGTGCGCCGTCCTCGTTCGCCAGCGCGGTCAGGCTCGGCATTGGAATGCCCGCGCCGTATGCGCGGTGGTACATCATCTCGAGCGGCACACGCGCAAGCTTGTCGGAAATGCCGTCCTCGCCTTCGATCGCGCCGCCGCCCACGTCCACCTGCGCGCCGGGAAAGAGGCGCTCCTGCCGCCTGCCGCGCATGTCGGCCGGATCGACGCCGAGCATCGTCAACGGCTTGTACACGCGCAGTTCATGCGCGGCCGCGTAGTGCACGCATTTCTCGATGTCCGGCGACAAGATCAGATCCGACGACACCGCGTTGCTCAACGGAATGTAGCCCGTCAGCAGGTTGTCGTCGAAACGGTTCGTCACGCAGTCGAACAAGCCCATGAACTTGATCTTGACCGCCACGCCGTCGTACTTCCCGCCTTTGCAGGTTTCCTCGAGCAACTGTTTTGCAAAGGCCAGCGCGAGGCCGCCGCCCATGTCGTAACCGAAGATCCCGACATGAATCTTGTTGATCGTGCCCGCCTGCTTCGCGCCCGCCACGGCCGCCTTGAAATCTTCGTCCGCCGCCTTCAGGCGCGTATCGACGCCGGTATTGAACAGCGCGGCGCCGAGCTTCGTGTCGCGCGAGAGCTGGAACGACTCGGCCAGCGCGCCGAGCGTTTCCTTGCCGACCTCCTTCAGGACCGTCTTCGGAATCCGGTACGGATACTTGACGACATCGCGCCAGAACCCTCGCCATTCGCGCTTCAGGTAACGCAACGCGCGGTTCTTTTCCGCCCCCGGCCGCGCGACGGCTCGCTCGAGCCGCTTCCGTGCGTCGCCCACGCCTTCCTTCGCCTTGTCGAACACCGTGCCGACCGTGTCGCCGACGCGGCCGCTCAGCGTGGAATTTCCCTTCCTGCCGCTCTGCTTCCACGCGTCCTCGACCGTCTTCATGCCCTTCTCCTTGGCCTTGTCGACGGTCATCTCCTTGAGCTTGTCGCCGGCCTTTTCGCCGGCGGTGTCGAGCGCCTTGTCCTTCAATACCTGCCGAAGCACGCCGGCTTCCGGGTCGAAATCGGCGCCGAGCCCCGGATAGTAGAAGCGCCGCATGTTCTTGTTCTTCTTGTCGTATGCGGCGTTGAACAGCTTCAGGATATTGGTTCGTGGTCCTTCCTTGTCGCCGAAACCGAATCCGTCGAAATAGAAGCTGACCCACAGCATGTGCTCGCATGCGGGGCACATCTGCTCGGCTTCCGCCTTGACGCGATCCGTCTCCGCGCTTGCGGCATCCTTCTTCAGGTTGATTTCGGCCATGGCGCTCACTTCTCCTGGGTCGGCTTGAGCTCGGGTGCGTTCATGTCGTCGACCCACTGCAGCTCGGCGGTACCGTTCTTGCGGAAATACACGCGCAGATAGCGCGACGTCGGCGATTCCGGCTGCGGAATGGTCACGTCGATCGTCTTGCGTTCCGGCTGGATGCCGCGCTGAATGTCGGCCAGCGGTTGCGCGAATTCCCAGTACAGCTTCACCTTCTGCCCCGGCGTCACCTTGCAGCCACACGCAAAGCCGCCGCCGCCGCCGAATGCCTCGCCGTCCTCGCGCGCCGCCGGATTGCCGAAGCACCCGGACTTGTGCTCGTTGTCGAGCCAGAATTCGTGCAGCTTACGGCCGTACTCGTTGTATCCGGTGACGCACACGTTATGCGGCTCCGCCGACACGTCGACGCCGTGCTTGCTGCATGCGGCGAGCACACCGAGCCCGACCAGCGCCAAAACGTGCATCCCTGCCCTGAATTTCATCGATACCCTCGCAAACTTGCGTCGTTGTTGCCTTCACCGCGCGACGGCGGATCGAACCGGTTATGTACGTCGTCGCCACGGACGAACCCGTTCATCGCGATCGCGACGAATGCGCCGACGACGGGAATTGCATGGACGAGCGTCCACCACCCGGACTTGCCGATGTCGTGCCAGCGCCGCACCGACACCGCGACCAGCAGCCAGATCATCACGATCGCGAATGCCCATCCGGCAAGGCCGACGATCGTCTGCGCACGCTGCGCGGCGGGCAGATCGGCGAGCGCGTCGAACACCGAACCGGCGACCAGCAACGGCACCGTCACGCTCCACCATTGCATGCGCCCGGCCCGGCCGCGCAACGAAAACAGCGCGGGCACGTTCATCGCTGCGCCTCCTGTTCCGTCGCGGCATTCGCTGCCTCGCCGTGCTCGAGCAGGCGATCCAGCAATGCGTCGCACAACGCGTCGTGATCGTGCCGATGCGCGGCGATGCACTCGGCGACACTCGCATCGTCGAGCCGCACGTGGCCGACCATCGCGAGCGTCGCGCCAATCCGGTAGGCGAGCCTGTCGTCGTTCAGCCCCTGTGCATCCAGCATGCCGAACAGTGTGAGCATGCGCGCGTATGTGTCGAACGGATCCGCGTCGGCCGGGATCCGGCCGTTGCGCCGCAACTCGGCCAGCACGGCGTCCGGCCGGCTGCCGCGGCGCAATGCGTCGAGCTCGCGGGCGTCCACGCGCGCGTAGAAGATCCGCTCGTGCCGGCGCGGATGCCGCACCGTACCGACGGTTCCATCGCGACACACCCAGGTCCACGACACGCACGGCGACAACAGCGCCTGATAGCGCGACCCGGACAGTGCGCCGGCCAGCGTCTGGAACACCGCCGCATCGTAGAACCGCAGCAGGCCGTCGCGATCGTCGGGCAACGTCACGCGCGTCCGGATACCAAGTTTCGGCGCGAGTTCGTCGAGCGGATAGATGCTGACCAGCGACAGAAACGCGAACGGCCGCCGCGCGAACTGCCGTTCGAGCAACGCCGGCACGTGCGGCGCACGATAGTCGCACACCAGCGCGCAGACTTCCGGGTTGCTCGCTTCCGGCTGACCGGCGAGCAGGTTGTGAACCTGCCCTTGCGCGATCAGCTCTCGCCACGGCGCCGCGTTGATCGGCAGTTGAGAAGCATCGGCCAGCAGATAGCGATGGGTATCCGGAAACGCCGTGTGCTCCGCGGCGGCCGTCGTTTCCCAGGTCTGAAGCAGCGTTGTCATCGGCGTCACCCGCGCGTGGCGATCGCTTCGTGGCGATGCGCGAGATCCCGCATGCATTCGACGCACGCGGGCTTGTTCATCGACGGCAGCTGCACGTTCGCGGAACGCGGCCCGGCCAGCGTGTGCTGGGCCGCATGAAACGTCGCCTTGCCGGGCGCGCCGATCACGATGTCGTTGCCTTCCATCTTCAGGAACGCGTTGGCGGCCGTCAGCAGCAGCCGCTTCGGCGACTGCAGCGCGACGCTCGCCTGCGCGCTCGACACCGTCACCGCGCGCTGCGCATTGGCGTCGAGCGTCCCGGCGTTCTGCGCCTGCACGGTGACGGCGCCCGTCGCCGCGTGCAGCGCGATGCCGACGGCCGGCACCGGGCGGCTGCCGCCCGAGGTGCCGTGCGTGTACAGCGCGATGCCTTCCTTCGCGACGATGCTCGACTTGCCGTGGACCGTAACCTGAACGTCGCGTCCTGCGCTCAGCGCGGTTTGCGTGCCCGACGCCCACACGTGGCTTCGCGCGGTCATCGCGACGACGCCGGCCTCGCCGTGCGCGACGAGATGCGGATGCTGCCACGCCACCGCACCGCCGCCGCCGGCACCGCCCGCGCCATTGCCTTCACGCGTCGCGCCGATCGCCGCCTCGCTCTGCTGCAGCCCGTCGATCGCCGCGAGCGGTGACGCGGCGCTCGCGCCGGCACTCGCGACACCGGGCTGCGCCGTGCTCACACCCGGCTCCGCCCCCTGCTTGCGCGCGAAATCCGCGAGCCCCTGCAGCATCTCGCGTTGCTGCGCGAGCACCTGGCTCGCCGTGCTCGCGTCCATCTGGTTCACGCCCGACGCCGTGCTGATCAGCAGGCCGGCACCGGCGCGCAGCGCAGCGGCCGCCTGCGTCGACAATTCGGCGCCGTAGCCGCGATCGGCCAGACGCCGGTTGTCCTGCACCTGCTTGATGTGGCCGAGCGTCAGGCCACTGCCGTGATCGGTCGTGTAAAGGCGCGCACTCGACTGGCCCGCCGTATCGTCGAGCATGAATTGCCGCGAGCCGCCCGCGCCGGTCTGGCTCGCGCTCATGTCCTGCGTCTTGAAGCCGGTCAGCACGGCCGCATGGTCGTTGCCGGCAAACCACGCCGCCGCATTGGCCGTGCTGCCGCTCGGGCCGCCCGCGAGCGCATTGTGCTGCGCGTCGGCGTTGCCCCGCCCGTTGTACAGCGCGGCGACCGCAACCGGCCGGTCCGGCTGGCCTTCCAGCCACTCGGTCCAGACTTCCTGGCCGACGCGCGGTACGCTCACGCCACCCCAGTTGTCGCCGCCGACCGGTGTCACCATGCGCGTCCAGGTGCCGGCGCCACGATCGGCCGGCGCATTCGCCGCGCGCGGATGCGCTTCGCGACTCGCGGAATTCTGCCCACGCTGCGCGTGATGCTGGATCCGGATCCGGTGATCGCGTTCGGTGTGAACCGGATCGCCCGCGCCGACCACGACGGTTGTCTGTGCGCCCGGCATCACCGCGACCGGATGCACGCGCGCACCGTGCCCGTTCGACGCCAGCGGCCGATAGGCCTGGTCGAACGGCAACGCGGCGAAGCGGTTCCGGTACACCTCGTTGCCGTCCACGAGCGCGCCGCCAGCGTGCGTCGTGGCGTCGATTGCCGCATGCAGCGCCTGCGCGCCGCCGTATCCGACTGCCTCGCCGGGTGCGGCGTCGGGCATCGACGGAATCTCGCCCAGTCGCTGCGCGATCGCACCGTGCACGTCGGCGCCCACGTTCGCACGCGCGTCGTGCTCGACACGCAGGCACACGAACGTGCGCGATGCATCGAGCGACGGATGCTGCGACATCGCGAAGTGCAGCCCCGGCCGCAGATCACGACGCGTACCGCTGCCTTCGGCCTGCAGCGCCGCCACGCGCTGCGCGTCGAGTTGCTGCTGTGCGCGCTGTTCGCCGATCCCGGTGGTCTGGAACGCGTACGGGCCGGCGACGTCGCGATCCTCGCCCGGCACGACCGCGCCGTTCGCGCGCACGCCGGACGGACGGGTCGACAGGCTTCGATGATCCCAGCTGGCGCGCGCGACGCTGCCGATGCGCCAGCGGCGCGCGTTCAGGAAGTGCCGGATGCCGCCGCGCGGATCGCCGTCGCTCGTCTGGTGGAACCCGACGACCTCGGGTTCGGCCGGGTCGAAACGCTGGTTGGTATCGGCGAGAACGAGCGTGTGCTTGCCGAGGTTCGTCGACTGCGCGTCGCCCTCGTGTTCGAACCAGTAGAAGATGCCCTCTTCCGCCCACAGACGTTCGAGAAACGCGAAGTCCGATTCGCCGGCCTGTGCGGTCAGGCTGCGGCTCGCATATCGCGTGGGGTCGGCGAGCGCCCAGCGCCAGGACGGCGCGACCGCGCCACGCGCGTAGTGCGAGAAAACCTGTTCGCTGATCTCGACCACGCTCGCGTTCACGAAGTTGTAGCTGTCGACGCGCTGTTGCAGCAGCGCGAGCCACGGTTCGACGACGAGCTGCACGCGCGCGAGCCCGCCGTTGTAGCCGACGAGCTCCGCGGCCATCACATGGCCGTGGAACGGGCGCCGTGCGTCCTGCCCGTCGGCGGCCTGCCATTCGATCAGGATCGGCGCACCGATCAGCTTGTCGAGCGGCACGTCGGGACGCTCGGTCAGCGCGGTGACCTGGAACCGGAAGCCGCCGCGATCGAGCGACTCCCATCCGTGCAGGCTCTCGGCGACGAGCTTGTCCGCGCCGAGCGGCGTGGTCAGCCACAGAAACCGGTCGTGCTGCGACCAGCCGCGGAAGAACGCCTGGATGAGGTCAGATTGGGTCGACATGATGGGTGGGTTCGGGGTTCGCGGGGGGTGGTACGTTCAGTTCCTGGAGTCGAAGCATCGGGTTACGCATTACCGTTCGGTCAAATCGACGTCGGACAGTTTGTCCATCCGTATGAATGCTTTGCCTTTCATTTCCGAGGGCTTCCGATCGAACGAATATGCGAGGACCGATCCGACATTCCGGCCCGGAACCGAAGCGATCTCGTTATTGGCCAGAATCCGCTGCATCTGCTCGATTTCCAGCCGGTAACGATCGTTCAGTTCTCCCGTGTATTTTCCGATTCCCACATACTTCGCCGGCGGCATGAGATCAAGATCCAGCCCATGCGAATAGTAGGCGACACGATTGCCGTCAAACGTGAAACCCAATGGAGGCGCAGGCTTGATCTGCCCCGGGCTGCTCCGGATTTCGAAATGACCATGCTCGTCCCGCGCAGACGCCATGTCCGTCGCGCAGGGAAGCAATGCCACCAACACCAGGATTCGTATAACGCGCATCACGTCAGGGTCACTTCCCCGTCAGGTTCACGTTTTCCAACCGATTCGTCGGCGTGAAGATCCGTCCGTCCATTTCCTGCGGACGCAGGATGTCGACGTTCATCTTGCCGGCGAAGACGTAGGTGCCGGGCTCGACACGGCGCATCGGCGAATTGGCGTCATAGGTCAGATCCGCGTAAGGCACGAGGAATTCCATCTTCTCGGGCTGACCGGGCTTGACGACGATTTCGCGCCGATTACGACGCGATGTGTCGTTCAGATATTTGCTGACCAGCCTGACGCGGAATCGAACGTTGTCGCTACCGCCACCGATCTGCATATATTGCAGATCGGGTCTCGCAAGATCCGGCGACCAGTGATCCGGGCCGTCAACCGTCACGTCCTGCTTGCCATCGTTCGCGAGCGTCACATCGACAGCCAGATGTTCTGCCGTGGACCGCACCGAAAATTCCGGATGAAGATTGATCTCGGGCGTGCCATGCGCCAGCAGATCGTGGGCAAGGTCATAAAGCACCGAAAGGTTCTCGTTGAATTGATCGTCGAACTGATAGTTGTACGTGCCCTCGTAATGGTGGCCGTCCTTGTCGAACGAATAGACGAGCACGGACCCCTTGTTGATTTCGCGGATCTGGGGGATTTTCCTGCTGCTCAACGTCGCCTTGACCATATCGACATGCTGGCGATAGGTTCCCGTGAGATCCGCCGTATATTTCCCGATTCCGACGTAACTCGATGGCGGCATCGGGTCGATGTCCCGCCCACGCGAAAAGTACGACACCGTTCGACCATCGGCCGTGAAGACCATCGATGGCGAAGGATTGAGTTGTCCCTGTCCGCTACGAATCTCGAAATAATCCGGACGATCATGTGCGAGCGCCATCTCCACCACTCCGAAAGAAATCATCGACACCATAAAAAAAAGGAAAGAACGCATCATTTCAGCACTTCCCAGTCAATTCCGGTTTTTTTGTTGAACCAGTCACGGAAGCCATACATGTAGTACTTCGGAATTTCCGGTTTTTCCGTGAACATTCCGCGACCCATCACGTTCGTCTCGGTCGTGCGCTGCCAGTTGTCGTCAAGTTGCGCCATTTTCAGGTCGACCAGATGTCGTGAATTGATGTACCTTCCGAACACGGCGCCGCCGTTAATAAAGTACTCATCCGGCCAGCCGAACAGGTGCCCGGTCTCATGTACGAGCGCATGCTGGGGCGACACCGGGACATACCGCTTCTGTTCTTCGTCCCACTCGACCTGCACTTCCCCCCAATTCGCCGAGTTGGCTCGCGTTACCAGCGGATAGAGATTGACCTCCGCATGGCATCGCCCAATTTGAACCAGTTCGACTTCCAGTTTCAGCTTGACCTTGCATGTACATGCACTGCCAAGCGGGCATTTTTTGGGCTGCATCGAATAGTTCCCTCTATTCAGCCCGTCCTCGATGCGCTTCTTGAAACCCGATATGGGAGCCAGCCCACCCGGCCGGTCCACGATCTTAATCACCAGGTCTTTACGGATTCCATCGCTATTGAACGGTACCGAGAACGGTTTGCCCGTCGATGGATCCATGTAGACGGCCCCGTTATTGATCCAGTACTGGTCCTTCAGGTTGACCTTGATATAGACGGTCGCCGTCACGGTCGCCGTCGCGGGAGCGTATCCGATGTCGTACGAATCCTCCGTGCCGGAAAAATTCAGCCAGATTCGCTTCTTGTCCTTGAGTACCGCCTTGCCGTCCTCTCCCGTCTGGAAATAGCTGACGCATCCGGCATCGACCGTATGAAGCTCGGTGGGAATCGCGGGGACGTGAAGATTGCAGGGCCCGCTTTGCGCAGCCGGGCCTTTCTTCGGCATGCCTTCCAGTTCGCTGGACACCGGCGGCGGAGTCGAATAACCGAGCGACGGGCCGGGCGCCGCATTTTGTCCCGACGAAGCGGGTACCGGTGCAGGCATGGATCGACTCGACTCACCTGCCAACGCCTGCGGGACAAGCGGCAAGCTACCTGCTCCCGGAGCCGGCATGTCGGCCATCAAAGCCGTCGCGCCCGACGCTGCCCCGCTCCATGCCGCCCCGCCTGCCGCCCCCGCCGCACTGCCCCCCGCCGCCACCGCCCCTCTCCCCGCCGGGCTCGCCGCCAGCGCCTGTACGAGGAAGTCGCAGGGGTCGCCCTGCGGCAACACCGGCAGCGCCGGAAGCTTCACGCTCGCGGCGCGCGGCCCCGGGAACGGATGCCCGCCCGACTTCACCGCGAACTGCCCCGGTGTCTCGACGATGATGTCGCCGCCCTTCAGCGTGATCCGGTTCGGCCCCTGCTGCAGCACGATCGCATCCTGCGCGAGCACGTCGACGCGCTCGTCGGTCGACGTCACGCGCACGGTCTGGTCCGCGAGAATCTCCATCGTCGACGCGTGCGCCTCGACGCTCACCGGCCCTTCGCCCGCGATCGCCTTGAGCCCGCCCGCCACGCTGTACAGGCTTGCTGCATCGCCCGTCGCCGCGGCCACGGTCGCACCGGCGCCCACGTGTGCGTCGCCTTGCGACGTCACATGAACATGCTGCGCCGCATACGACACCGCGCTGTCCGGCGTCGTCACCACGATGTTCTCCGGCGACTCCATCAGCACCGCGGGTGTCGCGAATCGCTCGACGGGATCGCCGCCGTCGCGCTGCGTGCCGCTCGGCTTGGTCGCGCTCTGGCCGCCCACGCTCCCCGCATACTTGCCGTCCTGCGCGGGATCGATCGCCTTCAGGAAATCCGTCAGCGCCGCGTTCGCGCTCAGGCCGACTGCCATCGCGCCGGTGGCCGCCCGGTCGAGTTCCTGCGCGGTTTTCTCGGCGTCCTTCAACTGCTCCACGCGTTCGGCGACGTCCATCTGCGTCGACGCACCGAACCGACGCGCGGTACTCGATACCAGCACGCCCGCGCCGGCCCGCACGACGCCCCAGCCCTGCGTCGCCAGTTCGAAACCCTCGCCGCGATAGGCGCCGCGCATCGTGCCCTGCTGGTCGATCAGATAACCCTGCGCGAGGCGCGTGCGGGCAGTCGAATTGTTCAGCTCGTGGCGCAATTGCCCGGCCGCATCGTCCATCACCCAGCGGCTGCCCGGTTGCCCGTCGAGCGTTTGCGTCTGCAGGCCCGTCAGCGATCCTGAATGATTCGCGTCGCTGCCTTCGCCGGCCGAGAACGGCGGTCGCACGCGGCCGCCGTACACCTGGCCGAGGACGACGGGCGCGTCGATGTTGCCGGACTCGAAGCCGACCACCACCTCCGCCCCCACGCGCGGCGCGAACGCATGGCCGAAATTCGGCCCGGCGGCCTGTTCGGCGACGCGGACCAGGATGCCCGACCGATGGTCGCCCGGCGCATGGCCGGCCGGATTGGAGCGGCTCGCCGTATCGGTCAGCCCGCCAGGCAGCGGCGCGACACCGCGCATCCACGGAAACTGGATGCGGACCTGGTGATCGCGCGTGCTGCTGACGCGGCCGCCCGGCTCGCCGACCACGATCGCGGTCTGCACGCCATGCACCGTCGGCCGGTCGCGATGCGGCGGCACGATCGGCGTGCCTTCCGGCACCGCGACGAAGCGGTTGCGATACAGGCCCTTCTCGAGCTCGCCGCGTCCGAACAGCTGCCCGATCTGCGCGCCGAGATTGTTGACGGCCTCATGCTCGATCGACAGCGGCACGAACCGCACGGGGCCGCTCAGATAATCGTTCAGCGTATGCACCCTGCCGACCTCGAGCGTGCGCGACGATCCGCCGCCACGGTAAACCCGTTTGGCGAGCTGCAGCGCGTCGAGACGCTGCTCGGCGTAACGCTGCGCGTCGCCGCTCGTGTCGAAGCGGCCGGCACGCTGGCCGTCGTAGACTTCCCGCACCGGCAGCAGCGGCGCGTCGGCGTCGGCCGGCTGCTGCGCCTGGCCGGCCAGCGCAACGAGCTCGCTGGCTTTCCAGCTCGTCGTCACCACCCGATCCGGCACGAGCTGACGCCGATCGGAGAATTGCGTCATCACGCCGTCCGGATCGCCGACGTCCAGCGCATTGAATGCGATCGCGCTGCCGTCGGGCAGCCGTGCGTGGCGGTCGAACACGACGACCGTATGATCGCCCGACGGTGCGTTCCCCGTGTCCTGCCCGTGCTCGATGCGAAACGACAACCCGGCTTCCGACAGCTGCCGCAACACGAAATCGAGATCGGTTTCCCGATACTGGCCGCGCAGGCGAAACGCACGCAGCGGCTCGACTCGCTCGTAGCGCCGATGCGCTTCCGGGTAATCGCCGAACACCTGCTCGCAGATGCCCTCGACGTCGAGATCGACGAAATACAGGCAATTGCGGCGCAGCTGCAGCAGCGCGAGCCACGATTCCATCGTGAGCCGGTAGCGCGTGAACTCGCCGTCGCTCTCCGCATACGCGGCATGCGTGACGTAGCCGTTCCAGCAGCGCTCGCCCGCCGCCGTCGCAAGGCGCAGCCGCACGGCGCTGCCGATCAGCGGCGCCAGATCGAGAAACGGCTCGCTCGACAGCACGTCGATCTCGAACCGGAACGATTCGCTGATCCCTTCACGACCGTGAAAGCGCTCGACCACGAATGCCCCCGGCATCGCGGTATCGATCTGGATATGGCGGGTCGCTTGCCCGTACCCCGTTAATGCGGCAACAAGATCCATGTCGTTTCTCGGCAATCGCGCGCGAATGCGTTTCGCGTCGGCTGGTTCGTATCGAATCGGTTCTGCGGTGCAACGGCGAGCGGCCGCCGCACGCGGGAGACAGTACGCCGCATCATTGCGGGAAGATCCCGTTCATGTTGACCTTGTACTGCAGCATCTTGCGCTGCGCCTCCATTTCTTCCTGCACGCTCGGTACGTGGGGCGCATCCCAGCGCACGCCGTTCACGTAGACGGTGCGCCAGCGCAGGTAACCCCAGACGAACGAAAACTCGCGCCCCGAATCCTGCAACGCGAGACCGCCCGTGACATTGGGATCGGTCAGCACGGCGCTGTCGGTCGGCGCATTCGCGTCCTTGGCCGCGCGTGCCTTCTGCGCGGCCTGCTGCGCGGCGTCGTAGCGCTTCAGGATATCGGCCTGCCGTGCGCTCAGCGGCGAACGTGGTTCGGGCTCCTGCACCGCGCTGACCCCGGGCCCGAGCCCGAGCGCACTCGCGCCCATCACCTGCATGATCTGCGACGGCCCCGGCTGGCCAAGCTGCCGACGCTTCCGCCACGCCGCGTGCTCGCGCTCGAATTCCGCCTGACGGGTTTTCAGCGCCTTGATCTGGTTGTAGTTCCAGACGTCGTCGTCGTCGCCAAGCGGCTTGAACCACGCGCGCGAGTCGTGCATGAAGTTGTCGTACAGCGCGCTGATCGGCGCCTCCGGCGGCCCCATGTTCCAGTCGCCCCGCACCTCGAGCCACTGTTGCCACTTCTCGTCGAGCTGCAACTGGAAAAAATCCTCGGCGCGCTTCGCACTCGCGCGTACCACCGGACCGACGAGCGGAAGCGCGGACTGCAGGCCCTGGACGATCGGCAGCACGGCCGGGGAAATGACGGCGGCCGCCTTCGGGTTCTGCGTGAGCTTCTTGCTGACCGCGTTGCCCGCGTAGCGTCCCACGGTCGGGCCGCCCTGCTTCTCGCACTCGAGCAGGTCGTGCCATTCGAGCCGCAGTTCCTCGTTCGCGCTGTCGAGGTCGACGGCATCCTGCGGATACGCGGCCTTGGCGGCCAGGAACGATGGTTGCGTACGCAAGTTGTCGAGGCGCATCTTGCGCCAGCGCAGGTACAGCCCGTAGTGCGCGCGCATCAGCCCCGGCGTGCCGTGTTCCCTGGCGTAGTAGTAGTCCGCGCTCGTTCTCACGTAGGCGGAAAACGCGCGCTTGAGCGCGGGCGAGATCGCGAACGCCGCAGCCGCTTCGGCGGCGACACCGGGCCCGTTGATGTCGAGCGGAACACCGGCCTTGCGCGCTTCGCGATACATGTCGAGCAGCGGTATCTGCGACAGCTTGTCCGCATCGCCCGTGCCACGCCCTTGCTCGCCCGGTCCATAACCGCCGCCGACGTCCGAATGGACGCCCGGATAGACGATCTCCTCGCGCCCGTCGATCGACGCATCGATCAGGTCGAGCGGGAACGATCCGCGCGGCTCGTGTGCTGCGACCATGTGGACGCAGCGGCGGACGGAATACGGCACCCTCATCAGTTCCTTGCGTCCCCAGCCGCCGTGCCCGTCGAACAACGTCGCGGCCGTGCTTTGCGCGATGCCGACCGACGCGACCGTATCGAACAGGCCGAGAAAGTCGTACGACACCGGCACGCCGCACAGGCTGAAATCGGCGTCGAGTGCATCGTTCAGCCAATTCGAGAACGTGCGCGCTTCAGCCGCGCCGCGCGAAAAGCCGAACACATACAGGCGGATGCGCTGCAGTTTCGGCTTGCCCTTGACCAGCAGATCGCCGACGCGCTCCTTCAACTGCGCGCAACGGGCCCGCAACGCGGCGCGCCGCTTGTCGTCCCATGCGCGCATGGTCGCGGTCCAGTTCGCCGTATCGACTTCGCCCTTGAGCTGTGCCCAGATCGTGTCGCGATCCCAGGTGAGTTCGATCCCGTTCTGCTCGGCCGCCATCAGCTTGAGCGCGCCGGCGCTCGAACTGCCTCGCGCGTTGATGTCGCCGAGACTGCCCGGCTTCGGCGGGGTGCCGCCGAGATCGATGCCCTTGAAATTCAGGTCGACGCTGACGGCCTTCGCGAGCGCCTTGTCGCTCTTGCCGAGCGCCGCGGACAGCGAATTGCCGAACGCGTGCGCATGCACGACGTTGTGGATCTGCAGCAGCGCCCAGTTGATGCGCCCCTCGCCGGCCCACCCCGTCGCGGCGCCCGCCGCGGCCTGCAGCCCGACACCCTGGTCGCCGACCTCGTCGACGAAGGGCGTGCCGACGCCCGCCACGTAGATGGCGCTGTGATACTTGTCGCGGGGAAACACGTCGAACAGGCGTGCGACGTTGCTGTGCTTGCCGCCGGCGCGATCGCGATCGGCGTTGTTGCGCGTGCCGTCGAAGAAGATGCCGACGTGCAGCGTCTTGCAGCAGCTCATCCCGTCGTCGTCGTGCAGGCGGCGCATGATCGCGTCCTGCTCCTCCGGGGTGACGACCGCAACGTCGGGCCGGTCAGCGCTCGCGAAGCGGAAACTCATCGCGTGATCCTCTTGTCGGGATTCGGGCACTGCGGATCGCCGTTGCGCAACGTGAAGTGTCCCGGACACGCTTCGGCGGGCGCCTGAAGATTTTCGGGAAAACCGCGGTAACCGGGCATCCACTGCGACGCATAGACCTTGATTCGATCGTGCGGAAAGAACAGGACCCACAGGAAGCCGTCCGAGAACGCGTCGTAGCGCTCGACCGGCACGACGCGGCTCGCGAGCGCCTTCGGATCCTTCCTGTACAGGTTGTCGTCCCGCCACTGCAGGTTGACGGTCAACCCCGGATGCCATTGCTTCGGTAACGCGACGCAGCAGATGATCGCGCCGCCGCCGCTGCCGACGCGAGCCGGAACCGCCCCGCCCCAGGTGCCGTCGACGTAGAACGCGCCGATCGGAACGTCGGTGTAGTTGAGGGCATTCAGCTTCAAGCCCATCGTGTCGGGCTCGGCCGACGCGCTCGCCCCCCCCGCCACACCCGACGCCGCAAACGACACATCGGTGGCACGCGAGCATCCTGCCGTCCCCAGCAGGATGGCCATGAACATCAGCAGCCGAGCGGCAAACGTCGTGGAACCGGCATTCAGACTCATTTCTTTGATCCTCTTGTCCGACGCCGTCCGGCGCGGATCGCTATCAACAGTGTGCTCCGTCGCATGCCGCGCAGACACGTCCGTGTCGCCGTTCGCATGCGCGCGAACCCGCTTTGTTCTATGCGGACGACGCGGCAGGCGCCCGCTCCGTCGCCAGATACCCGGCCGCCGCGAGCGCATCGAGCGCGACCCGCGACGCTGCCGCAGGCGGCCCGTCGTGCCGCGCCCACGCCGCGCTCACGCACGCATGGGCTTGCGACGGCGTTGCGAGCAGCCGGCCGAAACTCTCCGGACGCTGGCGGACATGAAAAAGCAGCGTGTCGATCTTCGCGGCTTGCCGCAGTCGTTCGACCTGGTCCCCGTCGAGCACGTAGGGCTCGCCGCTGCGCCCGGCACCCGCTTCGCCGGCCACCGCTTCACGTGCGGTGTCGACATCGAGCGCCACGAGCGCCCCGGTGCGATCGAACACATGCCACGCGTCGATGCCGTCCGTGAAGCGGCGACGCTGCGCGGGCGTGAGCGCCTCGAGCCAGGCCGGCAGGCAACGCGTATCGGCGAAACGCACCAGGAACGCTTCGCCGTCGGCCGCCGCGCTTGCCTCCATCTGCCCGCGCAGATGCGCGGCAAGCGCGCCCGTATCGCGCGCACCGCGCAACAGGCTCACCATCGGACATCCGGACGTCTCGCGCAGCACGGTCTCGAGCATCGCCGCGCGCGCTGCCGCGTCGACAGGCAACGGCGCGAGGCACGGCGAGATCGCCGCCAGGTCGTCGCCGTCGTACACGCCTTCGTACAGCACGACGACGGCATCGTTGCGGTCGACCGCGGGCATCCGGTCACGCAGCGCCGGTGCGAAACCCATGTCGAGCAGCAGATGCCAGCGGCCGCCGGCCGGCGCGTGCTCGAACAGCGCGTTCAGCCGATCCGGCGTGTCGTCGGGATAGCGGTCGATCCAGTCGCTCGGTTCGATCTTCATGCTCAGATTGCCTTGCCCGCCAGCGCGCTGCCCGACTGCATCGCGTGCAGCAGGCATTCGACGCACACCTTCTCGGGAAACTGCGGCAACGGCGTACTCATTTGATCAGGGCCCACGAAAGCATGCTGCGCGGCATACACGACGAATTTGCCCGGGCAGCCGAACGTGACGTCGCCGCCTTCGATCGTCACATGCGCGCCGCCGCTCACCGCGAGATGCACCGTCTTCTTCGCGGCGATCTCGACATCCGCGCTCGCGGACGCGACCTTCAGGCCGTCGCGCGCACGCAGGCCCAGCACGTCGCGCTGCGCCTGCAGCGTCAGCCCGTCCCTGCCGGAGATCAGGCTCATGCCGACGCCGTCCGCATGGCTCGCGCCGCCCAGCCAGCCGATGCCCTGCCCGCTGTGAATGCGCAGCTGCTGCGCGGCGGCGAGATTGAAGTCGGCACCGCTGCCGAGCGACAGCGTTTCGCCGGCCGCCCATTGCAGCGCCTGCCCGGCGATCAACCCCTGTCCGCCCCGTGCCTCGATCCCAAGCACCGCGTCGCCCGTATGCGGCAATGCGTTGCCCGTCGATCGCTGCGCGGCATCGGCCGATGCCTGTGCGTAGCCGTTCGCGCCGACCGTCGTTGCGAAGCTCTGCGCGAGCGCGTCGAGCGGCGCGGCCTTGCCGTTCAGCGACGACTGGCCCGCCTGCTCCACGCCGCGCTGCGCGGCGAACGGCAGCGTCCCGTGGGTATCGGCAGTCTTGTCGAACCGGCCGACCAGCGCGGCGTGCCGCGCGAGCAGCGCCTGCAGCGCGGAGGCGTCGCCCGCCGGCTGGGCGGCGCCGGAGGGCGCATAACTCGACACCAGCAAGCCGCGCGTCGCACGCATCGCACCGTACGCGTCCGAGCGCAATTCGACGCCCTGGCCGCGAAAACTGCCGAGATAGTTGTCGGACTGATGACGCAGATGGCCGAGGTTCAGTTGTGTCGCCGCATGCGTGGTCGCCATCTGCAGGCGCCCCATGCCGTCGGAATCGTCCGCGACCAGTTGGTTGTGGCCTTGCCCGTCGAACCCCTGGCTCTTGAAGCCCGACAGCGCGCCGGCGTGATTGTGGCGATCCGCGCCGCCGCCGGCGCCGTGCCACGCGGGGCTCAGCCCGTTCGCGAGATTGCCCTGCGCGCTCGGCGCATGGTCGCCCGCCTGCGCGTAGATCGATGCGTCGAGCGGTTTCCCGGCCGCGCCGCCCGGCGAAGGCGACTCACCGCCTTCACCGCGGCCGTTGAACAGGCCGCCGAGCACGATCGGCCGGTGAATCAGCCCGTGGTGAAACTGCACGAGAACTTCATGGCCGATGCGCGGCACCTGCTGAAGCCCGTGCCCGTCGCTCGCGAGCCGTTGAATCGCGCGGGTCGGATAGGTGCCCGTATCGTCTTCCGCCTGCCAGTGGAACCGGATGCGCAAGCGCCCCTGCGCGTCGGCATGCACCGGCCCCGTCGAACCAGGCTGCACGCTGCCGGTCGGACCGACGACGATCGCCGTCTGCGCGCCCAGCGCCGTCGCAACCGGATTGAGCCGCTGCCCGGTCCCGTCCGCCAGCGTGGGCCGCCAGACTTGCGTACGCGGCACCGCCTCGAACCGGTTCGCGTAACCGCCCGCCTGCGCATGCCGGAGCACGCGCGGATCGACCTTCGCCGCCGGCAGCGGCCCGAGTTGCCGCTCGATGGCTTCCATGACGGTCGGCGGGAGATTGTTGATCCCGACGTGCTCGACGTGCGTCAGCAGAAAATCCTCGGGCGCCGCGGTACCGCGCACGGCTTGCCAGCCGGCATCGACGAGCTTCAGCGCACGCCCGGCGCGCGCCGTGCGCAGCGTGCCGTAGCCGGTCCAGAAACATGCGCGAGACACGATCGCATCGGCCTGGCGCCGGGCCGTGTCTTCCGCGTCGCGCAGGGTATCGAACGCTTCCGGCCCGACGTCGTCGTAGAGCTCGCGCGGTCCGTTCGGCCGGCCGAGATCCGTGCTCGCGGTGGTCGCGCGGTTCGCGCGGTAGTCGCTGCTGATCAGCGTGACACGATCGGCCGTCAGCGACAGCGACTGCCCGATCCCGAGGATCACGTCGTCGGCGTCGGTCGCTGTCCCGCTCGAGCGGCGCGGCACCCCGCCGCGTCGCGCCGACGTCTCGTCCTCGGCCAGTTGCGCGCTGTCGTCGAAGACCAGCATCGCATGCCCGGCGGGCGCGTCCTCGTCCTCGACGAAGCAGAACCCGAGGCCGGCCTCGGCCAGCAGATGCTGCACGAATTCATAGTGCGTATGAGTGCGGTACTGCACGCGATACGCAACCGGCGCCAGCGCGTCGAGACGCCGGCCAGCATCCGGCGTGAGGCGCCACCGCGCGATCCCGGCGTACGGCGCGAACACCGTGTCGAGCACGTCGGCGAGCGTCTGATTCACGAAGGTTCGTTCGTCACGCGCATGCGTGAGCGCCGCGAGCCACGGCACGATCTGGAGATGGTAGCGAGCGAGGCCGGCGTCGTAACCGATGCACTCGGCCTCGGCGACGAGTCCGCTTCGCAGCGTCGTCGTACCGTTCGCGAGCGTAGTGCGGATCGCGACACGCTGCCCGAGCATCGCGTCGAGATCCAGCGCGGGATCCGTCGACAGCGCATCGACGTTCCATTGAAAGAGATCGGAGAGCGATTCACGACCGGTCCAGCGCTCGATTTGAAATGCAGCAAGCGCGCCGGATCCGTCCAGCGAATACAGGCGATTGAATGCGCCGAATAGAGACGCAAATTCCTTGATGACGCTCATGCGATTCCCGCTCTCTCAGGATTTCGACGTTTTTAAGTGCGTAGGCTGCGACGAACACGGGACGATGCACGATTGCCGGCACCGCAATCGCCACGCCGAACCGGCAGGAAACACGCGGAATTCCCCTGCAGCACTGCCCGCTACGGGCACCTGCCCCGCCATCAGGCGGAGCGCAGCCAACTGGCTGGCTGAATGGATGCACCCTTTTTTTGAAGCTTACTATTTTAAATTACACAGTCAGACTCCGCTACAGGAAAACACCTGACAAAAAACTCGAAACCTTGACGTGCGGGCTTCACACGCGATAATGGCTGCTTTCAGTTCGACAGCTACCTGACTATCCGGCCGAATCAGGCAATTATTTCCGAAAGGTAATAAATACCTGATTCAGTCGAAATGGATTCGAAAAGCGTCGCCGATGACATCCGGGATCGGGAAATCCGGATGCATCGACGACGATCCAGCAAGGAGGCCTATCCGGATGACCCAACCCTTCATCGTCCTTGGTGACAAGCACAGCCATGGCGGCACCGTGACCAGTGCATCGACGCTGTCGTCGGTCGACGGTCGCGGCATCGCTCGCCGCAACGACACGGTGACGTGTCCGGTACACGGCCCGAATCACATCGTCGACGGCGACGACACGATGATCGTGCAAGGCGAAGGCGTCGCACGCGACGGCTACAAGACGGCCTGCGGCGCCGTGCTGGTCGCAAGCAGAACGGCAGGCAGTGACGGCAACTGACACACGCGTCGGCAAGTCACGGGGGAATGGAAGGAAATGATCACGGGGTTGCGCAAAACGGCATTCGTCGCCGCGCTATTCGTTGCGGTGTGGGTCGCCGTGTTCGTCTGGTGGAAGGCGACCCGACATGCACCGACCACCGGAGACCTCCTGCTGTGCGGGCTCGTGCTGCCGGCGGCGCTCGCCGTTTGCGTGGCGTGGTTGCGCCGGGGGCTCGGCCGGCGCCCGGCACCCGCGGCGGCCGCACCGGCGGCGACGTCCGCGTCGAAGGACGCGACGGCCACGCAGGATGCCGAGTCGCACACGTGGTCGGCCCTTCTGCTCGACAGCAGCGTCCGGCTGCCGACGGGTGCGACGACCGCGGAAATCGATGCGGCGGCCCGGGAAGAGCACCCCGTCGCGCTTCATCCCGAACTGCAACGCCCGGACGGAACCGGTGTATTCGCCAGCACGGTCGATTCGGTGTCGCCCGACCGGTTCGATGCGAGCCTCCTCGCGCCGGGCGCGCAGGAAACACTTCAGGACGAGCACTGGCGCGGGCTGCTGCTGGCCGCCGATGCACTCGACGAATTGCGCGAGCGGCATGCCGTGCTGTCCGGCGCGAACGCGCCGCCGCTCAGGCTCCACCTGCTGATGCCGGACCGCTGGCAACCGGTCGCCGCAACGCTCGCCGCATGGCTCGATGCGCACACGGCACGCGAAGCCGTCGCGCCGGGCATCGTTCGCGCGCAACTGCGCACGGTCGCCGATCCCGTACAAGCGTGGGCGGTCATCGACGAACTGATCCAGGCGCTGCACCTGCAACCGTCCGCCGATCTGCACGTCGTGCTCGCATTCGACTCCACCGCAAGCCAGGACGCCGTCGACGCGCTGGATCGCGCGGGCCGGCTCTACGGCCGGGATCGGCCGGACGGCGTAACGCCCGGCGAAGGCGCATGCGCGCTGCTGCTCGCTCATCCCGACGCCCCGCATGCGACGCCCGTGCCGTCGCTCCATCGCATCGCTTCCGCGCGCCGCGCGGGTTCCGCCGATCACGGCAAGGCTGATTCGACGACGCTCGGGCAACTGCTCACTGCGGCGAGTACACGCTTGTCGATGCTGCACCCCGACCTGACGGCACCCGGATTCGTCACCGACGCCGATCAGCGCGGCAGTCGTCGCACCGAAGTCGTGACGGTCGGCGAACAGACCTGGGGCGCCGAGGCCGCCGAACGCAGCCGCCACCTCGGGCTCGCCAACGGCGCAAGCGGCGCGGCGCTCGCGCTGGCGGCGCTTGCGGTCGCCGCCGATCGCGCGACGGAGGAGCGGCAAGCGGTATTCGCGGCATCGGTCAGCGATCCGCTCGCACGCGGCGTGATGCTCGTCACCCCCGCGACGACGGCCGACACTGCCGCTTTCGCGCGGCAATCCGGGACGGCCACCGCATAACCGGACACAGCGGCCGACTCCCTCACCCGCGCCGCACCCAGATCACCTTGCCGTCGCGAATGCCGAGGTCGCGTCGCTCCTGGCGATAGTCCATCGTGCCCGGCAGCGATTTGCCGTCGCGCTCGAGCACGCGCCACAGGCAGCCGTCGAGCAGCGCGGCCGCATCGGCCTCGGTTTTTCCGACCAGCGCGTCGTCCGGCGCGGCGTCCGCCTTGCACGCGCTCGCGGCACCCGACGGCGCGGGGTTCATCACCGCGCCGCCGGCGGTGGCGTTGGGGTGCTTCGTGTCCATGTCCGCACATCCTGCAAAGGTTGCGCTCGCAACGAGTGCAACGAGTATCGCGATCGTGTTCTTCATCGGTTTCTCCCTGTCGCGCCCCGGTGTGACGTGTACGGCCTTCGTGCACGGCCCGGCGCCGCATGAATGATCGGTGCCGCGCGCCGCCGACCGTTCCCCGACGAAGGCCGGCCGGCGAATGCCGGCAGTGACGCAATACGGTCCGGCCGTATCGGCGAACCGGGTCGCAAGTCCGGCACGGCGCCGGACCCGCCTGCATGTTACCGCACGCGATTCGCCGCGACGGCTGCAACACCGGCGCCGGCACCGACGCCCGCGCGTGCGGCATGCGCGCGCCCGCAACTCACTCAGAACTTGTAGGTCACGCCCGCGATGCCGTAATAGTTGCTGCGCGACTGGACGATCGGACTGTCACCGTAGCGACCGAGCAAGCGCGTCACGCCACCCGTCGCGAGCACCGACCAGTGCTGCGACAGCGTCCAGTTCCACGCGATCGCCATCGACGCACTGTCGATCCCGCCGCTCGTCGAATACGGCCGGAACCGGCTCGTCATCGACTGTGCGTCGGTCACGCCGTAGAACGTCTGCGTGTAGCGCCCCGAGCCCGCGTGCACGGTTCCCGTCACGATGATCTCGTGCTGCGAGGTCTTGAACACGGGCACCGCGAGATCCATGTGCCCCGACACGCCGCGCGACGTGTGCGTCACCGGTGTGTCGATCGAGACGCTCAGCTCCGCCGCGTTGAAGAGCGTCACGCCCGCGCGCACGCCCACGAGCACCGAGCCCGGAATCCGGCCCATGCCCTTCAGGTAGTCGGAGCCCGGCAGGTCGAAGCGGTTCTCGTCCGCACGGCCCGCGTCGTAACTCACGGCCGCCGACAGGAACACGCCGTGCGGCAGGTCGAGCCGGTAGCCGGCACCCTCGGTGCTGTCGATGAAGAAGCCGTTACCGAACTTCGCGGAAAGCCCCGGCGCAACGACACCGCGATACTGGTTGCTGCCCGGATAGCGCGGTGCGAAACCACCGCCGAGCGACAGCGAATACTGGTTTTCCGCGTGGGCGGCGGCGGCGAGGGTCAGGCCGGCGAGCGGCATGCAATAGCGGTAGCGGCGAAGTATTGGGCGCACAATATTGAGATAGAAGTGACGGAGCCCGCAGTCTAGGTGCCGCCCCGCGCCGAGACTGTCCTGAATCTTCGGAAAATCTGTGCTCAATTGTGTTCGATTGTTCGAGATTGTCGCCCCGCTCCCCCGGCCTTCGGCGCGCCGGATAGAATTCGCGTGCCGCGCCGCGCACCGGCTTGCCGGGGCGTGAGTTGACGCGTGCGTCAAGAGGAGACCATGAACGAAGATCCACTCAAATACCGCGTACTGCTGATCGAAGACGACGACCGCCTGGCGCAGCTCGTCCGCGAATACCTCGACGGCTATGAATTCGCGGTGACGGTCGTGCGGCGCGGCGACCTCGCCGTCGCGGCGGTGCGCGAGCACCAGCCGGCCCTCGTGATACTCGACCTGATGCTGCCGAACCTCGACGGCATGGAAGTCTGCCGGCGCATCCGCGCGTTCACCAACGTCCCCGTGCTGATCCTGACCGCGCGCCTGGACGTCTACGACCAGGTCGCGGGCCTCGAGACGGGCGCCGACGACTACGTGACGAAGCCGATCGAGCCGCGCGTGCTGGTCGCGCGCGCCCGCGCGCTGCTGCGCCGTGCGCAGCCGGCCGCCGCCGACACGCCCGTGGCCGCCCCCGAAGCGCTCGTGTTCGGCGAGCTGGCGATCTCGCCGCCGAACCGCACCGTGACCTGGCGCGGCGAGCCGGTCGACCTCAAGACTGCCGAATTCAACCTGCTGCTGATCCTCGCGCGCGCGGCCGGCACCGTGCTGAGCCGCGACGACATCCTGAAGCAGCTGCGCGGGATCGAGTTCGACGGACTCGACCGCTCGGTCGATTCCGGCATCTCGAAGCTGCGCCGCCGCTTCGAGGATGCGTCGTCGGAGCCGCACAAGATCAAGACGATCTGGGGCCGCGGCTACCTGTTCAGCCCTTCCGCGTGGGACGAATAAATGCTGCGTCCGTTGATCAGGCTGTACCTCGTCGTGATCCTGTTCGTCGCCGCGTCGATCATCTTCGTCCAGCTGTCGTTCGACCGGATCTTCTACGATCGCACCGCGCAGGCGGAGCGGGAGTCGTTGACGACCTACGCGTTCGTGCTCAACGATTACCTCGAACGCCACCCGGGCGAGCAGCGCAAGTTCGCGCTGCGCGAGCTCGCGAAACACGGCAACGAAAGGTTCGACTTCATGCCGATGGCCACCGCCCGAGCGCAATTGAGCGGCGAGCCGCTGCGCGATCTCGACGCCGGCCGAATCTCGATCAGCTACGACCGCAAGGATTACTACATGCCGCTCGCGGATGGTTCGGTACTGCATGCGCGGCCGATCGAAGCATTCAGCCTCGACATCAAGATCTATGCATACATGCTGCTCGCGCTCAGCGCACTGCTCGCGGTGGTGCTGTGGGTTCACTATCACTGGCGCGACCTGCGCAAGCTGCAGGACGCCGCACGCGCATTCGGCTCCGGCACGCTGTCGACGCGCGTGAAGCTGTCGGGCAAGTCGAACATCGACGAACTGTCGCAACAGTTCAACGACATGGCCGAGCGCATCGAGGCGTCGATCAAGCAGCAGCGCGAAATGATGCACGGCATCTCGCACGAACTGAAGACGCCGCTCGCGCGGCTCGAGTTCGGCCTCGCGCTGCTCGCCGAGCCGGATGAAACGGGTCGGATGCGCGAACGCCGCGACGCGCTGCGCCGCGACGTGCGCGAACTCGACGAACTCGTCACCGAGCTGCTGACGATCGGCCGGCTCGAACAGGGCGCGAGCCAGCTCGCGCCGATGGAAGTCGTCGTCGACGCGTTGATCGACAGCGTCGCCGGCAACGTCTCGAACGATGTCGCCGATCGCGGCATCTCGCTCGACGTATCGACGCTCGGTGCCCCCGCGACCCACGTGTGCGACCCGAAGCTGGTTGCCCGCGCGTTGCTGAACCTGATCCGCAACGGCGCACGCTATGCCTCGCGCACCGTGCTGCTCGCCGCCGCACGCGACGCGTCCGGCGCGCTCGTGCTGAGCGTCGACGACGACGGCCCCGGTATTCCGGCCGCCGAACGCGCCCGCGTATTCGAACCGTTCCAGCGGCTCGACTCCAGCCGCGATCGGCAGACCGGCGGCTTCGGGCTCGGGCTCGCGATCGTGAGACGCGTTGCACTGGTGCACGGCGGCGACGTGCGGCTCGAGGATTCACCGCTCGGCGGCGCACGCTTCGTGATCACACTGCCCGTGCGGACGCTGCCGGACAACCTGTTCGACGTGCCGGATACCGTCGCGCAGGGCGACGCATCCGGCCGCGGCACGGGCATGGCCGTCCCGCGGCAATGACGCGCGCCGCAGGCGCCCTCGCCTGCGCGCCCGCCGCCGGTGCACACGCGTCGCTCAGCGGCGGCGCAGCAGCGCGACGAAGAACAGGCTGCCGAACATCGCGGTCACGATCCCGATCGGCAGATCCTCCGGCGCCGCGAGCGTGCGGGCCGCCACATCGGCCCACACGAGCAGGATCGCGCCGGTCAGCGCGGCAACCGGCAGCAGCCTGCCGTGCTCGGCACCGACGACGCGGCGGCACAGATGCGGCGTCACGAGCCCGACGAAGCCGATCGCCCCGCTCACCGCCACCATCGCACCGGTCGCGAACGACGCGACCACGAACACCTCGCGCCGCATCCGCGCGCTCGGCACCCCGAGCGCGGCCGCGGCCACGTCGCCCGACATCAGCGCATTCAGTTCGCGCCGGCGCGCGTACAGCGCGCCGCCGGCAAGCGTCGCGCACACGGCCGGCACCGGCAGCAGATCCCAACGCGCGAGCCCGACGCCGCCGAGCATCCAGAACAGCACCGACGACGCGGCGCGCTGATCGCCGAGATACAGCAGCAGGTTGCCGAACGCGGCCATCATGAACGACACCGATACGCCCGCGAGCAGCAGCCGGTCCGATTCGAGCCGGCCGCGCCGGTAAGCGAGCGCGATGACGCAGGCCGTCGCCGCGAGCGCGCCGGCGAAGGCGGCAGCCGACAGCGTGAACGGGCCGAGTGCCGCGCCGGCCAGCACGGTGACCGCGACGGCGCCGAGCATCGCGCCCGCGCTCACGCCGAGCAGGTGTGGATCGGCCAGGCGGTTCGCGGTCGCCGCCTGCAACGCGACGCCGACCGCTGCCAGCGTCGCGCCGACGATCGCGGCGAGCAGCGCGCGCGGCATCCGGATCAGCCAGACGATGCTGTCGTCGCCCGCCGCCGCCGCCGCGAACGCGCCGGCCTCGCCGAACGCCGGCACGATGTGCGCGGCGACGATCCGCACCGCGGCCGGCATCGCGATCGGCGCCGGACCGAACGCGGCCGATACGACGATCGACACGACCAGCAGCAGCGCGAGCGCCGGCAGCACCGTGCGCATGCCGGGCCGCGAAGCACGCACGTGCCTGCTCATCGCGCCGGCCCGGCGAACGCGGCCGGATACAGCGCGCGCGCCAGCGTCTCGACGGCTGCGACGTTCTCGGGGCCCGGTGTCGCCGCATCGTAGGGAATCACGATGAAGCGCCGGTCGCGAATGGCGGCCACGCGCGCGAGCGACGGCTGGCTCAGCAGGAACTGCTGCTTCTGCGCGGCCGTCACGGCCGAATAATCGACGATCACGATTACCTGCGGATCGCGCGCCACCACGCTTTCCCAGCTCACCTGCGTCCAGCTGCGCGGCAGGTCGGCCATCACGTTGCGCGCCCCGGCCGCCGTCAGCAGCGCGGTCGGCATCGCGAGCGCGCCGGCCGTCATCGGCTTGTCGGTGCCGCTGTCGTAGACGAACACGCGCAGCGGCGCCGGACGCCCGATCGCGCGCGACACCGCCGCGAGACGCGCGCGCATCGCGGCCACGACCTGCGCGGCGCGCGCGTCGACACCGAAGATCCGGCCGAGATTGTTCAGGTCGCGGAACACGTCGTCGAACGACGCGGCCGTCTGCTTCATCACGTGCGAGCACGATTCGGTCAGCTCGTACGTCCGGATGCCGAACGGCGCGAGGGTCGCCGGCGTCACCGCACCGCCGACATGCATCCCGTAGTTCCAGCCCGCGAGATAGAAGTCGGCACGCGCGGCCGCCAGCACCTCGAGCGACGGATACTGGCTCGCGAGTTCGGGCACGCCCCGCAGCGCGTCGCGCACGCGCGCGGTGCCCGTCTTCCAGCCGCCGATGCCGGTGTAGCCGACGAGCCGGTCCTTCAGGCCGAGCACGAGCATCATCTCGGTCAGGTTCACGTCGTTGCTCACCGCGCGCGTCGGCGCGCGGTCGAACGTCACGTCGCGATCGCAACTGCGCACGGTGACGGGATAGGCACCCGCATGCGCGGCCGCGCAGCCGAGCAGGGTCGCGGCAACCAGCCGGCGGAATGCGGACGACAACACAGACTGCAACGCGGAGTGCAGGACAGGAAACGGCATGGCGGTCATTCCGGATGAAGCGGCGTGATGCGCGGCCGGCCCGTGACCGGATGGCGATCGACGAGCGCGACGACGCCGAACACGTCGCGCAGCAGCGCGTCGGTCAGCACGTCGGCCGGCGCGCCCGATGCGACGACCCTGCCGTGCGCGAGCACGTGGAGCCGGTCGCAATACGCGGCCGCGAGATTGAGATCGTGAATCGTGGCGAGCGTCGCGATGCCGAGGCGCCGCACACGTGCGAGCAGTTCGAGCTGATGGCGCAGGTCGAGATGGTTGGTCGGTTCGTCGAGCAGCAGCAGTTCGGGCTGCTGCGCGAGCGCACGAGCCAGCAGCGCGCGCTGCTTCTCGCCGCCCGACAGCGACGCGAAGCGTTGCGCGCGGCGCTCGACGAGGCCGACGTCGTGCAGTGCGGATTCGACGATCCGGCGATCGTCCGCCGTCTCCGCGTCGAACGGCCGCTTGTGCGGCGTGCGCCCCATGCCGACCAGTTCATCGACCGTCAGCCCGAAATCGTCGGGCGTCTCCTGCTGCAGCACCGCGATGCGCTGCGCGACCGCACGCGGCCGCATGCGCCACACGTCCTGCGCGTCGAGCGCGACACGGCCCGCATCGGGCCGTGCGTAACGGAACACACAGCGCAGCAGGCTCGTCTTGCCGCTGCCGTTCGGGCCGACCAGCCCGACGAACTCGCCGTCGGCCACGCTCAGCGTCACCGAATCGAGCACGGCGATCGCGCCGCCGGGAGACCAGCTCACGCGTTCGATGTCGAGCATGTGCGCCACGGGAGGCTCGCCGCGCCGCACTAGAAGCGCATCGTCGCGACGAGCTCCGCCGAGCGCGACGGGCCGAGCAGCCATTGCTCGCCGCCGTTCGACGTCGTCACCGCGTACGTGCGGTTCGCGAGATTGCGCAGGTACAGCGAAAGCTCGGTGCGCGCCGTCGGCTGCCAGCGCAGCGATGCATCGAACACCGTGTACGACGGCACCTGTATGCGGTTCGCGTCGTCGCCGTACGTCGCGCCGACGTAGCGCATGCCCGCATTCGCCTGCCAGCGCTCGGCAAACGCCCAGCCGAGCCACAGGTTCGCCGTCTGCTGCGGCACGTTGGCCGGCGCATTGCCGGCGCGCGACACCGTCGCGCTGCCGACCTTCTGGCTGAACTCGTCATAACGCGCGCGCAGCAGCGCGACGTTCGCGTCGACCGTCCAGCCGTGAGGCAGCCGCGCGCCGCCCGTCAGCTCGATGCCGCGCGACGATTGCCGGCCGACCTGCTGGCGCAGCGCGGGATTGAACGGATCGGTGCTGAGCAGGTTGCGCTTCGTGATGTCGTACACGGCGAAGGTCCAGTAGGCGCGGCCGTCGAGCAGCGTCTGCTTGACGCCGGCCTCCCACTGTTCGCCGGTGGCAAGCCGGTAGTTCGCCTGCGACGCGGACAGCGTCAACAGCGACCCGAGCCCTTCCGCGCCCGTCGTGTACTGCGCATACGCGCTGAGCGTCGGCGCGACTTCGAACACGAAGCCCGTGCGCCAGCCGACGTTCGCGAAGCGCTTGTCGAAGCCGGCGCCGGTCGCCGCCTGCTCGCGGCTGAACGCGATGTGGTCGTAGCGCAGGCCGCTCACCCATGCGAGCCGCGGCAGCACGTCGAGCCGGTTCTCGGCGAACACCGCCGCCTGCCGTGCCCGCGTGCTGAACTGCGGCACCGTCGGGTCGGGGCTCGTGAACACGCCGGGATCGAAACCGTGCGCGGGCACCGTCGATTCGCCGCCATACGGCGAATTGTTGGTACCACTGAACGTGACCTGGCTGAATTCCGTACCGACGACGAAACGGTTCGCGCGGCCGAACAGTGTGCCGTCGAAGCGTGCGCTCAGCCGATCGCCGATCTGCCGCTGGTGATGGCCGATGTCGAGATAGTCCCCGCGCGTGACGAGACCCGTCGCGGTGTCGAGCGCGTACGATTCCGCATTGCGCCAGTGACGGTTCGACGTCAGGTAGTAGAGCTGGTTGTCGATCGTCACGCCGGCCGTCGGCCGGTAGCGGGCCGACAGGCGCGTCCACTGGTCGTAGTAGGCAATCGTCGCATCGCCGACGTTGTAGTTGAGCTTGCGCAGCGACGGATCGAGCACGCCGTTCGGTGCCGGCACACCATGGTAGGTCGCCGGCATCTGGCGGCCATAGTCGAAGTCGAGCGTCAGCGTGAGCTTCGGGCTCACGTCGAATTTCAGCGCGCCGCCGACGGCCGTCGTATGCGTATCGGCCCGCTCGGCGAGGCCGTTCGCGCGTGCATCGCTCGCGTAGAAGCGATATGACAACCGCGGGCCGAGCGCGCCTGTCGTATCGAACGCAAAGCGCTTCGCGCCGTCGGCACCGACGCCGGCCTGCAGCGTCGTCTCGCGCGTGCGCTGCGGCCGCTTCGGCACCACGTTGACGACGCCGCCGATCGCTCCTTCGCCATACAGCACCGACGCCGGGCCGCGCAGCACCTCGATGCGCTCGACCGACCACGTGTCGAACGGAAAGGTGATCGTGCCGGCCGCCGGCATCAGCCGCACGCCGTCGAGCAGCGTCATCACGGATTCCTGCCCGCTGAAACCGCGCACGCTCAAGGCGGTGCCGCCGGTACCGGGCGCCATCGCGCTCGCGAACCCCGCGGTGCGCGTCACCGCATCGAGCACCGTGCGATCGCCGCGCGCCTCGATCGTGTCGGCCGTGACCGACTCGACGCTTGCCGGCGTATCGAGACTTGCCAGCCCGAGCCGCGAGCCCGTCTCGAGCGGTCGGGTCAGCGGGTCGGCCGGTGCGGATCGCGCGCTGACGTTGATCGCCGGCAGCGCATGGCGGTCGTCGGGTGCAGGTGCGGCCGCTTCCGCGGCAAGCGCGGCGGACGTCGCCATCGCACACCCCACCCAGGTTGCGCAACCATACGCGGCACGCGAGCGCCATCCCCCGTCGTACCGGCGCGAGCCGGCGTGCAGCCGCGCGTCGCGCGCCCGCCTGTGTTTCGTCTTCGTCACTTCGTATCGGTCTTCGTGTGGTTTCGTCGCACGTGGCTTGCCCGACAGCCTCGGACGGCCGTCGATCCAAACGTCGGATGATACGTTATATCAATTTATTCCGTCAGGGTTTTGTCAGGATTCGTGGATCAGTACGCCCGGCTCGCGGCTGGAACCCGCGACGGGTCGCAGCGGCAGCATCCCTGGATAATTCGGCCGGTATTCCGGCTCACGTGTCGACGACACGACCGCGTCGGCCGCCGGGAAGGCAGTTGCCCGAGGCATGCCGCTTTCGACGCCGCGATGCAAACGCAATCACAACAGCGCGCCGGCCCTCGTCGACCGGCCACTCGTGCCCATGACGCGCGCCGCGACCGGCCGGCGCAACGTCGCCGCCTAGATCGGAAAACTGAACTGCACCCACAGCTTGTCGCCCTGCGGCCGGTTGCGCACCGCGAACTCGTGCTGGTATTTCACGACCACGCCCGACGCCGGCCCCCACATGTAACGCAGCTGCGGGCCGATCGCGACCGACTGCCCGCGAAAACCGTCCGACGCGACCTTGATGCCGTCCTGCGTATCGTCGGTGAACTGCTTCAGGAACGTGCCCTGCACGCCGACCTGCACGCGCCGGTCGATCGAATAGCCGACCAGGTAATCGAGCACGGCCACCGCACCCGAGTGGTACCGCGTCGCATGGTTCGGCGAATTCAGCTCCAGCAGCGTGGTCGTCGAGATCTCCCAGTCGCGATCCGGAAACCAGGTCGTGCTGACGTAGGGCAGGAACGCATACGTGTTCAACCCCGTGTTCGCGATCCGGTTCGCCGCATACGCGCCGCTCGGCACCGCGAACGACGGAGAGAAGAACGCGAAGAAGGTCTTCGATGCGTTCGCGTAGTTGATCATGAACGGCTCGACGATCACGTCACCGAGCGACGTGCGGTTTCCCGTACCGACCGGCGTCGACAGGTGCAGGTGCACGATCGGCACGATCGCGCTGCTCGACAGCGAGAACGGCCCGAACGTCGCGCCCCAGGTGTGGACCACGCGCGGCGTTTCCGCGACGACGCTCAGGTGGAACCCCGGCACCGCGCCGCCGCCGTCCGGCCCGGCAAACCGGTTCGATACCGAGTACAGCGCGTAGTTGAAGTACTGCGTGTTGCCGGGCGGCGGAAGCAGCCCGTTCAGCACGGTGTTGACGCCGAACGGATAGCTGATCTGCCCGTTCTCCGTGGCCGACGCCGGAACCTGCATGGCGCCGGCGATCAGGAATGCCAAGGGTACACGTCGCAAGGTGAATTTCATGTCGTCTCCAGACCGGATTGTTATCGTGTCATCGCGGGCCGGGCATCGCAGGCCCGGGGAGACGCAATGTAAAGCGCACGACAGCGGCGAAAAAGACGACGTTCAGGAGAACAGTTCTTCGTTATACGGAGAAATGCGCGGCGGCGCGGCGACGACCCGCGATCAGCGGCCGACTTCCTTCCATTTGCGCGCGAGCCCGAGGCGTTCGAAACGCTCGATCAGGAATTCGGTGAAGACACGGATCTTCGCGGGCTGGTGACGGCGGCTCTGGTACGCGATGTTGACGGTGAGTGCCGGCAGTTGCCAGTCGGTGAGCACCGGCACCAGCTTCCCCGCGACGATATCCTCGTGGACGATGTAGAGCGGCTGGATCAGGATGCCGAGCCCGGCAAGCGCCGCCGCGCGGATCACCTGCCCTTCGTTCGCATCGAGCACGCTCTTGATCGTGACCGACTGCTTCTTCGTGCCGCGGCGGAAATGCAGCGCGTACGGATCGTTCGCGAGGTTGTAGACCAGCAACCGGTGGTCGCACAGCGCATCGGGTGTCGCCGGCGCGCCGTGCTTCGCCAGATACCCGGGCGACGCGGCCAGCACGCGCCGTGTCTCGGCGAGCTTGCGCACGGTGATGCCCGAATCCGCTTCATGCTCGCGCGTGCGGATCGCCACGTCGATGCCCGCCTCGATGAAATCCGGGTAGCGGTTCGCCGCGATGATCTGCACGTTCAGGTTCGGGTAGCGCCGGTGAAACTCCGGCAACGCCGGTGCGATATAGATCGACGCGAACGATACGGAAGCGGTCACGCGCAGCGTGCCGGCCGGATTGACGCTCGTTTCGTTGACCGCCGCATCGGCCTCCGACAGCTCCGTCAGGATTGCGACACAGCGCCGGTGGTATTCGTGCCCCGCGTCGGTCAGCCACAGGCGGCGCGTAGTCCGCTCGACGAGCCGCGCCCCCAGCCGCTCCTCCAGCGCATTCAGGCAGCGGCTCGCCGCCGCGCTCGACATGCCGAGCCGCTCGGCGGCCTTCGACAGGCTCCCCAACTCGGCGACCTGCACGAAAAATTCGATCTGCGTCCACTTGTCCATGCGTTGGATTCTTCCACTTGGCGGAGAACAAAACTCCTCCAAACCATCTTTTTTACGATCCAGGGAGGAATTAATGTTACGTCAACGCGCCATCCAACGACATCAGGAGACAACCCCATGCGCAATCTCAACGAAGACACCATCACGCAGGCCGTGATCGCATCGCTCTCCGGCTGTCGCGACGAGCGGTTGCGCACGGTCATGACCAGCCTCGTCCAGCACCTGCATTCGTTTGCGCGGGAGACGAAGCTCACCGAGGCCGAATGGCAAGCCGCGATCGGCTTCCTGACCGCGGTCGGGCACATCACCGACGACAAGCGCCAGGAATTCATCCTGCTTTCCGACGTGCTCGGGCTGTCGACCCTCGTCACCGCGCAGAACAATGCGAAGCCGGCCGGCTGCACGGAGGCGACCGTATTCGGCCCGTTCTACGTCGAAGGCAGCCGCGACTTCGGGATGTTCGACGACATCGCGAACGGCGCATGCGGCGAACCCTGCTTCGTATCCGGCCATGTGCGCAGCATCGACGGCATGCCGGTCGCGCACGCGTCGCTGGAAGTCTGGCAAGCCGATGAGGACGGGCACTACGACGTCCAACTGCCGGCCGACGACGGTTCGGTCACGCATCGCGCGCGCGGCCGGCTGCGCACCGGCGCCGACGGCCGTTACGCGTTCCGCTCGATCCTCGCCGAACCGTATCCGATTCCGCACGACGGCCCCGTCGGCGCCATGCTCGACGCGCTCGGCCGTCATCCGTGGCGCCCCGCGCACCTGCACTTCATGATCGCGGCGCGCGGTTACGAAACGCTGATCACGCACGTGTTTCGCGACGGCGATCGTTATCTCGACTCCGACGCGGTATTCGGCGTACGGTCGACGCTCGTCGCCGACTGGGTGCGGCACGCGCCCGGCATCGCGCCGGACGGTTCGCGGATGGACACGCCGTTCTACACGCTCGATTACGACTTCGTGCTCAATCCCGCCGGGCGCGGCGCATGATCCGGCACGTCGTGATGTGGAACGTCGCAGGCGAAACCGACAGCGAACGCGCGGCGGCACGCGCCAGCGTGAAGCGTGCATTCGAAAGCCTGCGCGGCCGGATTCCAGGCATGACGCACCTCGAGGTCGGCGCGGATTTCAGCGCGGCCGATTACGCGTGCGACCTGATACTCGTCGCCGAATTCGAGTCGCGCGAAGCGCTCGACGGATACACGACGCATCCTGAACACGCACGCGTACGCGACACACTGGCCGGCCTGCGCATCGCGCGCCACCAGGTCGACTACGCAATGGAGTGACGACGACATGAATTTCATTTACCAGGCACGCCCCGCACGCGTGATCTTCGGCGCAGGCAGCCTCGACCATCTCGAACGCGAAGTGCTGGAACTGGGCGCGCAGCGTGCGCTCGTGCTCTGCACGCCGGAGCAGCGCGACCTCGCGCAATACATCGTCGAGCGGCTCGGCGCGCGCGCGGCCGGGTTGTACGATCGCGCGACGATGCACGTGCCGATCGAAATCGCCCGCGATGCGCAGGCGTTCGCCCGGTCGTGCGGTGCGGATTGCGCGATCGCGATCGGCGGCGGCTCGACGATCGGCCTCGGCAAGGCGATCGCGCTCGAAAGCAGCCTGCCTATCCTCGCCATCCCGACGACGTATGCGGGCAGCGAGATGACCCCGATCTACGGCCTGACGGAAGGCGGCATCAAGCGCACGGGCTCCGACGCGCGCGTCCTGCCGAAAACGGTGATCTACGATCCCGCGCTCACCGTCACGCTGCCCGTCGAGCTGTCCGTGACGAGCGGGCTCAATGCGATCGCGCACGCAGCGGAAGGCCTCTACGCGAACAACGCGAACCCGGTGATGAGCCTCGTCGCCGAGGAAGGAATCCGCGCGCTGGCGCGCGGCCTGCCCGGCGTGCGCCGCGACACCGCCGATCTCGGCGCACGCGGCGACGCGCTTTACGGCGCGTGGCTGTGCGGGATGGTGCTCGGCAACGTCGGCATGGCGCTGCACCACAAGCTCTGTCATACGCTCGGCGGCAGCTTCAACCTGCCGCACGCGCCGACCCATACGGTCGTGCTGCCGCATGCGCTCGCGTACAACGCGGCGCACGCGCCGGACGCGATGCAGCGCATCGCCCGCGCGATCGGCACGAACGACGCGGCGCGCGGCCTCTATGCACTGGCGCTCGACAACGGCGCGCCCGTCTCGTTGAAGGCGATCGGCATGCAGGAAGCCGATCTCGATCGCGCGGCCGATCTCGCGGCCGCCAATCCGTACTGGAACCCTCGCCCGATCGAACGCGACGGCCTGCGCGCGCTGCTGCAGGACGCGTTCGACGGCAACCTGCCCGGCACGACCGCGCGCTGAATCGATCACACGACAAACCAACAAACGCCACAGTCATGGAGACACCCCACATGAATACCGAATCGAGCGCGCACGGCGACAGCACCGCCGAACACTGCGACGTCGCGATCGTCGGCTACGGCCCGACCGGCCTCGTCGCCGCATCGATGCTGGGCCGCGCCGGCCATCGCGTGATCGTCCTCGAACGCTGGCCGACGCCCTACGGCCTGCCGCGCCTCACGCACATCGACGGCGAAACCGCGCGCATCGTGCAGGCCAGTGCCGACGTCGATCACGCGCTGCGCAACGCGAAGGCAGTCGACACCTATCACTACTGCGACGCGAACGGCGACCTGCTGCTCGAACTGAACTGGACCGGACGCGCATGCGGTTATCCCGCGCACATCTCGATCTACCAGCCCGACATCGAGGACGCGATCGATGCACGCGCCAGCGCCTTCAGGAACGTGACGATCCTGCGCGGCTGGGAAGTCGATACGCTGCAGCAGGACGACGACGGCGTGACGCTGACCGCGCATCCGTCCCGCTGCGTCCAGGACGCGCAATGGACCGACAGGCCGCGCGTTTTTCGTGCGCGCTACGCGATCGGCGCCGACGGCGCGAACAGCCTCGTGCGCCGCACGCTCGGCATCGAACGCTCCGATTTCGGCTACAACGAACGCTGGCTCAATCTCGATTCGGAAAACAAGCGCGATCTCGGCGACGGCTGCGCGCGCACGACGATCTACTGCGATCCGGCGCGCGCGTACATGCACATGCCGATCGGCACGAAGCGCACGCGTTTCGAGCTGCGCGTGCTGCCGAACGAATCGACGGCCGAATGGGAAACGGAAGAAGCCGGCTGGAAGTGGCTCAACGACCACTACGGCTACGGCCCGGACGACCTGAAGCTGCTGCGGCACGTCGTCTACACGTTCGAGACGCGGATGGCCGAACGCTGGCGCGCGGGCCGCGTGCTGCTCGCGGGCGATGCGGCGCACACGATGATGCCGTACATGGGACAAGGCGCGTGCTCCGGCATGCGCGACGGCATCAACCTCGCGTGGAAGCTCGACCTGGTGCTGACCGGGCGCGCGTCCGCCGACCTGCTCGACACCTACGAAGCCGAGCGCCGCCCGCACGTGACGGCGATCACGCAGATGTCGCTGTTTCTCGGGCAGGTCGTCAACGAGGACGATCCGCGCAAGGTCGCCGAACGGGACGCGGCGTTCCGCTCCGGCAACATGCCGCCGATGCCGCCGTTCCCGAAGCTCGGCCACGGCATCGTGCACGCGCAAGCCGACGGCACGCTGCTGCCGACGACGGGCGCACCGGCCCCGCAAGGCCGCGCGAGGCGCGGCGCGGCCGAGGGCCGTTTCGACGACGTGGTCGGCCAGGGTTTCCAGCTCGTCACGCGCGCGCACCCTGCCCGCCATCTCGACGACGCGCAGCGCGCATTCCTCGCGCAGCTCGGCTGTCACGTGGCCGTGCTGGCCGACGACGTGTGCGCGCCGGATGCCGTGGTCGATCTCGACGGCGAGCAGCACGCGTTCATGCACGCGCACGGCATCGCCGCGTATATCAAGCGGCCCGATTTCATCGTGTTCGGTTCGGTAAGCGACCTGTGCGATCTCGGCGCGCTCGTCGACGCGCTGCGCGACACACTGCACTGGTCCGCCGTTTCGAGCGAGCCTGCCGCGGCTTCGGCGGCTTCGGCAGCCGTCACCCACGCATCGTGAAGGAGACCGACGCATGACGACCGAACTGTCACCGTTCGCGCTGTCGCTGCAGCGCGCGATGCCCGTCACGCGCCTGCTCGATTGCGGGATGGACTACGCGGACGCAACCGCGCTGCACGCCCGCACGTCCACCGGCGAACCGTGGGACGTCGCGGCCGAAGCGCTGGCCGACGCGCAGCTCGCGCGCGCCGCGCAGGCGGCGGGTGCCGGCCACCGGGTCACGGCCGCCGACGCGCAGGCGATGGCCATCGCGAACCTGCTGTTCGCGCAGATGGCGTTCAACCACGACGTGCCGCGCAAGCGCGCGCTCTATGCGCGGCTCGTCGACGCGTCGCACGGCCTCGCGCGCTGGTCCGACAAGCGCATCGAACGTGTCGAAGCGCCGTTCGGCGATGCGCGCCTGATCGGCTGGCTGGTGCGACCGCCGGCGGAGCGCGTACGCGGCACCGTGATCGTGTTCGGCGGCCAGAGCGGCTGGGGCTTCGCGTACTGGCCGATCGCGCGCGCACTCGCGGCACGCGGCCTCGCCACGCTGCTCGCCGAGGGGCCGGGCCAGGGCGAGACGCGGCTCGAACAGCGGATCTTCGTCGACGTCGACATGAGCGCCGCCTATCGGCGCTTCGTCGATCACGTCGCCGATCATGTGCCCGGGCCGATCGGTATCTGGGGGAACAGCATCGGCGGGTTGTGGGCGGCGTCGACTGCCGCGAGTGACCGACGGATCGCGGCCTGCTGCGTGAACGGCGCGCTCGCGGCGCCGACGCTGCTGCCGTTCCGCACGTTCGTCGAGCAGGCCGCGGCGATGCTCGGCAACGACGATCCCGATGCCGTGGCGGCGAACTTCGCGCGGATGAGTTTCTCGTCCGAACGCGACCGTATCGCGTGTCCGCTGCTGGTGCTGCACGGCGGTGAAGATCCGCTGATCCGGATCGACGATCAACAGCCGTTTCTCGATGCCGCGACGTCAGGCGATGCGACGCTCAAGGTCTGGTCGGACGGCGAGCACACGATCTACAACCACGCGTCCGAGCGCACCGCGCTCGTCTGCGACTGGTTCGCCGAGCGGCTGGCGCGGGCGGCAGTGGTGTGAACACGCATGCGGTGCCGGCCGTGCCGACGGTCGACACCGCGCGGGGCATCAGGCATGACGACGTCGCGTCGCCGCTTGCCGCGACGCCGTCGATTTCCACGTGCGTGAAGGCGTACTTCGCCATCCGCTCACGACGGCCGGCCGAACCGGGATACGCGCGCAGTTGCGCAATCATGACCCGCTTCAACTGCCAACCTTGAACGCCGGCAACTGCTGCCCGAGCCGCGCGCCCATTTCCGTACCGAGCGCCTGCAGCGCATTGAACGGCCGGATCATCACTTCGAATTCCACGATCCGCCCTTCTTCGTCGAAGCGGATCATGTCGATCCCTTTCAGCGCCTTGTCGCCGACGCTCGCGCTGAATTCCAGCACCACGCTCAGGCCGTCGTCGGTGACGAACTGGCGGTAATAGACGAAATTCTCGAGGATCGTGATCACCGTGCGTAGCGCCATCAACAGCGCGGGTGCCGGCCCGTACGGCTTGAACGCCATCGGCGAACGGAACACCGCATCCGGGTGAACGATCGATTCGAGTGCACTGAAATCCTTGTTGTCGATCATCGCATGCCACGCGTCGAGCGATTTCGCGACAGCGGGATGAACTTGCAGCGGTGCGTGTGTCATCGAAGTCTCCTGACTCATCGGACGGAAAAGAAACGAATCGGCGTCAAAGCGTCGCGGCCAGTGTCGTGCCCTGGTGAATCGCACGCTTCGCATCGAGTTCGGCGGCCTCGTGTGCGCCGCCGATCAGATGCACGCGGCATCCGGCGGCCTGCAGTTGCTCCGCCAGTTCGCGCGACGGCTCCTGCCCCGCGCAGATCACCACGTTGTCCACCGGCAGCGTCTGTTCGACGCCGTCGATCGTCACGTGCAATCCTTCGTCGTCGATGCGACGGTACGTCACCGCCGACGACATGCCGACGCCGCGCGCCTTCAGCGCCGTGCGGTGGATCCACCCGGTGGTCTTGCCGAGCCCGTCGCCGATCTTCGATGCCTTGCGCTGCAGCAGATGCACCTGCCGCGCGGCCGGCTCGGGTTGCGCACGGCCCAGCCCGCCGGCACTCGCATACGATCGATCGACGCCCCATTCGTTGAAGAACCGGTCCGCGTCCGCCTGTTCGCCGCCATCGCGATGAACCAGATATTCCGCGACGTCGAAACCGATACCGCCGGCGCCGACGATCGCGACGCTGCGGCCCACGGCCTTGTCGTCGCGCAGCACGTCGAGATAACCGAGCGTCTTCGGATGCCCGATGCCGTCGATCGGCGGCGTGCGCGGCACGATGCCCGTCGCGATCACCACCTCGTCGAATTCGCCCTGCAGCAGCATCTCGGCGCTCGCGCGCGTATTGACGTGCAGCGTGATCCCGCGCAACTCGATCTGCCGGCGGAAGTAACGAAGCGTTTCATTGAACTCTTCCTTGCCGGGCACCTTCTTCGCAATGTTGAACTGGCCGCCGATCTCGGCACCCGCTTCGTACAGCGTCACCGCATGACCGCGCTCGGCCGCCGTGACCGCGAAACCGAGTCCCGCCGGGCCGGCACCGACCACCGCGATGCGCTTGCGCTGCCGTGCGGGGCGGATCACGAGCTCGGTTTCGTGGCAGGCGCGCGGATTCACGAGGCAGGACGTGATCCTGCCGCTGAACGTATGGTCGAGGCACGCCTGGTTGCAGCCGATGCACGTGTTGATTTCGTCCGCGCGCCCTTCCCGCGCCTTGCGCACGAATTCGGCGTCGGCGAGGAATGGCCGCGCCATCGACACCATGTCGCAATAGCCGTCGGCGAGCAGCTGTTCGGCGACTTCCGGTGTGTTGATCCGGTTGGTCGCCACGAGCGGGATGCCGACCTTGCCCATCAATTGCCGCGTGACCCATGCGTACGCGGCGCGCGGCACCTTGGTCGCGATGGTCGGTATGCGCGCCTCGTGCCAGCCGATGCCGGTATTGATGATCGTCGCGCCGGCCGTCTCGATCGCCTGCGCGAGCCGGATCACCTCGTCGAGCGTCGAGCCGCCTTCGACGAGATCGAGCATCGACAGCCGGTAGATGACGATGAAGTTCTTGCCCACCCGCTCGCGCACGCGCCGCACGATCTCGACCGCGAAACGGATGCGATTCTCGTAAGCACCGCCCCACGCGTCGTCGCGATGGTTCGTGCGCGCGGCAATGAACTCGTTGATCAGGTAACCCTCGGACCCCATGATCTCGACACCGTCGTAGCCCGCATGCTGCGCAAGCGCCGCGCATCGGACGAAATCGGCGATCGTCTCGTCGACTTCGTCGCCGCTCAGCGCATGCGGCGTGAACCGGTTGATCGGCGCTTTCAGCGCACTGGGCGCGGCGAGCGCCGGGTGATATGCGTAGCGCCCGAAGTGGAGGATCTGCAGCGCGATCCTGCCGCCCTCCGCATGCACCGCACGCGTCACGACGCGATGGCGTTCGGCTTCCGCTTCGGTCGTCAGCATCGCGCCGCCCGGCGCCGGACGGCCGCGCTCGTTCGGCGCGAAACCACCCGTGACGATCAGGCCGGCCTCGCCTCGCGCGCGCTCCGCGTAGAACGCCGCCATTCGCTCGAATCCATGCGGCGCCTCCTCGAGGCCGACGTGCATCGACCCCATCAGTACTCGGTTCCTGAGCGACGTGAAGCCCAGTTCGAGCGGGGTCGTCAAATGCGGATAGCGGGATGCCATCGGGTGTCTCCATTTTTATGCAACAAGTTGCACAGATGGTAGTTCACCGCGTTCGTTTACGCAACAAGTTGCATAAACGTGACCCGCGACTTGTACTGTGGCCCCGATATGGCAAGATGCGGTTCATTCCGCTGCCTCCGCCGATCCGACATGTCCCTGCCTCACGCACTCCTCACCGCGCTCGCCGAACGTCCCGGTTCGGGGTCCGAGCTCGCCGACCGCTTCGATCGCTCGATCGGCTATTTCTGGCAGGCCACGCACCAGCAGATCTACCGCGAACTGGGGCGCCTCGAGGAAACGGGCTGGATCGAATCGCTGCCCGCCGAATCGGGACGCGGCCGCAAGCGCGCGTACCGGATCCTGCCGGCCGGCAAAAAGGAACTGCGGCGCTGGATCGCCGAACCGGAAGATCCGACGCCGCTGCGCGAAGCGTTGATGGTGCGCCTGCGCGCGGAAGCGGTGCTCGGGCCGGCCGGCCTCGAGGACGAAATCGGGCGGCGCATCGCGCTTCACCAGGAAAAGCTCGATCTCTATCTGCAAATCGAGGCGCGCGACTTTTCGACGCCCGACGATTCACGCACGAAGCGCCTGCAGCATCTGGTGCTGCAGGCCGGCATTGCGAACGAGCGGTTCTGGGTCGAGTTTTCGCAGCATGCGCTCGACACGCTGCGCCTGCCGAAGGACTGAGCCGGGTTCGCGCGGCGGCCACCGGCTCGGCTGCACCGGTGTTGCACCGGTGCACGCAGCCGTCGTGGCGCGCTTCGCGCCGCGACGCGCCATATCGTAGTCACGCGTCCGGCAGAATCACCACCTTGCCCTTCACCTGCCGGTTCGCCATCCGCGCGATCGCGTCGGTCGCGCCGGCCAGCGGCACGCGCTCGGTGATCGCGGGCCGCACCTTGCCGGCCGCGAACCATTCCGCCAGCAAGCGCATGTTCGCGACATGCTGCGCCGGGTCGCGGCGCACCGCATCGCCCCAGAACACGCCGAGGATGTCGCGCTCCTCGAGCAGCGCGAGGTTCAGCGCGATCTTCGGAATCTCGCCGGCCGCGAACCCGACGACGAGGAACCGGCCGCGCCACGCGGTCGCGCGCAGCGCCGCCTCGGTGTATGCGCCGCCCACCGGATCGTAGACGACATCGGCGCCGCGCCCGCCGGTCAGTTCGTCCACGCGGCGGCGCAGGTCTTCGGTCGCGTAGTCGATCGTCTCGTCCGCGCCGGCTTCGCGGCACAGCGCGAGCTTGTCCGCGCTCGACGCCGCCGCGATCACGCGCGCGCCGAGCGCCTTCGCGATCTCGATCGCGGCGAGCCCGACGCCGCCCGCCGCGCCCAGGACGAGCAGCGTCTCGCCCGCCTGCAGTCGCGCACGCTGCTGCAACGCGTGCAGCGACGTGCCGTACGCGAGCACGAGCGCCGCGCCCTGCTCGAACGTCATCCCTGGCGGCAACGGGGCGATCTGGTGCGCATCGGCCACACACTGCTGCGCGAACCCGCCGTGCCCCGTGAACGCGACCACCGAATCGCCGGGCCGCCATGCGGTAACACCGTCGCCGACCGCGTCGATCACGCCGGCAAACTCGGCGCCCGGCGAAAACGGCAACGCCGGCTTCACCTGATACAACCCCTGGACGATCAGCGCGTCGGGGAAATTGAGCGACGCGGCCTTCACGTTGACCCGGACCTGGCCGGCCGCCGGCTCGGGAATCGCGACGTCTTCGATGCGCAGGCTGTCGATCGGGCCAAATGCGGTACACAACAGGGCTTTCATGCGCTTCTCTCTCCTTGCGCGGCGTGGCCGCGCATCGATGCGGTTTGCGGGATGCTCCCGCGCGCCCGGTTCACGACGTGTGGGCGACGGCCATCCGAACCGGCCTTCGCGATATCGTCAGCATTCCGGAATGTGGATTCGACTACGTTCAGAACCACGCGTCGCGCATGTCGAGCGTCGTCGTGTCGACGCTCGACAGCAGATCGAGCTGTGCGTCCACTTTCGGCAACTCCCAGCGGAAGAAGTAGCGGGCGGCCGCACGCTTGCCGTCGTGGAAATCGCCGGCTTGCCCGTGCGCGGCGAGCGTCACGTCGAGCCACAGCCACGCGACGACGAGATGGCCGAACGCTTCCAGATAGACACTCGCGTTCGCGAGCCGCGCCTGCTGATCGCCGATCGCGCCGAGCTGTCGCGTGACGTCGACCAGCCGCGACCAGCGCTGCGCCAGTGCATCGGCCTGCTCTAGCAGGCCGGCATCGAGGGCCCGCGCGCGTTCGACGCTCGCGCCGATTCTCCCGTCGAGTGCGTGCAGCAGCGCGCCATCGTCCTGCGCGACCTTGCGGCCCAGCAGGTCGAGCGCCTGGATTCCGTGCGTGCCTTCGTGTATCGGGTTGAGCCGATTGTCGCGATAGAGCCGCTCGACCGCGTAATCGCGCGTGTAGCCGTAGCCGCCGTGCACCTGGATCGCGAGGTCGTTCGCCGCGAGACACCATTGCGACGGCCAGCTTTTCGCGATCGGCGTCAGGATGTCGAGCAGCCGCCCGGCCTGGGCGCGCACGGTCGCGTCGTCATGCGCGCGTGCTTCGTCGACCAGCTTCGCGCAGTACAGGATCAGCGCGAGACCGCCTTCGACATAGGCCTTCTGCGCGAGCAGCATGCGCCGCACGTCCGGATGCTCGACGATCGGCGCCTGCGGCGCGGCGGCATCCTTGCCCGCCGGCCCCAGCGGACGCCCTTGAGGCCGGTTCCGCGCGTAGTCGAGCGCATGCAGATAACCCGTGTAGCCGAGCGCCACCGCGCCCGCGCCGACACCGATACGCGCCTCGTTCATCATGTGGAACATGTACGCGAGGCCGTGGTTCGGCTGGCCGACCAGATAACCGATCGCACCCGCCCGCCCTTCCGGCCGGTAGCGCGTGCCTTCGCCGAAGTTCAGCAGGCAGTTGGTGGTGCCGCGGTAGCCCATCTTGTGGTTCAGCCCGGCGAGCGCCACGTCGTTGTGCTCGCCCTGCGCGGCGCCGTCGGTACCGGGCAGGTACTTGGGCACGATGAACAGCGAGATGCCGCGCGTGCCGGGCAGCAGGCGGCCGTGTTCGTCGGGGATCTTCGCGAGCACGAGGTGGACGATGTTCTCCGTCAACTCGTGTTCGCCGCCCGAGATCCACATCTTGTTGCCGGTCAGCCGGTAGCGCGGGCCGAGCGGCGAGTCGCACTCGAAATCCGCGCGCGTCGCGATGTCGGACAGCGACGATCCGGCTTGCGGCTCGGACAGGCACATGGTGCCGAAGTAGCGCCCTTCCAGCTCCGGGCGCGCGAACGCGTCGATCTGCGCGGGAGTGCCATGCGCGACGAGCAGGTTCGCGTTGGCGACGGTCAGGAACGGATAGGCGGCGGTCGCGATGTTCGCGGCCTGGAAGAACAGGAACGACGCGGCTTCGACCAGCTTCGGCAAGCGCATGCCGCCGAGCGCTTCGTCGTGGCCCGCGGCGATCAGCCCGGCGTCCGCGAAGGCGCGCACGGCCGGCTCGACGTCCGGGATCAGCGTCACGCGCTCGCCGTCGAAGTGCGGTTCCTCGCGATCGCCTCGTGCCGCATGCGGCGCGAACAGGTCTTCGGCAATCCGCTCGCTGGTATCGAGCACCGCGTCGAACGTCTCGCGACTGTGCTCCGCGTAGCGCGGCAGCGCGACGAGCGCCTCCGCATCGAGCCAGTCGTACAACAGGAACGCGAGATCGCGTCGCGACATCAACAAGCTCATCGTGCTGCCTCCCGGGGGCCGGCTTCGTCAGCCGAATGAAGGGTTCCGTGATTGCGAATGCTGGCAGGAATTTAGCACGGTCGTTCGCAAACAACAACGACGGATGCGCTAGTCCGCGTACCCCGGATTGCGCCGATCGAGCCGGCGCAGCAGCCCGGGCCAGACGAGCGCGCCGGCCCCCATGCCGCGCGTCACCGCGGCGATCTGCTGCTTGATGCCGTCGAGAATCGGCTGTGCGATCGGCAGCAGCGCGGTGCCGCCGGCCTGCGCGCGCACCTGGATCATGCAGGCCGCTTCGAAGAAGTACATCGCGACGAACGCGTCTGCCGGCGTCGCCCCGACGGTCAGCAGGCCGTGGTTGCGCAGCATCAGGTTCGTGTGGGCGCCGAGGTCGCGCACGAGGCGCGCCTTTTCGCCTTCGTTGAGCGCAATGCCCTCGTAGTCGTGATAGCCGAGCGACGCCAGCACGCCGAGCGACTGCTGCGAAAGCGGCAGCAACCCGCCCGCCTGCGCCGACACGGCGACGCCGTTGATCGAATGCGTATGCATCACGCACAGCGCATCGTCGCGGGCCGCGTGCACCGCGCTGTGGATGGTGAAGCCGGCCGGGTTGATCTCGTACGGCGATTCGGACACCTTGCGTCCTTCGAGATCCACCTTCACCAGCGACGATGCCGTGATCTCGTCGAACATCATGCCGTACGGGTTGATCAGGAAATGATGCTCCGGGCCGGGGACGCGCGCGGAAATATGGGTGAACACGAGATCGTCCCAGCCGAACAGCGCGGTGAGGCGGTAAGCCGCCGCCAGGTTGACTCGCGCGTCCCATTCGGCCGGGGAAACTGCCTGCTTCACGCTGATATCGGATGAGTCCACGTCGACACTCCTTGTTCAAGGATGGATGCGTACCGGGCCGCGCGATACGGCCCGGCCCGGGGATTGCGTCACCCCGCGCGGGGCTTCGCGAGCTGATCGGCAACCGGCAGGCTGCGGATGCGCGTGCCGGTCGCCGCGAAGATCGCATTGGTCAGCGCGGGCGCGACGGGCGGCAGGCCCGGCTCGCCCACGCCGCCGAGCGGTGTCGCGAAATCGTCGGGCGCGACGAGATGCACGCGGATTTCACGCGGCGCCTCGTTCATTCTCAGCACCTGGAAACCGTTGAAGTTGCTCTGCTCCGGATGGCCGTCCTTGAACGTGATCTCGCCGTGCAGCGCGATACCGAGCCCCATCACCACCGCCCCCTCGAGCTGCGAGCGTACGCGCTCCGGATTGACCTGCGGCCCGCAGTCGATCGCGATGTCGACCCGCGGCACCGTGATCTTGCCGTCGGCATCGACCTGCACCTCGCACACCGCCGCCGTATACGACACGAAGCTGCGGTGCGCGGCGATCCCGAGCCCGTGCCCCTTCGGCAGCCTGCGCCCCCAGCCCGCCTCGCGCGCGACCGTCTCGACCACGCGCCGCAGGCGCCCGGTGTCGACCGGATACAGCGCCGGATCCTCGCCGTAGTTCACGTTCTTCACCGTGATGTGCGGCTCGAAACGCCGCGCGGGCCCGATCAGTTCGAGCAGGAAATCCTTCGGGTCGCGGCCGGCCGCGTGCGCCAGCTCCGACACGAAACTCTGGATTCCGAACGCATGCGGGATGTTGTAGACCGAGCGGAACCAGCCGATCCGCGTGTGCGCCTGCGCGGCCGGATTCTCGATCCGCACGTTCGGGATCGCGAACGGCAGGTCCGCGATCCCCTGCGCGAGCTCGCCCGGCTGCTCGTGCACGACGCCGGCCCTGAAGGTCGACTGGATCGACGGCGCAACCGTGCGATGCTGCCACGCGACCACTTTCCCCGACACATCGATCCCGCCGTCGAACGCTTCGAGCGACACGGCATGGAAGTAGTCGTGCGCAAGGTCGTCCTCGCGCGTGAACGTCAGCTTGACCGGCGCGCCGACCGCCTTCGACAGCAGCGCCGCCTCCACCACGTAGTCGGGCTTCGACTTGCGGCCGAAACCGCCGCCGAGCAGCGTCACGTTGACCGTCACGCGCTCGCCCGGCAACCCGAGCGCCTTCGCGACCTCGTCGCGCGTGGTCTGCGGCGCCTGCGTGCAGGTCCACACTTCGCATCGGCCGTCCGCCACGCGCGCGACGGCCGCGGGCGGCTCCATCGTCGCGTGTGCGAGATGCGGGATGTAGTAGGTCGCACGCACGCGTTTCGCGGCGCCGGCCAGCGCCGCCGCCGCGTCGCCGTCGTTGCGGATCACGTCGCCCGGTTGCGCGGCCGCCGCTTCCAGCGTCTTCCGATACGCGGCCGAATCGTAGTTCGCATTGGGCCCGTGCTTCCAGTCGATCTTCAGTTGCGCGCGTGCCTGGATCGCCGTCCACGTGTCGCGCGCGACGACGGCCACGCCGCCGAGCGGCTGGAAGCCGGACGGCAGCGGCGTCGACGCGAGCGGCACGACCTTGACGACACCCGGCAGCTTCTCCGCCGCCGACGCGTCGAACGACGCCATCGTGTCCCCGTAGGCCGGCGGGCGCGCGACGACCGCGTACAGCATGCCGTCGAGCCGCGTGTCGATCCCGTAGTGCGCGCGACCGGCGACGATGTCGCGTCCGTCGATCAACGCCGTTTCGCCCTTGCCGATATAGCGGAATTCGGCTAGCGCTTTCAGCGGCACCGTCGCCGGATCGGGTGCCGGCAACGCGGCCGCTTTCGCCGCCAGTTCGCCGAAGCCGAGCTTGCGTCCGCTCTTCGTGTCGACGACCTCATGCACGGTTGCCTTGACCTGCCGCGCATCGACGCCCCACGCCGCGGCGGCAGCCTGTTCGAGCATCGTGCGCGCCGCCGCGCCCGCGCGGCGCAACGCGGCGAAGCTCTGGCGCAGGCTGCGCGAGCCGTCGGTGTTCTGGTTGCCGTAGCGCGGCTCGTCGCCGACGGCCTGTGCGACCTTCACGCGCGCCCAGTCCGCGCCCAGTTCGTCCGCCACCACGAGCGCGACGCTCGTGCGCACGCCCTGCCCCATCTCGGAGCGGATGCAGGTCACCGTGACCGTGCCGTCGGGTGCGATCGCGACGAACAGGTGCGGATCGTCGCGCAACCCGTGCGGCATTCCCGCGCCGCCATATCGCGGATCTACACTGACGGGCGGCTGGTTCGGCACGGCCGCGCGCACGAGCGACGGCACGCCGAACGCGAGCAGCAACCCGCCGGACGCAAAGCCGAGCAGCAGCGCGCGACGGCTTTCGTTATGGACGGAGAGTTCGGGCGCGCTCATGCGGCACCTCCGCGGCGCACGGCCAGGCGGATCGCCGCGCGTATGCGCGTGTAGGTGCCGCAGCGACAGATGTTGCCGGACATCGCATCGTCGATGTCGGCGTCGGTCGGATGGGGATTCGTCTTCAGCAACGACGCGGCCTGCATGATCTGCCCGGACTGGCAGTAGCCGCACTGCGCGACGTTCAGTTCCTGCCACGCCTGCTGCAGCGGATGGGTCAGATCGGTCGACAGGCCCTCGATCGTCGTCACGCGCTTGCCGGAAGCGGCCGCGACCGGGGTGATGCACGACCGGATCGCGACGCCGTCGACGTGCACGGTGCACGCGCCGCACAGTGCCATCCCGCAGCCGAACTTGGTGCCGGTGTGGCCGAGAACATCGCGCAGATACCAGAGCAACGGCATGTCGGGATTGCCGTCGAAGTGCTGCTCGCTACCGTTGACGGTCAGCGTGATCATCGTTCACCTCCTGGTTGCGATGCCCGCTTCGGGCAGGCATCGGGTGGGGATTCGAACGGCGCGGCGCACATTCCGAACAACCAGGCAGGGCGCCGTGTCGTGGGCCGTGTTGCCTGCAGGCACGGCCCGGCGGATGCTGCAAACGATGCGGCGGCCCGGTTGCCTGCGCAACGTGGCAACGAATTCCCGGCCGCTCGCTCGTCCGCATGGATCGCCGATCCGCATTATCGAACCATTTCGGATTTGCCGTCGGATCGCGGGGATTCGGGCGTTTCAGGTAATCGGAGCGGGAAATTTGCCCGGAGATGGCGGGTCGCGACCGGTCACGCTTGCCGGAGAGGCGGGCGGGTGATTCTCAGGTATCGATGTTTCGATGCGCGGCCGCAGGCGGTTCGCTCCCGTTCTTGCGCAGCGACTGCCCATGTTTCGCCGGGCGCTTCGGTACGGCGGTAGCAAAAACCGGACGACCAGACCCGCCCTGTGCAATCAGCGAACCGAGAAACCGGAAATGATCGAGCGCGCAAACGTCCGGCCGGCCTCCCGGCCGGACCGGATCGTCCCGCGATTGCAACGCGTGGTTCGAACGCTAGCGCGCCGCGATGCTCACCGCGACCTTAACGCCTGTAACCCCAGCGTGAGCGCGTTGAACGGCATTTCCGCCGCCCCCATCGAAAAACTCGTCGCCTTCGTGGGTACGCCCGAATTCCGCATCAGCGCGTGAACGATCCGCTCGCTCGCATGGCCGTCGCCGTACGGATTGCTCGCGCGCGCCATCTCCCCGTAAGCGCTCTCGCTGTCGAACAGACGCGACGCTTCGTACACGATCCGCTCCTGATCGGTACCGACGAGCCGCGCGGTACCGGCCTGGATCGCCTCGGGCCGCTCCGTCGTCTCGCGCGTGACGAGCACCGGCTTGCCCAACGCGGGCCCTTCTTCCTGAATGCCACCCGAATCGGTGATGATGAAATGCGCGCGCGACATCAGGAATACGAACGAAAGATATTCCTGCGGCTCGATCAGGTAGATGTTCGGCATGTGACCGAGCCGGGCGCGCGCCGGCTCCCGCACGTTCGGATTCATGTGCAGCGGATAGACGAACTGCGCGTCGGGATAGCGCTTCGCGAGCGTGCACAGCGCCTCGCAGAAATTCTGGAACGGCTCGCCGAAACTTTCACGTCGATGGCCCGTGATCAGCACCACGCGCCGCGACGGCTCGAGAAAAGGAAACTGTCCGGCGACCTTCTCCGTCAGCGCCGTCGTGCAGTCCAGCATGCGCTTGACCTCGTGCAGCGCATCGATCACGGTATTGCCGGTCAGCACGACCGCCCCGCCCGGCACGCCCTCGCTGAGCAGGTTGTCGCGTGCCTGCCCGGTCGGCGCGAAATGCCACGACGATACGGCGTCGGTCACGCGGCGGTTCAACTCCTCCGGCCACGGCGACCAGATGTCGCCGCTACGCAGGCCGGCCTCCACATGCCCGACCGGCAAATAGCGGTAGAACGCCGCCAGACTGACCGCGAGCGTGGTCGTCGTATCGCCGTGCACCAGCACGACGTCCGGGCGCAACTCGTCGAAGACGACGCCGATTGCCTGCAGAATGCCGGTCGTCACGTCGGTCAGCGTCTGGCTTTGCCGCATCACGTTGAGATCGTAGTCGGGCTTGATGTCGAACAGCGTCAGCACCTGATCGAGCATTTCGCGGTGCTGCGCGGTCACGCATACCCTGGCGTCGACACCGGCCTGTGCTTTTAATGCACGCACCAGCGGTGCCATCTTGATGGCCTCCGGCCGAGTCCCGAACACAAGCAAAATCTTTTTCATCGTTATCCTCGTTGACCCATATCGCGCTGAATGACCCTGCTCGTGGCGCGAAGCATGTATTCAGACGGCACCTTCCGTACTCGCACGCGATCGACACGCTGCAGTGTCGCGGAGCGAGCGCGCCGCCCTGTCCACGTGGTCTGCGCCACGCGAATCGTCGTACTACCGGCGTCTCGTTGCACTTGATCAGTCACGTCATGAGTCGTTCCTCGCTTGGCCAGGCGTCACGTCCGTTCGTCACGTCCCCTCCACTACAGCAATATTCAAACCAGTCGTACTGCGGCCGTGTCCGGTTCGCACCGCATGCACCACGCACACGCGACGCACGATGAAATGTTTCACAACTGCTACGTGTGTCGCACCGCCGGTCGAGCGCGATACAGGCAAAAATCCGGGCAGTTTCATCGCCCCTTCAGCGGCGTCGTCCGACGAATCGCGGACGCGTGTCGCACGTTCGTTTCGCATCGGATCTCGCGGATCTGTCGAAGCGCGTTGCGTTTACTCGATCCGCCACTTTTGTCTGCGCAGCGGGCGGCGCAATCGGCCGCTCGGCCGCGCTCCCGCACGAGGGATTTAACCGACATGCAACGTCCTTCACGTCGCACGAATCGACGCATGCGAAATGTTGCGAATGTGTAACGCTGATCCGAAACGGGGCGGATACATCGATGCGCGGTCCATGCAGCGCATGCGCCTGCATGAATCGCATCGGCACCCCGGCCGATGCGCACACAACGAACGACACGGCGCGCATCGCCGCGCACAGTCACGCTGCCAGCGCGGCATACGTTCGACAGACAATTCGCTGGACGCATCGCATGTGCGCGCTGCAATCCCGGTCGCACGCGGGCTGATTCTTCGATGAATCAAAATCCGCCGCCGCCGTCCGCGCCGCGCCCCCGGCCTTCGTGCCTGCCCCTTGCTGCGCGCGGCATCGCGGCCGATGGCTCACGCCTTGCTTAATGACAGTCAGGTGTACCTCGAAGCACGCGCCGGACAGCGGACGAACGGGGACGCCCAAGCAACGAAGCCGGGAGGAAACGCGGCGCGTCCGCCGGGAGCGAAAGACCAGCGCTCCCGCGCATCGCACGTGCCGACGTGTCCCGTTGCAATGCGCGATCCCCGAGCCAGGTTCAGGCTCCGATGCAAGGAACTGCCTCGTGGACGCACATCCCGGTACGAGCCTCGGGTTCACCCGCATCACCGTGAACCGAGCCGCAACGTCGACACGCTCGCCAGGCGCGACGCGGCCAACGCCGCGCCCGGCGACGATTGCACAGGACCCCGCGCAGGAGCCCAGCCCATGAAACGGCCCGCGCTTTCCCCGACCGCACGCTCGCACGTCGCGGCCACCATCGCGCGGTGCCGCCTGTGGCACGTCGCCTGCTGTCTCGCCGCGTGCGGCTTCGCACTGCACGCGAGCGCCGCCGAACTCCGGCTCGAAGGGCTGTACCAGCGCACCGACGGTGCGATCACCGTGCGCCTGAACGGCGTCGGCATCGATCCGTATTTCGCGGCAAAAGCGCTGCTCGCCGCGTCCGACGCGCAACTCGACGCCCGTCAGGCCGCACTCGCGTGGATCGCATGGTTGCTGCCGCGCCAGCGCCCGGATGGCGGCTTCGATCGCTACTGCGTGAAGGACGGCCGCTACCGCTCATGTGCCGAAGCGGAAACCGACGACGCGATGATGGCGACCTGGATCGAATTGCTCGCCCGCTTCGCGCCGCCCGGCGGCTTGCCCACCGCGTGGGAACTCAGCCTGAACCGCGCCGCCATGCATCTGGAGACGCTGCTAGACAAGCCCTCCGGCGTGTATCAGATCTCGTCTTCGCTGCACGTCGCGCTGCTGATGGACAACGTCGAGGTACACAGCGCGTTCCAGGCACTCGAGGCGTACTACGTCCGGCGCGCCGACTACACGCATGCGGGCCCGTGGAGCCTGCGCGCCGACCAGCTTGCCTCCGCGATCCTGAAAGTGTTCTGGCGCGGCACGGCATCCGGTTTTCGCGCCAGCACGCAGCAGGTCAGCGATGCGAGTTTTTATCCGGCGAAGATCGCGCAGATCCTCCCGCTCCTGTCCGGTATTCAGGTTCCCGAACAATCCGGCGAGGCGATCTATGCACGGTGGATTCGGAAGTACGGCAAGAGCTGGCCGCAACTTGCCAACACCGACTACCCATGGAGCCTGATCGCGCTGGTCGCGGTCAAGATGAACGATTGGAGCACGGTTGCCTGCTGGCAAGCGCGATCGGGGCCATACCGGCACGGCGCGCACTGGAACGTACTGGAGGAGTCGCTTTATCTGGCATTCGAAAGCCGGATGGCCGACCCCGTCATACCCGCTCGATGCGGGCTCACGACGGCGGCGGCAACGGCAACGGCAACCGCATCGCGCTGACGCAACGGCGTGTGCGGTCCATGATGACTAAACGGGAAGGAGACGTGTCATGTGTGGCATCGTCGGCGCAGTCGCGCAACGGGACATCGTCCCGATTCTGATTGAAGGTTTGCGTCGCCTCGAATATCGCGGCTACGATTCATGCGGCGTGGCGACGGTCGTCGACGGCCACGCGCGCCGCGAGCGCAGCGTGTCGCGCGTCGCCGATCTCGACGCGCACGTGCGTACCGCCGGCCTGACCGGGAGCACCGGCATCGCGCACACGCGCTGGGCGACGCACGGCGCGCCGGCTACGTGCAACGCGCATCCGATCTTCTCGCGCGACGAGATCGCGCTCGTGCACAACGGCATCATCGAGAACCACGAAACGTTGCGCAAGCAACTTTCCGACGCGCACTACGAATTCGACGGCCAGACCGACACCGAGGTCGTCGCGCACCTGATCCACAGCAAGTATCGCGGCGACCTGCTCGCCGCCGTGCGCGCGGCAACGTCGCAACTTCACGGTGCGTACGCGATCGCGGTGTTCAGCAAGCACGAGCCGCAGCGGCTGATCGGCGCACGGGTCGGCTCGCCGCTCGTCGTCGGCGTGACGGATGGCGAATGCTTTCTTGCCTCCGACGCGCTCGCACTCGCCGGCATCACCGACCGCTTCATCTTTCTCGAGGAAGGCGACATCGTCGAGTTGACGCCGGGCGGCGTGCGCATACTCGATCGCGGCGGCGCACCGGTCGAGCGTGCGGTACAGACCATTTCGTCCGCGCAGGCCGCGGTCGAACTCGGGCCGTACCGGCATTTCATGCAGAAGGAGATATTCGAGCAACCGCAGGCCGTGGCCGCGACCATCCCGGATGCGGGGCTGTTCGATCCGGCCGTATTCGGCCCCGACGCCGCGCGCGCGTTCGAGCAGATCGACAATGTGCTGATTCTCGCGTGCGGCACGAGCCACTATTCCGGCCTGACCGCGCGCCGCTGGCTCGAAACGATCGCGCGCTTGCCGGCCCAGGTCGAGATCGCGAGTGAATACCGTTACAGCGACGCGCTCGCGATGCCGAATACGCTGGTGGTGAGCGTATCGCAATCCGGCGAGACCGCCGACACGCTCGCCGCGCTGAAGTATGCGCAGGCGCTCGGCCATATCGATACGCTGGCGATCTGCAACGTGCCGACCAGCGCGATGATGCGGCAGGCAGGACTGCGCTTCCTGACGCGGGCCGGCCCGGAAATCGGCGTCGCGTCGACCAAGGCATTCACGACGCAGCTCGTCGCGCTGTTCATTCTCGCCGTTACGCTCGGGCGGCTGCGCGGCTATGTCGACGATGCGCAGCTCGCGCGCTACACGATGCAATTGCGGCGGCTGCCCGGCGCGCTCGAGGAGGTGCTTGGGCTCGAGCCGCAGATCGAACGCTGGGCGGCGGAATTCTCGCAGCACGAGAATGCGCTGTTCCTCGGGCGCGGGCTGCACTACCCGATCGCGCTCGAAGGTGCGTTGAAGCTGAAGGAGATTTCGTACATCCACGCGGAGGCGTATCCCGCGGGTGAGCTCAAGCACGGGCCGCTCGCGCTCGTGACGCACACGATGCCCGTCGCGACGATCGCACCGAACGATGCGCTGCTCGAGAAGCTGAAGTCGAACATGCAGGAAGTGCGGGCACGCGGCGGACAGCTTTACGTGTTCGCCGACGCCGATACGCGGATCGACAACAGCGAAGGCGTGTCGGTACTGCGGATGCCGGATTATTACGGGTTGTTGTCGCCGATCCTGCACGTCGTGCCGCTGCAGTTGCTCGCGTATCACGCGGCGTGTTTGCGCGGCGCGGATATCGACAAGCCGAGGAATCTGGCGAAATCGGTTACGGTGGAGTGACGGGAGGTGGGTACCGCGGGCGGACTGGTGAAGGTCTGCAAGTGCCGAGACTGGCCCGCCCTACACGACTCGAACGTGTGACCTACGGCTTAGAAGGCCGTTGCTCTATCCAGCTGAGCTAAGGGCGGTCGGGGAGAAAAGACACGGCCTGCACGAGCCGCATCTGACGCAAGACTTCGAGCACCGGCAAAACCGGCAAACCCACAAACCAGACTCGAAGCCCCGAAACAAAACGGGCCCGGCATGAAGCCGAGCCCGAAATTATACCCGATCATCGCGTCACATCATGCGAGACCGGCCAACGCAGCCTCAAACCGGCTGCGGGTGCAGCATGAACCAGCCGAGGCAGAACACACCGGCGATCACGCAATACACGCCGAACGAAGCCAGCCGGCCGCGCCCCTCGAAATAGCGCATCAGGAACCGCACGCTCAGGTACGCGGCGATCGCCGTCAGCACGCCGCCGAGCAGCGCATCGGCGAGCTGGTCGCGCGCATGGAACAGCTTCGGCAGTTCGAGCACGCCCGCCGCGAAGATGATCGGCGTACCGAGCAGGAACGAGAATTCCGCGGCCTTCTCCGCCGTCAGGCCCGCCGCATTGCCGGCGATCATCGTCAGCCCGCTGCGCGAGAAGCCCGGAATCAGCGCGCCGATCTGCGCGAGACCCACGAAGAACGCCTGCTTGAACGTCATCTTTTCGGGCGCCTGATGCGCGCGGCTACGCTGGATGCGATCGCCGAGCCACAGCAGCACGCCGTTCACGATCAGTGCGATCGCGACGATCCGCAGGTCGTGGAACACGCGTTCGATGCGCTTCTCGAGAAGCAGCCCGACGATGCCGGTCGGGATCGTACCGATGATGAGCGCCCACATCAGGTGCCCGTCGTCGTTCTTGCGGCCGCCGAGCTGCGCGAAGAAGCCGCCGATCAGCGCGATCCAGCGCGCGCGGAAATACCACAGCAGCGCCAGCGCGGTGCCGAGGTGCAGCGCAACGAGGAACGGCAGCAGTTGCGGTGCGTGCTTGTCGATGTGCATGCCGAACAGCGCCGGCACGAGCAGCGTATGGCCAAGGCTGCTGACGGGAAAGAGTTCGGTGACGCCCTGCAGGACGCTCAGGAATACCAGAAACCAGAGACTCACGCGTCGGTCCTTTTAATGAAGATTGAGCGGGAAGAGAAGCGGACGACGCGATGCGCGTCCGAAAAAACGCGCCCCGATTATGCCGAGCCCGGATTACTGCGCCAAGGCATTTGGCGGGATATTGCGGCAATGCACACAAACGCTTGCAACCTGTAAGCGCCCAGAAAGCAAAAAGCCCGCCATTTGCATGGCGGGCCTTTCGATTTCGGCAGGAATTGCCGTCAGCGGCCGAGCTGATAGAAAAATAATACCGTGCTGCCCGTGAACATGCCGAACAGTGCGAGTCCCATTGCCATTGCCAGATCCATGGCCCCCTCCACGAAGTGTCATGACCCGGCAACCTCACCGGTTTAGAGGCATTATCCCGACCGTTGACGGTCTTAAAAACTCGCGATTTCCCGAGAAGGGTTTTCCCCAAGCCGCCACGGCCCGATAATGGAGCGCGCCGTTCCCGTTCACCCGCCCAACCCGATTCGCCATGCCGACCTTCCAGCAACACGACATTCACGAACTTCACGCCGGCCCGTCGCTCGTCCGGGTCGCTCCGCAATTCGGCGGCCGCCTGCTGTCATGGGATGTCGATGGCGAACCGGTCATCTTCTGGCCGGAAACGGCCGACTGGAGCAACCTCGCGCGCGTGCGCGGCGGCAACCCGCTGCTGTTCCCGTTCCTCGGCCGTCACCGCGTCGACGGCGAGCTCGGCCGCTGGCGCGACGCCGCCGGCGTGGTGCGCGACCTGCCGATGCACGGCTTCGCGCGCGACCTGCCGTTCGCCGCGCACCCGTCGGCCGACGGCGCCGCGTTGTCGATGACGCTCGACGCGACCGACGCACTGCGCACGAGCTACCCGTTCGACTTCCGGTTCGAAACGACCTACCGGCTGGCCGACTCGCACACGCTCGAAGTCGCGCTGACGACGACCAATCGCGGCGACACACCGCTGCCCTACTACGCCGGTCACCATTTCTATTTCGCGTTGCCGCACGGCGAACGCGCGGAAACCACGCTCGAACTGCCGCCCACGCATCGCCGCGCGCAGCAGCCGGACGGTTCGATCAGCCCGCCCGAGCCGGGCGAAGCGCGCTATCGCCTCGACAACCCGGAGATCCTCGACCGCTTCCACTGCCTCGACGGCGTGCCGGCCACGCCGGTGCGCATCGTGATGCCGGGCCGGCGCCGCACGATCGAGATCGCGCTCGACGTGCCGCGCTCGATCCCGTGGTACGCGGTCACGACCTGGACCGAAAAGCCGGATTCCGATTTCTATTGCGTCGAACCGTGGCTCGGCCTGCCGGATGCGATCCACAACGGCCTCGGGCTGCGCATGCTCGCGCCGGGCGCGACCGAAACGGCCACGCTGCGGATTCGCGTCCTCCCGCTCGCCGGCTGAGACGTGGGACGAGACGCCTGCCGAACCGGCGCCCGACGGCCCCGGCAACGGCACAAACTGCGGTGCGCGGGTCGAACCCGTTAAAATCGGACGTTTTGTGTTGCCTGCCGCGTCACGAGCGGCAGGGTCTTGCGAGGTTCAATGTTCGGAACAACAACGAAGCGACTCTTCGCAGCCGCCTGCGCCGCCCTGCTCGTCGCGTGCGGCTCCGCGCCCGTCGGCCCCGGGTTCTATCGCGTCGAGCGCGGCGATACGCTCTACAAGATCGCGCGCGACAACCGCACGTCGGTGTCGAACATCGTGCGCTGGAACCAGATGACGAACCCCGACGCGATCGAAGTCGGCCAGGTGCTGCGCGTCGCGCCGCCGCCCGGCACGACCACCGCATCGACGCCGTCGACCACCGGCACCGGCAGTGCCGGCCGGGCCCGCCCCGCGCCTTCCGCACCGGTTGAATCGGCCGTCAAGCCGGCCACGAGCATCGCGCTGATCTGGCCGGCGGCCGGCAACGTGGTCCGCACGTTCGACGGCTCGAAATCGAAGGGGATCGACATCGCGAACTCGCCGGGCACGCCGGTAGTTGCGGCCGCGCCGGGTGTGGTGGTCTACGCGGGTAACGGGCTGCGCGGCTACGGCAACCTGATCATCCTCAAGCACAACGCCGACTACCTGACCGCCTACGCACACAACCGTGCGCTGCTGGTGAAGGAAGGCCAGTCGGTCACGCAGGGGCAATCGATCGCCGAGATGGGCAACAGCGACAGCGATCGCGTCGCGCTGCATTTCGAATTGCGCTACGGCGGCCGGTCGATCGACCCGTCGCGCTACCTGCCGGCGCGCTGAGCGCCCGACGGACGACACGCGATGCCGGCACGCATCGCGTGTCGTCGCGGTGAAAATCGGGAAAGGTGATGTCAGCGCTTGCGCAGACGTCCGGTGAAACGGCCGGACAACGGATCGACGCGACAGGCGAACGCTACCAGCACGCCGATTCCGATCAGGCTGAACCCCGCAGCTATCAGAAGCAAATCCATGGTCACACACTGATTTTTAGGTGATCTTATGCGTCATTGCGGAATCGTGCACTGAGCCGCAGCAATTGGACGAGTGCGAGGATTCCCTACCCTCAGGCGTCATTGTGGATTCCCCTGCGTGAAACCCTGATGTAATCCGTTCGTCCGACACCACGCCGCCACCCAGGAGACACTGCGATGCTGCCCGCCACCGACCGCTACGACGACCTGCTCTCCCGCTTCGCGTGGGACGTTCCGGCCCGCTACAACATCGGCGTGGACGTCTGCGACAAATGGGCGGACGGCAGCGGACGCCTCGCGCTGATCCACGAAACGGCGCAAGGCGACGTGTCCCGCATCACGTTCGACGACCTGAGGAATGCCTCTAACCGGCTCGCGAACAGCTTCGTGCGCGCCGGCCTGCGGCGCGGCGACCGCATCGGCATCTTTCTCGCGCAGGGCCCCGAAACGGCCATCGCGCACCTCGCCGCGTACAAGCTCGGCGCCATCGCGGTGCCGCTCTTCACGTTGTTCGGCGTCGACGCGCTCGAATACCGGCTCGCGAACAGCGAGGCGGCCGCGCTCGTTACCGACGCGGCCGGCTACGCGAAAATCGCATCGCTGCGCGCGCAGCTGCCGGCACTGCACACCATCTACTGCATCGGCGACGATGCGCCCGGCTCTCCCCGCGTGCTGCGCTACGACGCGGCGCTCGCCGCCGAGACGCCCGACTTCGTGCCGGCCGATACGGCCGCCGACGATCCGGCGCTCATCATCTATACGTCCGGCACGACGGGCAAGCCGAAAGGCGCGCTGCATGCGCATCGTGTGCTGCCGGGCCACCTGCCGGGCGTCGAGATGTCGCAGCAGTGCTTCCCGCGCGACGCGCGCCTGTTCTGGACACCCGCCGACTGGGCATGGATCGGCGGCCTGCTCGACGTGCTGCTGCCGTCGTGGCATCACGGCGTGCCCGTGCTCGCCCGCCGCTTCGAGAAATTCGACGGCGACGCCGCGTTCGCGCTGATGGCCCGGCACGGCGTCACCCACGCGTTCCTGCCGCCCACTGCGCTGAAGCTGATGCGCACCGTCCAGGCACCGCGCGAACGCTACGCGCTGTCGCTGAAATCGGTCGCGAGCGGCGGGGAGACGCTCGGCACCGAACTGACGGCCTGGGGACGCGACGCGCTCGGCGTGACGATCAACGAGTTCTACGGGCAAACCGAGTGCAACATGGTGCTGTCGTCTTGCGCGGCGCTGTTCGATGCGCAGCCCGGCGCAATCGGCAAGGCAGTGCCCGGCCATGCGGTCGCGATCGTCGACGCGGACGGCACGCCGCTGCCGCCCGGCGTCGAAGGGCGCATCGCGGTGCGACGCCCCGATCCGGTGATGTTCCTCGAATACTGGCGCAACGCCGACGCAACCCGCGACAAGTTCGCGGGCGACTACCTGCTCACCGGCGATACAGGCATGATCGACGCCGACGGTTTCGTCCGCTTCGTCGGCCGCGACGACGACGTGATCACGAGCGCCGGCTACCGGATCGGCCCGGGCCCGATCGAGGACTGCCTGCTCACGCATCCGGCGGTGCGGATGGCGGCCGTCGTCGGCGTGCCCGACGCGACGCGCACCGAGATCGTCAAGGCGTTCGTCGTGCTGAATCCCGGTCACGCCGGCGACGATGCGCTCGTTCAGGCACTGCAGGCGCACGTGCGTAAGCGCCTCGCCGCCCACGAGTATCCGCGTGCGATCGCGTTCGTCGACAGCCTGCCGATGACCGCGACCGGCAAGATCGTGCGCCGCGCGCTGCGCGACGCATAAGCGGGCCGCCACCCGTGCCGCCCGCCCGGCCGGATGGTTTATAGTGGCGCCACCACGCAGTCTTTCCAAGAAAACGATGTCCTCTGATCACCACGCCGCCGCGGGCGCGTCGCACAGCCCGCTCTACGCCAAACTCCTCGGCGAAACCGCCAAGATCGACTGGTGCGATCTCGAACGCTTCTTCGCGCAGGGCAAGCTGCTGTCCGTTGCGCGCGACCTCGATCTCGTCAGCGTCGCGGAAGCGGTTGCCGACGATGACGCCGAACAGGTCACGCGCTGGCTGTCCGCGGGCCTCGTCGCGCGCATGCCGGCCGAAACCGCCGCCGATTACGCGGCGCGCAACCCGGAGCTGTGGGCAGTCGTCGTCTCGCCGTGGGTCTGCGTGCAGGAACGCGCCTGACGCGTCCGCCATGTCCGAATCCGCGTTACCGCACGGGGCCGGCACGGGCTCGGCCACCGTCACGCACCGGCGCGTCCTCGCGCTCGCGTTTCCGATCGTCCTGGCGAACCTGACCCAGCCGATCCTCGGCGCCGTCGACACGGCCGTCGCCGGCCACCTCGACGGCACGCAGTATCTCGGCGGCGTCGCGCTCGGCGGGCTGTTCTTCAATTTCGTGTTCTGGGGATTCGGCTTCCTGCGAATGGGGACGACCGGTCTCGTCGCGCAGGCGCACGGTGCCGGCGACGCCGCCGGGATCCGCCTGAACGTGCTGCGCGCGTTGATCGTCGCGTTCGCGCTCGGCGCCGCGGTGCTGGCACTGCAGGTGCCGCTGCTTTCGTTTGCGCTGTCGGCGCTCGGCGGCAGCGATGCCGTCCGCGCGACGGCGCTTTCCTACAGCCACGCGCGGATCTGGAGCGCTCCGTTCGCGCTCGCGAACTACGTCGTGCTCGGCTACCTGCTCGGTGTGCAGCGCGTGCGGCTCGCGCTCGTCGCGCAGGTGTTCATCAATGCGGTCAACATCGGCGCCGTGCTGCTCTACGTGTATGGCTTCGGCTGGGGCATTGCCGGCATCGGCGCCGCGACGGCCACGGCAGACGCATGCGGCTTCGCGCTCGGCGCCTGGATGCTGTGGCGGCTGCGGCCGCGCGGCCTTGCGCCGATCGCGGTACGCGCACTCGCCGACCGCGTCGCACTCAAGCGGCTGATCGCGCTCAATCGCGACATCTTCCTGCGCACGCTGTGCCTGCTCGGCGCATTCGGCTGGTTCGCACACCTCGGTGCGAAACAGGGCGATGCGACGCTCGCGGCAAACGCGCTGCTGCTGAATTTCCAGACGTTCATGGCGTACGGCCTCGACGGCTTCGCGCATGCGGCCGAGGCACTCGTCGGCGCGGCGGCCGGCGCACGCGACCGCGGCGCCTTCCGGCAGGCCGTGCGCGTCACCCTGCTCTGGTCGGCGCTCGGCGCGCTGCTGTTCGCGCTGGTGTACTGGGCCGCCGGCAGCTGGATCGTCGCGCGCCTGACCAACCAGGCCGAGATCCGCGAGGTTGCGCTGCGCTACCTGCCGTGGGCCGCGATTTCGCCGATCGTGTCGGTCTGGGGCTTCCTGCTCGACGGCGTCTTCATCGGTGCCACACAGACACAATCGCTGATGCGCGCAATGGTCGCGTCGCTGTCGATCTTCGTTGTCGCCACACTCGCCGCCGTCGGCACCTTCGGCAATCACGGCCTCTGGTTCGCGCTGCTGCTGTTCATGGCCGCGCGCGGCGCGACGCTGGCGCGCTACCTGCCGGGGCTGTTGCGGCGCATCGGCACCGATACACACGCGGCCCGCGCCTGAGGGCACGCCGAACCGGCCCTGGGCGGCCCGAAGCGCCCCTGAGCCGCCTTGAACAGCCGTTACTGCACGGGTTTGGGCGGCGGCGCATCGAGCATCGTCGGCGGCGTCATGTCGGTCGGCACGCCGTGATAGTCGGCCGGATCTTCAGGCGGATGGCCGCGACGGGCCTGATGAGGATCGCTGGTACAGGCGGCGAGAAAAGCTGCGGCCAGCACGGCCAGCATGAAACGGGTCATCGGGTAGGGCTCCGGAAATCGGCGCGTCCATCGCACGCCGGGACCGCGCCGAGTCTAGCGGAAATCCTGCTTCGGAGTCGCGCCGCGCATGTCCTACTATGTACGCATGGCGCTGTGCCGTGGAAAGGAGGCTGCCATGTCGTCTGAGGAAATTGCCGGCCTGATCGGCCTGTTCATCGGCCTGATGGTGTTCGTCGCCCTGTCGTTCTTCGAGTCGCGCGAATACAAGCGCAGCCATGGCGGCGAAGGGTTCGTCCATCACTGGATGGCCGAACACCACCTGCTCGACTGGCGGCGCAAGCACTAAGCGCGCCGCTGCCGTCCGGCCCGCCCCCGGGCCGTTCCCGAACGTGCCGTTCCTACGGCACGCCGGTGGTCGCGTATCGCCGAAATTAACGGGGCCCGATTCACACACGTTGATCAGATGGACGAACGCCGTCGCGCGGCTCATGCCGCGCGACGGCGTTCGCATGCACGCGCCCGAATCAGCAGGCGGGCGCGACGCGGGTCAGACGGCTCAGCCCAGGAAGTGGCGGGCGTAGCGCACGTTGATGTCGGACAGACGGAACAGCGTCAGGAAATCCGCGCAGTTGAAGTCGGGATCCCAGGCCGGCGCACCGCAGATCTTCGCGCCGAGACGCAGGTAACCCTTGATCAGCGGCGGCGGCGCCACGACGGTGCCCGTCTGCAATTCGTCGACCGGCAGGGCCGTATGCGGGAACGCACGATACTCGGGCGCCGTCAGCGAACCTGCCGACAGCGACTGGTACAGGTTCGCCGCATAGTGACCGCCGTCGGCCATCGACACGCTCGCGCAGCCGAGCATCGTCTCGTAGCCGTTCTGCATCATGTACGTGCCGAGACCGCCCCACAGCGCCATGATGACGGCGCCGCTGCGGTAGTCGCTGTGCACGCACGAGCGGCCGACCTCGACCATCTTGCCGCGCAGATGCGTGAGGCGCGACAGATCGAATTCGCCTTCGGCGTACAGGCGGCCGACACGCGCCGCCTGGTGCGGCGGCAGCACGCGATACGTGCCGACGACCTTCAGGGTGTCGAGATCGCGAACCAGCAGGTGGTCGCAGTACGCATCGAACGGATCGACGTCGAGACCGGAGGGACCGCTGACCTGCGCGCCCATCTCTTCGGCGAACACGCTGTAACGCAGGCGCTGGGCTTCGCGCAATTCGTCTTCCGTACGCGCCCACGCGGCGCGCAGGCGATACTCCGATGTGACGGTTTCAGCAGCGCGCGGCAGGAGGCGCCGCGACGTGTCGAGGGGCAGCGAGGCAAAAGGGAGCGTAGGCGTCGGCAGTTCTCGCATTAGGCTTTCCTGATCGTAAGGAATAGGACGACATGCCCGCCAATGTAGTAATCGGCCGTGACCGTTATGTGGCACGACCGTGTCCTTTCAATGACGTGTCGCCGAATTGACTTTAGCAGAAAGCTTGCGAAACCGTATGACGAAACCCTTCAAAGCGCTTCAGGCGGGCCTCACACCAGGTCGGGCGTCAATACCGCCCGCAGCACGGCCTGCCGGCTGCCGTCGCGCGTGCGGCTCGCGAGCCACACGATTCCGCCCTTCTTGACGCTCCAGCTGTCGTCGCCGCCGGCGATCAGTTGCGCGGCGACACTGCCGAGCGTCGGCTGGTGGCCGACGATCACGACCGTCGGCGCGATGCCGTCCGGCCAGCCGGCAGCCGCCAGCACGTCGTCGACGCTGCCGCCCGGCGCGAGCGCATCGACCGTCCGGTACTGGTCGGTCAGCGCCTCGACGGTCTGCACGGTGCGGGCCGCCGGGCTCGCGAGGATCACGGTGTTCGTCTCGAGCCGGCCACGCAGCCACTTGGCCATCGCCTGTGCGTCCTTGCGGCCGCGGACGGTCAACTGCCGCGCGAGATCGCTCGTCGCGTAGTCTTCGGCTTCGGCGTGGCGCCACAGGATCAGGTTCATCATGATGTTCTCCTTGCTTCGGCGAGCGGCCCTGCGCCCATGCGTGCGGGCCGGCCGATTACCGTGCGAATTGTCGCAAATTGCGGCTCGTTCGCCGCCGCGGCATTTACCCGCATATAGGGATTGACCGGATCAGCCATTCAAAGATAAAATCTTTGGCTCGTCGGAGCGTAGCGCAGCCTGGTAGCGCATCTGATTTGGGATCAGAGGGTCGAAGGTTCGAATCCTTTCGCTCCGACCACCGGAATCAAGGGGTTACAACACCTAGTGTTGTAACCCCTTTTCCATTTCTGGCCCGTGAAAGATCCCGGGCAACCGCCGCATTTCGCGCCACGTAGTCACTCGATCCGCACGAGATCACGCGTCGCGACCGGCAGTCGATCGACCGGTGCGCTTTCGGTCAGCCGCCCTTCGGAATATCGATAAACCAGATACTTCCCGTCCGTCTCGCCGCCTTCGTTGGGGATGATCACCCACATCGCCCGACGCCCCGAATACAGCCACCGCGGAAGCGCCTTCTCCGCGAAATAGATCCGCTCTTCGACATGCGTGACCGGATTCAGCCGGATCGCGACGCCCTTCAGGTAAGGCGATCCGTAGTTCAGTACGAAGACGAGGGTCCTGCCGACGCACCTCGACAACGCAATCCTGCCCACGAAATCGGTCTCCGGCATGTCAAGGAACGCACGCCCGGTCTTGTGCCCCCGCCGCACGAACAGTGCATCGCCGTCCGCCCCATGCGAGCGCGCCTCGAGCGCAATGCGACTCCCGCCCGCCAACGGGCAGGAAAGCACCTGACGCAGGACACCGGCCTCGTCGATTCCCGGCGTCGCGCCGAACGTCGCTGTCGCCACCGATAAAAGACCGACGACGAGCACTTTCATTCGACCGTTACCGGTCAGTTGCGTCGCCAATCGACTCATCGAGGTGCAGCATCGCGGGTTATCCACTTCGGTACGCTCGCACGAATCACCTTTTCCAGGAATAAACGGCACATCAACAGGGCCAACTCGAACCCGTAGCGGTACCATTATCAGCGCCCCATTGCCAGACCGGAGTTTCGTCAACCATGCCGACATCCCTGTCGTCCCTGCAACTGCCCGAAGGCCTCGGCACCATCGGGAATCTGGCTGTCGAGTTCGTCGAGGATGAACGGAAAACGTACGAGATGTGGATGCTCGAAACGGACCTCCCTTTCGACGAAGCCGTGTCGCGGTTGTCGGCCTTCGTGAAGCGCCATTTCGGCGGCGACGAGCAGGCTTCGTCCGCCGACCGCTTCGGCTTCCGCAGTTGGGCGGCTTCCTGGTCCCGCGAGAGACAGGAAATCTCGGCCCAGCTCACCGGCACCGACGGCGGCAGCTCAGGTTACCTGCGCAATGCGTACCACGCGTGAATGAACCCACTTGCCGCCCCCGACACCATCCGAACCTCGCATGACAGCCTCCTCGACTGATCGCCCGGCAAAACCGGCGATGAATATCGCGACCGTCATCGCCATGATCATCGGCGCCGCCGTACTCGCTTTCTGCGTCGTGCAGGCCTACCGGACGACGGTCTTCCTTTCGCATGCCTCTCGAGCGCCCGGTGTAGTCGTCAAGTCGAGCGGACACCCGACCATACGCTTCGAAACAGCCCTGGGCCAGCGCATCGAGTTCGTGCAGAACGGCGGCATGGACGGTCCGCCCGGAACCGTCGTGCAGGTCGCGTACGACCCTGCCGCGCCTGCGGAAACGGCCCGGGCCGCCACGTTCCTCGCGATATGGGGCGGTGTGCTGTGGGGATTGCCGGCAGGCCTCGGCTTTCTGGTCCTGCCGCTGTTCGGCGCACGGTTCGTGCTCACCGGACGGTACGGGAACGCGATAAGCCGTTGAGCGGCGACGCACGGATTCATGCGATGCCCGGGCATTCGCGGCAAGTCCGAACGCTTTCATCGTCGGTCACGCTTGCAAAGGTCACGAATCGAACGAGGTGGCCGGCCTCGCTGCCGCAACCCGGATACGACACTTCCGGGAACACGCGATAATGCGCGTGGACAACCTGCATCCGCGCATGACAAACAACATTCTCAAGACCGCCCTGTGCGCATCGCTGTTCGCGCTTGCGACCGCCGGCACCGCATCGGCCAAGGCACTCGACGACGCGCTCGACTGCCACTCGACCGGGCACAAGTTCGTCGCGCCGCTGCTCGCCGCCGGCGATATCCAGTCGGAGCCGATGCACGTCGAATCGAACTCGGTCAACGCATTCCGCACGAGCCACTCGCTGACCGCATACGGCTTCGGCGTCTACGTCGTGCTCGGCTACCAGGCGAACGACCCGATCTTCCGCACCGGCGACGGCACGCCGATCGGCGACTGGGCCTATGGCGTCGTGGTGCGCGGCACGAAAAGTGCGGTGGAGGAAGCCGTGCGCAAGGCCGGCAGCGACGCGACCGTCAGGCAGGCGTTTCCGTTCCTGACCGCGATCGTCTGCTCGTCGGACTGAGCGACCGCCAGGACGATCATGCGGCCATCCTGAGGGCGGCCAACCTGCCGCCCGGCCCTGCCCCGCTGTCGGCCTTTTACGCGCCCGTATACACCACGCGATACGGGATTCCGACCTTCTCCCATTCCGCCGCCTCCTGGCTGAGGCTGTAGTCGGTCAGCGGGTTCTGCTCGACCCACGCGCTCGGCAGGCGCACTTCATACCCGCCCTTCTTCATCTGCGAGACGGAAATGTCGGGCAGCCCCGCGTCGGTTCGGCGCCGGCACAGCAGCGCCGCGAGCCGCAGGCAGAACAGCAGCGGCCACTCGACTTCGCGTGCCTGCGACAGCTTGCCGAGCTTGCCCGCATGACCGAGCACGAGCGCGGCGAGCCGCGCCTGGTCGGTGCGCGAAAAACCCGGCATGTCCGCGTTGCTCGCAATATAGGCCGAATGCTTGTGATACGCGCTATGCGAGATCGACAGGCCGATCTCGTGCAACGCGGCCGCCCAGCCGAGGAACATCCGTCCTTCCTCGCGCGCTTCGTCGTCGGCTTCCTCGAGTTCGTCGTAGAAACGCCCCGCCAGCGCGCCGATCCGCTCGGCCTGCGCACGATCGACACCGTAGCGGCGCGTAAAGCCCTCGACGGTCACCGCGCGCATGTCCTCGTGCTGCGTCCGGCCGAGCAGGTCGTACAGCACCCCGAGGCGCAGTGCGCCGTCGGTCGTATCGACGTAGTCGACGCCAAGCTCCTCGAACACCGCGAGCATGATCGCGAGGCCGCCCGCGAGCACCGGCACGCGGTCGGGCTTCAGCGCGATCAGCTTCAGCCGGTTGACGTTCTCCGACTTGATCAGCGCACGCTTCAGGCGCTCGAGGCCGCCGCGCGAAATGCCGTGCGTGATGCCCGGATCGTTGAAGCCGTTCGCCTCGACGAGTTCCGCGAGCGCGCGCGCGGTGCCGGACGAGCCGATCGCCTGGTCCCAGCCGGCCTTCTTGTACTCGCTCGAAATGATCTGGATCTCGCGCTTAGCCGCGAGTTCGGCCTGCCGCATCGTGTATTCGTCGACGTTGCCGGCGGGGAAGAAGGCGCGGCTGTGGCTCACGCAGCCGATATAGAGGCTCTCCATCACGATCGGCGTGTAGTGCGAGCCGATGATGAATTCGGTGGAGCCGCCGCCGATGTCGACGACGAGCCGCTTGCCGGCGCTCGCCGGCACCGAGTGCGCGGCGCCCGCGTAGATCAGGCGCGCTTCTTCACGGCCTGCAATCACTTCGATCGGGAAACCGAGCGCCGCTTCCGCCTCGCCGAGAAACTCGCCCGCGTTCTTCGCGACGCGCAGCGTGTTGGTGGCCACCGCGCGCACATGATCGGGATGGAAATCGCGCAGGCGCTCGCCGAACCGCTTGAGCGCCTCCCAGCCGCGCTCCTGCGACGCGCGATCGAGCATCTTGTCGCTCGACAGGCCCGCGGCCAGCCGGACGGGCTCGCGCAGCGCATCGACGGGATAGATCTGGCTGCCCGCCGGCGTTTCCTCGACACGTCCGACGATCAGCCGGAAGCTGTTCGAGCCGAGATCCACGGCAGCCAGCAAGTGGGGGGTTGTAACCATCAGAAGGGGCTCCGTGCGCGTTCGCCCGCGGCGGCCGGTGCGACAGCCCTGGGCGATCAATCAAAGGCGACATTTTAAGCGTGGAACGCTTGCCGTTGCCACGCTTCACGGGCATGCATACCGCTCGTTTGCATATCGTCGAAACATTTATGGGGCGAAACGATTAAAGCGTAGAATTTCCCGATACAAATACATCACTGTCATCAGCACGTCATCGTACCGTGAGAGTTTCCGAGCGTCCTTTCGAATCATCGCCTGAATCACCCCCAACTCTGCCGATGTCCGTCCGTTATCCGCTTCTCAATCGTGAACTCGGCATCCTCGGTTTCAACGAGCGCGTGCTGGCCCAGGCAGCCGATCCGCAAGTCCCGTTGCTCGAGCGCCTCCGCTTCATCTGCATCACCAGCAGCAACCTCGACGAATTCTTCGAAGTCCGCATGGCCGGCCTTCAGGAGCAGATCCGCGACAACCCCGGCGCCCTGACGCCCGACGGGATGTCGTTACAACATGCTTACGATCTCGTGGTCGAACGCGCGCAGCGGCTCGTCCATCGACAGTACACGATGTTGCACGAAACCGTGCTGCCCGCGCTCGAGCAGGAAGGCATCTACTTCCATGCGAGCGACACCTGGAACGACGAGCAGCTCGAATGGGCGCGGCACTACTTCCTCGACGAGCTGCTGCCCGTGCTGACGCCGATCGGCCTCGATCCCGCCCACCCGTTCCCGCGCGTGCTGAACAAGAGCCTGAACTTCGTCGTCGAGCTCGAAGGCCGCGACGCATTCGGCCGCCAGGCCGTGATGGGCATCGTGCAGGCGCCGCGCGCGCTGCCGCGCGTCGTACGCATGCCGCACGCGCTGTCGGGCTTCGAGCACGGCTTCGTGCTGCTGAGCTCGTTCATGCAGCGCTTCGTCGGCGAACTCTTCCCGCAACTCGTCGTGAAGAGCTGCAACCAGTTCCGTATCACGCGCAACAGCGAACTGTTCGTCGACGAAGACGAGATCACGAACCTGCGCGTCGCGCTGCAGGGCGAACTGCCCGCGCGCCACCTCGGCAACGCGGTGCGCCTCGAGGTGTCGGCCGACACGCCGCCGCACATCGTGCGACGCCTGCTCGACGAAAGCGAGCTCGGCGACAAGGATTGCTATCGCGTGGCCGGATCGGTGAACCTCGTGCGGCTGATGCAGATTCCCGATCTCGTCGACCGCCCCGACCTGAAGTTCACGCCGTTCACCGCGTCGACGCCCGCCGCGATCACGAACGCGCCGACGATGTTTGACGCGATCGACAACGGCGACATCCTGCTGCACCACCCGTACGAGAGCTTCCAGCCGGTGCTCGAACTGCTGCAGCAGGCCGCGAAGGACCCGAGCGTCGTCGCGATCAAGCAGACGATCTACCGCACCGGCACCGATTCGCCGCTGATGGACGCGCTGATGGAAGCCGCGCGCAACGGCAAGGAAGTGACCGTCGTCGTCGAACTGCTCGCGCGCTTCGACGAGGAAACCAACATCAACTGGGCGTCGCAGCTCGAGGCCGTCGGCGCGCATGTCGTGTACGGCGTGGTCGGCCACAAGTGCCACGCGAAGATGATGCTGATCGTGCGGCGCGTCGTGCAGGGCGGCAAGGCGTCGCTGCGCCGCTACGTGCACCTCGGCACCGGCAACTACCACCCGCGCACGGCACGCCTCTACACCGACTTCGGGCTGATGACGGCCGACCAGAAGATCTGCGAGGACGTCCATCACGTGTTCCAGCAACTGACCGGCATCGGCGGCGAACTCACGCTGCACGAGCTGTGGCAGTCGCCGTTCACGCTGCATCCGCGCATCATCGACTCGATCCGCGCGGAGATCGACAATGCGCGTGCCGGCAAGCGCGCGCGCGTCGTCGCGAAGATGAACGCGTTGCTGGAACCGACGGTGATCGCGGCGCTGTACGAAGCGTCGCAGGCCGGCGTCAAGGTCGACCTGATCGTGCGCGGTGTCTGCGCGCTGAAGCCCGGCGTGCCGGGGCTGTCGGAAAACATCACCGTGCGCTCGATCGTCGGCCGCTTCCTCGAGCACCACCGGATCTACTATTTCCACGCGAACGGTGCCGAGGACGTCTATCTGTCGAGCGCCGACTGGATGGACCGCAACCTGTTCCGCCGCGTCGAAGTCGCGTTCCCGATCCGCGATCGCAAGCTCAAGCGGCGCGTGATCGCCGAAGGCCTGTCGGTGTGCCTTGGCGACAACCAGTCGGCATGGCAGATGCACAGCGACGGCCACTACCGCCGGCGCCGCGCCGGCAAGACGATCCGCAACGCGCAACTCGGGCTGCTCGCGAAGTTCTGCTCGTGAACCGGCAACGCGGCGCGAGTTGCACGCCGCGTCGCCAACGAAAAAGCGCAGCCCGCGGGCTGCGCTTTTTCGTTGCGGATCCGGCATGCCGCCGCTCGCCGGACGAGCGACGGATACCGTTACGCGATCATGCCTCGTACGTGGCCGGCCGAATCGCGATGACACGCGAACCCGGGAACCGCGCAGTGAACGTGCTGCCGCGCCCTTCCTCGCTCTGCACGTACAGGTGTGCGTCGTGCCGCTGCAGCACGTGCTTGACGATCGCGAGCCCGAGCCCCGTGCCACCCGTGTCGCGCGAACGGCTACGGTCGACGCGATAGAAGCGTTCGGTGAGCCGCGGCAGGTCGGCGGCCGGAATGCCGAAGCCGCTGTCCGTGACGGAAAACACGCCTTGCGCGCCTTCGCGCCGCCACGTCACGACGATCTTCCCGCCTTCCGGCGTATAGCGGATCGCGTTCGTGACGAGGTTCGCGAATGCGCTGAACAGCTCCGTCTGCGCGCCGGTGACGCCGAGCGTCTCGTCGATCGAGAACGCGATGTCGTGATGCCCGTTCGACAGCGTCTGCGCATCCTCCTTCAGGTGATCGAACACGGCGCGCATGTCGATCGCGCGATCGACCGGCGGCTTGCTTTCGCCCTCCAGCTTCGCGAGCACCAGCAGGTCGGTCACGATGTGCCGCATCCGCGATGCCTGCTGCTCCATCATCTCGAGATAGCGCGCGCGGTCTTCCTCGTTCAGCGGCAGCTCGCGCATCGTCTCGAGAAAGCCCGACAGCACGGTGAGCGGCGTCTTCAGTTCGTGCGACACGTTCGCGACGAAGTCGCGCCGCATCGCGTCGGTCCGCTCGAGCTCGGTGATGTCCTGCGTGAGCAGCAGCTTGCGGTTCTCGCCGTACGGAAACACCTGCACTTCCAGCACGTTCTGCCGCGAGTCGCCCATGCCGCGCATCACGAGCGTCTCGTCGTAATGCTGCGCGTTCAGGTAGCGGACGAAATCGGGATGGCGTACCAGGTTGGTGATGTGCTGGCGCAGGTCGCGCTTCGCATCCAGGCCGAAATGGACCTCGGCGATCGCATTGCACCACTCGATCTGGTCGTGATCGTCGAGCATCGCGACGCCGTTCGGCGACGCCTGGATCGCCTGGATGAAGCGCGAATGCTGCTGCTCGACCTGCCGCACCTGCGCATGCCACTGCTTCGCGAGCTTGTGCAGACGATAGTAGATCTCGCCCCAGATGCCCGGCGCGCTCGGCACTTCACCGTAGACCGGCGCATCGAGCAGCCGCCACAGACGCTGCGTGTGAAAGGTACTGAAAAAGCCCTGCGCAACCAGCATCACGACCACGAACACGAGGCCCGCGGTCGGGCCGGCGAAAACGCCGACCAATACGCCGATCAGCACGAGCAGCACGAGCGACACCAGAAAGCGCGCCCAGATGATGTTCATGATTCAGCGCCCGAAAGAATGAACGGCTTGCCGTGGCACACGGCAGGCCCGGATACGTTACGCGTGCTTGGCGAGCCGGTAGCCGCTGCCGCGCACGGTCTCGATCATCGCATCGCAACCAGCCGGTTTCAAGGCCGCGCGCAATCGTTTGATGTGCACGTCGACGGTGCGCTCCTCGACGAACACGTGGTCGCCCCATACCTGGTCGAGCAGTTGCGTGCGACTGTGCACGCGCTCCGGATGCGTCATGAAGAAATGCAGCAGGCGGAACTCGGTCGGGCCGAGATCGAGCTTGATCTCGCTGCCTTCCGCATGCGCGGCGACGCGGTGCGTGGCCGGGTCGAGGCGCAGCCCGTTGATCGACACGACGTCCTCGGTCAGCTGCGGCGCACGGCGGCGCAGCACGGCCTTGATCCGCGCCATCAGTTCCTTCGGCGAGAACGGCTTCGTCACGTAGTCGTCCGCGCCGATTTCGAGGCCGAGCACCTTGTCCTGCTCGTCGCCGCGGGCGGTGAGCATGATGATCGGGATGTGTTTGGTCCGTTCGTTGTTGCGCAGGTCGCGCGCGAACGCGATGCCGGATTTGCCCGGCAGCATCCAGTCGAGCAGCACGAGATCGGGCAGCACGTCGCTGATCAGGTTCTGCGCCTGTTCGGCGTTGTACGCACGAATCGGGCAGTGACCGGCGTGCTGGAGATTCACCGAGATCAGTTCGGAAATCGCGGGCTCATCTTCAACGACGAGAATGTTGCTGGGCATCGGCACCTCTTTTTTCCCTGTACGGAGTCGATTAACTGTTGGCTTCGCGATCGAGCGTGTCGCGCGGCTGATGCCGCACGTCCGTGCCCTTCACGATGTAGATGATGAATTCGGCGATGTTCTTCGCGTGGTCGCCGATCCGCTCGATCGCCTTCGCGATGAACAGGTATTCGAGGCCGACCGAGATCGTGCGCGGATCTTCCTGCATGTACGACACGAGCTTGCGCACGAACGCACGGAATTCCTGGTCGATCTCCTTGTCGTCCTTGACGATCTGCGCGGCGGCCACCGTATCGAGACGCGCGAACGCGTCGAGCGCGCGGCGCAGGATCGTCACGGCCATCTCGCCCGACACCTTGATCTCGGCGATGTTGACCGCACGCGCGGCCGGCTCGTCGACCAGGCGGCGCACGCGTTTCGCGATCTTCTCGGCCTCGTCGCCGGCGCGCTCGAGGTTCGTAATCGTTTTCGAAATCGACATCAAAAGGCGCAGGTCCCGCGCGGCAGGCTGTCTCCGCGCGATGATGTTGCCGCACTCCTGGTCGATGTCGACTTCCATCGCGTTCAGCGTTTCCTCGGCCGCGATCACCTTCTCGGCCGTATCGCGATCGAACTCGTTCAGTGCGTGCATCGCGCCGACGATCTGCGACTCGACGAGCCCGCCCATTTCCAGCACTTTCGACGACACGGCATTGAGGTCCGCGTCGAACTGGCTCGACAGATGTTTATCCGACATGGCTGTTGTTCTCCGTCATCAACCGAAACGGCCGGTGATGTAGTCTTCCGTTTCCTTGCGCACCGGCTTGATGAAGATCTTTTCGGTCTCGCCGAATTCGATCAGCTCGCCCAGGTACATGTAGGCCGTGTAATCCGAGCAGCGCGCTGCCTGCTGCATGTTGTGCGTGACGATCACGACCGTGTAGTCGCTCTTCAGCTCCGCGATCAGTTCCTCGATGCGGCCGGTCGAGATCGGGTCGAGCGCCGAGCACGGTTCGTCGAGCAGCAGCACTTCCGGACGGATCGCAATGCCGCGCGCGATGCACAGACGCTGCTGCTGGCCGCCCGAGAGGCCGTAGCCGCTCTGGCTCAGCTTGTCCTTCACTTCGTTCCACAGCGCGGCCTTCGTGAGCGCCCACTCGACGCGGTCGTCCATTTCCGAGCGCGTGAGCTTTTCGAACATCTTCACGCCGAACGCGATGTTGTCGTAGATCGACATCGGGAACGGGGTCGGCTTCTGGAACACCATGCCGATACGTGCGCGCAGCAGCGAGATGTCGCGCTTCGTCGTCAGCAGGTTCTCGCCGTCCATCAGGATTTCGCCTTCGGCGCGCTGCTCCGGATAGAGCGCGAACATCTTGTTGAACGTGCGCAGCAGCGTCGACTTGCCGCAGCCCGACGGGCCGATGAACGCCGTCACCTTCCCTTCGGGAATGCGCAGGTTGATGTTCTTCAGCGCGTGGAACTTGTTGTAGAAGAAGTTGAGGTTGTTGACCTCGATCTTCGCGTTCAGCGGCGCGAGCGGGCGATCGTTCGCCGCGTCATGCGTGCCGGCCGGCGCAGCGGTGCGCTCGACGGGATTCAGGTGGCTCTCTGCCATATTCATCGGATTGCTCCGCCGTTACTTTTTCGAGAAGATCGAGCGCGCCAGGACGTTGAGTCCGAGCACCCCGAGCGTAATCAGGAACACGCCCGCCCATGCGAGCGACTGCCACTCCGCGAACGGGCTCATCGCGAACTTGTAGATCGTGACGGGCAGGTTCGCCATCGGCTGGCTCATGTCCCACGAGAAGAACTGGTTCGACAGTGCGGTGAACAGCAACGGCGCCGTTTCGCCGGCAATCCGCGCGACCGCGAGCAGCACGCCCGTCACGATCCCGCCGACCGATGCGCGCAGCGTGATCTTCAACACCATGCGCCACTTCGGCGTACCGAGCGCGAAGGCCGCTTCGCGCAGCGCGTTCGGCACGAGCTTCAGCATGTTCTCCGTCGTGCGGATCACGATCGGAATCTGCAGCAGCGCAAGCGCGATCACGCCGGCCCAGCCCGAGAAGCGCCCCGACTTCGCGACGACGATCGCATACACGAACAGGCCGATGACGATCGACGGCGCCGACAGCAGGATGTCGTTGATGAAGCGGATCGTGCTCGCCAGCAGGTTCTTCTGGCCGTACTCGGCGAGATAGACGCCTGCGAGGATGCCGATCGGCGTGCCGACCAGCGTGCCGAAACCGCACAGCAGCAGGCTGCCGACGATCGCGTTCGCGAGACCGCCGCCTTCCGTGTTCGGCGCCGGCGTCGATTCGGTGAACAGTTGCAGCGACAGGCCGCCGACGCCGAGATGCACCGTCGTGTAGAGAATCCACACGAGCCACAGCAGCCCGAAGGCCATCGCGCCGAGCGACGCGGTGAGCGCGATCGCGTTGACGGCCTTGCGCTTGCGCTGCAGGCGGTTGCGCATCGCGTCGAGCGCGGCGCCGTCCGGCCCCGGGAAATTCATGATGGGCTCGCTCATTTCTTGCCCTCTCCCTTCTCGAGACGAAGCAGCAGCAGTTTGGAGATGGACAGCACGATGAACGTGATCACGAACAGGATCAGGCCGAGTTCCATCAGCGCGGATGTGTGCAGGCCCGGCTGCGCTTCCGCGAATTCGTTCGCGAGCGCCGACGTGATGCTGTTGCCCGGCGCGAACAGCGACACGCTGTCGAGCAGGTTCGTGTTGCCGATCACGAAGGTCACGGCCATCGTTTCGCCGAGCGCGCGGCCGAGGCCGAGCATCACGCCGCCGATCACGCCCGTCTTCGTGTAGGGCAGCACCACCTTCCACATCACTTCCCAGGTCGTGCAGCCGATCCCGTAGGCCGACTCCTTCAGCAGCACCGGCGTGACTTCGAACACGTCGCGCATCACCGATGCGATGTACGGGATGATCATGATCGCGAGGATCACGCCGGCTGCAAGGATGCCGATACCGATCGGCGGGCCGGCAGTCAGCGGGCCGAGCACCCAGACGTCCTTGAACAGGCGGCCGATCGGCTTCTGGAAGTATTCGGCGAAGATCGGCGCGAACACGAGCAGGCCCCACATGCCGTACACGATCGACGGAATCGCGGCGAGCAGCTCGATGGCGATACCGAGCGGGCGGCGCAGCCACACGGGCGACAGCTCGGTGAGGAACAGCGCGATGCCGAAGCTGACGGGCACCGCGATGACGAGCGCGATGATCGACGTCACGATCGTGCCGTAGATCGGCACGAGCGCGCCGTAGATGTCCGAGTTGGGATCCCACTCGGATTGCCACAGGAAGCCGAGGCCGAACTTCTGGATGGTCGGCATCGACGCAATGATCAGGGAAACGATGATCCCGCCCAGCAGCAGCAGGGTCACGATCGCGGCGAGCCGAGCAAGGCCGCCGAACAGGACATCCCCGAGACGGCTCGGCGCGCGCTGCTGCGCACTATCGGGCGACCGGGAGGACGTGTAAGAAATATCAGACATGGGTGCCTGCTTTTGATTGCCGGGCGCCGTAACGCCCGGCTTTACCGCACACACTGCCCGGCCGGCACGGCCGGGCAGCGAACCGCTGCAATGCTTACTCGGCGGCGACCGGCTTGCCCGAAGCGTCCGTCACCTTGACTTTCCACTGCTTGCGGATTTCCGCTTCGACTGCCGGCGGCAGCGAGATGTAGTCGAGGCTGTCAGCAGCCTTCTCGCCGTTCTTGAACGCCCAGCTGAAGAACTTCAGCGTTTCCGCGCCCTGCTCCGGCTTTTCCTGCTTCGCGTGCAGCAGCACGAACGTCGCGCCGACGACCGGCCATGCTTCCTTGCCCGGCTGGTTCGTCAGGATCTGGTAGAACGACTTCGACCAGTTCGCGCCTGCGGCAGCGGCCTTGAACGTTTCGGTCTTCGGTTCGACCACCGTGCCCGTCGAGTTCTTCAGGGCCGTGTAGATCATGTTGTTCTTCTTCGCGTACGCCCACTCGACGTAGCCGATCGCGCCCGGCAGGCGCTGCACGAAGGCCGCGACGCCGTCGTTGCCCTTGCCGCCCGTGCCCGTCGGCCAGTTGACCGTCGTGCCTTCGCCGATCTTCGACTTCCACTCGTCGTTGACCTTCGACAGGTAGTTCGTCCAGATGAAGCTCGTGCCCGAGCCGTCAGCGCGGCGGACCACGGCGATGTCCGTGTCCGGCAGCTTGACCTTCGGGTTCAGCGCGGCGATCGCCGGGTCGTTCCACTTCTTGATCTTGCCGAGGTAGATGTCGCCGAGCACCGGGCCCGACAGCGTCAGTTCGCCGGCCTTCACGCCCGGCACGTTGACGACCGGCACCACGCCGCCGACCACCGTCGGGAACTGGAACAGGCCTTCCTTCGCGAGCTCGTCATCCTTCAGCGGAGCGTCCGAGCCGGCAAAATCGACCGTCTTCGCGATAATCTGCTTCAGGCCGCCCGACGAACCGATACCTTGGTAGTTGACCTTCGCGCCGCCGGTCTGCTGGTAGTCAGCAGCCCATTTCGTATAGATCGGCATCGCGAACGTGCTGCCTGCGCCCGTGATGTCGGCAGCGTGGGCGGCGACGGCGAAAAGCGCGCCAGCCAGGCCGGCAATCGCGGTTTGCATCAATTTCATGAGACCTCCAGTGTGTGAGCGGATGACTACGGCACCGCGAAGGTTAGGGGCTCCTCATGACGGTAATGTGACAATCGATGAAACTGGCGTGACAGTAACATGACTGGTTGAAAGGGAGTAACCGGGTCGGCGCGCGTGGCGCGCAGACGGCGCCGGAGGGGCGATGGCGGCAGGAATTGCCTGCCCGGAACGGACGGGATGACGCCCCGTTTCTCATTGTGTGGCGGGATCGCGGCACCGCGTCGGTGGTACGAAAAGCCTCCGCCGGCAGCTGCCCCGATCTCGGGGTCGGACGTTTTTTCGTCCGGGGCATGCGGCAGGCGATATGCGTTACTTATAGGTATCGCAAACCTTTGCGTCTGACGAAATCGCGGCGCCCCGAAGGCGCCGCATGCCGGTTCAACGGAACACCGGCGCGCGGGCGTCAGACCGCCCTCGCGCCGGGCCCGCGCGTCAGGCCGTCGCCGCGCGCACCGCGTCGGCGATCGTCTCCGCATGGCGAACCGCGTCGGCCGCTTGCTGCGCTTCGACCATCACGCGCAACACGGGCTCGGTGCCCGATGCGCGGATCAGCACACGGCCGCTGCCGGCGAGCGCGGCTTCGGCTGCGTCGATCGCTGCACGAATCGACGTGCTGCCCTTCCAGTCGGCACCCGGCTTCATCCGCACGTTGATCAGCTTCTGCGGGAACAGCGTGACGCCGTCGAGCATCTGCGCGAGGGTCTGGCCGCTGCGCTTCAGCGCAGCCAGCACGAGCAGCGCCGACACGATGCCGTCGCCGGTCGAGTGGCGATCGAGCGACAGGATGTGGCCCGAGCCTTCCGCGCCGAGTTGCCAGCCGTGCTCGCGCAACTGCTCGAGCACGTAGCGATCCCCGACCGCCGCCCGCACGAACTTCACGCCCGCGCGCTGCAGCGCGACTTCGACGGCGAGATTCGTCATCAGCGTGCCGACCGCACCCTCCACCTTGCCGTCGGTCGCGATCCGGTCCTTCACGAGCACGTAGAGCAGCTCGTCGCCGTTGTACAGGCGACCGGTCGCGTCGACGACCTGCAGGCGGTCCGCATCGCCGTCGAGCGCAATGCCGAGATCGGCGTGGTTCGCGCGCACCGCGCGCACCAGCGCGTCCGGCGCGGTCGCGCCGACGCCGTCGTTGATGTTGAAGCCGTTCGGCGCGACGCCGATCGGGATCACGTCCGCGCCGAGTTCGTGGAACACGTGCGGCGCGATCTGGTACGCGGCACCGTGCGCGCAGTCGATCACGAGCTTCAGCCCGCGCAGGTCGAACGCGGCCGGGAACGTGCTCTTGCAGAATTCGATATAGCGGCCGGCCGCATCGTCGAGGCGGCGCGCCTTGCCGAGACCGTCGGACGATGCGCATTCGAGCGGCTTGTCGAGCCACGCTTCGATCGCGGCTTCGGTGTCGTCCGGCAGCTTGTTGCCGTCAGCGGAGAAGAACTTGATTCCGTTGTCGCGATACGGATTGTGCGATGCGCTGATCACGACGCCCGCCGACAGGCGCAACGCGCGCGTCAGGTAGGCGACCCCTGGCGTCGGCATCGGGCCGGCCAGCATCACGTCGACGCCCGCCGCCGAGAACCCTGCCTCGAGCGCGGCTTCGAGCATGTAACCCGACACGCGCGTGTCCTTGCCGATCAGCACGGTCGGCCGCGAGCCTGCCGCGCCATCGGCCGAGCTGGCCAGTACCTTGCCGGCCGCGTAGCCGAGACGCAACACGAAATCCGGCGTGATGGGTGCCTCGCCCACCGTGCCGCGAATGCCGTCCGTGCCGAAATATCGACGTCCCATAGCGAATCTTCCTCCTTCGTCTTCTGACTTATCGTTGCCGCGCGGCTTCGCGCACGGCATTCCAGATTTTCAACGCATCGACCGTCGCCGCGACATCGTGCACGCGCACGATCGCCGCCCCACGCTCGACCGCGCACAATGCGGCCGCCACGCTCGCCACGACGCGCTCCATCGGCGGCTTGCCGCCGATCACCGCGCCGAGCATCGACTTGCGCGACATGCCCGCGAGTATCGGATACGCGCGCCCGTCGGGCCGCGCGGGCGCCGTTTCAGGCAGCGCGGCCAGGAGTGCATAGTTGTCGTCGACGACCGCCTTGCCGAACCCGAAACCGGGATCGACGCAGATCCGCTCCGGCGCAATCCCCGCGTCGCGCAATGCCTGCGCGCGTGCGGCGAGAAAATCGCGCACGTCGGTCACGACGTCGCCGTAATCGGGTTCGCCGACCTGCATCGTTTGCGGCTCGCCGAGCATGTGCATCGCACACAGCCCGCAATTGCCCTCGCGCACCGCGTCGATCGCGCCCGGCTGGCGGAACCCCCAGATGTCGTTGATCAGGTCGGCGCCTGCGGCCAGTGCCGCGCGCATCACGGCCGGCTTGTAGGTATCGATCGACAGCGGCACGTTCAATGGGCGCAGCGCTTCGACAAGCGGGATCACGCGCGCGAGTTCCTCGTCGAGCGGCACCGGCGGTGCGCCGGGGCGCGTCGATTCGCCGCCGATATCGAGGAGATCGACGCCATCGGCAATCATCCGCTCGGCCTGGCGCAGCGCATCGTCGCGCGCGAGGAAGCGGCCGCCGTCGGAGAACGAATCGGGCGTGGCGTTGAGAATGCCCATCACGAGCGGGCGCTCGAACGTCAGTTCGAAGCGGCCGCACCGGAGCGGCGCGGGAATTTGGGGGGAAACAGCGGAATCGGACACGGGCAACTGGCGTGAATGAATGCAAAACGGGCCGGTGTGAAGACACACCAGCCCGTGAACGGTGCTAAAGAGCGGAGATTATGCCGCCGGCGACGCAGGCGCCGGCGCGTTGCCGGCCTTCACCTCGGCGCTGCTGCCGCCACCCGACGAATCGCCGCCGACAGCCGGCGAGCTCTTCGGGGAACGCGGCGGACGGCCTTCCATGATGTCGTTGATCTGATCGGCATCGATCGTCTCCCACTCCATCAGCGCGGCGGTCATCGCTTCGACCTTGTCGCGGTTCTCTTCGAGCAGGCGGCGCGCAAGGCCGTACTGTTCGTCGAGCACGCGGCGGATTTCCGAATCGACCTTCTGCTGCGTCGCTTCCGAAATCGTGCGCGTGAAGCCACGGCCGAACGGCGATGCATCGTTTTCGTCGTCGACGTAAACCATCGGCCCGAGCGCATCGGTCATGCCGAAACGGGCGACCATCGCGCGCGCAGTCTGCGTTGCCTTGTTGAAGTCGTCCGACGCACCGGTGCTGACGAGGTTCATGAACAACTCTTCCGCCACCCGGCCACCGAACAGGATCGCGAGGCGGTCCATCAGGTAGTCCTTCGAGTACGTTTCGTTGTCATGCTCCGGCAACTGCCACGTGACACCCAGCGCGCGACCGCGCGGAATGATCGTGACCTTGTGCACGGGGTCGGCCTTCGGCAGCAGCTTCGCGATCACCGCGTGGCCCGACTCGTGATAAGCGGTCGCACGCTTCGCTTCCTCGCGGATCACCGCCGACTTGCGCTCCGGACCCATGAAGATCTTGTCCTTCGCGTCCTCGAAATCCTGCATCTCGACGATGCGCTTGCCACGGCGTGCGGCGAACAGCGCGGCCTCGTTCACGAGGTTCGCGAGATCGGCGCCCGAGAAGCCCGGCGTGCCGCGCGCGATGACTGCCGCATCGACGTCGTTCGCGATCGGTACCTTGCGCAGGTGCACGCGCATGATCTGTTCGCGGCCGCGGATGTCCGGCAGACCGACGTAGACCTGGCGGTCGAAACGGCCCGGACGCAGCAGCGCCTTGTCGAGCACGTCGGAACGGTTGGTCGCGGCGATCACGATCACGCCCGAGTTCGCCTCGAAGCCGTCCATCTCGACGAGCATCTGGTTCAGCGTCTGTTCGCGCTCGTCGTTGCCGCCGCCCATGCCGGCGCCGCGATGACGGCCGACCGCATCGATTTCGTCGATGAACACGATGCACGGTGCATGCTTCTTCGCCTGCTCGAACATGTCGCGCACACGGGCCGCGCCGACGCCGACGAACATTTCGACGAAGTCCGAACCCGAGATGCTGAAGAACGGCACTTTCGCTTCACCCGCGATTGCGCGGGCCAGCAGCGTCTTGCCGGTACCCGGAGGGCCGACGAGCAGCACGCCGCGCGGAATGCGGCCGCCGAGCTTCTGGAATTTCTGCGGATCGCGCAGGAAGTCGACGAGCTCGGACACTTCTTCCTTCGCTTCGTCGCAGCCCGCGACGTCGGAGAAGTTCACCGCGTTGTTGTTCTCGTCGATCAGCCGCGCGCGGGATTTGCCGAACGAGAACGCGCCGCCTTTGCCGCCTCCCTGCATCTGCCGCATCATGTAGAACCAGAACACGATGATCAGGATCGTCGGCCCGAGGTAGTACAGCGCGGACATCAGCGCATTCGGCTCGTCGTCGGCCTTGCCGCTGACCTGCACGCCGTACTTCATCAGATCGCCAACCATCCAGATGTCGCCGGGCGACACGATCTGGTATTTCTGGCCATCAGCCGGAGTGACGGTGAGGTTGCGCCCCTGAACGATGACGTTCTTGACCTTGCCGTTCTTGGCGTCGTCCATGAACTGCGAATAGGACACGCCTTCCTGGACGCGGGGCTTGTCGAACTGCTTGAACACCGTAAACAGCACCAGTGCGATCACCAGCCACACCGCTGCCTTCGAAAACATATTGTTGTTCAAAGCACCACTCCTTCACTCGTAGACGAGCGCCTACATTTTCCTTGCGGCGCCCCTCGGTCATTCTAATCCAGTCCGACCACCCTCGCCATAAGCATTGACAACCGCCGCGATAGCGCTTCGCTTGTCTGGCAAGGGCCGGAGCCCGTTTGCGGCACCCCGCCGCGCATCAGCGCGGACGTTTCAGATGCCGACCCAAAATGAACGTTTCGGACGATTTGTCGCGGGACGCCTTCGGCTTGCGCGGCGCGACGGTCTTAAACTGCTGTTTGAATTTCTCGACGATCTGGCTGTAGCCGCTGCCGTGGAAACATTTCACGAGCAACGCACCATCCGGCTTCAGATGGTTCTGCGCGAATTCGAGCGCCAGATCGCAGAGATGCTCGATGCGCGCCGCGTCCGCCGAGGCCACGCCGGAGAGGTTGGGGGCCATGTCGGAAATAACAAGGTCCACCGCGCGGCCTTCGAGCAATTCCTCGAGCTGGTGAAGCACGTCATCCTCGCGGAAGTCGCCCTGGAGGAAGTGGACGTCGGCGATCGGCTCCATCGGCAGGATGTCGAGCGCGACGATCGTGCCGTCGATGCCGCCTTCGCGCTCCGCATCGCGCTTCTTGCCCTGCGCGAGCTTGTTGCGGGCATACTGGCTCCAGCTGCCCGGCGTCGCGCCGAGATCGACGATCACCTGGCCCGGACGGATCAGCTTGTCCTGCTCGTCGATTTCCTTCAGCTTGTACGCGGCACGCGCGCGATAGCCCTCCCGCTGCGCCATTTTGACGTACGGGTCGTTGATGTGGTCGTGCAGCCAGTGCTGGTTGAAGCGGTTTTTTGCCATTCGAAAGAGAGATTGCTGCCAATTGCTTCGTGAAGCCGCGCTTTTAGCGGATAATACGCGTCTTCTTCGCGCGGCTGCGGCCCCTTTTCGGGCCCAAGCCGCGATTTTACGTGGTTTCGGCGCACGGCTGACGCGGTAACTACCCGCGATCGCTTTTCAGTCAGCGCGCCCTTATTTAGATTTCGACATTTCCATGCCCGCCCTTTCGCTTTCTCCCGCCGAGCGCTCCGCGCTGCGCTCCCAGGCCCATGCGCTCAAGCCCGTCGTGCTGATCGGCGCCGAAGGGCTGACCGACGCCGTGCTGAAGGAAATCAAGGTGCACCTCGACGCGCACCAACTGATCAAGATCCGCGTGTTCGGCGACGAGCGCGACGAGCGCATCGCGATCTACGACGAGATCTGCGATCGCCTGAGCGCGGCGCCGATCCAGCACATCGGCAAGCTGCTGGTGATCTGGAAACCCGAAGCCGCCGTTGCGGCCCCGGCCCGCGGCCGTCGTGCCGGCACGCTGCCGAGCGCGGCCGAAGCCGTGGACGACAAGAAAGGCCGTGCACCGCGCACCGTCAAGGTCGTCAAGGTGTCGCCGAACGCGAGCCCCGTGCGCCGTCCGCGGCCGGTCAAGGTCACGGTGCGCGGCAACGAGCGCGTGACGGCGGGCGGTACCGTGAAGCGTGCGAAAAAGCGCCAGGCCAGCACCAAGCGGCCGTTCCAGGACAAGTAAGCATCGGGGCGGCACGGCTGCGCCGTCCCGCCACCCTGCCCGCGGGCCCGGCATCGACCGGGCCTGCGCGGCACACGCGTCAGGCGTCGCGCGCCGGCAGACGCCAGATCAGCATCAGCCCCAGCACGCTCTCGACGAGGTAGAACACGCTCGAGACGCCGTGCAGCATCCCGAAGCGGCTCGCATACGGCGAATTCGCGATATCGGTGCCCGCGTCCATCGCGGCGACCCGCAGCGCGTTCATGAACGGTTGCAGCGCAAAATACCCGACCAGCACACATACGACCATCGCGGCGACGACCCAGCGCACGCGGCGATATTCGCTGCTGCCGCGTCGAACCTGCTGGTTCGACAGCGCGAGCAGCAGCACGCCACATACGACACCGAGGATCGCCTCGATACGGAACAGCTGGGCGGCGACCGAACCGGCCGTCATCCGCTCCAGCGTCTTGAACAGCACGGGCGCGACCGCATACCCGATCGTCAGCAGGCTGCCGACCCACACGGCCGACAGCAGACGGAACACGCGATGCGGCATCGTGTCGCCCCGCTTCAGATGTAGCTGACCGAGATGATTTCGTATTCGCGCACGCCGCTCGGCGCCTGCACGGCCGCGACGTCGCCTTCGGACTTGCCGATCAGCGCACGCGCGATCGGCGAGCTGACCGAGATCAGGCCGTGATCGATATCGGCTTCGTCGTCGCCGACGATCTGGTACTTGACGGTGTCGCCCGACTCGAGATCCTCGAGTTCGACGGTCGATGCGAAAACCACGCGGCCTTCGGCGTCGAGCACGGTCGGATCGATGACCTGCGCGGCCGACAGCTTCGATTCGATTTCCGCGATACGACCCTCGATGAAGCCCTGCTTTTCCTTCGCGGCATCGTATTCGGCGTTTTCGGACAGGTCGCCCTGTGCGCGGGCCTCCGCGATCGCGTTGATCACGGCCGGCCGCTCGACGGACTTGAGGCGCTGCAATTCATCGCGCAGTTGCTCTGCGCCACGCTTTGTCAACGGAATGGTGCTCATAAACGGCTCAATCGCTAAAAACGGCTATAAAAAAAATCACCGCGATTAAGCGCGTTTCCGATGCACTGGAAACACCGCCTAATCGCGGCACGTGTTGCTTCGACAGGTAACTGACTGCTTAGTTTAGGCGAGCGTGAAGACCTTGTAAATCATAGACTTCCAGATCCTTCAGGTAGCGCAAGCCTTCGACTGCCGCGCGCGCGCCCGACATCGTCGTGTAGTACGTGACCTTGTGCGCCTGCGCGCTCATGCGGATCGAACGAGAATCGGCGATCGCCTGGCGCGTTTCGTCGACGGTCGTGAACACGAGCGCGATCTCGCCGTTCTTGATCATGTCGACGATGTGCGGACGGCCGTCCTTCACCTTGTTCACGACCTTCACCGGCACGCCGGCCGCTTCGATCGCGGCAGCCGTGCCCTTCGTCGCGACGATCGGGTAGCCGAGGTCGTGCAGCATGCGCGCGACTTCGACCGCCTTCGGTTTATCCGCATCCATCACGGTCAGCAGCACCGTGCCCGACTCCGGCAGGCGCGAACCGGCCGCGAGCTGCGACTTGAACAGCGCTTCGCCGAACGTCTGGCCGACGCCCATCACTTCGCCGGTCGAACGCATTTCAGGCCCGAGGACCGGATCGACGGTCGGGAACTTGACGAACGGGAACACCGCTTCCTTCACGCTGAAGTACGGCGGCTCGACTTCCTTCGTCACGCCCTGCTGCGCGAGCTTCTGGCCGACCATCGCGCGCGCCGCGATCTTCGCGAGCGGCAGGCTGGTCGCCTTCGACACATACGGAACCGTGCGCGATGCGCGCGGGTTCACTTCCAGCACGTAGATGATGTCCTGCTTCGAACCGTCAGCCTGCGGCACCTGCTGGATCGCGAACTGCACGTTCATCAGACCGACCACGTTCAGCGCCTTCGCCATCGCGCCCGTCTGGCGCTTCAGCTCGGCCACGGTTTCCTTCGACAGCGAGTACGGCGGCAGCGAGCATGCGGAGTCGCCCGAGTGGACGCCCGCCTGCTCGATGTGCTCCATCACGCCGCCGATGAACACGGCTTCGCCGTCGCAGATGCAGTCGACGTCGCACTCGATCGCATCGTTCAGGAAGCGGTCGAGCAGCACCGGCGAATCGTTCGACACCTTCACGGCCTCGCGCATGTAGCGCTCGAGGTCGCGCGGCTCGTGGACGATTTCCATCGCGCGGCCGCCCAGCACGTACGACGGACGCACGACCAGCGGATAGCCGATTTCGTCGGCCAGCGCGAGCGCTTCGTCTTCGGCGCGCGCGGTGCGGTTCGGCGGCTGGCGCAGGCCGAGGTCCTGCAGCAGCTTCTGGAAGCGTTCGCGGTCTTCGGCCGCGTCGATCATGTCCGGCGACGTGCCAACGATCGGCACGCCGTGCGCCTCGAGGTCGAGCGCGAGCTTCAGCGGCGTCTGGCCGCCGTACTGGACGATCACGCCGACCGGCTTTTCCTTGTCGACGATCTCGAGCACGTCTTCGAGCGTCAGCGGCTCGAAGTACAGGCGGTCGGACGTGTCATAGTCGGTCGACACCGTTTCCGGGTTGCAGTTGACCATGATCGTTTCGTAGCCGTCCTCGCGCATCGCGAGCGCCGCGTGCACGCAGCAGTAGTCGAACTCGATGCCCTGGCCGATCCGGTTCGGGCCGCCGCCCAGCACCATGATCTTCTTGTTGGTGGTCGGCTGCGCCTCGCACTCTTCCTCGTAGGTCGAGTACATGTACGCGGTTTTCGTCGCGAACTCGGCCGCGCACGTGTCGACGCGCTTGTAGACCGGGCGCACGTTGAGTTCGATGCGGCGCTTGCGGACGTCTTCCGGCGTCGCGCCGAGCAGCTTCGCGAGGCGACGGTCGGAGAAGCCGCTCTGCTTCAGGTAGCGCAGCTCGTCGAACGTCAGCGATGCGAGCGTGCGGCCCGCGAGTGCCTTTTCCTTCAGGATGATCTGCTCGATCTGCTCGAGGAACCACGGGTCGATCGCGGTTTCCGCGAAGATTTCCTCGGCCGTCATGCCGATGCGGAACGCATCACCGACGTACCAGATGCGATCCGGGCCCGGCTCGTGGATCTCGATCGCGATCTCGTCACGGTTGGTCGACTTCTCGTCGAGACCGTCGACACCGACTTCGAGGCCGCGCAGCGCCTTCTGGAACGATTCCTGGAACGTACGGCCGATCGCCATCACCTCGCCGACCGACTTCATCTGCGTGGTCAGGCGCGAGTCGGCTTCACGGAACTTCTCGAACGCGAAACGCGGGATCTTCGTGACGACGTAGTCGATGGTCGGCTCGAACGACGCCGGCGTCTGGCCGCCGGTGATTTCGTTCTTCAGCTCGTCGAGCGTGTAGCCGACGGCCAGCTTCGCCGCGACCTTCGCGATCGGGAAGCCGGTAGCCTTCGACGCGAGCGCCGACGAACGCGACACGCGCGGGTTCATTTCGATGACGACCATGCGGCCGTCCTTCGGGTTGATCGAGAACTGCACGTTCGAGCCGCCCGTGTCGACGCCGATCTCGCGCAGCACCGCGAGCGATGCGTTACGCAGGATCTGGTATTCCTTGTCGGTGAGCGTCTGCGCCGGCGCGACCGTGATCGAGTCGCCGGTGTGCACGCCCATCGGGTCGAGGTTCTCGATCGAGCAGACGATGATGCAGTTGTCGGCGCGGTCGCGCACGACTTCCATCTCGTATTCCTTCCAGCCGAGCAGCGACTCTTCGATCAGCAGCTCGCGCGTGGGCGACAGGTCGAGACCGCGCTTGCAGATTTCCTCGAACTCTTCGCGGTTGTACGCGATGCCGCCGCCCGAGCCGCCGAGCGTGAACGACGGACGGATCACGACCGGGTAGCCGCTACCGCCGGTGCCGGCCATGATCTCGGCGTGCACCTGGGTCGCTTCTTCCATCGAGTGCGCGATGCCCGACTTCGCGGAACCGAGACCGATCTTGGTCATCGCTTCCTTGAACTTCTGGCGGTCTTCCGCCTTGTCGATCGCTTCCGGCGACGCGCCGATCAGCTCGACGCCGAACTTCTCGAGCACGCCGTGGTGGTGCAGGTCGAGCGCGCAGTTCAGCGCGGTCTGGCCGCCCATCGTCGGCAGGATCGCGTCCGGGCGCTCCTTCTCGATGATGCGTGCGACGACTTCCCACGTGATCGGCTCGATGTAGGTCACGTCGGCCGTGTTCGGGTCGGTCATGATCGTCGCCGGGTTGCTGTTGACGAGAACGACCTTGTAGCCCTCCTCACGCAACGCCTTGCAAGCCTGCGCGCCCGAATAGTCGAACTCGCACGCCTGGCCGATGATGATCGGGCCGGCGCCGATGATGAGGATGCTCTTGATGTCTGTGCGTTTTGGCATGGCTTGTGAATTCAATAAGTAATCGTTGTCGTGGGTCGGCCGGCTGCGCTCAGCTCATCGTGGCGAGCGCGAGCTTCACCGAGAAACCGATGAACAGGCCGCCCACGCTGCTCGCCGCGCCTGCTGCAAGCTTGCGGCGGCGGCGGAAGTGCTCGGCGAGCCGCGCACCCGCGAAGATCAGCGTGCTCAGGTACAGGAAGCTCGCGCATTGCGCGATCGCCCCGAGCACGACGAACGACAGCGCGGGATGCGGGAATGCCGGGTCGACGAACTGGATGAAGAACGAGATGAAGAACAGGATCGCCTTCGGATTCAGCAGGCTCACGATCAGCGCCTTGCGGAACGGGCGCTCGCCGTCGACCGCGGGCGGTGCATCGGCCGGCGCATCGGCGCGCGCGCGCAGCTTCTGCCACGCGCTGCGCAGCATGCCGGTGCCGATGTAGAGCAGATACGCGGCGCCGCCGTACTTGACGACGGAGAACAGCAGCGGGTTCGCCTTCAGCAGCGACGCGACGCCGGCGGCGGACAGCACCATCAGCACCGTGTCGCCGACGAACACGCCGCACGCCGCGCGATAGCCGGCCTTCACGCCGCGCTGCGCCGCGAGCGACAGCACGTACATCGAGTTCGGCCCCGGCAGCAGGATGATGAAGATCACGCCGAACACGTAGGTCCAGATATCCGTGATGCCGAGTGCGTGGCCGAACATGATGCGAATCTCCCGTCCTTCGGTTGCGTCGGTTGCGTTAAGCGTTGCGCTGCTTCGCCGCGTCCATCAGCGCGGTGAAGCGGTCGAACAGATAGCCGATGTCATGCGGGCCGGGCGACGCTTCCGGGTGGCCCTGGAAGCAGAATGCCGGCTTGTCGGTCAGCTCGAAGCCCTGCAGCGTGCCGTCGAACAGCGACACGTGCGTCACGCGCGCGTTGGCCGGCAGCGAATCCGCATCGACCGCGAAGCCGTGGTTCTGCGACGTGATCACCACGCGGCCGTCCCCGAGATCCTTCACCGGGTGGTTCGCGCCGTGGTGGCCCGTCTTCATCTTCAGCGTCTTCGCGCCGACCGCGAGGCCCATGATCTGGTGACCGAGGCAGATGCCGAAGGTCGGCACGCCGCGCTCGATGAACTGCTTCGTGGCCGCGATCGCGTAGTCGCACGGCTCCGGATCGCCGGGGCCGTTCGACAGGAAGATGCCGTCCGGATTCAGCGCGAGCGCATCTTCCGCGCTCGCCTCGGCCGGCAGCACCGTCACATGGCAGCCGCGTTCCGCGAGCATGCGCAGGATGTTGTACTTGACGCCGAAATCGTACGCGACGACACGGTACTTCGGCGCTTCCTGCATGCCGTAGCCGCCTTCGAGGCGCCATTCGGTCTGCTTCCACTCGAACGGCTTCGTGGTCGACACGACCTTCGCGAGATCCATGCCCGCGAGACCCGGGAACGAGCGCGCGAGTTCGATCGCCTTCGCTTCGTCGTCCGAGCCCGTCAGGATGCAGCCGTTCTGCGCGCCCTTGTCGCGCAGGATGCGGGTCAGCTTGCGGGTGTCGATGCCGGCGATCGCGACGACGCCTTCGTCGCGCAGGTAGTCGCCGAGCGTGCGGTCCATGCGGAAGTTCGATGCGAGCGTGGGCAGATCACGGATGATCAGGCCGGCGGCATGGACTTTCGTGGCTTCGACGTCTTCGGCGTTCACGCCGACGTTGCCGATATGCGGATAGGTGAGCGTGACGATCTGGCGCGAGTAGCTCGGGTCAGTCAGGATTTCCTGATAGCCGGTGATCGCGGTATTGAACACGACTTCGCCGATCGTGTGGCCTTCGGCCCCGATCGAATAACCACGAAAGACCGTGCCGTCGGCGAGTGCAAGCAAGGCGGGAGTAAAAGACGGCAACACGGGAGGCTCCTTGGGGAACACCCTGCTGCCGACCTGTTTACCCTGCCGCGCGAGCGCCGCGCTGCGTGGGCGCGCGTGGTCGCTTGCTGGACGCGGCCTGCGTTGTCGTGACGCGAACCCGGCGCGTGGCGCACGAGGCTTCGCGGCATCGCCCGGCAGGCGGCGTGCGGCGGATGAACGGGATGTATGAGGTAGGCGCTAGGGTGCGAGGTTGATCAGCACAAACTTTCAAATTATAGCCTGAAAATGGCCTTATCTTCAATTGATATGGCCGTCCGATCGTGCGTGCGCGACGCGCGACGCGCGGCGACGCGAAGCAGCGCGCTGCGGCCCCGTTTTACGCGGCCGCCCTGCCCCGAGCGTACCGCCGGATCAGTGCACTTGGCCAGCGCCGCGCGCGGGCCATACGTACCAGACCGCGCTCGCGAGCTGCAGTGCGAGCAACACGCCCCATGCGGTGAAGTGCGCGGCGGCCGGATAGCGGCCGTCGACCGCGGGCCAGTGCGACAGCACCGCGCCGACACCGATCTGGAACGCAAAGATCAGCAGGAAGATCACGAGCGTGAGCGTCGTGTTCGCGCGGCCGATCAGATGCGCGGGAAAATGCCCGGCCATCACCGCGTAGGTCAGGATGCCGACGCCGCCGAACATTCCGTATGCGGCCCACAGAACGGCCGGCGGCAACGGCACGCGCGCCACGATCGCAGCCTGCGTCGCGACGAACAACGCCATGCCGATGCCGCAGAACGCGTACACGGACACGCCGCGCCGCTCGAGCACGCGCGCCGCGGCGCCGAAGCCGACGCAGCCGGCCATCATCGCGAAGCCGAGCACCGACACGAGGCGCGCCGCATGCGGCGCATCGAACCCCGCGACATCGCGCAGGTACGGCCCGACCCACAGCGACTGCATCGCGTAGAACACCCCCTGCGTGACGACGGAGAACGACGAGATCTTCCAGAACGCGCGGCTGCCCAGGATATGCCACGTGCCCTTGAACTGGCTGACGAGCCCGCCCTGGTGACGCACCTGCTTCGCCTCCGGCGCGCCCAGGCCGATCGACGCCGCAACGGCCACCGTCAGCACCGCGAGGCCGAAACAGATCGCGCGCCAGCTCGTCCAGCCGAGCAGCCAGGTCAGCGGCGAGCCGACCATCACGCCGCCGAGGCCGCCCACGGCCATCACGAGACCGTTCACGAGCGGCAGCCGGCCGACCGGGAAATGCTGCGCGAGCGCCTTGAACGCCGCGCCGAGACACACCGACACGCCGACGCCGATCAGCAGCCGGCCGACCATCATCGTGCCGAGGCTGTGCGCGGCACCGAGCACGGCTGCGCCGGCGGCCGCGAACAGCAGCATGCCGGCCGTCACGCGGCGCGGGCCGAAGTGATCGAGCATCACGCCGGCCGGGATCTGCGCGCCCGCGAAGCCGAGGAAATAAAGGCTCGTGAGCAGGCCGAGATCGGCGGCCGACAACCCGAGCTCGTGCGTGACGAACGGCGCGAAGCCCAGATTGACGCCGCGAAACACATACGACACGAAATACCCGACCGAAAACAGCGCGAGCACCCTCACCTGCACCGACGACATCGTCTCTCCTTGTTATATGAAGGCATTCAAGGCGGCACCCCCGCGCCGCGCACAAACAAAAACGCCGTCACCTCGGTGACGGCGTTTCATCGCATTTCGTCGGATGATAACGCAATCGCACGAACCGGGCCGGCCGCGCGATGCGCTCGCGACTGCGCTACTTCTTCTTGCCCTTTTGCGTTGCGGCCTTGGCCGGCGCCGCTTTCGTCGCTTTCGTCGATTTGGCCGCCGGCTTCGCCGCGCCGCGCTTCGCGCCATGCGACTTGCCGCCCACCGCCAGGCTCGCGCGCTCGATGTGCGCACCGGCGGCCGACGTCGCGATCCGTTCCGGACCGGGCTCCGCCGGCACCGAACGGCCGACCGGCACATGCAGCACGAGCGCCTGGCCCGGCATCACGAGATCGCGGTGCGTGCGGTTCCACGCCTTGAGCTGGCCGACCGACACGCCATAGCGGCCGGCGATCGCCGCCATCGACTGCTTGCGGCGCACGCGGATCAGCATCTTGCGCGTGTCGGGCACATCGGGTTCCATCGCGAGCGCGCCGTTTTCGGCGACGTCGGCGCTGATGTCCTCGTCGTCGTCATCGCCGCGCGGCACGACGATCGTCGAGCCCGGCTTCAGGCGCATGCCGGCCGGAATCTTGTTGATCGACATCAGCGTATCGGCGTCCACGCCGATCTTCTCGGCGATCGCGGCCGGTCGTGCACGTTCGCTGACCGTATAGGTGGTCCACGACGAAAGCTGGCCGTTGTAGGCTTTCAGGTTCTTCTCGAACGCCGACGCATTGTCGAACGGCAGCAGGATCTGCGGCTCGGTCGCGCCGAGGATCACCGGCTTCGAGAACGACGGGTTCAGCGAGCGGAATTCGTCGAGCGACAGGTTCGCGAGCTTCGCGGCGACCGCCACGTCGATGTCGCGCGACGTCGTGACCGTCACGAAATACGGGTGGTTCGGGATGTCCGGCAGCGTCAGGCCATACTGCTGCGGGCTCGCGATGATGTTCTTCACCGCCTGCAGCTTCGGCACGTAGTTGCGCGTCTCGTTCGGCATCCGCAGGTTCTGGTAGTCGGTCGGCAGGCCGGCCGCCTGGTTGCGCGCGATCGCACGCTGCACGTTGCCCTCGCCCCAGTTGTACGCGGCCAGCGCGAGATACCAGTCGCCGAACATGTCATGCAGGCGCGACAGGTAGTCGAGCGCGGCGCTCGTCGACGCGAGCACGTCGCGGCGCTCGTCCTGCCACATGTTGCGCTTCAGGTTGTAGGTACGGCCCGTGCCGGGCATGAACTGCCACATGCCGGCCGCCTTCGCGACCGACAGCGCCTGCGGGTTGTACGCGGACTCGATGAACGGCAGCAGCGCGAGCTCGGTCGGCATGTGACGCGCCTCGAGCTCCTCGACGATGTGATACAGGTACTTCTGCGAGCGCTCGGTCATGCGCTGCACGTAATCGGGCCGCTGCGTGTACCAGGTCGTCTGCATGTCGACGAGGTCGCTCTGCAGGTCGGGCATCTGGAAACCGCGGCGGATGCGCCCCCAGAGATCGGAGTCTGCACTGGTCAGGTCGCCGACGGATTGCTTGTCGACGTCGACAGTTTCTTTGGCGGTGGCTGATTTACGGAGGTAGTTGGACGTCGCCTGCGAATCGGCGGCGTTGTTGGCGACAGGGGCCTGGCTCGCACAAGCGGCGAGCAGCAGAACCACCATCGCACTCAATATAAGTCGCATGAAAATCTCGGCTTCCGACGGCTGGAAATTGCAGGCGATACTACGGAAGTGCGTGCTTCACGTCAATAAAAACACCGAAAACTCAGCGAAATCCTACATTTGGAGCAATTTTTACAGACACCGCTTGAGCTTTGGAGTCCTCCGGAAATCGTCATCGGAACCGGTTTTTCCACTCGCGCATCAGCGTGAATGCCGTCAGACGATCCGGCACCGTTTCATGCAACTCGGCCTCGAGCGTGGCATGAATCGCCGCGCTGTCCGACCGCATGAACGGGTTAACGGCACGCTCGTGGGCAATCGTAGTAGGCAGCGTCGGCACGCCGCGCGCGCGCAGCGCCTGCGCTTCGTCGCGCCACGCAGCGAGCGCCGCATTGCCGGGCTCGCATGCGAGCGCGAAGCGAATATTGGACAGCGTGTATTCGTGGGCACAATGCACGCGCGTGTCGCCCGGCAGTGCGGCGAGCGCGTCGAGCGACGCGAGCATCTGCGCGGGCGTGCCCTCGAACAGGCGCCCGCAGCCGCACGAGAACAGCGTGTCGCCGCAGAACACGTGCGGCGCCGCGTTGCGCGGCCCGGCCGCCTGGAAATAGGCGATGTGGCCGCGCGTGTGACCGGGCACATCGAGCACGTCGAAGGCGACGGACGGTGCGTCGAGCGTCACGCGATCGCCGCCTGCCAGCGGCCGCGTGACCACGCCGATCGCCTCGGCCGCGGGGCCGTAAACCGCGAGCGGAGCATCGTCCGGTTGGCTATCGCGCAGTGCCGCGACACCGCCGACGTGGTCGGCATGATGGTGCGTGAGTAAAATAGCGGTCAACCGCCAGCCTCGTTCGGCAAGAACCCGGCGCACCGGCGCGGCTTCACCCGGATCGACGGCGATCGCATCGCGGCCGTCCGAGACGAGCCAGATATAGTTGTCATCGAATGCCGGAACCGGCACGTATTCCAGCTCGTTCATGGGCGCGCAATCATCGTTATGTCTGACCGTCAAATTATAGACTGGCCCGCCTGGACCGACTCGCCTCCCGGCCGCTACGTGCTGGGCTGGGAGCAGGCGCAGCTCGACCGGATCGTGTCCGACGTCTTCGGGTTCCACGCGCTGCAGCTCGGCCTGCCGCAACTCGACGCGCTGCGCGAGAACCGCATGCCGTATCGCGGCCTCGTGCTCGACCCGGCGAGCGGCGCGAGCGCGCCCTATCAATATCCGTGGGCCCGCGAAGCCCATTCGCCCGAGCATGCGCCCGCCGATCGCAGCACGACCTGGTGCGACCTGCTCGACCTGCCGTTCGAGTCGCAGAGCGTCGACCTGATCGTGATGCCGCACACGCTCGAATTCACGTCCGATCCGCACCGCCTGCTGCGCGAGGCCGAGCGCGTGCTGATGCCGGAAGGCCAGCTCGTGATCACCGGTTTCAATTCGCTCAGCCTGTGGGGGATGCGGCAATCGTTCGGGCGCATGGCGAACCGTCCGTTCGTGCCGGCCACGCGCGACCAGATCGCGTTCATCCGGCTCAAGGACTGGATCAAGCTGCTAGGCTTCGACCTCGAACGCGGCCGCTTCGGCTGCTACCGGCCGCCGCTCGTCACCGACAAGTGGCTGGCCCGCTACGGCTTCATGGAAGCCGCCGGCGACCGCTGGTGGCCGATCTTCGGCGCCGTCTACATGGTGACGGCCGTCAAGCGCGTGCGCGGCATGCGCCTCGTCGGCCAGATCCGGATGAAGAAACCCGTGCTCGCACCGGGCCTGACGCCGGCGGCCTCCCCGACCACCCATCAAGAACATTCATGACAATCGATACGATCGACATCTATACCGACGGCGCCTGCAAGGGCAACCCCGGCCCCGGCGGCTGGGGCGCATTGATGCGCTACGGCGACAAGGAAAAGGAGCTGTTCGGCGGCGAGCCGAACACGACCAACAACCGCATGGAGCTGATGGGCGTGATCGCCGCGCTCGAAGCGCTGAAGCGGCCGTGCCAGGTGATCGTGCACACCGATTCGCAATACGTGCAGAAAGGTATCAGCGAGTGGATCCACGGCTGGAAGAAGAAAGGCTGGGTCACCGCGGCGAAGACGCCCGTGAAGAACGCCGACCTGTGGAAGCGGCTCGACGCGCTCGTCGCGCAGCACGAGGTCGAGTGGCGCTGGGTCAAGGGCCACGCGGGCCATCCCGAAAACGAGCGCGCGGATGCGCTCGCGAATCGCGGCGTCGAATCGCTCACGGCCTGAACGCGGGCCGCCCCCTGTTTCCTACGTTTTCCCCGACATGCGCCAGATCATTCTCGATACCGAAACCACCGGCCTGAACGCCCGCACGGGCGACCGCCTCATCGAAATCGGCTGCGTCGAGCTGCTGAACCGGCGGCTCACCGGCAACAACCTGCACTTCTACGTGAACCCCGAGCGCGACAGCGATCCGGGCGCGCTGGCGGTGCACGGCCTCACGACCGAATTCCTCAGCGACAAGCCGAAATTCGCGGAAGTCGCCGACCAGATCCGCGACTTCGTGAAGGACGCCGAGCTGATCATCCACAACGCGCCGTTCGACCTTGGCTTTCTCGACGCGGAATTCGCGCGGCTCGGCCTGCCGCCGTTCACCGAACATTGCGGCGGCGTGATCGACACGCTCGTGCAGGCCAAGCAGATGTTCCCCGGCAAGCGCAACTCGCTCGACGCGCTGTGCGACCGCTTCGGCATCAGCAACGCGCACCGTACGCTGCACGGCGCACTGCTCGACTCGGAACTGCTCGCCGAGGTCTATCTCGCGATGACGCGCGGCCAGGACAGCCTCGTGATCGACATGCTCGACGACGCGGGTGCCGACGGCGGCACGGCAAACGGCCAGCGCGTGTCGCTCGCCGCGCTCGACCTGGCCGTGGTGGCCGCGAGCGACGACGAGCTCGCCGCGCACCAGGCGCAGCTCGACGAGCTCGACAAGTCGGTCAAGGGCACCTGCGTATGGCGCCAGTCCGCCGACGCGGGCGCCGCCGAAGCGGCCTGAAACACGCGGCACACGGCACGCGCCGCGGCCGCGCTCACACGCGCGGCTGCAGCGCGATGACCGCCATTCCGCCGAGCGCAAGCGCCGCGCCGGCCACGTCCCAGCGGGTCAGCGCGACGCCGTCGACCACCCGCAGCCAGACCAGCGCCACCGCGATGTACACGCCGCCGTACGCCGCATAGGTGCGCCCCGCCGCACTCGGGTGCAGCGTCAGCAGCCACGCGAACAACGCGAGCGACAGCGCGGCCGGCAGCAGCAGCCACACCGGCCGCCCCTCCTTCAGCACGAGCCACGGCAGGTAACAGCCGACGATTTCGGCCAGCGCGGTGGCGGCGAACAACGCCGCGATCCTCATCAGTTCGGTCATCCGGTTCCTCGTGAATTCGCCCCCGTCACCGTGAGACGGCACGGCCCCGCCGCGCGCCGCCGATCATACCCGAGCCGCCCCCGCCGAACGCCCCGCCAGACGGGCGTTTCCCGGCAATTTGCACGATCGTCCGTCATCGTGCTATCATGTCGCCTGTTTCAACATTCAATCTCTGTCTATTCGATTTCGAGAGAAGTCCGTCCGCGCGTTGCGGGCCGGCCCTTCGACCGAAATTGCACCCACAGGAAAGCCCGCCCGACAGGCCCGCTTTTCTCGTTTCGTTGCCCCTCCGGGGCGCTTGCCGGAACGCAGGACATCGTCCGCACCGGCATCTGCCGCTTGCATCACGCGGCCCATTCTTCATGAGCGCACTGTCGCGACGGCCCATCGGGCCCGCGTCGAAGCAGCCCCTTACGGCCCTTTACCGCCGCTTGTGCAGTAAGTGCTTAATGGTCTGCCCCGACGCGCCGCACGCGATACCGCGCTCGCCGGCAAACCGTGTCGGACGGCCCGCCCGTTCGGCGCAGTCAAAGGAGTGCATGACCTTGACCGCAACACACGTCAGCCCGACCGCTGCTTCTTCCTCCGCTTCGTCGTCCGGCGAAGCCCCGCTCGTCGCGGACGACATCACCGTCGTCGACCAGAGCCTGCTCAAGCGCGCCGTCAGCGCGATGGCCATCGGCAATGCGATGGAATGGTTCGACTTCGGCGTCTACAGCTACATAGCCGTCACGCTCGGCAAGGTGTTCTTTCCGTCCAGCAGCCCGTCCGCGCAGCTGCTCGCCACCTTCGGCACCTTCGCGGCCGCCTTCCTCGTGCGCCCGCTCGGCGGCATGGTGTTCGGCCCGCTCGGCGACCGCATCGGCCGCCAGCGCGTGCTCGCCGCCACGATGATCATGATGGCCGTCGGCACCTTCGCGATCGGCCTGATCCCCAGCTACGCGTCGATCGGCATCATGGCCCCCGTGCTGCTGCTCGTCGCCCGTCTCGTGCAGGGTTTCTCGACCGGCGGCGAATACGGCGGCGCGGCCACCTTCATCGCCGAGTTCTCGACCGACAAGCGCCGCGGCTTCATGGGCAGCTTCCTCGAATTCGGCACGCTGATCGGCTATGTGATGGGTGCCGGTGTCGTCGCGCTGCTCACCGCGTCGCTGTCGCAGGAGGCGCTGCTGTCGTGGGGCTGGCGTGTGCCGTTCCTGATCGCCGGCCCGCTCGGCCTGATCGGCCTGTACATCCGGATGAAGCTCGAGGAAACGCCGGCGTTCAAGCGCCAGGCGGAGGAGCGCGAAGCGCAGGACAAGGCCGTGCCGAAGGCGCGCTTCCGCGAAACGCTGATGCGCAACTGGCGTGCACTGCTGCTGTGCGTCGGCCTCGTGCTGATCTTCAACGTGACCGACTACATGGTGCTGTCGTACCTGCCGAGCTTCATGTCCTCGACGCTGCATTTCGACGAATCGCACAGCCTCGTGCTCGTGCTGATCGTGATGGTACTGATGATGCCGCTGACGCTCGCCGCCGGCCGCCTGTCCGACCGGGTCGGCCGCAAGCCCGTGATGCTCGCCGGCTGCGTCGGCCTGCTCGCGCTGTCGATCCCGTCGATGATGCTGATCCATGCCGGCACCACGGCATCGGTGTTCGGCGGCCTGCTGATCCTCGGCGTGCTGCTGTCGTGCTTTACCGGCGTGATGCCGTCGGCGCTGCCGGCCCTGTTCCCGACCGAGATCCGCTACGGCGCGCTCGCAATCGGCTTCAACGTGTCGGTGTCGCTGTTCGGCGGCACGACGCCGCTGGTCACCGCGTGGCTCGTCGACGTCACGCACAACCTGATGATGCCCGCGTACTACATGATGGGCGCCGCCGTGATCGGCATCGTGTCGGTCGTCGCGCTCGCCGAAACCGCACGCCAGCCGCTCAAGGGCTCGCCGCCGGCCGTCGCGACGCGCCGCGAAGCGCACCAGCTCGTGCGCCAGATGCGCGAGGACGACGATTCGGGCATGTACCCTGCCGTGTCGACCGCACGCGCCTGAGCATCGCCCATGAAAAACCCCGGCCGAAGCCGGGGCTCGATCGAATCCGATCCGCCCGACCGGCTCGCGCCGGCCGGGCTTTTTTTCATCTCCTCGCCGCGTACGCGTTCATGCTTGCGCTTCGCAATGGCGGCAGAACAGCAGTGCGCGCGATCGCGACACGGCCGCCTGTGCACCACGCGTCGCGACGATCAGCCCGACCTGACCGAGATTGAAATCGCGCTCGACCATCAACTGCGTCAGCGCGGCAAGCGGCAACACGACGGACGGGTGGTACAGGCTCGATTCGATCAGGGTTCGCATCATCAGCTCCATCAGGCAAGGCGTCATTCGATGGAGTGGATTCTAGGGATCGGCGCCCGCCGGATAAACCGCGCGAATGCGAAGTCACTTGTCAGCCGCGGAGAACAATCGGCCGACGCTTGCCTGGCGAGGCCCGGCGGGCAGCCGGCAGCGGCCCGCAGCAACCGGATGGCCCGCCGGCGGGCCTACGCGAGAGGCGTTTCGACGAAGGCCGGCAGCGCTTCCGCCCGCGCGGAATGCGCGGCGAGCGCCGGATAACGGGCCGGATCGATCCGCGCGAGCACCGGGTAGTCGGCCGCCATGAACTGCGTGAATCGCCATGCGACCGCCACCGTCACGTCGGACTGCAGCAGGCGCGCGCCGCCGAACCAGCCGTTCGCCGCGGCGACGAGCGGCTCCAGTGCACCGTATGCGCCCTCGATCTGGCTCAGCACGCGCTCGAGCCACGGCTCGTGCTGCTTGTCGGCCGGACGCAGCGCCAGCTCGCAGACCACCTGCACGCTCTTCTCGGCGGCCGCCAGCGCAAAACCGACCGGCACGAGCGTGTTCAGGCGCGCGGCGGCATCCTCGGGCAGCAGCCGCCGCTCGGGCGCGACCCGATGATCCAGATAATCGACGATCAGCGACGAATCCATCAGCGTCGCACCGTCGTCGGTCACGAGCGTCGGCGCTTTGACGACCGGATTGATCGCCCTGAACTGCTCGATATGACGGAACACCGAGATCGACTCGTGTTCGAACGGGAGGTCGAGCAGCTTCGCCGAAATGGCGACACGGCGCACGAACGGGGAATCCAGCATGCCGATCAGCTTCATCGCAAACGCTCCGCTTGAGGGTATGGGATCGACGACTGTAGCAGCGCCGCAGGGCTTCGCCTAGCGCCCCCGTGCGTTTGATGCGCATCAGCCGGCCGCACGTGGGGCTCACGTTGTCCGGCCACAGTGACCATAATGCAAGTTCACCCCCCTTCCGCCCCAAGGTTCGCCATGTGGTACGCCCTCGTCGAGCAGCAGCGGGAATGGATGCGCGCCTGGCGCGCGGCCACGCGGCATGCGTTCGACGCGTGGCCCGCGGCGACGCTGCCGCACGCCGCATCGTCGTGCTACGACGACCTGTTCGAGCCGCTGCTCGGGCCGCCGGGCGAGCCCCCGCACTTCGACATCGGGTGGCCGGCCGTCGGCGAGCACATCGTCGCGCGCACGCCGTTCTGCGACCTGCGGCGCTTCACGCGCGTCGATGCGCGGCGCACGGTACTGCTCTGTGCGCCGCTCGCCGGGCATGCGGCCGTGATGATGCGGGAAACCGTCGAGACGCTGCTCGCGGACGGCGACGTCTGCGTGACCGACTGGCGCAATGCGCGCGACGTGCCGCTCGCGGCGGGCCGCTTCGGGCTCGACGAATATGTCGCGACGCTCGACGGCTTCGTCGACGGGCTCGCGCACGACGACCGGCCGCTGCATGTCGTCGCCGTGTGCCAGGCAACCGTGCCGGTGCTCGGCGCGCTCGCGCTGCGCGCCGCTCGCGGCCTCGTGCCGCCCGCGAGCGTCACGCTGATCGGCGGCCCGCTCGACGCGCGCCGGAATCCGAGTGCGCTCGGCACCGCCGCCGCGGCCCATTCGCTGGGCTGGTGCCGCCGCCACCTGATCGATGTCGTACCGCCGGGTTTCGCGGGGCATGGCCGCCACGTGTTTCCCACCTATCTGCAGCAGGGCGAGATCGCGCTCGTGTACCCGCAGCGCTTCCTGTCGCTGATCGAAGCGTACGCGCTGGCCGCGTCGCGCTTCGACATGACCGGGCTCGCCGGCGCACGGCGTGCGCTGCTCGAATACACGGCGCTGCTCGACATGCCCGCCGAGTATTTCCTCGACACGATCGACATCGTGTTCCAGCGCATGAGCCTCGCGGTCGGTACGTGGGACGTGGGCGGGCAGCGCGTCGAGCCGGCCGCGCTGCGCGGCGTCGCACTGCTGACCGTCGAAGGCGCATGCGACGCGGTCACGGGCGCCGGCCAGACGCATGCAGCGCTCGACATGTGCAGCGGCCTCGCCGACGACGAGCGCTACCGCATCGACATCGGCGACTGCGATCACTACGGGTTGTTTACCGGGGTACGCTGGCGCGGGGAAGTCCATCCGATGCTGCAGCGCCTGTTCGCGTGGGCCGAAACACGCCGCCCTCGCCCCCGCCCCCGCCCGCGCCGCATCAGGCGCACGTGATGCCGTGTCTCAGGGCCGCGCCGCGTCGAGCAATGCGCGCACCTCGTCGTCGCTCGTCTGCTCGAAGCGCGCGTAGAACTGGCTGATCCCGAAGAACGGCAGCGGCTGCCAGAGCGTGACGAACGCATCGGCCAGGTCGTCGAACGCGTGCCGCGCGCCCGCCGGCGCGACCGGCGCAGCCGCGACGATGCGCGCCGGGTGACGCTCGCGCAACGTCTGCAGCGCGACGCGCATCGACGCGCCGGTCGCGACGCCGTCGTCCACGACGATCGCAATGCGCCCCTCGACCGGCAGCGGCGGCGCGGCACCGCGATACAACGCCTCGCGGCGATGCAGTTCGACCGTCTCGCGCGCGATCACATCGGCGAGCTGCGCGTCGGACACGCTCATCGAGCGGAGCACCGAACGCTGCAGATGAATCGCACCGCCCGTCGCGATCGCGCCCATCGCGAGCTCGGGATCGGACGGCACGCCGAGCTTGCGTACGACCAGCACGTCGAGCGGCGCGTGCAGCGCACAGGCGACCGGATACGCGACGGGCACGCCGCCGCGCGGCAACGCGAGCACGACGACATTGCCGCGGCCCGCATAATCGCGCAACGCGTCGGCCAGCCGGCAGCCGGCATCGGTGCGATCGGCAAAACACTCGAACACGTTCGGCCCCCTGCCGTTGCGCCGGATGCGCGAAACCCGCGCCGGCGCCTGTCAACGAGCATGGTTCATCGTCGGCGCCGATGCAAGCAGGGTCATACCGGCGCGCGGGGCACCGAAGGAAAGGGTCAGAGGCCGCCGGCCTGCCGGTACAGCCGCCAGAACGACTGCGCATAGGATTGCGCGAGCTCGGGCGCGCGCCGGAACACGTTCACCGTTTCCGCATGCGCAGCCGCCCCTTCGGACAGCGTCGTCAGCGCGACGCTGTCGTCGACGATCACGAAGCGCGGCGCAGGATCGCCGTGCCGCGACTCGATCGCCACGTCGATACCCGACGATTTCAGATAGCCCGCGCCGCTGTACCGGCCCGCGTGCGGCGACCGCACGAGCACGACACGCACCTCGATCCCGCGCGAGCGGGCCGCGCGCAGCGCGCTCGCGACCGCCGGCGGCACGTGCGTATAGCCGGCCAGCAACACGCGACGCTGCGCCTGCTCGATCAAGTCGACGGTCGCGTCGGCCGCCGCATTGTCATACGAAAAGTATGTGCCGACCGATGCGGCGTCGGACGGAATCTGGCTGGCGTGGGCGCTCGCCGCACAGCAGAGCGCGGCGAGAAGGAAGGCGGCTGGTCTCATGGCGGGCGCCATTTTAGCGACGCCAATTCGTGTGGCAAGCGCCGGCTGCAAGGCTGCTGCGCCGGCGCAACACACAGTGCGAAAGGCGACTCCGGCGAGGGTCTTCCGGGCCGTCGGTCAGCCCGCCGCGACACGCGCGAGCCAGCTCGCGACGCCGTCGACGGAACGGAAATCCGCGAGGCTGCGCGCCGGCAGCGCAGGATATGCGCTACCGGCCATCTCGGCCAGCGCGCGGCCGGGGCCGAGCTCGAGGAACGCGGTCGCACCGGCCTCCACGCACGCGGCAAGACAGGCCGCCCACTCGACCGGCTCCGCGATCTGCCGGGCCAGCTTGTCGAGTCCCGCGTCGACGTCGAGCACCGACGCGCCGTCGATACCCGAAAAGAGCCGCGTGCCGGGCAACGGCCGCCGCACGTGGGCGGCGGCGAGCGACGCGCGAAACACCGGCACGGCCGCGGCGAGTCGGCGCGTGTGCGACGCGATCCGCACGCAGACGGGCGCGACGCGCAGCGCACCGTCGCGCGACGCGTCGTCGGCCACCGCATCGACATCGGGCTGGCGCCCTGCGACCACGAACGCGTCGCCCGGGTTCGCGATCGCGATCGCCGCGTCGCGGCCGTCGCACAATCGCGCAAGCCGAGCGCGCGTCAGGCCGCGCACGAACACCATCCGCTCGTCGCCGCCGCTCGCGGCATCCATTGCACGCGCACGCGCATCGGCCAGGTCGAGCGCGGCGTCCGGCTCGATCATCCCCGCGACGCTCCACGACGCGACTTCGCCGACGCTGTAGCCGGCGACGCAGCGCCGGCGCGGCCACACCGCATCGAGCAGCGCGGAAGCCGCGAGCGCCTGGACCGTGCAGAGGATCTGCGCGGCACGGTTTTCACGCAGCGCGTCCGGCCCGGCCTGCCGCACCCACGCGCGCGGATCGTCGCCGAGCAGCCGGCCGGCGTGTGCGAACAGCGCATCGGCCTGCGGTGCGGTGCCGGTCAGGTCGAACATGTCGGCGCGCTGCGCGCCCTGTCCCGAACAGAGGATGGCCAGCGTCATCGCGCGCCTCCGTCGACTTCGAGCGCATCGACGAAGACGCTCATCGCGAGCAGGTCGGCCGCGCCGCCCGGGCTCAGCCGGCGCGCGACGAACGCACGATGCGCGGCGGCCGCGCGTCGCCGCCAGTCGCGCGCCCGCACGCCGCCGCGTGCGACGAACGCGCGTGCGGTTGCTTGCGCGAATTCGAGGCCGTCCTGCCCGCCCCGGTGCAGCAGGTTCGTATCGTCGAGCGCGGCGATCAGCGCGAAACACGCGTCGACGCGCGCCGCTTCCGGGTCGCCGGGCAGGTCGCGCCGCGCGCGGCGCAGCGCGGGCAACCCGACCGCATAGACCGTCGTGAAACCGTCGGCCGCCTCGCGGCGCGCGCCGCCGACGCCGTAGCGGCGGCTCGCGCGTTCGCCGTGGCTGTCGGGCAGGCGCGGGCCGCCGAGGATGTCGGCGCCCCAGCGGCGGGAGACGAACGCGCCGAGCGTCGTCCCGCCCGGCACGGCGCCCGGCGTCGCACGCCGGCCCGCCGCCGCACACAGCAGCCCGAGCCCGAAGATCGCGCCGCGATGCGTGTTGACGCCGCCGGTCGCGGCGAGCATCGCGTGCTCGCCGCGCAGGCCGATCTTGCGCAGCACGGCCATGTCCGCATCGCGCGCGCCTGCGTCGGCCAGTTCCGCGAAGTAAGGCCGCAGCACGGCGGCGCTGCGTGCGAAGGTCGCGGCATCCATGTCGGTGTGACTGCCGGTGTCGACGTGACTGACGAGCCCCGGCTTCGGATAGGTCTCGATCTCGAGCACGAGGCTGCGCTCGGCCAGTTCGGCGATGCGCTCGGCTTCGGACGGCGCCGGTATGCGGCAGGCGGCCCATGCACTCATCGCGCGCCCCCGGTGAAGGCGTCGGCCGGCATCAGTTCGACGGCGATCGCCGTCTTGACCGCGACTTCAGGCTGCCGCGCGTGCAGTTCGCGCCAGTTGACGCCCGCGCCGTCGTTGCGCAGCAGTTCGCCGTCGATGCGCATGGGCGCGCGCCCGTCGATCGCCGCAAGGCCGTCGAGCAGCGTCGCGACCGATGCCGCTTCCGGTAGGGGGAACACGATGTCGAGGTCGGACGACTCGCCCAGGTACGGCTCGCCCGTCAGCGCCTGCCATGCGAGGCTGCCGAACACGCGGCCCTGCACGCCGCACCGCGCGCCGAGCGCATCGAGCTCGCGCAACGGTGCGCGCCACGCGTCGGGCGCGGCCGCGAGCACGTCGGACAACGTGGGCAGCGGGCTGACCGTCGCGAGCGCATCGGCCGCTGCGTTCAGCGCGATGCGCCGCTTGCCCGCGGACGGCGGCAGCGGCAGGCCGAGCGGCACGCGGCCGGCATCGGCCTCGTCGGGCGACGCGCGGCGCACGATCAGCGGCCGGCCGCGCGCGGCCCACGCCTGCACGAGCGGATCGGCGGCGAGCGCGGGATCGCGCGCGAATGCCGCGCCCCACCCCGCCGCCGTCAACGTGACGAGCGTGTGGCGGCGCAGCGGCATCTCAGCGCGCGGCACGCGCGAGCGCCTCGACGCGCCGCGCGACATCGGCAGCCACCGGCCGGCCGCGCGCAGCGCGCCGGTCGACGCGTTCGGCCGGCTTGCCGAGCCATTCGCCGACCTGCGCGTCGAGCGCGCGGGCCGGATCGAGCACGGCGTCGACGGCGCCCATCTTCACGAGATTGTCGAGCCCCGGCGCGAACACCGGCGTCGAGCGTGCCATCTCCTTCAGCACGTCGATCGGCAGCTTGGTCACGCGCGACATCGACGGCAGATCCATCACTTCCGGTTCGGCGCCCGGCACCGCAAGCAGCGTGCGCGTCGCGAGCGCGGTCGCGATGAACGCGCCGGCGGCCGTGTGGCCGTACAGCACGCCGACCGTCCGGTGCCCGGCGAGATCCGCGTGCATCAGGCACTTCGCGAGATGCGACAGCCCCTCGTTCAGGCCGAGCAGTTCGTCGCGCTTGCTCATCCGCTGGCTGTCGCTGTCGACGAGCACGAGGATCGGCGTGTCGCCGCCGCGCGCGATCGTGTCGAGCACGCGCGCCGCGAGCGTCAGCGCCTCGTCGATGCCGAACGGCAAGCGGTCGGCGACGCCGATCACGTCGACGCGCGTACCGGCCAGTTCCGCATGCCCCGTCAACAGGCCGCCGGTGCGGGCGATCGAATGGCCCTGGGGAAACAAGGCATCCAGCACTTCATCGAGCGTCATGCGTGCTCTCCTGCAATTGATCCGCGAGCGACACGAACGTGTCGTCCGGCATGCCCGGAATCGCTTCCGGCTTGCCGGCCCCGAGCGCGCGCCAGACGTCGAGCGCATCGTTGCATGCGCCGAACCGTTCGACACGCGCCTCGAGACGCGCCTGCTCGGCACGCAGCATCGCCGCATCGAATGCCGGCGCACGCCCGATCAGCTCGAGCGCGGCCGCGCGGAACGCGTCCGGCGTATCGGCCACGTAGCGATCCGCGCCGCCGATCAGCCGCCGGTGCTTGCCGCCCATCGTGCGCCAGATCAGCGCGCGGTCCTTCGAATCGAACTCCTCGACGCCGCGATTGGTTTCGATCACCTCGGGGCCCGACACGCTGATACGGCCCTGCTCCGACACCGCGAGCGCCGAGCAGCATGCGGCGAGCAATCCGCCGCCGCCGTAGCAGCCCGCGCGGCCGCCGATCAGCCCGATCACAGGCACGCCGGCCGCACGCGTTTCGACGAGCGCGCGCATGATCTCGGCGATCGCGAGTTCGCCCGCGTTCGCCTCCTGCAGCCGCACGCCCCCCGTATCGAACAGGATCAGCACCGGCTTGCCGACTTCGCGCGCGGCGCGCAGCAGCCCGGTGAGCTTCGCGCCGTGCACTTCGCCGAACGCCCCGCCCATGAAGCGGCCTTCCTGCGCGGCGACGAACACCGGATGCCCGTCGAGCCGGCCGTGGCCGACCACCATCCCGTCGTCGAACTGCTGCGGCAGGTCGAACAGCGGCAAGTGCGGGCTCGTCACGCGTTCGGCCGGCCCGAGGAATTCGTCGAAGCTGCCCGCGTCGAGCAGCCCGTCGACGCGCTGCCGCGCGGATGCTTCGTACCAGCTCGCCGCGTTCGCGACGAACGCGGGGGCGTCATGGGTGTGATGAATGTCGTTCATCATGCGTCCCCTTCGATCGCGCGCACGGCCTGCGCGAGCCGCAGCGACACCATGTCGGGCCGCGCGCCGCCGTCGTTGATCGACAGCTTCAGGCCGCCCGGCGTGCGCCGCTCGACGAAATCCGTGACGACGGCCTGCCACACCGCGCCGAAACCGACCGCCGCGGTGCGGATGTCGATCTCGCATTCGTTGCCCGGCAGCACGCGCTCGACGAGCACCTCGAGATTGCCGGATGCCACCACGCCGACGAGCGCCGCGGCCAGCTCGCCCTTCGCGCGCTCGCGCGCGGTGAAGCGATAGTTCAACTGTTCCATGCCCTCTTCCTCACCAGTTGCGGAACCGGGCCGGCGGCGCATAAAGCCCGCCCGACCAGTGCACGAGATCCTTGATCGAGCGCGCGGCGAGCCAGCGGCGGTCGGCGTCGAGCGGATCGATGCCGAGATCCTCCGGACGGCGAATCACGCCGCGCTCGCGCAGCCGCTCGACCATCTTCCGGTCGCGGCCGCGGCCGATCTCCGTATAACCGGCGACGCCGCGGATCGCGTGCTCGCGTTCGTCCTTGTCGCGGCACATCAGCAGGTTCGCGATCCCTTCCTCGGTGACGATGTGCGTGACGTCGTCGCCATAGACCATGATCGGCGCGAGGTCGAGCTGCAGCTTGTCGGCGAGCTTCAGCGCGTCGAGTTTCTCGACGAACATCGGCACGTTCTTGTCGCCGAACGTCTCGCCGATCTGCACGACGAGCTTGCGGCCGCGCCTGAGTGCCGCCGGCGTATCGGGGTCGGCTTCCGCGCCGGCCTTCAGCCACGGCTCGCTCGGGTGACGCCGGCCGCGCGCGTCGCTGCCCATGTTCGGCGCGCCGCCGAAACCGGCGATGCGCTCGGCGGTGACCGTCGACGAATGGCCGGACAGGTCGATCTGCAGCGTCGAGCCGATGAACATGTCGCACGCGTAGAGGCCGGCCGTCTGGCAGAACGCGCGGTTCGAGCGCAGCGATCCGTCGGAGCCCGTGAACCATATGTCGGAACGCGCGCGGATGTAGTCGTCCATCCCGACTTCCGAGCCGAAGCAGTGGATCTGCTCGACCCAGCCCGATTCGATCGCGGGAATCAGCGTCGGGTGCGGATTGAGCGCCCAGTGCGAGCAGACCTTGCCCTTCAGCCCGAGCTTCTCGCCGTAGGTCGGCAGCAGCAGTTCGATCGCGGCCGTGTTGAAGCCGATCCCGTGGTTCAGGCGCTTGATGCCGTAAGGTTCGTAGATGCCCTTGATCGCAAGCATCGCGGTGAGGATCTGCGTTTCGGTGATCGCGGCCGGGTCGCGCGTGAACAGCGGCTCGACGTAGAACGGCCGGCCCGCCTCGACGACGAAGTGCACGCGGTCGCCGGGAATGTCGACGCGCGGCACCTTGTCGACGATGCGGTCGACCTGCGCGATCACGATGCCGTCCTTGAACGCGGTGGCCTCGACGACGGTCGGCGTGTCCTCGGTGTTCGGGCCCGTGTACAGGTTGCCGTCGGCGTCGGCGCTGACCGCGGCGATCAGCGCGACCTGCGGCGTGAGGTCGATGAAGTAGCGCGCGAACAGCTCGAGATAGGTGTGCACCGCGCCGAGCGCGATCTTGCCGCCGAACAGCAGCTTCGCGATGCGCTGCGACTGCGGGCCCGAATACGCGAAGTCGAGGCGCTTCGCGATGCCGCGCTCGAACACGTCGAGATGCTCGGGCAGCACGACGCCCGACTGCACCATGTGCAGGTCGTGAATCTTCGCGCTGTCGACATCGGCAAGCGCCGTCGCGAGCAGGTCGGCCTGCTTCTGGTTGTCGCCTTCGAGGCACACGCGGTCGCCGGGCCGCAGCACCGCTTCGAGCAACGCGACGGCGTCGCGCGCATCGACCCGCTTGCCCTGCGCGAAACGCGCACCGGCCGCGAGGCGTGCATCGCGCGCCTGCCGCGCGTGATTCCATCCCGTCATGAACAGTTCTCCCGCTTCGATGGTTCAGCGGCATTCTAAGCCGGGCGCCGCCGCCGATTGATGATGTTGACGAATGCGACTCAGAGGACGCCGCGATGGATGCGGCCCGCGCACTTGAGCCGCATCGCAGCGCGCTACGCGCCGACCAGCGCGCGCGTCGTGAAGAACAGTACCGACGGCCCGAGCAGGCAGCCGACGCCCGTATGGAACGTCGCGACCAGCGCGCCGTACGGGACGAGCCGACGGTCGGTCGCGGCGAGCCCCGCGCTCACGCCGCTGACGGTGCCGGCCAGGCCACCGAAGATCATCGCGGAACGCGGCGTCTTCAGGCCCATGAAGTTGGCCGCGACCGGCGTGCCGACCATCACGATGATCGCCTTCACGAGCCCCGTCGCGATGCTGAGCGCGATCACGTCGGAGCTCGCGCCGATCGCCGCGCCCGTGACGGGGCCGACGATGTAGGTGACGGCGCCCGCGCCGATGGTCGTCATGCTGACCGCGTCGGTGTAGCCGAACGCGCGCGCGATGCACGCACCGACGATGAACGGCAGCACGGTGCCGAGCAGCAGCGACACGACGCCGACGAGCCCGGCCTTGCGTGCCTCGGTCGGCTGCACTTCGAACGCGGTCGCGACGATCGCGAAATCGCGCAGCATCGCGCCGCCCATCAGGCCGATGCCGGCGAACAGCTTGACGTCGGCCAGCCCCTTCTCGCCACCGGTGAATGCGCCGCCGACATAGGCGAGCACGAGGCCGATGACGATCGCGATCGCGGAGCCGTGCACACGGCCGAACGTGAGCTTGCGCGACGCGATCGACGACAGCCACATGATCAGGCCGACCAGCGCGAACGACGCGACGAGCCCGTTGTGGGCGACGACTTTTTCGAGCATCTGCAGCATGGCGGCCTCCGTCACTGTTCTTCGAATTGCGGCACGGCCGCGAAGGCCGTGTCGTCGCGCCCGGTGCGCACGAGTACCGCGATGCAGCATGCGCAGATCGCGACCGCGCCGACGGCGGCCAGCAGCGCGACGGGGCCGCCCTTCAGCGCGGCGACGACGTTCTGGTTCGCGGCCATCGCGACGACGACGGGGATGTACATCGCGCCCCAGAACCCGACGCCGGCCTCGGTTTCCTTCGGCAGCCAGCCGCGCCGGTGCAGCCACAGGCGCAGGCAGATCAGCAGCAGCATCGCGATGCCGACGCCGCCGACGTTGGTCTTCACGCCGATCGCGCTGCCGAGCAGGTCGCCGAGAAACAGGCCGGCCAGGTGGCAGAACGCCAGCAGCGCGGTTCCGTAGATGATCATGAGTCGTCTCCAGTCTCTTCGTGACGGGCGCCGGACGCATGCAGGAACCGGCCCCGCACGCCGATCCCGTGCGCGGACTTGTCTCCTGCGGCGGTGCGCCGCGGCCCGGCGGCCCGTCGTGCGGGCGCGTTCTCGGGCGGTCGATGGGATGATGCGGTTTCGGGCCGGACGCCGGATGCCTTAGACTGACCGATGCAGCCCCCGGCACGACGCGGGCTACGCATTCGGTGCGCGCCGTGACGGGCACGCACCGGGGCGTGATCCGATACTAGCGCCGCAATATCCGGCCATTTATGAAGTTGTCGAAACCGATTCAGTGGATTTAGCAATGCGCCCGTTACCGCCCGAGCTGCTGCGCAGCTTCGTCGCCGTCGCCCAGTCCGGCAGCTTCACCGCCGCGTCCGAGCGCGTGAGCCTGTCGCAGTCGACCGTCAGCCAGCATATCCGCCGCCTCGAGGAGCTGCTCGACCGGCCGCTGTTCGAACGCGACACGCGCAACGTGCACCTGTCGCAGCACGGCGACGCGCTGTTCCGCTACGCGGTGCGCATCCTCGAACTGATGGACGAGGCCGTCACGTCGGTGTGCGGCCCGCCGCTGTCGGGCAAGGTGCGGCTCGCGATGTCGGAGGATTTCGCGTCGGCGCACCTGACGGCCGCGCTCGCAAGCTTCGTGCAGCGCAATCCGGAGGTCGAGCTCGCGATCTCGACCGGGCTGTCGGGCGACCTGTTCGACGCGCTCGACGAAGGGCGGCACGATCTCGTGTTCGCGAAGCGCATCGCGGGCAGCCGGCGCGGCCGCGTGATCCGCAGCGAGCCGCTGTACTGGTGCACGGGCCCCGATTCGCGGATCACCGGCCACGAGACCGTGCTGCCGCTCGCGATGCATCCGGAGCCGAGCGTGTCGCGCCGCCGCGTGCTCGAATCGCTCGAAGCCGTCGGGCGGCCGTACCGGATCGCGGTAGTCAGCAGCAGCGTCGCGGTGCTGCGCGCCGCCGCGAGCGCGGGGCTCGGCGTGAGCGCGTTCGCGGGCTACGTGATCCCGGCCGGGCTCGCGCGGCTCGACGCGGGGCTGCCCGAGCTCGGCGAACTCGAGTACGTGATCGACCGGCCGGCGGCCGCGTCGCGATCGACGCTCGCGCTCGAAGCCACGCTGATCACGGCCGCGTCGGAGTTGTAAGCTCACCGGGCGCGACGCACGCATGCGCGGCCGGCCGCGCCTGCAACTGACCGTTCTGCCCGGAACGCGTCATCGTCCGCGCAGCACCCGCTCACGACAATGGGCCCCATCGGAACGCACGGCAGCCGCCGCGCGCATCCGGTGTCCCGTCCCCTTGATCGGAGCACACCATGAATGTCTTGCGATTCGCCGTCGCGACCGCCGCCGCCGCCCTGCTGTCCCCCGCCTTTGCCCAGAACGATGCCGCTGCGCCCGAACCGGGCCTGACACGCGCGGAAGTCATCGCCCAGCTCAAGCAGGCCTATCTCGACGGCGAACTGCCGACCAACGACGGCAACTACCCGCCGAGCGCCGAGACGCGCGCGCGCAACCGCGAACTCGTGCAGGCCGCGAGCCCGTCGTGGCTTGCCCAGACGCCGCGGGCACCGCAAACGGCAGCGCAGCAGTAGCGGAGCGCGGGCTGACCGATCGCGGCCCGACCGATCGCGGCCCGATCGAAACGCTCCGCCCGGGCGCGATCACGGCAGGAAACTGCGGCGCCGCGCGTCGATCAGCTCGACGAGCAGGTGGTCGCGTTCGGCCGCCAGTTCCTGCATCGAACGCTCGCCCTGGATCGCGCGCAATTCGTCGTTCAGCTTGCGATCGACGTCCGGGTTGAACGAGGGCGTGCCGAGGTCGTCCCACCAGCTCGTGATCGGCCCCGACAGGTGTTCCAGGAAGTGCGCAATTCCGCCCGCGCCGCCACCGAGGTGATAGGTCAGGCACTGCCCCATCAGCCCCCAGCGCAGGCCGGGCCCCCAGGCGACGGCCTTGTCCGCATCGGCAACGCTCACGACGCCTTCGCCGACGAGGTGATACACCTCGCGGAACAGCGCCGCGGCGAGCCGGTTCGCGACGTGGCCGGTCATCTCCTTGTTGAGGACGATCGTCTGCTTGCCGAGCGCATCGTAGAACGCCTTCACGCGCGCGATCACGTCCTGGCCAGTGGCCTCGCCGCCGACCAGCTCGACGAGCGGAATCAGGTGCGGCGGATTGAACGGATGCGCAATCAGGCAACGTTCCGGATGCCTTTCGCACGCGGTCTGGATGTCCGACATTTTGAGGCCCGACGAACTCGACGCGATCGGCACGTGCGCGGGCAGCACGTCGTCCATCTGCCGGTACAGCGCGCGCTTCAGGTCGAGCCGCTCCGGGCCGTTCTCCTGCACGAAGTCGACGCCGTCGAGCGCACGCACGAGATCGGCATCGAACGACAGCCGCGCGGAAAGCTCGGCGGCCCGCTCGCCGAGAAACGCGGCCAGTGCGTCGCGCAGCCGCGCGTCGGCTTGCGGCGCCGGATCGGTCGCGACGACGTCGAAGCCCTGCGTCAGGTAGAAAGCGGCCCAGCTGGCGCCGATCACGCCGGCGCCGACGATCGCGATGCGTCGAATGTCCATGGTTGTCCCGTGTCGTTGGTCTGCGGATAGATCGCGGCGATTGTCGCATCGAACCGCACGGGCCTGCATTGATGCAGATTGTGGATCCCCTCTTGAAATGCGCTGCGGCGGCCACTAATTACGCGTCGTCGGGCAGTGCACCGCACCACGCACTGCCCCCGTTTCGACCCAGTGGAGCCCCCGCGTCGCGCCCGCCGCCAGCGTCGCGCCGTCGCGTCTCCCGCGTTCCCTGTTCAGGAGGACTCAAATGAGCGGTATCCATTTCGGCAGCGACCTGTTCGACGAATTCGCCCGCGTGCAGCGGCAGGTGGCGAACCTGCTCGGCGATCGTCCGTCCGGCATTCGCGCGGTGCGGCCCGGCGCCTTTCCCGCGCTCAACGTCGGCGCCACCGACAGCGCGATCGAGATCGTCGCGTTCGCGCCCGGCATGGCCGCGGCCGACTTCGACGTGTCGATCGACAAGGACCTGCTGACGATCAGCGGCGAGCGCAAGCCGGCGCCAGGCGGAGAAGGCGACGACCTGCGCACCTATGCGCAGGAGCGCTTTCACGGTGCGTTCCGCCGCGTCGTCGAGCTGCCGCGTGACGCGGATCCCGACCAGGTCAGCGCCCGCTATGAAAACGGCTGCCTGCTGATTCGCGTCGGCCGGCGCGAGGCATCGAAGCCGCGCGCGATCACCGTTCAATAATACTCAGGATACCGACATGAATGCGAACCCGACCCTCGCCGAACGCCAATCGAGCACCGTCCACCCCGCTGCCGCCGAAGCGGCGCGCCGGCCCGCGATCACGCCGGCCGTCGACATCGTCGAGAATCACCTCGGCGTCACGCTGCGGGCCGACCTGCCCGGCGTGCCGCGCGAGAACCTCGACGTGAAGGTGCACGACAACACGCTGACGATCGAGGCCGACACGCACCTCGATGCGCCGGCCGACCTCCGCGTGCGGCATGCCGAAATCCGCGCGACGCGCTATGCGCGCAGCTTCGTGCTGAGCCCCGACCTCGACACATCGAGGATCGACGCGAACCTGCGCGACGGCGTGCTGACGCTGACGATTCCGCGCCGCGAGGAAACGCGTCCGCGCCACATCGACGTGACGGCCGGCAACGCGTAAGCATCGGTGCGTGCCGTCGTCCCGCACGCGTGAAAAAGCCCCGCCGGGTACGCGCCCGGCGGGGCTTTTCAACGACATGACGACATCGGCGGAGTCAGTCGAAGTCGAACAGGTCGAACACCGATTTCCGGCGACGCTGACCGTCATGCTTGTAACGATCGCCGTGCGAGCGGCCATCGTGCCGGTCCCGGTCGTCGTGAGCGCGGCCGTCGCGCCCCCACCCGCCGTCATGGCCGCGCGCCGCTTGCGCATCGTGCCGCACGGGCGTCTCGTCGCGACGCACCGGCGCGTCGCCGGCTTCGCGCGCGATCAGCTTGTCGAGTTCGCCGCGATCGAGCCATACGCCGCGGCAGGTCGGACAGTAGTCGATTTCGATCGACTGGCGCTCGGCCATCAGCAGATCGGGCGTCTTGCAGACAGGGCATTTCATCGCGCTTCTCCTTTCCGTGCGAATTTCGTCTGGATGCCGTATGAGACGCGCGAACCGGGTGCCGCCTGAGCGGCAGCCGGCGTCGCGCGCGGCCGTTCAGCGGCCTTCCGTCCGTGCCGCGCGCTTCGCCTTCGCGCGCCGCGCCAGCATGTTCATGCCTTCGACGAACGCCGAGAACGCCATCGCCGCGTAGATGTAACCCTTCGGCACATGCGAGCCGAAACCTTCGGCGATCAGCGTCATGCCGATCACCACCAGGAACGACAGCGCGAGCATCACGATGGTCGGGTTGCGGTCGATGAAGCGTGCGAGCGGCTGCGCGGCGAACAGCATCACGGAGACGGCGACGATCACCGCGACGAACATGATCGGCACGTGTTCGGTCATGCCGATCGCGGTCACGATGCTGTCGATCGAGAACACGATGTCGAGCATCACGATCTGGCCGATCGCGGCCCACATCGTCAGGCCTGCCGCGCCGCCGGCACCGCCCGCGCCGTCACCGTCGTGCGACACGTGGTGATGGATCTCGGTGGTCGCCTTCCACACGAGGAACAGGCCGCCCGACAGCAGGATCATGTCGCGCCACGAGAACGCATGGTCGAACAGCGTGAACACCGGTTCGGTGAGGCTTGCGATCCACGCGACGCTGCCGAGCAGCGCGAGGCGCATCACCAGCGCGAGCGCGATGCCGAGGCGCTGCGTGCGGGCGCGCTGCGCTTCGGGCAGCTTGTTGCTGAGGATCGAGATGAAGATCAGGTTGTCGATGCCGAGCACGACTTCCATCACGACGAGCGTCAGAAGCGCCGCCCAGACGGCGGGGTCGGCGGCAAGCGTCAGCAGGTAGTCCATGAAATGGGCCGATTCGAAAGTGGAAAGCCCGATGATATGCCGCCCAGAACTTCGTAAAAATCAGAGAGAATCTGATTTTTGGTTCGGTTTTTCCGAAATTACGATCCGATGCTCAATTTCCGACATCTGTACTACTTCTGGGTCGTCGTGAAGGAAGGCGGCTTTGCGCGCGCGGCCGGACGGCTCGACATGGCCGTGCAGACCATCAGCGCGCAGGTGCGCGAGCTCGAGAAGGCGCTCGGGCACCAGTTGCTGCGCCCGGCCGGACGCAGCGTCGCGATGACCGACGCCGGCCAGGCCGCGTTTGCGCGCGCGGAGGCGATCTTCGAGATGGGACGGCTGATCCCCGACGAAGTGCGCGCGGCGGCCAGCCAGCCGACCGTGCGGCTCGCGGTCGGCCTCGCGGACGGCATCTCCAAGCTTGCCGCGCACGCGATCCTGGCACCCGTGCTGGATACCCCCACGCTGCGGCTGCTGTGCCACGAGGGCGAGCACGACGCGCTGCTCGCGGAGCTCGCGCTGCATCATCTCGATCTCGTGCTGGCCGGCCAGGGCGCGCCGTCCGGTTCGAACCTGCGCGTGACGAGCGAGCGGCTCGTCGCGTCGCCGGTCGACTGGTACGGCCCCGCGGCACTCGTCACGCCGGCCGCGCGGGAGCACTTTCCGCAGTGCCTCGCCGAGCTGCCCGTGCTGCTGCCGACCGCGCATTCGGCGCTGCGCGCGCGCCTCGACCGGTGGCTGGAAGGTGAGCGGATCGTGCCCCGCGTGGCCGGGGAATTCGAGGACAGCGCGCTGATGGCCGTGTTCGCGGCGCGCGGCCTCGGCGTGTTTCCGCTGAGCGAACTCGGCGCGAACGATGCGTCGCTGCTGCGCGGGTTGCGGCGGCTCGGGCGCGCGGGCGACGTGACCGAGGAGATCCACGCGATCCGTTCGCGGCGCGGCGAACACCATCCGCTGACGTCGCAATTGCTGGACGCGGCGCGCGGCGCGCCGGCCGACTGAAGCGAGTGCGACATCAAACGAAACTATAATGGCGCCCCGGCCTTACGAGATTGCCGCGCGCTTCATCCAGGCACCGCCGTTGCGCGGCCTCTCGCCAAGCCTTCTGAAAGACGCCATGCACAACCGATTTCGCCTGTTTTCCGTTTCGTGCGCGCTCGCGGCCGCGACCGTGCTGGCGGCGTGCTCGTCGCCGCCCAAGCCGATCTACCAGCAGGAACAGTTCGACGCGACGAGCAGCCCGTATGCGCATACGTTTCATTCGAAATCCGACGCGGCCTGCGAGGCCGCGCGGCGCGCGCTGCTGAGCCAGGGTTATGTGGTGTCGTCGTCGCGCAACGATGCGGTCGACGGCAGCAAGAATTTCCAGCCGAACAACGACATGCACGTGGTGATCGAGTTTCACGTCGTGTGTGCGGACGCGAACGCGGACGGCTCGTCGAGCATCGCGTACGTCAACGCGGTGCAGGATCGTTACACGCTGAAGAAGTCGAATACGTCGGCCAGCGTCGGGCTCAGCGTGTTCGGCTCGCTGTCGCTGCCGATCGGGTCGAGCGACGACGCGCTCGTCAAGACCGCCAGCGAGACGATTCCCGCCGGCGTGTTCTATGAGCGCTTCTTCAATCTCGTCGAGCATTTCCTGAAGATCGACCCGGCCCGCCGCGACCGCGCGACCGTCAAGGCCGCCGAGAAGGAACCCGTCACGCCGCTGCCCGAACCCGCGCCGACGCCGCAGGGCGAGCCGATGAAGATGACGACCCCGGCCGTGCCGACGCCGCCCGCGGCGCCGGTGCCGCTTTCGCTGCCGGCCGTCGCCCCCGAATCGGGCGCGCATGCCGTGCCGGCCGCGGCGTCGGCCGTGGTCGCGCCGGCGGCGATGCGTGCTGCCGCGCCGGTGGCCGCGTCGGGTTCGGGTGCGGTACCGGCTTCGGTGCCGGCTTCGGCTCCGGTACCAGCTTCGGCTCCGGTACCAGCTTCGGCTCCGGTACCAGCTTCGGCTTCGGTACCAGCTTCGGCTCCGGCTCCGGCTTCGGTTCCGGCTTCGGGCGCTGCACCGGCTCCAACCACCGCGTCGACGCCCGCACCGGCGATGGCACCTGCAACAGCGTCCGGGGCGGCATCCACACCGGCATCGGCGCCCGCGCACGCTTCCACGCCTGTTTCCGCTTCCAGTCCGGCATCGACACCCGCCGCAGCGGCCTCGGCGCCCGCCGCTGCCCCACCCGCCGCTGCGACGCCGACACCGGCACCGGCCGCGCCTGCGCCCGTGTCCGCCGCATCGGCCGCCGTACCGGCATCGGCGCCCTCGAGCTCGGCACCCGCGCCTGCCGCGGCCAATCCTGTCGCCTCGTCCGCCCCGTCCGGCGCGAGCGCACCGGCCGCAAACTGACCGGCCACCCGTATCGCCGCGCCCGGCCGTAACCGGCGCAGCGCGACGATACGCACCCTTCCCCGTCGTTCCTCGCATGAATTTCCACGCTGGCGGCTGCCTGTCCGTTGCGTAGCCGGCATGGCGCCGACGCTTCGCAGCGGGAATACGCGCCAATGCACGCGTTCGCCGCGATCGACGGCCGCGTTACCTACCGCAACGTCGCGCGCAGCGTCTGCAACTGCTCGACGGTCGCCGTCACGCCGCCGCAGACGATCACGGCGATATCCGTCGCCGACGCGAGCACGGGCACCGGCCGCTCGAGCGCAGCCAGCGCGGCACCGCAGGCGGGCTCGACGACGATCCGGTGTTCGTCGACGAAGCGCAGCGACGCGGCCACCGCGTCGGCGTCGGACACGACGACCGGATGAATCTCGTGCCGCGTCGCCCATTCGACCGCCGCGTCGCACGGCCGCTTCGCGCCAAGCGACGTCGCGATGCTCGTGATCGCCGGCAATTCGACCGGGCGCCCCTGCGCGAGCGAGCGCGCATAGCAGTCGGCACCTTCCGTTTCGGCCGCGACCACCGGCACGTCGTGCCAGCCGTTGCGCGCCAGCCCTTCGAGCACACCGCACAGCAGCCCGCCGCCACCGACCGCGAGCACGACCGCGTCGGGCTTCGGGCCGGCCGCCGCCATCTCGTCGATCATCGTCGCGTGGCCCTGCCACAGCACGCGGTCGTCGAACGGGTGCACGAACGTATCGTGCTCGCCGAGCGTCGACTGCGCGAACGCGTTCGCCTCGGCCCAGCTCGGGCCGTGCACGATCAGCTCCGCGCCCTCGACACGAATCAGCTCGCGGGCGCGGGCCGATGCGCTTTCCGGCACGACGACGCGTACCGGCACGCCGAGTGCGCGGCCGCAATAGGCGACCGCGATGCCCGCGTTGCCGCCCGACGACGACACGAACCGCCGCGCGCCGGCCGCGTGCCGCGCTTCGCAGACGGCACCGATGCCGCGCAGCTTGAACGAGCCCGACGGCTGCAGCGCATCGAGCTTCAGCCGGATGGTCCTGCCGAGCCGGCAAGACGCGATTTGCGAGCGGATATAGGGGGTCGGGATATGAAGCGGCATGGGGACAGAACCAATGGGAATGGAGGCGAACGGAAGAAACTCGCGGAAGAAGCGCACGCGACGCGCGAGGGCGAGCGGCGATGACGGCCATCGTACGGCAGGCTCCCCATGCTTTCCAATACCATTGCATGGCACTTGTTATGCTTCACAGGTATATCAACGAACCGGAACGGATACCGCATGCGCCAGATCGAATTGCGTCACCTGCGCTACTTCGTCGCCGTCGCACAAGCCGGCAGCGTGATGGCGGGCGCCCGTGCGGCCGGCATCGTCCAGCCCGCGCTGTCGCGGCAGATCCGCGAACTCGAGGACGCGATCGGCACGCCGCTGCTGATCCGCCGCACAACGGGCGTCACGCTCACGGCGGCCGGCACGAGCTTCCTGCAGGACGCGACCGGCCTGCTCGCGACATTGCAGGACAGCCGCGAGCGCGCGCTGCGCAGCGCGGCCGGCCAGCTGGGCGAACTACGGCTCGGCGCGTTGCCGAACTGCCTGCCGTTGCCTGTCGTCGCGAACGTCCTCAGGGCGTTTCGCGATGCCTGCCCGGACGTCAAGCTGTCGATCGCGCCGATGCTGTCGGCCGAACAGGCGAACGCGCTGGTGCGCGGCCAGCTCGACGGCGGCATCATGGCGTGGCGTCGCGACGAGGCGCCGCACCTGTCCGGCGTACGGTTGCTGAGCGACCGCTTCGTGCTGGCGATGCCCGCGCCGCCGGGCGGACACTTCACCGCGCCGCGCACGCTGGCCGACGTCGCGAACGAGCCGTTCGTGTGGTTCGACGCGCAGCGCTCCGCCGCGCATCACCGGTTCCTGATGGCGCAGTGCCGGCAGGCCGGCTTCACGCCGCGCATCGCGCAGGTCGGCAGCGACATTCCGACGCTGATCGGCCTCGTCGCGGCCGGAATGGGCTGTGCGTTCGTGCCGGAAAGCGCGTCGCCGACCTGCCCGCACACGGTCAGGCTCGTCGCGCTCGACGAACTCGCGAGCCGCTTCGACATCGAGTTCGTGTTCGACGGCGCCGCCGTGCCGCCGTCGCCCGTCGTCGCGCGGTTTCTGGCGGCCGTGCGCGATGCGGCCGGCGAAGCGAACTGACCGGGCGCGGTTCGACCGAAGACGCGTCCGCCCTACGATCCGGGCAGCCGAATTCGCCCCGTCGATCCACGACCGGACGCCCCTCCGTCAAAACGCCGGTTCGACCGGCCTGACGTACTAATCACCCGCATCCCTTGCGCTAAACATCTTTCAAAACGCCGACGGGAGACGCCGCAGCGCCGGTGTTTTTAAATTGACACCCAAAACGGCCGTTTAACGCCGGTTCGAATTGTCACGCGTCGAAATATACTTCGCGCGCATCCAACCCTCGTGCCAAAGAGAGGATGCGTTTCTGCCCCGGTCACGGTCCCCCTGTGGCCGGGGCTTTTTTTGCCTGCGTGCCTTGTCTGCCAGGGGTTTCCGGTGGTGACGCGACGCTCGCGCCGGGCGATGGCCGTCACCTCGCCGGCCCGCCGGATCCACGCCGCCGGACGGGCGGCGGACGGCTTCCGGGCCACCCGGGCGAAAAAGGGCAAAACGGGTATCTGTCCGCGTCGAACCGCTCATGGATCGCGCTATCCCGGTCGAGAGTCACCCGCCAATCTTTACAAAAAGCCTTCGAAAAAAAGCCCTCCACTCGTTCACCCGCGCCGCCTGCCGGTTTCGCTGCACGCTGCATTGTTGAAATGAAATCAAGATAATTTCGTCCGGATACGGCTTTTTCCGCAAAAGTGAAGCAGGCACACTTCGCACTGTCCTCAATGGCCCCGTGCCGTTGTTTCCCGATTACAGGAGCACATCGCGTGAACCCCACGACTTCCTCTCCTTCCCGCCCGGGCGGCGGCGCCGCGCTGCCGCTGCTGGCACTCGCCGCCGGTGCGTTCGGCATCGGTACGACCGAGTTCTCGCCGATGGGCCTGCTGCCGGTGATCGCCGACGGCGTGCACGTGTCGATTCCGCAAGCCGGCATGCTGATCAGTGCTTACGCGATCGGCGTGATGGTCGGCGCGCCGCTGATGACGCTGCTGCTCGCGCGCTGGTCGCGCCGCTCGGCGCTGATCGCGCTGATGTCGATCTTCACGATCGGCAACCTGCTGTCGGCACTCGCGCCCGGCTACACGACGCTGCTGCTCGCCCGCCTCGTGACGAGCCTCAACCACGGCGCCTTCTTCGGGCTCGGCTCGGTGGTCGCGGCCAGCCTCGTGCCGCGCGAAAAGCAGGCCAGCGCGGTCGCGACGATGTTCATGGGTCTCACGATCGCGAACGTCGGCGGCGTGCCGGCCGCGACCTGGCTCGGCCAGATCATCGGCTGGCGCATGTCGTTCGCGGCGACCGCGGGCCTCGGCCTGGTGGCGATCGCGGGGCTGTTCGCCGCGCTGCCGAAGGGCGAAGCCGGCAAGATGCCCGACCTGCGCGCCGAACTCTCGGTGCTGACGCGCCCCGTCGTGCTCGGCGCGCTCGGGACGACCGTGCTCGGCGCCGGCGCGATGTTCACGCTCTACACGTATGTCGCACCGACGCTCGAACACCTGACCGGCGCCACGCCCGGCTTCGTGACCGCGATGCTGGTGCTGATCGGCGTCGGCTTCTCGATCGGCAACATCGCGGGCGGGCGTCTGGCCGACCGCTCGCTCGACGGCACGCTGATCGGTTTCCTGCTGCTGCTGATCGCAACGATGGTCGCGTTCCCGGTGCTCGCCAGCACGCATGCCGGCGCCGCCGTCACGCTGCTCGTGTGGGGCATCGCGACGTTCGCGGTCGTGCCGCCGCTGCAGATGCGCGTGATGCGGGCGGCCCACGAGGCGCCGGGCCTTGCGTCGGCCGTCAACATCGGCGCGTTCAACCTCGGCAACGCACTCGGTGCGGCCGCCGGCGGCGCGGCGATCTCGGCGGGCTTCGGGTATGCGGCCGTGCCGCTCGTCGGCGGGCTGATCGCCGCGGCCGGCCTCGCGCTCGTCTTCCTGCAGATCGCGCAACAGCGCCGCGCACCGGCCGCCGCGAATTCGTAATCGCGACACGCCGTCCACCGGCGACGAATGCCGGATCACCCCCCGCACCGGAACACGTTCGCGGCCGCTCGATGCGGCCGCGTTCGTTTTCAACCGTCAATTCCACTTCATTCGATCTTCAAGCCCGAATATCCGGAATATCCGCGAATCCCGTTTCGACAAGAATAAAATTCTCTTGCGAATTGCCGAAATCAACCCAATCCCCTTGAATGATTCATTTTTCATTCTCTCAATTCCGCCAGATTCATTAATCAACCATTCCGCACAGGCTGATTCACCCCGCCCGCTCAGGCAAAAATCACGGCCGAATCCGGCATGATTCATGAAGTACTTGCTTCATCGCAGGAATATATCTCATTCAATTCGCGCCTTTAAATCACAAATCGCAATGCTTCCCGACTTTATTTACTCAACACCCAATCCAGATGTAACAAAATGAAACAGGCTCGATTTTAATATTGAAAGAATTGCCGGTTCGTATCAGCATCTGCGATACCGTGGCCTGCGAAACGCGGCATAAATCCAACGAAAATTCGATCGATGAGGGATCTGCGTGAAAGTCGCCATCGTATCCACCACATTGTCGCTCGCGCTGTCAGTCGGCCTTTCGACGCCCGCCGCAGACGCCGCCATCTATTCGAACGGCACGTCGACCGCCACCTTCAACGTCACGCTCACGCTGCAACCGAACTGCACGATCACGGCGAACCCGCTGGCCTTCGGCACGAACGGCGTGCTGTCCGCCGCGATCAACCAGCAGACGACCTTGAGCGTCACCTGCACCAATACGACGCCGTACAACGTCGGTCTCGACGCGGGCCAGGTCACGGGGTCGACCGTCGCGAGCCGGCTGATGGCCGGCACGGCGACCGGCAACACGACGACGACGGTCGGTTTCCAGCTCTACCAGGACGCCGGACGGACGACGATCTGGGGCAACACGCAAGGCACGGACACCGTGGCCGGCACCGGCACGGGCTCCGCACAGTCCTTCACCGTCTACGGCCAGGTGCCCACGCAAGCCACGCCGAAGCCTGACACTTATCAGACGACCATCACCGCAACCGCCTACTTCTGACCGGCGCTGCTTCCCATGTCCGCATTACGTCGAACGCTCGCCGCGCTGCTGTGCGCGGCCGGCGCCGCGCACGCCGCGTCGCTGCAGATTTCCCCCGTCACGATCGAATTCGGCGCCGACGACACGGCCACCGGCATCACGCTCCGCAATCCGGGCGAGCGCCCGGTGTACGGGCAGGTGCGCGTGTTCCGCTGGGATCAGGCCAATGGCGAGGATGCGTTGACGCCCACCCAGGATCTGCTCGCCAGCCCGCCGCTGATCGAGGTCGGCAAGCAGGCCGAGCAGCTGATCCGCGTCGTGCGCGCTTCGCGTACGCCAGCCGGTACCGAGCAGACCTACCGGCTGCTGATCGACGAGTTGCCGCAGCCCGGCGAGGCACCGGCCAACGGCGTGTCGATCCGGCTGCGCTATTCGATTCCGGTGTTCGTCGAGCCGGCCGCCAGCGGCGCGCCGCAGCTCGACTGGGCGCTCCTGCGCAGCAACGGCGGCTGGGTACTGCGCGTGCACAACGGCGGCACGCGGCGCGCGCAACTCGCGTCGGTCGAACTCGTGACCGGCGACGGGCGCGCGTACCCGCTCACGCGCGGGCTGCTCGGCTACGCGCTCGCAGGCCGAACCGGCCAGTGGAGCGTGCCGCTGCCGGCCGGCGTCGCGCTCGGCGGCAAGGTCACGGTGCGGGCGGCCGTCAATTCGCAGCCGGCCAGTGCGGTCGTCGCGGTGGAGCCGCCGGGCTAGACCGCCGGTGCGCCGCCCGGCCTCGCCCCCTTCGCCACGCGCCGGCATGGCCCCGGCCAATGGACGCGGAGCGCCGCGCCGCTTGCCGCGCGCCGTGCTCGCGGCCGTCGTGGCCGGCGGCCTGCTCGCATTCGGCCCGGTGCGCGCTGACGAACTCCCGGTGCTCGTGATGACCGACGGCACGCACGACGTGATCCTCGAAGTCAGCGTCAACGGCGAAAACACGACGCTGCTCGCGCACTTCCGCGAACGCGACGGCCACCTGTCGGCAAGCGGCGCCGACCTGCGCACGATCGGCGTTGCCACCGACCGGCTCGGCCTCGCCGACGCGGCGACGGTCGACCTCGACGCGATCCCCGGCCTGCGCTACCGCTACGACGCGGCACGCCAGAGCGTCGACCTGCAGATGCCCGACTCGCTGCGCCGGCCATACGCGGTCGACAGCCGTGCGTTGCCGCCCACGCAGGCGGCCAGCGCGTCGCGCGGCGTCGCGATCAACTACGAGGCGTACGCGCAGACGATCGGCGACCGGCAGTACTCGCTCTACACCGACGTGCGCTACTTCGATCCGGGCGGCGTGTTCGACACCACGGGCGCCGCGACCTTCTACAACGGCCAGCGGCGCTACACGCGCTTCGATACGTCATGGAGCCGCTCGGACCCGGCGCGGCCGGGCACGACACAGATCGGCGACACGATCTCCGGGTCGCTCGCGTGGACGCGCTCGGTGCGCATCGGCGGCTTCCAGTGGCGCAGCAACTTCGCGCTGCGCCCCGATCTCGTCACGTTCCCGATCCCGTCGCTCGCAGGCTCCGCCGCCGTCCCGTCGGCCGTCGACCTCTACATCAACAACGTGCGCCAGTACACCGGCAACGTGCCGAGCGGCCCGTTCCTCATCCATGACGTGCCGGGCATCAGGGGTGCCGGCCAGGCGACCGTCATCACGCGCGACGCGCTCGGCCGCACCGTCGCGACCTCCGTGCCGCTCTACGTCGATACGCGCATGCTGTCCGCCGGGCTGTCGAGCTATTCGTTCGAAGCCGGCTTCCTGCGCCGCCACTACGGGCTGCAGTCGTTCGACTACGACGCGCGGCCGGCCATCAGCGGCTCGATGCGGCGCGGCGTCACCGACGCGCTGACCGTCGAGGGGCATGCGGAAGCGACCGGCGGCGTGCTCAACGCCGGCGTCGGCGCGCTGCTGCGGCTCGGCTACGCGGGCGTCGTGAGCGGCGCGGTCGCGGGCAGCGCCGGCCGCTTTCCGGGCACGCAGGTGAGCGTGGGCTACCAGCTGATCGAGCCGCGCTTCTCGATCAACGCGCAGACGATCCGCGCGTTCGGCCGCTACGGCGACCTGGCATCGCGCGACGGCGCGACGGCGCCGGCGGCGACCGACCAGGCGACGCTCGCGCTGCCGTTCATGCACCGCCAGACCCTGTCGCTGAGCTATATCGGCTTCCGGATGCCGCAAGGCCCGGGTACGCGGATCGGCACGGTGTCGTACACGCTGGGTTTCGGCGATCTCGCGTCGCTGAGCGTGAGCGCGTACCGCGACTTCGCGCAGCAAGGTGCGAACGGCGCGTTCGTGTCGCTGAACATCGGGCTCGGCCGCAACACGTCGATCAACACGACCGTCGGCCGCCAGCGCGGCCAGTCGAACTACACCATCGACGCGAGCCGGCCGCCCGACTACGGCGGCGGCTGGGGCTGGGGCGTGCAGACGGGCGGCACGGGCGCGGTGCCCTACCGGCAGGCGCAACTGCGGTATCTCGGCCACGCGGGCGAAGTCATCGCGGCCGCGCAGCAGATCGACCGGCAGACCGGCGCGTCGCTCGACGTGAGCGGCGCGCTCGTGTTCATGGACAGCAGCCTGCAGGTGTCGCGCCGCATCGACGACGGCTTCGCGCTCGTGTCGACCGACGGCGTCGCGGGCATTCCGGTGCTGCACGAGAACCGCGTGATCGGCACGACCGACCGCGCGGGGCACCTGCTCGTGCCCGACCTGAACGCGTACCAGAACAACCAGATCGCGATCGACTCGATGAAGCTGCCCGCCGATGCGCGGATCGCCCGCACGTCGATGACGGTCGTGCCGCAGGCGCAATCGGGTGTCGTCGCGCATTTCGGCGTGTCGCGCTATCGCGCGGCGTCGGTGATCCTGCGCGACGCCGAGGGCCGCCCGCTGCCGGCCGGCGCGCGCGTGCACCACGCCGAAAGCGGCGCGGATACGATCGTCGGCTACGACGGGCTCACGTTCATCGACGGGCTGAAGGAGGACAACCACCTCGTGATCGACTCCGGCACGCAGCGCTGCATCACGGAATTCGCGTTCACCGCGCCCGGCGACGGCACGCTGCCGACCCTCGGGCCCCTCACCTGCCGGGCGGCGCCATGAGGCTCGCGCTGCTGCTCGTCATCGCGTTCGCCGCGTGGTGCGGCGTGCCGCATCACGCGCGGGCCGAGTCCTGCACGGCCACGGCGTCGACGGTCAGTTTCGGATCGGTCAGCCCGATCTCCAACGCGCCGGTCACCGCGACCGGCACCGTCAGCGTCACCTGCACGTGGTCGGCCGTCTCGCTGGTGCCGAACGTGCTCGTGTGCCTGAACCTCGGCGGCACGAGCCCGCGCAGCCTCGTCAACGGCACGAACGCGATGCAGTACGATCTCTATCTCGACGGTGGACATTCGGTCGCGTGGGGCTCCGTGTATTCCGGCACGACACCGGCGTCCGTCACGCTCGCCAAACCCGCGCTCGGCACGAGCGCGTCCGCGACGGTCACCGTGTACGGACAGATCACCGGAAACCAGCCGACCGTGCCGACGACCGGCAACAGCACCACGACCTATTCGCAGCAGTTCGGCGGCAACACGACATCGATCAACACCGGGTTCTACCTGCTCGTCGCGCCGACCTGCGCATCGCTGACGACGTCGAGCGGCACCTTCCCGTTCGGCGCGACGGCGGACGTCATCAACAACTGCAACATCAACGCGACCAACGTGAGCTTCGGCACCGCGAGCATCCTGTCGGGCACGCTCGCGGCAACGGGGACGATTACCGCGCAATGCACCAACGGCGACGCGTGGAAAATCGCGCTGAGCAGCGGCGGCAGCGGCGACGTGACGGCGCGCCAGATGAAGCGCAGCGGTGGTGGCGGGACGATCGCTTACGGGCTGTATACGGACGCCGCGCACTCGATCGGATGGGGCGACGGCACGGGCGGCAGCGCGACGGTCACGGGCGTCGGCACGGGCACGGCGCAGGTCGTGACCGTGTACGGCGCGGTGCCGGCGCAGACCACGCCCGCGCCCGGCAGCTACAGCGACACGATCACCGCGACGATCAGTTTCTAGCGTTCAACGGCATGAACGGGCGGGCGCGCCGTTCAGAACGTGACGGTCCATGCGGACGGCGCGCCCGTGCCGATGCCGCGCGGCGCCGGGCGCGCATCGGGCAGCGCCGCGTGGCTGAGCACGAACGGCGTGCCGTGCACGCAGCTGACGCTCGGCATGCCGGCATCGGCAGCCGCCTGCGGCGCGCCGGTGTCGATCGTGCAGGTTTCCGGAATGACGAGACTGACTCGCAGCGGAATCGACGGTTCCGCCGCGCTCGCGAGCGACCCTGCGCCCAGTGCGGCGAGCGCGATCGCACCGCGTGTGATCTGGCCGGCTGTCATCGTGCGGCCCTCCTTCGTGCATCCATCCAGGCAGATGCGCGAATTATCGGCATGCTCGCGGAAAACCTCAATCCGCACGCACGCGATCGAGCCCCGCCGCGCCGGTCAGCGCGCGGCGGCGAACCCGCCGAAGAACGCACGCGCGTTGGCGTCGAGGCTTTCGAGGTGATAGCCGCCTTCCTGCACGATCACCGTCGGCAACCCGAGTGCGCCGATGGCCCCGCCGAGCCGGCCGAAACCGTCGGTCGTGACGGCAACCTGCGATTGCGGATCGTCCTTGTAGATATCGAAGCCGAGCGCGAGCACGAGCGCATCGGGCTGGAACCGCGCGAGCGCGCGCAGCGCGTCGTCGAGCCGCTCGAAGAACGCCGACTCGGGCGCGCCGTGCGGCATCGGCAGGTTGAGGTTGAAACCGTCGCCGGCGCCCGCGCCCGTCTCTTCCTCGTAACCCGCGACGACCGGGTAGAAGTTGGTCGGGTCACCGTGGATCGACACGTACAGCACGTCGTCGCGGCCGTAGAAGATCTCCTGCACGCCCTGCCCGTGATGCATGTCGGTGTCGAGGATCGCGACCCGGCGATGGCGGCCGAGCAGCGACTGCGCGGCGATCGCCGCATTGTTCAGGTAGCAGAAGCCGCCGGCCGCGTCGCGGCGCGCGTGATGGCCGGGCGGCCGGCAGAGTGCGTACGCGTCGCGTGCGCCGTCGTTGACGTCGGCCGCAGCCGCCAGCGCACTCTGTGCGGACCAGTACGCGGCGCGCCACGTGTTCGCCCCGACCGGGCAACTGCCGTCGGCGAGATAGCGCGCGGCCTTCGCGAGCACGCCGCGCAGCGGGTTCGGATCCCGCACGAACACGTTCGACATCACTTCGTCGCCCCAGTCGTCGGGCATCCGCTTCCAGTCGCGGTGCGCTTCTTCCAGAAAGCGCAGGTAGTTCATGTCATGCACGGCCGCGATCGGCGCGGTGCCGCGGTCGGCCGGCTCGCGTACGTCGAAGTCGAGCGACCGGACGGCCGCGACGAGCCGCGCCGCGCGCTCGGGCACTTCCTGCGGCTCGCGCATCCGGCCGCGCGACAGGTAGCTGCGCGGATGGTGCAGCAGCTGCTCGGGATGGAAATAGGTGTTCATCGTTTGCCCTCGTCGGTTGTTCTGTCGGTCGATCGATCGGTTCGCGGTGTCACGCATCCTGCGTGGCGGCCGCCGCGGCAACGCTCGCCGCGACGCCGGCGCGCGCGAGCACCGCATGAAGGAGCACGTTCGTGCCGCGCGTCACGTCGGCAGGCAGGGCGTCCTCGGCTTCGTTGTGCGACAGGCCGTCGACGCACGGGATGAACACCATCGCGGTCGGAACGCGGCGCGCGAGCAGGATCGCGTCGTGCCCGGCGCCGCTGACGATCCGTTCGTTCGTATAGCCGAACGCCGCAGCCGCCTGCGCGACCAGCTCGACGCAGTCGCGATCGAACGGCGTCGCCGGGCTGCGCCAGCAGGTGTCGATCGCGACCTGCACGCCGCGCGCCGCGGCGACACGTGCGCACGCATCGCGCAGTTCGCGCTCCATCGCGTCGACTTGCGCATCGTCATGATGACGAAGGTCGACCGTGAACGTCACGTCGCCGGCAATGGTGTTGCGCGACGCGTTGCGGATGCCGACCTGCCCGATCGTCGCGAGCCCGCGCGGCGCATGACCGGCGACGATCCGTTCGAGTTCGAGCGCCATCTGCGCGCTCGCGAAATACGCGTCCTTGCGATACGGCATCGGTGTCGTGCCCGCATGCGCGGCCACGCCCGTCACCGTCACGTCGAGCCAGCGGATCGCCTGCCCGCCCGTGACGATGCCGATCGTCGTACCGTTGGCCTCCAGCACCGGGCCCTGTTCGATATGCGCTTCGAAGTACGCATCGACCGCGCCGCCCGTCGCGCGCTCGCCGCGATAACCGCAGGCGTCCAGTGCGGCGCCGAGCGTGATGCCGTCGGCGTCCTGCTTCGCGAGCGCATCGTCGAGCGGCAACGCGCCCGTGAACACGGCCGAGCCGAGCATCGCCGGCGCGAAACGCGCGCCCTCCTCGTTGGTCCACGACACGATTTCCAGCGGCTTGCCGGTCGCGATGCCTGCGTCGTTCAGCGTGCGCACGAGCTCGAGCGCGGCGAGCACACCATACACGCCGTCGAACCGGCCGCCTTCGGGCTGCGTGTCGAGATGACTGCCGATCAGCACCGGCGCGGCCTGCGGATCGACGCCGTCGCGCCGCGCGAACAGGTTGCCGACCGCGTCGACGCTCACCGTCATCCCCGCGTCGCGGCACCACTGCGCGAACAGGTCGCGCCCGCGACGATCGTCGTCGGTGAGCGCCAGGCGCCGCACGCCGCCGCGAGGCGTCGCACCGACGCGCGCCATGTCCGCCAGGCTCTGCCACAAGCGGGCGCCGTCGATTTCCAGCAGGTCTTTCATGTGCACTCCGGATGAATTCGTTCGTTGAGGGTCACTGCGAGCCGAGCGCTTCGGCGGCGGCCGGCCGCGCGGCGCGGCGTGCGTCGATCGCGACGATGGAGAGCAGCGAGATGCCGGCCAGGCACGTGTAGAACACCGCGAGCGGCCACCACTGGCCCGCGAAGCGATGCGCGAGCCATGTGCCGACGAGCGGCGTCAGCCCGCCCGCGATCGCGCCGCAGATCTGGTAAGCCAGCGAGATCGCCGAATAGCGCACGTGCGCGGGAAACACGTCGCTCACGAAACCCGCGATCACCGAATAGAAGCCGGCCATGCAGACCACCGCGAGCGCGATGCCGGCAATCAGCGACGCGGACGTGCCGCCTTGCACGAGCATGAACATCGGATACGGCGACAGCATCGCGAGCAGCGCCGCGAGTTTCAGGAAACGCGCGCCGCCGATGCGCTCGGCGATCCACGCGGCGACCGGCTGCGCGAAGAACTGGATGATCGCGACCGCGAACAGGCTGTCGAGGATCAGCGATCGCGAGACGCCGACGTACTGCGTCGTGTACGCGATCATGAACGTGTTCGTGAAATAGACGCCCGCGATGCCGATCGTGTTCGCGCCGATGCAAAGGAACACGAGCCCCGACGCCGAGCGGAACACTTCCGCAACCGGCAGCTTCACCGTGCGGTTGGTTTCCTTCACGCGCGCGAATTCCGGCGACTCGTTCACGCCGAGCCGGATCAGGATGCCGACCACGAGCAGCACCGAACTCGCGAGAAACGGCAGGCGCCAGCCCCATGCGAGGAAGTCCGCCTTGTCCATCGACGTGACCGCACGGAACGCGATCAGCGACAGGATCAGCCCGGCCGGGCTGCCGAGCTGCGCGAACGACGCGAAGAACGTGCGGCGCCCCTGCGGCGCATGCTCGCCCGCCATCAGCACCGCGCCGCCCCATTCGCCGCCGACCGCGATCCCCTGCACCACGCGCAGCGCGACGAGCAGCACCGGCGCGAGCAGGCCGACCGTCGAATAATCGGGCAGCAGCCCGACGCAGACGGTCGCGACGCCCATCATCATCAGCGTCGTCATCAGCGCCTTCTTGCGGCCGATGCGATCGCCGAGGTGCCCGAAGATCACGCCGCCGAGCGGCCGCGCGAAGAAGCCGACCGCGAACGTCGCGAACGACGCCATCGTGCTGACGAAGCGGTCATGCGACGGGAAGTAGAGTTCGCCGAACACGAGCGCGGCGGCGGTCGCGTAGATGTAGAAGTCGTACCACTCGATCATCGTGCCGATGAACGCGGCCGTCGCGGCGCGTCCCGGCTGGCGGGCGGAAGGAAGGGACTGGGTCATGCGGGCTCCTGACGCGCGCCGCTGCGGCGCGACACGCAATATCGTGGACGGCCGTCTGTCGCGGCCTTGCGCCGCACGCTGCGGCGCCCCTCCTTTATCGGCGACCGCAAATCATTAGTCAAATTTCAAGTTATTATTCGCCGTATAAATTCAACTAATACCCGCCCGACGCCTCGCCCGGAGACCCGATGCGCCCCGACCTCGCCCCGTTCCTGAACGACCGTCTCGACTGGAACCTGTTGCGCACCTACCTCGTCATCGTGCAGGAGCGCAGCGTGAGCCGCGCGGCCGCGCGCCTGCACGTGACGCAGCCGGCCGTGAGCCAGGCATTGCGGCGGCTCGAGGACACGCTCGAACGCAAACTGATCGAGCGGCGCGGCACGCACTTCGCGACGACGCCGGCGGGCGAAGCCGTGTACCGGATCGCGAGCGACATCTACGGCGGCATCTCGCGCCTCGAAACCGAAATCGACGACAGCACAGCCGACCTGACCGGCTCGATCCGGCTGCTGACGGTGAGCCGCATCGAGTCGCCCGTCTACGACGAATTCCTCGCGGAATTCCATCGCGCGTATCCGCGCATCGACCTGCAGATCGAGGTGATGCGCTCGTCGGACATCCTTTCTTCGCTGCTGCAGAAAACCGCCACGGCCGGGCTCGGCCTGTGCCGCACGCCGCACGACAAGCTGGAGATGCGCTGCTTCCTGCGCCAGCGTTATGCGATCTACTGCGGCCGCCATCACCGGCTGTTCGGGCAGACGCAACTGCGCATGGACGATCTGCTCGCCGAGAATTTCGTGTCGTTCACGAGCGACCAGATCGGCGACAGCCTGTCGCCGCTCACCGTGTTTCGCGACCAGAAGGGTTTCACGGGGCGCATCGTCGCATCGTCGCCGAGCCTCGAGGAAGTGCGGCGGCTGATCTTCGCGGGTTACGGGATCGGCTGCCTGCCCGAACACATCGTGCGCGACGACATCGCCCAGCAGCGGCTGTGGCGGCTGCCGCCCGACGAAGGGCTCGTCGACGTCGACGTGTTCCTGCTGTGGCATCGCGATCGCAAGATGAACGCGGCCGAGCACGCGTTTCTCGACGCGATGGAGCGCTGCATGCAGCGCCATTCGCTTGCGGAGCGGCTGGGGAAGTAGCGGCGCGAGCGCGCCGGAGGAAAGCGCCGGGCGCACCCGGCCCGGCGCGTCGGCAACGTCAGAAGCGATGCACGATGCCGAGCTGCACGCCACGCGCATTCGCGCCCGGATACGCGAGCGGCAGGCCGGGGTTCGCCGCACCGGCCAGCGTGTAGCCGGCCTGGTTGCGGTTGCGCAGGTACGACAGCGCGCCGTAGAAGCTCGTGCGCTTCGACAGGTCGTACTCGTACATCAACCCGAGCTGGTCCGCATTGTTGCCTTGCGACGACTGGTCGTGCAGATACGCGTAGCCGAGCGCCACGTAGCTCGCCGGATTGAACTGGTATTTGACCGACAGCCCGTACACGCGCGAATCGATGCCGAGATCGGCCCACTTCACCGCGGAAAAACCGCCGTACACGGTCGCCTTGCCGATCTCGTACGATGCACCGGCCATGATCGTACGATCGGTCGTGGTCGCCGTCGCGTTCTTCAGCCACTGGCCCGCGACGAACGCACCGAACGGCCCGTGTTCGTAAGTCAGGTCGAACTGCTGGCTGGCGCCCGCCGAGCGCACGCCGCCCGCGTCGCCGAACCCGAAGTACAGCCCGCCCTGGAAACCGGCGATCTCCGGGCTCTGGTACGACAGCGTATTGCTGGTGCGGAACGCGAACACGGTCAGGTTGTCCATGCCGGACGCCTGCGTGACACCGCCGAACGCATCCTGTCCGCCCTGGTCGTTGAACAGCGGCGAATTCTGGCGGCCCGCGCGCACCTTGCCCCACTGCCCCGCGATGCCGACCCACGCCTGCCGGTTGAACAGGCTGCCCGAACTCGCCAGCGAGCCGTCGTTCGGGTTGAAGCCGTTCTCCAGCGCGAACTCGATCTTCTGCCCGCCGCCGATATCCTCGCCGCCCTTCAGCCCGAACCGGCTGCCCCACTGGCCGCCCGAACCGATCGCCGCCGTATAGCCGTTGCCCGTGTTCACGTATTGCGCGAACTCGTCGATCGCGCCGTACAGCGTGACGCCGTCCTGCGCGAGCGCCGCGCCCGATCCGGCGGCGCACGCCGCCGCCACCGTCACGCGAAGACCGGCGTGCACCATCCGCGCCCGGGCATCGCTGCCGCGGGCTGTCATTTTCTTAGTCATACTATTCAATGGTCTGAGAATGAAACGACACCGCGCGCGGCAGCCGCGCCGCGCCGGCATCGTCGAAAGGGAAACGTGTGGAAGAACCCGGCGCAGGCAGCGCCCGGCTCGCGCGGCATTCAGGCCGGCAGCCGGCCGGCCCGATGCGCGTGACGTGTCGTCAGTGGTGAACTTCGCCGCGTTCGAGCGGCAGGATCAGGCGTTCGGGAATGCTGCGGCGCGACGCGCGCGCACCGATGTAATACAGCACGGCCGGCACGATCAGGCCGAGGATCCACGAGATGTCGGTGCCGCCGAGCGCATCGACGAGCGGGCCCGTGTAGATGTGCGTCGACATGAACGGCAACTGCACGAGGATGCCGGCCACGTAGATCGTGATCGCCATCACGTTCCAGCGGCCATAGCGGCCGTCCGGATCGGACAGCGCCGGCACGTCGTAGCGCGAGCGCGTGAAGCAATAGTAGTCGACCAGGTTGATCGCGCTCCACGGCGTGAAGAACGCGAGCAGGAACAGGATGAACGCGGTGAATTCCTTCAGGAACGAATGGCGGCCCGCGAGCGCGATGAGCGTGGATACGCAGATCATCCCGAAGATGTACACGAGGCGGCTCTTCGACGACACGGCGCCCTTGCCGCGGAAGCCGCTGACGATCGTCGCCATCGACATGAAGCTGCCGTATGCGTTGAGCGCCGTCACCGTCACCTTGCCGAACGCGATGCTGAAGTACAGCAGTGCGGCCACGGCGCCGGTCGAGCCGAGGCCGACGATATACGCCACCTCATGGTGTGCGAACTGGCTGCCGGCCAGTGCGGCCGCGAACACGCCGAACACCATCGCCGCCTGCGCGCCGATCACCGAGCCGAGGCCGACCGCGAGAAACGTCGCGACCGACGACGTCGAGCGCGGCAGGTAACGCGAATAGTCGGCGACGTACGGACCGAACGCGATCTGCCACGACGCGGACAGCGACATCGACAGCAGGAAGCTCGCGAGCGAGAAATGCCGGTTCGCGAGCAGCGCGCCGATGTCGTGGTTCGCGAACAGCTGCGTGAACATGTAGACGAACGCGGCGATGCCGATCACGCTCGCGACCCGGCCGACGGCATGGATCGCGCGATAACCGAACACGGTCAGCACGACGATCACGGCGGCGAACAGCAGGATGCCGGCCGCGTCGTCGACGTGCAGCAGCTGCGCGACGGCCTGCCCGGCCAGGACCGAGCCGCTCGCGGAAAAGCCGATGTACATCAGGCACACGAGCACGATCGGGATCATCGCGCCATAGACGCCGAACTGCACGCGGCTCGAGATCATCTGCGGCAAGCCGAGCTGCGGCCCCTGCGCGCCGTGCAGCGCCATCACCGCGCCGCCGACGAACTGGCCGAGCAGCAGCGCGACCAGCGACCAGAACACGTCGCCGCCGAGCACGACGGCGAGCGCGCCCGTGACGATGGCCGTGATCTGCAGGTTGGCCGACAGCCACAGGGTGAACTGGCTCAGCAGGCCGCCGTGGCGCTCGGCGTCGGGAATGAAGTCGATCGAACGGACTTCGATCAGGCCGCCGGCTTTTCCACTGGGATTCGTTGACACGGGCAAATCTCCAAAATACTCAGGATCACAAATGGTTCGAACAAGACGGGAAGCTGCGAGCCGCCCTTTCGGCTCTGCGGGTGCGGGGCGCCGTGGATCGCCGGCATGCGCCACGCACGCACGGTTTGCGCGCTGGCGCGCAAGCGGCACGACGTGTGCCGACATTGCCAGCGGATGATCTTGTATATACAACTTGCGAGATATCGGTGATTACCCGGTATCGGCCGATTTTCGAAATCGTCCGAATAATCGGCACACGTTCGGCCGGTTTGGTCGAAAGCAGGACGTCGGAATAATGAAAGCTCAGGTGCGCGCGGGCGATGCCTGATCGGGTTCGGCCGTCATGTCGTCGGCGGGGAGCAGGTTCAGCATGCGCCGGGCTGCCTCGATGTCGCGCACGTGCAGCCACTCGTCGTAATCGTCGCGGCGCAGGATCACGACGCCCCGCTTCTCTTCGCCGGGCCGATGCATCCGCGCGAACAGCGGGTGCGCGTCGGCGTTGACCGTGAGCATCGCCATGCCCACGCGTTCGCGGCCGTCGGCGCCTTCGTAGCGCCGCCAGATGCCGGCGACGCAGCACGGTTGCCAGCCGGCGACGCCGATCCGGTGCCACACGTTGCGACCGGTTTCATAACAGGGCTCGACGATCCAGCGCACCGGAATCAGGCAGCGCTGGCCGTTGCACCACGCGGTGCCGTAGAGCCGCGACGCGCCGACCGTTTCCGCCCGCGCGTTCACCGTATCGAGTTTCTTTCTTTTTCGGCCGTGCTCGTCGATCCGCTCGGGCTGCATGAATTTCGGCCAGAAACCGAACACGGCCGCGACGACCTCGAGGCCGTCGCCGTCGGCGCGCGCGACCGGCGCCGCGTAGTCGGGATACACGTCGGGTGCCCAGGGGTCGCGGCGGAACAGGTCGCCGATTCCGATCTTCAGTTCGCTGATGCCCGGGTCTTCATCGGGAGCGCGGTAGTGGGTGCACACGGCTCGGTGGACGGTGGAAGCAATGTCTCCATCGTAGGTCAGCGCAGGCGCCGCGGTCACGTTATCGTTTGGTATGACGAAACAGTTTTACGAATCGAAGAATCGAAGAATCGACGCAGCGCCTCGCGCCTCCGACGCGTGCCGTCATGCGTGCCGCGCGATCTGAAACGTCAGGATTTCGTCGCCGGCTTCGTCGAGCGTGCCCGTCGGCGTCCAGCCCAGATGCCGGTAGAAGCCGTACGAGCGCGACGCCGGATCGGTCGAGCAGCCGAGAAACAGCGACGTGAAGCCGTTCGCGGCGAACGCGTCGATCACCTGCCGCAGCAGTCGCTTGCCGATCCCCGCCCCCTCGTACTCGGGCAGGATCGCGAGCACGACGATCTCGCCCGATCCGGTGTCGCCGAAGCAGTAGCCGACCATGCGCCCGTTCGCGCAGCAGACCCGGCCCGAGACCAGGCCGGCCCGGATGCCGTCGCCCCAGCTTTCGACGGTGATGCCGAGGTCGCGCAACTGCGCGTCGGTGAATGCGTTCTCGCGCGTCTTGCCGCGCAGTTCGATGCACGCGGCCGCATCGTCGGGAACGGCCTTGCGCCAGGTGAGTTCAGTCATCGTTCGATTTTTCCGTGGCGCGCCGGCGCGACGCATACAGGCAGATCAACTCCAGCGCGATCGTCGCGCCGGCCAGCGACGTGATTTCCGCATGATCATACGGCGGCGACACTTCGACCACGTCCATGCCGACCAGGTTGATGCCCTCCAGGTGACGCAGGATCTCGAACGCCTGATGGCTCGACAGCCCGCCCGAGACCGGCGTACCCGTGCCCGGTGCGAACGCCGGATCGAGGCAGTCGATGTCGAACGTCAGGTACACGGGATGATCGCCGACCCGGTCGCGAATGCGCGCGGCGATCGCGGCGGGCGTCGACGCATGCACGTGGCGCGCATCCTGGATGTCGAAGCCCATCGGCGCGTCGTTGGTCGTCCGGATGCCGACCTGGGCCGACCGTCCGGGCACGACCCACCCTTCCCGCGCCGCGTGATAGAACATCGTCCCGTGATCGATACGCTTGACGTCGTGATCGGGCCACGTGTCGGTGTGTGCATCGAAATGGACGAGCGACAGCGGCCCGTGCACTTTCGCGTGCGCCTTCAGCAGCGGATACGTGATGAAGTGATCGCCGCCGAGCGTCAGCATCGCGCAGCCGCGCGCGAGGATTCCGTCGGCATGCCGCTCGATCGCGCCCGGCACCGATTCGGGCTGCCCGAGATCGAACGCGCAATCGCCGTAGTCGACCACGGCCAGCACGTCGAACGGATCGAACGACCACGGCCACGGGCGCTCCCACGCGATGCCCGTCGACGCGATCCGCAACCCGCGCGGGCCGAAGCGCGTGCCGGGCCGGTGCGATGCGGCGGAATCGAACGGCACGCCCGTGATCGCGAGGTCGACGCCGTCGAGATCGCGGCTGAAACGCCGGCGCATGAAGCTCGTCGCGCCCGCGAAGGTCGGCTCGGCCTGCGTGCCGTAGAGGCTGTCGCGCGTGAAGGCGAAATCGTTCTGGCTCATCGTCGGATTCCTGTCTGAAGGGGGACGGCCGCGCGGCTGGCGACCTCGTGCCCGATTCTGCCGCCCCGGCATCCGACGAAAAATATGAACTAACATAAGCCAACTTCACGAAATGCGACGTATTGCCATGCTGACCCGCTTGAGAGACATGGATGTGCAGCTGCTGCGGCTCTTTCTGACGATCGTCGAAAGCGGCGGCTTCAGCGCCGCGCAGGGCACGCTCGGCATGGCGCCTTCGACCATCAGCACGCAGATGGCCAAGCTCGAGACGCGTCTCGGGTTCCGGCTGTGCGATCGTGGCAAGAGCGGCTTCCGGCTGACGCCGAAGGGCGAACGCGTGCTGCAGTCGACGCGGCGGCTCCTGCACGCGATGGACGTGTTCACGCGCGATACGCAGCACGTGTCGGGCACGTTGCTCGGCGAGCTGCGTATCGGGCTGTCCGAGCGACTGGCGCCGGACGTCGTCGAATCGATCGCGGCAAGCGTCGGCCGCTTTCGCGAACGGGCGCCGGACGTGCTGATCGAGATGGTCGCGGTACCGCCCGACGAGCTGGAACGCAGGCTGCTGAAAAGCGAACTCCAGCTCGCGATCGGCTATTTTTCGGGCCACCAGGCCGGCCTGCACTACACGCCGCTGTTCGTCGAACACCAGTCGCTGCACTGCGGCGCCCGGCATCCGCTGTTTGCGAAAAAGACCGTGTCGGTCAACGACATCGCGGGCGCGAGCAACGTCGCGCGGCTCTACAAGACGAACACGTCGGGTGCGGCGCTGCGCAACGCGCAGCCGACCGCGTTCTCCGAAAACGTCGACGCCGACGTGATCTTCATCCTGTCCGGCGCGCATGTCGGCTTCCTGCCCGACCATGTCGCGGCGCCGTGGGTCGCCGCCGGGAAGATGCGCCGGCTGCTCGCGAGCAAGCTGAGCCATACGGTGGAATTCCAGCTCGCGACACCGCGCAACTGCGACGGCAGCGAAGCGCTGGAAGCGTTCACGGCGGCGCTCGCCGAACAGTTCGGCGAGCTCGATGGATGGTCAGGCGAATAACCGGGTAAGCGGGCGGCCGAATGCGCGTCAGGCGAGCCGGTCCGACGCGATGACCTGCACGCCCGGCCGCGCGTCGATCGCCGCGTCGAGCAGCGCGCGGGCAATCCGCGACGCGGGATTCACGCGCCACTTTGCCGGCAACACGGGGCGGGCCGCGTTCAACGCGAACACCAGCAGCCGCTCGCCGAGCCTGAATTCGTCGCGGCTGCCGCCGATCAGCCCGGGCCGCACATACGTGAGCGACGCGAACCCGACGCCGGCGAGCGCCTGCTCGACCTCGCCCTTCACGCGGTTGTAGAAGATGCTCGATGCCGGGTCCGCACCGAGTGCGGAATTCAGGACGTAGGCCGGGGTGCCGTGGCGGTACGCGAGCCGCGCGACCGCGAGCGGATAGTCGTGGTCGACGCGCCGGAACGCCGCCTTCGAGCCGGCGGCCCGCATCGTGGTGCCGAGCGTGCAGATCACGGCATCGGCATGCCACCAGTCGGCCGCGTCGGGCAGATGATCGAAATCGACCTCGAGCGCGCGCATCTTCGGGTGCGGCGACAACGGGCGGCGCGCGAGGACGATCACCTGATCGACCCGCGCATCGGCGAGCGCGACTTCGAGGACGTGACGCCCGACGAGTCCGGTCGCGCCGACGAGCAGCAATTTCATGTCCGGTTCTTCCGTGTGGAGCCTGCGTTGGCGGAGCGGGAACGCCCCGGTTTCCGGCTTCCCACATGATCGTCGGCCGACTCGGCGCCGACAAGCGCCCAACATCTCGAAAAGTTACAGGCCGTGCTCATTTCCTGTCTCTGACTTGACGCGGCACGACTCCCGCCATGCTTCGTCGACGCTTCATTTCCGCGCACATTCGAAATTTTTATCGCATCAAAGCGCTCGAAATTGATATTTATTCGACTCGAGCCGGAAGATTTCGCCGTCTGCCCCGCGTCCTGCTCACGCAACCGGCCGCGGACCGCTGGACGCCGCTGCACCTGAGCGAGCCGTTCCTCGCGTGCATTCGCCGCGTGCCGGTCAAGGTGACGAAGCTGGAGAACACGGGTCGCTATCCGATCGAGCAGCCCGGGCTGCCGCAGATGGTCGCTGCGATCGATGCGTTCTGTCGCGACGTGACGGCGCAATGACATCCGCCAGCCGGCAGGATGACGAGCGCCACCCGCCTAGAACACCGTTCGAACGCCGACGCGCAACACGGTCTGCCGCGCGCCCGACGACGCCGTGAACGTGCCGCATACCGACGCGATCACGTCCTCGCCGCCGCTCGCCTGCTGATACACGGCACTCATGTAGACGTCGGTTTTCTTCGACAGCAGGTAATCGAGCGTGATGCCGACCTGGTTCGAATGATTGCCGGCCAGTTGCCGGTTGCCTTTCGCGTAAAGATAGTTCGCGTACGTGAACAGGTCCGGCGCGAACCGGTACAAGCCGCCGATCTCGTAGGTATCGACGTGCGCGCCGGTCGACGTGTTGCGCGTATTCACGTACAGCGCGTCGAGCGCGAAGTCGCCGAATGCGTAGCGGCCGCCCGCGCCGGCGTTGCGGATACCGAGGTGCCCGTTGTCGATCCCTTCCTGCTTCGAATACGTGTAGGCCGCATCCAGCCGCAACGACCCGTTGTCGTAGGACACGCCGAAGCTCGACAGGTTGTTGGTGCCGGTCTGCCCGGCGATGTTGCTGAAGCCGTACATCGCGCCGAACCGGAGCCCGCCATAGTACGCCGACGTGAACTTGATCGCATTCGGCGTCGCGCTCCCGCCGGCGATGCGTGTGTAGTCGAAGGTGCCGAGCGCGGCGCCCAGCTTCGAGAACGGGCCGCCCGGCAACTGGTACAGGCTGACATAGGAAATCTCGTGCCCCCAGCGATGCAGCGACAGTTCGTCGAACATGTAGTCGAACTGCCTGCCGAGCGTCACGGTTCCGTACGGCGTGACGATGCCGACATAGGATTCACGCCCGGACAGCGCCCCGCCGCGCACCGTGCCGCTGTTGAGATCGGGCTGCGACGCCATGAAGACGAGCGCCTGGACTCCGCCGCCGAGATCCTCGACCGTGCGAATCCCGAGCAGGTTCGGCGCCTGGATGCCGGACATCGCCCGCACGAGCGACTTGCCGCCCGCATTGCTCACGTACGAGATGCCGTTGTCGACGATGCCGAACAGCGTCACCGAACTCTGCGCGTGCGCGTGGCACGACACCGTCGCCAGCGCGACGGCCATTGCCTTCATTCTCACGGATACTGTCTCCAATCCATCGATGATCGACGCGCCGGTCGCATGCGTATCTTCCATGTGCCGGTCGTCATTTTTATTAGGAAAACTATTTGATCGACGCGCGCGGGCTTCGTGTGTCCCGCCCGGTGCCTCGCTCCTGCCCGCGTTATCCGGCTTCCATGAGTGGAGAGTGCCCGTCGCCGCCGGCCGCCGCCGTCGATGACGGGCACGGCCCGCGGTGAATCGCGCCGTTCACAGCATCACGTTGATGACCTTCTTCTCGACGTAGCTGTACATCTCCTCGATCCCCTCCTCCCGGTCGACGCCGCTGTTCTTGAAACCGCCCCAGGGCACGCCGAGAAAGTGCGTGTTGCTGCCGTTGACGAACACACTGCCCGCGCGGATGCGGCGCGCGGTGTTGAGCGCCTGCCGGATATCGTTGGTCCAGATCGCGGCCGACAGCCCGTATTCCGTGTCGTTGGCCATCGCGACGACTTCGTCGACATCGCGCCATCGCGCGACCGACAGGATCGGGCCGAAGACTTCCTCGCGCCACAGCCGCATCGCCGGCGTGACATCGGCATAGACGGTCGGTTCGACCCAGAAGCCTTTCTCGAATGCGCGCCCGGGCGGGCGACGGCCGCCCGTCATCAGCCGCGCACCGTGCGTCTGCGCCGGATCGAGAAAGCTCATCACGTGTTCGTAGCTCTTGCGCGAGTTGATCGGGCCCATGTCCGTGTCGGGCGACATCGGATCGCCGACGCGGATCGCGGCCACGCGCTCGACGACCCGCGCGAGCACGTCGTCGTAGAGGTCGTCATGAACGAGCAGCCGCGAATTGGATCCGCACGACTGTCCCTGCCACGAGAAATTCATCCCGCGCACCGCGCTTTCGGCGGCCGCGTCCGGATCCGCGTCGGGAAACACGATCATCGGATTCTTGCCGCCCAGCTCGAGCGTCACGTGCTTGACGCCCACCTCCGCCGCACTGCGCTGAATCGCGCGCCCGGTCGGCACGGACCCGATCAGCGCAAGACGTTTCACGTCCGGATGGCGCACCAGCGCATCGCCGACCTCCGCCCCCGTTCCGTTGATGATGTTGAACACGCCGGTCGGCAACGTGTCGCGCGCGACCTCGCCGAGCACGAGCACGGACAACGGCGACGTTTCGGGCGGCTTCACCACGACCGTGTTGCCGGTCACGAGCGCCGACGCGGTACGCGCCGCCGAGAACATCGCCGGGTGATTGAACGCGGCGATCCGGCCGACGACGCCGTACGGCTCGTACACGGTCATGTGCAGATGCCGGCCGGTGGCCGGGATCGTCTCGCCGTGCAGCCCGTGCACGAGCCCGGCGTAATAGCGCAGACTACGCACCGTCTCGTGCATGCTGGCGAGCGTCGGTGCACAGGTGTTGCCGGAATCGAGCACCTCGATGCGCGACAGTTCCTCCGCGCGCTCGAGCAGGCGCTCGCCAAACCCGCGCAGCAACTCGCCGCGCTCCTCGCCGGTGCGCTCGGCCCACGCCGGCCACGCTCGCTGCGCCGCATCGACGGCCCGCGCGACGTCCTTGCGCGAACCGGCCGGCGCCCGGCCGATCGCTTCCTCGGTGGCCGGATTGATCGACTCGACCCACTCGCCGGTCTCGCTTTCGACCAGTTCGCCGTCGATCAGCAAGCGGCCTGTCATCAACTGCTCGTTCATGCTCGTCTCCTCTTTCAGTCGATCGCGGTCAGCGCGCGCCGACGTGTTGCTCGCGCTGTACGCGCTGCTTCCACAGCGCCCACGGGCGCTCGACCTGCGTTTCGATATTCGCGCAAGCGGTCGCGGCTTCCTGCTCGCTGAGATAGACCACGTCGCCCAGTTGCAGCGCCTCGATCTGCATGCGCGCATTCACTTCCGCGTAGACCGCGCGATACACGGCCTGCTTGAGCGTCGGCGCGACCACCGTCGAACCGTGACCGCGCATCAGCACGAACGCCGCACTGCCGAGCCGCCGCGCCAGCGCCGCGCCGAGCGCGTTGTCGCGTACCAGCAGGTCCGTCGCATCGCCTGCCGTCTCGCGGATCTCGAACACGGGCGTTCCCGCGCCGAGAAATCCGCTCATGTGGCACACCGGCCGCAGCGGCGTGCGTTTCGTCACACTGAACGGCAGCACGGTCGGCGAATGGCTGTGCACGATCGCCTGCACGTCCGGACGGGCCTTGTAGACCTCGCCGTGGATGAAGCGCTCGAGATAGACGGCGCGCCCGCCGGCATTGACGGGCACGCCGTCCAGCGTGAATTCGACGATGTCCTGGACGTCGACGGTACCGGGCGCCATGTTGCGCGCGAGCAGGAATCGCTGCGGATCCTTGTCGTGACGGACGCTGACGTGGCCGAAGGCATCGACGATGCCCTGGGCGAACAGGATGCGGTTCGCGCAGACGAGGTCCTCGACGAGCGCGGGATCCGGCGCATCGGCGGGACGCCCGGCGTCGTCCGCATACGCGGCGGCGCCGCCGGATTGAAGATGAAGAGTACACATGGGTCGGCCTGTTTTCGGGTTGACTGGCAGTGCGCAAGTCCGCATCGCGTCTCGATGCGAACCGTCAAGCACCCGGCCAGCTTAGAACCGGACCGACCATAGGTCTATTAGCTATTGATCGCCGAACAGATAGTCGACCGACTATGAATTCGACAGGTGCGCTGCCGTGCCGGGCGACGCGGCATCGAGAATGAATTGCACGAGTTCGGCCTGGAACGCCGAAAAGCGCTTGTCGTCGCGATGCACAAGATAGATCGGTACCTTCATCGACAGATCGGGGCGATCGAGCACCACCAGCTCGCGACGCTCGACCTCCGCGCGCACCGCCGACGCAAACATGAAGCTCACCCCGAGGTTCTCGCGCACCACGTGCTTCATCGCTTCCGGATGCCCGAGCTCCATCACGACCTTGCGCTGCTCGAGGCCGCGCTCGCGCAGCAATGCCTCTTCGAGCTCGCGGCGCGGCTGGTTGCGCGGTGTACTCACGAACGGCACGCGGCGCAGGTCGAGATCGCGGGCCGCCTGCGCGGCCCACGGGCTCGACGCGCCGCACACGAGCAGCAGTTCGTCTTCCCACAGCGGGAGGATCGTGAGCCCGTCGAGATCCTGGTTGGCCGCGATCAGGATGACGGAGAAATCGCAGCCGCCCACGCGCGTCGCATCGACGGCCGCCTGCGGCGTCAGGATCTGCACGGTCACGAGCCCGTCCGGCTGCCGCCGGTGGAAATCGGCGAACAGCGGCGGCAACGCGTACGAGCCGATCGACATCGACGTCGCGACGACCGCGTTGCCCATTTCGCCCTGCTCGAGGCCCGCAAGCTCGCGCTCGACTTCGCGCGTGCGCGTGATGACCTCGGTCGCCCATCGATAGATCCGCTCGCCGGCCTCCGTGAGCGCGATGTTGCGCCCCGCGCGCTTCACGAGCGCATAACCGAGCCGCTTCTCCATGCTGCGCACGTGCGCGGTCACGACCGGCTGCGCGATGCACAGCCGGTCGGCCGCGCGCGTGACGCTGCCGAGCTCGACCACCGTGCAGAACACCTCGAGCTTCTGAAAAGTGAGATACGAATCGAATCCGCGCACAGTCCCCTCGCCCATAGCCAGCCGGGTATCGGATGGCCATGCAATACGTATTGGAAGATATGTTTCAGGTTACGCACAATCGAATGAACCCACAACCGAGAGGCCTGCGTTCAGGCCCACCTGGAGACATCATGGTTCGTTCGACGCCTGTTCCGGCCGGTCGCCGCGCCCCGCGTTCGCGGGTTGCGCCGGCCCGCCCGGCCATCACGCATCGCGAGGTGCGGCAATGAAAACCGATACGTTCGACTACGTGATCGTCGGCGCCGGCTCGGCAGGCTGTGCACTCGCCTACCGGCTCGGCGAGGATCCGAACGTCCGCATCCTCGTGCTCGAAGCCGGCGAGCAAGATCGTTCGCCGTACATCAAGGTGCCGCTGACGTGGGGCCAGATTCTGAAGAACCGGCTCTTCGACTGGGGCTATTTCACCGAGCCGGAACCCGGCATGGACGGCCGCCGAATCGAGTGCGCGCGCGGCAAGGTGGTGGGCGGTTCGTCGTCGATCAACGGCATGGCTTACGCACGCGGCGCTCGTGAGGATTACGAAGCCTGGGTCGACGAGTTCGGCCTGACGGACTGGTCGTACGACGCCGTGCTCCCGTACTTCAAGCGTTCCGAATCCTGGGAGTGCGGCGAATCGTCGTTGCGCGGCGGGCGCGGCCCGCTGACCGTGATCCGGCTCGACTATCGCGATCCGTTGATCGGCGGCTTCCTCGACGCGACGCGTGCGTGCGGGTATCCGGAAAACGACGACTACAACGGTGCATCCGTCGAAGGCTTCGGGCCGATGCAGGCCACCATCCGCAACGGCCTGCGCTGCAGCGCCGCGGTCGCCTATCTGCGCCCGGCGCTCGCGCGCGGCAACGTCACGCTCGTGACCGGGGCGCTCGCCCGGCGGATCGTGCTCGATACCGACCGGGGCACACCCCGCGCCACCGCGATCGAATACCGTCGCGGCGATACCGATTACCGTGCCGACGCGCGCCGTGAGGTCATCCTCTGCGGCGGCGTGATCAACTCGCCGCAACTGCTGATGCTCTCGGGCATCGGCGCGACCGACAACCTGCGCGCTCATGGCATCGGGACGAAGGTCGAACTGCCCGGCGTGGGCGCCAACCTCCACGACCACATCGTGTTCGACCTGCGCTGGAGCCGCAAGGAACCGGGGCCGCTGCACCGGATGATGCGTGCCGACCGCATCGCGTTCGACGTCATGCGCACGCTGGCGGGCGGCAACGGCTTCTCGGGCAAGATCCCCGCCGCCGCGCTCGGGCTGGTTCGAAGCCAGCCGCATCTGCCGCTGCCGGACGTTCAGTTGATCCTCGCTGCCGGCGCCATGAACGCCGCGCCGTACTTCGAGCCGTTCAGGCACGCGTATTCCGACTCGTTCGCGATCAAGGGCATTTTCCTCACGCCCGAAAGCCGCGGTCGCGTGTCGCTGAAGTCGGCCGATCCGGCTCAACATGCGCGGATCGAGCAAAACTTCCTCGCCACCGAGAACGATCGCATCGCGGCCCGGGAGATGTTCCGGCGCATGCGCGAAATCGGCGCACAGGCCGGGCTGCGTCCCTTCATCGACGAAGAGGTCGCGCCGGGTGCGCACGTGCAGAGCGATGCCGACGTCGACGCATTCATCCGCCGTATCGCGATCACGCTTCATCACCCGGTCGGCACGTGCCGCATGGGCGCCGACGACGATGCGGCGGCCGTGGTCGATACGCAGATGCGTGTGCGCGGCGTGACCGGCCTGCGTGTAGTCGACGGATCGGCGATCCCGCGCATCATCCGCGGGCCGACCAGCGCACTGATCATGATGATGGCCGAACGCGCAGCTGACTTCATGACCGGCAAAGCCGTGCCCGTGCCGCGGGCCCCGGTCCGCGCCACGGCGCCGATGTAGACGATCGTGTCCGGGGCGTCGCGCCACGCCCCGATCCGATTCATTCCAACCATTCAGGAGACACCGATGACCCATTCCTGCGGGCATGCGCATTGTCATGCGCACATCACGAATGCCGAGCCGCATGCTTTCTCCCTCGCGCTCGGCAACGTCGAGATCATCCGGCTGTACGACACGATGCTGCTCGGCGAAACCGCGCAGAGCTGGCTGCCGGATTTCGACCGCGCGCGCGTGGCCGAGCACGAACACTGGCTCGCGCCGACGCACTACGATCCGGAAAGCGGCCGCATCCCGATGCCCGTGCACAGCTGGATCGTGCGTACCGGCCGGCACACGGTGCTGATCGACAGCTGTATTGGCAACCACAAGGATCGGCCCGGCCTGCCGGAAATGCACCGCTTGTCGACGCGCTATCTCGACCGGATGCGCGCACTCGGCATCCAGCCCGAGGAAATCGACTACGTGATGTGCAGCCACCTCCACGCCGATCACGTCGGCTGGAACACGCAACTCGTCAACGGCGTCTGGGTACCGACGTTTCCGAACGCGCGCTACGTGATTTCGCAGGTCGAGCACGATCACCTGGTCCGCGCGATCCGTGGCGAAGGCCCGGCAGGGCCGGCGTGGTTCAAGCCGATGTACAACGACAGCGTGCTGCCCGTCATCGAGGCCGGCCAGGCCACGATGTTCGACGACACCTACGAACTCGACGACACGTTCCTGATCCGCCACGCTCCGGGCCACTCGCCGGGCCACGTGCGGATCGAACTGACGTCCCAGGGCTCGCGCGGCGTGTTCAGCGGCGACATGCTGCACTCGCCAATCCAGATCCCGTTCTGGCAATGGAGCAGCAAGGTCTGCGACGACCGCCAGCTCGCCGCGAAAAGCCGCTTCGAACTGCTCGCGCATTGCGTCGAACACGGCGCATTGCTGCTGCCCGGTCACTTCGAGGCGCCGCATGCGGGGCATATCGTCGATATGGGCGGCACGTTCGGCATCGAGTTCCTGCGCTGATGCGCGCATGGCCGCCGCGGCGGCCATGCCTCGAGCGCGGGCGTGCTCATCCGGCGAATCCCCCTTCCGCGAGAAAACGCGCCTCGTCGCGCGTCGTCTCGCGGCCCAGCAGCGGGTTGCGATGGGGAAAGCGGCCGAAGCGCATCACGATGTCCTTGTGCCGCATCGCATGCGCCAGCCACGGCTGGCCGAGCCTCCCGTTCAGTTCGATGGAGATCCGCTGGTCCGCGGGGTCTTCCGAATGTGCGAACGGCAGGCAGAAGAACAGGCGCAGCGGCTGCTCGACGCACGACATCTGGCCATGTTCGTACGCATGCATTGCAAACTGCCGTGCGAGTGCGTCGGTCGCATACATGTGCGCAGTGCCGCGAAACGCATTGCGCGGAAACTGATCGGTCAGCAACAGCAGCGCGAGCGTTCCGTAGGGCGTCGACAGCCAGTCGTCGAACTCGCGTCTCGCCGCGGCCAGATGCGTGTCGAGGAAGCGCTCGCGAAAGCGGCGATCGAAATCGGCGTGCTTCGCGAACCATTGCGCGGGCCCCGCGTCGATCCAGAACGTGACGACGTCCTGCGCGAGCGGCGCGGCAAACAGAGGCATGTCGATCTTCATGGGAGGAGACGAGCGGCGGGTGGACGGGAGCAGTGCCGCAACGACGGACGCAAGCGCGCGCATGGTCCGTCGTCGCGCGTCGATTCAGGTGCGCTGGAACAGCAGCGCGGCGGCAAGCGCAACGACGGCCGGCACGCCGAACACGATCGCGAGGATCGGCAGCTCCTCGCTCACGCCGTATCCGGCCCGATGCACGCCCACCCAAAGATTGAACAGCGATAAACCGAGCCAGACCGGCACGAACGCTTTTGCGGCGAACGCCAGCGATGCCGCGTGCGTGCCCCATAGCTGCCCGAACAACAGGAACACGGCCAGCAACAGCACGCCGGCCACGATCGTCCAGAGCGTATGCATCGTGCCCTCCCGTTATGCGAAGACGCCGAGCATCGTGCCGATGTCCTTGCCCGCGTAAGGTGGAAACACGTCGAGCACCGCATCGGGATTGCCGATCAGCATCGACTTGGTATTGCTCAGCGCATCGAAGCCGGCCTTGCCGTAGTACTTCCCCATCCCGCTGTTGCCGACGCCGCCGAACGGCAAACTGTCGATCCAGCAATGGAGGTTGGTCTGGTTCACGCAGCCGCCACCGAACGACAGGCCATTGAGCACCTGGTCGACGTTCGCCTGCCGCTTGCTGAACACATAGCACGCGAGCGGCTTCGGCTTGCGCTTCATGATGCCGACGATCTCGCGCAGGTCTCGGTACGGCAGCACCGGCAGCACCGGGCCGAACACCTCCTGCTTCATCGCCGGGTCGTCCCACGTCGACGGATACAGCACGGTCGGCTCGACATAACGTGCCGCCACGTCGTGGCGGCCGCCGTGCACGACCTTGTCGGCGACGATGTACGACGCGACGCGCGCGGCATCGTGTTCGCTGATCATCCGCGCGAAATCGGGGCTGCGTTGCGGATCGTCGCCATACATCTTCGTGATCGACGCCTTGAGCTTCGCGAGAAACGCATCGGCCACCGATTCATGCACGTACACGTAGCCGGGCGCGATGCACCACTGCCCCGAGATCGCGTTGTGCCCCCACGCGATCCGGTCGGCCGCGATGTCGAGATTCGCGGTTTCGTCGACGATGCACGGGTTCTGCCCGCCGAGTTCCAGCAGGACCGGCGTCAGGTGCTCGGCAGCCGCACGCATCACGACCTTGCCGACCGCCGAACTGCCGGTGAAGAAGATGAAATCGAACGGCAGTTCGAGCAACGCGCCGATTTCCTGGCGGCCGCCCGTGACGACGACGACGTCCTCCGGCGCGAAATACTGCGGCACGAGCCGGCTCAGCAGCGCGGCCGTCGCAGGCGTGGTATTCGCCGGCTTCAGCACCACCGTGTTGCCGGCAGCCAATGCCGCGATCGCCGGGTCCAGCAGCAACAGGATCGGCGCATTGAACGGGCCGATCACAAGCGTCACGCCGTACGGCTCCTTGTAGATCATGCCCGCGTTGCCGGCCGCCTCCAGCGCGGACGGAATCGCGACTTTCTGCGGCGCCATCAGCTCGTGCAGGTGTTCGCGGTAATACCGGATGACGCCGGTCGGCACCGAAATCTCGAACAGCTGCTCGAACGGCGGCTTGCCGAAGTCCTCGTACAGCGCGGCGCACAGCGCATCCTGGTGATCGTGCAGCATGCGCTCCATCCGGTCGAGCTGCGCGATGCGCCATGCCAGTGTTTTCGTGACATCCGAGTCGAAACGCGCGCGCTGTGCGTCGAGCACGGACTGATAAGGGTTCGACATGGTCGCGATCTCCTTGGGAAGGCCGCCGGCCGGAACGGCCCGGGGCGGTATGCAAACGGTTCAGGCCTGCCCGATGTCGAGCCGCGAAATCCGGCCGTCGCCGTCGACCTGAAACTTGAAGTACGTGCGGAACGTGCCCCAGCGGTCCGAATGGAACTGGCCGTAGACATCGAGCCCGTCGTTCTCGACACGATCGATCGTCGAGAAGCGCTCGGACCCGATCGCATCGCGGTTGAACGCGTGCAGGTCGCGCGGGCGGCCGTCGTCGTAAAGAGTCGCATCGGGCGCGAACAGCGCGGCCCATGCTGCGCCGTCGCCTTGCTGGAGCGCGTCGATCGCGCGCCGGACAACCGGATGGCGGAGTGTGTCGATTTTCATGATGCCGTTCCTCGATGAGGGCATGCCGGCGTCGCCCGGGCCCGACCCGCGGCATGCGAATGCAGACGCCGGGCGACGCACCGGCGGCCCGCGTGCGTTACTTGGTCGTATAGCCGCCGTTGATCAGGATCGTCTGGCCCGTGATCCACCAGCCGTCGCTGACCAGGTGACGGATGAACGGCACGACGTCCTCGATGTCGGTCAACCCCGTCTTCGAATACTTCGACAGTGCGGCGGCCGTCTTGTGGTACGCCACCGCCTCCGCCCCTTCCTCCGGATAGAAGAACGGCGTGTCCATCGGGCCAGGCCCCACCGCCGTCACCGAAATGCCGCGCTCGCCGAACTCCTTCGCCGCCGCACGCGTGTAGTGCTCGACCGGCGCCTTCGTGCCCGCGTAGGCCGCGTAGTACGGCGTGAACGCACCGAGCAGCGCCGTCACCAGCGACACGATCTTGCCGTTGTCGTTCACGTGGCGGCCTGCCTCGCGCAAGAAGAAAAACGCCGACTTCGCGTTCACCGCGCTCATCTGGTCGTACTCGGCTTCGCTGATGTCGGTGAACGGCTTCTTCAGCACCTTGCCGACCGTGTTGATTGCGATGTCGGGACGACCGACCGCCGCAACCGCATCGGCGAACAGCTTCTCGACGGCCGCTGCATGCGTCAGGTCCGCCTGGAATGCGACGGCCTGCGCGCCGGCCGCCTCGATCGCAGCGACCGCCTTCTCCGCGTCCGCCTTCGAACTCGCGCTGTTGTAGTGAATCGCAACGGCCTTCGCGCCGTGCTCGGCCAGATCGCGCGCGATCAGCCCGCCCAGGTTCTTCGCGCCGCCCGCGATCAATACGGTCTTACCCTTGATGTCATGGTTTGCCATTTCGTTTTCCTGATTCAGACCATGTGCGCATGCACATGCGTCGTGTCGATTCGTATCGGTTGCCGCGCGCCGGCCTGCGCCGGTTGCCCGGTGCGTCACGCGTTCGCTTTCGGACGCAGCAGGTCCGAGAGGCCGACGCGATGCAGCATCTCCGCCCGCACGCGGTCAAGCACCGCGAAGCCGACGGCCGCACCGTCCTGCGTCGGATCGATATGGACGCGGAACGGCCGCTTGCCGAACGGCATGCCCACGATATCGACGATCGCGCGGGCCACTTCGCCGGCGTCCGCGTCGGCGGGCACGATGTCCGCGAACGCCTTCAACACCTGGTCTCCGAACCCGGCATACGGTCCGGCGTCGTATTCGGCCGCACGCGTTTCATCGGCCGGCGTACCGGCATGCGCGAAATGGTTGGTGCCGCCCGTGAATGCACCCGGCACGACGATCGAAGTCTCGATGCCCCAGCGCGACAGCTCGCGCGCGTATTGCACCGCGATCGCATCCATCGCCGCCTTCGCCGCGAAATACGGCGCCAGATACGGCGGCGTGCCGCCCGCGGAACTGCTGCTGGATACCCACAGCAGCAGGCCGTTCCCGCGCTTGCGCATGTGCGGCAGCACCGCACGATTCACGCGCTGTGTGCTCAGCACGTTCACGTCGTACAGGTGCGCGTATTGCTCCGGCGTAAATGCTTCGGCGGGACCGAACACCATGTGCCCCGCGTTGTGTATCAGCACGTCGATGCGGCCGGCCTCGGCAATGACGCTGGCGACGCCGGCATCGACGGAATCCTGCGATTGCACGTCGATCTCGACGGTGCGCAGATCGACGCCTTGCGCTTTCGAATGCTCGACCATCTCCGCAACGACCGGCGCATTGCGTCCGGCCGTATCGCGCATCGACGCGAACACGGTGTGGCCGGCCGCCGCCAGCGCCTCGGCGGTCATGCGCCCGAAGCCGCTCGACGCGCCGGTGATGAGAATAGTCTTGCTCATGGTGATGCTCCTTGAATGACGACTGCAATCGATCGACACGCACGGATCGGCGTCAGACCATGCCGCCGTTGCTGCGCAGCACCTGGCCGTTGATCCAGCCGCCGTCCGGCCCGACGAGGAAGGAGATCGCATTCGCGATGTCGGACGGCGTGCCGAGACGCTCGAGCGGATTCATCTTCGACATGCGCTCGATCAGCTCGGCCGACTTGCCGTTCAGGAACAGGTCGGTCGCGGTGGGCCCCGGCGCGACCGCGTTGACGGTGATCGATCGGCCGCGCAGTTCTTTCGACAGGATGCCCGTCATCGCCTCGACCGCCGCCTTGGTGGCCGTATAGACGCCGTACGTCTCGGGTTTCAGCCCGACCACGCTGCTCGACAGGTTGACGATGCGCCCGCCGTTGCGCAGCCGGCGCGCGGCTTCACGCAGCGTATTGAAGGCCCCCTTCAGGTTGACGGCGACTTGGGTGTCGAACAGCGCGTCGTCGCTGTCGGCCAGTGGCGCCAGTTTCATGATCCCGGCGTTGTTGACCAGCACGTCGACACCGCCGAACGCGGCTTCGGCCGCGTCGAACAGCCTCGCCACGGCAGCGGGATCGCCGACGTCGGCCTGCACCGCGATCGCCTGCCCCCCCGCATCCGCGAGATCGCGCGCCAGGTCCTCGGCTTCGGCCGCCTTGCCCGCGTAATTGACGACCACGGCGAGCCCGTCGTCCACCAGCCGCCGCGAAATCGCCGCGCCGATCCCGCGCGACGCACCGGTCACGATCGCCACGCTTGTTCGAGTACTCATGTCCGTTTCTCCATGGATCCGCGCCCGGCGCATCCGGGCGCATGCGTCACCCGCGCGATACCCGATCGCGGCGGGGTTCGATTCCCGATGACGCATTCGTTAATACTTAGTACACCGATACCATTCATCCGGATTCGTTCCGGATGAACCGGGTACCTGCTCAGCCGCGCTGCGTCGATCGCGACATGGTTTCCCACGCCCGGATATCGCGCTCGATCGATTCGGCGCGGCCGAGCATCGTGCCCACCGCATCGGCGCCGAGTGCGAAGTGGACCGGCGGCTTCGCGGCCTTGAGGATGTCGACGATCGCCTGCGCGCCCTTCTCCGGCACGTTGGGCTGCTTGCCCTGCAGCTGGCCGATAAAGCCGCGGAACTGGTCGGCCGGCGTGTCGGCATAGTCGTCGATCCGGTTCGACGAGTACGCCAGCGACCGTCCGGCGAACTGCGTTTCGAAAATGCCGATCGTCAGCACCGTCACATGAATGCCGAGCGGCGCGAGTTCGCCGGCCAATGCCTCGCCAAGCACGCCGGTCGCGGCCTTGGCCGCCGCGTACACGCCCAACCCCGGATAGCCGGCGAACCCTGCAATCGACGAGAACTGCACGATGTGGCCCGAGCGCTGGCGGCGCATCGTCGGCAGGACCGCGTGAATCACGCGCAACCCGCCGAAGAAATTCACGTCGAATATCTGCCGTGCGTCGGCTTCGGTCGTTTCCTCGACCGCCCCGACCGTGCCGACGCCCGCATTGTTGGCGAGCACGTCGATGCGGCCGAACCGCTCGAGCACGCGTTGCACGCCGGCCGTCACCGCGTCGGGCTGCGTGATGTCCATCAGCACGCCGAGCGCGCGCCCGGGTGCGAGCCGTTCGAATTCCGCGACCTGTTCGGCGCCGCGCACGGTGCCCGCGACCCGCGCGCCTTCCGCGAGCAGGCGTTGCGCCAGTTCGCGGCCGAGACCGGACGAAACGCCAGTGATCAGTACGACCTTGTCTGCCATCGTTGCGGTGTTCATTCGAAAACTCCGGATTCCTATGTGAAGGTGTTGAGATGGATCGAGTGTAGTCGAGCCGATCGTACGAATGAACGGGGGCCACCGAGATGAACTATCCACGATTGACTAACAATCGGTTCATCCATGGTAGCGCTCAGCCGGCGCCGGTTCTTTCAACCATGCGCACCGGAAAGTTGAAAATCCCGCGACCGAAAGCGATGCCGCGTCGCGACCGCCGCAATCGGTCTTTCGTCAGACAAGGCGACGGCGTCGCGACCGGTACCGGTTTTGACAATTCTTGAAGCATCGCGCGCCGGCAAGGTGCAATAGTGGGCGCGCGCGTGCCCCGCAGAAGCATGCGGCACGTCACGCAGCCAACGGCATGGAGCCGTGCCGGCATCCGTTCGGAGTGGAAAACAGCATGAGCGACCCGCTTCCCAGGACGCATCGCTTTCACAGCGACGATCCCGACGAAGTGTCCGATTTCATCGGCACGATCTACGCCGACAATCAGTTCACGGCGCAGCACGCGGTTCGCCGGGACGTCAGCATGACGGGACACGAATGGAACGGCGTCGGCATCTATGACGTCGACTACCTGATGCCCTTTCACTTCCGCTCGAACGACGCGCGTCCGAACTACCTGTTCCTGTCGTGCCGTCGCGGCCACGCGCAATACGAAAGCGACGGTGCGGATGCGGGCTGCGCGGTGGGCGACGTGATGCCCGTTTCATCGACGGGTCGCTCGCTCTGCACGACGGGGCCCGACGGATTCGGCCATTTGTCGGTCATCATCGATGCGGAACGGATCAACGGCTTTCTCGCGCGATGGGTCGGCCGGCCCGGGCTCGCCCCGGTCGAGTTCGCGCTGACGCCGGCTGCGCCCGAGCTGCGCGCGCAATGGAACGCGGCGGCCGGATGCCTGCGCCGGATGATCCGGATGTCGCCGATCCCCGACGCCGCCGTCGACGCGCTGCTCGAACACATGCTGAAGCTCATGGTCACCGGTCACGCGAACAATCACGGTGCGTTGTTCGACCGCGATCGTTGCGCGCCCGAACATCAGGCGCGTGTCGCCATCCGCATGCTCGAGGAGGCGCCGCTGCGCTGGAAAACCCTCGGCGCAGTCGCACACGTCCTCGGATGCGCGACCGAAGCCCTGGAGCACGGTATTCGTCGCGTCGCCGGCAAGTCGTCGGCCGACCTGCGCAATGAAGCACGCTTTCGTCATGTCAACCGCGCACTCGCGCGCGGCGACAAGCCGGATTTCGATGCGACGCTGCATGCGTACGGGTTCGCGATCACCGCGCGCTTCGTGCGCGAGTACCACCGTCGCTTCGGCGAACCGCCCGGCGCCACCTATCGGCGCAACCCGAATGCCGCCGATCAGCCGCTGACGGCCGACACCGCGGCTGCGCCGCTGTGCGCGCAGACGATCAACCGGTTCATCGACGCGTCGCTGGAAAGCCGCATCGACACCGCCGATCTCTGCCGACTGGTCGGCATGAGCGAGCGCGCCACCATTGACGCGTTCAGGACGCAGTTTTCCCGCACGCCCGCGCAATACGTCATCGAGCGGCGGCTGGAACGCGCACGCTGGCTGCTCGAACACACGACGGACAGCATCCTGTCGATTGCGCTGGATTGCGGATTCGGCACGCAGAGCTACCTGTCGACCGCGATCAGGCGGCACTTCGGCGTGACGCCGAGAGCACTCAGGATGCGGACCGGGTCGGCCGGTCGAATCGAAACGGATCACGGGCAACGCGATCCGGATGAATAGGCGGGGTCACCGAATGCCGGCCTTGCGACATTTCTTCCGGAAACCGAATGGAGGTATCGGCCATTCACCCGAAAACGGAGGGAAGCACCGCCGGTGCACGCATCGCGCACCGGCGGTGCTTCCCTGTCACGCCCGCCCGTCAGACATGCAACGCATGCCCGAGCGCACGCAGCGCGGCCTCCTGCAGTGCTTCACCCAGCGTCGGATGCGCATGGATCGTGCCGCCGATGTCCTCCAGCCGCGCGCCCATTTCCAGCGACTGCGAGAACGCCGCGGCCAGCTCCGACACGCCGCGCCCGACCGCTTGCCAGCCGACGATCAGGTGGTTGTCGCGCCGCGCGACCACGCGCACGAAACCGTCGGTCGCCTGCAGCGTCATCGCGCGCCCGTTCGCCGCGAACGGGAACGACGCGCTCACGCAATCGACACCGGCCGCTCGTGCGTCGTCCGGCGACCAGCCGGCCGTGACGATCTCCGGATCGGTGAAGCACACGGCCGGGATCGACGCGGGCATGAACTTGCGGCGCCTTCCGGCAATCAGCTCGGCCACCATCTCGCCCTGCGCCATCGCGCGATGCGCGAGCATCGGCTCGCCGGCCACGTCGCCGATCGCCCAGACGTTGCGCATCGACGTCCGGCATTCGTCGTCGATCCACAGCGCGCGACCGTTGCGATCGAGCGGCAACGACTCGAGCCCGAAACCGTCGACACGCGGCCGGCGGCCGACCGCAACCAGCACGCGATCGGCCGGCAGCGTCTGCTCCGCGCCGTCGGCGGCCTGCACACGCACCGCGCCCTGCTCCGCGAGGCCGAGCACCTTGTGGCCGAGCAGCAGCCGCACGCCGAGCCGCGCGAGCGAATCGGCAACCGGCCGCGCGAGTTCGGCATCGTACGCAGGCAACACGCGCTCCGCCGCTTCGACGACGCTCACGTCGACGCCGAGCTTGCGATAGACGATCCCGAGTTCGAGCCCGATGTATCCGGCCCCGACCACGACCAGCCGCTTCGGCAAGGTCGTGGGCGACAGCGCCTCGGTGGACGACACGACATGCCCGCCGAACGGCATCGACGGCAGCGCGACCGGTTCGGAACCGGTCGCGAGCAGCAGGTGCTCGCAACTGATCCGCGTCGTGTGGCCGCCGGCGACGACGTCGACGGTCTTGCCGTCGACCACTTGTGCGTCGCCGTGCAACACGCGCACGCCGTTCTTCTTGAGCAGCGCGCCGACACCGCGCGTCAGCCGGTCGACGATGCCGTCCTTCCATGCGACGCTTTTTGCGATGTCGATCTCGGGCTTGCTCACACGAATCCCGAGTGCGCCCTCGCCCGCTTGGCCGCGTGCCTGTTCGAATGCGTCGGCCACGTGGATCAGCGCCTTCGACGGGATGCAGCCAATGTTCAGGCACGTGCCGCCGAGGCGGTCGCGCTCGACGAGCACGGTCGGAATGCCGAGCTGGCCGGCGCGAATCGCGGCGACGTAGCCGCCCGGGCCGCCGCCGATCACCAGTAGCGTGGTGTGTTCGTTCTTCATTGCGCTCACTCCACGAACAGCAGTGCCGGGCGCTCGAGCACCGCGCGCACCGCCTGGATGAATTCGGCCGCGTCCGCGCCGTCGACGACACGATGGTCGAACGACGACGACAGGTTCATCATCTTGCGGGCGACGACCGCGCCGTCGCGGAACATCGGCCGCTCGACGATCCGGTTCACGCCGACGATGCCGACCTCGGGATGATTGATGACCGGCGTCGACACGATGCCGCCGAGCGCGCCGAGGCTCGAAATCGTGATCGTCGAGCCGCTCAGTTCGTCGCGCTGCGCGCGGTTCGTGCGCACCGCGTCGGCGAGCCGCGCGATCTCGGCGGAAATCGACCACACGTCCTTCGCTTCCGCGTGACGCAGCACCGGCACCGTGAGGCCGCTGTCCGTCTGTGTCGCGACGCCCATGTGCACCGCGCCGTAGCGCGTGACGACCCCCGCTTCGTCGTCGAAACGCGCGTTGATCTGCGGAAAGTCGCGCAACGCGATCACCATCGCGCGGATCAGCAGCGGCAGCGGCGTGAGCTTGCCGCGCGTGTCGCCGTAGCGGCGGTTCAGATCCATCCGCAACGATTCGAGCTCGGTGACGTCGATCTCCTCGACGTAGCTGAAATGCGGAATGCGGCGCTTCGCTTCCTGCATCTTGCGCGCGATCGCGCGCCGCAAGCCGATGACCGGCACCTCGGTTTCGTCGTTGCGTTCGTCGTAGCCGTGCGCCCGCGATCCGCGTGCGCCGCGCGCCGCACCGCTGCCGCTGCCCGCATACGCATCGAGATCCGCGTGCAGGATCCGGCCGGCTTCCCCCGTGCCGCGCACATAACGCAGCTCGATGCCCATGTCCCATGCGCGCTGGCGCACGGCCGGCGACGCGAGCGGCCGTTCACCCGGCGCGAGTGCCGCGCGCGGCGGCTCCACGTGTTCCTTGCGTTCGGCGTGCTTCGCTTGACGCGGCTCCGCAGGCGCGTGCTTCGTCGCCGGCCTGGCGGGCGACTCTGCCGGCGCGTCGGCCACCGCCGTCGACGGCGCGGCCGCGACCGGTGCGGTTTCTACCTTTGATTCCCGCACCGGTGCGCCGGCCTTCAGGTTGCCGGCGCCTTCGACCTCGAGGCGGATCAGCTCGCTGCCGACCGCCATCATCTCGCCGATCCGGCCGCCGAGTTCGATCACCTTGCCCGTCACAGGCGACGGAATCTCGACCGCCGCCTTGTCGGTCATCACATCGGCGAGCGGCTGGTCTTCCTTGATCGTCTGCCCGACTTCCACGTGCCAGGCCACCAGTTCGACCTCGGCAATCCCTTCGCCGATATCCGGCATCTTGATGACATGAATCCCCATCTCACGCCTCCATCACGCGTCGCAACGCTTCACCGACCCGGGCCGGGCCCGGAAAGTACGCCCACTCCTGCGCATGCGGATAGGGCGTGTCCCAGCCCGTCGTGCGCTCGACCGGCGCCTCGAGGTGGTAGAAGCAATGTTCCTGGACCAGCGACACCAGTTCAGCCCCGTAACCGCAGGTGCGCGTCGCCTCGTGCACCACGACGCAGCGCCCGGTCTTGCGCACCGACGCGACGACCGTGTCGAGGTCGAGCGGCCACAGCGTGCGCAGGTCGATCACCTCCGCATCGATGCCCGTCTCCTCGGCCGCGGCGAGCGACACGTGCACCGTCGTGCCGTAGGTCAGCACCGTCACGTCGTTGCCGGGACGCACCACGGCGGCCGTATCGAGCGGCACCGTGTAGTAGCCCTCGGGCACCGCGCTCGACGGATGCTTGAGCCACGACGTGACGGGCCGGTCGTGATGGCCGTCGAACGGGCCGTTGTACAGCCGTTTCGGCTCGAGGAAGATCACCGGATCGTCGTTCTCGATCGACGCGATCAGCAGCCCTTTCGCGTCGTACGGATTCGACGGCATCACCGTGCGCAGCCCGCACACCTGCGTGAACATCGCCTCAGGGCTCTGGCTGTGCGTCTGGCCGCCGTAGATGCCCCCGCCGCAGGGCATGCGGATCGTCATCGGTGCGGTGAACTGGCCGGCGGAGCGATAGCGCAGCCGCGCGCCTTCAGACACGATCTGGTCGGATGCCGGGTAGAAATAATCGGCGAACTGGATCTCGCACACCGGGCGCAGCCCGTATGCGCCCATCCCCACCGCCGCGCCGACGATCCCGCTTTCGGAGATCGGCGCATCGAACACGCGCGACTTGCCGTATTTGTTCTGCAGTCCTTCGGTACAGCGGAACACGCCGCCGAAATAACCGACGTCCTGCCCGAACACGACCACGTCGCTGTCGCGCCCGAGCATCACGTCCATCGCCGAGCGCAGCGCCTGAATCATCGTCATCGGCTGCGTTGCCGTGCCTGTCTCGTGTTGCGCCATGATCATGCTCCCAGTTCCTGGCGCTGACGGCGCAGGTGCGCGGGCAGCTCCTTGTAGACGTCGTCGAACATCGAGGCCGGCGACGGAATCCGGTCGTCGGCCAGCGTGCCGAATTTTTCCGCTTCCTTCTGCGCGGCGATCACCTCGGCCTCGAGTTCGGCCGTCAACGCTTCGTGTGCGCTGTCCGACCAGATGCCCTTGACGATCAGGTGACGCTTGAAGCGTTCGACAGGGTCGCCGAGCGGGAAATGGGACCAGTCGTCGCTCGGCCGGTACTTGGTCGGATCGTCCGACGTCGAATGCGCGCCCGCACGATAGGTCACCCACTCGATCAGCGTCGGGCCGAGGTTGCGGCGCGCACGTTCGGCCGCCCAGCTCGACGCCGCGTAGATCGCGAGGAAGTCGTTGCCGTCGACGCGCAGCGACGCGATCCCGCAGCCGACGCCGCGCCCCGCGAACGTCGTGCCCTCACCGCCCGCGATCGCCTGGAACGTCGAGATCGCCCACTGGTTGTTGACGACGTTCAGCACGACCGGCGCGCGGTACACGTGCGCGAACGTGAGCGCGGTGTGGAAGTCGGATTCGGCCGTCGCGCCGTCGCCGATCCACGCGGACGCGATCTTCGTGTCGCCCTTGATCGCCGACGCCATCGCCCAGCCGACCGCCTGGATGAACTGCGTCGCAAGGTTGCCGGAAATGGAGAAGAAGCCCGCGTCGCGATCCGAGTACATCACGGGGAGCTGGCGGCCCTTGAGCGGGTCGCCTTCGTTCGACATCAGCTGGCAGATCATGCGCTCGAGCGGCACGTCGCGTGCGATCAGGATGCTCTGCTGGCGGTAGGTCGGGAAGCACATGTCGCCGTCGCGCAGCGCCATCGCATGCGCGGTGCCGATCGCCTCTTCGCCGAGGCTCAGCATGTAGAAGGAGATTTTTTTCTGGCGCTGCGCGATCATCATGCGCGCGTCGAAAATGCGGGTCTTGAGCATCGCGCGCAGGCCGGCAATCAGCCGCGCATCGTCGAGATCCGGTGCCCACGGGCCGACGGCCTTGCCGTTGTCGTCGAGCACGCGCACGAGGCTGCGGGCGAGATCGGCGGTGTCCGCCGCGGCTACGTCGATCGGCGGGCGGCGGACTGCGCCGGCCGGCGATAGATGCAGGTAGGAAAAATCCGTCTTGCAGCCCGGGCGCCCGGTGGGCTCCGGCACATGCAGACGCAATGGCTCTGACAGGCTCATCGTGTCGTCTCCACGCTCGATTGTGTCTCACGCTGTTTGGGAACGCGCGGGCCGGTTGCCGGCCTGCGCGCGAGCTGACGCGCGGATAAGCACGTCAACCTTGGAAATCTATGCCTGGCAGCGGCGGGCGTCGATGCCCAAGCCGCTCGTTCGTCGTGAGCAGATTTGCCATGGCGGCGGCCGGCTTCGGCGAAGGACAGGTTTGCTGCAGCGCATCGTCGCCGGGGCGGCGATGACGGCGACCGGGAATCGAGGGACGGACGGATCGGCGTCGTCCCGATCATGTGAGGGTACGAAGCAAAAGACCCCGCGAAATCCTGGATTTCAACGGGGTCTTTCGTCGGGTTCGGGTGCTTGTGCGCCCCGTTGCCGGCTTACTGCGACGCGCGCTCGATCACGCGTCGGGACGGAACAGGTCGAAGCGGCTGTCGGGTTTCACGTGCACATAAGCCGACGGGCCGCCCGCACGAAGAATGATGCCCGCACCGAACGTGTCGAAGATGCCGTCCTTCAGCAAGTCATGGCGGATATGGACCGCGACGACCTCGCCCAGCACCAGCGTGGCCGGCGTTTCGACGCCGCGATGGTCGCGCAGCCGGATCACGTCGGTCACCTTGCATTCGAAGTTCACGCCGCTTTCCGCGACGCGCGGCACGTCGACGAGGCGCGACGGCACCGCGGTCAGGCCGCCGAGTTCGAACTCGTTCACATCGTACGGCACGGCGGCACAGGTCTGGTTCATCCGCTCGGCGAGATCGCGCGTCGCGAGGTTCCACACGAACTCGCCCGTCTCCTGCACGTTGCGCACGCTGTCCTTCGCGGTGGTGCTCGAAAAGCCGATGATCGGCGGCCGATAGTTGAACGCGTTGAAGAAGCTGTACGGCGCGAGGTTCAGCGTGCCGTCGCTGCCGCGCGATGAAATCCAGCCGATCGGGCGCGGGCCGATGATCGCGTTCAACGGATCGTGCGGCAGGCCGTGGCCTTGCGACGGTTCGTAATAGTGATGGGTCGAGTCGGTCATGACGGGTGGTCCTGCGGGAGGCAAACGATGGGGAGGCTGCCGGCGGGACGCGTTCGCCGGTGGCGACGCAGGCGTCCGGTGCGACGTGCGTGCCAGTATCACATGGCGAGGTTTTCGGCGCAGTGAAGCGCATCGCGAGCCGCGCGGGCGTGCCGCTGCCGGTGCGTGGGCCAAATAAAAAACGGCGAGCGCTGGATTTCTTGCGGTTTTTTACCCCTTCATCGAACCGAATCGCATCGACGCAATCGATGGTGCGGGGATCGGACTGAAATAGTTTCGCCTACTCCTTACCAGTCCGTGATACACCCTGGTGAAATGAGCAAGCTGCCTCCAGAGTTGCCCCCATGCCCGCTTGGCCGCTTGGCCGCTTGGCCGCTTGGCCGCTTGGCCGCCTGACTTTAGATACAAAGCTCATGGTCGCAAGCCTAATTTTTTGGATGGTGAGATGGTCTACCTTACACGCAATGCAGGAAAGCCCCGCAAGCTACCTGCGCACTTTTCTACCCATATCGCTCGCCGAACGGCGAAATCGTCATGGAGAGAACACTCCCGTTAGGTCAGCGGACGCAAATCGATGAGTAGCAAAAGATTGTCGATTTACACCGCTGCATCATGAAGCCCATCGGGCCGGGGGCGTCCATGTACGGTATTCGCCGGCAGCGACCCTAAGCTACTCCGGCGTCGTCGCCGCATCAGTAAGCGGGACGGATGCTGCATATTCGATCAATGTCATCGTTCATGCAGTTGTAGGCGTCACTCAGACTTAAATGTCGCGCCACCTATGGTCGAGACCCAGAGTCTAGTTAGTAAGGGCACCTGCTCCGACAGTTGCTGCCCGTCTTGCATCGACCATATGGATATTTCCGCATTTTCACCAAAAATATCTAAAAGTTTGTCTATACGATCGAGAAAGCGATCAGCTTGTTTAATTTTTCCAGAGACAACAAGCTCAAAATTACCCCGGTGCGCTTTATTACTCAAAGATTCCAGTATCTGACGGTTAACCTTCCCTTTTTCGCTCGCTGAAAGCCATTTTTTCCGTGGCATTACGGAGATTGCCTCCTGACGATAGACTCGCGGTAGCCCTGCCGTTGACGAATACCAATAACTGGGATCGAAAAGTCCACGAAACCACGTCAGATCGTTTGCAACTCCTCCGCCTCGCTGTCGAAAGAACAGCGCATCCTCGTCTCGGAGGACACTAGAGAAGGACGAAGGTGGTGCTGCGTCTGGCGAGTCTATAAAAAACAAATTTCTAATTTCAAGCTCGGCGAGCAGGTGAACAGAATTCAACGTAATTCCCAGAGAAGTCGCGCAGATTGGTGACACGAATCCTCCATAATTAACGGCCTCTTCCTTCGTCATTTTTTTGCATAACTTCTGAAAATCCAATAGAGATGTGCAAATCCGCGCCTCCGCTGCGATTGCTTCAATGTGACGTGCGAGTATGTCGTCAGCGAGACGGTCGTCCAAACCCATCCTGTCAAAAGCTATCGCACTTCTTTGCAGGTTGATCGGGCATACTCCCGCGGGGTCAAACACCGCAATCGACGGGCGGCGCAATGCAAACCTTGGGCCGAACTCTTCTCCTTTCCCGGCAATGCCGATATGGGTATCCCGCCCATCGTAACGACCAATTTTTTGAACACGGATCCCGTTGACCGTAATTTCGGAGGGCAATAGATGATCCTCGTTCTCGCCTGATCGCGGTTCCTTTTTAAACTCATATCTCCATAATATGGCGGCATAGGGGGTGGGATCAGGGAGCGCACGCCAATCCCCCAACGGCCCGTTGGGTGACGGCACCACTTTGTCATGCGATGGAATGTATTCCGCCTTTATTCGAATTTTTTCACGGTACTCGTAACTCTTGGATATATCAAATCCATTCCAAACATATTTAACACGAGGCTCAGCTTGAGCAAACCAATCGACCGCATGCCAATTGTCGAGTTTTATCGAGTCACCAGCACCATTATTGATCACGTCGGACGACACAGTTGGACGAAGCGCGTCAAGGACGCGATGATCAGAGATCCATACCCGTATGCTTGTACCATACGGTAATACGCAGCGTCTAAGTTCAACAACAGGTTCGTCCATTCGCGCAGTAAATTCGAGCCCATCAACGTCCGCTCTATCAATATGCCGTGTTTGGACCTTAATCTCATCGCCGAGAAGAAACGCTGCGAGCGCTCCAACGCCGAACCTTCCGCCGCGAAGTACCCGCGTACGTCCGCGTTCATCCATATGCTGTCGCTTCCACACATCGCTGTTGCGAAATGAAGCTCCCGCGATAAGAAAATATTTTGTAATCGTATCTAGCGTCATACCAACGCCCCGGTCGCTCACGGTAATCCAGCCGGTTCCATCGTCCGACTCTTGGAACTCGACCAGAACGTCGATTTTGTCCGGTTTGTTCACATTTTTTAATTCCCTCTCTGAGAGGTCAGCGAGTTCTCTACACGCGTCAACGGCGTTCTGAACCAATTCGCGAATTCCGACCTTGTACGAATAGTCGTAGAGCGGACCAACCAGAAGCTTCAGCAAATCCGGGCCGGATGCGTCGAAGCCAGCTTTAATCGGAATGTACGGGACGGTTCTGGCAAATTGCTCCGTCTTGTCCAAGTTAGATCTGATACGTCGCCAACTAAGACCCAGCGCCGCGAGGTCCCCGCGCCGGCCGTAGACTTCACCAATAGTTGCCCAGGACTCATCTAGTTCGCGTTGAATATCCTTGAACAACGTAGTAAGTCTTAGATATGTCCTGACGTCCGTTGGTGCCGCGTGGACGTATAAAGCCTCCGGGTCGTCGTGTCTTACAGAAACATCACGAACGGCAAAGTGATTCCGCCACTCCTGACGAGAGACTGGACTCCTTAGCTCTTTGACGCTTAACAAACTTCTTAAAGCACGCTCACTCTGAACTTGAACATAGTCCGCTATTCGGAGCACCGCCATCAAAAATGGCGTTTTAATTCGCCGATGTTCAGGTATCAACCCATATCGATCTTCAATGTAAGAAAAAGTGGATCTAATTGACATCCCATGACTACGCGCAACCAAACCAGCCAGATCTTTGATTTCTTGATCAAGTCCAATCAACTCAAGCGGCGCGCCATTCCGATTCGGAACACCTCGCAGAGCAATTTCGTGAGCAAGTCGTGCATGGTGCCGACGTACAAATTCCCCGACTAACAGACAATCACGCTCAGAGAGGTCATCAAGACGTAATTGATCTATGCGAAGAGGTTCCGCATCACCAAAAATCGCAACGAGCTTTTCTTCACCAAATCGACTTGCCTCACCGAGAAAATCATTCCAAAGTTGCTGCCATGGTCGATCATGGAGCCCAGATATTACCGCTGGCTCTGCATTGTTTGCAATCGCACGGAATCCATCTTGCGTCAAATGCATGCCGCAGTCATGGAGCAGAATCGACATGCAAAGAACAGTAATATCTTCCGCACTTAGTAAGTCACGACTTTGGTCGGAAACCAGCGACGCGGCGGTCTCCAATACATCCCGAATATGGCGCGGGCTATGGTCTGTGAATCCGGGAAAGAACGGCATTCCGCTTTGTTCGAGCCAAGGTTCAAACAGTTCCAAATTCTTACGCACGGCTGCCTCAAGTGCAGGAACTTTCTGAAGAATATTTTCAAACAACAATGGCAATGTAATCATTTTCTTTTCACGCGTAAGAATGCGTTATTTTTCAACGACCCGATCAATATAGCATTAGTTATCAAACTTAGTCCTTCGGTCGACCTCACAGTCGTTGCTAATCTCTCGACAGGCGGGGCCGGGCGGGAATACCCGAATGGCAGTAGTGAAGGTCAGATTTGCGGCGACGAGCGGACGAGCAAGCAATAGCATGACCATCACTTGGACGGTTGGACGCTCAGCGAGATACGCTTTTCCTTTCCCGCGAAGCGGTACTTGAGCCGCCACCACTTGCCCCGCTAGGCGCGATTTCAAGATAGAGACCGCCACCGTCAAATAGACGCGCGAGCTTGTCAGAGAATTTGGCGTTTCGGATAGTCGTGGCGGTCAGCGGCGCGGGGCAACTTCAGAGCGGAGTCTGAGATAGTGAGGCAACGGCCCCCCAATGTTGCCCCAACTTGCTCCCCCGGCCGTCTATGAACGAGCCTGGAGTACCCTGGAATAAAAAAACCGCGAAGCCTTGCGCTGTCGCAGGTTTCAGCATCTCAGCAGAATTTGCTGGAACAGTTTTTGGTGCCGGGGACCGGACTCGAACCGGCAAGCCAGTTAAGGCGGCGGATTTTCGTCACACTGCTTCTTTCAAAGCCGGCGTCGCGGACGCGATGCCGTTCGTGCGCTGGACTATGCCTTCACCATCGCGCGCGGGCGTGCCTGCTGCCCGTGCGCCTTAGGCGCCCCCCGTCTAGTCTCTACACCTTCCTCGCGGATGCCGCGAGGCTTGGCTCGGCGTTGCCTCGATGCGCACATCAGGGGTTTCGCCGAATTTGAAGGGTTCTGCACCGACCGTTTCCGGCCGGGCACTCAATCGTTTAAGTCCGCTATGTTTACCAATTTCATCACCCCGGCAAGAGGGCGGACGCGATTCTACCATTGCTTGCGCATGCGTTCCCTTATTCCGCCGCGCCGCATCGCGATACCGACGCCATCGCATCACTTCCGCCCGCGCGTTCGACGCCGATACGACACCGGCGCCACACGGCCGCCGATTTCGTCCCGCGCCGCGACCTCCGCCGATACAATCGACCGCGCGTCGTCCGACGGGCCCCAACCGTCTGACGTTTGTATCGTGCTTGTCGCGAAACAAGCGTCGCGTGCGTCATCGCGAAGTCACAAACGTTTTCGATAATTCCCCGGCCGAAAACGTTTACATCGCAAGACTTCATGACCTCGACCATCAAGGACGTCGCCGCCCTCGCGGGCTTCTCGATCGCCACCGTTTCGCGTGCGATCAACGCGCCGCATACCGTCAGCCCCGCCACGCTGCAGACGATCCGCACCGCCATCGACACGCTGCAGTTCCGCCCGAGCCCGCTTGGCCGGCAACTGCGCGGCGAGCGCACGCGGCTCGTCGGCGTCGTCGTGCCGACGCTGTCGAACCCGGTGTTCGCCGACTGCCTGCAAGGCATCGACGCGCTCGCGACCGCGGCCGGTTTCAAGCTGATCCTGATGACGACCGAATACGACGCGGCGCGCGAGCGTCATGCGATCGAGACGCTGCGCGAGCAACGCGTCGAAGGGCTGATCCTCACCGTCGCCGATGCGGACACGCACCCGCTGCTCGACATGCTCGATCGCGACGGCCCGCATTACGTGCTGATGCACAACGACACGCAGCGCCGCCCGTCGGTGTCGGTCGACAACCGCCGCGCCGCCTATGACGGCGTGCAACGGCTGACCGCGCACGGCCATCGCCGCGTGCTGATGCTGGCCGGTTCGCTCGCCGCGTCGGACCGCGCGCGCCAGCGTCATCTCGGTTATGCGCAGGCGCTCGAGGAAGTCGGCGTGGCGCCGCTGCCGCCCGTCGAAGTCGACTTCAACGCGCCCGAGCTGCCCGATGCGGTGCTCGCGCACCTCACCGCGCACGCCACGCGTCCGACCGCCCTCTTCTGCAGCAACGACCTGCTCGCGATGGTCGTGATGCGCGGCCTGCGCCGTGCGGGTTTCTCGGTTCCTGACGATCTGTCGGTGCTCGGCTTCGACGGGATCGCGATCGGCGAGCTGCTCGCGCCGCCGCTCGCGAGCGTCGCGACGCCGAACCGCGACATCGGCCGCCACGCGTGGCAGCGTCTCGTCGAATGCATCGGCGGCGCGGCGATCGAGCGCACGTCGACGATCCTGCCGCACACGGTGCGCGACGGTGCGACGATTGCGCCGCCGGCCACCGACCTGCAACTGCGCAACGCGTGAGCGCCGAACGCACGCGCCGCGCGGCCACACACACACCCATCACCACACCACCCCAGCGCCACACCCACTCGCCCGGAGATTCACCGTGTCCTATCGCCTGACCTCGCTGCTGCGCGCGCTTGCCGCGCCGCTCGCCTTCGCCGCGCTCGTCGCCGGCGCGCCCGCCGCCCACGCCGACGAAACGGCGATCTGCTACAACTGCCCGCCCGAATGGGCCGACTGGGCCGCGCAGATCGCCGCGATCAAGCAGAAGACCGGCATCCGCGTGCCGTTCGACAACAAGAACTCGGGCCAGTCGATCGCGCAGCTGATCGCCGAGCAGAAGAGCCCGGTGGCCGACGTCGTCTACCTCGGCGTGTCGTCGGCGTTACAGGCGAAGGACAAGGGCGTGATCGCTCCGTACAAGCCCGCGCACTGGAACGACATCCCCGCGAACCTGAAGGACCCGCAAGGCTACTGGTTCGCGATCCACTCGGGCACGCTCGGCTTCTTCGTGAACAAGGACGCGCTCGACGGCAAGCCGGTGCCGCGCTCGTGGGCCGACCTGCTGAAGCCGGAATACAAGGGCATGGTCGGTTATCTCGACCCGTCGAGCGCGTTCGTCGGCTACGCGGGCGCGGTCGCCGTGAACCAGGCGCTCGGCGGCAGCCTCGACAACTTCAAGCCGGCGCTCGACTGGTTCAGGAAGCTGAAGGCGAACGCACCGATCGTGCCGAAGCAGACCGCGTATGCGCGCGTGCTGTCGGGTGAGATCCCGATCCTGCTCGACTACGACTTCGATGCGTATCGCGCGAAGTACAAGGACAGTGCGAACGTCGAGTTCGTGATTCCGAAGGAAGGCACGATCGCGGTGCCGTACGTGATGAGTCTCGTGAAGGGCGCACCGCACGACGCGAACGGCAGGAAGGTGCTCGACTTCGTGCTGTCCGACGAAGGCCAGAAGCTGTGGGCCAACGCGTACCTGCGCCCGGTGCGCGCACAGGCGCTCGGCGCCGACGTCGCGTCGAAGTTCCTGCCGGCGAGCGAATACGCCCGCGCGAAATCGGTCGACTTCGGCAAGATGGCGGCCGGCCAGCAGGCATTCGGCCAGCAGTACCTGCAAGTAATGCAGTAAGCGCCAGGACGCACCGATGCTCGACCTGACTTTCCCGCTGCGCTGGCGCGTCGCGCTCGTCGCGCCGGCGCTCGCGGTGTTCGCCGCCTTCTGGCTGCTGCCGATGGCGGCGCTCGTCCGGGTGTCCGCCGACGGCGCATTCCTCCCGCACTACGCGGCCCTGCTCGGCAATGCACGCTACATGAAAAGCCTCGGCGAGACCGTCGCGCTCTCCGCGGGCGTCACGCTCGCGACGCTCGCGCTGTCGACGATCTCGGGCCTCCTGCTCGCGCGCCGCGAATTCGCGGGCAAGCGCGTGCTGCTCGCGTTGCTCACGTTCCCGCTCGCGTTCCCGGGCGTCGTGGTCGGCTTCATGGTGATCATGCTCGCCGGCCGGCAGGGGCTGATCGGCATGCTGTCCGCGAAGCTCACCGGCGACAAGTGGGTGTTCGCGTACTCGGTCGCCGGGCTGTTCGTCGGCTACCTGTATTTCTCGATTCCACGCGTGATCGTCACCGTGATCGCGGCCGCGTCGAAGCTCGACGCGTCGCTCGAGGAAGCCGCGCGCTCGCTCGGCGCGTCGCCGTGGCGCATCTTCGTCGACATCGTGCTGCCGGCGCTCGCGCCGGGCCTGATCGCGGCCGGCGCGATCTGCTTCGCGACCGCAATGGGCGCGTTCGGTACCGCATTCACGCTCGCCACCGACCTGAACGTGCTGCCGATGACGATCTACACCGAGTTCACGCTGAACGCGAACATCGCGACGGCGGCCGGCCTGTCGATCGTGCTCGGCATCGTCACCTGGGCCGTGCTCGCGCTCGCGCGTCGCTTCACCGGCCACACCGCCGCCGCCGCGGCCTGAGGATTTCCGCATGCAATCGCTTTCCGGCTCTTCCGCGCCGTCGCCGTCGCCTTCGCCGGCACCTGCTCCCGCGCAAGCGAACGGTTTCGCCCGCCGCGCGCCGCGCGTCACCGGCGCGCGCATGATCGCCGCGCTGCAATGGGGCGTCACGCTGCTGCTGTGCGCGTTCCTGATCGTGCCCGTCGTGATGTCGGTGCTCGCGGGCCTCACCGTCAACTACTTTCGCGGCCTGTCGAGCGGCCTCACGCTGCGCTGGCTGGAACAAGTGTGGCAGCAGTATCACGGCTCGGTCGCGCTGTCGCTCTACGTCGCGTTCGCGACGCTCGCGATCGTGCTCGTCGTCGGCGTGCCGGCCGGTTATGCGCTCGCGCGCAGCAGGCACCGCGTCGCACGCGCGATCGAGGAGGCACTGGTGCTGCCCGTCGCGCTGCCCGGCCTCGCGTCGGCGCTCGCGCTGCTGGTCGTCTACGGCGGCTTCACCGCGTTCCGGATGAGCCTGTGGTTCATCGTCGCCGGCCACGTCGTGTTCACGCTGCCGTTCATGGTGCGCGCGGTGGCAGCCGTCGCGGCCGGTGCCGACCTGCGCACGCTCGAGGAAGGTGCGGCCAGCCTCGGCGCATCCTTCGTCACGCGCTTCGTCACGATCGTGCTGCCGAACCTGCGCCCCGGCATCGTTGCGGGCGCGCTCGCGGTGCTCACGCTGTCGATCGGCGAATTCAACCTCACGTGGATGCTGCACACGCCCGACACCAAGACGCTGCCGGTCGGGCTCGCCGATACCTATGCGTCGCTGCGCCTCGAAGTCGGCAGCGCGTACACGATCCTGTTCCTGCTGATGACGCTGCCGCTGCTCGTCGCGATGCAGTGGCTCGGCGTCGATCCATCCGGCACGCGTGCGCTCAAGAAGCGCCCGCGCTGAATTTCTCGCAGACATGAAACTCGATTCCACTCCCATCACCCTGACCCGCTGTGCGAAGACGTTCCGCGGCACGCGCGTGCTCGAACCGCTCGACCTGTCGATCGGCGCGGGCGAAACGCTCGTGCTGCTCGGGCCGTCGGGCTGCGGCAAGACGACCACGCTGCGCCTGATCGCGGGCCTCGACACGCCGGATGCCGGCGGCACGATCGCCTTCGGCCATGACGACGTCACCGCGTTGCCGATCGAGCGCCGGCAGGTCGGCATGGTGTTCCAGAACTACGCGCTGTTTCCGAACCTGACGGTGCGCGGCAACGTCGGCTACGGGCTGAAGATCCGCAAGACCGAGCCGCGCGCGCTGCGCGCGCGCGTCGACGAGCTGCTCGCGATGATGCGGCTCGACGCGCATGCGGACAAGCCGGTCGACCAGCTGTCGGGCGGCCAGCGCCAGCGCGTCGCGCTGGCCCGCGCGCTGGCGGTGCGACCGCGCGTGCTGCTGCTCGACGAGCCGCTGACCGCGCTCGACGCGAAGCTGCGCGACGTGCTGCGTCGCGAGATGAATGCGCTGCTGCGCGAGCTCGGCGTGACGACGGTCTACGTGACGCACGACCAGGCCGAAGCGATGGAGCTCGGCGACCGGATCGTCGTGATGGGCGCGGGCCGCATCGAGCAGATCGGCACGCCGCGCGACATCTACTACCACCCGGCGAACCGCACGGTCGCGCAGTTCATCGGCACGCTGAACCGGCTCGCCGGGCAGTGGCGCGACGGCACGCTGGTGACCACAGGCGGCGCGATCACCACGCCGCACGCCGCCGACGAGTGGTTCTTCCGCCCCGAGGATGCGCAGCTCGCCGATCCCGCGCATGCGCCGCTGCGCGGCGCGGTCAGCGCGTGCGCGTTCCTCGGCGAACGCACGCGGCTCACGATCGAGCATGCGGCCCCCGATGCGCTCGTGATCGACGTGCCGGGCCGCATCGCGCTCGCACGCGGTACGGCGGTCGGCCTTGCGATCGCACCGGAAGGCCTGATCGCGCTCGGCGCGTAATCGGTCGTTCGGGCATCATTCATGCAGCCCCCTACCGCGGCGCGCGACGCCGCCGCGACAACAACCAGACGATTCCGAGGAACGACGATGCTGCTTGCTCAAATCAGCGATCTCCACATCAAGCGTCCGGACCAGCTCGCGTACCGGCGCGTCGACACGGCGGCCGCGCTCGCGCGCTGCATCGACAGACTGAACGCGCTCGTGCCGCGCCCCGACGCCGTGCTCGTCACCGGCGACCTCACCGACTTCGGCCACGATGAAGAGTACGGCAACCTGCGCGGGCTGCTCGCGGCGCTCGAGATTCCGTACTACCTGATGATCGGCAATCACGACGACCGCGCCGGGCTGCGCCGCGCGTTTGCCGATCGCGCCGAGCTGCAGGATGGCGAATTCGTGCAGTACGCGCTCGACGTCGGCGCGGTGCGCGTGCTCGCGCTCGATTCGCAGGTGCCCGGCGCAAGCCACGGCGACCTGTGCGACGCACGGCTCGCGTGGCTCGCCGCGCAGCTCGACGCCGCGCGCGACCGGCCCGTGATCGTCGCGCTGCATCATCCACCGTTCGCGGCGGGAATCGGCCACATGGACAAGCTGCGCCTCGCGCCCGCCGCCACCGCGAAACTCGACGCGTTGCTGCGCGCTCATCCGAACGTCGAGCGCGTGCTGTGCGGCCACGTGCATCGCACGATGTTCACGCGCTTCGGCGGCACGCTCGCGGCCGCGGTGCCGTCGCCCGCGCATCAGGTCGCCTTCGACCTGCGAACCGACGCGCCGTCCGCATTCCGGCTCGAGCCGCCGGCGTTCGCGGTTCACCGTCATGCACCCGATACGGGGATGACGTCGCATCACGTGTATGTCGATGAAGGCGCCGGGCCTTATCCGTTCTACGAGCCGACGGGCGAGCTGGTCGATTGACGGAGTGAAGCGCGCGCGGTGACGAGGTGGCGGACGGCCGGTTTGCCGGTTTGCCGGTTTGCCGGTTTGCCGGTTTGCCGGTTTGCCGGTTTGCCGGTTTGCCGACCTGCCGACCTGCCGATCTGCCGATCTGCCGATTTGCCGATTTGCCGATTTGCCGATTTGCCGATTTGCCGATTTGCCGATTTGCCGATTTGCCGATTTGCCGATTTGCCGATTTGCCGATTTGCCGACTCTGCCGACTCTGCCGACTCTGCCGACTCTGCCGACTCTGCCGACTCTGCCGACTCTGCCGACTCTGCCGACTCTGCCGACTCTGCCGGCTTCGCCGGTCCGCCGCCCCGCCGCGCGCCCGGCAGGATTCACGCCGCTCCGGTATGATCGGCAGCCTTGACCGGCGCCCCGCGCGCCCGCGCACCCGACGCGTGCGCCGCGCGCCGCGCCGCCCCACTCCGTCCGCGCAGCCATGTCCACCGCCTCCACCGACCATCCGACCGACGCCGCCTCGCCCCACTATTCGCGCAGCCTGCTGTTGCTGCTCGCGACGATCGCGGGCGTATCCGTCGCGAACATCTATTACAACCAGCCGCTGCTCGACAGCTTCCGCGCCGCGTTTCCCGACGGCGCCTCGTGGATCGGCGCGGTGCCGACCGCGACGCAGCTCGGCTATGCGGCCGGCATGTTCCTGCTCGCGCCGCTCGGCGACCGCTTCGACCGCCGCCGGCTGATCCTGATGCAGATCGCCGGCCTGTCGGTCGCGCTGATCGTCGCGGCCGCCGCGCCGTCGCTGGCCGTGCTCGCCGTCGCGAGCCTCGCGATCGGCGTACTCGCGACGATCGCGCAGCAGGCCGTGCCGTTCGCCGCCGAGATCGCGCCGCCGGCCGAACGCGGGCACGCGGTCGGCACCGTGATGAGCGGCCTGCTGCTCGGCATCCTGCTCGCGCGCACCGCCGCCGGTTTCGTCGCCGAATATTTCGGCTGGCGCGCGGTGTTCGCCGCGTCGGTCGCGGCGCTCGTCGCGCTCGCCGCCGTGATCGTGCTGCGGCTGCCGCGCAGCTCGCCGACTTCGACGCTGTCATACGGCAAGCTGCTCGGCTCGATGTGGCATCTGGCGGTCGAACTGCGCGGGCTGCGCGAGGCGTCTTTGACGGGCGCCGCGCTGTTCGCGGCATTCAGCGCGTTCTGGCCCGTGCTCACGCTGCTGCTCGCCGGCGCGCCGTTCCATCTCGGCCCGCAGGCGGCCGGCCTGTTCGGGATCGTCGGGGCGGCGGGCGCCCTCGCGGCGCCCTACGCGGGCCGCTTCGCGGACAAGCGCGGCCCGCGCGCGATCATCTCGCTCGCGATCGCGCTGCTCGCGCTGTCGTTCGTGATCTTCGCGCTGTCGGGCTCGAGCCTCGTCGGGCTCGTGATCGGCGTGATCGTGCTGGACGTCGGCGTACAGGCCGCGCAGATCTCGAACCAGTCGCGCATCTATGCGCTGAAGCCCGAGGCGCGCAGCCGCGTGAACACGGTGTACATGGTGTGCTATTTCATCGGCGGCGCGCTCGGCTCGTCGGCCGGTGTGGCCGCGTGGCACGCGTTCGGCTGGATCGGCTTGTGCGCGACCGGGCTGGCGTTCACCGCGCTGGCGGGCTGGTTCCACCATCGCGGCGGCCAGCGCGACTAAGCGCGACCGGCCACGGCAGCGTCACGCGTCGCTGCGGGGCGCTGCCGGCTCGGCGGCGGGCGGCGGCGCGAACGCCGGCGCCGGATCCACGACCCCGGCGGGGTCCATCACGGCAGCCGGGGTCGGCACGGCCAGCGGAACGGCGGAAGGCGCCAGGATCGGTGCCGCATCCGGCACCGCGATCTGCTCGGGCGCGGACGAAGCCTCCGCCGCCGACGTGGCTGCCGCGGCCGCCGAACCGGCGGCTGCCGCGCGCGCCGCGGGCCGGCGCGCCGGATCGAACACGAACGACAGCCCGACGCTGCCGAGGATCGCGACGGTCGCGACCACGGTCGCCATCGTCACCGGCTCGCCCAGCAGCAGCGCACCGAGCGCGACCGCGACGATCGGGTTCACGTACATGCAGCTGCTCGCGATGATCGGGCTCGTGTGGCGGATCAGGTAGCCGTACGCAACGTACGCGGCCATCGTGCAGAACACCATCAGGTACAGGAACGCGAACACCGGCCCCACCATCACGTGCTCGATGCGCTCGCCGATCAGCCAGGCGACGAGCGTCGAGATCATGCCGCCCAGGCCGATCTGCAGCGACGTGGACAGGAACAGGTCGGACGGAAGCTTGAGCCGCGTCGCGAGATGCGCGCCGCCGGCCCAGAACAGTGCGCCGGCCAGCACGCAGATCGTGCCGAGCGCCGAATTCTGCGCGGCCGCGCCGCCCGAATTCAGCACGACGATGCCGACCATCCCGAGCGCGACGGCCGCCCACTCGCCTTTCGTGACCGGCCGGCCGGCCACCGCCGCGATCACGGTCGCGAACAGCGGCACCGTGGCCACCATCACCGCGGCCGAGCCGCTGCTGACCGAACTGATCCCGAGCGCGATCGTGCCGGACGACAGCGCGACGAGCATCGTGCCGACGATCCCCGCATTGCGGATTTCGAGCAGCGTCGGCCATTCGGGCTTGCGCCGCAGCGCGAAGATGAACAGGCCGATCCCGCCGAGCAGGTTGCGCAGCCCCGACAGCAGCAGCGGCGGGAACGACTGCAGCGCGAAATGCAGGCCGCTGTAAGTCGAACCCCAGACGAAATAGATGAACACGAGCGCCAGCGCGACGCGGCCGCCGCGGCTTTGCGGCAGGCGGATCCGGAACGAGAAGCGGGCGAGGAAATCGAGGAGACGGTCGAGCGGCGTCATCGCGCAGCCTGCCCGCACGTCGCGCCGCGTGCTCCGCTGAAAGACGCCGGCGATGCCGGCAAACGGCCCTGGCGGGACCGGGAAGGCAGAGCGAACGTGCGGAACGACATGGCAGTGCGAACGGCGACGAAAGAGAACCGGCAGGCGGCGGCAGAGGGACAAAAAAAATGCGCGCAACCGCTTCGGCTGCGCACGCTCGGCATTATGGCATCAAGGATTCGAAAGCATCGTCGGACCTGTCTGAAAGGATCGCGAATGATGTTTCCGCGCGACATTTTACGGCCGGCGGGCGGGTGAAATCGGGGGCCGGATACGCCGCGCGCATGCGCTGCCGGTGCCGGCTCGCCCCCACTGCCGACGGCAATCCGCCGCGCGCGAGCCAGGCATCGGCCGAACGGCCAGTCCTGCACACCGGCCACGGCTTCCCCCTTATCGTGACGGTCGACTCACGCGCCGCGTGCCCTGCGCGACCTTCGTTCAAAACCCGCCACACCCATACAAAATTTTGTATAATTCGACCATTCTTCCGCCGAAGCCGGTTGTTTTCGTCGGCAGCGCCCTCGCCGATCTTCGCGGTTTTCCGCTGCCCGCGCGACGCGAAGCCGGCCACCAGATCGACCAGGTGCAACGCGGCCTGGCGCCGGACGACTGGAAGCCGATGCGCACCGTCGGCGTCGGTGTGCGGGAAATTCGCCTGCGCGAAACGAGCGGTGCATTCCGGATCATTTACGTCGCGACCTTCGCCGACGCCGTCTACGTGCTTCACTGCTTCAGGAAGCAATCGGCGCGCACGACCAGGGCCGATATCGATCTGGCCGCCCGGCGCTATCGCGCGCTGATGATGGAGAGGAAACGATGACCAACGAACGTTACGCAAGCGTCTGGGACGCAATCGAGGGCCAGCCGGCCGAAGCCGAGAACATGAAGCTGCGCTCCGAACTGATGATCGCACTCAAGCAGCGCATCGCGCAGCTCGAGCTCAGCCAGGCTCAGGCCGCGAAACAGCTGGGTGTCACGCAGCCGCGCGTCTCCGACCTGCTGCGCGGCAAGATCAACCTGTTCGGGCTCGACGCGCTCGTCAACATGGCGGCGGCTGTCGGCCTGCGCGTCGACCTCCAGGTGCGTGAATCCGCGTGATGCGTCGCGGCACGCGCCGCCACCGCATGCCACGCACCGCTCACGATCCGCCGAACCAGTTGTACCCCTGATCGACCCAATAGCCGCCCGGATACGTATCGGTCACGAAGATTTCCATGATGTGCTTCGGGTTCTTGTAGCCCAGCTTGGTCGGCATCCGCAGCTTCATCGGGAAGCCGAATTCCGGCGGCAGCCGGCGGCCGTCGTAGTCGAACGCGAGCAGCGTCTGCGGATGCAGCGCGGTCGGCATGTCGATGCTCTCGTAGTAATCGTCCGCGCACTTGAAGCCCACGTACTTCGCCCGCGTATCGGCGCCGGCCCGTGCGAGAAACGCGCCGAACGGCGTGCCGCCCCAGCGGCCGATCGCGCTCCACCCTTCCACGCAGATATGTCGCGTGATCTGCTCCGCGTGCGGCAGCGCATACAGTTCGTCGAGCGTCCACACGCGCTTGCCCGTCACGCGGCCGGACAGCACGAGCCGGTACGTCGACGCATCGACGTGCGGCACGTCGTCGATCCCGTAGTACGCGTTGAACGGGAACGGTCGCGTGATGTCGGCTTCGGTGTAGGTCGGTGCGAGCCGTTCGCCGCTGAACAGCCACGCCTGCACGCGGTCGTTCATGCGCGACACCGTCTCGAGGAACGTGTTGACCGACGCGTCGTCCTTCAACGTGCAGCCGGTCAGCATCGTCAGGCCGCCGAGCGTCAGGATGCGCCGGTTGAAGAGGCGCCGCGACGGCATCTCGAGCTCGCGGCGCACGTCGAGCTCGAGCGACTTCCGGTCGAGCGGCCAGCGCGAACCGTCGCGCTTGTATTCGGATTCCGACATGATGATTTCCTTCGCCCGCGGCTCGCGGGTCAGCGACCGCGCAGCATCGCGAGCAGCGAGCGCGGCACCAGCAGCGCCATCGCGACGTGAACGACAACGAATGCGACGAGCAGCGACATCGCCCAGAAGTGCACGACACGCGCGTTGTCGTAGCCGCCGAACAATTCGCGCAGCAGCGGGAATTGCACGGATTTCCAGATCGTGAGGCCCGACAGCACCAGCACGACGAGATCGACGATCGCGGTCAGGTAAGCGGCACGCTGCACCGCGTTGTAGACGCTCAGGTCGTCGTGCGACAGCCGTCCGCCCAGCGCGGCACGCACGTCGCGCCATATCGACGCCGGCGTGACCGGCAGCATCTTGCGTGCGAGGCGCCCCGTCGCGATCGACATCGCGAGGTAGAACAGCCCGTTGCCGACCAGCAGCCACATTGCCGCGAAATGCCATTGCAGCGCGCCGCCGAGCCAGCCGCCCAGCGTGATGCCGTGCGGAAACACGAACGGCGGATAGATCGGCGACGCATCGTAGATGCGCCAGCCGGACAGCACCATCAGGATCGCCGCGAGCGCATTGAGCCAGTGGCTCGCGCGCACCCACAGCGGATGAATCGGGCGCGCGGGCGGCGTGGCGGTCGCGCGGCCGGTAGCGGGAACGGTTTGCATGATGAAGACTCCGGGAATGAGTCGACGAGACAGGATGCGGTGCGGGCGGCCGCCGTGCGACGCACGCGCCGGCCGCGCCGCGTCCGCTTCCGTCAGTTCGACGGCGCCATCTTGTCGCCCGACGGCTTGCCCATCTCGTCGTGCGACATCGCGTCCTTCTTCATCGCATGCTTTTTCATGCCGTCCTTCTTCATCGCGTCATGGCCCATTGCATCCTTGGCCATCGCGTCGTGGCCCATCGCGTCCTTCGACATCGACGAACCCGGCTGCGACATCGCGTCGTTCTGCGCATACGCGCCCGTGGCGATCGTGGCGATAGCGGCGACGCAAGCGGCGATCAGTACTTTTTTCATGACATCTCTCCAAAACATGGGTTTAAGGAGCCGAATAGACGGACGACGTCGCGGGAAATGACAGCCGCTGCGAAAAAATTTTTTGAGGTTGCGCGAAAGCGCGCCATGTTGCACCGCTTCACCCCGGCCGGCCAAGCCGTGGGGCCATGCAGCGGCGACGCGCGCTGCCATCTCGACGGGCCATCGCACCGCCCGCCATGCTGCGGCCGCACCGGGGCAGCCGATCCTCTCCCGGTTGAAACCGCCGCGAAGCCAGTGTATCGTGTGCGCTGCTAACGCGGGGGTCCTGCAATGCGCGCGGTCAAACAACCGGCATTGCGGGTGAGAAATACCCTTTGAACCTGATCTGGATAATGCCAGCGCAGGGAAGCGTACGGATTTCGCCGCCATCCTTCTGACGAAATCCGCCGCCTCACCAAGCCTCGTCTCCTGCTTAGCTCGAGCCCCACATTCGTCAAGGGCTCCGGGCAAGCGCCGAAGCGCCTGTCCGGCGCTCATACAGGAGATTGCATGAACGCCAATCCGAAGTTTCTGTCCGCCGACGCACACGTCGACGCCGCCGCTATCGCCCCGCTGCCCAATTCGCGCAAGGTTTATGTAACCGGCTCGCAGCCCGACATCCGCGTGCCGATGCGTGAAATCACGCAGGCCGATACGCCGACCGGCTTCGGCGGCGAAAAGAACCCGCCGATCTACGTGTACGACACGTCGGGCCCCTATACCGATCCGGACGCGAAGATCGACATCCGCGCGGGCCTGGCCGCGCTGCGCCAGGGCTGGATCGAGGCACGCGGCGACACCGAAGTGCTCGGCGGCCTGTCGAGCCAGTACGGCCTCGAGCGCGCGGCCGACCCGGCCACCGCCGACCTGCGGTTCCCGGGCCTGCACCGCAACCCGCGCCGCGCACAGGCCGGCAAGAACGTCACGCAGATGCACTACGCGCGCCAGGGCATCATCACGCCGGAAATGGAATACATCGCGATCCGCGAGAATCAGCGCCGCGCCGAGTACCTCGAGAGCCTGAAGGCGAGCGGCCCGAACGGCGCGAAGCTCGCCGCGATGATGGGCCGCCAGCACCCGGGCCAGGCGTTCGGCGCAGCGGCCTTCGGCGCGAACGCGCCGGCCGAGATCACGCCGGAATTCGTGCGCTCGGAAGTGGCATGCGGCCGCGCGATCATCCCCGCGAACATCAACCACCCGGAATCCGAGCCGATGATCATCGGCCGCAACTTCCTCGTGAAGATCAACGCGAACATCGGCAACTCGGCCGTCACGTCGTCGATCGGCGAGGAAGTCGACAAGATGACGTGGGCGATCCGCTGGGGCGGCGACACGGTGATGGACCTGTCGACCGGCAAGCACATCCATGAAACGCGCGAGTGGATCATCCGCAACAGCCCGGTGCCGATCGGCACGGTGCCGATCTACCAGGCGCTGGAAAAGGTCAACGGCAAGGCCGAGGACCTGACCTGGGAAATCTTCCGCGACACGCTGATCGAGCAGGCCGAACAAGGCGTCGACTACTTCACGATCCACGCGGGCGTGCGCCTGCAGTACGTGCCGCTCACCGCGAACCGGATGACGGGCATCGTGTCGCGCGGCGGCTCGATCATGGCGAAGTGGTGCCTCGCGCATCACAAGGAAAGCTTCCTGTACGAACACTTCGAAGAGATCTGCGAGATCATGAAGGCGTACGACGTGAGCTTCTCGCTCGGCGACGGCCTGCGCCCGGGCTCGATCTACGACGCGAACGACGAAGCGCAGCTCGGCGAGCTGAAGACGCTCGGCGAACTCACGCAGATCGCGTGGAAGCACGACGTGCAGGTGATGATCGAAGGCCCCGGCCACGTGCCGATGCAATTGATCAAGGAAAACATGGATCTCCAGCTCGACTGGTGCAAGGAAGCGCCGTTCTACACGCTCGGGCCGCTGACCACCGACATCGCGCCGGGCTACGACCACATCACGTCCGGCATCGGCGCCGCGATGATCGGCTGGTTCGGCACCGCGATGCTGTGCTACGTGACGCCGAAGGAACACCTCGGCCTGCCGAACAAGGACGACGTGAAGGAAGGCATCATCACATACAAGCTCGCCGCTCACGCCGCCGACCTGGCGAAGGGCCACCCGGGTGCGCAGGTGCGCGACAACGCGCTGTCGAAGGCGCGCTTCGAGTTCCGTTGGGAAGACCAGTTCAACATCGGTCTCGATCCGGACAAGGCGCGCGAATTCCACGACGAAACGCTGCCGAAGGATTCGGCGAAGGTCGCGCACTTCTGCTCGATGTGCGGCCCGCACTTCTGCTCGATGAAGATCACGCAGGACGTGCGCGAGTTCGCGGCGCAGCAGGGTGTGTCGGAAACCGAAGCGCTGAAGAAGGGGATGGAAGTCAAGGCAGTCGAGTTCGTCAAGACCGGCGCCGAGATCTATCACCGTCAATAAGCACGCGCGGCGGTCCGCCCGGACCGCTGCGTCTCGCGCTCAGGCGCTGCGCAAGCCCGCTTTCGAGCGGGCTTTTTTGCGCGTGTGCACACCGCGTGCCTGCCCGCGCGAGGGAAACAAATGATTACGAAACCGCCCGAGCCTTAACAAGTCCTTACAGCTGCGCCACGGGACGGCGCGTAGATTGGGGTCATGCGCGGTCGCCAGCCGGTCGCGCGACCTCCGTTCACTACCACAAGGACAACGATCATGAATTCGATTCGGCGTTTTGGGGTATGCGCTCTGCTCGTCGCGACGGTGGCCAGCCTGTCGGCCTGCGATTCGATGTCACGACGCCAGCGCGATACGGCAATCGGTGCGGGTGTCGGCGGCGTCGCCGGCGCGGCGATCGGCGGCAGCGCGCTGTCGACGCTCGGCGGCGCAGCGGCCGGCGGCATCATCGGCAACCAGGTCGGCAAGTAAAAGAGGCGGCGCAGCGCGCCGCGACAGTCGGCCAGACGGCGTTTTCGCGGTGCGGAAGCGTCGTTTTCGCATGCGGCGCCGCAACGTGGCCGGCAGCCCGTGCGGAAATGATCCGTTACCGTTTTGCACACCGTGTCATCGGCGCGCGGCCTAAGCTTAAGCATCTGCCGATTGCCGGCTCCGCCGGAGAGACATCATGAACAGGACCCTCGTCGCCGCGGCGCTCGCCTGCGTGACGCTCGCCGGCTGCTACTACCCGTACGGCTATTATCCCGGCGGCTATTACACGGCTGCACCGGCCCCGGTCTATGTCGATCCGGGCCCCGCCTATTACTATCCGGCACCCGCCTATGCGCCCGCATGGGGCGGCTATTGGGGACCGGCGGTATCGCTCAATTTCGGCTTCGGCGGACGCGGCGGCTGGCGCCATCACTGACCGGGCTCGACCGCCGGCACGCGGCTATCCCGTGCCGGCAACCGGCGACATTCCCGTTTCTTGTCATTTCATCGAAACGTGAAACGACGGGCTGGTAACGGGGTGTAAGATTCTCCGCATCCTTTCCCCGCCCCTCACACTCGATGTCGCCCAAGAACGCCCTTCTGCTGACCGTGCTCGCCGCCCTGTGGGGCGCGTCGTTCCTGTTTATCCGGATCGGCGTCGTCGATCTCGGCGTGGCGCCGCTGATGGCGTTGCGGGTCGGTATCGGCGCGCTGTTTCTCGCGGGCTTCGCGCTGACGCGCTTCAAACCCGCCGACCTCGGCACCCGGCTGCGCCGTCACGCGTGGCCGTTGTTCGTCGTCGGCGCACTGAACTCGGGCATCCCGTTCTGCCTGTTCGCGTTCGCCGAGCTGACGCTGTCGGCCGGCGTGACGTCGGTGATCAACGCGACGACGCCGCTCTGGGGCGCGCTCGTGGCCTACCTGTGGCTGAAGGACAAGCTGTCGCTGCCGCGTGCGCTCGGCCTCGTGATCGGGTTCGCCGGCGTGCTCACGCTCGTGTGGAACCAGATCGCGAATGCGCATGGCGAAACGGGCGCCGCGGCGACCGCGCTCGCCGCCGTCGCGGCGCTCGGTGCGACGCTGCTGTACGGTATCGCGGCCAATTACACGAAGCGCAAGCTGACCGGCGTCGATCCGCTCGTCAACGCGACCGGCAGCATGATCGGCTCGACCGTCCTGCTGCTGCCGTTCGCGATCGCCACCTGGCCGGCCGCGCCGGTCAGCGCGCACGCGTGGGGCTCGGTGCTCGCGCTCGGCGTCGCCTGCACGGGCATCGCGTATTTCATCTTCTTCTACCTGATCGCGCATGTCGGACCCGCCCGCGCCATCACCGTGACGTTCGTGATTCCGGTGTTCGGCCTGCTGTGGGGCGCGCTGTTCCTCGGCGAACACGTGTCGGCCGTGATGATCGAAGGCTGCGCGATCGTGCTCGTCGGCACCGCGCTCGCGACCGGCGTGATCAAGCGGATTCCCGGGATCCGGCCGCGCAGCGGCGAAGCGACCTGACGATTCATTCGGGTGCACGTATCGCCATCGGTCGGGCCGTGACGCGCTCCGACCGGGTGCCGGCCGTTCTCCGCGTCGCCGTGGAGGGTGCCGCAGCACCGCCGGCATTCGTCTGACGGCGCCATGCGCTCGCGGCCCTGCCGGCCGCCGGGATTTCCCGCGTCGCCTCATCGCGCTCACCATGCTCGCCAAACCGCCGGGTCGTCATGTGCGGCTGCGCCCTTCGCGTCGCGGCGGTGATGCGCGGCACGCATGCGCGCCGCGCCGGCCGCAGCCGCATACCCGCGTGCGTCTGGAGTTTCCCTGATACGCGAGCGGCCCCGTTCCCGTTACACTCCGAACACTTACCCGCAGAAGGCGGCCTCGATGTCTCACGTCCTTTCGCGTCCGCCGGCGCGTGCGACCGCTTCAGCGCGGCGGCGCGCTACCGCCCCGCCGCTCGCCCCCGGGCTCCGTTGACATGAAGCCCGCCCGCGACCTCTCGCTCGACTCCCTGCTCGACCGTCTCACGCCGACGCCTGGCGGCTGGGTCGCCACCTATCGCACCACGACGCTGCGCAGCGTGTTCCAGCCCGTGCTGTCGATCACGCACAAGCGGGTCGTCGGTTACGAGGCGCTGCTGCGTGTCGTCGACGCGAACGGCGCACTGATCTCGCCCGCCGCGCTGTTCGACAAGACGCGCGCCGACGCCGACGCGCTGCTGCTCGACCGGCTCGCGCGCTGCCTGCATACGGCCAACTTCGTCGCGCAGGGCATCGGCGACGGCTGGCTGTTCCTGAACGTCACGCCGCGCGTGCTCGACTCGGGCCTCGTGCAGCGCGAATTCGTCGAGGCGCTGTGCCGGCATTTCGCGCTGCCGCCGAACCGCATCGTGCTGGAGGTCGTCGAACAGCCGTCGCGCGACGAAGCCGCGCTCGCCCGCACGATCGACATGATCCAGCATCGCGACTTTCTGATCGCGATCGACGATTTCGGCACCGGATTCTCGAACTTCGACCGCGTGTGGCGCGCGCGCCCGGACATCGTCAAGCTCGATCGCTCGCTCGTCGAACGCGCGACCGGTTCGGCCGACGATCGCCGCATCATGCATCACCTGGTGTCGATGCTGCACCAGGCCGGCGCGATGGTGCTCGCCGAGGGCGTCGAAAACGACGATTCGCTGCAGGCACTGATGGAAGCCGACATCGATTTCGTGCAGGGTTTCCAGTTCGGCCAGCCCGACGCATCGATCGCCCACGCCAGCGCGGCAGCACCCGCGATGCTCGACGCCGCGTGGCAGCGCTTCATCGCCCGCCGGCACACGCCGGTCGTCGCCGAGCAGCCGGGCTTCGATGCGATCGAGCGGCTCGTGCTGACCGGCGCGGCCGCGTTTTCCGCGAGCGGCAACCTGCAGGACGCCGCGCAACGCGTGTTCACGGTGCCGGCCGCCCGCCGCGTGTTCGTCACCGACGAAACCGGCGAGCAGTTCCTGCCGTCGATCGGCGCGCCCGCCGACGACGGCCAGGCCGGCGTCACCCGCCTCGCACCGCTCTTTCCGGAGACCCACAGCAACTGGTCGCGGCGCCCGTATTTCCAGCGCGCGATCGCCGCGCCCGGACGCGTCGCGCTGATGGGCCCGCACTTCTCGCTGACGGAAGGCCGCGACTGCTATACGGCCGCCGTCGCGATCCGCGCGCAGAGCCGGCTCGTCGTGTTCTGCGTCGACTTCGTACTCGACAGCGCCGGCACCGTGATGCGGTAACCGGCGCGGGTGCGTGCGCCCGGGTGCCGCACCCGCGGTTCGTCCGCCCGGCCATTCGTCAGTCGATCACCTTCCCTCTTCCCGACTTCACCGCGCTGCGGCGCGACTTGTGCTCGAGCCGCCGCTCCTTCGACGCGCGCGTCGGCCGCGTGGCGACCCGTGCGCGCGGCGTGAACGCAACGCCGGCGATCAATGCATCGAGGCGCGCCAGCGCGGCCTCGCGGTTTTTCTCCTGGGTGCGGTATTCCTGCGACTTGATCACGACGATGCCGTCGCGCGTGATGCGCTGGTCGGACAGCGCGAGAAGCCGCTCCTTGATGACAGGCGGCAACGACGACGCGCGGATGTCGAAGCGCAGGTGAATCGCGCTCGACACCTTGTTCACGTTCTGCCCGCCGGCGCCTTGTGCGCGCACGGCCGTCCATTCGACCTCGGCCGGATCGAGCGTATAGCGGATCATCATCGCGACGCCTCCATGCGGCGCCGTGCAAGCGCCTCGTCGACGCGTGCCGCGAGCCCCGAATCGCGCTGCGTGCGCGTCGCGACCGCCTGCGCCAGCACGCGCCGCGGCCCGATCACCTGCACGCGCGTACGGGCACGCGTGACGGCCGTATAGACGAGTTCGCGCGTGAGCACACGGCCGAACGATGCCGGCAGCACCAGCGCGGCTTCGTCGAATTCCGAGCCCTGCGATTTGTGGACCGTCAGCGCGAACGCGGTTTCGTGCGGCGGCAGCGCAGCAGGCGACACCGCGCGCGCGGTGCCGTCCGCACGCCGGAACCACACGCGCAGCACGCCGTGCGCGTCGGGCAGCGCAATGCCGATATCGCCGTTGAACAGCCCGAGCGCGTAGTCGTTGCGCGTCACCATGATCGGCCGCCCCGTGAACCAGTGCGCGCCGACCGCCAGCGGCACGCGCGCCGCGTGGCGCACGTGCGCGGCCACGAGCGCATTGACGTGCTCCGCGCCGCGCAAGCCGCTGCGGGTCGCGCACAGGATCCGGAACCGGTTGAGCGCGTCGAACAGCGGCAGCGGATCGGGCACCGGCGCGGCCAGCGCGTCGCGCAACGCGTCGAGGTAAGCACCGAACCGCCGCGCGAGCCGCTCGAGCGTCAACGTCGCGAGCGACTCGCCCGCATCGTCATGGAATGACGCGGCCGCCGAATCGTCGGCGGGCAGCGCGTCGAGCGCGGCCTGCACGTCGCCGCTGCGGATCGCCAGCGACAGCCGCCCGATCGGCGAATCGAGACCGAAGCGGTAGTTGCGTTCGAGCCAGACGACGCAGTCGGCGAGCGGTGCGGGTGCCGGTGCGGGCGTGGGCGCGGCGGACGCGGCGGCGGGTTCGCCCGGCGGGTTCGATGTGACCGACGCAAGCGCCGCGTCGCCTGCGTCGAACGGCGGCAGCTCGACGGCGTCGAGCCACGCCAGTTCGTCGACCTCGATCCATGCGGAGGCCTCGCCTGCATCGCCTGCTTCACCGGTTTCGGCCGGCGGCGGCGCGACGTCGGACGACGAAACTTCGTCATCCTGCGGTTCGTCGTCGAAGAGCGATGCCTGTCTCGCATCGGCCTTCCGTCGCGACGCCGGCTTGCGTGTGGCGGTCGATGGCGGCGCCGGAACGCGGGACGCGGCGGAAACCGGATGCACAGCGGGAACGGGCGCGGCCACGGTCGCGGCCTCGCCCTGCACCGGCAGCGCCGCGACGAATGCCGCCTCGTCGATGCCGAGCGCCTGCGCGATGCGTGTACGCGCCGCGGCGGTAAACGCCGGCCGCGCGCTCAGCTCCGCGAATACGGCACCCGCCTCGACCGCGGCCAGTTGATCCTTGTCGCCGAGCAGCACGAGCCGCGCCCCCGGCGCGAGCGCATCGAGCAGATGCGCTGCGAGCGCGACGTCGATCATCGATGCCTCGTCGACGACGATCAGGTCGTACGGCAGCGGATTGTCGCGATGATGCCGGAAACCGGCCGCCCCGCCGCCGCCCAGCAGCCGGTGCAGCGTGTACGACGTATCGGGCAGGCGCGCCGCGAGTTCGGGCGGCAGGTCGCCGGCCCGCGCATGCAGTGCTTCCTGCATCCGCTGCGCGGCCTTGCCGGTCGGCGCGGCCAGCGCGACGCGCAGCCCCGGATGCGCATCGAGCAGACAGGCCAGCACGCCGACGACGGTGGTCGTCTTGCCCGTGCCCGGGCCACCGCTGACGATCGTCACGCGGCCGGTCAGCGCGACGATCGCCGCGACGCGCTGCCAGTCGACTTCGCCGTTCGCCGGCCCGAAGTAACGCGCGAGACTGTCGCGCAGCCGGTCGGGCGCAAGACCTTCGTCTGGCATGGTCGCACCGGCCTGCGCGACGAGCGCATCGGCGAGCCGCCGTTCGTAGTCGAAATAGCGCGACAGGTACAGGTGGTCGTGGCGGTCGACGATCAGCGGCCGCTCGTCGCCACGCGCGAGCGTGCCGAACGCGACCACGCCGCTCGCGGCGAGCGCCGCGCGAACCTCATCGAGCGGTGTTTCGTAGCGCTGCGCGAGCGCGCCGAGCGCGACGCACACGTGGCCGCCCGCGGTCGCACGACTCGTCGCGAACGCGGCGCGCGCCGCCCAGCGCGCGGCCGCGGCCGGCGCGCCGGCGCGGCGAGCGAGATCGCCGATCCGCCGCGCGAAACCTTCCGCGAGCGCGATGCCGAAATCGGCGGGCTCGGGCAGCCGCGCGACGAGGCCGCCGGTGAATTCGAGCGTATCGTCCTGCGCGTTCATCCTCGGCCCCCTTCCATCATCCGGTCGAGTGCGTCGACAAGCGCACGCGCGGGCCGCCGCGCATGCACGCCGGCCGGCTCGCCGCCGCTGCGCCAGCTGGGCCGTACACCCCGCACGAACAGGTACAGGTAGCCCGCGACATGCGTGTCGTAGTCGTAATCGGGCAGCCGCCCGCGCAGGTAGCGATGCAGCGCGACCGTATAGAGCAGCGCCTGCAGGTGATACGCGTGGTCGGCCATCGCGACGTCGAGCGCGCGCGGGCCGTAAGCGTCCGGCGTCGTGCCGAGATGGTTCGACTTCCAGTCGACGATCCAGAAGCGGCCGTCGTGTTCGACGATCATGTCGATGAAACCCTTGATGAAACCGGCGAGCATGCCCGCCTCCAGTGCAACGTCCGGGTAGCCGTGCGCAACCAGCAGGCGGCGCAGCGCCATCAGGTCGAGCGACGGCGCCGGGAACAGGAACCCCATTTCGTCGAGCCGCTTCGCGGGATCGAGATCGGCGAGCCGCATGCCCGGCACGAGCTCGGTGTGCACGACGTCATCGACCAGTTGCGCCATCATCGCCGGCAGACGTGTCGCGAGTTCGGGCCCGGCCTCGACCGGCCGGTCGTGCAGCGCACCGAGCGCGGCCTTCGGCCACGACTCGGGCTCCGTGAACCGGCTGAGCTCGAACAGGCGGTGCAGGCACTCGCCGGCCGCCGCGCCGCGCGGGAACACGAGGATGTCGTCGTCCGGCGGTTCGGGCGCAACCGTATCGGCCAACAGCCATTCGGCATCCGGCGCGACCGCGGCAAGCGCATCGTGGTCGGGCCGCAGTTCGTCATCCGGCACGGCCGCGACGCCCGCCTCCTCGCGCGCCATCGACGCGGTCAGCGAACTGAAGCTGGCCATCCGCCAGGCATCGCGCAGCACGCGCGTCGCATGGCGCGCCGCGAGCGTCTGCGACGCGTCGTGCCCGGCCGCCAGACGCACGGGGCGCGCTGGCGCCGGCAGCGGCGCGACGCTCACGGGGCCGCCCGCGAGCGCATGCCACGCCGAATCGAGCGCGGCTTCGTCGGGCGGCTCGTCGAGCCACGCATCGAACGCCTGGCCGGCGCCGGCGACGAGCCAGTTCAGCACGCTGCGTCGCGCCTCGCGCGTCGAGCGCGACGACAGGTACGGCCCGGCGACGACGTAGCAGCGATAGACCGCACGCGTGAGCGCCACGTAGACGAGCCGTGCGCGTTCCGCGGCCTGCTCGCGCAGCGCTTGCCGCGCCGCGTGGGCGGCCGCCTCGTCGTCGCACCCGTAATGCAGCACCGCGTCGCCCGCATCGTCGTGGTATTCGCGCGCATCGGGCAACGCGGACGCGGGCGGCTCGCGCAACCCGCCGTCGTTCAGGAACGGACAGAACACGATTGCGTATTCGAGGCCTTTCGACTTGTGCACGGTGACGATCTGCACGAGGTTGCGATCGGATTCGAGCCGCAACTGCGCTTCCTCGCCGCCGCCGTCGAGCCGTTGCGCGGCAAGCCAGCGCAGCGTCGGCGCGATGCCCGGCTGCGCGGACGCGCGTGCCTGCGTCAATTCGGCCAGATGGTTGATGTCGGTCACGCGACGCTCGCCGTCCGCGCCGGCCATCAGCCGCTCGGCGATCCGCAATTCGCGCGTGAACGTGCGCCACATCACCGCGAAACCGCGTTCGCGCCACAGCAGCCGGTACCGCGAGAAGCGCTCGACCCAGCTCATCGCGTCGGCACTGTCGGCCGCGGACGCTTCGTGCGACGCATCACCGTCGCCCTGCTCCATCCGCCACAGTGCGCCGGCATCGAGGCCGAACCAGTCGGCTGCGAGCGCCGCGCGCAGCCGCCGCAGGTCGCCCGGCGCATCGATCGCCGCCAGCACGCGTTCAAGCTGCTCCGCGTCGCCGGTCGAGAACACCGAGGCCTGCGCCAGTTCCACGCTGCCGATGCCCCACGCGGCCAGCACGCGCTTCACGAGACTGCCCTGCCGGTGCGTCTGCACGAGCACCGCGATATCGCCCGGCGACAGCGGCGACTCGCCGAGCCGCACGCGCCCTTCGCGCGCGCCCCGCATCAGGCGGGCTATCTCGGCGGCGCAGGCCTGCGCGGCCTGTGCCTGCGCATCACGCTTGAGCAACGTGCCTTCACCGCCAGGCAACGCCCACACCCGGAAGTCGCCGGATGGGCCCGGATCGGTTTCGTCGACGAACGGCGCGCGCACGCGCGTGCCGGCACGCACCGCGTAATAGTCGAGCCCGTCGAGCACGAACGCGCGCGGATTCGACATGAAGAAGCGGTTGCACGCATCGACGATCGCGGGCGTCGAACGCTGGTTGACCGCGAGCGTGTAGCACGCGCTCGCCCGCGCGCGCGCCGCCAGATAGGTATGCAGATCGGCCGCGCGGAAGCTGTAGATCGCCTGCTTCGGATCGCCGACGAGGAATAACGGGCCGCCCGGCGCGAAGATCCGGTCGAAGATCGCGAACTGCAGCGGGTCGGTATCCTGGAACTCGTCGATCAGCGCGGCCGGATAGCGCGCGCGCAGCGTCTCGGCGAGCCACGGATGCGCATGCAGCGCGTGGTACAGGTTCGCCAGCAGATCGTCGAACGACACGATGCGCCGCGTGCGCTTGCGCTCGGCCAGCTCGCCCGGCGCCAGGTCGAGCCATTCGGCGATCAGCGCGAGCCAGCGCGCGCGCTGCGCGGCTTCAGCCGCCGCCACGGCCGCCTCGAGCGCGTCCGCCACGTCGAAGAACGCGTGTTCGGGCGTCGCGCCGCCTTTTTTCGTCGCCTTCACGAGCGCGGTGCGCGTGAGCTTCAGCGCGGCCTTCGGCAGCGTAGCCGTCGCGTCGCCCTGCTCGAAATGCGCGGCCCATGCGGCGAGCGCATCGGCAACTGCTTCGGGTTTGTGCGACCGCTGGTTGAGCGCGGGCTGCGCGGCGCGCAGCAACGCATCGATCGCTTCGCGCTCGGCCGCCCACATCCGCCCGGCCTCCGCGAAGCATTCGGCCGCAGCGGCCTCGGCCGATTCGTCGGGCTCGGTCACGCCGTCCCAGCGCAGCGCGGCGAGCGGCTTCTTCAACCGGCGCGCGAGCTGCGCATCGAGCGCGGCCGGCCCGGCGCCCGATTCGACGAGCCAGGTCGCGAAACCCGGCCAGCGCGCGGCCGCCGGTTCGACGCGCGTGCGCCAGAAATCCGCCGCGAGTTCGAAGCGCAGCGACGCATCGTCGGCCTCCATGTCGAACGCGAACGGCATCGCGGCCGCGAACGGCGCTTCCTGCAGCGCACGCTGGCAGAACGCGTGGATCGTATGGATGGCCGCCTGGTCGAACGCGCGCAGCGCACGCCGGATCCGCTTCGCGGCCGTTTCGGGGTCGAGCTCGCCACCTTCGCCGAGCGTCGTCTCGAGCAGGCGCTCGATGAACGGATCGCCGCCGTCGTCACCCGTGTCGAGCGCATGCGCAAGCTGCGCGAGCCGGCCGCGAATCCGCTCGTGCAGCTCCGCGGTCGCCGCTTTCGTGAAGGTCACGACGAGGATTTCGTCCGCGCCGAGATCCTTTTCCAGCAGCAGGCGCACATAGAGCGCGCAGATGTTCCAGGTCTTGCCGGTGCCGGCCGATGCCTCGATCTGGTTGACGCCATCGAGCGGACACGCGAACACGTCGAGTTCGAGCGCCTGCTGCGGCTGCGACACGGCGCTCATGCGACCTCCTTCAGATGCTCGACGAGCGGATCGAACACGAGCCGCGCGAGCGTGGCGAACGGCTCGTCGAGCGACGCATGCGCGCCGCGCCATGCGATCGCGATGGCCGGATCGTCGGCTTCGCTCACGACCCGCTCGTTGATCCAGACACTCGCGGCCTTGGCCTCGCCGTCGGACACCCGCGCCCATGCGCTGCGCGGAAAGAACCGCAGCGGCATGCGCCGCCCCGCGCGAAATAGCGCGGCAAGCGGTGCGAGCTGCTCGAGCGGCGCGGCGACCGGCGTCAGCTCGAATGCGCCGCCGCTGCCGAACCACAGGGTGCGGCGCGGGCCGCCGGGCTCGATCGCGCAGTAGACGAGATGCGCAAGCCACGCGGACAGGTAGTCGCGCGCACTCGGCCTCGCATAACGGTAGATGATCTGCCCGGCCTGCGTCAGCCGGTTCAGCGTGCCGTGCAGTTCAAGCGGTGCGCTCACCGCGTCGCCCGACAGCAGCGCGTCGTGCGCGCCGAACAGCGTCTGCTCGGTGTCGGGCCACGCGGGCACGATGGTGAGCGAGAACGACCGCCGCTCCATCCCGTCGGCCAGCGCACGACGCACGTTCGATGCCAGCTGCGTCATCGAGCCGAGCGCCTGGTCGCGCCACACGGCGCCCGTCGCGCCGCCCGGCAGTTCGGGGCTCGCGTCCGCGATGCGCAGCGCGTGATCGTGCACGCCGCCCTCGTCCGATTCGATCAGCAGCGGCAGCACGCGCTCGGCGAGCGCATCGCTGCCGGCGAAGTCGAGCGCGAACGGTTCCGTATCGAGCAGTTCGGCCTGCGCGTCGGCAAGCACGATGCCGAGCCGGCCGCGCAGCAACGCACGCGCCGGATGGCGCCAGAAGCGTTCGAATTCGCTGAATGCGACAGGCTCGACCGGCTCGGCCGGCAGCGGCTGCGCGAAGAACGGCAATTCGCGCGGGCCGTCGCGCGACGCTTCGGCGGCGAGCAGCGACGCGAGCGTCGCCCGCTCGGCGTCATAGGACACGAGCGCGCTGCCGGGCTGGAAATACGCGGCCGCGAACGGCTGCAGCGGATGCTCGACGATGAACGCGCGCCGCGCGGCATCGACTGCGTCCGGCGCGGCGTCGGGGCCCGCCGTGACGAGCGCGAGATGGTCGAGCAATTCGTCGACGAGTGCCGCGGGCGGCAACGGCGCGTTGTCGCGAATGCTGCGGCCCGTATAGGCAATCAGCAACCGGTCGCGTGCGGCGAGCAGCAGGTCGAGAAACAGGTTGCGCTCGTCGTCGCGGCGCTGGCGATCGCCGAGCTTCGGCAACACGGCCATCAGGTCGAATTCGTCCGCGCGCGCGAGGCTCGGCAGCACGCCGTCGTCCATCCCGAGCAGGCAGACGACGCGATACGGCAGCCCGCGCAGGCTCGTCAGCGACGAGAACGTGACGCCGCCCCACGGCACCCCGCCGCGCGCCGGGTCGTCGAGCGCGGCGGCCAGCCCGGCCCGGACGACGGCTGCCGGCAGCGCTTCGTCGGGCGCCCCCTCCGTCATCGCGGCCAGCATCGCGTCGAGCGCGTCGCGCACGCCCGCGAGCGCATCCGCATATGCGGCGCCCGAATCGAAGAAACGCGCAAGCGTGTCGGCGAACAGTTCGCTCCAGCCGTGCGGCGTATGCGCTTCGGCCAGCCGCCGCGCGAAGCCGTCGAGATCGTCGGTGAAGCGTGCGAGCCGGCCGAGCAGTTCGGCCTCGCTGCCGGTGGCCGCCTCGATCGGCAGCCATGCGCCGACCGGCGCCGCGCCTTCCGGCATCGCATAACCGAGAAAGAGCCGCGCGAGCGCATCGGAGAACGTATGACGCGGCGACGGCACGGCCGCATCGTCGCTCGCGAGCGGCGACAGCCCACGCCGCGCGCCGGCGGCCGCGAGCCAGGTCTGCACCGTCTCGAGCGCCGTCGCATCGATGCCGTAGCGTGCCGCCACCGCGTCGACACGCAGCCATTCGACCAGCTCGGGCGCACCGACCTGCCGCTCCGGCAACGCGAGCCAGTCGAGCAGCACGCGCGCGACCGGGTTCGCCTGCGAAGGCGGCAGGCCGGTGATCCGGTAAGGCACGCGCGCACCGCCACTGCCGGCCGTGCCGAACACGGCGTCGATCAGCGGGCCGGCCGCCGCGAGATCGGCGACCGCGACGAGCACGTCGGACGGCTGCAGGCTCGCGTCCGCGTCGAACCACGCGAGCAGCCGGTCGTGCAGCACCTCGAGCTGGCGCGCGAGGCTGTGGCATACGTGCACCTCGATGCCGCGCTCGGCCGGGGCATCGCCGGCTTCGGCCTCGGGCCGCAGCTCGAGGATCGCGTTCTGCACGCGCGCGAGCCAAGTCGGCGCGGGATTCTCGACGAAACGCGACGCGTCGCCCGACGCGGCGCTTTCAGTCAGTTCGTGCAGCATGTGCAGTTGCGCCTGGGTCTGCCTGCCCCATTCGGCGAGCAGCGGATGGCCGACCTCCTGGTAGTCGAGGCGCCCGGCCGCGTCGAGCGCTTCGGCATGCGCGGCGGTCACGATGTCGAACCAGAATTCGCGGCACGGGTTCAGCGCATAGACGCGCACGTCGATCCAGCGCGACAGTTCGCGCAGCAATGCGACGTGCAGCGGCGGCATCGTCGGCAGTGCGAACACGCTGACCGATTCCGGCCAGTGCGTGCGTGCGCGCGCGACGGTTTCGGCATCGAGATGGCGCGCCTCGACGAGGAAGCGGTGCGCCGGCGGCGTGCCGCTGTCGCTCAGCTCGGCAAGCAGCGCGCGCCACAGCGCGGCCTGCCAGCGCTCGTCGTCGCGCGCGGCGTCGCTGATCCCGCGCGGCGCGCCGTCGCCCGCGAGCACGGACTCGCCGGCCTGCCACGCGGCGAGCCACTCGGGACGATAGGTCAGGTAATGGTCGAGCACGGCCGCGACGCGGTGGGCAAGCTCGTAGCGCATCGCATCGTCGGACGCGGACAGATACGCGGCCAGCCGCGGCGACGCGAGCCACGGCGCACCGTCGGATGCCTGCGCGAACAGCCGGTAGCAGCGCCACACGAGGCGGTCGGGCGCGAACGGCGAACGCGCGGGCACCGTCAGCACGCGGCCGATCTGCGCCCACAGCCACTGCGCGAGATACGTGAACTCGACGTTCGCGCATACGCCGTTGCGCGCGGCGATGTCGAGCTCGAGGCGACGGCGCAGCGCCGCGCTCGGCACGATGACCTGTTGCGGCGCCCACGGGCCGTTGCGGGCCGGGAACGCGGCCAGATCCTCGAGCAGCGCGTCGGCCAGCGTTTCGTGACGGTTCGAATAGAAGAGATGGAGCATGAAGCAGGCGTCGGAACCTCGCGCGGGCGGGGCCGGGCGAACAGGATCACCAAGGATAGCAAATGGACCGCCTCCGCGAACCTCGGCCGGAAAGCCAGGTTTTGCGGACCGCGAAATACGATAGACTCGTCGCCAGTCAATACGCCGCCCCGGGCGTCTTCGTCAGCCATTCAGTCCATCGATGCGCTATTCGGTCGAAATCAGAAAGTTTTTCTACAGCCAGTACTTTTTCGGCGGCCTGCGGATCGCGGTCGGCGTGTCGCTGCCGGCCGTGCTGTGCCTGATCGTGTTTCACAACCGCGAGCTCGGCTTCACGATCTCGACCGGCGCGCTCGGCGCCTGCGTCGTCGACATGCCGGGCCCGCTCAAGTACAAGCACAACGAAATGCTCGCGTGCAGCGTGATCGGCTTTCTGGCCGCGCTCGCGACCGGCCTTGCCACACCGAACATCTTCGTGCTGTGGCTCACCATCGTGCCGCTCACCTTCGTGCTGTCGCTGATCGTCGTCTACGGCAACCGCTGGCCGCAGATCAGCTTCGCGACACTGTTCATGATGGTGATGACGCTCGAGGAGAAATTCACGCCGCTGCAGGCGTTCATCAACGCCGGCTGGATTCTCGCGGGCGGCCTCTGGTACACGTACTGGGCCACGCTCGTGTCGCGATGGCAGGCGCGCCGGATCGAGCAGCAGGCGCTGGCCGAGAGCCTGTTCGCCTGCGCCGACTACCTGCTCGCGCGCGCGCAGTTCTACGACCTCGATGCCGATCTCGACGAGTGCTACCGCAATCTCGTCGCCAAGCAGATCACGGCGGTCGAAACCCAGGAAACCGCGCGCGACATCGTGCTGCGCAACCTGCCGAAGCTGCGCCGCGGCAAGCTCGATCCCGGCCGCACGACGATGTACAACCTGTTCATCAACAGTGTCGACCTGCACGAGCTGTTCGTCGGCGCACACACCGATTACCCGCTGGTGCGCAACACGTTCGGCGGCTCGGACCTGATCATCTTCTATCGCGACCTGATCCGCAAGGCGGCCGCCGATCTCGAGGAGATCGGCCTCGCGGTGCTCGAAAACCGCGCCCCGCATTCGCGGATCAGCGTGAAGGCCGAGTTGCGCGCGATCGAGTACGAGATCGAGCTGATGCGCAAGAAGAACTTCCCGGCCACCAACGCGGAGGCGTATGCGGCCGTGCTCGCCACGTTCCGGCGCATCTGGAGCGCGACGCGCCTGATCGACCGGATGCGCCGCAACCTGTCGGGCCACGCCGATCCGCAGCAGACCGAACTGAAGATCGACAAGGCGCTCACGCGCTTCCTGCAGCGCCGCCGGATGTCGCCACTCCTGATCTTCTCGAACCTGAACATGCGTTCCCCGAGCTTCCGCCACGCGCTGCGCGTGACGATCGCGGTGGCGGTCGGGTTCTGGCTCGGCCGGCTGCTGCCGCTCACGAACGCGTACTGGATCGTGATGACGACCATCATCATCCTGAAACCCGGCTACTCGCTCACCAAGCAGCGCAACGCACAGCGGATCATCGGCACGCTGATCGGCTGCGCGGCCAGCATCGCGCTGATCTACACGGTGAAGGAGCCGCACCTGCTGATCGCGATCATGTTCGGGTCGATGGTGATGAGCTACAGCCTGCTGCTGTTCAACTACGCGGCGAGCGTCGTGTTCACGTCGTCGTACGTGCTGCTGATGTTCCACCTGCTCGCGCCGGGCAGCATGCGGATCATCGGCGAGCGCGCGATCGACACCGTGGTCGGCTGCATGATCGCGATCGCCGCGAGCCGGCTGTTCCCGTACTGGGAATACCGGCTGATGGGCAAGCAGGTGGCCGACATGCTCACCGCGACCCGCAAGTATTTCGAGGCGGTGTGGCGGGCCGGGCGCGGCGTATCGCCGCCGCCCGTGCCGGCCGCCGACGGCGCGGCCGTCGTGCCGGTCGTCGCCGCGGCCATCGAGGCGCCGGCCACGACCCTCGACGACGACTACCGCTACCGCCTCGCGCGCAAGGACGTACACATCGCGTTCGCGAATCTCGGGCAGGCGTTCCAGCGGATGATGATCGAGCCGAAGGCGCACCAGCGCTTCGTGCCGGAACTGAACGACCTGCTCGTGCAGACCCACGTGCTCGGCGCGCAGATCACGGCCGCCGCGCCGCTGATCCGCACGGCCTGCGCAGCCGACGGCAACATCCTTCACGACGACGCGCTGCACCGCGGCCTCGCCGCCGTGCTCGACAATCTCGAGAAGGCCGAGGCCGGCGAGGCGCCGCCCGCCGATCAGCTCGACGCGTCGAAGCAGATCACGCGCGACCTCGACGCGATGGTCGTGTCCGCGGAGAAATCCGATGCGGTGGGTGCCGAGCTCACGCACGACCTGAAGGTGCTCGCACATCAGTGCAAGCAGATGCTCGCGTCGTCGCTGCTGATCCGCAAGGATGCGAGCGTGATCCGCCTGCCCGCCTGACCACGGCGTTACCCCGCCGGTCGCCGGCCCGCGCATGCCGCGGGTCGGCCTCCGGCGCTCCCCGATTCAGCGATCCCCGAAGCATGATCCGAGCTTTCCAGGCGGCCCGCGCCTTCCCTGCGCGACCGCCCGTCCCCCTGTTGCGCCCGTCGCGCCAGTCAGGGAATACCCGATTCCGGTCACCCGGCCCGGCTTGTTATCATTCGTTCACATTCAAGTTGTCTATACAACTTGAGGCAATCGGACCGGCCCCGCTCGCCCGGTCCGTCGCATAACGATATCGGAGACACGATGAAAAACTTGCAGCGCCACCTGAGCGCGCGGCACATCCGCTTTCTCGCGCTGGGTTCGGCGATCGGCACGGGCCTGTTCTACGGTTCGGCGTCCGCGATCCAGCTCGCGGGCCCGGCCGTGATCCTGGCGTACATCCTGGGCGGCGCGGCCGTCTACATGGTCATGCGCGCGCTCGGCGAGATGGCCGTGCGCGAACCCGTCGCCGGCTCGTTCGGCCACTATGCGACCGAGAACCTCGGCCCGTTTGCCGGCTTCGTCACCGGCTGGACCTACACGCTCGAAATGGTGATCGTCGCGATCGCCGACATCACCGCGTTCGGCATCTACATGGGCTTCTGGTTTCCGGACGTCCCGCAATGGATCTGGGTGCTCGGCGTCGTCGCAATCATCTGCGGGCTGAACCTGTGCCACGTGAAGGTGTTCGGCGAACTCGAGTTCTGGCTGTCGATCATCAAGGTCGGCGCGATCGTCGCGATGATCGGCGGCGGCGTGGCGATCCTGCTGACCGGCATGCACTTCGGCCATTCGGCCGACGTGCCGACGTTCGCGAACCTGTGGAACCATGGCGGCTTCCTGCCGAACGGCGTCGGCGGGCTGATCGCGTCGCTGTCGGTCGTGATCTTCGCGTACGGCGGGATCGAGGTGATCGGGATGAGCGCCGGCGAAGCCAAGGATCCGGAGCGCGTGATTCCGCGCGCGATCAACGCGGTGCCCGCGCGCATCCTGCTGTTCTACGTGCTGACGATGGTCGTGCTGATGTCGATCAGCCCGTGGACGGGTGTCGGCAGCGACGGCAGCCCGTTCGTGCAGATCTTCTCCGCGCTCGGCGTGAAGTCGGCCGCGACGATCCTCAACCTGGTCGTGATCAGCGCGGCGATCTCCGCGATCAACAGCGACATCTTCGGCGCCGGCCGGATGATGTTCGGGATGGCGCGCCAGGGCCAGGCACCGCGCGTGCTGATGACGACGTCGCGGCACGGCGTGCCGTGGGTCACGGTGCTCGTGATGGCGGTCGCGCTGCTCGCCGGCGTGCTGCTCAACTACCTGATGCCGAAAGACGTGTTCCTGATGGTCGCGGCAATCGCGACGTTCGCGACCGTGTGGGTCTGGCTGATGATCCTGCTGTCGCAGGTCGCGATGCGCCGCCGGCTGTCGAGCGCCGAAGTCGCGGCGCTGAAGTTCAAGGTGCCGTTGTGGCCGGTCGCGCCGGCGCTGACGATCGCGTTCATGGGCTTCGTGATCGTGATGCTCGGCTGGTTCGAGGACACGCGTGTCGCGCTGTATGTCGGCGCGGCGTGGCTCGCGCTGCTCGCGGCCGTGTTCTACGCACGGATCCGCCCGAAATTCGCACCTGCGTCACGTTGACGCACGGCTGACCTGCGTACGCGGCGCGCCGGTTCCGGCGCCCGCGTCGTTCCCGGCTCCGCGCGGCATCAGCCGCGCCAGCAGCCGGGCACTCACCCCTTCACATCGACGCCACGTGCGCGGCCCGCCGGGCCGCGCATCGGCTCGTCAGTGCGACGCGGCGCTCGCGGCCTCGGCCGGATGGGCTTCGTCGTACGCGTGCTTCTGCGAAATCGCGTTGTACAGGATCGTCCCGATCACGAGCAGCACGGCCACGACGATCAGGATGCTCACGTTGCGGACTGGGTTCTTCTTGCGCTGATCGTTCATGGTCGGGGCGACTCCGTCAAATTCATCGAAGCGGGCATTCTACGCGCTTGCGCCCGTCCCGCGACGCCCCGTTTCCGCTCCCCGCTTCCGCTCCCCTTTCCCGTCCTCCAGCTACCCGCCGTTATCTTTCATTTGATAACGGTTCCCATTTCGATCTAGAATCCCGAGTCTTTCATTTTGTAATGTTCCGGGTCGATCGAGCGGCAGGCGCGCCCCGGAACGCTCCCTTCGTCCACCTGCCCCTCCGGAGTCTTCATGTCGAATCCGCGCACCCGCCTGCTGCCGCTCGCCGGCGCCCTCGCCCTTGCCGCCGCTGCCTTCGCGCCGCTGGCCCACGCGGCCGAGGAAGTCAGCCTGTACACCACCCGCGAACCGAAGCTGATCCAGCCGCTCATCGAGGCGTTCACCAAGCAGAGCGGCGTCAAGGTCAATACGGTGTTCGTGAAGGACGGCCTGCTCGAGCGCGTGAAGGCGGAAGGCGCGCAGTCTCCGGCCGACGTGCTGATGACGGTCGACGTCGGCAACCTGCTCGATCTCGTCGACGGCGGGCTGACGCAGCCGGTGCGCTCGAAGACGCTCGACGACGCGATTCCCGCGAACCTGCGCGGCGCGAACGGCGACTGGTACGCGCTGTCGCTGCGCGATCGCGTGCTGTACGTCGAGAAGGACCTGAAGGTCGATGCGTTCCGCTACGAGGATCTCGCCGATCCGAAATGGAAGGGCAAGGTCTGCATCCGCTCGGGCCAGCATCCGTACAACACGGCGCTCGTCGCGGCGATGATCGCGCACGACGGCGAAGCCGCGACCGAGAAATGGCTGCGCGGCGTGAAGGCGAACCTCGCGCGCAAGGCGACGGGCGGCGACCGCGACGTCGCACGCGACATCCTCGGCGGCATCTGCGACGTCGGCCTCGCGAATGCGTACTACGTCGGCCACATGAAGAATGCGGAGCCCGGCAGCGACGCACGCAAGTGGGGCGATGCGATCAAGGTCGTGCGGCCGACGTTCGCGAACGCGAAGAGCGGCGGCACGCACGTCAACATCAGCGGCGCGACGGTCGCGAAGCATGCGCCGCACAAGGCCAACGCGGTGAAGCTGCTCGAATACCTCGTGTCGCCGGAAGCGCAGGCGCTGTATGCGCAGGCGAACTACGAATACCCGGTGCGCGCGAACGTGAAACTCGATCCGGTGATCGCCGGCTTCGGCACGCTGAAGATCGACCCGCTGCCGCTGGCGGACATCGCGAAGCATCGCAAGCAGGCGAGCCAGCTCGTCGACAAGGTCGGTTTTGACAACTGACGCAACCACCGCCGGCGCGCGCCGCGTGGCATGCCGGCCGCGCCTGCTGCCGCGCGCGGGCAGCGTATGGCTGCTCGCGGCGCTGGCGATCGCCGCGGCGGTCGCGGCGCCGCTCGCGGTGCTCGTGGCCGCCGCATTCGACGCCGATCTCGCGCACTGGCGGCATCTCGCCGAATTCGTGCTGCCGCGGGCGCTCGTCAATACGCTGCTGTTGCTCGCGGGCGTCGGCACGATCGTGTCGATCGTCGGCACCGGCTGCGCGTGGCTCGTCACCGCATACGACTTTCCCGGCCGCCGCGTGCTCACATGGGCACTGCTGCTGCCGCTCGCGGTGCCCACCTACATCGTCGCGTTCGCATACCTCGACCTGCTGCACCCGATCGGCCCCGTACAGGGCGCGATCCGCTGGCTGCTCGGCTTCGACAGCCCGCGCCAGTTCCGCCTGCCCGACCTGCGCTCGCTGCCCGGCGCGATCTTCGTACTCGGTTTCGTGCTGTATCCCTATGTTTACCTGAGCACGCGCGCGATGTTCGTCACGCAGTCCGCGAGCCTGCTCGAAGCCGCGCGCACGCTCGGCGCGGGACGCATCGCCACGTTCTGGCGCGTCGTCGTGCCGCTCGCGCGGCCCGCGATCGCGGTCGGCGTTAGCCTCGCGCTGCTCGAAACGCTGAACGATATCGGCGCATCGGAATTCCTTGGCGTGCAGACGCTGACGGTATCCGTGTACACGACATGGATCACGCGGTCCGATCTCGCCGGCGCCGCACAGATCGCGCTCGCGATGCTCGCGATCGTCGTGGGCATGATCGTGCTCGAACGCTACGGGCGCCGCCGCCAGCGCTATGCGCATGGCCGGCGCATGCGGCCGATCGCGCCGCGCCGCCTGACGGGTACGGCCGCATGGGGCGCCGCCGTGCTCGGCTGGCTGCCCGTGCTGCTCGGCTTCGGCGCGCCGGCCGCGTATCTCGCGGTCGAGACGGCCAAGCGGCTGCATCTCGTCGGGGGCGTGTCCACGCAGCTGATGACGGGGCTCGCGAACACGCTGACGATCGCCACCGCCGCCACCGTCGCGACACTCGCATGCGGGCTCGTCGTCGCATGGGCCGCGCGCGCGCAACGCGACAGCGCAGGCGCGGGCCCGGCCCGCGTGTGCGCGAGAATCGCGAGCCTCGGTTATGCGGTGCCCGGCACCGTGCTCGCGATCGGCCTGCTGATCCCGTTCGCGGCGGCCGACCGGCTGTTCGGCGCGGCACTCGGCCGCGACGGGCTGCTGCTGATGGGCTCGGCGGCCGCGCTCGTGATCGCCTACACGGTGCGTTTTCTCGCGATCCCGGCCGGCAGCATCGAGGCCGGCCTCGCGCGCATTCCCCCCTCGCTGGAACAGGCCGCGCGTTCGCTCGGCGAAACGGCCGGCGGCACGCTGCGCCGCGTGCACCTGCCGCTGCTGCGGCCCGCGCTCACCACGAGCGCACTGCTGGTGTTCGTCGACGCCATGAAGGAATTGCCGGCGACGCTGCTGCTGCGCCCGCTGAACTTCGACACGCTCGCCACCTGGCTGTATGCGGAAGCGGCGCGCGGCACCTACGAGGAAGGCGCGGTCGCCGCCCTCGCGATCGTGCTGGCCGGGCTCGTGCCCGTGATCCTGCTCGCCCGCACCCGCCACAAGATCGGAGCCTGACACCGTGAACCTGCTCGAACTCGATGACCTCTGCCTCGCCTACGACACGCCGCACGGCCGCCGCACGGTGGTCGACGGCCTGAGCCTCGCGCTGCCGCGCGGCGACATCGGCTGCCTGCTCGGTGCGTCGGGCTGCGGCAAGACCACCGTGCTGCGCGCGATCGCCGGCTTCGAACCGGTGCGCATGGGGCGCATCGTGCTGGACGGCGCGCCCGTCGCGGCGCCGTCGCTCGACGTGCCGCCCGAGCGGCGCCGCATCGGCATGATGTTCCAGGATTACGCGCTGTTTCCGCACCTCAGTGCGGCCGACAACGTCGCGTTCGGTCTGCGGCGCATGCCGAAGACCGAACGGCGCATGCGTGTCGCGGAAATGCTCGATCTGGTCGGCCTTGCCGATTCAGGCAGCGCCTATCCGCACGAGCTGTCGGGCGGCCAGCAGCAGCGCGTCGCGCTCGCCCGTGCGCTCGCGCCGTCACCGGAACTGCTGCTGCTCGACGAGCCGTTCTCGAATCTCGACGTCGATACGCGCGAGCGGCTCGCGTTCGAGCTGCGCGACATCCTGAAACGCACGGGCCACACTGCGATCCTCGTCACGCACAACCAGGCGGAAGCGTTCGCGATCGCCGACCGGATCGGCGTGATGAAGGATGGCCAGCTCGCGCAATGGGATACGCCGTACGCACTGCATCACCATCCGGCCAGCCCGTTCGTCGCGGATTTCGTGCGCCGCGACGCACTGGCCGACGAGCGCGCACGCGCACTGGCGCGCGGCCGCTGAACCCGCGGGCGCGCTGCACGCCCGCGCCGTTTCGTTGCCGCGCTACGCCGGCTCGGCAAGGTCGCGCACGGGCAGCGCGGTCGAATACTTGATCTGCTCCATCGCGAACGACGAGCTGACGTCGAACAGCGGCACCGTACGAATCAGCTGCTTGTAGACGCGGTCGTAATCGTCGATGCCGGCCACCACGACGCGCAGCAGATAATCGGTCTCGCCGCTCATCCGGTACACCTCGACCACTTCCGGCATGTCGCGCACGGCCTGCGTGAACCGCTGCGCCCATTCCTCGGTGTGCTGGTTCGTCCGGATCGCGACGAACACGGTCGTGCCGACCCCAAGCTTGCGCGGATCGCACAGCGCAACCTGCGCGCGAATCGCGCCGGTTTCCTTGAGCCGCTGCACGCGCTTCCAGCACGGGGTCTGCGACAGGTTCACGCGCTGTGCCAGTTCCGCGATCGGCAGCGTGGCATCCGCCTGCAACAGCTCCAGCAGCTTGCGATCGATGGCGTCCATTTCTCCAGTCCCTCGTAGATAGAAATTTATTCTATTCATCCTGCACAACGGGGAACAATATGAAAACCGCCTCGCCGCGTCGACCAGTGTAAATACCGATCCGGTACACGTGCGGGTCGTGCGCGTCTGCCGGCACGCAGCCCGCTCCAGACGAAACAGGCGATCCCGCCCGTCAAGGTGGAATCGCCTGGCGTTCCTGCACGTCGCGGCCGGCCCGGCGCTCACGCGCCGGCCGGCGCGCCGCTCAATACGCGACCGTCGCGATCTCGCGCACGAAGCTGCCTTGCTCGAGCGCATCGACGAACGCGACCGCGTAGTCTTCCGTCGAGATCCTGCTGTTGCCCTGCGCATCCGCGATCAGCTTGCCGACGCCCGTGCGGAACGTGCCCGTGCGCTCGCCCGGGGCGATCATCGCGGCCGGCGCGAAGAACGTCCAGTCGAGATCGTCGACCGTCTTCAGGTAGGCGAGCGCATCGCGGTGCGCGAGCGCCTGCGCCTTGTATGCTTCAGGAAAGCCTTCGCTGTCGACCAGCTGCTTGCCCGGCGCGATTTCGAGCGAACCTGCACCGCCCACCACCACGAGCCGCTTCAAGCCCGCCTCGCGTGTGCCGGCGACCAGCGCTTTCGCGGCCGCGACGACCTTCGTCGCATCGTCCTGCTTCGGGCCGTACGCGCTCGCGACGACGTCATGACCCGGCAGCGCGGCCGCAATGCTGGCCGCGTCGAACAGGTCGGCCGCCTTCGCGGTGATGCCGTCGCCGGCCGCGCCGGGATGGCGCGACAGCGCGGTCACGCGATGGCCGCGTCGCACGGCTTCCGCGGCAATACGCGAGCCGATCGTGCCGGTGGCGCCGAACAGCGCGATATTCAGGGTACGTTGCGTCATGTCGATTCTCCAGTAAGCAAAATATGTAACGATGTTAATTACAGATAAGATCGAAAAAAACGGGGCAAAGCCCCCGTTGCGCCGGACACCGCGCATGCGCGCCGTCCGGCTTCCTGCCCTGCCGCCGGTTACCCGCCGGCGCGCACGTCATGTTGCGTACGCTGTTCCAGATCCAGCACGTCGGCCGTGACGTCGGCCAGCGTGCGCGTGGCAAGCGAGGCTTCCATCGCGCGCTGCGCGTCGCCGATGTAGTCGGTCAGCGCGCCCTGGATGTGCCGCCCGACGAGACACGCGGGATTCGGTGCCTCGCGGTGCAGCGCGAACAGTTGCGCATCGTCGACCGCACGATATACGTCGAGCAGCGTGATCGCACCGGGCTCGCGCGCCAGCAGCGCACCGCCGCCCGCGCCCAGCTGCGACGTGGTCAGCCCGGCAGCCGCCAGCATCGATAGCAGGCGGCGGATCAGCGCCGGGTTCGTGTTCACGCTGCCCGCGACGATGTCTGACGACAGCGGCACGCCTTCCTGCATCGACAGCAAGGCAAGCACGTGGACGGCAAACGCGAACCGGCTGCTGGTATTCATTCCTCACCCACTTGACGACGCCGGCCCATCCTGCGGCCGGCGACATATGTAACCATCATAATTACAATTCGCGGATCATGCAAGCTCGCGTCACTCCCCGCTCGCGGGCTTGGCGCCCGACGCATTCTGCTGGCTCCACTGCTGGAGCTTCTTGCCGGCTTCGGCGATCTTCGCGCCGGCTTCGGAAGCCGCATGCGCGACGACCGCGGAAGCAGCCGCGTCGATCTGCGCCTGCGCGGCGGAGGCGAGGCCGCTCGCGGACAGCGGCGGCACGGCCGACGCCGCGGACGCGATGCCGGCCTTCGCGGCGTTGATCTGCTGGTTGACGGTGCTCGCCACCTGGTCGAGCGCCTTGGCCGCATTGTTCGCGGCATCGGCGGCCGCGCTCGCGGCCGTATCGGGTTGCGTGACCGGTGCACCGGACTTCTCGCAGCCCGCGAGCAACAGCAGCGCACCGGCGGCCACGGCCGCCAGTACGGACCCGGGCACGCGACGCGCCCGCGATGTCTTCATCTTCATCAGCAATCTCCGGCCGCGCGTGGCGCGGCCTCGTGGTTGGACCGACGTCGATGATACCGCCTGTTGAACAGGGCCAATCACGCCCCGCCATTAAAAATGGCTTTCAATTTCGGACTCGTCTGATTCAATCGCGCACGCGAGGACTCTAAAGTGGGCGAGCTTCAACCCGCTTCGGACGTGCCCCCTTTTTCTCATGGATTTCCTCGTCAACTGGCTCATCGCCCTGGCCGCGTTGCTCGCCGCCACCCTGTTCCTGTGTCTGCGCCCGCGGTCGGTGCACCGTCTGGCCGAATCCGGGCGCCCGCGCCGCGTCGCTGCCGCGCGCCTGCTCGCGCAAGCCGTGATCGGCTTCTGGACGGCCGCGCTGATCGTCGCGCAAGGCATCCTCGGCCCCGACGCCGACGGCCAGTCGCTCACGGGCTTCGCGGCGCTCGCGTTCGCCGCGCTCGGACTGACAACCGTCGCCGCCTACTGGTCGGTGTGTGCGCTGCGGCTGCGGCGGCCGCCCCCGCTGTTCGCGCGCCACTGACGCGCCGGCTGGTGCGCCGCGACGCACCACCGCGCACCACGCCGCACCAACCGGCTCGTCGCACGCACCAGTTCCGTACGCGCCGCACCACACACGTGCACCCGGCATCGCGCTCGGGCTGCGCCGGCTACGCCCTCTTCCCGTGCACGATTCATCGGAATGCCTCACCACGCGGCGCCCGGGCACCAACTCCATGCGGCGGCTCACCAAGTTGGCTCGATATTTGCATTCCTTGCCCGTTTTTTGCGCAAGGAAGCCACGGCATGGATGGTCTGAAATCCGGCGTCGACTCACTGTTCCTGTTGATCGGCGCCGTCATGGTGCTCGCGATGCACGCGGGCTTTGCATTTCTCGAACTCGGCACGGTCCGCAAGAAGAACCAGGTCAACGCGCTCGTGAAGATCCTGGTCGACTTCTCGGTGTCGACGCTCGCGTATTTCTTCATCGGCTACACGATCGCGTACGGCGTCGAGTTCTTCGACGACATCGGCACGCTGTCGCAGCACAACGGCTACGCGCTCGTGCGCTTCTTCTTCCTGCTGACCTTCGCGGCGGCCATTCCCGCGATCGTCTCCGGCGGCATCGCCGAGCGCGCGAAGTTCAATCCGCAGCTCGTCGCGACGCTGATCATCGTCGGCTTCATCTATCCGTTCTTCGAAGGGATCGCGTGGAACGAACGCTTCGGCGTGCAGGCCTGGCTCACGCACGCGTTCGGCGCGCCGTTCCACGATTTCGCGGGCTCCGTCGTCGTGCACGCGTTCGGCGGCTGGGTCGCGCTGCCGGCCGTACTGCTGCTCGGCGCGCGCCATGGCCGTTACGCGAAGGACGGCCGGATCGCCGCGCACCCGCCGTCGAACATCCCGTTCCTCGCGCTCGGTGCGTGGGTGCTCGCGGTCGGCTGGTTCGGCTTCAACGTGATGAGCGCGCAGACGCTCGACAAGATCAGCGGCCTCGTCGCCGTGAACTCGCTGATGGCGATGGTCGGCGGCACGCTCGCCGCGTGGATGGCCGGCCGCAACGACCCGGGCTTCACGTACAACGGGCCGCTCGCGGGCCTCGTCGCGGTCTGCGCGGGCTCCGACGTGATGCACCCGATCGGCGCGCTCGTCACGGGCGCGGCCGCCGGCGCACTGTTCGTCGCGATGTTCACCTGCGTGCAGAACAAGTGGCGCATCGACGACGTGCTCGGCGTGTGGCCGCTGCACGGCATGTGCGGCGCGCTTGGCGGGCTCGCGGCCGGCGTGTTCGGCCTGCCCGCGCTCGGCGGCCTCGGCGGCGTGTCGTTCATGTCACAGCTCGTCGGCACGCTCGGCGGCATCGCGATCGCGACCGCGGGCGGCACGCTCGTGTACGGTGCGCTGAAGGCGACCGTCGGGCTGCGCCTCGACCGCGAAGCCGAATTCGACGGCGCGGACCTGTCGATCCACCGCATCTCGGCGACGCCCGAACGCGATTGAGCCCCTGACAAACGCCCAACTCGCCATTACGTTTTCAATTCAAAAAACTTTCATCGAGCGTCCTTACACTTCCGTCCAGTTTTCAATTTGCCTTCGCGGAGCTTGCCGAGCGCCTGCTTCGCGAAGGCCATTCTTCCAACAACTGAAACTGGACTCCACATGCCCGCGTTGCCCAATGCTTCCCGTCGTCAGACCCTGAAGATCCTCGCCGGCGCGCCGATGCTTCCCCTTTCCGGCCTCGCGCTGCCGGCCCTGCTGACGGGTTGCGGCGGCGACGACAATCCGGCGTCGACGCCGGCCCCGGTCGCCGCCGCGTACACGTCGGCGACGTTCTCGGCGATGGCCGCACCGACGCTCGACAACGCGGCCGCGATGGCCACGACGACGGTCGGCTCGACGCTGTCGGTGTCGTTCTCGGACGGCTCGGCGCGCAACTTCAAGCTGGCGTACCGGCCGTTCTTCGTGACGGGCGACATGGTGCCGGACGGCAAGGGCGGCACGACGCTCGCGGGCGGCTACTACGACATCAACAACCAGCCGATCATCGACCGCTCGGTTGCCGGCAAGGAGCGCCAGTTCTATTCCGACTGCCCGGACGGCAGCTCGCTGCTGACGCTGAAGAACGCGAACGTGCCCGGCGTGAAAGGCAACACGGTGTTCGCCGTCGTGCAGTTCGAATACACGACGCGCGACCAGGCGAGCGCATCGCAGTACGGCCAGCTGCCGTCGCCGATCGCGGTGCTGACGCTCGACCAGGATCCGGCCAACGGCGCGCTGAAGGTCGTCAAGTACCACAACGTCGACACGTCGAAGGCACACGGCCTGTGGATCACGTGCGGCGCGAGCCTGTCGCCGTGGGGCACGCACCTGTCGAGCGAGGAGTACGAGCCGGACGCGACCAAGGCCGCGACCGACGCGCAGTTCAAGGCGTTCAGCAAGAACACGTTCGGCGACGAGACGAAGGCGAACCCTTACCACTACGGCCACCTGCCCGAGATCACCGTGAATCCCGACGGCACGGGCACCGTGAAGAAGCACTATTGCCTCGGCCGCATCTCGCACGAGCTGATCCAGGTGATGCCGGACCAGCGCACCGTGATGATGGGGGACGACGCCACCAACGGCGGCCTGTTCATGTTCGTCGCCGACAAGGCCGCCGACCTGTCGGCCGGCACGCTGTATGTCGCGAAGTGGACGCAGACCTCGTCGGCTGGCGCCGGCACCGCGACGCTCACGTGGATCAGGATCGGCCACGCGACGAGCAGCGAGATCGAGGCGCTCGCGAACACGTTGAAGGCATCGGACATCATGGACCTGGTGACCACCGACCCGAACGATGCGAGCTACACGAAGGTCCACTTCGGCGGCAAGTTCAACTGGATGCGCGTGAAGCCGGGGATGGAAAAGGCGGCCGCGTTCCTCGAGACGCACCGCTACGCGGCACTGCTCGGCGGCAGCATGGGCTTCACGAAGCTCGAAGGCACGACCGTGAACGCGAAGGACAAGATCGTCTACACGGCGATGTCGCGAATCGAGACGTCGATGGTCAAGGGCAATGCGGCGTCGCGCGACGTCGCGGTCGACAAGAAGATCGCCGCGGGCGCCGTCTATGCGCTGAACCTGAAGGGCAGCCAGCGCGACACGACGGGCAGCGCGATCGACAGCGAATGGGTGCCGGTCGACATGGGCGCGCCGGCCGCGCTCGTCGGCGAGGATCTCGCCGCGGCCGACGGGCTCGGCAACCTCGCGAACCCGGACAAGATCGCGAACCCGGACAACCTGAAGTTCTCCGAAAAGCTGCGCACGCTCTTCATCGGCGAAGACTCGGGCATGCACGTGAACAACTTCCTGTGGGCCTACAACGTCGACACGAAGTCGCTGGTGCGCGTGCTGTCGTGCCCGGCCGGCGCGGAATCGACGGGCCTGCACGCGGTCGACGAGATCAACGGCTGGACGTACATCATGAGCAACTTCCAGCACGCGGGCGACTGGGAATCGCCGCTGCACGACAAGGTCAAGCCGACGCTCGACCCGCTCGTGCGCGCGAACTTCAAGGACCGCTTCGGCGCGAGCGTCGGCTACCTGACGGCCGAGCAGACCAGCATCAAGCTCGCGAAGGCCTGACCGGGCCGCGCGAGGAGGCGCCGCCCGCCGGCCGGGTGCCCGGCCGGGGGCGTCCCTGACCGGGCGTCCCCAACCGAACGTCCCTTTCTTCATCACCGATCATTCGTCGGCGCTCCACGCCGTTTGATGCGCGATGCCCAGTGCGGACATCGCGCTTTTTTTTGCGCGTGCGAATCGCGTCAGGCGCACGCGCGGGCAGACGCCGCGCGGGTAAAAACGGGGGGTTTCGACGATCGGGGGATAATACGGGCCTGACGCGTCCGGGCGGGCGAGCAGGAAAACGGGCAAAAAAAAGCGCCACGGAGACCGTGGCGCTAAAAAAGTTCTAGCCATTCCGAGGGCCGTGCTAGAACCTGAGAGACTGCGCGAAACATCGTTGCCGGTTAAACTCTTGAAACGATGTTTCGAAAACGTGAGACATTCTTTCCGTTTCCGCCCGACAAGTCAAGCGGTATTTGCACCGGTTCATGCACTTTCTGGCAACGCTCATTTGAGCGTTTTCCTAATAAACCAAGGGTGAACCCGTAAAATCTCATCCCATGACCGGTTCACCCACGGAACATGCATCCTTTGACAATAGTCCTACAAAACCAACAAAATTGAAATCGAGTTTCGGAAATAGAGAGAATCCTTCGTGTCGACCACTGTAACCCCTCCCGCGTCGCGGGACCGTGAATCCTCGCCCGACGAAATCACCGCCCTCGCCCGCGGCCTCGCGGTGCTGCGCCGCATCGCGGCTGCCGACGCGCCCGTCAGCAACCGCGAGCTGACCGAACTGACCGGCATCCCGAAGCCGACCGTCTCGCGCATCACCGCGACGCTCGTCAGCGCCGGCTTCCTGTTCCAGTTGCCCGACAGCGAGCGCTTCGTACTCACTGCGTCGGTGCTCGAACTGAGCCACGGCTTCCTGCGCAACTTCGACATCCGCGCGCGTTCGCGGCCGTTCATGATCGAGCTGGCCGAACGCACGTCGCTGTCCGTGCACCTCGCGGTGCGCGACCGGCTCGACATGGTCGCGATCGACGTGATCCGGCCGCGCTCGGCCGTGCTCGTCACGCGTCTCGAGATCGGCTCGCGGATGGACATCGCACGCACCGCGGTCGGCCGTGCGTATCTCGCCGCACTCGAGGACGACGAACGCCGCCTGCTGCTCGAGTCGCTGCGCACCACGGCCGGCGACGACTGGCCGCACGTGTCCGCGCGCCTGACCCCCGCGCTGGACGACGCGATGCGCGACGGTTGCGCGATCGCGATCGGCGAATGGCGCGAGGGCCTGAATGCGGTGGCGGCCGGTTTCGTCGGCCCGTCGGGGCAGCGCTATTCGGTGAATTGCGGCGGCGCGTCGCACCAGTGCCCGCCCGAATGGCTGCACGAACACGTGGTACCCGCGCTGCACGAATGCATCGCGAAAATCACCCGCGAGATCGGCGGCGCACCGGCCCGGCGGCACGCCGTGTAATCGATTCGTCATCGTCCAATTGCGTTCTGTAACGACCGTAACCCGTTGAAAGATAGTCCACTGGACTGTAACGGGGACGGGACGTAGGATCATGCCCATCGTCGCGCCGCCTTCGCGGTGCGCACCGCTCTTTTCCCGCGCAGGCCGGCGGGGCCCCGGACCGAGCCGGGCGCCCCTTCCCGGCACCGCCCGCCCACGCGCAGCCCAGCAGTCCGATTTCCGGCACGCCGCGCCGTCTTCCTGACAGAACACGATGGATAACGAACAAAAGCCCACGCCTCCTTCGAACGACCCCGCGTCTCCCGCCGCACGACGCCCGCGCCGCACGCTGATGGCCGGGGCGCTCGCGGTCGTCGTCATCGGCGGCCTGCTGTGGTGGCACCCGTGGAACCGCACGCCGGCGGCCGGCAGTGCCGCGACGGGCGCGGGTGCAAGCGCCGCCGGTGGTGGCGGCCACCGCGGCCGAGGCGGCCCCGCCGCGATGGCGAACATTCCGCAGCCCGTGCAGGTCGCAACCGCGACGCAGGGCGAAATGCCGATCGTGCTGTCCGCGCTCGGCACCGTCACGCCGCTCGCGAACGTGACGGTCAAGACGCAGCTGTCGGGCTACCTGCAGTCGGTCTCGTTCCAGGAAGGCCAGATCGTCAGGAAAGGCGACGTGCTCGCGCAGATCGACCCGCGCCCGTACCAAGTCGCGCTCGAGAACGCCGAAGGCACGCATGCGCGCGACTCGGCGCTGCTCGCGACGGCCCGCCTCGACCTGAAGCGCTACCAGACGCTGCTGTCGCAGGATTCGATCGCGTCGCAGACGGTCGATACGCAGGCCTCACTCGTCAAGCAATACGAAGGCGCGGTGAAGACCGACCAGGCCGCGATCGATTCCGCGAAGCTGAACCTCACGTATGCGCGCATCACGGCGCCGGTGTCGGGCCGCGTCGGCCTGCGCCAGGTCGACCCCGGCAACTACGTGACGCCGGGCGATACCAACGGCATCGTCGTGATCACGCAGTTGCAGCCGATGAGCGTGATCTTCACGACGTCGGAAGACAACCTGCCGCAGATCCTCAAGCAGGTGAACGCGGGCCAGAAGCTGTCGGTCACCGCGTACAACCGCAACAACACGGTGCCGCTCGAGACGGGCTCGCTCGCGACGCTCGACAACCAGATCGACACGAGCACGGGCACGGTCAAGCTGCGCGCGAACTTCGATAACAAGGAAGGCATGCTGTTCCCGAATCAGTTCGTGAACACGCGGCTGCTCGTCGACGTGATGCGCAACGCGACGATCGTGCCGACCTCCGCCGTGCTGACCGGCTCGATCGGCCAGTTCGTCTACGTCGTGAAACCCGACAACACGGTGACGGTGCGCAAGGTCACGGTCGGCCCGGTCGACGGCGAACGCACGAGCATCGTCAGCGGCGTGTCGCTCGGCGAACGCGTGGTGACCGACGGCTCCGACCGCCTGCGCGAAGGCGCGAAGATCTCGATCCCGGCCGACAAGCCGAAAGGCGCGTCGGGCGCGCGCGGCGCCGGTGCGGCGTCGGGTGCATCGGGCGCCGGCGGCCAGCGCGGCGGACACCGGCACGGCGCGTCGCAGGCAGCGGCCCCCTCGGCCCAGTAACGCGCGGGCCGCTCGATGAATCCATCCCGCCTTTTCATTCTCCGGCCGGTCGGCACCGCCCTCCTGATGGCGGCGATCATGCTGGCCGGTCTCGTCGCGCTGCGCTTCCTGCCGCTCGCCGCGCTGCCGGAAGTCGACTATCCGACGATCCAGGTCCAGACCTTCTACCCGGGCGCGAGCCCGGAAGTGATGACCTCGTCGGTCACCGCGCCGCTCGAACGGCAGTTCGGGCAGATGCCGTCGCTGAACCAGATGTCGTCGCAGAGTTCGGCCGGCTCGTCCGTGATCACGCTGCAGTTCTCGCTCGACCTGCCGCTCGACATCGCCGAACAGGAAGTGCAGGCCGCGATCAACGCGGCCGGCAACCTGCTGCCGTCCGACCTCCCCGCCCCGCCGATCTATGCGAAGGTCAACCCGGCCGACGCGCCGGTGATCACGCTCGCCGTCACGTCGAAGACGCTGCCGCTCACGCAGGTGCAGGACCTCGCCGACACGCGCCTCGCGATGAAGATCTCGCAGATCGCGGGCGTCGGCCTCGTCAGCCTGTCGGGCGGCAACCGCCCGGCCGTGCGGATCCAGGCGAACCCGACCGCGCTCGCGAAGTACGGGATGAACCTCGACGACCTGCGCACGACGATCTCGAACCTGAACGTGAACACGCCGAAGGGCAACTTCGACGGCCCGACGCGCGCGTACACGATCAACGCGAACGACCAGCTCACGAGCGCCGATCAATACAACAGCGCGGTCGTCGCGTACAAGGGCGGCCGCCCGGTGATGCTCACCGACGTCGCGACGGTCGTCGCCGGCTCGGAGAACACCAAGCTCGGCGCGTGGGTGAATTCGGAACCCGCGATCATCCTGAACGTGCAGCGCCAGCCGGGCGCGAACGTGATCGCGACCGTCGACGCGATCAAGGCGCAGTTGCCGAAGCTGCAGGAAACGCTGCCGGCCGCGCTCGACGTGCAGATCGTCACCGACCGTACGACGATGATCCGCGCCGCCGTGCGCGACGTGCAGTTCGAGCTGCTGGTCGCGGTCGGGCTCGTCGTGCTCGTGATGTACCTGTTCCTCGCGAACATCTACGCGACGATCATCCCGAGCCTGTCGGTGCCGCTGTCGCTGATCGGCACGCTCGCGGTGATGTACATGGCCGGCTTCTCGCTGAACAACCTGTCGCTGATGGCGCTCACCATCGCGACCGGCTTCGTCGTCGACGACGCGATCGTGATGATCGAGAACATCGCGCGCTACGTCGAGGAAGGCGAATCGGGGCTCGAGGCCGCGCTGAAGGGCTCGAAGCAGATCGGCTTCACGATCATCTCGCTGACGGTGTCGCTGATCGCGGTGCTGATCCCGCTGCTGTTCATGGGCGACGTGGTCGGGCGCCTCTTCCATGAATTCGCGATCACGCTCGCGGTGACGATCGTGATCTCGGCGATCGTGTCGCTCACGCTCGTGCCGATGATGTGCGCAAAGCTGCTCCGCCATTCGCCGCCGCCCGAGAGCCACCGCTTCGAGGCGCGCGTGCACCAGGCGATCGACTGGGTGATCGCGCGCTACGCGGTCGCGCTCGAATGGGTGCTGAACCGCCAGCGCTCGACGCTCGTCGTCGCGCTGCTGACGCTCGCGCTGACGGGCCTGCTGTACGTGTACGTGCCGAAGGGCTTCTTCCCCGCGCAGGACACCGGCGTGATCCAGGCGATCACGCAGGCGCCGCAGTCGATCTCGTACGGCGCGATGGCCGAGCGCCAGCAGACGCTCGCGGCCGAGATCTTGAAGGATCCGAACGTCGTGAGCCTCACGTCGTTCATCGGCGTCGACGGCAGCAACATCACGCTGAACAGCGGCCGGATGCTGATCAACCTGAAGGCGCGCGACGAACGCACCGAAACCGCCGCGCAGATCATCCGCGACCTGCAGCAGCGCGTCGCGAACATCACCGGCATCTCGTTGTTCATGCAGCCGGTGCAGGATCTGACGATCGACTCGACCGTCAGCCCGACGCAGTACCAGTTCATGCTGACGAGCCCGAACTCGGAAGAGTTCGCGACCTGGGTACCGAAGCTCGTCGCGCGGCTGCAGCAGGAGCCGTCGCTCGCCGACGTCGCGACCGACCTGCAGAGCAACGGCCAGTCCGTCTACATCGAGATCGACCGCGCGAGCGCCGCGCGCTTCGGCATCACGCCGGCGACCGTCGACAACGCGCTGTACGACGCGTTCGGCCAGCGCATCGTGTCGACGATCTTCACGCAGTCGAACCAGTACCGCGTGATTCTCGAATCGGAGCCGAAGGAGCAGCACTACGCGCAATCGCTGAACGACATCTACCTGCCGTCGGCGGGCGGCGGCCAGGTGCCGCTGGCGTCGATCGCGTCGTTCCACGAACGGCCGTCGCCGCTCCTGGTCGCGCACCTGTCGCAGTTCCCGTCGACCACCGTCTCGTTCAACCTCGCGGCGGGTGCGTCGCTCGGCGAGGCGGTCAAGGCGATCGACGCCGCCGAGAAGGACATCGGGCTGCCCGCGTCGTTCCAGACGCGCTTCCAGGGCGCGGCGCTCGCGTTCCAGGCATCGCTGTCGAACCAGCTGTTCCTGATCCTCGCGGCGGTCGTCACGATGTACATCGTGCTCGGCGTGCTGTACGAGAGCTACATCCACCCGATCACGATCCTGTCGACGCTGCCGTCGGCCGGCGTCGGCGCGTTGCTTGCGCTGATGATCACCGGGCACGACCTCGACATCATCGGGATCATCGGCATCGTGCTGCTGATCGGTATCGTGAAGAAGAACGCGATCATGATGATCGACTTCGCGCTCGAGGCCGAACGTGTCGAAGGCAAGCCGCCGCGCGAGGCGATCTACCAGGCATGCCTGCTGCGCTTTAGGCCGATCCTGATGACGACGCTCGCCGCGCTGCTCGGCGCGGTGCCGTTGATCGTCGGCGCCGGCGCGGGCTCCGAGCTGCGCCAGCCGCTCGGGGTCGCGATCGCCGGCGGCCTGATCGTGTCGCAGGTGCTGACGCTGTTCACGACGCCCGTGATCTACCTCGGCTTCGACTCGCTCGCGCGCCGCGTGCGCGGCTGGTTCGAGCGCCACGGCCCGCAAGCCGGATCGCGCACGGATGCGTAAATGACACGACCCTCACGCTCACTTCGTTCGCGTGGGGGGGCGCAGCCCTCCCATCTCCCGAAAACGCATCCGTCGGAACACGCGGCGGCCCAGCGAGTGCCGACATGAACCTGTCGCGCCCCTTCATCACGCGCCCCGTCGCGACGACGCTGCTCGCGATCGGCGTCGCGCTCGCGGGCCTGTTCGCGTTCGTCAAGCTGCCGGTGTCGCCGCTGCCGCAGGTCGACTTCCCCACCATCTCGGTGCAGGCGTCGCTGCCCGGCGCGAGCCCCGAGACCGTCGCGACCAGCGTGACGAGCCCGCTGGAGCGGCACCTCGGCTCGATCGCCGACGTCTCCGAAATGACGTCGACGAGCACGGTCGGCAATGCCCGGATCATCCTGCAGTTCGGGCTGAACCGCGACATCGACGGCGCCGCCCGCGACGTGCAGGCCGCGATCAACGCGGCGCGCGCCGACCTGCCCGCCGCGCTGAAGAGCAACCCGACCTACCGCAAGGTCAACCCGGCCGACTCGCCGATCATGGTCGTGTCGCTGACGTCGGAAACCTCGTCGCCCGCGAAGCTGTACGACGCCGCGTCGACGGTGCTGCAGCAGTCGCTGTCGCAGATCGACGGGATCGGCCAGGTGTCGGTGAGCGGCTCCGCGAACCCGGCCGTGCGCGTCGAGCTCGAGCCGCAGGCGCTGTTCCACTACGGGATCGGCCTCGAGGACGTGCGCGCGGCGCTCGCCTCCGCGAACGCCAACGCGCCGAAGGGCGCGATCGAGTTCGGCCCGCAGCGCTACCAGCTCTATACGAACGACCAGGCGTCCGAGGCGTCGCAATACCGCGACCTCGTCGTCGCGTATCGCAACGGCGCGGCCGTGCGGCTGTCCGACCTGTCCGACGTCGTCGATTCGGTCGAGGATCTCCGCAACCTCGGCCTGTCGAACGGCAAGCGCGCGGTGCTCGTGATCCTCTACCGCTCGCCCGGCGCGAACATCATCGATACGATCGACCGCGTGCGCGCGGCGCTGCCGCAGCTCACCGCGTCGCTGCCGGCCGACATCACGGTCACGCCCGTGCTCGACCGCTCGACCACCATTCGCGCGTCGCTGAAGGACACCGAGCACACGCTGCTGATCGCGATCAGCCTCGTCGTGATGGTCGTGTTCCTGTTCCTGCGCAACTGGCGCGCGACGCTGATCCCGAGCGTCGCGGTGCCGATCTCGATCGTCGGCACGTTCGGCGCGATGTACCTGCTCGGCTTCTCGATCGACAACCTGTCGCTGATGGCGCTGATCGTCGCGACCGGTTTCGTCGTCGACGATGCGATCGTCGTGCTCGAGAACATCTCGCGGCATATCGAGAACGGCAAGTCGCGCATGCAGGCCGCGTTCGACGGCGCGCGCGAGGTCGGCTTCACGGTGCTGTCGATGAGCATTTCGCTCGTCGCGGTGTTCCTGCCGATCCTGCTGATGGGCGGCATCGTCGGGCGCCTGTTCCGCGAGTTCGCGCTGACGCTGTCGCTTGCGATCGCGGTATCGCTCGCGGTGTCGCTCACCGTCACGCCGATGATGTGCGCGCGCCTGCTCCCCGAGTCGCACGAACCGCAGAGCGAAGGCCGCTTCGCGCGATTCCTGGAACGCTGTTTCAGCCGCATGCAGCGCGGTTACGAACGCTCGCTGTCGTGGGCGCTGCGCCGGCCGTTGCTGATCCTGCTGACGCTCGTCGCAACGATCGTGCTGAACGCCTACCTGTACGTCGTCGTGCCGAAGGGCTTTTTCCCGCAGCAGGACACCGGGCTGATGATCGGCGGCATCCAGGCCGACCAGTCGACGTCGTTCCAGGCGATGAAGCTGAAGTTCTCCGAGATGATGCGGATCGTGCAGGGCAACCCGAACGTGAAGAGCGTCGCGGGCTTCACCGGCGGCACGCAGACCAACTCGGGCTTCATGTTCGTCACGCTGAAGGATCGTACCGAGCGCAAGCTCACGGCCGACCAGGTGATCCAGCAACTGCGCCCGCCGCTGGCGGACGTCGCGGGTGCGCGCACGTTCCTGCAGGCGGCACAGGACATCCGCGTCGGCGGCCGGCAGAGCAACGCGCAGTACCAGTTCACGCTGCTCGGCGATTCGAGCGCCGACCTGTACAAGTGGGGGCCGATCCTGACCGAGGCGCTGCAGAAGCGCCCCGAGCTGACCGACGTGAATTCGGACCAGCAGCAAGGCGGCCTCGAGGCGATGGTGACGATCGACCGCGCGACGGCCGCGCGGTTCGGCATCAAGCCCGCGCAGATCGACAATACGCTGTACGACGCATTCGGCCAGCGCCAGGTCTCGACGATCTACAACCCGCTGAACCAGTACCACGTGGTGATGGAAGTCGCGCCGAAATACTGGCAGAGCCCCGAGATGCTGAACCAGGTGTGGGTCAGCACGTCAGGCGGCAGTGCGAACGGCTCGCAGACCACCAACGCGGCGGCCGGCACCTACGTCGCGACGTCGGCCGGCACGTCGAGCGCCGGCACGGCCGCGCAGAGCGCCGCCGCGATCGCGTCGGACTCCGCGCGCAACCAGGCGCTCAACGCGATCGCGGCGAGCGGCAAGTCGAGCGCGTCGTCGGGTGCGTCGGTGTCGACGTCGAAGTCGACGATGATCCCGCTGTCGGCGATCGCGACGTTCGGGCCGAGCACGACACCACTGTCGGTCAACCACCAGGGGCTGTTCGTCGCGACGACGATCTCGTTCAACCTGCCGCCCGGCGTGTCGCTGTCGCAGGCGACGCAGGTGATCTACCAGACGATGGCGCAGGTCGGCGTGCCGCCGACGATCGTCGGCAGCTTCCAGGGCACCGCGCAGGCGTTCCAGCAGTCGCTGAACGACCAGCCGATCCTGATCCTCGCGGCGCTGCTGGCCGTCTATATCGTGCTCGGGATCCTGTACGAGAGCTACATCCACCCGATCACGATCCTGTCGACGCTGCCGTCGGCCGGTGTCGGTGCGCTGCTCGCGCTGCTGCTGTTCAAGACCGAGTTCAGCATCATCGCGCTGATCGGCGTGATCCTGCTGATCGGTATCGTGAAGAAGAACGCGATCATGATGGTCGACTTCGCGATCGACCAGACGCGCAACTACGGCAAATCGTCGCTCGACGCGATCCACGAGGCGTGCCTGCTGCGCTTCCGCCCGATCATGATGACGACGATGGCCGCGCTGTTCGGCGCACTGCCGCTCGCGTTCGGCAGCGGCGACGGTGCCGAGCTGCGCGCGCCGCTCGGGATCGCGATCGCCGGCGGCCTGATCGTGTCGCAGGTGCTGACGCTCTATACGACGCCGGTCGTCTACCTGTACATGGACCGTTTCCGCGTCTGGGCCGAGAAGCGGCGCAACCGCCGCGGGAATTCCGGCGGGCCGGCCGTCGCCGGGGAGTGATGGAAGCGGCCGCCCGCCGGGCGGCCGCTTGCCGCGCTTGCGCATCGGCAGCGATCGGCTATCGTGAGTCCATGCCCACCGCGGGACCCTTCACGGGGACACGCCATGAACGTCCAGCTCAACCATACGATCGTCTGGTGTCGCGACAAGCGTGCGTCGAGCCGCTTCCTCACCGAGCTTCTGGAACTGCCGCCGCCGACGCCGTTCGGCGCGATGCTGGTTGTGCCGCTCGACAACGGCGTGTCGCTCGATTTCTACGAACAGGCGGGGGACATCCGGTCGCAGCATTACGCGTTCCTGCTCGACGAAGCCGGCTTCGATCGCGTGCTGGCACGCATCCGCGAGCGAGGGCTGCCGCACTGGGCCGATCCCGCGAAGCGGCAACCCGATGACATCTACCGCCACAACGGCGGCCGCGGCGTGTATTTCGACGATCCGGACGGCCACTTCCTCGAAGTGATGACGCAGCCTTATGCGGTGAACGGTCAGGTTGGCTGAAGGGCCGGCATTGCGCCGGCCGCTGTTGCACTGCGAGAAACCGGCCCGCGTGCCGACCTGCTTCGGACGACACCCGGCCGGCGGCCGTTACCGGGCCATTACCCGGCTCGGCCGTTGTTCGGCCGTTACCTCGGCCACTACTCGACCATTACACGACCATTACTCGGCCGCTGCCGCCGCCTTGCGCGGACGCCGCGCGCGCGGTGCCGCCTTGCGGGCCGGTTTCTTCGGCTTGGCTTCGGTGGGCGCTTCGACGGCCGCCTCGGCCGGCGCGGCAGCCACCTCGCCGCCGACGTCGCCGCCCGACGGCTCGGTGTGCGTCACCGCGGCGGGCCACATGTCGCCCTGCTCCGGGTCGCGATGCGTGTCGCCCGCATGCTTGCCGTGCGCGTGCTGGTCGCCGCCGTGCTTCGCCGCGCCATGCCCGGCGTCGTCCGGTCGCCCGGCCGACTCACGGCCTGCGCTCTTCGCGGCGGCGCCCTTCTTCGCGCCGGTCTTCTTCGCCGCGCTCTTGCGCGCACGCTTGCGGCCATCCTTCGCGTCGCCGTGCGCCTCGGCTGCTTCCACCGCTTCCACGGCTTCGGTCGTTTCAGCCGGCACGACTGCCGCGATTTCGGCGGCTCCGGCCGATTCGGCCATCGCCGCGTCGTCCGCGTCGACCTGCACCGTTTCGTGCACGACGGCTTCCGCCCGCTGCTCGCGACGTCGCGGCTCGCGGCCGGCCCGCGCCGGCTCCGCCGCGCGCGCGCCGTGGTGGCCGCCGTGGTGCGCGGGGCCGCCTTCGCCGGCCTGCGCCACCTGCTCCGCGGCCACCGACTGGCGTGCCCGCGACACGAACGCGCCCGACTTGTCGTCACGCCCCACTTCGAGCAGGCCGCGCGCCTGCGCCTCGTCGAGCAGGTTGCCGAACGCACGGAATCCGTAGTACGACTCGTTGAAATCCGGCTTGCGACGCTTGATCGCGCTCTTCAGCACCGACGCCCAGATCTTGCCGACGTCGTCCCGCTCCGACGCGAGCGCGTCGAACGTCTCCACGGCCAGCGCGATCGCCTCGGCCTTGCGCGCGTCCAGGTCGTGCTTGCGCGACGCCGACGGCTCGTCCGGCCGCTTCGCGCCGCCGTTGCCCGCGCGCTGCTGCTGTTCGCGCTTCGCGAGCGTGCGCTGCTGCTCACGTACCAGATCGTCGTAGAAGATGAATTCGTCGCAGTTCGCGACCAGCAGGTCCGACGTCGATTTCTTCACGCCGACGCCGATCACCTTCTTCGCGTTCTCGCGCAGCTTCGACACCAGCGGCGAAAAATCCGAATCGCCGCTGATGATCACGAACGTATCGACGTGCGACTTCGTGTAACAGAGGTCGAGCGCGTCCACGACAAGCCGGATGTCGGCCGAATTCTTGCCCGACTGGCGCACGTGCGGAATCTCGATCAGCTCGAAGCTCGCTTCGTGCATCGACGCCTTGAAGCCCTTGTAGCGATCCCAGTCGCAATAGGCCTTCTTCACGACGATGCTGCCCTTCAGCAGCAGGCGCTCCAGCACGGGCTTGATGTCGAACTTCTCGTACTTCGCGTCGCGCACGCCGAGCGCGACGTTCTCGAAGTCGCAGAACACGGCCATGCTGACGTTGTCCAGGGGTAATGCCATGTGTACTCCAACCGGTGGGCCGCTGCGTTGTATGACATAGCGGCGAAAAATGCATCGCGCACATGATAGCCGGTCGGCGCGTCATTCCCGCATCCGTGTGAACGAATGACCGCAGGAAGGCCCGCCGCCGGTACGCCCCTTAATACACACCCGCCGCACGGGCAAATCGACATTACACTTGAGTTATCGGTCGTCCGTCCCTATCTGGGAGGACGACGCATCGAGCAAGGAGCGGTTTCATGACGACGAAGGTACTGCTGATTGGCGCGACCGGCCGAACGGGCCAGGCCTGCGCGGATCTGCTGCTCAAGCAGCCGGAGTTCGAGGTCACGGCGCTCGTGCGCCGGCACGGCTATGCGCTGGCGGGCGCGCGGGTGGTCGAGGCCGATCTGACGAACGATTTCTCGCACGCATTCCAGGGCATCACGCACGTGATCTACGCAGCCGGCTCGGCCGAATCGGAAGGCGCGGCCGAAGAGGAGCAGGTCGACCGCGACGCGGTCGCCCGTGCGGCCGAATACACGCTGGCCTACAACGCGCAGAAGCTCGTGGTGATCAGCTCGCTGTCCGCGTACCGGCCCGAACTCGGCCCGGACGCGCTGCGCCACTATTCGCAGATGAAGCGCGAAGGCGACGATCGGGTGATCGCGTCGGGCGTCGACTACGCGATCCTGCGCCCCGGCCCGCTCACGGACGATCCGGGCGTCGGCAAGATCGCGCTGACCGACGCGTGGTTCGACGGCGCCCCGCCCGTGTCGCGCCAGGATGTCGCCTGGGCCGCGATCGAGGCGATCAAGCTCGGCATCTCGCGCAAGATCGTCGGCTTCGTCGGCGGCAGCGTGCCGATCGAGCAGGCCTTGCGCGCCTAGCGCCCTCACGCGCGCCGCCGCGCGGCGGCGCGTCGATCCGTACCGGCGGCCCGCACGACGGGCCGCCTCGACGCTTGACGCACGCGGTGCCCCGGTTCCCCGGTGCCCGTTTACTGCTTCGGATGGGCGTCGGCCCACGCCTTCACGGCGGCAAGCGTGTTCTCGACGTGCTTGTCGGGCGACATGCTCGTGTATTCGTAGAGAATCTTCCCTTCCGGCGAAATCACGTAGGACACGCGGTTCGCGCGGTCGATCGCCGGCAGTTTCGCGTCGTATTCCCGGATGATCTTCGCGTCCGGATCGGCCGCGACCGGGAACTTGCTCCGGCACTCGCTCACCGAGAACTTCGTCAGCGTGTCGATCTTGTCGGCCGATACGCCGATCACCGTCGCGCCGTAAGCCTTGTAACGGTCGACTGCGTCCGCGAACGCGTGCGCCTCGATCGTGCAGCCCTTCGTGAACGCGGCCGGGTAGAAATAGAGCACGACCGGCCCCTGCTTCAGCGCGTCCGCGAGCGCGTACGTGTAGGTCTTGCCGCCCAGCGACGCCTGCGTCGTGAAATCGGGCGCCGCGGCGCCCGGCTTCAGTTCCGCCTGCGCCATCAGTGCATGACCGGCCACCAGCGCCGCCACGGCGGCGCCCAGCAACAGTTTTCGCTTCATCTGCATCCTCATTTCTTATAAAGTCAGCCTCGATGTGGGTCACGCTGGCGTTCGCCTGTCGAACACCTGCGTGGCCGATTCGGAGCCGCGGCAGCGCCATCCGCGCCCGGCCCGTTAAAGATTCCGCACAGTCTGCCGTTATTCCTTCCGGACAACCGGTTCCAGCCCTTCACGTCAGCGAGAAACATGGAAGCCAACAGGAAACAGACGTCACGCAAGGGCTCCTGGCGCAGCGCCTTGCATACGCTGCGCCGCTTCGCCTGGTCGGGCGGCGCGCTGATGCCCGCGCGCGCCGGCGCCCCGCGACGCGACGACTCCGTACGCAACTGGCTGGAACAGACGGTTGGCACGGTGGATTTCCTCGCCCATGTCGACCGCGAACTGCGTTTTCTTTACGTGTCGGACGCAAGCCTGCGCTTCATCGGCTACCACCGCGACTACCTGCACACGCTGACGCTGCGCGACCTGATCGCCGAACAGGATACCGCGGCGCTCGAAGGCCTGCTTGCGCGCGCCGCGCGTTCCGGCCAGGTCGAGAAGGCGACGATGTGCATCGTGAAATCGCTGACCTACCCGCTCGACGTCGAGATCCGCGCGTTCAAGAGCCGCCACCATGGCGTCGACGGGTTCGCGATCGCGGCGTTCGACGTGTCGTCGTGGCGCGCGCTCGAGGCGCGCCTGACCTACGAGATGCACCACGACCCGATGACGGGCCTCGACAACCTGTCCGCGCTCGTGCCCGCGCTGATGCGCGCGCAGCAGGCCGCCGACGAAGGCGGCACCTGCGCGGCACTGCTGCTGCTCGACCTCGACGATTACCAGCGGATCAACCGCGCGCTCGGCTACGACGCGGGCGACACGCTGCTGCGCGAAACCGCGCAGCGGCTGAAGGCGCTCGTCACGCAGAACGAACAGCTCGCGCGCGTCGCGAGCGACAAGTTCGCGGTCGTGCTCAGTGCGCCTGACCGCACGCAGGCGAGCAATGCCGCCGATGCACTCGCACGCCGGCTGCAGGCCGCGGTGCGCCAGCCCTATGTGTACCAGGGGCAGACCGTGCACCTGTCCGCGAGCATCGGCATCGCGCTCTACCCTGACGAGCGTGCCGCCCCGCATCGCGCGCAGCACCACAGCCCGCTGCTGCGCCGTGCCGACCACGCGCTCGCGCAGGCGAAGGCGTCGGGCGGCAACGCGCTCGCGTTCCACGCGCCCGTCGACGACCCGGCGGATGCCGAACGGCTGAAGCTCGAGGCCGACCTGTACGACGGCGTGCGCAACGGCGAGTTTTCGCTCCATTTCCAGCCGATCACGCGCAGCCAGTCGGGCGCGGTGGTCGGCGTCGAGGCGCTGATCCGCTGGCGCCATCCGGTGCACGGCCTCGTGCCGCCGGCGACCTTCATTCCGCTCGCCGAATCGATCGGCCTGATCAACTATCTCGGCAACTGGGTGCTCAAGGCCGCGTGCATGCAGCTCGTCGCGTGGGACCGCCAGGGGCTCGCGCTGCAGTACGTGGCGGTCAACGTGTCGCCGCAGCAGTTCCGCGACCCGCGCTTCACGCAAAGCGTGCGCGAGGCGATCGCGCTGACGGGCATCGACCCGCGCCGCATCGTGCTCGAGATCACCGAAAGTCTGCTGATGCACGATCCCGCGCAGGCGAAGGGGCTGCTCGAGGAGCTGACCGATCTCGGCATCCGCTTCGCGATCGACGATTTCGGTACCGGTTATTCGAGCCTCGCGTATCTGCAGCGCTTCCCGCTCGCGAAGCTGAAGATCGATCGCAGTTTCGTCGAGAACCTGCTGACCTCGCGCAACGACCGCGCGATCGTGTCGGCCGTGGTCGGCCTCGCGCAGACGCTCGATCTCGAGCTCGTCGCGGAAGGCGTCGAGACCGAGGCGCAGCGCGAATTGCTGACGGAAATGGGCTGCAACCATATCCAGGGCTGGCTCGTCTGCCAGGCGCTGCCGTCCGAGGAGCTTGCGCGGCGCTTCGAGGCCCATCAGCTGCACCTGCACGCCGCCGCCTGACGCGCGGCGAACCGGACAGATCCGTATGTCAATCACCGAACACCTGCCCCGCACCGCGCTGCTCGACAAGCTGTGGGCCCGGATGAACGAACGGGGCGATTTCCCGTTGCTGTCGGAGTCGCTGCGCGCGACGATGGCCGCGATGAAGAACGACGACCTCGACTTCACCGCGCTCGTGCGCGTCGTGCTGTCGGACTTCGCGCTCACGCAGAAAGTGCTGCGGCTCGCGAACTCCGCGATGTACATGGCGTTCGGCGGCAACATCACGACCGTGACCCGCGCACTGATGGTGCTCGGCATGGATGCCGTCGGCCACCTGGTCGTCGGGCTCAAGCTCGTCGACCATTTCCACCACAGTACGCCGCGGCGCATCGACGCGAAGCTCGAACTGAACCGCGCGCTGCTGTCCGGCTGCGTCGCACGCAAGCTCACCGAACGCGTCGAGCTGCGCGCGGGCGAGGAAGCCGTCGTCTGCACGCTGATGCGCCAGGTCGGCAAGCTGCTCGTGGTCTGCTATCTCGACAGCGAATGGGACCGGATCCGCCGCCGCGCGGCCGAACTGAACGGCGACGAAGCGGCCGCCTGCATCGACGTGCTCGGCGTCGGCTTCGACGAGATCGGGCTCGAGGCGGCCGCGCGCTGGCGGCTGCCCGACGTGATCCGCGCGGGGATGGCCGACCACGACCACGTGGTCCGCACCGACGCGTTCGGCCACGACGAGGACGACCTCGATGCGGGCGAGGTGTCCGACGACGGCCCGACCGAGCGCGTCCGCTGGCTGCGCGAGATCAGCCGCTGCTCGACCGACGTCGCGGGTGCGCTCGTGATGCCCGCGAGCCCGCAGCGCGACGCGCGCATCGCCGCGCTCGCGCAGCACTACGGCGCGGAACTCGGCATGGAACCCGACGCGCTCGTCGAGATCGCCGAGCGGCTCGCGCGCGAGGAAGCGAGCGACACCATGATGCGCGAGATCGTCGAGCTGCGCGCGAACGCCGATGCGATCGCGCGCGCGCAGGCCGAGCCCGAGGCGTGCCTCGAAGCCGGCCTCGCGGACCTGCGCGCGCTGCCGTCCGAGCACGTGCTGACGCCGGTACTCGCGCTAGCGTCGGAAAGCCTGCTGGCCGGCCTCGCGTTCACGCGCACCGTGATGTTCGTGCGTCACGACGACGGCATGTTCGCCGCGCGCCTCGGCTTCGGCCCCGGCGTCGATACGATGCTCGACCGGCTGCGCTTCGACGAGCGCTTCGAGCCGGACGTGTTTCATCTCGCGATCTCGAACTCGGTCGGCATCTTCATCGAGCAGGCACGGGAGCCGAAGATGCTCAAGCGCCTGCCCGCGTGGTATCTCGACGCGTTCGACGACACGCGCGCGTTCGTGCTGCTGCCCGTGCGCGTCGGCACGACGACCGTCGCGCTGCTGTACGGCGACTGGGCCGGCGCGCAGCCCGCGCGCAAGATCACGCAGCAGGAGATGGGCGTGCTCAACGAGCTCGCACGCGAACTGGGCCGGTTCTTTCCGGCGTGACGCGGCGCCCCCGCCGCTTTCCTCCCTTTCCCGCCTGCAAAAGCAAACCGGCCGCATGAGCGGCCGGTTTGCTTGCATCGTGCGATCGAACGCAACGCTTACTTGAGCGTCACGGGCACGCTGAAGTACTTCTTCGCGAGGTTGTCGATCGTGCCGTCGGCCTTCAGGTCCTTCAGCGCCTGATCGAGCGCGGTCTTCAGCGCCGCGTCGTTCTTGCGCAGGCCGAAACCGACGCCCGAGCCGAGGATCTCGGCGTCGCTCACGGTGCCGCCCGCGAACGCGAAGCCCTGGCCTTGCGGCTTCGCCAGGAAGCCCTTCGAACCGGCTTCCGCGTCCTGGAACGTCGCATCGAGACGGCCGGACTTCAGGTCGGCGTAGGCTAGGTCCTGCGTCTGGTACGGCACGACCTCGACACCTGCCGGCGCCCACTTCTTCTTCGCGTACGCTTCCTGGATCGTGCCCTGCAGCACGCCGACGCGCTTGCCCTTCAGCGATTGCGGGGTCGGCAGCAGGCCGCTGCCCTGCTTCGCGATCAGCTGGTTCGGAATCGTGTAGATCGGATCGGTGAACGCGATCGCATGCTTGCGCTGGTCGGTGATCGTCATGTCCGAGTTGATCGCGTCGAACTTGCGCGCCTGCAGCGCCGGGATCAGGCCGTCGAAGTCATTCTCGACCCACACGCACTTCGTCTTCAGCTTCGCGCACACCGCGTTGCCGATGTCGATGTCGAAGCCGGTCAGCTTGCCGTCGGGCGTCTTGTATTCGAACGGTGCGTACGAGGCCTCGACGCCGAACCGGATCTCCTTCAGATCCGCGGCAACCGCACTGCCTGCCGCCACCGCCGATGCCGCCACCACCGCATGCGCGGCCACTTTACGCCAATCCAACTTCATCAGGTGCTCTCCTCGATACTCGAATGTTCCGGAACTACGGGCGCTTGCATCATTGCAGGGTCGGATGACCACGACAATCGCGATGCCACGCCGTGATGCGGCGCAACAGCCGCAAGGCCGCGATTGTACCAATCCGCGCGGCCCGATATGGCAAAGCGGGCGACGTCGCGCGATGCTGCGCTGCGCGCGCGGCGCCGGTCAGGCGATCCGCCGAACTTGCAAAACGGTGTCGCAAATACGCAAGCCGGGGGGCGTGCCGTCGGCCCCGGCATGCGGGCGACGACGGGATACCGACGGGTTGCGGGTCAGGCACGGGCCGTGCCGTCGCGGCAGCGCAATCGGCAGCCGGTCGGGACATGCGCTCAAACGAGCGCCGCGATCGTCTCGCGCGTCGTGTCGACGACGAGCAGGCCCGCGCGCAGGCCCGGCTTCACGGTCGGGTTCGGAAACACGATCCGTTCCTCGTCGTGCGTCACCGTGTAGCGGTAGTCGCCGTCCTGCGCGAGCACCGTGCCGCGTGCAAACGCGGTGAAGTTCGCGACGTCGGCCGCGACGAACAGCTCGAGCGCATCGCTCTGCTTCGTGATCTGGTCGATCACCGTGAACACGCGCGGCAGCGGCGGATGATCGCGCTGCGCGACCGCATCTCCCCCCGCGCCCGACACGAGCTTGCGCACCGCGCGGTCGGCCGGTGCGAAGCGCGTCAGGTCGTTCTGGCCGAACGGGCGCACCTTGCCGAGTTCCAGCGTGCACGCGAGCGCGCCGCAGTGCTCGGCCGTGAAATGCGAATACGTATTGCCCTTCGCGGTATGCAGCAGCACGGCCGCGATGCGCGCGTCGCCGAGCCATTCGAACATCGTGCGCGTCGGCGGCGTGCCCGTGTGCGGCAGCAGTGCGAACTGCTCGAACACCGACGCGCGGATCGCCGTGTGCATGTCGATGTGCCAGCGCGCGGCGCCGGCCGGCGCGTCCGCGAAGAACGCGGCGGCGGCCGCTTCCAGCTGCGCGGCGCGCGGAGCTTCGCGGCTGGCGGGCACCTGCGCATGACGGCCGCTGAACAAGCGGTTCAGGTCGTCGTCGAGATAACGCTCGCCGGCACGCATCGCCGGCACGTTGCCAAGCACGACGAGCAGCCGGCACGCGAGCGGCAGCGCGCCCGATGCGAGATCGCGCACGAGCATCGACAGCAGCTCGATCGGCGCCGTCTCGTCGCCGTGCACGCCGGCCGACACGAGCACGCTCGGGCGCGCCGCGCCGGCGGCCGCGGCCGGTTCGAGCGCGAGCAGACCGTCGCCGCGCCATGACCAACGCACGGCGCCGGCCGCGCAGGTGCCGTCCGTCACGGACGGCGCGCTACCGGCCAGCGTGAATGCGAGGAAGTCGTCGAGCAGCACGTTGGCCGGCATCCGTGCCTCAGCGCTGGAAGTCATACAGCGAACCGACGCGCAGGATCTGCGTGAGCTCGTCGAGCGCCGTGCGCGATTCGTCGAGCAGCGCCGGATCGGCGAGGTCTTCCGGTGCGAGGCGATCGCGATAGTGCCGGTCGATCCACGTGTCGAGCGACGTGAACAGCGTGTCGTTGATCCACACGTTCGACGTGACGGCCGCGCGTTCCGCGTCGTTGAGCACGACACGCAGTCGCAGGCACGCCGGGCCGCCGCCGTTCTTCATGCTTTCGCGCAGGTCGAACACGAGCACGTCGTGAATCGGGCCGTTGCCGGCCGCGAGTTCGTCGAGATAAGCCGCGACGTTCCCGTTCTCGCGGCATTCCTGCGGCACGACGAGCACTTGCGAGCCGTCCGCGCGCGACAGCAGCTGGCTGTTGAACAGATACGACGTGACCGCGTCGTTTACGCTCACGGCCGCCTCGGGCACCTCGATCACGTTCAGGCGCGCGCCGCGTGCGTCGAGCGCGGCGGTCAGCGTGTCGTAGATCGCCTGCTTGTTGACGAACGCGCGCTCGTGCGTGAACAGCGTGTCGCGGTTGCCGACCGAGATCACGTCGTTGTGGAACACGCCCGCGTCGATCACGTCCGGGTCCTGCTGCGCATACACCGTCGCTTCTTCGGCGAGCCCGTGGCGATGCGCGACCGCGCGGCTCGCCTCGAAGGTCTGGCGTGCCGGGAAGCGCTTCGGCTCGGGGCCGCGGCGGTATTCCGCGCGGCCGTACACGAAGAACTCGATGCCCGGCTTGCCGTATTCGGCACAGAAGCGCGTGTGGTTCGCCGCGCCTTCGTCGCCGAGTGCCGGCGTGCCGGTCAGCGCTTCGTGCACCGCGAAGTGCGCGGGATCGGCGAACAGCGTCGACAGCGTGCGGCGCGTCGCTTCGTGTTCGATCGCGCGGTGCAGCTTGCTGCAGAGGTTCGCCGGCGTGAAGTGCACGCGGCCGTCGCTCGTGTCGGCCGACGGGCTGACGGTGGCCGCGTTCGCGGTCCACATCGCCGATGCCGAGCTCGCGGCGGCGAGCAGTTCGGGCGCCTGCTTCGCGGCTTTCGCGATCACGTCCGCGTCCTTGCCCGAGAAGCCGAGCTCGCGCAACAGGCGCAGCGACGGCCGCTCCTGCGGCGGCAGCACGCCTTGCGCGAAGCCGAGATCCGCGAGCTGCTTCATCTTGCGCAGCCCCTGCTTCGCGGCGGCCTTCGGGTTCGCGGCCGACTTCTCGTTGTTGAGCGACGCCACGTTGCCGAACGACAGGCCGGCGTAGTTGTGGGTCGGGCCGACGAGCCCGTCGAAATTGGCTTCTTGTGCGTTCATCGTCGTTCCCTCGATCAGAAGTGCAGGCCCGGCGACAGGCTCGCGGGCAAAGTCAGTTGCGTGCTTTCCACCGACGCCATCGGATACGCGCAATAGTCGGCCGCGTAGTACGCGCTCGGGCGATGGTTGCCCGAGCGGCCGGTGCCGCCGAACGGTGCGGCGGACGATGCGCCGTTGGTCGGACGGTTCCAGTTGACGATCCCCGCACGGATCGTGCGGCGGAAGTGGTCCCATGCGTTCGCGTCGTCGGCGAGCAGGCCGGCGGACAGGCCGAATGCCGTGTCGTTCGCGCGCTCGATCGCTTCGTCGAACGTCGCGTAGCGGACGATCTGCGCGAGCGGGCCGAAGTGTTCTTCGTCGGGCAGGTTCGCCACGCCCGTCACGTCGACGATCGCCGCGTTCACGAAGCCCAGGCGCGGATCGCGCTGCGTCATCGCGATGATCGGCTTCGCGCCCTGCTCGATCAGGCGCGACTGCGCGTCGACGAGCTTTGCGGCCGCGCGCGCCGAGATCACCGCGCCCATGAACGGCTGCGGATCGGCGTCGAACACGTCGGCCGTGATCTTCGACGTGACGTCGGCGAAACGCGCGAGGAAGCGGTCGCCGAACGCGCCCTGCGGCACGAAGATGCGGCGTGCGCACGTGCAGCGCTGGCCGGCCGACAGGAACGCCGACTGGATCGTGTGATGGACGGCCGCGTCGATGTCCTCGACTTCGCCGATCACGAGCGGATTGTTGCCGCCCATCTCGAGCGCGAGCACGATCTCCGGACGGCCGCCGAACTGCCGGTGCAGCAGCGTGCCGGTGTCCGAGCTGCCGGTGAAGAACAGCCCGTCGATCTGCCGGTGATTCGCGAGCGCGATGCCCGTGTCCTTCTCGCCCTGCACGAGGTTCAGCACACCGGCCGGCAGCCCGGCTTCCTGCCACACCTCGACCGTCGCGCGCGCGACGCCCGGCGCGAGCTCCGACGGCTTGAACACGACCGCATTGCCGGCGATCAGCGCGGGCACGATATGGCCGTTCGGCAAGTGGCCGGGGAAGTTGTACGGGCCGAACACCGCGACGACACCGTGCGGGCGGTGACGCAGCACCGCGACGCCGTCGGCCATGTCCTGGCGCTTTTCGCCGGTGCGTTCCTGGTAGGCCTGGATCGAAATGCCGACCTTCGCGGCCATCGACGCGACTTCGGTGCGCGCTTCCCACAGCGGCTTGCCCGTCTCGCGGCCGATCGCGGTCGCGATCGCTTCCTTGCGTTCGTTGAGCAATGCGGCGAAGCGCTTGACGATCGCGCAGCGCGATTCGAAGTCGAGTGCCGACCAGCCGGCGAATGCGCGACGCGCGCTCGCGACCGCACGGTCGACGTCGGCCGCCGACGCGCTTTCGCCCTGCCATGCGATCTCGTCGGTGCCCGGGTTGCGCGAAGCGAACACGGGGCCCGAGCCTGCGACCCAGGCGCCGTCGATGAAGAGTTCCGTCATGATTCGTTTATCCCTGTTTGACTTTGAGCGGCAGCACGCGGACCGGATCGCCGGCCTTCACGTCGAGCGCGGCGGCATCGTCGGCCGACAGCACGAACGAGCCGTTCGCGACCACGCCCGGCGCGACGCCGACGCGGAAATCGGCGAGCGACGTGTTCGACACGAGTGACGTCGGCGGATGGTCGCCCTGCGCGTCGGGCACGCCGATCGCGACCGGCACGACGACGCTCTCGCGCACCGTGCGCAGGTCGTTCACGTGGCATTCGAGCACCGGGCCCGCGTCGAAGATGTCGACGTGGTTCTGGTAGCGCAGCCCTTCCGCCTCGAGCATCTTGCGGGCCGGCAGCGTGTCGCGGTGCGTGAGGCCGACCGCGTCCTGCGCGTCCTGCGGCAGCAGGTCGACGTACACCGGATAGCGCGGCATCAGTTCCGCGAGGAACGACTTGCGGCCGTGCGAGCTCAGGTAGTCGGCCGCGTTGAAATCGATCTGGTAGAAGTGCGAACCGACGGCGCGCCAGAACGGCGACGTGCCGTCTTCGTCGAAGTGGCCGCGCAGTTCCGCGCAGATGCGTTCCGGGAAGCGTTCGCGGAACTGCGCGATGAACATGAAGCGCGAGCGCGACAGCAGGCCGCCCACGCCGCCCGTGCGATAACGCGGGCTCAGGAACAGCGAGCACACTTCCGCGTAGCCGGTCAGGTCGTGCGAGATGTTCAGCGCGTGCATGCGCGTCCACACGCCGAGCTCCTGGCTCGCGTGCACGACCGTGCTCACGCGGTAGTTGTAGAACGGCTGTTCGAGGCCGACCTGCGACTCGATCCCGCATACGCCCGCGATGTCGCCCGTCTTCGATTCTTCCATCACGAAGAAGTAGCCGGCCTCGCCGGGCGCTGCCTCGCCCTCGAGCGTGCGGCGCGTGCGCTCGATGCGCGCGGCGAGCGCGTCGCGGTCGGGCTTGAACGTGGTCAGGCCCGGCCCGGTTTCCTTCGCGAGCGACACGAGCGCGTCGACGTCGCCCGTTTGTACGACCCGAACGACGATCATGCTGCGTCTCCCTTCAAATCTTCATCGTCGCGGCGGTGCAGTGGCACGCAGCGCACGACATCGCCATCCTTCACATCGAGCGCCGCGCGCACGTCGCCGGCGAGCGGTGCGTCAGCCGCATCGCCCGGCAGGTCGGCCAGCACGCAGCGGAACGATTCGCCGCTGCCCGTCGACACCATGTAAGCGACGTCGCCCTGCTGGTGCGCGGCCTCGCGCACGACGCGCTCCGTGCCGTGCTTCACGCACGCGGTGCGGTCGACCTGCGCGGTGAGCACCGGGCCCGCGTCGAAGATGTCGACGAAGCGGTCGGGCTCGAAGCCTTCCTCGAGATGGATGTCGTAGGCGAGCAGCGCCGATTCGTTCGGCTCGCCGAGCACGCGCTGCGCGGCTTCCGGCAGCAGCGGCACGTAGAGCGGATACGCCGGCATCACTTCCGCGATGAAGGTGCGGCTGCGGCCGCCCGACGCGATGTCGACGTCGGTGAAGTTGCGGCCGAAGAACTTGCGGCCCACCGCTTCCCAGAACGGCGACGCGCCCGTGTCGTCGCTCACGCCGAGCAGCAGCGTGAACACTTCCGGCGTGAAGCGGCGGCGGTTCGCGGCGATGTACATCATCCGGGCGCGCGAGATCAGGTGCGCGGCCGCGTCGCCGCGCAGCGACGGATCGACGTAGAAGCCCGCGAGCCGGCTCTTGCCGGTCAGCTCGTGCGACATCGTGAGCGCGTGGATCTTGCGGTTCACGTGCAGCTCGCGCGACGCGTGGATCAGGGCGTCGTTGCGGAACGCGTAGAACGGTTCCGAGTAACCGGCCGCGGCCACGATGCTCGCCGTGCCGAGCAGCTTGCCCGTCGACGAATCCTCGAGCACGAAGAGATAGAACTCCTCGCCGGCGAAGTCGACGTCCGCGCGAAACGAATCCTCCGAGAGCGCCACGCGCGCTTCGAGCGCCGCGCGGTCGTGCGGCAGCGAGTGCAGGACCGGTTGCGCGGTGCGCGCCATGTGCGCGAGCGCATCGAGATCCGTGAGTTTGCCGGGGCGAACAAATAGCATCGTCGTTCCTGTCTGCGATGGGTGCGCCGATCAGCGCGCGGTGGCTTCCTGGGCGGCGAGCACTTGTTCGACGGCCTTCTCGAAGCGCTTGACGCCTTCGTCGAGCAGGTCGAACGGGATCACCAGCGACGGGACGAAGCGCAGCACGTTCGGGCCGGCGATCAGCATGATCAGGCCGTTTTCTGCCGCCGCGGTGACGAAGTCCTTCGCGCGGCCATCGAATGCGGCGGTGAGTTCCGCGCCGACGAGCAGGCCCTTGCCGCGCACGTCCTTGAAGATGCCGAAGCGTGCGTTGATGCGCTCGAGCGCGCCTTTCAGGCGCACGCTGCGTTCGCGCACGCCTTCGAGCAGTGCCGGGTCGCCGATCAGTTCGACGACCTTGTCGGCGATCGCCGATGCGAGCGGGTTGCCGCCGTACGTCGTGCCGTGCACGCCGACCTTGAAGTGCGCGGCCAGTTCGTTGGTCGTCAGCATCGCGCCGATCGGGAAGCCGTTGCCGAGCGCCTTGGCGGTCGTGAGGATGTCCGGCGTGACGTCCGTGTCCATGTACGCGTAGAACTGGCCCGTGCGGCCGACGCCCGTTTGCACTTCGTCGAAGATCAGCAGTGCGTCGTTCGCGTCACAGGCTTCGCGCAGTGCCTTCAGGAATGCCGGATCGGCCGGGATCACGCCGCCTTCGCCTTGCACGGGCTCGACGATCACTGCGCAGGTTTGCGGGCCGATCGCGGCTTTCGCGGCTTCGATGTCGTTGTACGGCAGGTGCGTGATGCCGGCCGGCACGGGGCCGAAGCCTTCCGAGTACTTCGGCTGGCCGCCGACACTGACCGTGAAGAACGTGCGGCCGTGGAACGACTGCACGAACGAGATGATTTCCGCCTTGTCGGCGCCGTGGCGGTCGAACGCGACGCGGCGTGCGAGTTTCAGGGCGCCTTCGTTCGCTTCCGCGCCCGAGTTCGCGAAGAACGCGCGGTCGGCGAAGGTCAGCGATTCGAGGCGCTTTGCGAGGCGCAGCACCGGCTCGTTCGTGTAGCCGTTGCCGATGTGCCAGAGCTTGCGGCTTTGTTCGTCCAGGACTTTCAGCAGTTCCGGGTGGCCGTGGCCGAGCGACGTCACCGCGATGCCGCACGCGAAATCGATGTACTCGCGGCCGGCCGTGTCCCACACGCGGGAGCCCTCTGCGCGATCCGGCACGAACGGCGCGGGAGAAAATACCGGCACCATCACTTCGTCGAATGTCTGGCGGGTCACGGTCGAGGTCGTCATGGTCGTTCCTTTCGGTTTCGTAAGAGGGTTCAACAGGATCAAGTTTAGGTAAGGGTGACGCAAGCGTCTTGCGGAATTGCGACGGGTTCTATCGGAAGCGGATAGTGCGCTTTATTTTGCCCTCTCTCCGGGCGGGTGGTTTCGTGGAAGCGTCGCTCTGGTTTTGCGGCTTGGGGGGCGTGTGCTTGCCTTTGTCGTCGTGAAGCACCTGTGATCGTGAAGCACCTGTGATCTTGTCGGTCTATTAGCGTCGCCCCTGCGCGGGGCGGCGGTCACTTTTCTTTGTCTTGCCAAAGAAAAGTAACCAAAAGAAAGGCGCCCGGAAAACGCATGACTTCCCGGTGCCGTGGTCCCCGGAGTGGACACCGCCTAAGTGTCCGCGCCAGTCAGGAACACGGAGTGGTTCGAGCAATGGTTCTGACACCACGCCCTACCCAACAGAGCGGTATACCACCCGCCAGCTCCGCCCTCGCTTCGCTCGGCCGACAGGTACACCCCCTCCAGTAGCGCAAAAGGTCAATCCTCCCGGCAATCGCGCGCGCAAGTACCCCGAATTCAGCAAATCAAGGACACACGCGTTCGCAGGAAAAAGGGACGCAGCAATCAATCACGAAAACACACGGCCACGGTCGTTATCAAACAAGTACTGATGACAAGCAGTCCGACAGGTACGAATGGTGTGAGTAAAGAGTATCGATTTGCTGATCAGCGCTGGCAAAAGCAGCAAGCGCATGAAACGCGACGGGAGGTACCTTGCAGCCGAGCGAAGCGAGGATGGAGCTGGCGGGCGGTATACCGCTCTGTTGGGTAGGGAGTGGCGTCAGAACCATTGCTCGAACCACTCCGGTCTCCTGACTGGCGCGGACACTTAGGTGCGAACCACTCTGACGACCACGGCACCGGGAAGTCATGCGTTTTCCGGGCGCCTTTCTTTTGGTTACTTTTCTTTGGCAAGACAAAGAAAAGTGACCGCCGCCCCGCGCAGGGGCGACGCTAATAGACCGACAAGATCACAGGTGCTTCACGACGACAAAGGCAAGCACACCGCAAAAAACCTGAAATCAATCCTTCCCGCGCTCGACGAGCGCCCCACCCCGCGGTTCACTGCCCCCGCCGGTCTGCTTCTCGAGCCACGCTCGCCGATCCTCCCGAGGCGTGACCCCGAACCTTTCGCGGTACGCGTTGGAAAAGTGCGCAGCGGAAGAAAACCCACAGGCAAGGCTAACCTGCACAACCGACTTGCTGGTCCGCTGCAACTGAGTCCGGGCCTTGAGCAACCGGAGGTTGAGGTAATACTTCGAGGGCATCGCCCCGAGATACTGTCGAAAGAGCCGCTCGAGCTGCCGGCGTGAAACGCCGACGAGTTCGGCGATCTCGTCGGTCGTCAACGGATCCTCGACATTGGCTTCCATGAGCAGCAACGCGTCGTTCAACCGAGGATGCCGCTCGCCCGGCGCAGTCACAAAAGGAATCCGCTGCCGCTCTTCGCCGCTCCGCAAAGTCCCGACCCCGAGTGCATCGGCAATCCGCTCCGCGAGGTCCGCCCCATGTTCCCGGCCAATCATGGCCAGCATGAAATCCACGGTAGCCTGCCCACCCGCGCACGTCGCGCGGTCCCGGTCGATCTCGAAGATCTGCTGCGTGACGATCGACCGCTCGAACTGTTCGGCGAACTGCTGATACGTCTCCCAGTTCACGCTCACCCGGTACCCGGAAAGCTGCCCGGCCATCGCCAGCCACCACACGCCATGATGAATTCCGGTCACGAGCGGCGTGCGCTGCCCGACCCGCGCGAGACTCGCGAGAAACAACCGATAGTCGGCAAACTGCTGAAACCGCTCCGACACGACGATGACCCAGTCGCACGCGATCGCATCGTTAAACGCCGCGTCGGCATGCCACTGCGCACCGCCGGCAAGCGGCACCGGCCGCCCGTCCCACGAACACACCTGCCAGCGATACAGCAGCCGCCCGTCGATCTCGTTCGCGAGGTTCAGCGCATCGACGATCGGACCCACGCCCGACATCGACACGGGCGGCAATGCAACGATCGCCACCTGCATCGTGCGGGTGGCGCCTGCGGGACGAGACACCGGTACCACGTATGAAACCCGCCCTGTCGCGTTACTTGAGACTGCCCGACAGGAACTGCTTCAGCCGCTCGCTCTGCGGGCGTACCAGCACTTCCTTCGGATCGCCCTCTTCCTCGGTCCGCCCCTGATGCAGGAACATCACGTGATTCGACACGTTGCGCGCGAAACCCATCTCGTGCGTGACGACGATCATCGTGCGGCCTTCCTCGGCGAGCTTCTGCATCACCTTCAGCACTTCGCCCACCAGTTCCGGGTCCAGCGCCGACGTCGGCTCGTCGAACAGCATCACGTCCGGATGCATCGCCAGCGCACGCGCAATCGCCACGCGCTGCTGCTGGCCACCGGAAAGATGCGACGGATACTGCTTCTCGACGCGCGGCGGCAAACCGACCTTCTCCAGGTACTCGCGCGCGCGCTCCTCGGCTTCCTTCTTCGAAATGCCGAGCACGTGCACCGGCGCTTCCATCACGTTCTCGAGCACGTTCATGTGCGCCCAGAGGTTGAAGTGCTGGAACACCATCGCGAGCTTCGTGCGGATGCGCTGAAGCTGCTTGTGATCGGCGACTTCGAGCGCACCGGCGCGGTCGGTCTTCGTGCGCACGGTCTCGCCGTCGACGACGATCTGCCCCGCATTCGGCCGCTCGAGAAAATTGATGCAGCGCAGGAACGTGCTCTTGCCCGAGCCGCTCGCGCCGATGATGCTGATGACGTCGCCGGCCTTCGCGTTCAGCGATACGCCCTTGAGCACCTCGTTGTCGCCGTAGCGCTTGTGAATGTCGACCGCGGCAAGCTTGGTGGAAGCGGACGCGCTCGTTTGAGTGATCTCGGCCAACTGGCTCTCCTCGAAGTGAATCAATGACGGGCGGCCGCGAGATACGCGAGCCAGTGGCGCTCCGCGCGGCGAAACGCCGCGACGAGTGCGAACGATACCGCAAGATAGATCAGCGCGGCGATTCCGAACGACTGGAACGCCATGTAGGTCGCGGAATTCGCATCGCGTGCGACCTTCAGGATGTCCGGCACGGTCGCCGTGAACGCGACGGTGGTCGCGTGCAGCATCAGGATCACCTCGTTGCTGTACAGCGGCAGCGCGCGGCGCAGCGCCGACGGCAGGATCACGCGGCGGTACATCGTGAACGGCGACATCCCGTATGCCCGCGCCGCCTCGACCTCGCCGTGCGGAATCGCGCGGATCGCACCCGCGAAGATCTCGGTCGTGTACGCGCAGGTGTTCAGCGCGAACGCGAGAATCGCGCAGTTGAAGCCGCTGCGGAAGAACGCGTCGAGCAGCGAGTGCGAACGCACGAACTCGAGGCTGTACATGCCCGTGTACAGCAGCAGCAACTGCACGTAGAGCGGCGTGCCGCGGAACACGTACGTGTAGAACCGCACCGGCGTCGACACCCACTTGTTCTTCGACACGCGCGCGACCGCGAGCGGCACCGCGCACACGAAGCCGAGCGAAATCGACGCGACGAGCAGCCACAGCGTCACCGCGAGGCCGGAGAGGCGCTGGCCGTCCCAGTAAAGGAACGCCTGGCCGAATTCCTGGAGGATCTCGATCATAGTTCTGCGTGCCGCACGCCCATGGAATAACGCTTCTCGAGCTGGATCAGCACGAGGTTGGAAACGGTCGTGATCGCGAGATAGATCAGCGCCGCGACGAGGATGAAGAAGAACATGTTGAACGTGCTCTTGCCGGCGTCCTGCGCGGCCTTCACGACGTCCGCGAGACCGATGATCGATACCAGCGCGGTGGCCTTCACGAGCACCTGCCAGTTGTTGCCGATGCCCGGCAGCGCAAAACGCATCATCTGCGGAAACATGATCCGCACGAACACGCGCATCCCGCTCATCCCGTAAGCCGCACCGGCTTCGAGCTGGCCGCGCGGCACCGACAGGAACGCGCCGCGGAACGTCTCGGTGAAGTACGCGCCATAGATGAAGCCGAGCGTGAGCACGCCGGCCACGAACGGGTCGATGTCGATCTGGTCCCAGCCGACGAAGTCGGTGAACTGGTTCAGCCAGATCTGGATACTGTAGAACAGCAGCAGCATCAGGACGAGATCGGGCACCGAGCGGATCAGCGTCGTATAACCGGTCGCGATCGCTCGCAGCACCCGGTTGTGCGACAGCTTCGCCACCGCGCCGATCAGCCCCAGCGCCACCGCAGTGGCGAGCGACAGCACCGACAGCTCGATGGTCTGCACGGTGCCGGCCCAGAGGACAGGACCAAAGCCGTAAAGGAACACGCGCGTCTCCAGAGTTGGAATGGATGCCGACGCGTCTGCCTGTCCCGCGCCGGGCTGACGCGGATAGTCGCAAGCGAAATTGATTGCCTCAAATCACCCGGCACGTGATTGCTGCGTCGCAACAATCCGCCCCATCATTTTCAACCGCGACCTACACCGCTGTTTCAAAAGGAAAAAAGCCGCTCCCTGACAACCGGATAACGGCCGGGGAAGCGGACTTTTTGCAATTTTCCGGTCGCTTTTTCGATATAGCGCCGAAGACGGTCGGGCTTACCGCCCCTTCAGGATGTCGGAGCGCGAAGTCGTGTAGACGAGCCCGTCCGGGCCGAAATGGACGTTGAAGAACGCGTCGGTGTTGACGCCGTCCTCGAGCCAGCGCCAGCTCCAGACCGTCTCGGGCTTGAGCGGATACTGCGCGATGTCGCCGGGCTTGCCGAGCAGGCGGCGCACCTCGTCCTCGTTCATCCCCGGGCGCACCTTCGCGAAATTCTCGGCGGTCAGCACCTGCGTCGCGCCCGTGTAGCGGCCGTTCGCATCGAGGTCGACGAACCACGTCTGGTTGCCCATCGGGCCGCGCGGGTATTCGAGACGCTTCGAGCCGTCGGTGAAGTCGCGCTCGGTCTCGGGTTTGCCCATCGTGCCGCGCACGTCGGCCTCGGTCGATTCGCCGGCCTTCAGCCCCTTCAGCAGCAGCGGCGCGGGCTTGATCGCGTTGAAGAAGTCCCTGATACGTTGCACGTCGAGGTTGCCTTGCTTGTCGTCGCAGCCGGTCAGCGCCAGCGCGGCGGCCAGCATCGTCACGGGGAGCAGCCGGAAACGGAAATTCATCGGAAGAAATGCGCGTCGAGAAAACACGCGGCAAGGATACCCGCGCGACGCCAAAAGCGCGAGACGGGCGCGCGGCCCGTCTCGTGGTCAATGCATCGTTTCGGTTTCGGATTCGGTTTCCGCCACGCGGCCCGTCGCTTGCGGCGCGCGCGGCACGGCCGGCGGCGCACCGATGCTGCGGCGCGTGCGCACGAGTTCGGCAAGCTGCCACGACCCGAGCGCGAGGCAGCCGAACAGCACCTCGCGGCCGCGCTTGACCAGCGCGAGCGACAGCGCCGTCTCGCGGTCGACGCCGAACATCTGCGCGAGCAGCACGACGGTCGCCTCCTGCACGCCGAGGCCGCCCGGCACCATGAACGCCGCATGGCGCACGGCCTGCGTCATCGCCTCGATCGCGATCGCGCCGCCGATCGACACCGGATGGCCGAGCAGCGCGAGCGCCCAGTAGATCTCGAGCGCGCCGAGCACGTAGCCGGCCAGCTGCCAGAAGAACGCGCTGAACAACAGGCCCGTGCGCGACATCAGCGCATCGATGTCGGCGTCGAGCCGCTTGCCGTCGACGCCCTGCAGCAGCCGGTGCGAATCGCCGAGCAGGCGGCCCGCGAAACGCTCGATCGCATGGAAGATCCCGCCGCGGCGCATCAGCACGACGCCGAGCACCGGCAGCGGCAGCGTCAGCAGCAGCGCGAGGCCGATCGTGCCGCCGCCCATGTTGTCCGTCGTCGCGAGCAGCAGCACGAGGCCGAGCGCGGCAAACGCATACTGAACGACGATCGTCACGAGCACCTCGACGATCACCGACGCCGTCACGCGGCTCGCGTCGGGCACCTGCCAGCGCGCGAGCCGGATGCCGACCAGCTCGCCGCCGATCCCGACCACCGGCAGCAGCCGGTTCACCGCTTCGCGCACGGTCGCGATCCACCAGAGGAACGGCAGCGACGAGCGCCTGTCGAGCAGCAGGTGCCACGCGTAGGCGTCGAGCAGCAGCGGCAGCGCGTGGAACGGTACGAGCCACAGCAGCGCGTAACCGGCGCGCGCGAGCATCTGCGACACGTCGCCGATGCCTTCGTGCAGCCCCAGCGCCAGCAGGATGCCGATGCCGAGCGGCCAGCCGAGCCATTTGATCCACTTGATCATGACGGCTGCGCTCCCGGTGCACGCGACGCCTGCCCGCCGCGCCGCGCCGCGGGCTGGCCGAACACATCGGCAAAGCCGCCGGTCGCGACGCCCGCGGCCTTCAGCGCGGCCGCGACGCGCGGCGACAGCAGCGCATCGAGTTCGTCCACCGGACGGTAGCCGGCCATCGTCGGCGTGATCGGGCCGTCGCCGGCCTCGGCCGGATGGCAGTAGATCTCGCCGACGCCCGGCGGCAGCTTGGCCAGCGCGTCGAGCAGCACGGCCTCGTCCATCGCGCCCGTATGCTCGATCCCGACCACGTAGTCGTTGTGCGCGAGCCCCGCCCGGTCGAGCCGCGCGCGCACGAGCGCGATCCACGGCTTGAGCAGCGCGGGCGCGCTCGTCTCGTAGGGCAGCCGCACCGCGCGCAACCCGTAGTCGCGGCCGATCTCGATGATCAGCGACAGCACGGTGGGGTGCAGGTGGAAATGCTTGTGCGCGTTCACGTGGTCGAGCGGCAGGCCGCTCGCCGCGAACGCGTCGAACTGCGCGCGAATCTCGCGGCGCAGCTGCGCCCGCACGTGCGGCAGGAAGAAGAAGCGGCAGCCGTCCTTCGCCATCGCGTCGCCGAACCGCCCGTCGGGGCCGACGAGCGCGGGAATCTCATGCGCGGGCAGCATGGCCGGCCCGTCCGCGAGCACGAGATGCAGGCCGACCGCGAGCGACGGCAGGCGCCGCGCACGCTCGATCGCATCCGGTGCGGCGCTCGCGCCGACCATCAGGCTCGCGGCGTTCAGCACGCCGTCGCGGTGCGCGCGTTCGACTGCCGCGTTGACGCGCGGGTGCAGCCCGAAGTCGTCCGCGGTAAAGATCAGCGCCCGCGCCGCCCGCTGCGTCGCCACGGTTTACGCCTCGTGCGCGCGCAGGAAGCGGAAGAATTCGACGCCCTCGCGCAGGCGGCGCTTCATCATGTCCCAGCTCGTCAGCATCTCGCGTACGATCTCCCAGATCTTCGACGGACGGAAGTAGAACTGGCGATAGAACTGCTCGAGATGGTGATAGATCTCGTCGCGCGACAGGTGCGCGTAGCCGATCGCCGCGAGCTGCACACCTTCCTTGCTCACCAGGTTGATGGTCTTGTTCTCTTCCATCCAGCCGTTTTCCACGGCCTGCTTGTAGAGCGTCGTGCCCGGATACGGCGCGGCGAGCGAGACCTGGATCGTGTGCGGATTGATTTCCTTCGCGTACTCGATCGTCTTCTTGATGGTTTCCTGCGTCTCGCCCGGCAGGCCGAGGATGAAGGTGCCGTGGATCTTGATGCCGAGCTTCTTGCAGTCCGCGCTGAAGCGGCGCGCGAAATCGGTGCGCACGCCCTTCTTGATGTTCACGAGGATCTGGTCGTCGCCGGATTCGAAGCCGACCAGCAGCAGGCGCAGGCCGTTTTCCTTCATGATCTTGAGCGACTTGTACGGCACGTTCGCCTTCGCGTTGCACGACCACGTCATGCCGAGCTTGCCCAGGCCGATGGCGATCGCTTCGGCGCGCGGCAGGTCGTCGGTGAAGGTGTCGTCGTCGAACATCAGTTCCTTCACTTCCGGCATGTTGTCGCGGATCCACTTCGCTTCCGCGAGCACGTTCTCGACCGAGCGCGTGCGGTAGCGATGGCCGCTGACCGTCTGCGGCCACAGGCAGAACGTGCAGCGCGACTTGCAGCCGCGGCCCGTGTAGATCGACACGTACGGGTAGTTCAGGTAGCCGATGAAGTAGTTGTCAATCTTCAGGTCGCGCTTGTAGACGGGCGCGACGAACGGCAGTTCGTCCATGTTCTCGAGGATCGGACGCGCTTCGTTGTGCTCGATCGAGCCGTCCTTCGCGCGCCAGCTCAAGCCCTTGATCTCGGGGAACGGCTTGCCTTCGGCGATTTCCTTGCAGGTGTAGTCGAATTCCTCGCGGCACACGAAGTCGATCGCCTCGCTCGCCGTGAGCGAGTTGTGCGGATCGACCATCACCTTCGCGCCCACCATGCCGACCAGCATCGACGGCTTCATCTTCTTGAGATCCTGCGCGAACATCGCGTCGGTCGGGAACGACGGCGTGCTCGTGTGGATGATCACGAGATCGTAGTCGTTGGCGATCTTCAGCGTTTCCTCGACCGACAGGCCGTCGGCCGGCGCGTCGACGACGCGGCTGCCCGGCACGAGCGCGGCCGGCTGCGCGAGCCAGGTCGGATACCAGAAGGAACGGATTTCGCGCTTCGCCTGATAGCGCGAGCCGGCTCCGCCGTCGAAGCCGTCATACGAAGGGGCCTGCAAGAACAGCGTTTTCATGAATGCTCCGGTAGCCTGCATAGTTCGTTTCGTTACAACGATTCAGTCAAAAAACCGCGGGCCGCCCAGCGGGCGCCCGCCTCTCTGTCATGTCGCGCCGCGCGGCCTCGCCGCGCAGCGCGTGTCGGCCCTCGGGCCGGGTTCGACCGGAACGGCCCTAGCGGCCGTCCACTGCTTCCACGGCCGCCGTCGCGCGCTCGCCGCCGACGACCGTCATCCTCGCGCCGCGCCACACGACATGCGTGCCGAACACGGCCGCGAGCCACTCGAGCGCGAGCAGCGTGTCGCGCACCGCGACGAGCGGCAAGTCGCGCCAGAATGCGCGCCAGCCGTCCTCGCCGCGCGCGTGCAGCACGAGCCGCCCGAACGCGCCCACCACGGCCGCCCCGCCCGCCAGCGAGCCGGCGAAGGTTCCGTCGAGGCGCAGCGCGAGCGCCGCGCCGATCGCGAGCCACGGCACGGTGAACGTAATGAACAGGAACGCGAAACCGGCCGGGTTCAGCGAACGGATCGTGCGCAGCCAGCGCGTCTCGCGGTGCCACAGCGGCCCGAACGACGGCTCGATCACGTCGGTCGCGACCTCGACCTCCGACAGCACGGTGCGGCGCCCGAGGCGGCGCGGCAGCTCGGCCAGCCAGAAATCGTCGGCCAGTTCGTCCTTCAGCGCGGGAAAACCGCCGATCCGGTCGAGCGTGTCGCGCGTCAGCGCGAGCGTCGCGCCGAAGCCGAAGCGGCTCGAGCGGCCGAGATGCGTGATCCGGACCGACGGCGCGAACCAGGCGTCGACGAACTGCGCGCCGATTCGCGTCCAGAACCCGCCGACGCTGCGCGCATGATACAGGCACGTGACGACGCCGACCGACACGTCGGCGAGCGGTGCCGTCACGCGCTCCAGATAATCGGGCGTCACCGCGATGTCGCTGTCCGCGATCACGATGCGGCCGTATTTCGCGCGTTCGGCGAGGTTGATCAGGTTGCTGACCTTCAGGTTCTTGCCGTGCACGCGCGCATCGATCACGAGCGTGATGTCGCACTCGGGGTAATCGGCACGCAGCCGTTCGACCACGGCGACGGCCGGATCGGCCGCCGACGCGACGCCAAACAGTACTTCGTAACGCGGATGGCGCTGCTCGCAGAACGTCGCGAGGTTTTCGTACAGGTGCGGCTCGGCGCCGCACAGCGGCTTGAGCACGCTGACCGGCTCGAAGCCGTCGCGCGCGGCCGTGCGCGGCGTACGCGGCCGCGGCGCGAACGCGGCGACGAGCGCATAACCGGCCGCGGCCAGCGTGAAGACGATCAGGAGCCAGTCGAGCATCGTTGCGGTTGCCGTCATGCGCGACGCCTCCCGGCGACCTGAACGCCATGGAGAACGCTTGAACGCGATTGAGCGTGATTCGGTATTCCGACAACGACGAACGCGGGCACGACCCGACTCCTTGTTCCAGCAGCGTCTGTATATGAGGAAGGCTCGACCCATCCTTCGGGTATGGCCATGCCCGGTTTCGCGTGGTGCACCTCCGCGGGAAACCTGGGCGAGATGCGGGAAGACTCGTATGGCTACCTTCGGCACAACATGGGCAGGCGCCGGATTTTAGCAGTCTGCGGCACCCCGCGCTCGGCGCTACGAGAAACGGACTTGTGCATTTCCGGCAAAGCTGCGCAGTCGGCGAACCATTTGAGCGCACCCGCGTTCACGTTAGCGTAAGCGGTTTGCAGGCGTATTGCAGTCTTGAAAATCAATCGTTTCGTGCAAATTTGTACGTCGATGCGGATTCACATCCAATCGCCGTAAAGATTGGTAATTAATCGCCGATTGGATTGATTTTTGCAACGATCGCCGGATTCGGCCCTGCACCCCTGAAACGCGCATGGGTATCGCGCCGCTCCCAGCACGTTCCGGAACCCTTTGGCAAAATCCCTGGCATTTGTTGCGTAAGCGCATCACCCAGCCCCCTTGTTCGAAGGCCAACCGATGACTCCGTTTTCCGTACTCGATCTCGCCCCCATTCCGGCCGGCGCCGACGCCTCCCAGGCGTTCCGCAACACCGTCGATCTCGCGCAGCACGCGGAACGGTGGGGCTACCAGCGCTACTGGCTGGCCGAGCATCACAACATGCCGGGCATCGCGAGCGCGGCCACCGCCGTCGTGATCGGTCATGTCGCGGGCGCGACGCAGACGATCCGCGTCGGCTCGGGCGGCATCATGCTGCCGAACCACGCGCCGCTCGTGATCGCCGAGCAGTTCGGCACGCTCGCGTCGCTGTATCCGGGGCGCATCGACCTCGGCCTCGGCCGCGCGCCCGGCACCGACCAGACCACGTCGCGCGCGCTGCGCCGCGACCTGATCGGCAGCGCCGATTCGTTTCCGGACGATGTCGCCGAGCTGCAGCGCTACTTCGCGGAGCCGGTGCCCGGCCAGCGCGTGCGCGCGGTGCCCGGCGCGGGGCTCGACGTGCCCGTGTGGCTGCTCGGTTCGAGTTTGTTCAGCGCGCAGCTGGCGGCGATGCTCGGGCTGCCGTTCGCGTTCGCGTCGCACTTCGCGCCGGATTACCTGATGCGCGCGCTCGAGATCTATCGTGCGCAGTACCGGCCGTCGGCCGCGTGGCCGAAGCCGCATGCGATGGTCGGCGTCAACGTGTTCGTCGCCGATACCGACGACGAGGCGCGGCGCCTGTTCACGTCGCTGCAGCAGCAGTTCATCAATCTGCGGCGCGGCACGCCGGGCAAGCTGCCGCCGCCCGTCGACGTGCTCGAGGCCAACGAACTCGAGCTCGCGACCGTCGCGCATTCGCTGTCGTTCGCGGCGGTCGGCTCGCGCGACACCGTGCGCGACAAGCTGCGCGACCGCATCGCGCAGACGGGGGCCGACGAGCTGATCGTCACCGCGCAGATCTACGATCACGCGGCACGGCTGCGTTCGTTCGAACTGACCGCGCAGATCCGCGACGAGCTCGCGAGCGAGGTGCGCTGACGGCACACGCCCGCAGCCGCCCCCGCGTCACTGCGGGTGCGCGGCCTCCAGCCCGTCGAGCAGCGCCTTGTGAAACGCGTCCGGATCCTGGATCTGCGGCGCGTGCCCGAGCGCCGGGAATTCGACGAGCTGCGCGCCGGGGATCGCGGCCTGCGTCCGCTTCGCGAGTTCCGGGTAGCGGCCGAGCTTCGCATGCACGTCGGGAGGCGACACGTCCTTGCCGATCGCGGTCGTATCCTTGTCGCCGATCATCAGCAGCGTCGGCACGCGGATCGCGCCGAGTTCGTAGACCACCGGCTGCGTGAGGATCATGTCGTAGATCAGCGCGGAGTTCCAGGCGACCGCGTCGCGGCCGGCGCCACGGTACATCCCGGCCAGCATCTGCACCCAGCGCTCGTACGACGGCGACCACTTGCCCGCGTAGTACGTGCCCTGCTCATAGCGGCGAATGCTGTCGGCCGTGGTCTTCTGCTCGCGCGCATACCAGTAGTCGACCGGCAGCGGCGGCACGCCGAGCGCCTTCCAGTCCTCGAGGCCGATCGGGTTCACGAGCACGAGCTGCTCGGTCGCCTTCGGATACATCAGCGCGTAGCGCATCGCGAGCATCCCGCCCGTCGAGTGGCCGACGATCGTCGCCGACTTCACCCCCACCGATTCGAGCAGCGCGTGCGTGTTGCGCGCCAGTTGCTGGAAGCTGTACTGGTAGCGATCGGGCTTCGACGACTTGCAGAAGCCGATCTGGTCCGGTGCGATCACGCGATAGCCGGCCCGGCTCAGCACGCCGATCGTATCCTCCCAGGTCGCCGCGCAGAAGTTCTTCCCGTGCAGCAGCACGACGGTGCGGCCGTTCGGGTGCGCCGGCGGCACGTCGAGATAGGCCATCTCGAGCGTTTCGCGTTGCGACACGAACGTATACACATGCACGGGTGCCGGATAGTTGAACCCTTCCAGGCGCGGGCCGTACACGGGCCCGTCGTTGCCGGCGGCCGATGCGGCGGCCGCCGCGACAGGCATGGCGCACGCGGCGGCGACACCCGCGCCGAGCACGACGGCGCGCACGGCATACAACATCTTGCGAATCGAAAGCATGGCGATCACGGTGATTGGAGACGCACGCGGGCAGCCGGGCCGCCTCGCGCACCGCGATTCTACGCGGTCGCGCTGACGACGGCGCGCAACACTCCGGGGCCGCGCGACTTCCGCGCGCGCGACGATCTCGGGTATCGTGTGACGTGACCCTGAAACGCGTGCAGGCGATTCCCATGAAAAACGTCCTCAGCATTCAGTCGCACGTCATCTACGGCCATGCCGGCAACAGTGCGGCCGTGTTCCCGATGCAGCGCCTCGGCGTCAACGTCTGGCCGCTCAATACCGTCCAGTTGTCGAATCACATGCAGTACGGCCATTGGGCGGGCAGCGCGATCGATGCCGCGAAGATGGAGCAGCTCGTCGACGGCATCGCCGCGATCGGCGCGCTCAAGCGCTGCGACGCCGTGCTGTCCGGCTTCCTCGGCTCGCCGCCGCAGGCGCGCGCGGCCGTCGAGATCGTCCGCTCGGTGAAGGCGATGAACCCGAATGCGTGGTACTTCTGCGATCCGGCGATGGGCCAGACGGGCGGCATCCGGCCCGAACCCGGCGTCGAGGAATTCATGGTCCAGGAAATGCCGGCGCTCGCCGACGGCATGTCGCCGAACCACACCGAACTGCAGAAGCTGGCCGGGCGACGCATCGAAACCGTCGCCGAAGCCGTCGAAGCGTGCCGCGCGCTGATCCGCCGCGGCCCGCAAATCATCCTCGTCAAGCACCTGCACGACCGCAACAGCCCGGCCGATCGCTTCAACATGCTCGCCGTCACCGAAACCGAGGCATGGATCGGCCAGCGCCCGCTGTACGCGTTTCCCCGCCATCCGGTCGGCGTCGGCGACCTGACCAGCGCGATCTTCGTCGCATGCCGGCTGCGCGGCGACTCCGTGCGCGCCGCGTTCGAGCACACGCTCGCAGCCGTGCATGCGGTCGTGAAAGCGACCTACGATGCGCGCCGCTACGAGCTCGAGCTCGTCGCCGCGCAGGACGAGATCGCACGCCCGAGCGAATGGTTCGGCGCGTGGGTGACGGACGCCTGACGTAGCGGCATCGCCCACCGCTTCAGCGGCGTGCATTCCGCGCTTTCTCGTTGTCTCGTTGTCTCGTTGTCCCGTTGTCCCGTTGTCCCGTTGTCCCGTTGTCCCGTTGTCCCGTTGTCCTGCTTTCCTGCTTTCCTGCTTTCCTGTTGTCCCGCTTTCCCGCTCTCCCCCTGCGTCACCACGACCGTTCGCGATATGCCCCGACGCTGCGTCGATATCGCTTCGATGCGGATGCAAACGTTTCCGGACTTCACATGAATGACACCGATTCCTCGCTATGCTCGCGGCGGCACGCACCAACGCAGCCGCATCCTGCGACCCGGTGTGCGCCGTTCCCGCTGGTCCCGCCAATCGGCTCCCTCTTTACCCCACGATAACGACCATGACCCGATCGAACCGTCGTGACTTCCTGCGCGTCGCTGCCGGCACCGCCGGCGCCGCCGCGCTGAACCTGTTCCCGCCCGTGATCCGCGATGCGCTCGCGATTCCCGCGAACCGCCGCACCGGCACCATCCGCGATATCGAACACATCGTGATCCTGATGCAGGAGAACCGCTCGTTCGACCACTACTTCGGCACGATGCGCGGTGTCCGTGGCTTCGGTGACCCGCGCCCGCTGCGCCTCGCTAACGGCAAGTCGGTGTTCCACCAGCCGGTCGGCCCGGCCGAGCTGCTGCCGTTCCATCCGGGCGCGGACAAGCTCGGCCTGCAGTTCCTGCAGGACCTGCCGCACGGCTGGCAGGACATGCACGCGGCATGGAACAAGGGCCGCTACGACCAGTGGGTGCCGAACAAGGGCACCACGACGATGGCGTACCTGAAGCGCGACGACATCCCGTTCCACTACCAGCTCGCCGACGCGTTCACGATTTGCGACGCGTACCACTGCGCGATCCCGAGCTCGACCGACCCGAACCGCTACTACATGTGGACGGGCTACGTCGGCAACGACGGCACGGGCGGCGGCCCGGTGCTCGGCAACGAGGAAAAGGGCTACGGCTGGACGACCTATCCGGAAGTGCTCGAACAGGCCGGCGTGTCGTGGAAGATCTACCAGGACATCGGCACGGGGCTCGACGCGAACGGCTCGTGGGGCTGGACGCAGAACCCGTACATCGGCAACTACGGCGACAACTCGCTGCTCTACTTCAACCAGTACCGCACCGCGTTGCCCGGCACACCGCTGTACGACAAGGCGCGCACCGGCACCAACATCAGCGCCGGCGGCACGCTGTTCGACGTCCTGCAGCAGGACGTGAAGAACGGCACGCTGCCGCAGGTGTCGTGGATCTGCGCGCCGGAAGCATATTCCGAGCACCCGAACTGGCCGGCGAACTACGGTGCGTGGTACATCGAGCAGGTGCTGAAGGCGCTCGTGTCGAATCCGGACGTATGGAGCAAGACCGCGCTCTTCATCACGTACGACGAAAACGACGGCTTCTTCGACCACGTGCAGCCGCCGTTCGCGCCGCAGTCGCGCGACAACGGGCTGTCGACGGTCGCGACGACCAACGAGGTGTTCCCCGGCGACGCATCGCACATGGCCGGCCCGTACGGCCTCGGGCCGCGCGTGCCGATGCTCGTCGTGTCGCCGTGGACGAAAGGCGGCTGGGTCTGCTCGCAGACCTTCGATCACACGTCGCTGCTGCAATTCATCGAGGCCCGTTTCGGCGCGCAATACCCGGTCAAGGCGGCCAACGTGTCGCCGTGGCGTCGCGCGGTGTGCGGCGACCTGACCGCCGCGTTCGATTTCGCGACGGCCGACGCCGGCTGGCCGACGCTGCCGGATACGAGCGGCTACGCGCCGCCCGACCGCCTGCGCCACCCCGACTACATCCCCGTGCCGCCGGTGCTGCAGAAGCTGCCGAAGCAGGAGGCCGGACTGCGGCCGGCGCGCGCGCTGCCTTACGAGCTGTTCGTGCACGGCCGCGTCGAATCGGTCAACGGCCAGTTCCGGCTGACCTTCGCGAACACGGGCCGGGCGGGCGCCGCGTTCCAGGTCCAGTCGCGCAACCGCCTCGACGGCCCGTGGGCGTACACCGTCGAAGCCGGCAAGCGGATCGCCGACACGTGGAGCGCCGCGGCGTCGCTCGGCCTGTACGACCTCGACGTGTACGGCCCGAACGGCTTCTACTGCCATTTCCGCGGCCCGTTCGCGACCGGCGTCGGCAGCGCGAACGTGAACCCCGAGGTGATCTACGGCTATGACGTCGCGAACGGCAACATCACGCTGCGCCTGATGAACCGCGGCCACAAGGCGGTGCGGCTCAAGGTCACGAACGCATACGACCACGGCCGCGCGCGCACGTTCGATCTCGCGCCGGGCCAGCAGATCGACGACTACTGGGATCTGCGCGGCAGCCACGGCTGGTACGACCTGACCGTCAGCGACGGCCGGCTGCTCGGCTTCCTGCGCCGCTTCGCGGGCCACGTCGAGACGGGGCGCCCGAGCACCAGCGATCCGTTGATCCGCACACACGCATCGCACGACGATGCCGAAGCCGCATCGGACGCGCTGTCCGACTGACGACCTCATGTGAGGCGGCGCGGCCCCGGCGGGCCGTGCTGCCTCCCCTCGCCTCCGCTCCTCCGCTCCCCTACTCCTCCTCTCCGCCCGCTCCGTTCGCGACGGGAAACTCCCGATACCGGCTGCCTCCGCACGCGCGGAAGCTATGCGCAAATCCGCATCGAATGCGCGGCAAATTGCCAAGACCCACGCATATCGGCGACCTATATATCGAAACGATCGGGGCTCTTCGCCGAGCCTGACGGGAGATTCTTCCGAGGATCACGATGCCGACCTCCCCGCCCGATTCCGAGAAGCGGTCGAACCGCCCGCCCGTCGCACGCGTTCAGCCATCCCGAGCGTGTGCGGTACTTACTCGCAGGTATCGAACAAGAGGAACAACATGAAATTCCGTCATTCCCTGCTGTCGGTGTCGATTGCATCCGCGCTTGCCCTCCTCTCGCAACAGGCCGCCCGGGCCGCCGATACGACCGACGTGAAGGTCGGTTTCGCCGCGCCGCTCACGGGCGTGAACGCCGGCTACGGCAAGGACCTGCAGAACGGCGTGCAGCTCGCGCTCGACGATGCCGCCGCGCAGAAGGTGCAGATCGCCGGCAAGCCCGCGCACTTCAACCTCGTCGTGCAGGACGACCAGGCCGACCCGCGCATCGGCGTGCAGGCCGCGCAGGCGCTCGTCGACCAGAACGTGTCGGTCGTGGTCGGCCATTTCAACTCGGGGACGACGATTCCGGCCTCGGTCGTCTACGACAAGGCCGGCATCCCGGTGATCGATCCGGCGGCGACCAACCCGACGCTCACCTCGCGCGGGCTGGCGAACATGTTCATGGTGATCGCGACCGACGGCCAGAACGCCGGCAACGCGGGCAAGTACGCGGTCGACGTGACGAAGGCGAAGCGCATCGCGATCATCGACGACCGCACCGCGTTCGGCCAGGGCGAGGCCGACGAGTTCGAGAAGGCCGTGAAGGCCGCCGGTGGGAACCTCATCGGCCGCGAATTCACCAGCAACCAGGCGGTCGACTTTCGCGCGCAGATCACGAGCCTGAAGGCCAAGAATCCCGACCTGATCTTCTTCGGCGGCCTCGATTCACTCGCCGCGAACTTCATCAAGCAGATGCGCCAGCTCGGGCTGAACGCGCAGTTCGTCGGCGGCGGCGGCGTGAAGGACAACGAGTTCATCAAGATCGCGGGCCCGGCCGCCGAAGGCGCGATGGCATGGGAATACGGCCGGCCGCTCGACGAGCTGCCGCAAGGGAAGGATTTCGAGCAGCGTTTCAAGAAGCGCTTCGGCGTCGACGTGCTGTCGTACGCGCAGTTCGGCTACGACGCCGCGTGGGCGGCGATCAAGGCGATGCAGGCGGCCGGCTCGACCGACCCGAAGGTCTATCGTCCGGCGCTGAAGAAGATCGACTTCGAAGGTGTCACCGGCCGCATCTCGTTCGCGAGCGACGGTTCGCTGAAGAGCGGGATGTCGACGCTGTACCAGGTGAAGAGCGGCGCGTGGAAGACGATCACGACGAAGGGAGGCTGATCGGCGGTGCCGGCGGCCGACGGCGGACCGGCCGCCCGGCCGCGGAGATCGATGAACGGATATCGATCTCGTATGACGACTGATGTTGATGCGATTCGACCGGGCGGACGCGCCGCCCGGCGCATCAGCCGGCCTGCGTGTCGCGCTCGGCCTCGGCCGCCTCGTGCGCGCGGCGCAGCCGCTCGCGGCTGTTGGTGAGGTGCGTGCGCATCGCGGCGCGTGCGGCCTCCGGGTCGTGGCGCGCGATCGCCTCGTAGATGTCCTCGTGCTCGTGGTTCAGCCGGCCGACGTATCGCTCCAGATCGTCACCGGCAAAACGGGCCGAATTCACGCGCGTGCGCGGGATGATCGACGTGCCGAGCTGCGTCATGATGTCGACGAAATAGCGGTTGCCGGTGGATTGCGCGATCTGCAGGTGGAACTGGAAATCGAGCTGCGCCGTGTCGCGGCCGCCGCCCGCCCCCGTTGCGATCGCGTCGAGCGCGCGCCGCAGCGCGACCAGGTCGGTATCGTTCGCGCGCTGCGCGGCGAGGCTCGCGCATTCGCTCTCGAGGCTGATGCGCAGTTCCAGCACCGCGAGCACGTCGCGCAGCGTCGTGATCGTTGCCGGGTCGATCCCGAGCGTCTGGCGGCGCGACGGCTCCAGCACGAAGCTGCCGATGCCGTGGCGCGTCTCGATGAGGCCGCTCGCCTGCATCCGCGAGATGGCCTCGCGCACGACCGTACGGCTCACGCCCTGCGCCGCCATGACTTCGGTTTCGGTCGGCAGCTTGTCGCCGGGACGCAGCGTGCCGTTTTCGATCTGCGCGGTCAGCGCGTCGACGACATCTTGTGCGAGGCTGCGTGCGCGACGGCGCGGCGCTGCGGGAAGCGTAGGCACGGACATGAGGCCGGTTCCTTTTTGAATGATCGTAATGTGAGCCGAGGGTTTACGCGGGGTTTGAGCGAAAGCCGATGATTCATTATACTGCGTCACAAGTCATCCGACGACTGACGATCAAAACACGGATCTCCTGTCGACTCAAGCGCGCACGCCGGCACTGCCTGGTCCCATGCCTTACGATCAGCCAGCTTTCGCGTTCTGCGCTCCGCTGGTCAGGTTGTCGCTCCCACCCCGTTCCGGGTTGCGTCGACCTGCGGGGGCTTGCGCGCCGCGCACGTCGGTTGTCGAATGATCGCACCTCCTGCCGCGCGCGGCAAAGCTTTTGCCGCACGGCATTGCCCACCCTTCTGCCATCGCCGCCCATGAACGCCGTCACTGCCTCGCCCTCCCACGACACGCCGCGCATCGTCGACCTGCAAGCGATTCCGGTCGCCGGCCACGACAGCATGCTGCTCAACCTGAGCGGCGCACACGGCCCGTTCTTCACCCGCAACCTCGTGATCCTGAAGGACAGCGCGGGCCGGACCGGCGTCGGCGAAGTGCCCGGCGGCGAAAGCATCCGCCGCACGCTCGACGATGCGCGTGCGCTCGTCGTCGGCCAGCCGGTCGGCAATTACCATGCGGTGCTCAACGACGTGCGGCGCACCTTCGCCGACCGCGACGCGAGCGGCCGCGGTCTGCAGACCTTCGACCTGCGCACGACGATCCACGCGGTCACCGCGCTCGAGGCTGCGCTGCTCGACCTGCTGGGCCAGCATCTCGGCGTGCCGGTCGCCGCGCTGCTCGGCGAGGGCCAGCAGCGCGAGCGCGTCGAAATGCTCGGCTACCTGTTCTACGTCGGTGATCGAACGAAGACCGCGCTGCCCTACCGCGACGGCAGCGGCGCGACCGACGACTGGACGCGTGTGCGCGACGCAGCCGCGCTGACGCCCGAGGCCATCGTGCGGCTCGCCGAAGCCGCGCATGCGCGCTACGGCTTCAACGACTTCAAGCTGAAGGGCGGCGTATTCGAAGGTGCGAGCGAGATCGAGGCCGTGACGGCGCTCGCCGAGCGCTTCCCCGACGCACGCGTGACGCTCGACCCGAACGGCGCATGGTCGCTCGACGAGGCCGTGCGGCTGTGTCGCGACCAGCATCACGTGCTCGCCTACGCGGAAGATCCGTGCGGCGCCGAGAACGGCTACTCGGGCCGCGAGGTGATGGCCGAATTCCGCCGCGCGACGGGGCTGCCGACGGCAACCAACATGATTGCGACCGACTGGCGGCAGATGGGCCACGCGGTGCAGTTGCAGGCCGTCGACATTCCGCTCGCCGATCCGCATTTCTGGACGATGCAGGGTTCGGTGCGCGTCGCGCAGATGTGTCGCGACTGGGGCCTCACGTGGGGCTCGCACTCGAACAACCACTTCGACGTGTCGCTCGCGATGTTCACGCATGTCGCGGCCGCCGCACCGGGCCAGGTCACCGCGATCGACACGCACTGGATCTGGCAGGACGGCGAGCGGCTGACGCGCGAGCCGCTGAAGATCGAGAACGGGCTGGTGGACGTGCCGAAGCGGCCGGGTCTCGGCATCGATATCGACATGGATGCCGTCGCGGTCGCGCATGAGTTGTACAAGCAGCACGGGCTCGGTGCCCGCGACGACGCGGCGGCGATGCAGTACCTGATTCCGGGGTGGACTTTCAACAACAAGCGCCCCTGCCTCGTGCGCTGAGCGCGGAACGGACCGGGCGGCTGAATCGCCCGGCCGGGCCGGGCTCAAGACTAGCGGCGAGGCGCGGCTGGCGGTGTCCGCCGGAAAACGCTGCTCGTGTCGGACAGGATCCCGATCGGGATGGCGATGGGAATCCGGCCGGCCAGATCGAGACTCGGCCGGACTTGGCCGGCCGCACCTGTCCGGCCATTCCTGGCCGTCCGCCCCAATCCCCCGCGCCCGCACGCCGTGCGCGGGACTTGTCAGACGATCTGTTTGAGCGCGGCGTCGAGCGCGAGCACCGCGACACGGTCGCCTTCGGTCGCGAGCGGCGCGCGCATGACGATCTGCCGGTTATGGCCGACGGCCGCCGGCGAATCCCACAGCAGCTCGACCTTCGGTCGATTGAACAGGCCGCCGCGACGCGGCGGCACGACCGAGGACTGTCCGCCCGTCGCCCCTTCGCCGGCGGCAGGCGCCGCACGGCCGGGCCAGCGCACCGACAGTTCGCGCGCGTCGTACTGGCCGACCTTGCGGCTTTCCATCCAGACGATCGCGGTGCGCGTCAGCACGTCGAGCGAAATCGCATAACGGCCGACCGCGAAGCGGCGGGCCGCCACGTTGGTCCGCCACAGCGGCCGCGGACGGCAGATCCAGACGATCGCCGCATAAAGCGCCGGGGCGGCAACGAGCCAGCCGTTGGTCGCCGTCACGGCATGCAGCGCGAGGCGCCAGCCATCCACCCAGACGAACATGCCGATCGACCAGACCGCGAACAGGAAACCGATCAGCGCGAAGACGCGCAGCGCCTGGCGCAGCCACTGCGGCAGCGGATGGAACGGCCGCTCGGCGCGCGCGACGGCACCCGGCAGCGCGAGCAGCAGGAAGATCAGCAGGAGGTAGACGAACGCCCAGGGCGACGACACCATCGCGGACAGCGACGAGCGATAGCCCATCTGGGACATCGAGAACAGCCAGCGCGCGAGCAGCACGAGACCGATCGCACGCAACGCGAAGATCACACCGGCGCCGGGGGCCGGCGCTGCGCGCGTGGATTTCGTTCTCGCCAAGACTGCTCTCCTCTGGATATTCGTGCGGGGCCGGATTTCACGGCACGGCCATTATAGGGACATTACCGTCTGGACAGACGGCTGGATGCCATGGCGGCCCGCTTCGGGGGCCGTTCGCGGCGTCGGGCGCGGCGAGAATACAACAGATCCGCGCCGCGGATGTGACAACGCCCCGCCGGAAACCCGGACGGGGCGTCGTTGGCAAGCCGCGCGCCGCCAGGCGGCGGCCCGTAATCAGCCTGCGTTGACTTCGCGGAGCACCGTGCGACGCTTCTGGCGCAGCAGTTCCTCGTAGCCCTTCACGTAGTTCTGCGCCATCACCTTTGACGAGAAGCGTGCTTCGAACGCGGCGCGGACCTTCTCGCGCGGCAGCGTATCGAGGCGCTTGAGCGCCGCGACGGCCGACAGTTCGTCTTCGACGACGTAGCCCGACACGCCGTTGTCGATCACTTCCGGCACCGAGCCGCGCTTGAACGCGATCACCGGCGTGCCGCAGGCCATTGCCTCGATCATCACCAGGCCGAAGGGCTCCGGCCAGTCGATCGGGAACAGCAGCGCGTGCGCGTTGCCCAGGAATTCCGTCTTTTCGGCTTCGCTGATTTCGCCGATGTACTCGACGTGCGGCAGCGCGAACAGCGGCTTGATCTTCTCTTCGTAGTACGCGCGGTCAGCCTTGTCGAGCTTCGCGGCGATCTTGATCGGCAGGCCGGCCTGCTCGGCGATGCGGATCGCCGTGTCGACGCGCTTCTCCGGCGAGATGCGGCCGAGGAACGCGAGGTAGCTCGGCTTCACGTTCGGGATCGGCGTCAGCAGGTTTTCCGGCAGGCCGTGGTAAACGGTCGACAGCCAGTTCGCCTGCGGCAGCGGGATGCGCTGGTTGTCGGAGATCGACACGACCGGCACGTCGCTGAATGCATTGAAGATCGGCTGCAGTTCCGGCAGGTCGAGACGGCCGTGCATCGTCGTCAGATGCGGGACCGGCTGACGCGAGAACAGCGAGAACGGGTAGTAGTCGATGTGGCAGTGCAGGACGTCGAACTCTTCCGCGCGGCGGCGCACCTGCTCGAGGAGCAGCATGTGCGGGGCCATCACGTCACGGATCGTCGGGTCGAGGCGCAGCGCCTGCGGCCAGCACGCTTCGAGCTTCGCGGAGGTTTGCGAATCGCCGCTCGCGAAGAGCGTAACGTCATGCCCCATCTCGACAAGTGCTTCGGTGAGGTAGGACACCACTCGCTCGGTACCACCGTACAGTTTCGGGGGCACCGCTTCGTGCAACGGAGCGATTTGGGCGATTCGCATGCGTAACTCCTAAAAAATCGGCTAAAAACCAGGTATGGGTCGGCAACCTGCCGGCGGTCCGGGCTGGATGCATTTCGTCCGAAAAGTCGGACGAATCAGCCTGCCGGGGGCGTCAAACCCGCGCTGCTCAAGGAGCGTCGGCGACGCGACAGGCATAGAACGTTTGAAACGAAGACCCGTTGACAGGGGTTCGTAAAAAACCTGGAATCGAACCCGGAGCCGATTATCTAGGGTTAATCCCGATACGGCGCACAACATTTCAAACACTTTACTTTGTTACAAAGGTGCAACACTTTGCAACCCGCGGACTTGGGCGTCCGTTCTAGAGTGGAAGGCCCTTTTGGCATTCCTTGCCCCCGTGACTGCCGGCAGCGTGATTCCGGCACATGAGACAGGACGGGATGCCGGATTTTATCTCAAAATCGATCGAGCACCCCTGGCCGAGGCAAGATTCGCGCAGCGCAGCGCACGGCCTTGTTTACAATGCCGGATTATTCAGTCCGGGCGAACGCCGGCAAGCGATCCCGCCGCAACGCTCAATCACCGAATCACCGCACGCATATTTTGGAATCTCTCACCCCTGCCCAGCGCAACGCCCACAACGCGAAGCTGTCGAGCTACGCGCACCGGCCGATCGCGTTCCTGTTCCGCTACATCCGCCTGCATCCCGTTGCCCACCTGATCGTGCTCTGCAGCGTGCTGGCCGCCGTCGGCTGCGCGCTCGGCTCGCAATACGCGATCAAGCACCTGATCGACGTGCTGGCGACCGGGCGTCATCACCCCGGCCCGCTGTGGAGCGCATTCGCGCTGCTCGTCGGGCTGATCGCGGCCGACAACCTGCTGTGGCGTGTCGGCGGCTGGGTCGCCGCGCATACGTTCGTCGCGGTCACCGGCGACCTGCGGCGCGACCTGTTCCAGTACCTGATCGGCCATTCGCCGACCTACTACTCCGAAAAGCAGCCGGGCACGCTCGCGAGCCGCATCACGGCCACGTCGAACGCCGTCTACACGTCGGAGAACACGATGGCGTGGAACGTGCTGCCGCCGTGCATCGCGGTGATGGGCGCGATCCTGATGATCATCGTCGTCAATCCGATGATGGCCGCCGGCCTGCTCGGCTGTTCGGCCGTGCTGTCGGTGATCCTGTTCAAGCTCGCCGGGCGCGGCTCGGCCCGCCATCACGCGTTCGCGGCGAAGGCCGCCGCGGTCGACGGCGAACTCGTCGACGTGATCGGCAACATGGGCCTCGTGCGTGCGTTCGGGATGACGCTGCGCGAACAGAAGCGCTTCGGCGCAACGGTCAAGGCCGAGATGGATGCGCGCCAGCAAAGCCTGCTCTATCTCGAAAAGCTGCGCCTGCTGCACGCGGTGATCACCGCGATGCTGTCCGCCGGCCTGCTCGGCTGGGCGCTGTGGCTGTGGGACCAGGGCCGCGCGACGTCCGGCGACATCGTGCTCGTCAGCTCGCTCGGCTTCACGATCCTGCACGGCACGCGCGACCTCGCGGTCGCGCTCGTCGACGTCACCCAGCACGTCGCGCGCCTGTCCGAAGCCGTCAAGACGTTGCTCGAGCCGCACGGGATGCCCGATCGTTCGGACGCCCAGCCGCTGTCGGCCAAGGGCGGCCGCGTCGACTTCGAGCGCGTGACGTTCGCGTATCCGCACCGCCGCGCGATCCTCGACCACTTCGACCTGCATATCGAGCCGGGCCAGCGCGTCGGCCTGATCGGCAAGTCGGGCGCCGGCAAGTCGACCGTGCTCGCGCTGCTGCAGCGCTTCTACGACACGCAGGACGGCGTCGTGCAGGTGGACGGCCAGGACGTGAAGTCGATCACGCAGGACAGCCTGCGCCACGCGATCGCGCTCGTGCCGCAGGACATCTCGCTGCTGCACCGGACGATCTACGACAACATCGCGTACGGCCGCCCCGAAGCGACCCGCGACGAAGTGCTCGCGGCCGCGCGCGACGCGCGCTGCGCGGAGTTCATCGAAGCGATGCCGGAAGGCTATGACACGATCGTCGGCGACCGCGGCGTCAAGCTGTCGGGCGGCCAGCGCCAGCGCATCGCGATTGCGCGCGCGATCCTGAAGAACGCGCCGATCCTGCTGCTCGACGAAGCGACGTCCGCGCTCGACAGCGCGTCCGAGGAAGCGATCCAGAGCGCGCTCGACCGCCTGATGGTCGGTCGCACGGTGATCGCGATCGCGCACCGCCTGTCGACGCTGCGCAACTTCGACCGGATCATCGTGATGAACAACGGCAAGGTCATCGACGACGGGCCGCCCGACGTGCTGCGCAACCGCCCCGGCCTGTACCGCGACCTGCTCGCGAAGCAGCACGGCCGCCATCACGCGGCGCCCGACGGCAGCACGCCGACCGGCGAACGCGTGGCCTGACGCACCGGCCCGCAGCCAGCAAAAAAGCCGCAGTGCGAGCAGCACTGCGGCTTTTTCATTTCCGGCGGGAGGTGTCGGTTACGCGTGCTGCAGATCGCGCAGGAAGTTGTCGCGCCACACCGACACGTTGTTCTCGCGAAGCTGCGCGATCATGTCGGTATAACGCGCGCGCCGCTCGGCGAGCGGCATCGTCAACGCCTGCGACAACGCATCGGCCATCCCGTCGATATCGATCGGATTGACGATCAGCGCCCCCGTCAGCTCGCGCGCGGCGCCCGCGAAGCGCGACAGCACGAGCACGCCCGGATCGTCCGGATCCTGCGCGGATACGTACTCCTTCGCGACGAGGTTCATCCCGTCGCGCAACGGTGTCACGTAGCCGACCCGCGCGAGCCGGTACAGCGCCGCGAGCAGCTGGCGATCGTACTGGCGATGGATATAGAGGATCGGTGCCCAGTCGAGCTCGGCGAAGCGTCCGTTGATGCGCCCCGACTCTCCTTCGAGCTGCAGGCGGATGTCCTGGTACGCGCGCAGCTCCGCTCGCGTCGACGGCGCGATCTGCAGGAACGACACGCGATTGCGATGCGACGGCTCGTGCTCGAGCAGCTTCTCGAACGCGCGGAAGCGCTCGACGAGTCCCTTCGAGTAATCGAGCCGGTCGACGCTCATGATCAGCTTGCGGCCCCGCAGCGACGCCGCGAGCGTGCGCACCGCCTTGCCGTGCTCGCCGGCCTGCGCGAGCGCCGCGATCTCGTCCGGATGCACGCCGATCGGATACGCGGCCGCGCGCAGCGTCCGGCCGAATGCGCGCACCGTCACCAGGCGGCCGTCGCGCTCGATCACGCCGTCCGCTTCGGATTCGACGTAATCGCAGAATGCGCGCAGGTCGGGTTCGGTCTGGAAACCAAGCAGGTCGAACGCGCACAGCGACTCGACCAGGTCGCGATGCGGCGGCACGTTGACGAGCACCTGCGCGGCGGGAAACGGGATGTGCAGGAAGAAGCCGATGCGGTTCTTCACGCCGGCCGCGCGCAGCGCGCGCGCGAACGGGATCAGGTGATAGTCGTGCACCCAGATCACGTCGTCGTCCTGCAGCAGCGGCACGAGCTGCTGCGCGAGCCACACGTTCACGCGGCTGTAGCCTTCGAACTCGTGACGGTCGTACTGGATCAGGTCGGTGCGGTAGTGAAACGCGGGCCACAGCGTCGCGTTCGAGAAGCCGCGGTAATACTGGTCGTAGTCGCGCCGCGACAGGCCGATGGTCGCGAACGTGACCGGCCCGTGCTCCTCGACGCGAATCTGCGGCGCACCGGACGCGACGACCTCGCCGCTCCAGCCGAACCACATGCCGCCCGTCTCCTTCAGCGCATCGTAGACACCGATCGCGAGGCCGCCTGCCGCCGGTTCGCCTTCCGAAATCGGTGCGACGCGGTTTGAAACGATGATGAGGCGACTCATGCGTGCGGCTGCCCCGCACCGAGCCAGTGCGCGATCTGCTCATGCAGCGCGTCGACCGAATCGAGCCGCATGCGGGCGGACGTCTCGCCCGCGCCGACCTTGATCGACAGGCCGCCGCGCGCGTTGACCACCGCGAAGCCCTTCTCGTCGGTCAGGTCGTCGCCCGCGAACAGCGGCACGCGGCCCGCGAACGGCGGCTCGTCGAGAAACGCGGCCAGCGCGCGCCCCTTGTCGACACCCTTCGGCTTGATCTCGAACACCATCTTGCCGGGCTGCAGCACATACGCATCGGCGTAGTCGGCGACGAGGCGCTCGGTGGCCGCGCGCGCAGCCGCCTCGCGCTCGGGCGCGTTGCGGTAATGCAGCGCAACGGCCGCACCCTTGATTTCGAGCAGCATGCCCGGATGACGGTCGACGACGGCCGCCAGCTCGCGCTCGATGCGCAGCAGGCGTTCGTCGTTGAAGCCGATGCGCTGCGTGTCGCCGTTCGCATCGCGGCGCTCCGCGCCGTGCAGGCCCGCGATCGGCAGGCCGGGCATCTTGAGGAACGCGTCGAGGTTGTCGATACCGCGCCCGGACACGACCGCGACCGCACCGTGCGAGCGGTGCCGCAGCTCGTCGAGCAGCGTCAGCAGCGACGGCGGAACGTGAATGCTGTCGGGCGTCGGCGCCAGTTCGACGAGCGTGCCGTCGAAGTCGAAGAAGAACGCGGTATCGGTCAGGGACAGGGAAGCCGGAACGGATTGCATCGATTCGATAGTCTGAGGGCCGGCCGGCAAACGCCGCACCGCCGCTGCGCGAATGGAATTGTGCGCATCTTACCGCGCCTGCGCACCGAGATGGGCGAAACCGGCGCATCGCCAGCCGCGCGCCGCCGATTGCGTCAACTGCGACATATTGCCCCGCTCGTCCGCCCCGTACGGGTTTCGAAAGGACGCGGGCGCGCGAATTGCGCTACAGTCGCAACCGCCTGCCGCGCGACGCCTGGCATCGCGCCGGCCGGTCACCTTTCCGTCCGATCGAGCCCCAGGATGTCGTCTGCCCGCCCAGCGCCGCACCGGCGCTTCTCCCGCTTCATCCGCACGGCCGCGGCCTTCGCCGCCGCCGTGGCGCTCGCCGCGTGCACGCACGACGAGCCGCGCTGGAACCTGACCAACGTCACCGGCCACCTGCCCGACCTGTCGTTCACGCTGACGGGCGGCGACGGCCATCCCGTCGACGCCGATGCGTTCCACGGCCAGGTCGCGCTCGTCTACTTCGGCTACACGCACTGCCCCGACGTCTGCCCCGAAACGATGGCACGGCTGATGGAAGTGCTGGCGAAGCTCGGCCCGCAGGCCAACGACGTGCGCATCCTGTTCGTCTCGGTCGATCCTGCACGCGACACGCCGCAGGCGATGCAATCGTATGTCGCCGCGTTCGACGCCGCGCATGCACGCGGCCTGACCGGCACCGACCGCCAGATAGAATCGCTCGCGAAGCGCTATCGCGTCGCGTACCAGATGGAACAGCGCGATCCGTCCGGCGGCTACGAAGTCACGCACAGCTCGGCCGTCTACATCTTCGACGCAACCGGCCGCGCCCGCCTGCTTGCGACCGACCGCGACTCGCCCGACGCCATCGCCGCCGATGTGCGCCGGATCATCGACACCGCCTCCACCACCTGAATTCCTCTCACGACATGAAGACGAAGACGACACTCAAGACGCTCGCCCTCCTCGCCGCGCTGTGCGCCGGCGCCCACGCCTACGCCGCCGGTGCGATCACCGCGCAGAACGCATGGGTGCGCTGGCTGCCGAACAAGCTGCCGGCCGGCGGCTACGTGACGATCGTGAACACGGGCGACAAGCCGGTCGATCTCGTCGACGTCGACAGCCCCGACTACGGGATGGCGATGCTGCACCAGACCGTCTCGAACGGCTCGACGCAGAAGATGGAAATGGTCGACAAGCTGACGATCCCCGCACGCGGCAAGGTCGACATCGCGCCGGGCGGCTACCACTTCATGCTCGAGGAGCCGAAGCACGCGATCAAGCCGGGCGACACCGTGCACCTGCGCCTGAAATTCTCCGACGGCGAAACGGTCGATGCGCCGTTCGCCGTGAAATCGCCGGCCCAGGCGAAGTGATACGCGCGCGATGAACCTCCTGTACTGGCTCGATCCGTGGGAACCGTCGCCGACCGTGGTGATCGCGGTGCTCACCGCTGCCGTGCTGTTCGCGCGCGGCGTGAAGAAGGCGAAGGTGTCGCCGCTGCGGCAGTTCTCGTTCTGGTTCGGGCTGACGGCGCTCTACATCGCACTGCATACGCGGCTCGACTATTTCTTCGAGCACGAGTTCTTCCTGCACCGCGCGCAGCACCTCGTGCTGCACCACCTCGGGCCGTTCTTCATCGCGCTCTCCTATCCGGGCGCGGCGATTCGCGCGGGCATCCCGTTTCGCTGGCGGCAGCGCTTCGTGCGCCCCGCCCTCGCGTGGGCGCCCGTGCGCGCGACGCTCGACGTGGTATTCCATCCCGTCGTCGCGGTCGTGCTGTTCGTCGGGCTGATTTATTTCTGGCTGCTGTCGCCGATCCACTTCATCGCGATGCTCGACTGGCGTCTCTATCGCGTGATGAACTGGAGCATGGTGATCGACGGGCTGCTGTTCTGGTGGCTCGTCGTCGATCCGCGCCCCGCGCCGCCTGCCCGGCTGTCGCCGGGCCGCCGGATCCTGATCGTCGTCGCGGCGATCCCGCCGCAGATCGCACTCGGCGCGCTGATCTTCTTCACGCCGCACGAGCTGTATCCGATCTACTCGATCTGCGGCCGCGCGTTCACGTGGCTGAGCCCGCTGCGCGACCAGCAGATCGGCGGCCTGCTGCTGTGGATTCCCGGCTCGATGATGAGCGTGATCGGCGCGCTGATCGCGCTGCGGCACTGGCTTCGGCTGTCCGCCCGCGGCCGCCTGATCGGCGAACGGGCCGCGCAACGCGCGGACGCGCCGTCGGTCGCGCGCGCCGCGCACTGACTGCCGCGCGGCGCGGCGCGGTGCGCATTACGCGCGTGCGCTGCTCATCCACACGTGCGGGATGCCGTCCTCGTCGTGCACGTCCGAACTCGGCGTGAAGCCGAATGCCCCGTAAAAACGCTGCAAGTGGGCCTGCGCATGCAGGCTCACCGGCGTATCCGGCCACTGCGCGCGAATATGCTCGAGCGCGCGCGACAGCAGCCCATTGCCCAGGCCGGCGCCACGAAACGCGGCGGTCGTCAGCACGCGGCCGATGCGGACATCGGTGTTCTGCGCATCCGGCAACAGCACGCGCAGATAGCCGGCGAGCCGCCCGGCCGGATCGAATGCGGCCAGGTGCCAGGCGGCCTGGTCCGCGTCGTCGATGTCGCGATACACGCAGTTCTGCTCGACGACGAACACGGCGCTGCGGGCTTCGAGGATCGAATAGACTTCGCGCGCTGTCAGCGCGTCGAAGGATTTCCAGCGCCAGTCGAGATCGGCGGCGCTCGGGGATGCGGCGGATGCGTTCATGGTCGGTCCTGATTCGGGCGCGCCGGCCGGCGCGCGGCAACCGTCGATTATGCCCCGAAGCGCACGCGCCGCGCGACCGGCCGCCCGCACCCGAAAAAAGGCCCCGCATAACGCGGGGCCTGTCCGTCATGCCGGCATCTGGCCGAAGCGGCCGTTGTTGAAGTCCTCGATCGCGGTGCGGATCTCCGCTTGCGAGTTCATCACGAACGGCCCATACCCGACGACCGGCTCGTCGATCGGTTCGCCGCTCAGGATCAGCAGCTTCGCGTCGCCATTCGCTTCGATCTCGACGTCGCTGCCGTCGCGGCCGAGCTGCACGAACTGCGCTTCGCGGGCGACCGTCTCGCCGTTCACCTGCACGGTACCGCTCAGCACGACCACCGCGAGCGTGCGCCCTTCAGCGACCGGGAACCGCTCATGGCCGCCGGCCACGAGCCGCACGTCCCATACGTCGATCGGCGTATGCGTGCGGGCCGGGCCGCGCCGCCCGTCGAGCTCGCCCGCGATGATCCGCGCACGCCCCGCGCCGTCCGGCAGCTCGACCATGGGGATGTCGGCATCCAGCAGCGTCTGGTAGCCGGGCGCCCCCATCTTGTCCCTGGCGGGCAGGTTCACCCACAGCTGGACCATCTCGAGCGGGCCGCCACGCTTCGTGAACCCTTCCGAGTGGAATTCCTCGTGCAGGATCCCGCTCGCGGCCGTCATCCACTGCACGTCACCCGGGCCGATCACGCCGCCCGCGCCGGTCGAGTCGCGGTGCGCGACCTCGCCGTCATAGACGATCGTCACCGTCTCGAACCCGCGGTGCGGATGCTGGCCGACACCGCGCGGCGCCGAGGCCGAGCCCGGCTCGAACGTGGCCGGGCCGGCGTAGTCGAGCAGCAGGAACGGGCTCAGATGCGCGCCGTGAGACTGGTAGCTGAACATCGAACGCACCGGGAAACCGTCGCCGACCCAATGGCCGCGCGGCGCACTGTACACACCCTGGATCTTCTTCATTGCCTTCTCCGAATTGCGGCGAAACACGTGTTTCGCATCCTGGACAGGAATATAGAGGTGGAACGATCGATCCGGTAGACTGCCAAAATCGCACTCAGCGTTCCATTTCATGAACGATAAAGCGCGGGATCTGAACGATCTCTATTATTTCGTGCAGGTCGTCGAACACGGCGGCTTCGCACCGGCCGGGCGTGCGCTGGACATGCCGAAATCGAAGCTGAGCCGGCGCATCGCGCTGCTCGAGGCGCGACTCGGAATGCGGCTGATCCAGCGCTCGACGCGCCGCTTCACGGTTACCGACGTCGGCCAGACCTACTACGCGCATTGCCGCGCGATGCTCGTCGAGGCCGATGCGGCCGACGAGGCGATCGCGCTGCTGCACGAGGAGCCGCGGGGCATCGTGCGCGTCAGTTGCCCGATCGTGCTGCTCGATTCGCTCGTCGGCGAGATGATCGCCGCGTTCATGGTCGCGTGCCCGCGCGTCGAGATTCATCTGGAAGCGACCAACCGGCGCGTCGACGTGGTCGGCGAAGGGATCGACGTCGCGATCCGCGTACGCCCGCCGCCGCTCGAGGACAGCGATCTCGCGCTGCGCGTGCTGGCCGAGCGCGGCCAGTGCCTCGTCGCGAGCCCCGCGCTGCTGCGCGAGCATGGCGCACCGGCCGTTCCCGCCGATCTCGCGCGCCTGCCGAGCCTCGATCACGGCGTCCCGCAGTCCACGCACGTGTGGCGGCTGCGCGGGCCCGACGGCGCGCATGCGGAAATCCACCACCTGCCGCGCTTTGTGACCGGCGGCATGCTCGCGTTACGCGCGGCGGCCGTCGCGGGTGTCGGCATCGTGCAGTTGCCGACGATGATGGTGCGCGACGAGGTCGCGCGCGGCGCGCTGGTAACCGTGCTGCCCGACTGGGCACCGCGCCGCGAGATCGTGCATGCGGTGTTCGCGTCGCGCCGGGGGTTGCTGCCTGCGGTGCGCGCGCTGCTCGATTTTCTGGCCGCGCGGTTTGCCGAACTCGAACCCGACTGAGCTTGCCGCGTCGCGCGCAACCGCGCGCTGCAAACCGTGCGCGCGTGCCGTAGACTGCGGTACGCGCATCGCGCATCCCACAACCCCGATCGCTTTTCCGCCATGTTCACGCTGTCCAACGACCCCAACGCCTCCAAGGCCGATCAATACGCGACGCTCGTCGAGCAAGCACGCGCGCTCGTCGAATCCGAACGCGACCTGACCGCGAACGCGGCCAACTTCGCCGCGCTGGTCTACCACTCGCTCGACCGTCTCAACTGGGCCGGCTTCTACTTCTTCGACGGGACGGAGCTCGTGGTCGGGCCGTTCCAGGGCAAGCCCGCCTGCGTGCGGATCGCGCTCGGCAAGGGCGTGTGCGGCACGGCTGCGCAGACGCGCGAGACGCAGGTCGTGCGCGACGTGCACGACTTCCCCGGCCATATCGCGTGCGACGCCGCGTCGGAATCGGAAATCGTCGTGCCGCTGGTGGCCGGCGACGGCACGCTGATCGGCGTGTGGGACGTCGACAGCCCGGTCGCCGCGCGCTTCGACGAAGAAGACCGCCAGGGGATGGAGGCGCTCTGCCGCGTATTCGTCGAATCCGCATGGCAGAAGGCGCGCGGTTGAGCAGCGGCTGAGCCGCGTTCATCCACCGCGCGGCAGGTCGCCGCGTTCACGCATGAATCGCGCCGCATGACCTCGAACGAAACGGGCTCCGCAAGGGAGCCCGTTTCACTGTGCCGCCGCCCCGCCCTTCGCGGCGCACTTTACGCGTCAGGCAGCGTGCGTGCCGGACAGCGCCGGGGACGCTTGCGGCTTCACATCCTCGGTCAGCACCTCGAAGCCCGTTTCCGTCACCACGACCATGTGCTCCCATTGGGCCGACAGCGAATGGTCCTTCGTGACGACCGTCCAACCGTCCGCCAGCATGCGCGTATCGCGCTTGCCGGCGTTGAGCATCGGCTCGATCGTGAAGATCATCCCCGGCCGCAGCGGTACGCCCGTGCCCGGGCGGCCGTAGTGAAGCACCTGCGGCTCGTCGTGATAGACGTCGCCGATGCCGTGCCCGCAGTACTCGCGAACCACGCTGAATCCTTCGCGATGCGCGACCTGCTGGATCGCGTAGCCGACGTCGCCGAGCGTGGCACCCGGACGTACCGCGCGGATGCCCGCATGCATCGCCTCATAGGTCGTCGCGACGAGGCGCCGCGCGAGTTCGTTCGGTTCGCCGACGAAATACATGCGGCTCGTATCGCCAAACCAGCCGTCCTTGATCACCGCGATGTCGAGGTTCACGATGTCGCCGTCGCGCAACGGCCGCGACGTCGGGATACCGTGACACACCACGTGGTTGACCGACGTGCACAGCGTCTTCGGATAACCGTGGTAGCCGATGTTCGCCGGGATCGCGCCGAGCACGTCGACGATGTATTCGCGGCAGCGCGCGTCCAGTTCGTCGGTGGTGACGCCCGGCTTCACGTGCTCGGTGATCATCGTCAGTACCTGTGACGCCAGCTTCGCGGCTTCGCGCGACTTCGCGATTTCCGCCATGCCGCGGATCGGGATTTCTCGCTTCGCCATTACGCCACCTGCTCGATGCCGTGTTCGACCGGTTCCGCCGGCCCCGCGTCGCCGCCCCGTGCTTCGGCCTCGATCAGCATCCGGCAGATGTCGCCGTAGGACAGCGCCGGATTGAGTTCCGCCAGCATCCCGACGCGCAGCCAGTGCTCGGCCTGTGCGTTGATCGAGCGGCTCAGCGCCGTGCTGGTCGAGCGCAGCCGCTCGTGCATGTGCTCGGAAATCTTGATGATGCCCATATATCCCCAATTAAACGAAACGTAGCCGGTTCGTATATTACGCTGCGGTCGGCTGGCGGGCAAGCCATGCGGATTCCGTCGAGCCGTCGGCCGGCTGCCGGCCCGTCACCGGCGTTGACACCGAATTCCAGTTTGCTGGAAAATAAATCCACCATGAAAGAATCCGTCACCGCCGCGGCCGACGACACCGGCATCAACGAACGCATCGCCCGGCGCGTGCGCGACCTGCGCACCGTGCGAGGCTACACGCTCGATGCGCTGGCTGCGCGCTCCGGCGTCAGTCGTTCGATGATCTCGCTCATCGAACGTGCATCGGCCAGCCCGACGGCCGTCGTGCTCGACAAGCTGGCAGCCGGGCTCGGCGTGTCGCTGGCCGGGCTGTTCGGCGGCGACCAGGACGACGCGCCCGCGCAGCCGCTGGCACGCCGCGCGCAGCAGGCCGAATGGCGGGATCCGGCGTCCGGTTATGTGCGCCGCAACCTCTCCCCGGCTGGCTGGCCGTCGCCGATCCAGCTCGTCGAGGTGGATTTCCCGCCCGGTGCGCGCGTCGCGTACGACAGTGGCGGACGCGAAAGCGCGTTGCATCAGCAGGTGTGGATCATCAGCGGCCGCGTCGACGTCACGTTCGGCGAAACGCTTCACGAACTTCACGAAGGCGACTGCCTGGCCATGCGGCTCGACCAGCCGCTGATTTTCAGCAATCCGTCGCCGCACGCCGCGCGTTATGTCGTCGTGATCTGCGATGCGTCCGCCGCCGGCGTGCGCAACCCCTGATGAACGCGTCGTCGCAGCAGCCGTGCGCGCGACCCACTTACTGCCCACAGGAGTCCGTATGAATTCCCCGAAACAGCGCGACGACGTGCGCCTGATCGATTGCAGCGAGGCCGAGCATGCGCCGGCCATCCTCGAGATCCTGAACGACGCGATCGCGAACTCGACCGCGCTGTACGACTACAAGCCGCGCCCGCCGGAAGCGATGGTCGCGTGGTTCGCGGCGAAACGCGCAGGCGGCTTCCCGGTCATCGGCGCGGTCGACGCGTCGGGCACGCTGCTCGGCTTCGCGAGCTGGGGCACGTTCCGCGCGTTTCCCGCCTACAAGTACACGGTCGAACACAGCGTGTACGTGCATCGCGACCAGCGCGGCCGCGGGCTTGGCGAAGTGCTGCTGCGCGAAGTCGTCCGGCGCGCGCGGGAAGCGGAAGTACACGTGCTGGTCGGCTGCATCGATGCGGCCAACGCGGGGAGCATCGCACTGCATGCGAAGCTGGGATTCGTGCATTCGGGCACGATCAAGGAAGCGGGCTTCAAGTTCGGCCGCTGGCTCGATGCGGCGTTCTATCAGTTGACGCTCGACACGCCTGCGCAACCGGTGGACGGCTGAGCGGATGTCGCGACGGACAAGCGGCATCGCATGACCGAAGCCCGTTCGAGAATCCCGCTGCATCTGCCGAAATCAAAAAGCCCGCTCGCAGCGGGCTTTTTGATTTCAAACACGCGCTACGTGCGCATTTTCCGGGAAAGACGCTGCCCGTCGCGCGCGAAACCGTGATGCGCGTAAAAACGGTGAGCGTCCGGACGTTGGTCACCACTCGTCACCTCCAGCTTCACACATCGGCCGCGCTCGAACCAACGTTGCGCGTCCGCCATCAGCGCACCGCCGATTCCGCATCCCCGGTGACGCTCGTCGACGACCAAACTCGTGATGCGCCCGAGATTCCCGGGTGCGTGAAAGAGCGGAAGGATGTGCAGGCTGATACTGCCGACAATCTCGCCATTCAGAATCGCCACGCAGACCCGGTCACTCGGCTTGTCGGCCAGCGACAGCAATTTTTCATGGATCAGCGCGGGCGTGACGTCATATCCGAGCTGGCGCAACAGCCTCGCGATTGCGGCGCAATCGGAAAGCCGCGCGTCCCTCGTTTCGGGCTCCGGGGTATTCAATCCGCCTCACCAGGTTTCTGCATCGACAGCCTCAACGTTTCGCGCAGGGCCCAAACGCCCGCGGGTCGCGTCATGCTACCGCATCCATCCCGCCCGTCTCACGAGCCATCTCCGCAACGGGCGTGGAAAAAAGAAAAGCCCCCGCCGAAGCGGGGCTTTTCGCTTCTTACCTGGAGGCGCGAGCCGGAGTCGAACCGGCCTAAACGGCTTTGCAGGCCGTCGTCTCTTATTTATTTTCAATAACTTAATAAAATTAACCACCCACATTAACCATTCGTTCGCCTCATCCCTTCGTAATGTTCGATCGGCTATGATTTGAGTTCCACAACACGAGGGAATTCCCATGAGCGAGCAGACCACAGCCCCGCACGACGGTGGGCCGTCAACTCCCCTGCACGTCGTCACCAGCGCAGAAAATGATTGGTTCCTTCAGTCATTAGTCTCGATGGTCAATAGCAGCGACCTCGAGATTGGCATCACGTTGTTCGTGGGTGGCTTTCTGGTTAGCGGCCAGCTGATCGGCGGCAAACACTACTTCGAAGGGTTCGGGGCAACCTTTGCCGGCTCCTTTAACGATGCGAACGGCGCGGCCGGACTCAAAGAAAGCTTCGCAAACTGGGGAAAGGTGTATTTGGAAGAGGATGGCTCATACAAAAAAGGCGTGGACCAGCCGTACTACATTCACCTGAAAAATGCCCGTACCTTCCATCCAAGCGGATCGCCGATTCCGGGCAATGGCGGAGTATGGTGGCGGGGGCGACTCCGAGAAGTTTCCGGGTTCAACCTGGGCACCTTGCACCAAGACTAACAGTCATACGCGGCAAACATACCCGGACGCCCCCTCTTAGATTAGGGATGGATATACGCCCCGTACATCCGGCAAGGCACATGTCCGACGTTGCAGCACTTCTGCAAAAAAGCCCGCTCGCAGCGGGCTTTTACGTATCGCGGGGACTATCACCCTCAACGGTAAATGCTAAGTAACTCTCGATCAAGCGGGCTGTATGTCGCATGGACATACCCTTTTGGGTATGAAACATACACAATCCCCGCAAGATTCGTCGGAATGCTCACGCCCTCCTCGTGAAGCAGGATGACTCGGCTTCGTCCATACTTAGCGTGAAAGAATCCAATCTCATGCATCACGTTCTCACGTACCCTCGACTGTCCTGCAGCATCCGAATCATCTCCGCTCATAACGATCACGGCGCTATCGCATAGTTCGCTGTTTGTCTCGAGCTTCTCAATTACCGTCTGCCCCTGACTCGCCTCTTGCGCTAGTTCGAGTGTGTCAAGCCCAACTTCCTTCTCAATGTGACGTTGCACGTCCATCCAATCCTTAGAACGACCGTGCGACAAAAAAACTCGCATTGGCAGCCGACGCGATTTTGCTGGGGGAACACTGCTCGCCCGAATCTCCATCAATTGGTCAATGGCCCCAATCAACTGCATGAGCTTAGTTCTAGAATAGTATCGTCGGGCTTGCCCTGCCGCGTCGGGCATCATCTCTAGATCCGCCCCAACATCCATCATCACGAAGTCGCCGTAAAGATCAGGCCGTTCCTTGCTGAGAACCGCAGTTTGCTGGACAAATTGTTCAAAGAATTTTCCAACGTCGGCTGGCGCAAAGCTTGGTCGTGGCTGAATTGCGTTGCCCCGCCCTACTTGTTCAGCAAGCGCGTGTTCGACCGCCTTTCGGACCCCAGCAAGTTTTGCCATCGCATTTGCGAATTCACTCATTATTACCCCGTTGACGATTTTGCAATTCCCGATATCGGAAGCCACTGACCAAGGTTACTTTGGAGCTGCAATCATTTCATTTGCCGGAAGCAGGTTCAATAGTGTCCGAGCCGCCTCTACGTTCTTGCTATGCAGCCATTCGTCATAGTCGACTGGCCGCAATATGACCACCGAGCGCTTTTCGTCACCGGGTTTGTGCATGCGCCCCATTACAGCGTGGCCGTCGGCGTTGACGGTAAGCATGGACATACCAATGAGCGTACGGCCGTCGTCGCCATCGTAGCGCCGCCAGATGCCCGCCACACAGTACGACTGCCAGTCCGTAAGGCCGATTCGCTGCCATACGTTCCGGCCCGTCTCATAACATGGCTCGTATATCCAACGCGCCGGGATCAGGCAACGTTGCCCCGCTCGCCAAGCCTTGCCGTACAGCCGCGACTCTCCGACCGTCTCAGACCGGGCATTCATCGTGTCGAGCTTCTTCCGCTTCCGGCCGCGCTCGTCGACACGCTCCGGTTGCATGAACTTCGGCCAGAATCCAAACACAGCTTTTACAACGCCGAGGCCGTCCCCGTCCGCCCAAGCGATCGGTGCCGCATAGTCCGGATAGACATCCAACTCCCACGGGTCGCGACGGTACAGGTCACCGATGCCAATCTTCAGTTCGTTGATACCCGGATCTTCGCTTGGTGCCTTGTAGTTTGTGCACACTGGCCGCCCCCAATTATTGAGACTTGACGACCTCATCTTACCGCGCGATAAACTGTATATCCATACAGTATTTTGCACGCATCATGATCTTGCCCCCATTTGGCCCTCCCAAGTTCGATGAGATGTCGAAGTGGTGGAACTCGTGCACGTACGCCGACGTCCATCGGCTGATTCTCGAAGTGCTACACCTGCGAATCACGATGAGAGAAATGAGCGGGCTTACCGGCGACGCGACACGCATGATCGCGTACCTCGATCGTGCCGACGAGCTGCAATATGCTGCCCCGTTGCGACGCCTGTCGAACAAGATCGACAGGGAGGTTATGCGGGCAGGCCGAATGAACAATCCTCGCGCGCCCGTTGAGCCGTTCTCCGACGAGTGGCGCGCGCGCGAAGAAATGAAACGCAGGCTTTATGACGTTCCCGGTGAACCTGATCCGGGTTCCGACAAGGCAACGAAGCTACCCGAGTTTCAACGGTTGACATGGGAGGAGTTGCGCGACGCGTGGAGCGCGGCCAACTTCAAGAAACATCGCTCGCTTACGCTCGAACAACGCTTCGTGCTGGAAGTCGTACACGTCCGCCGAACACTGCGGCTCATGGAGAAAATGGTCTGCGCGGCCGAGCTGGAGCTGAAGAAGAACGGCTACCCCGATTCGTTCGCGCTTGATCAGCTTCGACGGATGATTGACGGTGCGCGGTTCGATTGACCACGCGGAAGGGAATGCGTCGCACGCTGGCTCGCGCGCGACGCCACTACGATTACTTCTTGACCGGCTCGATGCCCCAACACTGCGCACCCCGGATGTACTCAGGAATCGCTTCCGGCTTGTGCTTGCACAGATTGATCGTTTCAAGCGCGGCTTTGTAATTGATCGTTAGCGGATCGACAATGCTGTTGATCTGCGCGTCCTGAGCCACCTGATCCGGTGTCGAACAGTCCGCGCCCATATGGACCGGATCCGACTGCCACAGCCCGCCAACGGTACGGAACCCGACAACACCACCGGTCGATGCCATATTGATCGCTGCATACAACTCGCGGGATGCGGGGAAATACACTTGATCGAATGTGCTCCCGCTCGCGCCGGTAACTCGCTCCGTCCGCACGGGTGCACACGAAACGATCGGGAGCACCGCGTGAACGACCCGTCCCTTGAGATACTCGCGCGCAGCGTAGATCTGCAGGTCACTTCGAAACTGATCCACTGCCGCATACTTTTCCGGCGTGTCGACGTAGCCGGTCATATCGTCCAGTTGGAAATTCATCAACACCCACTCGGAAATGTTGATGTTCACGTTCATCACGTCCGCTTGAGTCGGACCAACTCCACCGTTCTCCGCCTGGACGAGTTGATGCAGAGTCGTACCGTCGATCACGCCAGGATAAACGCCAACGTCGGCACCGCGCGCTTTGAATGCGGCCTGCAACGCATCGATCGTCGCCAGTGCATTGTTCGAGTTCGGCACGACTGGCGAGCTCGCGTCGACAGCCGCCATCGCACGCGCAACACGCGAACCAATAATCGGATTCCCGGTGAACGTCATGCGAATTGCCGGCCCGGTGTTAGCCGGCGCGACGTCGTCCCCACCCCCGCAGGCCGACAGAGCGGCTGCAACGCATAAAGCAGCAAGTAGCTTTTTTTTCATTGAAGTCTCAGGTGCTAGTTGATTTGGTATGTCCCCGCGATTCCATTTTACAGAATGATTACACGCAGGTAACTATTGAAAGCGAGCCGGGGTCAACGCCCCGGCCTAGGTCAGAACAAGCCGACCGGTTGCGCTGCGTCGTCCCAACTAAAAATGATCAGTTCGTTCCGGCTGACTCCCTTACCACCCCCGACCGTGTAGTCGATCGGCACCGTCTCGATGTGGTATCCGTCGAACACGCGTCGAATCTCGGGATGGTCATTCAGACTCACGATTGCCCGCCCCTTAATCGTGCGCAGCCGATCCGCCATCTTTTCGTACTCGGCAAACGGGAACGCCACGCCGTAACCTTCCGTCTCGTAATACGGGGGATCGAGATAGAACAGCGTGTGCGCCCGGTCGTAGCGGTCAATGCATCCAGCCCAATCGAGACGCTCGACGAACGTATTCGCCAACCTGAGATGCGCGGCTGAAAGTTCCTCCTCGATCCGCAGAAGATTCAGGCCCGGCGGAGTCGTTGTCGCTGTGCCGAACGTCTGCCCTTCGAGCTTCCCGCCAAAGCAACTTTTCTGGAGGTAGTAGAAGCGCGCGGCTCGCTGGATATCGGTGAGGGTTTCCGGGACCGTCGACTTCAGCCACTCGAAAACTTGCCGGCTCGTCAATGCCCATTTGAACTGGCGCACGAATTCCTCGAGGTGATGTTGCACAACGCGGTAGAGGTTGATCAGTTCGCCATTGACATCGTTGATCACCTCGACCTTTGCCGGCGGACGCATGAAGTACAACGCGGCACCGCCAGCGAACACTTCGACGTAGCAGTCATGTGACGGAAAGCGCGGGATCAGGTGATCTGCAAGGCGGCGCTTGCCGCCGATCCACGGAATAATCGGATTTGCCATTGTGAAAGCCGTTTTTAAACTTGGTGTAGAATCCGGCCCGCCTACGTAGGTAAACGGGGCCTTGGCTGATTCACTGGCTTGCTCAGTGGAAAGGTGACCGAGGACAATGCGCGAACATTCCCTCGGTCGCCCTGTTTCTCTCGAGGCCTCCCGGCCTCGAATGCCGCGCTACCGCGACTGGATAGATTGCGCGTCGACGATCAACGCGTCGTAACTGCGCTCACACTGCCGGCCGGCGATTCCCCGCCTGTCAGCGATGCTCGCCAATTCTCCCGCTCGCGCATCAGCCCGGCCGAACACGTCGGCAAGCAGATCGAGGGCGTCTCCGGTTGCCGGGCCTCCGCCGACAATGGCGGAATGCTTTGCGCGCTCGATAAGTACGGCGACTTGCTTACGCAGCCCGTCAGCAGCACCATCGGCAGCAACAGCATCAGCGACTGCCTGATCACGTTCTTTCGCAGCATCGGTTGCAATCTCCTGTTGTTTCGCCAAGCGGCGACCGAGGCCGTCGCGCTCGGCGGTCAGATCATCGATCTGTTTTTTTTGACTGGCGACTGCGGCCGACTGATCGGCATCACGGTGCCCCTTCGAGTAGCCAGCAGCGGATCCGATGACGACCGCAACGATGACGGCCAGCCAGATGCGAGGATCGAGCCATGTCATGCGCCACTCCTCATCATCGATGCAAGGCGCTTCGCACGATCCCCGACCTGCCTCGCCCACAGGCTGTCCAGCATCTCCGTCGCAGCCGCGCCCCAATCACCGCGTTGCGCGGCTGCAAGGAAATTGCGAAATCCGAGCAACCTCCCTTGCATGTTGAATGCCATGTTCATCATCACGCGCTGACGAACCGGGTCGAGCGAGCGCCACCACGGCAACGCGCGATCGAGCCATGCCTCGGTTTCGGCGATATCGTTCTGGTACATCAGATCGATCTCGTTATCGCGGAACCCCTTGTCGGTCAGGTTGCGGCCGATACCGCCTGATACCTTGCCGACCGTATCGGTGTAGATTCGATATCGCCGATCCTCGTCCCGCGTCAGTTCGGCTTTCAATTTCAACGCGTCGTAGTTACCCATTCTTGCTACCCCCAAAAAGTTGCTTTGCCTTTCTCCGCAGCAGCACCTCGAGGTACTGCGACCCGACGATGCCGAACGCGCTGCCGAGGCCGAGCAGCGCGATCGGCGGCAGATCCGGAATCTGCAGCAGTGCGATGCCAGCGACCATCGACGTCGCAGAGCCCAACACGGCCCGGCCGACTACGAGCCGAAACGACAACGGCTCACTGCCGACCAGCACCTTCGCGATGCCAATCAATCCGCCCATGAGAATCAACTCCACGATGGTTTTTTCATGCTCTTGCATTACGGCTCCTCTTCCCCGTACCCCACAAAGAAAAAGGCCGCCAAACTTGGCGGCCTATTACACGATTCCTGTTCCGTCTAGCACCATGAAGCGCATGTGCCAGCACTCCCTGAATGTCGTTATATTTGGCGATCTCCCCCCGTTGTAGATCCGCGTGCCCCAAGAGATAACGTCGCCAGTGACCCGTACCGTGCCGATCTCCAGAACGTCCCAGAGGCGCTGACTGCTGTTTGACGAGCCCCATATGTAATGGGCCGGCCACAACCCGGAAATCAACACGGGGCGCCCATACGCGCGCTGATCCCATGACGGATTAGGTGACCCAGTAACCGCCCAGCCCGCGTCGCCCATGTACCGAGACTCAATCACGTCAAGGACGCGATAGAACGGGCTAGCAGCATCAGCGATGAGAGTCCCATTGGGGCTAAACACCTGCAGCCCGTATCGGCTTCCCGTCGCAGGTACGTTCGAGAACACGAACAAGCGAACAGTGGTCTGCGCCTCGGTAATAAATCTGACCGTGTACGTGCGTCCGTCCTTTGATGCTTTCGCATCCCACAGCGAGACGCCGACGCCCGGATCTGCGCAAAATGCATATAACGGGCGATCGGCCGTGAACACGAAAGCACACATCCAGTACGTCCCGTAATACTGGATGCTCGCATTGTTATAGACCGTCTCCACAGTCGTCTGCTGCGATACCGCCTCAAGCCGTTGCACGAGCTGATAGTTGGGCGTCAGTCCGTCAATCTGGAAGACACCGCCATCGGTAAAAGCCTGAAAACCAACTCCCATCAAAACACCCCATAAATGAGCCAGCCCACTACAGGAGTCCGATAATCGTTGCCGCCGTCCATGCTGTACCACCAACGCACACCACTCGCGTTGATCTCGATGTTCGGCACCGGAGCCTTCATCGAGATGTGCTTGAACAACCAATCCGGCATGAACGCCCAAAACGGCTCACCACCCGACAGATCAACCTGCTGGCCACCGTCAGCCCCACCTATCCAGAGCATTCCACGCAGGCGACCGCACCGCGTCGTTCCGTCGAGCAGTAAGCGACCATTCGAATCGAAGATCTGCAGTCCAGCCGGCATTACCACCTCCCCCAACGAACAAGCAGACCACCGTTCGCCCCGTACACCTGACCGCCATACTGGTTGATGACCGTGCGCCCGCCACCATCGGCGCTGTTGATCTCGAACGAGCCATTCTTATCGATGCGCCAACCTCGCTGACCCGCGACGTAGTCGTTGCTCTGAATCACGTCGCCGATCATAAGATTCGTAATCCACCCCTTTCCGATGAATCCGCGGTTGATGAATACCTCCCCATTCTCGATGACGAACGGCGTGTACCAGCCTCCATTTGCCAAGCTCAACAGAGCAAAGCGATCCGCCTGGAACAAGATCTGCGATTGCACGACCCCGTTGTTGTTGTCGACGCCAACCGACATGCCTGCTACGTAGTAACTGCCGCCGACCGTCGCCTGCACCTTCAACGTGTAATACGCCTTGACGCGCCCATCCACATCCGCGACCGCCTGCGAGGTTTGTTCAACAGCAGCACTGACCTTTCCGACGCTTGCCTCGGTCGTGACGATCCGCTCTGCCATCGCACTTGTCTCGTTGACGCGCGTGTTTTGCTCAATGCGTATCTGTGCACCGAGATCGCCGGCCACCGAGGAAACGGTATCTACTCGACGCGCGACAGCTGATATCTTGTCCGTCATGGCCGACCATTGCGTCCACGCACCGGCCAGCTTCGTGGCATCCCCTGCGTAACCATCAGTAGCGCCGGCCCACTCAGGCGTCCACTTCGCGACAACACCGTCGACACGCTCGACCTGAGATTTGACGTCTCCCACTGCATTGGCGAGCTGCTCTAGCTGCTGCTTCGCCGGGCCGACAAAGTCAGATGCGCTCTTGATCTGCGACTGCAGCTGCTGAGTCAGTTCCGAATTGCCAATCTGCCCCTTCAGGTACTCGACAATCGCAGTGGCGTCCGAACTCGACTGCCCGTTCACGCCAGCGCCGGCCGGATACCACGGCCCGACGTTACCCGAGCGATCGACGAGCCGAGCCCAGAAGAAAAACGACGCACCAGCGTGCAATCCGTCCATCGTGTACGCGTGCTGCGGATAGGCGAAGTCCCCGAGCTTCTTCGCCGTACCACGATCCGACGTCGTCGAGTACCACAACTCGCTCCGCTGAGTGTCGAGCGCTCCTTCTGGAAAGCCCCACTCCAGACCGATTCCCATGATCTGCGACGTCGAGCGCAGAAACGTCACCGCAGGCGGAGGCGTCGTCTTGCCCTGCATGGTCGTCAGCGGACTGAACGCCGGCAGCGACGGCACATTCATCGCATTGATCGCGACTATGCGGGCCATGTACGCTCCCGCGTAGATGTTCGGTACTTCGATGTTCACGGATCCAGTTCGACCCGCAGAGATCCAGTCACCGTTATCCTTCCGCCACTGTGCCTCATACTGCACGGCACCTTGACCGGGATCCCACCCGATCACCATGACGGTTGACGCCACACCTTGATCGATCCGCGAGTACGACGTGATACGGACGTTTGCCGGCGGCGGCTGAATCGACGGCGGAATGACAGTCACCGGCCGCTCCTCGATCCGCGTCCCGAAATCAACGCTGTCAAACTTGCCCGGCGCGTGCTGAACTACGGTGATCTCGAAGCGTAGCGACTGATCGTCAGTGCGATCCGCGACCGACACGACCTGAAACATTGGGACTGCCAGGTCGTCGCTTTCGACCGCCCACACCGCCTCGGTGACAGGTTGAGCCGACCAATCGGTAGACACGGTTATGTCCCGACCAGACACCTTGAACACCACGCGCGTTTCGTTCCGGCCGCTAGGCAGGTTCACAATTAGCCGATCCCCCGGCTTCACCGAGGGATCACGGTCGACCGTGATCGTGCGCCCTGCAACCGCGTGAATACGACCACTGATGGGGCGGCCGGCGAACGTCGAATCGGCTATGCGGATCACCTGCCCCGGCAGCGCAAGCATGCCGTCGAGACCCACCGAAAAAGTTACTTCTTGCGTCTCCATGCGCGACGTGAGCAAAGCCCATTTACCGACTCGCTGCGCCTGCCCCTGCGATGTGCATCCGATCGCCGTGATCTCCGTCTGCCGCACCCCATAACGCAGCTTTCCGTCACGATCCTCGACCGCCTCAACCGCCTGCTGATAGTGGTTTGCAGGATCGCTCCACGAGACCAGCGCAACGGTGTATCGCGTCTTTCGCTCGGTTCCCTGCCGCACGAACAGTCCGTCGATGACGTTTCCGGCCGTATACGTATAGACCGGCTGTGCAGGCATATTTGCCACCGCCCAGATCTGCGCAGCCGACCAGTACGTAATGCCCCTAAACACGGAAGCCAGATCTGCCAGAACTTTGTATGCGTCGGCACGGGTCTGCAGGTATACGTTGCACGTCATGCGCGGCTCCTGCCCGCCCTTGCCGTCCGGAACAAGTTCGTCGCAGTACTGGCCGATCTTGTACAACTGGTAGCGATCGAGCTGGTCAAGCGCAATTCGATGCCCCATGCCGTAGCGCGGATGGGTCGCCATGTCGTAGAACACCCACGCCGGGTTGTTCGTATATCCAACCTTGAACGTGCCATCCCAGACGCCCGTATAGCCACGCGTCGCTGGATCATAATTCGACGGAATGCGGATGCGACGACCACGAAGGTGGTACGACCGCGTTGGCACACGCTGAAACTGAGACGCATCGACCATGACGCCGGCCAGCGCCGTGTTCGGGTAACGCAGCTTCGCGTCGATGACCTCCGTTACGGACTCGACCATCATGGTGTCCGCGATCGTCGTACTGCCCGCATTCGGCGTCAGCCGTCGAACGCGCAACGTCCACCCCCGACGAGCCGGCGGCAGGTCGACACGGTGCGACCGCTCATACTTTCCCGACACCTTGATATCGAACGCCGTCTTCAAAACCACCTGGAATGCGCCGTCGTCCGTCGCGATCTCGATTTGATACTCAGCCCGATAGCCCTTCACGTCCCCCGTGTTGGGGTCGACCTGCTGGAACTGCGGCGTCGATAGCCGCACGCGAACAGCGGACAGTTCGAGATTGGTGATCGCGCGCGAATACGGTGTTGCGCTGCGCAGCTCGACACTCACGCCGATCTCGTTCTCGACCGCAGGAAAACCCTGAATGTAACTTTGGTCCTGCGAGCCGGTGCGGAACTCGATCGTCGCCCCCGGAAAATTGATCGTGCCGTCGTCCGCTGCCAATGGAGTACCGTCAAGGAGAACCGACTTCAGTCCATTCACCGGCCCTTCGATGTCGCCCTCCGACAGAATGTCCAACACGCGCGCATACGAGATCGACCGTGCGGTGTCGCTCGCCTCGATCGGAGCGCGACCGCCGCCGCCTTTCTTGTACCCGACAACGTCGTGATACCCATATGCCGTCATAGCTGATCCTCCGCGTAGATGCCGGCCGATGCGACCGCCGAACCGATCTCGAGCTCGCCATACAGGACCGGGACGGGGCCGCCCTGCGCAGTCGTGTTCACCGGGCCATTGAACACGTAGCTGGCTTGGTTCTGCGGGCTATCTCTCGTCGATAACCCGCGCGGCGACGGAGCGAGCAGTTGCGAGATCCCGCCGGCCATCATGGCAACACCCATGTTGCCGATTACCGCTCCGATCCCGGTCCATCCGAAGTAGTAGCCGACCGCAGCCATCACCCCACCGAGAATCGTCTGAAACAGCCCTCCGGCCTTCGCTCCCTGCAATACCGGGGCGATGCGGATGTCCTCGTCACCGCACGGAAAGCTCAGATCGCGCACGCCGAGATTGCGACGACCCGCGAAGACTGCGTACGTGATGCCCCGATCCCGGCTCTGCATCAGCTCGCGCTCAAAGCCGGGCACCAACACGCATAGCGCTCCGATCGCGCGCGCGGGACAATCCACGACGAATCGATGAACCCGGCCAAACCGCGCGCCGAGATAGCCGTACAGCCTGATAACCCGAACGTTGTCACTCATCCTTCGAACCTCAGAATGAGGCGAGTCACTTCCCGCCAGTAACCGCCGTAGACGTCACGGCTCGACAGTTTGTCGTAGAGGTGGTGCAACATCGTGCCGTCGCCGAGATAGATCCCCGCGTGATTCGGGACCGGCGCGCGCACCTGCATCAAGATGACGTCGCCACGTTCCGGCACCGGCTCCATTCCCTGCAACGCCACGAATCCCGCCGCGCGATAGTGCTGCATGTAGAGATCCTCACCAGCCTCCCACCAAGCATCCCGGCGGGGAAAGTCAGGCAGCACAATCTCATGCTCGACGCGGTACCAATCTCGGACCAGCGTGTAGCAGTCGAGCACGCCGTGCGCAAACGACCGACCAACGAGCGGAACCTGAAACCCAACCGGCTCGATCGTCTCAATCGCCCCCGGCCGAACAACGCCATCGTCACCACGCCGGACCTCGACGACATGCCACGCGACGCCCGACGCCTCGCAGGCGACCCGATCCGCCTCCGATGGTTCGGCGGGTGAATCAGGATGTGAATGGACAACAGCCACGACCGCGCCGCGATCCTCAGCCGCCGCATACTCGTCCGCCGGCAAAACAAAATGATCGCTACCCGTCGCCGCATTGCTGCATTCGACGTAGCGCTCGCGGCCACGCTCGACAATCACCAGACCGCAACACTCGTGCGGATACGCGCGAACCGCGTGCAAGCGGATCGCGTCCAAAGTTGCTTTTTTCATAGGATCAGGTGCGGACGAGGCCCGCAGCAGGAAAGCCGCCGTAAGGCAGTGGATTGTTGGCACCGAATCGCAGCTTGCAGCCCCGCACGCTATTGCTGCATCGATCTTTGGCAGGATCAGTGGTCGGGGCATCGTTCGCGTCTGCACACGGCCCTCCCGTGTACCCGCACTCCGGACCACGATAAGCCCAGGTGCACAGGTTCGGAATGATTTGCCGGCGCGGTAGCTGCTCGCCGTCGAAATCAAGCGGCGACGACAGTTCGAACTCGACCGTCACATTGTCCTCGCGCGACTTCCGCTCGATCAGCCATGTCTCAGGCGGCATTTCCTCATTCGGATTTGCCCACGGATTCCCGCTCGGGAAATTGACGGCGTCGAGATACTTCAACAGGGTCCGCCGCCGCGTCACCTTCGCGCCGACCATATCGGCGAATGCGAGACACAGGGACGAAATGGATCCGTCAAGGTTTCCAACCTTCAATGTCGGAACAGGCTGTCGCCCGGAGCTCGTTCGCTCGAAGCCATCCGCCGTGATCGGCCATGGCGAATATGCGACGGCACGCCAAACAATCTTGCCTTGTTGCCGGTGACCGTGAAAGTAGGCTACCTGACCACCGATCGCCGTCGCGTCTAGCTCGAAAAGCTCGATCAGCGCACCTGGCTCGAGCTGCTGAATATCGGTAGTGATGCTCATTTTTCCGACTCCAACGCATCGATACGTTTCATCGCATCCTGCAATGTCGCATCGATCTCAAGCATTCCCTGAAGGAGCGGACCAACCATGTTCGCGTAGTTGACCCCCAGATATGGCGTCCCGTCCTCCGCAGATACTCCGAGCTCATCCACAACCTCCGGAAAGACCTCACGTACCTCTTGGGCGATGACGCCGACGCCGCGAACCTCATTCATCACGTAATAGACACCCCGAACCTTGCGTAGCTTTTCCAGCACGTCGGTAATCGTCTCAACGTCCGACTTCAGGCGTTCATCCGAGGTTTGTGTCACCGAATAACAGGTGATCGGCTGGTATGCACCGGAGGATCCGTTGACCACTTCAAGAGCGCTAGTGTCGGAAGTGCAACGCAACTGCACCACGGACGCTCCATTCTTGCTCGCAAGGGCAACCGACGCCATACCAGTCGGTGCCACTACGCAGACGGGAGCATTCGTATATGCACCATTCACGGGATCTTTCGAGACGACGATGCGCTGCGTGAAGCTCTTCAGCCCGGTAACGGTCTGGACACCGTCGAGATCCATCGGATTCGCGAGGTTTCCAGAATCCCATGGAACCTTTCCGGCAAAGGTTGGACGTCCCGCATATGCAGGTGCGCCACCCAGATACGCAATGCTCGCCTCCTGAGAGTACAGCGACGGTGCGGATCCGTTTTCAACCTTGATCCTCCGAATGCTGCAACCGTAAGCAGACGCACGGGGGGCGAAGTCTGCAATCCTGCAGACGCGGATATACGCGGTATTTTCCGGAGTTGTAACTGTTACGCTACGGTATTGCCATCCGCCCGTACCTGCCGCTACCGCAACCGATCCTAATTCCGACAACATCGACTTCGATGCATCCAGCGCCTCAATCTTGATCCGCGCTTGGCCTTGGGACATACCCTGTGCATTGAGTTCAGCTGAGAGATTTAACGCCAATCGCGGGGCGCACGGAATCAAATCGGCGTAATCCAACACATAATTTCCCGCCGTGATCGGCGCAAGATTTGAAAAAAATGTTCCTTCCGCATAGCCCCCTTGAACCACACCCAAGCCGCTCGAAGCCCAGCCGACATTACCCAACTCCCCCGAGCCATTCAGGAGAATATTCGCTCCGTTGAAGCCCCCAACCTTGCCACTCGCTGCGATGTTTCCTGCAATTCCCCCTGTGGCTGATATTGTCCCGCCAACGGTCATCTTCCCGACTATCATCTCATCGTCGGTACGCGCACGACCACGCATCAGAACATTCCAACCACCACCAAACCCATCCATCATTGCCGACTCGCCCGCGTTCAATCGAGACAGCCCGACCCAGTCATTCGTGCCACTAGCAGGAGCCAATGTGACTATGCTTGCCCCGATATTACGAAGCAGAATCACGCCATCCTGATCAGGCAGATCAGCAATCTTCGGCATATTGACGATCCCAGGATTCGCAAGGTTGATGTTGACTCGCTTACCCATATGAATCGCGACCGAAAGCGCCTGCGGCGACGTGATCAGCGGAACTGATGTCACTGCGGCCTGCGAATTCAGAATGTCGACGTTACGATTGATTCGCTCGTTCGCACTGCGCGGAGAATCACCACCTACACCCGTACCTGGTGCGCCGAGATCCACCTTTTCCAATTTCGCCATATCAAGCCCCGAAAAATTCTTCGAACATCGCCGTCAAAGTAACTATGGCTCCCGCGCCACGAAGCGGCGAATACCCCGCGCACACATAGCGCCCCACAACTCCGATCGGTGACGTCCACTGAAACGCCTTGCGTCCAGCATGTCGATCCAGAAAATCCAGAATCGGCTGAACCTCCGTCAACGTCCCTTTGATCGTGACAGGCCACTTCGCACGCTTCGAATTAATCCCATCGCCGACACGCTGCTGATACCCGTCCCCAAAGGACGCGGCTCGTACCTTGAATTCGATCTGGCCTGTATCGCCGGTGCGAACTGACCACGAGAAAATTTCATCTGCCATTTTTCACGAAGGAGTAGATGATTCCGCCCGGTCGAGTCTCGCCGAGGACAACAGCACGCATCTTTTGCTTCAGGCCGTCCACAAGTGCTTGAGCAGCCCCCATCGACGACGGTTGAGCCTGCTCGCTATCGCTCGACTGGATGTAAATCGGCATCGACAACGAAAGGCTCAATCCAGCGGCCGATGCAACGCCGCCACCCATGCGTGAGCCTGCTACGAGCCCGCCGCTGGCGAACCTCGAGAGCCGCGACATGCCCCGTCCGCTGTTGAGATCCTCCAGCATCGGCAGCACGCCCGGCTGAGACACGACGTCAGCGCGTACGATGAATTCACGATTCGACACGCGGGCCAGAATGCTGTCGCTCGTACCCGTACCGGGTCCACTGATCAGCCCACCGCCCGCAAACTTCATCCCCGCACCCAGACCAAATAGCGCACCGCTTCCCGCGATAGAGGACAGCGGCGTGAAGCCATATGCGCTCCCGCCCATACCGCCAGCACTGGAAAGAGCCCCATCGAATAGCATCCCGAGGAGCCCCGTATAAGCCCTGTTCGCGAAAAGCTGCGCAAACGAACCAAGCATGCTCACGACCATCGAGCGCACCGCCTCGGCAGGCGTTTTTGCCCCCGTCGCAATGTCTTGAAACAGTCCGCTGAAAGCATTACGTCCTGCGTCCGTGAAGTCCTTCAGATAGTTCGAGCTGTCGAGCATCGACTGACGGATGCGATCGCGCATCACGTCCAGATTGCGCAATACACCTTCGTCCGTCGTTTGCCACGAAAGCCGGTTGACCTCGTCATACAGGGCCTGCAGCGACGTCACCGTGTCAGCCGAATTCGCGCGCAACTGTGACAATCCGTCGATCCATCCGGTCAACCCCTCTTGCTGATCGAGCGAGATCTTCCGTTGCACGCTGCTCGCCTGCGCGATGATGTCGTTGTACTGCGCTGAGATCTTCGTGAGCTGCCGGTTTTGTTCGATGAATGCCGCCCCCTGCACGTCTCCCGTCGAAGCCGCCTGCAGCAGCGCACCCCGATTGCGATCGTCGTAGTCGTGCATCGCGCGCGGCACCGACACACCTGCTTGCGCCAACAGCGCATCGCGCGTGTCGGAAATCGACTTCAAGTAACGACGCTGCGCGTCCTCTTGCTGCGTCAGTAGCACCAGATCACGCGACGCGTTTTCCTCCCGCGTCTTCGCGATCTTCGTGTCGACCTCGCCGATCTCCTTCGTGATGCGAATACGCTCGTCGGCCGGGGCCTTCCAATATGCCGACTGGAGCGTCTTTTTCTCACGCTCGTAGGCGTCGATCTTCTTCGCCGTCGTGTCGTCGGCAAGCGCGATTTGTGCTGCATAGAACGCGTGATCCGAAATCAAAGTTGCTTTGTGCAGCGCCTGCAACTGATCGTCGGCGTTCTTGTAGGCGTTCTGGATCAGCTCGAGGCTGTTCTTCGTCTCCTGCAGGGCCGCATCGAGCAAGCTCTTCCGGATCCGGTTCGCGTCCGATGCGCCCGAGCGGTCGGAGTACTTTTTCCGGATCTCTGCCATGTCCGCGGCCATCTGAGCAGCTGACACTTTGTTTTCAGGGTTCGCCTTGTTGTAATCGGCAACCTTGCGCTTGTAGTCGTCGAGCGCATCATTGACACGAGCAATGCCCCGCGCCTCATCCCGCAACCGCTTGAGGTAGTCCGACGCCGCGATGCCCGCCTCTTGGGTACGCGCGTCGTCCGACTTCTTGCCCGCTGCGGTCGCTTCATCCGCCGCCGCCTTCTCAGCTGCAGCAAGCCGCGCACGAGCCGCTTCCATCGCATCGGGGCGCATTGCGACCCCTCCCCGCCGCGCTGCGTCCTCCAGTTGACGCAGGTCAGCCTTCGCCGCCACAACACGCTCGGCCGTCGTCTCGGCTTTGCCGATCGACTTCATCCACTCCCACGCGCCACCAATCGCACTCCCCACCCCACGCCATGCTCGCTCCAGCGCCCCAAGGTTCGAAAGAGACTCGCCGCGTAGGTGGGTGTCGAGCAGCTTCGCCGTCTCGAGCATGGCTTTTTGTCGGTCGCCCGTCTCCTCGATCGCACGAATATGCTCGTACTGCGCCGTCGTCATGAAGTGCATGCTGCGGTTGTGCTCCTCGGCCCACTTCGCAACACCCTCGGGCATCTTCGCGAAATCCTTGGAGATCTCGTCGAGGCTGGCACCCGTCAGCTCATGCAGTCGAATCATGCTCTGTCCGAGCACCTGGAGCGCTTCGCCTGCGATCTGTCCCGTCGACACGAGCGACTGGACGCTCTGCCGCGCAGTACCCACGCTCGCATGCGTCGCGTCCGCTACAGACACCGACATTGCAGCAATGCTACTTGTCGTCATGCCCGCATAGTTGCCGGTGAGCTGGATCGACTTGTTGAACGTGCTGACCTCCTGCGCGCCCTTGTAGATCCCGACCGCGAGCGTGCCGACAGCTGCTGCGACCGCACCGATTGCCAAGCCGACCGGACTAAGTGCGACATGCATCAGATCGATCTGCTCCGCGAATACCATTGCGGAGCCACCAAGGTTCTTCCAGCTACCCGTCACGACCTCGTGAGCCATCACCATGAGCTCGCGGCGAGCTGCGACGGTATGTACCCCGACTTTCTGCATCGACTGGCCAGCCTGTTGCGCAGACTGGTTGACACCGCTTGCAAACGACGTCGTGCTGTTCTGCGCTGCTTTTAGGTTCGCGGTGTAGGTCGACGGGTCCATCGTCAACTGCACTACCAGCTGGCCCAAATTTCCGCTTTGTCCGTTCATATCGAATGCCCCACTACTTCTGGTCAATCCGCCAACAGCACCTCGAGCGCCGCTTCTTCCATGACCCTGATCTGCTGAAACAACGCGGCACGACGTCTGCGCTTCACGTCGAGCAATCGCAACACTGGCTCAAGCGCCGAATAGTCGAGCCCGGTATGCAACATCGATGCGCCACCGAAACCAGCGATCCCTGTCATTCGCCATTGCGTCGTCATCGCAACGAACACGCGAACCGCATCCCAGTTCTCCGGGTAGACCTCAAACGCGGTGTCTGACGCTTGCGACGCAGCGACCTCCAGATCAGCCGACCTCGCACCGAACGCCGCCAGCGCTTCGACGACGCCGCGATCGACGGTCGGTGCTGGCGACGATGCGCGGGCCCAATGCCGTGCCGCGTCGATCAGTTTTTTAGTCCAGCACCCGATGCACCCGTCATGAATGCCACGACAACGCCACGCAGCGCGTGCGGAATGGACAGAAGCGCGTCGCGCGTCCCGTTCGTGAAGGGCACCTCTTTACCAGTATCGTCAACAAGACCGTGCCAGCCGACGAGCAGGTCGGCGACGATTGACTGGTCAGTGCGACCGGACGCTCGCATCTCGTCCCACTCGGTCATCGAAATCCGCTTGTACACGGCGACGAACTCGTGGGTTTCAATATCGCCGCTCGAGCTCGTGCCCGGCTCCACAACGGTAACCTTCATCGTGAAGGTCGGGGCTTTGGTCAAACAGTAGGACATACGGCCTCGCAAAGAGAAACGGCCGCATCACGCGGCCGTCTGAATGGGGTTCGAAAAGTTACTTTACGGTGATCACCAGCTCGTCATTGCCGCGATCCGGATTGACCGTCAGCGTTGCATCGAGCATCACTTTCTTGTCTTGGTCCGAATACGACGGATCGGTCAACTGCACCTTGGGGGCGTCGAACTGGACGATGTTGCCGGGCACATTGCCCTGCGTGATGGTGAGAGCGCCGGTCGTCGCATCCTTGACCGACTGCCACCAGTTCTTTTCCCCCACCGACCCGAGCTGCATCGTGATCTTGCCGGTCGGCTGACGGTCGTTGATCTCCGCTCCCTCGTAGCCGATCAAGGCCGCCCACGTCAGCGAGTTGGCGAGATCGAGCGACAACGCCTGCAGCGGGCCGGTATAGCCGTGCATTGCCCAGGTGGTTGCCTCGGTACTCGCGAGCTTCGGCCGCAGAAACTTTGAGAAATCGGTGTCCGCCGGCAGCGGCGAGTCGACGACCGGGTTGTAGACGCCCATGAAGTGAAACTTCATCTTCGGGATCTGCTTCACCGTAAAATCCCACGACACCGTCCCGCGTGCGTCCGTCAGCTTGTGCAGCAGTCCGTCGAGGTAGTAGTAAAGCGTCAGCGGCGTCTGGACGGCCGTGCTGACCGGACGATACTTCACGTCGACCTTGTCGGTGATTGTCTCGGCAAAATTGCACGCTACAAGCAGCCGGCCCCATGCCGGCGCAACCCCGGCCCCGCCGGACCCGGCGACCTCGACCTCGAAATCCAGCTCGGCGTGCGCGCCGGCCGGGAGCTGCTCGCTGCTCCCAAAGAACGGGCGAACCAGATCCCGACCGGTGTATTCTGCCGAGATCGGCTTCGCTGAGGGATTGCTCACGAGGATGGCATCCGTTGCGCCTTTCGGCACGGCCGGCGTACCTACCGCAGTTTGCAGTGCGGCCAGTACGACGGAATTTCGCATTGATTTGGGGCTACCCATTTCAACTCCTGTCAATGCGCCGCCGCGACCTCAAGCGAGGTGCCCGGCACGCGTCTGGTAAAGAAAGAGATACCGCATCGTCACAACGCCAACACCACCGTCCGCGTCGCCAGCCTGCGGCTCATCCGTGCCGGCTTCGCGAACGCCGATCAGACCGTCAGCCTGAAATCCCATCACGATTGGGTGCGTCACTTCGAACATGACGTCGGCCTCACGGTCCGGAGCGTCGGCGTGAACGACGGCAGACAGCGCGACGCCACACTCGCGCGTCGTCACGCCGACGTTCTCCTCGACCACGGGATCGGAGCCGCGATGCACGACCATCACACGCGGCTCGTTGCTCGCGAACGCGGCGAAGAGCGAGCGCTCGATCACGACGCCCGCATCGTGCAAGCGCGTCTCGTTCGACAGCACCAACATCAACCGCTCGATGAATTGCTCGCGCATCGTCGTCATCGCTTCACCTCCAGCTCGGCGACAGAGAAAAAGCCGTCATCGGTGCGTCTCGGCGGGCGAAAGATCGAATACCGCACGCCGTCGATCACGACTATGGAATCGCGGCGCAGATCCGGAGCGGCAGTCGTCTGGTACTCGATCCGATGTTTCGAGACTGTCACGCGCCCGTCGAGATCCATCTCGTCAGGGGCGAAGAAACCGACCTGCAGGTCTGCACCAGATTCCTCGATCACGGCCGTTTTGAGCATGCCTACGGCCGCAATCGCCGCCCAGATAACAGACGGGTCATACATCGTCACTGCGTCCGCAGAAGACGCACACGAGCGATACTGACGTTTGCCGCCTTCGGTGCGGCATAAATGCCGACAGGAACATTGCCGTCCGCCTTGGCCGTCACTGTGCCGGCCGCCGCATCGAAGAATGCAGCATCGCCAACGACAGCAGCATCCGCCGCCACCGCCGGCAGCTCGAAGACGCCGTCGAGCGCGTACTCGCCGGGCACGTTCGCCGCATACGAACCATATGCGACAGCCGGCGTTTTCGACGAGCCGAGCAGGACGAGATCGCCGGAGTTGACGTCCTTCGTCAGCGTCACGGTGAGAATGTCACCGTCTTGAATGTAGTTCCGCATACATGCACTCCTGTTGAAATAGACAGAGACGCGCGGCGGCACACCACACGTGCGCCGCCGCGTAAGTTACTTGCCGGCGTTGCGGAACAGACCGCGATGGTCGGTTGCCTTCGCTGCGAAGTCGATCCGCGCCTTGACCTTCAGGCCGTCGACATCGAAGTCGAGCGATTGCTCGGTGTACAGGCCCTGCTCGCCCTCGAGGTAGCAGAACTCGACCGTATCGATCGTCGCGGGATCGGCAGCGAGGTACCACGCCGTCGAGCTGATCGCGTCGAGGCGCGGTTCGACAACCGGTGTCAGAACGCCGTAGAACGGGTTCTGATCCTTCGCGACGGTCGGCGTGTACTGGTTGCTCGTGTACTGGCCAGCGACCGTCTCGAGCGCCGCCGGCACGAGCAGATACTTCGGCATCACATTCACGACCGAATCGTCGCCCGGTGCCTTCTGCGTACGCATTTTGGTGCGCCCTTCGGACAGCGAGTCGATGCTGATCGCAGCTGCCGTACCGATGTTGTTGTGCGCGGCATCGAATAGCGGCTTGCCGTCAGCCATCTTGCCGCCGCCCGTCAGTGCGCCGTAGACCAGGTCCGATTCGAGGTTCGCAGCTGCACGGCCGAAGAACAGCGGCACACGCTCGAGTGCCGACAGATCGTCGTTGATGATCATCTGGCGCGTGAAGCTGATCACTTTGCCGTAAGTGCCGAGCTGGATCACTTCGCCGCCGTCGACAAGGGTGCCGGTCTTGTACTCGCCGGCCTCGTTCACCTTCTCGAGCTTAAGGTTGCCGTCGACCATCACGCGCGTAGCCGCGCGGAAGTCGGTCAGAACGCCCTGACGCGCCCACGTCGTGAACGAGCGCGGCGCTGCCGCGTACGCGTCGCGCAGCGTGCGATTGATCACGTTACCGAACACGACAGGCAGATCCGACGTCGTGTGGTAGCCGCCGCGCTCGCCCATCCCGAGCGCAGCGCCGGCCAGCGCACGGATGTCCATGCCGCGCGTGTCAACGTGTGCCGCTTCCAGACCGATGCGGCAAAGTTCACGCAGCGTCATGCCGCGATACTGGCGAGCAGCGTCAGTGATCGTGTGGCGCGGGTTGAGGCGATGCATGAGTGCATCGGTCATCGCGGCTCGGCGCACGTCCGTCTCGTCGGTGACGGTTTGAACATTCACCTGCCCGCGGATGTTCGTTGCGTTCGACCGCTCGGCCTGCAAACGCAGCACCTCGGCGCGTACGGCGTCGATCGCGACGCCGCGCTCGATGTAACTGTCGATCAGCGCTTGCTGGCCGTCGAGCGTGCTCGCGCGCACGGCCGCGCCGATGTCGATGATGCGCTGACGTTCAGCGCGTTCGCCTTCGGCACGCGCGTTGTCGGCCGCAGGCGCCGGAGTGACGTTGCCGGGTGCCGGCGTCGGGGTTTGAACGGTCGTCGGTTGGGTACGGGTGTTGTCTTGAACATGCATTTGCGTCTCTGCTCCTTGATTGATCGACGGGGTAGCGGCCCCGGTGGGTTGTGCTGCTGCCCCGCGCTCGACGAACTCGCACGGGAAAGTGGGAAGTTGCCCCGCGAACGATTGACCGGGATCACCACGTGTCGTCGACCCGGCATCGGCGTTGATATCGACGACGGAGATCTCGGTCGGCTCCCAATCGATCGCGCGATAGATCCACATCTCGTTGCCCTCTTGGCCGGGCGGGATCATCTCGATGCGGTAGGTTCGATAGCCAACGGAGACGTTTCGGAGAATCCCGTCCTGAACGTCCTGAAAGTACGGCTCCGCCGTGTCACGGCGGGAGAATCGCAGCGTCGCAGACCCGGTGCCGGCTGCGGTGTCGAGATCGGCCGCCTGGACGACACCAAGGACACCGTCCAGTCCCCGCCAACGCTCGTGGTTGTTGATGACCGGCGCGGTCCCCGACGACAGGCGATCCATGCGGACGGCACCGGGCGCAGTACTGAGCTCTTCGAGATACGGCCGATCACGCATCCAGTCGTATCGTGCGACCTGCGCGCCGGCCGTCCACGTCACGTCGACAGTTCGCGCATCGGCGTTGAACGATGAGACCGGCATCAGGCGCGACATGAGAGGCATCGACGTGCCCCGCGCCTGCGGACTCGTCGGGCTGTTAGTGCTACGGGGCATGCTTGCCTCCAAATGAAAACGCCCGCTTACGCGGGCGCTTGTGGGTGGAAATCGTCCGTCGCCGGGTATCGGGCGAAGACCTCGCTCCGCCAGATCCGGCACTTCTACTGCCGGGCGGCGGTTCGTCAGCGTTGAGCGGATCGGCGACGATCTCTTCGTCGACTTCCTCCGGGTCGTCGCCGAGTTCACGAATACCTTGCTTGCGACTCTTGAGCCGCGCCTCGATCAGCGCGATCAGGCCGTTCGCCTCGCGAGCCGGATCGATAAACTCGATACGCTCCGGCGTCCACGTGACGTCACATGTGGAAAGCTTCGTCTTGCCTGCGAGGAATGCCGTCGATACGAAGCGCATTGCGACGCGCTCGCAGAGCATCGGAATCACGATCAACCATTGCCGCTGCTCCATGATCCGTTTGAACTCCATCTTCCCCATGCGCCCGCTCGTGAAGTTGACCTGCGAGTAGTCGCCTGTCAGCTGCTCGTATGTGATGTCGCAGCCGGCCGCAATCGCACGCAACTCGATGCGCACGTGCTCTTCGTAACCGTCGCTAGAGGCCGGTGCAGCGAACTGGATCTCTTCGCCGCTGCGCAGATACTCGATCATCCCGGGTGACAAAGCCTCGACGCGCGGCGCATCGGCCTTCGCCCCGGTGATGGCAACGGGTCGACCGGGTTGATAGCCTTCATCGTTCGTCTTCACGAAGGCCGCGAAACACGCCTCGATCTTCTTCCGGACCAGCTCCGCGTCCTGATACTCGTCGAGATCGCGGACTTTCCAGATCGACGTGGAGAACTCGGGGAAACCGCGCACCGAACCGGGGCGCTTGATTGCATCGAACAGATGGATGACTTCGGACGCCGGCACAAAGTGACTTTGCATGTCACGCGGAACGAGTGCGATCTCGCCGGGGTGCCGATCGAAGAACCAGTACCCGACGCGGCGGCCGATCGCATCAAACTGCACCCCGGTGATGATGAATCCCCCGTTGTCGGTCGGCCCCGTCTTGGCGCTATCGAGGTACTCCGCTTCCAGCACCTGGAGCTGGAGCGGCACCTCTAGGCCATCGTCAGGCAGACGCGTCCTAAACCGAACGAACGCCTCCCCGGCCTCATCCATCGCCCGGTAACACTGCGCCTGAATGCCATTGAAGTCGAGCAGACCAGCCGCATCGCATTGCTTGACCCAATGCTTCCACAGCTTCTGCAGCGCCTTGTTGTCAAACTTCGCGCGAATGCCTGTCCCGATCAGGTTCGCGACCTTCACGTTCAACGCGTGCTTGATGTATCCGTTGTTCCGGACGAGATCCCTCGACCGGTTACGCAGAGTCGCCAATGCTGGCGCAAGCTCGGCGGTCGCACTGGCCCCGCTTGCGCGCCAGCCGACAGCGCGAGGACCGCGCTTCGCGCCATCGAAGCCGCGAGCAGCATCGAGCGCGACACGTGCCTGCATCCGGCGAGCGCCCCACACGGGCGAGACCGCTGCAATCATCTTGTCGAGAATGTTCGTGCGCATATCAGAATCGCTCGATGATTGCGATGCTCGATCGGGGCCGGCGCGAGCCGCCTGCGGCCGCGTCGACGTCTGCCTTGATCAGGTCGCGAGCTGCGAGCAGGTCGGCGATGCTGCGGAACGTCGTTTTCTTGCCGTTGTATTCCACCGTCAGCGCCCCGCTCGCGATGGCTCGCTCGACGGCGATCAGATCGTTCTGTGTGAATGCCATAGCTACCTACGCCTCAACCAGTTATCACGTCGGGGAACCCATCCGGTCGTAACGGGATGAGCCTCCGTCTCCTCTGGCACGGGAGCGGATACGACGGGTTCAACTTCCTCAACTGCCGAATCGGCCGCTTCCGGCTCGACCGCCAGGTCATCGCCATTCGATTCCGCAGCGCTCCCGACTGAATCGGTGTCGACCTCCGGAGCCGGCTCGGCGAACAGATCACGGACACGCGGCTCGACAACAGCCTCGACAGCAGCCCAATCGGCGTCCTGAAACGCATTGAGCCGCAGCTTCGGGTGGTACGCACATGCGAGGTTGTAGACCTTCAGGTCGAGCGCCTCGTTGCGCTTGCGAAGCTTGTCCCACCGATCCTTCGCCGGGTTGTATGCCTCAGCGCAGAGCTGCTCGAAGTACTCGTCTTCGAGATCCGTCGAGAACAGCATCTGATGATCAGCGGCCTCTAGCTCCTCGTCGCGCGACAACGCGCTGTAGATCCGAGACTTCGCTGTATCAGTTCCCACTGGCCAAAGCTGCACCCCGCCCTTGTACGTCCGACCGTTCTTCGTCACGTCCTGATCGGTCGGGCGTCCGATGATCGGCTTGTGTTTGTCACGCGCCCCCTTGATCGCGAACACGCCACGGTGCTTACGAAGCCGGCAGTAGTCGTACACGTCCTGCGTGCGGCCACCACCCGAGTCGACCGCACACAGCTCGATGCGCATCGGCACACCAAAAGCGTTGACGATCGGTGTCTCGAGCAGTTTGTCGAGCGCGGCCCATGGAGCCTTCGTCGCGGGATCTCCCCGCAGCACAATGTGATCGATCGTCCAGTTCCGCATCCCTCGCCCCCAGCCGCCGATCTCGACCTCGAGACGATCGTTCTGGGTATCGACAGCCGCAGTCAGGATGAGGCACCCGAGGGGGATCGTACGCAGCTTGTACGGCTGCGAGCGGCGCTTAACCGTCTGCCATTTCATCTCGGCGGCCTTGTCCTCGTACGTCTCGGCGAGGCCGTTGTTCAAGAAAGCGATCTTCTTCTCGACGTCGAGGTTACCGGCCTCGTGGTCGGCCGCCATCTCGTCCCACGGACGCCAGCCGAGCGGTGCGTAGATGGCGCTAAGGTGGAAGCTGGCAGTCTTCCCGTCGCCCTTCGCGGTCGGCATCCAGTACGCACTGTCATACCCCCGCTTCCATTCGTGCTCACGACCGCCGGCCCCGCATGATTCGCAGTAGTAGCGCACGGTTTCCGGCTCGCCCGGTGTGTACTTCATCCCCTTGTGCCAGTCGAAGAACTGCGGATGCCCGCAATGCGGGCATGGCACGAAGTACCGGCGCTGGTCCCCCTGCTCGTACAGCTTCTCGATCTGCGACCGACGCTTGATCGTCGGCGTGCTGTTCGCGAACACCTTTGCCCGGCGGCCAAAGTTGCTTGTCCGATTGACGGCAAGGTCGATCGGATTGCCCTGTCCGTCGACGTTGAGCTCGTACTCGTCAACCTCCTCGAGCAACGCGTAACGAACCGTCGTTGACTTGAGGCGACCTGCGCGCGTCGCACTCACGAGGTTCATCATGCCGCCGGGATAGCGCTTGCGCAGCTTGGTGTTGGCGCTGTTCTTCCGGTTTGAATCCTTCACGCGGCGGCGCAGCGCACGCGTCGCGAGCCTCATCGGCTCGAAGCGGTCCATCTCCCACTTCTCAGCGTCGTCCTTCGTCGCGAATACGCACAAGATGTTGCCGGCCGCTGTCGTGATACTGCGACCGATGAAGTTCTCGCCAAGCGCCGAACCGCCGAGCTGGTGCCCTTTCTGAAGGCCGACGACCACGACCCAACTGTTGTCGAACGGACGCAGATCGTCGTGCGTGTATCGCGTGACGTTGCTCGCCATGCCGGACAACGCATCCATGATGCCGACGAGGTACGGCGTTCGACTGTTTCGCCACTGACCCGGCTCCGGGCTGTTCTCGGGCAAGATGCGATGCCGCTCAGACCATTCGGCGATACCGATGCGGTCGTCAGGCTGAATCGCCTCATTGATCGTCTTCAGGAAAGCTTCGATCGCTCCCATCGGCGTCACCGTCTTGATCTTGCATCAACGCGTCTACGTCGACCGAGGACAGCGCTCGTGCGAGCTCCTCCTCAAGTATTGATTCGACTCGGGCCGGGCTGTCCTCGGCCGCGAGGATGTCTTTCACGCGCACCGGCACGTTCATCACGTTGTCGCGCACCGTTCGGAAGGTCGTGAAGGCAATCCGCTGCGCATCCGCGAGCGCAAGCGTGTTGCCGAGCTCACGCGCCAACTCCATGCGTTCACGTTCGAGGCGAGTCTCTTCGCGATGCGCACGCGCAGCGCGATACTTCGCCATGTGCGGGTCTTCGTTCTTCGCGCCAGCGGGGAAGTCGTCTTCGTCGTCGCCCAGCGGCGACGGCAGAGGAGCCGAGGAAAGCGCAGGCGTCGCCCGCGACAGATCCTCGAACGATCGGCGCGATTCGTCAGTGTTGCGCCGCCATGCGACCTCGGCCGCATCGGAGTCGATCTTGCCGTTCGCATTCAGCGAGATCCGCCCAGCCTTGATGGCTTTCTGGACCGAGTTGAGCGCGACGTTCATGTGACGCGCGAAACCGCGTTGACTCATCTCAGCCATATGACCACCCGTTGACCACCAAAACCGACCACCTGACCACCCCGGTGACCACCCTGAAAAATCTTTGACACTGCACGTCTGACGTGGCTCGAATTACCCGCATCGGCAGGGGGTCGGGGAGGACCCGCCGCGACGCGACTGACTCTCATCTACGGTCGACGGGTCGCCATCGCGAGCTTCAACGCGGCTTCGAACGCGGTCGGCAGCGTGCGCACCGTCGTGCTCTCGACCACCTGATTGAATCGAAAGCGCACACTGTAGCGAGGCGCGCGAACAAACATCAGGACCGGCCGAATCGAATAGCCGGAAGCGAACTTGTATCGCGCCCACACGCCGAGTGCCATCCTGCCGCCACCCGGTCGACCGACGAAGTAGCGCGCGTCGCGAAGCGGATCGCGCTTGCGACGCTTTCGAGATCGGTCCGTTTCGTTCTGCGTTCGATCACGCGACGCCTGCAGCTGCGAAAGGATCTTCGAGTACTGGCCACGGCTGAAGTTGCCGTACTGGTCGAGCTGCGCTGCCGCACCTGGCACAACGTACATATCGGACGGCAGCAATCCCCGCGCTCGCAGCAACGCTTCAACTCGTTTCACGCTACGCGGGCCGCCCGTCACTTGCGGCATCAGGTACTTCGTTGCGGGCGTGCCCTTGAACGATTCGTCGATGAACCCGACGCGCGCCTCGAGCCGCTTCTTCGTCGCCGACTTGATGCGCAACGAGCGTTGCGTGTACGGCGTCGGTCGATCGAACACTTCGCGAATCTCATCGCCCAAAGCTGCTTTGCCCGCAGCGGCCGTGTCGTTCAACGCTTTCGAGATCGCGAACGGTAACTGCCGCTGCACGTGATCTTCGAACGACGCTTCGAGGCGAGACGAGTCGACACGTAGCGTGAAAGAGCCACCAGTCATGCGGCCTCCAATGCAAAAAGCCCCGAGGCTTGCGCACTCGAGGCTTCGAGAATTCCATTTCGTGAAGGCGAGCGCCTCCCACTGACCTAACGGGCACCCTTAATTGTTGTTATGTCTCCGAGAGGTTTGCACGACTAACGCGCGGTGCCAGCGAATATCCAGTGACTCGGTAAAGGATGGCCGAATTTTATGCGCGCTCTTCTTGGTTTGCAAGATTTTCATCGTTGCATCTTCCGTCTCACCGTGTCAGACACGCTTCCGTCGACACTATCCAACAGCGCGAGCGCCGCGACAAAATACCGAGGCCACTGCGCACGGTAGAGATCCAGCGAGATTCCGAGCGCACGCGCACGCGCCGGCTCGTCGATCGCGGCTTTGCCCGATCCGCCGCAGCTCTTGCAGATCTGTCGACCGACGCGAACCCCGGATGCCGAGACACGGATCTTGCCTACGCCGTCGCACTCGGCACATGTGCCGTACTCGCGCAGCACCATCGGACTGCGGCCATTGTGTGCGAACGGCACGCGCTGCTCGTCGACTACGACCTTTCGACGACCATGACAAACGGGGCATTCAACGTCGTGGTCGGTCGGTTCGTCGCGACGTGATCGACCGATCACACCGTGACCGTCGCAATCAGTGCAGATATCCGCGCACCACTCGATGATCACTCGACGCGCGAATCGCTCGACGATGTCCGCCTTCGCGATGTCGACTTTCTGACCTCGACGCTTTTCGAGTGCCTGTTGGTGATCGAGGCCGGTGAACTTCGCCCGCGAGAACTTCCGCGACGTTCGAATGCGATGTGACAGCAGCAGAACTGCACGTCGAAGCGGGGACCGCTTCACGTCGTGCACATATGACACGTCCTGACCGTACTTCATATGCCAAAGTAACTTTCCGAGATCGCCCGCGAATGCGAGGGCAGCTAACGTGGTCTCTGCGTTGACGGCCTGATCGTTGAGCTGGCTCTGAACATTCATCGCGGTCCCGGCTAGTTCTTTCAGATCGATCATCCCTCACCCCGTTCTCTATGTTGTCCTACTGTCCCACTGTCCCAAGGAAAGAAGGTCAGGTGCGCGCGTGCGCGCTTGCGACGTGCGCCCATCCGTGTGTGCGTGTCGCGCACGTCGCACGCACACACGCACGTACGTGAGGCGGGACGCTTGGGACGTCGGGACACGGGACGGATATCGGCGCGCCGATTGATCCGTCGAGGCGCGGCAACAGTTCCAACGTGGCGCGACGAACAACGCTGACGCAGCGCGCCGAACGATGCGAGTTGAACGGCGTGGAGGCGACCATTAGAAACATGCTTCATCGGCGACCTCCGCTGCCGCGACTGCTGCTGTCGCAGCCCGCGCGACGATCTCGACCTGTTCGGGTCGCTGGTAGTACCAGCCGCGCGCGCCCTTCGTCTCGCGCTTGCGCACCCACCCGATCGACTTGATCGCCTTGCCGATGCGGCGCTGCTCGGCCGGCGTCCACTTCGAAATGTCCAGCTTCAGGCAGTCGCCGAGGATCTCTTCCATCGTGACGGTGTCGCGCGCGTCGATGAAGCGAGCGATCATCGGTTCGAACACGTCGCCTTCGTAGCGCGCGTCCTGCTCGACACGGAACAACGGCTTCTCCTCGGGCAAGACCTGCCACGGTGCCGGCAGCACTCCGTCAGCCTCAACGTTTGCCGCGTCCCATTCGGTATAGATCTGGTACGCCTCCGCCCAGATCTGGTCGCGATCGGCAGCAAGGCCCTTCAGGTTCAACACGTCAGCGACCTTGACCGGCCAGTAGCGACGGTTGCCCGATTCATCTTTCAGGTACGTGTCAAAGTTGACCGTGCCGGCGAATACGCTCTGACGCGGCACGTCGATGGCTCGCTTCGCATACGGCGGTCGATACGTGTCGACGGCCGTCGAAAAGAAGCGCTTCGAGTTCGATGATTCCGACTTCGATAACGCATCCAGCTCCGCCAGCTCGATCACCCACTTTCCTGCCATCACGGCATACGAATCCTTGTCGCCGATGATGATGTTCGCGTCCGTGAACCACCGCTGCGAGAAGATGGTCCGGAACGCCGACGACTTGCCCGCATCCTGCGCGCCTTCGAGGATGAGCACGTTGTCCATCTTGCATCCGGGCTTCATCACACGGCCGACCGACGCGACAAGCCACTTGAAACCCGCGAGCTGCACGTACTCCGAGTCCTCCGCCCCGAGGTACGTAACGAGCCAGTTCCTCAGCCGCGGAGTGCCGTCCCAGGTCAGGCCCGCGAGGTAGTCGCGCACCTCATGAAACGAATTGCGCTCGGCCACCAGAAATACTGCGTCCGAGATAAGATCCGCGCGCGGGCTGACTGCGTAGCGCTGCCCGAGCCACAACGCGCAGCGTGCGTCGTCGCGATCGGTCCACTCACCCACCTCACCACCCGGAAACGGCGGCGGCTTCAGCTTCACGATCCGCAGCGCGAACAGCTCGAAGCCGAGGACACCGTCCCATTTCGGATCGTTCGACAGAATCGCGAAGATGTTGTCGACGGTCGGAAGCAACGCACCGCTGTTCGTGCGACGCAGATCCGCGTACCACGACCGAGGTTGACGCTCCGGCTCCGCCGACGATTCGTCGTCGGCCGCGTCAGCCGACGAAGGGGGGGAATCATCGCCCGCGTCGAGCACACGGCGCGAACCCTTGTCGTTCTCTGCGGATACGATGCCGGCTTTCTCCATGTCGTCGAGGATGCGAGCCGCACGGTTAATGCCGATCTTGAGCTGGCGCTGCACGAGCGAGACAGACGCCCGACGCGCCTCACGCACAGCTGCGACCGCCTGATCGAACAGCGGGTCCGCAGTTTTCTCGACCGCATGCAGGTGCGGGAAGGGCTTCACGTCGCTCGCGGCCGGCGCCAGTGCTGCGAGGATTGCTCGTGCGACCTGCTCTTTGACGACGTGGAGCCCTTCCTCGCAGTGCAGATCGTTGAAGTCCGTGAGCTTGCGATCTTCGCGGTTCGAGAAGACGGGGAACGTTACGCTCGCATTGCCGACCGCCGCTGCTGCTTCTTCGGCACGTGCGCGGCCAGTGTTCTCGAATCGCTTGATCTGCTCCGGGCGCGAATCGGTAACGACGCGCAGTTCGATGAACGGAACACCTCCGTTGATCTGCGCCACCTCTGCATTGACACGATGAGCGACACCCCGATGCTCGATCTCGACTGGATCAGCGCCAACGACCAGGTCGCCGCTGTAGCCGAGTTTGTCGGCGAGCCAGTTCCGCATCTGCTGCTCGACCTTCCAGTCGTCATCAGCGCAGATCAGGATATGCGCGTCCGGATACGCGTCGCGCAGAGCGCGTGCGGCGAGCATGATGTTGCCGGCGTCGACACACACCGATACCGGGATCGCTTCGTCGGTCGCCATGCGGATTGACCGGCCCGTTGCATAGCCCTCTGCGACCATCACGATCTTGTCGTCGGCGTTCACACTGCCGAGGCGACATTCCGCGCCCTTCTTCTCCGTCCCTTTGTTGAAGCGCTTTGCACCGTCTGGCGTGATCTTCTGCAGGCCGACCATACGAACGTCGTCGGCCGTGTACCGCAGCAGCGGAACATACAGTGTCCCGTCCTCTGCAAATCGGACGCCCTCGGCTGTAATCTGCTTGCGATCCAGGTACGCGGACGCGCCTTCTTCAGCAGCTTCGCCCCACTGCTGACGCGCACGGTTGGCGGCCAGCTTCGCAGCGTTGCGTCGCTTTTCCTCTTCCGCGCGTTCGGTTGCCTCCTGCCGTCGCCGGGTTTCAGCGAGTACATCAGGGGGAAGCGCACCACCTTGCCACACGAATTTTTGCGCGCCGTTGTCGTCACCGCCCCACTCGCCAAACGCACCGGTGTAGCCGACTACTTGTCCGGCGCGGACGATCTCGTGCAACGAATACCAGTGCTTTTTCTTGGGGCCGTAGCGGTGCGGTTTCCCGTCCGCGATGGGATGACCTTCGGGCAATCGCGGATGCCCCGCAGCGTCGAGCTGCGCAATGATCTGATCGATCGTGGACAAGGCTCACGCCCCCGTCGCGAAGATCCGGGCGGCCCGGCGGCGGCGGAACGATGCACGTCCGGCGACGAACGCTGATTGACCTACGGAAAAGCGGTGTCTTGCACGAGTGTGGTGTGCACGAAGCGAGATTGAGACTTGCGGCAAAGTCACTTTGTTACCCCCGATTGGTTGTGGCTTTTCGCCGATGAAATTCGGCGAGGGTCGATGTTTCGAACTGCTCGAGTTGCTCGCTGCCGAGAAAGCCAGCGATCTGGTCTTTGAACGCCAGCCGATCCGCTCGAGTCGGGAGAGACGCGCAGTACTTCGCAGCGGTGTCGATCGCAACGGACGGGTCGGCATAGCGCAAAGCGTGCTGGATCACGTAACCAGCCGAAGCCGGGAACGTATCGAGCAACGTATTGATGAGGCGGGGAACGCCGGACGGCATCGCAGTCGCCATGCGCTCGAGCGCAGAGCTGGCGCAGCACAACTGGTTGCCGTAATCGCACGACAGGCCAGCCTGTTCGCGGTACGGGTTGCAGCACTGCATTCCGGAGCAGAAGCGCATAGGCCGGCTCAGTCGCGACGAAATAGCGGCTTCGGACCGCGCACGGCCAACCGAGCGAGCCGGATGAGGCGATCGAGCGCACGCTGCTGCGAACGTGCAGCTGTTGTGATGGTCGTCGCGTCGCCCTCGCTGATGTCCTTGTCTTCGAGGGCCGAGCGCACGGAATCTGCGACCTCACCCGTGTGCTTGGCGATCTGCAGCGTTTCGTCGATCAGGGCCTCAGAAGGATCACCCTCCGGTGCAGCGTGTGCCTCGGTTGCACGGAGACCGAACCGCTCGTTCAATGCGTAGAGCGCATCCAACGCAAATGGCGATCGACGCTCATCCAGCCATTCGATCAGCAGCTCGAACATCTCCATCGAGAGACGGTTCTCGTCGACCGCGCGAAGGCGCAACCGCAGTGCCTCTGCCGAGATTGACCGACCGCGACGGGCCGTCAGGAAATTCGCTGCCTCGGCTACGCCACCCGGCGTATTGCGGATCGACGTATAGAGGACGTCGAGCCACTCGGTCCCGCTGTATCTGCAGGTCATTGGTGCCCCGCCTGTTCTTGATGATGGTGGACTTTCATTCTGTTTACCCGCCTGCCGCGCACGTACGATTCATCCCAATGGGACAGGTCAATGCGTCGCCAAAGCGGTAACTCAATGCGGGCCGTGCAGCGTTTCCAGCACACGGCCATTCATGCCGACGTCGGGCTCCGGGAGATCGGCGAAGTAGTCGTAAAGGGCCTGCACGGTCGACACGCGCGGATCACGCACGAACCCGCATGCAATCTTCGTGATGGTTTGATATGGCACCGTGCTTTCGTCTGCGATTCGGGGCCACTCGCCCTTCACCTGATTCAGACGCCGCAGCACGGTGTCGAGCATCGGTTCGCGGTTGCCTTTCATCGCTCCCCCAATTTGAGAATCACCCGGAAACTTCCGTATGCGGAATTTTACACAACTTCCAAAATTCCTCATAGGGAATTCCATATATGGAATGATTCCCTCCATGAGCAAAGACATTTCCATGCGGCAACTTCTGGCAGACAGGGTGCGTCTCTGGATGGGCCGTGTACCGGCCGCAGACACACAGGCAAAGCTCGCGGCACGCGCAAAAATGTCGCAGAGCTCGATTCACCGTGTGCTGAACCTGGGCACCGAGCCTGAGCTGGCGACGGCATATAAGCTGGCGACGGCTTTTGGAATCTCGATCGCGCAACTCCTCGACGACGACGATCGTGATGGGTCTCGCGCACTCCCGATCGACCCAAAACGCTTTGCTCGCTTGCCGGCAGGAGAGCGGGACAAGATTCAGGCGTTCGCCGAGTTTGTGATCGCAACATACGAGGCCAGCACGGGAGGTGCCGGCGAACTGACATCTGTATCGGAGACCATTCCGGCCACAGACGACGAGCGCTCGCTCGTCGAACGCGTCGCTCAACGTGATCTAACCACTGATACGCTGAGCGAACATGAGACCAATAGCCAATCGGCCCAAAGACGCCGCAAACTCCGAGGCGCAAGCAACAGTCACTGACCTCTCGTCATATCGGTCGCGGCACGAGAGTGCCGCACGCACCACCACGCAGCCAGCGCAGAGCAATCTCGAAGCACGCCACCTGCGCATCGCATCACACCTCAGCTCACGCCTTGATTCAGACGAGACGCGCGCTGTTGCGGCTGCGCTCGTCTTGCTGCGAGCTGACGGATCGCTCGACTCGACGGCAACCGGCGTAGAAACCGAGTTTCTCCCCCTCCTGACTCGCGGCCTCAAAAGCCTCACCGACAAGCTGATGCGAGCGCGGCACACCAGCCGACCTGCACCTCACCAGCGCGGCACCGTCTCCCTTGCAGTCATAGCGACGATTGGCTTCGTAGCCGCCACGTACATCAACGAATACCCGCTGATCGACGCAGCGCTATCGCTCGCCGGCCAATTCTGCGCGGCGCGGCTGTGGCGCCCCCGTCCCTGAATCACTTCCGCGCACGGCATCCGCACCTAATTTTCCGGGCAGACGTCACATTGAAACTTCCGCATACGGATTGACATTTAATTCCGTATGCGGATATCCTCCGGCGGAACGCGTCACCCGACGCGCCCACCGGAGGTTTTCATGAAACCCATTTTTGACGCGCACGGTGCTGCTCGGCGGGCAGCGATCCAGCGCATGCAGCAAAGTTACTTTCCCCCCGCCAAGCAAGCCGAGTCGACGACCGCATGGCGCTTCGTGATGGTCGCGGCTGTCGTCGTGATCCTTGTGAATCTCCTCCCCGGCAATGACGCGCCCCAAGCGCCGACCGCCCGTCCGCATTCGCGCGCGCAGGTGTAGCCATGAGCCGGAACCGCAAATCTCAACCCGGCGCAGCGCGCACAACCATCGCCCTGCTCGTGATCTTCATCGCAGTCGCCGTCAGCACGTTCCGTTCGGAAATGTCAATGGCCAACCGTATCGCGTTCGCGGCCTCGAGCTCGACCGCCGGCTGATCCGAGCATGACAGCGATCGATCGAATCTCCGACGAACAAATCGCCCGCGAGCATCGCCTTCGCTGTCTGCCCGGCCCCGCCTCCGCATCCCTGACCAATCCCGCCCTCCGGATCTGCCTCGCGAACTGCGCGGCGCTTCGGACGCGCGATCAGCAACCGCACGCCAGACACGTCGACATGAAATGTCGCGCGGCCGGCGAAAGTGAAGAGGAGTAAGACCATGCCCCGCCCGATTAAGCGCTTCGAAACCGATGCTCCGCGCGGCAATACCCTTAGTCTGCGGACCATCGTCCGCTACGACCGCGATGCCCGCAGGCCGTCGACGCCGATCCTCGTCGGCAAGACGGTTGTGATGCGCCGACCGATCGCCGACAGCGTCCACACTGAGCACCTGATCATGGACGGTCACGACGTCGTCCGCAGGCAGATTTCGATTCCGAGTGAAGGCGATTGCGAGAGCGCCGTCAACGCGGCACGCCGTCAACGGCAGTCGGCCGAGCGAGCAGCAAAGGCCGCCATCGAGCAGGCCGCGCAGAAAGCGAAGCCGCGACGTAAGCAGGCAGCGAAGGAGGCCGCGTGATGAACGACCGCACGCAACAGCTCGACCTGACCGCACCGATCCAGACCGGGAACACCAAGGCGGCAGCAGCCGCGGCCGGCGCGACCTCCGCCGACCTGTGGATGACGCCATACGAAGCACTGCGCTACGACCCGCGCGACAACGTCCGCCCCGTCGATCCGCAGTGGGTCAAGGAACTGACCGCATCGATGGTGCAGAACGGGTATGACAAGGGCTCCCCGCTCCATTGCTACGCACGCAAGGTCGACGGCAAAGACTATTTCTACGTCTACAAGGGTCAGCATCGCTACCTCGCGGCAGGCGCAGCGATCGCAGCAGGGAAAGACCTCGGAAAGATTCCGATCGTTGTCCGCGATTCGCGTGACGTAAAGCGGTCGGAAATGGTGATCGACGGTTACGTGAGCAATGTATCGAAAGCGTCGTCGCCGCTCGATCTCGCGACGTCGATCGCCGAGCTTCGCGACCTTCACGGACTCGACACCAAAACCATTTGTGCCCGTCTCAACATTTCGGAACAGTCGATCCGTGACGCCGCGCTACTGGAGAAAGCTCCGTCCGAACTACACGACCTCGTCCGCAGCGGCGCGATCGCAGGCACCCTCGCGATCGAAGAGATCCGCGCGCACGGCGGCGACAAGGCGCTCGAACGCATCGTCTCCGGTTTGTCGAAAGCGAAGGAAGCAGGCAAGACCAAGGTGACGAAGAAGCACCTGGGCGGCGACACGCCGGCCGCCAAACCCTCCGCCCCCAAACCGACGAAGATCGACGAGCCGCGCGCAAAGCAACTTTTACAGGCGCTACAGGCTGTCCTACATGATCCCGTATTCGGGAACCTGTCTCCCGGTACGATTTATGCCGTCCATGCGGCATTGACGCCGGTCGCGGACTTGCTCGATGCCGCCCCTGAGCGCCGGACCTACTCCATCGCTACAGCAAACAAGCATGGCGTCTACACCGCCACGGATGTTATCTCCGCACCGAAACTGGAAAGGACTGGCCGCATTCCTGTCGAAATTCGCCTCGCATTGATTGCGGAAGGCCAGTGGATTTTCGGACTGGACTACACGATCGGAACTGCCGGCGGTTCTTCGCCGTGCGGGCACCGCGATGGTGAACCGACCTATCCGACGCGAGTGCAAGCAATTCGCGCGGCCGTACACGTACTCGCTCTCCGCATCAACGCCAGCTCCGCCATGTTGAAGGCCAAAGAGACGACCCACGTTCGTGCATGGCTCGATGAGCTGTACGCCATGCCTGATCCAGACTGGACGCCCGAGCTGGCAGCCAAGCATGTCGCCACGCTGGAGGCCGCCCAATGACCCCGCGCCCGGCTCTTTCTACCCCACGTCCGCTGTCGCGTAAGCGGGAACACGGAAGCGGACGCACAGCTATCGCACTCGCGAGCGTCGACGGCAAATCTGTCGAGAGCGGCAAGCGCGGGCGTGCGCCCGCAAAAGCGATCCAGAAGAACGAAGCGACGCTCACGCGTCGCAAACCTATCCAGACGAACGATACCTCGGCGGTGACCCGCCGAGGCAGAGCCGAGCGCCTCGAGGCGGTGCGCATCGCAATTCGCGAGCTCGTCGTAGAGATCTCGCAGGCGGCCGACGTCGAGCTGCTGGATCTGATGTCCGACGAAACGGGCAGCTACGCCCGCCACAACGCCGCGCAGGAGGCACGCACCTGGGCAGCAACCGCCGGGATCACGCTGGAAACGGGCCTGATGCAACTCGGCCGCGCTCTACCCGCAACCACCTCCGGAGACCAACAATGACCACCGAAAATAGCCGCGCTGATGCGCTGACGGACGAGCAGATCGAACAGATCGCCCGGAATCACGAACTTGACATGCCCGACGGGCAAGACTCGATACCGGCCCTGAAGGCCGCGATCTACGAAGCGCTGGACGCCGCCCCCACTGTCGAGCAGCCCGCAACAGCGACGACGCACCTGAAGGCGCAACTGCGTCGCGCGATGGATCTGCTCGACACACACCTGGGTGACTCCGACGCAATGCTCGAGGGCCGGACTCCGGAAGAGATCGAGGAGGAATTCCCTGCGGCCGCAGCGATGCAGATTATTGTCGGCCTGCATCAAGAAATGCCCGACGAAGGCAGGCCTGCCCCCGCACGCGAACCGGAACCATCGGCGATCCCACACGGCTATGCGCTCGTGCCGATCGAGCCAACACCCAAGATGATCGACGCGTGGACGGCAGCACCAAGCTCCGATCAATCCTACGCAGCCTCGTGGACGAACGCCTACCGCGCAATGCTCACCGCCGCCTTCCCGCCTCCCACGCAGATGGGCGAGCGCACCGATGCCTTGATCATGTCCGGCGATTTTGTGCCAGGCAAACGCGGCTGGATGATGCGGAAAGACGGGGCAATCGTGATCAACACGTCGCCCGAGGTCACGGACGCAGTGGTCGATGTGCGCGCCGAGCGCCGTCGCCAGATCACCGAAAAAGGCTGGACGGTAGAACACGACGACGAGCATGCATGCGGAGAAATCGCAGCGCTCGCCGCGTACTATGCGATGCCCGCAGGCGTTCGCGACTGGCCGGCGGCTGATACCGGCTATGGCGCCACGTTCGGCCAAGGGATCCTGCCCGAGGGCTGGAGCGCGAAGATCGGCGACGACCGTCGACGCGAACTGGTCAAGGCCGGCGCACTGATCCTCGCCGAAATCGAACGGCTTGATCGCGCAGCTGCGCTCGCAAGAGGTAGCCGATGACAACGCCCCCGAAGCGCGCAGTCCAGTTTCGCCTCGAGATGCAGGCGGATACCGTTGACGACCTGTTCAGAGCACTTACCGATCTGGCCACACAAATTTGCGCCGGCCAGCTAAGTACGCACGCGATCAGCGGCGGCGCTTTCAGCAGCCACGAATGCTGGATGACCGTCGCAGATCACCCGACGCATGCCGAGTACATCGAGCAGCTCGAACACTGGCGCGACTGCATCACTGCCGATCGAGGAGGTAACGCGTGAGGACGCTTGACCTGATCGAATGCGCGGAATTCCTCAAGATCGACCGCACCACGCTGCTCGATATCGTTCATCGCGGCGACATCCTCGGTGCCAAGATTGGCCGGGCATGGGTCTTTCTGGAAGACGACGTTGTGGCCTACCTGCGCGAACAGGTGCAGGCGCAAACGCAGAAACGGATCGAGCAGATACGCAGCGGGGCACCTGCGACGGACGAACGAGTGCACCGGGCGATCACAAAGCAACTTTCCGCGACGGACCCGCGCCGGCCGGGGCGAAAAGCACGACCGCTACCGCGATTGCCCGATGTCATGGCCGCGTAGAGCGCGCGGCGCGCCATTTCGACTGCCGTTGTATACTGGTCGTATGGCTGCGCCGCCCAAACCGACAAACAAATTGCCGCCCCGCCAAGCACGAGCAACCACCGTCCTTGGCAAGCGTGCGGCAGGCAGACCGCCGCACCGAGAATTCGGCTTCCCCGAAAATGTTGACGTACCGCTTTTTCTCTGGACTAACGATGGCCCACTGAAAGAGCATCCAGACTATCAGGCGGCAAAAGCCGGCGATTCTGATGCTGCAATTCGCCTTGTCGCTGCGGTTGGGGCACCAATCGTCCAGCAAGTTCTCGCCAAACGAAGTTCGGGAGAGTGGCCAAGAGACTACATATTTGTCGCGCCGCACGCACGGGAAGCCCTTGGCGATAACGCGATTCCTCAAACATTCGCGGTGTTGCTGTCGCTCGCGACGCGGGGGCAGTTGGATTTGGAAATCATCCAGACAGCGAAGGTGTATCACACCGGCGCCGACGCAATGGAAAGGATGATCGCGAGACCATCGTTCAGCGGCCAGGTCGTCCGCGACGGCCAATATGTACTGGTTGACGATGTGACGACTATGGGTGGCACCCTTTGCGACCTTGCCGATCATATTCGACGCGGTGGCGGGGCAGTCATCGGAGCAGTTGTTCTAGTAAATGCGAGTCGCTCTGGTAGACTGTTTCCAGCAAAGAAGACTGTCTCGCGTCTTGAGAAGGAGTATGGCAATGACATTCGGGAAATCTTCGACATTGAACCGGCGGCCCTCACAGCCGATGAAGCGCAGTACCTCCTCGGCTTCCGTACCGCTGAAGAAATCAGAGGCCGTTGCGCTAAAGCACGGGAAACAACGGATCAGCGACTCCGCTCGCGCGGCATTCTCCGCGATGAAGCTGAAGACGGGAAGCGGCGACCGATAAGAGCCTCAAGCGCTCGAGATGCTGCCTACCGAAACTGGCGCTGGATTTGGGGCCGAAACACAAAAAAAGACCGCAATTGAGCGGTCTTTTTTTTGCTGTTACCAAAGCCTTTCCGCCAAATCACTACCCCGCAGGTTTGCATAGCGCATCAAGACCTTGGGATTCGTGTGCCCAGTGATCTTCGCAATTTGAACGTCGCTCAACGTCGTACGCTCATACAGCCGTGACGTTGCCTCGTGCCGCAGGTCATGGAACACGAGATCCGAGCAGCCAGCCGCGTCGAAGATCCGCCCAAACTGCGCCGAGAGCCGAGACGAGACGCGAGCGAGGACCTTGCGCTTCAGCAGCTGCACGCCCTCAGCCCGCATCGACGCCTCCATATCGTCGACCCATGGAAACAACCGGCCGCCGTCGAAGGTGAAGCCGTTCATTTCCGGATCACCCCCATTCACGGCCCCGACGTACCGCTCGTACGCGGCGATCGCGATCGTCGTGAGCGGCACCGAGCGCTTGCTGCCGTTCTTCGTCTTCTCGAGCGACGCCGTCCGGCGGCTAACCTCGAACTGGTCGACCTCCAGCGTGTACATTTCCCGCATCCGCATGGCGGACTCGATACCCAGCTCGAACAGGAACACCAGCGCCGGCCGGTATGGGAGATCGAACGCACGCTCGCGGCCGTTTGGCTTCCCACCGGCCATCAGTCGTCGAATCTCGGCCTGCTCCGCCTCGCTCGGCCTCCGATCCCGGTGCACGTCCTCTTTCGCGTCGACATCCTGCGCCTCCACCGACGCTCGATCTTCATCAGTGTAGGTCGCATATCGCTTCGGGAGCAGTCGGAGCGGGTTGGTCGCCAACATCGGCGTGCCCGATCTCACCACCCAATCGAAGCAGCGGGCCAATGCACCGACGTAGTGTCGGATCGTTGACGGCGAAAGGTGGTCATGACGCTTCATGCTTGTCACCCACTGCTCGACCCACTGGTAATCGAGCGTCGCAAGCGACTTTGCCTTGATGGCTGCTCTGCCGAGGAGCGCATTGAGCACCTGGACGTCGGAGTCGGGCACTGACACGCGGCGCAGGTACGCCCGAATCGCGTCGCCTGTTGTCGCGATCGCTTCGCGCTGCTCGATGACCTCGTCCGGCACGATGCCGGCGTCCAGCAGCTGCTCCAATCGAGCAACGTACGCGTCGCCCTCTTCCTCGGTGTCAAAGGTCAGGGAAAGTGGCTTTGGTAGCAGCTTCGCCCGCTTGATCGTGTATTCCCACGTGCCGGACGGCCGCTGTCGTTTGTTCGCCATGCCTAGATGAATTCGCCTCGATTGCCAATTAGCCGATTGACGGGTGGTTGGCGTCGGTTTGTGGTTGGTTACAGGCGACTTTTTACCACTCTAGGCGACGCATTTCCATCTTTGGAAATGCGCAGAAAAAAGAAAAGCCCTGACGAATCAGGGCTTTATCTCGTTCTACTTGGAGGCGCGAGCCGGAGTCGAACCGGCCTAAACGGCTTTGCAGGCCGCTGCATAACCGCTTTGCTATCGCGCCAAAAGCGGACTGTCCGGATGCCGTGAGGCAAGAGACAGATTTTTTATTCGAGGACCGGAGGTCCATCAAATAAAAAGGGAAGCGTGGCTTCCCCATTACTTGGAGCGGGAGACGAGTCTCGAACTCGCGACCTCAACCTTGGCAAGGTTGCGCTCTACCAACTGAGCTACTCCCGCATTGTCCTGCACCTGCAGCGCTTTGCCGTACCACACGCTGCCAGAAAAATCTGGAGCGGGAGACGAGTCTCGAACTCGCGACCTCAACCTTGGCAAGGTTGCGCTCTACCAACTGAGCTACTCCCGCATGTGTCCTGCATCTGCAGCGCTTTGCCGTACTACACGCTGCCAGAAAAAATCTGGAGCGGGAGACGAGTCTCGAACTCGCGACCTCAACCTTGGCAAGGTTGCGCTCTACCAACTGAGCTACTCCCGCATGCTACTGCCTCCCCGTCACACACTTACTTCGTCGTGCAGCGGAGAAGCGAGATTATGTCGAAGGCACATTCGTGTGTCAAGGGCTTTTCCAGCCCTTTTTCCAAAAAACCTGGTCGACCGAACGCGTGACACGCATCACGCGCCGCCGCGCTCGCGAATTTGCGGCCACGCGAGCTTCATGTAGTACAGCATCGACCAGATCGTCAGCACCGCCGCGAGATACATCAGCCACTCGCCCCATACGCGCGTATCGATCGTGGCGATGCCGAGCGGCAGCGGCCCGTAGAACAGCAGCATCGGAATCGCAACCATCTGGCATGCGGTCTTGAACTTGCCGAGCTGGTTCACCGCCACGCTTTTCGACGCGCCGATCTGCGCCATCCATTCGCGCAGCGCCGAAATCGCGATCTCGCGGCCGACGATCACGAGCGCGATCGCTGCATCGACGCGCGAAATCTGCACGAGGATCAGCAGCGCCGCCGTCACCATCAGCTTGTCCGCGACCGGATCGAGAAAGGCGCCGAACGACGACGTCTGGTTCCACTTGCGGGCTAGAAACCCGTCGAACCAGTCGGTCAGCGCCGCGAGAATGAAGATCGCCGCCGCCGCGAGGTTGCGGTGCGCGCCGCCCATCACCGTGTCCGGCAGATAGAACACGCCGACGACGAGCGGGATCAGCACGATCCGTACCCACGTCAGGAAAATCGGGAAATTGAACGGCATGGCATGCGGGACAGTAAAGGATTCGCAATTGTGCCGTGTCGACCGGCCTGCCACAAGAACGCTGGCGAGGCAGCCGGCCGCACGGCCGCGTCAGTGAAGCTGCTTGTAGATCTGCTCGGCGAGCGCGTGCGAGATGCCCTCGACGCTCGCGAGTTCCTCGACGCTCGCGGCCACCACGCCGCGCAACCCGCCGAACCGCGCGAGCAGCCGCTGCCGGCGCTTCGCGCCCACGCCTTCGAGTTCCTCGAGCCGCGACGTCTGGCGCGCCTTCGCCCGCTTCGCGCGCATGCCGGTGATCGCGAAGCGGTGCGCCTCGTCGCGAATCTGTGCGACGAGCATCAGCGCGGCGCTCTCCTTGCCGAGTTCGAGCGGCGTGCGGCCGTCCGCGAACACGAGCGTCTCGAGGCCGACCTTGCGCCCCTCGCCCTTTGCGACGCCGACCAGCATCGACGTATCGAGGCCGAGCTCGGTGAACACCTGGCGCGCGATTTCGACCTGACCCTTGCCGCCGTCGATCAGCACGATGTTCGGCAGCAGGCTCGACGCCTCGGCCTGGCGCGTCGACTCGCCGTCAATGCCGGCCGCTTCGTCGACAGCTGCCGCCTGGGCCGCCTGCTCGACCATCTTCTCGTAGCGACGCGTGAGCACCTGCCGCATCGCCGCGTAGTCGTCGCCCGGCGTGATCCCGGTGATGTTGTAGCGGCGGTACTCGCCCGACTGCATCTTGTGATGGTGGTAGACGACGCACGACGCCTGCGTCGCCTCGCCCATCGTATGGCTGATGTCGAAGCATTCGATCCGCAGCGTCGCAAGATCGTCGCATTCGTAGCTGAGCGTCTCCGCGAGCGCGCGCGTGCGCGCCTGCTGCGAGCCCTGCTCGGACAGCAGCCGCATGAGCGCGATCTGCGCATTCTGTTCGGCCATCGACAGCCACGCGCGCCGCTGCCCCTGCGGCTGCCGCACCAGCGACACCTTGTGGCCGGCCTGCTCGGACAGCAATTCGAGCAGGTCGCGGCTCGCGGGCGCATGGCTCACGACCAGCACGGGCGGCACGCGATTGCCGAGATAGTGCTGAGCGATGAACGCGTCGAGCACCTCGGCCTCGACCGACGCCGCCGCGTCGCCGCGCGCGCGGCCGGATTCTTCGGCGGGCAGGTCGGGTAATGCGTCAGCCGGTGCATCGGCAGGCGCGGTGGCCGCTTCCGCCAGTTCGGACTCGTCGCCGAGACCGCCTTCGGCGAGCGTCAGCGCGCTTTCGACGTGCGTCGGGAAATACGCCTTGTCGCCGAGATGCCGGCCGCCGCGCACCATCGCAAGGTTCACGCACACGCGCCCGCCCTGCGCGACCACCGCCAGGATGTCGACGTCGCTGTCGCTGCCGACCTCGATCGCCTGCTGGTGCAGCACCGTCGCGAGCGAGCTCATCTGGTTGCGCACGGCCGCCGCCTGCTCGAATTTCAGCTCGGACGCGAACGCGTGCATCTTCTGCTCGAGCTCCTTCATCACTTCGGACTGCCGGCCGAGCAGGAAACGCGCGGCGTTCGACACGTCGATCGCGTAATCCTCGTCGGAGATCGCGCCGACGCACGGCGCCGTGCAGCGCCCGATCTGATGCAGCAGGCACGGCCGGGTGCGGTTGTTGAAGACCGAATCCTCGCAGGTGCGCAACTGGAACACGCGCTGCAGGATCTGGATGCTCTCGCGCACGGCCCAGGCGCTCGGGAACGGCCCGAAATACTGGTTCTGCTTGTCGACCGAGCCGCGGTAATAGGCCATGCGCGGAAAGCGGTGTGCGGTGAGCTTCAGGTACGGATACGACTTGTCGTCGCGAAACAGGATGTTGTAGCGCGGCGCGAGCGCCTTGATCAGGTTGTTCTCGAGCAGCAGCGCTTCGGCCTCCGAACGCGTGACGGTCGTCTCGATGCGCGCGATGCGCGTGACCATCATCGCGATGCGCGGCGACAGCTGCGTCTTCGTGAAATAGCTCGATACGCGCTTCTTCAGGTCGCGTGCCTTGCCGACATAGAGCACGGCGCCCGTCGTGTCGTAATAGCGATAGACGCCCGGCATGTGCGGCAACTGCGCAAGGATCTTCTTCGGTTCGAACGGGGTATCGGGAGCTTCAGGGGATGTCATGCGTGATCCGGGCGCCTTGTAACGCGGAACGGGTCTATTAGAATCGCCAGTTTAGAGCATTCACCGGCCCGCTTCGATGCCACGCACCACCGCTGCCCCCCTGCCCGCCGCGCCGGGCGAACCGATCGCCTGCGACCTCTTCTGCAACGTGATCGACAATTTCGGCGACATCGGCGTCTGCTGGCGCCTCGCGCGCCAGCTCGCGCACGAGCACGGCTGGCAGGTTCGCCTGTTCATCGACGACCTGCGCACGTTCTCGTGCCTGCTGCCTGGCGTCGATCCCGACGCGGGTCGGCAGACGGTCGACACGATCGTGGTCGAACACTGGCATGCGGAAGTCGGCGACGCGCTGGAGATCGCCGATGTCGTGATCGAAGCGTTCGCGTGCGAGTTGCCCGGCGCGTATCTCGCGGCGATGGCGCGCCGCGCGCGCCGCCCCGTGTGGATCAACCTCGAATACCTGAGCGCCGAGGACTGGGTCGCCGACTTCCATCTGCGCCCGTCGCCGCATCCGCGCTACCCGCTGCTGAAGACGTTCTTCTTCCCCGGCCTGTCGGCCGGCACCGGCGGCGTCCTGAAGGAGCACGACCTCGATTCGCGCCGCACGGCCTTCGAAGCCGACGCGGCGGCGCGCGACGCATGGTGGCGGCGCGCGACCGGCGGCGCGCCGCCGGCCGCCGGCACGACGGTCGTCAGCCTGTTCGCGTACGAGAATCCGGCCGTCGACGCGCTGCTCGCGCAGTGGCGCGACGGCCCGTCGCCGGTCGTCGCGCTCGTGCCGGCCGGCCGCGTGTCGCCTGCCGTCGCGCGTTTTTTCGGGGTCGAGTCGTTCGACGCGGGCACGCATGCGCACAGCGGCAACCTGACGGCACACGGGCTCGCGTTCGTCCCCCAGGCTGACTACGATCCATTGCTGTGGGCGGCCGACATCAATTTCGTGCGCGGCGAGGATTCTTTCGTCCGCGCGCAGTGGGCACGCAAGCCGTTCGTGTGGCACATCTATCCGCAGGCCGACGACGTGCACCTGCCGAAGCTCGACGCCGCGCTCGCGCACCTGTCGGCCGGCCTCGCCGACGCGCCGCGCACGGCGCTCGAGCGGTTCTGGCATGCCTGGAACGGCGCCGGCACGCCCGACTGGGCGGATTTCTGGCAGCACCGCGCCGCACTGGACGCCAACGCGGCCCGCTGGGCCGATGCGCTCGCGGCCGTCGGCGATCTCACGGGAAAGCTGGCGGAATACGCAAAATCTCAGTTAAAATAAGCGGTTATCCGACGGCCGACCACGCAAGCGCTTGCTTTTGGCGCCCACCGGAACGCGTCTGCTTGGCGCCTCACCCGTTGTGCAACGCTCAGGCACCTATTTATTTGATTTGATCAGGACAGTTTTTTATGAAAACCGCACAGGAACTCCGCGTAGGCAACGTCGTGCAGATCGGCAGCGACGCATGGGTCATCGCCAAGGCTGAATACAACAAGTCGGGCCGTAACTCCGCCGTCGTCAAGATGAAGATGAAGAACCTGCTGACGAATGCAGGCCAGGAAGCGGTCTACAAGGCTGACGACAAGTTCGACGTCGTCGTGCTCGACCGCAAGGAAGTGACGTATTCGTACTTCGCCGACCCGATGTACGTGTTCATGGACGCCGACTACAACCAGTTCGAAGTCGAAGCCGAAATGATGGGCGAAGCGCTGAACTACCTCGAAGACGGCATGGCTTGCGAAGTCGTGTTCTACAACGAGAAGGCGATCTCGGTCGAACTGCCGACGGTCCTCGTTCGCGAGATCACCTACACGGAACCGGCAGTCAAGGGCGACACGTCGTCGGGCAAGGTGCTGAAGAACGCCAAGCTCGCAACGGGCTTCGAACTGCAAGTGCCGCTGTTCTGCAACACCGGCGACAAGATCGAAATCGATACGCGCACGAACGAATACCGCAGCCGCGCGTAATCGCCAGCGACGCCCGCATCGAACAAAGCGCCCTTCGGGGCGCTTTTTGTTTGTCTTGCGGCAACAAGCGCGCGCGGGCAAGGCTCATGTAAAGCACAAAATCCACCGGTAAAGATATTCAATTTGTATCATCGGTAACTGTTTTATAGCGCCGGAGAAATAATGCTCGTTACGCGTTCAGCGGGGCATAAAATCAGTTTTTAATCTGACATGCGGCTGCGGCCCAGATGACCGACAGCCCGCCTCTCTTGACTCGACTCGCGTCCACCATGCCACACGCCCTGATTGTCGAAGACGATCCCAACAGTCTGTCCGGTCTCACCGCGCTGCTCGCCGCGGACGGCTTCTCGGTCGACACGGCCACGTCGCTCGCCGAAGCGCGCACGGCGCTCGGCCGCTCGATTCCCGATGTCGTGCTCGTCGACCTGAACCTGCCGGACGGCAGCGGGTTCGACCTGCTCCAGCACCTGCCGCAGCAACAGCCGAACGGCTCGCTGCCCGTCATCGTGCTGACGGGCAATGCGACGGTCGAGAGCGCCATCGAGGGCCTGCGTCACGGCATCTGGGACTACCTGCTGAAGCCGATCAACATTCCGCGCCTGCGCAGCCTGCTCGCGCGGATCCCCCGCCCGTACGAACTGATCGACGAAGTGCAGTCGTTGCGCGCGTCGCTGCGCCATCTCGGACGCTTCGGCGCGCTGGTCGGCCGCAGCGACGCGATGCAGCACGTGTACGACATGATCGAGCACAACGCGCGCACCGAAACGGCCGTCCTGTTCTCCGGCGAAGCCGGTACCGGCAAGAAGCTGGCCGCGCGCACGCTGCACGACCTGAGCCGGCGCCGCAAGGGGCCGTTCGTGTCGTTCGACTGCAGGACGATCGCGCAGGCCGGCCGGCACGGCGCATCGCTCGACAGCGTACTGTTCGGCCATGAGCGCGGCGCGTTCGACGGCGCCGAGCGCCGCGAATCGGGCCTGTTCGAGCAGGCCGGCGGCGGCACGCTGTTCCTCGACGAAATCACCGCGCTGCCGCTCGTGCTGCAGGAAGCGCTGCTGCATGCACTCGATTCGCAGAACTTCATGCGGATCGGCGGCACGAGTTCGATCACGAGCGATTTCCGGCTGATCGCGACCACGCGCCGCCCGGCACGCGAAGCGGTCGCGAACGGTACGCTGCGCGAGGATCTGTGGTTGCGCCTCGACGCGGCGTCGATCACGATGCCGCCGCTGCGCGAGCGCGACGGCGATGCACTCGCGATCGGCGACGCGCTGATCGACGAGCTGAACCGCGAAGCGCGCGCAACCGGCCGCAGCACGACCGACAAGCGCGCGGCACCGGGCTTCGTGCGCGAATGCCTGTCCTACGAATGGCCGGGCAACGTGCGCGAACTGCAGGAACGCGTGCGCTTCGCGTACGACGCATCGGGCGATTTCATCGAGACGCTGCGCGCGGGCGAGCCGAGTTTCTCGGCCGGCGCCGCGCTGAACGGCAGCAGCGTGCAGATCAAGGTCGGCACGCCGCTGTCCGACGTCGAGGATCTGCTGATCCGCGCGACGCTCGATGCGGTCGGCGGTACGCGCCACCGCGCGGCCACGCTGCTCGGCATCAGCCCGAAGACGCTGTACAACAAGCTGCAGCGGATGAAGGTGAACTGAGCGGGCGTCGATGCTTGCAGGCGCTGGCGGAATCAGACCGTTAGTTGCGCCAAGAGCATCACCGTCCCGGGGCCGCTTGACTCGTGACGCTACCCGTTCGCACTTGCAGTAACCCATGAAAAAGCCGCGCAGTTGCGCGGCTTTTTGTTTCGGCGACCGGGGAATGGCACACGTCGCGCCATCCCCTCCCCGCTCATGCCAGTGCGCTGCTCAACAACGCCTGCGCCTGCAGGTATTCGGGCTGCGCGATCAGCTTGTCCCACTTCGGTGCCTTGCCGCGCGCGCGCATCCGCTTGAGGCGTCGCACCGACTCGTCCGTTGCCCGCGCCTTCAACCCGTTCAGCACGACCTCGGCCGCGTCCGGCTGGTTGCAGACGAGCACCATGTCGCAGCCGGCAGCGAGCGCGGCGTCGGCCGCCTGCGTGAGCGTACCGCCTTCGCGCGCGGCTTCCATCGACAGGTCGTCGCTGAAGATCGCGCCGGTGAAGCCGAGCCGCCCGCGCAGGATGTCCTGCAGCCACACGCGCGAGAAACCGGCCGGCCGTTTGTCGACCTGCGTGTAGATCACGTGCGCGGGAATCACCGCGGACAGCGACAAGCCGAGCCAGTCGTAAGGCGCGACGTCCTGCTTGAGGATTGCATCGAGCGTGCGGTCGTCGGTCGGCAGCGCGACGTGCGAGTCGGCCTCCGCGAAACCGTGCCCCGGGAAATGCTTGCCGCAGTTCGCCATCCCGGCGAGCGACAGCCCATGGTTCAGGCTCTTCGCGAGCAGCGTGACGACGCGCGCATCGCGATGGAACGCGCGATCGCCGATCACTTTCGAGTGCCCGTAATCGAGGTCGAGCACGGGGGTGAAACTCATGTCGATCCCGCATGCGCGCAATTCCGCGGCCAGGATATAGCCGACGGCCGTCGCGACCTTCGTCGCGAGCAGCACGTCGCGATCCCACAGCTCGCCGAGGCGCCGCATCGCGGGCAGCACGGTGAAGCCATCGGTGCGGAAACGCTGCACGCGCCCGCCTTCGTGATCGACTGCGATCAGGATGTCTTCGCGCACCGCGCGGATCGAGTCGGTCAGCGCGGTCAGTTGCGCACGGTTCTGGAAGTGCCGCGCGAACAGGATCACGCCACCGGTATTCGGATGCGCGAGGCGCCGCGCATCGTCGCGCGACAGGGCCGTGCCGACGACGTCGAGCATGACCGGGCCGGGAGTCGTTTTCATCGAATCGGGAATTCCGTCAGGAGGAGGTTCGGGAAACAGGGGCAGGCGCGGCGTCCGTCTCGGCGATCACGAACGACACCGCGTAGTCGCGCTCGTCGCTGACCGTCACGCGCGCCGTGATGCCGCGGGCGGCAAGCCAGTCGGCCAGCTCGCCCGACGCGACCACGTACGGCTCGCCGCTCGGGTGGTTGAGGGTCTGCAGCGCACGCCACGTCATCGGCCAGTGCATGCCGAGCCCGATCGCCTTCGAGAACGCTTCCTTCGCGGAAAAGCGCGTCGCGAGGAACGCGATGCCGCGCGCCTCGGAGCGGGCGCGGCGCGCATGGAACACGCGCAGTTCGTCGGGGCCCAGCACCTTTTCGGCAAACCGGCCGCCCGTGCGTTCGAGCACGGCCGCGACGCGGCTCACCTGTGCGATGTCGGTACCGATGCCGTAGATCGCCATGTCAGTACGCGCCGGTATGGCCTGGCTGAGCCGGGTCACGCATGACGTACGATGCGCAGCGGCCTTTCATCTTCACCGCGCGCCGCCATGCAGCGCGGCAACGCGTGCGGCGACCATGATCGCCTTCATTTCGCGCACCGCGTTGTCCCAGCCCGCGAAAATCGCATGGGCGACGATCGCATGGCCGATGTTCAGCTCGACGATGCCGTCGATCGCGGCGATCTGCTGCACGTTCGTGTAGTGCAGCCCGTGACCGGCATTGACCTTCAGGCCGAGCTGCGCACCGGCCTGTACGCCCGCGACGATGCGCTCGTATTCGCGCTGCTGCCCGGCTTCGTCGTGCGCTTCGGCATAACGGCCGGTATGCAGCTCGATCACCGGCGCGCCTGCTTCGTGCGCGGCACGGATCTGCGTCTCGTCCGGGTCGATGAACAGCGACACGCGCACGCCCACGTCGGCAAGCTGCTTGCACGCCGCACGCACGGCCTCGAAGCGGCCGGCGACATCGAGACCGCCTTCGGTCGTCAGTTCCTCGCGCTTCTCGGGCACGAGGCACGCGTCGTGAGGGCGCACTTCGCAGGCGATATCGAGCATCTCGGCCGTCACCGCGCATTCGAGATTCATGCGCGTCTTCAGCAGCGGGCGCAGCTTGCGCACATCCGCATCGACGATGTGGCGGCGATCCTCGCGCAGATGCAGCGTGATCGCGTCGGCGCCGGCTTCCTCGGCGGCGAGCGCCGCGCGGATCGGATCGGGATAGGTCGTGCCGCGCGCATTGCGCAGCGTCGCGACGTGGTCGATGTTCACGCCGAGGTCGATGGCGGTGGGCGTTGTCAGGAAGAAGCTCATAGGTTTTGCAGGTCGATCAGGATCTGACGCGTGGCAAGCGGCGTACCGCCGAGATAGGTGTTCAGCAGGAAGCGCATCAGCGTCTTGCTTTGCGCAACCGTCTGGGCTCGATGGTAATCGTCCTGCTCCATGTCGAGCAACGTCTGCCCGGAAATGACCGGCCAGTGCGACGGAACTTCGTCGTCCGCGTTGCGCACGCCTCGCTCGGGATCGAACACGTAGCGGCGGTCAGGCTCGACCGCGCGGCGCGCGACCGTGCGGTTCAGCGCCATCGCGTAGCCGGTCTCGCGCAACAGCACGCGCTCGAACGAGCGCAGTACCTGCACCGCGGGCTCGCCGTGGGCGAGGCGCGTGAGGGTCAGCACGTAGTGGTTGAAGAGCGGCGGCTGGGGATCCTCGCGCGCGCAGAATTTCACGAGCAGCTCGTTCGCGTAGAAACCGCACAGCAGCCCGTCGCCGCCGAGCGGCAGCATCCCGCCGACCCACTCGGCGCCCGTCAGCGTGCGCACCTCGGATTTGCCCGACCACGACAGCAGCAGCGGCTGGAAAGTCTGCAGTACACCGCGCAGCGCGGAGTGCGGGCGCTTCGCGCCCTTCGCGACGAGCGCGAGCCGGCCGTGATCGCGCGTCAGCACGTCGACGATCAGGCTCGTTTCACGATACGGATAACTGTGCAGCACGAACGCCGGCTGCTCGGCGACGCGGAAATCGGACGTGCGAGACGTCGCGCGCCGCGCCTTGCGCGGCGGTTCGGGCGGTGCCGGCAGCGGCGCGTCGTTCGCGCCGGCCGTCACCGCGTCTTCGGTCGACGTCAGTGCGTCATTCGTACCCATAGGCACGCAGCCCCGCCTCGTTGTCGGCCCAGCCGCTCTTCACCTTCACGAAGGTCTCGAGGTACACGGGGCCGTCGAACAGCTTCTCCATGTCCATCCGCGCCTCGGTGCTGATCTGCTTGAGCTTCTCGCCCTTCTTGCCGATCACCATCGCCTTGTGCGAATCGCGCTCGACGAGGATCGTCGCGAAGATGCGCTTCAGGCGCCCTTCCTCCTCGAACTTGTCGATCAGCACGGTGCTCGTGTACGGCAGTTCGTCGCCGGTCCAGCGGAACACCTTCTCGCGCAGGATTTCGGCGGCGAGGAAGCGCGAGCTGCGGTCGGTCAACTCGTCCTCGCCGTAGATCGGCTCGCCTTCCGGCAGGTACGGCTTGATCGTGTCCAGCAGGCGCTTGATGTCTTCCGGACGCTGCGCCGACAGCGGCACGAGCTCGGTGAACTCGCGCAGCGTGCTCATCTGCTGCATGAACGGGAACAGCGACGCCTTGTCGGTCACGCGGTCGATCTTGTTCGCGATCAGCAGCGTCGGCATGCCGGGCGGGATCAGGTCGAGCACCTTCTGGTCGTCGGGGCCGAAGCGGCCGGCCTCGATCACGAACAGGATCACGTCGACCGACGTCAGCGTCGACGTGACCGCGCGGTTCAGCGAACGGTTCAGCGCGGTGCTGTGACGGGTCTGGAAGCCGGGCGTGTCGACGAACACGAATTGCGCGTCGTCGAACGTATTGATGCCGGTGATGCGGTGGCGGGTCGTCTGCGCCTTGCGCGACGTGATGCTGATCTTCTGGCCGACGAGTGCGTTCATCAACGTCGACTTGCCGACGTTCGGGCGGCCCACGATCGCGATCATGCCGCAACGGAAACCGGTAGGAGCGGGAGTGTTCATATCGTTTGGGAGACAGGTTCGGAAACGGCCGCGCGGCGCGCGGCACGATCGATGGGCAATTCAGTGGTCGGCATCGGCCACGCGCGCCTGCGCGGCAGCGAGGCTCACGCCGCCCGGCGGCGTCTCGGAATCCGGTGCCGCCGTATCGCGCGTGCGCGCAGCCGTGCGCGAAGCGGAGTCGGTACCGGCGGAAGTCTTGTCGGCGGACGCGGGGGCCGGATCGGCGGCCTGGGCAGCCGGCTTGTCGGCTGCGCGTGCGGCGGGCACGGCTTCGGCGGGTTTCTCCACGGCCTTGTCGGGTCGCTCGGCCGGCTTCTCAGCCGGCTTTTCGGCAGCCTTGTCGACCGCCGGCTTCGCCGCCCGTTCACCCTTCTCGGCAGCTGCGTCGACATGCGCCGCGCGAATCGCGGCCATCGGCGCCGCGGCCGGTTCATTACCGGTCGCCGCGGTTGCCGCAGGCGCCGCACCGGCCGCCCTCGCCTCGCGCGCCGCCGCGCGTTCCTTGCGCTCCGGCGAGCGCAGGTCGAGCGCTTCCTGCACACCCTTCACGCCCGGCACGATTTCGGGTTCGACATGCTTCGACCCGCGTGCGTTTTTCGAGCGCTTCGGCTTGGCGGCCAGCATCGGCGCGGCCGCCATCACCTCGTCGAGCGCCTTCTTCGCGGCGGCCTGCTCGGCCGCGCGCCGGCTCGCACCGGAGCCCGACACCTTCACGTCGAGCTTCGGCACCGTGCATTCGACCTCGAATTGCTGATTGTGCGCCGCACCATGCGTGGCGACCACCGTGTAAGTCGGCAGCGCGATCTTGTGCCCCTGCAGGTATTCCTGCAGCAGCGTCTTCGCGTCCTTGCCGAGCGTGCGCGGATCGATGTGGTCGAGAATCGGGATATAGAGGCGCTTGATGACCCCTTGGGCGGCTTCGAAGCCGCCATCGAGGAACACGGCCCCGATGATGGCTTCGAACGCGTCCGCGAGGATCGACGGGCGGCGGAACCCGCCGCTGCGCAGCTCGCCCTCGCCCAGCCGCAGGCCGTCCGAGATATTCAGGGCCTGAGCAATTTCGTACAGCGACTGCTGTTTGACGAGGTTGGCGCGTACGCGCGACAGGTCGCCTTCGTCCAGCTTGCTGAAACGCTGGAACAAAAGGGCAGCCACCGCGCAATTCAGAACGGAATCGCCGAGAAACTCGAGCCGTTCGTTGTGCGTGGCACTGTGACTGCGATGGGTCAAAGCCTGGCGCAACAATTCCGCATTGCGAAATTCGTAGCGCAGCCGGCTTTCCAACTGGGATAAGGGCATGTGCAGGAGTATAACGCGGGCGCCGGTCGGGCCGAAACGGCACGGCCGGACGCGAAAAGGCGTGACGAGGCGGTGTTACCGCCGGTTCTTAAAGTAGTTCGGCAATACGCGACGCGGCCCGTGCGTCGCGTATTGCGAGTGACCCGGATGCGATCAGTTGAAGGAACCGATGCGCTTGAGGTCGCTGAAGTTCATCCAGATGAAGAACGCGCGGCCGACGATGTTCTGGTCCGGCACGAAACCCCAGTAGCGGCTGTCCGCACTGTTGTCGCGGTTGTCGCCCATCATGAAGTAGTGACCGGGCGGCACCTTGCAGATCACGCCGCGGCTGTTGTACGTGCAGTTGTCGCGAAACGGATAGTCGTATGCGCCCATCACGAACGGCGGCACGGCCGGGTTGTTGAGGATCGCGTTCTTCTTGTTGCCGATCGTTTCCTCGAACTGCTTCGCGTAATTCTGGCGCTCGTCGTCGAAGAAATCGGGCAGCGGCGTTTCGGGCACCGGCTGGCCGTTGATCGTGAGCTGCTTGTCCTGGTATGCGACGGTATCGCCCGGCAGGCCGATCACGCGCTTGATGTAGTCGACCGACTCGTCCTTCGGATAGCGGAACACGACGACGTCGCCGCGCGACAGCGGGCTGCCCTGCGTGATCTTCGTGTTCGTCACCGGCAGGCGCAGCCCGTATTCGAACTTGTTGACGAGGATGAAGTCGCCGACGAGCAGCGTCGGCACCATCGAGCCCGACGGAATCTTGAACGGCTCGACGACGAACGAACGCACGACGAACACCGCCAGGATCACCGGGAAGAAGCTCGCGGTGTACTCGAGCCACCACGGCTGGCGCAGCTTTTCGTCGCGCAGCTTCGAACGCGTCTGCACCGCGTTTTCATCCGCGAAACGCTTGTCGATGCGCGACTGCTGGCGATCGAACTCCTCGATCGCCGAGTCGGCCGCCTTGCGTCGTTGCGGCAGGAACACCAGTTTGTCCAGCACCCACGCTACGCCCGTCAAGATGACGAGCACAAAAAGAATCAGCGCAAAATTCATAAAAGGAACAGTCCTGTTATTTGTCTTCGACGCGCAAGATCGCAAGGAACGCTTCCTGCGGGATCTCGACCGAACCCACCTGCTTCATCCGTTTCTTGCCTTCCTTCTGCTTTTCGAGCAGTTTCTTCTTTCGCGTGATGTCGCCGCCGTAGCACTTCGCAAGCACGTTCTTGCGCAGCGCCTTGATGTTCTCGCGCGCGACGATGTGCGCGCCGATCGCGGCCTGGATCGCCACGTCGTACATCTGGCGCGGGATGATCTCGCGCATCTTCGCGGCCACTTCGCGGCCGCGGTATTGCGACTGCGAGCGGTGCACGATGATCGACAGCGCATCGACCTTGTCGCCGTTGATCAGCATGTCGACCTTCACGACGTCCGACGAACGGTATTCCTTGAACTCGTAGTCCATCGACGCGTAGCCGCGCGACACCGACTTCAGGCGATCGAAGAAGTCGAGCACGATCTCGGCCATCGGGATCTCGTACGTAAGCTGCACCTGGCGCCCGTGATACTGCATGTTGATCTGCGAGCCGCGCTTCTGCTCGCACAGCGTGATCACCGAGCCCACGTAGTCCTGCGGCATGTACAGGTTCACGGTGACGATCGGCTCGCGCACCTCGGCGATGCGGCCGGGCTCCGGCATCTTCGCCGGGTTCTCGACCATGATCGTCGAGCCGTCGCTCTGCACGACCTCGTAGACGACCGTCGGTGCGGTCGTGATGAGATCCATGTCGAACTCGCGCTCGAGCCGCTCCTGCACGATTTCCATGTGCAGCAGCCCGAGGAAGCCGCAGCGGAAACCGAAACCGAGCGCCTGCGACACTTCCGGCTCGTACTGCAGCGACGCGTCGTTCAGCTTCAGCTTCTCGAGCGATTCGCGCAGCGCGTCGTACTGGTTCGCCTCAACCGGATACAGCCCCGCGAACACCTGCGGCTTCACTTCCTTGAAGCCCGGCAGCGGCTCGGCAGCAGCCTTGGTCGCATGCGTGACGGTATCGCCGACCTTCGCGGCCGTCAGTTCCTTGATGCCGGCGATGATGAAGCCGACCTGCCCGGCCGACAGCGATTCGAGATTGCGCGATTTCGGCGTGAACACGCCGACGTGCTCGACCGGATACTGCGCGCCGGTCGCCATCATCTTGATCTTGTCCTTCGGACGCAGCGTGCCGTTGACGATGCGCACCAGCATCACGACACCAACGTAGTTGTCGAACCACGAGTCGATGATCAGCGCCTGCAGCGGCGCGGCCGGATCGCCCTTCGGCGGCGGCACCTTCGCGATCAGCGCTTCGAGGACATCCTCGACGCCGAGCCCCGTCTTCGCGCTGCAGCGCGTCGCGTCGGTCGCGTCGATGCCGATCACGTCCTCGATCTCCTCGATCGCGTTCTCGGGGTTCGCGGCCGGCAGGTCGATCTTGTTCAGCACGGGAACGACCTCGACGCCGAGCTCGATCGCCGTATAGCAGTTCGCGACCGTCTGCGCCTCGACGCCCTGGCTCGCATCGACGACCAGCAGCGCGCCTTCGCACGCGGACAGCGAACGGCTGACTTCGTACGAGAAGTCGACGTGCCCCGGCGTGTCGATCAGGTTCAGGTTGTAGACCTTGCCGTCGCGCGCGCGATAGGACAGCGCGGCTGTCTGCGCCTTGATCGTGATGCCGCGCTCGCGCTCGATATCCATCGAGTCGAGCACCTGCGCTTCCATTTCACGGTCGGCGAGGCCGCCGCATACCTGGATGATGCGATCCGCGAGCGTCGACTTGCCATGGTCGATGTGCGCGATGATCGAGAAATTGCGAATATGATCCATTCAGTGCCGATCAAGCGAAAAAGGCGCGCTCGACGACCGCTGAGCACGCCTTGTGTAAGTCGGTGAAAAAACGGCTTATTTTAGCCGAAAAGGCCTTCGCCGGGCGGTATTTCCAACGCCGGCCCGCGCGGCACCCTGCCGGGGCCGCCCGCCGGGCATAGCCCGGTACCAGACGTCGCCGCAAGGCAGCAGCCCGGCTTCAGCGCCGGGCCGCGAGCGCGTCGTGCACCTTCGCGGCGTCGAACCGGTGGCGGCACACTTCCGCACCGTCCAGCAGCAGCACGGGCACGTCCTCGTCGTAGCGGGCGACGAGTGCCGCATCGGTATCGATGTCGATGTAATCGACCGCAACGCCGAATTCGGCCGCCACCGGCGCCAGTGCGTCGCGCATGTCGTCGCACAGGTGGCACCAGCCGCGGCCGTAGAGCGTGAACATCGGCGCGTTATTTCTGGCGCGGCCGCACGGGCACGAACTGCGTGTTGTCGCCGCGCCGCACGAGTACCGCGACCGCCTTCTGAGGATCGAGCTGCGCGGTCACTTCGGCGAACTGCTTCGCGTTCGTGATATCGGTGTCGCCGACACGCAGCACGATGTCGCCGCGCTGCAGGCCCGCACGGGCGGCCGGGCCGTCGACGCCGTCGATCTGCACGCCGTTCTTCAGCTTCAGCGTCTTCATCTGCTCCGCCGTCAGGTCGCTGACCGTCAGACCGAGCGAGTTGGCCTGGCGCGGCTTCTGCGGCGCGTTCTTGCGCTGCTCGGCCTTCGCCGTCGATTCGGCCGGGGTTTCCGCGATCGTGATCGGCAGATCGCGTGCCTGACCCTTGCGCCACACGCTGACCGTCGCCTTCGTGCCCGGCTTCGTGTCGCCGACCATGCGCGGCAGATCCGACGCCGTGTCGACCGAACGGCCATTGAACTTCAGGATAATGTCGCCCGGCTGGATGCCCGCCTTGTCGGCCGGCCCGCCCGGCTCGACGCTGCTGACGAGCGCGCCCTCCGCCTTCGGCAGCCCGATCGAATCGGCCACGTCCTTCGTCACTTCGCCGATCGCCACCGCGATCCGGCCGCGCGTGACCTTGCCCGTCGCCTTCAGCTGGTCGGCCACGCGCATCGCCTCGTCGATCGGAATCGCGAACGAGATGCCCATGAAGCCGCCGGTACGGCTGTAGATCTGCGAGTTGATGCCGATCACTTCGCCCTGCATGTTGATCAGCGGGCCGCCCGAGTTGCCGGGGTTCACGGCGACGTCGGTCTGGATGAACGGCAGGTAGTCGCCCGTGTTGCGGCTCTTCGAGCTGACGATGCCGGCCGTCACCGTGTTGTCGAGGCCGAACGGCGAACCGATCGCGACGACCCACTCGCCGACACGCACCTTGTTCGAATCGCCGATCGCGACGACCGGCAGGTTCGACGCCTGGATCTTGACGACCGCGACGTCCGTGCGATCGTCGACGCCGATCAGCTTCGCCTTGAATTCGCGCTTGTCGGTCAGCGTCACGTAGATGGTGTCCGCATCGTCGACGACGTGCGCATTGGTCATCACGTAACCGTCGGCCGACACGATGAAACCCGAGCCGACGCCGCGATTCTGTTCGGTGTCGGGGGGATTGTCCGGCGCCGGCGCGTTCTTCGGGTTGCCGCCACCGTTGCCGCCACCGTTGCCGGGCGCCTGCGGCAGCGGAATGCCGAAGAAGCGCCGGAAGAATTCCGACATGTCGCCGTTGTCGAAGCCCGGCGGGAGCATCCCGCGCGGGCCGCTGCTCGTCGGCACGTTGGCGGTGGTCCGGATGTTCACGACGGCCGGCCCGACCTTTTCGACCAGATCGGCGAAGTCGGGCAGGCTGGCAGCGGGAGCCGTCACCGCGACCGCGGTATGTGGCACGAGCGGCAGGCAGGCAGACAACGCCGCCGCCGCGAGCCATTTGCGCAGCGTGAGTTTCATCATGTCGGAAGCCGTAGCGTTACTTGGAAGCCTTGTATTCTATGGCAGACGCGAACTGCTGCAACGTCGCCGGCGGCACTTCGCCGAGCACGGTGATCCAGTAGTCGCCGCGGCGCTTCACGAGAACGTTCGTTGCACCGGTGCTGCCCGCGCCTTCCTTGCGCGTATTCTTTTCGGCCGGCTCGATGAAAACCGAGATCGTCGCGAGACCGTCGGTGAAGACGGCCTGATCGACCGGAATCGGCGGCTCACCCGCGTCGCGCGCGGCCATCGGCCGGCGCACTTCGCGAATCTTCTGGAAACCGGCAACACTCGGTGCGAGTTGCCAGCCCTGCGCTTCCATGTCGACCGTCGCGACCGGCGGGCGTACGACCGTCCAGCCGCTCAGGTTGCGCATGCCGGCCGCGATCGCGGCCTTGTCGCCGCTTGCGCCGCCCGTCTGCAATTGCGAGAAAGCGATCTGCTCGAGCACATGATCGTTCGCATCGAGCGTCTGCGAACGCAGCAGCAGCCCCGTGCGCGCGTCGGCCCACAGCTTGTACGTGAAGCGGTATGCGTCCTTCGGCGCGAGCTCGACGACCTGCGCGTCGATCCCCGCGACGCGATCCTTGCCGAGCGACTTCGCGTCGTAGACGGACATCACGTGCTCGCCGCTCGCGCCGAGCAGCGCGGGGAACGAGTCGCGCGTCTGACGGCGCTCGACCACGCACAGCTTGCGCTCGGGTACGAACGTGTACAGCTCGTCGTTGTGGCGCAGCAGCTTGCGCGGCTTGCCGTCGAGCGTCTCGATGCGTTCGAATTCGCCGTCGCGGGACGCGACGTGCGCAATGCGCGACGACTGCACATACCCGCCGCGCTGATAGACGAACGTGCCTTCGTAGCTCTGCTGCTGCGCCGCTTGCTGGACGCGGTCGAGCCAGTCCGCGGCACCCTTGCGGGTCGCGACGGGATCGTCCGGTTGCTGGGCGCTGGCGGGAAGGGATTGAACGGACAACAGGGCGGCTGCGCAAAGCAGGAGGGCCGGCAGCCGCTTCCATCCGGAGATGGCTTGATTCAACTGCAATGTCCGCATCGGGTTTATTGGCCTGGCGTGGTGGTCACGGCAGCGCGGATCAGCGGCATCGAACCCGTGACGACGGGCTGCTGCGCGAATTGCTGGTGCGCTTCAAGGTATTGGTCGAGGCTGGCGTCGCGGATGATGTTGACGTCCTGCAGCCCCGGCTGGGCCGATGCCTGCGCAACCGTCACGCGCTGCAGGTTGCCGCCTTGCGGCGCACCGGCCGACGCGACCTGGACGGCGCCCGGGGCACCGGCCGTCTGCATTTGCGGGACGACGATCCACGTCAGCGTGGCCGCCGCGGCGGCAACCGCGAACGCGGGCACGACGCGCCGGCGCAGCGACAGCAGCTTGCGCGCGACCGGCGCGGCCGCCGGCGCGAGCAGGTGCGGCTCGCTTTCGAGCGCAGCCGACATGCGCGCGGTGAACGCGACGCTCAGCGCGGGCGACAGCGCCAGTTCGTCCGAGCGCAGCGCATCGCCGATCAGGTGGTAATGGGCCCACGCAGCGCGATCCGCGCGGTTGAGCTCAGCCAGAAACTGCCCGTTGTCCGGGCCATCGAACATTTCGCCGTCGACCAGCGCGGAAAGGCGCTCGCCGCGCGAGCACGCTTGCGACTGCGTATTGACCGACCCCATGATGCTCCCCATCTTGCACACCCCGTCGTGACTTCACGACTCTAACCGTAACTAGACCCCGACCCGCGTCGCTCCGCCTGTCGCGCTTACCAGCGCTTGCCTTCGGGCGTATCGAGCAGCGGACGCAATTTGGCAGCGATTGCCTCGCGTGCACGGAAGATCCGCGACCGGACCGTCCCGATCGGACAGCCCATCATTTCCGCGATCTCTTCGTAGCTCAGGCCCTCGATCTCGCGCAGCGTAATTGCCTGGCGCAGTTCCTCGGGCAGCAGAGCCATGGCAGCGTTGACCGTCTCGGCAATCTGCTTGCTCATCAACATCGACTCAGGCGTGTTGATATCCCTTAGTTGGTCTGCGTCGGAGAAAGTTTCCGCTTCCTCCGCATCGGCCTCGGTCGAGGTCGGCGCCCGGCGGCCTTGCGTCGCAAGGTAGTTCTTCGCCGTGTTGACGGCAATTCGGTACAACCACGTATAGAACGCCGATTCGCCGCGGAATTGCGGCAGCGCACGATACGCCTTGATGAACGCGTCCTGGGCCACATCCTCGACCTCGGCGGGATCACGCACGAGGCGCGAGATCAGCCGAATGATCTTGCGGTGGTATTTGGAGACCAGGAGTTCGAACGCCGCCTTGTCGCCCTTCTGTACGCGTTCGACCAGAGCCTGATCGATTTCTTTTTCACTCACCTGACAAATCCGTTAACTAGGGATGCAACGCGGAGCGTCATTGTAACGTTCCCGCGCCGGACGCTGGTTACGGTACGTAACCGCGCCGCCGTCATGCCCGCCCCGCCGCGCCCGCCGTCTTCGCCAGCACGGAAAGCGCGCTGAACGATGCGGCGTCGAGCGCATCGGCCGGAATCAGCAGCGGCCGGGCTCGCCGGGCACCCTGCCCGACCGACAGCACCAGCAGCAGGCTGCTCCAGTGCGCATGCCCCGTCACGCGGCCACGGGCCAGCAGGCGCCCGGTGCGGCCGAACGCCGCGATTTCCCCGAACGCGTCGATCCGCAGCTCGGCCGGCAGCCGGCGGGCACTGGCCCGTGCGGCGCATACGGCCAGCAGCGCGGCCGTCACGGCCGACACGCATGCGCCCGCGGCAGCGCCCGCGCGCGGCGCCCAGAACAGGTAGGCCGACGCGGCAGCCGACGCGACGAACGCGGCCAGCACGACATATGACACGGCCGAGGCCCGCAACGCAAAGCGCTGCGGACGCCCGGCCGGCGCATCGAATGGACTCGTCAAGTGACTGCGGCGTCAGACGCGCTTGAACACCAGCGTGCCGTTGGTACCGCCGAAGCCGAAGTTGTTCTTCACGGCCACGTCGATCTTCATGTCACGTGCGGTGTTCGCGCAGTAATCGAGATCGCACTCGGGGTCCTGGTTGAAGATGTTGATGGTCGGCGGCGACACGTTGTTGTGCAGCGCGAGCACCGTGAACACCGACTCGAGGCCGCCCGCGCCGCCCAGCAGGTGGCCCGTCATCGACTTCGTTGAGTTCACGACGATCTTGTACGCATGCTCGCCGAAGGCCGCCTTCACCGCGTCGGACTCGTTCTTGTCGCCCAGCGGCGTCGACGTGCCATGCGCGTTCAGGTACTGGACCTCGTCCGCGTTCACGCCGGCGTCGCGCAGTGCCGCGACCATGCAGCGGCGCGGGCCGTCCATGTTCGGCGCGGTCATGTGGTACGCATCGCCCGTCATGCCGAAACCCGAGACTTCCGCGTAGATCTTCGCACCGCGTGCCTTTGCCGCTTCGTATTCCTCGAGCACCATCACGCCCGCACCTTCGCCCAGCACGAAGCCGTCGCGGTCCTTGTCCCACGGTCGGGACGCGGTGGCCGGATCGTCGTTGCGGGTCGACAGCGCGCGCGCTGCCGCGAAACCGCCGATGCCGAGCGGCGACACCGTCGATTCGGCGCCGCCCGCGACCATCACGTCGGCGTCGCCGGCCTGGATCAGGCGCGCCGCGAGGCCGATGCTGTGCAGGCCGGTCGTGCAGGCCGTGACGGCCGCGAGGTTCGGGCCCTTCAGCCCGAACATGATGCTCAGGTGACCCGAGATCATGTTGATGATCGAACCCGGCACGAAGAACGGCGAAATCCGGCGCGCGCCGCGATCGACGTAGGTCTGGTGCGTATCTTCGATCATCGGCAGGCCGCCGATGCCGGAACCGACCAGCACGCCGATGCGCTCCGCATTGGTTTCGTTCACTTCCAGCCCGCTGTCCTTGATGGCCTGGACACCGGCGGCGATGCCGTAATGGATGAACGTATCCATGTTCCGGGCTTCCTTCGCCGGGATGTACTCCTCGGCGCTGAACCCCTTCACTTCGCCCGCGAAATGGACGGCGAGGTTCGACGGGTCGAACTTCGTGACGGTGGCAATGCCGGACTTGCCGGCGACGAGATTGGCCCAGCCGTCGGCAACATTATTGCCAACAGGCGAAATCAGCCCCAGGCCTGTAACAACAACACGACGGCGGCTCACGGTAACCTCTTTTCCATTATTGGATGACAAAAACAAAAGCCACAGTGGCCACAGGAACCAGCCCTGCGAGCCCTGTGGCTGTTAGTCCGTCCGGCGCGAGGCCGGCAGGATGGCGCGTCAATCGCGAAGATCGCGGCGACGTGGCGGACAAGCGCGAAAGGCGCCTGTTACGCCTTGACGTTTGCGCGAGCGTAGTCGATCGCTTGCTGAACGGTCGTGATCTTCTCTGCTTCTTCGTCCGGGATTTCCATGCCGAACTCGTCTTCGAGAGCCATCACCAGTTCGACGGTGTCGAGCGAGTCGGCGCCCAGGTCGTTCACGAACGAAGCTTCGTTCTTGATCTCGGCTTCCGCGACGCCCAGTTGTTCAGCGACGATCTTCTTGACACGTTGTTCGATGTTGTCCATTACCCCTCCGAGGGAAAGTTCAGATTTACAAGTGCGCGCATTTTATCAGGTTTGCTGACGCCAAAACGCGCGTTGGCTTGATGGTCGATCAAGCGCCGATCCGCCTGAAAAACGGGATACGGCGCGGATGGTAAACGAAAATCGTTACGACATGTACATGCCGCCGTTCACGTGCAGCGTCGTACCGGTGATGTAACCGGCCTGCGGCGATGCGAGGAACGCGACGGCGTGGGCAATGTCTTCCGGGCTGCCGAGGCGGCCGAGCGGAATCTGGGTCTTGAGCGCGGCCTGCTGTTCTTCCGGCAGCGTCTTCGTCATGTCGGTGTCGATGAAGCCCGGCGCCACACAGTTCACGGTGATGCCGCGGCTGCCGATTTCACGTGCGAGCGCACGGGTCATGCCCGCGACACCCGCCTTCGCGGCTGCATAGTTGACCTGACCCGGGTTACCGGCCGAGCCGACCACCGACGTGATGTTGATGATGCGGCCGCCACGCGCCTTCATCATCGGGCGCAGCACCGCGCGCGACAGGCGGAACACCGACTTCAGGTTGGTGTCGATCACCGCGTCCCAGTCTTCATCCTTCATCCGCATCGCGAGCTGGTCCTGCGTGATGCCCGCGTTGTTGACGAGCACGTTCAGCGCGCCGAATTCCTTCACGGTCGCGTCGATCAGCGCCTCGGCGGCTGCCGCGTCGTTGACGTTCAGCACCGCACCGCGACCCGTGACGCCCGCTTCCGCGAACGCCGCGGTGATCGCAGCGGCGCCCGACTCACTCGTCGCCGTGCCGATCACCGTCGCGCCCAGGCGCGCGAGTTCGAGCGCGATCGAACGGCCGATGCCGCGCGATGCGCCGGTAACGATCGCAACCTGTTTATCGAGAGTCTTGTCCATGAATCGAATATCCGTCTCTTGAGAAAAGGCGCCGCGTCAGGCGGTCACCAGCTTGAGCGCTTCGTCGAGCGACGCCGGATCGAACACCGACGCACCCGTCAGGTTGCCGTCGATGCGCTTCGTCAGGCCAGCGAGCACCTTGCCCGGACCGCATTCGATCACGTGCGTGACGCCCGTGCCTGCGATGTGCTGCACGCACTCGACCCAGCGCACCGGGCCCGCGGCCTGGCGCACCAGCGCGTCCTTGATCGCGGCCGGATCGCTGACCACGGCGACGTCGATGTTGTTGACGACCGGAATCTGCGGCGCCTTCACGTCGACGTTCGCGAGGTAGTCGCGCAACTGATCCGACGCCGGCTTGAGCAGCGACGAATGGAACGGCGCCGACACCGGCAGCGGCAGCGCGCGCTTCGCGCCCTTCGCCTTCGCGATCTCGCAGGCCTTTTCGACCGCGGCCTTGTTGCCTGCGATAACGACCTGCGCAGGTGCATTGAAGTTCACTGCCTCGACGACACCCGCTTCCGCGGCTTCCGCGCATACCGCACGCACCGTGTCGTCATCGAGACCCAGGATCGCGGCCATGCCGCCCTGGCCGACCGGCACGGCCGTCTGCATCACCTGCGCGCGAAAACGCACGAGCGGCACGGCATCCTTGAACGCGAGCGCGCCGGCGGCGACGAGCGCCGTGTATTCGCCGAGGCTGTGTCCGGCGACGATCGACGGCGCCGGGCCGCCCGCCTGCTGCCACGCGCGATAGCACGCGTAGGCCGCGGTCAGCATCACGGGTTGCGTGTTGGCGGTGAGGTTCAGCTCTTCGGCCGGGCCTTCGGCGATCAGCTTGCCGAGATCCTGATTGAGTGCATCGGACGCTTCCTGGAGCGTCTCGCGCACGACGGCCAGATCGGCGAATGCGTTGAGCATGCCGACCGCCTGCGAGCCCTGCCCCGGAAATACGAATGCAAATTTCATATCGTCCCCAATTGAATCGATTCGGACGGCGCGCACGAATGGCGCGCCGGTGGGATCCGCGCGCAGCCGTCGCGCGCCGCGGATCAGTAGCGGAAGACCGACGCGCCCCAGGTGAAGCCGCCGCCGACGCCTTCGATCAGCACGTGCTGGCCGCGCTGGATGCGACCGTCGCGCACCGCGGCGTCGAGCGCCAACGGAATCGACGCGGCCGACGTGTTGCCGTGCTGGTCGACCGTCACGACCATGCGCTCCTGCGGCAGGCCGAGCTTGCGGCAGGTGCTGGTCATGATGCGGATGTTGGCCTGGTGCGGAATCAGCCAGTCGATCTGCTCGGGCGCGAGATTCGCCTTCGCGAGCGCTTCGATCGCGACCTTTTCGAGCACGTTGACCGCGAGCTTGAACACGGCCTGCCCGTCCATGTGCAGGAACGCGCTGCCGTCGATCACGCCGCGATTGACGTTGCCCGGCGTGCACAGGATGTTCGAGTAGCTGCCGTCCGCGTGCAGCGCGCTGCCGAGCACGCCCGGCTCTTCCGACGCGGACAGGATCACCGCGCCCGCGCCGTCGCCGAACAGCACGCAGGTCGTGCGGTCCTTGAAGTCGAGAATGCGCGAGAACGTCTCCGCACCCACCACGAGCGCGGTGCGGTGCTGGCCGCTGCGGATGAAGCTGTCGGCGGTCGCCATCGCGTACGCGAAGCCCGAACACACGGCCTGTACGTCGAAGGCCGCGCCGCCGTTCTTGATGCCGAGCTTGTTCTGCAGCAGGCACGCGGTGCTCGGGAACACGAAATCGGGGGTCGAAGTCGCGACGATGATCAGGTCGATCGACTGCGGATCGATGCCGGCGGCCTCAATCGCGCGACGCGACGCCTCGAGCGCGAGGTCGCTGGTCGTGACGTCCGGTGCGGCGAAATGGCGCGCATGGATGCCCGTGCGCGCAACGATCCATTCATCGCTCGTCTCGATGCCTTCCTTCGCAAGTCGATCGGTCAACTGCTGGTTCGTGACGCGGTCGGGCGGCAGGTAGCTGCCCGTGCCGAGCACGCGGGAATAGAGAGTCGATTGGGCCATTTATGCTTTAGAGGATTGCGCAGCGGAAGGTTCGGCGTGATGGCCTGCGGCGGGGCTTGCATGGCCCGCGCCGCCCGCGTTGTGTTCGCCGTCGCCGAGCGACACCGAATTATCCGCCATCGCACGCGTGAGGCGCTCCAGCACGCCGTTTTTGACGGCATCATACCCGCGTTTGATTGCCCACTCAAACGCGTAGGCATCGGCCGAACCATGGCTCTTGATCACGAGGCTCTTCAGCCCCAGCAGCGCCGCGCCGTTGTACTGGCGGTGATCGACGCGCTTCTTGAAACGCATCAGCACCGGCAGCGCGAGCAGCGCCATCAGCTTCGACATCAGCGAACGGCCGAACTCCTCGCGGATGATGTCCGACAGCATCTGCGCGAGCCCTTCGGACGTCTTCAGCGCGACGTTGCCGACGAAGCCGTCGCACACGATCACGTCGACCGTGCCCTTGTAGATGTCGTTGCCTTCCACGTTGCCACGGAAGTTGAGCGTGCTGGCGCGCAGCAGTTCGCCTGCGCGCTTGATCGTCTCGTTGCCCTTGATCATCTCTTCGCCGATGTTCAAGAGGCCGATCGTCGGACGCTCCTTGCCTTCGAGCGCGGCCACGAGCGCGTGCCCCATCTCCGCGAACTGCAGCAGGTGCTGCGGTTCGCAGTCGACGTTCGCGCCGAGGTCCAGCATCATCGTGTAGCCGGTCGGGTTCGGCAGCGCGAACGCGATCGCGGGCCGCTCGATGCCGGGCAGCGTCTTGAGTACGTAACGGGAAACGGCCATCAGCGCGCCGGTATTGCCGGCGGAGATGCAGGCCTGCGCCGCGCCTTCCTTGACGTGGTTGAGTGCGACGCGCATCGAAGAATCCTTCTTCTTGCGCAGCGCCACTTCGACAGGGTCGTCCATCGCCACGACTTCGGTGGCGGGAACGATGGTCAGCGCGGGATCGTCGAGGGCTTTCAGCTTTTTCAGCTGAGCGCGAATCGCGCTTTCGATGCCGACGAGCATCAGGTGCGCATCGGGATGCGCGCGGACGAACTTGACTGCCGCGGGAACGGTCACGGACGGGCCGTGGTCGCCTCCCATGCAATCGATTGTGAGCTTTACGGTCATGGAATGCGACGAATTTCAGGCACAAAAAAGCGGCAGTTGAATGCCGCCTTTTTGTTGAGCCAGGAAAGTGTCAAGCGAACCAGTTGTCACGCGAACGGCAAACGTAGCGCGCAACGCGTGACTTGACGCTTAGTCGTTCTTCGTCTTGACGACTTTCTTGCCGCGGTAGTAGCCGTTCGGGCTGACGTGGTGACGCAGGTGCACTTCACCCGTGCTCGGCTCGACTGCCAGCGGCGCTGCCGTCAGGAAATCGTGCGAACGATGCATGCCGCGCTTCGACGGCGACTTCTTGTTTTGCTGGACTGCCATGACTAACTCCTAAATAATTTTCCGGATTCTAACACAGCCCGATCCGGCGCTTAACTACCCTGGCCCAAAGCCTTTACGCCTTCCCGCGCCACAACTGCTTAGTGTTTCTTGGTGCCGTCACCGCCCTTCTTCAGCGCTTCCAGCGCTGCGAACGGATTCGGCCGTTTGCCTTCGTCCCCGGCTTCGTCGGACTCCTCGTCCGTCTCTTCCGCGGGACCGCTCGCACCCGACACGAGGCTTTCGTGAACTGCCGGGCAAACCTCGTGCTTGGGCACGAGCGGCAACGAAAGCAGCAATTCCTCTTCGATCAAGTCGACGAGATCGAACTGGCGTGAGCCCACGATCACATCGGCTTCATCGTCGTCGAGCGGAAATTCTTCAGCTTCTTCTTCGGTCGCGACGACCCGGTACGTCATGTCGACGTCGAACGTCTGGTCGTACGGGGTCATGCAGCGCTGGCACGTGAGCCACGCGTGACCGTGCACCGCGAGGCGCAGATACGGCTGCTGCCCGTCGGCGCCGTCGTCCTGCAACTCCTTCTGGGTGAACCCTTCCGCCTGCCATGCGAAGACCGTGTCGCGATCTGGCGCGTCCGCAGGCACTTCGTTTAACATGCGCGGCAGTTGCGAGAGGCGCACCGCGCCTGCTGCCTGCCGCCCGCTGCGGGCGAACTCGAACAGGTCGACTGCATGCGGATCAAGTGGCGCCGCAGCAGGTTTGCCAGAAGAAGTGTTCATGTGCGCTCCTGCCTACAGGCTGACTTGCGGATCCGACTTGGTGCCGCTCGCGTACGGGTGACCGTACTTTACTTCCGAAGACCCGGCAGGCGCCACCACAACGGAAGCCTGCCGACGAAAAGCGGGAAAGCATACCTGTTTTACCTTTTTCAGTCAATCACTTAAGCTTGCGTCCGCAGCAACGCTGCGCAACACCCGACGACTCACCGATCCCACCGACCATGCCGGATACCGTTTGCCGCCCGCCGCGGCTGATTCTTGCCTCCAGTTCACGCTACCGCCGCGCGCTCCTCGAGCGCCTCGGCATCCCCTTCGACGTCGTGTCGCCCGACCTCGACGAAACCCCGCACGACGGCGAGACGCCGGCCGCGACCGCACTACGCCTTGCAGGCGCGAAAGCGCGCGCCGTCGCCGCGACGATCGACGCGCCGGACGGCGTGCTCGTGATCGGGTCCGACCAGGTCGCGACCTTCGACGGGCGCCAGATCGGCAAGCCCGGCACGCATGAGCGCGCGCTCGCGCAACTCGTGTCGATGCAGGGCCGCGAAGTCGAATTCCACAGCGCGCTCTGCCTGTATGACAGCCGCACGGGCGAAGCGCAGGTCGAGGACGTCGTCACGCGCGTGCGTTTCCGCTCGCTGCCCGAGGCCGAACTCGATGCGTACCTGCGCGCGGAAACGCCGTACGACGTCGCCGGCAGCGCCAAGTCGGAAGGGCTCGGCATCGCGCTGCTCGACGCGATCGACTCGGACGACCCGACCGCGCTCGTCGGCCTGCCGCTGATCGCGCTGACGCGGATGCTGCGCGCCGCCGAATATCCACTGTTTGCAACCACCCGTGGAGACCGCGCATGACGGCCGGCACGCTCTATCTCGTTCCGAACACGCTCGGCGAAGGCGACGAATCGATGCTCGCGGCGGTCCTGCCCGCGGCCGTGCAGGCACGCGCCGGCACGCTCGGCTATTACATCGGCGAGAACGCGAAGACGACGCGCGCGTTTCTGAAGAAGATCGGCACGACGCGCCCGATCCAGGAAATCGAGATCAGCGAACTGAACGTCAATACGCCGGCCGGCCAGATCGACCGGCTGCTCGCGCCCGTGCTGGCCGGCGCGGATGCCGGCCTCGTATCCGAAGCCGGCTGCCCGGCCGTCGCCGATCCCGGCGCCTTGCTGGTGCGCCGCGCACACGAGCGCGGCGTGAAGGTCGTGCCGCTCGTCGGGCCGAGCTCGATCCTGCTCGCGCTGATGGCATCGGGCCTGAATGGCCAAAGCTTCGCGTTCAACGGCTACCTGCCGGTCGACGCGGCTGCGCGCGCGAAACGCCTGCGCGAACTCGAGCAGCTGTCACGCAAGGCGCGCCAGACGCAGATCTTCATCGAAACGCCGTACCGGAATCAGGCGATGCTCGACACGCTCGTCGCGACCTGCGCACCGTCGACGCAGATCTGCGTCGCGGCCGACCTGACCCTCGCGACCGAGACGATCGCGAGCCGCACCGTGGCGGACTGGAAAAAAGCGCCTGCGCCGAATCTGCACAAGCGCCCTGCGATCTTCCTGCTGCTGGCGAACTGAAGCCGCGACCGGTGGCTGCCCGGCAGCCGATCGGCGGGCCATCGCGGCCCGCCCGCTTCCGTCAGCGCAGGCTGACCGCCGCGCCGCCGGCCGTCAGCGCCTTCATCGCGGCGCCGCCGACGGCCGCGCCGAACTTGCGCGCGACACGGTTCGTCAGGCTTTCCTTCACCGTATAGTCGACGAGATCGGGCGCCTTCAGCACGTCGCGCGCGACCGTGTCGGTCGTGCCGAAGCCGTCGGCGAGCCCGAGCTCGACGCTCTTCTCGCCGGTCCAGAACAGGCCCGAGAACATGTCGGGCGTCTCGTGCAGCCGCTTGCCGCGGCCATCCTTCACTGCCTTGATGAACTGCGCGTGCACCTGGTCGAGCAACGCCTGCGCATGCGCGTCCATCTTCGGCGTCTCCGGCGAGAACGGATCGTAGAAGCCCTTGTTTTCACCTGACGTATGCAGGCGCCGCTCGACGCCGAGCTTGCCCATCAGGCCGGTAAAGCCGAACCCGTCCATCAGCACGCCGATCGACCCGACGATGCTCGCCTTGTCGACGAAGATCTTGTCGGCAGCGGATGCGATGTAATAGCCGCCCGACGCACACATGTCGGTCACGACGACGTACAGCGGCTTGTCCGGATGCTTCGCGCGCAGCCGCCGGATCTCGTCGTAGACCATCCCGGCCTGCACCGGGCTGCCGCCCGGGCTGTTGATCCGCAGCACGACGCCGGCCGTACCGTCGTCGTCGAACGCGGCGTCGAGCGCCGTGTTGATGTCGTCGGCGTTCGCGTTGACGCCGGCGGCGATCTCGCCGTCGATCGTCACGAGCGCCGTATGCCGCCCGCTCGCCGAGAACTTCGCATCGCTCGAGAAATCGATCAGCGCGAACGCAAGCAGCACGAACACGCCGAGGAACGCGAAGCGGAAGAAGATCTTCCAGCGCCGTGCCGCGCGCTGCTCCTTGACGGCCGCAAGCGCGATCCGCTCGAGCGCCGCACGCTCCCAGTTCGGTTCACGGCTGTCGGGACGGGAGGAGGAATCCGGGGAATTCGGTTGGTCGGCCATGCGGTATTGTCGTCAGTCGGTCTTGGCGGAAACGGCGGGACGCAGGTCGGCGTCGGGCACCCAGAATACCGCACGCCCGTCGGCCGTGTCGCGCTCGTCGACCTCGACCGGCCGCAGCCGGCCGCCGCGGCACGGGCCGCCGACGCACTTGCCGGTGTTCGGCTCGTAGATCGCGCCATGCGTCGCGCACATCAGGTAGAGGCCCGACGATTCGAAGAACTGGCCTTCGGCCCAGTCGAGCTCCATCGGCACATGCGCGCAGCGGTTCAGGTAACCGTATGCGCGCCCCTCGTAGCGCACGAAGAACACGACGGCCTGCTCGCCGCGCAGCGTCGCGTCGACGCGCACGCCGGCACCGCCGTCGGCCAGGGCATCCGATGCACACACGCGCATCGCGTCCGGCGCCGCGCTCATGCGTGCTCCCGCAACCACGCGGCCAGCGCCTCGACGTCCGGCGCGACGAAGCGCGGCGTGAGCGCAGCCAGCGCATCGGCCGTGTGCGCGCCGTATGCGACACCGACGCCGGCCGCCCCGGCACTCGCGGCCATCTGCAGGTCGTGCGTCGTGTCGCCGATCATCACGGTGCGGGAAAGATCCTGCCCCAGTTCCCGGGACAACTCGTGCAGCATCGCCGGATGGGGTTTCGAGAAAGTCTCGTCCGCGCAGCGGGTCGCATCGAACAGGCTCGTCAGCTTCGACTGGTCGAGCACGCGATTCAACCCGACCCGGCCCTTGCCGGTTGCCACGGCGAGCAGATAACCGGTGTCGCGCAGCTCGGCGAGCAGTTCGCGCACGCCGGCGAACAGCTCGATGCGTTGGTCGTCGAGCAGATAGTGATAGCGGTAGCGCTCGGCGAGCCGCGAATAGTCGGACGGATCGAGGGTCGGAGCGGTAATCTGCAGCGCGTCGCGCAGGCCGAGGCCGATCACGTAGCGCGACGCCTCGTCGGACGGCGTGGGCAGGCCGAGATCGCGGCATGCGGCCTGGATGCTGTGCGCGATGTGCGCAGTCGAATCCATCAGCGTGCCGTCCCAGTCGAAGACGATCAGGTCAAATTGCTGTCGAGCCATGCGGTTCAGGTTCAGGCGGTATCGCGCAATGCGCTGAGTTGGTCGAGGAAGCGCCGGCATTCGTCCGGCAACGGCGCATCGAACTGCAGCGCCTCGCCGGTCAGCGGGTGGGCGAGCTTCAGCCGGTGCGCATGCAGGAACATCCGTTTCAGCGACGGCTGCGCATTCGCGCGCGCCAGCGCCTTGTTCAGTGCGAAATCGCCATACTTGGCGTCGCCGGCGATCGGCAGGCCGAGATGCGCGAGATGCACCCGGATCTGATGGGTCCGACCCGTTTTGAGTTCCGCTTCGACGAGCGCGTAGTCCGGCCAGCGGTCGACGAGGTTGAACACCGTATGCGACGGCAGCCCGTCGTCCTGCACCCGCACGCGGCGCTCGCCTTCCGGGGTCGAATACTTGAACAGCGGCGCCTTCACCGCGCGGCGGCGGCCCCAGTCGGGCTGCCATTCGCCGTGCACGCACGCGAAGTAGCGCTTGTCCATCCGGTTCTCGCGAATCTGCTCGTGCAGGCCGACGAGCGCCGTGCGCTTCTTCGCGAGCATCAGGATCCCGGACGTCTCGCGGTCGAGCCGGTGCACCAGTTCGAGGAATTTCGCGCGCGGGCGCGCCTGGCGCATCTGCTCGATCACGCCGAACGCGACGCCGCTGCCACCGTGAACCGCGACCCCCGCCGGCTTGTCGATGACGAGCATCGCGTCATCCTCGTACAGCACGTGGAAATTCGCGGGCGGCACGACGGGCGTGTCGGCGCGCGCGAGGTCGGCCGCCGCGACGCGCACCGGCGGCACGCGGACGAGGTCGCCCAGTTCGAGGCGGTACTGCGCATCGATCCGGCCCTTGTTGACGCGCACTTCGCCGCTGCGCAGGATCCGGTAAATATGGCTTTTCGGCACGCCTTTACAGACGCGCAACAGGAAGTTGTCGATCCGCTGACCGGCCGAGTTTTCGTCGATCTCGATCATCGATACCTGGCCGCTTGCGACCGAATTCTGGGATATTTTGCCTAACTCATTCATACTGAATATAATTTTGCCCAGCCTGACGTTGTGGGTGGCCTGATCGGCCGGCCCCGGCTGAATCGGGCAAGGCGCAAGCGCAAACCGCTATTTTACTTGCGCCGGGGGTCCGCTGCTCGCCCCTAATCAAAGAGATGCAGCAAGTTGCACGCACGGCGCCGCCCGTCGGCAAGGATCGCGCCCACAGGCGGATTCGGTCGGCAAGGCGCCGCGGTAACGGAAAGTTGGTTGAAAAGAATTTGATCGGCAGCCCGACGGCGCGAGGTGCGTCCGCAGGCTGCCGGTTGCGAAAATTACGGCGTTGCGCCCGATTTGGTTCCGCGAAGCGTGCGGGACTTGGCGACGTCAAACCAGGGAAGTACACCCCAAGCGGGAAAGTCGGGCTGGATTCGATACTCCCCGCTGCGGCCCAAGCCGCAGCATCTGCCGCCCGTCGGCGCGCGCGACGCATTGCGCGCGCCCGTGGCAATGCCCGGACAGGCTTAGCGCGCTTTTGCAGCGTGCGGTGTGTGAACGCCGTGCTTTGAAGCCGTATTCGCAGGTGCCCTACGGCCGCCGGCCCCGTCTTTCGGGGCCCAAGCGCCTCTTCAGGCAATTCTCCCCGCCATCGTTCCCGCTCCAGCGTGCTTGTGACAACACAACAAGGTGCGGCCTGCCGTCGTTCCCGCCCTCGCGACTGACAACCGCGAGGCGCCGGCAGCGGAGCCGCCTGGAGCCGTTCATGAAACGCATGCTGTTCAATGCGACGCAGCAGGAGGAGCTGCGCGTCGCCATCGTCGATGGGCAGAAGCTCATCGACATCGACATCGAAACCGCCGGGCGCGAACAGCGCAAAGGCAATATCTACAAAGGTGTCATCACCCGTATCGAGCCGTCGCTCGAAGCGTGCTTCGTCAATTACGGCGAAGACCGCCACGGGTTCCTGCCGTTCAAGGAAGTCGCCCGCCAGTACTTCAAGGAAGGCATCGACATGCGCTCCGCGCGCATCCAGGATGCACTGCGCGAAGGCCAGGAACTGATCGTCCAGGTCGAGAAGGAAGAGCGCGGCAACAAGGGCGCCGCCCTCACCACCTTCATCTCGCTCGCCGGCCGCTACCTGGTGCTGATGCCGAACAACCCGCGCGGCGGCGGCGTGTCGCGCCGGATCGAAGGCGACGAGCGTCAGGAACTGCGCGAAACGATGGCGCAACTGCAGATTCCGGACGGCATGAGCATGATCGCCCGTACCGCGGGCATCGGCCGCAGCGCCGAGGAACTGCAGTGGGACCTGAACTACCTGCTGCAACTGTGGCGCGCGATCGAAGCGGCGTCGCAAAGCGGCAACGCCGGCCAGCCGATGCTGATCTACCTGGAATCGAGCCTCGTGATCCGCGCGATCCGGGACTATTTCCAGCCCGATATCGGCGAAATCCTGATCGATACGAACGAGATCCACGATCAGGCCCGCGCATTCATGGATATCGTGATGCCGGACAACGTCGCGAAGGTGAAGCGCTACCACGACGACGTGCCGCTGTTCTCCCGCTTCCAGATCGAGCACCAGATCGAGACCGCGTACTCGCGTACGGTGCCGCTGCCGTCGGGCGGCGCGATCGTGATCGACCACACCGAAGCGCTCGTCGCGATCGACGTGAACTCGGCCCGCGCGACCAAGGGCGCGGACATCGAGGAAACGGCGACCCGCACGAACCTCGAAGCGGCCGACGAAGTCGCCCGCCAGCTCCGCCTGCGCGACCTCGGCGGCCTGATCGTGATCGATTTCATCGACATGGAATCGGCGAAGAGCCAGCGCGAAGTCGAGCAGCGCCTGAAAGACGCGCTCAAGCATGACCGCGCGCGCGTCCAGATGGGCAAGATCTCCCGTTTCGGCCTGATGGAACTGTCGCGCCAGCGCCTGCGTCCGGCCCTGTCGGAAGGCAGCCATGTGACCTGCCCGCGTTGTAACGGCACCGGCCACATCCGCGATACCGAATCGTCCGCGCTGCAGGTCCTGCGGATCATTCAGGAAGAAGCGATGAAGGAAAACACCGCGGCGATCCACTGCCAGGTGCCGGTCGAGGTGACCGCCTTCCTGCTCAACGAAAAGCGTCAGGAAATCAACAAGATCGAGTCGCGCTTCAAGGTCGGCATCGTGTTGATCCCGAACAAGCACCTCGATACGCCGCACTACAAGCTCGAGCGCCTGCGCCACGACGACGCGCGCCTCGACGATCCGCGCGCATCCTGGAAGATGGCCGAGGAAGCGGCCCGCGAACTCGAGTCGGAAACCGGCTACAGCAAGCGCGCGGCGGAAGTGAAGCCGAAGCAGGAAGCCGCGGTCAAGGGCATCACGCCCGAGCGTCCGGCACCGAGCCCGGCACCTCAGCGTCCGGTCGAACCCGTTGCCGCGCCCGCGCCCGTCGCGCCGGCAAGCGGCGGTTTCATCGGCTGGCTGAAGGGCCTGTTCGGCGTGGCACCGGCTCCGGCGCCCGCACCGGTCGCCCCGGCGCCGGCGAAGGAGCAGGCAGCCCGTCCGGCTCGCGGCGAACGCGCCGAGAAGTCCGAGCAACGCGGCGAACGCGGCGGCGATCGCAACCGCAACCGTCGCGGTGGCGCCCAGCAGGCACAAGGCGGACGCGACCAGGCTGCTGCAGGCCGCGGCCAGCAGCAACGCCAGGAACGCGAAGGCAAGGAAGTGCGTGAAGCACGTGAGCCGCGCGAGAACCGCGAACCGCGCGAGGGCCGTGAGCCGCGTGAAGGTCGCGAGATCCGCGAAGGCCGTGAGGGTCGCGAAGGTCGCGAGGGCCGTGGCCCGCGCGAAGGCCGCGAGCCGCGTGAAAGCCGCGAGCCGCGCGAGAACCGCGAACCGCGCGAGCGTGCCGAGCAGCCGGAAGGCGTCGAGGCCGCCGGCCGTGGCGAGCGCCAGGAACGTCGCGAGCGCGGCGAGCGCCGCAAGCCGACCCAGCATGCGGCTACGCTCGAAACGGTCAACCGTGGCGAAACGCATCCGGAACCGGAAGCCGACAAGGCCGTCGCCGAGGCCCTGCCCGGCGCCGAGCTGGCAGCCGACGCGGAAGCCGGCGCGCGTGATGGCGAGGAACGTCGCCGTCGCCGTCGCGGCCGCCGCGGCGGTCGCCGCGAGCGCGAGGAAGACGGCGCAGTCGTCGACCACGCCGAGCAAGGCGCAGATGGCGAAGCCGCCGTACAAGCCGTGACGCCGGAAGCACCGGCTGCTGCCGAACCGGCCCACACGGCCGCACCGGCAGTCGTCGTGGCCGCGGCTGCGGCAGGCGCCGTCGTCGCCGAAGCAGCGGTCGAGCGCCACGCCGAACCGGTCGCGCCGGCCGCTGTCGAGCCGCAGCCGGCATCGGTACACGTCGAAGCGGCTCCGGTCGAACCGGCGGTTGTTGCCCACGCGGCAGAACCGGCTCCGGTCGCACCGGCCGTCGAAACGGAAGCCGGTCCGGCTCCGGTCGCGGTTTCGCCGACGGACGCGTTCGAAGTGCCGGCAGCGCCTGCCGCGGTCGAAGCACCGCAGTCCGCGCCCGTCGAACAAGCCGCGCCGGCCGTGGCGATCGAAGCCGCTCCGGCGGCTGTCGAGCCGGCACCGGTCGAAGCTGCGCCGGTCGAGGCCGTCGCAGCACCGGCACCGGCACCGGTTTCCGCACAACCGGCAGCCGCGCCCGCTTCGGCGAGCCTGGATGTCGTGCTGGAGCAGGCCGGTCTCGTCTGGGTGAACACGGACGCCGACAAGTTCGCCGCCGCGCAGGAAGCCGCGTCGCGACTCCCGCGCCCGGCTCGCGTGCCGCGCGAACGCAAGGTACTGCCGCCGGTCGATACGGCCCCGATGCAGCAGGTCGAAACGACGCATCACTGACCGGCACATCGCCCGACCAGGAAAAGCCCGCCTCCGGCGGGCTTTTTCACGTCCGCGCTGCGGGTTTCCGCCCACCGGACCGGCCCGCCGCTTGCGGCTAAAATAGAGGTCTGGTTCGCACTTCTTTCAACATGTCCCGACGCATCATTCCTCTCGCCGACGTCAGCGGGATGCCGGACGTCTCCGGCGTCGCGCACGCCCCGGACGGCACGCTGGCCGACACGCTCGCCAGGCCGCTGCGCGACCTGCGCATTTCGGTGACGGATCGCTGCAACTTCCGCTGCGTGTACTGCATGCCGCGCGCCGTCTTCGACAAGGACTACCCGTTCCTGCCGCACAGCGCGCTGCTCACGCACGAGGAAATCGAACGCGTAGCGCGACTCTTTGTCGCACACGGCGTCGAGAAGATCCGCATCACGGGCGGCGAGCCGCTGCTGCGCAAGAATCTCGAATTCCTGATCGAACGCCTCGCACGTCTGACCACGCACGACGGCCGCCCGCTCGACCTGACGCTCACGACCAACGGTTCGCTGCTCGCCCGCAAGGCACGCGCGCTGAAGGACGCCGGGCTCACGCGCGTGACGGTCAGCCTCGACGCGCTCGACGATACGCTGTTCAAGCGCATGAACGATGCCGAGTTCGCAAGCGCCGACGTGCTCGACGGCATCTTCGCCGCCCAGGCCGCGGGCCTCGCGCCGGTCAAGGTCAACATGGTCGTGAAGCGCGGCACCAACGACAGCGAGATCCTGCCGATGGCGGAGCGTTTCCGCGGTACCGGCGTGATCCTGCGCTTCATCGAATACATGGACGTCGGTACGTCGAACGGCTGGAACATGACCGAGGTGCTGCCGTCGGCGGACGTCATCGCACGCATCGCCGAACACTTCCCGCTCGTGCCGCTCGAGCCGCACACGGCGGCAGAAACCGCGCAGCGCTGGGGCTATGCGGACGGCAGCGGCGAGCTCGGCGTGATTTCGAGCGTCACGCAGGCCTTCTGCGGCGACTGCACACGCGCGCGGCTGTCGACCGAAGGCAAGCTGTATCTGTGCCTGTTCGCGTCGACGGGCCACGACCTGCGCGCACTCGTGCGCGGCGGCGCGAGCGACGCCGAGATCGCGACCGCGATCGCCCGCATCTGGCAGGCCCGCACCGATCGTTATTCGCAGCTGCGCGGCAGCGCGTCTGCCGACACCGTGCCCGACGGCGCCGGCAAGCGTGTCGAGATGTCGTATATCGGCGGCTGACGCACGCTGCCCTTCCGCCTTCTCGCGATGCCCGCTTCCACCTCTCCCTCGATCGCCGGCCTGCTGCTCGCAGGCGGGCGGGCCACACGCATGGACGGCATCGACAAGGGCCTGCAGTTGCTCGACGGCACGCCGCTCGCGCTGCACGTGCTGCGCCGCCTCTCGCCACAGGTCGACGAAACGCTGATCAGCGCGAATCGCCATGCCGATCGTTATGCCGAACTCGGTGCGCCGTTCGACGCGCGCATCGTCGCGGACGAAACGCCCGACTTCCCCGGCCCGCTCGCGGGCCTGCTCGCCGGCATGCGGGCGGCACGCGCGCCGCTCGTCGCGTGTTCGCCATGCGATACGCCCTACCTGCCCGCCGACCTCGTCGCACGGCTGCACGCGGCGCTCGACGCGCAGCAGGCCGACATCGCCATGGCGGTGACCGTCGACGCGCAGCAGGCGCGCTCGCCGCAGCCGACGTTTGCGCTGCTGCGCACGTCGCTGGCCGACGATCTCGCCGCCCGGCTCGCGGCCGGCGACCGCAAGGTGCGTGCGTGGTACGCACGCCACAAGACGGTCGAAGTCGAGTTTCACGACGAGCGTGCGTTTTACAATGCCAACTCCTGGCAGGAACTCGCCGCGCTGGCCCGCCGCTGACGGCACTCGCGCGGTTCCCGCCCGCCGCACGCGAAACCCGCGCCCAGGCACCCTCCTCGCGCCACCGGCCACGAACCCGATACGCCTTGCGGCGCAGTCCGACTGATGATCACGCAATCCTCGCCCGCCTCCCGAAGCGCCCCCGATTCCGATGCCCCGCTGTCGCTCGCCGACGCGCAGGCACTCGCGTGCCGCTGTGCGGTGCCCGTCGCGGCGTGCGAGACGGTGGCGCTGCGCGATGCGCTCGACCGCGTGCTCGCGGCCGACGTGAACGCACCGTTCGACATTCCCGCGTACGACAACTCGGCGATGGACGGCTACGCGTTCGACGGCAGCACCTGCACGCACGCGGCGCCGCAAGCGGATGTCGCGCTGACGGTCGCCGGCACCGCGCTCGCCGGCCATCCGTTCGACGGCACCGTGGCGGCCGGATCATGCGTGCGCATCATGACGGGCGCGCCGATGCCGGCCGGATGCGACACGGTGATTCCGCAGGAAAGCGTGCGCGCCGACGGCGACACGATTCGCTTCGTCGCACATGACATCGCGCGCGGCGCGAACTGCCGCAAGGCCGGCGAGGATCTCGCGCGCGGCGCCTGCGCGCTCGCCGCGGGCCGCATCCTGCGACCGTCCGATCTCGGGCTGCTTGCGTCGTTCGGCATCACCGAGGTCACGGTGCGCCGGCGCGTGCGCGTCGCCGTGTTCTCCACCGGCGACGAACTGCGCGAGCCCGGCGAGCCCCTCGGCCCCGGCGCACTGTACGACAGCAATCGCGGGATGCTGATCGCGATGCTCGAACGACTGCATGTCGACGCGGTCGACCTCGGGATCGTCCGCGACGACCCGGCCGCGCTCGAAGCCGCATTGCGCGACGCCGTCGCCGCGCAGGCCGACGCGGTGATCACGTCCGGCGGCGTATCGGTCGGCGAAGCCGATTTCACGCGCGACGTGATGGCACGGCTCGGCGACGTGACGTTCGCCAGCCTCGCGCTGCGTCCCGGCCGGCCGCTCGCGTGCGGCACCCTCGCACGCGCGCCCGGTGACACCGGTCACGCGCTGTTCTTCGGCCTGCCCGGCAATCCGGTCGCGTCCGCCGTGACGTTCTACGCGATCGTGCGCCCCGCACTGCTGACGCTGGCCGGCGCGCAGGCCCAGCCGCCGGCGATGCATACGGCACTCAGCACGCATGCGCTGAAGACGCGCCCAGGCCGCACCGACTACCTGCGCGGCACCGCGACACGCGCCGCCGACGGCCGCTGGCACGTCGCACCCGCCGGCTCGCAGAGTTCCGCGTCGCTGAGCGGCCTCTCGGCCGCCAACTGTTTCATCGTCCTGGGCCACGATACCGCAGCAGTCGACGCGGGCACCCCGGTCGACATCCTGCCGTTCGACGGCCTGATCTGAATTCCACTATCGGTATATCTCTACGGGGGCAATCCGCACATGAAGAAACAAATTTCGTCGATCGCCGCGGGGCAGACCGCAAAGGCGCTGATCCTCGTCTACCTGACGTTCAGCGTGCCGATCGTGCTGCTCGGCATTCTCGTCGCCTACGTTCGTTACGGGATGGTCGAACTGAGCACGATCCTGAGCGCGCTGCTGCTGAACGCCATCCTCGGCTTCGTGTTGCTGTGGATCGCGTGCCACGCGTACAACTGGGTCGCATCGCGCTTCGGCGGCATCGAGATCGTGCTGTCCGATCCGCCGGAGGAAGCGTGAGCGGCACACCGCTGATCCGCGCAGCGCAAGCGAGCGACGTCGGGGCGATCCTCGCGCTGATGCGCGAGCTCGCCGAATTCGAGAAGCTCACGCATCTGTTCGTGGCAACCGAGGCCGACCTCGCCGACGCGCTGTTCGGCGCGCGGCCTGCCGCCGAAGCGCGGGTGGCAGAACACGACGGCGCGATCGTCGCGTATGCGCTGTTCTTCCACAATTACTCGACGTTCCTCGGCCGTCGTGGCCTCTATCTCGAGGATCTGTACGTGCAGCCGTCGCAACGCGGCACGGGCCTCGGCACCGCGATGCTGCGTCACCTCGCGGCCCTGGCCGTCGAGCGCCGTTGCGGGCGCTTCGAATGGTCGGTTCTCGACTGGAACCAGCCTGCGATCGATTTCTACGAGAAGATGGGCGCCACCGTGCTGCCCGACTGGCGCATCGTTCGCGTGACGGGCGACGCGCTGGACACGCTCGCCGGGCATTGAGCGCATCGCGGCCGCACCGGCAATCGCTGCATGAAAAAACGGGCGCCGCGGCGCCCGTTTTCGTTCCGGCCGGTATCGGCAACGCGCGTCACGCGTCGTCCGCATCGGCGCCGTCGCTACCTTCCGCACCGAGCAGCCCGGCCGCCGCGTCGCCCGGCAGCGCCTCGACCTGCTTCAGCTTGCGGTTCATCACGCGCGTACGCTGCTCGGCGGACTCGATCGAGCGCGTGACCGTTTCGAGCTGCGCCTTCGTGCGCGCGAGCACGTCGCCGAACTTGCCGAATTCCGTTTTTACCGCGCCGAGCACCTGCCACACCTCGCTCGACCGCTGCTCGATCGCGAGCGTGCGGAAACCCATCTGCAGGCTGTTCAACAGTGCGGTGAGCGTCGTCGGGCCGGCCACCGTCACGCGATAGTCGCGCTGCAGCAGATCGGTCAGCCCCGGGCGACGCAGGATCTCCGCATAGAGCCCTTCGGTCGGCAGGAACAGCAGCGCGAAATCGGTCGTGTGCGGCGGCGCGACGTACTTCTCGGCGATCGTGCGCGCCTCGAGCCGCACACGCGCTTCGAGCGCGCGGGCCGCTTCCTCGACCGCCGCCGCATCGGCGCGCTCCTGCGCGTCGATCAGCCGCTCGTAATCCTCGCGCGGGAATTTCGCGTCGATCGGCAGCCACACGGGCGGCGCGTCGCGCGTACCGGCATCGCGCCCCGGCAGCCGGATCGCGAACTCGACGCGCTCGCTGCTCTTCGGCACCGTCGCGACGTTCTTCGCGTACTGCTCGGGCGTCAGCATCTGCTCGAGCAGCGCCTCGAGCTGCACTTCGCCCCAGGTGCCGCGCGTCTTCACGTTGGTCAGCACTTTCTTCAGATCGCCGACGCCCGCCGCGAGCGTCTGCATCTCGCCGAGCCCGCGATGCACCTGCTCGAGCCGGTCCGACACGAGCTTGAACGATTCGCCGAGCCGCTGCTCGAGCGTCGCGTGCAGTTTCTCGTCGACGGTGCGGCGCATCTCCTCGAGCTTCGCCGCGTTGTTCGTCTCGATTTCCTTCAGCCGCTGTTCGAGCGTCGCGCGCACTTCGCCGATCCGGCGATCGTTCGCCTCGGTCAGCTGCGTGAGCTGCCGGTTCAACGTGTCGCCGAACAGCCTGAGCGCGCCCGTCTGCTCCTCGCGCGCCTGCTGTGCCTGACGCTGCAAACTCTCGCGCATCGCGTCGAACTGCTGCGCGTTGCCGGCGACGAGCTTGCCGAGCTGCTGGGCGAAGCCTTCGACCTGGTTGTTCTGCACGGTCGCCACGCTCGTCAGCTGCGCGGCGAGCGTCTGCTGAAGCTGCGCAAAACTGCCGGCCAGCTCGGTGCGCGAGCCGCGCGCGTTCTCGACGATCTCGCCGCGCAATTCGCGTTCGAGCCGCTCGACCGCGCGCGCCTGCGCGTGCGCGGCGTCCTCGATCTGGTCGCCCAGTATCGCCGTATCGTCGTGACGGCCAGCGCCACGCATGAGCGCGACGATCGCCACCGCGAGCGCGACGGCCAGCACGACGACCGCCGCAAGCAACAACGTCATCGTCATGCGCGCGGCTTCCCGATCACGTCAGGGTTGATCGGATTCGGCGGGCGCCCCGCGCGCGGCCCCTCGCCCAGCGCGGCGATCAGGTTGTCGGCGGCGAGGTTCGCCATCGCGCGGCGCGTTTTTTCTGTCGCGCTCGCGATATGCGGCGTCAGCACGACGTTCGGCACCTCGAGCAGCGCCGGATGCACCGTCGGCTCGCCTTCGTACACGTCGAGGCCGGCGGCGGCGATCGTCCCGTCGCGCAGCGCGACGGCCAGCGCCGCGTCGTCGACGATCCCGCCGCGCGCGATATTGGTCAGCGTCGCGGTGGGCTTCATCTTCGCGAGTTCGGCCGCGCCGATCGTATGGTGGTTTTCCTGCGTGTACGGCAGCACGAGCACGACGTGATCGGCGCGCGCGAGCAGCGCATCCTTCGATACGTATTCGGCGTTCAGCTCGGCCTCGATCTCGGGCGCGACACGCGACCGGTTGTGATAGATCACCTGCATCCCGAAGCCGCGCGCGCGGCGCGCGAGCGCCTGGCCGATGCGCCCCATTCCGATCACGCCGAGCGTCGAGCCGTAGATGTCGCTGCCGAGGAACCCGTCGTAAGCCCACTTCTGCCAGTGGCCGGCGCGCAGCCAGTGCTCGGATTCGGCGATCCGGCGAGCGGCGGCCATCATCAGCGCCCAGCCGAAATCGGCGGTGGACTCGTTCAGCACGTCGGGCGTGTTGGTGCCGAGCACGTTCGCCGCGTTGAACGCAGCCATGTCGAAGTTGTTGTAGCCGACCGCCATGTTCGCCACGACGCGCAGGCGCGGCGCCGCGGCGAACTCGGCCGCGCCGACCGGATCGCCGGCCGTCAACGCGCCGTCCTTGTCGGCCAGACGCGCGGCGAGCGCGCCGGGCGCGAGTGCGTCGCCGTTGTTCCAGTCGACGTCGAAATATTGCTTGAGCCGCTCGATCACGTCCGGAAAGATCGGACGCGCGACCAGGATCTTCTGCATCGCCATCTCCGCATGCCGCGGGCGGATCGAAGCGCGCCGTGCGCCGCCGGGACCGCCCGCTCAAGGTTGAAAATCGTCAGCTTACGCCGTGAAGAAAAGCCATGACGTCAGCAGGAATACCGGTATCAGTACGACCAGCGCCCAGCCGAGATACGCGAAGAAGCTCGGCATCTTCACGCCGCGCGATTCGGCGATCGCCTTCACCATGAAGTTGGGTGCGTTGCCGATATAGCTGTTCGCGCCCATGAACACCGCACCCGCGGAAATCGCGGCGAGCGTCGACGCGCCGGTCGTCATCAACGACTGGGCATCGCCGCCCGCGAGGTTGAAGAACACGAGATAGGTCGGCGCGTTGTCGAGGAACGACGACAGGATGCCCGTCGCCCAGAAGTACATCGCGTCGATCGGCTTGCCGTCCGGCCCTGTGACGAGATGGACGATCTGCGCGAACGCGCCGTCGGCGCCGGCGCGCAGGATCACGATCACCGGCGCGATCGTCACGAAGATCCCCGCGAACAGCTTCGCGACTTCCTCGATCGGCGCCCAGTTGAACGCGTTGCCCTCGCGCGCGGAACGCGGCGTCAGCGCGAGCGACGCGAGCGTCACGCCCACGAGCGCGACGTCGCGCACGAGGTTCTGCAGCGCGACGTGCGTGCCCCATACGTCGAACGCGATACCCGGCTTCCAGATGCCGCTCATCAGCACGAGCGCAACCACGGCCGCGAGCAGCACGAAGTTGATCTTCCCGTCGATCGACAGCGCCGCGCCGTCCGGCGTCGGGTCGAGCACGGCCGGCCGCTCCTCGCCGCCCTTCCGGTAGAAGTACGTATCGAGCACGAAGAACAGTGTCAGCAGCACCGCGCAGATGAACAGCATCGGCAGTGCGAGGTGCGTGGTCGTCCAGAAGAAGCTCACGCCGTTCAGGAAACCGAGAAACAGCGGCGGATCGCCGAGCGGCGACAGCGAGCCGCCCGCGTTCGCGACTAGGAAGATGAAGAAGATCACGACGTGCACGACATGCTTGCGGTTATCGTTGGCGCGCAGCAGCGGCCGGATCAGCAGCATCGCGGCGCCCGTCGTGCCCATCACGCTCGCGAGCAGCGTACCGAGCGCGAGGATCGCGGTATTGAGCTTCGGCGATCCATGCAGATTGCCGTTCACGCAGATGCCGCCCGCGACCGTATAGAGCGCGGTGAGCAGCACGATGAACGGAATGTATTCCTCGAGCAGCGCATGCACGAGCGTGCCGAACGCAGTGCCCGCACCGAACGCGAATCCGAACGGGATCAGGAACACCACCGCCCACGCGGCCGCAATCTTGCCGAAATGGTGATGCCAGAAGACGGGGGCGACGAGCGGGAACAGTGCGATGGACAGCAGGATTCCGGCGAACGGAATGCCCCAGAGGGCAGACAGCGAGGCACCGTCGAGCGTTGCGGCCGATGCAAGCGCGGGAACGGCGCCAAGCGCGATCCCCGACGCCATGCCCGCCCAGGCGGCATGTCGTTTCATGCAGAACTTCCTTGTTCGAATGGTGGTGAATGCGGCGGGCGCGTCATGCGCCCCGTACGACGATCACGTGAACGCGGTACGGGCCGTGCGCGCCCAGTACGATGGTCTGCTCGATATCGCCCGTGCGCGACGGGCCCGACACGAAATTGACCGCACGCGGCAATTCGCCGCGCTCCGCGCGGATCAACGCAAAGGCGTCCTCATGACCGGCGACGATCCGCGACGCGGGAACGATCGCGATGTGCGTTTCCGGCAGCAGGGCCGCCGACGCATAGGTGTCGGGGCCGGACAGCAGCACCAGCGAGCCCGTTTCGGCGGTCGCGCAAAAACAGCCGGTAAGGCCGACCAGATCGCCGTCGCGCGGCTTGCGGCATTCGACCGACAGGCCTGCGCCCGCCCAGTCGAAATCGGCCAGCGTGCGCCATGCGACGGCCTGCGTCGGCAGGCCGTGAGCGGACAGGTAGCGGGCTGCGGCGGCCGGCACATCGGCAAGCGCCGCGACTTCGTCGACCGTCGTCGACAGACGGGCCGCTTCGTCGACGAACGCCGCGACGAGGTCGGCCGGCGCCGGCGGGCGCGGGCCCTCCGGATGACGGGCGAGATAGTCGGCAACGCCGTCGCGCTCGGCCGCATCGGGTTCGGCCGCACGCCCCTGCGCCGCGCGAATGCGCGCGAGGATCTGGCGACGGGCAGCGGAAGTGTCCATGAACGGTCCTCGTGACGTTGGCGGGCGATACCGTCGGATTATACCGGCCGGCCTCGCCGCGACGCAGTTTTGGCCGTTCGACCGACGCTTACTTCGACGCGTCTTCCTCGACCGGCTGCGCGATGCCGAACACCTGGCGCAGGTACGTGAGATACGCCTTGTCGTCGCACATGCTCTTGCCCGGCGTATCCGACAGTTTCGCGACCGGCTGCCCGTTGCAGCGAACCATCTTGATCACGATCTGCAGCGGCACGTAGCCGAGGTCGTTCGTGAGGTTGGTGCCGACGCCGAATGCGAGCTTGCAGCGGCCGCGGAACCGTTCGTACAACTGCATGACCTTCGGGATGTCGAGCGCATCCGAGAACACGAGCACCTTGGTGCGCGGGTCGCAGCGGTTCGCCTCGTAGTGGCGCAGCATGCGCTCGCCCCACTCGAACGGATCGCCCGAATCGTGGCGCGCGCCGTCGAACAGCTTGCAGAAGTACATGTCGAAGTCGTTCAGGAACGCGTCCATCCCGTAGACGTCCGACAGCGCGATCCCGAGGTCGCCGCGATACTCCTTCGCCCACATCTCGAAGCCGTAGATCTGCGAATCGCGCAGCCGCGGGCCGAGCGCCTGGCACGCCTGCAGATACTCGTGCGCCATCGTACCGAGCGGCGTGATGCCGTGCTTCATCGCGTACAGCACGTTGCTCGTGCCGGCGAACTGCGGGCCGAGCCCGTCGCGCAGCGTGAGGGCGACTTCCTCGTGCCACACCTTCGAGAAGCGCCGGCGCGTGCCGTAGTCGGCGATCTTGCAGTCGGCGAACTCGGGCTTCGCGCCGAGCAGCTTGATCTTCTCGCACAGCCGCTCGCGACCTTCGCGATAGTCGGGCTCGCGCTGCGTGTTGCGGAAATAGACTTCGTTGACGATCGCGAGCACCGGGATCTCGAACAGGATCGTGTGCAGCCACGGCCCCTCGATCACGATGTCGATCTCGCCGTTGCCCTTCGGCGACGGCGTGATCGAGATGTACTTCTCGTTCAGGTGGAACAGCGCGAGGAAGTCGACGAAATCGCTCTTGATGAAGCGCATGCGCCGCAGGTAGTCGAGTTCGACGTCGGTGAAGCGCAGCGAACACAGGCCGCGCACCTCGTCGCGGATCTCGTCGATGTACGGCACGAGATCGACGCCGGGCGTACGGCACCGGAAGCGGTACTCGACGTTTGCGGCAGGAAAGTGATGCAGGACGACCTGCATCATCGTGAACTTGTAGAGATCCGTGTCGAGCAGCGAAGTGATGATCATGATTACGGCACCGCCAGTATCGTGACAGGGCCCCGGCGCACCGCGCGCCGCCCGGTCTGCCGGCCATGTTACCCGAATGCGGGCCCGACCATCGCGAAACCGCCCGCCGCCCTGCCCGGCCGCGCCGCCGTGCGGCACACGCGCCCCGTCGGCGAGTCCCTTCTGCGGGCCGCCATAAACTAATCACGAAACGATATAAGCCGGATAGCCGACCACGCCGTGCGGGTTTTGCGCTTCAGTTACAATGCCGGTTTTGGCGCAAACGCCACCCCATATATACCGCCAAGCAGGAGCGTTTTAATGACTCACGTTGTGACCGAAGGCTGCATCAAGTGCAAATACACGGACTGCGTGGATGTGTGCCCGGTGGATTGCTTCCGTGAAGGTCCCAACTTTCTCGCCATCGATCCGGACGAGTGCATCGACTGCGCCGTGTGCGTCGCCGAGTGCCCGACCAATGCGATCTATGCCGAAGAAGACGTTCCGGGTGACCAGCAGCAGTTCACCGCGCTGAACGCCGAGCTGGCAAAGGACTGGCCGTCGATCACGAAGACCAAGCCGGCACCGGCCGACGCGGACGAATGGAAGGACGTGCAGGACAAACTGCACCTGCTCGAGCGCTGATCGCGCAGCGGCTGCAAAAATTTTTGTGCGCCGCGGCCCAAAAGTGTTGACAGGTTGATCAACGCTCCATACAATCTCGTTTCTCTGCTGTTGTTGTTTGTTCCCCGATAGCTCAGTCGGTAGAGCGCCGGACTGTTAATCCGTAGGTCCCTGGTTCGAGCCCAGGTCGGGGAGCCAAAAACGCAAAGGCCCGTTGAAAGTGGACGGGCTTTTTGCTGGTAGACAAACAAGCAGATGTACCGATTTATTCCCCGATAGCTCAGTCGGTAGAGCGCCGGACTGTTAATCCGTAGGTCCCTGGTTCGAGCCCAGGTCGGGGAGCCAAATAGCGAAAGGCCCGTCATTCGACGGGCCTTTTGTTTTTCCGGCCCGCCTTTCGGCTTTCGTCGCCCGGTCGCGCGCATGCTAGAGTCTCTGTCCCGCATTCGCATCCGGTTCCGTCGATGAAGCACCGTCTCCTCCGCTCAGCACCACTCGCCCTCCTGCTTTCCGCATTCGCCGCGGCACCGCTCGCGCACGCGGAGGAAGTCGGCAGCGTCAACACCCATTTCCGCGTCACGGGCTCCGATCGCGTGGTCGTCGAGGCGTATGACGATCCGGTCGTGAACGGCGTGACCTGCTACGTGTCGCGCGCGCGCACCGGCGGGATCAAGGGCACGCTCGGCGTCGCAGAGGATCCGAGCGAAGCGTCGATCGCGTGCCGGCAGGTCGGCCCGATCAGCTTCAAGGAGCCGCTCAAGCAGCAGACCGACGTGTTCAGCGAGCGCATGTCGTTCATCTTCAAGACCCTGCACGTCGTGCGCGTGGTCGACACCAAGCGCAATACGATCGTCTACCTGACCTACAGCGACCGCATCGTCAGCGGCAGCCCGAAGAACGCCGTCACCGCGGTGCCGATGCCGGCCGGCACGACGATTCCGGTCAAGTAAGGCCCGCGCCCGCCGGGCGCGCGAGCGATACACTGTCGGTTCGACCGCTCCGCGCCCGCTCATGTCTGCCACCCGCCTTCCCGACTCCGCACGCTACTGGCGCACGCCGCTGCTGCCGGATGCGGATCTCGTCACGGCCACCTATCGCGACCACACGTTCGCGCCCCACTGGCACGACGCGTACACGATCCCCGTGATTCTCGAAGGCGCGGAACGCTACACCTATCGCGGCAGCGGCCATGTCGCAGAAACCGGCACCGTGCCCGTGATCAATCCGGGCGAAGTGCATACGGGGTCGCGTGCCGCCGACGAGGGCTGGTGCTATCGCGTCAGCTACATCCCGGTCGATTTCATCCGGGAACTCACCAGCGCGATCGCCGGCCGCCCGCAGGACGCGCCGTGGTTTGCGCCCGACGTGATTCGCGACGCCGACCTGGCGGCGCGGCTCACGCTGGCACACCGGATGATGGAGGCCGGCAGCGAGCACGCACTGCCCTCGCAGGCGCACGGGCAAGCAGCTGACGTTCCCGCGACGGGCGCACCCCGCATCTACGATCCGCTCGCCGCCGAAACGGCGATGCTCGATGCGTTGTCGACGCTGATCGTGCGCCATGCCGACGCCCTGCCGCGACCGGCGCCGCTCGCGGCGGACGAACCCCGCGTCGACGCGATGCGCGAACGGCTCGCCGCCGATCTGACGTGCACGGTGACGCTCGACGAGGTCGCGCAGGCGGCCGGCCTGTCGCCGTTCCACGCCGCGCGCCTGTTCACCCGCACGAACGGCATGCCGCCGCATGCGTGGCGCAACCAGTTGCGCCTGCAGCGCGCGCTGGCGCCGCTGCGCGCGGGCGTGCCCGTCGCCGACGTCGCCGCGGCCAGCGGCTTCGTCGACCAAAGCCACTTCACACGGCATTTCAAACGCATGTTCGGCGTACCGCCCGGGCGCTGGCAGGCGAGCTGACGCGCGGCGTCCGGCCCGCCAACGCGATGCCGCCGGCGCCTGCAAGCAGGCAAGCACCGGCTCGCCGCCCAAGCGCAAGAACATACAAGCCGGCTCGCCCCCCGCCCGCTATCCTCCCGTTCATGGAGGAGCCCCCCTTGAACCCGACACCCGCATCGCCCGCTCGCCGCCCGTTCAACGAATGGCTCGACGGCGCGCGCGACACGATCCCGATGATGATTGGCGCCGCCCCGTTCGGCGTGATTTTCGGCACGCTCGTCGGCGGCGGCCCGCTCGCCGCGTGGCATGGCACGCTGATGTCGCTCGCCGTGTTCGCGGGCTCCGCGCAGTTCATCGCGCTCGGCCTGATCGCGGGTAGCGCAAGCTTCGTCGTCGTGCTCGCGACCACGCTGATCGTGAACCTGCGTCACCTGCTGTACAGCGCAACGCTCGCGCCCTATGTCGCGCACCTGCCGCTGCGCTGGCGCGCAACGCTCGGCGCGCTGATGACCGACGAGGTGTTCGCGGTCGCCTATGCGCACTACCGGCATTTCCCGCCCGGCGCGATCGGCCCCCACTACTTCTTCGGCTCGGGGCTCGCGATGTACCTGAACTGGCAGGTCTGGACGCTCACGGGCATCGGTTTCGGCGCGGCGTTCCCGGGGCTGCAGTCGCTGGGCCTCGATTTCGCGATGGCGGCCACCTTCATTGCGATCGTCGTCCCGCAGCTCGGCACCCTGCGCTATTTCGCGGCGGCCGTGACGGCCGGCACGCTGGCGTACTTCTGGCAGGGCTGGCCGTACAAGCTCGGACTGCTCGGCGCGGTCGCCGCCGGCGTCGCGATCGGCGTCGCGCTCACGCTGCTGCACGAACGATCGCGTGCCGGCTCGCGCACGGAGGCCGCATCGTGAGCTACGCGCTGCTGATTCTCGGGATGGCCGTCATCACGTACGCGATCCGCTCGACGCTGTTCCTGTTCGGCGAACGGCTGGCCTTCCCGCCGCTCGTGCGGACCGCGCTCGGCTTCGTGCCGGTCACCGTGCTGACCGCGATCATCGTGCCGATGACCGTCTCGCCGCACGGCGGCACGGCCGAGCTGACCTGGCGCAATCCGCAGCTCGTCGGCGCGCTGGCGGCCGTGCTCGTGTCGGCAGCGACCCGCCGCCCGCTCGTGACGATCGCGGCAGGGCTCGCGGTGTTCTTTTTCTGGCAAGGGGTCGTGCTGCCCCACTGGCTGCCCGCCTGAGCACACGCTCGGTCACGCGCGCTCAAGTTTCCGCCCGGCAGGCCGATATAGGAGATGAAGACCCGCCACCGGCCTCGGCGCGCACCGGTCAGTCGACGCTGCGCCCGCCCCGGTGCGCCGTGCCGGCCGCCGGCTTGCGCGGGCCGCCATCGAGACGATTCATGGGCCAGATCACCCTTTCCCTCAAGGACGACACGCTCGAGTCCCTGCGCAAGGACTACGACGCGTTCGTCCGCGTGTCGCTGAAACTCGACCCGCAGTTCGCGACGCCGTCGTTCGAGGATTTCCTGCGCGCCAAACTGCTCGACAACATGGTGCCGCTGACCGAGCACGCGGTGCAGCGGATGCTGCAGGGCGGCCAGTATGCGTGGGCCAAACGCACGCTCGACAAGGAATTCCCGGACGTCGTCGCGATCCTGATGCGACAGGCCGGCGAATTCGGCTTCGGCTTCGCGTGCCGTTCCGAATGGACCCCCGACGAACTCGCGAAGGCGTGCCGCGACTGGGCGAAGGCGATCGTCGCCGAAGCGCAGGGCGACCCGTCGCTGATCGACCCGCTCGCGTCGCAGATCAAGGGCGCGGCGCAAGATATCCAGGCACTCGAGGAACTGATGCAGACGCCGGCATGGCGCCTCGCGGAATCGCTGCGGCAACGGGTCTACGAGGCCAAGCTCGCGTGCGAGATGAGCGTCGGCAGCACCGCGCGCGACAAGCTCGGCGAACTGCGCGGGCTGCTGCGGCTCGGGCTCGCGCACGGCTCGTTCCAGAAACAGGAAGCGCAGCAGATCATGGAATACCTGCGGCTGCTGAAGCCGGAGATTTTCGTCGAGGAGCCGTACGATGTCTTCGCACGGCTCGCCGCGTGGCTGCGCAGCGTATTCACCCCGGCTGCCGCGCGGTCGGCACAGGGGCCGGGACAAGGGCAAGGACAGCGCCGCCCGTAACGGCGCCCCCATGCGCATCGACACACGAAAACGGCCCGGTTCGCGCAATGCGAACCGGGCCGCTGGATGACCGCCGTCGCGACGCACCGCCAGGGACGAGCGTCGCGCGGCGCCAGGCACCGCTTACTGCGTGGCGCCCTGGGCCGATGCACCGCCCTCCGCACCGACCGATGCGCCGCCTTCGGTCGCTTCGCCGGCCTTCGCCTTGGCCGAACCGACATGGCTCTTGGCCGACTTCGCGGCATGCTTCGTATGCTTCTTGGCCGAGTGGACGGCCGACGACGCCGTATCCTTCGCGCCGTCGGCTGCCGCGCCGACCGCATCGGTTGCCCCGCCGGCGGCATTGCCCGACGCGTTCGCGCCCGCACTGCCCTGCATGCCGGCACCGACACCCGCCGCCGGCGTCTGCGCCTGCACGCCGGCACCGGCCGTGCCCTGCACCGCCGTGCCCGTCTGGGCAAATGCGGCCGAAGTGGCGAACGCCGTCAGCGCGGCACCGATCAGCATCGTACGAATCTTGGACATGGCAATTCTCCTCAGGAAGTTGTGAGCCCGAACCGCAGCGATGCGGTCCGTCGCTTCCCCTGCCGCAACACGCAGCAGGTACGAAAAAGACCCGCGGCGCGCCCGGCCGGTTCTCGAATCTCTCAGACTGTTACCCACCGTTTCATTTGCTGACGAGTCGCTCACAGTCCTTAACAACTGCATGCCGCGGCGCCCCGCGCTCGCGTGCCGGCCCGTGGTGCCGTATGATGCGGAGCGTTTCCTCCCGCGCCTTGCGCACCTTCTTCGTCATGCCCAACCTGGATTTCACGCTGACCGGCGAATACGTCGAGCTGCACAACCTTCTCAAGATCACCGGCCTCGCGGACAGCGGCGGCAGCGCGAAGCTGATCGTCGCGTCCGGCGCGGTGAAAGTCGACGGCGCGGTCGAACTGCGCAAGACCTGCAAGATCCGCGCGGGCCAGGTCGTCCTGCTCGGCGACACGCGCATTGCGGTGCGCGAAGCCTAGGGCCGACGGTTCCCCTGCCTGCGACATGGCCATCGGCGCGCGCGTTCGACACGGTTCGAATAAAGCCGTAAGCTAGCCGTCTCTCAAAATAAATACATATAGCGCGGGCCCGCACCCGCGCGAGCGCCCACTCCATGTCGCATTCCGGTCTTACGCGGACGGCCGCCGCGCCGCCGTCCCTGTCCAGTCATGCCGCCGATACCGCCCGCCTCGCCGCGCCGCTCGCGATCGCGCAGCTTTCGCAGATGGCGATGAGCGTCACCGACACGGTGCTGCTCGGCTCGCTCGGCCCCGATTCGCTCGCCGCCGGCGGGCTCGGCGCGAACTTCTTCTTCGTCATCGTGACCGTGCTGCAAGGCGTGCTGTCGTCGGTCAGCGTCAGCGTCGCGCACGCGCGCGGCGCCAAGGCCGACGAGCGCGTACCGCACATCTACTGGACCGGCTTCGCACTGTCCGTGCTGCTCGCGATTCCGGCCATCATCGCGCTGTCGCTGTCCGAACCGATCCTGCTGATGTTCCACGAGCCGCCATTGCTCGCGCATCACGTCGGCGAATACACGGGCATCCTGCGCTTCGCCGCGCTCGGCAGCCTGATCGGTGTCGGGCTGATGCGCGCATTCCTTCCGGCGATCGGCGCGGCGCGGCGGCTGCTGTGGGTGTCGATCGGCGGCGTCGGCGTCAACGCCGTGCTGAACTACGGCCTGATCCACGGCGCGTTCGGGCTGCCGCGCCTCGGCTTCCTCGGTTCGGCGGTCGCGACGACGATCACGATCTGGCTCACCGCGCTCGCCCTGATCTGGCTGCTGCACGGCCGGCAGCGCTTCCGTCATTTCGTCACCGCCGCGCGCCCGAAGCTGCCCATGATGGGCGAGCTGATCGGCATCGGCTGGCCGGTGGCGATCACGTACGGGGTCGAGTCGACGCTGTTCCTCGCAACCGGCCTGACCATCGGCGTGCTCGGCGCGACGTCGCTGGCCGCGCACCAGATCGCGCTGAACGTCGCGTCGGTGGCGTTCATGGTGCCGCTCGCGATCGGCCAGGCCGCCAACGTGCGCGTCGGCTACTGGGTCGGCGCGGGGGCGCCCGTCGCCGCGCGGCACGCGGGTTTCGTCGCACTCGGCCTCGGTGTCGCGTTCATGACGCTGTCGGGCATCGTGCTGATCGTCGCGCCGCACGCGATCGTCGGCCTGTACCTGAACCTCGACGATCCGTCGAACGCGGCCACGGTGTCGCTCGCCGCGTCGCTGCTCGGCATCGCCGCGGTGTTTCAGATCGTCGACGGCGCGCAGACCGTCGCGTCGGGCGCGCTGCGCGGCCTGAAGGACACGCGCATCCCGATGCTCGCGGCGACCCTCGGCTACTGGGGCATCGGTTTTCCGACCGGCTACTGGTTCGCGTTCCACGTGGGCCTCGGTGCCCGCGGCCTCTGGTGGGGTCTCGCGGCCGGCCTTGCCAGCGTGGCCGTGCTGATGGGGTGGCGCTTTCATCTGAAGAGCGCGTCGCTCACGGCGTCGCCGCACTGAGCGCGACACGACGCGAAATTCCGGCCGGCGCTATGCTAGTCGGCTGAAGACCTCGAGACGCCGCGCCAGCGGCGCGACTGCCTCACGATACGTCTGGTTATGCCTGATGCCGCGCGACGACGCGCGGCCTTTCCCCTTTCCTGGAGGAGTGGATCATGAACGAAGCAGTTCGGATGGAACGCGATACGTTCGGCGAGATCGCCGTACCGGCCGACCGGCTCTGGGGCGCGCAGACCGAGCGCTCGCTGCAGAATTTCCGGATCTCGACCGAGAAGCAGTCGCCCGAGCTGATCCACGCGCTCGCGATCGTCAAGCGCGCCGCGGCGGCCGTGAACCAGTCGCTCGGCGTGCTGGCCGACGACAAGGCGCGCGCCATCATCGACGCGGCCGACGAGATCATCGCCGGCAAGCATCCGCGCGAATTCCCGCTCGCCGTGTGGCAGACGGGCTCCGGCACGCAGACCAACATGAACCTCAACGAGGTGATCGCGAATCGCGCGAGCGAACTGATGGGCGGCGAGCGCGGCGAAGCGCGCAAGGTTCATCCGAACGACGACGTGAACCGCGGCCAGTCGTCGAACGACGTGTTCCCGACCGCCATGCACGTCGCCGCCGCGTACGCGATCGTCAACCACCTGCTGCCGGCGCTGCGCACGCTGCGCACGACGCTCGACGCGAAGTCGAAGGCCTTCGCCGACATCGTGAAGATCGGCCGCACGCACCTGCAGGACGCCACGCCGCTCACGCTCGGCCAGGAGTTTTCCGGCTATGTCGCGCAGCTGGACCAGGGCATCCGTCACGTCGAATCGGCATTGCCGCACCTGTATGAGCTCGCGCTCGGCGGCACCGCGGTCGGCACAGGGCTGAACGCGCATCCGGAGTTCGCGGTGCGTGTCGCCGATGAGATCGGCCGGCTCGCGAAGCTGCCGTTCGTGACGGCGCCGAGCAAGTTCGAGGTGATGGCGGCAGCCGATGCGCTGGTGTTCGCGCACGGCGCGCTGAAGACGGTTGCTGCCAGCCTGATGAAGATCGCGAACGACGTCCGCTGGCTCGCAAGCGGGCCGCGCTGCGGGCTTGGCGAACTGTCGATTCCGGAAAACGAGCCGGGCAGCTCGATCATGCCGGGCAAGGTGAACCCGACGCAGTCCGAAGCCGTGACGATGCTGTGCTGCCAGGTGTTCGGCAACGACGTCGCGGTCAACGTCGGCGGCGCGAGCGGCAATTTCGAGCTGAACGTGTTCCGGCCGATGATCGCGCACAACGTGTTGCAGTCCGTGCGGCTGCTCGCCGACGGCGCGCAGAGCTTCAACGACCACTGCACGGTGGGCATCGAGCCGAACCGCTCGCGGATCGACCTGCTGCTGAACGAATCGCTGATGCTCGTGACGGCGCTCAATCCGCACATCGGCTACGACAAGTCGGCGCAGATCGCAAAGAAGGCGCACAAGGAAGGCACGACGCTGAAGGCCGCCGCGCTCGCGCTCGGCTACCTGACCGAGGCGGAATTCGATGCGTGGGTGCGCCCCGAGCAGATGATCGGGTCGCGCTGACGGTACGACGACCGGCGGGACGACGTTCTACGGAATCGCGGGCGCGGCGCGATGCGCGGCGCCCGCCGCGGTCAGACCGCGCCTTTCGCGACTTCTTCCGGCTTCATCTCGACGATCTTGTCGAGCGCGGCCCGCACGTCGGCCGCATATTTCGCGAGCACCTTCTGCTCGTCGGTCTCGGGCACGAACGGCGGCACCGGCACCGGGTTGCCGTTCTCGTCGACCGCGACGAACACGACGAGGCAATCGGTCGTCTGGCGCAGCACGCCGCCCTTCGGATCCCCGGCATGGACGGACACATGGATGTGCATGCTGGTGCGGCCCGTCGCAACGACGCGCGCCTTCAGCTCGACGAGATTGCCGACCAGGATCGGACGCTGGAAGCGGATGTTGCCGACGCTGACCGTCACGCAATAGCGGCTCGACCAGACGGCCGCGCACGCATACGCGACTTCGTCGATCCACTTCATCAGCGCGCCGCCATGCACCTTGCCGCCAAAGTTCACGGACGACGGTTCGGCGAGGAAGCGGAATACGGTTTCGGTGCGGTCGAGGGCGGCCGGTACGGGGGACGGTTGGGACATCGTGTTGGCTCCAGGCGGCAGGGGCGCTGTAATCGGCCGATTATACGTTGCACTGCGGCAACGCGTCGCGGGGCGCCCCGTGTGGCGCGGCCGTGGGGGCCGTGCCCGGCGTGCCTGTTGCCGGCGCCGGTCAGCGGCGCACCGTGATGCCCTGATCGATCGTCCCGTACATCTCGAGGCTGCCGCCGCGCTCGCCGGCCGCGCCCGCACCGCCCTGCGCACATGCCGCGCAGACGAGCGCCGCCGCCAGCAAACAGAAAATCGTCTTCATCGTTGCGTCGTGTCACGTGCGGCAGCCCGCTGCCGCCGCTTTCGGCCATTCTACGCGCGCGCCGCACGCGGCCGCGGCCCGGTTCGCCGCACCGACGCCGCCGGCAAGTCTGCATCCGACATTTCAGCCGGAACCGAAACATCGAATGCGCGCGCCCACTACACTGGAGACCATCCCGCCTGACGAGACACGACGATGACCGACCAAGACGACCACCACTTTCCGGGCCTGAGCCGCATCGGTTCGCTGATCGCCGACCCAGGACGCGCCGCGATGCTGTGGGTACTGATGGACGGCAGCGCACGACCGGCGGGCGAGCTGACGATGATCGCGGGGCTGTCGCCCTCCGCCGCAAGCGCCCACCTCTCGCGCTTGACCGAAGGCGGCCTGCTCGCGCTCGACGTGCGTGGCCGGCACCGCTATTACCGGATCGCATCGGCCGACATCGCGGCATCGCTCGAGGCACTCGCGAACGTCGCCCGCGCGGCCGCGCCGCATCGCGCGGCTCCGCCGCCGTCCCGCACGGTCCCGGCCGAATTGCGCTATGCGCGCACCTGCTACGACCACATGGCCGGCGAACTCGCGGTGCGCATCTTCGACGGGCTCACTGCGCGCGGCTGGCTGCAGGCGGACGGCGATGCGATCGAGACCACCGAACTCGGCACCCAGGCGCTTGCGCAATGGGGCATCGACGTCGCACAGCAGCGCACGCGCCGGCGCCGCTTCGCGTGCGGATGCCTCGACTGGAGCGAGCGGCGTTCACACCTCGGCGGCGCGCTCGGTGCGGCACTGCTCGAGAGCTTCTGCGCGCACGGCTGGATCGAGCGTGCGGCACGGCCGCGCGTGCTGCGCGTCACCGTGCCCGGACAGCAGGTTTTCGACGAGTGGCTTACGTCCGCTTGACGCCCGCATTGCGTCTGCACGACAACGGCGCGCGATCGACAGGTTTTGTTACATCGCGTGCCATTCGACTTACAAAACACCGAGCATTGAAACAGGCCGAGCGGATATTGTGAACTCAACGGCACGAATCGACGCGCCGCGACAATGACGAAGACGCTCACCATGGCCACCCTGTTCACGCTCAAGCGAACCGCCCGCTGCACACTGCTCGCGTTCGTCGCGCTTGCGGCCCTGCCCCCCGCATTCGCGCAATCGGCCGACGCCCCTCCGTATGCGGCCGCGGCACGGCAACCGGGCGGCGATCCGCCCAGCCGTGTCGCACGGCTCAATTACCTGTCGGGCGCCGTGACGACCGAGCCGGCCGGCACCGATACGTGGTCGTATGCCGCCGTGAACCGGCCGCTGACGACCGGCGACCAGCTCTGGAACGATGCCGGTGCGCGCTCGGAACTGCACATCGGCTCGACCGCGGTGCGGCTCGGCGAGTCGACGAGCCTGTCGGTGCTGAACCTCGACGACACGACGACCCAGCTGAAAGTGGGGCTCGGCACCGTATCGACTCACGTGCGCGATCTGCCGGCCGGCGGATCGTACGAAATCGACACGCCGAACCTCGCGCTCGGCATCACGGGCCCCGGCGACTATCGCGTCGACGTCGCGCCGAACGGCGCGAGCACGACGGTCACGGTGCGCAGCGGCAGTGCGACCGTCTACGGCAGCAACGGCCAGTATCCGCTGTCACCGGGGCAGCAGGTCGTGTTCACGGGCACCGACCTGCAGGTCGCGCAGCAAGCCGCCGCCCCCGGCCCCGATGCGCTCGACCAGTGGGCCGCCAGCCGCGACGCGGCCGAGGAACGCTCGGTGTCGGCCCGCTATGTGTCCCGTGACATTCCCGGCTACCAGGATCTCGACGCAAACGGCACGTGGCGCAATACCCCGAATTACGGCCAGGTATGGGTGCCGAACGATACGCCGGCGGACTGGGCGCCATATCACGACGGTCACTGGATCTGGCAGGCCCCGTGGGGCTGGACGTGGGTCGACGACGCGCCATGGGGTTTCGCGCCGTATCACTACGGCCGCTGGGCGTACGTGGACGATAGCTGGGCCTGGGTACCGGGCCCGCTGGCTGTCAGCCAGCCGCCGGCCTATGCACCGGCACTCGTCGCGTTCGTCGGCGGTGGCGGCGGCCCCGACTGGAGCGTCGCGCTCACGGTGGGCGGCGTCGCCGCGGCCGGCTGCGCGTGGTTCGCGCTCGGCCCGGGCGAACCGTGGCATCCGGGCTGGGGCGGCTGGAGCCCGCACTACTACGACCGGGTGAACCGCAACATCGTGGTGAACAACGTCAACGTGAACAAGACCGTGAACGTGACGAACATCACCAATATCACCAACATCAACAAGACCTACGTCAACTTCCGTGCGCCGCACGCGATCACGGCCGTACCGGCTGCCGCGTTCGTGCACGGTCAGCCTGTCGCGCACTTCTCGCAGCACGTCGACCCGCAGCAATGGCGCAATGCGCATGTCACGCCGGGTACGCCGGGCATTGCGCCGGTACGCCAGAGCTTCACCGGCGGGCTGCGCAATGCGAGCTACCGCCCGCCGGCGGCAATTGCCCAGCATCCGTACGTCGCCACGCGCAATCCCGCCGTGCCGGCCGCGTATCGCGACCAGGCCGCCGCCCACCTCGCGCAGCAAGGCGGGCGCGTGCCGGGTGCCGGCGCGCCCGTCGTGAAGACGAACGTGCCGGCCGACTATACGGCGCGTCCGGTCCGCATACCGGGCAAACCGGGTGGCGGCGCATGGGCGATGCACAACGTGCAGCTCGTGAATCCGCACGGCCCCGTCGTGCAGCCGGCACGCGCGCCTCGCGAAGGCCAGCCGGCCGCCTTGCAGGCCGGGCGGCCGGGAACACCGATGCCCGGCGTGCCGAATTCCACGCGGCCCACGAACGGCGAAAACCCCGGCGCACCGCACTTCGCCAACGGTGGCATGCCGCAGGCACCCGGCAACCCGGCGCCACATCAGGCGTTCGGGCCCGGTAACGGTGTCCCCCATCCGCCGGTAGCGAACAACAGTCCGGCCGGCATCGGCAATGCGCACGCGGCCGAGACGCCGTCGCCCGCGTGGATGCAGCCGCACACACCGATGGAGCGCCAGCGCCCCGCTCCGCCCACCGCACTGCATGCGGCGGGACAGAATGCGCTGCCGCCGGTGCGCAGCGCGGCGATCCCGCATCCGGAGGGCGCGCCGGCGCTGCAGGGCGCGCAGCCCGGCGGCCGGAACGAAACGCCGCGCGCACTGCCGCAACCAAGGCTCGACAATACGGCGCAGATTCCGCAGCCGCGCCCGCGCCCCGAATTCCCGACACCGGCGCAGCATGGGCAACCGCAACCGGAGCGCGCGGCGCCCGCGCCGCAACCGCACCCCGAATTCGCGCAACCGGCGCCGCACCGCGAAGTCGCCCCGCCACGTGTGAACGAGTACCGGCCGCCGGCCCCCGCCGTGCATGACATGCCGCGCCCGCAACCGCAGGCGCCGCGCATGGAGCCGCGCCCGTCGATGCCCGCACCGCATATGGAACCGCGGCCGCAACCGGCGCCGCACGTCGAGGCGCCACACCCGAGCAACCCGCCGCCGCAAGGCGGCCACGAAGAGCATCACCGCCAGTAGGCGCCGCAAACGTGAAACAAAATGGCCCGACCGGTATCAGCCGGTCGGGCCATTTTCCTGCGGGAAGCGGATCGATGCCTCCGCGCGGCCCGGGCCGCGCGATCAGACGGCCATCGGTGCGGTCAGCGGCTCGTGGTGGCGATAGCCGACGAGCGAGAAATCCGACGGCTCGATCCGTTCCAGCCACTCGGGCTCGTAAACACCCGTCTTCGCGTAATCCGGCACACGCTCGGAAATCTCGAGCCGCGGGCTGTCGTAAGGCTCGCGCGTGAGCTGGCGCTGCAGCATGTCGAGCTGGTTCTCGTAGATGTGCGCGTCGCCGATGAAGTACGTGAACCAGCGCGGCGTGTAGCCGGTCAGCCGGCCGACGAGCGCCAGCAGCGCGGCCCCTTCCGTCAGGTTGAACGGCGTGCCGAGGCCGACGTCGTTGCTGCGGATGTACAGGCACAGCGAGATTTCGCGCTTCGTCGCGTTCGGCAGGAACTGGTACAGCAGATGGCACGCGGGCAACGCGATCTGGTCGAGCACGGCCGGGTTCCACGCGTGAAACAGGATGCGACGATCGGACGGATTCTCCATGATCGTGTCCAGGCACTGGCGCAACTGGTCGATTGCCTTGTACAGCAGCACCTTCGGTGCGCCGTCTTCGTCGAAACGCGTCACGATCCGGAAGCCGCGGCGCGTCGCATCGGCGATCTGCGCGTCGGCGCCCGCGTCGAGCACCTTGTAGCCCGGCCACTGGCGCCATTGCACGCCGTACACGTCACCGAGATCGTCGACACCCTGGCGATACGGGTTCGCAAGCCACTGGGCATTCTCGTTCGCGTTCGCGTCCCACACCTTGCAGCCGAGCGCGCGGAAATCGGCCGCGCTGCGGGACGCGCGCAGGAAACCGACCAGTTCGCCGATCGCCGACTTGAACGCGAGCTTCTTGGTCGTCACGGCCGGGAAGCCTTGCTGCAGGTCGAAGCGCAGCATCGCGCCCGGCATGCTGATGGTGCGGATCCCCGTGCGGTTCTCCTGCCAGGTGCCGGTATCGAGAATGGTGCGAACGAGATCGAGATACTGTTTCATGCGGGTTCCTTCGGCCGCGAGGGCGGCCGTACCCGCCAATTTTAGCAAGCGTGACGCGGAAGCTCCTGCAACGGCGCCGAAAACCCTGCCAGCGTGTCGCCGCGATCGCGCATGCCGTGCGCGCACATCAGCCGGTAGAGCGTGACACGCGACACGCCGAGCTCGCGCGCGGCATCCGCGAAACGGCCACGATGACGCAACAGCGCCTGCTCGATCGCCTGCCGTTCGGCCGCCTCACGCGCCTCCAGCAGCGACACGGGTGCGAGTGTCGCAAATTCGCTCAGCTCGAGATCGGCGGCGGTGATCATCCGCCCCTCCGACATGACGATCGCGCGGCGCACGCGATTGATCAGTTCACGCACGTTGCCCGGCCACGAATAGCCGTACAGCGACGCAACCGCATCAGGCGAAAAGCCGCGCAGGCGGCGATGTGCGTCGCCCTTGAAACGCTCGAGCATGTGGCGCGCAAGTATCTCGATATCCTTGCCGCGCGCGCGCAACGGCGGCTCCTCGATCTTCAGCACGCACAGACGATGGAACAGGTCCTCGCGGAACCGCCCTTCGCGCAGCGCTGCGTCCATGTCCACGTGCGTCGCACAGATCACGCGCACGTCGACGGGCACCGATACGTGGGCACCGAGCCGCTCGATCTTGCCTTCCTGCAGGAAGCGCAGCAGGCTTGCCTGGCTTTCGAGCGGCAAGTCGCCGATCTCGTCGAGAAACAGCGTGCCGCCGTTGGCGGCCTCGACGCGGCCGATCTTGCGCTGGTTCGCGCCGGTAAACGCGCCGCGCTCATAGCCGAACAGCTCGGCCTGCAGCAGCGTCGACGGGATCGCGCCGCAATTGATCGCGATGAACGGCGCATGCGCGCGCGACGAGCGCTCATGAATCGCGACCGCCGTCAGCTCCTTGCCCGTACCCGATTCGCCGGAGATGAACACCGGTGCGTCGGTCGCCGCGACGCGGCGAATCGTCCTGAAGAGCCCGAGCATCGCATCGCAGGTCCCGACCATCTCGCCCTCGCTGCGTCCCGTGCCGACGGGCGGCGCAGCGGTTTCGGTCAGCGCGACCATGCCGTGCGCATGACCGACGGTCTCGACGATCCGCGCCGTCTCGTACGGCATCGTCACGTAGTCGAAACAGTAGTCACGAATGAGATGGCGCAGCGTGGCGTCCTGCAACTGGCCGCGGCGCGTCGCCGCGATCCAGCCGATGTGCTGAATGCTCAGACAGGATTCGAGTTCGCGCAGGTCCGAGGGCTTGAAGCCCGGCGAAAAATCGAGCAGCCCGGCCGTTGCGACACCGTGCTGCACGACGCGCCGTACGTCCCGCACGGTCTCCGCGAGATCGACACGCCAGCCGCATTCGTCGAAATGGCCGCGCAACGCGTCGTTCGGCTCGCGCGAATAGTAGATCACATGCCGCTGATCGACTCCCATATGCTCACCCCGTTCCTCAACCGTCTAACGATTGCCGTGCACGTCAGTATGCGTGCGAAAGGATCGAATCGGGGCAGCCGAAGGCGGCTCGATTCGCCATGCCGATGCTCGGCAACGACAAAGCCTCGCATGATGGCGCTTATCTCGCGTCCAGTTATTTTGATCAAGATAGCTTAGTTATAGGCACTGAATACGACAATCCGATTTCAGTACCGTGGGCGATACGGCCGAATCGCTCAGGATGTCGATGTATGTCAATCGTCTGCACATAGCACCTATGCAGCAATGCGTGCAGTCATCGATGCATGCGACGATTTTCGTCCTTGAAGCGTATCGATTGAATCCGCAGTATTCCCGAGCCCCCTCGTTTCAGGCCTGAAACATTTTCAGCCGTTTTCCGCCACAATTCGCAACGCTTGCGCACGAATCGCAGTCTCGACAACGGTCGCGGCGCGATGGCATGCATTTCGCTGAATAGGGAAACCGTCGGAGACAGCGACCATGCGAAAACATCTTTTACTTTCTTTCGTGCCGATGACCATTGCGGTCGCGGCCGCCGGCCCGCCCACGCCCGTACACGCAGACGAAAGCTCGAAGCCGGATCACGCCATGCTGTTTGCATCAAACACGCCGGGCATGCAGCACGGCGTCGGGTTCGGCATCGTGACCGTGTCGGCACCGCAACCGCTGCCGGCCGGCAGGACATCGGTGACCTTGTGGGACGAGATCCCCCCGCCGCCCCAGTTGCCGATGCCGCTCCCGATACCGCAGCCGGGCGACGTGCAGCACGCAATGGAAGGCACCGCACAAGGCAGTACGCATCAGTGACCGTCGATCGATCCATTTGATCAGGATGACGTATCGATCCGGGCAAGCCAGAGAGCATCGATCAGAGGCTGCATTCGCGATCTCTCGACACGAAACGGTTTTGTGCTCCGTCCCCCGGCGGGCACGCTTTTTATTCATTCCGTCGCCGCGACGCGTGGCTTCGACCGTCGCGGCGCGCAGCGCCGGAAGGCGGATGCGCGCACCCGGAACCGGTGCGCGCCGCCGTTCCGGTAGAATCGGCGCCATTCCGGTTTTCCTCTCCCCACCTTCATGACGACGTTGACCCTGATCGTCGCGCGTGCCCGCAACGGCATCATCGGCCGCGACAACCAGTTGCCCTGGAAACTTCCCGAGGATCTCGCCTTCTTCAAGCGCACGACGATGGGCGCACCGATCGTGATGGGCCGCAAGACCCACGAGTCGATCGGCCGGCCGCTGCCGGGCCGCCGCAACATCGTCGTCACGCGCGATGCGGCGCGACGCTTCGACGGCTGCGACACGGTCACGTCGCTCGCCGATGCGCTGGCGCTCGCCGCGCGCGACGGGGTGCCCGAGGCGTTCCTGATCGGTGGCGCGCAACTCTACACGGAAGGTCTCGCACTCGCCGACAAGCTGGTCGTCACCGAGATCGATGCCGACTTCGACGGTGACGCGTCGTTCCCGGCACCCGACGCCGCGCACTGGCAGGAAGTGTCCCGCGACGCGCACCAGGCGGCCGCGCCGAACACGTTCGGCTATGCGTTCGTCGTCTACGAGCGCAAGCACGGCTGACGCATCGCGCGCAATAAAAAAGCCCGACCGGCTCACTCACGCCGTCGGGCTTTTTTGTTTGATGGCGGCCGAGGCCGCGCGCCGCTTACTGCCCGGCGATCGTCATCTGCTCGATCAGCACCGAGCCCGTTTCCTTCGAGCCGCGCACGATCGAATCGGCGCCGATCGCGACGATATGCCGGAACATTTCCTGCAGCGTGCTCGCGACGGTGATTTCCTCGACCGGATACTGGATCACGCCGTTCTCGACCCAGAAGCCCGCCGCGCCGCGCGAATAGTCGCCCGTCACGTAGTTCACGCCCTGCCCCATCAGCTCGGTCAGCAACAGGCCCGTGCCGAGCTTCTTCAGCATCGCGTCGAAATCGTCGCCCGGCTGCGTGTTCGAGCTGCGCAGCGCGAGGTTGTGCGAGCCGCCTGCGTTACCGGTGGTTTGCGTGCCGAGCTTGCGCGCCGAATAGGTCGACAGGAAGTAGCCTTCGACCACGCCATCCTTGACGACGCTGCGCGCACGCGTGCGCACGCCTTCCTCGTCGAACGGCGCGCTGCCCATCGCGCGCGGCACGTGCGGATCCTCGACGACCTGGATGTGCGGCGCGAACACCGGCTTGCCGAGACTGTCGACCAGGAACGACGTCTTGCGGTACAGCGCACCGCCGCTCACCGCCTGTACGAACGCGCCGAGCAGGCCGGCCGCGAGCGGCGCCTCGAACAGCACGGGCACCTTGCGGGTGTCGAGACGGCGCGCGCCCATCCGCGCAAGCGCACGCTCGGCCGCATAACGGCCCACCGCTTCGGGCGCCGCGAGATCGGTCGCGCTGCGCTTCGACGAATACCAGTCGTCGCGCTGCATGTGACGGCCGCTGCCCGCGATCGGCGCGCATGCGATGTAGTGGCGCGAGTACGGGTAGCCGGACAGGAAGCCACGCGACGTCGCGAGCACGAACTGCGAATGCTGGGCCGACACGCTCGCGCCTTCCGAATTGCGGATCTGCGGGCTGACCGCGAATGCGGCATCTTCCGCGCGGCGGGCGAGTTCGACGGCCTCGTCGGCCGTCAGTGCCCACGGGTGGTACAGATCGAGGTCGCGCGGGTCGGTTTCGAGCAGCTCGGCTTCAGCGAGGCCGGCGGCCTCGTCCTCGGCCGTGAAGCGCGCGATGTTGTAGGCGGCGGCGACGGTATCCTTGATCGCGCCCGGTGAGAAATCCGACGTGCTCGCGTTGCCGCGCTTCTTGCCGATGAACACGGTCACGCCGACCATCTTGTCTCGGTTGTGCTCGATCGTTTCGACTTCGCCGCGGCGCACCGACACCGACAGGCCGTCGCCCTCGGAGATTTCGGTCGCGGCATCCGTCGCGCCGAGGGCCTTCGCATGGCGAAGGATGTCCGAGGCGATTTCCTTGAGCTGGTCCTGCGTGTGCGGGAAATAGCGCGCTTGTACGTCGAGATTGGCTGCCATCGTCTTGATATCCGGTGGCGGGCGGGCGCCCGCATGTTCAAAATATTGCGTATCCCGCGATCATAGCAAGGTCCGGGGCCGGACACCGACAAGCTTGGCGTGTCCGCGGCGCGATACAATGCCGTCCATGACACGCAAAACCCGAATCCAGCCGATCGAGCATGCCGTCGAGGACGACGACAATGGCTACGATCGCCCCAGCAAATCCCAGTTGAAACGCGAAATGCACGCGCTGCAGGAGCTCGGCCAGGCGCTCGTCGACCTGCCGAAGGACGCCCTCAAGCGCATGCCGATGCCCGAAGATCTCGCAGACGCCGTGCGCGAAGCCCGCCGGATCACCGATCACGAAGGCAAGCGCCGCCAGCTCCAGTACGTCGGCCGCGTGATGCGCTCGCTGACCGACGACGAGACGGCCGCGCTGCGCACCGCGCTCGACGCGCAGCGCGGCGTGAACAAGGCCGCGACGGCCCGCCTGCACTGGATCGAACGCACGCGCGAACAGTTGCTCGCGAACGACGACGCGCTGACCGAATTCCTGCGCCAGCACCCGGAAGCCGATATCCAGGAAGGCCGCACGCTGATCCGCAACGCACGCAAGGAAGCGCAGCAGGGCAAGCCGCCGCGCTATTTCCGCGAGCTGTTCCAGTGGATCAAGGCCGCCGGCGGCGCGTCCGATGCGGACGACGAAGCGGCGGACGACGCCGGAGACGACCATGACGACGAAGCGTAACCACCCGGACGAGCTCGTCGTCGGCCTCGTGTCGATCAGCGACCGCGCGAGCACGGGCGTCTACGAAGACAAGGGCATTCCGGCGTTGCAGGAATGGCTCGGCGGCGCGCTTACGTCGCCGTGGCGCGCCGAAACGCGCCTGATCCAGGACGATGCGCCCACGATCTCCGCCACGCTCGCCGAGCTCGTCGACGTCGCGGGATGCGACCTCGTGCTGACGACCGGCGGCACGGGCCCCGCGCGCCGCGACGTGACGCCCGAGGCCACGCTGGCCGTCGCGACGAAGGAAATGCCCGGGTTCGGTGAACAGATGCGGCAGATCAGCCTGAATTTCGTACCGACCGCGATCTTGTCCCGGCAGGTCGCGGTGATCCGCGAAACGGCCCAGGCCGACCATGCGGCGCTGATCATCAACCTGCCGGGCCAGCCGAAATCGATCCGGGAAACGCTCGAAGGGCTGCGCGATGCCGACGGCAAGTCGACCGTGCCCGGCATCTTCGCCGCGGTGCCCTACTGCATCGACCTGATCGGCGGCCCGTACATCGAGACCGACGACGCGGTGGTTGCGGCGTTCCGGCCGAAAAGCGCGCGGCGCTGAGCCTGTACCCGGCGCCGGGCGCGTGCCGGCCCGCTCAGGCGGCCGGCGCGGACTCGCCTGCCGAGGCCGACGCGGCCGGAATCAGGAAATGCTCGCGGTAGTACTTCAGCTCGTCGATCGATTCGTGGATGTCCGCGAGCGCCGTGTGCATCGCCCGCTTCTGGAACCCCTTGTAGATCGCCGGCTGCCAGCGGCGGCACAGCTCCTTGAGCGTGCTGACGTCGAGGTTGCGGTAGTGGAAGAACCGCTCGAACTCGGGCATCCAGCGCGCCATGAAGCGGCGGTCCTGGCAGATCGAGTTGCCGCACATCGGCGACTTGCCGGGCGACACGTACTGCGCGAGGAAGGCCTGCAGCTGCGCGGCGGCGTCCGCCTCGGTCACGGTCGACGCGCGCACGCGGTCGATCAGGCCCGAGCGGCCATGCGTCGACTTGTTCCAGTCGTCCATCTTCGCGAGCGTTTCGTCGCTCTGGTGGATCGCGAACACGGGGCCTTCGACGGCGACGTCGAGCGTGGAATTGGTCACGACGACCGCGATCTCGATGATGCGGTCGTTATCCGGGTCGAGGCCCGTCATCTCCATGTCGAGCCAGACGAGGTTCAACTCGTTGCGCACGAGCGCGGGCTGGCTGGTGGAAGCGGCGGTATCGGTCATGAGTCATCCTGGAAAATGGCGGGCAGCGCGCGGCGCCGCCCGGGCGGCCGGCATCGCATCAGCGGGCCCGGTCCGCAAGAACATATAATTCTCGCATAGAACCCTTTGGCGCCTTCGATGTCACCCTTTTCGTTCACCCTGCTGTTCGCGCTCGCCGTGCTCGCGATGGTCGTCACCAAGCTGTGGCTCGCGTCGCGGCAGATCCGCTTCGTCGCCGCGCACCGCAACGGCGTCCCCGCGCAGTTCAGCGCGACCATCCCGCTGACCGCCCACCAGCGCGCGGCCGACTATACGGTCGAGCGCACCCGGCTGACGATGCTCGAGATCGTCGTCAGCGCGGCCGTGCTGGTCGGCCTCACGCTGCTCGGCGGCGTCGGCGCCCTCGACACGCTGCTCACCGGCTGGCTCGGCCGCGGCTACGGGCAGCAGGTCGCGCTCGTCGCCGCGGTGCTCGTGATCACGAGCGTGATCGACGTCCCGTTCGAGTATTACCGCCAGTTCGGAATCGAACAGCGCTTCGGCTTCAACCGGATGACCAAGCGGCTGTTCTTCACCGACATGCTGAAAAACTCGCTGCTTGGCGCCGCGCTCGGCCTGCCGCTGCTGTTCGTCGTGCTGTGGCTGATGAACCAGGCCGGCAGCCTGTGGTGGCTGTGGACCTGGATCGTCTGGGTCGCGTTCCAGATGCTCGTGCTGCTGATCTACCCGACCTTCATCGCACCGATCTTCAACAAGTTCGAACCGCTCAAGGACGACGCGCTGCGCGCGCGCATCGAGTCGCTGATGAAGCGCTGCGGCTTCGCGGCGAAGGGCCTGTTCGTGATGGACGGCAGCCGCCGCTCCGCGCACGGCAATGCGTACTTCACGGGCTTCGGCGCCTCGAAGCGGATCGTGTTCTTCGACACGCTGCTCGCACGCCTGTCCGGCCAGGAAATCGAGGCCGTGCTCGCGCATGAACTCGGCCACTTCAAGCGCCGCCACGTGATGAAGCGGATGCTCGTGTCGTTCGTGCTGAGCCTCGTGCTGCTCGCGCTGCTCGGCTGGCTTGCACAGCGCACGTGGTTCTACACGGGGCTCGGCGTCACGCCGTCGCTCGACACGAGCAACGCGGGCGCCGCGCTCGTGCTGTTCTTCCTCGCGATTCCCGTGTTCCTGTTCTTCGCGACGCCGTTCGGCAGCCTCACGTCGCGCAAGCACGAATTCGAGGCCGACGCATTCGCGGCCAGCCAGACCGACGCGCAGGATCTCGTCAGCGCGCTCGTGAAGCTCTATGAGGACAATGCGTCGACGCTGACGCCCGACCCTGTCTACACGGCCTTCTACTACTCGCATCCGCCCGCCTCGCAGCGGATCGACCGCCTGCTGCAGCACGCATGAGCCGGCCGACCTCCCGCAAGCCGGCCCCGCGCGCGTCGGGCGCGCAACGTGCCGAAGGCCGCGTGATCGCGGCGCACGGGCGCCACTACATCGTCGCGCCCGACGATGGCGGCCCGATGCTGCAGTGCTTCCCGCGCGGCAAGAAGAGCGATATCGCGGTCGGCGACCGGGTCGCGTACGAACTCGCCTCGGCCGACCAGGGTGTCATCGTCGAGATCGGCGAACGGCGCAACCTGCTGTACCGTTCCGACCAGTTCAAGTCGAAACTGTTCGCGGCCAACCTCGACCAGTTGCTGATCGTGCTCGCAACCGAGCCCTATTTCAGCGAGGACTTGCTCGGCCGCGCGCTGATTGCCGCCGAGGCGAACGAGCTGAAGCCGCTCGTCGTGCTGAACAAGATCGACGTCGAAGCCGCGCTGCCGGTCGCGCGCGAGCGCCTCGCACCCTACCGCGCACTCGGCTACGACGTGCTCGAGCTGTCGGTGAAAGGCTCGCCCGACGACGCGCGCGCACAACTGATGCCGCACCTCGCCGGGCATTCGACGATCCTGCTCGGCCAGTCCGGGATGGGCAAGTCGACGCTCGTGAACCTGCTCGTTCCCGACGCCGAAGCCGCCACGCGCGAGATTTCGGCCGCGCTCAACAGCGGCCGTCACACGACGACGTTCACGCGCCTCTACCCGCTGGAAGGCGGGGGCGCCCTGATCGATTCGCCGGGCTTCCAGGAATTCGGCCTCTACCACCTGACGGAAGGCCGTCTCGAGCGCGCGTTTCCGGAGTTCCGGCCGCTGCTCGCGGACTGCCGTTTCTATAATTGCCATCATCTGCACGAACCCGGCTGCGCGATTCTCGAAGCCGTCGCCGACGGCCGCATCGCGCCGACACGGCATGCGCTGTATGCGCAACTCGTGCACGAGGCAAGCCAGATCGTCCGCTGACCCGCGCGGCACGCGCGCGGCGGCCAGCCGGTCCCATGCGGGCCGGCCCTCACCGACAGGAGCCGCGATGCGTTTCAAGGCACCCGATCTCGCGACGGCGCAGCATTGGGCCAACGTCCTCCAGGTGGCCGGCATCGGTTGCGAGCTGCATAACTGCTACGCGACCGGCGCACTCGGCGGCCTGCCTGCCGACGCGTGCACGCCCGAGTTGTGGCTCGACGACGAACGCGACGACGCGCTCGCGCGCCGGCTCCTCGATGCCGCTTCGCATGGCCCGTCGGCCGGCGCCGCGCCCTGGCGCTGCCGGCAGTGCGGCGAGGCGCTCGAGGCCCAGTTCACGGCCTGCTGGCAATGCGGCGCCATGCGCGACCCGCGCGACGATTGACCCGCACAGCAAAAAAGGCCGGCATCGAGCCGGCCTTTTGTCTTTCATCGGGCACCGCACTGCCCCGTCACGACACCCAGACGGCGAGTGTCAGCATCAGCAGCAGAATCATCCACAGGATCACTGCGCGCCAGACAAGGCCAACTGCGGATTGCAGCGTACGCGGCGTGCAATCGTCACCGACCGTCAACGGACCGCTGTCACCGACCGCCAGCGCATCGAGGCTCGACGGTTCCGCGAGCGGCCCCGCGAGGCGTGCGCCGAGCGCGCCGCTACCGGCTGCTAGCAGGACGCCGTCGTTCGGATCGGGCCACTGGCGCGTATGGTTGCGCCACGCGTAGATCGCGTCCTCGAAGTTACCGACGATTGCAAAGCCGAGTGCGGTCAGTCGCGAGGGAATCCAGTCGATCACGAAGAACGCGCGCTGCGCGAACGTCGAGAAGGCCGCCGTGCGGTCGTCGCCCGGCGTCGACCAGCTGCGTGCGAGGTATTCGGAAATCCGGTACAGCACGGCGCCGGCCGGGCCGATCGGCAGCACGTACCAGAAGAACACGCCGAACACGTGACGATGCGATGCGACAACGGCGTGAATCAGCGTATGGCGGACGATTTCGCCGACCGGCATGTCGACCGTGTCGATACCCGTCCACTCGTGCAGGATCTCGCGCGCACGGGGCACGTCATCGTTGTTGAGCGCGAGGTGGATGTCGGTGAAGTAGTGGCTGAACTGGCGGAAGCCGAGCGTGAAATACACGACGACGACGTTCCAGATGAACGCGAGCACGAAGCTCACCTTGTACAGCAGGAAATAGATCAGCGCGACGATCAGCACCCACGGCAGCACGACCGCGAGCCATGCGAGGATGCCGTGCTTCTGCTTGCCTGCGTCTAGACCATGCGCGACGGTTTCCGCATGAAACTGGAACAACGCGAACACCGGATTGTTCGGCGACAACGCGCGTACCTGTTCGATGATGAGGGCGAGGAGAACCGAAAAGAAAGTCATGCGTGGCGCCGTCTTCGGAGTTATGTCATTTTTTGCATAACGATAGCACAGCGTAAGCACCGGATGGCCGCCGGCGCAGTCGTGCGGCAGCCGGCCGCGCGCGCCAGCCGCCGCGTGCGCCTAGCCGGCTGCCAAGAAGCGGTACAGATTGCGCAACATGCCGGCAGTTGCGCCCCAGATGAAGTAATGCCCGCCGGGTTCGCCATTCGGATAGGGCATCGCAAAAAAACGACGCTCGCCGCCTTCCCAGCGAAACACCCGGACCTGATGGTTCGCGGGATTCATCAGGAACGCGAGCGGCACCTCGAAAATCTCGGCCACTTCGAACGTGTCGGCCTGCACGGTGAACGGCGGATGCACGAGGCCGACCACCGGCGTCACGCAGAAGCCCGTGCCGGTCAGGTAGTCGGGCAACGCGCCGAGGATCTCGACACGCTCGTCCGCCAGCCCGATCTCTTCCTTCGCCTCGCGCAATGCGGTTGCGGTCGCGTCACGATCGAACGGTTCGCGGCGACCGCCGGGGAAGCTGATCTGTCCGGCGTGGTCGTTCAGGTGGTCGGCGCGTTGGGTCAGCAACATGGTGAGGCCGGACTCGCGGACGACGAGCGGGACGAGGACGGCCGCGCTACGCGGATCGACGCCCTCCTGCAATCTCGCCTCGTCGGGCTCGACGCGCCACTCGAGCGTGCGCGCGAAACGGTCGCGCAGGCCGGACGGTGTCATCAGGCGGGAATCGATGGCCGGCAGGCCGGCGCCGGTGCCTTCGACCGGCAGGACTTCGGGATCGATGATGGGGCGGCGATTCAATGGGGCTCTCGTGTTTGTGTCGTATCGAGCATATTGTCGCGCCAGAATGAAAAAAGCACCCGGGTGGGTGCTTTTTCCTTACAGCTCTTACTCTTGGGAAGCTGCTGCGGCGCGATCCTTCGACACCAGCTTTTCCTTGATACGAGCCGACTTGCCCGAACGCTCGCGCAGGTAGTACAGCTTCGCACGACGCACATCACCGCGGCGCTTCACGACGATGCTTGCCAGCAGCGGCGAGTACGTCTGGAACGTACGCTCGACGCCTTCGCCCGACGAGATCTTGCGGACGATGAAATTCGAGTTCAGGCCACGGTTGCGAATAGCGATCACGACGCCTTCGTAGGCCTGAACGCGCTTGCGGTTACCTTCAACCACGTTCACGTTCACGATCACCGTGTCGCCCGGGGCGAATTCGGGGATCGTCTTGCCGGCGAGCGCGCGCTCGATTTCTTCCTGCTCAAGTTTTGCGATCAGATTCATTACTGACTCCTTATGCCATCGTGTCGGCGTTCACACCCGCCTGCTTCCAGGCCTGGCCCCGATAGAGGATGGATTCACATCAGGCGCCGCACACGCATGTACGGCACCGCCAATTCCCGCCCGCGCAGCCGCCTCAGGAGGCGTCCTTCGCTTCGCGTGCGAGGTTCGCGAGCCACGCCTCGTCGGCCCGGCTCAACAACTTCTCGCGGCGCGCCCGGACGATCAGGTCCGGCCGCTTCCGCAACGTATTCCTCAATGCTTCCTGGCGCCGCCACTTCTCGATCTCGGCATGATGCCCGCCGAGCAGCACGTCCGGTACGCGCACGCCGTCGTATTCCTCGGGGCGCGTGTAGTGCGGACAATCGAGCAGGCCATCGGCGAAGCTGTCCTGCACGGCCGACAGCGAATCGTTCAGCACACCGGGCAGCAACCGCACGACGGCATCCATCATCGCCATCGCCGGCAATTCGCCACCCGACAGCACGAAATCGCCGAGGCTGATTTCCTCGTCGACGCAACGGTCGAGCAGGCGCTGGTCGATCGCCTCGTAGCGACCGCACAGCACGACGACGCCGGGTTCCTGCGCCATCCGCACCGCGCGATCGTGCGTGAGCGGTGCGCCTTGCGGCGACATCATCACGACGCGCGTGCTCGCGATACCCTGTTCCGCCTGCGCCGCTTTCGCGGCATCGATCGCGGCTTCGAGCGGCCTGGCCAGCATCACCATGCCCGGACCGCCGCCGTACGGACGATCGTCGACCGTGCGGTAGTTGTCCGTCGTGAAATCACGCGGGTTCCAGGTGCGCAACCCGAAGCGCCCTTGCTTGACGGCCCGGCTGGTGATCCCCCAGTCGGTCAGTGCACGGAACATCTCGGGAAAGAGCGTGACGACGTCGAACTGCACCGCGCTCTCGGTAACCTGGTTCATTTCAGTAATCGGCTTCCCAGTCGACGACAATGCGACGCGCCGCCTGATCCACCGTTTTGACGTATACGCCGACGAACGGAATCAACCGCTCGTCGGTGGTCGGCTGACCGTCTTTGCCGGTCGCCGGATACTCGACACGCATGATCGAATGCACGCCGTTGTCGATCATCCCGCTCACCTTCCCGAGCGCCACCGATTGCTCGTTGACGACATCGAGACCGATCAGGTCGACCCAATAGAATTCGTCCGCGGCCAATGCCGGGAAATCTTCCCGGCGCACGAACACGCGAAAACCGCGCATGGCCAGCGCGGCATCGCGGTCGCTCACGCCCGCGGGTTGCGCAACGACAGTGTCGCTGTGCGTCTTCGACTGCAGGATGCGGACGAAAAGCCGCTCCGCACCGCGCTCCAGCCACCAGTGGCGCGCCTTGAGCAACGCATCGCCACCGCGACCGGCGTCGGCATGTGTCGCCACCTTGACCCAACCCTTCAGGCCATAGGCGTCGACCACTGCCCCGACCTCGACGGCATCGTCGGGCCAGGCCTGCGCCACTTCGAGACTGCCCTGCTCGGCAGCCTGACCGGCGTTCGCGACAACGTCGCGCTCGACCGGCTTGCGGACGAATGCGCCAAACGACGCACGCCCGCGCCTTGCATTACCGGAATCGTGACCCGCCATCAATGCACCTCACAGCCGGCACGACCGGCACACCGTGCCATGTTAGGCAGCCGGTTGCGCCTTTTGCGCTTCCTTCACGAGACGCTGGACGGTCGGCGACAGTTGCGCGCCAACGCCTTGCCAGTACGTCAGGCGATCCTGAGCGATACGCAGCGATTCGCCCTTCGTGGCGACCGGGTTGTAGAAGCCGACGCGCTCGATGAAGCGGCCGTCACGACGGTTGCGCGAATCGGTAGCAACGATGTTGTAGAACGGGCGCTTCTTCGAGCCGCCACGAGCCAGACGGATGATAACCATATGATGTCCTTCGGGAAAACCGGGTTCGAAACTACTGAAACACGCGATTATAGCCGGAAACCAGAGGTACAACAAACACTTACGCGCAAAAAATCCGCGGGCGGCCTGTCCGCCGGGCATAGAATCGTCGTGTCCGGGACGTTCCACACCGTCATGCCGCCCCTTCGCGCCGCCTCGATGTGCCGCGCGCAGCACCGTTTCGCGGCGCTGCTTGCCGGCCTTGCCTGCCTCGTATCCGCAATGGCGTCAGCCGCGCCGCTGCCGGTGGGCGAACTCGTCGTGCCGCCCGGCTTCCACGTCGAAGTGCTGGCCGACGCGGTACCGACCGCGCGCGAAATGGCGTGGTCGCCACGCGGCATCCTGTATGTCGGCACGCGGGAAGGCCGCGTGCACGCGTTCGTGATGCACGAGGGCCGGATCAGCGCGCGCTACGTGATCGCTTCCGGGCTCGACATGCCCGTCGGTGTCGCCTACCGTGACGGCGCACTCTATATATCAGCCGTATCGCGCATCCTGCGGCTCGATCGCATCGACGACCGGCTCGCCACACCGCCCGCACCCGCCGTCGTCACCGACGCGCTGCCGACCGAACACCATCACGGCTGGAAATTCATCGCGTTCGGCCCCGACGGCAAGCTGTACGTGCCGACCGGCGCACCGTGCAACGTCTGTCTCGCCGATCGCAGCCGCTACGCGATCATCGCGCGCATGAAGGCGGACGGCAGCGGGAGCGAGATTGTCGCCCGCGGCATACGCAATACGGTCGGCTTCGCATGGCACCCCGATTCGGGCGAGCTGTGGTTTACCGACAACGGGCGCGACATGATGGGCGACGACGTGCCCGACGACAAGCTGAGCCGCGCACCGCGCGCAGGCCTCGACTTCGGCTTCCCGTACTGCCATGGCGGCGACACGCCTGACCCCGAATTCGGCAGCCCCGACGTTTGCCGCCGCTACGTGCCGCCCGTATTGAAACTCGGTGCGCACGTCGCGGCCCTCGGCATGCGCTTCTATACAGGGCCGATGTTTCCGGCGTCGTACCGCAACAACGTGTTCATCGCCGAACACGGCTCTTGGAACCGCAGCACGAAGGTCGGCTACCGCGTGATGCGTGTCGTGGTCTCGGCGGACGGCAGCCACGCGCGCCAGACTCCGTTCGTCACGGGCTGGCTGCGGCCCGACGGCACGGTCTGGGGACGCCCTGCCGACGTGCTGCCGCTGCCGGACGGCTCGCTGCTCGTCAGCGACGATTACGCGGGCGCAATCTATCGCGTGACCTATGCGGCACCTTGACGCAGTACAGGGATGACCGGCCCCGACCGGGCATCGTAGAATGCGTGCCGGGCCGCGCGCCCGCGCCGGCCCGCCGGCCGCCCATGCCAACGACAATACGCCGCCATCCATGTCCAGCAGCACCGCACCGTCCCGCCGCTTCCGCTCCAAGACGCTCACCGCCGCCCTCGCGTTCCTGTTCGGTTCGCTCGGCGCGCACCGCTTCTATCTGTATGGCTTTCGCGACGTGTACGGCTGGGCGCACCTGCTCGCGACGATCGTCGGCATCCCGGGCTTCCTCTTGCTCGCCGAGACCCAGCGCAGCGCCGGCCTCGGCTGGTGGCTTGCGGTACCCGGCGCAATCTCGCTGCTGGCCGCCTTCCTCGCCGCGCTCGTCTACGGGCTGCGTCCCGACGAAAAATGGGACGCGCAATTCAACGCGGAGACGGGCAGGCACAGCAAGTCGGGCTGGACCGTGATCTTCGTGGTGATCTTCTCGCTGCTGATCGGCGCGTTCCTGCTGATGACCGCGCTCGCACTGTCGTTCCAGACGTATTTCGAGTCGCAGGTCGAAGCGGCCAAGCAGATTTCGCAGTAAGCGCAACGAACGCGACACACCGGCACCCCGCGCCGGTTCGGCGCGCCGATCAGAACAGGTTCAATTGCATGTCGTCGCGCGCCTGCGTCGATCGCGTGCCGGCTGAACGAACAGCAACACGCGGCGCCGGCGCCACGGCGGCCGGCGTGCCGCGAAACTGCGACAGATCGAGAATGCCGTTCGTGCGCTCGTTCAGCCCGAGCCGCTTGACGGCCTGGCGGAAGCGCTGCCGCAGCAGGTCGGCCCAGATTCCCTCGCCCTTCATCCGTTTCGAAAAATCCGAGTCGTAGTCTTTCCCGCCGCGCATGTCGCGCACGCGGTTCATCACGCGCTCCGCGCGGTCGGGAAAATGCGCGGCCAGCCAGTTCTTGAACAGCGGCGCGACTTCCCACGGCAGCCTGAGGATGATGTAGCTCGCATGCGTCGCGCCGGCTTCCGCGCACGCCTCGAGCACACGCTCCATGTCGGGCTCGGTGACGAACGGAATCATCGGCGCAATGCTCACGCCGACCGGCACGCCCGCCTCGCTCAACGCACGTATCGTACGCAACCGTCGCGCCGGCGTCGCCGCGCGCGGCTCGAGCGTGCGCGCGAGATCGGCGTCGAGCGTCGTGATCGTGACCGCCGCCATCACCTGCTTGCGCTCGGCCATCGGCGCGAGCAAGTCGAGATCGCGCTCGATCAGCGACGACTTCGTGATCGCCGCGAACGGCAACCCGCGATCATGCATCACCTGAATCACGCTGCGCGTGATGCGCAAGTCGCGCTCGACCGGCTGGTAGGCGTCGGTATTGACGCCGAGCGCGATCGGCTCCGGCACGTAGCGCTTGCGCGAAATCTCGCGCTCGAGCAGTTCGGCCGCATTGACCTTCGCATAGATGCGGCTTTCGAAATCGAGCCCCGGCGACAAGCCGAGATAACTGTGCGTCGGACGCGCAAAGCAGTAGATGCACCCGTGCTCGCAACCGCGATACGGATTGAGCGATACGCTGAATGGAATATCGGGCGACTGGTTGTGCGTCAGGATGCTCTTCGCCCGCTCCTCGAATACCTGCGTGCGCAGCGGCGCGGGGAAATCGGCATCGTCCGACTCGTGTGTCCAGCCGTCGTCGACCGCTTCACGCTGCGCGATCTCGTATCGCCCCTGCAGGTTGTCGACCGCACCGCGCCCCTTGCGGGGCACGGGCGGCGCTATCGGAAATTCGTTGTCGGATCGATCGTCCATATGCCCACCATTCGCCTGCGCCCAATACTGTACATTTATACAGTATTGGGCGCAGCGTGCCAAGAGCGGGATAAAGGAGAGCCCGGCGGCCTGCCGCCGGTACGTCAGTCGCCCACCGCGATCGTCAGCGTCTCCTTGATTTCCTCCATCACGACATAGCTCTTCGACTGCACGGCGCCCGGCAACTGCAGCAGGATGTCGCCGAGCAGCTTGCGGTAGTCGGCCATTTCGCCGATCCGCGCCTTGATCAGGTAGTCGAAATCGCCGGACACGAGATGACACTCGAGCACCTCGTCGATCTTCATCACTTCCCGGCGGAATTGCTCGAACATGTTGCCGCCCTTGTGGCCGAGCGTGATCTCGACAAACACCAGCAGCGCGGCATCCAGCTGGTGAGGATCGACACGCGCGTGATAACCGGTGATCACGCCGTCCCGCTCCATGCGCCGCACACGCTCGATACACGGCGTGACGGTCAGTCCGACCTGTTCCGCGAGGTCCTTCATCGCCATCCGGCCGTCGTCCTGGAGCAGTTTCAGGATGCGCCGGTCGAGCTTGTCGAGCGAGCGTACGGGCTGACGTTGCGTTCTCATTTGTTTATGCTGAAAACCTGAAAAATACGATAACAAAACCTACACATTCGACAATACCATAGCGCAAAAAACTAGATCAGCTAGAGGTTACACGGAGCCGCAGGTGCGCCCGGCCTCGATCTGGTCCCTTCCATCTGGAGCAGCTATGCGAGTCGTCATTCTGGGCAGCGGTGTGGTGGGCGTGGCAAGCGCGTATTACCTCGCGCGCGCCGGTCATGAAGTCACGGTGATCGACCGGGAGGCCGGCCCGGCGCTCGAGACGAGCTTCGCGAACGCTGGCCAGATCTCCCCCGGTTATGCCGCGCCGTGGGCCGCCCCCGGCGTGCCGCTGAAGGCCGTCAAATGGATGTTCGAGAAACACGCGCCGCTCGCGATCCGCCTCGACGGTACGCGCTTCCAGCTCCAGTGGATGTACCAGATGCTGCGCAACTGCACGGCCGAGCGCTATGCAGTCAACAAGGGCCGCATGGTTCGCCTCGCCGAATACAGCCGCGACTGCCTGCAGGCGCTGCGCGCCGATACCGGCATCCAGTACGAAGGCCGCACGGGCGGCACGCTGCAACTGTTCCGCACGCAGCAGCAACTCGACGGTGCAGCGAAGGACATCGCCGTCCTTCAGGAAGCGAACGTGCCGTTCGAACTGCTGTCGCCGGCCGAACTGAAGAATGCCGAACCGGCCCTCGCCGCCGTTTCGCACAAGCTGACGGGCGGCCTGCGCCTGCCGGGCGACGAAACGGGCGACTGCCAGCTGTTCACGACGCGCCTCACGGCACTCGCGGAATCGCTCGGCGTCAAGTTCCGCTACAACACGCCGATCGATGCGCTCGCGATCGCGGGCGGCAAGATCGCCGGCGTGCAGTGCGGCAGCGAGACGGTGCGTGCGGACGCGTACGTCGTCGCGCTCGGCTCGTACTCGACCAGCTTCATCTCGAACCTGATGAAGATCCCCGTCTATCCGCTGAAGGGCTATTCGATCACCGCGCCGATCGTCAACGAAGCGGCCGCGCCGGTATCGACGGTGCTCGACGAAACCTACAAGATCGCGATCACGCGTTTCGACCAGCGCATCCGCGTCGGCGGCATGGCGGAAATCGTCGGCTTCGACAAGAAGCTGCGCGCGGCGCGCCGCGAAACGCTCGAAATGTGCGTGAACGACCTGTTCCCGGGCGGCGGTGACACGTCGAAGGCAACGTTCTGGACGGGCCTGCGCCCGATGACGCCGGACGGCACGCCGATCGTCGGCCGCACGCCGGTGTCGAACCTGTTCCTGAACACCGGTCACGGCACGCTCGGCTGGACGATGTCGTGCGGTTCGGGCCAACTGCTCGCGGACCTGATCTCGGGCAAGATGCCTGCGATCCAGGCTGACGACCTGTCGGTACACCGTTACCTGAAGGACGTGGCAGGCCAGACGCGCCCGGCCTACGCATAAGCCGCCGCCGCCCGCAGCAATGCGGGCCTGCCGGCCGGCATCAAAAAGAAAGGCGCCCCGGGGGGCGCCTTTTTCATGACGTCGAGTGTCCCGCGAAGAATCAGAACTGGTCTTCCGTCAACGCGAGCACGCCCTCGTTGCCCTTCGTGCCGACGATCGACGCCTCGAGCGCGCCTGCCTGCACCAGCACCTGCTCCGCATAGAGCTGCGCGATCGCGATCTTCGCGTCGAAGAACGCCGGGTCGCTCGCGCGGTTCGCCTGCGCGGCCACCAGCGCACGCGCCATCTGCCATCCGCACAGCACCACGCCCGCCAGCTTGAGGTACGGCACGCTGCCCGCGAACACCGCGTTCGGGTCCTGCTTCGCGTTCGCCAGCACGTAATCCACCACCGACGACAGCGCCTTCGCGCCCTTCTCCAGCTGCACCTTCATCGATGCGGCCGCTGCGCCGTCCAGCTTGCCCAGCGCCGCGACAGTCTCGCCGATTTCGGCGATCAGCGCCTTCGCCACCGCGCCGCCGTCGCGCAGCGTCTTGCGGCCCACCAGGTCGTTCGCCTGGATCGCCGTCGTGCCTTCGTAGATCGCCAGGATCCGCGCATCGCGGTAATACTGCGCCGCGCCGGTTTCCTCGATGAAACCCATCCCGCCGTGCACCTGCACGCCCAGGCTCGCCACGTCGTTCACCATCTCCGTGCTCCAGCCCTTCACGACCGGCACCAGATATTCGTAGATTGCCTGATGACGCGCCCGCTTCGCCTCGTCCGAATGGCGGTGGGCAATGTCGCTGTGCGCCGCGGCCACGTAGGCCAGCGAGCGTGCGCCTTCGGTCAGCGCGCGCATCGTGCCGAGCATCCGGCGCACGTCCGGGTGATGGATGATCGTCACCGACTGCTTGGCCGATCCGTCCACCGGGCGGCTCTGCACGCGCTCCTTCGCGAATTCCGCAGCCTTCTGGTACGCGCGGTCGGCCACGCCGATCCCCTGCATCCCGACGCCGAAGCGCGCCGCGTTCATCATGATGAACATGTATTCGAGGCCGCGGTTCTCTTCGCCGATCAGGTAGCCGATCGCGCCGCCGTTATCGCCATATTGCAGCACCGCCGTCGGGCTCGCCTTGATCCCGAGCTTGTGCTCGATCGACACGCAGTGCACGTCGTTGCGTTCGCCCAGCGAGCCGTCGTCGTTCACCAGGAACTTCGGCACGATGAACAGCGAAATGCCCTTCACGCCTTCCGGCGCGTTCGGCGTGCGTGCCAGCACCAGGTGGACGATGTTGTCCGCCATGTCGTGCTCGCCCCACGTGATGAAGATCTTCGTGCCGAACACCTTGTACGTGCCGTCGCCCTGCGGTTCGGCGCGTGAACGCACCAGCGCAAGATCCGAGCCCGCCTGCGGCTCGGTCAGGTTCATCGTGCCGGTCCATTCGCCCGAGATCAGCTTCGGCACGTAGCGCTGCTTCTGCTCGTCGGTGCCGGCCGTCAGCAGCGCCTCGATCGCGCCGTCGGTCAGCAGCGGGCACAGCGCGAACGACAGGTTCGCCGCGTTCAGCATCTCGATGCACGGCGTCGCGATCAGCTTCGGCAGCCCCTGGCCGTCGTATTCGGACGGGTGCTGCAGCCCCTGCCAGCCGCCTTCGACGAACTGGCGGAATGCTTCGCCGAAGCCCGGCGTCGCGGTCACGACACCGTCCTTCCAGCTGCTCGGATTGCGGTCGCCTTCGACGTTCAGCGGCGCCAGCACCTCGCCGCAGAATTTCGCGGACTCGTCGAGCACGGCCTGCGCCGTGTCGTAACCGGCGTCCTCGAAACCCGGCAGTTGCGCAACGGTGTCGATGCCCGCGAGTTCCTTCAGCACGAACAGCATGTCCTTGACGGGGGCGTTATAGCTCATGGTGTGTCTCCCTCTTCTCTCTTCTGTCGATGGCGAAAAAAAAGGGGCGCTCGTCGCGCCCCTCTTCTCGTGTGCTTACCGCCTGAGCGTCACACTGCGTCAGCCGAGCTCGTTCACGAGCTCCGGCACGAGCGCGAACAGATCGCCGACGAGGCCGTAGTCGGCCACGCTGAAGATCGGTGCTTCGGGATCCTTGTTGATCGCGACGATCACCTTCGAATCCTTCATCCCGGCCAGATGCTGGATCGCACCCGAGATACCGACCGCGATGTACAGCTGCGGTGCGACGATCTTGCCGGTCTGGCCGACCTGGTAGTCGTTCGGCACGTAGCCGGCGTCGACTGCCGCGCGCGATGCGCCGAGCGCCGCCGACAGCTTGTCGGCCAGCGGCTCCAGCACCTTCGTGTAGTTCTCGCCGCTGCCCAGACCGCGGCCGCCCGACACGATGATCTTCGCGCTCGTCAGCTCCGGACGGTCCAGCTTCGTCACTTCACGGCTCACGAACTGCGACTTGCCGGCGTCTGCCGCCGCTTCGATCTTCTCGACCGCTGCGCTGCCGCCTTCCGCTGCCACCGGATCGAAGCCCGTCGCACGCACCGTGATGACCTTGATCGGGTCGCTCGACTGCACCGTCGCGATCGCGTTGCCCGCGTAGATCGGGCGCTCGAACGTGTCGGCACTGCCAACCGCCGTGATGTCCGAAATCTGCGCGACGTCCAGCTTCGCGGCGATACGCGGCGCGATGTTCTTGCCGTAAGCAGTCGCCGGCGCGAGGATGTGCGAGTAGTCCTTCGCGATGTTCAGCGCGGTCGCTTCGACGTTTTCCGCGAGGCCCGCTTCGAGCTGCGGCGCGTCGGCCAGCAACACCTTCGACACACCTGCGATCTTCGCTGCGGCATCGGCCGCCGCTTGCGCGTTGTGGCCCGCGACCAGCACGTGAATGTCACCGCCGATCTTCGCTGCCGCCGCCACCGTGTTCAGCGTCGCGGCCTTGATCGACGCGTTGTCGTGTTCTGCAATCACCAGAATCGTCATTTCTTTCCGCTCCCTCTTACAGCACCTTGGCTTCGGTCTTCAGCTTCTCGACCAGCGTCTTCACGTCCGGCACCTTCACGCCGGCTGCGCGCTTCGGCGGCTCGGCCACCTTCAGCGTCTTCAGACGCGGCGCGACGTCCACGCCGAGGTCTTCCGGCTTCACCGTTTCCAGCGGCTTCTTCTTCGCCTTCATGATGTTCGGCAGCGTCACGTAACGCGGCTCGTTCAGGCGCAGGTCGGTCGTCACGACCGCCGGCAGCGTCAGCGACAGCGTTTCCGCGCCGCCGTCGACTTCACGCGCGACCGTTGCCTTGCCGTCGGCGATTGTGACCTTCGATGCGAACGTCGCTTGCGGCAGGCCCGCCAGCGCGGCCAGCATCTGACCCGTCTGGTTCGAATCGTCGTCGATCGCCTGCTTGCCGAGGATCACCAGCTGCGGCTGTTCCTTGTCGACCAGCGCCTTCAGGATCTTCGCGACGGCCAGCGGCTCGACGCTGTCGTTCGACTCGACGAGGATCGCGCGATCCGCGCCGATCGCCAGCGCCGTGCGCAGCGTTTCCTGCGCTTGCGTGACGCCCACCGACACGGCGATCACTTCGGTCGCCACGCCCGCTTCCTTCAGGCGCACCGCTTCTTCAACCGCGATTTCGTCGAACGGGTTCATCGACATCTTCACGTTCGCGATGTCGACGCCCGTGTTGTCCGACTTCACACGGACCTTCACGTTGTAATCGACCACTCTTTTCACTGGCACCAGGATTTTCATGCACACGCTCCAAAGTTACGAATACGACCAGAGGCCATTCTATAGCGAGGCCTCATGACTGCGCGGCCAAGCGGACCCAACCATCATGGTTGTCGAGGATACCGCTTCTTGACGACGCGCCAATGATAGCGAACGATCGTTCTATTTTAAAAGAGAAAAAACCCGGACGCAAAGCCCGGGTTTTCGATCATCGACTCTAATCCCGCCGGGCGTCCCGTGCTCTGCCCGTTACCAGGCGGCAATGACCGCGCCGCCGAACTTGCCTTCGATGAACTGCTTCACGTCGGCCGAATGATAGGCCGCGATCAGTTTCGCGACCCACGGCTTGTTCCGGTCCGCCTCGCGTATCGCGAGGATGTTCGCGTACGGGCCGTTCGGCCCTTCGATCGCGATCGCGTCCTGTTTCGGTTTCAACCCCGCTTCCATCGCGTAGTTGGTATTGATCGCGGCCGCATCGACGTCGCCGAGCGAGCGCGGAATCTGCGCCGCGTCGAGCTCGACGATCTTCAGCTTGCGCGGATTGTCGACGATATCGAGCGGCGTCGCCTTCAGCCCCGCGTCCGCGCGCAGTTTCAGGAGACCCTGCTTTTGCAGCAACAGCAGCGCACGGCCGCCGTTGGTCGGATCGTTCGGGACCGCGATACGCGCGCCCGGCTTCAGTTCGGTCAGCGACTTCACGCGCTTCGAATAGATGCCCATCGGGAACGTGACGGTATCCGCGACCTTGATCAGCTTGTAGCCGCGATCCTTCACCTGCGCCTGCAGATACGGATCGTGCTGGTAGCTGTTCGCGTCGAGGTCGCCCGACGCGAGCGCCGCGTTCGGCTGCACGTAGTCGGAGAATTCGACGATGCGGATCTCGAGGCCGCTCTTCGCCGCGACCTTCTTCACCGCTTCCATGATCTGCGCGTGCGGCCCACCCGTCACACCCACCTTGATGGTTTCGGCCTGAGCGTGCGCGCCCGCGAACAGCGCGGCTGCGCCCAGTGCCACCGCGAACTTCAGCATGAAGCGTCGTTGCATCGTCTGTCTCCCCTAACGGATCAATTTCGTCTTATTTGTGGCTCAGCCGGCGGACGAGCCAGTCGCCGAACGACTGCACGATCTGCACGAACACGATCAGGATCGCGACGACCGTCCACATCACTTCCGGCAGATAGCGCTGGTAGCCATAGCGGATCCCGAGATCGCCGAGCCCGCCGCCGCCGATTGCGCCCGCCATCGCCGAATAGCCGACCAGCGACACGAACGTGATCGTCAGGCCCGCGACGACACCCGGCAGCGATTCGGGCAGCAGCACCTTGAAGACGATCTGTGACGTGGTCGCGCCCATCGATTGCGCGGCCTCGATCAGCCCGCGGTCGACTTCGCGCAGCGCCGTCTCGACGAGACGCGCGATGAACGGCGCGGCCGCGAGCGTCAGCGGCACGACCGCCGCGGCCGTGCCGATCGACGAACCCGTGACGAGCCGCGTAAACGGAATCACCGCGACCAGCAGGATGATGAACGGCGTCGAGCGGACGGCATTCACGATGCCGCCGAGCACGCGATTCACCGCGAAGTTCTGCAGCACGCCCTGGCGGTCGGTCAGGTAGAGCAGCACGCCGAGCGGCAGGCCGACGAGCGCGCCGACCGCCCCGGAGATGCCGACCATGATCAGCGTCTCCCAGAACGACTGCACGAACATATCGAACATCTCACTCAACATACGAAAGCTCCTCTACCACCACACCTTGTTCGCGCAGGAACGCGAGCGCCTGCCCGACCTTGCCCGGCTCGCCGCCCGCGAGCACCGCGAGCGAACCGAATGCCTGCCCCTGAATCTCGTCGATCTGGCCGTGCAGGATGTTGAAATCGAGTTCGTACCGACGGATCGTTTCCGACAGGATCGGCTGGTCGACACCCGAGCCCGTAAACGCAAGCCGCAGCAGATGACCGCTGCCGGTCTTCAGCCGCTCGGCCACGCGCGCCTTCAGCGCGGGCGGCAACTCCTGCGCGATCACGTCGCCGATCAGCGCGCGCGTCACCTCGTGATGCGGCTGCAGGAACACGTCGATCACGCGGCCTTCCTCGACCACGCGCCCCGCATCGAGCACCGCGACGCGATCGCACACCTGCTTGATCACTTCCATCTGGTGCGTGATCAGCACGATCGTCAGGCCGAGTTCGCGGTTGATGCGCTTCAGCAGGTCGAGGATCGAGCGCGTGGTCTCGGGATCGAGCGCGGACGTCGCTTCGTCCGACAGCAGCACCTTCGGCTGGCTCGCAAGCGCGCGGGCGATGCCGACGCGCTGCTTCTGCCCGCCGCTGATCTGCGACGGATAGCGATCCTTCTGCGCGGACAGCCCGACGAGGTCGAGCAGCGGCAGCACCGCGGCCTCGATGTCGGCACGGCTTGCGCCGGCCAGCTCGAGCGGCAGCGCGACGTTGTCGAACACCGTGCGCGACGACAGCAGGTTGAAGTGCTGGAAGATCATGCCGATCTCGCGTCGCGCCTCGCGCAGCGCGCCAGCAGACAGCAGCGTGAGATCGAGCCCGCCGACGACGACATTGCCTTCTGTCGGCCGCGTGAGCAGGTTGATCGTGCGCACGAGCGTGCTCTTGCCGGCGCCGCTTCGGCCGATGATGCCGAACACTTCGCCCTGCGGGATCGTCAGGTTGATGTTGCGCAGCGCCTCGACCCAGCCGCCCGGCCCGGGAAATCGCTGCGAAAGATTGCGTAATTCGATCATGTAAACAAAACGGCGGCCGGCTGGCGAGTTGGCCCGCCAGTCGGCCGCCGATGCATCTGGAATAACCGACGATTTTACCGCAAACCCCTCATTCCCCTTAATAATCGATTTCGATCTTTTCATAACCGCACGAAATTAGAGGGACGCCGCTGGCGCGTCACGACGATGCCGCGACTATGATCCGGAACACCGACCAACCGACAGGGGACACACCAGATGACCGCCACCACCACGCCGGCCGCCGCACCTGCCACCGCCGGACCGGCACCATCGTCCCCACCCGCGCCGACGATGGTCCGCCTGCGTACCGCCGACGGGCTCGAACTGGCGTCGTACCGCTGGCCGGCTGGCGACGGCACCGAGCCGCCGCGCGCGACGATCGCACTCGTACATGGCCTTGCCGAACACGCGGGTCGTTATGCCGCGCTCGCCGGCCGGCTGAATGCGGCCGGCATCGAGGTGCTCGCGGTCGACCTGCGCGGGCACGGCCAGTCACCGGGCAAGCGCGCCTGGGTCGAGCGCTTCGACGGCTACCTGAACGATGCGGATGCGCTGGTCGCCGAAGCCGCACGCGGCAATTCGCCGCTGTTCCTGATGGGGCACAGCATGGGCGGGGCGGTCGCGGCGCTGTACGCGATCGAACGCGCGCCGGCACGCGGCCACGCGCTGAGCGGCCTCGTGCTGTCGAGTCCGGCGCTCGCGCCGGGACGTGACGTGCCGCGCTGGATGCTCGCCGTGAGCCGCGTCATCAGCCGCATATGGCCGACCTTCCCCGCAATCAGGATCGATGCCGCGCTGCTGTCGCGCGATCCGGCCATCGTCGCAGCCAATCGTGCCGATCCGCTCGTCCATCACGGCGCGGTGCCCGCGCGCACCGGCGCGGAGATTCTCGACGCGATGGCACGCATCGAAAGCGGTCGCGGCGCGTTGCGCGTTCCGGTGCTCGTCTATCACGGCACCGAGGACAAGCTGACCGAACCCGACGGCAGCCGTGCGTTCGGTGCGCACGTCGGCTCGCCTGATCGCACGCTGACGCTGTACGAAGGCGGCTTTCACGAAACGATGAACGATCTCGAACGCGATCGCGTGATCGACGCGCTGATCGCGTGGATTCACGCGCGCGTGCCGGCGCGCTGAGTGCGCCCGGCCCGGCCGGTCACGCGATCGTCAGATGCCGGCCAGTACGCGCAGGTGCGCGACGACGCTGCGCCCGAGCGCGGACAGGTTGTAGCCGCCTTCGAGGCAGCTCACGATGCGCCCCTGCGCATGCCGGCGCGCCACCTCGACGATCTGCGCGGTCAACCATTCGAAGTCGGCTTCGACGAGGCCGAGGTTGCCGATGTCGTCCTCGCGATGCGCATCGAAACCCGCGGACACGAACAGCATCTGCGGCTTGAACGCATCGAGGCGCGGCAGCCAGAACATGTCGACGGCTTCGCGGATCGCCATCCCGTTGCTGCGCGCGGGCATCGGCAGGTTGACCATGTTCGGCGCCTGGTGATCGACGCCCGAGAACGGGTACAGCGGATGCTGGAAGAAACTGCACATCAGCACCCGCTCGTCGTTCGCGAACGCCGCCTCGGTGCCGTTGCCGTGATGCACGTCGAAATCGATGATCGCGACCCGCTCCAGACCGTGTACGTCGAGTGCATGTCGCGCGGCGATCGCGACGTTGTTGAAGAAGCAGAAACCCATCGCGCGCGCAGGCTCCGCATGATGACCGGGCGGACGCACGCCACAGAACGCATTCGCGTAGCGGCCTTCGATCACCGCGTCGGTCGCCGCGATCGCGGCGCCGGCCGCACGCAGCGCCGCGCGCCACGTATCGCGGTTCATCAGCGTATCGGGATCAATCTCGACGTAGCCGTCGACCGGCGTCATGCTCCGGATGTAGTCGATGTGCGCCTGCGTATGCACCCGGCCCAGCGCCACCTCGCTCGCGAACGGCGCGGTTTCGTGCACGATCAGATCGTCGATGCGGCTCGCGATCAGTTGATCCTGGATCGCCGACAGGCGGGCCGGGCATTCCGGATGCCATTCCCCCATCTCGTGCAGCATGCAGTCGGGGTGCGTATAGAAAGCGGTTGCCATAAGCTGTCATCCGCGGCGCACGGTGCGCCGCAGGTCTCCATCAATGATGTCCATCGTCTGCCGCGAATTCGCCGCTAACTTACCACAACGGTGGCCTGCCACGCCCCGGCGCGCCGGATCCGTCGGGTATACTGCGCCGAACCCAATCGCCCTGTCCGCCCGCTTCGACATGAATTCCAGCAAGCCTGCCGCCCTTCTCTCCGCGCTGTTCCGTGTTCTCGTTCCGCTCGTCGCGGCCGCTGCCGTCGCGGCCCTCGGCACCGCGCCTGCCGGCGCGCAGACGCGACCCGCGAAGCCCGCGGGCACGCTCGTCGCACAGGCCCAGCCGCAACAGCCGACGCCGCAAGGCCAGACCTTCGAAGAGGAAATCGTTCCGCAGCGTTACGCGAACAACGCGAAGGTCGACGCGTTCATCGACGAGATGGTCAGCCGCAACGGCTTCGACTCCGCGAGCCTGCATGCGCTGTTCTCGCGCATCAGCTATTCGGCGACGGCGGTCAAGCTCGTGAAACCGGCCCCGTCGCCGACGGTCAAGAACTGGCGCGTCTATCGCTCGCGCTTCATCGAGCCGATCCGCATCAACGCGGGCGTGAAATTCTGGAAGGCGAACCAGGCAACGCTGCAGCGTGCATCCGAGCAGTTCGGCGTGCCGCCCGAGGTGATCGTCGGCATCATCGGTGTCGAGACGATCTACGGCCGCTACATGGGCAATTTCCGCGTGCTCGACGCACTGACGACGCTCACGTTCGACTATCCGGACACGCCGAATCGTGACAGCCGCCAGGCGACGTTCCGCAAGAACCTTGAGGATTTCCTGGTCTGGACCCGCGACAACCAGCTCGACCCGACCACCGTGCTCGGTTCGTATACGGGCGCGATCGGGATTCCACAGTTCCTGCCGAGCAGCATCCGCGAATATGCGGTCGACTTCGACGGCACGGGCCATGTCGACCTGCGCAGCAGTCCTGTCGATGCGATCGGCAGCGTCGCGAACTACCTGAAGCAGCACGGCTGGGAAACCGACCGCCCGGTGGTCTGGCAGATCACGCCCGACACGGGCAGCCTGGGGATCGCACAGGCCGCCGCCGACGGCCAGCCCGAACCGCACTGGGCACTGTCGCAACTGCTGCGCGCGGGCATGACGCTGAACGAGCCGACGGTCAACATCACGACCGAAGCCGGCACGCCCGTGACGGTGGTCGACCTGCCGTCGCCGGGCCGCGCGACCGAATACATGCTCGGGCTCAAGAATTTCTACGTGCTGACGCGCTACAACCGCAGCTTCTTCTACGCGCTTACCGTGTACCAGCTTGGCGAGGCGGTCAAGGCGCAGATGGAAGCGAGCGGCGCACTTCAGCCGAGTACCACCGATACACAGTCGCAGTAAGCACCGCCCGCCCAATGAAAAAGCGCCGCACAAGCGGCGCTTTCGTTTCGTACACGCGCGACGCGCATCTGCCCGCGTTCAGGCAGGAAACACGCCCGTGGACAGGTAGCGGTCGCCGCGATCGCAGACGATGAACACGATCGTCGCATTCTCGACCTGACGCGCGATGCGCATCGCGACTTCGCATGCGCCGCCCGAGGAAATGCCCGCGAAGATGCCTTCGACGGCCGCGAGGCGGCGCGCCATCGTTTCCGACGCAGCCTGGCTCACGCTCTCGACGCGGTCGACACGGCTGCGATCGAAGATCGTCGGCATATAGGCTTCCGGCCACTTGCGGATGCCCGGAATGCGCGAACCGTCTTCCGGCTGCGCACCGACGATCTCGATCGCCGGATTCTGCTCCTTCAGGTAGCGCGACGTGCCCATGATCGTGCCCGTCGTGCCCATTGCCGACACGAAGTGCGTGACGCGCCCTTCGGTATCGCGCCAGATTTCCGGGCCCGTCGCTTCGTAGTGCGCAACCGGATTGTCGGGGTTCGCGAACTGGTCGAGGATCACGCCCTTGCCTTCGCGCTGCATCTCGTCCGCGAGATCACGTGCCAGCTCCATCCCGCCCTTCACCGGCGTCAGGATGATTTCGGCACCGTAGGCGGCCATGCTCTGGCGGCGCTCGACCGACAGGTCCTCCGGCATGATCAGCACCATCTTGTAGCCGCGGATCGCCGCTGCCATCGCGAGTGCGATACCGGTGTTGCCGCTCGTCGCCTCGATCAGCGTGTCGCCCGGCTTGATACGCCCGCGCGCCTCGGCCTTGCTGATCATCGACAGCGCCGGACGATCCTTCACGGAACCGGCCGGATTGTTGCCTTCGAGCTTCGCGAGCACCACGTTGTTGCGCGCGCGAATCTCGTCGTCCGGCAAGCGGACCAGTTGGACGAGCGGCGTATTGCCGATCGTGTCTTCGATAGTTTTGTAAGCCATGGATATACCGTGAGTACGAGGCCGATCAATCGATCGATTGTAAACCAGCACCGCTGCTCGCGCCGGCAACCCCATTGCGGCGATGGAATACGCATGCCGTGCGACGCGTGGACGCCCCCATGCGCCGTGCCCACGCAAAAAACCCGCGGCATGCCGCGGGAAGCCGTCGCAACGACGGCGACTGAAGGAGCTTGTTGTCGGCTGCGCGCGACGCGTTACTTCTGCGTGGTGGTGCGGGCAGGTGCGGCTGCGGGCTTGCCGGCGGCCGGCTTGCCCGGGGCCGGCTGCGCGGCACCCGTGCCGGCCGCACCGATCGTCAGGCCTTCCTGCTGAAGCCGCTCGACGGTATGGCCGCCCATGCCTTTCACGCGTGCGGCGAGATCCTCCGCATTCCTGAACGGGCCGCGTGCGCCGCGTTCGTCGAGAATCGCCTTTGCTCGCGCCGGGCCGATACCCTTGATGCCGACGAGCGCATCCTCGTTGGCGGTGTTGACGTCGACGGCCGCCCAGGCCGAGGCGATCGTGCCGAGCATTGCCGCTGCGGCCAACCATTTCCTGATCATGTGCTGGATCTCCGATGAATACGGCCGGCGGCTGCCGACCGTGAGACCCAGTCTATCGATGCAACGCTTCCGTTTAAACCTGGCCGGATAGCCAACGCACGTAGCGGTCGACGCCTTCCTGCACGGTCAAGAACGGTGCGTCGTAACCGGCCGCACGCAGTTTCGTCTGGTCGGCCTGCGTGAAGCACTGGTACTTGCCGCGCAGCGCATCGGGGAACGGCACGTATTCGATCAGCCCTTGCTCGACCTGCTGCGCGAGCGTCAGCGGCGGCAGGTTGTCGAGCGCGCGCAACGTATTCACGACCGTCGACGCGATATCGTTGAACGGCTGCGCACGGCCGGTCCCGAGGTTGAAGATGCCCGACTTCTCCGGATGATCGAAGAAGAACAGGTTGACCTTCGTCACGTCCTCGATCGACACGAAGTCACGCGTCTGCTCGCCCGGTGCGTAGCCGTTGTACTCGCCGAACAGCTTCACCTTGCCTTCCGCGCGGAACTGGTTGAAGTTGTGGAACGCGACCGATGCCATGCGGCCCTTGTGCGTCTCGCGCGGGCCGTACACGTTGAAGTAGCGGAAGCCCGCGATCTGGCTCTTCGCGGTCGGCAGCACACGACGGATCACCTGGTCGAACAGGAACTTCGAATAGCCGTAGACATTCAGCGGCGCCTCGACGTCGCGCTCCTCGACGAATCGCGTCGAGCCGCCGTAGGTCGCCGCCGACGACGCGTACAGGAACTGCGTGCCCTGTGCGAGGCAGGTGTCGAGCAACGCGCGGCTGTAGCGGAAGTTGTTGTCCATCATGTAGCGGCCGTCGGTTTCCATCGTGTCCGAGCACGCACCTTCGTGGAACACCGCGCGTACCTTGCCGAAATCGCCGCGCGCGAAACGTTCGACGAATTCCGACTTGTCCAGATAGTCGTCGATCTCGCAATCGACGAGATTCCGGAACTTGTCCGCGCGCGTCAGGTTGTCGACCGCGATGATGCGCGTCTCGCCGCGCTCGTTGAGCGCCTTGACGATGTTCGCGCCGATAAAACCGGCTGCGCCGGTGACGATGAGGGTCATGATCGTCCTGCCTGAAAAGTGCGAGCCATGCGTGCGGCGCGCTCATCGCGCCGCCGCATGCGCTCAATGAAACAGTTCGTCGTAGTCCACCGTGGCCGTGCCGAGCTTGCCGACCACGATGCCTGCCGCGCGATTCGCGAGCACCACGGCGTCGACGAGCGGCACGCCTGCGCCGAGCATCGTCGCGACCGTCGCGATCACGGTATCGCCCGCGCCCGACACGTCGAACACCTCGCGCGCGAGCGCCGGCGCGTGCAGTTCGCCGGTGGCGGAAAACAGCGTCATGCCTTCTTCCGAACGCGTGAGCAGCAGCGCGTCGATGCCGAGCTCCGCACGCAGGTTCGCGACGCGCGCGCGCAGGTCGTCTTCCGATTTCCACTGCCCGACCACTTCGCGCAATTCCGCGCGATTCGGCGTGATCAGCGACGCACCGCGATAGCGCGCCCAGTCGTCGCCCTTCGGGTCGACGAGGACGGACTTGCCGGCCGCACGCGCCTTCTCGATCATCGTCGTGACGTGCGTCAGGCCGCCTTTCGCGTAATCCGACATCAGCACGACGTCGTGCTGCGGCAGCAGCGCATCGAAGCGCGCGAGCCCCGCGAGCAGCACCTCGTGCGTCGGCATGGCCTCGAAGTCGACGCGCAGCAGTTGCTGCTGGCGCGCGAGCACACGCAGCTTGATCGTGGTCGGCAGCGCCGGGTCGCGTTCGAGATGCGGCGTCACGCCGCTGCTGCCGAGCAGTTCGACGATGCGCTCGCCGGGTTCGTCGCACCCGACGACGCACAGCAACCCGGCCTGGCCGCCGAGCGTCACGGCGTTGCGCGCGACGTTGGCCGCACCGCCGAGCCGCTCTTCCTGGCGCTGCACGTGCACGACCGGCACGGGCGCCTCGGGCGAAATGCGATCGACGTTGCCGAACCAGTAACGGTCGAGCATCACGTCGCCGACGACAAGCACGCGCGAGCGCGCGAGTTGCGCACGCGGTACCGGAACGACCTCGCGGAGAGTATTCATCGTGTGATCAGCCACGGGAGGACGACTGGGGATCGACATACGGCCGGCCGATCGCGTAGTAGTCGATGCCCAGTTCGGCCATCGCATCCGGCTCGTACAGATTGCGCCCGTCGAAGATCACCGGCGCCTTCAGTTCAGCCTTCAGGCGCGTGAAATCGGGGCTCCGGAATTCCTTCCACTCGGTCACGATCACGAGCGCGTCCGCGCCCGTCACGGCGATGTCCTGCGTGTCGACGAGATGGAGCCGCGCCAGCGCGCCAGGATCGGTATCGAAGTCGAGCGCAAACACGCGCCGCGCCTCGTCGATCGCGACCGGATCGTACGCACGAACGGTCGCGCCGCGTTCGAGCAGCGCGGCGATCAGGCGGCGGCTCGGCGCCTCGCGCATGTCATCGGTGTTCGGCTTGAACGCCAGGCCCCAGACCGCGAACTCGCGGCCGGTCAGGTCGGCACCGAAGCGCTGCTCGATCTTGCCGATCAGCACGTCCTTCTGCGCATGGTTGGCCGCCTCGACGGCTTCCAGGATGCGCAACGGCTGGCCGTTCTCGCCGGCCGTGCGAATCAGCGCCTGGACGTCCTTCGGGAAGCACGAGCCGCCGTAGCCGACGCCGGCGTACAGGAAGTGATAGCCGATGCGCGGATCGGAGCCGATCCCGCGGCGCACGGCCTCGATGTCGGCGCCGACCTTGTCGGCAAGATTCGACATCTCGTTCATGAACGAGATACGCGTTGCAAGCATCGCATTCGCCGCATATTTCGCGAATTCCGCCGAACGCACGTCCATGTAGATCGTGCGCTCATGATTGCGGTTGAACGGCGCGTAAAGCTTCTTCATCTTCTCGCGCGCGATCGTGCCCGTCTCGTCGTCGTCGACGCCGATGATGATCCGGTCCGGACGCATGAAGTCCTCGACCGCGGCGCCTTCCTTCAGGAACTCCGGGTTCGACACGACCGAGAAGCGATGCGCGACGCTGCCCGCCAGCCCGCGGGCGGCGAGCGCTTCGTCGACCACGCCGCGCACGCGCTGCGCGGTACCGACCGGCACGGTCGACTTGTCGACGATCACCTTGAAGCCCGTCATGTGGCGGCCGATGTTGCGCGCGGCTTCGAGCACGTACTGCAGGTCGGCCGAGCCGTCCTCGTCGGGCGGTGTGCCGACGGCGATGAACTGGATCTCGCCGTGCGCGACGCTTGCCTCGATGTCGGTCGAAAAGCGCAGGCGCCCCGCCGCGCGGTTGCGCGCGATGATGTCCAGCAGCCCAGGTTCGTGAATCGGCATCCCGCCGTTGTTCAGGATGTCGATCTTGCGCGGATCGACGTCGAGGCAGAAGACGTCGTGGCCGATCTCCGCCAGGCAGGCGCCCGTGACGAGACCGACATAGCCGGTGCCGATGATGGTGATTTTCATAGATGTTCCGGTACTTCCCGGTAATTGACTAACTTGGCCGCCGGGACGAACCCGGCGGCAACCGCAGTGCGTTGGCTCCGCGTGCCGGGATCAGCCCGGCATCGCAGGATCGACGCGACGCGGCGCATAGGTTTCCCAGCCGCTGCAGCCCGGACACTGCCAGTAGAAATTGCGCGCCCGGAAACCGCAATTCTGGCACGTATACCGTGGCAAATTCTTGGTGCGCTGCTTGATCAGCGCACGCATCATTTCAAGTTCCTTACGGCGCGGTTCGTCGGCCGCCGCGATCTGCGCATCGAGCAGGTGCAGCATCCCCGACAGGTTCGGCGACTTCTCCATCTGCATGCGCGCGAGCGTGTGCGCCGCGTCCTGGCCGCGCAAGCCCGCGATGTGCTGGTATGCGATGTCGAGCAGGTCGTTCGACGGATAGCGGTCGACATAGCCCATCAGCAGCTCGGCACCTTCGGCGTTCTTGCCGAGCGCGACGTACGCCTTCATCAGCTTGTCGGCGACGAGCGGCAGATACGCCGGATTCTGCGCTTCGACACGCTTCCAGTGCTCGATCGCGGCCGCATGGTTGCCCTCGGCCGCCGCGGCGTCGCCGGAGAGGATCGTCGCGCGAACGTTCTGCGGGTTCACGGTCAACGCGAGGCGCAACTGTTCGGCAGCCGCTGCCGCGTTCTTGCGCTGCAGCGCGTCCTGCGCGAGTTCGCAGTGAAACTGCGCAATTTCGACGCCGAGCGGTTTGTCGCTCATCGACTCGATGCGCTTCGCCGTATCGATCGACTTGTTCCAGTCCTTCTCGATCTCGTAGATCGTCAGCAGCGCCCGCTGCGCGCCGAGCGCGTAATCGCCGTCGGCGAGTTTGTGGAACGCCTCCTCGGCGCGATCGAGCAGGCCGGCCTTCAGGAAGTCCTGGCCGAGTTCGTACAGTGCGTGGTCGCGTTCGTTGACCGGCAGGTCCGTGCGGCTCAGCAGGTTCTGGTGCACGCGGATCGCGCGGTCGGTTTCGCCGCGGCGGCGAAACAGGTTGCCGAGTGCGAAGTGCAGCTCGACCGTCTCGGGATCCAGCTTGGCGACCTCGATGAACGCGTCGATCGCCTTGTCGGGTTGTTCGTTCAACAGAAAATTCAGGCCGCGGAAATACGAGCGCGGCAGGTTGGCACTCTCCGACAGGAGATTCTTAAGGTCATAGCGTGACGCCGCCCAACCGAGCGCGAACGCGACCGGAATCGCGAGCAACCACCAGAAATCCAGATCCATGCGAAATATCGAAGCAGAGACGAAAACCGCGCGATGATCGCGCGGCGTCCGTGTTAAATGACGGGCGGCATCGGCGGCTGGTCGATGACGGCCGGCGTTTCGCGCGCCGCGCGCAGATCGCGCTTCAGGCGCCCGTTCTCGAGACGCAGGCGGAAGATCGAAGGCAGCGCGGACAGCAAGCCAGCCAGCAGCCCCACGGCGAAGAACGCGAGGCCGATCAGGATCAGCGGCGCCTGCCATGAATAGCCGGCCACGAAATTCAGCGTCGCGGTTTGCGTATTGGCCAGCGCAAGCACCAGCAGCAGTACGAACACCAATACCCGGATCAGCCAGACGATAAACTTCATGAAGCCCTCTCTTTGTTGAGGTTTGCCGCGGCGCGCGACTCCCCTTCGTCGCGCCGAATCGACCCGTATTGTAAAGGAAGCGTTTCCGCGGCTGCGCACATCCTGCTCGCACCCGTTGCGTCGCATTCGCCGGAAATGAAAAAAGCGCCCACAAGGGGCGCTTTTCTTTTCAGCCTTCGCCGGATGGGTTCCGGGCAATCCGGGTGACGCTCAACGCTCGTCGTCCGGATCGTCAGCCTTCAGCGGCTCACCGGCGCGGCCGTCGACGCGTTCCCGCAATTCCTTGCCAGGCTTGAAGTGCGGCACGAACTTCTCGGGCACCTGCACTTTCTCCCCTGACTTCGGGTTGCGTCCGACGCGCGCCGGGCGACGGTTGAGGCCAAAGCTGCCGAAACCCCGAATTTCGATACGATGCCCTTTCGCCAGAGCGTCAGACATCGCATCGAGCATCGTTTTCACCGCGAAATCCGCATCCTTGAGGACAAGTTGCGGAAATCGCGATGCCAGCTGCGCGACCAACTCGGATTTGGTCATACTTCAGCAGACCTCGTGAGGCTTACTGGTTCTGGCCGTCGAGCTTCGCCTTCAGCAGCGCGCCGAGGTTGGTCGTACCGGTCGCAGCAGCGCTGGTGTCCGACTGCAGGCCGCGGATCGCTTCCTGTTGTTCAGCCGAATCCTTCGCCTTGATCGACAGGTTGATGCCGCGCGACTTGCGATCGATGTTGATCACCATCGCGTTGACCTTGTCGCCTTCCTTCAGCACGTTGCGTGCGTCTTCGACGCGATCCTGTGAGATTTCCGACGCACGCAGGTAGCCTTCGATGTCGCCCGTCAGCGTGACGACCGCACCCTTCGCATCGACCGTCTTCACGACGCCGTCGACGATCGAGCCCTTGTCGTTCATTGCAACGTAGTTGCTGAACGGGTCGCCTTCGAGCTGCTTGATGCCGAGCGAAATACGCTCCTTCTCGACGTCGATACCGAGCACGATCGCTTCGACTTCGTCGCCCTTCTTGTACTTGCGAACGGCTTCTTCGCCGGCTTCGCTCCACGACAGGTCCGACAGGTGGACCAGGCCGTCGATGCCGCCCGGCAGACCGATGAACACGCCGAAGTCGGTGATCGACTTGATTGCGCCCGTGATCTTGTCGCCCTTCTTGAAGTTGCGGCTGAAGTCATCCCACGGATTCGGCTTGCACTGCTTCATGCCGAGGCTGATACGACGGCGGTCTTCGTCGATCTCGAGGACCATGACTTCGACTTCGTCGCCCAGCTGGACAACCTTCGACGGAGCAACGTTCTTGTTGGTCCAGTCCATTTCCGACACGTGGACGAGGCCTTCGATGCCCGATTCCACTTCGACGAATGCGCCGTAGTCGGTGATGTTCGTGACCTTGCCGAACAGGCGCGTGCCCGACGGGTAACGGCGCGAGATGCCTTCCCACGGATCGTCGCCCAGTTGCTTGATGCCCAGCGAGACGCGGTTCTTCTCTTGGTCGAACTTGAGGATCTTCGCGGTGACTTCCTGGCCAACCGACAGAACTTCGCTCGGGTGACGCACACGACGCCATGCGATGTCGGTGATGTGCAGCAGGCCGTCGATGCCGCCGAGGTCGACGAACGCGCCGTAGTCGGTGATGTTCTTGACCACGCCGTTGACGATCGCGCCTTCCTTCAGCGTCTCGAGCAGCTTCGCGCGCTCTTCGCCTTGGGTTGCTTCGATCACTGCACGACGCGACAGCACGACGTTGTTACGCTTGCGATCGAGCTTGATCACGCGGAACTCGAGCGTCTTGCCTTCGTACGGGGTCGTGTCCTTGACCGGACGCGTGTCGACCAGCGAACCCGGCAGGAACGCACGGATGCCATTGACCATCACGGTCATGCCGCCCTTCACCTTGCCGGTGATCGTGCCGGTGACGAGTTCGTTGTTGTCGAGAGCCTTTTCCAGCGACAGCCACGATGCAAGGCGCTTCGCCTTGTCACGCGACAGGATCGTGTCGCCGTAGCCGTTTTCGAGTGCGTCGATCGCGACGGACACGAAATCGCCCGACTGCACCTCAACCTCGCCCTGATCGTTCAGGAATTCCTCGATCGGAATGTAAGCCTCGGACTTCAGGCCTGCATTGACGACCACGAAGTTGTGGTCGACGCGCACGACTTCGGCAGAAATCACTTCGCCGGCGCGCATGTCTTGGCGGGTCAGCGACTCTTCGAACAGAGCCGCGAAAGATTCAGTATTCGGGGTGGAGGTTTGCAGGTCGGACATAAAAATCTGATTGTGCATGGATCGCTGTGCCACGCCGGCCGGAATGGCAGGCTGAAAGGGCCAGATCGATGACCACACGGGGTTAAGGGTTCGAAACACGCTCCGCGCTTGCGACGCGGAACACCTACTGCTACCCGCCTTCTCAGGCGGGCTGGCCGAGCGCCCGGTACCACTGCAGCACCTGGTCGACCGCTTCATCGACCGAAAGCGCCGACGTATCGAGCAGCTTGGCATCTGCCGCAGGCTTCAGCGGCGCGGCCGCGCGATTGCTGTCGCGCGCATCACGTTCACGAAGATCCCGGAGCAAGTCATCTATATTAGCAGAAAAACCTTTTTGCATCAATTGCTTATGCCGTCTGGTCGCGCGCGCCTCGGCGCTGGCCGTCAGGAACACCTTCAACACGGCGTCCGGGAAGATCACGGTGCCCATGTCGCGCCCGTCTGCAACGAGGCCCGGCGTCTTGCGGAACGCGCGCTGACGCGCGACGAGCGCGGTGCGCACCGGCCCATGCACGGCAATCGCCGATGCGCGGTTGCCGACCGCTTCGGCACGGATGTCGTTCGACACATCGACGCCGTCGAGCTGCGCGCAGCCCTCCCGGAACGTGATGTGGAGATCGTCGATCAGCTTCACCAGCGCGTCGATGTCCTCTGCCGCGATGCCGTAGCGCACGCTCGCGAGCGCGGCGAGGCGGTACAGCGCGCCGCTGTCGAGCAGGTGGAAGCCAAGATGCGCGGCGACGAGCGCGGCGACGGTGCCCTTGCCGGATGCAGTGGGACCGTCGATCGTGATGACGGGAGTCGGGTGAAAGGGTCGGGTCGATTTCATCGGAAACAGTCGGGTCAGGCTTTGGCGAGCGCGGCGAAGCGGTCGAAATAGTCGGGGAACGTCTTGCCGACGCACTTCGGATCGTTGATCCGCACGGGCACACCGCCTAGGCTGACGAGCGAGAAACACATCGCCATCCGGTGATCGTCGTACGTATCGATCGCCGCGTTCGGCGTGAGCTTTTCCGGCGGCGTGACGACGAGATAGTCAGGACCTTCCTCGACGATCGCGCCGACCTTGCGCAGTTCGGTCGCCATCGCCGCGATGCGGTCGGTTTCCTTCACGCGCCAGCTTGCGATGTTGCGCAACGTGCTCGGGCCGTCGGCGAACAGCGCCGCGACCGCGATCGTCATCGCCGCATCGGGAATCAGGTTGAAGTCCATGTCGATCGGCTCGAGCTTGCCGTGGTCGTGGCCGATGCCGCGCACTTCGATCCAGTCGTCGCCCATCGTCACGTTCGCGCCCATCTGCATCAGCGCGTTCGCGAAACCGACGTCGCCCTGGATGCTCGCGCGCCCCACGCCCTCGACACGCAGCGGCCCGCCGCCGAGCGCGCCGGCCGCGAGGAAATACGACGCCGACGATGCGTCGCCCTCGACCATGATCTGCCCCGGCGATTTGTAGCGAACCCCGGCCGGCACGACGAAGCGCTGCCAGCCGTCGCGTTCGACGGTCACGCCGAAGCGCTCCATCAGCCGGATCGTGATGTCGATGTACGGCTTCGAGATCAGCTCGCCGTCGATCTCGACGACGATCCGGCCGTCCTTCGCCTTCACGAGCGGCAGCGTCATCAGGAGCGCCGTGAGGAACTGGCTCGACACGTCGCCGCGCACGCGGATCGGCGCATCGACCGAGATCGTCGCAGGCTTGATCCGCAGCGGCGGGAAACCTTCGTTCAGCTCGTAGTCGATCTGCGCGCCGATCTGGCGCAGGCCGTCGACGAGATCGCCGATCGGTCGCTCGTGCATGCGCGGCACGCCGTGCACGCGATAGTCGCCGCCGTTCACCGCGAGCGCGGCGGTCAGCGGCCGCACGGCCGTGCCCGCGTTGCCGAGGAACAGGTCGGCCGTCTTCGCGGTGAATGCGCCGCGCGTGCCCGTGACGACACAGGTGTCGCCGTCGCGCGCGAGCTTCACGCCGAGCTTGCCGAGTGCGTCGAGCATCACGCGCGTGTCGTCGGAATCGAGCAGGTTGGTGATCGTCGTTTCGCCTTCGGCCAGCGCCGCGAGCAGCAGCACGCGGTTCGAAATGCTCTTCGAGCCGGGCAGGCGCACGGTGCCCGATGCGCTGGAGTACGGGCCGAGATCGAGATAGTCCATGGGAATCGTCCTGTTATTTCTTGACCGGTTCGGCAGCGGGCGCGCCGCCGCGCTCCTGCCATGCCTTGCGCGCGGCGCGCGAACGCGTGAACACGGCTTCGAGCGCCGCGCCGTCGCCGGCGTCGATCGCCGCGCGCAGCCGCGTGAGCACGCGCGTATAGCCGTCGAGCTCGTCGAGCAGCGCCGCGCGATTCGCGACGCACACGTCGCGCCACATCTCCGGACTCGACGCCGCGATGCGCGTGAAATCGCGGAAACCGCCCGCCGCGTACGAGAATTTGAGTTCCGCGTCGGCCTCGCCGAGGATCTGCTCGACGAGCGCGAACGACAGCACGTGCGGCAAATGGCTGATCGACGCAAACACGCGATCGTGCTGCTCCGTGCTCATCGTGCGCACGTCGGCGCCGGTCGCGCGCCACATCGCGTCGATCCGCGCGACGGATTTGGGCGCATTCTCCGGCAGCGGGCACAGCACCACGTTGCGGCCGACGTACAGATCCGGCAACGCGGCCTCGACGCCGCTCGACTCGCGACCGGCAATCGGATGCCCGGGCACGAACTGCGCGATGCGTGCGCCGAGCGCGTCGCGCGCGGCTGCGACGACATCGGACTTGGTGCTGCCGGCATCGGTGACGATCGTCGCCTCTTCAAGCCACGGCGCGATGCGCTTGAGCAACGGGCCCGTTTGCGCAACGGGTGCCGCCAGCAGCACGAGATCGGCGCCGGCCAGCGCGTCGCGCAATTGCGCGTCATCGTCGAGCGCCGCCGCGCGATCGATCACGCCGAGCGCGAGCGCGCGCTCGACCGACGCACGCGAACGGCCCACGCCGACGACCTCGCCCGCACCGCCCGGCGCGCGTTCGCGCAGCGCGCGGGCCAGCGATCCGCCGATCAGGCCGACGCCGAAAATGACCAGTTTGTTGAATGCAAAGCCTGACACGACAAGAGCCAAGTTACGCGCGCGGAACGACGCCCCGCATGCGGAATTCCAGATTCCGGGCAACGGGCCCGCACCCGGCGCAACCTGCGCCGGACGCGGGCCGAACCCGCCTTCGGCAGCGCCGACCGGCCTGCCCTGCCCGCCTCGCCGCAACGCCTGCCCGGGCAGGCGACGGGCCGCCGCGTTTCAGCGTGCGCGCGGATACGAACCGAGTATCTTCAGGAACGCGGCCTTCTGGCCGAGTTCCGCGAGCGCGGCCGCTACCGCCGCATCGTCCCGGTGCCCTTCGATATCGATGTAGAAGTAGTACTCCCACGTGCCGACGCGCGCCGGGCGCGACTCGAAGCGCGTCATCGACACGCCGTGCCGCGCGAGCGGCTCGAGCAGCTTGAACACGGCGCCCGGTTCGTTCTTCACCGACACGATCAGCGACGTCTGGTCGTGACCGCTTTGCCCGGCCGGCTGCTTGCCGACGATGACGAAGCGCGTGCGGTTGTGCGGATCGTCCTGGATCAGCGAGAACGCGATCTGCAATCCGTAGTGCGCGGCCGCACGGTCGCCCGCGATCGCCGCGACGGTCGGATCGGCCGCCGCGAGACGCGCGGCCTCCGCATTGCTCGCCACGGCCTGCCGCTCGAGCTGCGGCGCATTCGCCGCGAGCCACTGCTGGCATTGCGCAAGCGCCTGCGCATGCGCGCAGACGCGCTTCACGCCGTCCAGCGTGCCGCCCTGCGTCAGCAGGTTGTGATGGATCGGCAGCGCGAGCTCACCGCTGATCAGCAGTTGCGTCTGCAGCAGCAGGTCGAGCGTGCGCGACACGGCGCCTTCGGTCGAATTCTCGACCGGCGCGATGCCGTATGCGGCAGCCCCGGCCTCGACCGAGCGGAATACTTCGTCGATCGACGGGCACGGCAGCCCTTCGATCGACTGGCCGAAATACTCGAGCATCGCCTGCTCGCTGTACGTGCCGACCGGCCCGAGGAACGCGACGTGGATCGTCTGCTCGAGCGCACGGCTCGCGGCCATGATCTCGCGCCAGATGGCGCTGATGTGCTCGCTCGCGAGCGGCCCCGCGCTCATGTCCTGCAGCCGCGCGATCACCTGCAGTTCGCGCTCCGGCCGGAACACCGGCGCGTTGAAATGCTTCTTGACCTCGCCCACCTCCAGCGCCACCGCGGCGCGCTGGTTCAGGAGCGCGATCAGCTGCGCATCGATCGCGTCGATGCGATCGCGCAGCGGTTTCAGGCGGGAATTCAGTTCGTCGTCCATGCGTTTTGCCGTGCTGTTTGAACAGCGCCGCCGTCAGGCGCCGCGCTGCTCGAAGTCCTTCATGTACTCGACGAGCGCTTTCACGCCCTCGAGCGGCACCGCGTTGTAGATCGACGCCCGCATGCCACCGACGGACTTGTGGCCCTTCAGCTGCAGCAGCCCGCGCGCCTTTGCGCCGGCAAGGAAGTCTTCGTTGCGCGTTTCGTCGGCCAGGAAAAACGGCACGTTCATTCGCGAACGTGCTGCCGGCTCGACCTTGTTCAGATAGAAACTGCTCGCATCGATCGTGTCGTAGAGCAGCTTCGCCTTTTCGATATTGCGGGCCTCGATCGCTTCGAGACCGCCCTGCCGCTTCAGCCACTGGAATACCAGACCCGCGACGTAGATCGCGTAGGTGGGCGGCGTGTTGTACAGCGAGTTGTTCGCGGCAATGGTCTTCCATTCGAACGCGGACGGGCAGATCGACAGCGAGCGGTCGAGCAGGTCCTCGCGCACGATCACGAGCGTCACACCGGCCATCCCGATGTTCTTCTGCGCACCGCCGAACAGTACACCGTACTTCGCGACGTCCATCGGACGCGACAGGATGTGCGACGAGACATCCGCGACCAGCGGCACGTCGCCGAGATCGGGAATCTCGAACGTCTCGACGCCGTCGATCGTTTCGTTGGTGCACAGATGCACGTAGGCCGGATCGTCCGACAGCTGCCATTCGGCGCGCGCGGGCGCACGCGTGAAGCCGTCTTCCGTCTTGCCGGTTGCGGCGAGATGCGGCGTGCCGTATTTCTTCGCTTCGCTGAACGATTTCTGCGACCACGAGCCCGTCACGACGAAGTCGGCCGTCTTGCGCGAGCCGAGCAGGTTCATCGGCACGATCGCGTTTTCGGCGATACCGCCGCCCTGCAGGAACAGGATCCGGTGGCTTGCCGGCACGCCGAGCAGGTCGCGCAGGTCGGTCAGCGCGGCCTCGTGGATCGACATGAACTCCTTGCCGCGATGGCTCATCTCCATCACGCTCATACCGCTGCCGTGCCAGTCGAGCATTTCGTCGGCGGCTTGCCGCAGCACTTCCTCGGGCATCGCCGCAGGGCCGGCGGAGAAATTAAAGACGCGCATCGTGAAAACCTCGGAGGGACGCGACCGGCTCGCCGCCGGCAGAACGCGCCAGAAAAGAAATGGCCGCTTGCGCTCGCGCGCAAACGGCCATTATCGCACTGTCGTCAGGCTCCCGCCAAACCCGGCCGAACGGCCGGTAGCGTGCCCGGACGGCTTTACTTGCCCGGCTTGACTGCTGCGACTTCCTTGTCAGCCTGCGTACGCGTTGCCTGGATCGCTTGCGGCATGTACTTCTGCATCAGGCCGTTGACCACGTCGCGACCGACCTGATCCTGAACCTGGATGAACTTGCGGCCCGTCGGGCTCTTGTAGAACGTCGTCAGATCCTTGATCTCCGACGTGCTGTAGTACTTCGCGTAGGCGTCGTACTGAGCCGACATCGCGTCGTTCTGGAACTGTTGCGTACCGAACACCTTGCCTGCGCCGTCGACCAGCTTCGGCACCGCGTTCTTTTGCAGCGTCGGAACGGCAGCCTGCTTCTGCTTGTCGTTCAGCGTCTTGTTTTCCGACAGCGCGTCCGACAGGATTGCCGGCACGAGTTGCTTGGCCTGCATTTCGGCGCTGTTGCCGATTGCCGACACGAGCTTCGGCGCGTCGATCGCGTCGAGCAGATCCTTGATCGCAGCCTTCTTGTCGGCGTCGATCGGCGCAGCTGCCGCGGCAGGCGCCGGTGCGGAATTCGACAGCGCTTGCGCCATCGCGAACGTCGGCACCAGTGCAGCCAGCAGGACCAGTTGCTTGAATTGCTTTTGCATCATCACTCCCTTTTGGAAATATGAATGGTTGCTCGCCAGCCGCGGCGCTTCACGCCCGCGGCGGCCAGAGTCTCATCCGTTCTTCAGGCTTCGCCGTCCGACGCCTCGTCGGCCTCGCCATCGCCCTCCTCGGCCTCCGCGATCTGCTGCAGGCCGGAGAGCTTGGTACCCTCATCGAGACTGATGAGTGTAACACCTTGCGTGGCACGCCCCATCTCGCGAATCTCCGAGACACGGGTGCGAATCAACACGCCGGCCGTCGTGATCAGCATGATCTGATCCTCGGCGTCGACGAGCGTCGCGGCCACGACCTTGCCGTTACGCTCCGACGTCTGGATCGCGATCATACCCTTCGTGCCGCGGCCGTGACGCGTGTACTCGGTGATCGGCGTGCGCTTGCCGTAGCCGTTCTCGGTCGCGGTGAGCACGGTCTGCTCCTCGCTGCCCGCGACCAGCATCGCGATGACCTGCTGCCCGTCCTCGAGCTGCATGCCGCGCACACCCCGCGCCTCGCGCCCCATCGGACGCACGTCGTTCTCGTCGAAGCGCACGGCCTTGCCGGAATCGGAGAACAGCATCACGTCGTGCGCACCGTCGGTGATCGACGCGCCGATCAGGAAGTCGCCCTCGTCGAGGCCGACCGCGATGATGCCCTTCTTCATCGGACGGCTGAATGCCTCGAGCGGCGTCTTCTTCACGGTGCCGAGCGACGTCGCCATGAAGATGAACTTGTCGGCCGAGAACTCCTTGACCGGCAGCACGACGTTGATCTTCTCGCCTTCCTGCAGCGGGAACATGTTGACGATCGGGCGGCCACGCGAGTTGCGCGAGCCCTGCGGCACTTCGTAGACCTTGACCCAGTACACGCGGCCGCGGTTCGAGAAGCACAGGATGTAGTCGTGCGTGTTCGCGATGAACAGCGTCTCGATCCAGTCGTCTTCCTTCATCTGCGTCGCCTGCTTGCCGCGGCCGCCGCGCTTCTGCGCGCGGTACTCGGACAGCGGCTGCGACTTCACGTAACCCGCGTGCGACATCGTGACGACCATGTCCTGCGGCGTGATCAGATCCTCGGTGTTCAGCTCGGTCGCGTTCAGCTCGATCTTCGAGCGGCGCGCATCGCCGAATTCGGCCTTCACCGAGGTCAGCTCCTCGCCGATCATCGTCGTGATCCGCTCGGGGCGTGCGAGGATGTCCAGCAGGTCGGCGATCTGCGCCATCACTTCGCGGTACTCGCCGATGATCTTGTCCTGCTCGAGGCCGGTCAGGCGCTGCAGGCGCATCTGCAGGATTTCCTGGGCCTGCGTGTCGGACAGGCGGTACAGCCCGTCGCTCTGCATGCCGAACGCCGGGTTCAGGCCTTCCGGGCGGTACGCGGAACGGCCGCCGGCCGCCGCGTTCTCGCTCTCGGCGCGCGTGAGCATCTCGCGCACGAGCGACGAATCCCACGGCTTCGCCATCAACTCCGCTTTCGCGATCGGCGGCGTCGGCGCTGCCTTGATGATCGCGATGAATTCGTCGATGTTGGCGAGCGCGACCGCGAGACCTTCGAGCACATGGCCACGTTCACGGGCCTTGCGCAGTTCGTAGATCGTGCGGCGCGTCAGCACTTCGCGTCGGTGCGACAGGAAGCACTGCAGGATTTCCTTCAGGTTCAGCAGCTTCGGCTGGCCGTCGACCAGCGCGACCATGTTCATGCCGAACGTATCCTGGAGCTGCGTCGCCTTGTACAGGTTGTTCAGCACCACTTCCGGCACTTCACCGCGCTTGAGCTCGATCACGACGCGCATGCCGCTCTTGTCGGACTCGTCGCGGATGTCGGAGATGCCTTCGAGCTTCTTCTCGTTGACGAGCTCGGCGATCCGCTCGAGCAGCGAGCGCTTGTTCACCTGGTACGGCAGCTCGTCGACGATGATCGCCATCCGCTGGCCGCGGTCGATCTCCTCGAAGTGCGTGGCCGCGCGCATCACGACGCGGCCGCGCCCGGTGCGGTAGCCGTCGCGCACGCCGGCGACGCCGTAGATGATGCCGGCCGTCGGGAAGTCCGGCGCCGGGATGATCTCGATCAGCTCGTCGATCGTCGCTTCCGGGTTGCCGAGCAGGTGCTGGCACGCGTCGACGACTTCGTTCAGGTTGTGCGGCGGGATGTTGGTCGCCATGCCGACCGCGATGCCCGACGAGCCGTTGATCAGCAGGTTCGGAATGCGCGACGGCAGGACCGACGGCTGCATTTCGTTGCCGTCGTAGTTCGGCTCGAAATCGACCGTTTCCTTGTCGATGTCGGCGAGCAGCTCGTGACCGATCTTCGCCATGCGAATTTCGGTGTAACGCATCGCCGCGGCATTGTCGCCGTCGATCGAGCCGAAGTTGCCCTGCCCGTCGATCAGCATGTAGCGCAGCGAGAAATCCTGCGCCATCCGCACGATCGTGTCGTACACCGCGGTATCGCCGTGAGGGTGGTATTTACCGATCACGTCACCGACGATACGCGCCGATTTCTTGTACGCGCGGTTCCAGTCGTTGTTCAGTTCGTGCATCGCGAACAACACGCGCCGGTGCACGGGCTTGAGGCCATCGCGGACATCCGGGAGGGCACGTCCGACGATCACGCTCATCGCGTAATCGAGATACGAACGGCGCATTTCCTCCTCTAGGGAGGTGGGCAGGGTCTCTTTGGCGAATTGATCCATGTATCCGTATCGTTTCGGAGCGAAGACGGCGAACGCCTTTCGCGTGGGCGCTGCATGCGCAACGCAACGCGAGATTCTAACATGCGCCCATCAGCCGCCAATTCGCCGCCCCCTCTATATATAAATAGCGAAAATCGCGGCCACGTCGATTCGACCGAAATCGCGCGCGACTCGACGCCGCAGGCGATCCCTTCACACTTGTTTCACGCGCACGAGTAAACAACCACGCACATTCGCGCAATTTCGCCGACACACTCTTGACAATCTCTGAAAGTTGCGGCAGGCCGGTGTTGCGCATGCACCACAAAGTTGAAGCGATCTTAGGGTGGGGAGGATTTTTTTTCGTAGGAAGGGAACGATATGGCAAAATGCCAACGCACTGAAAGTTAGACGCTGCTCGAAGTCTACACAGAGCGGTGCCGCGTTTTTTGTGCCGCACCAATGTTATACTTCGAGCAATGTATGACTTGTCACCGTCAACAGGCTCGCAGTAAACCTGCGGTAATCTCAATTTCGAGAGGAGAAATATGAATAAACTTTCAAAGCTCGCGTTCATTGCAGCTACCGCAGTTATGGCTGCATCCGCTTCGGCACAGTCGGTGCCGGCGTCGCGTCAAGCCGTCAATGACAACTGGGTGAACGGCACGGGCGAATGGGTGTGGATGAACGGCACGAACGAGCTCTGCTGGCGCGATGCGTTCTGGACGCCGGCCACCGCCAACGCGAAGTGCGATGGCGCACTGGTCGCCCAGGCACCGCAGCCGCCGGTCGCTCCGGTCGCTCCGGCTATCTCGAGCCAGAAGATCACGTATCAAGCTGACGCACTGTTCGACTTCGACAAGGCAACGCTCAAGCCGCTGGGCAAGCAAAAGCTGGACGAACTGGCTTCGAAGATCGAAGGCATGAACACGGAAGTGGTCGTCGCAACGGGCTACACGGACCGCATCGGTTCGGACAAGTACAACGACCGTCTGTCGCTGCGCCGTGCGCAAGCCGTGAAGTCGTACCTGGTCAGCAAGGGTGTGCCGGCCAACAAGATCTACACGGAAGGCAAGGGCAAGCGCAACCCGGTCACGACGGGCTGCAACCAGAAGAACCGCAAGCAACTCATCGCCTGCCTCGCACCGGATCGCCGCGTGGAAGTCGAAGTGGTTGGTACGCAAGAAGTCCAGAAGACGACCGTTCCGGCAAACTAAGCCGCGGTTTTCGACTGCTTCAAAGCCCCGCCCCGGCGGGGCTTTTTCTTTGACGCCCGTCCAGGCGCCTGCCGCTTCGCCGCTCGTCCGCTTCTTATATACTCGGGGCTGACGAATCGCAGTACCGCCCTCCTCTCGTAGCCCGTTTGCCGACATGACCAACGCCGATCCACACGAACTCCAGAAATTCAGCGACCTCGCCCATCGGTGGTGGGATCCGAACGCCGAATTCAAGCCGCTGCACGACCTGAACCCGGTCCGCCTCGGCTGGATCGATGCGCATGCGCACCTCGCCGGCAAGCGTGCACTCGACGTCGGCTGCGGCGGCGGCATCCTGTCCGAGTCGATGGCCGGACTCGGCGCACAGGTGAAAGGTATCGACCTGTCGACCGAAGCGCTCGGCGTCGCCGACCTGCACAGCCTCGAAAGCGGCATCTCGGTCGACTACGAAGCCATCGCCGCGGAAGCGATCGCCGCGCGTGAACCGGGCACCTACGATGTCGTCACGTGCATGGAGATGCTCGAGCACGTGCCGTCTCCCGGCGATGTCGTCGCCGCGTGCGCGACGCTCGTGAAGCCGGGTGGCTGGGTGTTCTTCTCGACGCTGAACCGCAACCTGAAGGCCTACCTGTTCGCCGTGATCGGCGCGGAGTACATCGCGCAAATGCTGCCGAAGGGCACGCACGACTACGCGCGCTTCATCCGCCCGTCGGAACTGGCCGGCTTCGTGCGTGCGACGGATCTGCACATCGTGGAGATCAAGGGCATCACGTATCACCCGATCGGCAAGCGCTTCGCGCTGTCGAACGACACCGACATCAACTACCTCGTCGCGTGCCGCCGCGGCGCATGACCCTCCACCCTGCATGACGACTCCCCTCTCGACCGCGCGGGCTGCACTCGACGAACCGCGCCTGCTGCACTGCGATGCCGTGCTGTTCGACCTGGACGGCACGCTCGCCGACACGGCCCCCGATCTCGCGGCGGCCGTCAACAAGATGCAACGCGTGCGCGACCTGCCCGAAACACCGCTCGACGTGCTGCGTCCGCTGGCCTCGGCTGGCGCGCGAGGCCTGCTCGGCGGCGCGTTCGGCATCGATCCGCACACACCCGGATACGAAGCGATGCGCGACGAGTTCCTGGCCAACTACGCGACGGATCTGTGTGTGCATACGACGCTGTTCCCCGGCATCGGCGACGTGCTCGACGAACTCGATGCGCGCGGCGTGCGCTGGGGGATCGTCACGAACAAGGCGATGCGGCTCACGGCGCCGCTCGTCGAGTTGCTCGGTCTCGCGCCACGCGCGGCCTGCGTCGTCGGGGGCGACACAACGCCGCACCCGAAGCCGCATCCGGCCCCGCTGCTGCATGCGGCCGACCAGTTGACGCTCGCGCCCGCACGCATCGTCTACGTCGGCGACGATCTGCGCGACATTCAGGCCGGCAGCGCCGCCGGCATGGCGACGATCGCGGCCGCGTACGGCTACTGCGGCGACGGCGCCGCACCGGCCGACTGGCAAGCGCAGCATCTCGTCGACACGACACAGCAACTGCGCGAACTGCTGCGCGATGTTGGGCTATAATGGTCGATCTTATCCGCGGGGGCGACCTGGTTTCGACAGGGGTTGTGAAGCGGCTAGGGCATGTCGAGGACCCGTCACCTCGTTAATCAATGGGAAAATCGTAACTGCAAACGACGATACGTTCGCACTGGCAGCCTAACGGCCGCCGTCCTCTGCCTAGTTCACTGACGGGCTAGTGTCGCAAGACCGGTAGCAATACCGCCAGAGGTCATTTACGTCAGTTAAGCCCTGTCGGCGTCGCGACGCCAGGGTCGAAAACCTAGCGAATCGCCGTAGTGCAGCGTGTTCGTCCGCGTCGCTGCGGTTAAATCAAATGACTGAACTAAACATGTAGAACTAGTCGTGGAGCGCTTCTGGACGCGGGTTCGATTCCCGCCGCCTCCACCAAATTCCGCGCTCGTCGCACGAACCCCGCATGACGCAAGTCTGCGGGGTTTTTTGTTGCCGGCGAAACGCATGCACCCTTCCCCTTCCGAAAAAGCGCCCAGCCACGGGCGGGCCGGGCGGAATGCCACCGGTATTCCGGCGACAGGAGGTGACGGATGTCCTGCCGCGCCCGCACGATCATCGATCGCGCCAGGCGGCGGCCGACCCGGGTGCCGCAGTGCCGGACGCGTCGTCGCACCAGCACTCACGCACACCGGGCGATGTGCGGCTTAGCTGCCGCGATACAGCGACTTCATTTCTTCAGCGGTGGCCGGGCGCACGCCCATTGCACGCGAACCCGATGCCGACGCACCTTGCGCCTGTGCACCGTAACCGCTGGCGTCGGCGCCTTGCGCTTGCGCTTGCGCCAGCGCGCTGCGCTGTTGCTCTGCAACACGCGCCGTTGCGGCCTGGATCGCTTCCGGATAATGCGGATCTTCGCCGCGAGCCGAGTTGTAACCTGCCTGCTGCAGCTGGACCAGTTCGGCGCGAACCTGCGCGCGGGTGATCGTCGAACCCGACTGGGCAAACGACACGACCGGGGCAACGAGAGCAGCGGCGACGACAACAGCTTGAACGAGCGACTTCATGATGACCTACCTCCAGATTTGTCTGTGTTCGCGGTGAACACCTTGTTCATCGCTGACAACCCGAAGTTTATGTAGGCGGATGCTTAAGAATAAGGCAGCTTTCTGGAAGACATCCTTCCTGATTTACGGGTTAACCCTAGATCACCTGCCAGGCCGACGATGCGCACATGCAGGCATCGCCCGACATCGAATCGCATGAAGATTCGCCGGAAAGCAAAAGCCCCGCGAAGCGGCAACGCTTCGCGGGGCTCGGACAGAACCGGAATCGCACGAGATTCAGGCAGTCGCCGGTCAACCGGCCAGGCCAGTACGCGGACGAAACGCCCGTCAAGCGAACCGGCGCCGCATGACCCTTGCGGACGCGCCCGTCCGCCCGGTTACTGGCTATCCATCGGACACTTCAGGTTGCAGCCGTTCGGATCGCCCAGGTCGCCCTTGCGGCGCAAGGCCGACTTCTTGCCGCTCTGGTATTTCTGCGACGGCGTCGACGCTGCGAACGGCATCTGCGGGTGCTCGTTCAGGCGAAACTGTTCGCTCAGGATACCGCCAGGCACACCAGGGGAATTCTGCGCGAGCGCAAACGGCGAAACAGCGACCAGCAGCCCCGCGGTCAACGCTGCCGCGGCGAGGGGAACGGAAAATTTCATGGCGGGATGACGCTTGAACGGCGTGCTTGTTGGAACGTTGGTCAAGCGGCAAGCGTAGCGCAAATCCCCCGCTGCTGCAGCGCGGTTCGATCGCGCGCGCGTTACCGCGAATTGCCGCCCGGCACACTCGCGCCGTCGCCGCCGGCCAGCCCCGTCGCGATGCTCGTCAACGTTCCGCACGCAGCCGGGTCGTAGCCGTCGAGATGCGCGACGCGCTCGACGAAGCGCGCGTCGCGCAGCAGCGCCAGTACGCCGGCAAGCGGCCGCGCGTCGAGCCGCGCGCGTTCGCACGCGAAATAATAGTCTTCGTCGACGACCGGGATGAAATCGAGCCCGAAATGATGGGCCGCAGGCTCGACGCCGAAGCCGAGATCAGCCATCCCGCTCGCGACGAACGCCGCGATCGCCGAATGTGTGAGCTCGGCCGATGCGTAGCCGTCGATGCGCTCGGGATCAATGCCGATCGCGCGCAGCGCGAGGTCCAGCAGCATGCGCGTGCCCGACCCCGGCTGGCGGTTGACGAAGCGGATGTCATTGCGCGCGAGATCCGCGAGACCGCGAACCTGCTTCGGGTTGCCGCGCGGGACGAACAGCCCCTGCTGGCGCCGAGTCAGGTGGATCAGCACATGACGCGTATCGTCGAGCCACGGTCGGTAGATTTGCGCGCACTGCGCACGAAACGCACCGCGCGGCAGATGGAAGCCCGCCAGGTCGCACTCGCCGCGGGCAAGCGCCTGCACGGCCTCGACGCTCTCGCGATACTTGATGTCGACAGCCGCCTGCGCGTCGACGAGCGCGGATACGAGCGTCGCGACCGCGTAGCCATGCGACGCGTGAATGCGCACGGCACCGTCGCGCTGCGCGAGCCGCCGGTTCAGGTCGCTCGCCACTTCGGCCGCCAGCGTCCGCAGGTTACCGTCGAGCCGGCTACGCGCGAGGCGCTGCGCATCGACGACTGCCTGCCCGAGCGCCGACAGCGTCGAGCCCTTGCCGCGCGCGGTTTCGATCAGTTCCCCGCCGATGCACGCCTCCAGCGCGCGCAGCATGCCCCACGCGTGCCGGTAGGACAGCCCTTTCGCGTGCGCGGCCTGCGCGATGCTGCCCGTGTCGGCCACGAGTTCCAGCAACGGCGCGACATCCGACAGGCTGGCCGCACGGCCTTCCGTGTCGCGTACGGTCAGATACGCGTCGCATTCGATCCGAATCAATTATGCACTCCGATTTCCTATTGCGACCGCCAAATCTTCCGCTTATCGTTGGTTAAAATCAATCAGAACGAAGTCGCAGTGCGCACTATATGAATCCCGAGCGCATATGAGACTTTGGAGGAGCACAACCGATGTCCCCGAATTCCCAAGCGCCCGACGCGCTCGTCGAGCGTCATGCGCGCGCCGGCCGGTCGCTCGTTGCGATCCTGCACGCGATCCAGGACGACGCAGGCTACGTGCCGCCGGGCTGCGTCGCACCGCTCGCCAGGGCGCTCAATCTGTCGCGCGCGGAAGTGCACGGCGTACTGACTTACTACCACCACTTCCGCACCGCACCGCCCGCCCGCGTGACGATCCAGATGTGCCGTGCCGAAGCGTGCCGCAGCATGGGCTGCGAAGCGCTGGCCGCGCATGCGGAAGCCCGCACGGGTTGCCGGTTCGACAAGGCGCACGGCGATGTCGCGAACGCGCATGCGACCGGTGACGTCGCGCTCGAATCGGTGTACTGCCTCGGACTGTGTGCGCAATCGCCGTCGCTGACGGTCAACGGCGTGCTGCACGCAAAGGTCACGCCGGAGAAATTCGACGCGCTGCTTGCCGAGGCGGTCGCCCATACCCCGGAGGCCGCATGACGACCCGCATCTACGTTCCGCGCGACTCGTCCGCACTGGCACTCGGCGCCGACGCGCTCGCTGCCGCCATCACGGCGGAAGCACAACGGCGCGGCGTCGCCGTCGAGCTGGTCCGCAACGGTTCGCGCGGGCTGCTGTGGCTCGAGCCGCTCGTCGAGGTCGGCACGGCCGCCGGCCGCGTCGGGTATGCAAACCTGTCGGCCGCCGACGTGCCGGCCCTGTTCGACGCAAACTGGCTCGACGGCGGCACGCATCCGAGCGGTGTCGGCCTCGTCGACGCATTGCCCTATCTCGCGCGCCAGCAACGCCTCACGTTCGCACGCATCGGCCTGACCGATCCGCTGTCGATCGACGACTACCTGCAATACGAGGGCCTCGCCGGCCTGAAGAACGCGCTCGCGCTCGATGGCGACGCCGCGTGCGAAACGCTGATCGAATCGGGGCTGCGCGGCCGCGGCGGTGCCGCGTTCCCGGCCGGCATCAAATGGCGCACGGTCCGGCAAGCCAGCGCCACGCAGAAATACATCGTCTGCAATGCAGACGAAGGGGATTCGGGCACCTTCTCCGACCGCCTGATCATGGAGTGCGACCCGTATTGCCTGATCGAGGGGATGATCATCGCGGGCGTCGCGACCGGCGCGACGGTCGGTTACATCTACGTGCGCAGCGAATACCCGCATGCAATCGCCACGCTCGAAGCCGCGATCGTCCGTGCACGCGAAGCCGGCTGGCTCGGCGAGCACGTGCTCGGCTCCGCGCATGCGTTCGAGCTGCACGTCGCGAAAGGCGCGGGCTCGTACGTGTGCGGCGAGGAAACGGCGCTGCTCGAATCGCTCGAAGGCAAGCGCGGCGTCGTGCGGGCGAAACCGCCGCTGCCCGCGCTCGCGGGCCTGTACGGCCAGCCGACCGTCATCAACAACGTGATCACGCTCGCGACGGCGCCCGTGATCTTCGCGCGCGGCGCCGCGTTCTACCGCGACTACGGGATGGGCCGCTCACGCGGCACGCTGCCGTTCCAGCTCGCGGGCAACATCCGCCACGGCGGCCTCGTCGAGCTCGCGTTCGGCGTCACGCTGCGCGAGCTGCTGTTCGACTTCGGCGGCGGCACGGCAAGCGGCCGGCCCGCGCGCGCCGCCCAGGTCGGCGGCCCGCTCGGCACCTACCTGCCCGACCATCAGTGGGACGTGCCGCTCGACTACGAAGCGTACACGGCGATCGGCGCGGTCGTCGGGCACGGCGGCATCGTGCTCCACGACGATACGTCGAACCTCGCCGAGCTGGCCGAATACGCGATGAAGTTCTGCGCGATCGAGTCGTGCGGCAAGTGCACGCCGTGCCGGATCGGTTCGACACGTGGCGTCGAGACGATCGCGCGCATCCGCCACGGCGACACGTCGGAGCGGCAGGTCACGCTGCTGCGCGACCTGTGCGACACGATGCTGGCCGGTTCGCTGTGCGCAATGGGCGGCATGACACCCTATCCGGTGCTGTCCGCGCTCGACCATTTCCCCGAAGATTTCGGGCTCGCCGCCGGCAAGGATGCCGCGTCGGGTCCGGTCAAGGCTGCGGCCTGACCCAGAAGGAGCCCTGCATGTCCCTCGACACGAACAACGTCCGCCAAGGCGGCTGCGGCTCGGGCCAATGCGCGTGCAAGAGCGCCGCGCAAGCGCGTGCCCGCGACCCGTTCGACGATACCGACTACGGCACGCCGCAACGGCATGCCGATACCGACGTCACGCTCGAAATCGACGGCCAGCCGGTCACCGTGCCGGCCGGCACGTCGGTGATGCGCGCGGCGATCGAAGCCGGCGTCAACGTCCCGAAGCTCTGCGCGACCGATTCGCTCGAACCGTTCGGCTCGTGCCGGCTGTGCCTCGTCGAGATCGAAGGCCGGCGCGGTTATCCCGCCTCGTGCACGACGCCTGCCGAAGCGGGCATGAAGGTGCGCACGCAGTCGGACCGGCTGCAGTCGCTGCGTCGCAACGTGATGGAGCTGTACATCTCCGACCATCCGCTCGACTGCCTCACCTGCCCCGCCAACGGCGACTGCGAGTTGCAGGACATGGCGGGCGTCGTCGGGCTGCGCGAGGTGCGCTACGGCTTCGACGGCGCGAATCACCTGAAAGACCGCAAGGACGAGTCGAACCCGTACTTCACGTACGACCCGTCGAAGTGCATCGTCTGCAACCGCTGCGTGCGCGCCTGCGAGGAAACGCAAGGCACGTTCGCGCTGACGATCGCCGCACGCGGCTTCGAATCGCGCGTCGCCGCGGGCGAAAGCGAATCGTTCATGGCGTCGGAATGCGTATCGTGCGGCGCATGCGTCGCCGCCTGCCCGACCGCCACGCTGCAGGAAAAATCGGTCGTGCAACTCGGGCAGGCGGAACACTCCGTCGTCACGACCTGCGCGTACTGCGGCGTCGGCTGCTCGTTCAAGGCCGAGATGAAGGGCACGCAGGTCGTGCGCATGACGCCGCACAAGAACGGCCTCGCGAACGAAGGCCATGCGTGCGTGAAGGGACGCTTCGCGTGGGGCTACGCGACGCACAAGGACCGCATCACGAAGCCGATGATCCGCGAGAAGATCACCGACCCGTGGCGCGAAGTCAGCTGGGACGAAGCGCTCACCTACGCGGCAACGCAATTCCGCAAGCTGCAGCAGAAGTACGGCCGCGACTCGATCGGCGGCATCACGTCGTCGCGCTGCACGAACGAGGAAACCTACCTCGTGCAGAAACTGGTGCGCGCCGCATTCGGCAACAATAACGTCGACACCTGCGCACGCGTGTGCCACTCGCCGACGGGCTACGGCCTCAAGACGACGCTCGGCGAATCGGCCGGCACGCAGACGTTCGCGTCGGTCGGCCAGGCCGACGTGATCGTCGTGATGGGCGCGAACCCGACCGACGGGCACCCGGTGTTCGGCTCGCGGCTGAAGCGGCGCGTACGCGAGGGTGCGAAGCTGATCGTGATCGACCCGCGCCGCATCGACGTCGTCGACGGCCCGCACGTGAAGGCCACCCACCATCTGCAGCTGCGCCCCGGCACCAACGTCGCGATCGTCAACGCACTCGCGCACGTGATCGTCACCGAGGGGCTCGTCGCCGACGCGTTCGTCGCCGAGCGCTGCGAGACACGCGCATTCGAGCAGTGGCGCGAATTCGTATCGCGTGCCGACAATTCGCCCGAGGCGACCGCCGACGTGACGGGCGTGCCGGCGGAACAGGTCCGTGAAGCCGCGCGCCTCTATGCGACGGGCGGCAATGCCGCGATCTACTACGGGCTGGGCGTGACCGAGCACGCGCAGGGCTCGACGACGGTGATGGGCATCGCGAACCTCGCGATGGCGACCGGCAACGTCGGCCGCGAAGGCGTCGGCGTCAATCCGCTGCGCGGCCAGAACAACGTGCAGGGCTCGTGCGACATGGGCTCGTTCCCGCACGAGCTGCCCGGCTACCGGCACATCAGCGACACGATCGTGCGCACGCAGTTCGAACAGGCGTGGTCGGCCACGCTGCAACCCGAACCGGGGCTGCGCATCCCGAACATGTTCGACGCGGCGCTCGACGGCAGCTTCAAGGGGCTCTACTGCCAGGGCGAGGACATCGTCCAGTCGGACCCGAATACGCAGCACGTCGCGGCCGCACTGTCGGCCATGGAATGCATCGTCGTGCAGGACATCTTCCTGAACGAGACCGCGAAGTACGCACACGTGCTGCTGCCCGGCTCGTCGTTCCTCGAGAAGGACGGCACGTTCACGAACGCGGAACGCCGCATCTCGCGCGTGCGCAAGGTGATGCCGCCGCTCGCAGGCTACGCGGACTGGGAAGTCACGCTGATGCTGTCGCGCTCGCTCGGCTACGAGATGGACTATGCGCATCCGTCGGAAATCATGGACGAGATCGCGCGACTCACGCCGACGTTCTCGGGCGTGTCGTACGCGAAGCTCGACGCGCTCGGCAGCATCCAGTGGCCGTGCAACGAGCACGCACCGGAAGGCACGCCGACGATGCACATCGACGCATTCGTGCGCGGCAAGGGCAAGTTCGTGATCACGCAGTTCATCGCGTCGCCGGAGAAGGTCACGCAGCGTTATCCGCTGATCCTGACGACAGGTCGCATCCTGTCGCAATACAACGTCGGCGCGCAGACGCGCCGCACCGAGAACGTCCGCTGGCACGAGGAGGACCGCCTCGAGATCCATCCGCACGACGCGCAGGATCGCGGAATCCGCAGCGGCGACTGGGTCGGCATCGAGTCGCGTGCGGGGCAGACGGTGCTGCGCGCGCTCGTGACCGAACGCATGCAGCCGGGTGTCGTCTATACGACGTTCCACTTCCCCGAATCGGGTGCGAACGTGATCACGACGGACAGCTCGGACTGGGCGACGAACTGCCCCGAGTACAAGGTGACGGCCGTCCAGGTCTTGCCCGTCGCGCAGCCGTCCGACTGGCAGCAGGCCTACGCGCGCTTCAACGCGGAGCAGCTCGATCTGCTCGAGCGCCGTGCGGCCGCGACCGCCGGCGTGACCACGGGCAAGTGAGGAAGCGATGGACAACGGACACCTGATCGACATGGCCAACCAGATCGGCGCATTCTTCGAATCGATGCCGGATCGCGACGAAGCGCTGGCCGGCATCGCCGACCATATCCGGCGCTTCTGGGAGCCGCGGATGCGCCGCGCGCTGCTCGCGGCGCTCGACGATCCGTCAAGCGAGGCCGCGCAACGCGCGGCGCCGATCGTGCGCGACGCGATCGCCGTACACCGCGCGTCCCTCGTGCCTGCCGCGGCAAAGGCCTGACCGCCCCGCTACGCGGGCCGCGACATGCCCGCGAACCAGCTTTCGCAGTGGCGCAGCAACGCATTCGCGTCGGTCGCCGTGCGCCCGCGCGCGGCCACGTAACCGTCGGGCCGGAGCAGGTAAAACGACGGCCGCGAGCGGCCGTATTCCTGCGCAAGCCCGGCATCCCCGCCTTCGGCATCGGTGACGCGCCAGACGCGCACCGCGTCCGGCATGATCCGTTCGAGCCCCTGCGCGAGCACCTGCGCATCGGCCGGTATCGGCGGCAACGCGCCGGCGTCGGCATCCGGCGGCTCTTCCAGCAGCAGCAACGTGAAACTCGCGGGATCGTGCAGGTCGTATAGCCGCGCCGTGCCGGGCGCCTGACCGAGCGGCCCGTCGACCACGCGCACGAACGCATCGGGTGCCCGCTCACCTGCGCGCGGCCCGCCGTCTAGCACGCGCTCCAGCGTGAGCGGGCTCTTCCGGTACTGCACGCCGAGCTCGCTGACCGTACGCCGCACGGCGTCGCGCATCGGCCCGAACGACGCCAGCAGCGGCACGACATGATCGCGCAGCAGCTTCATCGCGCCGCGCTCGGCTTCGACGACCTGCGTGACGAAACCGGTCTGCCGCAACACGTCGCGCTCGATCGGATGACGTTCCGCGTGATACGTGTCGAGAAGCCGCTCGGGTGTGCCCGCGCCGAGCACGCGCGTGAGCTTCCAGCCAAGATTGAACGCTTCCTGGATGCCGGTGTTCATGCCCTGCGCGCCGGCCGGACTGTGGACGTGCGCGGCGTCGCCCGCGAAGAACACGCGGCCGTGACGCAGCCGGTCGACCATCCGGCTGTGCAGATGAAAATAGGACGACCACACGAGATCGCTCGGCGAGATCGACACACCGGCACGGGCACGCACGATCGCGTCGCATTCCGCGAGCGACGGGACCGGCGCATCGGACGACGCGTCGCTGCCGGGCGGCCGGTCGGCCACGAGCCGGTAACGGCCGCCGCCCATCGGAAACAGGCCGGCCATGCCTTCGGGCGTCGCGAACAGGTGGATCTCTTCGTCCGGCCAGTCGGGTATCGCCGCGAAATCGGCGAGCAGGAACGTCTGCTCGAACGCCTGCCCGGTGAAGCCCAGGCCGAGCAGATGCCTGACCGTGCTGTGCGCGCCGTCGGCGGCGATCAGGTACGACGGCGCGAACGATTCGTCGCGACCGTCGGCGCGGCGGATCGACACGTCGAGCGACGCGCCGCCCGCATCGCATGCGGTCAGCGTCGCGCCGCGCTCGACCGTCACGCCGAGCCGGGCCAGATGCTCGGCGAGCAGGCGCTCGGTGACCGTCTGGTCGAGAAACAGCAGGTACGGATAGCGCGTGTGCAGCGGATCGAAATCGAGCCGCGCGATCACGCGGCCGTCGGCATGGAGCGCGGCCGCATGCGCACGATGGCCGAGCGCGAGAAACGGTTCGACCGCGCGATGCTGCTCCAGCAGTTCGAGCGTGCGCGCCTGGATGCCGATCGCGCGCGAATGCGGCGCGGGCGCGCTTAGCCGATCGATGATGCGCACCGGCACGCGGGCCCGCGCGAGGCTCATCGCCGCGGCAAGGCCGGTCGGCCCCGCGCCGACGATCAGCACGGGCCGGATATCGGGCAGTGTGTCAGCCATGAGAACCTCGATGACACGCGATCCTGCAAGTCTACGCCGCTCCACGTGACGGGGCCATATGCCGATCGGCCGACGCGCGGCACCGCCGCGCGGTGTGGGAAAATACGCCCTTTCCGTCAGTTTTCGCGTCATGGATACCGCATTCGACCGGGCGTATGCCGCACACCGCGCGGGCCGCCTCGCCGAGGCCGAGCACGGCTATCGCAACGCGCTCGCCTCCAATCCCGCCAACGCCGACGCGCTGCATCTGTTCGGCGTGCTGCGGCACCAGCAGGGCCAGCACGCCGAGGCGGCCGACCTCGTCGGCCGCGCCGTCGCGCTGCGTCCGGACGATGCCGCGCTGCAGCTCAATCTCGGCAACGCGCTGAAGGCGCTCGGCCGGCTCGACGAAGCGGTCGACCGCTTTCGCAACGCGCTGACGCTCGCGCCCGAATTTCCGCTCGCGCACTACAACCTCGGCAACGCGTATGCGGCGCTGCAGCGCCACGACGATGCGATCGATGCATTCGGCCGCGCGCTGCGGCTCACGCCCGACGATGCATCGATCCACAACAATCTCGGCAACGCGCTGAACGCTCTGGGCCGCCACGACGACGCGCTCGCCGCGTTCCACCGCGCGCTCGAGTTGCTGCCGGGGCATGCGGGAGCGCACAACAACCTCGCGATGGCGCTGAACGCGATGGGCCGCGCCGACGACGCGATCGCGCACTTCCAGGCCGCGATCGCCGCGCAGCCGCGCTTCGTCGCCGCGCACTTTAATCTCGGCAACACGTTCGACGCGGTCGGCCGGCATGCCGAGGCCGCCGCCGCGTTCGAAGCCGCGCTCGCGCTGCATCCGCCGTTTCCGCTCGCGCTGTTCGGGCTCGCGAACGCACTGAGCGCGCAGGCGCGCCACCGCGACGCACTGCCCTTCTACGAGCGTGCGGTCGGTCTCGATCCGTCGTTCAGCCTGGCCTGGCTGAACCTCGGCAACGCACATCACGCGCTCGGTGCGCACGAGATGGCGCTGCGCGCGTTCGACCAGGCGCTGCGCGTCGCCCCCGATCTCACGCTGGCAAAGCTGCACCGCGCGGTCACGCTGCTGACGCTCGGCGACTTCACGCGCGGCCTGCCCGCCTATGAAGCGCGCCACGACACGCCGGGCGCGACGCCGCTCGGCACGCTGCCGCGCTGGCAAGGCGAACCGATTGCGTCGCGCACGCTGCTGATCCGCGCGGAACAGGGCTTCGGCGACACGCTGCAGTTCGTCCGCTTCGTGCCGCTCGCGCGCGCGCGCTGCGCGCGCGTCGTGCTCGAAGTCCAGCCGGAACTCGTTACGCTGCTGGCGCCGGCTGCAGCGCGCTGGCGCGTGACCCTCGTCGCACAGGGCACCGCGAAACCGCCTGCCGCCGATGTCGCGTGCACGCTGATGAGCTTGCCGTTCCTGCTCGGGCTTCAGGCGGAGGACATCGTCGCGGGCTCGCGCTACCTCGACGCCCCCGACGGCGCCGGCCGGCGCTTTCGCGGCTCGCTCGGCGGGCAGTCGAAGCGCAAGTTCGGCCTTGCATGGTCGGGGCGACGGCAGGCGCAGGAAAACCGCTCGATGCCGTTCGACGCGCTCGCACCGCTGCTCGCGCTGCCGGATATCGACTGGATCGTGCTGCAACCCGCACTCGACGAGGACGAACGCGCGCGCGTCGACGCGCATCCGCGCGTGCATCGGCTCGACGGCCGGTTGAACGACTTTGCCGACACGGCCGCGCTGATCGGGCGGCTCGACGGCGTCGTCACGATCGATACCGCGGTCGCGCACCTCGCCGGCGCGCTCGGCAAGCCGCTGTGGGTCATGCTGCCGTTCGCGCCCGACTGGCGCTGGTTCACCGGCGACGACTGCCCGTGGTATCCGCAGGCCAGGCTCGCCCGCCAGCCCGCACCGGGGCAATGGCTCGACGTGGCGGCAGCAGTCGCCGGCATGCTGCGCGAAGCCTGAGCGCGGACGAAAAAAAGGGAGCGCCGTTCACCCGGGCTCCCTTTTTCAATGCAACGCGTGCGGCCGGCGCCGCGCGGCATGCGCTTGCCCGTCAGGCCGCCTTGTACTGGTTGCGAGCCTCGGGCGTGCGATACAGCACGAGTGTCGCGATCAGCCCGCAAATCGCGGCAACGCTCAGCCACAGCCCCGGCGCGGCCTTGTTGCCGGTCTGATGAATCAGCAGCGTCGAGATCGCGGGCGTGAAGCCGCCGATCGTCGTCGCCAGGCTGTATGCCAGCGAGAAACCGGCCGTGCGCACGTCGGCCGGCATCACTTCGGTCAGCGCGACGACCATTGCGCCGTTATAAGACGCATACAGGAATGACAGCCACAGCTCGACCGCGAGCAGCCGCAGGAACGACGGATCGCCGACGAGCCACAGCACGGCCGGGTAAGCCGACAGCAGCGTCAGCACGGTGAACGCAATCAGCACCGGGCGGCGACCGATACGGTCGGACAACGCACCGGACAGCGGCAGCCACACGAGATTGGAAATCCCCACGCAGACGGTCACGACGAGCGCGTCGAGCGACGACAGGTGCAGCACTTCCTTGCCGAACGTCGGCGTATAGGCGGTGATCATGTAGAACGACACCGTCGTCATGATCACCATCCCCATGCCCGCCACCACGACGCCCCAGTTGTCGAGCATCGAACGCATGATCTCGCCCATCGTCGGACGATGACGCTTCGCGAGGAACTCGTCGGTCTCCTTCAGCGAACGCCGGATCAGGAACAGGAACGGCACGATCAGGCAGCCGATCAGGAACGGAATGCGCCACCCCCACGCGGTCATCTCCTCGGCCGGCAGCGCGCGGTTGAGCAGCACGCCGACGAGCGCGGCGAACACCACGGCCACCTGCTGGCTGCCCGACTGCCACGACGTATAGAACCCCTTGTGGCCCTTCGTCGCGATCTCCGACAGATAGACCGACACACCGCCGAGTTCGACGCCCGCCGAAAAGCCCTGCAGCAGCCGGCCGAGCAGCACGAGCACCGGCGCGAGCACGCCGATCGTCGCGTAGCCGGGTATCGCGGCCACCGTGAGCGTGCCGAGCGCCATCAGCCCGAGTGTGAGGATCAGCCCCTTGCGCCGGCCGTGGTGGTCGATGTACGCACCGAGCACGATCGCGCCGACCGGCCGCATCAGGAAGCCCGCGCCGAACACCGACAGCGACAGCATCAGCGACGCGAATGCGTTGCCGCTCGGGAAGTAGGTTTTCGCGATGGCCGACGCGTAATAGCCGTAGACCATGAAGTCGTACATTTCCAGGAAGTTGCCGCTGACGACCCGGAACACGGTGCGGAATTTCGATTCCTGCGTGATGGCGTGTGACGCTGTGGACATGTTTTTCTCGCTCAGCTCGGATGGCGCGAATCCGCGCCGCATGGATCCGACGACGCACGCGGCGCCGGGCCGGCGCGCACGGGCATCGCTGCCCGCCGGCGGCGCACCGCGCGACGACGCGCGCACCGGCATGGTTCGCGCATCATGCCACGCCAACCCGACATTTGCCTTGTGCCGCCGCGACCGTCGCCATTGCCGTCGCGGCACGCTTCTCGTACGAATCGTCCCGAATCGGAAGCAAAAATCGGATTGATCTGATCGACCTGCTCTCGCCGCCTGACCACAATGTCACGATTAGCGACGACATTTCCGCGCCGCGGCCGGCACGGTTGCCCGTGTCGCACGGCGTACTGCCCTCATGACCCCATCGCCCCTCGTCCCCGTCGAAGGCGCACTCGCCCGCCCTCGCGTCACGCCGCTCGATATCGTTCCGTCGTTCGGCCGCGAATGGACCTTTCGCGGCGCCCCCGGTGCGCGGCCCGGCAGGCACTGTCTCGCCACGCTGACGACATCCTGCATCGACGTCGACCGGCCGCACAGCGCGTGCCGCTGGCAGCCACGGCCCGTGGCGATACCGACGCCGGTTTCGGCTGGCGCCCCGGTCGTGCCGGCTGCTGTTACCGGCACGCGCATCCGCCGCTCTCACGACCGGCGTGCGAGGTACGCGATCTGCTGGAGCATCGGCGCGCTCGGCATCATCGGCTGGTTGATCGCCGCATATGAACCGCCTGCGGGATTCGGGCCGACATACGCGATTCACGCGGCCGGCAGCTTGCCGGATCACGCTACGTCGTCGTCCGGCGCCGTGCGGGTTGCGACGGTGCAGCCGGATACGTCGACGAGCGCGCCACCGCAGCGCACGATGGCCGCACCTGTCGCGACAACGGCCGAAGCGCCGCAGGTCATGCCCCCCGTCACGCTTCGTCCGGCATCGCTTCGTCCCGACGCAACGACCAACGTGCCGCCCACGGCATCGTCACTCCGTTCGAACGACAAACGCGGCGCGACGACGGCGGCGCCGGCCCGGACCGCGCCCCCGTCTCGGCTGGCCTCGCGCCCACCGGTCCGGAGCAGCACGGCCGCTCCAAGCGCACATGATCAGTTCGCCCCCGCGTCGCCCGCAGTCGCCGCACCACGCGACACGCTCGACGATCCGCTCACGCTGATCGCGACGGCAAGCACGCTGCGCGCTACCCAACCCGCCCACGCAACGCGCACGCCCGCCGCCGGTTTCGACTGGACGGCACAACTGTCCCACCGCCGCCTGACCGATACGCCGGACGCGTTCGCGCGCTGACGGCCGCGCCATGAAAAAACCCGGCGAAGCAAGCTTCGCCGGGTTTTGCCCGTCTCTCTCCGTCCGTCTGACGAATCGTTACTTGTGTACCGGCAGCCCCGTCTCGGTCTGCTTTTCGAGTTGCCGCACCTGCTCCTGCAGATCACGCAACTGCATCTGCGCGGCCCGCTTCTCGACCTGCAGCGCCTGTGCCTGCTCCTGCGCCGAACGCTGCCGTTGCGCGACTTCGGCCTGCTGGCTACGCGCAACGCTCAGGTCGGCCTGCAACTGCTGCGCCCGGTTTGCCTGCAGCGCGATCACGCGCTCGAGAAACGCTTTCTGCGCCTCAAGCTCGGTACGACGGATCTCGATATCGGCGAGTTGTACGGTCTGCTGAACGAAGTTCGCGTACACCATCTCCGCGCGGCTCTTCTCCTGCGACCGGATCACACGCCACAGGTGCTTGTCCTGGAACAGCGCGACGTAGTACGTCATCTCGCGCGGATCGAACATCAGGCTCGCACCGTAGCTGCCGTTGTACGTCGTGCGCATTTCGACGATCCGGCCATCGTGCAGCATCTGCGTCAGCTCGGCGACGTTGCCTTGCGCGGATGCATCCGTCGCCACCGCGGTGGACGCCGCCGCGTCGCCGCGCAGGCTCGTGACCGCCGGGCGCGTACCGGCGGCCGGCGCGGTCGCGTCGGCGGACCAGGCCGTGCCCGCTTGCATGCAGGCAGCCAGCGCAACGATCCACGTTGCGCATCGTGCAGGGGAAAAATTTCGGAAAACCAACGTCGAACTCCGGCGAACGAATCGGAACTCGCGATTATCGTTCAAAACGAAACGGCCGCATCTCGAATTTATCGGGATGCGGCCGGCCTTCGTACGACGCGAAAAAAGTAGCTGGCTACAGGCGGGTTTCGCGCGCCGCGCGCAGGAATGCATCGAGCAGCGGCGTGCAGTCGAGCAGCTCCGAGCCGCCGGCGCGATGGAACTCGGGGTGCCACTGCACGCCGACGACGAACGGCGAACGCCTGTGACGGATGCCTTCGATGATCCCGTCGCCCGCCGACACGGCCTCGATGTTCAGATCGCGGCCGAGATCGCGGATCGCCTGATGGTGAATCGAGTTGACGATCGCCTCGCTGCGCCCGGGAAACATGCTCGCGAGCGTCGACGAATCGGGAAAGCGGATCGCGTGTCGATGCTGGTCGTAATGCTCGCTCACGTGAGCATTCGCGGTCGGCACGTCGGTGGCGATGTCCTGGTACAGCGAGCCGCCGAACGCGACGTTGATCAGCTGGCAGCCGCGGCACACGCCGAGGACGGGTTTGCCGGATTCGACGAACTCGTGCAGCAGCTCGAGTTCGTACATGTCGCGCACGCGATCGCCCGGCCATTCGGGGCGGGCGTCGGACGCGGCGTAGGTTTGCGGCGATACGTCGGCGCCGCCCTGCAGCAGCAGCCCGTCGAGATGCTTCGCGTAGTCGCGCAGGCGGATGTTGCTCGGGTGAATCATGCCCTGGTGTCCGACGGTCGGAATCATGAACACGAGCACGTCGCGCGACATCACCCAGTGCGCGATCGATTCCTCGAGATACTGCAGCGTCTTGCCCCGCAGCCCCTTCGCACCCGGTTCCGGATGGAAGATCCGCGCCGACACGCCGATGCGCAGCGTGCGCTGCGTGATGCGCTGGCCGGCGCGGTCGAACAACCGGCGCGCGCGCGCGGCCACGATCCGGCCAAACACCGACCACGGCGTGTCGCTCTGTTTCAGGTAGGCCGGCGGCGCATTCTGCGCGCTCGCCGGCGGCGGGCGCGGTGTGTCGAAGTCGGGCTGCGCGCCGAACCCCGGCGGCGGCGCGCCATGCTTCGGCGGCGCGGCAGCAGCGCCATCGACGGCGGCGCCCGTTGCACCGGGCGCGCCCGGCTCGGACGCCGCCGTGACCGGCGACGCGCCGTCCGCGGCGACGTTCTGCGCGGCGGCGGCCTGGGCTGCCGGCGCATCGGGCGCTTTCGCCGGATCGGTACGGGGGGAATCGGAAGAAACGGAGGAGGTGCCGGGCAGACCGGCCGGGGAAGGCGTGTTTTCGCTCATGACGATGGTCTGGTACGTCGCTCACGCGTATGGATAAACGAGGATTCATTATGCTTCAGCGCACGATCGCGCGGCAAACCTGCAACATCCTGTCGATATTGTTGCAAGTCGGCGGCAAACTGCGCCGGCAAGCGCCCCGTCCCTCGCACCGGCAAGCCGGTGCACCGCCGCCGGTACTGGACACCAGTGATATATCACAATAATATCCAGGCATCGTCCACGCTTCCCGATCGCCCGCGCCATGATCGCGCCCCGGCCGGCCGCCGCGCCGCACCCCGCATGAATGCCCTGACCGACGTCACCCGCGACCGCCCCGCCGCACCGGTGGCCAGCCTCGCCGACCGCGCGTACGCACTGATCCAGCGCGACATCATCACGATGCGCCTGAAGCCCGGCGCCGCACTCAACGAAGCCGACCTCGTCGCCCGCACCGGGATCGGCCGCACGCCGGTGCACCAGGCCGTGCATCGGCTCGTGCTCGAAGGACTGCTGTCCGTGATGCCGCGCAAGGGATTGATGGTGCAGCCGCTGTCGCTCGACGACATCGTCGCGGTGATCGACGTGCGGCGCATCAACGAAGCGCACTGTGCGGAACTCGCCGCGCGCCATGCGACGCCCGACGATCTGGCGCGCCTGGCCGCGCTGCTCGACGAAGGACAGGCGTGCGTCGACACGCACGACGTCGAGGGCATGATGGAACTCGACCGCGCGTTCCACCAGGCGATCGCCGCGGCCGCGCGCAATGCGGTTCTCGCCGACATCCTGCGCGCGCTGCACGAACGGTCGCTGCGCTTCTGGTTCGTCACGCTGTCCGAACCCCACCATCTCGCCGATGTCCAGCACGAACATCGCGAACTGTTCGACCGGCTGTCCGCGCGCGATGCCGCCGGCGCACGCGCGGCCGTCGAAAACCATATCGACTCGTTCCGCTCCACGCTTCTTCAACATCTTCGCCCCTGAGCCGCCATGACCACTTTCACGCCCTTTCCCCCGCTCGCCCAGCTCGCCGCCGACCTCGCCGCCGGCCGGACCACGAGCCGCGCGCTCGTCGACACCGCGCTCGACCGGATCGCCGATCCGTCGGGCCAGGGTGCGGTCGTCTTCACTGAAGTCGATGCCGACAACGCGCGTGCGGCCGCCGACGCGCACGACCGGCTGCGCGCCGCGGGCACCGTGCTGTCGCCGCTCGCGGGCATTCCCGTGTCGGTCAAGGACCTGTTCGACGTCGCGGGCCAGGTGACGCGCGCGGGTTCGCGCGTGCTCGACGGCGCGCCGGCCGCGCGCACCGATGCGGTCGCCGTCGCTCGGCTCAAGCGGGCGGGCGCGGTGCTGGTCGGCCGCACCAACATGAGCGAGTTCGCGTTCTCGGGGCTCGGGCTGAATCCGCACTTTGGCCACCCGCGCTCGCCGTACCACCGAGACGTACCGGGCGACGCACGGATTTCCGGCGGCTCGTCGTCCGGCGCGGCCGCGTCCGTCGCCGACGGGATGGCCGCCGTCGCGCTCGGCACCGACACGGGCGGCTCGATCCGCATTCCGGCCGCACTGTGCGGGCTGACGGGATTCAAGCCGACCGCGAGCCGGATCCCGACACAAGGCGGCGTACCGCTGTCGACGACGCTCGACTCGTTCGGCCCGATCGGCCTGACGGTCGCCTGCTGCGCGCTCGTCGACCGGATGCTCGCGGGACTCGAACCGCATGTGCCGGCCGCCCGGCCGCTCGAGGGCGTACGGCTAGGCGTGCTGACGAACTATGTGACGGACGGTGTCGATGCCGACGTCGCGGCCGCGCTCGACGCCGCGCTCAAGCACCTCGAAGCCGCCGGCGCGATCGTCACGGAAGTGCGCTTCCCGGCACTCGACCGGCTGCCGGAAGTCAACCGCTTCGGCTTCTCGCCGATCGAGGCCTACGCATGGCATCGCCCGCTGCTCGCGCGGCACCGCGACCAGTACGATCCGCGCGTGCTCACGCGCATCCTGAAGGGCGAACCCGCGAGCGCGGCCGACTATCTCGACCTGCTCGCCGCGCGCACGGCGATGCTCGACGAAGCCGCGCACACGGTCTGGGCGCGCTTCGATGCGCTCGTCGCGCCGACGGTGCCGGTCGTGCCGCCGCGCATCGCCGACCTCGAAACGGACGACGCCGCGTTCACGCGCACCAACGCGCTGATCCTGCGCAACCCGAGCGCGTTCAACTTCCTCGACGCGTGCGCGCTGTCGCTGCCCTGCCATCCGCGCGACGCGGCGCCGGTCGGCCTGATGCTCGCGGCCGCACCGCATCGCGACGACGCGCTGCTCGCGATCGGCCAGGCCGTCGAGGCCGTGCTCAATACGATCCGCTGAACGCAGCCAGCCGAGCGCCGGCGGACAGGACGCGCGGTGCGGCAGGTTGCCGCACGCGCGCTGTCAGTTTCGTGCCAGACCGTTCGCGCTAAAATCGCGCGATTGTTTTCCGGACCGACCCCACGAGGAACCCCGCCGACATGAACGACTACACGCTCGCAATCCGCCGCGAACGCCGCCTGCTGATGCTGCTCGGCTGGGTGTGCATCGCCCTGCTGGCCGGTGCGCTCTACCTGCAGTACGTGAAGAACGAAGATCCCTGCCCGCTGTGCATCATCCAGCGCTACTTCTTCTGTGCGATCGGGATCTTCGCGTTCCTGGCCGCCGGGATCCGCAACTGGCGCGTCATCTGGGTGCTCGAGCTGCTGATCGCGATCGCCGCCGCCGGCGGCGTCGGCACGGCCGCCCGGCATCTGTCGATCCAGATGAATCCGGGCTTCAGCTGCGGCTTCGACACGCTGCAGCCGATCGTCGACAGCCTGCCGCCCGCGCAGTGGTTCCCCGGCATGTTCAAGGTCGCCGGGCTGTGCGAGACCGTCTACCCGCCGATCCTCGGCATCCTGCTGCCCGGCTGGGCGCTGATCGGCTTCGCCGCGATCCTGGTTGCCGTCGTCGCGAGCCTCTGGCGCCATCGCCGCAAGCTCGCGGCCTGACCGGCCGGTTTCGCACCGGCCCGCGCGCGGCCCGCTCACCCGGGCCGCACGCCGCCGGCCGGCAAGCCCGGCACCGGAGCACCCGCCGAACCGGCCCGGCCGGTCGCCCCTGACCGGCCGTACCTGGGCGGCCCCGCGTAAACACCTACTTCGCCGCCGCCCGGATAGCCGGGCGAACGCGCATCGCGCGACTTCCGCGCCCAGCCCCGCCACGCCTGCGTTTTGGCCCGATGCGCACGCATCGGCGCCCGGATCCCGAGCGGCGGGCCTATGATCGACATGATCGCCTCCTGATAGCCCGGATCAGCGCCCCGCGATGTTCCCGTCGCCGTGCGGTGCTATCTTCGGGACTGGATGGCGATCTACGTGCGCGAGGCCAGGCGGTCTCACCACCCCTGCGTAACGCGCGCCCGATCCGCAATGTCGACTGGATTCATCATGACAACGCAAACCATCCGCATCCGTCATCCTCATGGCGTCCGCGCATCCGGCGGTGCCGTCCGCGCGCACCGTCCCCGCGCCGCCGCACCGCATTCGCCGTGCGGCCGGCCCGCCCCGCTCCCGTCCGTCATCGTTGCCGCCACGCTCGCCAGCCCGCGCCGCGTGCCGTGCCGCGTCGTTTCGCACGGGGTGTGCTGATGGAAGCCTGGCTCGGCGATCTGCAGCAACTGCTCGCGCACGGCGAAGCGGCCGTGCTCGTGACGGTCGCGCACACCGACGGTTCCGCGCCGCGCGAAGCCGGCACCAAGATGCTCGTCACGCGCGACACGGCCCGCCATACGATCGGCGGCGGTCATCTGGAATGGAAGGCGATCGAGATCGCGCGGCATCTGCTGAAGGACGGCGCGCACGTGCCGCACGCGCGCCGGCTCGAACGGCTCGCGCTCGGCCCGAGCCTCGGCCAGTGCTGCGGCGGCGCCGTGGTGCTCGCGTTCGAGCGGCTCGACGTCGGCGATCTCGGCTGGATCATGTCGCTCGCGAAGCGTGTCGCGGCCGGCGCCGCGACCGTGCGTAGCGTATCATTCGGCCCCTCGCCGGGCGCGCCGCTGTTGAGCGAGCCCGAATCGGAAGCCGCGCGTGCCGACTGCCTGCTGTGGGAAACCGGCGGCGTGTCGCTGATGACCGAAACGATCGCGCCGTATGCGTTCCCCGTCGTGCTGTTCGGCGCCGGGCACATCGGCACCGCGCTCGTGAAGGTACTGGCGACGCTGCCGTGCCACGTGCGCTGGATCGACGGGCCCGACGCGGTGTTCCCGCCGGCCGACGCGCTCGCCGGCATCGGCAACCTCGCGATCGAGGCGGCCGCTGCCCCGGCCGACGCCGTCGACACGGCGCCGCCGCAGTCCTACTTCGTCGTGATGACGCACGACCACGCACTCGATTTCGTGCTGGCCGAGCGCATCCTGCGACGCGGCGACTATGCATACTTCGGGATGACCGGCTCGCACGCCAAACGCGTGCAGTTCGATCATCGCCTCGCGGCGATCGGCATCGACCCGGCCCAGGTCGCGCGGATGCGCTGCCCGATCGGTGTCGAAGGCATCATCGACAAGGCACCCGAAGTGATCGCGATCTCGGTGGCTGCGCAATTGCTGCAGGCCGTCGAAGCGAACGCGGCCGCGCAGGCTTCCCCTACCTACTGACCGACCAAGAACGACGCCATGACCCCGACATTCAAGGACAAGATTGCCCGCGCGCCGAAAGCGGAGCTGCACATCCACATCGAAGGCTCGCTCGAGCCCGAGCTGATCTTCGCGCTCGCGCAGCGCAACGGCGTGAAACTCGCATACGACTCGATCGACGCGTTGCGCGCCGCCTACGCGTTCACCGACCTGCAGTCGTTCCTCGACATCTATTACGCCGGTGCGAGCGTGCTGCTGACCGAGCAGGATTTCTACGACATGACGGCCGCGTACTGCGAACGCGCGCTCGCTGACAACGTCGTCCACACCGAACTGTTCTTCGATCCGCAAACGCACACCGAACGCGGCGTGCCGATCGAGACGGTAGTCGCGGGCATCGAGCGCGCACTCGCCGATTACGAGCAGCGCGGGCTGTCGAGCAAGCTGATTCTGTGCTTCCTGCGCCACCTGTCCGAAGAGGACGCGCTCGCGACGTTCGAATCCGCGCTGCCGCTGTTCGAGCGCTATCGTCATCGCCTGATCGGCGTGGGCCTCGATTCGTCCGAACTCGGCCATCCGCCGACGAAGTTCGCGCGCGTGTTCGACAAGGCACGCGCGCTCGGACTGAAGCTCGTCGCCCATGCCGGCGAGGAAGGGCCGCCCGCATACATCTACGAGGCGCTCGACGTGCTGAAGGTCGACCGGATCGACCACGGCGTGCGCAGCATCGAGGACGCGGCCCTGGTCGAGCGTCTCGCCAGGACGCGCACGGCACTGACCGTCTGCCCGCTGTCGAACCTCAAGCTGTGCGTGTTCGACGACATGGCGAAACACACGCTGAAGGCGCTGCTCGATCGCGGCGTCGCGGTGACGATCAACTCCGACGATCCGGCCTATTTCGGCGGCTACGTCAATGAAAACTACTTCGCGACGGCCGAAGGGCTGCAACTCACGGATGCCGAAGTCCATGCGGTGATCCGCAACGGCTTCGAGGCATCGTTCATCGAACCGGCGCAGCGCGACGCACTGTACGCGCGCCTCGACGCGTACTGGCAGGCCGCCTGACGGCCCGCATCGAGGAACGCCAGACAGATGAAACACGGCAACGGCATCCGCTTCGCAACCACCGGCCCGGCGTCGCGCCGGAACGGTCGCGTGCGTGCCCGGGCAGCGCGCGCGCCATTCGTCGCCCGCCCGTGCTTGCCGTCGCGGTTTGCCGCTGCGGTCGCCGCTGCGTTCGCCGCCGCACCGGTCGCGAACGCAGCGGCTGCGAGGCCCGCCGGCAACCACTCGCCGGCGGCTTCGGCCGCCACGTTCGCCCGCGCAACCGCCTCCGGTCGTGCCGCATACAGCGTGCCGCTACCGCTCGCGAAGCGCCGTCCCGCCGCCCTCCGGCGTCGATCGCTTTCTTCTGTTCGCCTTACCTTGATGCAGGACCATTCGTCATGACGCAAACCGCTTTCCGTTCCCAGCTGCTGACTTTCAACGGCGACCCGGCGCAATCGAGCCAGGCCGCGAACTACGAGACCGACGGCCTCCTGATCGTCGACGACGGCAAAGTCGTCGCGGCCGGCCCGTACGCGCAGCTCGCCGCGACGCTCGCGCGCGACGCGATCGTCCATGACCTGCGCGACAAGCTGATCGTGCCCGGCTTCATCGACACGCACATCCACTATCCGCAGACGGACATGATCGCGTCGCCGGCACCGGGCCTGCTGCCGTGGCTGGACAAGTACACGTTCCCGACCGAGCGCCAGTTCGGCGATCCCGAGCATGCGCGCGAGGTGGCCGACTTCTTCGTCGACGAACTGCTCGCCTGCGGCACGACGAGCGCGCTCGTCTACTGCACGGTGCACAAGCAGTCGGCCGACGCGCTGTTCGCGGCGAGCGACGCACGCGACCTGCGGATGATCGCGGGCAAGGTGCTGATGGATCGCAACTGCCCCGAATTCCTGCGCGATACCGCGCAATCCGGTTACGACGACAGTGCCGAGCTGATCGGCCGCTGGCACGGCAAGGGCCGCCAGATGTACGCGCTCACGCCGCGTTTCGCGCCGACGTCGACCGAAGCGCAGCTCGAGGCGTGCGGCGAACTCGCGCGCCGCCATCCGGACGTGTTCGTACAGAGCCACGTCGCGGAGAACGTCGACGAGGTGAAATGGGTGGCCGAGCTGTTCCCCGGCCATCGCAGCTATCTCGACATCTACGACCGCTACGGGCTGCTGCGCCCGCGCGCGGTGTACGGCCACTGCATCCACCTCGACGACGAGGACCGCCGCCGGATGGCCGAGACGCGCACCGTCGTCGCGCACTGCCCGACGTCGAACTTCTTCCTCGGCAGCGGGCTGTTCGATTTCGACAAGGCCGGTGAATACGACGTGCCCGTCACGCTCGCGACCGACGTCGGCGGCGGCACCTCGTTCTCGATGCTGCAGACGATGAACGAAGCGCACAAGGTCGCGCGGCTGTCGGGCCACCACCTGACCGCGACCCGGATGTTCTGGCTCGCGACGGCCGGCGCCGCGCAGGCGCTCGACCTCGCCGACACGGTCGGCACGCTCAAGCCGAGCACCGAGGCCGACTTCGTCGTGCTCGATCCGCAGGCCACGCCGCTGCTCGCGCGCCGCACGAAGCGCGCGGATTCGCTCGAGGAACTGCTGTTCGCGTTCGCGCTGCTCGGCGACGACCGCGCGGTGTACCGCACCTATGCGGCCGGCGAACTCGTCCACGAGCGCGGGGCGGCGCGCCGCCCCGCCGCGTAACGGCGTTCCGGGGGGGCCCGGCAGGCGCGGGCGTTCGCCGCCGCGTCTGCCTGCCCGTCTGCCCGTCTGCCCGTCTGCCCGTCTGCCGTACAGCCGGCGCTTGCCGAGCGCCAGGCACCGCGCCGCTCGACCGCTTTCCCGCACGCGACACGCCGTGCTAGAATTCGCCGCTCATTGGGGAGTAGCCGCTCCGCTCGATGTCCCGCGCCCCCGGCGCGCATCGTGACGGAGGCGTCCGTCAACAGACTTGGCCTTGCGGCCATGGCGGGCGCAGCCACCTAGGCCTGGCGAGACCGATGGTTCACAGTGCGCCGCATCAGGGCCCGGCGCGCCGTGGATCGTCGCTCGCACGCACAACACCGGCCCGTGGAACCCCATACGTGTCCCAAGCCTTCCTGATCTCCACCGGCGCCGTCGCCCTCGCTGAAATCGGCGACAAGACCCAATTGCTTTCCCTCGTCCTGGCCGCACGCTATCGCAAGCCGGTGCCGATCATTCTCGGCGTGCTCGTCGCGACGCTCGTGAACCACGGTTTCGCCGGCGCGCTCGGCGAATGGCTTGGCGCATTGGTCACGCCGTCGATCATGCGCTGGGCGCTCGCGTTCTCGTTCATCGCGATGGGGTTGTGGATCCTCGTGCCGGACAAGCTCGACGCCGACGAGGCCAATGCCAACCGTTCGCGGCTCGGCGTGTTCGGCGCGACCCTCGTCGCGTTCTTCCTCGCGGAAATGGGCGACAAGACGCAGATCGCGACCGTCGCGCTGGCCGCGCGCTTCCAGGACTACATCGGTGTCGTGGCCGGCACGACGTTCGGGATGATGCTCGCGAACGTGCCCGCGATCCTGCTCGGCGACCGTTTCGCGCACCGCCTCCCGACCAAGCTGGTGCACGGCATCGCGGCCGTGCTGTTCGTCGTGCTCGGTGCGCTGGCGCTGCTGGGCGTCGGGGTCTGACGGGGAAGAAAATGGCAGGCGCGGCCGGACGGCCGCGCCTAGGCTGATGCCGCGTTACTTGGCGGCGGCTGCGCCCGAAGCGGGCGCCGCCGGCACCGCGCGCTCGTTGGCGGCCGGTGCCGCCGGGCCGCCGCGCTTGTCGACCGGCAGCCGGACCGAGCGGACCGCGCCGTTCGACAGCGGGAAATCGGCGAGCGCGCTGCGTGCGAGGAACGGCATCGCATACAGCAGCGTGCCGTTGTCGCCGGTCGTGCGCGCGGACACGTTGTAGACCTCCTTGCCCGTCGCGCGCTCGGTGATGCGGATGCCGAGCGTGTAGTCGAACACCTGATACGTCTGCGCGACATAACCGGCCGGCATCGGCCCCCAGGGCCCCCACGGGCCCCACGGCCCGCGCCGCCAGTACGGCCCCGGCCCGACGAACCACGGATCGTAATAGACGGGCTGCGGCACGGTCACGAGATCGCTGCCGACCGCATAGGTCAGCCCGACGAGATACCGTGCCTGCGCCTGCGGCACCTGCCGGAACGCATAGGTGGACAGCTCGTTCGCGACGATCGGCTCGTAAGTCGACTGCTCGATGCTGTTCTTCTGCGCGTCAGTACGGGTGAACGCATAGGTGCGTGTCGCGTCGCTGCCGCTCCAGTCGGAGAAGGCCGTGACCTGGGTCGTCACGTAGCTGGTGCAGCCGGTCAGCAGCGCCACGCACAGCACCGCCGCCCAGCCCGCACCGCGTTGAATCCATTCGCGTTTCATGTTGATCCTCGTCGATCCGTCACCCGTTCGTCGCACCGCGCGAACCGTAACGGGATGCCGATAATACGCGGACTCCCGGAACCGGTAAAAAGTTCGCCCGGCACGCAGCCGCAAGCCTTTGTACAATGGCCCGGTTCGCCCGGCCCGCGTGACGGGCCCGCCCCCCACTCCACCGATCTCGACGACCATGTCCGACAACGCCTCCTCCACCGTGATCCGCCGCGCCGACTACACGCCGCCGGCCTTCCTCATCGATTCCGTCGCGCTCGAATTCGATCTCGCGCCGGCCCGCACGATCGTCAGGAATACGATGCGCGTGCGCCGCAATCCGGACGCCGCGCCCGCGCCGCACCTGGAGCTGATGGGCGAAGCGCTCGAATTCGTCGGCGCATGGCTGGACGGCGCGCCGCATGGCGCCGTGCGCGCGCACGAGCACGGGCTGACGGTCGAGAACGTGCCCGATGCGTTCGAGCTGACGCTCGAAAGCGCATGCGCACCCGACCAGAACACGACGCTGTCGGGTCTCTACGTGTCGAGCGGCAACTTCTTCACGCAGTGCGAAGCCGAAGGCTTTCGCCGCATCACCTACTTCCTCGACCGCCCGGACGTCATGGCGTCGTACACGGTGACGCTGCGCGCCGACAAGGCCGCCTACCCGGTGCTGCTGTCGAACGGCAACCTCGTCGATTCCGGCGACCTGCCCGACGGCCGCCACTTCGCGAAGTGGGAAGACCCGTTCCGCAAGCCGAGCTACCTGTTCGCACTGGTCGCCGGCAAGCTCGTCGCGATCGAGGAGAAGATCACGACCGGCTCGGGCAAGGAAAAGCTGCTGCAGGTGTGGGTCGAGCCGGCCGATCTCGACAAGACACGTCACGCGATGGATTCGCTGATCCATTCGATCCGCTGGGACGAGAAGCGCTTCGGCCTCGAGCTCGATCTCGACCGCTTCATGATAGTTGCGGTCGGCGACTTCAACATGGGCGCGATGGAAAACAAGGGGCTCAACATCTTCAACACGAAGTACGTGCTGGCGAACCCCGAGACCGCGACCGACACCGACTTCGCGAACATCGAGTCGGTGGTCGGCCACGAGTACTTCCACAACTGGACCGGCAACCGCGTGACCTGCCGCGACTGGTTCCAGCTGAGCCTGAAGGAAGGGCTGACGGTGTTCCGCGACCAGGAATTCTCGGCCGACATGGCCGCGGGCGACGCCGTCGAATCGGCTGCCCGCGCGGTCAAGCGCATCGAGGACGTGCGGGTGCTGCGCCAGCTGCAGTTCGCCGAGGATGCCGGCCCGATGGCGCACCCGGTGCGCCCGGAGAGCTACGTCGAGATCAACAACTTCTACACGATGACCGTCTACGAGAAAGGCTCGGAAGTCGTGCGGATGTACCAGACGCTGTTCGGCCGCGACGGCTTCCGCAAGGGGATGGACCTGTATTTCAAGCGCCACGACGGGCACGCCGTGACCTGCGACGACTTCCGCCACGCGATGGCCGACGCGAACGGGCGTGACCTCGCGCAGTTCGAGCGCTGGTACAGCCAGGCCGGCACGCCGCGCGTGTCGGTGCGCACCGCGTACGACGCGGCCGCGCGCCGTTATACCGTCACGCTCGCGCAGGGCTACGGCGACGCGTCGCCGGCCGCGCGCGAAACGCAGCAAGGGCCGCTGCTGATCCCGTTCGCGATCGGCCTGATCGGCCGCGACGGCCGCGACCTGCCGCTGCGCCTCGACGGCGAAGCCGCCGCGGCGGGCACGACGCGCGTGCTCGACTTCACCGACACCGAACAGACCTTCACGTTCGTCGACGTGCCGGAACAACCGCTGCCGTCGCTGCTGCGCAACTTCTCGTCGCCGGTGATCGTCGAGTACGACTACAGCGACGACGACCTCGCGTTCCTGCTCGCGCACGACAGCGATCCGTTCAACCGCTGGGAAGCCGGCCAGCGCCTCGCGACGCGCGCGCTGCTGACGCTCGCCGCGCGTGCCGCCGCGAACGAGCCGCTCACGCTCGGCGAGAACTTCGTGGCCGCCTTCCGCCGCGTGCTGACCGACGCGACGCTGTCGCCTGCGTTCCGCGAACTCGCGCTGACGCTGCCGTCGGAAACCTACCTCGCCGACCAGATGGCGGAAGCCGATCCGGCCGCCGTGCATCGCGCGCGCCAGTTCGTGCGCCGCCAGCTCGCCACCGCACTGCGCGCCGACTGGCTCGCCGCATACGAGCAGCACCAGACGCCCGGCGCCTACGAACCGACGCCCGAGGCTTCCGGCCGCCGCGCGCTGAAGAATCTCGCGCTCGCGTATCTCGCCGAACTCGAGGATCCGGCCGATGCCGTGCGCCTCGCGACCGCGCAATACGACGCGGCGAACAACATGACCGATCGCGCGGCCGCACTCGGCGCGCTGCTGTCCGCCGCGGCCGCCGGCGCGAACGAACCGGCCGAGCACGCGCTCGACGATTTCTACCGCCGCTTCGAGAAGGAAGCGCTCGTGATCGACAAATGGTTCGCGATGCAGGCCGCGCAACGCGGTACGCCCGCGCAGCCGACGCTCGCGAAGGTTCGCAAGCTGCTCGCGCACCCCGCGTTCAACCTGAAGAATCCGAATCGCGCACGCTCGCTGATCTTCAGCTTCTGCGCGGCCAACCCGGCGCAATTCCACGCGGCGGACGGCTCGGGTTATGCATTCTGGGCCGAACAGGTGCTCGCGCTCGACGCGATCAACCCGCAGGTCGCGGCGCGCCTCGCCCGCTCGCTCGAACTGTGGCGCCGCTTCACGCCCGCGTTGCGCGACCGGATGCGTGAAGCGCTCGAGCAGGTCGCCGCCGGCGCGAAATCGCGCGACGTGCGCGAGATCGTCGAGAAGGCGCTCGCGTAACGCAATCCTCCGCATCGCTCACGCGCGAAACGGCCGGTGCCGCCAGTGGCGGCACCGGCTTTTTTATTGCGCGAATACTGCCGGCCCCGGACGCAGTCGCGGGGTCCGACCACGCCCGCTGATGGCGCGCCCCGTGCGTCTTCGCCGCCGGAAACCGGCCCGGCTCGGCCGCCCGGCCATGTAACCGGACGAAAAAAGCGGGCGGCACGGGAGGCGCGACGGGTAAAATTGCGGCCATTCAAGGATTCTTTGGCCTTCTGGAGTCTGTCATGTCCATTGCCCGCCGCACCACGCTGTCGAAGTTCCTGATCGAACAGCAACGTGAGACCAACAACCTCCCCGCCGACCTGCGCCTGCTGATCGAAGTCGTCGCACGCGCGTGCAAGGCGATCAGCTACAACGTGTCGAAGGGCGCGCTCGGCGAGGCGCTCGGCACCGCCGGCAGCGAGAACGTCCAGGGCGAAGTGCAGAAGAAGCTCGACATCCTGTCGAACGAGATCCTGCTCGACGCGAACGAATGGGGCGGCAACCTCGCCGCGATGGCATCGGAAGAAATGGAAACCTTCTTCCCGATCCCGGCGAACTACCCGCGCGGCGAATACCTGCTCGTGTTCGACCCGCTCGACGGTTCGTCGAACATCGACGTGAACGTGTCGATCGGCACGATCTTCTCGGTGCTGCGCTGCCCGGACGGCAAGCAGGCAACCGAGGAATCGTTCCTGCAGCCGGGCACGCAGCAGGTCGCGGCCGGCTACGCCGTGTACGGCCCGCAGACGGTGTTCGTGCTGACGACCGGCAACGGCGTGAACTGCTTCACGCTCGACCGCGAAGTCGGCTCGTGGGTGCTCACGCAGAGCAACATGCAGATCCCGGCCGACACGCGCGAATACGCGATCAACGCATCGAACGCGCGCCACTGGTACGACCCGGTCAAGCGCTACGTCGACGAACTGAACGCCGGCAAGGACGGCCCGCGCGGCGACAACTTCAACATGCGCTGGATCGCCTCGATGGTCGCCGACGTGCACCGGATCCTGAACCGCGGCGGCATCTTCATGTACCCGGCCGACAAGCGCACGCCCGATCGTCCGGGCAAGCTGCGCCTGATGTACGAAGCGAACCCGATGTCGTTCATCGTCGAACAAGCGGGCGGCGCCGCGACGACGGGCACGCAGCGCATCATGGAAGTCCAGCCGACCGGCCTGCACCAGCGCGTGCCCGTGTTCCTTGGCTCGAAGAACGAAGTCGAGCGCGTGACCGGCTATCACGACGAAGCAAAATAATTGCACTGCAGCACTAGACGGAGGTGCGATGCGCAAGTACAATCGCGCCTCTTGATGTGGCCCTGACCGGCCGCATCACAGTGAAGTGAAAGCGGGAAGTCCGCCGGATCGATGGTTTCGCGAAGCAGCGGCAGCAAGCTGAAAAAATTTCGCAAAACCTATTGCCAAGATCCCGGAAATCACCATATAATTTCATTTCTCTGCTGCCGGTGTAGCTCAGTTGGTAGAGCAGCGCATTCGTAATGCGAAGGTCGTAGGTTCGACTCCTATCTCCGGCACCAAGACATAAAGGTCTGACAAGCATCGCTTGTCAGACCTTTTCTCTTTTCCGGCGCCGAAATCGTGCGCCCGCCGTCTCGCCTCACCCAGTCCGCTTGCGGGCATCCCCGGACTCCCGTATCACGCGCCGACGACTACAATCGCCGGACACTCCACCCTCGCCCCCTTCTTCATGCGCACCTGGCGTATCGAGCGAGCGAATCTCGCCGCGCAGCTGGACGTGTCCCGCACGACGCGCCTCGTCGCCGCGATCGGCGGCAACGAGCCGAACGCATTCGCGGCCGAAATCCTGACGCTGTTCGACGACGCGCTGTCCATCACGCAGTGCACGATCTTCGCGTACGAGTTCGGCAATCGCCCGCGCACGATGTCGGTCGCCGATCATCGCGGAGGCCGCTACCTGCGCGACCTCGCCGACACCTACGCACGACATTTCTACGCACTCGACGGCAACCAGCAGATCGTGTCGACAGCCCATCTCGGTACACGCCGCCACGATCTGCTGCTGCACCAGCAGGCCGGCGACGAGATCGATCACGAAGCGTATCGTGCCGCGTGCTACCGCGGCCCCGACGTATCCGACCGGCTGGCGCTGCTGATGCAGCCCGGCGATGCAACGTGGCTGTCGATCAACCTGTACCGTGCGCATCGCAGCGGCACATTCCAGCCGCGCGAGATCGCCGCAATCGAAGCGCTTGCGCCACTGATCGCGCAGGCCGCAAGGCATCACTACGCGCTCGCCGGTGCGGCGCAGATCGGTATCCCGCAACGGATGCTCGCGCGACTGCGCCATGCATGCCCCGATTTGTCCAAGCGCGAGCTCGACGTGCTGCGTGGCGTACTCGACGGCCAGACCGCGCACGAGATCGGCGAGACGATCGGCGTGAAGGCATCGAGCGTCGTCACCTACCAGAAGCGCGCATACCGGCGCCTCGGCATCTCGAGCCAGCGCGAGCTGTTTGCGCTGTGCATGCAGCCGTGAAACGTCGCGGCCTGCGTTGAGCCCCTCGCTGTACCCGAATTGGGGACAACCGACGCACGACCGGCTTCCATACTGTCCCGACCTGTTGCGCGCATCTTTGCGTCGATGCACGCACGTCAAACCGGACTCCCCTGGAAGCCAACGATGGATATCGACTTCAAGCCCTACCCGTTCGTCGCCGAGCGCCATCCCGCGCATCTGCCGGCCTGCGACGACGGTATCGATACGCACCGGCATCGCGTTGCGATCGTCGGCGGCGGCCCCGTCGGCCTGGCCGTCGCGCTCGGCCTCGCGAACCACGGCATCCGCAGCGTGCTGATCGAGGCCGACGACGCAGTCTGCCACGGCAGCCGCGCCATCTGCATCTCGCGACGCAGCCTCGAGATCATCGAGCGGCTCGGCGCGCTCGACGACTTCCTGCGCAAGGGGCTGCCGTGGACCGGCGGGCGCAGCTTCTACCGTCGCGACGAAGTGCTGCATTTCACGATGCCGCAGGACGAAAACCAGAAGCTGCCACCGATGGTGAATCTCGCGCAGTATCACATCGAGCAGTTCCTGCTCGACGCCGCGCTGCGCCGCCGCGAACTCATCGAGATCCGCTGGCAGACGAGAGTCACCGGCGTGACCCCGCAACCGGACGGCGTGCGCCTCGACGTCGACACGCCGCCCGGCGGCTACGCACTCGACGCCGACCGGGTCGTCGCGTGCGACGGCGGGCGCAGCACGATGCGCGACGCGCTCGGCCTGTCGCTCCGGGGCACGAGCTACGAGGGCCGCTACGTGATCGTCGACATCGCGCTCGACAGCGACCGGCCGACCGAACGACTGGCGTACTTCGACCCGTCGTCGAATCCGGGCTCGACGGTGCTCGTTCACAAGCAGCCCGACAACGTGTGGCGGATCGACTACCAGTTGCGCGACGATGAGGATGCCGAAGCCGCCGTAAAACCGGAGAACGTGATCCCGCGCGTGCAGAACCTGCTCGACATGATGGGCGAGCGCGGCGACTGGTCGCCGATCTGGATCACGATCTACAAGGCGAACGCACTGACACTCGAACGCTATCGGCACGGGCGCGTGCTGTTCTGCGGCGACGCCGCGCACCTCGTGCCGATCTTCGGCGTGCGCGGCGCGAACTCGGGCATCGACGATGCCGACAACCTGGCATGGAAACTCGCGTACGTGACGCGCGGGCTCGCATCGGACACGTTGCTCGACAGCTACTCGGACGAACGCGTGTTCGCGACGCACGAGAACCTCCGCTACGGCACCAAGAGCACCGAGTTCATGGCGCCGCCGTCATTCGCGTTCGAACTGATGCGCAAGGCCGTGCTGTCGCTCGCGGTCCGCCATCCCGCACTGCGTTCGCTGATCAATCCGCGCCAGACGACGGCCATCGCGTATGCGACGTCGCCGCTCAACGCGGCCGAACGCGACACGTTTTCGGCCGGCCCCGCGCCCGGCACGGTGCTCGCCGAATGCCCGCTGATGCTGTACACGGCACACGGCAGCGACGTGCGCCGCGGCCATCTGACCGACCTCGTCGCTCCGCGCTTCACCGCGTTCTGCTTCACCGCGGACGGCGTGCCCGATGCGACGCTGGCCGATCTCGAACGCCGCCTGCAGGCTGCGCGGATGCCGTTCGCGCTCGTCACGCTCGCGCGGCATGCGGCACCACGGCAACCGGCCTGCGGCGGCCATGACGTCGACGGCCGGCTGTTCGACATGTACGGCGCGCGCGACGGCACCGTCTATCTCGTGCGTCCGGACGGTCACGTACTCGGCCGCTGGCACGATGCGCGCGCCGGCGACGTGGCCGCCGCACTCGAACGCGCACTCCATCCTTGCGCATCGACCGATCCTCAGGAGACCACATGATGACGGATACCGAACGCGACACCCTCTACACCGACCTGTGCCGCACGATGACGCGGATCGGCGAAGCCGATGCGTCGCTCTTTCTCGCCCGCTTCGCACTGCTGTCGATCGAGGCGATCGGCGACACCGCGACCGTCGCACGGCTGATTGCCGACGCAAGCGACGGCTTGCCCGCCGCGAACATGCAGGCTCCGACGCCCGGACGGTGACGCTCACGGCCGACCGGTTTCACCGGCGGCCATTTCTTACAGATTCATTTCGCCGCGCATCGCCCGTGCGCCAGCCTCGCCGTATGCAGACGAATTCCCTGGAAAATCCCGTTAAGGGTGCATAACATTACTTAACGATTCCGACCCGTCTATCGCGTTACATTGCGTGGGCGGCGCGGCGGGTCGCAATGCCGCCTTCATTCAGCTTGCGGCGACACAGCCGACGTCCGGTCATTCGACACAACACAAGGAGAGGATCACCATGACTCATGGCTTGATTATGTGGCTCATCATCGGCGCGATCGCCGGCTGGCTTGCCGGCTTGCTCGTCAAGGGCGGCGGCTTCGGGCTGATCGTCGACATCATCGTCGGGATCGTCGGCGCAGTGATCGGCGGCTGGCTCGCCGGGCTGCTCGGCATCAGCATCGGCAGCGGTTTCATCGGATCGGTGATCGTCGCGGTCGTCGGTGCGGTGATCCTGCTGTTCGTGATCCGGCTATTCAAGCGAGCGGCCTGACGCTTCTCTCCACGCGCCTTCGGGCGCGTTTTCGCATCAGGCCGGCGCGCGGCCCGTTCGCCGCGCGCCACTGGCCCGTTCAGCGCGTAACGCGCTGCAACCCGCCGTCGAGCACGTCGGCCGTCAGCAATCCGCTGCGCGCTTCGCGTGCGCCATCGCGCACGATCCAAACGGTGCGCGGCACGTCCCCTCTCCATCCCGCATCGAGCGCCGCGCGAAGCCGCTCGGGCATCGGCTCGGCGTTCGCGTACTACGCGACCTGCGGTGGCAGATTCATCTGCGCGAGTGCGCGGGAGATCGCCGCGCCGTTGTCGTCGTACGCATCCATTGCGACCATCGCGAGCTGCACGTCCGGACTCGTAGCGATCTTCGGGCGATTCTCGGCGCTCGTGTAGATCGGCTCCGGCATCGCGTCGACGGTGACGGGTGCGGACAGCGTGCGACCTGCGTCGTCGGAATGCGCGACGACGACATGCGCGCCTTCGACCCACGCGCCCCACGGCCGGTGATACGTGTCGAATGCCGCCCCCGTCGCGAGCGGCTGCTTGTGCTGCGCGGGCGCGGCATGCGAATCGGCGGCCTTCGGCACGTCGTGGGTGTCGTGCGCACCGGCAGTCGACAGCAACGCGCACCACAACGCGCCGCCTGCCGCGAGCGACTTCACAGCGACCATTTCAGTTCTCCATAGAAAGTACGGCCCGGATATGGATGGAACACGTAGTAGCGGCGGTCCGTCAGGTTGTCGATGCCGACCGACGCGGTCCAGTGACGGTCGAAGCGGTAGCGCGCCTTCAGGTCGACGATCGTGAACGAGCTCGTGCCGCCGTAGACGTCCGGGTTCACGTCGCTGTTGTCGAGCGTGTTGAACTGGCGGCCCGAATAGCGCACACCGACGCTCGCGAGCCAGTGTTCGTCGAAGCGATAGGACGCGAGCAGGTTTGCACGCATGCGCGGAATACGCGGAAAGCGCGAGCCGACGTACGCGGGATTCGCAGCATCGGCGAGGATCTGCGCGTTGCTCGCCGACACGTTCGCGTCGAAACCGAGGCCGCGCAGCCCGACGTTCTCGCCGCTGAACGCAAGTTCGACACCGCGCACGCGCACGCGATCGACGTTCGAGATGTTGGTCACCGTCGTCGCACCCGACACCGTCGTCTGGCTGTAGATCGAATCGCGCAGATCGCTCTGAAACACGCTGGCACGCACGACGCCGACACCCACGTCGCGTTCGGCCGTGAAGTCCCAGTCGATCGCCTTTTCCGGCCGCAGGTTCGGGTTGTTGTTGACGATTGCGTTGTTCGAGATCGTGCCCTGGAACAGTTCGCCGACCGTCGGGTAACGCGTGCCCGTCGCGAACGACAGCCGGAAGCGCCAGACGTCGGTCGCATCCCATTGCAACGCAACTTTCGGCGACAGCGCATTCGCGCTGCGATCCGCATAACCGAGCGTGCCGCTCGCGTTACCGAGCGCGCCGCCGTACGCATCCCAGCGTTCGTAGCGCAGCCCCAGCGTCGCGAGCCAGCCCGGTGCGAAGCGCCACGCATCCTGCCCGAACAGCGCCTGCGTGCGCGTGTCGCCCCGATAGGTGCTCGCGAGCGACGTGGTCGGCCCGGCCAGCCAGTCGGCCGTGTTGTACGTGACGTTGCGCAGGAAGTAGTTGTCGTAGTGATAGCCGAACGTGAACGTGTGGCCCTTCACTTCCGGCGCCTCGGCCTTCAGGTCGAACGTGCGCCAGCCGGTGCCGTCTCCCTGGAACAGCGTGCCTGCCCCGCCCTGCACGGTCGACGCCGAGCGCTGCACGTCGCGCGACACGTCGTACGCGGACACGACGCCCGACAGGCGCCAGCCTGAATCGAGCCGGCCGTTCAGCCCGAGCGCGTACAGCCAGTTCTCCTGGTCGCCGCGCTGCGGCGCGAACGCATTCGGCGCAACGGTCATGTTCCGGCCACCGATCGACACGTTGCCGCCGTAGACCGGATTGCCGGCCGCATCGCGCAGGAAGGTTTCGCCATGCTGCCGGTAATGGTTCTCCCAATGCCCGAGCGTGAGCGTCGCGTCGACGTGGTCGGTGAACGCGTAGCCCATCCGGATCGTCTCGTTGAGCTGTTCGGTCCGCTCGATCGTCTGCGCGCCGACGATCGTCCGCGGCTTGCCGTTGGGCCCGATGTCGGTCGCGGCGCCGCTCACGGGCACGGCGGCGCCGAGCTTCGGGTTGTACGCCGAATTGGGGCTCGCATATTGCATCGGCTGACCGTTGTTCTCGAGCCGGTCGAGCGACAGCGCGAACCAGAACCGCCCGACGCGGTTTGCGATCCGCGCGGTCTGGTGATTGCCGCCGAAGCTGTCCGCGAATCCGTAGCCGTCGTGGTAGCGCTGCGTAAAGAACTGCGTCGACAGCGACGCCTCGAGCTTTTCCGGCCGGCGCGTCGTGAGCAACACGGTCGAGCCGATCGAGTTGCCCGGGTACAGCGCGGAAAACGGGCCATAGAGCACGTCGACGCGCGCGATATCGTCAGGCGGAATCAGCGACCAGCGCGGCGGGTACGCGTAGCTCGAGCCGAGCAGGTTCGACAGCAGCACGCCGTCGGCGTAGACGAGCCCGCGCGCGCTCTGCAGTTCGTTGAAGTCGCGACCGGCGAACACGCTGTTGCGGTCGCCGATATAGCGCTTGCGGACCATCAGGTTCGGCGCGTACTTGAGCGCGTCCTCGGTGGTGACGTTGGTATGCGATTCGATCTGCTCGCGCGTGATCGATGTGACGACGGCCGGCGTATCCGGATCGACCGGTTGCCGCTGCGCGGTCACGCTGACCGCGGTCAGCGTACTGCCGGCCGGCACCGGCGAAACGGTTGCGGTGGCGGATGCCGGCGCGACGGTCTCGGCGGGACGCTCGACACCACGGCGGGCAGTGTCGACACGCGTATCGTCAGTTGAAGCTGCATGGGCGACAGGCCATGCGAACGCGGCCGCGCATGCGAGCGCGAGCCGCCCGCGCGACGGCCGCGCGGCGAAGGAGGAGGACATGAAGGGATTCCTGAAAACGTGATCGGACGCCGCCGGACACGAGCACGCGCACCGCGCACGGACGGCGCGGCACGCGGCCCGGCCGCGAGCGGCACGCGCACCACCGGGGCGCGCGGACGACATCAATCAGATCGGAGCGTGTTCAGGCGGCGCGCGAGGCTGCGCGAGACGGATACCCTTGCGGGGGCAATCGGGAATGACGGGGGCTGCCGCGCGGTAGGCGAACGTCCGCACGAAACCCGGCAGCGCGGGCAGGCTCGTACCGAGCGCCACGTTCGCCGCGAAGCCGGGGCAGTACACGCAGTGCGGCACGCCGGCATGGTCGAACGACGGCGCATCGTGGTCGCCGCCGGCATGCGCGAGCACGATCTGGCGCGCGCCCGCTGCACTGCACAACTCGAGGGTGAGCTCGCCGGAGCCGCTCGAGGCGAGACGCGCATAGCCGACGACGGGCGACAGTACGTTCAGTACCAGCGCCAGCCATACGAGGCTGATCCATCGCGTCGTTCGTTTCATCGCGGTCCAGGAAAAAGTGCGCGCAAGTATAACAAGCGGCCCGATTGTTGCCGATTCCGCACGACTCGATAGTCGGCATCGCAGCGCGCGTCTGAGCGCATGTGCCGTTAATACAACAGAGACAAAATCTAACGATTCGCCACTGGCATAAATCCAAGCGCGAGGATGATAATCATCGAACCTGCTGGAGAAATGACCATGGACGAAAGACCAACTCGCATGCCACCGCCCGAGCAAGTGATGAGCCCGGATCCGGAACCCGTCGGCGTGGAATTCCTCGCCGAATTGCCCGACCACGTACGGGCATTCTTCGACGAGCAGCACAAGCTGTACTCGCCGAAGTGAACGCCTGTTCGGTTCTGTAACCGCCACGTGTCGATCATCGCTATCGTGCGGTTCATCATTGCGCATCGCGCGCAACTCGCCTCGCACCCGGGCCGCAACAGCCTGACGGTGCCGGATCAGCTCGCCTGCTGATTCCTCTGTCGCGTCGCTACGCCGCGCGACTGTCTTCGTCTATCCTTCTGGTTTTCCACGTCCGGCCCGCCCGGCTCTCCCGATCGTTCCGATGAAGCAAGCCATTCGTGCCAGCGTCGCTGTCGCCGCGCTCGGCGTCGCCCTCTTTTCGTCCCCGCGCATCGCCGTTGCGGACGGCGACGACACTGCCCTCACCAACATCGTCGCGCTCGCGTCGCAGCGCCTCGCGCTCGCTGAGCCGGTGGCTCGATGGAAATGGGCGAATCACAAGGCAATCGAGGACCGGCCGCGCGAAGCGGCGCTGCTCGAATCGGTCGGGAAGCGCGCGGCACAGGCCGGCGTCGATCCCGCGTTCGCGCGGACGTTCTTCGACGATCAGATCGCCGCGAGCAAGGATGTGCAGAATGCCCTGTTCGCAACCTGGCGCGCGACGCGTCCGCCGGAAGGCACGCCTCCCGATCTCGCGACCAGCACGCGCCCGGCGCTCGACCGGCTGACGCAGAAAATGCTCACGGGGCTCACGCAGGTCGCGCCGCTGCGCGATGCGCCTGATTGTCAGGCGCGGCTCGCGCGCAGCATCGCGAACTGGAAGACGCTCACGCGCTACGACTCCACGCAGACGCAGGCGCTCGACACCGCACTGTCGCACGTCTGCTCGGCCGGCGGCGCAAGCGCAATCGGCTGATACGACGGTCGCGCCGGGTCAACCCGCCTGGCCCGCAGGCGTGAGTGCGGCGAGCGGAATCAGTTGCAGGCCGCGCGCGAGATGCGTCTGAAGCAGGCGGTGGGTGAAGGGTTCGAACGCGCCGGCCGCCCCGTCGGCCGCGAGCTGCGCGGCCGCGTCGAGCGATTCCGCGACGCCGAGATAGCGCCACCCATCGATCACATGAAACAGGCGGCGCTCGCCGCTCGCTTCGAACGCCACGGCGCCTTCGAACGGCCAGGGGGCATTGCCGACACGGGCCGTCTCGGCCGCAGGGCGCCGGTTGTACGACGGACGCAGCCCGGCGATCCATTGCGCTTCCGCGAGCATCGCCCCCAGTTCGTTACCCGTCTCGCGCCATTCAACGCGCCGCACCTGCTGCGCAAGCCGCATTTCCTTCGACGACCGACGCTCTCCCGTCAACAACGCGCGCAGCCGCTGCCGCACGCGTACGCTGCGGCCGACGTACAGTGGCGCGTCGCCCTCCCCGAACAGTGCGTACGCGCCGCACCCGGCCGGCGCGGTATCGAGCCAGGCTTCGGTCAGGTCGCCGCCCAGACGGAAGTGGCGCGTCGTGCGCGCGATCTGATCGCGCAGCCGCTCGAGCGGCACGATGTCGTGCAACTGGCGCCAGAACTGCCACAGGAGATCGGCATCCGCCAGCGCCCGGTGGCGTGCTGCCGGCACGAGGCCGTGGCGCTCGATCAACGCGTCGAGCCCGTGCCGCGTTTCACGCGGGAACAGCGCACGCGACAGCCGCACCGTACACAGCACGTCGGGATTGAACGCGAACCCGGCGCGCTCGAATTCGGCCCGCAGGAAACCTCGGTCGAAGCTTGCGTTGTGCGCGACGAAAAGCTTGCCGTCGAGCCGCTCGAACAAGGCCGGCGCCAGCGATGCGAACGACGGCGCGTCGCGCACCATCTCGTCCGAAATACCCGTCAGTTGCTGGATGAACGGCGGAATCGACTGCCCTGGATTGACGAGCGTCGTCCACGTCGACACGCCGAGCGGGCCGATTTCGACCACGCCGATTTCGGTGATGCGATGTTCGGCGGGCGAGCCGCCCGTGGTTTCAAGGTCGACGAAAACGAGCGGCTGTTCGCTGGCCGGATCGGACGGACGGGGGAAATCGGACATGAAAAGACTGGGAAACGATGCTTCCGTGAGTATGCACCGGCATCCCTGTTCGCGGCCAGCCCGAACCGTATTGTTCCGTCCCCGGAAAATGAAAAGCCCCCGCCATGCGGGGGCCGGACGTGATCGGCAATGCGTGGCGCGTCAGACCGCCTGGATATTCGCTGCCTGCTTGCCTTTCGGCCCGACTTTCACGTCGAACGAAACACGCTGGTTTTCCTTCAGCGTCTTGAAGCCGTCCATCTTGATTTCGGAAAAGTGCGCAAACAAATCTTCACCACCATTGTCCGACGTAATAAAGCCGAAACCTTTAGCATCGTTAAACCATTTCACGATACCGGTATCCATGTCTTCGTTCCCCACTCGATTAGATCAAAAAAGCTATTTTTATAGCCGTTTCCCGAAATCCCGAAACATCGCGCCAGCAACTGCACCAGCACCAGCACGCCGCCCGAGGACGGAGTGCTCACTTTATAAATTGGACAATCCGGGTGCGTCAAGAAAATTTTTGATGATCGTTTTATCAAAAAAGTGCTAATGCCATTGGAATCGGTACACCATCGCCCTTTATTAATTGATTCGAGTCGAAAACCTGTCAACATTACCGGGGTGGGAGTTCCAATAATCTCGACCCTGAAATTTCTACCGGGGACAAATCGCCTCGGTAAAATCCTCGGGTTTTTTCCGGGTTGCGGAAATGCGGGGACATTGCGATGCTCATCCAATGCCGGAAGGAAGGAGAAGGTCATGTGGCTGGACGGAATCAAGCGCTTCGCGAGCCGACTCGGACGCGTACGCCGCAAGTCCCGCGCTCTGGCAGAGTCCGCGCGCGAAGCGCCGTGCGACACCGAGTTCGATACGACCTGGCACGGCGATCACTGGCAGAACCTGCTTGCATCGCCTCTCGATGCCCGTCACTACGTGATGGAAGACTGGACATACACGCCGCCCCCGAACGAAGCCGAGGAGGCCGCGCCTGCGGCCAAGCGCAAGCGGCGCTCGTACACGCAGTAGTGCGCAGCGGCGGGGCAAAAAAAAAGCGCGACTGGGAAGTCGCGCCGACAAAGGTTTGGAGATCTTTTCCGTCAACGAAAAAGTCTGCTTCGGAAAGCAGAGATCGCAGTATAGCGAGAGAACAACCTTTCATTATCCATGCTCCACACAAACCTCTATTGCCGATGTGTCAATAATCGCGCTATGACCGCCGTCACCTGCCGCTGATTACCTGTCGCGATCGCGCAACATCCGTTACGCAGTCCTGAGCGCCATTTTCTTTCGTTGCATCGCCGCAAACCCTTGCTGGACAACCGTTTGCACTACCCCGACGATCTTTGCGGATTCCAAAATACATTATTGCTTAAAGCGCATCCCTCCCCCGCTGCGCGCACTCCTTACACTGCAGATGGCTTTTTGAAAACCGCACCGCCGCTCTGCCGGATCGGCCGCAGCGTCAAGCAGAACATGCCAGTCCGCAGCAGGTTCGATCGACATCATCCTGTTTGGAGACAGATCCATGAAAAAAACCCTGATCGTCACCGCGTTGTCGGGTGTATTCGTTACGGCAGCCCATGCCCAGAGCAGCGTGACGCTCTATGGCCTGATCGACGCCGGCATCACCTACACGAACAATCAGCACGGCCACAGCGCCTGGCAGGAAACGAGCGGTTCGGTCAACGGCAGCCGCTGGGGCCTGCGCGGCACCGAAGATCTCGGCGGCGGCATGAAAGCGATCTTCACGCTGGAAAATGGTTTCGGCATCAATAACGGCGCGCTGAAGCAGAACGGCCGCGAATTCGGCCGGCAAGCGTTTGTCGGCCTCGCACACGACAGCTACGGTTCGCTGACGCTGGGCCGGCAGTACGACAGCGTCGTCGACTACCTCGGGCCGCTGTCGCTGACCGGCACCCAGTACGGCGGCACGCAGTTCGCCCACCCGTTCGACAACGACAACCTGAACAACTCGTTCCGGATCAACAACTCGGTCAAATATCAGAGCGCGAACTACGGCGGCCTCAAGTTCGGTGCGTTGTACGGGTTCTCGAACTCGACGTCTTTCGCGAACAACCGCGCCTATAGCGGCGGCGTGTCGTACAGCTACCTGGGCTTCAACTTCGCCGCGGCCTACTTGCAGTTGAACAGCGACGTGAACGCGCTCGCGCAGGCAGCGACCGATCCGGGCGCGGTGACCGGCGACTGGACCTTCGCCTCGCGCGTGCAGCGCACCTGGGGCGCCGGCCTGAACTACGGGTTCGGCCCGGCCACGGTCGGCTTCGTGTTCACGCAGACGCGCCTCACCGGCATCCGTGCAATCAGCGCGGGGCAGTCCGGCGTGTCCGGTGGCATCACGGGCCTCGGCGGAACCGCGCGCTTCAGCAACTACGAACTCAACGGCCGCTACGCGCTGACGCCGGCGCTGTCGCTTGCCGGCTCCTACACGTACACGCAGGGCCGCCTGGCCGGCGACAAGCCGACCTGGCACCAGTTCAACCTGCAAGCCGACTATGCGCTGTCCAAGCGCACCGACGTCTACCTGCAGGGCGAGTTCCAGAAGGTCAACAACGACGGCCTCGACCTCGGCGCCAACATCAACGGGCTGGGCGCCGCGTCATCGACCAACAAGCAGATCGCGGTTACGGCCGGCATGCGCCATCGCTTCTGAGCGACCGGCACATCCGCTGCACGCCGGATGACGAAGCGCCCCGTCGGGGCGCTTTTTCTTTGCCGGACTGCGCCGGGTATCGCTCAGGCGTTGTCCCGCGGCGGGTAGCGAACGTCGAGCACGTCGATCGGCTGCGGGCCGGCCGGTGTCATCAGCATGACGGTATCGCCGATCTTCGCCTTGATCAGCGCACGCGCGACCGGTGAAATCCAGCTGACGCAGCCGCGATCCAGATCGACCTCGTCGATCCCCACGATCGTGATCGTATGATCCTCGCCGTCCGGCGTCTCGTAATCGACCGTTGCACCGAAAAACACCTGGTCGACATTCTCCTGCCGGCTCGCATCGACGACTTCGGCAAGATCGAGCCGCTTCGTCAGGAAGCGGATGCGGCGATCGATCTCGCGAAGCCGCCGCTTGCCGTAGATGTAGTCGCCGTTTTCCGACCGGTCGCCGTTCGATGCGGCCCAGGACACGAGCCGCACGACCTCGGGACGCTCGACGTCGATCAGGTTCAGCAGTTCGTCCCTCAGCCGCTTGTGGCCGGCCGGCGTGATGTAGTTCTTCGCGCCCGCCGGAATCGCCGGCTGGGTCTGGTCGAGATCGTCGTCGTCGCCGTCCGACTCTTTGACAAACGCCTTGTTCATGATGCAGGTTCAACGTGGATGACTGATGCTCCAAGGGTACACGATGGGGGCCCCGGCAAGGCTGCGCAGAACAATTCGCGAATAAGGCTTCCCTTTTTATACAACCCTGCTATAATTTCGCTTCTGCGTGCGGCTGTAGCTCAGTTGGATAGAGTACTTGGCTACGAACCAAGGGGTCGTGGGTTCGAATCCTGCCAGCCGCGCCACTTTTTTCGAGGGCCTTCCGAACCGAAGGCCCTTTCAGTTCGAAGCAGTAGAAGTTTTGTTTTGCGTGCGGCTGTAGCTCAGTTGGATAGAGTACTTGGCTACGAACCAAGGGGTCGTGGGTTCGAATCCTGCCAGCCGCGCCACTTTTTTGGGAGCCTTCCCATCGCAGAAGGTTCCGACAGTCAAGCAGTACCGTTTTGCGTGCGGCTGTAGCTCAGTTGGATAGAGTACTTGGCTACGAACCAAGGGGTCGTGGGTTCGAATCCTGCCAGCCGCGCCACCTTAAAAGGGCTTTCCTCCGGGAAAGCCCTTTTTCTTTTCCGCCTCCCCTTCCCTTGCTTACGACACGGCCCGCTTACAGGCGCCCTTGTCCAGGCCACGCCGCACGTTCGCCCTTCGTGCCGCACAAATGAAAACGGCGGCCATATTGGCCGCCGTCGATCAATCGCCCGCTCGTGCTCCGGCAAGCGTCAATAATCCTGCCGCTCGCGCTCGATCCGCATGCCGCCGTCATGGCGCGCGTGCGCGCCGTCGTCGGTCGAACGCTCGCGCATGATCCGCATCACGTCCGGATTGGTCCGCACGCGCCGCATCACGTTCGCAAGATGCACGCGGTCGCTGACCTGGATCACGAAGCGCAGTACCGTCGATTCGTGCGTCAGATCCTCGTCCATCGCGATATGCACGATATTCGCGTCGGCCGACGTAATGTCCGCCGCCACGCGCGCAAAGATGCCCTTCGTGTTCTTCACGAGCGCCTTCACCGCGACATCGAACAGGCGGCCCGGCTGCGGCGCCCATTCGACGTCGATCCAGCGGCCCGGATCGCGGCGATGAATCCGCTGCGCCACGCGGCAATCGGTCGTATGAATCGCCATCCCCAGGCCGATGCCGATGTAGCCCATGATCGCGTCGCCCGGAATCGGCCGGCAGCACGCGGACAACTGCACGGACATCCCCTCGGTGCCGGTAATCACGACCGGCGGCGCATGGTGCGCGGGATGCCGCTCGGACTTCGGCAGATCGTCGTCCGCATCGCGGCCGCTCATCAACACCTCGATGCGCTTGGCCATCACTGCGGCAACGCGACGGCCGAGGCCGATGTCCGCGAAGATTTCCTGACGGCTCTTGTTGCCCGTCCACTGCACGAGCTTCTCCCACACCTCCGGCTCGACATCGGCCAGCGCGAGACCATAGCCCTTCAGGCTCTGGTCGACCAGCCGCTCGCCAAGCTGCACCGACTCGTTCAGGCGCATCGTCTTCAGGTAGTGACGGATCGCCGAGCGCGCCTTGCCGGTACGCACGAAGCCGAGCCATGCGGGGTTCGGCTTCGAATACGGCGCGGTGATCACCTCGACGATGTCGCCGCTCTTCAGCTCGGTGCGCAGTGGCAACAGCTCGTTGTTGATCTTCACGGCCACGCACTGGTTGCCGAGATCGCTGTGGATCGAATACGCGAAATCGAGCGCCGTCGCGCCGCGCGGCAGCGCCATGATCTTCGACTTCGGCGTGAACACGTAGACCGCGTCGGGGAACAGGTCGATCTTCACGTGCTCGAGGAATTCGCTCGAATCGCCGGCTTCGCTCTGGATGTCGAGCAACGACTTCAGCCACTGGTGGGCGCGCTTCTGCACGTCACTGAGATCGGCGCTGCCGTTCTTGTACAGCCAGTGCGCGGCGACCCCCGCCTCGGCAATCTCATGCATCTTGCGCGTGCGCACCTGGAACTCGATCGGCGCGCCGAACGGACCGACGAGCGTCGTGTGCAGCGACTGATAGCCGTTGATCTTCGGGATCGCGATGTAGTCCTTGAACTTGCCGGGCACGGGCTTGTACAGCGCGTGCAGCGCGCCGATGCACGTGTAGCAGTCGAGCGGGCTGTCGACGACGACGCGAAAACCGTACACGTCGAGCACCTGCGAGAACGACAGCTGCTTGTCGCGCATCTTGCGGTACACGCTGTAGATGGTCTTTTCGCGGCCGGTGATCTCGGCGTCGATCTTCGCGTCGGCCATCGCGCGCTGCGCGGCCTCGAGAATCTTGCTGATCACTTCGCGGCGGTTGCCGCGCGCCGCCTTGACGGCCTTCTCGAGTGTCGCGTAGCGATGCGGGTTGAAGTTCGCGAAGCTCATGTCCTGCAGCTCGCGATACGTGTTGTTCAACCCGAGGCGGTGCGCGATCGGCGCGTAGATATCGAGCGTCTCGCGCGCGACGCGGCGGCGCTTTTCCATCGGCACCGCGCCGAGCGTACGCATGTTGTGCAGGCGGTCGGCGAGCTTGACGAGGATGACGCGCACGTCGCGTGCCATCGCGAGCAGCATCTTGCGGAAGTTTTCCGCCTGCGCTTCCTCGCGACTGCGGAACTCCATCTTGTCGAGCTTCGACAGGCCGTCGACCAGTTCGGCGACCTTCGGGCCGAACCGTTCGGCCAGCTCGCTCTTGGTCACGCCCTGGTCTTCCATCACGTCGTGCAGGAGCGCTGCCATGACGGCCTGCGCGTCGAGCTTCCAGCCGGCACAGATTTCCGCGACGGCGACGGGATGGGTGATGTAGGGTTCGCCGCTCTGGCGATATTGACCGAGGTGGGCTTCGTCGCTGAAGTGGAACGCCGCCTTGACCTCTTTGATTTCTTCCGGAGCGAGATACTCGGCCAGCACGGCCGTCAGTTTCGCGATCGAAACGACGCCGTGCTTGCGCGGCTGCTCAGGTGTGGCGGTCGGCCCGAACAGATGCCGGAAGGACTGTTCGAGGACCGCGTCGATGTACTGGCGCGCAGGCGACTGGGCCGTGGCTTCGGTGGTCGAATCCGCGGAGGCGGACGATGGGGTGGTGCTCATATTCGCCTCCAGGTCGAGTCGTTGCGCGCGTGGATTACATGGCTGGAACGGGCCGGATGCGCGTTACACCGGCACCTTCTTCAGCATCTCGACGCCGACCTGGCCGGCAGCGATTTCGCGCAGCGCGACGACGGTCGGCTTGTCGCGGCTTTCGATCTTCGGCGTATGGCCTTGCGCGAGCTGCCGCGCGCGATAGGTGGCGGCGAGCGCCAGTTCGAAGCGATTCGGGATTTGCTTCAGGCAGTCTTCGACGGTAATGCGAGCCATGTTGGTAATTCCTTCTGAATATAGTCCTTATTCTACCTTATGTCCCTCGTCCCCCGCGTCATTCCGCGTGGGGCAGATGGATGCCGAGCTCGATGAACAGCTCCGTGTGTCGCGCGTACTGCGAAGCAAAGCGCAGGCGCGTGGCCGCGACGATGCATTCGAGCTCCGCGAGCGCACGCTCGAAATTCTCGTTGATCACCACGTACTCCGCTTCCGACGCGTGCGCGATCTCGCTGCCGGCGGCGAGCAGGCGGCGCGTGATCACGTTCGGTTCGTCCTGGCCGCGCTTCTTCAGGCGTTCCTCGAGTGCGTCGAGCGACGGCGGCAGGATGAAGATGCCGACCGCGTTGCGGAACTGCTTCTTCACCTGCAGCGCGCCCTGCCAGTCGATCTCGAGCAGCACGTCGTGGCCGTTCTTCATCTGCTCTTCGATCCAGACGCGCGACGTGCCGTAGTAGTTGCCGTGCACTTCCGCGCTCTCGAGGAATTCATGCGCCGCGTGACGCGCGCGGAAATCCTCGACCGTCGTGAAGTGATAGTGCCGGCCGTCCTGCTCGCCCGGGCGCGGCTTGCGCGTCGTGTACGAGATCGACAGGCAGATGTCGTTGTCCTTCGACAGCAGCGCATTTACGAGCGTCGACTTGCCGGCGCCCGACGGCGCGACGACCATGAACAGGTTGCCGGGATAGACGCCGCCGTGCAGCGAATGCGACGCGTGGACGTCGCGGGTGGATTCGGTCATGTTGCTGTTACTCCAGGTTTTGCACTTGCTCGCGCATCTGCTCGATCAGCAGCTTCAGCGCCATCGACGCGTCGGCCAGTTCCTTCGCCGCCGCCTTCGAGCCGAGCGTGTTCGCTTCGCGATTCAGTTCCTGCATCATGAAGTCGAGACGCTTGCCGACGCGGCCGCCCTTCTCGATCACGTGACGCGTTTCATTCAGGTGCGCGGTGAGACGCGACAGCTCTTCCGCGATGTCGATCCGGATCCCGTACATCGTCACTTCCTGACGAATGCGCTCCGCGGCTTCCTCGCGCGTGACGACCGTCGAGCCGCCCTCGGGCGCCGCGAGGCCGAGCGCTTCCTGCAGCCGCTCGACGATCTTCTGCTGATGCTTCGCGATCAGCTCCGGCACGAGCGGCGTGATGCGCGCGACAATCGCTTCCATCTCGGTGACGTTCGACAGCAGCATCGTCGCCAGTTGCGCGCCTTCGCGCGAACGCACGACGACGAGCTCGCCGATCGCTTCCTTGCCGCACGCGAGCACCGCGTCGCGGATCGCTTCCGCCGACACGCCGCTTTCGGCGATCACGCCGGGCCAGCGCAGGATCTCGCCCGCGCGCAGGCGGCCGACGCCCGGGAACGTATCCAGCACCGAGCGCTCGAGCTCGGCGAGCTGGCCGAGCGCCGACTGGTTCAGCGCGCCGGCGCCGATGCTCTGCTCGCCGCGCTGCAGGTTGATGCGGATGTCGACCTTGCCGCGCGACAGCTTGTTCATCAGCATTTCGCGCAGCGCGGGTTCGCACGCGCGCACGTCGTCCGGCATCCGGAAATTCAGGTCGAGGAAGCGCGAGTTCACGGTGCGCAGTTCGACCGACACGCTGGTGCCGCCGTTACCGGTGGCCGTCGCGAGTTCGCGCGTCGCGCTCGCGTAGCCCGTCATGCTGTAGATCATGGTTCGTCTCGCCGTCTGGGTGCCCTCGCGGGCGGGGATATGTCGAGGCGCCCGGCGCATCGGAAAGCGCGGGGCGGGAAGCGCGCATTATCCCATTTTTGGGAACCACCCCGCCGGGCAAGCCCGCCGTTCGGCGCTAAAATCGGGGTTTCCTCTCGTTCCGCGATTCCCACATGACGTCCTCCGTTTCCCGCCCGAGCGGCCGCCGCGCCGACGAACTGCGCAAGGTCGCCCTCACGCGCCACTACACGAAACACGCCGAAGGCTCGGTGCTGGTCGAATTCGGCGACACCAAGGTGCTCTGCACCGCGAGCGTCTCCGAACGCGTGCCCGATTTCCTGCGCGACCGCGGGCAAGGCTGGCTGACCGCCGAATACGGCATGCTGCCGCGCGCGACGCACACGCGCAGCGACCGCGAAGCCGCACGCGGCAAGCAGACCGGCCGCACGCAGGAAATTCAGCGCCTGATCGGCCGCGCGCTGCGCGCCGTGTTCGACCTCGAGGCGCTCGGCCCGCGCACGATCCACATCGACTGCGACGTGATCCAGGCCGACGGCGGCACGCGCACGGCGAGCATCACCGGCGCGTTCGTCGCCGCACACGACGCCGTGTCGACGCTGATCGCGGCCGGCAAGCTCGCACGCTCGCCGATCACCGACCACGTCGCCGCGATCTCGGTCGGCGTGTACGAAGGCGCGCCCGTGCTCGACCTCGATTACGCGGAAGATTCGCGCTGCGACACCGACATGAACGTCGTGATGACCGGCGCCGGCGGCTTCGTCGAAGTCCAGGGCACGGCGGAAGGCGTGCCGTTCTCGCGCGCCGAGATGAACGCGCTGCTCGACCTCGCGCAAGGCGGGATCGCCGAACTCGTGCAGCTTCAGAAAGACGTGCTGGGCGCCTGATATGCCGGACGACCACACCATCGCGCCGCTGTCGCGCATCGTCCTCGCGTCGAACAACGCCGGCAAGCTGCGCGAATTCACCGCGCTGTTCTCGACGGTCGGCATCGAGATCGTCCCGCAGGGCGACCTCGCGGTGCCCGAGGCGGACGAGCCGTTCGGCACCTTCATCGAGAACGCGCTGACGAAGGCGCGTCACGCGTCGCGGCTCACCGGGCTGCCGGCGATCGCCGACGATTCGGGCCTGTGCGTGCGCGTGCTGCGCGGCGCGCCGGGCGTCTATTCGGCGCGCTATGCGCAGCGCGCGGGCCGCGACAAGGGCGATGCGGCGAACAACGCGTATCTCGTCGAGCAGCTGCGCGGCGTCGACGACCGGCGCGCATACTATTGCTGCGTGCTCGCGCTCGTGCGCCATGCGGACGACCCCGAGCCGCTGTTCGCCGAAGGGCGCTGGGCGGGCGAAATCGTCGATACCCCGCGCGGCGAGCACGGATTCGGCTATGACCCGTATTTCTATCTGCCTTCGCTCGGCGCGACGGCCGCCGAACTCGAACCGGCCGTGAAGAACACGCACAGCCACCGCGCGCTGGCGCTGAAGGCGCTGCTGGCGCGGCTCGCGGAGGAGGCATGAGCATGCCCGATACCCCTTCGCTGCGGGAGGTTGCATGAGCCAGGCCGCGGAAACCGGCGCACGCGTCGTCGCGACCTTCACGTCGCCCGGCCAGGTGCGGCTCACGTCGCTGCCGCCGCTCGCGCTGTACGTGCATTTCCCGTGGTGCGTGCGCAAGTGCCCGTACTGCGATTTCAACTCGCACGAATGGAAAGGCGAACGGTTTCCGGAAACCGAATATCTCGACGCGCTGCGCGCCGATCTCGAGCAGGCGCTGCCGCTCGTGTGGGGCCGGCAGGTGCATACGGTGTTCATCGGCGGCGGCACGCCGAGCCTGCTGTCGGCCGCCGGCCTCGACCGGCTGCTGTCCGACGTGCGCGCGCTGCTGCCGCTCGACGCCGATGCCGAGATCACGCTCGAGGCGAATCCGGGCACGTTCGAGGCCGCGAAGTTCGCGCAGTTCCGCGCGAGCGGCGTGAACCGCCTGTCGGTCGGCATCCAGAGCTTCAACGAAACGCACCTGAAGGCGCTCGGCCGGATTCACGACACCGCGCAGGCGCGCACAGCCGTCGAGATCGCCGCGAAGAACTTCGACAACTTCAACCTCGACCTGATGTTCGCCCTGCCGAACCAGACGCTCGATGAATGCCGTACCGACATCGAAACCGCACTGTCGTACGCGCCGCCGCATCTGTCGCTGTATCACCTGACGCTCGAGCCGAATACGCTGTTCGCGAAGTTCCCGCCGGTCGTCCCCGACGACGACGCGTCGGCCGACATGCAGGAATGGATTCACGCACGTACGGCCGAGGCCGGTTACGGGCGCTACGAAGTGTCCGCGTATGCGAAGCCGAATCATCAGTGCAAGCACAACCTGAACTACTGGCGTTTCGGCGACTATCTCGGGATCGGTGCGGGCGCGCACACGAAGCTGTCGTTCCCGAACCGGATCCTGCGGCAGGCACGCTACAAGCATCCGGCGACCTTCATCGAGCAGGCGATGGCCGGCACGGCCGTGCAGGAGGAGCGTGAAGTCGGCGCGCGCGACCTGCCGTTCGAGTTCATGCTGAACACGCTGCGGCTCGTCGAGGGCTTCCCCGTGCACAGCTTCGCCGAGCGCACCGGCCTGCCGATGAGCACGATCGAGCCGGCACTGCAGGAAGCGGAACGGCGCGGGCTGATCGCACGCGATTTCGCGCAGATCGCGCCGACGCCGCTCGGCCAGCGTTTCCTCAACGACCTGCAGGAATTGTTCCTGCGCGACGATTGAGGGCATGAAGATCGCGGCATTTCGGTTACAATGCCGCCTCGTGTGGAAGCGTGGCCGAGCGGTTTAAGGCACCGGTCTTGAAAACCGGCGACGGGAAACTGTCCGTGAGTTCGAATCTCACCGCTTCCGCCAGGAAGTTTGCCAAACCCCGTCCATTCAGCGAATGACGGGGTTTTTTGTTGGTTCCCGCACGGCTTTCCCCCACGTTCCGACGTGTCCCGCCGGATGCCGTTACAATCCGGCGCTCCGATTCGCGAAACGGGAACCCCACGTCATGAAGCCCCTCATCGTCTCGTCGCTCGTCGCCTTGCTCGCGGCCGTCAGCACGCACGCGGCAGCCGACACCGCGTCCGGCAGCGCCGCGCAAGCGTCGTGCGCGATCGCATACGTGTCCGGCGTCGGCGGCTCGCCGCGCGGCCTGAGCGAATACCTCGCGAGCCCGTCGCCGTACAACTACCTGAAAGACAACGACCTCCAGTGCAAGGTGGGAGACGACGGACGCACATCGAACTGCACCGGCGTGACCTACCTGCGCAACGAACAGGTAAGCGTGTACGACGATTCCGATCCGGCGACGCTCACCGTCGTGGCACGCGTGGAGCTCGACCACGGCCAGAAATACCCGGTGATCATCGTCGTGCAGCGCAAGGACGCCCGCTGCAAACAATGATGCAGCGCCGCGCACGAACCCGTTCGTCGAAACGGCACGTGCGTTCGCGCCGGGTTCTCGCGCGGCATCCGAGCCACCGGCACGGGCAGCAGCCCGTCATCGCGCCGCAGCGCGCCGGAAGCCTCCCGGCCAGCCGCTCGATCACCTAGAATTCGATCAACACGGCGACACGACCGCCGCCGCGTACTCGATGCCGCGCGCGCCACCCCTGCGTGCGGTACACGGAGATCGCCATGACCGAACTGTCGATACCGACGGAACACGTCGATTACGAAGGCTTCGAGGTCCATGTCGTGCCGGCCGCCGTGCCCGGCAGCGACACGCGCTACACCTACACTGGCTACGTATGCCATCCCGGCGCGAATCCCGCGTTACCCGGCCACGCGGTACCGTTCCATGCGGACGGCGAAGAAAGCTTCGCAAGCCTCGATGAAGCCGTCCACGAAGCCGTGCATGTCGGCAAGAGCATCATCGACGGCACGCACCCCGACCTGTCGGTCCTGTCACTCGTCACGCACGGTTTCTGAACCGGGCGGCACGCGTCGCTGACGATTGCGCGGGCGTCTCCCGCGGTGCAGCCCGCGGCAACCGATGCGCGCTGCCGAACCGTCGCCAAGCGCCTGTGTGCCGGTCGCGCTCCTCGCCTTGCTTTCAACCGTGCAACAAGCGCGCCGGGATGCGGACGTGCGGCAGCCGCGCGAGCGTGCCGTCACATGTCACGTCACATCGCGATACGCGGGCGCACGCTGCGTCGCCATCAGCGATCGCGACACCCGGCATCGCCCGTTATGCGTTTCTCCCGATGCCGGCTCGCGTCCGTGCGCCTATCATTTTTTTATAGTCACTTCTGGCTAGCCTCCCATGCGCCCCCTTTCCCGTTCGCGCGTCGACCGGCTGCGTGCAGTTGCACTGGCCGTCGTCGCCATGCTCGCGGCGTGCACGATTACGCCACCTCCGTCGCTGCACTCGATCCTGACGATTCCGTCGGTCACACGCACTGGCAGCCTCGACCAATACCGCGTCGAAGTCGCGCAGCGTGTCGCCGAACGCAATCCGTCCGGCATGCTGCACGGCACGCCGCAGGCCATGCTCCGTTCGCTCGTCGTCGTGGCCTTCACCGTCGATGGCAGCGGCCGGCTCGTCAACGCGTCCGTCTATCGCAGCAACGGCGACAACGAAGCGGAAGCGCTCGCGCTCGCGTCGCTGCGCCGCTCGGCACCGCTGCCGCCGCCGCCGTCGCGGCTGCTCGACGGCAACGGCCGGCTCGAAATGATGGAAGGCTGGCTCTTCAACGACGACGGCCACTTCCAGTTGCAAAGCACCGCGTCGGCGCAGGCGCAATCGATCGACTGACCGGCCCGCCGCACCGCGATTGCCGGTGCGCGGCGGCGCTGGCTATAATTTTCCGCAATCGCGCGGCCATCACGCCGCGCGCGCGTTCGTGCGCCCCACCCGGCATACGAGCCGATCACGCCGGCACCGGGCGGCGGCGACGTACCCGTCTCCATCGTCGACCGGCGGGTGACGTCCGCGCCACGGCGCGCGTCCACGCCGCTACCGCATCATCCGCTCGGCTGCCCCCGGCAGGCGTCCGCCTGTCCAACCGCACGCCCAGCCGACCGCCCTAACGACAAAACGGAGACATCCATGTCCGCATCCCCCCCGACCGTTGCACACGCAACCGGTTCGGCCGGCGCCGTCAGCCACCGGCGCATCGTGTTCGCGAGCTTCATCGGCACCGCGATCGAGTTCTACGATTTCTATGTGTACGCAACGGCTGCCGCGCTCGTCATCGGCCCCGTATTCTTTCCACACGGCTCCGCGACCGCACAGGCGCTGTCCGCGTTCGTCACGTTCGGCATCGCGTTCATCGCGCGCCCGATCGGCTCGTTCCTGTTCGGGCACTTCGGCGACCGCATCGGGCGCAAATCGACGCTCGTCGCGTCGCTGCTCGTGATGGGCGTATCCACCACCGCAATCGGCTTCGTGCCCGGCTACGACGCGATCGGCACGCTCGCGCCGGTGCTGCTGTGCGTGCTGCGCTTCGGCCAGGGGATCGGCCTCGGCGGCGAATGGGGCGGCGCCGCGCTGCTCGCGACCGAGCATGCGCCGCAGGGCAAGCGCGGCTGGTTCGGCATGTTCCCGCAGCTCGGGCCCTCGGTCGGCTTCCTGATGTCGAACGGCCTGTTCTTCGCGCTCGCGTTGTCGCTGTCGGACGAGCAGTTCCGCAGCTGGGGCTGGCGCATCCCGTTCCTGGTCAGCGCGGTGCTCGTCGCGCTCGGCCTGTACGTGCGACTCAAGATCACCGAAACGCCCGCGTTCCAGGCCGCGCTCGATCGCAACGAGCGCGTACGCGTGCCGGTCGCGACCCTCGTCACGCAACACTGGCAGCCGACGCTGCTCGGCGCGCTCGCGATGGTCGTCTGCTACACGCTGTTCTATATCTCGACGGTGTTTTCGCTGTCGTACGGCGTGTCGGCGCTGCATATTCCGCGCCAGAGCTTCCTCGGCCTGCTGTGTTTCGCGGTCGTGTTCATGGGACTCGCGACGCCGCTGTCCGCGTGGGCATCCGATCACTTCGGCCGCAAACCGGTGCTGGTCGTGGGCGCGATCGCCGCGCTGCTGTCGGGTTTCGCGATGGAACCGCTGCTCGGCAGCGGCTCGATGCCGCTCGTCGCGCTGTTCCTGACGATCGAGCTGTTCCTGATGGGCGTGACGTTCGCGCCGATGGGCGCGCTGCTGCCGGAACTGTTCCCGACCAACGTCCGCTATACGGGCGCGGGGGTCGCGTACAACCTCGGCGGGATCCTCGGCGCGTCGATCGCGCCGTACATCGCGCAACTGCTGGCGGCGCGCGGCGGGCTGTCGTGGGTCGGCGGGTATGTATCGGTTGCGGCGGCCATCAGCCTGATCGGCGTGCTGCTGATGCGCGAAACGCGCGACGCGTCGCTCGTCTGAGTCTCCGGGGCGACCCGGGTTGTGCGATGGCCGGCGCTGCCTATACTCGATCCTGGGTGCGCCGCCGCGCGCCCGGGATCCCGCCCCGATGGAGCCGCCGCCATGAACATCCGCCTCGGCAATGCCGATCTCGTCCTGATCCTCGCGCTTGCGCTCGGTGGCGCGCTCCTGCTCGCGCTGCGCTTCCGGCCGAAGACGTGGCGCGGCCTCGTGTTCGAGGCGCTGCTGGCGAACCTGGCGGCGATCGCCGCCGTCGTCACGGTCGAGGCGCTGCTCGCCTGAACCGGCCCGCCCCGCTTCGTCACGCGGTCAGTCGCGCGCGCAGCGCGCCGTAGGCCGGGCAGACCGCACCGATCGCGTCCAGCGCCTCCCCGACCGACGGCACCGTGCCCGGCTCGCCGATGGACAGGGCAGTCGGCGCGCCGCCGATCCCGCAATGGTGCCGTGACGTCGCAACGAAGATCATCACGGTCGGCCGCTGCAGCGCGTGCGCCATGTGCACGAACCCCGTATCGACCCCCACCACGAGCGCAGCCCGGCCAAGCGCCGCGCCGAGTTCGCGCACCGTCATCGCGGGCAGCACGACCGCCCCCGGCGCGCGCGCGGCGATGTCCTGCGCGTCGTCGTGCTCGGCAGCCGATCCCCACGGCAGCAGCACGCGCACGCCGCGCGCCATCATCTGCTTGGCGAGCGCGGCCCAGTGATCGGCCGGCCATTTCTTGTCGGGGTTGGACGTCGCATGGAACAACAGCATGAACGGTGCGCCGTCGGTCACGGACGTCGGCAGGTTCACGTCCTGCGGCGGGACGATACCGTACGTCGCGACACCCTCGGGCGCGTAACCGAGCGCCTCGCCCGCGCTCACGCGCATCCCGTGCCACGCATCGCAGTCCGGCCGCGGGCCGAAGCGATGCGAATACGCGAAGCGGGCGCCCGTTTCGCCGAGATCCTGCGTCTGGTAGCCGATGCGGCGCGCGGCGCGCGCCAGCACCGAAATGATCGCGCTCTTGTAGACGCCGTGCAGGTCGATCACCGCATCGTAGCGGTGCGCCCGCAGCGCGCCGATCGACGCCGAGATCGCCTTCAGGTCGCCGCGATTGCGCATCTTCTTGAAACGGCGCAGCGGCGCGCAAAGGACACGGCTGACGCCCGGATGCCAGCGCACGACCTCCGCGCACGATTCGTCCACCGCCCAGTCGACCGTTACGCCGGGAAAGGCGCGATGCAGATCCGCCACGACAGGCAGCGTCTGGACGACGTCGCCGAGCGACGTCACTTTCACGATGAGGATGCGTTTCACGTTTGCGGGGAATAGCCAGCCATTTGGGGATGCTAACGACGGATACCCGCCGCGAACATTACTCTTGAATTACATTTGCAACGAAATGCTACAAGCTTGCGAAACCCTGTCGCCCACTGTGCGGCCCCGGTTCCTTTTTATAATGTCTCCTTTGCCCGATGGCCCCGCCGATGCCACGCCCCGCGCTTGCCGCCCTTCCCGCCCTGTTTCCCGCCCTCACCCGTCGCTCGTTGAGAATCTGGCGCCAGTACGGCGTTTTCTGGCTCGGCGCGATTGTCGTCGGCCTCGCGGCCGTACTCTACGCGCGACTGATCGACTGGGGCTACGAAAGCTTCCGCACGATGCGCGATCACGCCGCGTGGCTGCCTCTGCTGCTGACGCCGGCAATCGCCGCGGTGTCGGTATGGATCACGCGCCGCTTCTTCCGCGGCGCCGAGGGCAGCGGCATCCCGCAGGTGATCGCGACGCTGCATGCGCGCCCGAGCGCGTTCGGCTCCCGGCTGCTGACGCTGCGCATCCTGTTCGGCAAGGTGCTGGTGTCGTTCCTCGGCATCCTCGGCGGCTTCACGATCGGCCGCGAAGGGCCGACCGTGCAGGTCGGCGCGGCGCTGATGTTCAACCTGCGGCGCTTCTACCCGCGCTCGAACGCGCAGATCGAACGCCAGCTGGTGCTCGCCGGCGCGGCGGCCGGGCTGTCGGCCGCGTTCAATACGCCGCTCGCCGGGATCGTATTCGCGATCGAAGAGCTGACGCGCAGCTTCTCCGCGCGCGCCAGCGGCGTGCTGATCACCGCGATCATACTCGCCGGCGTCGTCGCGCTCGGCCTGAACGGCAACTACACGTATTTCGGTACGATCGATGCCGGCCCCCATTTCCCGAAACTGCTGGCGCTCGCCGTGCTGGTCACCGCGATCGTGACCGGGATCGCGGGCGGGCTGTTCTGCTGGCTGCTGCTCAACACGGGGCGCTGGCTGCCCGCGCGGCTGCTGGGCCTGTATCGCGAGCGGCCGATCGCGTTCGCCGCGCTGTGCGGCTTCGCGATCGCCGTCGTCGGCCTCGTATCGGGCGGCACGACCTTCGGCAGCGGCTATGCCGAAGCACGCGGCCTGCTCGACGGCAGCCAGCATCTGTCGGTGTTCTACCCGTTCCTGAAAATGGTGTCGATGGTCGCGTCGTACCTGCCGGGCATCCCCGGCGGGATCTTCGCCCCGTCGCTGTCGATCGGCGCAGGGTTCGGCAATCTGCTGCACGTCGTGTTCAGCAACATGAGCCTGCCGATGCTGATCGCGCTCGCGATGGTGGGCTACATGGCGGCCGTCACGCAGTCGCCGATCACGTCGTTCGTGATCGTGATGGAGATGATCAACGGTCACGCACTCGTGATTTCGCTGATGGCCACCGCGTTGGTGTCGAGCCGCGTATCGCGCTTCTTCGCGCCGCCGCTCTACGAAACGCTCGCGCTGCGCTATCTCGCGCCGCCCGTCGCGGCCGCGGAACCGGCTGCGGCAGCCGCGGCGAGCACGACGGTTGCAACCGGCGTCACCGAGCCGCAGGATGCGGCCGCCGCGCCCGCCGACCCGCTCGACACGCTGCGCGACGAAGGCGGTGAAGTGCCGCCCGCCACAGCACCGACCGAAGGCGCCACCGGTGCGCCCGCGCCGCACGACGACGAGCCGGCCGCGGCCGGGACCAACGACGCGGCGCAGCCCGGCCCGCGCGACGCTCAGTAGATCACGACGGGTGCCGGCCGGTAGTACACGGGCCGCGCCGGCACGACGATGCACCCGGCCAGCGTGATCGCGACGAGCGCGATGGCGATTGCGGTTCTTTTCATCGCCCGCCTCCATCACGCCCAGTGGCCACGGGTCCAGAACCAGTTCGGACCGCGCTGGTCCCAATGGCCCGGCACCCATTGCATGCCGACGCGCTCGGCCTCCCAGTGGCCGCCGATCCACACGTAGCGGCCATGCTCCCAGTGCCAGTGCCCGCGATCCCACACATAGCCCACGCGCGCGGACGGCACGACCTCGTAGCGCACCGGCGGCGGCGCATTCGGCGCGACGATGACGACTTCCTCGGTGCGCACGGCGACCGGCTCGGCGACGACCACGCGGCCCTGCGGCGCGATCACGGGTGTGCCGACGAGAATCTCGTCCGCATGCGCGGCAAGCGGCGCGACGACGGCTGACAGGCTCGCGGCAAGCAGGGCGAGCGAAACGATACGACGTTGAACAGTAGAGACAGCCATCACAACCTCCAGGTTGAACAAGTTACGCGAGCGTATTCGTTCAATGCGGGAGGAGCGATAACGGCCGACAGGCGCCGTGTTACGGCGTGCCCGAAAGTGCAACAGGGCGTAAGACGCGCACGGCGGCGACTGCCGCCGTGCGGAGGGACACAGGTAGCACTCAGGCCTGCGGGATCTCGATCTTCACTTCGAGGACTTCGAGATCGTCCTGGCGCTCGAGGCTCACGCGGATGTCATCGTTCGAAATATGGACGTACTTCGAGATGACCGCGACCAGCTCCTTCTGCAGCGCCGGCAGGTAATCGGCCGGCGGGCGGCCGCCGACACGCTCGTGCGCGATGATGAGCTGCAGGCGCTCCTTCGCGACAGACGCGGACTTCTTCTTCTCACCGAGGAGAAACGAAAGGATGGACATTGGCGGCCTCCGTTACTTGCTGCCGAAGAGGCGCTGCAGCAGGCCCGGCTTCTGGTAATCGGTGAAGCGCAGCGGCTTGTCTTCACCGAGGAAGCGCGCGACGACGTCCTTGTACGCTTCCGCCACGTCGGTGCCGTCGATATGCACGGCCGGCAGGCCCTGGTTCGACGCATGCAGGACGGCTTCCGACTCGGGCACCACGCCGATCAGCTTGATGCGCAGGATCTCGCTGATGTCCTCGAGCGACAGCATCTCGCCTTCGCTGACGCGCTTCGGGCTGTAGCGCGTGATCAGCAGGTGTTCCTTGATCGGATCCTTGCCTTCGGTCGCACGCTTCGTCTTCGACGACAGGATGCCGAGAATGCGGTCGGAGTCGCGTACCGACGACACTTCCGGGTTCGTGACGATCAGCGCTTCATCCGCGAAGTACATCGCGTGCAGCGCGCCCGCCTCGATGCCGGCCGGCGAATCGCAGACGATGTATTCGAAGTCCATCGCGGCGAGGTCGTTCAGCACCTTCTCGACGCCTTCGCGCGTGAGCGCATCCTTGTCGCGCGTCTGCGACGCCGGCAGGATGAACAGGTTCTCGCACTTCTTGTCCTTGATCAGCGCCTGGTTCAGGTTCGCTTCGCCCTGGATCACGTTCACGAGGTCGTACACCACGCGGCGCTCGCAGCCCATGATGAGATCGAGGTTGCGCAGGCCGACGTCGAAGTCGATCACGGCCGTCTTGTGGCCGCGCAGCGCGAGACCGGACGCAAAGCTCGCGCTCGTCGTCGTCTTGCCCACGCCGCCCTTGCCCGAGGTCACCACGATGATTTTTGCCATTTACCCAATACCCTGTGTTCGTCAATGAGAGCCGATCGATCCGGAGCGCACCGCGTGTATTACGTCAGGCGCAGCGGTTCGATCATCAGTTTTTCCTCTTCGAGCCGGATCTGCACCGCTTTCCCCAGTACATCGGCGGGCAACGGGTTCTCGGTTGTCCGATAGATACCCGCGATCGAAATCAGTTCCGGCTCGAGACACGTGCAGAAAATGCGCGCGTCGTGATTGCCGTGCACGCCCGCGAGTGCGCGGCCGCGCAACGGCGCGTAGATGTGGATATTGCCTTCCGCGATGATCTCCGCGCCGTGACTGACCGGCGCGAGCACCACGAGGTCTCCTTTCGCGTAAATCTGCTGCCCCGAACGCAACGGCCGGTCGATCACGAGCGTCTGGCCCCCCGGCTGGTTCGACACCGGCACCGGCTCGGACGCCTGCTCGGGCGCCACCGCGGCTGCCGCAGCGACGACGGCCTCGGCGACCGGCGACGCTTCCGCGCCCTCGGCCGGTTTCGCGGCCGGCACGCGGCGATCGCGCGCCTCGAGCAACGGCAGGCCGGCTTCCCCCGCCCAGCCCTGCGTGGCCAGCGCGACGACACCCACCGGGCGCATCCGCACGTCGTTCAGCATCTGGCGGATGTCCGCCAGCGCGACGCGTTCGCCGTCCGCCAGGCGGCGGACGTCGATCGCGACGACATCGTCGGCGAAAAACTCGGGAGTCGCTTCGAAGCGCTTGACCAGTTCGGTACGCAACGCATCGAGATCGGTCGTCTTCACGGTGAACAGCAACGTATCGACCGATCCGCTGCGCAGCTCGAAGAATGGCGATTTTTTAAGCGACATGGACACTCTGCAAAAATTTTTTGCGTATTTTACAGGCGTCCACGCGCGCGGCCATTATTTTTGGGGAACCGGGTTGCGGCGCACCGGGCGGGTGCGCAACCGGAGAGCGGGCTGGCAAGGGGGCTGGCAAGCGGGCGACCGGACCTTCATCGCGCCGCGCGGCCCGCGTTCTGACGTCGCGTCAGTGTTTCACCTGCGACACGTACAGCGATTTCATCGCGCCGGGCATCCGCGCGATCGGCGCGTGTTCGCCGGTGTTGCCGAAACCCGCGCGCTCGTAGAAGCGGATCGCGTTGCGGTTCGCATCGGCAATCCACGCGTAGACGTCCTGGGCGCCGCGCTCGGCGAGCCAGGCGGTGGCCGTCTCCAGCAGCAGCACGCCGCCGCGCAGATGGCGCACCGCGTGCGCGACCCACAGCTCGCTGACGAACGCACGCCGATCGGGCGTATTGTCGAAATACGCGCCGATCATGCCGGCCGGATGGCCTTCGGTATACAGCAGGAAAGTCGTCGACTCGTCGGACACGGCGCGCTGCGCGGCGATCGCCGACGCTGCGTCCGTTTCGACGTTCAGCAATTCGGCCTCCGGCGCTTCGCCGGGCGCGTAGGGCTCGCGCAGCGATGCAGCGCGGAGTTCGCGATACACGCCGCCCTGGTCGGCAACGATACGACGAACGGTCAAGGTCGAACTCATGCAGGCACACCCTTCGGACAGCAAGCTATTAGCTTCAACCGAAAGCGGGGCATGAGTCAAATCGTAATTTTCAAATGGCGGCGCGAATCGAAAGGCGGCAGGCCCTGCGGGCGGCCACGCGGCCAACCCGTGTGCAGGTGCAGCATCGGCGCATCGATGCGGCAACCGGACGACCTCCGCGACGGCTTCATGCGACACCTGGCGCCAGTCGCCTTGCGGCACGAGGCAGCCGCAGGTCGGGACCCTTGCATTTCATCATGAAAGGCGTAATGAACCGTAATATTGGTAACGTCGAAGCAAGCGACATGGGTCACCATCCCGCTCCGCATATTGCGACGCAACATTTGTTGCGAACCCGCAGCGTCGATGCCCGTCCTCGTCACGGCACGCCATCCGTCTGACAAACCTGCCGCCCGCGCGGGCCGATCCGGTCATTCCCGCATGTTTCAATCGGCGTGCGCGGGCCCTTCCCTGCCTGCGCCGCACGCGCGCCGCCGTTTGGAGCCGCACGCCTAGTGCCGGAGTTTGGCAAGCGTGCACATGGGTCGTATAACAGGCAGAACCGGACGACGATCCGGTTCAACCGCGCGTGCGTCGCGGGCCAACGAGAATTCGAACAACCATACAGGCGGCCGCCTTCGGGCCGGCCCGCAGGAGGGAGACAATGGCAATGACCGACGGATCGGCTTCGGGCTGGTCGGATGGCAAGCGTTACCTGTGGCTGCTCGGCGCGCTGACGATCACGCTGCCGATTCTCGCCGCCCAGCTCGCGCTGTCGACGGGCCTGCACGTGTTCTGGTGGTTCGGCCCGCTGTTCGCGTTCGGCGTGATCCCGATCCTCGACACGCTGATCGGCGACGATCGCGACAATCCGCCCGAGGCCGTGGTGCCGCACCTCGAACGGGAGCGCTACTACCGGCTGATCGTCTATCTCGCGACCCTCGTCGAATACGTCGCGTTCTTCGCGTGCGTATGGATCGTCGGCACGCACGCGCTCGCCTGGTACGACTATGTCGGCTTCGCGCTGTCGCTCGGCGCCGCGACGGGCATCTCGATCAATACCGCGCATGAACTCGGGCACAAGACCGACCGCTTCGAGCGCTGGCTCGCGAAGATCACGCTCGCGCCGGTCGCATACGGCCATTTCTACGTCGAGCACAATCGCGGCCACCATGTACGTGTCGCGACGGCCGAGGATCCGGCGAGCGCGCGCTACGGCGAATCGTTCTGGGCCTTCCTGCCGCGCACCGTGAGCGGCAGCATCCGCTCCGCGTGGCGGCTCGAGAAGGCCCGCCTCGAACGCCTCGGGCATTCGCCGTGGACCTGGCGCAACGAGGTGCTGCACGCATGGGCGATGACCGTCGTCGTGTGGGGCATCGCGATCGCGATGGCCGGCAAGGTCGTGATCCCGTTCCTCGTGATCCAGGCCGTCTACGGCGCGTCGCTGCTCGAAGTCGTGAACTACGTCGAGCACTACGGGCTCGGCCGCCGCAAGCTGCCGAACGGCCGCTACGAACGCTGCACGCCGCAGCATTCGTGGAACAGCAATCACGTCGTCACCAACCTGTTCCTGTACCAGTTGCAGCGGCACGCCGACCATCACGCGAATCCGACGCGCTCGTACCAGGCGCTGCGCCACTTCGACGATTCGCCGCAACTGCCGGCCGGCTACGCGACGATGATCCTGTTCGCGTACGTGCCGCCGCTCTGGTATCGCGTGATGAATCCGCGGGTGGTCGCGCACTACGGCGGCAACATGGCGCAATCGAACATCAAGCCGTCGATCCGCGCCCGGGTGCTCGCGCAATATCCGGCCACGGCTTGATCGCGGGGGCCGGGCCGCTGGTAGCTTGGCGTCGGCGCGTACCGCCGACAGCCGATGCCGCGCCGGCCCCCGGCTTCGTTCGAGCCGGGCACGACGGCGCCCCCGTCACGCCATTTCCGGCAACCTGAACACGGCAACCGCATGCCGCAGCGCGCTCGCCTGCTCGGCGAGTGCCTGCGTCGCGGCCGATGCCTGCTCGACGAGCGCCGCGTTGCGCTGCGTCGCTTCGTCCATCTGCGTGACCGCGATGTTCACCTGCTGGATGCCGCCGCTCTGCTCCTGCGACGCGGACGAGATCTCGCCGACGATCGTCGTGACGCGCTGCACCGCGCCGACGATCTCGTGAATCGACTCGCCCGCCCGGCCGATCAGCACGGCGCCTTCGTCGACCCGCCGCGTCGACTGCTCGATGAGCCCCTTGATCTCCTTCGCGGCGGCGGCGCTGCGCTGCGCGAGCGTACGCACTTCCGCCGCGACGACCGCGAAGCCGCGCCCCTGCTCGCCCGCGCGCGCCGCCTCGACCGCTGCGTTCAGCGCGAGGATGTTGGTCTGGAACGCAATGCCGTCGATCACCGCGATGATCTCGCCGACCTTCGCCGAGCTGTCGGCGATGCCGTTCATCGTGCCGACGGCATCCGACATCACGCCGCCGCCGGCCGCCGCGATCGTCGATGCGTCGCGCGCCAGCTGCGCCGCGTGCTGCGCGTGCTCGGCCGACTGGCGGACGATGCCCGTGAGTTCGGTCATGCTGGCGGCCGTCTCCTCGAGCGACGCGGCCTGTGCCTCGGTACGCGCCGACAGATCATGATTGCCCGACGCGATCTGTGCGCTCGCCGTCGCGACGGCTTCGGCGTGCGTACGCACTTCGAGCACGACGCCCGACAGGCTCGCCTGCATCGTCCGCAACGCGCGCAGCAGGTCGGCGATCTCGTCGCGGCCGGCCGCGTCGACGTCGCGCGTCAGGTCGCCCTCGGCGACGGCCTGCGCGCATGCGACCGCGCGGTCGAGCGGACGCAGGATCGCGCGGCTGAACAGGAACGCACCGACCATCGCGACGCCGAGCACGACCAGCATCAGCACGAGGCTCGCGACAGTGGCGTGCTGCGCATCGCGGCTCGCCTGCGCCGACACGGCGGCACTCTCGTCGGCAATCGACTTCGCGGCCCGCTCCAGCAGCACCGCGGGTTCGCGGTCGACGCCCGCCACGGCGGCATCGCCGGCCGACGGCTCGAAGCCGGCCGCCTTGAACGCGTCGAACCCGCGCCGGTAACCCTCGCCCATCGCCGTGTGCGCACGCATGAACTGCTCGACGAGCGAGCGGCTCTCGCCGGGCGGCAACTGATGAACGAGCTGCGCGGCGAGCGTATCGACCGTGTGCTCGCGCGTCTGGAACGCCTGCCAGTACTGGTCGAGCTTCGCGGGCTGCTTGCCGCGCAACAGCGTGTCTTTCCATTCCTGCACTTGCAGCTTGAACTGCACGAGCGTGGCCGACACGAGCCGTTCGTCGCCGACGTTCGTCTGCACGTCGTCGGCAAACGTATCGATCGATCGATTGAGAATATGGATGCCGTACAGCGCGCCGCCGAACATCAGCAGCAGCGCGACGGCAAATGCGAGGGGAATCTTGTAGCTCAGCTTCATGGGACCTTGGATCGACGGGAACGGTGCAGCAAGCGCGGGCTTAAAGCTGAAGAAAGCGGCAAGGACAGGACGTGCACGCGCCGCCCCGATCCGGACAGGCTGGACCGCCGACGCTGCCCACTGCGCAGCAAGACGTATGGGACACGGTCGCTATCGCATCGGCACATTCCGATGCATCGACGGTCGATGCTGTTGCCGCCACCACGCCTTGAGACACACGATTGAGCAAGCCCAAAACGAAAAACCCCTTGATCCTTCCGGATCAAGGGGCTTCGTATTTTGGCGGAGAGGGTGGGATTCGAACCCACGGTACGGGGAAACCGTACGCCTGATTTCGAGTCAGGTACATTCGACCACTCTGCCACCTCTCCTTCCTTGCTGCTTTACTGCATTTCGCGTTTGGTCGTTTCCGCGAAAGAAAAGATTATAGAACGATCTCTTCGAATCTCACAAGCCCTTTTTGCAAATTTTTTTGCGAGGGATTGAAGCGATCGCCGGAGCGCGACGTTACGACGCCTGTGCCGGCGCGTCGATACGCTCGATGCCGCCCATGTACGGACGCAGCACTTCCGGCACCGTGACCGAGCCGTCCGCGTTCTGGTAGTTCTCCAGCACAGCGACGAGCGTGCGGCCGACCGCAAGGCCCGAACCGTTGAGCGTATGCACGAGTTCCGGCTTGCCCTGCGCGTTGCGGAAACGCGCCTGCATCCGGCGCGCCTGGAACGCCTCGGTATTCGAGCAACTCGAGATCTCGCGATAGGTGTTCTGCGCAGGCAGCCACACTTCGAGGTCGAACGTCTTCGCGGCCGAGAAGCCCATGTCGCCCGTGCACAGCGTGATCACGCGGTACGGCAGGCCAAGCTTCTGCAGGATCGCTTCCGCATGGCCGACCATCTCGTCGAGCGCCGCGTATGACGCATCCGGCGCGACGACCTGCACCATCTCGACCTTGTCGAACTGGTGCTGGCGGATCATCCCGCGCGTGTCGCGGCCATACGAACCGGCTTCCGAGCGGAAGCACGGCGAATGCGCGGTCAGCTTGATCGGCAGCGCGGAGCCTTCGACGATCGACTCGCGCACGGTGTTCGTCAGCGAGATTTCCGACGTGGAGATCAGGTATTGCGTGACCTTGTTCTCCTCGCCGCCCTTCTCGACGCGGAACATGTCGTCCGCGAACTTCGGCAGCTGGCCCGTACCGTACAGGATCTCGGGGTTCACGATGTACGGCGTATAGGCTTCGGTGTAGCCGTGCTGCTGCGTGTGCGTGTCGATCATGAACTGCGCGAGCGCGCGGTGCAGGCGCGCGATCGAGCCGCGCAGCATCGTGAAGCGCGCGCCGGCGAGCTTTGCGCCGGTCTCGAAATCGAGGCCGAGCGGCGTGCCGACGTCGACGTGATCCTTCACCTCGAAGTCGAACTGGCGCGGCGTGCCCCAGCGGCGCACCTCGACGTTGTCGGCTTCGTCCTTGCCGACCGGCACGCTTTCATGCGCGACGTTCGGCATACCGAGCATCAGGTCGGACAGGCGCGCCTGGATGTCGCCGAGCTTGGCTTCCCCCGCCTTCATTTCGTCGCCGATCCCGCCGACCTCGGCCATCACGGCCGACGTGTCCTCGCCCTTCCCCTTCATCGCACCGATCTGCTTCGACAGGCTGTTGCGGCGCGCCTGGAGCTCTTCGGTGCGGGTCTGGATCGCGCGGCGTTCCGCTTCGAGGGCGGAGAACGCGGCGATGTCGAGAGTGTAGCCGCGATCGGCGAGGCGCTTCGCGACGCCGTCGAGGTCTTTGCGCAGCAACTGGATGTCGAGCATGGGAGGACTTGGAAAATCGTTGTGTAAGACGGGAATTCTAACGCACCGCAGGGCCGCCAAGGCACTGGACGGACGGACTATGCTGCAAACAGGCGATGACCGTGGCGCGACGGCCATGGCAGTATCGCGTTGCCGGCCCGCCCGTCGGCACCCGCGAAATCGCACGGCATCGAAGCGCCGCGGATCGCGAAACGCCCGCGCGGGCCCGCGGCGGCGCATCGAGCGAGGCGCCCGCCCCACGTCACAGCACCCAAGGAATCCGATGGCCATCGAACTGGACAAGGAAATACGCGACCGTGCGATCGCGTCACTGCAACGCTATTTCACAGAAAACATGGACGAGCCGATCGGCAATATCCAGGCCGGCGCGCTGCTGCACTTCTTCGTCGAGGAGATCGGCCCGGTGATCTACAACCTCGCGATCGCCGACGCGCAGTCGAGCCTGCACACGCGCATCGCCGAACTCGACATCGAATGCCATCAGGAGCCGTTCGACTACTGGAAGAAGCAGCCGGTACGCAAGCGCTGACGCGAGCCACGACCACGCCGGCCGGCCCGGGCCGCGCCGTCAGTCCTTCTTGCCGGCTTCGCGATCGAGTTCGCGCAGCCACGCGAGCTTGTCGGCGATCTTCGATTCGAGCCCGCGCGGCACCGGCTTGTACCAGCGCGGTTCGCGCATCCCGTCCGGCAGGTACGTCTCGCCGGCCGCATACGCATTCGGCTCGTCGTGCGCGTAGCGATACGCGTGACCGTAGCCGAGTTCCTTCATCAGCCTGGTCGGCGCGTTGCGCAGGTGCACGGGCACCTCGCGCGACTTGTCCTGCTTCACGAACGCCATCGCCTGGTTGAACGCGTTGTAACCCGCGTTGCTCTTCGCCGCGCACGCGAGATAGATCACCGCCTGCCCGAGCGCGAGCTCGCCTTCCGGCGAGCCGAGCCGCTCGTAGGTTTCGGCCGCGTCGTTCGCCACCTGCAGCGCGCGCGGGTCGGCCAGGCCGATGTCTTCCCACGCCATCCGCACGATCCGCCGCGCGAGGTACTTCGGATCCGCGCCGCCGTCGATCATCCGGCAGAACCAGTACAGCGCACCGTCCGGGCTCGAACCGCGCACCGACTTGTGCAGCGCCGAGATCTGGTCGTAGAAGTTGTCGCCGCCCTTGTCGAAGCGCCGCGCGTTCAGCGTCATCGCGCTGCTGACGAAATCGGCGTCGATCGTCGCGACGCCGGCCGACGTGGCCGCCGTCTGCGCCTGCTCGAGCAGGTTCAGGAAGCGCCGCGCGTCGCCGTCCGCATAACCGACCAGCGTATCGATCGCCTTGTCGTCGAACGCGAGGCCGTCGAGCGCGATTTCCTGTGCGCGCTTCAGCAACTGTCGCATCTCGTCGTCGTCCAGCGACTTCAGCACGTACACCTGCGCACGCGACAGCAACGCCGAATTGACCTCGAAGCTCGGGTTCTCGGTCGTGGCGCCGATGAAGGTCACGAGCCCCGACTCGACGAACGGCAGCAACGCGTCCTGCTGCCCCTTGTTGAAGCGGTGGATCTCGTCGACGAACAGGATCGTGTGGCGGCCGGTGCGGTTCAGCGTATCCTTCGCCTGCTCCATCGACTCGCGGATGTCCTTCACGCCGCCGAGCACCGCGGACAGCGCGATGAACTCGCAGTCGAACGCGAGCGCGGTGAGCCGCGCGAGCGTCGTCTTGCCGACGCCGGGCGGCCCCCACAGGATCATCGAATGCGGTTTGCCCGATTCGAACGCGAGCCGCAGCGGCTTGCCTTCGCCCAGCAAATGCGTCTGGCCGATCACCTCGGCGAGCGTCTTCGGCCGCAGCGCCTCGGCGAGCGGGCGGCGCGGCTCGACTTGAAACAGATCGGACATGAACCCTCGCTCCACATCAAACGGTCGCGGCCGAACCGGCCGCCGGACCCGACATTATGACAGCCGCGCGACGGCACCGCCGTGCCTGCTGCCCGTGCCCGCGCCCAGTGCCCGCGCCCGAAAACAACACGGGCCTGCCGTCGCCGGCAGGCCCGTTGCGAAAAAGCGGCGTGCGGCGCCGGTCAGCCGGTAATCACGTCGGCGCCCTTCGGCACGACGAACTTGAACGTATCGCCCTTCAGCGGCGGATTCGTCTGGATGTTCGTAAACGTCAGCAGCGTGACGTTGCCGAACACGTCGTGCAGCTCCATCGCGGCGAGCGTGCCGTTGCGAAAGCCGATGCCGATCCGCTGGAACTGCGTATCCTGCGCCTTCGGCAGCATCTCGAGCCACTCGATGCCGCCCTTCTCGCCGGCATCGCGCAACGTGTAGCTCTTGTCGAGATCGTTGCTGCCGAACAGGATCGCGGCCGGGCTCGCGCCCAGCGCGCCGTTCAGCTTGCGCTCGGTCACCTGGTTCAGGTCGCGGTCATACACGTAGAGCTTCTCGCCGTCGGCCTGCAGCACCTGCTGGTACGGCTTCTGGTACGTCCAGATGAACTTGCCCGGGCGCGCGAACACGAACGTGCCGCTCGAATTGTCGGTGGGCTTCGGCACGGCCTGCGCGGCGCTCGCGCCCTTCGACGGTGCCTTGACGATCTGCTGCGTGAAGTCGCCCTTCGCCGAACGCACCTGCGACACGAACGCCTTCAGTTGCTCGGTGCCGCCCGCGAACGCGTGCGTCGCCGCGAGCATCAGCGATGCGCCGGCGAGCGCCGCGCCGAGCCAGCGCCGCGTCGAACGAAGAGACATTGCGAACGAATGTTGCTGCATATTGCGGTTTTCTCCCTGGGTGGCCGGCGCCGCGAACGCCGCGGACTCATTCCGCGTCGCGCGCCGGCACAAGAATTTCGCGGTTGCCGCTCGACGACATCGCCGACACGAGCCCCGACTGCTCCATCTGCTCGAGCAGCCGCGCCGCGCGGTTATAGCCGATCCGCAGGTGCCGCTGCACGAGCGAGATCGACGCGCGGCGGTTCTTGATGACGATCTCGACCGCCTGGTCGTACAGCGGATCAGACTCGCCGCCGCCTTCGCCGGTTCCCGCGCCGGCCGAGCCCTCGTCGCCGTCGGCGGTGCCGCCTTCGAGCAGCCCTTCGACGTAGTTCGGCTCGCCTTGCTCCTTGAGCTTCTCGACGACGCGGTGCACTTCGTCGTCGGCGACGAACGCGCCGTGCACGCGCACCGGCAGCCCGCTGCCCGGCGGCAGGTACAGCATGTCGCCCATCCCGAGCAGCGATTCGGCGCCCATCTGGTCGAGAATCGTGCGCGAGTCGATCTTCGACGACACCTGGAATGCGATCCGGGTCGGCACGTTCGCCTTGATGAGGCCCGTGATCACGTCGACCGACGGACGCTGCGTCGCGAGGATCAGGTGGATGCCGGCCGCGCGCGCCTTCTGCGCAATCCGTGCAATCAGTTCCTCGACCTTCTTGCCGACGACCATCATCAGGTCGGCCAGCTCGTCGATCACCACGACGATGTTCGGCAGGCGGCCGAGCGGCTCGGGATCTTCCGGCGTCAGGCTGAACGGGTTCGGCAGTTTCTCCTCGCGCTTCGCGGCCTCGTCGATCTTGTTGTTGTAGCCCGCGAGGTTGCGCACGCCGAGCTTGCTCATCAGCTTGTAGCGGCGCTCCATCTCCGCGACCGTCCAGTTCAGCGCGTGGCCGGCCTGGCGCATGTCGGTGACGACCGGGCACAGCAGGTGCGGAATGCCTTCGTAGACGCTCATTTCGAGCATCTTCGGATCGATCAGGATCAGGCGCACCTGCTCGGCGGTCGCTTTATACAGCAGCGACAGGATCATCGCGTTGATCCCGACCGACTTGCCCGAGCCGGTCGTACCGGCGACCAGCAGGTGCGGCATCTTCGCGAGATCCGCGCACACCGGCTTGCCGCCAATGTCCTTGCCGAGGCTGAGCGTGAGCGCCGACGATGCGGCCGCGTACACCTCGGAACCGATGATCTCGGACAAGTGCACCGTCTGGCGGCGCTGGTTCGGCAGTTCGAGCGCCATGTAGTTCTTGCCGGGAATCGTCTCGACGACGCGGATCGACACGAGCGACAGCGAGCGCGCGAGATCCTTCGCGAGATTGACGATCTGGCTGCCCTTCACGCCGGTGGCCGGCTCGATCTCGTAGCGCGTGACGACCGGGCCCGGATACGCGGCCACGACGCTCGCCTCGACGCCGAAATCCTTCAGCTTCTTCTCGATCAGGCGCGACGTGAATTCGAGGGTATCGGCCGAAATCGCCTCCTGCGCCTTCGGCGCGGGGTCGAGCAGCGACACCGGCGGCAGCGTCGAATCGCCCGGCAGGTCGGTGAAGAGCGGCACCTGGCGCTCGCGCTCGACGCGCTCGGACTTCGCCGGCGTGACGACCGGCGGCACGATCGTCACGGGCTCGTGATCCTCGATGCGCACGCGTTCCTCTTCGACCTTGCCTTCGCGGCGCACGGCCGCGGCCTCGCCGAGCTTGCGGTCGCGCTCGGCCTCGCGGCGCAGCTTCGCGACGTTGACGGCGGACAGGATCGCACCGCCGACGCGCTCGGCGACCGACAGCCACGAGAAGCGGAAATACAGCGACAGGCCGATCGCGAGCAGGATCAGCAGCAGCAGCGTGCCGCCGGTGAAGCCGAACGCGTGCGACATCGCGCCCGCCACGGCCTCGCCGATCACGCCGCCCGGCGCGCGCGGCAACTGCACCTTCAGCGACCACATGCGCAGCGCCTCGATGCCGTCGCACGCCAGCACGACGAGCACGAACGCGAAGATTTCGGTGAGCCAGCCGATCGGCCGCTCGGGTTCGTCCACGACCGCCTCGTGACGCGTGATGCGGCGGTAGTTGACGGCGATGCGCCGCGCGAGCGGCACGATCAGCCAGTAGGCCGACAGGCCAAACAGCAGCAGGATGATGTCGGCCGTCCAGGCGCCGACGCGGCCGGCCCAGTTCGAGATGTGGTCCACCTGGGCGGCGTGCGTCCAGCTCGGATCGCGCCGGCTGTAGCTCAGCAGGGCCATCACCAGAAATGCGCAGAGCGCGACCTGGAGAATCCAGCGGATCTCCGTGAGGAGCTTCGACATCCGGTGCGGCAACGCCTGTGCCTGGGCGGAATAAGGAGCTTTTGCCATGAATCCGTATAAAGAGGACGGGCTGCGCGCCCGCCTGTCGTTCGATCCCGCATATTGTAAGCGCTGCACCGGGCCGCCAAGTGTAAATGACGGTTACATAACAGGGCCGGGGTACGGCCGGCGCGGCGCATGCTCTCCGCGGCGGCCCTTTCTACCTTTCACTCCGGTGCGCGGTCCGGCCGCCCGCCCGCAGCCGCGCCGCCCCGGGCGGGTGCCACGCCCCGCCCGCCCCGCATGCGCGACCGTTGCGCCGCGAGACACTATCGCCGCGATTGAAACTCTCGTTCGGCAACGCAGCAACGGGGCCTTTATAATGCGCGTCTGATACCCATCTATGACGGCATCCCGGTCAACCCGGATCGTACGGCGAGCCCTACCCCGCCCGCCGCAGCCGACTTTTACGGATTCGCACATGTCCACGCCCAAACACGCCAAAGTCCTGATTCTCGGTTCCGGCCCCGCCGGCTACACGGCTGCCGTCTACGCGGCACGTGCCAACCTGTCCCCGGTGCTGATCACCGGCATCGCGCAGGGCGGCCAGCTGATGACCACGACCGACGTCGAAAACTGGCCGGCCGACGCGAAAGGCGTGCAGGGTCCGGAGCTGATGGCGCGCTTCCTCGAGCACGCCGAGCGCTTCAACACCGAAATCGTGTTCGACCACATCCACACCGCGAAGCTGCACGAGCAGCCGATCCGCCTGATCGGCGACTCGGGCGAATACACGTGCGACTCGCTGATCATCGCGACCGGCGCGTCCGCGCAGTATCTCGGCTTGCCGTCCGAAGAACACTTCATGGGCAAGGGCGTGTCGGCCTGCGCGACCTGCGACGGCTTCTTCTATCGCGGCCAGGAAGTCGCGGTGATCGGCGGCGGCAACACGGCCGTCGAGGAAGCGCTCTACCTGACGGGCATCGCGAAGAAGGTCACGGTGATCCATCGCCGTGACAAGTTCCGCGCGGAGCCGATCCTGATCGACCGCCTGCTGGAAAAGGAAAAGGAAGGCGCCGTCGTGATCAAGTGGGATCACGTGCTCGACGAAGTGACCGGCGAGGATTCGGGCGTCACGGGCCTGCGCATCAAGAACGTGAAGACCGGTGCGACGGAAGACCTCAGCGTGCAGGGCGTGTTCGTCGCGATCGGCCACAAGCCGAACACCGACCTGTTCCAGGGCCAGCTCGAGATGAAGGACGGCTACATCCTGACGAAGAGCGGCCTGCACGGCAACGCGACGTCGACGAGCGTGCCGGGCGTGTTCGCCGCCGGCGACGTGCAGGACAACGTGTACCGCCAGGCAATCACCAGCGCGGGCACGGGCTGCATGGCCGCGCTCGACGCGCAGCGCTACCTCGAAAGCCTGCACGACAAGAAGTAAGCCGCGAGACCGCTCGCGCCGGGCGCTACAATGGCGTCCGCTGCCGCGAAGCGGGCTCGACCGGAAAGCCGCTGCCGCCGTGCAGCGGCTTTTTTTTGCCCGCGCGCCCGAACGCGCCTGCCCTGCGTACCGAATCATGGCGAAGAACCAGCCCCATCCGAGCGATCCCGCGAAGCGGCAGATCGCCGCCCGTCCCGCGAACCCCGCGCCCGTCGCGCCGGCGCCCGCGCCCGATCCCGCCGCATTGCGCGGCCAGGGGCTCGCGGGCCTCGGCGCGTTGCGCAAGTCGCTGCAAGGCGAAGCCGATCGCCGCGAACGCCAACGCGTCGAAACGGCCAAGGCCGAGCGCAAGGCGGAAGCCGACGCGAACCTGTTCCGCAACGAGATCGGCGCGATCCAGCCGCTCAATGCCCCGCCGCGCGCGGCCGCCGGCCGCACGCCGCCCGACCCGGTGCCGAAGCAGACGCAGCGCGACGAGGAAGCCGTGCTGAACGCGACGCTGTCCGACGAATTCGATCCCGAGACGCTGCTCGACAGCGACGACTCGCTGTATTACCACCGCCCCGGCATCAGCCGCGACGTCGTGCGCAAGCTGAGGAGCGGCGCGTGGATCGTGCAGGCGCAGATCGACCTGCACGGGATGCGGCGCGACGAGGCGCGCGACGCGCTCGCCGAGTTCATCCGCGAAGCCGGCAAGAAAGGGCTGCGCTGCCTGCGCGTGATCCACGGCAAGGGGCTCGGCTCGATCGGCAAGGAACCCGTGCTGAAGGGCAAGGTGCGCGCGTGGCTCGTGCAGAAAGAAGAAGTGATCGCGTTCTGCGAGGCGCGCGGCCACGACGGCGGCGCGGGCGCGGTGCTGGTCCTGCTGCAGCCGTTCGCGGCACCCGCCGACCGGGGGCCGCGTGCCGCATCCTAGGCTGACGCTCGCGATCGCGATACTGGAGGCGATCGCCACGCTGGCCTTTGCGATCTCGGGCTTCATCGAGGCGCGCAAGAACCGTCTCGATTCGGTCGGCACGTTCGTCGTCGCGCTCGCCACCGCGTTCGGCGGCGGCACGCTGCGCGACATCCTGCTCGAGCGCCGGCCGTTCTACTGGGTCGTGCATGACGACTACGTGATCGCGATCTTCGTGCTCGCGCTGTTCGCGCCGTTCGTGCTGCGCATGCTGTCGCGGCTGTCGGCCGAGCGGCTGCTGCTCGTCGCCGATGCGATCGGGCTCGGGATCTTCAGCATCTCGGGCACGGCGATCGCGCTCGATGCCGAGATGCCGCGCTTCATCGCGGTGATGATGGGCGTGATTACCGGCGTGGTCGGCGGGATCATCCGCGACGTGCTGTGCAACGACATCCCGCTGATCCTGCGCGATTCGCGGCCGTACGCGACCTGCGCGTTCGTCGGCTGCTGGTTCTACCTGCTGCTCGTGTGGCTGCAGTTCGATTCCGTGTACAGCGTGCTGCTCGCGACCGGCTTCATCCTCGTCGCTCGGCTCGCGACCTTCAAGTTCGACGTGCGGCTGCCGCACTGAGCGGCTCGATCCACCGCAGCGCCCCATCTCGGCAGTCCACCGCTTAACTTTGCTCGAGGCGAATCCCCAATGCGGCGTCGAGAACATTAGGTCGTTTCGCGCCTTCGAACGCATCAACAGCCCTCACGATGTCACCTCTCGCTGATCAAATGTAACGCGACGACTCCAGGCGGAAATCTCAAAATAAACTGGTTGCAAACATCCGTCGATTGCGCAACACTGCGAAAGCAATTCGTAATATATGTTTATCGATTAGTTATCCAAATAAATTTGAAGGGGAAATATCGGATGAGGGAATTGACCATCATGGAACTGGATCTCGTTTCTGGCGCCACTTGGGCAGGTGATATCGCAGGATTTGGCATCGGCGGCGCGATCCCGTTACCGCTCGGCGGCGGAACGTTCCATCTAGCTCCGGGCACCTTCCATTGATTACGATCACCATCGAAAATCCGGGAATCGGAATGAATGATTTAAAATCCCGCCCCCTAGCTTGATGGAAATCAAATCGCAAAATTAATAACCGACCTCTCCACCAGGATGTTATTGAGATAGCCCACTCGTGACGCGACACGTCAAATTTTCACCGGACACCAATTCAGCCATTTCTCAAGGCCACGACCATTCGATCTCGTTCCGCTCGACACTTCCGAAAATACTTACTTACACCGGAAAACGGCGATGAAAACAATCCCATTCCTGTTCATCCTTCGAATGATTGTTCCAGAGCTGAAATCCACTTCCGAAAACGAAATTCATTCCGTTATCGATAGCGCAAAACTAACCTCGAAAGATCACACAAAGAAACGCTACCGGCAATGCTTCGTTGCGTCCATGTTTGTTCCATTCCTTGTGCTGCTCCGCATCTTCTTTTCACTCAACCTGTTCTCTGCAGGACATAGAATACTGTTCGTACCGATTCTAAGCGCTGCCTCGGTCTACCTGAGCTTACTCATGCTCTCCGTTCTAGGCTCCGTTATATTTGCCCCCGATGTTCGCAGGAAACTGAAATCCAACCGTCGCTTTCGTCAGGTCGATTGACGTCGTTTCATCAACTCGTGACGCTATTTTTTGCCCAGTGACCGAGGAGCTGGCGAAACTCTCTCATCACGCCCGTGGAAGGTACAAAGTGGGGAAACGAGATGTTTTTTCGCACTTATGAAGATTCGGAGCGCGTTCGCCGACGCCCGGAAGTTGCGCGTATTGGCAGTGAGTACCGGCATCGCCCGCCGAAAACGCAAAGGGCCGTCAGAGATATGACGGCCCTTTGCTTTCTCGGCGAGACGTGCGACGTTACGCGATCCGCTCTTCCGACGCCGGATCGAACAGCACGGCCTTCGACACGTCGAACAGCAGCGACTGCGTCTGCCCCGGCTGCGGGTTCGCGGCCGGATGCACGCGGCTCACGATCCGCTTGCCGTTCACCTGCGCGAACACGTGCGTGTCCGGCCCGGTCGGCTCGGTCACGTCGACGCGCACGTCGATCGGCTGCAGCTTCGACGCCTCGCCGTGGTGCGCGTTGCGCGCATCGGTGATGCGCTCCGGACGCAGCCCGAGGATCACTTCGCGGCCGACGTGGCCGTTCATCCGCTTCGCGTCGAACGGCAGGTTCAGCGCGCTGCGCGCGAGGCCCGTATCGATCTCGAGCGCGATCCCGCTGCCCTGCTCGACCAGCTTGCCGTTGATGAAGTTCATCGGCGGCGCGCCGATGAAGCCCGCGACGAAAAGGTTCGACGGCGAATCGTAGATCTCCTGCGGCGCGCCGAACTGCTGGACCACGCCGTCCTTCATCACCGCGATCCGGTCGCCGAGCGTCATCGCCTCGATCTGGTCGTGCGTCACGTAGACGATCGTCGTGCCGAGACGCTGGTGCAGCAGCTTGATTTCCGCGCGCATCTCGATACGCAGCTTCGCGTCGAGGTTCGACAGCGGCTCGTCGAACAGGAACAGCGACGGATCGCGGGCGAGCGCGCGGCCCATCGCGACACGCTGGCGCTGGCCGCCGGACAGCTGGCCCGGCTTGCGGTCGAGCAGGTGCTGGATCTGCAGCATCTGCGACACGCGGTCGACGATCTGCTGCTGTTCGCTCTTCGGCACCTTGCGGATGTTCAGGCCGAACGAGATGTTCTCGCGCACCGTCATCGACGGATACAGCGCGTACGACTGGAATACCATCGCGATGTCGCGATCCTTCGGCGACAGGTCGTTGACGACCTTGCCGTCGATGCAGATCTCGCCGCTCGTGACCGTCTCGAGCCCGGCGATCATGTTGAGCAGCGTCGATTTCCCGCAGCCCGAACCGCCGACCAGAATCAGGAACTGTCCGTCCTCGATCTCGATGTCGACACCCTTCAGGACCGGCACCCCGTTCGGGTAGGTCTTGTACACGTCACGGATGGAAAGGCTTGCCATGCTGTGAATCCTCTGTCTCGTCTCGCGCGGCGCACTCCGGCGCCGCGTCGGGTTCGTTTCGATGCGCCGCGCGCGAGGCGCGGCCGGTTCGTCGTATCGGATGAAGCCGCGCTTACCCCTTCACCGCGCCCGCCGTCAGCCCGCGCACGAAATAGCGGCCGGCGACGATGTAGACGAGCAGCGTCGGCAGCGCGGCGATGATCGCGCCGGCCATGTCGACGTTGTATTCCTTCACGCCCGTCGACGTGTTGACGAGGTTGTTCAGCGCAACCGTGATCGGCATCGAATCGACGCCGGAGAACACGATCCCGAACAGGAAGTCGTTCCAGATCTGCGTGAACTGCCAGATCAGGCACACCATGAAGATCGGCAGCGACACCGGCAGCAGGATCTTCGTGAAGATCGTGAAGAAACCCGCGCCGTCGATGCGCGCGGCCTTCACCAGCTCGGCCGGCACGCTCACGTAGAAGTTGCGGAAGAACATCGTCGTGAACGCGATCCCGTACACGACGTGCACGAACACGAGGCCCGGAATCGTGTTGGCGAGGCCGAGCATCCCCTGCAGGCGCGCCATCGGCAGCAGGATCACCTGGAACGGGATGAAGCAGCCGACCAGCATCATCGTGAACAGCGCGTCCGCGCCGCGAAAGCGCCAGTGCGTGAGCACGTAGCCGTTGAACGCGCCGATCAGCGACGAGATCAGCACGGCCGGGATCACCATCTGCAGCGAGTTCAGGAAGAACGGCTTCATGCCGTCGCAGCGCACGCCGGTACAGGCGCCGCTCCACGCCTTCACCCACGGGTCGACGGTCCACGTGGTGGGCGGCGTCAGCAGGTTGCCGGTGCGCAGCTGGTCGAGGTCCTTGAACGACGTCGACAGCATCACGTAGATCGGGAACAGGAAATACAGCGCGAACAGGATCAGTGCCGCATAGATCACTGCCCGGCTGATCGTCATCTTAGGCTGCATTGCGGGTGCTCCTCGATTCCATATACATCAGCGGCACCAGCACCGCGACCACGGTCGCGAGCATCATCACCGAGGATGCCGCGCCGAGCCCGAGCTGGCCGCGGTTGAACGAAAACGTGTACATGAACATGGCCGGCAGCGACGACGACGTGCCCGGCCCGCCCGCCGTCAGCGCGACGACGAGGTCGAAGGTCTTGATCGTGATGTGGCAGAGGATCAGCAGCACCGAGAAGAACACCGGGCGCATGCTCGGGATCACGATCTTGCGGTAAATGGTGGGCAGCGTCGCGCCGTCCACCTGCGCGGCCTTGAAGATCTCGGCGTCGACGCCGCGCAGCCCCGCGAGGAACAGCGCCATCACGAAGCCGGTCGACTGCCACACGGCCGCGATCACCACGCAGAAGATCGCCTTGTCCGGATCGTCGAGCCAGCCGAACGAGAAGCTCGTCCAGCCCCAGTCGTGCATCACCTTCTCGAGGCCGAGGCCCGGGTTCAGGATCCACTGCCATGCGGTGCCCGTGACGATGAACGACAGCGCCATCGGGTACAGGAAGACCGCGCGCAGCGCGCCTTCGTTGCGGATCCGCTGGTCGAGCAGGATCGCGAGGAACAGGCCGAGCCCCACGCAGATCGCGATGAACGGAATCCCGAACCAGCCGAGGTTCGCGGCGGAGGTCCACCACACGTCGTTCTGGAACAGGTCCGTGTAACGGCCGAAGCCGTCGAATTCGTAGTTGGGCAACAGCCGCGAGCGGGTCAGCGACAGATAGCCGGTAATCAGGATGAAGCCGTAGATGAACACCACGGCGATCGCGACGCTCGGCGCGAGCACGAGCTTCGGGATCCAGCGATCGGCGAAGGCCGACATCGGCGACGTACGCCGTGCGGCGGCAGCGCCGGATCCGTTTCCGCTAAGAGGGGCAGCCACTTGATTCGACTCCTGGAACGAGGGCGACGCAGGCCGGGCCGGCGCCGGGTACGACACGGGCCCGCGGGCGAGCCCGTTTGCTGCACATGCAAAAACGCCCGGCCGATGAAGCGTTTCCGGCCGGGCGCCTGGCGCGCGTTACTTGACCTTCGCGGCCTTCGCGAGCGCGGCGACCGCGCTCTTCGAATCCTGCTGCGAGTTCATGAACTTCGTCACGACGTCGGTGATCGCGCCGGCGGTCGCATCGCTCTGCGCCATGCCGTGCGCGAGCGACGGCACGAAGCCGCCCGACTTGATCGCGGTCTGCTCGTCGGCATACGACTTCTTCGCGCAATCGTCGAACTTGTCCATCTTCACGCCGAGACGCACGGGCACCGAGCCCTTCAGCAGGCTGAACTGTTCCTGGAAGTCCGGCGTCATGATCGTCTTCGCGAGCGCGAGCTGGCCCGGCGTCGCGTTCTTCTCGCCCTTCTGCTGGAAGAACACGAACGAGTCGACGTTGAACGTGTAGGCATTCGCCGTGCCCGGCACCGCCGCGCAGATGTAGTCCTTGCCCGCCTTCTTGCCGGCGTTCTCGAACTCGCCCTTCGCCCAGTCGCCCATGAACTGCATGCCGGCCTTGCCGTTGATGACCATCGCGGTCGCGAGGTTCCAGTCGCGGCCGTTACGGCCGGTATCGAAGTAACCCTGGATCTTGCGCACCGTGTCGAACACGGACAGCATCTGCGGCGACGTCAGCGTCGCCTGGTCGAGGTCGACCAGCGCCTTCTTGTAGAACGCCGGGCCCTGCGACAGCACGACGTCTTCCCACAGCGTCAGGTCCTGCCACGGCTGGCCGCCCATCGCGACCGGCTGGATACCCGCGGCCTTCAGCTTGTCGGCCACCGCGAAGAATTCAGGCCAGGTGGTCGGCACCTTCGCGCCGACCTTGTCGAGCGCGGCCTTGTTGATGTACAGCCAGTTCACGCGGTGCACCGAGAACGGCGCCGCGACGGTGTGGCCCTTGTACTTGATGATCTTGTCGATTTCCGGCGGCAGGTTCTGCTTCCAGTCGCCGGCAGCGGAATCGATGTTGACGAGCACGCCCTGGTCGGCCCAGTCCTGGATCAGCGGGCCCTTGATCTGCGCGGCCGACGGTGCGTCGCCGCTGATCACCTTGGTCTTCAGCGCGGTCATCGCCGCTGCGCCCGCGCCGCCCGCGACCGCGAAGTCCTTCCACACGTAGCCCTGCTTCTGCACGTCGTCCTTCAGCACGCCGACGGCCTTCGACTCGCCGCCCGAGGTCCACCAGTGCAGCACCGTTACATTCTCGGCTGCCTGCGCCGCCACGGCGCCAGCCATCAGACCTGCCGCGCAGAGCGCGCCCATGATCGAGCGAACTTTCATTACTTATCTCCTCCAGACTGAATCAACTCGTGAGGTTCCCTGACCGGGAACCGGCTTCTTGATAAACGACGGGGAAATCGAGCCGCGGGACGCATGCAGCGTACGGGGCCGATGACCGGCCGGGCTCTTACAGAAAGCGTGAATCGAGATTCAACGGCGTGTCTCCTCTTTGTGTTTCTGGCCCGCCGCGATGCTGCGGCGCGAGCCCGGGGCCAACGGCGCGCGGACGATGCGCGCCGTCAATGTCCGATAACATTCGGCACAAGGCGTTCCCGAAGGCGAAGCTCGCGCAGTTCATCGACCGCACTTCTTTTTTTCTTCACCCAGGTGCTACCCCTTGCGGCGGATTGTAGTTAAACTACAATTCAGTGTCAAAAATATTTTTATCGCACTACGGATCGCTTCCCAGCACCCCCAACACGGCGGAGACACATGCATACCGATTCCAGCTTTACCTTCGTACTTTTCGGCGGCACCGGCGATCTGTCGATGCGCAAGATCCTGCCCGCGCTGTTCGAAGCGCACCGTGCGAACATGCTGGCGGAGAGCGGCCGGATCGTCGCCGTGGCGCGTCACGAATCGGATCGTGCGGGTTATCTCGAGTGGGTCGACACGCACGTGAAGCCGCACGCGGAGAAAGCCGCCGGCAAGGCGCTCGACGAAACCGCGTGGAAGTCCTTCCTCGATCGCATCGAGTATGTAAAGCTCGACCTCGGCCGTGCGGAAGACTACGTCGTGCTGCGCGACGCGATCGCATCGCTGCCCGGCATCCGCGTGTTCTATCTCGCGACGGGCCCGTCGCTGTTCGTGCCGATCTGCAAGGCACTCGCGTCGGTCGGCCTGAACGAAGGCTCGCGCATCGTGCTCGAGAAGCCGCTCGGCTACGACCTGAAGTCGTCGAATGCGATCAACGACGCGGTCGGCGAGATCTTCGCGGAAGGCCAGATCTACCGGATCGACCACTACCTCGGCAAGGAACCCGTGCAGAACCTGCTCGCGCTGCGCTTCGGCAATGCGCTGTTCGAGCCGCTGTGGCGCCGCGAATGGGTCGAGAGCATCCAGATCACGATCGCCGAGGAGCTCGGCGTCGAGGCACGCGGCGATTTCTACGACAATACGGGCGCGCTGCGCGACATGGTGCAGAACCACCTGCTGCAGTTGCTGTCGATCGTCGCGATGGAGCCGCCGCATTCGATGGATTCGGATTCGGTGCGCGACGAGAAGCTGCGCGTGCTGCGCGCGCTGAAGCCGATCGATCCGCGCGACATCGGCAAGGTTGCCGTGCGCGGCCAGTATCATGCGGGCGTGATCAAGGGCGCGCAGGTGCCGGCCTACGCGACCGAGCCAGGCGTGAAGCCCGACAGCCAGACCGAAACCTTCGTCGCGCTGAAGGTCGAGATCGAGAACTGGCGCTGGGCCGGCGTGCCGTTCTTCCTGCGCACCGGCAAGCGGCTGGCCGATCGCGTCGCGGAGATCGTCGTCAACTTCCGCCCGGTGCCGCACTCGGCGCTGGGGCCGACCGCGCTGCGCCCCGGTGCGAACCGTCTCGTGATCCGGCTGCAGCCGAACGAGACGATTCGCCTGTACTGCCTCGCGAAGCAGCCGGGCGAAGGGATGAACCTCGCGAGCGTGCACCTCGACCTCGCGTTCGACCAGTTCTTCAAGGAAGGGCAGATGGAGGCGTACCAGCGCCTGCTGCTCGACGTGATCAACGGCCGGCTCGCGCTGTTCGTGCGTCGCGACGAACAGGAAGCCGCCTGGCAGTGGGTCGAGCCGATCCTGAACGAATGGGCACGCACGCTGAAACCGCCGAAGCCGTATGCGGCGGGTACGTGGGGGCCGGCCGCGTCGAGCGCGATGCTCGCGCAGCACGACACCTGCTGGCTCGAAGAAGAGAACTGATACAAACCGTTGCCGCGTACGCCACCGTACGCGGCAACGTGCATCACGATTCGTACGATTTGAACAGACAAAGCAGTCCGGAGGAGATGTGATCGAGATCCACGCTTTCGACACCCAGGAAGCGCAAAGCGAAGCGCTCGCGCGCGCCGTCGGCGATGCGCTGCGCGCGGCCCTCGCCGGCCCCGCGCGCCCGACGCTCGCCGTGTCCGGCGGCACGAGCCCGCGCCCGTTCCTGCACACGCTGTCGCACGCGGCGCTCGACTGGGCCGGCGTCGACGTCACGCTGGTCGACGACCGCTGGGTGCCGGACGACGACGCGGCCAGCAACGCGCAACTCGTGCGCGATACGCTGCTGCAACACGCAGCGGCCCCTGCCCGCTTCCTGCCGCTCGTCGACACGCGCAGCACGCTCGATGCGCACGTCGCCGCGCTCAACGCGAACGCCGACTACCGCGTGCCGACCGTCGCGGTGCTCGGCATGGGCGAGGACGGCCACACCGCGTCGATCTTCGCCGACGCGCCCGAATGGAACCACGCGATCACGACGCGCGAACGCTTCGTCGCCGTGCATCCGGGCGCCGCGCCGCATGCGCGCGTGAGCTTTTCGCTCGATGCGCTCAAGCGCGTCGACCGGCTGTTCCTGCTGATCGCGGGCGAACGCAAGCGCGCGGTGCTCGACGCCGCAGCCGCATCGCTGCAGAAGAACGCGATTTCCCAACTGGCCAACGACAAGGGGACCCAGCTCGATGTCTACTGGTGCGCAAAGTAAGGCCGTTGTCGCGGGCCAGCATGCCGACGGCCCGCGCCTGCTCGCGGACGTCGGCGGCACCAACGCGCGTTTCGCGCTGGAAACCGGCCCAGGCGAGATCACGCAGATCCGCGTCTATCCCGGCGCCGACTATCCGACAATCACCGACGCGATCCGCAAGTATCTGAAGGACGTGAAGATCAACCGCGTGAACCATGCGGCGATCGCGATCGCGAACCCGGTCGACGGCGACCAGGTCACGATGACCAACCACGACTGGAGCTTCTCGATCGAGGCGACGCGCCGCGCGCTCGGCTTCGACACGCTGCTCGTCGTCAACGATTTCACCGCGCTCGCGATGGCGCTGCCGGGCCTGACCGATGCGCAGCGCGTGCAGGTCGGCGGCGGCACGCGCCGCCAGAACAGCGTGATCGGGCTGCTCGGGCCCGGCACCGGGCTCGGCGTGTCGGGGCTGATTCCGGCCGACGACCGCTGGATCGCGCTCGGCAGCGAGGGCGGCCACGCGTCGTTCGCGCCGCAGGACGAGCGCGAGGATCTGGTGCTGCAGTACGCGCGCAAGAAGTTTCCGCACGTGTCGTTCGAACGCGTGTGTGCGGGCCCCGGCATGGAAATCATCTATCGCGCGCTCGCCGCGCGCGACAAGAAGCGCGTCGCCGCGACCGTCGACACGGTCGAGATCGTCGAGCGCGCGCATGCGGGCGACGCGCTCGCGCTCGAGACGGTCGAATGTTTCTGCGGGATTCTCGGCGCGTTCGCGGGCAGCGTCGCGCTGACGCTCGGCGCGCTCGGCGGCGTGTACATCGGCGGCGGCGTCGCGCTGAAGCTCGGCGAGCTGTTCACGCGCTCGTCGTTCCGCGCGCGCTTCGAGGCGAAGGGCCGCTTCACGCACTACCTCGAGAACATCCCGACCTACCTGATCACCGCCGAATACCCGGCGTTCCTCGGCGTATCCGCGATCCTCGCGGAGCAGCTGTCGAACCGCTCGGGCGGTGCGTCGTCGGCCGTGTTCGAACGGATCCGCCAGATGCGCGACGCGCTGACGCCGGCCGAGCGCCGCGTCGCCGATCTCGCGCTGAACCATCCGCGCTCGATCATCAACGACCCGATCGTCGACATCGCGCGCAAGGCCGACGTGAGCCAGCCGACGGTGATCCGCTTCTGCCGCTCGCTCGGCTGCCAAGGGTTGTCGGACTTCAAGCTGAAGCTCGCCACCGGCCTCACCGGCACGATCCCGATGAGCCACAGCCAGGTGCATCTCGGCGACACGGCCACCGACTTCGGCGCGAAGGTGCTCGACAACACGGTGTCGGCGATCCTGCAGCTGCGCGAGCACCTGAACTTCGAGCACGTCGAGAACGCGATCGAGATCCTGAACGGCGCGCGGCGCATCGAGTTCTACGGGCTCGGCAACTCGAACATCGTCGCGCAGGACGCGCACTACAAGTTCTTCCGCTTCGGAATCCCGACGATCGCGTACGGCGACCTGTACATGCAGGCCGCATCGGCCGCGCTGCTCGGCAAGGGCGACGTGATCGTCGCGGTGTCGAAGTCGGGACGCGCGCCCGAGCTGCTGCGCGTGCTCGACGTCGCGATGCAGGCCGGCGCGAAGGTGATCGCGATCACGTCGAGCAACACGCCGCTCGCGAAGCGCGCGACCGTCGCGCTCGAAACCGACCACATCGAGATGCGCGAATCGCAGCTGTCGATGATCTCGCGGATCCTGCATCTGCTGATGATCGACATCCTCGCGGTCGGCGTCGCGATCCGCCGGGCGTCGACCAACGGTGAGTTGCCGGAGGCCGTCGCGCAAGCGCGCGCGCGGGCGAGCGACGACGAAACGGCCGACGTGCTCGACTGGCTGAGCCACGGCGCATCGCCGGCGGCGAAGGACGTCGCGCGGGACTGACGCTTCGGCGAAACACCGTCGATCCACGACACCCCGAACGCTGGATTCAAGCCCGGCGTTCGGGGTGTTTTGCATGAGCGGCACCAGCGCAAACAACAGCGGCGCGACAGGCATCGACGATGCCTTCTGCCGAGGGCGCGCGTGACGTCATACGTTCGTACATCCCCACACTTCGATCTGGAACGGAACCCCGACGCGGGCAAATCGCTGGTCAATCGTTTTCTTGCTCGCGACTATCGCAATCCGGTCGTCGAATCCGAAATCAAGGGCGTGCGGTTTGATTTTCTGAAATGCCTGGATCTGTATCACAGTCGGGAACTCGATGCGCAGGTCAAACGGTTCGTAACCAACCCGAAGCGCAGCTATCGACTCGACAATCGCTCGTCAGACCGTTCAAAGTGATGCAGAGGTGGGAAGTGCAAACCCGTCCACCGCCCTCCTCCGCCAGTTCCGCCCCGCCGCTCAAGCGCCCGCCTTCACCGGCCGTCCGTGCCAGCGCAGCACCAGATAGCGCCCGGCGAAACACAGCACGCCGGTGACGCCGATCGTCACGCCCATCGCGAACGGCGTGCCGTCCGCGAGTGCGCCGATCGCGACGCTCGCCAGCGCGCCGAGCGCAAGCTGCATCGCGCCGAACACCGCCGCCGACGCGCCCGCATTGTGCGGATAACGATGCATGAGGTCGGTCGTGCAGTTCGCGGACAGGATCCCGACCACGCCGACGACGAAGAACAGGCACACGACGATCGACCACAGCCCGCCCACCCCCGTCAGCGCGACGAACGCGACCGCGAGCGACGCGATGCAGCTCACGAGCGACGCGGCCGCGATGATGCGCAGCGAACCGATGCGGCCGACCAGCCGCGTGTTCGTGAAGTTGCCGATCATGATGCCGACCACGTTCAGGCCGAACAGCAGCCCGTAGTGCTGCGGCGACACGTGGAAATACTCGATGTAGACGAACGGTGTCGCGGTGATGTACGAGAACATCGACGCGAACGCCATCCCGCCGCACAGCATGTGACCCCATGCGACGGGATCGGACAGGATGCGCCCGTACGACGCGAACGACGCGAGCACGGCCGCGCTCTTGCGCCGCTCCTTGGGCCAGGTTTCGGGTACGCGCAGGTACGCGGTCGCCGCGCACACCGCGCCGAACACGGCCAGCACGACGAATACGCCGCGCCAGCCCGAGAAACGCAGGATCTGCCCGCCGATCAGCGGCGCGAGCAGCGGCCCGACCGCGGTGACGATCGCGACCATCGACAGCACCTTCGCCGCGTCGGTCGGCTCGTGCGCGTCGCGCGCGATCGCACGCGACAGCACCGACGCCGCGCCGGCGCCGAGCGCCTGCAGGAAGCGCACGAGGATCAGCATGTCGATCGAGTTCGATACGAAGCAGCCGATGCTCGCGAGCGTAAATAGCGCGATGCCGCCGAGCAGCACGGGACGGCGGCCCCACGTGTCGGACAGCGGGCCGTACAGCAGCATGCCGACCGAAAAGCCGGCCATGAAGCTCGTCAGCGTGCGCTGCGCGGCGCCGGGGCTGACGGAGAAACCGGCGGCGATCGACGGCAGGCTCGGCAGGTACATGTCGGTAGCGATCGGCCCGCAGGCGGCGAGCGCGCCGAGCAACAGGATCAGCCGGGCATCGGGCCGGCGCCGGACGACGTGAGACATGGGTATCCGGAATGGAGCGCCGCGCGCATCGGGGCGCGCGTGGTGGTGAAGACGGGAGACCGCGCCGCGAACGACGCGCTCGGGCCCATGATTGTACGCGCAACTTTTTTTCGTGCCGCCGGCCCGGCGCGCGACCGGCGGAAAAACACCGGCACGGTGCCCGCCGCGCGGGATCGCGAGCAGGGATTCGATTAAGCTTGCAGCGCCTCACTCCCCTATTGTCTGACCCATTCAATTCGACGCACGACCGAACCGATGACCGCTTTCCTGTTGATCTGGAGCCCCAAGAAATGGCCGTGGCCCGAACTGCCCGACGTCGCCGCGCGCGTGAAGGCCGGCGAGGCCGTGCATGACGTGTGGGGCTGCGGCTTCGCGCGCGGCATCCTGCCGGGCGACCGCGTGTTCCTGCACCGCGTCGCGAAGGAGCCCAAGGGCGTGTTCGGCTCCGGCTACGTGACGCGCGCGCCGTACGAGGTACCCGATCCGGCGACGAAGCGCGGCTACCGGCTGTGCATCGACTTCGTCTACGACTGGCTGGTCGACGCGCACCAGGACGTCGTGATCCCGCGCGACGCGCTGCGCGTGCATCCGTACTCGGTACAGACCTGGGATGCGCAAAGCTCCGGCACCGTGATCAAGCCGATGGTCGAAGGCCCGCTCGAGAAGCGCTGGGCCGAGCTGACCGGCAAGCGCAAACCGCCGCGATAACCGAAGCGGCCGCCGCGCCGCATCTGCCCCTCCTTTCCGGCCCCGGCCCGCGCAACCCCGCACGCGCCGAAAGGCCGCGGACCGCGCCGCGGGCCCGCCGCGCGCGTCTCCGGTACAATCGGACGATCGTTCCGCCCAGGCGCCGCGGCCCGTGCACAGGCCCCCGCGCCCTTCTCTCGCAGGTTTCGCTCATGTCCAACAATCAGATCCTCTTCGAACGCGCCCAGAAGACCATTCCCGGCGGCGTCAACTCGCCGGTGCGCGCATTCCGTTCGGTCGGCGGCACGCCGCGCTTCGTCGCGCGCGCGCAAGGCCCGTATTTCTGGGATGCCGACGGCAAGCAGTACATCGACTACATCGGCTCGTGGGGCCCGATGATCGTCGGCCACGTCCATCCGGAAGTGCTGTCGGCCGTGCAGAACGTGCTCGCCGACGGCTTCTCGTTCGGCGCGCCGACCGAAGCCGAGATCGAGATCGCCGAGGAAATCTGCAAGCTCGTGCCGTCGATCGAGCAGGTGCGGATGGTGTCGAGCGGCACCGAGGCCACGATGAGCGCGCTGCGCCTCGCGCGCGGCTTCACGGGCCGCAGCCGGATCGTCAAGTTCGAGGGCTGCTACCACGGCCACGCGGACAGCCTGCTCGTGAAGGCCGGCTCGGGCCTGCTGACGTTCGGCAACCCGACGTCGGCCGGCGTGCCCGCCGACATCGCGAAGCACACGACCGTCCTCGAATACAACAACGTCGCCGCGCTCGAGGAAGCGTTCGGCGCGTTCGGCGACGAGATCGCCGCCGTGATCGTCGAGCCGGTCGCAGGCAACATGAACCTCGTGCGCGGCACGCCGGAATTCCTCAACACGCTGCGCGCGCTGTGCACGAAGCACGGCGCCGTGCTGATCTTCGACGAGGTGATGTGCGGGTTCCGCGTCGCGCTCGGCGGCGCGCAGGCGTACTACGGGATCACGGCCGACCTCACCTGCCTCGGCAAGGTGATCGGCGGCGGGATGCCGGCTGCCGCGTTCGGCGGCCGCCGCGACATCATGGCCCACCTCGCGCCGCTCGGCGGCGTCTACCAGGCCGGCACACTGTCGGGCAACCCGATCGCGGTCGCCGCAGGGCTGAAGACGCTGCAGCTGATCCAGGCGCCGGGCTTCTACGACGCGCTCACCGCGCAGACGAAGCGTCTCGCCGACGGCCTCGCGGCCGAAGCGCGCGCGGCCGGCGTGCCGTTCGCGGCCGACTCGATCGGCGCGATGTTCGGCCTCTACTTCGCCGAACGCGTGCCGACCAGCTTCGCCGAAGTCACGAAGAGCGACACCGAGCGCTTCAACCGCTTCTTCCACCTGATGCTCGACGAAGGCGTGTATTTCGCGCCGTCCGCGTACGAGGCCGGCTTCGTGTCGAGCACGCACGACGACGCGGTGATCGACGCGACGCTCGCGGCCGCGCGCCGCGCCTTCGCGGCACTCGCTGCCTGACCCGGGGCCGCGCGCATGTTCTCGGATATCGATTTCGCCCACATGCAGCGTGCGCTCGCGCTCGCCGCGCGCGGCATGTATACGACGGCACCGAACCCGCGTGTCGGCTGCGTGATCGTCAAGGACGGCGACGTGATCGGCGAAGGCTTCACGCAACCGGCCGGCCAGGATCACGCGGAGGTCCAGGCACTGAAGGACGCGCGCGCACGCGGCCACGACGTCGCGGGCTCGACCGTCTACGTCACGCTCGAACCGTGCAGCCATTTCGGCCGCACGCCGCCGTGCGCGAACGCGCTGATCGACGCGCGCGTCGCGAAGGTCGTCGCCGCGATGGAGGACCCGAACCCGCAGGTATCGGGGCGCGGCCTCGGGATGCTGCGCGATGCGGGCATCGACGTGCGCTGCGGGCTGCTCGCGCATGAAGCGGGCGAACTGAACATCGGCTTCGTGTCGCGGATGACACGCGGCCGCCCATGGGTGCGGATGAAGACCGCCGCGTCGCTCGACGGCCGCACCGCGCTGCCGTCCGGCGAAAGCCAGTGGATCACCGGCGAGGCCGCGCGCCTCGACGGGCACGCGTGGCGCGCGCGCGCCTGCGCGATCCTGACCGGCATCGGCACCGTGCGCGAGGACAACCCGCTGCTGACCGTGCGCGGGATCGACACGCCGCGCCAGCCGCAGCGCATCCTGGTCGACAGTCGCCTCGACCTGCCGCTCGACGCGCGACTGCTCGAAGGCGCTCCGCTGCTGATCTTCTGCGGCCGGCTCGACGCCGCCGGCGAAGTGCGGGCGAAGGTGCTGAAGGCCCGCGGCGCGGAAATCGTGCCGCTCGCGAATGCGCACGGCAAGGTCGACCTGCCCGCGATGCTGGCGGCGCTCGGCGCACGCGGCGTCAACGAGCTGCACGTCGAGGCCGGCCACAAGCTGAACGGCTCGCTGCTGCGCGAGCAGTGCGTCGACGAGTTGCTCATCTATCTCGCACCGAGCCTGCTGGGCGCCGATGCGGCAGGCATGTTCGACCTCGCCGCGCCGGCGAGCCTCGATGCGCGCACGCGGCTGTCGTTCCACGGGGTCGAGCGGGTCGGCGACGATCTGCGGATCCTCGCGCGCTTCACGCCGACGGACGCCGCGCACTGAACGGGATCGTCGCGCCGCGCGAGCTCGGCCGCTATCTCGTGTACAAGGGGCGGTCAACGGCATGAGCCTGACCGTCAACACGATCGACGATCGCGCGGACGGCTGCAAGTTCGCGATCAACCTGATTCCGTATACGGTCGAGGTCACGACACTGCGCCACGTGAAGGCCGGTGACAAGGTCGATCTCGAAGTCGACATGATCGCGCGCCACGTCGAACGGATGCTGTCGACGTTGCAAGGCGTACATCAGGACTGATCACGCGGGCGGTTTCCGGCGTGGCGGCCGGTACGCTGCCGGCCGCCACGTTTCCTTGTCCTTCGCGCCGCCGCGCACCGGCAATCAGGCGCCTGCGTCCTCCCCACCTGCCCGCGCCGGAATCGTCCCGAGCAACTGCCGCACATGCTCGCGTGCCGCGCGCCCCGGCCCCCTTCGCATCGCGCGCGGCGATCGTGTCGAACACCCGCCGGGGTCCGGCGACATTCCCGCCCCGTCGTGCCCGACCACGGACATGGCTTTGCCGGCGGCCGGTGCGGCCGGGCCGGAACTCGTTTCCGACGCATCTTGTCTATCCGCTTCCACCGATGCGACGAGGAGCTTGCGTGACGGCCGTCCCTTCCGATCCTCCGCAATACCGCCGCTTCACCGTCGACGACCTGCTGTCTCTCGACAGCTTCCAGCGCGACTACGGTCGCACCTGCGCGCTGTCGCCGGACGGCGGCTCGATCTGCTTCGCCGTCGTCCGCCCGCTGGCCGATGGCCGCCGCTTCGACCGCGCGTATCTTGGCGGGCTCGACCGGGCCGAGCTGCACCTGTACGAATTCGCCGGCCGCACGCTGCGCCGGCTGGCCGGCAATGCGCGGGCCGGCCGCGCGTGCGGCTCGCCGTCGTGGTCGCCGGACGGACGATGGATCGCGGCGGTCACGCTGTCGGCCGACGACGATGCGGTGCATGCCGTCCTGATCGACCCGGCGACCGGGGCCGCGATGCCGGTCACGACCGCGCGCAGCGTCGACCTGTCCCCGCTCGACCGCGACGGGCCGTTCACGTGGCTGCCCGATGGCCGCGTCGCGCTGCCGCTGCTAGCCGAACGGGCGACGCCCGTGATGGCGCATCTGCACCGCCGGCTGTTCGGGAACGCGCACGATGCATGGGCGGCCAACGCGCTCGGCCGCCAACCGACGGCCGACGTGCTCGACAGCGCCGCGTTCGGCGATCCGCCCGCCGCATCCGCACCCGACTGGTGGGCGTTCGATCCCGCATCGGGCGCGTTGTCCGCGCTGTCGCCGCAAGCGTGCGCGCGGGCCGGGCTGACACGCGCGGCGGTCACGGACACGCCGCCGGACACGCGCGGCACCAACGACGCCGACGAACCGGCAGATCACGATGGGGTGCTCCGCGAACGCATATCGGCAGAACCGGAGCGCCGGTACGCGGCCGTCATCGAACACGGTCGCGACGCCACCCGGCTGACGGTTCGCCTGGCCGGCGCGCGCGACGCGACCGTGGTGTTCGAGACGAATCGCCAGCTGGCCGGCATCGCGACCGGCACGACGCACCGGCTTGCCTGCCGCGGCGCGGAGCCCGGCCGGCAGCGCTTCGTCGACGTCCTGCTGCCACCGGATTACGCGGGTGCGCCGGTACCCGCAGTCGTCTGGGTGTACCCGTACGAAAAGGTCGCGCCCCACCCGCACCTGTTTCACGAACCCGACTGCCCGCTGCCGTTCAACTTCCAGCTGTTCGCCGCACACGGCTTTGCGGTCGTCGACGTGAACATGCGGGGCGTGCTGGGCGAGGCGCCGGCGACGATGGCAGACAGGATGCTCGACGACGTCCACGCGGCGGTCGACGCCGCGGTCGATGCCGGATTCGTCGATCGCGGCCGGCTCCACCTGTACGGCCAGAGCCTGGGCGGCTGGGCCACGATGATGCTGCTCGCCCGTACGCCGATGTTCCGCTCGGGCATGTCGAGCGCCGGCATCAGCGATGCGGCCGCGCTCTACGCGTCGCTCGACGCACGCCTGCGTTACGAAACGGGCCACGACACCCGTCCCGAGCGTTTCGAGCTGCTCGGCAAGGTGCTGGCCGACAACAGCTGGAACATCGACGCGCCGCCGTCGATCCGCCCGGATGCCTATCACGCGATCAGCCCGGTGCTGCACGCGGCACGGATCACGACCCCGCTGCTGCTGATCCATGGCGACGCCGACTACGTGCCGCTGGAACAAAGCGAACGGATGTTCGCGGCGCTGACCCAGCTCAAACGCGACGTGCGGCTGATCCGCTACTGGGGCGACGATCACGTGCCGCAATCGCCTGCCAATATCGCCGACCGGTACCGGCGGATGATCGACTGGCTGCAGCGCGCGTGACCGGCCGGCGCCATTGGCCGAACGGCCAACGACGCGCACGGGTCATGCGGTCGCGCTAAGATGCGTCGACAGCGGTTTCGATACCGCAATGCACGACGCGCCGCGTAGCGGCCGCCCTCTTCCTCAAGGAGTCGTCCCCATGTCCATCTCGATGTACCAGGCTTCGCTGCCCGTGCTGATCCGCGGCCTGACCAATCTTCAGCACATTCTCGGCAAGGCGCAGGCGCATGCGGCCGAAAAGCAGATCGATCCGTCGGTGTTCGTCGGCGCCCGCCTGTACCCGGACATGCTGCCGCTCGTCCGCCAGGTCTATATTGCGACCGACACGGCCAAGGGCTGCGCCGCGCGCCTCGCCGGCTCCGAGATCCCGAGCTATCCGGACGTCGAGCAGACCTTCGACGAACTGCACGCACGCATCCAGAAGACGATCGACTACCTGAAAAGCTTCGACGCCGCGCAGATCGACGGCAGCGAGACGCGCCAGATCGTGCTGAAGATGCGCGTCGGCCCGATCGAGTTCACCGGCGAGTCGTACCTGCTGAATTTCGTGCTGCCCAATTTCTTCTTCCACGTGACGACCGCGTACGACATCCTGCGCCACAGCGGCGTCGAGCTCGGCAAGCTCGACTACCTGGGCGGGCGCGACCAGCAAGCCTGACGCGCGGCCGGGCAAGGCCCGGCCCGCCACCGTCCGCACCGCGCGTGCAAGCATCGCGCGGCGGGCCGGCCAGGCCTGCCGCTCAGGTCGGCCGCGGCGCTTTCCGGAGCGCTTGCCGGCGGCGCGCGGCCCCTGCCAGCCGAAACGCCGTCCGGCTGGCGTAAAATACGCACTTTCCTCTTTCTCGCCCCCTTATGACGCTCGCCTCCACGCTCGACATCATCGCCGAGCTGAAAGCCGGCCGGATGGTGATCCTGGTCGACGAAGAAGATCGCGAAAACGAGGGCGACCTCGTGATCGCCGCCGAATTCGTCACACCGGAAGCGATCAACTTCATGGCCAAGTACGGCCGCGGCCTGGTTTGCCTGACGTTGACGCAGGAACGCTGCAAGCAGCTGCACCTGCCGCTGATGACCTACCGCAACGGCACGCAGTACGGCACCGCGTTCACGGTCAGCATCGAAGCGGCCGAAGGCGTGACGACCGGCATCTCGGCCGCCGACCGTGCGCACACGATCGCCACGGCGGTCGCGCACGACGTGCGCCCCGAGCAAATCGTGCAGCCGGGCCACGTGTTCCCGATCATGGCGCAGCCGGGCGGCGTGCTCGTACGCGCGGGCCACACCGAGGCCGGTTGCGACTTCACCGCGCTCGCCGGCCTCACGCCGGCCGCGGTGATCTGCGAGATCATCAAGGACGACGGCACGATGGCGCGCCTGCCCGACCTGATCGAATTCGCGCAGGAGCACAACCTGAAGATCGGCACGATCGCCGACCTGATCCAGTACCGCAGCCGCACCGAATCGATCATCGAGCGGATCGCCGAGCGTACGATGCAGACCGCGCACGGCACGTTCCGCGCGGTGCTGTACCGCGACCAGCCGAGCGGCTCGCCGCACATCGCGCTGGTGCGCGGCGCGCCCGCGCCCGACGCCGATACGCCGGTGCGCGTGCACGAGCCGCTGTCGGTGCTCGACCTGCTCGAAACGGGCGTGTCGACGCACTCGTGGACGCTCGACGCCGCGATGCGCGAGATCGCGGAGCGCGACCTCGGCGTGATCGTGCTGCTCAACTGCGGCGACACGAAGGAACACCTGATCGACGTCTTCAAGGCGTTCGACGAGGAAGAAAAGGCCGCTGTGCTGAAGCGCCGGCCGGTCGATTTCAAGACGTTCGGCATCGGCGCGCAGATCCTGCGCGATGTCGGCGTCGGCAAGATGCAGGTGCTGTCGAATCCGCGCAAGCTGGGCAGCATGTCCGGCTACGGCCTGGAAGTCACGGGCTTCATTCCGATGCCCGGCGGCGAAGCCAAGTCCTGCCCGGCGTCCAACGCGTAACCCGCCACGGCGCTTTCGCCCTATAACCGTTCATCCACACCACGGACAAGATCATGGAAATCGGACAATACCAACCGAATCTCGAAGGCGACGGCCTGCGGATCGGCATCGTGCAATCGCGCTTCAACGAGCCGGTGTGCAACGGCCTCGCCGACGCGTGCGTCGAGGAACTGGAACGCCTCGGCGTCACCGGTGAAGACGTGCTGCTCGTGTCGGTGCCCGGCGCGCTGGAAATCCCGCTCGCGCTGCAGAAGCTCGCGGAAAGCGGCCAGTTCGACGCGCTGATCGCGCTCGGCGCGGTGATTCGCGGCGAGACCTACCACTTCGAACTCGTGTCGAACGAGAGCGGCGCGGGCATCACCCGCATCGGCCTCGACTTCAACCTGCCGATCGCCAACGCGGTCCTGACGACCGAAAACGACGAGCAGGCCGTCGCGCGCATGACCGAAAAGGGTCGTGATGCCGCACGCGTCGCCGTCGAGATGGCCAACCTGACGATGGCGCTCGACCAGCTCGGCGATGACGACGAGGACGAAGAGGAAGACGAAGACGACGAAGAGGAGCGCGCATGAAGAAGAGCGCCCGCCGACAATCGCGCGAGCTGGCGACGCAGGGGCTGTACCAGTGGCTGCTGTCGAACGCGTCCTCCGGCGAGATCGACGCGCAACTGCGCGGCGCGCTCGGTTACGACAAGGCTGACAAGGAGCTGCTCGACGCGATCCTGCACGGCGTGATCCGCGAGCACACCACGCTCGTCGAAGCGCTGACGCCGTCGCTCGACCGCCCGATCGACCAGTTGTCGCCGGTCGAACGCGCCGTGCTGCTCATCGCGACGTTCGAGCTCACGCACCACGTCGAAACGCCGTACCGCGTGATCATCAACGAAGCCGTCGAACTCGCGAAGACGTTCGGCGGCTCCGACGGCTACAAGTACGTGAACGGCGTGCTCGACAAGCTTGCCGCGAAGCTGCGCCCCGCCGAAACGCAGGCGCGCCGCAACGGCTGATACCGTTTGGTCCGGAACGGGCGCGCATGCGCCCGTTTTTTCTTTCGTCACGCCCCTCCCCCTGCCCGCCCGATGAATACCGCCACCGATTCGCTCGTCAAGCTCGCCGCACGCGTCGACGCGATCCAGCCCTTCTACGTGATGGAACTGATGAAGGAGGCACAGCGTCTCGAGTCCTCCGGGCGCGATGTTATCCACATGGGCATCGGCGAGCCGGATTTCACCGCGCCGGAGCCGGTCGTCGAAGCGGCTGCGGCCGCGCTGCGCCGCGGCGTCACGCAATATACGAGCGCGCTCGGCATTGCACCGCTGCGCGAGGCGATCGCCGCGCACTACGCGCGTGCCTACGGCCTCACGATCAGCCCGGAGCGGATCGTCGTGACGGCCGGCGCGTCGGCTGCGCTGCTGCTCGCGTGCCTCGCGCTCGTCGGGCGTGACGACGAGGTGCTGATGCCCGACCCGTCGTATCCGTGCAACCGGCACTTCGTCGCGGCGGCCGAAGGCCGCGCGGTGCTCGTGCCGAGCGGCCCGGACGCACGCTTCCAGCTCACCGAGAATGACGTCCGCTCGCGCTGGGGCGACCGCACTCGCGGTGTGCTGCTCGCATCGCCGTCGAACCCGACCGGCACGTCGCTCGAACCGGACGAGCTGAAGCGGATCGTCGAAGCCGTGCGCGCACGCGGCGGTTTCACGATCGTCGACGAGATCTACCAGGGGCTCAGCTACGACGCGGCGCCCGTGTCGGCGCTTTCATTCGGCGACGACGTCGTCACCGTGAACAGCTTCTCCAAGTATTTCAGCATGACGGGCTGGCGGCTCGGCTGGCTGGTCGTGCCGCCCGCGCTGGTCGGCACGTTCGAGAAGCTGGCGCAGAACCTGTTCATCTGCCCGTCCGCGCTCGCGCAGCACGCGGCGCTCGCCTGCTTCGAGCCGGCGGCGCTCGACATCTACGAAGCGCGCCGGCTCGAATTCAAGCGCCGCCGCGATTTCATCGCGCCGGCGCTCGAACGGCTCGGCTTCACGGTGCCCGTGATGCCGGATGGCGCATTTTATGTGTATGCGCACTGCGGCGGCGTCGCCCACCCGGCGGCCGGCGACAGCGCCGCGCTCACGACGGCGATGCTGCATGACGCGGGCGTCGTGCTGGTGCCCGGCATGGACTTCGGTGTCCATGCGCCGCGCGACTATATCCGCCTGTCCTATGCGACGGCCTACTCGCGGCTCGAGGAAGCGGTCGAACGGCTCGCGACGTTGTTCGGGCAGCACTGAGCCACGACTGAGCCTCGGCCGGCACGCCGGCGGCTTCTCGCGCCGCAAAAAAGCAAAAGGCACCCTGATCGGGTGCCTTTTTCATGTCCTGCCGGCCGAAGCCGTGCGATGCGCTAGCGCCGGGCGTTACGCGCCGAGCTCCGAGCGGTCGCCGTGCGACTTCGCGGTATCGACGCTCGCGTCGTCCTGCGGCGCGGCTTCCTTCGATGCCGTCGACTTCGCCGACGTCGTGGTTTCGAGCGTCGCATGCACGCGCTTCGCGCCGCCCGCTGCCGCCGTCACAGCAGCGGCCGTGACGATCGGCTTCGCCGGCGCCTGCGGCGCGTTGACCGGCACGCTGCGGCCGTGCGACACATCGCGCAGGCGACTGCGCTCGGCCATCACCTTCGCGCCGTATGCGGTGTCGTCCGGGTTCGTCGAGCCGTTGTACAGGCGCAGGCCGTTCGCGAGCGAACCGCCACGTGCAATGCAGTCCTTCAGCACGAGCGCACCGACCTGGAGGTTCGCGAGCGGCTGCAGTGCGGTATCGGTGCCGCCGAAATACTCGAACTTGTCGGAATGGACCTTCGACATGACCTGCATCAGGCCCTTCGCGCCGACGCCGCTTTCGGCGTACGGGTTGAAGCCCGATTCGATCGCCATCACGGACAGCAGCAGCAGCGGATCGAGGCCGACGTCACGGCCGGTCTGGAACGCAGCCTTGACGAGCTGGCCGAGCGGCTCCTGCGCGACGCGGTAACGGCGCGACAGGTAGGTCGCGACCAGCGCCTGCTCGCGATTCGACGCGAGCGCACGGTCGTCACGCGCATCGGCCGCCACGCGCTGGGTCGGGATCAGCTTCGCCAGCGCAACGGGCGACGGGCCGTTGCGGGCGGGATCGGATGCATCGCCCTGCGCGTTGGCTTCCGGTGCGACGTCGAGGCCGACCGCAAGCGCGTCCGTTTCAGGGCTGTCTTCCTGCTGCGGCTGCGCGCCGGCGGGCGCGAAGTTCGGCAGCGGATGGCCGGTCAGCAGACGGGCCGGGCCGGCTTGCACGGCCGCGGATACGACCGGCATCAGCTTCGCGGCAAGCGTGCCGCGCACGGTTGGCAGCAGCCACAGTGCGAGTGCAACCGCGACCGCAAGACAGCCGACTACGCTGAATAGATGGTGACTGACACGCGTCCCGCGACGCAGCATGCTGCGCACGAATTGCGCATGCTGCTCACTAGGACGCCACGATAACCAAGCGTTCATTCAGATCATCTCCCATGAACATGACTCGTGCGGCTCGCTCAGCTCGATGGCGAGACAGGTAACGCGCCGCGGAATCACGACGCCGCACGCCTTGGTCGGGGCGTGCAGACATCGGGGAAACGGTATAAGTACCGTTCGAGGCCACGGTGTAAGAGGGCCGGCACCTTCGCACACTGGGCGAGGCGGGCATACGCGGTGGCACCCACGCAAAAAACCAGCGTCTGGTGGCGCTGGCTGAGACTACGACTAAGGCCGTCGGATACGCCGTGCAGGTATCGGCGGACGGTGACGCGCTGCGTCAAAGATCGGTGATTGGCGGCTCGAAGCCTTTTACCCTGCAGCCAATGTGAGCGGATTCTAGCAGGGTTTTATAGATCGTCAACACTATAAAACCTTGAAATTATAACAAAAAGTAATTTAAGGACACTCTTCAGATCGCGAGCCCCGTGCCGTAGGGGGTTTGCGCGCGGTCGACTTTTTTCTCCGCCGGGCGGGCATGCGGCGGCGCGGGTAAAATCGTCGGTCGATTCGGGGCCGCAGCCGGCCGCTGCGCCCGCCCATCGCTGCCCGCCACGCGGGTGGCCCGGACCATCTTCATGAAATACAAAGACTTACGCGATTTCATCCAGCGCCTCGAGGCGCTCGGCGAACTGCGGCGCGTCACGCAGCCCGTGTCGCCCGTGCTGGAAATGACCGAGCTGTGCGACCGCGTGCTGCGCGCCGGCGGCCCTGCGCTGCTGTTCAACGCACCGACCGGCTACGATTTCCCGGTGCTCGGCAACCTGTTCGGCACGCCGCGCCGCGTCGCGCTCGGGATGGGCGTCGATGCGGGCGACGACGCCGCGCTCGATTCGCTGCGCGATCTCGGGCGCCTGCTGTCCGCGCTGAAGGAACCCGATCCGCCGAAGAGCCTGAAGGACGCCGGCAAGCTGCTGTCGCTCGCGAAGGCCGTGTGGGACATGGCGCCGAAGTCGGTGTCGTCGCCGCCCTGCCAGGAGATCGTCTGGGAAGGCGCCGACGTCGACCTGAACAGGCTGCCGATCCAGACCTGCTGGCCCGGCGACGCGGGGCCGCTCGTCACGTGGGGCCTGACGGTCACGCGTGGGCCGAACAAGTCGCGGCAGAACCTCGGGATCTACCGGCAGCAGCTGATCGGCCGCAACAAGCTGATCATGCGCTGGCTCGCGCATCGCGGCGGCGCGCTCGACTTCCGCGAATTCGCGCTGCGCAACCCCGGCAAGCCTTATCCGGTCGCGGTCGTGCTCGGCGCCGATCCGGCCACGACCCTCGGCGCGGTGACGCCCGTGCCCGATTCGCTGTCCGAGTACCAGTTCGCCGGCCTGCTGCGCGGCAGCCGCACGGAGCTCGCGAAGTGCCTGACGCCCGGGGTCGACACGCTGCAGGTGCCCGCGCGCGCGGAGATCGTGCTCGAAGGCTTCATTTATCCGCAGGAAGGCACCCCCGCCCCCGCTCCGGCCGGCGCACCGCCGCGCCCGGCCGGCAACGCGTCGGCCGCGTACGAACACGCGCTCGAAGGCCCCTATGGCGACCACACCGGCTATTACAACGAGCAGGAGTGGTTCCCCGTGTTCACCGTCGAGCGCATCACGATGCGCCGCGACGCGATCTACCACTCGACCTACACGGGCAAGCCGCCCGACGAGCCCGCGGTGCTTGGCGTCGCGCTCAACGAGGTGTTCGTGCCGCTGCTGCAGAAGCAGTTCACGGAGATCACCGACTTCTACCTGCCGCCCGAAGGCTGCAGCTACCGGATGGCCATCGTCCAGATGAAGAAGAGCTACGCGGGCCATGCGAAGCGCGTGATGTTCGGCGTGTGGAGCTTCCTGCGGCAGTTCATGTATACGAAGTTCATCGTGGTCGTCGACGAGGACGTGAACATCCGCGACTGGAAGGAGGTGATCTGGGCGATCACGACGCGTGTCGACCCCGTGCGTGACACCGTGATGGTCGACAGCACGCCGATCGACTATCTCGACTTCGCATCGCCGGTGGCCGGCCTCGGTTCGAAGATGGGGCTCGACGCGACCAACAAGTGGCCGGGCGAGACCAGCCGCGAATGGGGCCGCCCGATCGAGATGGATGCCGCCGTGAAGGCGCGCGTCGACCGGCTCTGGCAGGAGATCGGACTCTGACGCCGCGCGGCCGGCGCCCGCCGGCCCGTGGATTGCCATTGCAACAAGAACAACGAAGATGACCTTTCCGCCCGCCTCCATGCTGTCCGACGGCTTCTTTCTGTCGCTGTCGCTCTGTCTCGACATCGGCCTCGTGAACGTCGCGATGCTGTCGCTGACGCTGTCGCACGGCTTCCGGCCGGGCTTCTGGCTCGGCATCGGATCGTGCGTCGGCGATCTCGTCTATGCGGCGCTCGCGCTCGCCGGGATGGCCGTGCTGCTGCAGTTCGAGCCGGTGCGCTGGATCGTGTGGATCGGCGGCGGCGCGGTGCTGCTGTTCCTCACGTGGAAGATGGCGCGGGAAGCGCTGGCGCCAGCCAAGGCGGCGGGCGACGATGGCGAGGATGCGCCGCAGCCGCGTGCGAGCGCGCGGCGCAGCTTCCTGCGCGGCATGCTGCTCGCGATGTCGTCGCCGAGCGCGATCCTGTGGTTCGCGGCGGTCGGCGGCGCGCTGATCGCGAAAGCCGGCGCGACCACGCCGGCCACCGCGTCGGTGTTCCTGTCGGGCTTTTTCCTCGGCGGCCTCGCATGGACGCTCTTCATGTGCACGCTCGCGAGCCAGGGCCGCAAGCGCGCGGGCGCGGGGCTGATGCGCGCGTGTCACGTCGCGTCGGCGCTGCTGTTCGCGTATTTCTCGTATAGCGTGATCGTCGGCGGCTACCGCGACCTGATCGTGCACGCGGTGTAATCGCAGCCGGCCTGCACGGGCCGCTCACCGAGGCCGGGCGGCAGCCCGAAAAGAAAAACGGCGCAGCGCCCCGCTCGGGACGCTGCGCCGTTTTGCCGCACGCGGTCAGGCCGCGCGGGACGAATCAGCGACGCCAGCCGTGATGGCCCCAGCCGCCGTAACCATGGCGCCAGTACGGGCGACCGTAGTAGCCACCATAGCCGCCGACGACCACGGCGGGCGGCGGCGCGTAGTAGGCCGGCGCCGGCGCGTAATAGACGGGCGGAGGCGGCGGCGCGTAGTACACGGGCGGCGGCGGTGCATAAACGGGATACGCGGGTGCGACCGGGATACCGATGCCGACCCCGATCGACACGTGAGCCTGCGCAGCGCTTGCGGCACCCAGGCCCAGCGCAGCGGCGGCGATGAACGGAATGAGCTTTTTCACTTCGATTCTCCTGCTGGAGCGGTATTTTATGCGCTCCTGTCGGCAACGGCGGGCATGCACGTCGCATGGAAGCAATGTAGCGAAAACGCGCTCCTCACGTATCGGGCATTTGTTGCAAATTGCAATCGCACGCGGCCGGAACCGCCGTGCGGCGCGGCTCGCAGCACCTTCGGCGGGCCTTGCGGGCCGCGCGGTTCCGTCCGACGAGTCGGGTCGCGACATCATGGCCGGTCAGTCTTACCGGATACGGCGCGTGCGGCGAGCACGCGATCGTAATGAACGATTACAAATTCGAGACAAGATGCCGACGTTTCAAGCCGGACACCGGCTCGGTATATTTCGGGGTCGGATTCCAGGATCGTGAATCGACCGTGGTGCCCGGGCGTCGATAGATACGTCGTTCGCGCCGCGTAACTGTCAGCCACGCACGTGTCCGCACGGAAGCTGCCCTTTCGCGGCCCCGCCGTCATTCCTGCGATACTGGCGGTTGCTTCGTTTTCGCTTACGTTCGCTGCCATGTCCGTCCCCGACACACCCCGCCTCGGCTTCATCGGCGCCGGCCGTCTCGCACGCTGTGTCGCGCAGCGTTTCGCGCAGGCCGGCTTTCCGGTCGTCGCGATCGCGAGCCGCACGCCCGCATCGGCCGCGGCCCTCGCCGCGCGCATCGACGGCTGCCAGGCGGTCGACACGCCGCAGCAGGTCGCCGACGCCGCCGACCTGATCTTCCTGACGGTGCCCGACGACCATCTCGCGTCCGCCGCCGCGGCGCTGCGCTTTGACGCATCGCGCGCCGCGCGGCAGGCCGTCGTTCACTGCAGCGGCGCGTCGGCCGTCGCACTGCTCGATCCGGCGAAGCAGCAAGGCACGGCCACGGGCGGCTTCCATCCGCTCTACCTGTTCGGCGGCACCGACGCCGATCTCGCCCGCATCGACGGCTGCTCGGTCACGATCGAAGCCGACGGCGCATTGCATGCGACGCTGATGCGACTTGCCGCCGCACTCGGCTGCCATCCGCTGTCGATTCCGGCCGGCGGCCGGATGCTTTATCACGCGGCCGCGCACTACGCGGCGAGCTTCGCGCTGTGCGGGCTGGCGGAAGCGGTCGAGCTGTGGCGCGGCCTCGGTTTCGACGAGGAAGCCGCGTTGCGCGCGCTGCTGCCGATGCTGGCCGGTACGATCGAGACCGCACGCGACAAGGGGCTCGCGAACGCGCTCTCGGGCCCCGTGTCGCGCGGCGATACGGGCATCGTCGAACGCCAGTTGGCACTGCTTGAAACGCTGGGCGGCGATCACGCGACGCTGTACGCGTTGCTGACGCGCCGCGCGGTCGCGCTCGCGGCGCAGCGCGCGACGCCGCCGGCGTCGCTGCCGGCGCTCGCCGAAGCCGTCGAAACGTCACTCGCGCGCACGGCCGTGCACCCCTCCCCGTCGCGAGACGAGGCGTGATAAGGTGTCGGCCGATGCGCCGCCATCCGGCGTTGGCGGCCGCACGCTACTGACCGTATAAAAAGGATGCCAACGATGTTCGGCGAGATCGCCCGTTTTCTGCTCAATACCGTCTTCACGCTGTTCGGCGCCGCGCTGATCCTGCGCGTCTGGATGCAGGCCGTCCGCGTGCCGCCGTACAACCCCGTCACGCAGGCCGTGCTGCAGGCGACCAACTGGCTCGTGCTGCCGCTGCGCCGCGTCATCGCGGGCGTACGCGGCATCGACTGGGCCAGCGTCGTCGCCGCCCTCCTCACCGCGCTCGTCTATGTCGTGCTGATGGTCGTGATGGCCGGCTTCGACCCGGCCGCGGTGATCGCGACGCTCGTCGTGGTCGCGCTGCTCACCGTCGTGAAGTGGGCGCTCAATCTCGTGATCTGGATGACGATCCTGATGGCGCTGCTGTCGTGGCTCAACCCGCGCTCGCCGGCCATGCCGATCCTCTACCAGCTCACCGCGCCGTTCCTGAACCCGCTGCGCCGCGTGATCCCGAATCTCGGCGGCATCGACCTGTCGCCGATCCTGCTGTTCGTGATCGTGCAGGTGCTGCTGATGATCGTCACGCGCGCCGCCGTGTCGCTGACGATGTTCGGCATCTGACGCCGTCGCCCCCTACACCGCCGGCCCCTGCGCCGGCGGTGCGCCGAGCGTGTCGATCACGCCGAATTGCGCCGGCATCATCGCGTAGCACACGCGCACCTTTTCCTGCGACAGCCTCGCGAGCAAGCGCTGCGCCTCGTCCTCGGTGACGATGAATTCGACCTCGATCGCGACCGACCCCTGCAGCTCGAAGAAGCGGTCCTCGTGCAGCACGCGATGCTGGCCGAAGCCGGCCATCGCGCGAAACGCGGAACCGCCCGCGACGCCCATCCGGTTCGCCTCCTCCAGCAGCCATTCCCACAGCGGCTTCCAGTGCAGCCGGTGCTGCTCGTGCACGTAGAAGCGCAAGAAGATCCTGTCCATCGCTCCCTCCGATGGCGGCACGCTCAGGCCGCCGCGAGCCATGCGCGCGCGGTCCACATGCCGAGCGCCGTCAGCGCGAACGATCCAGTCAAGTGTAGGGCAGCCACCGCAAACGCCCATCCCAATTCGCCCTGCAACGCATGCGTCATCACTTCGACCGAATAGGTCGAGAACGTCGTGAGGCCGCCGAGAAAGCCCGTGATCACGAACAGCCGCCACTCGGGCGGCAACCCGACGCGGGTCGTGAACACGACGGCGGCGATGCCGATCACGTAGCCGCCGATCAGGTTCGCGGCGAGCGTGCCGAGCGGCACGGCGGGAAAGAATTCGTTGAGCGCGAGGCTCAGGAACCAGCGCAGCAATGCGCCGAGCCCGGCGCCGACGAAGATCGCGACGATCGAATAGAACAAGGGCGCTCCCGTTCGATGAAGCGGCTGGATTCAGCCGCCGGCCCCGGTCGCCCGGGGTGATGTCCGGGCCGCACGCGTGCGGCGTGCGTGCGGGCGGCACTGGCTGAAATGTATGCGGATTCGCGTCGCGCCTGCAACGGCCGCCGCCGGCGGGATGCCCGCCCGTTCGCGTGGCGGGTACCCGCACGTTCACACACGGTCACGCGCGTTGCCAGGCTGCGTCGAGCGCGCCCAGCGTCGCCAGCGCGCCGCCCTTCAGGCCGATCACGTCCGCACGGCGCGCATGCGCTTCACGCGCGTTGATGCGGATCACGTCGGCGCCGAGCCGTTCGCTCAGCAGGCGCACGGTCGGGATCGCGGTGCCCGCGCCGATCTCGACCACGGCGACACGCCCGGCCCGCGCAATCCAGTCTTCCAGCGCACGTTCCTGCGCGTCGTAGCGCGCACCGAGCCAGCCGGTGTCGCCGAACATCAGGATGTTCGGCCGCGCGAGGCCGCCGCAGCGCGGGCAACGCGGCATTTCGCCGACGAGGCGGCAGGTGGTTTCATCGACGTCCGGCACGAACGGCGCCGCATCCCACGTGTCGTCCGAGCAGGGGCGCAGGCACTGCATCACGTGGATCGAACCGTGGATCTCGACGATCCGCGCCGGATCGAAGCCGGCTTTCTGGAACTGGCCGTCGACGTTGCTCGTCAGGACGAAGCCGCCGTTCGGCATCGCGTCGATCCAGCGGCGCAGGATCGCGAAGCCCGCATGCGGCACCGTCGCACGGTAGAGCGCGAGGCGGTGCCCGTAGAAGCCCCATGCGAGCGGCGCACGCGCGCGGAACGCGTGCGGCGATGCGATCTCGTGGAATTCGAAGCGCTCGTGGCGCAGCGCCGGATACGCGCGCCAGAACCCGTCCGTGCCGCGGAAATCGGGCAGCCCGGAATCGACGCCGATACCGGCGCCGGCCGTCACGAGCAATGCGTCTGCGCGTGCGAGCGCGGCAACGGCGGAAGCGACGAGATCGGCGGGCAGTTGCGCGGCGGCAGCAGCAGCAGCAGTGAAATCAGCGGAATCGGAGAGCGGCATGACGGGGCGTCGGTGGCGTCGGACAGTGCGCGGGTGGCGTCGCGATCATACGCCGGTTCGCGCGCAGCGCGGCATGCATGAGGTGCACGATGCAACGGCATGACGCGACGCCCGCCCGGCCGCGGGCGGTGCGGGCGAGCGACGCGCGGAGCCGCCTGCACCGCCTTGGCCGGGCGCCTCCCGCCTGTTCAGCGATCCGAATCGTCCTGCACGACCGGAATGTCGTCGACCGAGAAATAGACGGCCTTGCCGAGCTGCCGCGCGAGGGCGACATCCGCGTCGGCTCCGCGCGACGCGCCGTCGATCCGCCATACCGCATCGCAGCGGCGCAGCAGCCGGTGCGCGGCCGGATACAGGAACGCCTCGCTGACTGCGTCGCCGACCTGTCGCGACCCGGCCGCGACGGCGAGCGGCAGCGACACCCACTCGCCGATCATCGGCACATGCCCGCGGCGATACACGGCGAGCGCCGCCTCCTCCAGCCGGTGCAGGTTCGCGGCGATGCGCGCGGGGTCGCCGTCCGTGCCGCTGCGGTAAGGGCCGGCGACCAGCACGAGCAGCGGCGTCATGCCGTGCGCGCGCCGGCGGTTTCCCGCAGCGCGACGTACTGGAGCAGCATGATCGTCTTCGCGTCGACGATCTCGCCGCGCTCGACCGCATCCAGCGCCGCCTGCAGCGGCATCTCGACGACCTCGAGATCCTCGCCCTCCTCCGCAACGCCGCCGCCGTCGCCGGTGCGCAGCGACGCATCGTATTCACCGACGAAGAAATGCAGCTTCTCCGTCACCGAGCCCGGGCTCATGAACGCCTCGAACACCTTGCGCACGCCGCGCACGCGGTAACCGGTCTCCTCCTCGGCCTCCGCGCGGATGCGCGCCTCGGGCGTCGCGTCGTCGAGCAGGCCGGCGGCGGCCTCGAGCAGCATGCCGTCGTGTCCACCGACGAACGCCGGCATCCGGAACTGCCGCGTCAGCAGCACATCGCCGGTATCGGCATTGCGCAACAGGATGGTCGCGCCATTGCCGCGATCGTAGGTCTCGCGGCTCAGGCGCTGCCACGTTCCGTCGCGGCGCAGGAAATCGAACGTCACCTTCTTCAGCACATACCAGTCATCGGACAGCACCGTCGTATCGACGATGCGGACACGGTCCCGCGTTGCAGCCATCCCAGCCTCCGGTTCGACAAAAGACGGTGCCCATGGTAACGTGCAGATTCGTGCAATTTCAAGAAAATTCGTGCAAACCCGATGCTGACGACACAACGCAAGAAAGCGATCCTCGACGCACTCGCGCGCGACGGCCAGGTGCTGGCGGTCGAGCTGAGCGCGCAATTCGGCGTATCCGAAGACACCGTCCGCCGCGACCTGCGCGAGCTCGCGGCCGAGGGCCTGCTGCAGCGCGTGCATGGCGGTGCGCTGCCGGCGTCGCCGGCCGTCGCGCCGTTCGCGCAGCGCGAAACGCTCGAGACGGCGGAAAAGCGGCGCATCGCGCGCCGCGCCGCGGAGATGATCGCGCCCGGGCAGGTGGCGATCGTCGATGGCGGCACCACCTCGGCGCTGCTCGTCAGCCAGTTGCCGGCCGACCTGCGCGCGACGATCGTCACGCACAGCCCGAGTGTCGCGGTGGCGCTCGCCGCGCATCCGTCGATCGACGTGATCCTGATCGGCGGGCGGCTCTACAAGCATTCGATCGTCGCCGTCGGCGCGGCGGCCATGGAAGGCATTGCGCGCATCCACGCGGATCTTTACTTCATGGGCGTGACGGGCGTGCACCCGGTTGCGGGGCTCAGCACCGGCGATTTCGAGGAAGCGGCGATCAAGCGCGCACTGGCCGAACGCGCGGCCGAGACCGTCGTGCTCGCGTCGCAGTCGAAGCTGCGCGCGGCGTCGCAGTTCGTGATCGGCGAGCTGACGCTGGCGCACACCGTGGTGGTCGAAAAGGAAACCGACGCCGCGTTGACGAAGCCGATCGAAGCGGCGGGCGTGACGGTCGTGCGCGCGTAGCGTCGGTCGTGGCCGTGGCGGATGGGTTGGATGGGCCCATCGAATTACCTGCGTGCTTTCATCACGCCAACACCTCGCCGATGTCAGCGTGCTGACAGCGTCCGCTTGCTAACATGGGCGCCCACCCCATCGCCACGCACTGCACGCCCGATGCCCCCGCCCTCCGCCACCTCCCCGTCGGCGCCGCCCGCAGGCGACGCGCCGTCGCCCGGCGTCCTCGCACTGTTCATTGCGTTCTCGCAGATCGGCCTGACCAGCTTCGGCGGCGGGCTCAGCGGCCGGATGATGCGCGACTTCGTGTACGAGCGCCGCTGGCTCGACGAGGAGGCATTTCTCAACGGCCTCGCGCTGTCGCAGGCGCTGCCGGGCGTCAACGTGAAGAACCTCGCGATCTGGATCGGCTACCGGCTCGCCGGATGGCGCGGCGCCGTGGCCGGCTTCACCGGCATCATCGCGCCGCCGGCCGTGCTGATCGTGTTGTTCGGCATCGCGTTCTCGACCCTCACGCGCTTTCCGCTCACGCATGTCGCGCTCGCCGGCGCGGCGGCCGCGGCGATCGGGCTGTCGATCTCGATGGCGATCACCGCCGTGCGTCGGTTGCCGCGCCGCGCGCTGCCGTTCGCGGTGACGGCGCTCACCTTCGTGTCGGTTGCGGTGCTGCACTGGCCGCTGGTGTGGACCGTGCTGGCCGGCGGCACGCTGAGCGTCGCGCTCGAATACCGCCGCGCAGCCGCCACACCGGCCGGGCGCGACACACGATGACCGCATCGCAACGCTACGCCGCGCTGGTCGGCGTATTCGCGCCGCTGTCGATCGCGACGATCGGCGGCGGGCAGGCGATCATCGCCGACATCCAGCGGCAGGTGGTCGACGTGCATCACTGGATGACCGCCACGCAATTCGTGAACGATTTCGCGATCGCGCGAATGGCGCCGGGCCCCGGCTCGCTGCTGGCGACGCTGATCGGCTGGCAGGTGGCCGGTTTCTGGGGCGCGGTGATCGCGACGCTCGCGCTGTTCGGCCCGACGGCGTTCCTGATCTACGGCGTCGCGCATCTGTGGCGGCGGCACCAGGGCGCGCGCTGGCAGATCGCGCTCGAGGGCGGCCTGCGCCCGGTCGCGGCCGGCATGATCCTCGCGTCGGTGTGGGTGCTGCTGCAGGCGCTCGACGGCGGCTGGGCCGCGCGCGCGATCGCGGTCGCGTCGACGCTGTGCGTGATGTATACGCGCGTCCATGCGCTGTTGTTGATCGCCATCGGCGCGCTGCTGCTCGTCGGCGTGCACGCGATCGGCGGCGCGTAACGCACGCCGCCTCGCGCCGCGGAACCGCTCGCGCACGTGAACGCAGCGGGCCTGTTCACGCCGATAGCGGGCTTGCGCCGGCCCTACGCGCCGCGAAACACCGGCGCGCGCCGCTCCGCAAACGCGCGCAGCCCTTCGTCGAAGTCCTCGCCTTCGCACGCGTGCCGGCGCAACTCGGCGATCCGTTCGAACGCGTCGGCCGGCAACGGCCGCGCATCCTGCAGCACGCGCAACTGCTCCTTCACCGCGTGCACGGCAAGCGGCGCCTTCGCGGCGATCGTGCGCGCGACGTCGAGTGCCGCCTCGTCGACACCGCCTGCTTCCGCCAGCCGGTTCACGAGCCCGTGATGCGCGGCGCGTTCCGCATCGAGCGGCTGCGCGCAGAAGAACATCTCCTTCAGCACGTGGATCGGCAGGTTGTCGTGGAAGCGCAGCAGGCCGCTCGTCGAATACGGCAGGCCGATGTTCGCGGGCGTCATCGCAAAACGCGCATCGCGCGCCGCGACCACCAGGTCGCAGCTCATCACGAGATCGACCGCCCCGCCCCACGCCGAACCCGACACCGCCGCGATCACCGCGCCCGGATAAGTCCGCACGCGCCGCAGCGCCCGTTCGAGCGGCTTGCCGTACGCGAGCGGATCGCGATCGTCGGCCAGCTCGCGCAGATCGTGCCCCGCGCTCCACACGTCGCCGCTGCCGTCGTTCGACAGGATCACGACGGGCGGAGGACGGTGTTCGGCCAGCGCATCGAGGCGCGCGACGAGCGCATCGAGCAACGGCGCGTCGAGCGCATGCCGTCGCGCCGGATTCGCGAACCGCACGCGCGCGATCCGTTCGCCGACCATGTCGACCGTCACGCGCGACGCGCCATCGTGTTTCGTCGTGTCGCTCATTGCACGGCCTCCGCCACCGCTTCCGCCTGGAAGATCGCACGCCCGGCCAGCAGCGTGTCGATCGCGTCGTCGTCGTAGCCCGCTTCGCGCAGCACGTCGACCGTATGCTCGCCGAGCAGCGGCGGCGCATGGCGCGTGCGCGGCGCCGGCACCGCGTCCCCCATCCCGCCAAGCGGCGTGACGACCTGGCGCAGCGTGCCGAGCGTCGGATGCGCGACCGGTTCGACCAGCCCGCAATGCGCGAGCTGCGGATCGTCGAACACTTCGTCGAGCGTGTTGATCGGCCCCGCCGGCAGCCCGGCGTCGACGAATCGTTGCGTCCATTCGCGCTTGCCGCGCGTGCGCAACCGGCCTTCGAGCAGCGCTTTCAGTTCGTCACGGTGCGCGACACGCGCATCGTTGGTCGCGAAGCGCGGATCGTCCGGCAGTTCGGGCAGATCCAGCAACTGGCACAGCCGCAGCCACATGTCGGTCGTGATCGGCGCAAGGTTGAGCGGCCCGTCGGCCGTCTCGAACACGCCGTACGGCGCGATCACCGCATGCGCATTGCCGGTGCGGCGCGGCACGTCGCCGAGGCTCAGGTAGCGTTGCCCGTGCACGCTCAGCAGCGACACGAGGCTTTCGAGCAGCGACGTGCCGACATGCTGCCCGCGCCCCGTGCGCTCGCGCTCGAACAGCGCCGCCATCACGCCGGTCGCGACCCACATCCCCGAGCTGAGATCGCCGATCGCGGTGCCCGTGCGGGTCGGCTCGCCGTCGGGAAAACCGGTGAGGCTCATCAGCCCCGTGTAGCCCTGCGCGATCTGGTCGAAGCCCGGCCAGTCGCGCAACGGGCCGCGCGGGCCGAACGCGGTGACGCTGCCCATCACGAGCCGCGGGTCGCGCGCGCTCAGCGCGGCGTAACCGAGCCCCATCGCGTCCATCGTGCCGGCCTTGAAATTCTCGATCACGACGTCGGCCTGCCCGATCAGCCGGCGCACGACGTCGAGGCCGGCCGGCTGCCGGAAATCCACGCAGATGCCGCGCTTGTTGCGGTTGCAGGACAGGTAGTACGTGCTCACGCCGCGATCGAACGGCCCCCACGCGCGGCTCATGTCGCCGTGCGGCCCCGACTCGACCTTGATCACGTCGGCGCCGAGATCGGCGAGCACCATCGAGCAGAACGGCCCCGACAGCGCGCGGCTCAGATCGACGACCCTGATTCCTTGTAATGCCTGCATTCCGGACTCCTGATATTGATGACTGGGTGTGGCTTGTTTCCGAACGATCGCGGCGCACCGCTCATTCGGGCAGCGTCTGATGGCGCGTTTCGACCGCGAACGGCAGGATCAGGATGCCGAGCCCGAACGCGGCCGCGGTCCATGCGACCGGCACGCCGAGCGATCCGTAACCGTGAATCGCGGCGCCGAGCAGGAAGTTCACGCCTGCGCCGATGAAGCGGCCGACCGACGCGTTGAACGCGAACGCGGTGGCACGCACGCGTGTCGGGTACTGCTCCGGCAGCCACAACGAGAAGATCGCGAAATTGCCGCCGAAGAAACCGAGAAACGCGAGCGACACCATGAACGCCGCGAGCCCGTTCGGCTGGTAGAACGCCCAGCCGAACGCGAACACGATCGAACCGGCCATGCCCGCGAAATACACACCGAGCGCCGTGCGCCGGCCAAGCCGTTCGGAGAGCCACGGCGCAACCAGGCAGCCGGCGATCGTCGCGCACGACAGGATCGCCGCGCCGATCGACGCGAGCCGCAGCGCGCCGATGTGATCGATGCCCGCACGCGCCGCCAGCGTCGTGACCGCGCTCGCCTCGTACACGGAGCCGGCCCACAGCCCGACGATCGCGACGCCGACCAGGCTCGCGCTCGTCAGCGTGCGGCGCAGGAAGGCCGGCGCGAAGATCTCGCGCAGCGGATGCGCGCGCCGCGCGTCGGCCACGTCGCCGTCGCGTGCGTCGTGCCGGCGCCACTGGCCGGGCTCCTTCACGCGCATCACGGTGAACACCGCGAGCAGCGCGGGCGCGAGCCCGCACAGGAACATCGCGCGCCACCCGTAGGTCGCGCCGATCGTGTAGTTCAGGCACGCCGCGATGAAGAAGCCGAAGTAGTAGCCCGTCTGCAGGTAGCCGGCGCCCATCTTGCGGCGATCTTCCGGCCAGCTCTCGGCCACGTAGGTGCCCGCGAGCGCCCATTCGCCGCCGACGCCGATCCCGGCGATCAAACGGCACGCGGCCAGTGCCCACACGTCGTGCACGAACGCGGCCGCGCCGGTGAACACCGAATAGATCAGGATGCTCGCGGCGAGCGTGCGCACGCGGCCGAAGCGGTCGGCGAGCGGCCCCCAGATGAACGACAGCCCCCAGCCGATCAGGAACAGCGCGAACAGGATCGAGCCGTACATCCCGAGATTCGCGGGCGTCGCCGCGATGCCGGACGCCGGCAGCAGTTCGGTCAGCGCGGGTATCAGCACGAGCGCGTAGATCACCGAATCCACGCCGTCGAGCACCCAGCCCGCATACACGGCCCAGAAGCCCTTGACCTGCTCGCGCGTGAGCGGCGTGCGCCGCGGCTTCGCGCCGGCCGCCGGCGCGTCGATCGCCTTGAACATCTTCGTCTCCTTGCCGGCGGGGCCGGCGCTTTTGCCGCGTCCGGTCCGGGATGGCCGGCAGGCTGGCTCTTGTGTGAGACGAGTATAGAAACCCCATCGATCGGGGAAAAATATGATATTCATCTTGCTCGATCGGATTGGCTTATGACTTGAATCGGGAGGCGGCGGCGATGGACTTGAGGCAGTTGCGCTATTTCGTGAAGGTCGTCGAATGCGGCAACGTCACGCATGCGAGCGAGGCGCTGCATGTCGCGCAGCCGGCGGTGAGCCAGCAGATGCGCAATCTCGAACAGGATCTCGGGATGCAGTTGCTCGAACGCAGCGTGCGCGGCGTCGCGCCGACCGCCGCCGGCCGCACGCTGTACCGGCATGCGCTCGAACTGCTGCGCCAGGCCGACGGCACGCGCGAGCTGCTGCGCCGCGACGCCGACACGCCGCAGGGCCGCGTGACGGTCGGGATGCCGTCGAGCACCGCGCGCGTGCTGGCCATTCCGCTCGCCCGCGCGGTGCGTGACCGCTACCCGGGCATCATGCTGGAACTGATCGAGGCGCCGAGCGCCGATCTCGACACGCTGCTCGAACGCGCACGGCTCGATCTCGCGATCGTCGTCGACGCGGTCGAGACGCGCGGCATCGCGATCCACCGGCTGCTGACGGAAACGCTGTACCTGATCACGTGGCCCGAATTCCCGGTGCCGGACGATCCCGTGCCGCTCGATGCGATCGCACGGATGCCGCTCGTCCTGCCGAGCGCGCCGAACACGATCCGCAACCGTGTCGAATGGGCAATGCGCGAGGCCGGGCTGTCGTACGAGATCGGCTTCGAGGCGAGTTCGACCGGGCTGCTGTTCGCTGCCGTGATGGCGCAGCTCGGCGTGACGATCCTGCCGTGGACGGCCGCGCACGTCGAGATCGAGGAACGCAAGCTCAAGCTGTCGACGGTCGCGCACCGTCTGTTCGCGCGCGACCTGTCGCTGTGCTGGCACGATACGGCGCTCGTCAGCAACGCGGTGCAGAAGGTGAAAGCCGAGATCGTCCGGCTGTTCGACACGCTCGGGCAGCGACCGGAGTGGGCGGCCGGCAACACCGACCGCGCATGACTGGCGCGGCGCATGCCTTGTATTGCCCTTCCGCGCGTACTAAGCTGCTTTCGTTCTGGGTACCGCTGACACCTCCACTTCTCCTCGCCGCTCGGTATAAGCGTCGGGGGAAGGAGGCCGTTCGTGTCCCCGCTCCAGTCTGCCTGGCTTCTGCTGGGCGTCAGTGTCCTCGCCGAAGTGCTCGGCTCCGTCGGCCTCAAATACTCGGCCGGCTTTTCCCGCCCGCTCCCGTCCGCGCTCACCGTCGTCTGTTATGCGTGCGCCGTCTGGCTGATGGCGCTCGCGACGAAGCGGCTCGAAATGGGGCTCGCGTACGCGAGCTGGGCCGCCGCCAGCACCGCGGCCACGGCCGTGATCGGCATCGTCTGCTTCGACGAATCGGTGTCGTCGCTGAAGCTCGCCGGCATCGCGCTGACCGTTTGTGCGCTCGTCGCGCTCAACCTCGGCGAGGCGGCGACGCACTGACCGGTGGCGGGCCGGTCGTCGACGCATGGGCGCCAGGGGCATTGACAACGCCCCCGCGCGGCCCTTAACGTTTCGTTCATCGTAACCATCACCGGTTCAGCTTAAGAGGTTGTCGGCCCGCTCGTGCTCGACACCTCTGCCTTCATCGAAGGCCTGCTGCTTGGCGCCGGCCTGTTCACGTCGGTCGGCCCCAAGGACGCCTTCGTCATCAAGCGCTCGATCTCGAGCCCCCATCTCTTCTCCATCGCCCTCGTCTGCGCAGGCAGCGACGCGCTGCTGATCGCGCTCGGCGCGCAGGGGTTGTCTGCACTGCTGTCACGGCATCCCGGTGTGGTATCGGCCGCGCTGTGGGCCGGTATCGCCTATCTCGCCGGTTATGGCCTGCTCGCGCTGCGCTCGGCAATCCGGCGGCGGCGGCCGGAGCACGTCGACGACTCACACGCGCGCCACGCCCCTGCGCTGTCGCGCACGCTGCTCGCGACGGCCGCGGTGTCGCTGCTCAATCCGTATGCGTGGATCGATACCGTGCTGCTGCTCGGCACCGTGATCGTGAGTCACGCGCCCGCCGAACGCGCGCCGTTCGCGTTCGGCGCGATGGCGGCTTCGCTCGCGTGGTTCCTGATACTCGCCTATGGCGCACGCGCGTGCCGCGCGTGGTTTGCCCGTACGCTGGCGTGGCGCGTGCTCGATTTGTTCGTCGCGGCGATGATGCTCGGCTTCGCGATGCGTTTCGCGATCCACGCACTTTAGCGCTTTGGGTATCAGCGGCCCGATACCGCGCGAAACGCGCGATGCGCGCCGGCATGCCGCTCGAAACCGATGCCTGGTGCCTGCGGCGTGCGCGCGAAACCTGCGTCGACGGTTGCGCCATCGGCGAGCCCGCTGAACGGATCGAACGCGAACGGATTGACTTCCGCACCGCCGAGCCCGAGCGCAGCGACGACGTGCAGCGAGAACAGGTGGCCGCCATGTGGCCAGAACGCGTCGCGCCGCCAGCCGCGCGATGCGAAGTGCTCGACGATCTGCAGGTATCCCGGCAGCCCGTAGCAATGCACGGGGTCGAACACCAGCACGTCGCGGTCGGGACGCAGGCCGCCGTAGCGGTCGAGCAGCTTCGCTTCCGCGAGCGAGAACAGCGCTTCGCCGGCCGCGATCGGCGGCGCGTAGCGCGTGGCGACGTCCGCCTGGAGCGGCAGGTCGAGCGGATCGCAGATGTCCTCGAACCACCAGAGGCCGAACGGCTCGAGCATCGCGACGGCAATATCGACGGTCGTCGCGTCGTACGTGTTCATCGCGTCGACCGCGAGATGCGAACTGTCCGCCAACTGCGTGGCGGCCGCTTCGATGCGCCTGCTGTCCTGAGCGACGTCCGCGCCACCGATCTTGATCTTCGCGTGCGTGTAGCCAAGGTCGGCAATGCGGCGCATCTCGTCCGACAGGCGCGCGAGATCGTCGTGCGGATAACGATAACCACCGCCCGCGTACACACGCACGCGCGGTGCCGCCGTGCGTCCAAGCCGGTCGGCCAGAAAGCGATTGAGCGGCAGGTCGGCGATTTTCGCGGCGGCGTCCCAGATCGCCATGTCGAGCGCGCCGATCGCCACGCAGCGTTCGCCGTGTCCGCCGGGCTTTTCGCCGGCCATCATCGCGCGCCACGCGCGGAACGGGTCGAGGTTCGTGCCGGCTTCGTCGGCGAGCGCGTCGGCGGCGGCCAGCAGGCGCGGCGCGAACCGTTCGCGGATCAGGCCCCCCTGCGCGAAGCGACCGACCGATGCGTAGCCGTAGCCCGTCACGGGGCGGCCGCCACGCACGACGTCGGTGGTGAGCGCGACGACGCTCGTTGTCAGGCCGCCGGATGGAATGGCCAGGTCGGCATAGCGGGAGACGGGAATCGTGCGTTCGCGGATGTCGGTGATACGCATGGTCGGGATTCCGGGGGTGGCGACCGGCGCAAGCGAACGACGTACGCGATGCGACCGGAACGGTGGGCGGATCGCTGCATCATAGGGGTTTGGGCGATGACGCGCAGGCCGGCGCGGCGATCGCCTTTTCGAATCGGCCACGCGCACCGCCTGGACGGAATGCGCCGGTGTGTGCCGGCTTGAACGAGTACGCGGTCGACCGTGTCGCCGGCCCCGGCGATTTGACCGCGCCCCGCGATACGAATGCCCCGGCCCACCACGTACACCGCATCGACCACGCTGTCGCGCGAAAACGTGCGGTCGCCCGGAGGGCGCGAACCTCGAAGGTATCCGGACGACGACGGTATGCGTGGCTCGAATCTACCGGCCCGCTCAGGCGAAGACGAAGTACTTGCGCACCATCTCCACCACTTCCCAGGTCCCTTTCATGCCGGGTTCGATCACGAAGACGTCGCCGGCTTTCAGGTGCACCGACTCCTCGCCTTCCGGTGTGATGATGCAGTAGCCATCGAGGAAGTGGCAGTACTCCCATTTCTCGTAGTTCACCTCGAACTTGCCCGGCGTGCAGATCCAGGTACCCATGATCTTGCTGCCGTCCTTGGAGAGGTACGCGTTGAGGTTCACGGTGTGCGGATCGCCGCCGATACGCTTCCACTTGGTCGCGTCAAGGACCGGCGTCGGGCAGGTTTCGCGCAAAACGGTGATGAAATCGGACATGTCAGCTCCAGACTAACGTTCGTGTAAGAGGCTTGTCACGTTAGTGCGAAAGCGTGGTCGGGACTTGCATGCTTCCGACACCGACTCGTCTATTTTCGACACCGGCCTGCGGGGAAGCGCAGGGCGGCGCGTTTCGTTCGGCGTTGGCGCTGCGGTGCCGTCTGACGATGCGGTCGGGCTTTGTCAGTAACCGGTGCGCGGACAAGGCTCTCCGGGCAGGCCCTGTAGCGTCGGTCAGGCGACAGGCTTGGGGCAGTAAGTTTCCCCTCCGCCGGAATGCTGCCATCCCGGTAACGCTCGTCTTCCCACAGCAGCCGCCAGTGCACCTCATGCTCGTCGTTCGTACCTTCCAACAGGTACTTGTGGGCAACACTGCCTTTGAGGAAGTAGCTCGGACAGCCCACCTTGCCGAACGGAAACCACGGCTCCCAGATACCCTCGACAGGAATCTCCTGGTCGCTGCAAACCTCGCCGCTTGCGGATTCGTTCTTCGGCGGACAGGGAGGAAGCGATGCAGGATAGGTGCGACCGGGTGGCCAATATCGCCATGCAGGAAGGGGCGCGTTTTCGAACATGGATTCATAAGTCCAGTGCTCGAATACGCGGGTCCCGCCATCCGCACGTGTTCCGTATGCAAGCATCCCGGTATAAGCGAATCCGACCGTGCACTTGAGCGCGTAGCAAATCAATCTCTCGATCCACACCCCCTCCGCGAACCCAGTGGCATACACCGGGTCCGAAAAGTTGGTGTCCTTCAGTCCCAGTGAATGAAAGAAAGGATCGCATTTACGACCGATTTCAAGCGCACTCCGTCCAAACAACAGGTCGCAGCCTGGACAGTAGATCCCGTGAATACGAGGGCTCACCCGCCACTGCGCGCGACGCCAACGGTCCGGCATCGAACCCTGTCAGTTGCTCTGCGCCGAACCTCCCGCTTGCCATCCCGACCCGAACCCCTGTAGAATCACGCGTTCTGCGGGCGTCGTATAATGGCCATTACCTCAGCTTCCCAAGCTGATGACGTGGGTTCGATTCCCATCGCCCGCTCCACTTTCCGGCTGCATCGCAGCCTACGCAAAAGCCGCCTCGTCGAAGGCGGCTTTTTTGTACCATGTGCCGGTTCACCCGGCGCACTGCTGCGCGCAACGGGCCCTCGCCCGCAACCGAGCCTTTCTCTGTACCGATGATGCACGACGATCCGAACGAAGCCGGCCTGCCGCCGCACGACGACGCCATTCCCGACGAAGCCGCCGAAGGCGCCGACGCCGTCAATCCGCTGCACCACCGCCGCATCCGCAGCTTCGTGACGCGCGCCGGCCGCGTGTCGACCGGCCAGCGCCGCGCGCTCGACGAACTCGGCCCGCGCTTCGTGGTGCCGTATGCGCCGGAGCTGCCCGACTGGAATGCGGTGTTCGGCCGCAGCGCGGCGCGCATCCTCGAGATCGGCTTCGGGATGGGCGCATCGACCGCGGAAATCGCCGCGAACCGCCCCGGCGACGACTTCCTCGGCGTCGAAGTGCACGAGCCGGGCGTCGGCGCGCTGCTGAAGCTGATCGGCGAGCAGGATCTGCCGAACATCCGCATCATCCAGCACGACGCGGTCGAGGTGCTCGAGCACATGCTTGCGCCGGAAAGTCTCGACGGCGTGCACATCTTCTTCCCCGACCCGTGGCACAAGGCGCGCCACCACAAGCGCCGGCTGATCCAGCCGCCGCTCGTCGCGCATCTCGCGTCGCGCCTGAAGCCCGGCGCATACATTCACTGCGCGACCGACTGGCAGAACTACGCCGAGCAGATGCTGGAAGTGCTCGGCGCGGAACCAACGCTCGAAAACACCGCCGCCGACTACGCACCGCGCCCCGACTACCGCCCGGTCACGAAGTTCGAACGGCGCGGGCTGCGCCTCGGCCACGGCGTGTGGGACCTGGTGTTCCGCAAGCGCGCCGGCTGAGCCTTCCCGCTGCGGCGGCGCAGGCCGCCCGGATCCGGATAAAAAAAGCCCGATCGGTTATCTGCCGATCGGGCTTTTCTCATTGGAGGCGCGCCCGCCTCCGTGCCGCGTCACGCCCAGTTCAGCCAGCCGCTGTATCCGACCAGCAGCACGAACAGCCCGAACGCGATCCGGTACCACGCGAACACCGTGAAATCGTGCGTCGCGACGTAGCGCAGCAGCCAGCGCACGCAAACGAACGCACTGACGAACGCGGCGACGAGGCCAAGCGCGAACAGGCCGAGCGAATCGACGGTGAACGCCTGCCAGTCCTTGACGGTTTCATAGAGCGTCGCGCCGAAGATGATCGGAATCGCGAGGAAGAACGAGAATTCGGTGGCGACGCGCCGGTCGAGACCGAACAGCATCCCGCCGATGATCGTCGAGCCCGAGCGCGACATGCCGGGAATCAGCGCGAAACACTGCGCGATGCCGACCTTGAGCGCATCGAGCGGCGTCAGCGCGTCGACCGACACCACACGCGGCGGCTCGCTGCGTTCGCGCTGCCGCGCCTCGGCCCACAGGATGATCGCCCCGCCCACGACGAGCGCGAACGCGACGGGTACCGGCGAGAACAGCACCGCCTTGATCTTCTTCTCGAGCAGGAGGCCGAGTGCGATCGCGGGAATCGTCGCGATCACGACGTTCAGCGTGAAGCGCCGCGCATCGGGCCGGCTGGGCAGCCCGGATACGATGGACGCGATCCGTTGCCGGTATTCCCAGCAGACGGCGAGAATCGCCCCGAACTGGATCACGACGTCGAAAGTCTTCGCGTGCGAATCGTTGAAATTCAGGAAGCTGCCCGCGACGATCAGGTGACCGGTGCTCGACACCGGCAGGAATTCCGTCAGCCCCTCGACGACGCCGAGGATCAAAGCCTTGCAGATCAGGATCCAGTCCATCCGTGGCCCAACTCCGAAATGGTCGAATGAATGGGCCACTCTTCCACGCGCGGCCCCCCTCCGGCCGGGCGCGGTTCGTCGTCACTTTTCGACGATCGCCACGCGTATGCCGTTTGTAAGAATCGTAATTGTACCGGGTTCGTAGTTCACCCCGGCAAATTGCAGCTGTTCGGGCTTGAACGTGTAGATCGGATAGTTGGTCAGCAACTGCGTCGCGAGCAGGCCCGCGGCCGCGCCGACCTGTTGTGCGTACATCTGCGCGTCGCCGTCGAGCGCGAGGCTGTCGACGGCCGGCGACTTCAGCACCACCGAACGGCTCGGTGCGTCGTAAGCAAGCTGGCCCGACACGGTGAACTTGCCGCTGACCGGCGCGCGCAGGAACGGGCTCGCGAAATGCGCGTCGAGCTGCACGGCGACGCGGTTCTGGTCGGGCAGCAGGTTGACGGCCGGGTTCGCGAGCGACACGTCGACGACCTGCGCGACCGTCTTCTGGTACGGGAACTTGCGGGCGACGGCCTTCTGCACGTCGCCGCGCGAGAACGTGTAGTGATCGGGGATGAACGGGAAGGTCGACGCGCACGCGGCGAGCGACAGCGTCACGCCGATGGCGCCGACGGTTGCGGCGAGGAAACGGCGCCGGCCGGGCGCGCAAGGTGCGGTCATGCTGAACACTCTCCTGGTTGCGACGGCCGCGTCGCGGCCTCGAGACGCGTGAGCCACGCGAGCGCGTCGTCGCGCGCCGCGCCGCACATGTCCGCGGCCGGCTGCAGCCCGGAACAGCACGCGGGCCGCTCGGGGCGGCCGAAGATCCGGCAGCGCAGGTCGTCGCCGAGCTGCACGCAGCGCACACCGGCCGGCTTGCCGTCGGGCATGCCCGGAATCGGGCTGGAAATCGACGGCGCGATGCAGCACGCGCCGCAGCCCTCGCGGCACGCATGCGGCGGCGGGACATCAGGCGCCGGGCGGACAGGCATTTCGACGGACACTCGGCTCTCTCGAACGAACAACAAAAAACGGTGCGGCAACCGGACGCGGTGCCGGCAGCCCCACCCCGCATTGTGCCATCGCCGGCTGCGACGTTATTACACAATGCAGCTCAATCGCGCGTTTATATACTCGAAAGCATCTAAAAAGCGCGAGACCATCATGCGTTCCGGTTCTGCCGACTCAATGTTCCGTCCCGATTTGCTCGCGAAATACGGCGCGAACGGGCCGCGCTATACGTCGTACCCCACCGCGCTGCAGTTCCGCGACGATTTCGACCCGGCCGACTACCTGCGCGCGGCGAGCGACCCCGGCGCCTCGTCGAGCGAGCTGTCGCTGTACTTCCACATCCCATTCTGCAACACCGCGTGCTTCTACTGCGGCTGCAACAAGATCGCGACCAACAACCGCCGCCGCGCACGCCCGTATCTCGAGCAGCTCAAGCGCGAGATGGCGCTGCAGGCCGCGCTGTTCGATCCCGCACGCCCGGTCACGCAGCTGCACTGGGGCGGCGGCACGCCCACCTTCCTGTCCGACGACGAAACGGCCGAGCTGATGGCGGCCACGCGCGAGCACTTCGCGCTCGCGCCGGATGCCGACGCCGAATTTTCGATCGAGATCGATCCGCGCACGGTCACGCCCGCCACGCTCGTCCACCTGCGCAATATCGGCTTCAACCGGCTGAGCCTCGGCGTGCAGGATTTCGACCCGGCCGTGCAACAGGCGATCAACCGTGTCCAGCCGCGCGCGATGACGGCCGACCTGCTCTCCGCCGCGCGCACGACGGGGTTTCATTCGGTGAGCGTCGACCTGATCTACGGGCTGCCGCACCAGACCGTTGCCGTCTTCGCGCGCACGCTGGAAACGATCATCGAACTCGCGCCCGACCGGCTGTCGGTGTTCGGCTACGCGCACATGCCGCACCTGTTCAAGATGCAGCGGCAGATCGACGATGCGACGCTGCCGCCGCCGGAAACGCGCATCGCGCTGCTCGGCCTCGCGATCGACATGCTGACGTCGGCCGGCTACGTGTACATCGGGATGGATCACTTCGCGCGGCCGTCCGACGAACTCGTGCGCGCGCAGCGCAACGGCACGCTGCAACGCAATTTCCAGGGCTACAGCACGCGCGCGGATACCGACCTCGTCGGTTTCGGCGTGTCGTCGATCGGCAAGGTCGGCGACGTCTACGCGCAGAACGCGAAGGACCTGCCCGCCTACGGCGCCGCGCTCGACGCGGGCCGGCTGCCGATCGCGCGCGGCGTGCGGCTCACGCCCGACGACCGGCTGCGCCGCGACGTGATCACGCAGCTGATGTGCAACCTCGAACTGCCGTTCTCGCATGTCGAGGCCGCACACGGCATCCGCTTCGCCGATCATTTCGCGCGCGAACTCGACGCGCTGCGCCCGTTCGAGCGCGACGGGCTGCTGACGATCGCGGGCGACCGCCTGACGATCCATCCGGCCGGCCGGATGGTCGTGCGCAACATCGCGATGGCGTTCGACGCGTACCTCGGGCAAACGCAGCAGCAGCGGTATTCACGCACGGTCTAGGGTCGGCCGGGCGCATGCGGGCGGCCGGTTTGATACAGTGTGGGGCTTACGCCCCGCCAGAATCCGCACGATGCGCACCACCAAAGCGACCCACGCGGTCGAACGCCTGAAGACCCGCTCCGGCAACCCGCATTTCGCGGCCGTCGCAATGGCGGGCGGCCTGTTCTATCTCGTCGACCGCTCGGGCGGCACCGCCGAGAAGCGCTGCGAACCGCTGCCGCTCGACGCGTTCGTCAAGTTCGTCGACGAATTCGGCCCCAAAAAGCCGCGCAAGGCGAGCAAGCTCGACCTCGCCTTCGAGGCGCAGATCAAGAAGAGCAAGGGGTAAAGGTCTGTTGCAGGCCGCCTGAAGGGCTCGCGGCCGCCCCGTTTGGTACAATCACGAAGTTTCTCTATCCCCGCTGATGGCCGACCAGGCTGCGTGACCACACCATGAATATCGAAAACGCGCGTTTCAACATGATCGAACAACAGATCCGGCCGTGGGACGTGCTGGATCTCGACGTCCTGGGCCTGCTGTCGATCGTCAAGCGTGAAAACTACGTTCCGGCCGAATACCGCGATCTCGCGTTCGCCGACCTCGAACTGCCGCTGCCGGGCGGCACCAGCAAGATGCTGTTCCCGCGCGTCGAAGCGCGCGTGCTGCAGGAGCTGGCCGTCAAGAAGCACGAGAACGTGCTCGTGATCGGCGCCGGTTCGGGCTATCTGGCCGCGCTGTTCGCGCATCGCGCCCGGCACGTGACGGCCGTCGAGATCGATCCGGCCATCGCGAAGTTCGCGGAAGACAACCTGCGCAACGACGGCGTGACCAACGCGGAAGTCGTCCTCGGCGACGGTTCGCGCGGCTGGGCCGGCAAGGCGCCGTACGACGTGATCTGCGTCGCGGGCGGCCTGCCCGTCGTGCCGCAGGAAATGCTCGAGCAACTGAAGGTCGGCGGCCGCCTGTCGGCATTCGTCGGCGGCCGTCCGGTGATGAAGGTGCAGATCATCACGCGCATCGACGACAAGCAGTACCGCGTCGCCGACGTGTTCGAAACCTACATCGACCACCTCGTCAACGCGATCGAGCCGTCGCGCTTCAAGTTCTGAGCAGCGGAGCCTCCATGCAGATCCTGACCGCCGCGATGCTCGCGGAATGGCTCGGCGACAACGCGCGCCCCGCGCCGGTCGTGCTCGACGTGCGCGAACCGTGGGAAATCGCAACCGCGCACATCGCCGGCAGCGTGTCGATCCCGATGCAGCAGATTCCCGCGCGCAGCGAAGAGCTCGACGACGAAGCGGAAATCGTCTGCGTGTGCCATCACGGGATGCGCAGCGCGCAGGTCGCGATGTTCCTCGAGTCGCGCGGCTTCACGAAGCTGTACAACCTGCAAGGCGGGATCGACGCGTGGTCGCGCGACGTCGATCCGTCCGTCCCGCGCTACTGATCCCGCCGGTGGCGCATCGCGCGCCGCCGCACCGGCCGGCACATCGCCGCCGGTCATACCGACCCGCCGAACGGGCGCGCATGGCGCGCCCGTTTTTCTTTCCCGCTCCGGTTCGTCTCGGCGTCGTCTGACCTGCGACGGTACCGCGCCGCCCCACCCCGCTTGGCGTGAAGTCATGGTGCACGACCGTTCCCGCACCGCACGCAGGCACCGGAACGGGGAACCCCGACCGTGCACCATTTCCGCCCGCGACCCTGCACCGCGACGGACCCCGCATGCTGCACGACGCGTCATGTGCCCCGTCCCGGCGCCCCGCCCTGCCCCGCGCAGGCACGCCGGGCGTGCATCCGCACGACTGGCACATGCCTTGCGTTATCTGTTGGCCGACGCCGTCAAGGCGCACGCATATCCAACACGTCAAGGGGAACCCGATGAAACGTCGCAGTCTGTTGAAGTTCGGTTCGATGGCCGGCGCGCTTGCGCTCGCGGGCAAGAGCCCGTTCGCGCACGCGGCCGATGCGGGCACCGGCCCGATCAAGGTCGGCATCCTGCACTCGCTATCGGGCACGATGGCGATCTCGGAGACGTCGCTGAAGGACACCGCGCTGATGACGATCGCCGACATCAACAAGAGCGGCGGCGTGATGGGCCGCAAGCTCGAGCCCGTGGTGGTCGATCCCGCATCGAACTGGCCGCTGTTCGCCGAGAAGGCGCGCCAGCTGCTCACGCAGGACAAGGTCGCGTGCGTGTTCGGCTGCTGGACGTCGGTGTCGCGCAAGTCGGTGCTGCCGGTGTTCGAGGAGCTGAACGGGCTGCTCTACTACCCGGTGCAGTACGAAGGCGAGGAAATGTCGCGCAACGTGTTCTATACGGGCGCGGCGCCGAACCAGCAGGCGATCCCGGCCGTCGAGTACCTGATGGGCGCGGAAGGCGGCAGCGCGAAGCGCTTCTTCCTGCTCGGCACCGATTACGTGTATCCGCGCACGACCAACAAGATCCTGCGCGCGTTCCTGAAATCGAAGGGCGTGAAGGACGCCGACATTCAGGAGGTCTACACGCCGTTCGGCCACAGCGATTACCAGACCATCGTCGCGAACATCAAGAACTTCTCGCAGGGCGGCAAGACGACCGTGATCTCGACGATCAACGGCGACTCGAACGTGCCGTTCTACAAGGAGCTCGGCAACCAGGGGATCAAGGCGACCGACGTGCCGGTCGTCGCGTTCTCGGTCGGCGAGGAGGAACTGCGCGGGATCGACACGAAGCCGCTCGTCGGCCACCTCGCCGCGTGGAATTACTTCATGTCGGTGAAGAACCCGACCAACACGAAGTTCAAGGACCAGTTCGCCGCCTGGGTGAAGGCGAACAACCTGCCGGGCGGCGCGAAGCGCGTGACCAACGACCCGATGGAGGCGACCTATGTGGGCATCCACATGTGGAAGCAGGCCGTCGAGAAGGCGAAGAGCACCGACGTCGACAAGGTGCGTGTCGCGATGATCGGCCAGACGGTCGCCGCGCCGTCGGGCTTCACGCTCGCGATGGACGGCAACCATCACCTGCACAAGCCGGTGATGATCGGCGAGATCCGCGGCGACGGGCAGTTCAACGTCGTGTGGAAGACGAAGACGGCCGTGCGCGCGCAGCCGTGGAGCCCGTACATCGCGGGTAACCAGGGCAAGCCGGACATCGTCACGTCGATCCCGGCGTTCCTGCGCCGGCAGCGCACGGCGCTCGCCTGACGCGACGCGGGGCGTCGCGCACCGGCGCGATGCTCCGCCCGCTTGCAGGCGCCGATGCCCCGGGCGCGCTTGCCGACGCACCGCAAGCGCCCGCGCATCGCCGCCCGCATCCGCCTTCCACGCCCGACAGGATTTCCCGATGCCTACACGCTTTCGCCGAGCCGCCGTCGCGATCGTCGCGTGCGCCGCCCTCGCGGGCGGGCTGCCGCGCGCCGCGTTCGCGCTGACGGCCGCCGATACCGCCGCGCTCGCCGGCGACGACTTCGACGCGAAGACGGCTGCGATCGAACGGCTCGCCGCCGATCCCGATCCGCGCGCCGTCGCGTTGCTCAACGCGCTGTCGAGCGGCGACGCGCTCGCGACCGGCGACGGCCGCCTGCTGATCCAGTCCGGCGACACCGCACACGACGCGCTCTCGCAGGCCGCGACGCCGGCCGGCGACGCGCAGCCCGTGATGCTGAACAACCTGCTGCGCACGAAAATCGCGGGCGCGCTGTCGGGGCTCGCGCTCGCGTCGCCCGACGTCGCCGCGCGCCGCGACGCGATCGATGCGCTGCTGAAGTCGCCCGACCCGGCACTCAAGCCGATGATCGACCGCGCCCGTGCGAAGGAAACCGATCCCGCGCTGAAGCGCCGCCTCGATGCATTATGGGCGATCGCCGCGCTGCACGACGCCGATCCGGCGAAGCGCCTCGAAGCCGTGCAGGTCGTGGCCGCGCGCAGCGATCTCGACATGATCGAGCAGTTGCGCCCGCTCGTCGCGAAGAATGCCGACGGCAGCTACGCGGAGCCCGACGCGCGTGTGCGCGACGCCGCCCAGCAAGGGCTCGACGCATTGCACTCTCTGCAGCGCCGCGGCGAGATCGCGGGCACGCTGTTCGCGGGGCTGTCGCTCGGCAGCGTGCTCCTGCTCGCCGCACTCGGCCTCGCGATCACGTACGGGCTGATCGGCGTGATCAACATGGCGCACGGCGAATTCCTGATGATCGGTGCGTACGCAACCTATGTCGTGCAGACGTTGATCCAGCGCTACGCACCCGGCGCGTTCGACTGGTATCCGCTCGTCGCCGTGCCGGTGTCGTTCGTGACGGCCGCGCTCGTCGGCATCGTGCTCGAACGGCTCGTGCTGCGGCACCTGTACGGCCGCCCGCTCGAGACCCTGCTCGCCACCTTCGGCGTGAGCCTGATCCTGATCCAGGCGACGCGGATGCTGTTCGGCGCGCAGAACGTGCAGGTCGTGAACCCGTCGTGGATGAGCGGCGGCGTGACGGTGATGCAGAACCTGATCCTGCCGTACAACCGCCTCGTGATCCTCGCGTTCGCGCTCGCGGTGGTATTCGTCGCGTGGGCCGTGCTGACGAAGACGCGCCTTGGCCTGTTCGTGCGCGCGGTCACGCAGAACCGCCGGATGGCCGCGTGCGTCGGCGTGAAAACCGCACGCGTCGACGCGTACGCATTCGCGTTCGGCGCCGGAATCGCGGGCCTCGGCGGCTGCGCGCTGTCGCAGATCGGCAATGTCGGCCCCGACCTCGGCCAGAACTACATCATCGATTCGTTCATGGCCGTCGTGCTCGGCGGTGTCGGGCAGATCGCCGGCACCGTGCTCGGCGGCTTCGGGCTCGGCCTCGTCAGCAAGGCGATCGAGCCGTTCTGGGGCGCCGTGCTCGCGAAGATCGCGGTGCTCGTGATGATCGTGCTGTTCATCCAGAAGCGTCCGCAGGGCATGTTCGCCCCGAAGGGCCGCAGCGCGGAGGCGTGACATGACTTCAATCACCGATTCGTTGTCGAAGCCGCTCGCCGACGCGCCGAAGCCCGCCGCCGCCGCGCGTGCGGAGAACGGTTTCGCGCTCGGCCTGCCGCCCCGCCCCGCGCTGCTGTCGCGCCGCGCGTGGCTCGCGCTGATCGCGCTGTGCATCGCGATCGGCATCGGCGTGCCGCTCGCCGCGCTGGTCGCGCCCGAGTCGAGCGCGTTCCATCTGTCCGCGTATGCGATGACGCTCGCCGGCAAGCTGATGTGCTACGCGATCGCCGCGCTCGCGCTCGATCTGGTGTGGGGCTACTGCGGCATCTTGAGCCTCGGCCACGGCCTCTTCTTCGCGCTCGGCGGTTATGCGATCGGCATGTACCTGATGCGCGAGATCGGCCGCGACGGCAAGTACGGCAGCGACCTGCCCGACTTCATGGTGTTCCTCGACTGGCACCAGCTGCCGTGGTACTGGAGCGGCACGCAGCATCTCGCGTGGGCGCTCGCGCTCGTCGTGCTCGTGCCGGCCGTGCTCGCCTGGGTGTTCGGCTTCTTCACGTTCCGCTCGCGCGTGAAAGGCGTGTACCTGTCGATCATCACGCAGGCGCTGACGTTCGCCGCGATGCTGCTGTTCTTTCGCAACGAGACGGGCTTCGGCGGCAACAACGGTTTCACCGACTTCAAGCGCATCGCGGGCTTCGCGATCACGTCGCCCGGCACGCGCACGGTGCTGTTGCTGCTGACGTTCGCGACGCTCGTGCTCGCGTTCATCGCCGCGCGCGCGATCGTCACCAGCAAGCTCGGGCGCGTGGTCACCGCGGTGCGCGACGGCGAGACGCGGCTGATGTTCCTCGGCTACAGCCCGCTCGCGTACAAGCTGTTCGTGTGGACCGTGTCCGCCGTGCTGTGCGGCATCGCGGGCGCGTTGTACGTGCCGCAGGTCGGCATCATCAATCCCGGCGAGATGTCGCCCGGCAACTCGATCGAGATGGCGATCTGGGTCGCGGTGGGCGGCCGCGGCACGCTGATCGGGCCGATCGTCGGTGCGTTCGCGGTGAACGGCGCGAAGAGTTTCTTCACCGCGTACTTCGCCGAATACTGGCTGTTCTTCCTCGGCCTGATCTTCGTGCTCGTGCCGCTGCTGCTGCCGCGCGGGATCATGGGCCTCGTCGAAACCGTGCTCGCGAAGGGGAAACGTGCATGAACGGAACGGCCCTCTACCAGTTCACGCCGCCGCCCGAGGACGAGCTGCTCGCCGTCAGCGGCACCGCATCGATGGGGCGCGTGGTGCCGCCGGGCATCGACACGTCGCACGGCACGATCCTCTACCTCGAGGATATCGAGGTGAGCTTCGACGGCTTCCGCGCGCTGAAGAAGCTGTCGCTCGCGATCGACGCGGGCGAGCTGCGCTGCGTGATCGGCCCGAACGGTGCGGGCAAGACGACGATGATGGACGTGATCACCGGCAAGACGCGCCCCGATGCGGGCAAGGTGTTTCTCGGCCAGACCATCGACCTCGCGCGAATGAACGAGCCGGAGATCGCGCGCGCGGGCATCGGCCGCAAGTTCCAGAAGCCGACCGTGTTCGAGCAGCATCCGGTGTGGGAAAACCTCGAACTCGCGATGCAGACCGACAAGGGCTGGCTCGCGTCGCTGCGCGCGCGGCTCGACCGCACCGCGCAGGCGAAGATCGAGGAGACGCTCGCGCTGATCGGCCTCGAAAGCGACGCGTATCGCGCGGCGGGCGAGCTGTCGCACGGGCAGAAGCAGCGGCTCGAGATCGGCATGCTGCTGATGCAGCGCCCTGCGTTGCTGCTGCTCGACGAACCGGCGGCCGGGATGACCGACCACGAGACGATGGAGCTCGCCGAGCTGCTGAACACGCTGCGCGGCACCTGCTCGATGATGGTCGTCGAGCACGACATGGAATTCGTCGCGGCGCTCGCGGGCGAATCGGGCCGCGTGACGGTGATGGCCGAAGGCGCGGTCCTCGCGCAAGGCACCCTCGACCAGGTCAAGCGCGACGACGCGGTGATCGAGTCTTATCTCGGACGTTGATGCGATGCTGAAGATCGAAGCACTGAACCAGTACTACGGCGGCAGCCATATCCTGCGCAACGTGAGCCTCGCCGCCGACGACGGCAAGCTCACCGTGCTGCTCGGCCGCAACGGCGTCGGCAAGAGCACGCTGCTGCGCTGCCTGATGGGCGTCGTCGCCGCGAAGAGCGGCAGCGTGTCGTGGCGCGGCACCGCGCTCGGCGCGATGCCGCCGTATGCGCGCGTCGCGGCCGGGCTCGCGTACGTGCCGCAGGGCCGCGACATCTTTCCGCGGCTCACCGTCGAGGAGAACCTGCTCGTCGGCGCGGCGAGCCGCAAGGCGCCGTCGAAAGTACCCGACCGCATCTACGACCTGTTCCCGGTGCTGAAGGACATGCGCGCGCGGCGCGGCGGCGACCTGTCGGGCGGCCAGCAGCAGCAGCTCGCGATCGGCCGCGCGCTGATGAGCGAACCGCAGCTGCTGATCCTCGACGAGCCGACCGAAGGCATCCAGCCGTCGATCATCCAGGACATCGGGCGCACGCTGCGCCAGCTCGTCGACGAATCGAAGATGACCGTGCTGCTCGTCGAGCAGTATTACGATTTCGCGCGCTCGATCGCGGATCGCTACTGGGTGATGAGCCGCGGCGAGATCGTCGCGGGGGGTGATGCGCGGGACATGGAGACGAACGGCGTGCGCGAGCTGATCGCGGTGTAACGACGCACGCGGCGCACGATTGCGCCGCTGCGCGGTGCCGGCGATCGATGCACGTCATGCGATCGTCGGCTTCATCGCCTATCAGCTTCATCGCCTCACCGCGTTCAGCAACCGGAACACTCGGGCGTATAGTGTTGCGGTAGCATTCTCGATCCCTGCGTCCGTCCCCTGCTTCCCGCCGATGTCTGCCCCCGATTCCCACGCTCCGCTGTCCCGCCCCGCCGTCGCCAAGTCGTGGCGCGGCCGCCTCGAACTCGGCTTCGAGCGGCACGGCGCACGCACGACGCTCGCCCACCGGCTGCACGACGGCCCGTTGCGCGTGCAGCGGCCGCTGTATCCGGAAGGCGATGCGATCTGCCACGCGGTGATCGTGCACCCACCGGGCGGCGTCGCGGGCGGCGACCGGCTCGACATCGACATCGCGCTCGGCGACGGCACGCACGCGGTCCTGACAACGCCCGGCGCGACCAAGTGGTACAAGTCGAACGGTCTCGACGCGACGCAGCGCATCGGCATCACGGTCGGCGCGCACGCGAGACTCGACTGGCTGCCGCAGAACAACCTGTTCTTCGACGCGGCGCACGCCGCGCTCGACTTCAAGGTGACGCTCGGCAACGGCGCGAGCGCGATCGGCTGGGACGCGACGCAGCTCGGCCGGCAGGCGGCAGGCGAAACCTGGTCGGCCGGGCGCATCGTGTCGAGCGCGGCGCTCGTCGACGCCGACGGTCGGCCGCTGTGGACCGAACGTGCGCTGCTCGACGCGCACGATCCGCTGCGCGGTGCGCTGCAGGGCCTCGCCGGCTTTCCGGTATACGGCACGTTGTGGGCCGCCGGCGCCGCATGCGACGCCGCGCTCGCCGAATCGCTCGCCGCGCGGATGCCGTTCGATGCCACGCTGCGCGCGAGCGCGACCTGCGTGACACCCGGCGTCGTGCTGGTGCGCGCGCTGTCGACGTCGATGGAAGCGCTGCAACGCCACTTCACCGACTGCTGGCTGCATCTGCGGCCAATCGTGCACGGCGTCGACGCACGGCCGCTGCGCCTCTGGCAAACCTGAGCCCGGTCGCGCCACGCACCGTTTCGATGCAGCGCCGCGACCGGCGCTGCACGTTGCCCATGCATCGCGCACCAGGAACGCGCATCGCGCCGCGTTCCATGCACATGGCACGCGCCTTGCTGCTTACATAACCGATACACGACGCACGCAAAACGGCGCGGTGCTACGATGACCCGCGCGTTCGCCCTGTCGCCCACGCACCGATAAAAATTACGTTTTACTGAACGTTTGCCTTCATGAAACTGACTCCCCGAGAGAAGGACAAGCTGCTGATCTTCACGGCGGCGCTGCTGGCCGAGCGCCGTCGCGCACGCGGCCTGAAGCTCAACTATCCGGAGGCAGTCGCCTTCATCACCGCCGCGCTAATGGAAGCCGCGCGCGACGGCAAGACGGTCGCCGAGGTGATGCACTACGGCACGACGCTGCTCACGCGCGACGACGTGATGGACGGCGTGCCGGAAATGATTCCCGACATCCAGGTCGAAGCGACCTTCCCCGACGGCACGAAGCTCGTGACCGTCCACCACCCGATTCCGTGAGGCCCCGCATGATCCCCGGCGAAATCCTCACCGACGACGGCGAACACGAACTGAACGCGGGCCGCGCGACGCTCGCGCTCGTCGTCGCGAACACCGGCGACCGCCCGGTGCAGGTCGGCTCGCACTACCACTTCTTCGAAGTCAACGACGCGCTGTCGTTCGATCGCGCGGCCGCGCGCGGCTTCCGCCTGAACATCGCGGCCGGCACCGCCGTGCGCTTCGAGCCGGGCCAGACGCGCACCGTCGAGCTGGTCGCACTCGCGGGCGATCGTGCCGTCTACGGTTTTCAGGGCAAGGTGATGGGGCCGCTGTAAGCCGCGCCCCGCTCTTCAGGAACAGCACATGACATTACGCTTGAGCCGCCGCGCGTACGCGGAAATGTTCGGGCCGACGACGGGCGACCGCGTCCGGCTCGCCGATACCGAACTGCTGATCGAGATCGAACGCGATTACACGACCTACGGCGAGGAAGTGAAATTCGGCGGCGGGAAGGTGATCCGCGACGGCATGGGCCAGTCGCAGCGCGTGGCCGCCGACGTGCCCGACACGATCATCACGAACGCGGTGATCCTCGATCACTGGGGCATCGTGAAGGCCGACATCGCGATCAAGCACGGCCGCATCGCCGCGATCGGCAAGGCCGGCAATCCCGACATCCAGCCGGGCGTGACGATCGCGATCGGCGCCGCGACCGAAGTGATCGCCGGCGAAGGGCTGATCGTGACGGCCGGCGGCATCGACACGCACATCCACTTCATCAGCCCGCAGCAGATCGACGAGGCGCTCGCGTCGGGCGTCACGACGATGCTCGGCGGCGGCACCGGCCCCGCCACCGGCACCAACGCGACGACCTGCACGCCGGGCCCGTGGCACATGGAGCGGATGCTGCAGGCCGCCGACGGCTGGCCGATCAACCTCGGCTTCCTCGGCAAGGGCAACGCGAGCCTGCCCGAGCCGCTCGTCGAGCAGATCGCGGCCGGCGCGATCGGGCTGAAGCTGCACGAGGACTGGGGCACGACGCCCGCCGCGATCGACAACTGCCTGTCGGTGGCCGACGACACCGACACGCAGGTCGCGATCCACACCGACACGCTGAACGAAGGCGGCTTCGTCGAATCGACGGTCGCCGCGTTCAAGGGCCGCACGATCCACACGTACCACACCGAAGGCGCGGGCGGCGGCCACGCGCCCGACATCCTGAAGGTGTGCGGCGAGGCGAACGTGCTGCCGTCGTCGACCAACCCGACGCGCCCGTACACGATCAACACGCTCGACGAACACCTCGACATGCTGATGGTGTGCCATCACCTCGATCCGTCGATCGCCGAGGATCTCGCGTTCGCCGAATCGCGGATCCGCCGCGAGACGATCGCGGCCGAGGACATCCTGCACGATCTCGGCGCGCTGTCGATGCTGTCGTCCGACTCGCAGGCGATGGGCCGTGTCGGCGAAGTGATCATCCGCACCTGGCAGACCGCGCACAAGATGAAGGTGCAGCGCGGCGCGCTACCGGAAGACAACGCGCGTAACGACAACTTCCGCGCGAAGCGCTACGTCGCGAAATACACGATCAACCCGGCGCTCACGCACGGCATCGCGCACGAAGTCGGTTCGATCGAACCCGGCAAGTGGGCCGACCTCGTGCTGTGGGAACCTGCGTTCTTCGGGATCAAGCCGTCGATGATCCTGAAGGGCGGGATGATCGCCATGGCGCAGATGGGCGACCCGAACGCGTCGATCCCGACGCCGCAGCCGGTCCACTATCGCGAGATGTTCGCGACGCGCGGCGGTGCGCTCGCGCGCACGTCGCTGACCTTCGTGTCGCAGATGGCGGCCGATGCCGGTATTGCGGAACGCTACGGCCTCGCGAAGCGGATCGTGCCCGTGCGCAACTGCCGCAACGTGACGAAGGCCGACATGATCCACAACGCATGGCGCCCGTCGATAAGCGTCGATCCCGAAACCTACGACGTGATCGCCGACGGCCAGTTGCTCACCTGCGAGCCGGCCACGGTGCTGCCGATGGCGCAGCGTTATTTCCTGTTCTGATGGCCGGCTTCCGGTTCCTGTTTCATGCGCACCCTCGACAAACGTATCGCCCCGAACGTGAAACTCGCCGCGTCGCTCGTCGCACGCGCGCCGACGCTCACGCTCGCCTATGACGCCCGCTGCAAGAGCCGCCTCGCGGCGACGCTCGACACCGGCGAAGACGTCGCAGTGCTGCTGCCACGCGGCACGATTCTGCGCGACGGCGACGTGCTCGTTGCCGACGACGGCTCGCTCGTGCGCATCGCCGCGGCCGCCGAAACCGTGCTGCGCGTGCGCGCGGCCGATCCGCTCACGCTGATGCGTGCCGCGTATCACCTCGGCAACCGTCATACGCCGGTCGAGATCGGCGACGGCTACCTGAAGCTCGAGGCCGACCCGGTGCTCGCGGACATGCTGCGCCGGCTCGGCACGCAGGTCGAGGAAACGCAGGCGCCGTTCCAGCCGGAAGCCGGCGCGTATGGCGGCGGACACAAGCACGGGCACGATGCGACGTTCGCCGAGGATTACGCGCTTGCGCAGCAGGTGTTCGGCGAGCATCACGGCCATTCGCACTCGCACTCGCACGATCACGATCACGATCACGATCACGATCACGATCATCAGCATGGTCCCGGATGCACGCACGGCCACGGCCATGACCACCACTGAACTCGTCGCGCTGCTGCATCTCGCGTCGCCGGCGCTGCCGATCGGCGCGTACAGCTATTCGCAGGGCCTCGAAGCCGCGCTCGACGCGAACCTGATCCACGACGCCGATTCCGCGCGGGACTGGATCGCCAGCGGCCTGACCGACGTGCTCGCGCACGGCGAGCTGCCGTTCCTCGCGCACCAGCTCGCGCGCTGGCACGCGCACGACACGCACGCGCTCGTCGCCGAAAATGCATGGTTCGTCGCGAGCCGCGAATCGGCGGAACTGCGCCGCGAGACCGAACAGATGGGCTGGTCGCTCGCGCAACTGTGCGCGTCGCTCGAATGGGGCGATGCCGCGCGCCGCGCGACGCTCGCGGCGATGTCGCCGATCGCGCTGCCGACCGCATTCGCCTACGCGGCCGCCGCGCACGACGCGAGTGCCGATGCCGTCCTCGCCGCGTACGCATTCGGCTGGGTCGAGAACCAGACGTCCGCCGCGCTGAAGGCCGTGCCGCTCGGCCAGCTCGCCGGGCAACGCATCATCGTCGCGCTGCGCGGCGCGATCGACGCGGCCGTACGCCGCGCGCTCGCGACGCCGCCCGACGCCGTCAACACGTTCGCGCCGCAGCTCGGCATCCTGTCCGCACGGCACGAAACCCAGTATTCGCGGTTGTTCCGCTCCTGAACACGACACACGCCATGAACGCACCCGCACCCTCCCCCGCCCGCCGCACGAAGAAACTGCCGCCGCTGCGCGTCGGCATCGGCGGCCCCGTCGGCTCCGGCAAGACCACGCTGCTCGAAATGCTGTGCAAGGCGATGCGCGAGCGCTACGACCTCGTCGCGATCACCAACGACATCTATACGAAGGAAGACCAGCGGCTGCTGACGGTTGCCGGCGCGCTGCCCGAGGAGCGCATCATGGGCGTCGAGACGGGCGGCTGCCCGCACACGGCGATCCGCGAGGATGCGTCGATCAACCTCGAGGCCGTCGACCGGATGCTGTCGCGCTTTCCCGACGCCGACATCGTGTTCATCGAATCGGGCGGCGACAATCTCGCGGCGACCTTCAGCCCCGAGCTGTCGGACCTGACGATCTACGTGATCGACGTCGCGGGCGGCGAGAAGATTCCGCGCAAGGGCGGCCCCGGCATCACGAAGTCCGACCTGCTCGTGATCAACAAGACCGACCTCGCGCCGCTAGTCGGCGCGAACCTCGACGTGATGGCGTCCGACACTAAGAAGATGCGCGGCGAGCGGCCCTACGTGATGACGAACCTGAAGGCGCTCGAAGGTGTCGCGGACGTGATCGCGTTCATCGAAAAGAAGGGTTTGCTGACGGTGTGAGGTGAGCGGCGTGGCGGCGCGCTGCGACGCCGCCACGCGTGCCGGGGCGGCATCGCGCCGCCCGCCGTCTATGCGTCGTCGGCGGTGTCCTGCACGCCCGGCAGCGCATGCGCGCCGGCTTCGGCGGGCGGCAGCAGCGCGGCAAGCACGTCGACCGTACGCGCGGTCGCGCCGCGGTGACGCGAAGCGAACGCCGCGCCGGCCGCGCCCATCGCGATGCGCCGCGCGTTGTCGGCAAACAGCGCGTCGAGCACGTGCGCGAGATCGAGCGGATCCTCGACCTGCAGTGCCGCGCCGGCCGCGACCGCGTCGGCAGTCGCCTGCGTGAAGTTGAACACGTGCTTCCCGATCAGTACCGGCACGCCGACCGCGCACGCTTCGATCAGGTTCTGTCCGCCGAGCGGCAGCAGGCTGCCGCCGATGAACGCGATGTCGGCGGCCGCGTAATACGCGCCGAGCTCGCCCATCGAATCGCCGAGCAGCACCGTCACGTCGTCCGGCAGCGGCTCGGCGGCCGGACGGCCGGCCGCGAGTGCCGCCGCGTCGGCCGCCCATGCGGAGCGTCGCACGCACTTGAGCCCGTTGCGCCCGACGAGCGCCTCGACCTCGGCGAAACGCTGCGGATGACGCGGCACGAGCACCAGCAGCGCGCCGGGCGTACGCATCGCGGCGAACGCCTGCAGCACCAGCGCCTCTTCGTTCTCGCGCGTGCTCGCGGCGACCCACACGGGCCGCGCGCCGATCGCGTCGCGCCACGCATGGCCGCGCGCCGCCAGTTCCGGCGGCGTCGTCATGTCGAACTTCAGGTTGCCGAGCACGGTGACGTTGCGCGCGCCGAGCGACGTCAGCCGCTCCGCATCGGCCGGGCTCTGCGCGAGCACGCGCGAGAAGCCGCCGAACACGTCGCGCGTCGCCGCGCCGAACTTCGCCGCGCGCCGGAACGAACGCGCGGACATCCGCGCATTGGTCAGCACCAGCGGCACGTCCGCGCGGCGGCACTCGTCGATCAGCGTGGGCCAGACCTCGGTTTCCATCACGAGGCCGAGCGTCGGCCGCCACGCATGCAGGAAGCGCCGCACCGCGCCTGGCATGTCGTACGGCAGGTAACAACGCAGCACCCGATCGCCGAAGATCTGTTCGCCGGTCGCGCGACCGCTCGGCGTCATGTGCGTGAGCAGGATGCGCGCATCGGGACGCGCGCGCATCAGCGCGTCGATCAGCGGCTGCGCGGCGCGCGTCTCGCCGACCGACACCGCATGCACCCAGATCAGCGGCGCGCGGTCGTCGCGCGAGCGGCCCGCCACGTGGCCGAAACGTTCGGCGATGTGCTCGCGATAGCCGCGCTCCTTGCGCGAGCGCACATAGAGCCGGATGACCGCGGCCGGCGCGACGAGCCACCACAGCGCGCGATAGATCACCCGCAGCATGCGGCGGCCCTCGTGTTGCGTCGAAGCAGGTGCGCGCTCAAACCAGCGCCCTGCCCTTCAGGCGTTCGAGAATGCCGAGCGGCGCGCATTCGCGGCGAACCATCGCGTCGACCGGCAGGAAGAACGTCTGTTCGAGCATGAACTGGCCGGACATCACAGCGTGCGAAGTCTGATCCGAGAAACATATCCACACGCAGCCCGGCGGAAACGGCATCGTCTCCTGCGGGCTGGTCTTCTGGTAGTCGAGATCGGCCTTCATGCTGTCGTGCAGGTTCAGCATCAGGTGGTCGTACGCGCTGCGCGGCGACTTCGTCACGTGCAGCAGGTTCAGCAGCCACGCGGCACCCGGCAGCTGCGGCTTGATGCGCGGCAGGAAGCGCTTCGCGACATCCTCGAACGGCTCGCCGACGCGCCACACGCGCGGCACGCCGGCCGGGTTCACGTTCGTGAACACGCGCAGGATGCGCTCGCCGTAGTTGGGCCGCGACGGGAACGCGTCGACGTGCAGCCGGCTGTCGTCCTTGCGCCAGGATGTCTGGCGCGTCTCGACCTGCATCAGCCGCAGGCTCGTCGGCGCGACGCGCAGCTTGCCGCGGTATTCGGGAAACAGGCCGTCGACGAGCGTGCCGGCCTGCTGCTGGAAACGCGCGACGAGCGCGCGCACCGCCGACTGCGTGACGCTGTCGCCGAGCACGCCGGCGAGCGCGCCGCCGTTCGGCGCGAGGCTGATGTTTTTGCGTTTCGGGTCGGCGAGCGCCGGATCGAGCAGCGCTTCCTCGCCGCCTTCGATCGCGAAGCGCAGGTGCGGGAAATACAGCACCTTGCCTTCCTCGACGGCGGCCAGCAGCTGCTCGCGCGGCGCCGACAGGTTGTGTCCGCTCCAGTCGGCGGACGGGACTTCGATGATCTGGGATTCGCTCATGATCGGTTCGCTTGGGTTCGCGCGGATTCGTGCCGGTGCGTGCGGGTGCGTGCCGGTTCGTGCCTATGGCGGCCGTTACAGGAGACCGAAGCCCGCGAGCGCCGACTTCACCTGCGCGATCGACGGGGGTTGCCCCGCCGTGCCGAGATTGACGACGTTCGGCGACCAGTAGCCGCCGGTCCGCCAGGCCGTCGCGAAATTGTACAGTTCGACCGTCGGACGCTTCAGCGCCGCCGCGATGTGAACCAGACCTGTGTCAACCCCGACGGTGGCGGCCGCGCCGTCGATCAGGCCGACCACGGCCGGCAGCGACAGCTTCGGCGGCACGATCGCCGCCGCGCCGAATTCCTTCGCGAGCCGCTCGCTGGTCGCGCGCTCCGCGTCGTTGCCCCACGGCAGCACGAGCGATGCGCCGCGCCGCACGAGCGCCTGACCGAGCTCGATCCACGCGGCGTCCGGCCACTGCTTGTCGGCACGCGACGTCGCGTGGACGAACACCACGTACGGCACCGGCAGGTTCAGGCCGAGCGCGGCCACCGCGAGCGCCGCCGCGCGCGTATCGAGGCCGAAGTCGACCGGGTCGGCCGGCGTCGGCGCCGGATCGCCCAGCGCGGCCGCAACGAGTTGCCGCGAGCGCTCGACGACGTGCGTGCGCGGCGCGATCGGCACCCGCTTGCGATAGAAGAAACGCACGGGCCACTCGTAGCCGGCGCCGTCGGTGCGGTTGCCGAGCCCGACGAGCGGGCCGCGCGCCCAGCTCGCGACCCAGGCCGTCTTGATGAGACCCTGGCAATCGATCACGAGGTCGTACTGCTCGGCCGCGAGGCGCTGGCGGAACGCGCGGATCTCGCGCCACGTGGCGCCCGAGAACGGCTTCTTGCGCCAGCGCCGCAACGAAAACGGCAGCACGTTGCGCACGCCGTCGACGAGCTTCACGAGGTCGACGAAGCTTTCCTCGACGAGCCAGTCGATCTGCGCATCGGGGTGGCGGCGCCGGATATCGGCGATCACCGGCATGTTGTGCACGACGTCGCCCAGCGACGACACGCGCACGATCAGGATCTTTTGCACGCTGAAAAAACGCCGGCTGGCAGCCGGCGACAGGCATAAAGACGCGATTTTATCGCGCCCGGGGGGGCGGACAGGCGAAAAACTGAGGTCGGACTGAATTAGCAGCGGTCACCCCGTTCACGAGCAGTTGATAGGCCAACGCACCGTGTTACGACCCGCGATCGGTGTGGCGAATCAGCCCTGCAGGCGGCCGGCGAGTCGCAACAGCGCGAAACACGGCGTGCGTGACCAGATGTTTCGTCATCCGTTCGCTCATCGCGTAACCGGCGATTTCACCGCGGTACGGGTCTCTCAGGCCGGCAGGACACAACCAACCCTCATCGATCGCGATAGAGGTGATGTCACCACACCAGCTTGATTGGGCATCGTCACCGAGACATCCTGGTTCAGCGGATTCGACGCGACAGGCAGGCCGTGATTCGAACTCGTCGTGGCCTTGAACCGGCGTTTCGGCTTGCAGCGCTGTCCCGGTTTTCTGCGCAGCCTCCCGACCCGGGGCAAACCGATTCGCACGTCACGTTTCTCCAGATGTCGCCACAGACGCTCGGGCCTAAAACTTTCGCGGATTCGCCGGTGGACCGTGAGCACTTCCGCTTCCTGGGCGAAGTTCCTGCCACGTTCTTTCGGGCGACTTGCGCTTGCGCCACACATGGTTGCCACTCACCGGTACGCCCAGCACTCGGCACATTGGCGGCACGGGGTAGTCTCGTCGTATTTGTTCAATCCGCACCTCACCTCGACTCCTTCGCGAAGTACGTCGAGAACCTTTCGAGGAGATGGCGCTCCGTTCCGACCCCGACCAGCTAACGCTTGACCTGTGCCAGCTCGACCTCCCTTTCTGTCAGTGGCTTTCGGTGTCGGTCAACGACATCTTTCAGCTTGCCGGCCTTCGTCGCCCCCGCCCCCTGTTTGCCAGTACCTTGATCCGCCCCTCACCCTCTCCTGCCCCCGTTTCGCCACGCCTCGCGCGGCAAGGATCCGCAGGGTTTCAGTCGATAGTTTTGTGTCATCCGCAAGTGATAAACTCCGCGCACCTTTCGTAATGCGCCGTAACGTTTTTAATACGTCGTAATAATGAAGGCGCTCGCCGAGCCCGGCTCCTCGTCGCTCGAATCATCTAACCCTGTTTCTCTAACACTCGCGCTGTCACATGTTCGTAGTATTCGATAGTGTTGCAAGCAAATTGCTGCTGGTCGGTTCGGTGCTCATTCTCGCGGCATGCGGCCACGGTACGGACGACGAACCACAGGGGACACCCGCTCCGCCCGTCGCCATGCCCGTTCCGGCGCCGGGATCCGACCCTGCCGATGTCCTCGTCTACGGTGCGACGCCGGGCGGTATATCCGCGGCACTGGAAGCCGCGAAATTGAAAAAGCGGGTCGTCATTCTGGAACCGACGAAACACGTCGGTGGCATGACGACGAGCGGGATCGGCGTGACAGACGCCTATCCCCAGGATCGTCTATGGGCAATGGGCGGTTTCGCGCATCGTTTCGTCGACGCGGTAAACACGCGCTACGGGAAGACCTGGACGATGGGCGGCATATTTCACGAGCCGCATGTCGCCGAGAGCATTCTGCTGAAGATGCTTGCCGACGCCCCGTCCGTTTCCGTCGAATACGGTGCCGAACTGGCGAGCGTTCAAACCGACAATCACGAGATCAAGGTCGTCCAGACGAGCAACGGACATAGTTACGCGGCGAAGATATTCATCGATGCGAGCTACGAAGGCGATTTGCTCGAGAAGGCCGGCGTCGACCATACGCTCGGGCGCGAAGCGAAATCACAATATGGCGAACCCCTCGCCGGCGTTGGCCCCATTTCCATCAAGGACGGCGCGCGCGTGGATCCCTACGTCGTGCCAGGTCGCCCGGACAGCGGATTGCTTCCGCATGTGGCGCCCAACAATCTCGGCGCGCCGGGCACGGCAGACTCGGCCGTGCAGGCATATGGCTACCGGCTTTGCCTCACTCCGGATAAGGGAAACCAGATTCCCGTCGTCAAACCGGCCAACTACGATCCCAAGGAATTCGAACTGCTGGGGCGCGTCGCCGTGGCTCACCCGGAAATCGTCAAGACGTTCAACTACATCGCGAACGTTCCGATTCCCAACAACAAGTTCGACGTCAATAGCCTCGGCCTGCTGTCTACGGACGAGATCGAGGGAAGCGCGGAGTATGCCAATGCGAATGCGAACGGTCGGCGCCAAATCGAGGCGGAGCACAAGCGTTATACGCTGGCGCTCCTGACGTTTCTCGCGACGGATCCCCGCATTCCGCCTAACGTACGCGAAGACGTTCGCTCGTGGGGGTTCTGCAAGGACGAGTTCCAGGATAACGGCGGGTTCCCATGGCGCCTTTATGTACGGGAGAGTCGCCGGATGGTCGGTAGCTATGTGATGACACAGCACGATCTGTACACGGAAACCAGGATCTCTGATCCCATTGGTCTCGGTGCGTTCCCAATCGATCAGCATACGGTCAATCGCATTGCGGTAGACGGACAGGTCGGTACCGAAGGCGCCATTTGGCAGCCACTGCCGCGTCCGTACCCGATCTCGTATCGATCGATCACCCCCAAGTACAGCGAGATCCGGAATTTGCTCGTGCCGGTTGCACTGTCCGCGTCGCACGTCGCGTATTCATCGATACGCGTCGAGCCGACCTTCATGATTACCGGTCAGGCGGCCGGTGCCGCCGCAGCGCTCGCCATAGATTCGCGAAGCAGTGTTCAAAACATCGACTATGCAAAGCTGTCCGCGATACTGGTGAACGAAGGTGCGGTGTTGGCGAACAGATGACGCCGACGGGCCAGCATGGCTGCTTGTACTTTCCGAGGTTCCCGATGGAATTCCTGGTCGCCTTCACCGACTCAACCGAGAAAGCAGTCGACCCTGAACAATCCTTGAAAGCATGTACAGCCAGGCTGCAAGGTCGAAACGATACGGGAGTTGCAGGGAACGGGCATATTGGCGCGTAAAACCTGCAACTCTTTACAAGGCGACTACAAGGACGTTGCGATCGACGGCAAACTCGATCGGAACTGACTCAAGGGCGCGCTGGGTGACGCAATCCACACAGTGCTCGACGCCACGCACAACCTGCGGATGATGCTGCGCAAGCTGATCCGCGATGGACGTCTTACGCTGCTAGGTTTCCGCTAGACACCTTGAATTCACCTGGTGCCTGATTGGCTCATGTCCGGTGTGCCGCCAGACAGGACGCCACCTTTTGCGCGAACCACATTCCTGCAAGGGTCAACTATCTGCCTGTTCAAGTATTCGAGCGCCGCCGATAGAGCCACCGCCAAGGGGAGCGTGAACCAGAACAACGTCCAGCCAGTTGCTTTCGTAGAAAGAAGGAGCTGGATGGCGAAGGCAGCCTGATAGTGGATGAGATAGATCGGGTAAGACAGGCCTCCGATATTTCGATCGATCCATCTGAAATAGCGCCCTTCCGTCGCGGACGCGATGAAGAAGAATGCCACCGCGAATCCCGCCAGATTCAGGTAGTAAGGGATTCCTGCAGCATCGAGCGGGAGGAAATGCAGCGCGTGTTGATGTCCACGCAGAACTGACCCACCTGAGGCAGTAATTTTCATCGAATTTTGACCCACGTGATTGAATGCCCTGCTCAATCTTTGAGCAGGGGATACAGAGGTGATCACGGTGGGCATATTGGCCAAGATCAGGCGGATGTATTTCCGCGAGAAGGTCCCGCTGCGCGAGATTGCCAGGCGCACGGGCCTGTCCCGGAACACGGTGCGCAGCTGGCTTCGGCAAACGGATGCCGTTGAGCCGAAGTACCCGAAGCGCGTCAGCCCGAGCGTCGTCGACGAGTGGGCCGCGCAGCTGACGGGCTGGCTGCGGGCGGACAGCCATCGCCCGAAGCGTGACCGGCGCACGGCCCGGTTCATGTTCGAGGCCATCCGCGGCGAGGGCTACGCCGGCAGCTACGGCCGCGTCAGCGCCTTCGTGAGACGCTGGCACGAGGAGCAGGCTGAAGCCCCGCGCAGGAAGGCCTATGTACCGCTGGCCTTCGAACCCGGTGAAGCATTTCAGTTTGACTGGAGCTGCGAATACGCCTTCATCGGCGGGTTGCGGCGACGCCTGGAGGTCGCCCACGTCAAGCTCAATGCCAGCCGGGCGTTCTGGCTGGTCGCCTATCCGACCCAGAGTCACGAGATGCTGTTCGATGCGCACGCCCGCGCATTCGCCGCGTTTGACGGCGTTCCGCGCCGCGGCATCTACGACAACATGAAGACCGCCGTGGACAAGGTCGGCCGCGGCAAGGAGCGCGCGGTTAACGCCCGCTTCGAGGCAATGTGCGGCCATTACCTGTTCGAGCCGGAATTCTGCAACCGTGCCGCCGGCTGGGAGAAGGGCATCGTTGAGAAGAACGTGCAGGACCGGCGCCGCCAGATCTGGCACGAGGCTGCGCTACGACGCTGGGAAACGCTGGAGCTTCTGAACGAATGGGTCGCGGGCCAGTGTCGTCAGGCCTGGCAGATGCGGCACCCGCAGTGGCCCGAGCTGACGGTCGAGGACGTGCTGCAGGACGAGCGCACCAGGCTGATGCCCAATCCACGCCCGTTTGACGGCTATGTCGAGCAGACGCTGCGGGTGTCGTCGACCAGCCTCATCCACTTCCAGCGCAACCGCTACAGCGTGCCCACCGAGTACACGAACCAGCTGGTGAGCGTGCGCTGCTATCCGGCATATCTCAGCGTCGTCGCCGACGCCCAGGAGATCGCACGCCACGAACGCAGCTTCGAGCGGCACATGACCTTCTACGACTGGCGCCATTACATCACGCTGGTCGAGCGCAAACCCGGCGCGTTGCGCAACGGTGCTCCGTTCGTCACGATGCCACAGCCGCTGCAGCAGTTGCAGCGGCACCTACTGAAGCACCCGGGAGGTGATCGCATCATGACGCAGGTGCTCGCCGCGGTGCGCGAACACGGACTCGATGCCGTGCTGCTTGCCGTGCAGGCAGCGCTGGACTCGGGACGCCCCAGTGGGGAGCACGTTCTGAACGTGCTGAGCCGGTTGAAGGCACCCACCACGAGCACCAACCTCGCGACGACGAAACTCCAGCTTACCGAAGAGCCGGCCGCCGACGTGAGCCGCTACGAAACCCTGCGCGCCAACCCACCGGAGGACCGTCATGTCTAACGACATCGCCGCCCAGCTCAAGGGGCTCAAACTGCATGGCATGGCGAGCACCTGGCCAGAGCTGCTGGCGCAGTCGCGTCACACGGAGTTCGACCCGGAGCGCTTCATGAAGCAGCTGCTGATGGCTGAGACGGCGGAGCGACAGGTGCGCTCGATCGCCTATCAGATGACCGCCGCTCGCTTCCCGGCTCACCGCGACCTGAAGGGCTTCGACTTCGCGCAGGCGCACGTCGACGAAGCGCTGGTTCGAGAACTCAGTGACCTGTCGTTCCTCGCAAGCGCACACAACGTCGTGTTCATCGGTGGCCCCGGCACCGGCAAAACGCACCTCGCCTCAGCGATCGGAATTGAGGCCGTGCAGCGCCACGGCAAGCGAGTGCGCTACTTCTCGACCGTCGAGCTGACCAACGCACTGGAGCAGGAGAAGTCCATCGGCAAACAAGGCCAGATCGCCCATAAGCTGATGTACGTCGACCTGGTGATCCTCGACGAACTGGGCTACCTGCCGTTCAGCCAGACCGGTGGCGCATTGCTGTTCCACTTGCTCTCGAAGCTGTATGAACACACGAGTGTCGCGATCACCACCAACCTCAGCTTCGGCGAGTGGGCGACCGTGTTCGGGGACGCAAAGATGACGACGGCGCTGCTGGACCGCGTTACCCATCACTGCCACATCGTCGAAACGGGCAATGAATCCTGGCGCTTCAAGTCCAGTTCTGCCAAGGCGAAGGCAACCAGAAAGAGAGCAGCAAAAGCAGCAGGCAGTGAGGAGTTATCCACACCGGAATAGATGTACTACGCTGTCTCGGGGTGGGTCAGATTTAGATGAAAACGGTGGGTCAAGATTCGGTGGAAATCAACACAGCGCGCATATAAATCCTGCGTACAGGAGCGTAGCGGTAACCGAGGCATACGTGGTGACGGAAGCCCGACACGCCTTGACTGCGAAATAGAGGCATATTCCGATGCCGTACGGAAGTGCGGCCGCAGGTATCGCATATATCCGCTCGTTCACGTCATGAGCCATCGCAACATGGAACAACACGCCGACAAGCAGGCACAGCACGCCGGTTTTGACGTTGCGCGCAGCACCCGATGCGAGCATCACGTACATCGCAAATTCAACGGCTAGCGCCCATGCCGGCGGCACGACGTGCGATACGCTCGGCTTGCCGGGCAGGGGAAAATCCGGGCGCCAGTACCAGTTCATGGCCAAGCGAGCCCACGATCGCAGTGAGTCGGGCAACAGAAAATTTCGGTGATATGCCTCCGCAAGCGTGGGCTCAAGGGCAATCAGCAAAACCGACATGCCGGCTGCAATCCAGTACATCGGATAGAGCCTCAGGAATCGGTTCAGGAAGAATCGAAAGAATCCCGATGATCCGAACCCATAATTGCGATGGAGCGTTGCGGTCATCAGATAGCCGCTGATCACGAAGAACGTCGCCACGGCATATGTTGCCGTAAGATCAGTCCATCGCCCTAGATGAGCGGCCATGACGATCAGCGCAAGAAAGGTGCGGAGTGCTCCGAGCATGTTGACGGGTCGAATCGGGAAGGGGCGCAAGCGCATGTTGCGGGTTGCGCCAATTTTCTCACACCACGAATCGCCCCTGGTCCAATCACAATCGGCCGCAGAACCGTTTCGGCATACCGTCGCCCTCGGTTGCGTGCAGGATCTCGAGACCGGCCGCATCAAGGGGCCGGGTCAGACACTGGCGAGCGGCGGGGATGCTTACACCGCTTTCTCCCCGCGGGAGCATTTGGTTTCGTACATTAATTACGCCCGGCGAATCGCCTCGCCGCAAGCCTTAGCCTGAGGTCGAGGTTATATAGCTTTCGTCGAATTTGATTCTTGACCCGCCGCAGGCCACCTTCTTTCCAGATTTTCTTGGACGGCAGATTGAGATCGTGCGGCCTCCGGATTCGCTGGGCCGGCTTCTCGATGATCATGAACTGATCATCCCCCCGGTCAGACAATTCGTAGTTTGAGTTCCTCAAGAACTCTTCAACCGGACTGAAATCCCATAAATGCCATACAAACTCGGCGTTATGTTCAACGATCTCAAATCCGGCATATTCAACGATCTGACGCATTTCGTGTTTCGTGAACTCACGGAAGTGCCAGTCATACATCAATGGCACTTGTTGCATCATCGCCCGCTGAATTGCCCATAGGCTGGCCGCATTCGGAGTTGATATTAGCGCACGCCCCCCAACGCGAAGAACCCTGTAGACCTCATCGAGGAAAAAGAATATTCCGTTCAGCGTCGTCGCCTGCCGATAAGAAATGTCCGAAATATGTTCGATGACCTCGGTACAGATTATGTTGTCGACTGAATTGTCAGCAAAAGGAAGCGGATCATATCGCAGGTCGCTTTCGGTGCCGCAGACGGTTGAGCCTGGAAAGAACGACCATATCACTTTGGAGCTCAAGTATTCGAGGCTACCGATTTCGACACAATACCCTCGGTGAAGCTCGAACGCTTTCATGTATTCGACGGTCAACGCGAAACGCCTTGTATCGAAATGAAGACCTCCGCCGCCGACGCCGAGACGTCGGCCCTCCTCGTCGACGCGCCTCGTCGCTTCGGTGATTGTCTCCTGATTTATATATGGTGAATCGAACCTCGCTCCTGCGGCAATCGTTTCCATATGTCAATGCTCTGTTGACAGCTGGTGGGGATGTTCGGACTGGACATTGTATAGCATCCTCCGCCATTTCTGACTTGCGCCAACCAACGCAGTGATAACAGGGCGCAAACCCGTCTCCGTGTTAGCCGCCTTGTCGGCATACTCCACATCGATCGAATGAGTCAGATATTCGGAATAGCCATGAATGCCAGCCCGGGAGCCTTCGGACTCGTCGAATACCCAGATATTCCCGTATTTGCGCGCTATCTGGGCCGCCTGGATTCCGGATCCGATATGAACCTATATAAATAATGTCGATGATTCGGGTGTGAATCAGACAGGCGAAGGCGAGGAAACGAAATTCGGTCAGCGTTCGGGACAAGCGTTCATCGCCGCGCGCGAGGAGTCGAAATGGCGAGGTCCATGCGAAGCTGCACTCGACTTCGACATTGCCACCCCGCCCAACGCAACGCGCTCGATCTGATCAGGCAGGCGTGGCCGTAGACGGCACCCGAGGCCTCAAAATCACATCGAATGCTTGCGGCACAGGGACAAACCTGCCCCGTTGCGACTGGAATTGCGGTCTAGCCGCACACAGTGCGAAAAGCGGCTCACGCGATGCGCGTGAGCCGCTTTTCGGATCCAGCCCTGGGGGCGTTTAGCACCAGTGGCGGCCGCGCCGCCACCGGCACTCAGAACGGCAGCTTGACGTCCGGCTTCGCGGCCGTCAGCACGCGGCGGAAGTCTTCCTGGATGCGCTCGAGCCCTTCCTGCGTCTCGGCCTCGAAACGCATCACGACGACCGGCGTCGTATTCGACGAACGCGCGAGGCCGAAGCCATCCGGGTACTCGACACGCAGGCCGTCGATCGTCACGACTTCCTCGGCGCCGTCGAACTTCGCCTCCTTCTGCAGCTTGTCGATCAGGCGGAAGTTCTCGCCTTCGTCGAGCCAGAGCTGCAGTTCGGGCGTGCTCATCGCGTCCGGCAGGCTGTTGAGCAGCGCGCTCGGATCGGCCGTCTTCGCGAGGATCTCGAGCAGGCGTGCGCCCGTGTAGAGGCCGTCGTCGAAGCCGTACCAGCGATCCTTGAAAAACACGTGGCCGCTCATTTCACCGGCGAGCGGCGCACCCGTCTCGCGCAGCTTCGCCTTCACGAGCGAGTGGCCCGTCTTCCACATCAGCGGCTCGCCGCCCTTCGCTTTCACCCATTGCGCGAGGTGGCGCGTGCACTTCACGTCATAGATGATCTGCGCACCCGGGTTGCGCGACAGCACTTCTTCCGCGAACAGCATCAGCTGACGGTCCGGATAGATGATCTGGCCGTCCTTCGTGACGACGCCCAGGCGGTCGCCGTCGCCGTCGAACGCGAAGCCGATCTCGGCGTCGGTGTCCTTGAGCGCCTGGATCACGTCCTGCAGGTTTTCCGGGTGGGCGGGATCGGGGTGGTGGTTCGGGAACGTGCCGTCGATGTCGGTGAAGCGCTCGACGAGTTCGCAGCCGAGCGCCTTGAACAGGCGCGTCGCGAGCGGGCCGGCCACGCCGTTGCCGGCGTCGACGACGAGCTTCATCGGACGGGCCGGCTTGATGTCGCCGACGATGCGCGCGATGTACTGGTCGGCCACGTCGAACTGTTCGTACGAGCCGCTGCCCGTTTCGAAGCGCTCGTCGACGATACGGCGGTACAGCGCCTGGATCTGCTCGCCGTAGATCGCGGCGCCGCGCAGCACCATCTTGAAACCGTTGTAGTCGGGCGGGTTGTGGCTGCCCGTGACGACGATGCATGAATCGACGCGGCGCTCGCCGTCCTTCAGCGCGAGCGGCACGTTCGCCGCGAAATAGCCGACCGGCGTGGGCACCATGCCGACGTCGACGACGTCGACGCCCGCTGCACGCAGGCCGTCGGCAAGCGCGCCGACGAGCTCCGGCCCGGACAGGCGGCCGTCGCGCGCGACGACGACCGCGTCGCCGCCCTGCGCGCGCACTTCGCTGCCGAATGCCCGGCCGATCCCGCGCGCCGTGTCGGTGTCGAGCGTCTTGCCGACCACGCCACGAATGTCATATGCCTTGAAGATGGATTGGGAGATCATCGATTCACTTCTCTCAGTTGCGTGCATGGAAAATTGTCTGGCTTGCCTGGCCGCCGCTCGCCGGTGCCGCGCATGATACATGCCCGTCCGGCAAGGAGCGCACCCGCTGGCGCAGAACGGCGGAAGCCACCCCGATCCCACTTATAATCGCGGGTTTTGATGACGCGCATGCCGCCCATTTTAATGCCTAGCCGTCCCGTCGCCGCCGACCTGCAGCCCCCGGGCGCCCTGCCGGCCCCCTTGCGCGCACGCCGCCACAGCGCATGCTGAAGCGCTTCGGCAACCCGGACGTCGCGAAGGCCGTCGCGAATCTCGTCTGGCTGGGACTCGAACGGCTCACGCAGATCGGCGTCGCGATCGCGATCAGCGGCCTGCTGGCCCGTTATTTCGGGCCGGATGTGTTCGGCAAATGGCAGTATGCGAATACGCTCCTCCTGGTACTGGCGCCGCTCACCTGGGTGTGCGGCGCGGAAATCCTCGTCCCGACCATCGTCCAGCGCCCGCCCGCCCAGCTCGGCGCAGTACTCGGCAGCGCATTCGCGCTGCGCATCGCCGTCTCCGCCGCCGCGCTCGTCGCGACCTGGATCGCGATCGCAGCGGGTGCCTTCGATCCGCTGGTCGGCGCGATGCTCGCCGGCCTGGCGGTCACGATGGTGTTCCGCGAACCGTTCGTCGGCGTCATCAACGCGTGGCTGCAGAGCATGACCTACAGCAAGCCGCAGCTCGTCACCAGCATGGTCACCGCGCTGGCGAAGGCGCTGCTCGTCTGGCTGCTCGTCCGTGCGGCCGCGGGCCCCGCCCGCTTCGCGTGGCTGTGGGCGCTCGAGGCCGCCGCCATCGGTTTCGCGCTGATGCTGTACTACCGGCATCGTAACGGCGGCTCGCTCGGCTGGACGTTCGACAAGCCGCTGTTCAGGCACTTTGCGACGGCCGGCACCGTGTTCTGGCTCGGCCTCATCTGCATGTACCTGTTCCTGAAGCTCGACCGCCTGATGCTTGAGCGTCACGTGTCGTTCGCCGATCTCGGCCGCTACTCGGCCGCGCAGCAGCTCAACGAGAACTGGATCACGCTCGCGCTGATGCTCGCGCAGACGATCGCACCCGCCTTCGTCTATCGCGTGCAGGACGTCGCGCGGCTGCGCCGCAACATCGTCCGGCTGATCGCGATGACGGCCTGCCTGATGACGGCCGGCGCGCTCGTGCTCGACGCCGCCGCCCCGCTGATCGTCGGCAAGGTGTTCGGCCACGGCTACGAGGCGTCGGTCGACATCTTCCGCTGGGCGGTCTGGCTGTCGGTGCCGGCCGGCATCGAGGCGATAGGCAATCTTATCGTTCTCAAATATCAAGCAAAATTCGTGTTGCTGTCGAAATGGCTGCTCGCGCTCGCGATCGCCGCGCTCGTCAACCTGTTCGCGATCCCGCGGCTCGGGCTGTACGGCGCGCTCGTCGGGCTGGCAGCCGGCTATCTGGCCGCCGCCGCCGTCAACTTTTATTACATCCGTTTCAAGCTGCGACCATGACGTCCCCTGATTGCCCGACCCCGCTCGACGACGTGGCCGTGCTGATGCCGGCCTACAACGGGCACGACGACGTCGTTCGGACCCTCGCATCGTTTCGCGAGGACACGCCCGTGCACGTGCTGATCGTCGATGACGGCAGCACGCCGCCGATCGTCGCGCCCGACCTGCCCGGCCTCACGATCGACGTGCTGCGCATGCCGGAGAACGGCGGCATCGAGCGCGCGCTCGCGGCCGGCATCGACGCGCTCGCCGCGCGCGGCTTTCGCTTCGCGGCCCGCATCGACGCGGGCGATCTCGCTGCGCCACAGCGCCTCGCAAAGGAGCGCGCGTATCTCGGCGCCCATCCGCGCGTGGCCTGCGTCGGCATGTGGACGCAGGTCGTGTCGCGCGCCGGCGAACCGCGCTTCATGCTGACGCCGCCCGCCGATCCGCGCACGCTGCGCCGCACGCGCTTTCTGCGCTCGCCGCTCGTGCATCCGTCGGTCATGCTGCGCATCGACGCCGTGCGCGAAGTGGGGAACTATCGTGCGAAATACCGTGCGGCCGAGGATCTCGATCTTTTCTTGCGGTTAATGCAACGCTACGATTGCGCGAACCTGCCGGAACTCGGCCTCTATTACGAACTGAACGAGGGCGGGATCAGTGCGACCAAGCGCCGGCGCCAGCTGGTGTCGACGCTCACGCTGCTGTTGAGCCACTTCAACGCGCTGAACCCGTACGACTGGGCCGGCCTCGCCAAGAACCTGCTGCATTTCGTGACGCCGTACCGTACGTTGCAGCGGATCAAGCAGACGCTGTTCGCCGCCCGGCCGTCCGCCTGACGCGTAGCCGGCGTTTTCGGCCATTTCGACGCTTTATTTTTTCTTTTTTTCATGTCCGCCACCTCCCCGCTGCGCATCGCGCTCGTCTGCAACACGGCCTGGGCGATCTACACGTATCGCCACGGGCTGATCCGCGCGCTCGTCGCGCGCGGCGCCGACGTCATCGTGATCGCACCGCACGATCGCACGGTGCCCCTGCTCGAGCAGATGGGCTGCCGCTACGTGGCACTCGCGGTCGCGTCGAAAGGCACGAGCCCGCGCGAGGATCTCGGCACGCTTGCCTCACTGGTCCGTCATTACCGCGCGCTGCAGCCCGATCTCGTGTTTCACTACACGATCAAGCCGAACATCTACGGCTCGGTCGCCGCGTGGCTCGCGCGCGTGCCGTCGATCGCGGTGACGACGGGGCTTGGTTACGTCTTCATCCAGAAGAGCCGCGCGGCGAGCGTCGCGAAGCGCCTGTACCGGTTCGCGTTCCGCTTCCCGCGCGAAGTGTGGTTCCTGAACCGCGACGATCTCGCCACCTTCACCGACGAGCAGTTGCTCGCGCATCCCGATCGCGCGCGGCTGCTGCACGGCGAAGGCGTCGATCTCGAACAGTTCGCGCCGGTGCCGCTGCCGGCCGGTAGCGCCCCCGTCTTCATCCTGATCGGCCGCCTGCTGTGGGACAAGGGCGTGCGCGAATACGTGGAGGCCGCGCGCGTCGTGCGCGAGCGCTTCCCGAACGCGCGCTTCCAGCTGCTCGGGCCGCTCGGCGTCGACAATCCGAGCGCGATCGGCCGCGCGGATGTCGATGCGTGGGTCGGCGAAGGCGTCGTCGAGTATCTCGGCGAAGCGCACGACGTGCGCCCCCATATCGCGGCGGCCGACTGCGTCGTGCTGCCGTCGTACCGCGAAGGCGTGCCGCGCACGCTGATGGAGGCATCGGCGATGGGGCGCCCGATCGTCGCGACCGACGTGCCGGGCTGCCGCGACGTCGTCGCCGACGGCGACACGGGCTTCCTGTGCCGCGTGCGCGACAGCGCGAGCCTCGCGGAGCAGCTGCTCCGCATGATCGAACTCGGAACGGCCGGACGCGACGCGATGGGCGCACGCGGCCGGCAGAAGGTCGCGGCGGAATTCGACGAACAGCAGGTCGTCGAACGCTACCGGCGCACCATCCACTCGTTAACCGGCATCACCCTCTGAAGGAGCGCATCTGCAATGACCGCTAAAGGCACCATCCTCGTTACCGGCGGTGCGGGCTACATCGGCTCGCACACGGCCGTCGAGTTGCTCGACAACGGCTTCGATGTCGTGATCGTCGACAACCTCGTCAACAGCAAGGCCGAATCCGTGCGCCGCATCGAGCGGATCACCGGCAAGACGCCCGCGTTCCATCAGGTCGACGTGTGCGACGAAGCCGCGCTCGCCAAGGTGTTCGACGCGCATCCGATCACCGGCACGATCCATTTCGCGGCGCTCAAGGCCGTCGGCGAATCGGTCGAGAAGCCGCTCGAGTACTACCAGAACAACCTCGGCGGCCTGCTCGCGGTGCTCAAGGTCATGCGCGAGCGCAACGTGAAGCAGTTCGTGTTCAGCTCGTCCGCGACCGTGTACGGCGTGCCCGAGCGCTCGCCGATCGACGAGTCGTTCCCGCTGTCCGCGACGAATCCTTACGGCCAGTCGAAGCTGATCGCCGAGCAGATCCTGCGCGATCTCGAGGTGTCGGACCCGACGTGGCGCATCGCGACGCTGCGCTACTTCAACCCGGTCGGCGCGCATGCGAGCGGGCTGATCGGCGAGGATCCGGCCGGCATCCCGAACAACCTGATGCCGTTTGTCGCGCAGGTTGCCGTCGGCAAGCTGGAAAAACTGCGCGTGTTCGGCTCCGACTACCCGACGCCGGACGGCACGGGCGTGCGCGACTACATCCACGTCGTCGATCTCGCGAAGGGGCACATCGCCGCGCTCGACGCGCTCGCGAAACGCGACGCTAGCTTCGTCGTGAACCTCGGCACGGGCCAGGGCTACAGCGTGCTGGAAGTCGTGCGCGCGTTCGAGAAGGCTTCGGGCCGCCCGGTGCCGTACGAACTCGTCGCACGCCGCCCGGGCGACATCGCTGAGTGCTACGCGAACCCGCAGGCCGCGGCCGACATCATCGGCTGGCGCGCGACGCTCGGCATCGAGGAAATGTGTGTCGACCACTGGCGATGGCAGGAGGGGAACCCCCGCGGTTTTGTATAATCCGCTGTCCATTTTTCGAGCGATCCCATGCTCAGCTTCGCGTCCGGCTTCATCGTCTCCCTGCTCGTCACGCTGTTCATCGTGCGCTACGCGCACCTTCACGAGAAATTCTCGGTCGACAGCGACCTGGCCGGCGTGCAGAAATTCCATGTGCGGCCCGTGCCGCGCGTGGGGGGCATCGGGATCCTCGCCGGGGTCGTCGTGGCCGCGCTGATTCTGTCCCGGCACTATCCGACGATCGCGGGCAGTATTCTCGGCATCGCGGCCTGCGGGCTGCCGGCGTTTCTGTCCGGCCTCGTCGAGGACCTGACCAAACGCGTGTCGCCGCGCGCGCGGCTGCTCTGCACGATGGGCGCGGCCGCGCTCGCGTTCTGGCTGATGGGTATCGCGGTCACGCGCATCAGCGTGCCGCCGCTCGATTTCCTGCTCCGCTACGCGGCCATTTCGGCGTTCATCACCGTGCTCGCGGTCGCGGCGCTCGCGAACGCGGTCAACATCATCGACGGCTTCAACGGGCTCGCGTCGATGGTCAGCTTCATGATGTTCGCATCGCTCGCTTACGTGGCGTTCCAGGTCCGCGACCCGGTCGTCATGTCCGCGTCGATCATCATGATGGGCGCCGTGCTCGGCTTCTTCCTGTGGAATTTCCCGGCCGGGCTGATCTTCCTCGGCGACGGCGGCGCCTATTTCATCGGCTTCATGCTCGCGGAACTCGCGATCATGCTCGTGATGCGCAACCGCGAGGTATCCGCGTGGTACCCGGTGCTGCTGTTCATGTACCCGATCTTCGAGACCTGCTTCTCGATCTACCGGAAGAAATTCATTCGGGGGATGTCGCCGGGGATTCCGGACGGCGTGCACCTGCACATGCTCGTGTACAAGCGGCTGATGCGCTGGGCGGTCGGCACGAAGCACGCGCACGACCTCACGCGCCGAAATTCGCTGACGTCGCCGTACCTGTGGCTGCTGTGCCTCGTCGCGGTGATACCCGCGACGCTGTTCTGGCGGCACACGGTGCACCTGTTCGTGTTCGTCGTGCTGTTCGCGCTGACCTACGTGTGGCTGTATCTCAGCATCGTGCGGTTCCGCGTGCCGCGGTGGATGGTGGTGAGGAAGGAGCGGCGCAGCCACTGAACGACCCGCCGGCTTCATCAAAAAAACGCCCCGCGGGGCGTTTTTTTTCGTCATTGCCATGCGGTTCGAACCGCCGCCCGGCCACCAAGTTACCCGTTCGATACGACGCGCACCGACGGCACGCTCTGCAGCGTCGGGGTAACGGCCGTCTGGTATTCCGGCACCCAGCGCCGCAGGTCTCGCCGCACTTCGTCATCGGGCAGGACACGATGCTGCATCAGCCACGGCAGCAGCTCGTCGAGGAAATTGTCCGGTACTTCCCGCGCACGCGCGATCCGCAGTTTCGGATGCGGAGTGCGCGTCGTCGCCTCGTCGTCCGCGAGCAGCTCCTCGTAGAGCTTCTCGCCGGGCCGCAGCCCGGTGAACTCGATCTGGATCTGATCTTCCGAGAAACCGTACAGGCGGATCAGGTCGCATGCGAGATCGACGATCTTCACCGGCTCGCCCATGTCGAGAATGAAGATCTCTCCGCCGTGCCCCATGCTCGACGCCTGCAGCACGAGCTGCGACGCTTCCGGGATCGTCATGAAGAAGCGCGTGATCTCCGGGTGCGTGACCGTCACCGGGCCGCCCTTCGCGATCTGCTGCTGGAACTTCGGAATCACGCTGCCCGCGCTGCCCAGCACGTTGCCGAAACGCACGGTTTCGAATTGGGTGCGCCCGCTCGTCTGCTGCAATGCCTGGCAGGCCATTTCCGCGAGGCGCTTGCTCGCGCCCATCACGTTGGTCGGATTGACGGCCTTGTCGGTCGAGATCAGCACGAAGTGACGCACGTCGTGGCGGATCGCCGCACGGGCCACGCGGTACGTGCCGAGCACGTTGTTGCGCAGCGCCTGCCATGCGTTGTGCTCCTCCATCAGCGGGACGTGCTTGTATGCCGCCGCATGGAACACGATGTGCGGTACGTGGCGGGACATCACCTGATCGAGCAGCAGGGAATCCTTCGCGTCACCAATGATCGGCACGACCGGCTGATCGGGGAAACGCTCGCGCAGTTCCTCGGTCAGGCGATACATCGCGTACTCGGACAGGTCGAACGCAACGAGTTGCGCTGGCGCGAAACGCAGGATCTGCCGGCACAGCTCGGAACCGATCGAGCCGCCAGCGCCCGTCACCATCACGACACGACCGCGAAGCAGCGCCTCGACGTGCGGCGTGTCGATCGTCACGGCGTCACGGCCGAGCAAATCCTCGAGGTCGATCTCGCGGATCTGTGACAGGAAGCCCTGCCCCGGCATCAGTGCGGTCAGCGACGGCAGCACCATCACTTTCAAGCCGGCGCGCACGCAGAGGGTCGCCGTCCGGCGCTGCACCTCGACCGACGCGGACGGAATCGCCACGATCGCGTATTCGATCTTCAGCGCCTCGGTCCAGTGCGCGACGTCGTCGAGCGAGCCGAGCACCTTGTAGCCATAGATTTCGCGGCCCTGCTTCGTCTTGTCGTCATCCAGCAGGCCGACGAGACGCCATTCGCCCGAGCGTGACAATTCGCGCGCCAGGTTCGCGCCTGCCGTGCCCGCGCCGATCACGAGCACCGGCTTGCCCTGCCCGACGAGGCCGCCGTACAGGTAAAACTCCTTCATCGCGCGATACAGCGCACGGGCGCCGCCCATCATCAGGAACAGCATCAGCGGGGAGACCAGCAGCACTGAACGCGGGATGATCGGCGACGGCTGGAACATCACGGCGCCGATCATCACGATCACGCCGCCGCCCGCAAGCGCCTTCGAAATCCGCACCAGGTCCGGCAGGCTCGCGAACACCCACAGCCCGCGATACAGGCCGAACAGGTGGAACGTCAGCGCATAGACGGGAAGCACCCAGGCGAGCGCAGTCAGCGAGCCCCTCAGGAAATCGGGCGGAACGCTACCGTTGAAGCGAACGAGATAGGCGAACAACCACGCGACGACAACCGCCAGCAGATCGAACAGGAAAGCACTGAGTGACAGCCATGATGCTTTGGATCGCAACATCGGCGAGAGACCTCACGAATTGTTATCAATGACCGTCCGCAGCCGGCGCCAGCGCATGTCGATCGCCACGCCGATACACATCAGCACGCCATACCACGCCAGGAACACCAACCATTGCAGCAGGACAGGACGACCGAGCGCCCAGAAAGCGACGACGATGCCCAGAAGCATGATGAGGTACCAATACACGGCAGTACGCTCGTGACTCATGCCGGAACGCACCATCCTCTGATAATAGTGCTCCCGGTGCGCTTGCCAGAACTTTTCTCCGCGTAACAAACGTCTCAGAAGCGTTACAGATGCATCGGCAATAAACGGGGCAAACACCGCCGCCGGAAACCAGATCGGCCAAATGCCACCGTGCCAGCCCCAATAGCCGAGCGCGCCGGCCATGAATCCGAGAGGGATCGAACCTGCGTCGCCAAGAAAAAGTCGCGCCGGATGAAAGTTCAGCAGCAAAAAGCCGAACGCGGCCCCCGCGATCGCCCCGCCCGCGACGACGAGATCCGGGGACGGTTGCGCGCCGGCCAGTGCCGCAACGGCGTAGGCTCCGAAGCCGAACAGCGCCATGCCGCCGGCGAGGCCGTCCGCTCCGTCCATGAAATTGTAGAGATTGGTCAGCCAGACCATCACGAAACCAATCCCGACGAGCAGCCACCATGGGGCGGCGGCCGGGTAGACGACGATCAGCGCCACGACCGCGGCCAAATGCGCCGCAAACCGCACACGAGCGGGTAGCCCGCGCCGATCGTCGAGCTGCGACAGGGCCGCCAGCCCCGCCGCCGCCACGGCGATGAACCACATCTGTGGCGCGAGCCACAGCAATGCGACAACACAGACCGGCACGATGCCCCAGCCACCGACGCGCGGTGTCGGGCGCGTATGCAGCGAGCGCTCATTCGGGATGTCGGTGGCCAGTCGCCACGCCAGACCGGTGGCCAGCAGCACGCGCAGGATCGTCGTCGTGGCGACGGCCGCGCCCGTTGCCACCGCTGCCGCGGCAAACCACGTGTTAATCGTGAAGTGCATGTTGCCTATTTCTGTATGTGGCGCGAACGATACCATGCGGCCGTTGCCTCGAGGCCCTGTCGCGTCGTATATGGCGGCTGCCAATTCAGTACCCGCTTCAAACGCCCCGTGTCGAGCTGCAGGCTGCCCGTCAGGCGAGCGACAGCGGCGCTTCGACCGGTCAGCCGACCGAGCACACGCAACGCACCTGCCGGCACCGGGAACAGCCTTGCAGGCCTGCCGAGCGCGTCACCGACCATCCGCAGCAATCCCGCAACCGAGGGCGCATCGTCGTCAGCGACGTGGAAGCACTCCCCCGCCGCACGCGGATCGATTGCGCAGTGCAGCAGGGCATCGGCAAGGTTGTCGACGTAGACAATGCTGCGACGAGCAGGAATCGCGGCCAATGGCAATGGCGCACCGCGGAATACGGCATCCATCATCCGGAGGAAATTGGCGCGTACCCCCGGCCCGTAGACGAGCGGCGGACGGACGACGACGACTTCAAGACCGACCTCACCGAGCCGAGCCAGTTGCTGCTCGGCACGCAGCTTCGAGCGCCCATATGCATCCTGCGGGTCCGGGACAGCATCCTCCGCGAGCGGTACGCCCGCATCGCCCTCGCCCACTACCTTGATGCTGCTCGCGAAGACGAACCGGCGCACACCATGCATGCGCGCCGCATCGGCAACCCGCAACGTGCCCGCTACGTTGGTCGCATCGAAGGCGGCGTCCGGATCGGGGGATTTGTCGTGCATCACGTGTACCCGCGCGGCCAGATGGATCACGCAATCGGCCTGCAAATCCTCGGGCCACGCACTAGCGACTCCCTCGAAGTCAGGTGCGTCGTGCACCCACTCTCGCACGCCCTCGACACACCCACCCGGCCGGCGCACCAGCGCCGTGACGGTATGCCCCGCCGCCAGCGCAAGTCGGCACACGGCGCGGCCGACGAAACCGTTCGCACCGGTTATGACAATGCGGCTCACCACCACCTCCAGCCGAACCGGCTGTAGAACTTCAGCGCGGACGCTGCGAACATCCGAATGTGCGCGAAACCCTTGCGCGAAGCGCCTCCGCCGTGATGAATCACGCGGATGGACGGGACATAGGCGACACGCGCGACATCGTGGGTGCGCAAGCTCAGGTCATAGTCCTCGAAATACAGGAAATATCGAGGGTCAAAGCCCCCTAGCGTCTTCAGCACGCTCGTTCGAAACAGCATGAAACAACCGCTGATGATGGGGGGATCCCAGACGACGGACTTGCCGTCGATGGTATCGCGCATTTCATAGCGGGCAAGTCGCTTCCGGAATGGCCGTCTGGCCCAGGTCGGCAAGAAGCCGCGAACCAGCAGATCGACGACCGACGGAAACCGGCGACAGAGATACTGAAACCCGCCTGTTTCATCCCCGACCCAAGGCGCGATCAAGCCCGTGTCGGCGTGCGAATTGAAAAACGCTCGGGCCAACACCAATGCCTGCGGATCCAGATCGATATCCGGATTCAGGATCAAGTGCAACGCCCCGGTGGAATGCTCGATCGCCAGATTGTGGCCACGCCCGTAACCGACGTTGCCATGCCCCGTCAATATTCGGCATGCCACACCTTGCGCGCCGAGCCGGTCGACCGCCCCCGAAATGTCGCAGAGTCCGCCGTTGTCGACCAGGAACAGCTCGACGGGGTATTCAGGTGAAACCACCCGCAGGTTCTCGCACGCTGCGCCGAGGCTGTCGAGCGTCTGCCGCAGCTGCGCGATATCGGGGCGGTATACGACCAGGGAAATGGAGAGACCATCGACGTCATCGGACTGACGTTGTGGGGCGCTTATGACATTCATCCGGAGTTCGGCTAAGCGCTTGACTGCAGCAAGCGCGATGGGTTGGCTAGCCCGTCTGGGAGACAGCGGGCTTACTCATTTGTCAGGCGTGCAGGGAATGCCTGCCGCGTGCTCTCGATACGGGTGCAATTCTAACTGGTCGCACCCTTGCCGGACGCGCCCGTCCCGGGACGCCGTGCAATGCCGTTGCCCTCAGCCCGTGCCGGCCCGGCGCGTTTGCGCCCTGATCGGCGACCCAGGCGAGCCACGGCCGGACCGGCTTCGGCACGAGATACGCGCCCCTTCCAGGGCGCGCCTCCCTCGCGGTGCCGAATACCGCATCTCATAAACACCAGGAGGCCTGAGCATGTCAATCCCCCGCCGGACGCCCAGTTGTTAAAAGATGTGAAAACATTAACATCTATTGCGCGTCATCGGCATTCCGGCGATGATACTTGGTTTCCATGGGCGAGCCGTCGTCAGTCGGTACCGGTCCGGCCTCAACCCAGCGTCGCCAAGCGCCGTCGATCAAAGCGGAGAGCGCTTCAGCCCAGGGCTGGACGGATGGCCTGCATTAGAATACGTTGCGGGCGATGGCACCTTATTTGCCCGATCGCTCAGGATTGAAGTCGGGAGCACATTGAAACGTCGCGGCCAACTGGATTGCCGCCTTTTTCAGACTCACGACACCCCGCAACAATGGCTGCGCCACGTGGGCGAGGGGTTGGGGGCTCCATCACCGATCCGAATGCAACGACACGCAACTTGATGAATCCGAACTCGAAGCACCCGGCATCGCCGATGGCGATCGCCCGTAGCATTTACCGTAATCGCGGACTGATTCTGCAAATGACTCAACGCGAGGTCGTCGGGCGCTATCGCGGGTCGGCAATGGGTCTTGCGTGGTCGTTCTTCAATCCCGTGCTGATGCTCGTCGTCTACACCTTCTTCTTCTCCGTCATCTTCAAGTCGCGATGGGGTACCACGAGCGACGACAAGGCAAGCTTCGCGATCGTCCTGTTCGTCGGCCTGATCCTCCACAGCCTGCTGGCAGAGTGCATCAACCGGGCGCCGACGTTGATCCTTGCAAACGTCAACTACGTCAAAAAGGTTATTTTCCCGCTCGAGATACTGCCGGTGGTCGCGCTCGCGTCGGCGCTGTTCCACAGCGCGATCAGCCTGCTGGTCCTGATCATCGCCGAGTGCATCCTTATCCACTCGCTGCCCTGGACCGCCATCCTGTTCCCCGTCGTCATGCTGCCTCTGATCGTCGGCTCACTGGGGCTCGCATGGTTTCTGTCGGCTCTGGGCGTCTACATTCGAGACATTTCGCAGATTACCGGTGTCATCACGTCAGTGCTGATGTTCCTGTCGCCGGTTTTCTACCCTGTGTCGAATCTGCCGCCACAGTATCGGTACTGGATCGAACTCAACCCCCTTACGTTCATCATCGAAGAGGGACGCAACACGCTGATCTTCGGGCACACCCCCGACTGGACGAACTGGCTAACCTGCATGATCGCATCCCTGCTTCTCGCGTGGTTCGGATTCTGGTGGTTCCAGCGGACCCGAAAGGGATTCGCAGACGTCCTGTAATCCATGCCAGCGCGCTCGCACGCCGCCTTGCATCAGTGGCAGTCGCCGTGCACGCGGATAGATCGCCGACTGATCGGATCATGACGCGATAGAGCAATCACCGGAGATATTCTGCACATGTCGACGCAGCCCCAAATAGTTCCCACCATCCTGTGTGGCGGCGCAGGTTCTCGCCTGTGGCCCGTTTCGCGCGAATCCCATCCGAAGCCGTTCATCCGCCTCGAAGATGGCGAGAGCCTGCTGCAAAAGGCGTTCAAGCGCGGCGCCCAGCTTCCGGGCGTCACCGAAGTCGTGACGGTCACGAACCGCGAGTTGTACTTCAAGACAAGCGACGAATTCAGCACCGTCAATACCGGGCATCTGTCGACGTCGTTCATCCTCGAGCCGTTCGGACGCAATACGGCCGTCGCGATCGCCGCCGCCGCGCTGCGTGTTGCCGCAACGCTCGGCGAAAATGCCATCCTGCTGGTGCTTCCCGCGGACCACCTCGTGACGGACGATGCCGCCTTCGCGACCGCCGTCCAGGAAGCTGCCGCCTTGGCGCTCAAGGGTGCGCTGGTCACCTTCGGCATCACGCCGACGTTTGCGGAAACCGCATACGGATACATCGAGGCAGACGGCACGCGGGTCAAGCGATTCGTGGAAAAACCGACGGTGGATGTGGCCAGGCAATACGTCGAGTCGGGATCGTTCCTGTGGAACTCCGGCATGTTCTGCTTTACCGCCGCATTCCTGCTGGCGGAAATGGCAAAACATTGCCCCGACGTGCTCGAAGCCACGCGTGCATGCATCGCGCAGTCTCGTCAGTCGGAAGGCGGTGGCGTTTCATTGGTCGAACTGAATGGTGACCAGCTCAATCGCACGCCCGATATTTCGATCGACTACGCGCTGATGGAGCGCTCCGACAAGGTTGCGGTGGTGCGCTGCGATATCGGCTGGAGCGATATCGGTTCGTGGAATGCGCTCGGCGACCTGTTGAAGCCGGACGACCACGGCAATCGTGTGGACGGCGAAGCGCTGCTCCACGATGTCAGCAATTGCTACATCCGTAGCGACAACCGGCTGGTCGGTGCCGTAGGCGTCAAGGACCTCCTGGTCGTCGACACCCCCGACGCGCTCCTCATTGCCGATCGCAATCGCGCGCAAGACGTTCGGCACGTCTACGCGGCCCTCAAGTCGCAAGGCCACGAAACCTTCCGGGTACATCGAACGGTAGGCCGTCCGTGGGGCATGTATACGGTTCTCGAAGAAAGCACCCGCTTCAAGATCAAGCGAATCGAGGTCAAACCGGGCGCAAGCCTCAGCCTGCAATTGCATCATCATCGCAGCGAACACTGGATCGTGGTGAGCGGCATGGCCCTCGTCGTCAACAACGATGAGGAGTTTTACCTGCGCACCAATGAATCGACCTATATCCCGGCCGGACACAAGCACCGTCTGACCAATCCGGGCGTCGTCGACCTCGTGATGATCGAAGTCCAGAGCGGCGACTACCTCGGCGAAGACGACATCGTCCGCTTCGACGACAACTACGGTCGAAGCTAGCCCTCTGCCATCGCGCAAAGGCGGTTGCAGTCGTCGTCCTTTCCGGCGCGCGACGGCAGCAACTGCCTGAATAACCGCTCCCTCACATCATGACCAATGCAAGCTTCCGAGGCCGCATGAAAAGCAGGATCAAGGCCCGCCTGCTAGCGTCGTCGACGTATTTTTTCCTGGCCGCGCTCAAGTACTACATCGGCAACAACTTCATTGCGCGCATGCCGATTGAAAGAGTCCGCAACTTCTACTATCGACGCGTGCTGGGTGTCGTCATCGGCCAACGAACGCACGTCAGCATGCGGCAGTTCTTCACCGGGTACCACACACGCTGCAACGTGCGCATCGGCGACAACTGCGTGCTCAATCGTGAGATCTACCTGGACGGTCGCACGGGCATCGAGATCGGAAACAACGTCAACATCTCGTTCCAGTGCTGCCTTCTCAGCCTGCATCACGATCACAACCACCCTGGTTTCATGTCGATCGGCGGCACCGTGACCATCCACGATCACGCATGGCTGGGCGCGCGCGCCATTATCCTGCCAGGCGTAACGATCGGCAAAGGCGCGGTCGTCGCGGCCGGCGCGGTCGTCACGAAGGACGTCCCGGATTTCACCGTGGTCGGTGGCGTGCCTGCAAAAATCATCGGCCAACGCAATCCCGACATCGCCTATCTGACCGACTTTTCCCCTTTCTTCGACACCGACGTGTTTGACGAATCCCGTGGCTAATATGCAGAAAAAGAGCATCCTCGTTTTTACGCTGTCCCCGCCGCTTCCTGCCAGCGCGGGTGGCCCGATCTACGTGATGAATACGCTCGCGCCGCTGGTCGACGAGTACGATTTCCATCTGTTCACCATCGGTGGAGACGAGGAAAAGAAGAAGATCGAGGAAAATCGTTCACTATATGAACGACATTTCAAATCGGTCCACGTGGAGCCGCGGGCGGCCATGCCTGCCGACATGGGTACGCCCGGACGAGCGTGGCATTCACTGGTCCACTGCTTCCATGGGCTTCCGTTCATGGATGCGAGCTACTTCAGCCCTGCAGCAATTCGCAGTGCCCGCCGGATCGTCGAGGAAAAGAAGATCGACATGCTTGAGGTGCACAGCAGTCATCTGGCCTTTTTCCGCAAGTTCTTCCCGGCCTTGCCGGCCGTCCTGGTCAGTCACAACATCGAATCCGACCTCTTCCCGTTCTGGATTCCCGCGCAGCTGACGGGCTGGAAAAAAGCAGCGGTCGCGCGCATCGCCGAGATCAGCCGCCACAACGCCCGACGCGTCGAAATCGACAACGTCTGGCGCTTCGACGCCATGACGTTCATTTCACGCGAAGACATGGATCGCGTGAAGGCACCCGTGGAAAAGCACTATCTGCCGCTGTGCTTCCCGATCAAGGACACCGACTACCGAGCGAAGCCGACCAACGAGGTCAACCTGCTCTGGATGGGTGGCTTCTGGTGGTATCCGAATGCGGAAGGCGTTGCGTGGTTTGTCCGCGACATTCTCCCACTGGTACGCGACAGGCTCGAGACGCACAACATCAAGCTCCATTTCACCGGAGGCAACCCGCCGGACGATCTCAAGGCGCTGCACGACGGACGACACATCTTCGTTCACGGCTTCGTGCCGTCGCTCGACCCGATTCTGGCGGATGCACATCTACTGTTTGTTCCGCTGCTTTCAGGCGGCGGCGTGCGCGTCAAGATCCTGGAAGCGATGAGCAACGGCATTCCGGTTCTCAGCACGGCAAAGGGCTGCGAGGGGCTGGGCGCCGTCAACCGTCGGGATATCGTCATTTGCGATACGGCGGCCGAATTTGCCGACGCAATCATCGAGCTCGCCCAGAATCGCGAGATGCTGGCGACGCTGTCCACGAACGCCCGTCAGCTCCTGAAGGACAAGTATGATCTCGATGCGTGCGTCCGCACCAAACGGGACCTCTACAATAGGCTGATGCATTCGCGGTAACCGAACGAATGCCGACCTCGCCGTGCCACCGCGGTGGCCGCGAGGCAAGTCGGCATCCGACCCCTGGGTCCACTGTGCGATCGTCATTTTTCCGCCTGCGCTGAACACGTGAAAGCTAACTCGCTCCCTCTCATGCAAACTCGCGAGCCTGAACCTACAAGCCAAACGGAACAGCTGCTCGTCAACGTCGAGCACCTCTCCAAGTGCTTCCGTATCTACGACAAACCGGCGGACCGGCTGCGGCACTCGCTCGCGACTCGCATCAAGCTCCCTGGGAGCAATTCCCGGCAATACGGTCGCGATTTCTGGGCGCTGCACGACGTCTCTTTCCCCGTCCGGCGGGGAGAGACCATTGGAATCATCGGCAGAAACGGTTCCGGAAAGTCGACATTGCTGCAAATCATTGCCGGCACGCTGTCGCCGAGCGACGGCTCGGTCACGGTCAACGGCCGGATCTCCGCACTGCTGGAACTCGGCGCCGGGTTCAATCCGGAATTCAGCGGCCGCGAGAACGTGATGCTGTCTGCCCGAATCATGGGCATCACGTCGGAAGAAATCCGCGCGCGTTTTCACGAAATCGAAGCGTTCGCCGACATCGGCGAATTCATCGACCAGCCCGTCAAGACCTACTCGTCGGGCATGTACGTCCGGCTCGCATTCGCGGTAGCCATTCACGTCTCCCCCGATATCCTGGTGGTCGACGAGGCGCTTGCGGTCGGCGATACCGCGTTTCAGACCAAATGCCTGACGCGGATCCGGAAGATGCAGAAGGAAGGCGTCACGATCCTGCTGGTAACACACTCCACCAACACCCTCGTCGAGTACTGCGACCGGGCCATCTACCTGAAGCGGGGCCGGCTGGTAAAGGACGGTCCGTGCCGCGACGTGGTCAAGCTCTATGCGAACGACCTCGTCGACGAAGAAGGCGGGAGCGCGATCGACATCGAGGTGCCGACACAGCACACCGACACCGATTCCCCCGCCAGCCCGGCGGTAAGCGATGCCATGACGGCCATGTCGGACCGGACGTCGATTCTCGACGTGAAGATCGAGGATGCGAACGGCAAGGAACGCACGACCTTCTCGTTCAATGAAGCGTTCCGCGTCGTCGTATCGATCAGCGTGTCCGAGCCGAACCCGAAGCCTTGCTTCGGACTTCAGATCAAAAGCATCGACGATATCGTGCTGTGGAGCGCGACCACCCAGCACATGAATATTGCGCTCCCGCCCCTGTCCGCCGGAACGTACCAGTTCACCTGGAAGATGCGCGCGAGCTTCTCCGGCAACCGCTATGTGCTGGCGGTCGGCGTCGGCGATATCGCCTCCGGCGAATACAAACGGCACGCGCGCCTGCCCTATGGTGGCCACATCGACGTGCTTCCGGAAAACAACAGTGGATCGGGGTGGCTCGCGCCGTGTCCGGTATTCGAGTTCGAATGATGACGGAGAACGACACCATGCAAGCGCGCAGCATCAAGGTCGTCGCGGTCGGCTATTACGGCGCACCCAACGTCGGTGACGAATTGTTGCTGGGCCTGCTCGCTCGCCAGGTTCGGGAGCGCGGCGGCGAGCTCGTCGCACTGAGCATCAACCCCGAATATACGACGCATGCCCACGGCATCGCCGCCGTCGACTATTTCAATCTCGGTGCCGTCGGCCGCGCGCTGTCCGACGCCGATCTGCTGGTATTCGGCGGTGGCGGCATCTTTCAGGATCATCATCCGTTCAACGTCGAGGCACTTTACGACCCGACCCAAAACGATATCGCGGGCTATGCGCGGATTTTTTACATGGCTCGACAGTTCGGGGTCCGCACGGTCATCTGGGCACACGGTGTCGGACCGCTGGTCAACCCGGCCGGCCGCGACATCACGCGCGACGTGTTCACGCATGCAGATCACGTTTCGCTACGCGATACCGACTCCGAGGCGCTTCTGCACGATATCGGCGTACGTCGGGACATTCCCGTCGGCGCCGATCCGGGCTGGGCATTCGTCAGCCGCCCGCCCGCCGAAGTCCACATTTCCGGCAAGCTCGCCCCGTTGGGGACAAAGAAGAAGCTGGCGGTCATCGCCCGATCGTGGGAGTTCAACCGGAACTGGGAAGGAAAACTCGTCGCCGCGTTGAACGAAGCGCTGGACGACAGCTGGTCGATCGTGTGGCTCGGCTTTCAATGGAGCGTCGGCGACCAGGAGCGTCTCACCGATCGATCCTTTCTCGAGCACCTCAAGCTCGCGGTGTCGCCCCATATCGAAAGCGTCATCATTGACCGGATCACGCCCGACGAGGCATTCGCGGTCATCGGCGAGTGTGACGCCGCGTTCTCGATGCGCCTGCACGGAAGCATCCTCGCGCTCGGAAAATCGATCCCGGTCGCGGCGCTGGAATATGACGCCAAGATGGCGCGTGCGCACGATATGGCGGGCCTGCCGGCGTCGCTGCGCCTTCAGCTGAACGACGACGCAGCGGACTTCACCTCCGCAGTGCGCAGGCTGACACATCCGGATGGCGCGCCCTGGATCATCGCGCAGGAAAAGCTCGACGCGCTAAACGCTTCGGCCTGCGTACATTCAACCGTACTGGACGACGCTTTTGCGGCCGTTCGCTCCGCGTCCGGCGGAGCCCCGCGTCGCTGGAGCAGCCAGCAGCTGGACTGGATGAGCACATGGCTCGAGCAGCTCATCTGGCAAAAGAATGGCGCCGCTCGCATGAGCGAGAAGGCGCTCGACCTGCTGCGCTACCGCGATTCACAACTCGCCGAGAAAGACGCACGGGTCGGCCAGCTTGAGACGGAACTCGGGAAAACAGTGGGTTTGCTGCACTTCCGCGACGCACAGCTTGCGCAACAGGAAGAACAGGTCGCCGAGCTTCAGAACAGACTGGAACTGGCGAACCACAAACTGCTCGCGGCGGAAGCGTTCGTCAAGCATGCGTCACAGATGCATGCCGCACAAACGACGACGCTCAAGGACTCCGCTCGAAAAGTCGCGGAGGAACAAGCTGATAAAATTTCAAGCCTGAAGGCAACGATCCGGCAATTCGAGCAGGGTCACGCCCAATCCGAAGCACTCACGCAACCCAATGTGGCCGCAGCCGCAATTCACTCCACTTCGGGATCCTCTATGCTTTTTCGCCGGTACATGTCCGCCCCTCTCACCTACATGAGCCGTGCCGCCTATATTCTGCGCAATGGCGGCGTACGCGCGCTCGTGTCTGCTGCACGACGCCATTACCGGTATCAGCAAGCACAGCAGCAGATCCAGCAGGCCGCCATCGAAGTGGCAAGCGGCACTCCGACTGCGGAAGATCAACGCCTCTCGTTCCGCGCAGCAGCCAAGCTGCAACGCGAAGAAATCATCGTCATCGCCGCTCACGCCTACGATTGGGCGGGTTCCGGGCATCGCTACGCACAACTGACCACGACGGCGCTCGCCGCGGGCCATCGCGTTGTCTATCTGGTCGTGCCTCCGGATACGGGCTCGACGCCCGCGCCGCTCACGCCCCGCATTCCCGGATTGATTCACGAATATATCGATCCGACGAAGATCGAGGACATTTTCGGTCAGGTATCGGAAAGCGCGAAATTGATCATCGGCGTGCCCGACTCCCGGGTCACACCCTTTTTCGAGTTCGCGCGCAATCGCGGGCTCGAAACGATCCTCGACATCGCACAGGACTGGAGCCACGATGGCCAGGCCATGCGCGTCCTCGAGTCGATCGCCGTCGATGCCGATCGATGCACCGTCGGCATGCCGGCACTTGCAGACACCCTCCCGCAGCCTGCTCGGGAAAAAATCGAGCTGCTGCCCGGTGCCGCGGTTCATACGGTCTTCGACGTCTACAAGCAGTACAACCGTCCGGGCGACATGCCGTCCAAGCGCCGCAGCGTCGCACTGTTCTACTCGGTCGACGGACTCGACTCGGTGGATTACCAGTGGTTCAAGGAAACCGCGGAGCGCAACGCCAACGTCACGTTCTGCGTGATCGCCGATGGGCAATTGACGCCGGGCCTGCCGGATAACGTCGTCATGCTTGGCATGCGGCACACGAGCGAAGTGCCGGCCTACATCGCCCATGCGGATTTCATGTTCTTCCCGCTTGCGGCGCGGAGCCTGCGCTACGCCGACTCCACCGCAGGTATTTATGCGGCGCTGCTTCAGCGCAAGCCGGTCGTGTGTTCGATGGAACTTGGCGTGACAGCCACCCCGCTGCTGCACGTTCGCACGGACCTTGCGTCGTTCGCGGCGCAATGCGGCGCACTCGCTGCGGCAGAACCCGTCACACAAAACGACGACATCTTCGTTGCGGGCAACAGCTGGCTCGGCCGCATCGAGCAGCTGTGCCCGCCGCAGCCCCGGCATGACGTCAGCGTCGTTATCCTGATCCACAACAACGCGGGCATCATCGCACGCTGCCTGCAGACCCTGCTCCAGCACGCTGCGCCATACATAGCGGAAGTGATTGTCGTCGACAATGCAAGTTCCGATGGTGGCGCAGAACTCGTCGAGCGCGAATTTCCCAACGTCAGGCTGGTCCGCAACCCGGAGAATGGCTGCTCGTCGGGACGTAATCTCGGCGTTCAGCACAGCACGGGCAAGTACATCGTCTTCTTCGACAGCGATCAGTGGTTTGTGGGCGCGTCGGGTTTCGAAGAAGCGCTGCACGTCCTGGAAAACGACGCGAGTGTCGGCGTCATCGGATGGAATGCAGGCTGGTTCGACGCCACGCGCACCGATCTCGGCGGCATGATTGCCGACTATTGTCCGAATCGGGCGATGAACGCGGCGGCAATCCGCGACGGCTATCGTGCCGACATCGGCTTCCTCGGCACCAGCGGCTTCTTCATGCGTCGGCGCACGTTCGATGCGACGCAAGGATTCGATACCTTCTACGACCCGACCTGCTTTGAAGATACGGACCTGTGCTTCCAGGTCAAGGCACTCGGAATGAAGGTCACTTACCGGGATTTGTCCGGAATCCGCCATCAGCCCCATCAAACGACCGGCGCCGACAGCGGCAGCGAGGCCTATCGCAAGCTATTCCTTCGAAACGCGAACTACTTCAAGGAGAAGTGGCGCGATTACCCGCATTTCTATCTGGACTACATCGATTGATTCGAAGCGACAGCATGTCTAGAACCATACTGTGCGTCGTAGGCACGCGACCGGAGGCCATCAAGATGGCGCCGGTCATCCTGCGTTTGCGAGCGGATCCGGGATTCAAGGTGCACGTGCTCGCGACCGCGCAACACCGCGATCTGCTCGACCAGATCCTGACCTGTTTCGATATCAAACCGGATGTCGATCTCGACATCATGCGTCCGAATCAGGGGCTTGCCAGCCTGACGTCGCGTCTGCTTGACGGCATCGATGCCGTGCTCGTGGACAAGCGTCCCGATCTCGTACTGGGACAAGGCGACACCACGACGGTCATGGCCACGGCGCTTGCATGCTTCTATCGGCATATACCGTTCGGTCATATTGAAGCGGGCCTGCGTACCCGCGACCTCCGCAATCCGTTTCCTGAAGAGATGAACCGCGTTTTCGCGGGGCGCCTTGCAAGGCTGCATTTCGCGCCGACAGCGAGTTCGCGCGACAACCTCTTGCATGAAAACATCCCCAGCGACCAGATCTGGGTGACCGGGAACACCGTCATCGACGCGCTTCACACTGTCTTGCGGACACATCCGTCCTGCGGCGTCGATATCGACGACACGAAGCGGCTGATTCTGGTCACCGCGCATCGCCGGGAGAATTTTGGCGCTCCGCTCGAACGGATCTGCCATGCCATTCGCCGGATTGTCGACGCCAACGACGACGTCGAGGTGCTGTTTCCCGTTCATCCCAATCCGCACGTCCAGCGTACGACGCGCGAACTGCTGTCGCACCACGCCCGGATCCGACTCTGCCCGCCGCTCGACTATGTGCCGTTCGTCGCCGCCATGCAGCGCTCGTACCTCATCCTCAGCGACTCGGGCGGCGTGCAGGAAGAAGCGCCCGCTCTGGGCAAACCGGTCCTGGTGTTGCGCGACGAGACCGAGCGCCCGGAAGCTGTCGAAGCCGGTGTCGTCAAGCTCGTCGGCACTCAAACCGATACGATCGTCGATGCGGTCCAGCTGATGCTCGACAACGCCGACGAGTACAGCAAGGTTGCACGCGGCGTCTCGCCCTACGGTGACGGAAAGGCAGCTCAGCGGATTTTCGACGTCATCCGGGAACAATGCGCGTGATCGAACAACTCGTCTATCTGTCGCCGGTGCCATGGAGCAGCTTCGCACAGCGACCTCACAAGTTCGTCGAGTGGTTTCATCAAGAAACCCATGGCCGGGTGCTCTGGATCGATCCGTATCCAACCCGCCTGCCCATGCTTCAAGACTTGCGCCGTCCATCCGGCGAAGGCAAGTCCGACGCGCATACCGCCGCGCCACCTTGGCTCGACGTCGTCCGCATTCGCAGCCTTCCGCTCGAGCCACTGCCCCTCGGCACCGCAATCAATCGATTCGGATGGCGTGACATCACGCGTCGCGTCACGCAATTCTGCGCCGAGCGCAACACGCTTCTCGCGGTCGGAAAGCCGTCCGCGCTCGCGCTCGACGTGTTACGAGCGGCTCGTCCCGCCCGGTCGCTCTACGACAGGATGGACGACTTCCCGTCGTTCTATCGAGGCGTTTCGCGCTCGGCGATGAAACGCACCGAACTCGCTGTCGCGCGCGAGGTCGACACGGTTTTCGTATCGTCTTCGGGCTTGCGCTCGAGTTGGAGCAGTATTCGGCCTGACGCCAAGCTGGTCCACAACGGGCTCGATCCAGCCGTCCTTCCGGCGTTCCGCGAAAAGACGTCGGATCATACCGGGCCGCATGTACTGGGTTACCTGGGCACCATGGGGCCGTGGTTCGACTGGCAATGGCTCGCTGCGCTTGCGCAATGCAGCCCCGCGGACACGATCCGGTTGATCGGGCCGTTATTCCATCCCCCGCAAATCGCGCTGCCCGCGAACGTGCAGATTCTTCCGCCGCTGAAGCACGCCGCCGCTCTCGCCGCGATGTCGGATTTCGACGTCGGCCTGATTCCGTTCCTGCGCAACCCGCTCACGGACGGTGTCGATCCGATCAAGTATTACGAGTACAGAGCGCTTGGATTACCGGTCATCTCGACCCCTTTCGGAGAAATGGCAACGCGGTGCGACGAACCCGGTACATTCCTCTCGAGCGGATCCGAGAACCTGTCTTCAATCGTTGTCGAGGCACTCGAATACCGGACGGCGCCCGACGAGGTATCGCGGATCCGGAGCGCAAACAGCTGGGCCGCCCGTTTCTCGGCAACAGGCATTCTCGGCTAGTGTTTCATCCCTGCTCGATCGCGGTTTGTTTTGGCATGCAAGGCTGACAAGACGGCAACGCTCGGTGACGGGACCCGCCGCTTGCGCGACTGCCCGTTACCCTGACGCTCCCCGTCAATACCTGGCGATGCAGGGGTTCGATCGCCAGCGCTCCCTTTCAGTCGGCCATGCAGAGGCCCAGCGCGTATTCCCAATCGGGCAGATGCAGGCCGAACGTCTCGGCGAGTTTGCCGTGGGACAAGCGCGAATTCGCCGGACGACTTGCGCGCACCGGAAACTCGCTCGCGGAAATCGGCACCACAGCGGGTGCGTCGTCACCCATCGCGATGCCGAGGATCGCCTTGGCGAAACCGTGCCAGGACGTCTCGCCGGCCGCACTCAGATGATAGGTTCCGGAGCGCGCCTGCCACCACGCCTCATCATGGGCCGCCAGCCCTTTGGAGAGGATGTGCGCAGTCGCGGCTGCAATTGTTTTCGACCAGGTCGGCGCGCCGACCTGATCGGCAACCACACGCAATTCGGGTCGCTCCGCGCCCAGCTTGAGCATCGTGCGCAAGAAATTCCTGCCACGTCGCCCGTATACCCAGCTGGTTCGCAAGGTCAGATACGCGCACCCTGCGTTCTCGATCGCACGCTCGCCCTCGAGCTTGGTCGTCCCATACACGTTCAGCGGATTCACTGCATCGGTCTCGGTATACGCGCCCGCCTTGGTTCCGTCGAACACGTAATCGGTCGAGTAGTGAATCAGCACCGCACCGCTGCGCGCAGCCTCTTCCGCCAGGACCCGCGGCACATCGGCATTTATGCGTCTTGCCGCATCGACGTCGTCCTCGGCATTGTCAACGGCCGTATAGGCAGCCGGATTCACGATGAAGGCCGGCTGCAACGCCCGCACGACAGCACGGATCCGGTCGAGATCGGACAGATCGAGCATCGAGCGGTCGCACGCCACCACACGGCCGAGCCCCTGCAGCGAGCGCAGCAGTTCAAAACCTACCTGACCCGTGACACCGGTTACGAGGATCGTCGACTCGGAATTCATCACGACCTCACTCAAAAAGATCAGCGTCCATCAACCGCATGCCCGCGGCATCCTTGACGGCCAGCAGCGGCTCGCCATCCAGCGGCCACGCGATCCCGATGTCCGGATCATTCCAGACAATGCTGCGCTCGTGCTCGGGAAACCAATAATCGGTCGTCTTGTAGAGAAACTGAGCAGACTCGGACACCACAAGGAAGCCATGCGCGAACCCCGGCGGAACCCAAAGCTGCCGATGGTTGTCGGCGGACAGCGTCACGCCGACCCACTTGCCGAAATTGGGCGAACTGCGGCGCACATCGACTGCGACGTCGAACACCTCTCCCTCGACCACGCGTACCAGCTTGCCCTGTGTGTGTTCGATCTGGTAGTGCAGCCCGCGCAGCACGCCCTTTGCGGATCGCGAGTGATTGTCCTGCACGAACTCGATGCCCGGAGCGACGTGCTCCGCAAACTCGCGCGCGTTGAAGCTCTCGTAGAAATACCCGCGCGCGTCGCCGAAGACTTTCGGCTCGATAAGCTTGACTTCGGGCAGTGCCGTTGCCGTTACGTGGATTGCCATGCGACCTGATGGGTGAGTAGGTTCCGGAGATACTGCCCGTAGGCGTTCTTCGCGAGCGGCTGTGCCAGTTTCAGCACCTGCTCCGCGTCGATCCAGTTGCGGCGGTACGCGATCTCTTCGGGACACGCAACCATGAGCCCCTGACGCTTCTGCAGCGTCGCGATGAACGTCGCCGCCTCGATCAAGGAATCGTGCGTACCCGTATCGAGCCACGCATAACCGCGCCCCATGAGCTCGACGTCGAGCTGGCCCGCCGCCAGGTAGCGCGAATTGACATCGGTGATCTCGAGCTCGCCGCGCGCCGACGGCTTGATGTCGGCTGCGATGTCGCAAACCTGCCTGTCGTAGAAATACAGCCCCGTGACCGCATAGCTCGAACGCGGCTTTGCCGGCTTCTCTTCAATCGATATCGCGCGGAATTCGCGATCGAACTCGACCACGCCATACCGCTCGGGGTCCTGAACGTGATACGCAAATACGGTCGCGCCCGTATCCTTCGCGTTGGCCCGCTCGAGCTGCTTCGCGAGATCGTGCCCGTAGAAAATGTTGTCGCCGAGGATGAGCGCCGACGGATCGTTGCCAACGAAGTCCCGGCCGATGACGAACGCTTGCGCGAGCCCGTCCGGCGACGGCTGCGTCGCATACCGGATATTCATCCCCCACTGGCTGCCGTCGCCGAGCATCGACTCGAAGCGCGGGGTGTCCTGCGGCGTCGAGATGATCAGCACGTCCCGGATGCCTGCAATCATCAGCGTCGACAGCGGATAGTAGATCATCGGCTTGTCGTACACCGGCAGCAGTTGCTTCGATACTGCGTGCGTGATCGGATAGAGCCGTGTGCCTGAACCGCCGGCGAGAATGATGCCCTTGCGTGCCATCGCCTCTCCTGTCAAACGCGTGCTGCGTAATTGGTCTCGACCCACTTGCGGTATTCGCCCGAAGCCACCTCGTCCGACCACGCCTGGTTGTCGAGATACCAGGCGACCGTCTTCGCGAGGCCGGTTGCGAACGTCTCGGCCGGCTTCCAGCCGAGTTCGCGCTCGAGCTTGCGCGCATCGATCGCGTAACGGCGATCGTGCCCCGGACGATCCTTCACGTACGTAATCTGGTCGCGATACGTGCCTTGCGCCTTGGGTCGAGCGTCGTCGAGCAGATCGCACAGCGTATGCACGACGTCGAGGTTCGTCATTTCGTTCCAGCCGCCGACGTTGTAGGTCTCGCCCGGTGTGCCGCGAGCAAGCACTTCGCGGATCGCGCTGCAGTGATCGCCGACGTACAGCCAGTCGCGGATGTTCTGGCCATCGCCGTAGACCGGCAACGGCTTGCCCGCGAGTGCATTCGCGATCATCAGCGGAATCAGTTTTTCGGGGAACTGGTACGGGCCGTAGTTGTTCGAGCAGTTGGTCGTGAGCGTCGGCAGGCCATACGTATGGTGATACGCACGCACCAGGTGATCGGAGCCCGCCTTTGTCGCCGAGTACGGGCTGTTGGGCGCGTACGGTGTCGTTTCAGAGAACTGCGGATCCGTTGCGGACAGCGAACCAAACACTTCGTCGGTCGACACGTGCAGGAACCGGAAGCCGGCCTGCTCCTCGTCGGGCAACGCGCTCCAGTACTGGCGCGCGGCCTCGAGCAGCGTGAAAGTGCCGACGACGTTGGTCTGAACGAACTCGGCCGGACCGTGAATCGAGCGATCGACGTGACTTTCCGCCGCGAAATGCAGGATCGCGCGCGGCCGGTGTGCGGCCAACAGCGCGTCGAGTGCCGCGCGGTCGCAGATGTCGACGCGGGCGAATACGTGCTTCGGGCTTCCGTTCAGCGATTGCAGCGTGCGAAGGTTGCCTGCATAGGTCAATTTATCGACGTTGAGCACGGCCTCGTCGGATTGACGCAGCCAGTCGATTACGAAATTGGCGCCGATAAAACCCGCGCCGCCCGTCACCAGAATCATGAGGCTCCCTCTCGTCATACATGGCGTGCCTCAAGCGCGAGCCGCCACAAACTCCGGACGCGACGATGACGTGCACGTCCCCCCAAGGCGGGCATTCTAACTGCTGACCGTAACCGTCAAAACCATGAAATGCTAATTTTGTTGAGGGGCCACTGATTATAAGAAGCGGGTTGGGTCAAAATCCACGTCGCTAACAACTTGAAACAGCGCCCCGGCCCCTCCCCCGAAAAAATCCCCATTCAAATCAATACGTTAAAATTCACCGAATACGCTCGCAGTTGCATTGCAGCGATCGCATCCTTTTTCGACCCGCGTCAGGATTTGTAACAACTTGCCTCCCATGACCCGCACCCCCATCGCCATCGGCGACATCCAGGGCTGTCATTCCGCTCTCCAGTCGCTGCTCGACAAGCTGTCCCCACCTGCCGACACCCCGCTCTGGATCGCCGGCGACGTCGTCAACCGCGGGCCCGGCTCCCTCGCCGCCCTGCGCGCCGTTGCCGACCTCGGCCCGCGTGCGACCGTCGTGCTCGGCAATCACGACCTCCACCTGCTTGCGGTCTCCACCGGCCTGCGCACCGAGCGCCCGGGCGACACCATCGGCGAAATCCTCGACGCCCCCGACGCCGACGCGCTGCTCGACTGGGTCCGCCACCGCCCGTTCGTGCATGCGGAAAACGGAATGCTGCTCGTGCATGCGGGCGTGCTGCCGCAGTGGGACACCACGCTGGTGCTCGAACTCGCCGACGAACTCCAGCGCGCGCTGCGCGCGCCCGACTGGCGCGACACGCTGCAGCAGCTGTACGGCAACGAGCCGAATCAATGGAGTCCCAACCTGAAGAAACGCGACCGGATGCGCGTCGCGTTCAACGCATTCACGCGCGTGCGCTTCTGCACGCCCGACGGCGCGATGGAATTCAAGGCGAACGGCGGCCTCGACAGCGCGCCGCCCGGCTACCTGCCGTGGTTCGACGTACCGGGGCGCCGCACGGAGGACGTGACGGTCGTGTTCGGGCACTGGGCCGCGCTCGGCCTGATGCTGCGCGAGAACGTCGTCGCGCTCGATTCGGGATGTGTATGGGGTAATCAGCTGTCGGCCGTGCGGCTGACGGCCGATCCGGCGCAGCGCACGGTCACGCAGGTGCAGTGCGAAGCGTGCCGCTCACCGGGCGGAGAGTGACGAGAGACTGATTCGCGGGGCCGGAGGTGGGTCGGCCCCAACGCGTCAGCCCTCTCGCCCCGGCACGGGCGCGTCGGCCGCCTCGTTCCCCGCTTCGCCGCCACCGACCTCGGTCACCGGATACGCATGCTTCGCCAGTTCCGCGAGCGACTCGGCCGACGGCTTGCCGACCCTCTCCTGCAGCGTCGCGAGCGCGGCCGCGATCGCATCGCGCGCCGCGGCGGACGTCGCCCGCCGGTCGCCGCCCGGCGCGATCGGCTCGCACACGTAAAGATGCGCGACGATCGGGCCGCCGCGCAACACCATGTCGAGCGACTTGCCGAGCGCCAGCTCTCCCGTGTAGGCCGGCGCGACCGACTGCCGCCGCTGCGCGTCCTCGTACATCAGGCAAATCGGCTGCACCGCGCAGCCCGCCGATACCGCGGCCTGGAACAGGTTCGCATGGAACGGCAGCAGTTCCTGCCCGTCCGTCGTCGTGCCTTCCGGAAACACGCACATCAGCCCGCCGTTGCGCAGGCGCTCGGCCATTTCGTGCATGACCCGCATCGCCTCGGTGCGCTTCTCGCGCTGCAGGAACACGGTGTCGAGCTTCTCGGCGAGCCAGCCGACGACCGGCCATTGCCGCACCTCGGCCTTCGACACGAACGGCGTCGGCCGCCACGCGTTGATCGTGTAGATGTCGAGCCAGGACACGTGGTTGCCGACCACGAGCGCGCTCGCATCGAGCCGCGCGCCGTCGTTATGAACGACGAGGCGCATCCCGCAGATCCGCAGCAGCTTGAGCGACCAGCGGCGCGTCATCTCGGCACGCCGCGCGGGCGTGACGTGCGAAAAACGCAGCGCGACGATCGCCATGCCGCGCAACAGGTGAAAGACGAGACGCAGCTTGCGAAGGGCAATCATGGCGAAGGTCCGGCGTGGTTCAGGAGCGCTCGAACGCGATCTGTCCGGCGACGAGCGTCGTGCGCACGCAGGCGGGCAGTTCGTAGCCGAGGAACGGCGAGTTGTGGCCCTGGCTCTTCAGCGCACGCGGCTCGACGCGCCAGTGTGCGCGCGGGTCGAACACGCACAGGTCGGCCGCACCGCCTTCGGCGAGGCGGCCGGCCGGCAGCTGCAGCACGTCGGCCGGCGCCGACGTGATGCGGCGCAGCGCCTGCGCGAGCGGCGTACGCGTCTCGTCCGCCCACTTCAGCGTCAGCGACAGCAGCAGCTCGAGCCCCGTCGCGCCCGGCGTCGCTTCGCCGAACGGCAGCAGCTTCTCGTCGTCGTCGACCGGCGTGTGGTCGGAGCAGATCGCGTCGATCGTCCCGTCGGCGAGCGCCACGCGAATCGCTTCGCGATCGCGCTCGCTGCGCAGCGGCGGATCGAGCCGGAACTGCGAATCGAAGTAGCCGACGTCGACATCGATCAGGTGCACGTGATTCACGCCGACGTCGCACGTCACGGGCAGCCCCTCGGCCTTCGCCGCGCGCACGAGCGCGAGGCCGGCCGCCGACGACAGCCGCGCGAGGTGCACGCGTGCGCCCGTCACGCGCATCAATTCGAAGATGGTGTGCAGCGCAATCGTCTCGGCCGCGACCGGCACGCCGGACAGCCCGAGCCGCGACGCAAGCGCGCCGCTCGCGGCAACGCCGCCACGGCCGATGAATGCGTCCTGCGGGCGCAGCCACGTGGTGTAGCCGTAGGTGCTCGCGTACTGCAGCGCACGCAGCAGCACCTGCGTGTCGCGCACCGGCACGTTGGCATGCGTGAAGCCGACGCAGCCGGACTCGGTCAGCGCGACCATCTCGGTGATCACTTCACCCTTGAGGCCGACCGTCAGCGCGCCGAGCGGATGCACGTTCGCCTGGTGGAGGTTGCGCGCGCGGAACTTGAGCATCTCGACGAGGCCCGGCTCGTCGAGCACGGGGTCGGTATCCGGCGGGCAAACGAGGGTCGTGACACCGCCCGCGACGGCCGCGGCCATCTCGGACGCGAGCGTCGCCTTGTGCTCGTAGCCCGGCTCGCGCAGCCGCGCGCACAGGTCGACGAGGCCGGGCGCGACGATCAGGCCCGATGCGTCGATGGTCTTCCCGGCGTTGAAACCGGCCGGCGCGGCGGTGCCAGCGTCGGCAATCGCGGCGATCTTGCCGTCCGCGACGAAAACGTCGGCCTGCCGTTCGGTGCCGGCGACCGGGTCGATCAGCGTGCCGCCTTTGATATGAATCTTCATGCGCTGTCTGTGAATGCGTTGAATGCGTTGAGTGCCTGGATCAGGATGCGCGAAAGCGGGCTCAGTCGCTGTTGCCGGCGACGATGCCCATCACCGCCATCCGCACGGCGATGCCGAACGTGACCTGGTTGAGGATCACCGACTGCGGGCCGTCGGCGACCTGCGAGTCGATCTCGACGCCGCGGTTCATCGGGCCGGGGTGCATCACGATCGCGTCGGGCGCGGCGAGCGCGAGGCGCTCGGGCGTCAGGCCCCAGGTCTTGAAGTACTCCTGCGCCGACGGCAGCAGCGCGCCGCTCATGCGCTCGTTCTGCAGGCGCAGCATGATGATCACGTCGACGCCCTTCAGACCTTCGTCGAGATTGTGGAACACCTTCACGCCCATCTGCTCGAGGCCGCCCGGCAGCAGCGTGCGCGGGCCGATCGCGCGCACTTCCGGCACGCCGAGCGTGGTGAGCGCGTGGATGTCGGAGCGCGCGACGCGCGAATGCAGGATGTCGCCGACGATCGCCACGCGCAGCTTCGTGAAGTCGCGCTTGTAGTGACGGATGGTGTACATGTCGAGCAGGCCCTGCGTCGGGTGCGCATGACGGCCGTCGCCTGCGTTGATCACGTGCACGTGCGGTGCGCAGTGCTCGGCGATCAGGTACGGCGCGCCGCTCGACGCATGACGCACGACGAACAGGTCGGCATGCATCGCCGACAGGTTGTTGATCGTGTCGAGCAGTGATTCGCCCTTGCTCGTCGACGACGCATTGATGTTCAGGTTCAGCACGTCGGCCGACAGGCGCGTCGCGGCGATCTCGAAGGTCGTGCGGGTACGCGTCGAGTTCTCGAAGAACAGGTTGAACACGGACTTGCCGCGCAGCAGCGGCACCTTCTTCACTTCACGGTCCGTCACGCTGACGAACTGCTCGGCCGTATCGAGGATGTGATTGACGATCGAGCGCGGCAGGCCCTCGATCGACAGCAGGTGCTTCAGCTCGCCGTTTTTCGTGAGCTGCGGATTGCCCTTCAGGAAGCCGTAGCGGAACCGGTCGGGGCTCGCGGCCGCAGCGGGATTGCCGGTGCGGCCAGTGGTGTCGGTGGTCATGGTGTGCGTGATTCCAACTATGCAAACGGGCCGCGGTGCAAACCAGCGGCCCGGGATACGGTTCGCGTGCCGCTCAGGCGCCGTGCGCCTCGACGCGCAGTGTGAACTGCGCGTCGTCGCGCGCGAGCACGAGCGTCGCGCCGGCCGGCACGTCCAGCGTGCCGCCCGCGAAGCGCGCGGCGACCGGCAGCTCGCGGCCGCCGCGATCGGCGAGCACCGCGAGCTCGACCGCGGCTGGACGGCCGTAGTCGAACAGCTCGTTGAGCGCCGCGCGCACGGTGCGCCCGGTATACAACACGTCGTCAACGAGCACGATGCGCGCGCCGTCGACTTCGAACGGCAGCGACGTCGGGCTGGCCTGGCTGTGCAGCCCCTTTTTCGCGTAATCGTCGCGGTGCAGCGCGACGTTCACGACGCCGAACGCCGGCGCGCCGAGATCGCGCGCGAGGCGCTCGGCGAGCCATGCGCCGCCGCTGTGAATGCCGGCGAGCCGCGGGCCGCCTGGTTCCGCGAACGCCGTGCCGTACGCGGCGCGGATCTGGTCGAGCAGGACGCGGTAAAGCGCCTCGGCGTCAATGGTGCTCATGGTCGGACAATTGATCGAGATACTGTTGAAGGATGACGCGCGCGGCCTCGGCATCGAGCATCTCGGCCCGGGCACGGCCGCGCACGTTGCGCTCGCGAAGCCCGGCCTCGGCCTCGACCGACGAATAACGCTCGTCGACCCACGTGACGGGCAGCCCGAAGCGGCCGTTCAGCTGGTTGCCGAAGCGCTTCGCCTGCTGCGTCATGTCGTGCGGCGTGCCGTCCGGATGCATCGGCAGGCCGACGACGAGCGCGTCCGGCCGCCATTCGGCCAGCAGTTCGCCGACCGCCTTGAAGCGGTGTTCGCGGTTCAGGTTCTGGATCACGACGAGCGCACGGGCCGAGCGCGTCAGCGCATTGCCGATCGCGACCCCGATACGTTTTTCGCCGTAGTCGAACGCGAGCAGCGTCGCATCGCGCGCGCTCGCGCCACTCATGCGTGCCCTGCTTCGCCGGACAGCATCGACGAACTGACGCCGAGCAGGCCGAGCGCGGCTTCGAAGCGCTCTTCGGCCGGCGTGTCGAACACGATGCGCGGATCGGCGGCGACCGTCAGCCAGCCGTTGCGGGAAATTTCTTCCTCGAGCTGCCCGGCCCCCCAGCCCGCATGGCCGAGCGTCAGCAGGAAGCGTTTCGGGCCGTTGCCCGTCGCGACCGCCTCGAGCACGTCCTTCGACGTGGTCATCTCCAGCCCGCCCTCGACGGACATCGACGAGTTGTAGCTCGCGCCCTCCACCGGCTCGTGCAGCACGAAACCGCGCTCGGTCTGGACCGGGCCGCCGAAATACACCGGAATGTGCAGCAGCGGCTCGATGTCGAGCTTCAGGTCGATGCGGTTGAACAGCGATTCGAGGTCGATGTCGGTAGGACGATTGATGACGAGGCCGAGCGCACCGCGCTCGCTGTGATCGCAAAGATAGACCACCGTTCCTGAAAACGTCGGATCCGCCATGTTCGGCATGGCGATCAGGAACTGGTTGGTGAGATTGATGCGATCGGAAGGCTTTGACATGGTTTGAATTTTAGCAAAGACGCCGCGGCCTGACCGGGCCGCGATCAACAAGCAACGCCGCGCCGCGCTGGCAACGGCGCGCGCGGATCACACGGCACTCTAACACGCGCGCGGGCGCTGTCGGCAGCGTGTTGCAGGCCCGCGCTGCAAGGGCCGCCGCGGCGTGTTCGTCCCCTGCTCGTCCCCCTGTTCGTCAGGCCCGGCCGAGCGCCGCGCCGAGCGCGCCGGACGCCGCGGTGAGGTCCGGCGGCGCCACGCCGGCGGCGATCTTCAGCAGCGCCCCGCGCAGCATGTCGGACGCGTGGCCGTGCGCATCGAGGCCGCCGTCGGCGAGCGGCACGCCGTGCGCCGCACGGCGCCACGCCAGGCCCAGCGTATCGGCCAGCAGCGCCGCGTGGCCGAGCCCGAGCGCGCAGGCGGCCGTACCGACCCGGTAGGCGGCGCCGGACGCATGCCATGCGGCCCCCGCGTCGGCCGCGGCCGGATCGGCTGCGAGGTCGGCCATCGACGCATCGGCCGTCTGCAGGAAATCCTCATAGGCGTGTGCATTGACCGTCACGACGCCGAGCGCGCGGGTCGGCGCGGCGGCAACCGCATCGTGCTCGGCCCGGGCGGCATCGGCCTCCCACAGCGCCTCCGATGCGGGCGTGCCGGCGACGTGCCAGTCGACCGTCAGCCCGTAGTCGTGCAGCACGTCGACGAGTGCGACATCCTCGGCTGCGGCGCCGAACAGCGCGAAATCGCGCCACAGCAGCGCCACCGTCTCGCGCACGAGTTCCGGCGGCGCACTGCGCCGGCCCTGCGCGTGCTCGCCGAGCAGCAGGTTCGTCCGCGCGAGAAAGCGCTTCAGCTCCGGCGCGCCGCTGGCGCGCAGCGCGCGCACGCACGCGGCCGCGAGCCGCCAGAAATCGTAGGGATCGTCGCCCGCGAGCGCCGCCAGCATCGCGTCGAGTTCGGCGAGTGCCGCATCGGGCGCGCCGTGTTCCGCGCGCAGCACGCCAAGCAGCGCCTGTTCGTAGCGGGCACGAATCCGGGTCGCAAACGCATCGGGCAACGCGCGCAGCGTGGCCGGCGGCACCGCGCGGCCGACGAGCGCGAGCGCGTCGAGCGGCGCGCTCGCGCGCAGGTCGGCGGCGCTTTGCGCGCGCAAGGCGCGGAAATGCTCGAAGAGAACGGGCGAGCACGCGAGCTCGCGCAGGTTGTGACGGCCGACGGCCGCGCGGAAATCGCGCAGTGCGGCCCGCCAGCCAGCCGAAGTCGGCTCGACGGCGACGAGCGGCACGGCGGCCGACAACTGCCCCGCGAATCGCGCGGCCGGCAGCCAGCCGGCTTCCGCCAGCACGGCCGCCGCGGCGGACAGCGGCGCGGCCGCGTCGTCGCGACGCTCGAATGCGTCGGCAGCCGCCGCAAGCCACGCGTCGGCCGCGCGCACGGCCCCGCCGCGCGGGTTGGGCAATGCGTCAGGGTGGGGAACGTTCGCCGGTTCGGGCCTCATGCACGCGCGCGCCTGTCATCGTCAAGTCGCTCGCGCAGGCCTCGGCGCGCGAGCGCCGGGCCGATGCGAGGCCTGAGCGGTGTGCCGTGGGCCGAGGGTCCGGTCAGATCTGGACCATCTCGAAGTCTTCCTTGCGGGCGCCGCATTCAGGACACGTCCAGTTGATCGGGACGTCTTCCCAGCGCGTGCCCGGGGCAATGCCCTCTTCGGGCAGCCCGGCTTCTTCGTCATAAATCCAGCCACAAATCAGGCACATCCAGCTCTTGTATTCCATCTTAAGCCGCGTCGGGAAAGTCGGTAAATTCGGGAGCCATGATGGTACCGTGTCGGGGCCGGACTGCCTAGCAATCGCGCTGGAGTAAGGCGACTACGTTGCGCTGCGCTAAAAAATCCGTCGTGCGGGCCGGATTCCGCCGCATAATGGCTGAAAAGTGCGGCCTGCCGGGCAACACAGGGCCGAAAACGCCCATTTCGCCTCGCCGTCCGCATGTCCGTCGCTTTCCCGTTTTTCTCTTGCCCCATTTTTACATGTCCAGCAACGCCCCTCCGATCGTCCTCACCTTCGGCCTGTCCGATCCCACCGGCGGCTCCGGCCTCCAAGCCGATCTGATGACCCTGGCGAGCATGGGCTGTCACGGCGTGTCCGTCCTGACGGGCTACACGGTGCGCGACTCGGCCGCCTGCGACGAAGTCACCGGTCTCGATCCCGACGTGGTCGCCGCCCAGGCGCGCATGCTGCTCGAAGACATGCCGGTTGCCGCGTTCAAGATCGGCGCGGCGACGCGTGCGGAAGTCGTGAGCGCGATCGCCGAGGTCGTCGCCGACTACGACGGCGTGCCGCTCGTGCTCGCGCCGGACTTCACGCTCGACGACGAACACGTGCTCGCCGCCGACGACCTGCGCGAATCGATCGCCGACCTGCTCGCGCCGCAAACCACGCTGCTGGTTGCCGACTACGCGACGCTGATCGCGCTCGCGCAGCCGGACGGCGACGCCGAGGCGCCGAATCTCGACGCGGCCGTGTCGCACCTGCTGTCGCAGGGCTGCGAGTACATCCTGTCGTCCGAGACCGGCTCGCATCGGCTCGTCAACACGTTGTACGGCGAAGAAGGCCAGCTGCGCGAGGACATGTGGGATCGTTCGCCGCATCGGCTGATGGGCATCACCGACACGCTGGGCGCGGCCATCGCGGCACTGCTCGCGAACGGCCAGGAGCCGCCCGAAGCGGTTCGTGAGGCGCAGGAATACCTGTACCAGGCCGTGCGTGACGCGTTCCGGCCCGGCATGGGCGCGTATTTGCCCGACCGGTTCTTCTGGGCGCGCAGCAATGAAGACGCCGATACCCCGCCGGCGGTCAAGGTCGACCCGGTGCCGAGGACGTCGCACCGGCATTGAGCCTGACACGGCGGGCACGTCCCGCCGTCGCGGCGAACCGGCGGCGCCATCCTTGCCGCACCCGGCCGTCCCGCGCCCGCCGCCGATTCGACGGCACCAATAAAAAAAGACCCGCATCGCTGCGGGTCTTTTCTTTTGGCTGGAACGCGCATCGCTGCGCGCTCCGGACACCATCGACCGAAGTCGATTACATGTCCATGCCCATGCCGCCCATGCCGCCCGGCATGCCGCCCGGCATCGGTGCGTCTTCCTTCGGCAGTTCGGCGACAGCTGCGTCCGTCGTCAGCAGCAGGCCTGCAACCGAAGCTGCGTTCTGCAGTGCGGTACGCGTGACCTTGGTCGGGTCGACGACGCCGGCTTCAACCATGTCGACGTACTCGCCCGTCGCTGCGTTGTAGCCGTAGTTGCCCGTACCTGCAGCAACTGCCGCCACCACGACGCTGGCTTCTTCGCCGCCGTTCGTGACGATCTGGCGCAGCGGCTCTTCCATTGCGCGCAGCACGATCTTGATGCCGGCGTTCTGGTCGGCGTTCGCGCCGGTCAGGCCTGCGATCGCGGTGCGAGCGCGGATCAGCGCAACGCCGCCACCTGCCACGATGCCTTCTTCCACAGCTGCGCGCGTCGCGTGCAGTGCGTCTTCGACACGTGCCTTCTTTTCCTTCATTTCGACTTCGGTCGCTGCGCCGACCTTGATCACTGCAACACCGCCGGCCAGCTTGGCCACGCGCTCTTGCAGCTTTTCACGGTCGTAGTCCGACGTCGCTTCTTCGATTTGCGCGCGCACTTGCTTCACGCGTGCTTCGATGTTCACGGCTTCGCCTGCGCCGTCGATGATCGTCGTGTTTTCCTTGCCCACTTCGATGCGCTTCGCCTGGCCCAGTTCTGCCAGCGTTGCCTTCTCGAGCGTCAGGCCGGTTTCTTCGGCGATCACTTGGCCGCCCGTCAGGATCGCGATGTCTTCCAGCATCGCCTTGCGACGATCGCCGAAGCCAGGCGCCTTGACCGCAACGGTCTTCAGGATGCCGCGGATGTTGTTCACGACCAGCGTTGCGAGCGCTTCGCCTTCGATGTCTTCAGCGATGATCAGCAGCGGACGGCCAGCCTTCGCGACTTGCTCGAGCACCGGCAGCAGATCACGGATGTTCGACACCTTCTTGTCGTGCAGCAGCACGAACGGGTTGTCGAGGACGGCGACTTGCTTTTCCGGGTTGTTGATGAAGTACGGCGACAGGTAGCCGCGGTCGAACTGCATGCCTTCGACGACGTCGAGTTCGTCGGCCAGCGACTTGCCGTCTTCGACGGTGATGACGCCTTCCTTGCCGACCTTGTCCATCGCTTCAGCGATGCGATCGCCGATCGACGTGTCGCTGTTCGCCGAGATCGAGCCGACCTGTGCGATTTCCTTGTTCGTCGTGCACGGCTTGCTGATCTTCTTCAGCTCGTCGACAGCCGCTGCGACTGCCTTGTCGATGCCGCGCTTCAGGTCCATCGGGTTCATGCCCGATGCGACGTACTTCATGCCTTCGCGAACGATCGATTGCGCGAGGACGGTTGCCGTCGTCGTGCCGTCGCCTGCGTTGTCGCTGGTCTTGGAAGCCACTTCCTTGACCATTTGCGCGCCCATGTTCTGGAGCTTGTCCTTCAGCTCGATTTCCTTCGCGACCGACACACCGTCCTTGGTGACCGTCGGGCCGCCGAAGCTGCGCTCGAGCACCACGTTGCGGCCCTTCGGACCCAGCGTGACCTTGACTGCGTTGGCGAGAATGTTCACGCCTTCGACCATCTTCGAACGGGCGGAATCGCCGAATACGACGTCTTTAGCTGCCATCTTCTAACTCCTTGAATTCTTGGGAATATGTACCGTCGGTGGACGCTTACTTGGCGTTGACCACGGCCATGATGTCTTCTTCGCGCATGACCAGCAGTTCGTTGCCGTCGACCTTCACGGTCTGGCCTGCGTACTTGCCGAACAGGACGCGATCGCCGACCTTCACGTCGAGCGCGATCGGGGCGCCCTTGTCGTCACGCTTGCCCGGGCCGACGGCCAGGACTTCGCCCTGGTCCGGCTTTTCAGCAGCGGCGTCGGGGATCACGATGCCCGAGGCGGTCTTGGTTTCCTGATCCAGGCGCTTGACGATCACGCGATCGTGCAAAGGACGAAGGTTCATATTCACTCCTCTCTTGACTGAGATTGAAGAACGCTTAGGGAATCTGCCCGGCTTATCGCCCGGCAGAGAATTGTTAGCACTCTCGTGCAGCGAGTGCTAATTATATGGACGGGTTTTGACAAATTCAAGAAGGGAAACCGGACGAATTTTCAGGGCGGAGACGCAGCGCAGAAAGCGCGCGGAAACGGCAAAAAATCCTTTCACAACAGCCCCTTACATTCACTTTCCGGCCAACCTGGCAGGCCCGCGCGGCCCAGAAATCTCATCCAGCCCCGTTTGGACACCGGGAAAGCACGGAGTTCCTGCGATCGATGCCATCACACAAAAACTTCCGTAACGGCACCACATCTGTCCGCTGACACACCCCCTCCGGCACCAGCCCAATACCTCGCGCGCCCCACCGCGCAGATCCATCGACTCACATCGAATCATTCATTTTTATTACGCCGATATTTACGGTTTACCTCTGCACTAAACACGCCAAACGCCCTGTCCGTAAGCCCCTGGATTACATTCGGTAATTTAATGCGAATCATTCTCGTTTACATTGACTTTCCCATTTGACACTCCTACGATGCGCCGCGTTGCGCTTCGCTTCTTGCCCTGGCCAATCGGAGCCGAGCGTCTGGACAGCGATGGACAAGCAGGACTCCAAACCAATTAGAAGCAGGAATTTGATATGAAGTTTGCGTCGTTCCAGGGAGACAGCGTCCGTGCCCGGATGCGCCCCGCCGCCTGCGCGGCCATCCTTGCATGCGCGTCGTTCGCGAGCGGCGCCGCCTTCGCCGACGTACCCGTCGACGCACAACCCGAAGCGCCCGAGGCCGACCTCTCGATCCAGGCGAAGCCGACCAACATGTGGACCGGCATCTGGACGCGCCAGAGCCTGCTCGGCGACATGGGCGGCATCCGCCCGTGGCTCGGCAAGTACGGCGCGACGCTGCAGATCACCGAAACCAGCGAATACCTCGCGAACCTGCGCGGCGGCCTGAACCGCGGCGGCGCCTACGACGGATTGACGACGGCCACGTTGACGGTCGACACGCAGAAGGCGACCGGCCTGGCCGGCGGCACGTTCAACGTCAGCGCGCTGCAGATCCACGGCACCAACCTGAGCGCGCGGAACCTCGGCACGCTCAACACCGCGAGCGGCATCGAGGCGCAGGGCACGACGCGCCTGTGGGAGCTGTGGTACCAGCAGTCGTTCCTCGACAAGCGCGTCGACGTGAAGATCGGCCAGCAGAGCCTGGACCAGGAATTCATGGTCAGCACGTATGCGAACACGTTCGTCAACACGATGTTCGGCTGGCCCGCGCTGCCGTCGTACGACCTGCCCAACGGCGGCCCCGCGTATCCGCTCGCGGGCCTCGGCGTGCGCGTGCGCGCGCAGATCACGCCGAAGCTCACCGCGCTCGCGGGCGTGTTCGACGGCGACCCGCTCGGCAACAACCCGAACAACCTCAGCGGCACCAACTTCAACCTGCACAACGGCACGCTCTATATCGGCGAGCTGCAGTACGCGCTGAACCAGCCGTCCGACGGCGAAATGGACACCGGCCGCTCGAACGGGCTGCCGGGCACCTACAAGATCGGCGTCTGGTATCACAACGGCCGCTTCGCGGACCAGAACGTGGGCACCGACGGGCTGTCGCTCTCCGATCCCGCGTCGAACGGCAACGCGCAGCAGCACCATGGCGACTACAGCTTCTACGCGGTGGCCGACCAGATGATCTGGCGCCCCGACCCGACCGGCCCACGCAGCCTCGGCGTGTTCGCGCGCGTGATGGGTGCGCCGGGCGACCGCAACCTGGTGAGCTTCTCGGCCAATGCGGGGATCGTGCTGAAGGCGCCGTTCGAAGGCCGCGACAACGACAGCGTCGGCCTCGGCGTCACGTACATCCAGGTCGGCAACCACGTGACCGACCTCGACCAGGCCGCGCGGACGTTCGCGACCGGCCCGTACGGCGTGCGCACCCGCGAGACGACGCTCGAGGCGACCTACCAGTACCAGGTGAACCCGTGGTGGATCGTCCAGGCCGACGCGCAGTACACGTTCAACGCGGGCGCCGGCCAGAACCCGAGCGACGCGACGCAGCCGCTGCGCAACACGTTCGTGCTCGGCGCGCGTACGACGATCACGTTCTGAGCGACGCGCCCACGCTACCCGTTTTTCGCGCGCCGCCCGGACGGCGCGCCCTCCAGGAGATTCACATGATTCAATCCGCCCCGCTTCGCCGCTTCGCGACGGGCGCACTGGCCGCCGCCGCCCTGACGGCCGCCGCCGGCGCACTCGCCGAGCCGCAAGGTTTCCTCGAGACGCTGCATCGCCACACCACGCTCGTCAACACGGTGCCCGACAACGGCGACCAGAACCCGTACGCGATCGCGGTCGCGCCAGTGTCGGCCGGCACGATCCAGGCGGGCGACGTGCTCGTCGACAACTTCAACAACTCGGCGAACCTGCAAGGTACCGGCAGCACGATCGTCGACTACCGCCCGTCGACGAAGCAGCTGAGCCTGTTCGCATCGATCCCGCGCGACCTGAAGGCGTGCCCGGGCGGCATCGGCCTGTCGACGGCGATGACGATGCTCAAATCCGGCTGGGTGATCGTCGGCAGCACGCCGAGCAACGACGGCACGACGAACACCAAGGGTGCCGGCTGCCTGATCGTGCTCGATCCGCAGGGCAAGATCGCATCGACGTGGTCGACCCCGAACATCAACGACCCGTGGGGCAACATGGCCGTGGTCGACCGCGGCGACAGCGCGACGCTGTTCGTCAGCATGGCGGGCTTCGGCGTCGGCCGCGCGGACGGCAACCCGCCCATCTACAAGCAGGCGACCGTACTGCGCCTCGATCTCGACGTGCCGGCGGGCAAGCCGCCCGTGATCAAGCAGGAAACGGTCGTCGCGAGCGGCCTTGGCGCGCAGGCCGACAAGGGCGTGTTCCTGGTCGGCCCGACCGGCCTCGCGTTGTCCGGCGACCAGAAGAAGCTGTACGTGTCGGACGCGATCGGCAACCGGATCGTCGAGATCGACGACCCGCTCACGCGCGACACCAGCGCGGGCGTCGGCCGCCAGGTCACCGCCGACGGCTTCCTGCGCCGCCCGCTCGCGCTCGCGACCGCACCGAACGGCCACCTGCTCGCGACCAACGCGCAGAACGGCCAGGTCGTCGAGATCGACCCGGTCGCAGGCAAGCAGCTCTACGCGCGCTGGATCAACACCGACAAGGCACAGTCGCCCCCCGGCAACGGCAACCTGTTCGGCATCGCGATGACGCCCGAGGGCGACGGCTTCTACTACGTCGCGGACGACGTCAACACGCTGTTGCTCGCGAAGTAACGGAACGAACCATGGCAGACGATCACAACCAGCCGCCCCGCCCCGCACGGCGCGGCTTCCTGAAGGCGGGCGGCGCCGCGGTGGCCGCCGGCCTCGCGGCGGCGTCGATACCGGCCGCGAAGGCAGCGGATGCCGCCGCCGCCGCACCGGCCCCCGCGCACGACGGCGTCGAGCCGTTCTACGGCCAGCACCAGAGCGGCATCACGACGCCGCAGCAGCGCCACGCGTATTTCGCGGCGCTCGACCTGACGACGGCGCAGCGCGCGGACGTCATCGCGCTGCTGAAGACCTGGACCGACGCCGCCGCGCGGATGACGCGCGGCGACACCGCGCAACCGCTCGCCGCGACGGGCGGCGACGAAGTCGCGCCGGCCGACGGGGGCGACGCGCTCGGCCTCGGCCCCGCGCGCCTGACCATCACGTTCGGCTTCGGGCCCGGCCTGTTCGCGCTCGCGGGCAAGGACCGCTACGGCCTCGCGAAGCATCGCCCCGCCGCGCTCGTCGACCTGCCGCGTTTCAACGGCGACCAGTTGCTGCCCGAGAAAACCGGCGGCGACCTGTTCATCCAGGCATGCGCGGACGACGCGCAGGTCGCATTCCACGCCGTGCGCCAGCTCGTGCGGCTCGGCGCTAACGCAACGCAGATGCGCTGGGGCCAGGCCGGCTTCACGTCGGGCAAGCCCGGCGAGACGCCGCGCAACCTGATGGGCTTCAAGGACGGCACGATGAATCCGCCGATGTCCGATCCGGCCGCGATGAACGAATTCGTGTGGGCCGGCAGCGAAGGCCCGGCATGGATGAACGGCGGCACCTACACGGTCGTGCGCCGGATCCGCATCACGCTCGAACACTGGGACAACACGGAGCTCGGCTTCCAGGAACAGGTGGTCGGCCGCCATAAGTACAGCGGCGCGCCGCTCGGCCAGAAGCACGAGTTCGAGGCGCTCGACCTCGACGCGGCCGACAAGGACGGCAACCCGGTGATCCCCGACAACTCGCACGCGCGCCTCGCATCGCCGCAGGTCAACAACGGCGCGCAGATCCTGCGCCGCGCGTACTCGTACAACGACAGCACGAGCTTCTACATCGAGCGCTGGCCGCCGTGGCGCCAGCAGACCGAGTACGACGCGGGGCTGATGTTCGTCGCGCACCAGCGCGACCCGCGCAAGGGCTTCATTCCGATCAACGAGAAGCTCTCGAAGCTGGACATCATGAACCAGTTCACCACGCACGTCGGCAGCGCGATCTTCGCGTGCCCGCCGGGCGCGCAACCCGGTTCGTACATCGGCGCCGCACTGTTCGAGGCATGACGTCGCGCCACGCCAGCCAACGCACACCTTTTCCGGCCCGGCCGGATGCAACCTGCTGAAAACGACATGATCACTTCACCCGTTAGCCGCCCGCTGCGGCACCTGATTTCCGCGGCGGCCGCCGCGCTGATGCTGACCGGCGCGCTGCACGCCACCCGCACGCATGCCGCGACGCTCACGCTGTACAACGCGCAGCACGAGCAAGTCGTGAACCAGCTCGTCAAGGACTTCGAAGCACAGAGCGGCATCACCGTGAAGGTGCGCTCGGGCGAGGGCCCCGCGCTCGCCGCGCAGATCGTCGCGGAAGGCGACCGCACACCGGCCGACGTGTACTTCACCGAAAACTCGCCGGAGCTCGTGCTGCTCGATCGCAAGGGCCTGTTCGCGAAGACCGACGGCGCCACGCTGCAGTCGGTGCCCGCGCGCTTCAACCCGGCCGACGGCAACTGGGTCGGCGTGCTCGCGCGCGAGAACGTGCTCGTCTACAACACCGCGAAAATCCAGCCGCAGCAGTTGCCCGCGTCGCTGCTCGATCTCGCGAAGCCCGAATGGAAGGGCAAGGTCGGCGTCGCGCCGAGCGACGCGGACTTCCTGCCGCTCGTGAGCGCGGTGCTCGCGCTGCATGGCGAGGCCGCGACGCTGCAATGGCTGAAGGGCCTGAAGGCCAACGCGCAGATCTTCGACGACGACGAAGGCGTGACTGCGGCCGTCAACCGCGGCGGCGTGCTGACCGGCATCGTCAACAACTACTACTGGGACCGCCTGCACGCGGAACTCGGCGACAAGTCGACGCGCAGCGCGATCCACCACTTCGGCCACGGCGACGTCGGCGGTGCCGTCAACGTGTCCGGCGCCGCGGTGCTGAAAGCATCGAAGCACCAGCCGGAAGCGCAGAAGTTCGTCGCGTATCTCGTCAGCGAGCGTGCGCAGAAGCTGATGGCGGGCGGCCATGTCAGCTTCGAGTATCCGCTGCACCCGGGCGTCGCCCCCGATCCGATCCTGAAACCGTTCAACGAACTGAGCCCGCCGGCGCTGACGTTCGAACAGCTCGGCGACGACAGCCAGGCCGGCAAGCTGCTGCGTCAGGCCGGCCTCCTCTGAGCATGAGCGACGCCGTGTCCCGCACGGCGCGCACCGCGCGCGACGACGAGCGCACCGCGACACGGCGGCGCCCGTCGCGCGCGCTCGTCGCCGCGGCCGCGTGCGGGCCGCTCGCGATCCTGTTGCCGCTCGGCTTCACGCTGTACCGCGCGGCCACCTTCGGCGTCGACGATGCGATCGAGCTGCTGTGGCGCCCGCTCGTCGGCGAGTTGCTCGTCAACACGCTGTCGATCACGCTCGCCGCGACCCTCGCGTGCACGCTGCTCGGCACGGCGCTCGCGTGGTTCATCGAGCGCACCGACCTGCCGGCCCGGCCGCTGTGGACCGCGCTGGCGGCCGCGCCGCTCGCGGTGCCGCCGTTCATCACGAGTTATGCGTGGGTATCGCTGAGCCTCGACCTGCAGGATTTCCTCGGCGCGCTGATCGTGCTGACCTCCGCGTACTTCCCGCTCGTCTACCTGCCGGTGGCCGCCGCGCTGCGCGAACTCGACCCCGCGCTGGAGGAAAGCGCGCGCACGCTCGGCTGCTCGCCGTGGCATACCTTCTTCCGCGTCGTGCTGCCGCAGCTGCGCCCCGCGCTGTGCGGCGGGATGCTGCTCGTCGCGCTCGGCGTGCTGTCCGAGTTCGGCGCATTCCAGTTGCTGCGCTTTCGCACGTTCACGACCGAGATCTATGCGGAATACCGCACCGCGTTCGACGGCGGCGGCGCATCGCTGCTCGGCTGCGTGCTGATCGCGCTGTGCCTGCTGTGCCTCGCGATCGAGGCTCGCGCACGCGGCCATGCGCGCTACGGTCATACGCACCGCGCCGCACGCCGCGTCGCGATGCGTTATCCGCTCGGCAACCTGCGCGGCCCCGTCACCGTCGCGTTCGCCGCGCTCGCAGCCGCGACGCTCGGCGTGCCGCTCGCGATGATCGGCTACTGGCTCACGCAACAGGGCGCGGCCGCCGTCACACCCGCCGACGTGTCGCCCGAGCTGCTGTGGCAGGCCACGCTCGCGTCGTCCGGCTACGGCCTCGCGGCGGCGGCCGTCACGACGCTGCTCGCGCTGCCGCTCGCGTTCCTGCTGGTCCGTTATCCGGGCCGCGTCGCCACCCTCCTCGAGCGCACGGCGATGACCGTGCAGGGCGTGCCGGGCATCGTCGTCGCGCTGGCGATCGTGTCGATCACGGTGCGGCTGCTGCAGCCGCTCTACCAGAGCGCACCGGCGCTCGTCGCCGCGTACGCGATCCTGTTCCTGCCGCTCGCGGTCGTCAGCGTGCGCGCCGCGCTGTCGCACGTGCAGGTCCGGCTCGAGGAAACCGCGCGCTCGCTCGGCCTCGGCTGGCGCGCGACGCTCACGCGCGTCGTGCTGCCGCTCGCGGCACCCGGCCTCGGCGCGGCCGCGACGATGGTGTTCATCTCGGTCGTGACGGAACTCAACGCGACGCTACTACTGTCGCCCATCGGCACCCGCACGCTCGCGACGCAGGTGTGGAGCGATACGGCGACGCTCGCGTTCGCCGCCGCGGCGCCCTATGCGGCGCTGCTCGTCGCGCTGTCGCTCGGCGCATCGGGACTGCTGTTCCTGCTGCTCGGCCGCGCGTCGGTGCGCAACTGAGCGCCGCCCTTTTTCCCCGGAACCGCCCATGAGTGAACTACGCATCCGCGGCCTGTCCAAATCGTTCGGATCGCATACCGTCCTGCACGACATCGATCTCACGGTGCGGCGCGGTTCGCGCCTCGCGCTGCTCGGCCCGTCCGGCAGCGGCAAGACCACCCTGCTGCGCGTGCTGTGCGGCTTCGAGCGCGCCGAGCGCGGCACCGTCGAAATCGACGGGCGCCGCGTGGCCGCGCCCGACGTGCACCTGCCGCCCGAGGCACGCCGGATCGGCTACGTGCCGCAGGAAGGCGCGCTGTTTCCGCATCTGTCGGTGGCCGACAACATCGCGTTCGGGCTGCCGCGCGCGGCGCGGCGGCGCCGTCATCGCGTCGACGAACTGCTCGAGATGGTCGGGCTGCCCGCATCGTATGCGAGCCGCGCGCCGCAGCAACTGTCGGGCGGCCAGCAGCAGCGCGTCGCGCTCGCCCGCGCGCTCGCACCGGAGCCGTCGCTCGTGATCCTCGACGAACCGTTCTCCGCGCTCGACACGTCGCTGCGCCACGAAACGCGCGGCGCGGTCGCGGATGCGCTCGACGCGGCGGGTGCGACATCGGTGCTCGTCACGCACGACCAGCCCGAGGCGATGACGCTCGGCGACGAAGTGGCGGTGATGTGGCACGGCCGCCTCGTACAAACCGCCGCGCCGCAGACGCTGTACCGGCAGCCGGTCACGCGCGACGTCGCGTCGTTCGTTGGGCAGGCCGTGCTGCTCGCCGGCCGCGTGCGCGGCATGCGCATCGCCTGCGCGCTCGGCGAACTGCCGCTTGTCGCGCCGCTGCCCGACGGGCCGGCCGACGCGATGCTGCGTCCCGAGCAGATCGGCATCGTGCCGGTCACGCAGGCCGACGCCGCGCGCGGCCATACGGCGCGCGTCGAAGCCGCGCAGTTCGCGGGCCAGGATGCCGACGTGGTCGTGCGCCTCGATGCCGATCCCGACGTGCTCGTGCGCGCTCGCGTGCCGGGACACCGGTGTCCGGCCGTGGGCGAACGTGTCGCCCTGGTGGTGGATGGCGCGGTGATGGCGTACGCGCGCTGAGCGGCGCGGCGGTTGGCGGTTGGCGGTTGGCGGTTGGCTTTCGGCTTTCGGCTTTCGGCTTTCGGCTTTCGGCTTTCGGCGCTTTTACACGCGTTCACGCACGTTCAGGCATCGGCGCAACCTGCATTCGGCAACGGCCGGAAAATCCGGCCGTCCGTCTCGACGGCCGCGCCCAGCAGCCGCGCGAGCCCCTTCGCGCCTTCGCGCATCACGACGTCGTGATTCCATCGGAACAGCGGCCGACCCAGCGGCTCCAGCCAGTTCATCCAGCGCACGTGCGTGCGGATGTGCCAGTCGTAGCTCACGATCGTGCGCGCGCCGTCGGCGGCGAACGACCAGCATCCGTCGCCCTCGATCGCGCCGCTCGCGCGGCCTTCGAGCGCATGACGCGGCTCGACGCGTCGCACGCGCATGTCGAAGGTGAGCCGGTACGGCAGCGCGCCCTTCCACGTGTACCGGTGCAGCGCGCCGACGCCGCGCACGTCGCCCGGTTCGATCTCGACGGTACGCACGGCGCCCTTCCACCAGTCGGGCCAGCGGTCGACCTGGTAGATCGCGTCCCACACCGCCGCGAGCGGCGCGTCCACGCGCCAAGTCGTCGAGAACCGGTATTCCGCCATGCGGCCTCCGGCATGCCCGTCCGGGGCATGAGTCAGTGCACCGTTCAGGGCGCGAAGAAACGTTCGGGAAACGCGACGTCGATCTCGACGTCGTCGAGCGTCACGGTCTCCAGCGGCACGTCGCCATCGTCCGCGAAGCTGACGACCTTCAGCGGAAAACCGTCCTCGGTATCCAGCCAGAGCCGGTAGCGATGCACGCCGTCGACCGCTTGCGCGGGCGCACCCGTGACCGACACGCGCAGCGCGGTCCGGCCGCCGACGGCCTCCTCGCCTTCGGTCACCGTCGAGCCGCCCTCCTGCAGCGCATGAACGTTGCGCAACAGTTCACCGACGTCGGACCGGTCGACCCGGTGGCCGCTGCGGTCGCGCACGAGCGGATTGGACGGCGACAGCGTCAGCGCGGGCGGCGCATGCGCGCCGAACGGGCGCAGCCGCACCTTGCCGTCGCCGGGATCGTACGCGAGCACCGCGCCGTGATGCGGCGACACGAAATCCATCCGGACGAAGCCCGGTTTCAGGTACGCGTAGCGGAATTCCGTGTGTTCGCCGCTGCGCGCGGACGAGCGGATCGTCGCGCGGTACGAGCGGACGTGGTCGAAATGCGCCTGCGCGACGGTCACGGGATCGGCGGTCATGCTCGCTCCTATCAGGCTCGCGGCCAGCAACGCGGCGATCACGGCGCCGCCTCGACATCGAGCACGCCTTCCATCCCGCGCTCGCGATGGCTGCTGAAAAACAGCAGCCGATACGTGCAATAGTAGGCGAACCGGCCCGGCTGCGCAGGCGTGAAGCGAAACGTCTTCGGCATCGTGCCGAGTTCCGTGTGCACCGCGATGCCGGCCTGTGGCGCATCGATTTCGAAGCTGTGCGGCACCAGGCCGGGCTCGGCCGACACGGTCAGCTCGACCGGCACGTTCACCCTCACGATCACGTGGTTCGGCCGGAAGAAATAACTGCCGCCGACGATCGCGACCCGCTGCACGCCGTCGGCATCGACGGGCACGCGCACGGGTGCGTCACCTTCCGCCCGGGCAAGCGGCGTGCCCACGGCGAGTGCCGCCAGCAACGGGATCAGCACGAGCCCCTTCGTCATCGTCATCTTCATCGCTTGCTCCGTACCGGCGCCGTGCGCGTCATCCCTTCCACGCGTCGGTCTGGCCGCCGAGCTCACCGCACGCTTCGATCGCGAGTTCGCGCAGGCGCCGTTCATCGCCCCGGCCGGACAATGCGTAACCCATCCCTCGATCCGACCAGAAATACGTGTAGCGGTCGCCGGCCGACATCGCCCGCGGTGCGACGCGCCGTGCGTCATAGGCCGTCATGTAAAGCGTCACGCGCTCGCCGTCCGCGCGCTGGTACATGAGTTGCGCGGCCGGCCCCGCGTCGCCCGGGAGCAGCCGGCCGCCGAGCAGCGCGTAGCCGTATTCGTCGAGCGACGGCGCGCGCACGGGCCGCCCGAAACGCGCGGACAGCCACCCGGCGAGGCGTTCCGGGTCGCCCGCTCCGACTTCGACCGGATGTTCGCGATCGGCCACGTACGTCGCGTATGCGACATCCGCACGCGCGGCGAACGCCGGTTCGCTGTCGAGCGCGACCCAGCCCGCGTGCAGCGCGATGCCGATCAGCAGCCCGGCCGCGAGCCCCGCGAGCGCATAGGCGATCCCGCGCCGACGCGGCGCGCGGCGCTGCACGAACAGCGCGGGCGCGGCACCCGGCAGCGGAAACAGCGCCTGCAGTGCGTCGCGCTGCGCCCGGTAATGCGCGAATCGTTCGGCCGCCTCCGGATCAGCCTGCACCCGCTCGAGCATCTCGTTTCGCTCGCGCCCGGACAGCTCGCCGTCCAGCAACGCGGACAGCAGTTGCGCCGACGCATCGTCGTCCCGCTCGTCGTTCGAAGGTTTGCGCGGTTCGTCCATCATGTCTTCCCGATCACCCGTAACGCGGCCGTGCCGTGCGCCGACGGCTCGTCCGACAGCATCGCGCGCATCTGCCCGCGCGCCCGTGCGAGGCGCGACATCACCGTTCCCACCGGGACACCGAGCACCTGGGCGGCATCGCGATAACTCAACTCCTCGAGCGCGACCAGCAGCAACACCTCGCGCTGCTCGACCGGCAGCCGGTACAGCGCGCGCTGCACGTCGCGCAGCACCAGCCCGCCGATCTCGCCGGCCGGCGCGGCCGTCGTCTGCCACGGCGCCGTCGCATCGTCGACCGCGATCTCGTGCCGCGCGCGCAACTGGTCGATGAAGCGGTGCCGCAGCAGCGTCAGCAGCCACGCGCGCAGGTTGCCGCCATCGCGCGGCGGGCGGTTCAGTGCACGCTCGAGCGTGTCCTGCACGAGATCGTCCGCCCAGGCGCGGTCGCCCGTCAGCGCACGCGCATAGCGCGTGAGATGCGGCAGCCACACCAGCAGATCCGATTCATAGCTCATCAGGATGCCTCGCGCACCGCCACGCGGTCACGGGCGCGCAACGTGCCACATGCCGCCGATCCCGTCGCCGCCCGCGTCGCCGGGCTTGCGATCCTGCTTCCAGCGATACAGCGGGCGCCCGCGATACGCCCATTGCTTGCGGCCGTCGTCGCGCGCGACGAGACTCAGCGCCCCCACGGCCTTGTCGTACGCGTCGGCGAGCGCGGGCGGCCAGTTGGCCGCGCACGCGCTGTCGCACGCGCTCTTGCCGGGCGCGTCGCGATCGAACACGTAGAGCGTCATGTGATCTTCGTCGACCAGTTTGCCGTCGCCGGCACGGGGCGGTTCCGCGGCGGCCGGCCGCACGATAGCCGCCGTCAGCGCGGCGGCAACGAGTATCCGTTTCATGTCCTTTCTCCTTGGCACGGCATCGCGACACGGCGGCACCGGCAGGAACGATCGGCTTCGTCACGACGATTATCCCGCCGGCCGGCGCTGCCGGGATTCGGTATGTAAACGGACGAAGGAGGCCGAATATTCCGCGTCGGCCGCGACCGTTCATGCCGCGACCATTCATGCGACAAAAGAAAGCGCGCCCCAAAAAGGACAACGCGGCATGACATCCCTGTCATGCCGCGTTGCGCGACCCGTTGCGCACGGCGGCCGATCTCGCGCCGCCGAGCGTGTCCGGCCGTTTACTTCGGCAGTGCGCCCGTCAGCGACTGGAGCAGCGACGACACCGGTGCGAGCGGGTTGCCCGGCGCGCTGTTGCCCGAATGCGGCGTGACCGACAGGCCCGGCGCGGAGCCGAGCGCCGTGCCCACCGTCGTGCCGACCGCGTTGACAACAGTCGCCGTCGCGTTGCCGCCCGTCGTCAGCAGCGAGCCAACCGCACCCGCCGTGCCGCCGGCCGCGTTCGCGCCCGAGCCGAGCAGGCTGCCGCCCGCCGCTGCCGTCGAACCGGCCGCGCCCGACAGCGCGCCGGCCGCCTGCCCGAGGGCCACCGGACCGTTCGCGAGTGCGCCCGTCACCGAACCGAGCGCACCGGTCAGTGCGCCGGCCGCGTTGCTGCCGCCCGTCAGGCCGCTCACGAGGTTCGTGATCGGTGCGATCGGGTTGTTGCCCGCCGCGCCCGACAACGTGCCGACGACCTGGTTCACGACGCCTTGCACCGGCGCCAGCGGGTTCGACCCGCCGAGGTTGCCGAGCGTGCCGACCACCTGGTTCACGACGCCCTGCACCGGCGCCAGCGGGTTCGTGCCGCCGAGGTTGCCGAGTGCGCCCACGACGGAGCCGACCGCGTTACCCAGTGCATTCGTGGCCGTGCCGACCGCATTGCTGTTGCCCAGCGTGCCGACGACCTGGTTCACGACACCCTGCACCGGCGCCAGCGGATTCGAGCCGCCGAGGTTGCCAAGGCTGCCGAGTGCGCCCGTCACCGAGCCGAGTGCACCGGTCAGCGCGCCAGCCGCGTTGCCGCCCGTCGGCAGTGCGTTCTGCAGGCCGTTTACGAGGTTCGTGATCGGCGCGATCGGGCTGCCGCCACCGGCGCCGGACAGCGTGCCGACGACCTGGTTCACGGCGCCTTGCACCGGCGCCAGCGGATCCGAGCCGCCGAGCGTGCCCGCGAGCTGCGTGACGACACCTTGCACCGGCGCCAGCGGGCTGCCCGCGCCGCCGACGTTGCCGAGCGTGCCCGTGATCGTGTTGACCGCGTTGCTCAGCGTGCCGGCCGGGTTGCCGCTGCCGAGCGTACCGGTGACCTGGTCGACGACGTTCTGGATCGGGGCCAGCGGGTTCGAGCCGCCACCGATGCCGCCCAGTGCGCCCGTGACCGTGCCGAGTGCGCCGGTCAGCGCGCCTGCCGGGTTGCCGCCGCCGAGCGCGCCCGTGACCTGGTTCACGACACCTTGCACCGGCGCCAGCGGGTTCGAACCGCCGCCGATACCGCCCAGTGCGCCCGTGACCGTACCGAGTGCGCCGGTCAGTGCGCCTGCGGGGTTGCCGCCGCCGAGCGCGCCCGTGACCTGGTTCACGACGCCTTGGACCGGGGCCAGCGGGTTCGAGCCGCCACCGATACCGCCCAATGCGCCCGTGACCGTACCGAGTGCGCCGGTCAGCGCGCCTGCAGGGTTGCCGCTGCCGAGCGCACCCGTGACCTGGTTCACGACACCTTGCACCGGGGCCAGCGGGTTCGAACCGCCGCCGATACCGCCCAGTGCGCCCGTGACCGTACCGAGTGCGCCGGTCAGTGCGCCTGCGGGGTTGCCGCCGCCGAGCGCGCCCGTTGCGGTACCGAGTGCGTTGCTTAGCGTCCCGGTCGCCGTGTTCAGTGCGCCGGTCAGCGCACCCGCGGGATTGCCGCCGCCGATAGCGCCCAATGCGCCGAGCGCCCCCGTCACGTTGCCGATTGCACCGCTTACCGTGCCGGCCGGATTGCCAGCACCGAGCTCACCCGCCACGGTACCGAGCGCACCCGTCAACGCACCAGCGGGATTGCCACCGCCGAGTGCGCCGGTCACTTGATTGACGACACCTTGAACCGGCGCCAGCGGATTCGCCCCTCCACCGACATTGCCCAGCGCACCGGTCACCGTACCGAGTGCCCCCGTCAACGCACCAGCCGGGTTACCACCGCCGAGTGCACCCGTCACTTGATTGACGACACCCTGCACCGGCGCCAGCGGATTCGCCCCACCACCGACATTGCCCAGCGCACCGGTCACCGTACCGAGTGCCCCCGTCAACGCACCTGCCGGGTTGCCGCCACCGAGTGCGCCCGTGACTTGATTCACCACGCCCTGCACCGGCGCCAGCGGATTCGCGCCACCACCGACGTTGCCCAGCGCACCGGTCACCGTACCGAGTGCACCCGTCAACGCACCAGCCGGGTTACCACCGCCGAGTGCACCCGTGACTTGATTGACGACACCTTGAACCGGCGCCAGCGGATTCGCCCCGCCGCCGACATTGCCCAGTGCCCCCGTCACCGTGCCAACCGCATTGCCCAACGCACCCGTCGCCGTATTCAGCGCACCGCTCAACGCGCCAGCCGGGTTGCCGCCGCTCAGCGCACCCGTCACCTGGTTCACCACACCCTGAACCGGCGCGAGCGGCTGCACCGTGCCGCCGCCACCGCCGAGTGCACCCGTCACCGCCCCCACGGCGCCCGACAGTGCCTGGCCGGGATCGCCAAGGGACGTCTGGATCGCGCCCGCCCCGCCCGCCGCCACGGTGACCGAACCCAGCGGCGACGTCCCCGTCGCGACCAGCCCGACCGAGACGCTGTTCGTCGGCGGGTTGACGATCACTTGCGGGATCGGCAGCCCATCAAGGGGCCCCGCCACCGCGGAACCCGAAGCCAGTACCCCGAACACCGTCGCGACCGACAGCGCTGCACCCGTCAATTTCAGATTTTGTCCCATCTTTGTTTTTCCCCATCTCGGTTGGCACAACGTTGATAAAGCATGGGGACGGATTGCACGAAGTGTGCCAATTCGAAAAACCGGATTGATTCGTCTGTCTATTGGCAAGCAATAACGCTTTTTTAATCGATTTCAGACGAAAATCGCGACTCCGGCATCGCAATCATCTGACGAAAAAGGGCGGCATAGCCCGGATGTAACGTAACGTTTGCGAGCCCGGTGGTAACGTGTTCCGGTACATTCCGCGTAACACCGGAACGCGCTGGCGGCGCGGTGCATCAGACCGTCACGAGCGGCTGCCGATTACACATTTCAGCAAAATGAAAATGCATTGATAAATCGCCGATTTGCTGATTTTCTTTATTTGGCGATCATCTTTCTTGCCGATTACGCAGATCATTTCCGATTGCGTGATTTCCGGTAATTCGGATAGCAGAATGAAACATTGTAAAGGCCGCGTCGCAACCGGCGCGCGCGCGAAGCTGCGCGCGCCGCGGGATCAGCCGAAGCGTGCCGGCCGGTACGGATGGGGATCGATATAGGTCGGCGCGCCTGTCATCATTTCGGCGAGCAGGCGCCCGGTCGCGGGGCCGAGCGTAAGCCCGTGGTGACAATGGCCGAACGCGAACCACAGGTGACGATGGCGCGGCGCGGGCCCGATCACCGGGCGCATGTCGGGCGTGCACGGCCGCATCCCGAGCCACGGCTCGGGATCGAGCCGCTCGCCGATGCCGAACGCGTCGCGCGCCAGCGGTTCCGCACGCGCGAGCTGCACGCCGGTCGGCGGTGCGCCGCGCAGCGCGATCTCGACGCCGGTCGTGAGCCGCAGCCGTCCGCCTTCCATCGGCGCGACGACGAAACCTTCCTCGGTATCGCACACGGGCGCGTTCAACGGTGCGCGCGTCGGCCGGTAGTGCATGTGGTAGCCGCGCTTCGCGCGCAGCGGAATCCGGTAGCCGAGCGGCGCGAACACGTGATCGGACCACGGCCCGAGCGCGACCACCGCCGAGCGCGCCGAGATCGGCCCATGTTCGGTACCGACCTGCCAGCCGTCCTCCACATGCACGAGCGTCTTGGCATCGCCGCGCACGAACGTGCCGCCGTCGCGCTCGAACAACCGCGCGTAGGCCTTGGTCAGCCCGCCCGGGCTCGACACGGTCTTCGGGTCCTGCCAGTGGAATGCGCCGCAGAACGCGTCGCTGACGCCGGGCTCCGTCGCGCGCAACGCACGTGCGTCGAGCACCGTCATCCGCAGCCCGTGCGCGTCGGCCACGCGCTGCTGCACGCGCGCTTCCGCATCGAACAGCGCGGGCGACCGGAACGCTTCGATCCACCCGCCGTCGTGCACGAGCGGCTGCGCATCGGTACGCGCGAGCAGCGCGTCGTGCTCGACGACGCTCGCCGCGACGAGCGGCAGCAGGTCGCGCGCGGCGGCCGCGAGCCGCTGCGGCGACGATTCGCGCCAGAAGCGCGCGAGCCAGCCCGCATACGCGGGCAGCGCGCGGTAGTCCCAGTAGAGATCGACCGAGCGGTTGCGCGCATAGCGCAGCAAAGTGCCGAGCCGGCGCGGAAACGCGTACGGCACGACCGACGAGCGTTCGATCAGCCCCGCATTGCCGTGGCTCGTTTCTTCGCCGGGCGCGCGCCGGTCGACGAGCGCGACGCGCAACCCGCGATCCTGCAGATGCAGCGCCGACGACACGCCGACGATGCCGGCCCCCAGAACGATGACGTCGAAATCCATGGTTCCCCGTACTGCGTCGAGATTCGATGCGGCACGCGCCGGCCCGGCGGCCGGCGCGCGGCGGTCATTACTTCGCGACGATGTCGCGCTTGAAGTACTTCTGCGACAGCGCGCCGAGCGTGCCGTCCTTCTTCAGCGCGTCGAGCGCGCCGACGATCTTCGCCTGCAGCGCCTTGTCGTTCTTGCGCATCCCGAAGCCCGTGCCTTCGCCGAGCGTCGCCGGATCCTTCAGCGGCTCGCCGACGATCTGGTAGTCGCGGCCGGCCGGCTTGTCGAGGAAACCGTCCTGCGCGGTCTGCGCTTCCTGCACGGCCGCGTCGAGACGACCCGCGACGAGATCGGCGTAGATCTGGTCCTGATCCTGGTACGACACGACGGCCACGCCCGCGTTGGCCCAGTGCGCCTTCAGGAAATCCTCCTGTGACGAGCCCTGCAGCACGCCGACGTGCTTGCCGCGCAGGCTCGCGACGTCGGGCCGCAGCGGCGAGCCGTGCTTCGCGACCATCACGATCGGCACCACGTAGATCGCCGGCGTGAAGTCGATGCTCTGCTTGCGCTTCGCGGTGATGTTCATCGCCGAATTGATCGCGTCGAACTTGCGCGCCTGCAGCGCCGGAATCAGGCCGTCGAACGAATTCTCGACCCACACGCACTTCATGTTCAGCTTCGCGCACACCGCGTTGCCGATGTCGACGTCGAAACCCTGCAGCTGACCAGCCGGCGTCTTGCTCTCGAACGGCGGATAGGCGGCTTCGATCCCGAAGCGCAACGTGGTCTGTTCCGCGTGGGCCGTGACGGCCGCACAGGCGAGCGCCGCAGCGGCGCAGAGGGAGAGCTTCCAGTTCATGACGGTCCTTCCGTTCTGGATTGAGGCGATGAAGATCGGTACACGACGGCCGCGGCCGGGCGCCGGATCGGCATTCGAAGCAGGCGGTCGCCACGCGGCGGCGCGTCGTGTCCTGCACGCGAAATATAGACTCAAAGTCTAGGATAGACTATAGGGGATACGAGAATCGTGCCCCGATACGCGTCGTCGGAAATTCGCCCGACATCGAAAATACCCTTGATTTATCGACATTTTTCCAGAATCTCGCGATGACACACAGTCTCGAAAAGAAAAATTCTCCCGATTTCGTTTGTCTATATTAGACTTTTCGTCCATCACGAACTCTGCCGGACACGTCGATCGAGACAGTCCAGTCCGGCCCCGACCGGAGATGTCCTCATGACGCAAACCGCCCCGACCCTGCCGCTGACCGTCGACGAAGCCGCGGTGCGCGCGGCCCTGCCGTCGCTCGACGTGCTCGGCACGCTGCGCAGCATGTTCGCGTCGCTCGCCGCGGCGCGCGCGGTGCAGCCGCCGCAAACGCTCACGCTGTTTCCCGGGCAGGCCGGCGACTTCATCACGTATCTTGGCGCGCTCGCCGACGCGCAGGTGTTCGGCGCGAAGCTGTCGCCGTACGTCGTGACGGGCGGCAAGCCCATCGTCACCGCGTGGACCGCGCTGATGTCGATGCGCACGGGCCAGCCGCTGATGTGGTGCGACGCGGGCCTGCTGACGGTCGAGCGCACGGCCGGCACGACCGCGCTCGCGGTCGATTGTCTCGCGCCGGGCAACGCGCGCCATCTCGCGATCGTCGGCGCGGGCGCGGTCGGCCTCGCGCATCTGCGGCACACCGCGGGACTGCGCGACTGGGAGACGATCCGCGTGTACTCGCCCGCGCTCGCCGGCGACGCGGCGCAGCAGGCGGCGCTTGCGCAGCTCGACCCGCGCGCACGCGCCGCGGCGAGCGTCGAAGCCTGCGTGCGCGACGCGGACGTCGTGACGCTGTGCACGTCGTCGGGCACGCCCGTGCTCGGCGACGGGATGCTCACGCGCCCCGCGCTCGTCACGTCGATCAGCACGAACGTCGCACGCGCGCACGAGATCCCGCCCGCGTGGCTGCCCGGCATGGACGTGTACTGCGACTACCGGCACACGACGCCCGCGAGCGCCGGCGAAATGCAGATCGCGACGGCCGAGCACGGCTGGGAAGCCGCGCGGATCGCCGGCGACCTGCCCGCGCTCGTCGCCGGCACCTGCCCCGCACCGTCGTACGCGCGTCACGCATTCTTCCGCTCGATCGGCCTCGGGCTCGAGGACATCGCGATCGCGCACGCGCTGTACACGCACCTGACGCGCGCATGAGCGGCACGCGAGCGCGGGGCCGATACAATGGCGCAACCGCCGCGGCGGCCGCGCGCGGGCGCACGGGCATGCCGGCCACCGGCGCGCCGCCTCGCCGGCCCGATGGGCCGCCCGGCCCCCGCCCACCCGAGATGGCGACACCGATGCGCAAGAAGAAATCCCCCGTCAAAGACCTGCTGCTCACCCGTTATGCGCCGATCGCCGACGGTATCGCCGCGCTGTTCTTCCCGTACGCGGAAGTCGTGATCCACGACCTGCACGACCAGACCGTGCTGTATCTCGCGAACAACCTGTCGAAGCGCGAGGTCGGCGACGATTCCGCGCTGGAGGAAATCGATCATTCCGCGCGCGAGCGCGTGATCGGCCCGTACGAGAAGCTGAACTGGGACGGCCGGCGGATGCGCTGCGTGAGCAACGTACTGTTCGACGACGAAGGCCACCCGGCCGGGATGATGTGCATCAACTTCAACATCGCGGTGTTCGACGAGGTGCGCGCGACGCTCGACCTGTTCATCAAGGGTGCCGGCGTGATCGCACAGCCGGACGAGCTGTTCCGCGACGACTGGCAGGAGCGCATCAACACGTTCCTGCACGGCTGGCTGCGCGAGCGGCAGGTCGGGCTGAACGGGCTCACGCGCGAGCACCGGCGCGAGCTCGTCGAAGCGCTGTACGCGGAGGGCGCGTTCCGCGGCAAGAGCGCGGCGAACTACGTCGCGAATGTGCTCGGGATGGGCCGCGCGACGGTCTACAAACACCTCAAGCACCTGAAGGAAACGCAGGGCGACGCGTAAGCGAAACGCGGGGGGCGGGCGGGTTCGCCCGTTCGCCGTGACGACGAAACGCCTGTTCGTCGGGACGCGCGGCGGCGGCCGGTATCGGCCATCGCTATCGGTGCGCCGCTTCCGTGTCTATGCTTCGTGATGCGGCGGGCGCCCGTTTCACGCGCCCGCCCGGCCTGGACGAAGCGTCGAAGCACAAGTGATATAGTCCCGGTTACACTTTTTTGCTGCCCGGAACCGCCCATGACGACCGCTCCCGCCCCGATTGCCCGCCCGACCCTGACCGTCGAAATCTGGTCCGACCTGATCTGCCCGTGGTGCTGGATCGGCAAGCGCCGCTTCGACGAGGCGCTCGCCGCGTTCGCGCACGCCGAGCGCGTCGACGTCGCGCTGCGCGCATACCGGCTGATGCCGGGCCAGCCGGTCGAGCCGGTCGAGGCGATGCTCGCCGGCAAGTACCGGATGTCGCCCGCGCAGGTCGACCGGATGCTGCGCCAGGTAACCGATGCGGCCGCGAGCGTCGGGCTGCGTTACGACCTGCCCGGCACGCTCGTCGGCGACACGCTCGACGGCCACCGGCTCGTGAAGCTCGCGGAAGCGACGGGCCGCGCGCACGCGCTGACCGAGCGGCTGTACCGCGCGTATTTCTGCGAGCACGGCTCGCTGTTCGATCACGCCGAGCTCACCGAATTCGCGGTCGAAGCGGGGCTCGAGCGCGCGGCCGTCGAAGACGTGCTGCGCAGCGACCTGTATCGCGACGAAGTCGAAGCCGATATCGCGCGCGCCGCGCAGATCGGCGGGCGCGGCGTGCCGCTGTTCGTGTTCGGCGGCCGTTACGCGGTGTCGGGCGCGCAGCCGGCCGACGCATTCGCGCAGGCGCTCGACCAGGCATGGCGCGACGGCATCGTCGAGCTCGACGGCAGCGACGCGGCCGCATGCGGCCCCGACGGCTGCGAACTGCCGGCGCGCACATAACGCCCGTCGCATCCGTCACGCGCGTCCCGCCCGGACGCGCGACTACGCATCGCTCCTGCCACAAACCGGCAGGAAGCCCGCGCCGAGGGGGCCTACAATGCATCCTTTCAAATAACTATCAGAAGGCTGCAAGCCCATGACCCACGGGATCCACGGCGAGAAGCGCTGGTACGCGCTGATCGTCCTCTGCCTCGGCGTGCTGATGATCGTGCTCGACAGCACGATCGTGAACGTTGCGCTGCCGTCGATCAGCACCGACCTCCATTTCACCGAAACGGCCCTCGTGTGGGTCGTCAACGCGTACCTGCTGACGTTCGGCGGCTGCCTGCTGCTCGGCGGCCGGCTCGGCGACCTGTATGGCCAGCGGCGCATGTTCCTCGCCGGCCTCGTCGTGTTCACGCTCGCGTCGCTCGCATGCGGCCTCGCCCAGTCGCAGACGATGCTGATCGCCGCGCGCGCGGTGCAAGGGCTCGGCGGCGCGGTGGTGTCGGCCGTGTCGCTGTCGCTGATCATGAATCTCTTCACCGAGCCCGGCGAACGCGCGCGGGCGATGGGCGTGTACGGCTTCGTCTGCGCGGGCGGCGGCAGCATCGGCGTGCTGCTCGGCGGGCTGCTGACGAGCTCGCTGTCGTGGCACTGGATCTTCCTCGTCAACCTGCCGATCGGCATCGCCGTCTATGCGATGTGCGTCGCGCTGCTGCCGCGCCTGCGCGCGCCGGCCGGCACCTCACGGCTCGACGTCGCGGGCGCGGTCACCGTGACCGCGTCGCTGATGCTGGCGGTCTACGGGATCGTCGGCGGCAACGAAGCCGGCTGGCTGTCGACGCAGACCGTCGTGCTGATCGGCGCCGCGGTCGCGCTGCTCGCCCTGTTCATCGCGATCGAGGCGCGCGCCGCGCATCCGCTGATGCCGCTCACGCTGTTCGCCGCGCGCAACGTCGCGCTCGCGAACGTGATCGGCGTGCTGTGGGCGGCCGCGATGTTCGCGTGGTTCTTCCTGTCCGCGCTGTACATGCAGCGTGTGCTCGGCTACGGGCCGCTGCAGGTCGGTCTCGCGTTCCTGCCGGCGAACCTGATCATGGCCGCGTTCTCGCTCGGGCTGTCCGCGCGCATCGTGATGCGCTTCGGGATCCGCGGCCCGATCGCGGCCGGCCTGCTGATCGCGGCCTGCGGCCTCGCCCTGTTTTCGCGCGCGCCGGTGGACGGCGGCTTCGCCTGGCACGTGCTGCCCGGCATGACGCTGCTCGGCATCGGCGCGGGCGTCGCGTTCAACCCGATGCTGCTCGCCGCGATGAGCGACGTCGATCCGGCCGATTCCGGGCTCGCGTCGGGGATCGTCAACACCGCGTTCATGATGGGCGGCGCGCTCGGCCTCGCCGTGCTCGCGAGCCTCGCAGCCGCCCGCACCGACGTGCTCGCGGCCGCGAACGCCGCGCCGCTCGACGCACTGAACGGCGGCTACCATGCAGCCTTCGCGTTCGGCGCGGCATTCGCTGCCGCCGCCGCGCTGATCGGGCTCGCGCTGCGCATCCGGCGGCAGGACGCCGTCGAAGGTACCGGCCCCGCGATGCACTGACGCCGACGAGCCGCAGGCGGCGGATGAATCCGGCCGTCTGTATCGAACCCGGGGCGCGCACCGTCGCGCCCTTTTTCTTCTTCCGGGTGCCGCGCACCGCCCGTCCTGTCGTCGCAGGCCGGCACCGGCCACCACGTTGGCCCTGCCCCGTTCAAACGCCCGTTTCAGCGCCGCCTGCCGCCCGCGCCTTCCCGGCCGATTTTTAACGCAGTCGTACACCGACCCGCCACATTTGCGACAATGGCGGACTTTGACCCACGCGCCGCTACCGCCGAACGCCGCATAACCATCCGCTTCCGATGTCGCTTCCCCATATCGATCTGCTGTACTCGTTGTCCGGCCTGTTCGTCGGCATCCTCGTCGGCCTGACCGGCGTCGGCGGTGGTTCGTTGATGACGCCGATCCTCGTGCTGCTGTTCGGCGTCCACCCCGCGACGGCGGTCGGCACCGACCTGCTCTATGCGGCGGCGACCAAGGCCACCGGCACGCTCGTCCACGGCCTGAAGGGTTCGATCGACTGGCGCATCACGGGCCGGCTCGCGGCAGGCAGCGTGCCGGCCGCGGCCATCACGCTGTGGTGGCTGCACACGCACGGGATGAATACGCCGGGCACCGCGCGGATGATCCAGCTCGTGCTCGGCGTCGCGCTGCTGCTCACGTCGCTCGCGCTGATCTTCCGGCCCCAGCTCACCGCGTTCGCCGCGCGCAACCCGCTCACACCGAGCCCCGCGCGCACGCTGTGGTCGACCGTGCTGACGGGCGCCGTGCTCGGCGTGCTCGTGTCGATGACGTCGGTCGGTGCCGGCGCGATCGGCGTCACCGTGCTCCTGCTGCTGTATCCGATGCTCGCGACGACCCGCATCGTCGGGTCCGACATCGCGCACGCGGTACCGCTCACGCTGGTCGCCGGCATGGGCCACTGGCTGCTCGGCTCGGTCGACTGGTCGATGCTGCTGTCGCTGCTGCTCGGCTCGTTGCCGGGCATCGTGCTCGGCAGCCTGCTGTCGGCGCGCGCACCCGAGCGGCTGCTGCGCAACCTGCTCGCCGCGACGCTCGTCGCGGTCGGCGTGAGGCTCGTGCTCGCGTAGGCGGGCGCCGATCCCGCCCTTCGCCCGCGGTTGCGCTTTTTCCCGGCCAGCGCCGCCGACGCGCCGCGCCCGCCTCCGCTGCGATGAAAAACAGCCCGACCGGCCTGCGCCGATCGGGCTGTCGTCCATCCGGGGCGGCTCGAGCCGCCCGCTCCGCTTACTGCCCTTGCTGCTGCAGTTTCTGCTGCTTGAGTTGCTGCGTGCGCGCCTGCAGCTTCAGCACCCGTTGCAGCGCAGTACGGTTCGCGAGGATGCCGTCGTAGAAGTTGGCGAGATCGCCCTTCAGCGCGGTGCGCGACGCGTCGTTCAGGTAGATCATGTGGCCCGACGGGTAGTTCTTGATCGTCAGGTTCTGCGCCTTGAGCGTCGGGTCGAGCGGCATCTGCGCGAGCGTCAGCTCCGTCTGGTGGAACGGCGTGACGGCGTCGAAATAGCCGTTCGCCGACAGCACCTTCAGGTCCGGGTTCACGCTCATCGTCGACGCCAGGTCGCCGGCCGTGTACAGCGTGTTGCCGCCGCCCTTGTTCGCGCCGGTCGGGTCGGTGTGGCTGAAGTCCCAGTTGTTGAAGACCTGGTCGTTCAGGTCCACGAACGACGACGTCGACGTGTACTTGAGGTCGGTGTTGATGTAGCTGTTCCACAGCACCGTATACGCGCCGCCGACGTTCGTGATCGACGGATCGTTGCTGCCCGAGTTCGGCAGGATGTACGGCGCGATGCCCTTGCCCGTGAAGTTCGCGCGACCGTCGTACTGGCCGATCTGCGTGCCCGGCACGAGCGTCAGGAAGAACGTGTACGGCGGGTTGTCGTCCGACGACGGCACGTTGCCGAGCGCGGCCGGGTTGCCGAACGTCTGGATCAGCGACGTCGGGTCCGTGCCGATGTACGCGCCCATCTGCTGCGCGGTCTGCAGGTTCAGGTTCAGCCGCACGTTCACGAAGCCGCCGTCCTGCGGGTTCGGCTTCTGTGCAAGCGGCGCGAGCGTGTTGTCCGCGTAGTTGCGGGCCTGGACCATGTACGCGTCGAGATCGGTCGGCGTCGGGTTGAGCGTCGTCTTCTTCCAGTAGAACGCGTCGGCCGCGAGTGTCGGGAACGTGCCCGGCGCGGACAACGCATTCGCGTAGTCGAGGATCGACGACTGCAGCGTGATCCCGTTCAGGTCGATGCCGTCCTCGTGCAGCACCCACGACACGACCGCGCTGCGCGCGGTGCCGTACGACTCGCCGTACAGGAATTTCGGCGAATTCCAGCGCGAGTACTTGGTCAGGTAGCGCTGGATGAAGCGGTCGATCGAGCGGGCGTCCTGGTCGGTGCCCCAGAAGTCCTTGTTCTTCGCCGGGGCGATCGCCGCCGAATAACCGGTGCCGACCGGGTTGATGAACACGAGGTCGGTACGGTCGAGCAGGCTGTCCGGGTTGTCGAGCAGCTTGTACGGCGCGGGCGGCGTGAAGTTCGGGAACGACGACTGCAGGCGCTTCGGCCCGTACGAGCCGAGCAGCAGGTAGACCGACGACGAGCCGGGGCCGCCGTTGTAGAAGAACGTGACCGGGCGCGGCTTCGACGGGTCCGGATTGTCCTGCGTGTACGCGACGTAGAACATCTTCGCGTTCGGCGCCGACGTGACCGGGTCGATCGTCGTCAGGTGGCCCGTGGTGGCCGTGTACTTGATGGTCTTGCCGCCGATCGTGACCGAACGGTGGACGACGGCCGCCCCTTCCGTGGAATCCGTGACCGCGTCGTTCGGCCCGGTGCCGTACACGTCGGTGTCGACGTACGGCTGGTCGGCCGCTGCGGCCGTTGCGCTGGTGTTGGCCTGCGTGCTGGCGCCGGCCGACGTCGCGGCCGCGGCGGCGGCCGAAGCAGCCGGGCTCGGCCCGTCGTCGCCGCCGCACCCCGTGACGAGCAGCGCCGCGGCCGCGGCTGCGGCGAGCGGCACGCTCAGTGTCGTTCCGAATAGCGCGAAACCGTCTTTCAAGGACTTCCGTGTCGTCATTATTGCCTCTCGAACAGAACGATAAATACCGCCGGTCGCAAAGGATCATTTGCGCCGGCGCTCCGCACCAGGAATGCATTCGTTATGCGACGCACTCCGAGTTTTTTACCGGATCGGCGAATACCGATCGGCACGATTTACCCCACCCATGTTTTTTTGCAACCGCACAATGGAATCAATTCCATTGCAAACGGCAATTCAATAATCCGCAGCAATACGAATTCATTGCGCGAATTTGCATGCACACAAAATCGACGGCAAAAACACACCCCGCAAGGCCCGCCCGACAAGGGCACCTCGCTTCGAACAGACGAACGATCCCCCTCGGCGAGATACCGATTAATCGCAGAACAGCGATCAACCGTGACTCGAGCCGATTTAACAAAATCGAAAGGATCGATTAACTAAACGGAAAGGAATATCTTCGTATCTGTAATTTATTAAATTAAGTGAAAATACCGGCGCATATTAGGGTTCTGATTTACCGCCGTAAAGTAAGAATTTGTTACAGCGCTCGCCATTCGGACAAAAGCCAATCCGGGACCGATTCCATTCGCTCAAAGGAAAAAGCCGGACGGCTGTCCGGCTTCGTGCGGGCGGCGCGGCGGGCGCCGTCAGAGCGGCACGTCGATCGCGCCGGCACCGGTCGTGATCGCGTTCGCCCCCGGCGCGGCCGAGATCGGCGGCAGGTTCGCGCTCGTCAGCGCGGGCGCGGCGCCCGGCGTGCCGCCGCGCGGCACCGTGCGGATCACCTGCGACGGCGGCAGCGGCGCACCGTTCTTCAGGTGCCGCCACATCAGGTTCAGCGCCTGCACGTTGTAGTAGTGAACCGGCACGAAGCGCGTGTCGAAGCCCGGCACCGGCAGGAACGCGTCGAAGTGCTGGCCATTCGTCACCTCGTAGAACACGAGCCGGCTGCGCCCGCCTTCGCTGATGCCGTTCTGCGCGACGTACGCGCGCGATGCGTGGTTCACGGGCACCAGCGCATCGCTGCGGCCCTGGACGATGATCGCCGGCTTGCCCTGCAGGTTCGCGTTCACGCGCACCGCGTCGACGTTCGCGGGCATCCCGAGCATCCCGTTCGTCCAGAGCTGGCGCAGGCACAGCGCGCCCGCGAAACTCGCATCGGGTGTCGCGAGCCGGTGGTCGATACCCGCGCCCGTGTTGAACACCAGGTTGATGCCGGCCGTCGGCGGCACGCCGTTGCCGACGCCGAAGACGGTCGGCATCGGCGACGTGGCAGGCGCGGCGACGGCGCCCGTTGCCGGGTTCGTCGTCGCGAAGCTGAAATTGCACAGGTTGTCGGTGACGCGCGAGCGCGTGTATGCGTTCGCATACGTGACGGCGATCGCCGGAATCGCCTGCGAATCCCACATCGGCGCTTGCAGCAGGTCGGAATCGGCAAGGTAGCCGGCCGCGTGGAGCTGCGCGAGCGCGTCGGCGGCCTGGCTTTGCGTATCGGCCCCCGCCACCAGCCCGGCCGCGGCGAGCGTCGCGCAGCGCTGCGTGCGGATCGACTGCGTGGTCGCCGCCGGCAGCGCGCTCAGGTACGGCGCACCGGCGAGCGACGCCGACGCGGCCGCGCACGGCTGAAGCAGGTTCGCGAGGGTCGCGTAGTCGGCCAGCGGCCGGCCGAACGACGGCACCGGCTGGCCGCCCGAGCGCACGACCGCATTCGGCGCCATCCGCACGTTGATTTGCGGCTCGCCGACCACGACCGCGGTGATCCAGCCGCGACTGTCCTGCTCGGCCGCCGCGAGCGACGCGCCGCCGCCGTTGCTGACCGACGCGGCGATCGTCGTGATGTCGCCCGCGCGATAGCGCACGCCGTGATGCGAGCTGTCGATCAGCGGGCCGAACTGCTCGTTGAGCGCCCAGTACGCGAACTCGACCGACTGCAGCGTCACGCGCCCCCAGTCCTGCTCGGGATTCTGCTGCGAATGCGCGTGCTTGAACGCATAGCGGTTCGGGAAGCGGGAATTGAAGGTGGCGAGATCGCCGCTCGTCACGTTCGCGGTGAACAGGCTCGCGGTGCCGGCCAGCACCGCGTTGGCGAGCGTGCCGTCGATCAGCGTGACGGTGTCCGACATGAGTTCGTGCGCGCCGTTGCCGCCGCCCTTGTCGTTGTAGGCGACCGCGCAGCCGCGCTTGAGCGCCCATTCGCCGGCTGCGGAAATCGCGCCGTACACGCCGCGCGAGCCCGACGACGTCGCGGTGACGATGCACGGCTGCGCGGGATTGAAGCTGGCGGGCACCTGCACGAGCAGCGTCACGTTCTTGCTGCCGCTGCCGTCGTCGGAGTACGCGAGATATTCGGTGCCGGGGATCTTGCCTTCGCCGAGCGTGTCGTTGCCGTCGAGATCGACGTTCGGCCCCCAGAAGCGGCCGTAGCCGCCGTTCGCGCTCATGTCGACGAGCGCGCGGTAGTTCGACCAGATCGCCAGGCGGCGCAGCTCGGCGCCAGTCGGCCGGGCGGCGTTCGCGAAGCCGGGGGCGGTGGCCGAGCCGAGGCCCGTCTTGCCGAGGCCGGCCGTCAGCAGGTCGTCGCTCGCGCCGTCATAGGCTGTCGTGCGCACGCTGCCGGACACGAAACCGGGCAACCGGTTGCGCTCGGCCGATTCGTCGCCGTTACAGGCGCCGAGTAGCGCGATCGCGGCCAGCGCCGCGCCGAAAACCATCCGCCTGCCCCACCCGAGCCTCGTCATCGCCGCCCTCTCGATATCGTTATCGGTCCGCCGCCGCTTCATGCGGCTTGCGGCCTCTCAAGCGCAAACGGGCCCCGGCATGCCGGGGCCCGCCTGGAAACGGGCGCACGCGGCGCTCGCGCGCCGCCGCCCGGCATCACTGCTGCTGAACCGTCAGCTTGTTCGTGACCGACGTCACGCCCGCCACGCCCTTGGCTGCAGCTTCGGCCTTGTCGATCTGGTCCTGGGCCGGCATCGTGCCTTCCAGCGTGATCGCGCCGCCCTTCGAACGCACGACGAGGTTCGACACGTTCACGCCCGATTCCTTCGAAATCGCCTTGCGCACCGTATAGCCGAGCTTGCGGTTCGCCTTCTTCGCGGTTTTCGCGGCGGCCTTCGGCGCGCTGGTCGCTGCCGCGGGCGCTTCCGTTGCCGCCGCATCGCTCGACTGCGCATACACGCTGCCCGACAGACAGGCCGCCACGGCGGCGACACCCAACGCTCTCAACACGATCGACTTCATGCTATCTCCTTATCACTCCGGAACGGCCGTGCACAGTACGGCCGGATACCCCCAAAAACAGCCGGCCCGCGCGCGAACGGGCGGGACAGCCGGTGTTTTCCACGGCGATACGAGAGAGGCAAGACGGGCTGGCGGACGGCGCACGCGAGAGCGGGCCGGCCGGGCCGGACAGCCGCCGGCCGGACGCGCCCGGTCTCATTGCGTGCCGGGTCGCGCGCGAATCGGGCGCGGCTGCGTCGCACAATGTAATCCAGCGCCCGCGGAAGCGCAAAGCTTTTGACGCGGCGGCCCCCGCCGCTGTCGTCGCGCCGCCGCGCCGCACTCGCGCACGCACCGCGAAACCGGGTACCATCGCCGCGAGAATCCGCCTCGTCCGCGCCGACCGTCACCGATACGTCACGCCAGCGTCATCCGCCGCCCCCCATGAAGCCAGCCCGCCCCCGCCCGCCTCGCCGCATCCTCGCCCGTTTCGTCGCGGTGTCGTGGCGCGACCTCGCGCTGTCGATCGGCCCCACCGTGCTGCTCGCCGCCACGGCCGTCTGGCTCGCGGTCAAGCTGATCCAGCCGGCCCCGCCGTCCACGCTCGTGATCTCGTCCGGGCCGCCCGGCAGCACGTACTGGAACGCCGCGCAGAAATACAAGACGATCCTCGCGAAGAACGGCGTCACGCTCGACGTCCAGTCGTCCGAAGGGTCCGCCCAGAACCTCGCGCGGCTGTCGAACCCGAACGCGCCGGTCGACGTCGGCTTCGTGCAGAGCGGCATCGGCCCGAAGGAGCGCGACGAGCACCTCGTGTCGCTGGGCAGCATCGGCTACGTGCCGCTCGCGATCATGTACCGCGGCCCGGTCGTCGCGCGCCTGTCCGATTTCAAGGGCAAGCGGCTCGCGCTCGGCGCGGAAGGCAGCGGCGCGCGCGAACTGAGCCTCGCGCTGCTGAAGATGAACGGCATCGTGCCGGGCGGGTCGACCGAGCTGCTGCCGACCGCCGGCGAGGATGCGGCCACCGCGCTGCTCGACGGCAAGATCGACGCGGCATTCCTGTCCGGCGACTCGACGCAGATCCCGGTGATGGCGAAGCTGTTCCGCGCACCGGGCGTGCACGTGTATTCGTTCACCCAGGCCGAGGCGTATGCGCGGCGCTTCCCGTACCTGACCGCGATCACGCTGCCGATGGGCGTCTACGATCTCGGCCGCAACCTGCCGCCCGCCGACATCCACACGGTCGCGCCGACCATCGAGCTGGTCGCACGCGACTCGCTGCACCCCGCGCTGTCCGACCTGCTGATCGAGGCCGCGCGCGAGGTGCACGGCCACGCGACGATCCTGCAGCACGCAGGCGAATTCCCGTCGTCCGTCACGCGCGGCTTCCCGCTGTCCGACGACGCCGCGCGCTACTACAAATCCGGCAAGTCCTTCCTGTACCGGCGGCTGCCGTTCTGGGTCGCGAGCCTCGTCGACCGGCTGCTCGTCGTGGTCGTGCCGCTGATCGTCGTGCTGATCCCCGGGCTGCGGCTCGTGCCGTCGCTGTACGGCTGGCGCGTGCGCTCGCGCATCTACCGCTGGTACGGCGCGCTGATCGCGCTCGAGCGCCGCGCGCTCGGCGAGCACACGGCCGAGGAGCGCGTGCAGTTGCTCGACGAACTCGACGACATCGAGGAAGCCGTGAACCGGATGAAGATGCCGCTCGCCTATGCGGGCCAGTTCTACGTGCTGCGCGAGCACATCGGCTTCGTGCGCGAACGGCTCACCGCGCACGACCACGACACGCCGGCCGGCCCGCCGGGCGCCGGCGGTGCGCCGCAGGCACGTGCCGACGCCGCGCCACCGGCCGGCGCGCCCCCTCGGGCGACTCCCGGTTCCGCTTGACCGGACGATCCGCGATCATTGCCGCATGCGTGCGCCGCCGCGTAACATGGAGGCCGCCGCCAGACGCCGCACGCCCCATCCACTGGAGATCGACATGACAACCGGCCTCGATATCGCCCAGCCCGCCTGGTTCTTCGACTTCGTGTCGCCGTTCTCCTACCTGCTCCTCGAACAGCACGACAAGTGGCCGGACGTGCCGTTCGAACCCGTCGCCGTGTCGCTGCCCGACCTGCAGCGGCACTGGGGGCAGCGCCCCAGCGCCGACGTGCCGGCCAAGCGCGTGTTCACGTACCGTCACGCGCTGTTCCGCGCCGAGCAGCTCGGCATCCGCTTCAAGATGCCGCCCGCTCACCCGTTCGAGTCCGACAAGGTGCTGCGCCTCGCGATCGCGCTGCGCGCCGACATCGCGACCGTGCTGGAGATGTTCCGCTTCATCTGGCGCGACGGCAACGACTCGTCGACGCCGGAAGGGTTCGCGGCATTGTGCGAGCGGGTCGGCGTCGGCCACGGCGACGAGCTGATCGAATTCGAGGAGACCGCCGCGCAGCTGGCGCGCAACAACGCCGACGCGATCGCGCTCGGGGTGTTCGGCGTGCCGACGTTCTGGATGAACCGGCAGCTGTTCTGGGGCGAGGACGCGCTGCCGATGGTGCTGTACTGCGCGCGCACGCCGAACTGGCTCGAATCGCGCGAGGTCAAGCGGATCAGCGCGCTGCCGAAGGGCCGCGCGTGATGGCCGGTATCACGCACGGCAACGCGCGATTACGGTAACGTTACGCGTCACCCGAATCACCCCCACCGATGGAAGACGACGACCGTACCGCCTCGCTCGATATCTGGCTCGTGCGTGTGCTGCGCACGCTGCTGCTCGAGCGCAGCGTCACGCAGGCCGCGCTGCGGCTGAACCAGACCCAGCCCGCGATCAGCACCGCGCTGCGCAAGCTGCGCGAGACGCTGAACGACCCGATCCTCGTGCGCGGCAAATCCGGCATGGTGCCGACCGAATACGGCGCGTCGCTGCTCGAGGCCGCGCAGCGCGCGCTGCGCGAGGTCGATTTCATCGCGACGCCGCACGGCGACTTCGATCCGTCGTCCGCACGGCGCACGTTCCGCGTCGCCGCGCCCGATTACCTGAACGATTTCTTCATGCCGACGCTGATCGAACGCTTTCGCGACGCGGCGCCGCATGCGCACCTGGAAATCGATTCGCTGAATCCCGCGCTCGATCATGCGGGCGCGCTCGAATCCGGCGCGCTCGATCTCGTGATCGGCAACTGGCCGAAACCCGACCCGCAGTTCGCACGCCAGGACCTGTTCTCCGACACGATCGTGTGCCTGATGCGCGACGCGCACCCGCTCGCGCGCGGGCCGCTCACGCGCGACGCGTACGCGTCGGCCGCGCACGTCGCGCCGACGCCGTACACCGGCGACAAACGCAACGCGATCGAGATCGGCCTTGCCCGCGCGCACCTCACGCGGCGCATCGTGACGACGCTTCCGTACTTCGGGATCGTGCCGCAGGTGCTGCTGCAGTCTGACCTGATCTTCACGACGACGCGCCGCTTCGCGACGCATTATGCGCAGTTGCTGCCGCTCGTCGTCGTCACGCCGCCGGTGCCGTTTCCGCGCATCAAGAGCTACCTGCTCACGCATCCGCAACCCGACCGGCCGACCGACATCGCGTGGCTGTGCGCGCTGATGCAGAGCGTGTCCGACGAGCTGACGGTCGCCCGCGGCCGCAAGCGCTGAGCCGCGAGCGTCGAGCCTCGGCGCGGCCACTCAGGCCGCTCAGGCCGTGCAGAAGGTTTCCTGCAGATGGGTCCAGCGCACGACGCCCGCCGCGTCGCGTTCGAACACGGCGGTCGCACGGCGCGCGGGCAGCTCGCCCGAGGCCGCGTGCTGCGCTTCGAGATAGGTGAGCGTCGCATGTGACGCGTCGGCCGTGAGCACGCGGGTGTCCGACAGCGTGATGCGCAGCCCCGGCTTCGCGCCGGCGAGCTTCGCGAACAGCGCGCGCGTGCCGTCGTGGTCGACCTCGCGGCCGTCGGTCAGGATCATCGTGAAATCGGCGGAGAACCAAGCGAGCAGCGCGTCGAGCGCCCCGGGCGCGGTATCGGCGCCGGACAGCCAGCGCTCGATGGCGACGAGGCTCGCATCGAGCGTGTCGAGATAAACCTGGTGATCGGACATGGTGCGTGCACGGTAAGGCGCGGCCCGGTGCCGCGCGTCGTCGTGCAGTGTATGCAAAAACGCGCGGCCATGCCCTGGCCGCGCCATGCTACCGCGCGCAGGACACGTCGTCGCGCGCACGCCCCGCCGCCGCGGCCTTCGCATCGGCCACCGGCATGCCCGAGCGCGCCTGCAGCAGCTCCGCGCACACGGCCACCGCGATCGCGCCCGGCGCCTTGTCGACGATGCCCGCGACGCCGATCGGGCACACCATCTCGACGAGCCGCGCCGGATCGACGCCGCGCGCGGCAAGCCGGCGTTCGAACTTCACGCGCTTGGTGCGCGAGCCGATCATCCCGAAGTACGCATAGTCGCGCCGCCGCATGATCTGAGCGGCGAGCGAGAAGTCGAGCGCGTGGTTGTGCGTCATCACGAGGAAATATGCGCCGGGCGGCGCCGCGTCGACGACGGCCTCCGGCGTGTCGGTCGGCTCCGGCTGCACGTTCGGCGGACATTCGTCCGGGAACAGCTCGTCGCGCGTGTCGACCCACTGCACGACGCACGGCAGCGCGCCGAGCAGCGTGACGAGCGCGTGACCGACGTGCCCGGCGCCGAACAGCACGATGTGCATCGGCGCCCGCGTGCCGCTCGCGCGGTTGCGCTGGCCGGTGCCCTGCGCGAACGCCTCCGGCGGCGCGGTGCGAAGCGAGCGCGTGGGGCCGTTCATGTCAGCCTCCGCCGGGCCGCCCCAAGGAGGCTGACCGCCCCCATCGGAAGCAGCGAACGAAGCGAGCACGGGAGCCGTTTCATCTCAGCCTGCCTGACCGGCGCGCGCCGCACGCACTGCGCTGACCGCGCGCAGGATCGACTCGCCGGTGGCCGGCGCATCGAGCGGCGGGTTCACCTGGTAGTCGCCGACCGCGGCCACCGCGTCGCGCACCGCGAAGAACACCGAGAACGGCAGCAGTAGCGGCGGCTCGCCGACGGCCTTCGAACGGTGGATGCTGTCCTCGACGTTGCGGTTCTTGAACAGCTGCACGTTGAACTCGGGCGGCGTGTCGTTCACCGTCGGGATCTTGTACGTCGACGGCGCATGCGTCATCAGCTTGCCGCCCTTGTTCCACCACAGCTCCTCGGTCGTCAGCCAGCCCATCCCCTGGATGAACGCGCCTTCGACCTGGCCGATGTCGAGCGCCGGGTTCAGCGATGCGCCCACGTCGTGCAGCGCATCGACGCGCAGCGTGCGCATCTCCCCGGTCAGCGTGTCGATCACGACTTCCGACACGGCCGCGCCGTACGAGTAGTAGTAGAACGGCCGGCCCTGCAGCTTCGACTGATCCCAGTACAACTTCGGCGTCGCGTAGAAACCGTCGGACCACAGCTGCACGCGCGCGAGGTACGCCTTCGCGATCACGTCGCCGAACGGCACGCCGTTGCCGCCGACCCACACGAAATCGTTGCCGAACTTCACGTCGGCCGCGTCGACCTTGCCGTCGCCGAACTGCTTCGCCGCGAACACCGCGAGCCGCTCACGCAGCTGGCGCGCCGCATCCTGCGCCGCCTTGCCGTTCAGGTCCGAGCCCGTGGAAGCGGCCGTCGCGGACGTGTTCGCGACCTTGCTGGTGTCGGTCGCCGTCACGCGGATCCGGCCGAAGCGGATGCCGAGCTCGTGCGCGACGACCTGCGCGACCTTCGTGTTGAGCCCCTGCCCCATCTCCGTGCCGCCGTGGTTCACGAGCACCGAGCCGTCGGTATAGATGTGCACCAGCGCGCCGGCCTGGTTGAAGTGCGTGACGTTGAACGCGATGCCGAACTTCACCGGCGTGAGCGCAATGCCCTTCTTCAGCACCGTGTTGCGCGCGTTGAATTCGCGCACGCCCGCGCGCCGCGCGCGGTAGTCGCTCGTCGCCTCGAGTTCGCCGAGCAGCTCCTGCAGCACGTTGTCCTCGACCGTCTGCCCGTATGGCGTCACGTTGCGTTCGGTCTTGCCGTACAGGTTCGCGTAGCGCACGTCGAGCGGATCGCGATCGAGCGAGCGCGCGATGTCGTCGAGGATGTACTCGATCGCGAACGCGCCCTGCGGGCCGCCGAAGCCGCGGAACGCGGTGTTCGACTGCGTGTTGGTCTTGCCGCAGTAGCCGGCGATGTTCACGTCGCCGAGCCAGTACGCGTTGTCGAAATGGCATACCGCGCGCGTCATCACCGGGCCCGACAGGTCGGCCGAGAAGCCGCAGCGCGACGTCATGTCGAGCGCGACGCCGTCGATGCGGCCGTCGTCGTCGTAACCGACGTCGAAGCGGTAATGGAAGTCGTGGCGCTTGCCGGTGATCATCATGTCGTCGTCGCGATCCGGACGCAGCTTCACCGGGCACAGCAGCTTCCACGCGGCGAGCGCCGCGCAGCACGCGAACAGGCCCGACTGCGATTCCTTGCCGCCGAACCCGCCGCCCATCCGGCGACACTCGACGAGCACGTTGTGCGACGCGACGCCGAGCACGTGCGCGACGAGGTGCTGCATCTCGCTCGGGTGCTGCGTCGAGCAGTACACATGCATCCCGTCGTCGTCCTTCGGCACCGCGTACGCGATCTGCCCTTCGAGGTAGAACTGCTCCTGGCCGCCGAGCAGCATTTCGCCCGACTCGCGGTGCGGTGCGGCGGCAAGGCGCGCGGCCGCGTCGCCGCGCGCGAGCTTCAGCGGCGGGATCACGTAGGTTTCGGCCGCGCGCGCTTCCTGCGCGGTGAGAATCGCCGGCAACTCCTCGTAGTCGATCTGTGCGCGGCGCGCGGCAAGCCGCGCGGTTTCATGCGACGTCGCGACGACGATGAACATCGGCTGGCCGACGAACTGCACGATGCCCTTCGCGAGCACCGGGTCGTCGTGGATGATCGGGCCGCAATCGTTGACGCCCGGAATGTCGTCGGCCGTGAACACGGCGACCACGCCCGGCGTCGCGCGCACCGCGTCGAAGTTCATCGACACGATTTTCGCGTGCAGTTTCGCCGACAGGCCGAGCGCCGCGTGCAGCGTGCCCGCGACGATCGGGATGTCGTCGGTGTAGGTGGCACGTCCGCTGACGTGCAGGTGCGCGGATTCGTGCGCGCGCGAGACGTGGACCTGCGCGGCGTCGGCTTGCGGATCGAGGGTGTTCAGGAACGGTTCTGCTTGCTGGTTCATGTTCGGGGTTCTCCGTCTTCAGACGCGCGCCGCGTCGGTGCCGGTTTCGGCGGCCACTTCACGCACATTCAGGGCTTGCGGCGGCAGCGGGTCGTGCGGGCGCGTCTCCAGCCAGAATCGGTACATCAGGTTCTTCGCGGTATCGAGGCGGTACGTGCTCGTCGCGCGCATGTCGGACAGCGGCTGGTAGTCGCGCTCGAGCGCCTGCATCGCGGCCTGCGCGGTGGCTTCGTGCCACGTCGCGCCGTCGAGCAGACTTTCCGTGTGCGTCGCCCGCTTCGGCGTCGCGGCCATTCCGCCGAACGCGATGCGCGGCTCGCGGATCGTGTCGCCGTCCGCGATGAACGCGAACGCCGCGCACACGGCCGAGATGTCGGAGTCGAACCGCTTCGACAGCTTGTACGTGCGGAACTGCAGCTTTTCGCGCGCGCCGGTGCGGGTCGGCACCTTCAGGCCGACGACGAATTCGTGCGGCGCCATGTCCTTCTGCTGGTAGCCCGTGTACAGCGCCTCGAGCGGCAGCTCGCGCACCGTGTCGCCGCCGCGCAGCACCACGCGTGCGCCGAGCGCGATCAGGCCCGGCATCGAATCGCCGATCGGCGAGCCGTTCGCGACGTTGCCGCCGATCGTGCCGGCGTTGCGGATCGGCAGCGACGCGAAGCGCTTCCACATTTCGGTCAGCTCCGGATATGTACCGGCCAGCGCCGCATACCCGTTCTCGACCGTCACGCCCGCGCCGATCTCGATCCAGTCGTCGCCGTGCACGACACGCTGCAGCTCGGCGATCCGGCCGACGTAGATCAGGTCGTCGAGCCGGCGCATCTGCTTCGTGACCCACAAGCCGATGTCGGTGCTGCCTGCCAGAATGCGCGCGTCGGGCCGCTCGGCCTTCAGCGCGGCCAGCGCGTCGAGCGTGCGCGGCGCCGCGAAGCGCGCGCCGTCGTGCGTCGTGTAGTCGAACGTGTCGTCGCGCTTGAGCGACGCGAGCGTGCGGGCCAGCGCGGCCGTGTCGACCGGCGCCGACGGTGCCGGTGCGTCGAACATCTGCACCGCGGCATCGACGATCGGCCGGTAGCCGGTGCAGCGGCACAGGTTGCCGGTCAGCGCATCGGCGATCTCGGTGCGCGTCGGCACGTCCTTCGCCTTCGCGCACGCGCTGCCGCAGCCTTCGTGGCCGTGCTTCTCGTACAGCGCCCACATCGACATCACGAAGCCCGGCGTGCAGAACCCGCATTGCGAACCGTGGCAGTCGACCATCGCCTGCTGCACCGGATGCAGCGCGCCGTTCGGCTGACGCAGGTCCTCGACCGTCAGCAGCGCCTTGCCGTCGAGCGTCGGCAGGAACTGGATGCATGCGTTGACGGCCTTGAACTCGACCGCGCCGGTGTCGGTCAGCTCGCCGACGACGACCGTGCATGCGCCGCAGTCGCCTTCCGCGCAGCCTTCCTTGGTGCCGGTGCAATGCGCGTCCTCGCGCAGATACTGCAGCACGGTGCGGGTGACGTCCGCGCCGCTGACTTCGCGGATCGCGTGACGATGGTAGAAGCGGATCGGCTCACTCATGTCTCGATGATTCTTCAAATGGGGGGCAAGGCGGCCTGCGCAGTGCGCTCGACCGACGTTTTTCTGACAGTTTGCACGCTAACACCATCAAATTTCGCAACCCATAGCCCATCACGCATGGGGCCCATATAACTGCCGCGATATGAACGCCGGGGAACGCCGGGGGAGCGCCGGGGCCGCCCGCAGCCCTTTCCGCACGGTGCCCTGCACCCGTTCCAGACGCCTTCAACACCGTCCGCCATCGTCAAAAACGGGGTGCGACTAACTAAATGGTACCTGCGTGAAAACCGGTTCCATGGGAAAATCCCGATTCCCTTTTTCGCCGTCTTCCGCTCGCTTCGTTCATTCGTTCCGACCCCATGTCAACCGATTCCGCCACACCGCCGCGCAGCGGGTTCGCGGTCACGCTGCAAATCGTGTCCGTCGTCTGCTTCACGTTCATCTGCTACCTGACCATCGGCCTGCCGCTCGCGGTGCTGCCGGGCTTCGTCCATGACGACCTCGGTTTTTCCGCGATCGTCGCGGGCGGCGCGATCAGCGTCCAGTATTTCGCGACGCTCGCGTCGCGGCCGCTCGCCGGGCGCTTCGCCGATACGCTCGGGCCGAAGCAGACGGTGCTGCGCGGGCTGGTCGGCTGCGGGGTGTCGGGCGTGCTGCTGCTCGTCGCGCTGCTGCTGGCCCACTGGCCGGTCGCGAGCCTCGTGCTGCTAGTCGCGAGCCGTCTCGTACTCGGCGTCGGCGAGAGCCTGTGCGGCACCGGTGCGATCCTGTGGGGCATCGGTCGGGTCGGCGTCACGCACAACGCGAAGGTCATCTCGTGGAACGGGATCGCCACCTACGGCGCACTCGCGCTCGGCGCGCCGGTCGGCGTCGCGATCGCGCATACGCTGAATCCGGCGCTGATCGGCGTGATCGTGATCGCGCTCGCCGCGGCCGGCTTCTATCTCGCGCGCCTGATCGATTCCGTGCCGCTCGTGCACGGCGAACGGATGTCGTATGCGAGCGTGTTCACGCGCGTGCTGCCGCACGGCCTCGGCCTCGCGCTCGGCTCGGCCGGCTTCGGCTCGATCGCCACCTTCGTCACGCTGTACTACGCGGCGCGCCACTGGCCGAACGCCGCACTGTCGCTGACCGTGTTCGGCACGCTGTTCATCGGCGCGCGCCTGCTGTTCGCGAACACGATCAAGACCTACGGCGGCTTCCGCGTCGCGATCGTGTCGTTCGCGTTCGAATGCTCGGGCCTCCTGCTGCTGTGGCTCGCGCCCGTGCCGCATGTCGCGCTCGTCGGCGCCGCGCTGACGGGTTTCGGCTTCGCGCTGATCTTCCCGGCACTCGGCGTCGAGGCCGTCGCGCTCGTGCCGCCCGCGAGCCGCGGCGCGGCGCTGTCCGCGTACTCGGTGTTCCTCGACCTGTCGCTCGGCATCACGGGCCCGCTCGCCGGCTATGTCGCGGGCGCGTTCGGTTATCCGCAGGTGTTCCTGTTCGCGGCGGTGGCCGCCGCCGCGGGCGTCGCGCTGTCGATGGTGCTGTACCAGCGGCAGGCGCGGGTTGCGGGGAGCGGCGCGGCGGCATGAGCGCCCGGGCCGCGGGATATCGCGCGGGCCCTCCTTCCGACGAAAGCCGCGCGGGTCCATTCGTCGGCGTCCGGCGAAACACGGCTTGACGTGACTTAACGCGGCAGTATGTTGAAGTCCCGCAGCACGCGGGCAGCGTCGACGTGGCGCCGGAACGGCACGGCGCGCTCGAGCGTGAGCTTCGGTTCGGCACGATCGAAAAGCACGAGCGCTTCCGACGTGTTGAGATGGCGTGACATATACAGAAAACCATCGACCCGGCGGCCATGCCCGTGCACAGCGAGCGACCATTGCTGCGGGATGCCGTACGGTACGACGGTCGACAGCGCGCCGTCGCCGCCAAGGTTTTTCAGCGGCAAGCCGTGCAGGACGGCCACCGTCAGCGGCGAGCCGGTAAACGACAGCACGAAGCGCTCGAGCTCCGTCGTCACGAGCGGAAAGCCGCCAGCGGCGAGATCGGCGACTTCGTCGTGCAGCACCGTCTCGGCGAACGCACAGTGCATGTCGAAACCGAAATAGCTGGTGCCATACCGGCGCCGCTTGCGCGGGTCGTCGAAACGGTTGCCGCCCGACTTGCCGAAGTACGGCTCGCCCGTCTCGTACCGGGAAACGCGCACCAGCGCCGCCGGCGGAATCGTCCGCGTAACCAGCGTCGCATTCGCGAAGTGTTCGCTCGGCGGCCTCAACGTCAACCGCCCCTCCTAGCGTTCCGCGAACGCCGCCGCGGCACGCTCGACCTCGGCAAGCTTCCCCTGCGACAGCGCCTTCAGCGGCGTGACGTTGCCGAGGGACGCCTTGGGCGTCGTGAAGAATTGCCATTTGCTCCACCCCGGCAACCCACCGAGGCATTGCGTCACCTTTCCGAGCGTCTTGCGATCGATATCGCCCGTCAGATAAAAGGCCGGGTAGTACTGCGCCGCCCCCACGTCGACCGCGAAGATGCGCCCCGACACGACCGCCTTGCTGAGCGCCTGCCGTGTCATGCCGAGCCCTGCCCAGATCTCCGCGGCCGGCAGCAGCGCGCCCTTCGCGACGAGCGCCCGCCGTTCGGCCAGCGCACGCTGCTCGAAATCGGCGGCCGCGGCATCCGCGCGGGCCACCGGCCTCGCAGGCGGTTTCCTGCGAACGGACGGTTGCCTGTCGCGGGTCGCGGCGGCAGCGATGCCGAACGTGATCGTGCCGGCCAGATCGATGACCTGGGCGATACCGACCTTGAACAAGTGCCCCAGTTGTTCGTCCGACAGCCTGAGCAGCGCCCGGGCCCGATCGGGCCCGAGCATGGTCGCGGCGCCGACGGCGCTGCGCAGCGCCTCCTCGGTCTCGACATCGAGAACCGCAGCCGCGCCTTCAAGCGCATGAGCCTGCCTGACCATCGCTACCTCCTCGCACGACCGGAAGCTCGAGAGTAGGCCCGATTCGAAACCAAGTCAACCATGACAACCAAACTGACGAGCGGGCAGGCGACATCGGGCGGCCCCCTCATCCGTCACGCCGTCCTCGGAAACAGCCTCCGCGTCAGGTCGAACGCGACCAGGTTGCCGGCCACCACCAGCAGCAGCCCGACCACCGCGAGCGGCGACCACTGGTAATCCTCGAACACCGTCGACACCGCCAGCGCGACGATCGGGAACAGCACCGTGCAGTACGCGGCACGCTCCGGCCCGATCCGGCCGACAAGGGTCAGATAGGCGGTGAAACCGATCACCGAGCCCGGCACGGCCAGGTAGACGAGCGCGCCGAGATAACGCGGGCTCGTGTCGAGCGTGAACGGCAAGCCGGCCGCTGCGCTGCCGACGGTCAGGATCGCCGCGCCGATCAGCATCGCCCAGCCGTTGGTCGCGAGCGGGTGCAGCCCCATCGACTGCATCCGGCTCGACAGCAGGTTGCCGGCCGAGAAGCACATCGTGCCCGCCAGCGCGATCGCGAGCCCCATCCAGGTCGCGTGGTCGTCGAGATGGCCGGCCATCTGCTGCCAGAACAGGCACGCGATGCCGGTCAGGCCGAGCAGCGCGCCGGCGATCGCCGACGGCCGCAGCGGGCGGCCCATGAACAGCCGGCCGTTGATCGAATTCAACAGCGGCGCGGTCGAGAAGATCACCGCGACGAGGCCGCTCGGTACGACCTGTTCCGCGTAGTAGAAGCACAGGAAGTTCAGGCAGAACAGCGCGAAGCCCTGCGCCAGCAGGAAACGCCACGCTTCGCGCGGCGGGCGCACCGGCCGGCGCATCACGCGCAGCAGCGCGAACAGCACGGCGGCCGCGAGCCAGAAGCGCCATGCGATCGACACGGGCGGCGGCACGGAGCCGAGCTGCCACTTGATCGCGATCCAGGTGGTGCCCCAGATCAACACGGTGACGAAATAAAGCGACAGGTTCATGGCGGCGACGATCCAAAAAGACGGGTGAAACGGGACTCCGACTATGCCGCCGCCCAACGCGCGCCGATTGTCCGGAATTGCGGTCTTTTTCGGGCCGCCGCCCGCGGCGCCGCCCGCCCGCTTATACTCGGCCCATCATGAGCCTCACCCTTTCCGCGCCCCCCATCGACCACCCCGCCGCCCTGGCCGGCGGCGATCTGCCGTTCGGCCTGCAGTCGGTCTGCCGCACGCTCGCAGACGCGAACGCGACGCTCGAGCGCCTTGCGTGGCTCGGCGACCATCTCGCGATCGCTGAATGGACGCGGATCACCGACGAAAGCGAGACGATCTACGAGCAGCCGGGCCACCACACGCTGTCGTGCTACCTCGACGGCGGCTACCAGACGGAACGCCAGCGCGTGCCGCGCTACGGTGCGCCGAGCCTGCTGTGCGCGCTGCCCGGCGACCACGAATCACGCTGGTGGGTGCGCGGGGAGATGCACTTCATCCACCTGTATTTCCTGCCCGAGCACTTCACGCAGCGCGCGATTCGCGAACTCGACCGCGAGCCGCGCGAGCTAAAGCTCGCCGACCGCACCTACTTCGAGGATGCGCGCGTCGCCGCCCTGCTGCGCTCGCTCGCGCTGGATGGCTGGGACGATGCCGACGAGCGGCTGCGCGTGAACGAGACCGCACATGAGGTGCTGAGCCTGCTGCTGCGCGGGCAGAGCACGACCCGCACCGACACGTCGTTCCGCGGCGGGCTCGCGCCGGCCGTGCGCCGCCGCGTGCGCGACTACATCGACACGTACCTGACGCAACCGCTGACGCTCGGCGAACTCGCCGACGTCGCCGCGCTGTCCGAGTACCACTTTTCGCGGATGTTCCGGTTGTCGTTCGGCCGGGCGCCGCACGCGTGGGTGGCCGAGCAACGGCTGGCGCGGGCGCGCGAGCTGTTGCGCACGACGGCGCTGCCGCTCGCGCAGATCGCGGCCGACTGCGGCTATGCAAATGCCGGCCACTTCAGCCATCGCTTCCGCGACGCTCACGGTACGACGCCGAATACCTACCGGCGTGCGATGCAGGGCCGCTGAGCGCGGCCCCGTCGCCGCTTACGCGCCGCGCCGCGACAGTTCCTGTTCGAGCGCCGCGACGCCGGCCGGCAGGTCGACCGGCACCTTCAGGTCGACCATCGTGCGACCGAACGCATGCAGCGTCCGGAACAGGTTGTGTTCACGGCACTGCTCGCCCATCTGTCCGATCCGCACGATCGGCAACCCGAACGAGCCCGAGATCTCGACCTGGTACTGCTTCGAGATGTGGCCGCAGACCATCCCCGGCGTCAGCCCTTCCGGCGTCTCGATCCCGACGACCGAGTTCAGCCGGCAATCCTTCGGCGCATAGAGCCTGAGCCCCATCGACTCGACGCCTGCCTGCAGCGCAAGCGAGCAGCGCAGGTGGCGCGCGAAGCGGCTTTCGAGCGTCTCCGCGCAGACGAGCCGCAGCGCTTCGTGCAGCGCGAGCACGCCCGACACGGGCGCCGTGTAGTGATAGCCCGCGTTGTGCCAGAAATTCTCCGCGAGCGCCATGTCGAGGCACCAGTGCGCGTTCGGTTCGGGGCGCTGCTTCATCCGGTTCCACGCGGCGTCGGAGAACGCGATCAGCGATACGCCGGGAATCGACGACAGTCCTTTCTGGCCCCCCGTGATCACCGCGTCGATGCCCCACGCGTCCATCTCGAGCGGCATCGTCGACAGCGTGCACACCGCGTCGACCACGACCAGCGCGCCGGCCGCCTTCGCGAGCGCCGCGATGTCGCGCAGGTCGCGGTTCCACACGGTGTTCGACGTCTCGCCCTGCACGATCGTGACGATCTCGGGCCGCTCGCGCGCGATGGCATCCGCGATCTCGTCGAGGCTCGCGACCGCGCGATCGGCCACTTCGAGCGTCGCGACGTCGGCGCCGACGCGCGTGGCCATCTCGGCCATCCGCGCGCTGAAGAAGCCATTGCGGATCGACAGCACGCGGGTACCGCGCCACGCGAGGTTCGAGATCGCCATTTCCATCGCGGCCGAACCGGGGCCCGCGACGCCGAGCACCCACTTCGTGCGGGTCTGGAACACGTAGCGCGCCATCTCCTTCACCTGCTCGATGATCTTCGCCATCGTCGCGCCGAGGTGGTTGATCACGATCGTGTTCGCCTTCGCGACGGCGGCCGGGATCGGAACCGGGCCGGCCCCCATCATCAGCAGCGGTTCTTCGGGCAGGATCGCGTCGAGCGGCACGACGACGGGACAGGGAATCGGCGAGTAATCGATGGACATGGCGGGTAAAAGGTGAGGAAAGGAAGTGCACGGACGCTCGCCGCGCTGCATGGCGAACTGATCGATCATTCCGTGTTCCGCCGCCTCGCGCAAGAGGCACGCACGACCGGACAGCGCAACGCTGGCCCGGTCGCCGGACCGGGCCAGCCAGCCGTGCGTGTGCCGCACGCCAGCCATTCGAAATGAGAAACGATTGCGGGCGAGGTTGTGAAACGGTTCCATTGGTACGCCACGCGCACGATTTTCTCCGTCAATAACACCGTGATTCGTCGAAACCGCCGGTTCAACGCGACTTCTGCATCAAAAAAATAGACCGAATCCGCCCTAAAAATCGCCTCATGGAATCCGGCACGCAAAATCGACGTGCCGCCCCAAAAAACATCCATTACCTCTGCATGTATTGGGGTACGCTTCCCTTCAATACCGGAGCAAGTGCACCAGAATTGCCTACAACCCATTGATTGACATATGAAATACCAGAAACCCAGCGCTTGCTCTAATACCCTGCCGTCTTTGAACGGCAGGCATCGATACAGCACCGTGTTTAACGCGTTACTCCCTATTTCGATTTTCCGCAACCCGCCCCTTTTCGCAGGTTGACGGATATCGCTTCTGTATTGAACAATCGTCTGCGGAATCGAAAAAAACGATTTTTCGATACGAAGGAAAACTGGGTGCCGCGCGATACGCTTTCGAGGTTGCGCGGCGAAAAGCGTCAACCATAATCAATCAACCGGGCCAGAAATACGCAAGCCATGAACCAGATTCAGACCATGCGTGTATTCGTCTGCGTCGCCGAGCAGCAGAGCTTTCGGCGCGCGGCGCACCATCTCGGCGTGTCCAATGCACTCGTCACGCGTTCGATCGCGATGCTCGAGGGCCACCTGAACACACGGCTGATCCACCGCACCACGCGCAACCTGTCGCTTACCGAGGCCGGCGTGCGCTACCTCGACGGGTGCCGTGCGCTGCTCGAGGAATTCGACCACCTCGAATCGTCCGTCGCGCATGCCGTGCGCGAACCGGCCGGCACGCTGCGCGTCGTCGCGTCGGGCCTGCTGTCGCCGCTTGCACTGACGCCGCTCGTCAGCAGCTTCCGGCACCGCTACCCCGAGTTGCGCGTGCAGCTGACCGTCTCCGAGGGGCCGCTCGACGTGCTCGATTCGGGTTACGACGTCGGCATCGTCACGGGCAACCGGCTCGACGGCAACCCGACGCTGATCGGCCACGCGCTCGCGCCGAACCCGTTCGTCGCGTGCGCGGCACCGGCCTATCTCGAGCGACGCGGCGAGCCGCGCTTGCCCGACGACCTGCCGGGCCACGACTGGGTCACGCTCGCATCGCACCAGCATGCGCCCGCGTGGCAACTGGTCGGCCACGACGGCATCGCGCATTCCGTCACGGTGCGCCCGACCTGCACGGTCAACCAGCTCGCGCTCGTCCAGGCGGCGGCCGTGGCCGGCGCCGGCATCGCGGTGCTGCCCGAGCCGTGCGTCGCAGGCGCGCTCGCGAACGGCACGCTCGTGCGGCTGATGGCCGGCTACCGGATCGACGATCCCGACACGCAACTGTCGCTTGTCTACCCGAACCGCCAGTACGTGCCGGCCCGCACGCGCAGCTTCGTCGAGCACGCGCTCGATCACTTCAGTGCGCAGCCGGCCCGCGAACGAACCGACTACGGCTTCCTGCGGCCGCCGCGCGGGCCCGACCGCTCCGACATCGTCACGGGCCTGCAGTAAACTGCGCGCGTCAGCCTTCGGAGATGCAGCGTGCGCGTGATCCTGTTCAGCAGCCGGCAGTACGACGACGATTCGTTCGCTGCCGCCAACCGGCAGTTCGGCTATCGGCTGCACTTCCAGCCGTCGCACCTCGACGCGGAAACCGCGATCCTCGCGCACGGTTATGGGGTCGTCTGCCCGTTCGTCAACGACACCGTCGACGCGGCCGTGCTCGCACGGCTGGCCGACGGCGGCACGCGCCTGATCGCGCTGCGCTCGGCGGGCTTCAACCATGTCGACCTGGCCGCCGCCGAGCGGCTCGGCATCACGGTCGTGCGCGTGCCCGCCTATTCGCCGCACGCGGTGGCCGAGCATGCGGTCGCGCTGATCCTCGCGCTCAACCGCCGCCTGCCGCGCGCGGTCGCGCGCACCCGCGAAGGCGACTTCTCGCTGAACGGCCTGCTCGGCTTCGACTTGCACGGCAAGACCGTCGGCGTGATCGGTACCGGCATCATCGGCAGCGTGTTCGCGAAGATCATGATGGGCTTCGGGATGCATGTGCTCGCGCACTCGGTGCCGCCGTACAACGACGAACTGATCGCGTTCGGCGCGCGTTATGTCGAGCTCGACGAACTGCTGCACCACGCCGACATCGTCAGCCTGCACTGCCCGCTGCTGCCGTCGACGCACCACCTGATCAACGAACGGACGCTCGCGCGGATGAAGCATGGCGCGATGCTGATCAACACCGGGCGCGGCGGCCTCGTCGATGCGCAGGCGCTGGTCGATGCGCTCAAGAGCGGCCAGCTCGGCCATCTCGGGCTCGACGTGTACGAAGAGGAAAGCGGGCTCTTCTTCGAGGATCACTCCGACCTGCCGCTGCAGGACGACGTGCTCGCCCGCCTGCTGACGTTCCCCAACGTGATCGTCACGTCCCACCAGGCGTTCTTCACGCGCGAAGCGCTGGCCGAGATCGCGCACACGACGCTGCTGAACATCGAGGCCTGGCATGCGGGCACGCCGCAGAACGTCGTGACCGCGAATCGCTGACAAACCGACGAAAACGGCTCATTTGACGGTTGCCGGCGCCACCGCAATCGTTTGCTTATGGCCATCGCTGCAAACGACGCGCGTTTCATCAACAATTTCGCGCTTTGTTTCGACCGATGTAACGATTCCGGTGCGCCGTCTGCTATCGTTGCGCCGACGTTATCCCGCCCCTCCCGCTCATGCGTTTCGACGATTCCGACATCGCCGCCGTCTACCGCGCCATTTTCGAACGGCGCGACATGCGCCACTTTACGCCGGCGCCCGTCGATCCCGCCGTGCTCGCGCGCCTGCTGCGCGCGGCGCATCACGCGCCGAGCGTCGGCTTCATGCAGCCGTGGCGCTTCATCCGCATCACCGATCCCGCGCTGCGCACCGCGATCCACGCGCTGGTCGAGGCCGAGCGCCGCGCGACCGCCGACGCACTCGGCGAGCGCCAGGACGAATTCATGCGGCTGAAAGTCGAAGGCGTGCGCGAATGCGGCGAGCTGCTGGTCGTCGCGCTCGCCGACGGCCGCGAGCGCCACGTGTTCGGCCGCCGCACGCTGCCGGAAATGGATCTCGCATCCGCCGCGTGCGCGATCCAGAACATGTGGCTCGCGGCCCGCGCCGAAGGGCTCGGGATGGGCTGGGTCTCGCTGTTCGACGTCGACGCGCTGCGCGCGCTGCTGCGCATGCCCGACGGCGCGAAGCCGATCGCCGTGCTGTGCGTCGGGCACGTCGACGCGTTCTATGCGAAGCCGATGCTCGAGCAGGAGCGTTGGGCCGCACGGATGCCGATCGAAGCGTGCCTGTTCGAAAACGGCTGGGACGATCCGGCCCCGATCGATGTCGCCGGCACGCCTTCGACGCCTTCGACGCGCGCGGACGCGACAGCGGGCACCGGCACGGCCTCCGGCTCCGCAAGCACCCCGGGCGCGCCGACCACGAGCGTCGACGGCTCCCCCGAACGCATCGCCTGACGTGTACGCGGTCGCCGGCATCGTGCCGACACCGGCACATTCACCGCGGCAAGCCCCGTTGAATCCCACACTGTGAGCTTCAAGCGCGCAGCCTCGTCGCACGCCGGCAACATCCGTTTTGGCCCCAAGCATAGGGGTTTTCACTGAAGTAGAATCGCGACTGTCGTTCGCCTCCCGCCCGCCCGTCCCGCGCATCCTGCGCCAGCCCGAGCGGCGGCTTTTCCCGAGCCCACCGCGATGCCCTTACCTCTTTTCGCCCTCGCCGTCGCCGCATTTGGAATCGGTACCACCGAATTCGTGATCATGGGGCTGCTGCCCAACGTCGCGCGCGATCTCGGCGTGTCGATCCCGGCCGCCGGGATGCTCGTGTCGGGTTACGCGCTCGGCGTGACGATCGGTGCGCCGATCCTCGCGATCGTCACCGCGAAGATGCCGCGCAAGCGCGCGCTGATGGGCCTGATCGGATTGTTCATCGCGGGGAACCTGTTCTGCGCGATCGCACCGGGCTACGCGGTGCTGATGGCTGCGCGCGTCGTCACCGCGTTCTGCCACGGCGCGTTCTTCGGGATCGGCTCGGTGGTCGCGAGCAACCTCGTCGCACCGAACCGCCGCGCACAGGCGATCGCCCTGATGTTCACCGGCCTCACGCTCGCGAACGTGCTCGGCGTGCCGCTCGGCACCGCGCTCGGCCAGGCATTCGGCTGGCGCGCGACGTTCTGGGCCGTCACCGGCATCGGCATCGCCGCGGCCGCCGCGCTCGCCGCCTGCCTGCCAAGGAATCTCGCGATGCCCGACACCAGCATCACGCGCGAATTCAGCGTGCTGAAGCATCCGCAGGTGCTGATGGTGCTCGGCATCAGCGTGCTCGCGTCGGCAAGCCTGTTCAGCGTGTTCACCTACATCACGCCGATCCTCGAGGACGTGACGGGCTTCTCCCCGCGCCAGGTCACCTACGTGCTGCTGCTGTTCGGCCTCGGGCTGACGGTGGGCGGCACGCTCGGCGGCAAGCTCGCCGACTGGCGCCGGATGCCGTCGCTGATCGCGACGCTCGCGCTGATCGGCGTGGTCCTCGCGCTGTTCGCGGGCACGATGCACCTGCCGTTCGCCGCGCTCGCGACGATCTTCGTGTGGGGCATCCTCGCGTTCGCGATCGTGCCGCCGCTGCAGATCCTGATCGTCGACCGCGCAAGCGATGCGCCGAACCTCGCATCGACGCTGAACCAGGGCGCATTCAACCTCGGCAACGCGACGGGCGCGTGGCTCGGCGGGATGGCGATCGGCTCCGGCGTGTCGCTCGTGAGCCTGCCGTGGGTCGGCGTCGCGATGGCCGTCGCCGCGCTGGCGCTCACGCTGTGGTCGGCGTCGCTCGAACGCCGCCCGGTGACCGTGCCGACCGAATACGTGTAACGCCGCCCCGTACGCATTCGTTGCGCGCGCAACGCCAGCAACACCATCCGAACCTGATGGCCTTCATGGACCTTTCAAGGTCCGCGGTGTAGCATCCCGGCCGATGAAAGCCATTCTGAATCGCGATTTCCTCGCGCTGATCCTGAGCGTCGCGGTCGTCGGCCTCGGCACCGGCGCCACACTGCCGCTCACCGCACTCGCGCTGACCGAGGCCGGGCACGGCACCAACGTCGTCGGCATGCTGACCGCCGCGCAGGCCCTCGGCGGCCTCGCGATCGTCCCGTTCGTCACCGCGCTCGCACGCCACATCGGCTCGCGCCGCGCGATCGTCGTATCGGTCGTGCTGCTCGCGGCAGCCACGGCGCTGATGCAGTTCACGTCGAACCTGATCCTGTGGGGCGCGCTGCGCGTGCTGTGCGGCGCCGCGCTGATGCTGCTGTTCACGATCGGCGAGGCGTGGGTCAACCAGCTCGCCGACGATTCGACGCGCGGCCGTGTCGTCGCGATCTACGCAACCAATTTCACGCTGTTCCAGATGGCGGGCCCCGTGCTCGTGAGCCAGATCGCCGGTGCGACGAGCATCCGCTTCGCGCTGTGCGGCGCGCTGTTCCTGCTCGCGCTGCCGACGCTCGCGACGATCCGGCGCGCGCCGCTAGCCGGCGACGACGCGCATCACGAAGCGCACGGCCGCTGGCTCGACGTGCTGCCGCGCATGCCCGCGCTGATCATCGGCACCGGTTTCTTCGCGCTGTTCGATACGCTCGCGCTGTCGCTGCTGCCGCTCTACGCGATGGATCACGGCGTCGCGAGCGCCACGGCCGTGCTGCTCGCGTCGATCATGCTGTTCGGCGATACCGCGATGCAGTTCCCGATCGGCTGGCTCGCGGACAAGCTCGGCCGCGAACGCGTGCACCTCGGTGCGGGCTGGATCGTGCTGGCCGGCCTGCCGCTGCTGCCGCTCGTCATCGCGAACCCATGGCTGTGCTGGCCGCTGCTGTTCGTGCTCGGCGCGGCGGCCGGCAGCATCTACACGCTGTCGCTCGTCGCGTGCGGCGAACGCTTCCGCGGCGCGGCGCTCGTCACCGCGAGTTCGCTCGTGTCGGCGTCGTGGAGCGCCGCGAGCTTCGGCGGCCCGCTGGTCGCCGGCGCGTTGATGGAGCAACTGGGCAGCAACGCGCTGGTCGGCGTGCTGGTCGTCTGTGTCGCCGCGTTCGTCGCGGCCGCGCTGTGGGAGCGCCGCGCCGCGTTGCAGCGCGCGGTCTGATATCGGCGCTGTCGATGTCGATGTCGATGTCGCAGACGCAGACGCAGACTCAAACATTAACGCTCATACTCGGCGCCCCACACGGACGCACACGCGCCGCCCCCCGGCCTGCCAAACGAAAACGGCCCGCGCAATGCGGACCGCCCTGTCCTTCCGAACGATCTGTTGCGTGTCGCGCCGCGCGCCGTCAGGCGCTCCGCGCGGGGAGGATCTTGCCGGCACACGTGCCGAACCCGACGCGATAGCCGTCGCCCTGGCACCATCCGGCGAGCGTGAGTTCGTCGCCGTCCTCGATGAAGGTGCGACTGCCGCCGCCGTTCAGCGCGACCGGCTCCTTGCCGTTCCACGTCAGTTCGAGCAGGCTGCCGAACGAATCCTTCGTCGGCCCGCTGATCGTACCCGAACCCATCAGGTCGCCCACGCGCGTGTTGCAGCCGGCCACCGTGTGATGCGCGAGCTGCTGCGCCATCGTCCAGTACATGTGCTTGAAGTTCGTGCGGCAGATCGACGTGGCCTCGGCCGCCCCTTCGGCGCGCAGCGTCACTTCGAGCGCGATATCGAACGCATGCTTGCCCGCATGGCGCAGATACGCGAGCGGCTGCGGCGACTGCTCAGGCTGCGCGACGCGGAACGGTTCGAGCGCGTCGAGCGTGACGATCCACGGCGAGATCGTCGTCGCGAAGCCCTTCGAGTTGAACGGGCCGAGCGGCACGTATTCCCACTGCTGGATGTCGCGCGCGCTCCAGTCGTTCAGCAGCACCATCCCGAAGATGTGCGCTTCCGCGTCCTCGCACGCGATCGGCTCGCCGAGCGCGTTGCCCTTGCCGACGATGAAACCCGTCTCCAGTTCGATGTCGAGCTTGCGGCACGCGCCGAACACCGGGCGCTCCTGGTCGGGCAGCTTCAGTTGCCCGTTCGGCCGCCGCACCGGCGTGCCGCTGACGACCACCGACGATGCGCGGCCGTTGTAGCCGATCGGCATCTCCGACCAGTTCGGCAGCAGCGCGTTCTTCGGATCGCGGAACATCGAGCCGACGTTGGTCGCATGTTCCTTCGACGAATAGAAATCGGTGTAGCCGGGAATCTCGACCGGCAGATGCAGCACCGCGTCGCGCTGCGCGACGAGCACCTGCGCGCGCAGCGCTGCGTCGTCGCGCAGTGTCGCGTTATCGTTCGAGAACAGCGCCGACAGTTGCACACGCACGCTGCGCCACGCGTCGCGGCCGAGCGCGATGAACGCGTTGAGCGTCGGCGCGGCGAACGCATCGACATCGGTCGGCAGCGTCACGAGGCCCGCACGCACGAGCGCCGCAAGATCGACGATCTGGTCGCCGAGCGCGACGCCCGCGCGGCGCGCCGGTTGCTTCGCATCGCTGAAGATCCCGAACGGCAGGTTCTGGATCGGGAAATCGCAGGCGGGATCGTTCGCCGTCTCGACCCAGCTCTTGCGGGCCGGGTCGAGCGTCGCGCGCCAGTCTTGGGTATCGCTCATCGTTGCTCCGGATTGAAGTGTTTCCTGATGCCTTGCCAGCATTCGAAGTAGTCGGCCTGCAGCTGCGCGGTGTCGAGCGCGTAGCGCGTCGGCCGGATCAGCGTGCGGGTTTCGAACATGAACGCCATCGTCGCGTCGACCTTGTGCGGCTTGCTCGTATCGCTCGCGGACGCCTTCTCGAACGTGTCCGCGTCGGGCCCGTGGCCCGACATGCAGTTGTGCAGGCTCGCGCCGCCCGGCACGAAGCCTTCGGCCTTCGCGTCGTACGCGCCGTGCACGAGCCCCATGAACTCGCTCGCGACGTTGCGGTGGAACCAGGGCGGGCGGAACGTATCCTCGGCCGCGAGCCAGCGCGGCGGGAAGATCACGAAGTCGATCGTGTCGACGCCCGGCGTGTCGCTCTGCGACTGCAGCACCAGGAAGATCGATGGATCGGGATGGTCGTAGCTGATCGAGCCGATCGTGTTGAACAGGCGCAGGTCGTATTTGTACGGCGCGTAGTTGCCGTGCCACGCAACGACGTCGAGCGGCGAATGGCCGATGTCCGCGCGCCACAGCCGGCCGTTCAGCTTCGCGATCAGCTCGAACGCGCCTTCGCGGTCTTCGTAAGCGGCCTGCGGCGTCAGGAAGTCGCGCGGGTTCGCGAGGCCGTTCGAGCCGATCGGGCCGAGGTCCGGCAGACGCAGCAGCGCGCCGAAGTTTTCGCAGATGTAGCCGCGCGCATCGCCGTCCGGCAGCGCGACGGAGAAACGCACGCCGCGCGGGATCACCGCGATCTCGAACGGCTCGACGTCGAGCCGGCCGAATTCCGTCGCGATGAACAGGCGCCCCTGCTGCGGCACGATCAGCAGTTCGCCGTCGGCGCTGTAGAAAAAGCGGTCCTGCATCGAGCGGTTCGCCGCGTACAGGTGGATCGCGCAGCCGTTCATCGCGGCGGCCGACCCGTTGCCGGCCATCGTCACCAGCCCTTCGACGAAATCGGTCGGCTCGACCGGCATCGGCAGCGGGTCCCAGCGCAGCTGGTTCGGCGGCGTCGGCGGCACGTCGGCCGAGTCGCCGAATTCCGACACGAGCCGCTGCGGGCCCGCGTACGGCTCGAACGGCCGATGCACGGCCGCCGGGCGGATGCGGTACAGCCACGAGCGGCGGTTGTGGCCACGCGGCGCGGTAAACGCGGTGCCCGACAGTTGCTCCGCATACAGCCCGTACGGCGCGCGCTGCGGCGAGTTGCGGCCGTGCGGCAGCGCGCCGGGCAGTGCCTCGGTCGCGAATTCGTTCGCGAAACCGCTCAGGTAGCCGGCATTTGCCGGTTTCGACAGGTCAAGCGTCATCGTTTCCTTTCTCCCTCAATTCGTGGCGGCGGTCGGCGCCTGCACGCCGTTGCGCCGCGTTACGCCCGCAAGCCCGAGGACGAACAGCGCCGAGCACAGCACGGGCACCGCGGCCGCGTGGAACAGCGCGCCGTTCGACCAGTTGAGCGCAATCAGTTGCCCGCCGACGAGCGGCCCGAGCACCGAGCCGATCCGGCCGATGCCGAGACTCCAGCCGATGCCCGTCGAGCGCAGCGACGTCGGGTAATACTGGCCCGCGAGCGCGTTCACGGCCGGCTGCCCGCCGACCACGCAGAACCCGCCCGCGAACACGACCGCCAGCAGCCACGGCAGCGCATGCGCGACCGAGCCGATCAGCCCGACTGACACCGCGGCGCATGCAAAGCAGGCGAACAGCACGCGCACGAAGCCGTAGCGTTCGATGAACCAGCCGAGCGACAGCGTGCCGATCACGCCGCCCGTCTGCAGCACCGTGCCGACGATCACGGCCGTACCCGGCGAATAACCGGCATCGCGCATCACCGTCGGCAGCCAGTTCGACAGGAAATACAGGTCGATCAGGTTCATGAAGCTGATCGCCCACAGCAGCAGTGTGACCGGCAGGCGGCCATGGCTGAACAGCTCGGCGACCGGCGCGCCGGTCGCGGCGCGCTCGCGCACGACGAGCCGCGTGTTCGCATCGATGCCGGCCTGCGGCGCGAAACCCGCGAGCCAGTCGCGCGCCTGCGCGACGCGCCCTTTCAGCACCAGGAACTGCAGCGATTCGGGCAGCCGCGCGACCATCGCAATCGTGAGCACGAGCGGCACCGCGCCGCCGACGAAGAACACCGAACGCCAGCCGAGCGCCGGAATCAGCGCGGCGCTGATGAAGCCGCCGAGCGCCGCGCCGAGCGTAAAGCCGCACGATACGATCATCATCCGCTTCACACGATGCGCGGCCGGGCTGAACTCGCCGACCAGCGCCATCGCGTTCGGCATGATGCAGCCGAGGCCGAGGCCCGTGACGAAGCGCAGCGCCATCAGCACCGGGATCGAACCCGCGAACGGCGTCGCGAGCATCGTCACCGCGAAGAACAGCGTCGAGCCGATCAGCACCGGGCGCCGCCCGATCCGGTCGGCCAGCACCGACAGCCCGAGCGCGCCGAGCAGCATCCCGAACAGGCTCGCGCTGAACACCGGCCCGAGCGCCTGCTTCGGCACGCCCCATTCGGCAATCACGCTCGGGGCGACGTAGCCCATCGCCTGAGCATCGAACCCGTCGATCACGAGGCACAGCCCGCACAGCACGAGCAGCATCCAGTGAAAGCCCGGGCGATGGGTTTCGTCGATCACGTGCTCGACTTCGAGCACGCGCGCGTCGGCCGGCGCCGCGCTCATTGCGCGACCTCGGCGGCCGGATGCACGGGCGGCGTCACGCCCTGGCGCGCGAGCGCCATCGCTTCGCGCAGCACGTCGGCGTCGCCGATCTGGTTCGCGAGCAGCAGGATCAGCTTCGCGTTGACGAGCTGGCTATCGGCGTCGGACAGGTCGCGATGCATGTCGATCAGCGCTTCATAGAACGCGTCCGGGTCAGCCAGGCGCGGGCGGGTGTCGAGTGAGGGCATGACGGAGTCTCCGGAGTCTTTATCGTATTCAGCGTGCGCAGGTCGCGCGCGCCAGCGCGTCGGCAAGCGCCTGGCGCTCGAGCGTGCGCATGCGGGCACAGACATGCTGGTCGGGGCGCAGCAGGTAGAACGTGCCGGGCTTCGCGTCGTAGCGTTGCGCGGCGAAACCGTCGACGTCCTCCACGACGTCGACACCCGCGACAGGCTGCGCGTGCCCGGCGGGCACGACGAGCACGGGCCGCACCGGCAGCGCGAGGCCGTCGAGCGCCTGCGCGAGCGCGCCCGCATCGCCCGGCAGCCCGAACAGCACGCCGGTGAAGCCGCTGCCCAGATGCTGCAGCAGCCAGCCCGGCGCGCCCTGTGCACGCACCGGCGCATCGGCTGCCGCCGCGCCCGGGCGCATCGCGCCCGCGAATGCGTCGCCATTACGGTCCGGCGTGTTCAGCGGCGAGTCGGCCAGCACCGCCGGCACCGACAGGCGGCCGCTGTTCACGAGCTTGCGCGCGAACTCGCAGTCGCGCGCGAGCTTCAGCGTCGCGTCGCGGAATACGCGCGACACCGGGCTTTTCGGCGTGATGAAGTCCGTCGAGCGCGTCGAATTGCGGATGTTCTCGTCGGCCGCGAACTCGCGCTCGCTCGCATACGTATCGAGCAGGCGGTCAGCCGAACGCCCGTCGAGCACGAGCTTCAGCTTCCAGGCGAGGTTGTCGGCGTCCTGCACGCCGCTGTTCGCGCCGCGCGCGCCGAACGGCGACACGCCGTGCGCGGAGTCGCCCGCGAACAGCACGCGGCCGTGACGGAACGTATCCATCCGCTGGCAGCGGAACGTATAGACGCTCACCCATTCGAGCTCGAACTCGACGTCCGGCCCGAGCAGCGCGCGCACGCGCGGGATCACGCGCTCCGGCTGCTTCTCGGCGACCGGATCGGCATCCCAGCCGAGCTGGAAGTCGATGCGCCACACGTTGTCGGGCTGGCGATGCAGCAGCACCGACTGATTGGGGTGGAACGGCGGGTCGAACCAGAACCAGCGCTCGGTCGGAAACTCCGCCTTCATCTTCACGTCGGCGATCAGGAAGCGGTCCTTGAACGTGCGGCCGTGGCTTTCGAGGCCCATCATCGTGCGCATCGGGCTGCGCGAGCCGTCGGCCGCGATCACGTACTGCGCGCGCAGCGTCGCGAGGCCTTCCGGCGTCTCGATCGTCAGCACCGCGTGTTCGGCCGCCTGCTCGATGCCCGTCACCTTGTGCTTCCAGCGGATATCGATGTTTGGCAGCTCGAACGCGCGATCGGCCAGATAACCTTCGACGTAGTACTGCTGCAGGTTGATGAACGCGGGGCGCGCATGCCCTTCCTCGGGCAGCAGGTCGAATGCGTACAGCTGCTCGTCCTGCAGGAACACCTTGCCGACGTGCCAGCTGACACCCTTGTCGACGAAGCGCTCGCCGCAGCCGAGCCGGTCGAAGATCTCGAGCGTGCGCTTCGCGAAGCAGATCGCGCGCGAGCCGGTGGACAGCGTGTCGTCGTCGTCGAGCAGCACGACGGGCACGCCCTGCTGCGCGAGGTCGATCGCCGCCGCGAGGCCCACCGGGCCCGCGCCGACGACGATCACCGGGTGAACGCTTGCGTCCTGCGCACGCGGACGATATTCGAACTTCAGCGTCTGGTAATCGATGCTCATGGTCGCCGTCCGCCCCTCAACCCTGCCGGGCGCGCGCCGGCTCGCCCGTCATCCCGCCCGTCGCCTGCCGGCGCGCCGCGCCGCCGTCCCGCGTGCCATTCCTGTCAACCGCCACGTCTCGCTCCTTGCTTCCTGTTGATTCGCGAACGGCGCCGTTTCGCGGCGCCCGCCTGCCGCATTTCTTGATCGGCGACAAATTCTGGATTTACGAATAGTAAAACCAATTACGAATAGTGAAATCAACGTAAACCCTAGGCGGAGGCTCGAAGACGGGATAACCATATAAGTGAAACGCCGAGCCGAGCTTGGCCGGCACTGCTAATATCAAGCTACGAGGCGGCCCGTTCGGCCGCCGTTTTTCCTTCTCACGCCGATGATTCCGCCCACCATTCCCGAGCTGGTCGCCCGTGCCGGGCAACTGCCGTATCTGCGGGATCACCTCGCGCTCGCCGATGGCGGCACCGCAAGCGCGAACCTGCCCGAGCGCACGCTCGGCAGCGCCTACGAACCGATCTACGACGTGACGATGCCGGGCGCGCCGCAATCGACGTCGTTCGCCGACGCCATCGAGCGCTATGGCGACGAACTCGGCTTCCAGGCCGTGACCGTCGTCACGGGCGCGCCGCACGATCCGGTCGACTCGGCCGTCGACGACCAGACGCTCGTGGCGATCGACCGCCTGTCGCGCGCGCTGCACGCAATCAATTTCTTCGGCGCCCAGCGCCACGGGCTGTTGTTCCTGCGCGTGCACGAACGCCTGCTGAAGAGCGTGAAGTACGACCACGGCAAGCATTTCTCGTCGGTGCTGCAGCGCTTCGGGCTGCCGCCCGAGCGGATCGTGATCGAGCTACCGGCGGTCGCGGTCGCGCACAAGACCTTCCTCGGCTACCTGACACGCAGCTACCAGCATCACGGCTTCAAGGTGGCGGACAAGCTGCCCGACCCGGGCCGCATCCTCGCGGTCGAATCCGACATGGCGCGCCCCGACTACATCAAGATGGATGCGGGCATCGCGTTGCGCGACGGGATGGTCAAGGCGCTCGTCGCATATGCGCAGCGCGTGCGGATTCCGCTGATCTTCGACGGCGTCGTCGACGAAACGCAGTGCGAGCTGCTGCGCCAGCACGACGTGCGGTTCATGCAGGGGCCCGTGTTCGCGAAGGTCGTGACGGCCTGAACGGACAGGAGGTAGCCGGCGCACGCGGGGAGCCGTGCGCCGGATGCGCGGCGAGGGTGTGGCGCCGCTTGAAGAAGGATGAAGCGATCGGATGGCCTGGCGCGACGCCTGCCCGTCGGTGCAGACGGTTACCGCTTACACGCTTCCACCATCGTCGTACTTGGGCAGATCGTCGTCGATCTCGATGCCCGGGAAACGATCCCGATACCAGACGTGCCACGCCGGACGTAGCCGCGACGGCTCATCGAGCGTGGCGTAATTGATCTCGACCGTTTTCGGCGCGTCGCTCAGCCGGTATTCGAGCTGCGCGCCGCAACGGCCGCAGAAGCGCCGCTCGCCCCACGCGCTCGACGCGTAGACGGTCGGTTCGCCCTGCAGGTATTCGAACGCGTCGATCGGCACCGATGCCGATGCGACGACCGCCGCACCGGTCGTGCGCTGGCAGAGCCGACAATGGCAGAAGCCGGCGTCGGTCGGGACCTGGGCGATACGGTAGCGGATCGCGCCGCACGCGCATCCGCCTTCCATGGATTCGGGGTGAGACATCGCAGACCTCGTCGTCGGGAAGCTGGCGAACGATGATGAGCGAGGTTCGAACGCGCCACAAGAGACGGTGGCGGCGGCCTCCCGCCGTCACCGTCACCAATACCTTCACCGGCGACGACGCGGTTGCGGTGCGAGGGCAACGCGCGCCGCGTTTCTCAGGCCGTCTGCCCGAGCCGCTGCGCGAGCGCCTTCAGCTTCGGCCCGACCTGCGTGCGAAACACCTCCTCGTCCATCGACGATGCGGGGCCGCTGCAGCTCAGGATCAGCCAGCGCCCCTCGCGCGGCTCGCGAAACGGCACGGCCGCCGCGTTGACGTCCATGTGCCACGCCCGGAACGAATAACAGCAACCGCCCGCCGGGAACTCGGCCACCGCGTGCTGCGCGGCGGCGACGAGCGCATCGGCGTCGGCCGCGCCGCCGGCCGCGCGGTGCAGTTCCGCATAGAGCGCGCGGCGCACGTCTTCCGGCTGCACGGCCAGGTACGCGCGCCCCATCGAGCTCGTCAGCATCGACAGCCGCGAACCGGGCGCAAGCCCGAGCGTCAGCGCGGTCTCGCTGCGGATCGTCTCCAGATAGATCATGTCGAGCCCGTCGCGGCAGCCGAGCGACACGGCCGCGCCGATGTCGCGCGCGAGCGCCTGCATGTGCGGCCGCGCGAGGTCGAGCGTCCCCGAGCCGGACAGCAGCGCGTAGCCGAGCGACAGCACGCCGGCGTCGAGCGCATACTTTCCGAGCGTCTCGTCGTAGCGCAGGTAGCCGAGCACGGTCAGCGTATAGGCGAGCCGGTTCACGGTCGCCTTCGGCAGCCCCGTGCGCTCCGCGAAGTCGCGGTTGCCAAGCATCGTCTCGCCGGGCCGGAATGCGCGCAGCAGGTCGAGCCCGCGCGCGAGCGCGACGACGAACTTGCGCTCGTCGATCGTGGTTTCGTCGATGGTTGAAAGTGTCATCTGGTGCTACACTGGGTTCGATTTGCAAAACATTGTTCCGCACAGCGGAACACGAGTCAAGCGAACTTTTGGCATGGGGCCGGAGCAAGCGCTGAAGCGCCGGCTCTGCCCGACAGGAGATGAGACGATGAGTGCTGCAACTTTTCATTGGGACGATCCGCTGCTGCTCGACCAGCAACTGACCGAAGAAGAGCGGATGGTGCGCGACGCGGCGCAGGCGTATGCGCAGGACAAGCTCGCCCCGCGCGTCACCGAGGCGTTCCGTCACGAGCGCACCGACGCCGAAATCTTCCGCGAGATGGGCGAAGTCGGCCTGCTCGGCCCGACGATTCCCGAGGAATACGGCGGCCCCGGCCTCAATTACGTGAGCTACGGACTGATCGCGCGCGAAGTCGAACGCGTCGATTCGGGCTACCGGTCGATGATGTCCGTCCAGTCGTCGCTCGTGATGGTGCCGATTTACGAATTCGGCTCCGACGCGCAGAAGCAGAAATACCTGCCGAAGCTCGCGACCGGTGAATGGATCGGCTGTTTCGGGCTGACCGAGCCGAACCATGGCTCCGACCCGGGCAGCATGGTCACCCGCGCGAAGAAGGTGCCCGGCGGCTACTCGCTGTCCGGCGCGAAGATGTGGATCACGAACTCGCCGATCGCCGACGTGTTCGTCGTGTGGGCGAAGCTCGAGGAGAACGGCAAGGACGCGATCCGCGGCTTCATCCTCGAAAAGGGCTGGAAGGGCCTGTCGGCGCCCGCGATCCACGGCAAGGTCGGGCTGCGCGCATCGATCACCGGCGAGATCGTCCTCGACGAGGTGTTCGTACCGGAAGAGAACCTGATGCCGAACGTGAGCGGCCTGCGCGGCCCGTTCACGTGCCTGAACTCGGCCCGCTACGGGATCGCCTGGGGCGCGCTGGGCGCCGCCGAATCGTGCTGGCACACCGCGCGCCAGTACGTGCTCGACCGCCAGCAGTTCGGCCGGCCGCTCGCCGCGAACCAGCTGATCCAGAAGAAGCTCGCGGACATGCAGACAGAAATCACGCTCGGCCTGCAAGGCGTGCTGCGCCTCGGCCGGATGAAGGACGAAGGCACGGCGGCCGTCGAAATCACGTCGATCATGAAGCGCAACTCCTGCGGCAAGGCGCTCGACATCGCCCGGCTCGCGCGCGACATGCTCGGCGGCAACGGCATCTCCGACGAATTCGGCGTCGCGCGCCACCTCGTGAACCTCGAAGTGGTCAACACGTACGAAGGCACGCACGACATCCACGCGCTGATCCTCGGCCGCGCGCAGACGGGCATCCAGGCGTTCTTCTGACCAGCCGGATGCGGCGCGCCCGGCAGCCACGCCGCACCGCGCCGCGCCGCGCCGCGCACGCATAAACGACGCGGCCCGCCCGGCATCACTGCCGGGCGGGCCGTTTTTCATCGGATCCGCGCTCCGGGCCGGCGGCCCGGTATCGCGTTCACGTGCCGCCGATGCTTACTTGTTCGGCTGCGGCGTGAGGCGCAGATACGGACGCACGGCTTTGAAGCCCTTCGGGAAGCGCTTCTTCAGCTCTTCCGGATCCTGCAGCGACGGCACGATCACGACGTCGTCGCCATCCTTCCAGTTGCCGGGCGTCGCGACCTTGTAGTTGTCGGTCAGTTGCAGCGAGTCGATCACGCGCAGCACTTCGTCGAAGTTGCGCCCCGTGCTGGCCGGATACGTGATGATGAGCCGCACCTTCTTGTTCGGGTCGATCACGAACAGCGAACGCACCGTCAGCGTTTCGTTCGCGTTCGGGTGGATCATGTCGTACAGCTGCGAAACCTTGCGGTCCGCATCGGCGATGATCGGGAAGCCGACGACCGTCGACTGCGTTTCGTTGATGTCGTTGATCCAGCCCTTGTGCGATTCGACACCGTCGACCGACAGCGCGATCACCTTCACGTTGCGCTTCTCGAATTCGCCCTTCAGTTTCGAGGTCAGCCCGAGTTCGGTCGTGCATACCGGCGTGTAGTCGGCCGGATGGGAGAACAGGACACCCCAGCCGTCGCCCAGCCACTCGTGAAACTTGATCGGGCCCAGGCTCGATTCCTGCTCGAAATCCGGTGCGATGTCGCCAAGACGCAGACTCATGATGTTCCCTCCTCGAACGATGCTGGTTGAAACCGCGCCCGGGTCGGCGCGGGAAAGTCTGTCAGCTTACGGGAAGCAATGCGGCATGCGAACGATTATTCCGTTTGATATTCATACTTTTTTGTCATTTTTGCCCGGTGTCGATGCAGCGCTGGCAGCCCTGCGGGAAACTTTTCACCCCGTTTGCCGCTCTGTTGATGATTACAAATCGTTTACCATGCGGTCTTGCGCTGCCGTCGTGTTTCTTCCCGGCTCGCCAGCAGGCAGGCGTTTCGCTACGATGTGAACCTGCAGCATGACAGCATGAAGGGAGTTGCAATGTCGGAAATCAACAAGGAGAAACTGATGTCGGATATCAAAACCGTTCTCTCGGACGCCGAAGACCTGCTCAAGCAAGCTGCGAGCAGCACGGGCGACCGTGCGGCCGAGCTGCGCGAGAAAGCCATGTCGCGCCTGAAGCAGGCCAAGGAAAAGGCAGCCGACGTCCAGGTCGTCGTGGTCGAGAAAGGCAAGAAGGCCGCCCGCGCGACCGACGATTACGTGCACGAGCATCCGTGGACGTCGATCGGCGTCGCCGCCGGCGTCGGTGTGCTGATCGGCCTGCTGATCAACCGCAAGTAACGCGCCCTGCGCGTTCCGTCCCGCGGGCCGCTTCACGCGGCCTGCGGGCGTCGAAGCCAGCCGGCGGTTTCCGCCGGCCGGCTTTGTCCTAGCTGCACACTGCACGCGCACGCACCTCACCCATGACGACAGACACCACCTCGCAGCCGTCCGGCCAAGGACCGCTGCGCCGCCTCGTCGGCTCCGCGATCGGGCTTTTGCAAACGCGCCTCGAACTGGTGGGCATCGAGCTTGCCGAGGAGAAGGAGCGCCTGATGGGCGTGCTGTTCCTCGGGCTCGCCGCGATGATGCTCGCGACGATGGCACTCATCAGCCTGACCGTACTCGTCGCGATCGCGTTCTGGGATACCTACCGCTGGCAGTCGCTCGCGGCGATCACCGCGCTCTATGCCGCAGGCGGGATCGCGTGCGCACTGAAAGCCCGTTCGGGCCTGCGCGACGCGCCGACCGTATTCGAGGCGACGCTCGCCGAACTCGAGAAAGACCGCGAACTGTTCCGCGGCAAGCCGTGAACGCAGTCGCGCTCACCCCTCCCACCTACTTCGCCGACGCGCCATGAGCCAGAACGTCACGGGCAATTCCCCCCGCTCCCATTCGTCGCGATCGAACTGGAGCGCGTCGCAGCATCGCGCGCTCCGCAAGGAACTGTTGATCCTGCGATCCGAAGTCGAGCGGCTCGAACTCGCGGAAGCCGCCGGCGAAATGCGCCAGGCCGTCACGCGCTTCAGCTGGCTCAAGGTGTTCATCCCCGGCCTGTCCAGCAACAAGTTCGGCCAGTCCGCCAGGAACCTGAACGCGAGCCTCGGCCAGCTCGTCAACCAGTATCCGATGCTGAGTTCGCTCGCATCGCTCGTGCTCGCCAAACCCGTTCGCTCGCTGCTGCGCGCGAGCGCGGGGCCCGCGCTGAAGTGGGGCACCCTCGGTTTCGCTGCATGGGAGGTCTACCGGATCTGGAAGGCGTCCCGCGACGAGCGCGGGCTCGACGCGCACGACGACTGATCGTCGGCATCCTGTGCGCACGGCCATCCGCCGTGGCGCGCCTTTCGTTCGAACTCAACGCACACCCCAGCACGCGGCGTCCTGTCCGTCGACGGCATCACTTCGGACATTGCCTTTCGCCCCGTCCGAGCGCAACGTGAACGCGCCGCATGCATCGCCGTGCATCGGGCCGGTGTCGAGCGGGATGGCTTCCAGCTCATAGCTCACGGCCGAATCGTCGCCGTCCGGCCGCCGGAGCGCCAAACGATAGACCGCGCGCCCGTCCGGCGGCGCTTGCGCGAGTGCCGTGGGCAATGCCGAAGGCGGTACGCCCTCGAGGGCTTCGAGATATTGGGCCGCCCGGTACAGCGCGGCGACTGCCGATGCGCGATGAGCGCGCGCCACCTGCTCGCGATACGACGGGATACCCCATCCGGCCAGCACCGCGACGATCGCGAGCACGATCATCAGCTCGATCAGCGTGAATCCCGCCGCGCGTTGCATGGATGGGCCACCGCTCATCGAGGCACCGTCGCGACGTGACGCCAGCGCAAGGCGACGATGTGTCCGTCGCGGATCGCGACCTGATGCTGCAGCCAGACGGCGCTCGATGCATGCGCACCGACACCGCGCGCGGTGACCACGTACGCGCGGGCATCGGCCGGCCCTGCCCCGCGCCACGCTTCGATCAGGCATCGTGGCGGTTGCCCGACCGCCGGCCATCCTGCGAACGGAGCGAACGCTTCGGCCGCCGCCAGCGCCGGCGCGCGCCGCCAAGCGTCGGGCTCCGCATGCGACTTGCCTTCGCTTACGTAGGGCGCCGAGCCCCGGCGCAATCGCGCTGTGCACGCAGCAAGCGCGGCATCGGCCGCGTGAAATGCGACCAGCCGATCGGACAACGCGCGCGTGCGGCGCGATTCCGTCAGCGCAGCCTCGAACCACGTGCCTGTCAACGCCGCAACCGCCGCGCCGACCGCGATCACCGCGGGCAATGCAAGGCCCGCTTCGCGACGCCGATCGCGGCTGGTTGACCGCAAGCGCAGGTGCGGCGCTCGCCGTCTCGACGCCAGGACATCCGCACCCGCAGCCCGCCGCAGGGCTTCGCCACTTGTCGCGATACGCTCGCGGGTGTTGCCTGCCGCGCCGCATCCCGACCGCTGCGGTGCGTACCGCCCCGCTCCGCTCATCGCTGCACCTCGCGTGCATCCGTTGCATCGCGCGGCGTATCGTCGAATGCGCCCGCGACATTCCTCAACGCGACGATGCGATCGAGCGTCATGCGCGCGCGGCCGTCTTGTACAGCGACGGTGCGACCATCGCAGTCGACGTGCCGCGCCGGCTCGCCCGACGGTTCACCGCGCGCCCGCACGCAGACATGCACGGCCACGACCTCGTGCCAGTCGTCGACGCGCATGGCATCGGCATCGACGAACTGCGTGCCGCCGCGACGAAGATAGCGCACCCGCAACTGATCGATTCCCGACACGACCGGCTGCGGCGTGCCCGGACGGCCGTTTCCTTCGCAATACAGTTCGGGCTCGCCCGTCGACGGACTAACGTGCACATCGAAGCGGTTCTCCACCGGCGCACGTTCGCCGACCCCGCCAATACCCTGCCCGAGGCAATCCGGCACCTGGCCGCTAACGGTGGGCCACGTCGACACGGCGTCGCCGACATACCGGACCAGCAGCGCGTCCGATACAGCGCGCACGGGCTCGCACCGCACTTGCGCGCCACTTCCCCTCACACGCGCCATCGAACAGCCGAACACCGGCGGCAACGACGACACGCCCCCTGCATCGAGCGGCCGGAATCCTGCCATCTGGATCTGCTGGCCGATCAGCATCAGTGCGGTGCCAGCCGCATCGCGCATCCGGAACCCGTCGTCCGCACGCCGCTGGGCGATGCGCTGCGCGTGGACCAGCGCACCGGCCGCCGCGAGCACGAGCAGACCGACGGTCATCGCAATCAATACTTCAAGCAGCGTATGCGCACGCGTGCGGCGATCAGCGTTCATCGGCGTCAGCCTCCCGATACGGAATCCGGACGCAAGACGGCGGCTGCGCCGGCCTGCCCGTCGCATCGCATCGCGGCCCGGTAGCCGCATGACCGCCGCGCCAGCCGACAACCGCGTAGCTGACGCCACCCGGGCCATCGCCACGCATCATCGCGCCGCCGGGCAGCGACGCCGCGGCCCGCGCCGCAAGGCCATCGTCAGCCTGCGCGGCCACGTGCAAGCGCTCGATACGCGCATCAGCCAGCCACAGCGCGCGTTCACGCCAGATCGTCGCGCGCTGCACACGCGCCATCGCAAGCTGGCTGCCCGCCACGGCCAGCATGACGGCCGCGAGGAGCGCGACGGCCAGCATCGCTTCGAGCAGCGACGTGCCGCGCATTGCGTTGCGCATGACATTCACGCCGCGTCGCAGCGGCCGGCGACAACCCGCGCCCGGCCACCTGCCGCGATCCGCACGCAACGCGACGCACGTGTGGCGTCAGCCCCCGATATGTCGCGTCCTGGACTCAATTCGAAGCGCCGGATACCACCGATTGCCTGACCGACCGGCGGCGCAAACGCGAGATCGTGCGCCGCACCCGCGACGGCCACTTCGACATCGCGCGGATAGCGCCTCAGCACGCGTGACTGCCCGTCGACCTGCCCGCTGACGATCCAGTCGCACGACCATTCGGCCGGATCGCACCGCTCACCCGCACGCAAACAGGTGCCGGCGCTCCCGGCCCTGCACAGCGTGACGCGCACGCCGAGGCGCATCGCCTCGGCACGTGCAAACGACAGCGCGCCGAGCAACGCGCGCGAGCGTGCATCCACACGTTCACGCATCCGCCACTGATCGAAGGCGGGCGCCGCATGGAGCGCGAGCCCGGCCGCCAGCGAAAGCGCGACCATCAGCTCGACGAGCGTGAACCCGCCCGAGCGGCGCAACACATTTTTCAGGGGTAAAGCGTGCAGTCCCATCGCAGCCGTCCTTCGCCAAGGTGATGCGACGACTGTAGCGACGCGTGCGGACGCGCGCCATTTGCCGAACGGCCGACTGGCGGCATGCGATCGCGACCGACACAATCGGCGCGAACTGATCCAACGGAGAAGACGATGAACGGACGCAGCGCGTCAGCGCTTACGCGGAGTCTTGGCGGGAGAGGCGCGACGGAACTCTTCGATCACGTCGGCAAATTCGGAAACGTCCTCGAACCGGCGATACACCGATGCGAAGCGGACATAAGCGATCGTATCGAGGCCGCGCAACTCGTTCATCACGAGTTCGCCGAGCTTCTCGCTACGCACTTCGCGCTCGCCTGTCGCGAGCAGTTGATACTCGATGCGGGCGACCGCCGCGTCGATCGCGTCGGCGGCAACCGGCCGCTTGCGCAGCGCGAGTTGCATGCTGGCGACGATCTTGCGACGGTCGAATTCCGTGCGGCTGCCGTCCTTCTTCACGACGAACGGCAGGGACAGCTCGACCCGCTCGTACGTCGTGAAGCGCTTGTCGCAAGCCGAGCAGCGACGGCGCCGCCGGATCGCGGCGCCATCTTCGGACACGCGCGAGTCCACGACCTGCGTGTCGTCATGCCGGCAGAACGGGCAACGCATCGTCGATCAGCGATAGACCGGGAAACGCTTGGTCAGCTCGGCGACCTGCGCGCGCACGCGCTCGATCGTCGCTGCATCTTCCGGGTTGTCCAGCACGTCAGCGATCAGGTTGCCCACCTGTTCCGCTTCCGCCGGACCGAACCCGCGCGTCGTCATCGCCGGCGAGCCCAGGCGCACGCCGCTCGTCACGAACGGCTTTTCCGGATCGTTCGGGATCGCGTTCTTGTTCACCGTGATGTGCGCGGCGCCGAGCGCGGCTTCCGCTGCCTTGCCGGTGATGTTCTTCGCGCGCAGGTCGACCAGCATCACGTGGCTTTCCGTGCGGCCCGACACGATCCGCAGCCCGCGCTTCACCAGCGTTTCCGCCAGCACGCGTGCGTTCTCGACCACCTTCTCCTGGTACGCCTTGAACTCCGGCGACAGGGCTTCCTTGAACGCCACCGCCTTGCCCGCGATCACGTGCATCAGCGGGCCGCCCTGGATCCCCGGGAAGATCGCCGAATTGATCGGCTTCTCGTACTCCGCCTTCATCAGGATCACGCCGCCGCGCGGGCCGCGCAGGCTCTTGTGCGTCGTCGTCGTCACGAAGTCCGCGTGCGGCACCGGGTTCGGGTACACGCCTGCAGCGATCAGGCCGGCGTAGTGCGCCATGTCGACCATCAGGTACGCACCGACCGACTTCGCGATCTTCGCCAGACGCTCGAAATCGATCTTCAGCGAGAACGCCGACGCGCCCGCGACGATCAGCTTCGGCTTGTGTTCCTGCGCCAGCTTCTCGGCCGCTTCGTAATCGATGTCTTCGTTCTCGTTCAGGCCGTAGCTCACCACGTTGAACCACTTGCCCGACATGTTCACCGGCGAACCGTGCGTCAGGTGGCCGCCGTGCGCGAGGCTCATGCCCATGATCGTGTCACCCGGCTTGAGCATTGCGAAGAACACACCCTGGTTCGCCTGCGAACCCGAGTTCGGCTGCACGTTCGCCGCTTCCGCGCCGAACAGCTGCTTCACGCGATCGATCGCCAGCTGCTCGACCACGTCCACGTATTCGCAGCCGCCGTAGTAGCGCTTGCCCGGATAGCCTTCCGCGTACTTGTTCGTGAGCTGCGAACCTTGCGCGGCCATCACCGCCGGGCTCGTGTAGTTTTCCGACGCGATCAGCTCGATGTGATCTTCCTGGCGGCGGTTTTCCTGCTCGATCGCAGCAAAGATTTCGGGATCGACGTTCGCGATGGTGCTTTGGGCTCTGTCAAACATACGGTTTCCGTTAAGTGTGTACAGGTTGACCGAAGTGGCCGAGTACGGTGCGCTGCTGGCGGGACCAGCTCGACGTGGCGGAAGAATCCGTATGACGCGAGGCAGGACAGCCACCGGCGATGCACGCGACGGCGCACAACGGCTGCCCAGGCGAACGGCAAAAACGGCGCCCCGCGCTTCACGGTGGGATGCTCCACCTTGAACCCGAAGGGTTCTATCGCCAGTCACGCAGGGGTGATGAGCGCGTTAGTGTATTGGATGCGTCATGAATAGGCAACCGCACGGCGGTGCGCCCGAAGCAATTGGGGCCAGACTCTACGCGCCCGTGCCGGAACGCTTTGCCGCCTTGCCGCGGTGCGGCATTCTCAGTAGGCTTGCGGGATATCACCCGCTATTTTGTCTTCGACCAGGAGCAGCAATGATCGTGTTCGTCACAGGCGCGTCCGCCGGCTTCGGCGCCGCCATCGCCCGTGCCTTTGTCAACGGAGGCCACCGCGTCGTCGCGACCGCGCGTCGCAAGGATCGTCTCGATGCGCTCGCCGCCGAACTCGGCGATTCGCTTCTGCCGCTCGAGCTCGACGTACGCGATCGCGCGGCCGTCGAGGCCGTGCCGGCCGCCCTTCCCGCCGAATTCGCGGCGCTCGACGTGCTCGTCAACAACGCCGGCCTCGCGCTCGGCGTCGAGCCGGCCCAGAAGGCCAGCCTCGACGAATGGCACACGATGATCGACACGAACTGCACGGGCCTCGTCACGGTCACGCACGCGCTGCTGCCCGGCATGATCGAGCGCGGCCGCGGCCATATCTTCAACCTTGGCTCGGTCGCGGGTTCGTACCCTTATGCAGGCGGAAACGTCTACGGGGCGACCAAGGCTTTCGTCAGACAATTCAGCCTGAACCTGCGCGCCGACCTGCTCGGCACGCCGTTGCGCGTCACCGACATCGAGCCCGGCCTGTGCGGCGGCACCGAATTCTCGAACGTCCGTTATCGCGGCGACAACGAAAAAGCGGCGAACGTCTACAACAACGTCCAGCCGCTCATGCCCGAGGACATCGCCGACACGATCTACTGGATCGCGACGCGCCCGGCGCATGTCAACGTCAACACGATCGAGCTGATGCCGATCGCGCAAGCACCCGGCGGCCCGACCGTCCACCGCGGCTGAAGCCCCGCTGGCCGGCCCCTTCGGGCCGGCCAGCAGTGTGCTACCGCATACTACATTCCGTTACGAATCGGTTACGAATCAGGCTCCTGCCTTCCGGTAGAATGCGCGCCATGACCCAGCCTACCCGCTCCCCGGAAGCGCCCTCCGGCTTCATCTGGCCGGTGCGCGTGTACTACGAGGATACCGACGCAGGCGGCATCGTCTTCTATGCCAACTACCTGAAGTTCTTCGAACGCGCCCGCACCGAGTGGCTGCGCGCCTGCGGCATCGACCAGCGTCGGCTCGCCGACGATACCGGTGCGATCTTCGTCGTCCGCAGCACGTCGCTCGACTACCGCGCACCGGCGCGACTCGACGACACCCTGGCGATCACGAGCCGGCCCGGACGCATCGGCCGCGCATCGGTGGAGTTCATGCAGGAAGCCTGGTGTGGAGACACGCTGCTCGTGGCCGGGCACATCCGCCTCGGTTGCGTCGACCGTACCGGCATCCGGCCCGCGGCGATCCCGCCGGCCGTGCTCGACGCGCTGGAACGCGGGCCCGTCATCGACGACGGGCAGACTGCACTGTCAACGAAGCTCGCATGAGCGCCGTTTAGACACAGCCTATGAACTTGCCTTTCTGATTCGATACTAAGCAAGGTTCGGCGCCAGGCATGGCCGGCGCGCCGCGCCGCACGCATACCGGGCGCCCCGAAGGGACGTTACTCAAACCTCTATGAACACTTCTCAAGACCTGTCGATCATTTCCCTCGTCCTCAACGCGAGCGTGCTGGCCCAGGCCGTGATGGGGCTGCTGCTGCTGCTGTCGCTGATGTCGTGGACCTTCATCTTCCGCAAGTGGTTCGCGATCCGCCGCGCCCGCGCGCAGACCGAACGCTTCGAGAAGGATTTCTGGTCGGGCGGCGACCTGCAGGCGCTGTACCAGAGCGCAGCCAACAACCGCCACACGATCGGCGCGCTCGAGCGGATCTTCGAATCGGGCATGCGCGAGTTCCTGAAGGCGAAGGAAAAGCGCATCAGCGATCCGGGCCTCGTGCTCGACGGCGCACGCCGCGCGATGCGCGCGTCGTTCCAGCGTGAAATGGACGTGCTCGAAGCGAACCTCGCGTTCCTCGCGTCGGTCGGCTCGGTCAGCCCGTACATCGGCCTGTTCGGAACGGTCTGGGGGATCATGAACTCGTTCCGCGGCCTCGCGAACGTGCAGCAGGCCACGCTCGCGAACGTCGCGCCAGGCATCGCCGAGGCGCTCGTCGCCACCGCGATCGGCCTGTTCGCCGCGATTCCGGCCGTGGTCGCGTACAACCGCTACGCGCACGACATCGACCGCCTCGCGATCCGCTTCGAGACCTTCATCGAAGAGTTCTCGAACATCCTGCAGCGTCAGGCCCAGTAAGGAGCGCGCCATGGCAGGAAGCCCCATCCGATCCAGCATGCGCGGCGGCCGCTCGCGCCGTGCAATGGCCGACATCAACGTCGTGCCGTACATCGACGTGATGCTGGTGCTGCTCGTGATCTTCATGGTCACCGCACCGCTCGTCGCCCCGTCGATCATCAACCTGCCGACCGTCGGCAACGCCGCGCCGCAGGAGCAGACGCCGCCCGTCGTCGTCAACATCAAGGCCGATCGCACGATGAGCGTCAAGTACAAGGGCGACTCGGGCGCGACCCAGGAAGACACGATGACGAAGGCCGAGCTCGACAGCTTCATCGTGGCCCGGCAGGCCGATCATCCCGACCAGCCGGTCGTGATCGCGGCCGACAAGACCGTGCAGTACGATGCGGTCATGACCGTGATGTCCGATCTGAAGGCGCGCGGCGTCAAGCGCGTCGGCCTCCTCGTCAAATCGCAATGAACCGGCAGCAATCCACGCGCAGCTCCGCCTACCCGCCTCAGCCTCCCCGCGAGCGCGGTACCTGGCGCGCATTCGCGCTCGCCGCGCTGATGCACGTGCTGCTCGCGCTGTTCCTCTATCACGGCGTGCAGTGGCAGAACAGCACGCCGGCCGGCGCCGAAGCCGAGCTGTGGACCGAGGTGCCCGACGTGCCCGCACCGCGGCCCGTCGTCACGCCGGCGCCGCCCGCGAAGGTCGCGCCCCCCGCTCCCCCCGTGCGCGACGAGCAGGCCGACATCGCGCTGCAGCAGAAGAAGCGGCAGCAGGAAGCGGCCGCGCGTGAAGCGCTGCTCGAGCAGCAGCGCCGCGCACAGCAGTTGAAGGCGCAACAGGAAGAGGAAGCCCGGCGCGCGCAGCTTGCCGCGCAGCAGGCAGCCGCACTCGCCGCGCAAAAGGCCGCGGAACGCGACCGGCAGAAACAGGCCGACAAGCTCAGGCAACAGCAGCTCGCCGAGCAGCAGAAGCTTGAGCAGCAGAAGCTCGAACAGCAGAAACTCCAGCAGCAGAAGCAGGCGCAGCTCGAAGCGCAGCAGGCGGCGAAGGCGAAAGCCGACGCGGCCGCGAAGGCAAAGGCGGAAGCCCAGGCCAAGGCGAAGGCCGAAGCCACGGCACGCGCGAAGGCCAATGCGGCGGCGAACGCGAAGCTCGACCGCGAGCGCAGCGCGCGTCTCGCGCAGATGCAGGGCCTGTCCGGTGCCGGTGAAGGCGGCGGCGAAGGCCTCGCGAAAAGCGGCACCGGTACGGGTTCCGGCGGCAATGCCGCGACGCCCGGCTATGCCGACAAGGTGCGCCGCCGCGTCAAGCCGAACATCGTTTGGGGCGGCGAGCGGGCAGGCCTGACCACCGTCGTCAAGATTCGGTGCACGCCGTCCGGTGACGTATTGAGCGCATCGGTCTCCCGCTCCAGCGGGAATTCGGGGTGGGATCAAGCCGTGGTCAATGCGATCCACGCATCGGTCCCGTTGCCGCCCGATTCTAACGGTCGTACCCCGTCTGACATTACGATTACCTTCAAGGCGGCGGAGTGAAACGAAATGCGCTTACACTCCGGGCGTCGCTGTCGGACGGGAACGAATCGGGTATTTTTACTGTCTCTGCCGTTGCGCAGCGATCCAAGCCATACGGGAAGCAAGAAGCATGAGTTTGATGACAAAGCTAGGTTTCAGGGCACTCGTGGCCTCGTGTCTGATTACGGCGGGCAGCGCCGCTAACGCCCAGGTCAACGTGCTGATCACCGGTGTCGGGTCGACCCAGTTCCCCATCGCCACCGCGAATTTCGCGAACGAGGCGAACCTGCCGCAGCAGGTCACGTCGATCGTCCGCGCCGACCTCGCCCGCAGCGGCAAATTCACCAACATCGACGCAGGCAGCACGCCCGTGCCGGAGACCGCATCGGTCGATCTCGGCGCATGGAAGGCCAAGGGCGCCAATGCGTTCGTCGCCGGCAGCGTGAACCGCGAGGCGAACGGCCAGTACAAGGTCAACTTCATCCTGTACGACACCGTGAAGCAGCAAAGCCTCGGCGGCCTGTCGCTGACGGCCACCGACACCACGCTGCGCACGGCCGGCCACAAGATCGCCGACTACATCTACCAGAAGCTGCTCGGCGTGCGCGGCGTGTTCGCCACGCGCCTGTCGTACGTGATCAAGACCGGTAACCGCTACCAGTTGCAGATCTCGGATTCGGACGGCCAGAACGCGCGCATCGCGCTGTCGAGCACCGAGCCGATCATCTCGCCGTCGTGGTCGCCGAGCGGCACGAAGGTCGCGTACGTGTCGTTCGAGCGCAAGAAGCCGATCGTCTACATTCACGACCTGCCGACCGGCCGCCGCTACATCGTCTCCGACCAGAAGGGCAACAACAGCGCACCGGCATGGTCGCCGGACAGCAACACGCTGGCCGTCGCGCTGTCGCTGACGGGCAATACGCAAATCTATTCGGTCAATTCGACGGGCGGCGGCCTGCGCCGCCTCACGCAGAGCAGCTCGATCGACACCGAGCCGTTCTACTCGCCGGACGGCCGCTGGATCTACTTCACGAGCGATCGCGGCGGTGCGCCGCAGATCTACCGGATGCCCGCACAGGGCGAGAGCGCCGGTGCCGCGCAGCGCGTGACCTTCACCGGCAGCTACAACACGAGTCCGCGTATCAGCCCGGACGGCAAGCTGCTCGCTTACATCTCCCGCACGGGCGGGGGCTTCAAGCTGTACGTTCAGGATCTGCAATCGGGCGCGGCGAACGCCATCACGAATACGAATCGCGACGAATCGCCGAGCTTCGCGGCAAACGGCCAGTACCTTCTGTACGCTACCCAGTCGGGTGGTCGCAATGTTCTGGCAGCAGTGCCCTCCGACGGCAGCGCGCCGCCGCAAATCCTGTCCGTCCAGGGCGGCTCCGTACGTGAGCCGTCGTGGGGGCCCTTCATGCAATGACCACAAGGAGAGTAACCATGATGTCGAATAAAGCTCGTCTGGCCCTGGCCGTGATGATGATCAGCGCGCTCGCAGCGTGCAAGTCGGGCGTGAAGCTCGACGACAAGGCCAACAACGCGGGTGCGGTCAGCACGCAGCCGAGCGCCGACAACGTCGCGCAAGTGAACGTCGATCCGCTGAACGACCCGAACAGCCCGCTCGCGAAGCGCAGCATCTACTTCGACTTCGACAGCTATTCGGTGAAGGACGACTACCAGTCGCTGATGCAGCAGCACGCCCAGTACCTGAAGAGCCACCCGCAGCGCCACGTGCTGATCCAGGGCAACACCGACGAACGCGGCACGAGCGAGTACAACCTCGCGCTGGGCCAGAAGCGTGCGGAAGCCGTCCGTCGCGCGATGGCACTGCTCGGCGTGAACGATTCGCAGATGGAAGCCGTGAGCCTCGGCAAGGAAAAGCCGCAGGCAACGGGTCACGACGAAGCATCGTGGGCGCAGAACCGTCGCGCCGACCTCGTCTACCAACAGTAAGTAACGGAAGAATCGCCGTATGACGCACCGTGTATCCCTGCTGCGCGTTGCCGCAGCATTCTGCGTCGCGGGCGCGGCGTGGTCGGTCGCGCCGGCGCACGCCGGCGTGTTCGACGACAACGAAGCGCGCCGCGCCGTGCTCGATCTGCGCACCAAGACCGACAACCTGGCCAGCCAGTTGTCGGCCGCCCAGCGTACGATCCTCGATCAATCCGGCCGTCTCGACCAGCTGAACCAGCAGGTCGCGACGCTGCGCGGCGAGAACGAGGATCTGACGAACCGGCTGACGACGCTCGAACGGCAGCAGAAGGAGTACTACCAGGATCTCGACACGCGGCTCAAGAAGTTCGAGCCGCAGCAGGCGACGATCGATGGTGTCGAAGGCACCGTGCAGCCGGGTGAAACGGATGCGCTCAATGCGGCGCAACAACAGTTCCGCAACGGCAACTTCAAGGCGGCCGCGGCTTCGTTCCGCGCGTTCATCGCGAAGTATCCGCAGAGCCCCTACCAGCCGACCGCGCAGTACTGGTACGGCAATGCGCAATACGCACTGCGCGACTACCGCGGTTCGACTGCGACGTGGCAAGGGATCGTCAGCAAGTTCCCGCAGCACCCGCGCGCGGCCGACGCCCTCGTGGCGATCGGCACGAACCAGCTCGAGCAAGGCCAGAAGGCGGCCGCGAAGAAGACGTTCGAGCAGGTCGTCTCGCAGTACGCCGGGTCGAATGCTGCACAGACGGCGCAGGGCAAGCTTGAAACGATCAAATAATTATCGCGGCGGAATGTTGACAGCCTGATATTCCGTCGCTATAATCTTTTGCTCTTTGGGTCGTTGCCCAAGTTGTTCAAGCAACGAACCGACAGGTTTCAAGAACGTGGGGTGGTAACTCAGTTGGTTAGAGTATCTGACTTTTAATCAGAGAGTCGAGGGTTCGAGTCCCTCCCACCCTACCAACTATCTTTGATAGTGCAAATAAAGCCTCCCAAGCGGAGGCTTTTTTGCGTCTGTCGCATCCGTGTCGATGGCAGGTATCTCCGCGATACGTGCCGCACTACTCGGCGCCTCCCCCCGGTTTCGGCAGAAGCGACTTTCCCTTCAAGCCGGCGTAAAGAAACGCCATCGTGAAAGCGATCGAGATGATCGACTCGAGCCACATGTTCGTGAACGTGTCGACTGTTGCGCTGGCTCGCGGCCTGGCCGGATCGTAGCGCACCGGCAACGTGTCGCCGAACCCCACCGTCACGAAGCTCCCCGGAAACGAAACGCGTTCGCCGCTTTTCGTCACGAACTCGATCAACGGGTGATGCGCGCCGTGGGTCAACCGGACGACCGTCCCCTGCACGGCAACGTACGATTCGATCAACGCGAGCCGTTCGTCGATCGTTTCCGCGCCCCACACCGCCAGGATCGCGCCGATCGCCAGCGCCACGTAATTGAACCTCGCAGGCCTGTCGACCATCATGTTCCCGGTATCGATCCGCTCATGATTCCCGCCCCGGACGGGGCAGGCAATACCCCCCTCTCGCGCGTCAACGCACGCTGACGTCGCGCAGCACCTCACCATATCCCGCGTACAGATTGCGCTCAGGCAGCAACTGCCGCTGCACGAGCTGCCGATGCACGGCCGGCAGGTGATGGAACGGCATCCGCATGAACAGGTGATGCTCGATATGAAAATGAATCGCGTGCGGGCCGAACAGGAACGTCTGCCACGAACGCCGTGCGATCGTGCGCGCGTTGCGGCTCTGGTCGGCACCTGCAGGCAACCCCGCGTGCTCGAAGATCGCGCGCACCTGCCCGGCGAGCGGCAGCAGCGTGACGGACGGCACGATCCACAAAGTGACGTACAGCAGCGGATGTCCGGCCCACGCGAGCGCACCGAACAGCACACCGTTGCCTGCGAGCATCGACACGACCTCCCACGCGGCATACGCGCGCGACTTCCCGACCTTTGGCAACGCATGCGCAAACTCGCCGCGCGCTAGCTTCACGACACTCGTCACGTAGCCGATCCCGCACGCGTATGCGAGCAGGCGGCCGATCAGGCGCCTGCGCGTCACCGGATAGTCGTGCACGCCGAACAGCAGCGCGACGGGATCGTCCGGCTGCATCGGCGCGCGATGGTGCTTCAGATGGCCCGCGCGATACGTACGCAGCGACAGCCACAGCGGGCCGGCCGCAAACAGCTGGCCCAGCGCGTCGTTGACGCGCCGGTTCCGCGCCAGCAACCCGTGCGCGCTTTCGTGCATCATGACCGCGAGCGCCAGCTGGCTGCGCGCGATCACGATCGCGGCCAACGCGTACACAAGCGGATGCGCAAACGCGATCGCAACGGCGAACGCAGCGGCAATCATCAGCCAGTCTCCCGCCAGCGCCGCACCGACACGCGCGGCGCTCACGCGAAACAACGCGGGATCCGGCACGAACCGCGCAAGCTCGGCATTCGGCCCGGCCGGGTGAACGCGGGTATCCATCAAGCGAGCCTCCTGCGCAGCGAACGCCGCTCGACCCACAGCGCACTGACCATCGCGAGCGCCACGCCGCCCAGTACATCGGCGACCGTATGCTGCTTGAGCGTCAGCGTCGACGTGCAGATCAGCAGACCGACCGTCACGGTCGCGAGCCGCCGCCGGTCCGCCAGCATCCGGCAGGCCAGACACGTCACCGCGACATGCAGGCTCGGAAAGCCGTTGGCGGCGAGATCGAGCTGCCACATGCGCGCGAGGCGGTGGCGTACGAACGCGTTGCCGATCTCCGCGACGTCGGGCCTCGGCACGGCTTCCGGAAACAGCAGAAAACACACGACACCGAGCACGAACGCGATCAGCACCGCTTCCCTGAACGCGGCGAACGCGGGCGGCCGGGCATACCCGGCGAGCGCAATCACGAACGGAAAGAAGCCGACATAGACGAACCACGACCACGCGATGAACGGAATCCGCGCATCGATCGCCGTGGCGAACACATGGTGCGGCGTGACGCCGCGCTCCAGCAGAAAGAAGATCGCGAGACCGGCCGCCATGCCGAACGTCGCGGCCAGCATCTGCCGGATATCGGGCCGGCGATCGTCACGAAACGACAGCGAATTCATCGTGGCGCCGGCGCCTCGCAGCGCGTATCGGAATCGGCCACCTGCGCACACGGACGCAGCGCCAGGAGGCGCGACGTCCATGCGTCCACGCGCGCACGCGCATGCTCGCGGCCGGCGATCGTTCCTGCTTGCGTACCGGGATCGCACATCAGCTCGGCCGCGGCCTGCCCGACTTCCCATCGGAACGCGGCCGCATCGCCGCGCCATGTGACGACGCGGTGCACGAGCTGCAGCTGTGCGGCGCGCGCGGCGTTGCTCGCCTGCTCGGGCTGGTCTGACTGCACGAGCAGGATCGGGCGGCGATACACGCGTGCGATCGACAGCGCAGCCATGCCGGGTGCCGACACGATCAGCGGTGCATGGGCGGCACGCGTCACCCAATCGGCGTCGACGCCGGTCCAGCCGTCGTGCCCCGCATAGCCCTCGCCCACACGGTGTGCGGCCAGCCCCGCGTCGCGCATGCCAGCCGACAACGCATCGGCGAGCGCGATATCGCGGAAGTGCGGATTCAGATAGACGGCTGCGGCGGCCGGCTCCGAGGCCAGCCGTTCGGCGACGATCGGCACCGGAGTCGGCAGCCGGCAATGCGCGTGGGCCCGCCGGACTTCGTCGGCCGCATCGTATGCGAAATCGTGTTCGATGCAGCACCGCGCCGAATCGATCTGCCAGTCGACGATCCGTGCGAAAGCACGCGCCAGCACACGCGGCAGCCGTGCATCGAAATTCGCGGTCAACGCGCGGCGCAGGCTGCCGCCGTACACGTGAACGACGCGGCGCCGCCAGCCCGGCATCGCGCCCATGAACAGCAGCGCCGGATGAAACGAGTCGTTGATCATGAGATCGGCATCGCGGCCGATCGCACGCAGCCGCGCGATGTCGCGCAGCATGCGCGTCGGCCGGAACACGTAATGCGCGACATTACGATCGGTCGCATCGCGCAGCATGTTCTGCCGTTCGTCGAACTGCACCGCGTAGTGACGGGACAGCACGGCTGCGTCGATGTCGAACGCGGCCAGAAACGCCTGCCCCGCATCGGACGTCGTCAGCACGTCGACCTGCGCGCCGGCCGCGCGCAACGCATGCACGAGCAGTTGTGCGCGCATCAGGTGGCCGCGCGCGTCGGCCGTCGCGAGATAGACGATCCTCGGCATCATGCGCGCGGACGAAGCGTCTGGAGCCAGCCGGCCGCGTACATCGCCAGCGCGCCCGTCACGCCGAAACCGGCTTCGATCGCGCGGATCCCGTCCAGCAACGCGGCGAGCCGCGCAAGCTCGGACGGCGCGACGAGACGGCGCAGCGTGTCCGCGCAGAGCCGGACGTGCCGCGTCTCGTCCGCGAGCACGCGCGAGAGCAGCGGATACAGCGGATGGGCAGCGCCGATCGTCGCGCAGTGGCGCGCGAGCACGCGCATCGCCATCTGCTCCGCGCACAGCCCCGTCGCATAGGCCGGCACGAGCACGCCTTGCGCGAAATGCGGCGCATGGCGCTGCGCGAGCCGGCGCCACCGCATGATCTTGCGCCGGCTCAGCCAGTCCGGCTCGTGCGGCGCGGTCGACGGCGCGACGCCGCGTGCGCGCAGCGCATCGGCGAACGCGGCCGCGTGGCGACGCTCGTCCGCGAGATGCTGCTCGATCCGCGGCGCGAGCCAGTCCGGCGGCTGGCCGGTCCAGTCCTCGTGCAACGCGCACTCGGTCGCTTCCTCGCCGATCAGGTACATGCGCAGCACCCAGCGCTCGCCATGCGTGCTGCGATGAAGCTGCCGGATCGCCGCCCGCTTGATGCGATCGACGAGGTACGCACGCACCCGTGCCGCACCGCGCGGCGCGGGCGCATCGAGACAGTCGAAGCGACCATCGTGCGACGCCGGCGGCGACGCGGGCAGCTCGCCTGCCGCGGTCATGCCGGCACACCCCGTGCGGACGCGGATTTCGTCGCGGATGCCGCGGCGGCGGCCGGATCGCGACGCCATCCGAGGATCAGGCCGATGAAGCTTTCCTGCATGAACGCATGCGCGGACGCGGTCGCCCCCGCGAATGCCTCCTCGCGGCCGTTCACGCGCAGATAACCGTTGCCGTCGCGCGCGCCGAATTCGATCCGGTCGTTCTTGCGGAAACCGCGCTCGCGCACGTCTTTCAGCAGCGCACTGCCGTCGAGACCGAACAGGAACAGCTCGCGCTGCGCGACCCACACCGGAATGTGATTGCTCAGTGCGTCGAAACGGATCGACCACGTGCCCGATGCCAGTGCGCGATCGACGTCCGCATCGTGCGGCGCGCTCGACGTGAAGCTCGCGCGCGCGACCGACTTCGTCAAGCCGCCGACGCCGAGTGCGATCGTGATGTCGTCCGCGGATGGCTGCTTCGGATCGGTCGCGCTCACCTTCACGAGATGCCGCGCGAGCCGCGATGCCAGCGACGGATGCGCGAACAGTGCCAGCGTTTCGTCCGGCGTGAGCACGTCGCGTTCGCCATCGCCCTCCTTCACGCGCACGCGATACGGATCGATCCGCACATCGGTGAACGTGCCGTGCACGGGCGCATGAACGTACACGTCACGGTCCCATTTCGCGCCGTCGCGACGCAGCAGCACATGCACGCTCAACGGCACGCGCCGGCCGTCGCGGTCGACGCCCGTGCCCTGAAGCAGCACGTCGCCGAGCACGTCCTTCGTGCGGCGCGTCGCATCGCTCGAGAAGACGATCGCGTGCGCATCGGTATCGATGCTCGCGTGAACGTTGGGCGCATCGAGCGCGACGCGATTGCAGTCGGCGGCGGTCGCGTTCGCGAACGGGCAGCCGCTTTGCGACGCGAAGTGGTAGATCCCGCGCCCCGCGTGATCGACCGGCGCGGCATGGGCGCCGGCGCTGGCGGCAAACAGGGCGATGCAGGCAACACGGGCGGCGAGAGAAGGCATGGTCGTGGTCGGAATGAAGGCAGGATGCGGCGTGTCGTGGCCGCGCGCGATGCGCGGCGCCGGTTCAATGACGGTGATAGGACAGCGCGTCGAGATCGCGCCGGGCCGAAGCGCGCCCGGCGAGACCGAAACCGCGCGCGAGCGCACCGAGCGTATCGACGGCGGACGCCGCGATCGTGACGCCGACGGCCGCGAGATAACGCATGGCGCCGAGCCGCGGCAACTGCTGGCGATCGAGCGCGCGCAGGCTGTAGCCGAGCCGCATCGCCATCACGCAGAACGGGCCGAGCGGGCCGCTGCGTCCGAGCCACTGCCATCCTCTCGGCAGGTACGCGTTCACGAGATACGGCGTCAGCCCGACGCTGTCCTCGCCGCGCATCCAGCGCAGCTTCAGCGATTCGCGATGCGTGTCCGGCAGCCGATGTTCGGTATGCGCGGCCGGCGCGAATTCGACGGCCACACCGGCCGCCTGCATCCGCAGCCCCATCACCTGGCAGTGCGCACGATAGACGCCGTCGAGCGGCTCGTAGCGAAATTGCGCGAACACGTCGCGCCGGAACGCGACGTTGTTCGCGTAGAAGTTGCGCGTCGCGCCGGCGCGCAGCGGGCTCGGGAAATACATGAAATCGATCGACGTCAGCGCGATGCCGAGCACGTTCGGCGCATAGCTCGTGCGCCCCGCCACCGCGACGGGTGCATCGCCGGCTTCGCGTGCAAACGGCGCGAGCAGGTGCTCGAGCCAGTCGTCGGCCGGCCGGCAATCGGCATCGCCGAACACGACGATGTCGCAACGATCCGCGTCGACGCGATCGAACCCGTCGTTCTTCGCATCGTAGTAGCCGGTGCTCGCGCCGATCTCGACGAAGTCGATCGGGCGGCCGGCCAGCGCGACGATCTCCACGCACGCATCGGCCGGCAGCCCGTCGTGCGTGATGATCCATTGCGCGAGTGCCGCGGGCGGCACGGTCTGCTTCGACAGCGCCGAAACGAGGCGCTTCAGGCTATCGACGGCCTGCGCGAGGCCGGCACCGCCGCGCAGGTTGTTCGTTTCCAGCACGAGCGCGGCCTTCGCCGCCACGGCGTGAGCCGCCGTGCGCGTGCGCGGCGAGGTTTTCGTGGTGTCCGGCATCCTGAATGTCTCCATCGTCATGCGCGACGGCATGGATGAAACGAATGGGCGGCGAGCCCGCACGCATAGGCGGATGCGGGTCGCCCGCGACCGTCGTCGCAAAACGGGCGGCCCGGAAGGCGCCCGCTTCGCGTGTGGTCACTCCTGGACGGACGGCGCCGATTCGGCGTCGGTATAGCGCGGCTTCGCGTTCTGCAGGTCGCGCGTGTTCTTCTGCACGGCCACCGAGCCGAACAGCGCGAGCACGAACGACATCGCGTAGAAGCCTTTCTCGCTCAGTTGCAGCGTCGCATTGAAGAGGCCGACGATCAGCAGCGCGATCGACAGCAGCAGCGCGATCCAGCTGAGGCCGTAGTAGATGCCGGTGACGGGAATGCCTTCCGCGCGATCGCGCACGCTCTTCTGCAGCGAGATCGCCGCGTAGAGGCCGAACACCAGCACGGTGAAGTAGTAACCCTTCTCGTTGAGCTGCATGCCGGCGTTCCAGAGACCGATCAGGAATGCTGCGAAACCGGCGAGCAGCGCGGCCCACGACGCGGCCACGAACGCGAACGACGGTTGCTGGATGGTGGTCTGGTTCATTGCTTTGCCCTCTCTTTCTTCTTGTTCGAAATCGTTTTCGTTGAACTGCGTTTCGCGCATGGTAGCAGCTTTGGCACGCGGCAAGACGGCTTGCTTGCAGTCTTACGATTCGCGCTGCGCGCGTCGCCAGCGCCCCGGCGTCGTGCCGAGCACCGCGCGAAACGCCTTGCCGAACGCGGCTTCCGACTGGTAACCGACCGCCTGCCCGATCTCCGCCTGCCCGCGCTGCGTGTCCTGCAGCAGCGCGCACGCATGCATCATCCGGATCTGTGCGACGAACGCGCCGACGCTCATTCCGGCCCGCTCGCGGAAATGCCGGGCGTACGTCGCACGCGACATCGCGGATGTGTCGCCGAGCGACTCGACCGTCCACGGCTTCTCCGGCGCCTGCAGGACGGCCTGTACCGACGGGCCGAGCCGCGCATCGGCAGCGAGCGCGAGCCAGCCGGACGGCACGCGCGCGCCACGGCCGTACGCGCGCAACGCATACGCGAGCAGCGCCTGGCCGAGCGCGTTCACGATCGCGCCGGCGCCCGGCTGCCCATTCGACGCCTCGGTACGCAGCACACTCGTCAGCAGTTGCAGCGGTGCGAACCCCGATGCCTCGCGCAGCCCGACATGCAGCACGTGCGGCAGCGTGCGCATCAGCAGTTCGCCCGCGCCGCGCGCATAGACGAACCGTCCGCACAGCAGGTCCACGCTCGCGCCGCCCGGTTCGGCCGGATCGAGATTCGACTTGACCGGCAGCACCGCGCCGCCGCCGGCGCCCTGTTCGCGCAGCGCCGCAACCGGCCGCGACCGGCCCGCGCCGGCGTCGAGCAGCTCGTGCGCGCCGCCCGCGGGCAGCAGCACGAAATCGCCGTCGGCGAGCTGCAGCGTGCGCCCTTCCGCGGTACGCAGCCGGCACGTTCCGGCCAGCACCAGGTGAAACGCCGCCTCGCCCGGCGGCAGCGGGTCGTGCGGCATCGCGAACGGCCCGCCGAGCAGGCAGCGCACGTCGAGCTCGACATGGCTGCGGCCCAGCGACAGCAGTTGACTCAGGGCATCCATGAGACGATTGCGCTAAAAATTGACACTCTAGCGTATCGAAACCCTCAGCGCGAACGATCAGAATAAGCCTGCATCGCCCGAGATCGCGGCGCCCGCCGCCTTCCTCACCTCTTCTCGAAAAGGACGCATCATGCTGAACTGGAACGAATACCGGAAGGAACTCTCGACGCGCATCGGCGACATCGCCAAGCTGTCGCCGGACACGCTGGCCGGCTACAAGGCGCTATCCGGCGCCGGCGCGAAGACCGGCCATCTCGACGCAAAGACGCGCGAGCTGATCGCGCTCGCGGTGGCGGTCACGACACGCTGCGACGGTTGTATCGCCGTGCACACGGCCGAAGCGGCCAAGCATGGCGCGACGAAGGAGGAAGTGGCGGAAGCGCTCGGCGTCGCGATTGCGCTGAACGCGGGTGCGGCGCTCGTCTATTCGGCGCGCGTGATGGACGCGCTCGGCGACTGAACCCGACGGCCGCGGCGCTGCCGTCGCGTGGCGGCGCCCGGCTGCATGGTTTCATGGCTGCATGTCTGCCCGGTTGCGCACCGCGCACCCGGGCAACTGACGTATGACGATTGGCCAGCGTACCTGCCCGAATGGCTGGCCCGGCGCACGCGGGCGAGGATGCGCCGCGAAGTCGGCTACCATGCGCGAACGATCCATCGTGAAGGAGCGCTCCATGTGCCGCTGGCTCGCCTATACGGGTAATCCGATCCATCTGGAAACCGTGCTGTTCCGCGCGAAGCATTCGCTGATCGACCAGAGCCTGCATTCGGAGCTGGGGGCGACGACCACCAACGGCGACGGCTTCGGCATCGGCTGGTACGGGCGCCCCGACGAACTGCCGTTCCGCTACCGCTCCGTGCATCCCGCGTGGAACGACCGCAACCTGCGCGAAGCCGCACGCGCGATCCGCTCGCGGATGTTCATCGCGCATATCCGCGCGGCCACCGACACGCCGGTGCAGGAAACCAACTGCCACCCGTTCCGCCACGGCCGCTGGCTGTTCGCGCACAACGGGCTGATCCGCGACTTTCACAAGCTGCGCCGCGACCTGACGATGAAGGTCGATCCCGCGCTGTTCCCGACGCTCGAAGGCTCGACCGACTCCGAACTGATGTTCCGCCTCGCGCTGACCTACGGCCTCGAGCAGATGCCGCTGCCCGCGCTCGAGCGGATGGTCGGCATGGTCGAGGAAACGGCCGCACGGCACCGCGTGGACGAACCGCTCAACATGACGATCTGCGCAACCGACGGCGAGCGGATCATCGCGGTGCGTTACTCGAGCGAACGGCAGTCGCGTTCGCTGTTCCACAGCACGTCGTTCAAGCACCTCCATGAGCTGTATCCGCACAACCCGCGCATCGCCGAAGCCGGCGACGACGCATTCATGGTCGTGTCCGAGCCGCTCGTCGACCTGCGCGGCGCGTGGGAGGAAGTGCCGGAGAGCACGGCGATCGTCGCGCAGGGTGCTGATGTGCAGCAGCGGCCGTTCGCGCCGCGACACAAGTAGCGCGGCAGGCTGCCATACGCGCCGTCAGCCGCGACGACCAAACCGCATCCGAACCGAATCAAGTCCGGCGGGCAGCCGGCGCGAACGGTCGCGCGGCCGCGGCAGTGCGGTGAACCCGAGCCGTTCGTACAGCGCGCGGGCCCTCGCGTTGCGGGTCAGCACGTCGAGGACGACATCGCGGCTGCCGTCGGCCGGCAATGCCCCTGTGTCCAGCGCGTCACGGAACAACGCGCTGAAGATCCCCGTGCCGCGCTGTCGCTCGTCGGTTGCGCAATGCGCGACGAGAATCTGCGAACGCTTCGGCGCCGGAATTTCCGTTTCGAGAATCAGCCCGCGCAACAACTGCCCCATCGTGCGGCGCACGCCGAAAAAGCGCGCCAGCGCCCACACGACATGCACGTCGTCGAACATCGTCCGTTGCCCGTCGTGAATCGCCATCACGGCGAGCACGCTGCCGTCGTCAGCGACCGCGACGCGATGCCGGCGCCACGAGAAGCGCCCATGACGCGACCGGAATGCCTGCTGCAGGAAAGCGATGCACCGCGCATCGCTTTCGCCGAGAAAAAACCCGAATTCCGCCACACCGGACGCAAACACGAGCGGCCCGCACGACGCCGCGTCATTCGCCTCGGCCGCACGAAACCGCACGCGCTCGCCGGCACGCGGAGCCGCTTGCGCGAACGCGCCTCCCAGCGTCATCCGCTGCGCCCCGCGAGTCGCGACAACACGGCGACCGTCCGGCTGATCTGTTCCGGCTCGTGCGTCGAGCAGATGAAGAAGCGCAGGCGCGCAGCCTTTTCCTCGACGGCCGGATAGAAGATCGGCTGCACGTTGATCCCTTCGTCGAACATCGCATTGGCCCATTGCGCGGCCTTCAGCGAGCTCCCCGTGATCACCGGCACGACCGCGAACCCGGCACTCGTGCCCGTATTCAGCCCGGCGGCGCGCGCTTCGTTCAGGAATTGCCGCCCGCGCGCCTGCAGTCGCGCGACGCGCTCCGGCTCGGCCTGCAGGCGCTCGAGCGCGGCCAGCGACGCTTCGGCGAGCGTCGGCGCCAGCCCGACGCTGTACAGGAAACCCGGCGCCAGATGGCGCAGCATGTCGACGAGCGGCTGGCAGCCGGCGATGAAGCCGCCGCAGCCGGCCAGCGTCTTGCTCATCGTGCCCATCCACATGTCGACCTGGTCGGGCGCGACGCCGCAATGCTCGCGGATGCCCTTGCCGGTCGCGCCGAGCACGCCGAGCGAATGCGCCTCGTCGACCAGCAGGAATGCACCGTGGCGCGTTTTCACGTCGACGAAGCGCTGCAGGTCGGGGAAATCGCCGTCCATGCTGTACAGCCCTTCGATCGCGATCAGCACGTGCCGGTATTCGCGGCGTACGCGCGCAAGCAGTTCGTCGAGCGCCTGCCAGTCGTTGTGCGCGAAGCTCAGCCGCTTCGCGCCGCTCAGCTGCGCGCCCTGCACGATGCTGTTGTGCGCGAGCGCGTCGTGGACGATCAGGTCGCCCGGGCCGAACAGGGCGCCGATGACGGTCACGTTCGTCGCGTGGCCGCTCACGAACGCGACGCAGTCGTCGGTTTCGTAGAACGTGGCCAACGCGCGTTCGAGATCGCGCTGCACCGGGCGTTCGCCCGCGACCATCCGGCTCGCCGATGCCGACGTGCCGTACCGGTCGATCGCGGCTTTCGCGCGCGCGGACACGTCCGGATCGCCAGCCAGGCCGAGGTAGTTGTAGTTCGCGAAGTTCAGGTATTCGCGTCCGCCGATCTGCGTCGTCGCACCGGCGACGCCGTCGTGCACGCGGAAAAACGGCGAGTCGACGCGCAGCTTCTCGCCCATCTCGCGCATGATCCGGACCTGCTGATACTGCGGCATCGATTCGAAGCGGCTGCGCGCCGATGCGGTCTGCGCTGCCTGCGTGCCGGGCACGCCCGGTGCCGCGGCAGCATCCGTCGCGCGCTCCAGCTGCCGTTTCAGCGCTTTCGCCGCCAGTTGCTGGCGAAGATGCTCTCCCAGTGCCATTGCTTCCTTCGCTTAATCTCGAAAAAGACGCTATGTTACGCCGCGCGTCATGAAAAGACGTGGTGTCACGCGTCGGAAAACTCGGCCCACTGCCACGCGTCGGGCGCGGCCAGCAGCGCGTCGACCAGCCGGAAATTCATCTCGTGGCTTGGCCGCAGCGCGCTCACGCGCGCCAGCAGCGGCGCGCCGGCCAGCGCGAGATCGCCGACCAGGTCGAGCACGCGGTGCCGGACGAATTCATCCGGCAAGCGCATCCCGCCCAGCACGCGGCTGCCGACGATGGACGCGGTGCACGACGGCCGTGCGCCGCGCAGGATCGGCACGCCGCGCAGATAGCCGGCGACGATCGCCGGCACGGCCCATTTCACGCGCCCGTACGAGCGCGACGGCGCGATTTCGGTTTCGAATGCGGCCGGCGTCAGCGCACCGTCCCAATGCATGTCGCCGAAGCCGCGCAGGTCGTTGCGCACGCTCAGTTCGTAACGCGGCGCCGGCTCGACCCGCATTTCGCGCCGCTGGTCACCCTCGCCATCCCCGACGACGACGGGCCGCAGCACGCGGATGAAGCGTTTCGGCGCATCGAGCGCGACCCGGCCGCACGCGCGGATGGCATCCACCCACGGCGTGGCGCTGCCGTCGAGAATCGGCACTTCCTCGGCGTCGATCTCGACGATCGCGTGATCGATCTCGCATGCGAGCAGCGACGCGAGCAGATGCTCGATCGTGCGGACGCCGACGCCGTCGGCATTACGCAGCATCGTGCAGAGCGGCTGGGCGCGGCGCAGCGCGGGATCGACCGGCAGCGTCGCGAGCGTGCGCCCCTGCGCGACGCGACGGAACACGATTCCCGTCACGCCGTCTTCCGGCCGCGCGGGCAGGATCCGCACCCCCACCCGGCGCCCCGTGTGCAGCCCGTGGCCGTCGATCGCCAGCGGACCTGCCAGCGTGCCCTGGCGCGTCGCCCAGCCGGACGGCGCGCTCATCGCGCGACCTCCAGCGTCGGCGACACCTGGCCCGCAACGGGCGCCGCCCGCGTATCGAGCATCGCGCGCGCTTCGCCTTCGATCGCGTGTTTCGCGGCAAGCGCCGCGACGGCCTCCTGAGCGGCATCGGTCGCCGCCCCGGCGTCGGACGCATCGGCCGACGCGCCGATCGAATCGACGATGCGTCCGGCCAGCGTCGTCACCGACGCGCCCTCGGCAATCGCCATCACCGACAGCTTGACCTCGAACGCTTCCTCGACCGCCAGGCCGAGTTCCATCCCCATCAGCGAATCCATGCCCATGTCGAGCACCGACTTGTCGAGCGCGATGCGATCCGGCGTCATGTGCAGGATCCGCGCGATCTGCGCCTGCAGCGTCCGGGCAACAAGCGCGATCGCTTCGTCGCGCGGCAGGGCCAGCACTTCTTCCCGCAACTGCGTGCCGCCGTCGCGCGCATCGCCGCCCTTCGCATGCGATTGCAGCAGCGAATACCGGCGTGCCTTCGCGGCGGGCATCCCGCGCGCCACGGCATGCCAGTCGAGCCGGACCACGGCTTCGCCGGCCGCGCCCGCGACCAGCGCGCGCTCGAGCGCGGCCATCGCCTCGTCGGACGTGATCGATGCACCGCCGATTCGCGACTGCAACGCCTCGCGCGTATCCGCGTGGCGCGCGAGGAAGCCGACGTCCTCGAGCGGGCCCCACGCCATGAACGTGCCGGGCAACCCGGCCGCGCGGCGATGTTCGACGAGCGCCTCGAGGAAGGTGTTGGCCGCGACGTAGTTCGACTGCCCCGGATTGCCGAGATAGGTCGTCGCCGACGAATAGACGACGAACAGGTCGAGCGGCAGCGCGCGTGTCGCGCGGTGCAGGTTCCACGCGCCGGCCACCTTCGGTGCGAGCACCGCGGCCATCCGCGCATCGTCGAGATTGCGCACGAGGCCGTCGTCGATCGACATCGCGGAATGCAGCACGCCCTTGAGCGGGCTGCCGCGCCGCACGATCGCGGCAATCATCGCATCGACCGCCGCGGCATCGGTCACATCGCACGAGACGACATCGACCGTGACGCCGAGCGTCGCGCGCCAGCGCTCGACCTCCTCGCGGGCCGCACCGGCAAGCTCGCCGGAACGGCTCGCCAGCGTCAGCCGGCGAGCGCCGCGCTCGACCATCCAGCGCGCGCTCGCAAACCCGAGCCCGCCCGTGCCGCCGACCACCAGGTACGTGCCATGCGGATCGAGCGCGAGCGAGCCCGCGCGCGTGACACCGCGCGTCGGCGCCGGCGTGCCGGACGGATAGGTCACGAGTACCTTGCCGATCTGGCGCGCCTGCTGCATGTAGCGGAACGCATCCTCCGCCCGTTCGGCGGGGAACGCGCGATACGGCAGCGGATGCAGCACGCCTGCGGCGAACAGCGCCATCACTTCGCCGAACAGGCGTTCGGTCAGCTCCGGCAACGCACCCATCAACTGGTCGGCATCGATGCCGAAATAGCTGATGTTGTTGCGGAACGGCCGCAGCCCGATGTGGCTGTTTTCGTAGAAATCGCGCTTGCCGAGCTCGAGGAAACGACCGAACGGACGCAGCGTGTCGATGCTGCGCACCATCGCTTCGCCGGCGAGCGAATTCAGCACGATGTCGATGCCCTGCCCGCCCGTCAGCACGCGAATGTCGTCGGCGAACGCGAGGCTGCGCGAATCGAGCACGTGGTCGGCACCGAGCAGGCGCACGAACTCGCGCTTCTCGTCGCTGCCGGCCGTCGCGAACACTTCCGCGCCGAAGTGGCGCGCCAGCTGGATCGCGGCGATCCCGACGCCGCCCGCGCCGCCGTGCACGAGCACGCGCTCGCCGCGACGCAGCCGCGCGAGTTCGACGAGCGCGTAATACGCGGTGAAGAACGTGGTCGGTACGGTCGCGGCTTCCTCGAACGTCAGACGCTCGGGTTTCAGCGCGATCGCTTGCGCGCGCGTCCTGACGCGCGTCGCGAACGAGGCCGGCGCGAAGCCGAGAATCGCATCGCCCGGCGCGAATGCCGTCACGGCACTGCCCACGCGGACGACGCGGCCGGACAGCTCCATGCCGATCGTCGCGCCCGCGAAGCCGGTCTCGACCGCCTCATCGGACAAGAGCCCCATCGCATACATCACGTCGCGGAAATTGAGGCCGGTCGCAACCGGCTCGATCTCCACCTCGTCCGCGCCCAGTGCGCTTTCCGGCAACGCGAACCATTCGAGATTGCGCAACGAGCCCGGTGCATCGAACGCGAGCACGGCCGCACGCGCGATCGCGCCATCGCTGCGAGCCGCGGCCTGCGCGGCCGTCAGCATGCGCGGCACCAGACGCCCGTGTGCGCCCAGGACGACTTCTTCCTCGACCGCCGAGCCGGTCAGCTCGCGAATCAGCGCATCGGGAATCCCGTCCACCGCGCGATCGACGTCGATCAGGCGGCACGCGAGTTCGGGATGCTCGTTCGCCAGCACGCGACCGAGGCCCCACAGCGTCGCCTGTTCCGGATGCGCATTCGCGGCCCCGGCGAACGGCGCGCCGCCGCGCGTGACGACGGTCAGGCGCGTGGCCGCGTTCGGCTGCGCGCCGAGCGCACGGACGAGCGCCGCCAGCGCGATCGCGCCGTGACGCTGCGCAGCCATCAGGCCATCGCCCGTCGCCGATTCGGCCAGCGGCGTTTCCGGTGCGCAGAACACCACGTGCGCCGGCTGCCCGGCCGGCAACGACGCAATCGCGTCGGCCGCATGCGTGATGTCCACGATGTCGGCCGGATAACCCGCGCGCGCCAGCGCGTCGGCCAGTTGGCCGCCGAAACCGCCGGCGGCACCCGGCGCGTGCATCACGAGCCATTGTTCGTTGCGTGCGAGCGTACCGAGATCGCTCGAGTCGTCGGTGCGTCGTGCAGCAGCGGCGCTCGCGGGGTTGCGCGCGATGACGAACGTCGGCGTACCGTCCAGATCGAGCGATTGCTCGACGTGCCGCACAACGTCGACGTAACCCGCGCGTGCGAGCGCTGCCTCGATATCCGCCGGCGCCAGCGACGCGGGGGCAGCGGCTTCCGTCGACGTTGCCTGCGAGGCGAACACGATGTCGGAGAAGCGGCCGTGACGCGACTCGGCCAGCAGCAGCAGTCCGCCCGGCGCCAGCCACGACCGCATCGCATTCAGTGCATCGACCACATCATGACGATCGCTGAGTGCGCGGTTCGCGACGATCAGGTCGTAAGGCCCGGCGTCATCGGCCGACAGCGACAGCCGCTCGCCCGACTGCAGTGCCACCGTGCGCACCACCGCTTCCGCATCCGTGTCGAAACCGGCCAGCTGGCCGGCCGTCGCCGCGATCGTGTGGTCGCAGCGCGCGGCAGCGAGATGCATGCCGAGCGTCTGCAGCACGTCGCCGTCCGTCGCGCCGAGTTCGAGCACGCGCAGCCGGCGTGCCGGCTGCCATGCATCGACCGCCTGCTCGACGCTTGCGGTCAGCAACGCGTGCACGTGCTGCCACGTCGGCGACGCGGCAAGGAGCTGCTCGACCAGGCTGTGCCCAGTCGGCGACAGCAAGCGCGCGCCATCCTTCGCGCCGCCCAGCACGTCGGGCAACGCCGCGCCGCAATGCGCGAGCAGCGTCAGTTCGGCCACGTGCCCCGGCGATTCGGCCAGCAACCCGCGCCACAGCTCGTCGAGCGGCGGCAGCGCCGCGCACGCCGCGTCGTCGCGCACGAGCAGCGCGCCGTCGCGATGAGCGAGACCATCCTCGACCAGCATGTCGGCAAGACGCGCAGCCAGCGCCGCACGCCCCGCCGCCGGCTGCCACGTGCCGGCGAATGCGCCGAGCGCATCGAACGCGCGGAGCGCGTAGAGGCTCGCCAGCACGTCGAGCAGCGGCAGGATTTCGGTCAGATGCTGCGCCCGGCGGACGTCGTTACCGGTTGCGTCCAGCCGCGCGACGGCCTGCGCAAGCAGCGCATCGGGGGCCGGCAAACCGGCTGCATCGACGTCGCCCGGCAGCGGCATGTCTTCAAGGCGATAGACGAAGCGTGCAGGCAGGTTCTGCCGACGGCCGACGAGATCGACGCGCCGGAACCGGCAAGCGCCGAGCCGCGCGACGATCGCACCCCGCGCGTCGAGGAATTCGAAATGCGCGACGATCGAATGCGGGCTGTGCCGGTCGATTTGCACGCGCACCCGCTCGATCGTGTCGCCGCGCAGATAGTCGACCCGGCCGATCTGCACCGGCACGTACGCCGGATGCTCGCCTTCGCGGGCGTGCGCCGCCAGCAAGGCGAACAGCGGATGAAACCCGCTGTCCATCAGCGCCGGATGCAGCAGATACGCGGACAAAGCCTGCGCGTCGCCGCATGCGGCCGGCGCGGCGACGTCCGCCAGCGCCGCGCCGTCACTCGCGGCAACCCGCACGGTGCGAACCCAGCGGAACGCCGGCCCGTAGCCGAGGCCGATGGCCGCGGTGTTTGCGTACAGCGTGTCGCCGTCGGCCGCGGGCAGCGCGAGCAGACGATCGAGCGCGGCGGACGGCACGACGCTCGTATCGCCGAGCGCGTTGCCGCTTTCCAGCATCCGCCCCGTCACGTTCAGCGTCCACGCGCTGTCGGACATCCGGTCGCGCGTCTCGATCGTGAAGGTCGCGGTGCGCGGCTCGATCACGAGCCGGAACAGTTTCGCCTGCTGCGGCTGGAAAACGACCGGCGTGCGGATCTCGACGTTTTCGAGTGCCGCATCCGGTGTATCGAAGAAAGTCCGTGCCGCGGCGAGGGCCATTTCCACGTAACCCGCGCCCGGGAACGCCACGCCGCCGTCGACGACGTGATCGGCCAGCATCGGCAGCTTCGCCGGATCGAGCTGGTTTTCCCACGCGAATGCGTGCTCATGCAGGCGATAACCGAGCAGCGGATGCTCGCGGCGGCGATTGACGAGGCCGTACCCTTCGACGGTCGGCGTCAGCCAGAAGCGGTCGCGCTGCCACGGATAGGACGGCAACGCAGCACGCGATTCGCCCGGCGCAAAGCGGTCGGGATCGACGCTCGCGCCGTGCGCGATCGTCGCGAGAATCGCCTGTCGCAGCGTCGCCGCGCTGCCGTGACCGCGCTTGAGCGTCGGCAGCGCCGTGCCGGTTGCGCCGGCGGCCGTGAGCGCCTGCTTCACGTACGTACGCAGGATCGAATGCGGCGAAACCTCGACGAACAGTCGCACGCCCTGCTCGATCAGATGCGCGATGCCGTCACCGAAGCGCACCGGCTCACGGATATTGCGCCACCAGTAGCGCGCATCGAGCTCGGTACCGGCAAGCGCGCCGCCGGTCACGGTCGACACGAACGTGCCGTTGCCCAACTGCGGCCGCAGGCTCGCCAGTTCGGCCAGCACGACCGGCTCGATGCGATCCATGTGGCTGCTGTGGAATGCGTAGTCGAGATCCAGCATCTGGAAGAACTTGCCGCTGCCGCGCAGCGCCGCCTCCAGTGCCTGCAGACCCTGCAGCTCGCCCGCGAGCGTCACCGCATCGGGGCTGTTGATGCCGGCGATCTCGACACGGCGCGCAAGCCCGTGGCGCGCGATCAGCTCGCGCGCCGCTGCATCGCCGATGCCGATGGCTGCCATCCGGCCGCTGCCGCGCGTCATCGCCTGCGCGCGGCTGCGGATCTTGATCACGCGCACCGCATCGGCGAGCGACAGCGCGCCCGTCACCCACGCCGCCGCAATCTCGCCGACGCTATGGCCGATCGCCGCGTCGTAACGCATCCCGCTCGCATCGATCACGCGGATCATGCCGACCTGGATCGCGAACAGCAGCGGCTGCGCGTTCTCCGTCGCGGCGAGCCATTCGGCGCCCGCGCCGGCCAGCCATTCCGCGCTCGGACCACCGCGCATCACGTCGACCAGCGACGGGCTGCCGTCGGCGCACCACAGCGCGTCGACTTCGTCGAGCGCCGCGCGGAAGACGGCGTTCTCGGCATAAAGCTCGTTGCCCATCCCGACCCACTGGCAGCCGTTGCCCGAGAAGACGAGCGCGGTGCGTGGCGTGTCGGCCGGGGCCTGGCCGGTCGCCACGCAGGCGGGCAACCCTTCCGGTGCCGGCTGGGCCAGCGCCGCGAGTGCCGCACGGCCTTCGGCCGCGTCGGCCGGCGCGACGATCGCGCGATGCTCGAGCCATTGACGACGACGTGCGGCCGCGGCGGCAAGCGCCTGCCAGTCGCCGCCGTTGTCGAGCATCGACAGATAGCGGCCCGCGAGTGCGCCGAGCGCATTCGCGCTGCGCGCGGTCAGGACGAGCGGAGACAACTGCGCGTGAGTCGGCTCGGGCGCGGCCGCCGACGCCTCGTTTGCAGCCGGCGCCTCGGTCAGCACGACGTGTGCGTTCGTCCCGCCGAAGCCGAACGAGTTGACGCCGACCGTCAGCGGCGCGTCGCCTGCGTCGAGCGGCATGAAGCGATCGACGACACGCAAACGTCCACCGTCGAAATCGATGCCCGGATTGGGCGTGACGAAATGCAGCGAGCGCGGTACCGCGCGATGCTTCAGGCACAGCACGGCCTTCAGCAGCCCGGCCATGCCGGATGCCGTTTCGAGGTGGCCGATGTTGGTCTTCACCGAACCGATGAGCAGCGGACGATCGGCCGGGCGCTCGCCCGACACGACGTCGATCAGCGCACGCGCCTCGATCGGATCGCCGACCGCCGTGCCGGTGCCGTGTGCCTCGAGATACGCCAGGGACTGCGGATCGATACCCGCGCGCGCGTAGACGCTGCGCAGCAGCGATGCTTGCGCGGCCGCGCCCGGCACGCTGATACCGCCCGGCGAGTGGCCGACCGAGTTCACGCCGGAGCCGGCGATCACCGCATGGATCGTGTCGCCGTCGGCGAGCGCGCGATCGAGCGGCTTGAGCAGCACGAACGCGCCGCCTTCCGAGCGGACATAACCGTCGCCGGTCGCATCGAACGCGCGGCAACGGCCGCGCGGCGACAACATCGACGCCTTGGAGAAGCTGACGAAACCGAACGGGTGCAGCAGCAGGTTGACGCCGCCCGCGAGCGCCACGTCGGCTTCGCCGGACTGCAGCGCCTTGACGGCCTGGTGGAGCGCGACGAGCGACGACGAGCAGGCCGTATCGACGGACATGCTCGGGCCGCGCAGGTCGAACAGGTAGGACACGCGGTTCGACGCGATACTCAGGGTGTTGCCGGTCGCCGAATACGGATCGATCACGTTCAGATCGTCCATGTTGCGGTTGCCGTAATCCATGCTGGCGGCGCCGACGAAGACGCCGCAGTTGCTGCCGCGCATGTCGGCCGGGCGCACGCCGGCGTCCTCGAACGCTTCCCATGCGAGTTCGAGCAGCAGGCGCTGCTGGGGGTCCATCTGGGCCGCTTCGCGCGGGGAAATGCCGAAGAATGCGGCATCGAAGCCGGCGACGTTGTCGACGACGCCGGCCGAGAACGTGTAGCTCTTGCCCGGTTCGCGCTTGGACGGGTGCTGGTAGAAATCGGTGCCGAAGCGATCGGCGGGGATTTCGGTCACTGCGTCGCGTTCGTCGCGCAGCAGTTGCCAGAAGCCGCCAAGATCGTTAGCGCCCCCGGGAAACCGACAAGCCACCCCAATTATTGCAATCTTACTGTTCATCTTTTATGTCGCTTTCTCGGATGCGCACGGCTGTTTCGTGCGGTTTCCGTCATCTTGTACCACATGCAAAAGTACCGACCCGAGTTCTTCGGCAGCCAGGTTACGGCGCTCGGGAGCATCCGTGCCGTAATTCCGCCATATGAAGTAGTCGCTGTTTTGCGGTGTAACGCCGAGTTTTTCGAATACATGAGGCAGCGCGGGAACGTGGTCGCCGTAGAAACAAACGACGGTTTCACGATCGCTGGTACGCAAATGATCGAGCAAGCGGCCAATCATTGCGTCGGCATTTTCAATGTGCCGTAAATATGCCGTCAGGTCGCGCCAAGAGGCGTCTTCGCCCAGAGTATGCCTCGAAGACGAATCACCAGGCAAAACCTGCTCGAGGTGCAGCGGGCCGTGGTTTTCCATCGTCATCGCGAATATGAATCGCGGGTGGTCCGCCCCTGCCGCCTCAAGTTCGCCAATGATCGAATCGGAAACTGCGGCGTCCGCAACGTACGGGCCTGCACGGGACGCCAACTCAAAGTGGCGAATATCGAGAAAGCGCGTAAAACCTAGCAACGGCAATACCCGGTTCCGCCCGAAAAAGTCCGCGTAATAGGGATGAATCGCAACTGTATCGTAGCCGCAACGGTCGAACCAGGATGCGAGCGAGGCGATTTTGTTCCTTACAAATGCATAGGGATAAAAGCGCGCATACCCGAGCGAATAGGATTCTGTGCCAGTCAACACCGCAAATTCCGTTCGCATGGTATTCGCTCCCCAGGCAGGCACCGTCATCTCGCCATGCCATACAGCCTCGCGACGGGCGTCGTCGAAGCTACTGTAGAGTTTCTGCTCGATTGCTTCGCCAAGCCGGCGCGCATCAAAGAACGATTCGCTCTGTATCAGGACCACGTCTGGGCGTCGCATCGGCCTGCCGGTTGCGAACGGCCCTGCCGCTACGACCTTGCGGAACCGACGATACGCGGCAGGACGAAAACCATTGAGAAGATAGGCGACGAACACGGCAAAAAAACCGTGTCGTCGCTGGTCTGCACAAGGATCAAGCGTGAGCGGTACGCGTGCTGCCAAGGGCACGGCAAGCATGAACAACAGCACCGCCGCGAACCAGGCCAGTGCGCGGGACGCTGGAAATACGGGCTGCTCGACGGCAAAACCCGCAACCACAAGCACAATACCGGCACCGATCGCGACGACCTTGCCAGCGCTCAAAAACGGCAAGTAAAGACGAGGATGCGAGAACAACTGACTGAAAAGGCTCAGATCGGTAAATACGAACGGCTCGCGTAGCGACTCGTACTTCGCATTGCTGACTGCGGCGACAAGACCGACTAGCGCAAGCGAAGCGCACGCTGAAAACAGCAGTCGTGACGTGGCGGCGAATACCAAGTCGAACACAAAGAGTACAGAAAGAATGTGAAGCACTGACGACAGCAGTGGCCGCCTCAGCGGCGCGCGCGGGACCGCGATCGCATCGACCGCAAACGACAGCGCAACGGTAGCCGCCAGCGTCACGGCAAGACGCGCGCTCAATTGACCCGGTCCTTCGACGGCAGATAGGACAGGCGGTCAAGGATCGCGTCGGCGAGCGCGGCCGGCAAAAGCGGCAGGAGGCGCATGCCGAACGCGAGCAACCCGGGAAATGCGATCTCGCTTCGGCCCGCATCGAGCCGTCGGCGGATGTATGCGGCCGAGCGCTCGGCACTCCAAAGGAACGGCTTGTCGCCTGGGAACGCGTCGCTCATCGCCGTTTTCACAAAACCGGGCAAAATGACCGTGACGCCCACGCCGTCGCGCGCAAGCAGCGGGCGCACGGAATCGCCATAAGCCTTGATCGCGGCCTTGCTCGCGCAATAGGCCGGAGAGATCGCCATGCCGCGAAGCGCAGCGATCGAACTGACCATCGCAATACGGCCGCGCTTACGCGCGCGCATCCTTTCAATCACAGGCAAAACCGTGTGGATCGCTCCGTAGAAATTTGTGTCGACGACATCGGTAATGCGATCACGTGCCTCCCAATCTCGAGCACTCTTGAGCGTGCTTGCGAGTCCTGCATTGGCGATCAGCAACTCTATTGGAAAAGCATTATCGAAAGAGTGCAGCCAAATCTCCAGCGCTCCCGGGTCGCGGACATCGAGCAACCCTGTTACGACCTTGGCGCCACGCGCGATGCATGCATCAGCACAAGCTTGAAGCCGCTGAGCATCCCGTCCGATCAGCCCAAGCACCACTCCTGCGTTGGCATAAGCAAGCGCGAGCGCATAACCAATCCCGGAACTAGCCCCCGTAATCACAATCCTAGTCGGCGCCCTGCTCACTTCGCCGCCCCGAGGCGTCGAACAGCGCCGATAACCGCACGCTCCACACCCGACCGAGTATAGAAATCTCCGTTAATCTGCGTGTGATGAATCACGTAGTCGAGAAACGCTTGATAGAGTTGCTGATCAGGTTGCACTTGCGCTTCCCAGAACGCATCAACGTCCGATTGCCAAGTCAACCCCGGCATGTTGTATATCGCATCGCCAAGGGCAATCAATGGGCGGCGGTGATGCAATGCCGACAATCCTACTGTACTATTGACAACGACAACCCCCCGCGCGTACTCAAGCAGCGTAGGCAAATGACCTGCATTTATAAATCGCACGCGGTGCTCAACACCAAATTCCTGAGCAATAAACGCCACATAACGGCGATAGTTAATAAGCCCAGTGTCGAGGGGATGATTTTTTATAACTAGCAACGTATCGTCAGGCGCGCAGCGAGAAAATGACTCGACAATATATCGAATTGCCTCTCGGACGCCATCAAATGGCGAGTGAACAATAATCTGCGCATCCGAATTGAGCTGCAATGGAAAAAGAAAATACTCACGCGACTCACGGAGCAATTCCTCGGTAACTCGCCTCGCATGCCCCTCATATTGCCTCTGTGACGCAGCACGCAAAGCTAGCCCCGCGTACTCGACAAGGCCATTCTCTGGCCTATGGCTACGATAGTGACGAAAACGCATTGCAAACAGCGAATTGGCGATTCGATAGGCGATATCGTGATATGCACGCTCTGCGAGGTTATAGCCAGTCGGCGCAGCCGGCGGACTTGCCGGTGTTGCGTGACGGTGAGCACGATACCACTCCGGCTCTCGCGGCAATTGCGATCGCCCATTGACACCGTATCGCTCGAGCGTCAGCCAGTGTGGCCGAACATACCCCTCCTCAAAGACGTGCACGCGCAGACCGGCGGCATCAGCTATTGGATGCATGTGTCGATGCACTTCACGACAGTCCCCGAACATGATGACATCGGTGAAATCGCCAGTTCGAATCTTGTCCGCATACCAACTGGGCAACTCATCAAGGTGGCCAGTGTAATTCCACGCCGGCTCGCCGCGACCACCGTAGACAAGATCGCCCCCACAGAAATTTACCCGCCTCACTGCGTGCCCTTTGGCGCGCAGCCCATAAGCGAGTCGGCGAAAGAACGGAGACGCCGTGCCTTGCAGGGCGAGAAATGAGCGACGCATGGGGTAATGTTCGGATGTCGGGCGAATGTGAGATGACGCAACTGCGAGACTACCGCCCCTGCAGAAAACGCCAACCTTGACCTCCCCGGGACAGTACGCCACTCTTACGGCCGCTGGATTATCGCACTCAATCCACAAAAGATTATTAAATATTCAAAAAATTTGCCTTAACGCGACAATCGATAGCGCAACAAGATCCGGCTGGCTATAATCACCCGCCCCTCGCGGAATCTCGACGACCCCGAGGCAGCCATTTCCGCGGATCGCCCCTAAACGGCACGGCGACCCAGATCTTAATTTGCTTGACATGTGGCGGTGATACGTCGGTTTACCGGCCGGGCCAACCCCGCCCCCACCAACCGGCGCAAGACCTTGCCCTGCGTCACCCGCATCTTCGCAAACGACGCAGGCGACCAGCCACAGGATCGCACCCAAAGTATCTAGGACCAAGTTGGAAAACGTATCTGGCAACACGGCAAACTCGCCGCTGAAACCCAAGCGCAGTCTGCTTGAGAAAATTAAAAGCGTGAATCGGCTGTTCGCACTGACTGTGATCGCGCCGACCGCACTTGCGACTGCATATTTTGGCGTGGTTGCGTCGGACGTCTATGTGTCCGAGTCACGCTTTGTTGTTCGCAGCGCAGAGCAGCGCCCACAGATGAGCCTCGTCGGCGCCCTATTACAGGGCGGCGGTTTTGCTCGCTCCCAAGACGATACCTATCCGATCATCGACTATATCCAGTCACGCGATGCTTTGAGGGAGTTGAATCACAGCAACGTTATCCGCAATGCCTACTCGAAGCAAGGCGATTTTATCAGCCGCTTCCACACTGGGTTTGACGATAGCTTCGAATCGCTGTGGAAGTACTATAACAAGCACGTCGTTACCGTCGACTTGGACGCGACCTCTGGGATCACGACGCTCCAGACCCGCGCGTTCACTTCAGAAGAAGCAACCCGATTCAACCACGCGCTGCTGGATCTAAGCGAGCGACTGGTAAACCGAATGAACGAGCGCGCCGCGGCCGACACAGTGCAATTTGCGCAGCGCCAAGTCAACGCTGCAGCCGAAAAGGCAAAAGACGCCGCTGCCGCGCTTGCCGCATTTCGCAATTCACACACCGTCTTCGACCCGGACAGGCAATCAGCACTTCAATTACAGCAGGTGACCAGCCTGCAAACGCAACTGTTCTCAGCGCAAACCCAACTGACCCAGTTGCAAGCCATTTCTCCGCAGAATCCACAGGTTCCGGTTCTCAAGGCTAGCATCGACACACTACAGAAACAGATCAAGGTCGCGACAGGCGGCGTCACCGGCGGACAAGATTCACTGTCACAGAAGGCAACCGGCTACGCGCGCCTGCAACTGGATGCACAGTTTGCCGACAAGCAACTCGCCTCCGCTATGGCCGCCCTAGAAAATGCCCGCAGTGAGGCAGAACGCAAGCAGCTCTATCTAGAACGGCTCGTAGAACCGAACAGCCCCGACATCGCGATTGAGCCGAAGCGCATCCGGGGAATCCTGACGGCATTTGTCGTGGGCCTCGTCACCTGGGGCGCGCTCAGTCTCCTGCTTGCCAGCGTCCGGGAACATCGAGACTAACATGGCCCAGAAGGATGCAACGCCGCTGCTACGCTCTCTGACCATCCAAGGTCGAATCATCTTCGCGCTGATCATGCGCGAGATCATTACTCGTTACGGACGACACAATATCGGCTTCGCATGGTTATTTGCCGAACCGATGATGTTTACACTTGGCGTGATGCTGCTGTGGGGGCTGTTTCATGACGTCAGCTCCGGCCATCATGTCAGCCTCATCGCGTACGCACTTACCAGTTATTCAACTGTGCTTGTGTGGCGCAATACAATCAGTCGATGTGCACTCGCAATCGAACCTAATGCGTCACTGCTCTTTCACCGCAACGTGCGAGTAATCGATTTGTTTCTCGCACGCATTGCACTCGAACTCGCAGGTATCACACTCTCGGTGATGGTGCTACTACTCATCTTCGTCGGCATGGGAATCATTGCACCGCCGGCCGATATGCTGAATATGGTCGCTGGATGGGCACTACTTGCGTGGTATTCAGCCGCAATGGGCCTCATCATCGGCGGGTTAAGCGAGTATAGCGAAATGGTCGAGCGGCTTTGGCATCCGCTCGCATACTTCCAGTTGCCGATTTCCGGCGCATTTGCAATGGCCAGCTGGTTGCCACCCAATATTCGCAACATCGTCATGATTTTCCCCGTACCGCATTGCGTAGAGTTATTTCGCTATGGCTATTTTGGCAACGAGATTAAGCCTTATTACGATGTACCGTATGTCTCCGCGATCTGCCTCGTACTGACTTGGATCGGCCTTGCAGTGGTCCGTGACGCATCGCGTCGAGTGGAGTCTCAATGATCGAACTCTCCGGTATTTGCAAACACTATCGAGTTCGCTCCGGAAAGCGCGTCGTGCTCGACCAAATCAACCTCAAGATTCAAAAGGGCGAGCGAATCGGGATTCTTGGTCGCAATGGTGCTGGCAAATCAACGCTTGTCCGCTTGATCGGCGGCTCTGAACTGCCGACCTCGGGGCGCATCGATCGCAAGATGAGTGTTTCCTGGCCGCTCGCGTTTTCCGGGGGGTTCCAAGGCAGCCTTACCGGACTCGATAACCTGCGGTTCGTCTGCCGGGTATATGGGGCATCGTACAAAGCAGCGCAGCCTTTCGTCGAAGAATTCACCGGACTCGGCCAGTACCTACGAGAGCCAGTCAAGAAGTACTCAAACGGGATGCGCGCCCGCCTCGCGTTCGCCATTTCCATGGCCATTGAATTCGATTGCTTTCTGATCGACGAAGTCATTGCTGTCGGTGACGCCGACTTTCAGCGTAAGTGCCACGTCGAATTGTTCGAGAAGCGCGCTGACCGGGCAATGATCATGGTTTCGCACGATCCGCACATGATCCGCGAACATTGCTCGCGCGCATATGTCCTTGATTCGGGGGAACTTCAGGCTTTTCCCGACGTCGACGCGGCGTATACACATTATGAGACCCTGTAGATGGGCTAGGAAACTGCACAAATCGATGCAAACGGGTAGCGTCGTCTACGAGTAAACTTACCCTCGATACTCCCCATTCCGGCGAAGCCAAAGCAAGGCCGCCGCCTACAAAAGGCCAACAACGATGGATAGCAACGCGCGCGAAAACGAAGGCTTTACAATCGAACAATGCCTCACGGCACTTTACAAATCGATTCACGAGCGTGAGCCGGATACAAAAGGGCTGTCGGATTGGTCAGACGCGCTGCGATCTGGTCGCTATCGCCTCGAACAGGTAGTGTCGGCTTTTTTGAATTCTGATGAATCGCGCCTCAAGCGGACAGAAATCAAAACGCAAGCAAGCAGCGGTACAGAGTCGCTGATTACCCACTATCACACACCAACCGACCTGCAAGTAGGCGATCTTGCTCCCCGCCGGATACTGCTGCTGGGATCCTGCCTAATTGAAGCGTGGCGAGGCGTATTCGCACAAAAGTGCGCTGTCGATTACATCCAAATCAACAATCTCGCTCAGTTGCCGCCCGCTCCACCTCAAGCGATCGAAGAGTATGATTTTCAGATCGTACAGATCCCGCTGCGCCATATCCTTCACGAAAGATCGTACGGCCGCCTCAACTACGATCAACCGCAGGACTTCGAAAAACTTTTCGACGCAGCTTGCACGCGAATGATCCAGATGGTCCGACAAGCTATGCGATGGAATGCGCAGCACGGAATCCTGTCATTTGTCTGCAATTTCCTTATCCCGCAATACAATCCGCTAGGCCGCTTGCTCCCGCGCTATGACCTGCGCAATATTGTCTACTTTGTAGAACAATTGAATCAGCGTCTTGCCGACGAAGTCGCGTCATTCAAGAATGCTTATATTCTGGATATCGACAATATCTCTTCCATGTATGGTCGAAAGTACCATCAAGATGATGCACTTGCGGTTACTGTCCACCATGGGGTCCTCGGAGATTTCGACTTCGGTCTGGATACAAACCGACTGGAGCCAGTTCAGCGACCAAGTAAGCTCTACGGATCAAAAGTCGAACAGTTCATTTCGGCGATCTGGTCAGAAGCATCTGCCCTCTATCGAACGATTCGCCAGGCCGATGCAGTCAAAATCGTGATCATGGATCTCGACGATAGTCTGTGGCGCGGAATCGCTGCAGAGGGCGCTCCCGAAACGCTGGGGCCGAACATGATGGAAGGGTGGCCTGTCGGGCTCGTCGACGCTTTGCTTTTTTTGAAGAAGCGCGGCATCCTTCTCGCAATCGTCAGCAAGAACAGCGAGGACCGCATTCGCGAACTCTGGAGTGATATCACGGCTGATCGCATCACGCTAGAAGATTTCGCCATCCGTCGCATCAACTGGAACCCAAAAGCTGAAAACGTTCGCGAGGTGCTCGCACTGGCTAGCTTACTACCCAAAAATGCGGTGTTCGTTGACGACAATCCTGTGGAACGCGCGGCGGTAAAACAAGCATTCCCCGATATCCGCACGCTTGGTCACAGCCCGTATGAAACTCGGCGGATCTTATTGTGGGCGCCTGAAACTCAGGTCGTCGGCATTAGCGAAGAATCAACTCGTCGCACCGAAATGATTCAGGCTCAAGTCAAACGCGAGACGGACAGCAAGACGCTTTCACGTGACGAATTCCTGAGCACATTAGATTTGACGCTCAAACTTCAATCCATCGACTCTGTCGATGCGTCACGTTTTCCGCGTGCCTTCGAACTGCTCAACAAGACGAATCAGTTCAATACAACGGGTGTGCGATGGACGCATGAAGCCGTCGCTGCCTTTTTCAATCGAGGTGGGCGCTTTCTCACTTTCGAAGTCAAGGATATCTATACGAACTATGGCCTTGTCGGTGTGGTCCTTATCGATAGCTTTCATGTGAAGCAGTGGGCGATGAGTTGTCGAGTCATTGGACTCGACGTGGAAATTGCCGCCATGCATGCCATTGCCAACAGCATCCAGAAAGCCGGGCACGTCGAGATAATCGGGGAAATCGCAGAAACCGAGGCCAACTTCCTATGCAGGGATCTCTTCGAACGATGCGGCTTCGAGCCGTATGACGGGCGGTGGCGCAGGCTTCTCCCCGCTCAAGACTGGGTCGCCCCTCCACACGTCAAGACAATTCTGATCGAATCTTAAGCTCAACGCGGTGCAGGCCGGTTTCCGCAAGCATTGCAGCCATTAGCGAATCGACAAATGGTCCCGAGTCCGGAAACGGAACCGGGACCGTTTTACTTTTGCGACGTTAGATTACCCGCATGTCCCGTCGATCCATGATTTCAAGACGGAACTCGAAGTCATCCGGATCGCACACCCCGAATTCGCGAAAGCCGATCCCGATATTTCGCTTGTCTCCGCCATCGGAATGCATCGCAAGATCGGTCAATTCGTTATGATCGATCGCCAAAACGTTGTACAGCTTGCTCTCTCGATCGACGAGCCACGCGCGCTTTGCGCGAAAACGTACATACTCAACCGCGTCGGCCGGCAAAGTCACAGCCCCCAGGACGTGAACACCCAAGCGGAACGTTGCCGTAAGCGGCCTGGGGCCACTTGAAAGCTTCATATAGACGAAAAATTCGTCCCGCACCAACTTCCGATCTCCCGATAGCTTAAATGCAAGCTTCGCCGTTTTGCTCTTTGCCCAACACCCCCACGACTCCGATGGGTGCCAAGTCAATTCGTGACGCATAGTTTCTGCAACGGCGCGGTTTTCACTCGTCCGCTCATCAGCCGCGAGGCTGTAAAGCACCCCTGGCACCACCTGCGCAACCGGCGACTCGTCCCGCTGCTTAGCCGCAGGTTGGCTGAAATGATTCGTCACGCCGTTGACAAGATCGCGCAGCAGTTCCTCCCAGCGTCGCGGCCGGAACTGCGATGCAATCTCCACTTCGCGCGATTTCCGGTATGCTTCGTCAGATATCAGTTTGTCGAGACCACGCACCAGATCCGACACTGAGTCGTTGTCGAAGTAGTCCGCAAACTTCCCACCCGCCTCGGGCAGCGAAGAGTTGTTTGCACTGAGACAAACCTTGCCGAAACTCAAACTTTCCGTGACAGGTAGACCCCAACCTTCGTAGTAGCTCGCGTACACAGTGAACAAGCACCCGCGATAGAGCGATGCCAATTCGTCGTCCGAGATCCCTGATAACGTCAGAATCTTGCCGGCCAGCCTACTGTCGGACTCAACCACCGCATTGGCCTGATCGAACAACCATCCGCGCTTACCCACGCACACGAGCATCGGTGTGTTTTCGATTCCGCGCTTTGCAATCATCCGCTTCCATGCTTGAAACACACCAGCATGATTCTTGCGAGATTCGAGCGTGCCCACAAACAGAACGTATTGACCGGCAACCAGGCCGCAATCGGTCACGAAGCTGTCATCTTCCGCACACACCGAATTTCGCGCAAACTCCGCGTCCAGTCTCACGACTTGTGGTTCGTAGCCGAGCGCTTTACGTGTTTCCGCATAATTGACGACGTCGGTCTTCGTATTAACGGAGTTCACCGCGATGAAATCAGCCTGAAGCATGACGAGTTCAATCCACGCCTTGAATTCTTCAACCAGCCCCTTCGAACAATGCTCAGGCGTGATCAGCGGAATCAAGTCATGCACGAAAGGTACATACCGCAAACCGTACTTCTGCTTGGCTTGGCGAATGTACGCGCCATAGTCCTTGATCCACCAGGACGTACCGATATTGATGAGCGTTGCCCCGCGTGGAAAGCGTACTGATGCCCGTCGCGACAGCCCGTCGAACACCTGATTGAGTGCGCCGACCCAGACCGAATCGTTAGTTTCACCCGGCAGAGAAGATAGGTCACACAATCGCCGAAATGCAATCGGATCAATCTCTACCCAGAAATCAGTCCCTTCAACGAATGCACATGCTCGGATGGGCACGTCGAATGAAGCCTCTTGCGCCGCCTTGAAGAGTTCGATTTGGACGCGCTGGATACCGGTCGGGAAGCGGTTGTGACGAAAGTACTGTACAAGGTCGCTGTAGTCAAAGTAGATCGGAGCCTGCCCATTCGCAGTGGCACCAGACTGATCATGTTCGACCTCACTCCCATGACTGTCGATGTAAGAGAAGACGATAGGATCCTTCGAGCCCAGAGTCACCGCAGAACGATAGTGCTTGACAGCGTTGCGTACATCGCCTCGCACCGAAAACAAATGTCCGAGCTGCGTGTGTGTATCATCGTTGCTGGAATTCAGTTCAAGCGCCCGCTTATAGCTCAGCTCGGCTTTTCCGAACATGCCCAGTTCCTTCTGTGCATGCCCGAGCTGCACCCAGATACCCTCCGCCTTCGGATTGACATCCAGGGCGTCTTGGTAAGCAATGACCGCTCGCTCCCATGCACGAGCATCGCGAGCTGCATCACCTGACTTCACGTGCTCGATGAACTGTTGCTTCTTGGCATTTGGAAAAATCGACAACCCCTGTAGCATGATCGCTCCCTCAGAAACATTAGATTTTTGATTAGAAAACTCGTTGATACAGCTCGCGCAATCGAGTCTGGTAAATAGACATGTTGAACTGCGTTGCCCGTTCGATACCCGCAGCAGCAAGGCGCGCACGCAAAGCGTCGTCGCAATCAAGCTGCGTTAGACCACGGGCAATTGCCGCGACGTCGTACGGATCGACGCTCAATGTCGCGTCCCCGGCGACCTCCGGAAGCGAACCTTCGGTGGAACTAAGCGTTGGCGTGCCGAGTTGCATCGCCTCAAGAACCGGTAACCCAAAACCCTCATATAAAGAGGGGAACACAACGGCCTTTGCAGACCGCACTAGACTTACAAGAAATTGTCTCGGCGCATAATCAAATACGCGAATTCGACGCCCCAGTTCTGGCCGCATTTTCAACAGACTGTCGATAAGCTTCATCTCTTCCGCGGACTTCCACGCGAGGGAACCGACGATGACAAGGCTCGCTCGGAGCGGAACCGATAAGAATGCTTCAACGAGTCTGCCAACGTTCTTCTTGGGTTCAATCGCTCCAAAAAACAAAAAATAGTTACCGGGCTCTAAACCATATAATCCGGCAACTTCGTGTTCGACTTCGCTGCGACTCCGGCCTGCGTTACCCCACGACGGCTCGACCGCCTGGTAAGTATTGATGACCCTCTCGTCAGGTACATCAAAAAGTTCCACGATATCTCGCTTCGATTGTTCCGAAACAGTACAAATTAGGTTCCCAGATCGAATGCACTCCCGGATTAGCCTGAAATAATACCGCTTGTTGTCAAGTGTTGTGTAGGGCAGCTTGAGCGGAACGAGATCATGAATTGTATAAATATTGGGCACACCCGCAAGCCTTATCGGCAACGGATAAGTCCAGTGCATAGCATCCGGTGCGTGTGCCATCTTGACTTCGAGAAAACGCCCATATCGCTGAAAGTGCCGTCGCGCAACACTAAACATGTCCTCGACGTTAAAGATTGCCGACCGCCGAGGTAATCTCGAGTCGAAGCGCCGCACCTCAACACTGCCAGTCACAGGAATCTCGACAGCGGTGCGCCCCAACGGAGTGGTCAAAGCCTCCTTTACCCACCCTACAATCTCGGATAGCACATTCTGCTTTGATCGAATCCCACCCAAATAATCGAAGAAGGAAACCTCGCGCAGTAGTGCCGGTGCCCGATGCGACACCGGCGCGCCGTATAAGGTTTGAACGCTCCACCCCATTGTCGTCACTGCGTCGGCGAGATTCTTTGCGTAAGTCGCGACCCCTGTGCCACGCTGCAACGCTAAATTGTGACCATCGATCGCAATTGTACGACTCATATCTTTTCGTGCCTCTCTGACTTCGATGCTCTCATTGGGTCACAGCGGCACATGTCGTCCGCATTCCCGCACCGACCACAACTCATCTGTTCGTCAGAGCAAACTGGTCGAGCAGAAAATCGAAACGATCTCTATCGCGCCGCGCGTAACTTCGTTAACGGAATGTCTGTACGCCGGTCACGACCGGATAGGCAACAGAGAACACGAGATTCAGTACTTTCTGAATTTCTGTCACAGGTGCATTCGATACATACAGAACATCCTTGTTGTCCATCACAAAACTTTGCGCAACGAAGAATGCGTTCGGGTCCTTCAGATCGATTCGATAAATGACGGGCACCCTTCCGTCAGCCGTAGTTCGTACGGGCGACGTGGGCCATCGCAGCGCGTCGGCACTCTCAAGACGGAAGATAAATACACCACGAGCATCCGAGCGCGTATCTTCAAGTCCACCGGATCGCGCCAGCGCCTGCGCAAGCGTAATACCCTGCGCCTCGAAATTCACTTCCTGATTTTTCCCCGTTGCACCAAGTGCCATGAAACTGAAGGGCTGGAACAGCGCAGTAACGACATCTCCAGCCTGAAGCGGCACGTTCTGCCGCGGATCACGAATAACGACGTCAAGCGGCAACGACGAGACCGTTGAGCCTCGCGTAACCTGCAGCGTGATCTTGTCGATCGGCTGGCGAACCCCTCCCGCAGACGCAAGTGCATCGAGCAAACGCTCACCGCGAGGTGTGAGCTGCATCCGATTGCTGTTGGCGACATCGCCAACCACTGTGACGTAGGAGGTGACATTACGCGACAGCTTCACAAGGACCTGCGGGTCATGAGCAATCGGCCGCAATCTTGACGCGATCTGTTGCTGCAATTCAACCGGAGTCCGCCCCGAAGCCTTAACTGCACCGATAAATGGCACATTGATATTGCCATCACTGTCGATCATCTGATCTGGCAGTACCGTCACTCGAGCATTGCTCGGACCGCTTCGCGCATCAACCTGTGCCGCACCGAACAGCGTCGCGGGCGGCGCCTCCCAAATCGACACTTCGATGGTGTCGCCTATGCCCAACTGCTGCGTGAACTTTGCACGATCGCCAAAAACCGTCGAAAAATCCGCGTGGTTGCGCTCAGCATGCAGCTTTCGTGCGACATCGTCCGTCAAGTCGACGATCTGAATGCCAAGCGGGTTGCTCTGTGGATCCGTCACGCGACCAATTTGCGCCGCACTTGGGCCGGAGGAAGGAATACCAGCGCACCCCGTCAATACCGCCGCCCCACCGACCAGCAAGGCAACCAGCGCGCTACGAGACAAATGCAACATTTTCGAGACACATGATTAAGATTGGCGCGAATTGTCTCACGCCGTAAATTACAATAGACGACCGCTGACAAAAAAAACGACGCACCCCTCCCGTTTTGCCTTAAACACAACGATTCTGCAACAGTGTTAAACATCTTTCTGGACATCTCCCGACTTCTGTCACGCCTTTACGACGGCTTATTACCGACGGGAGTGGATCGTGTCGGCCTCGCCTATATCAAGCGGTATGGGTCAAACGCGCGCGCAGTCCTCAGCGAGCGCGGCTTCGTCACGATCCTGTCAGATAGGAATTCACAACGGGCGTTTGATATTCTGTCATCGGCCAGTCGCGATCGGCATGTAATCCGTCGGATCGTGGCGCGCGCGTGCGTTGACCAGATAATAGCGCCTAACGCGACTGTCAGCCGTTCCGTGCTTCTGCACACGAGCCACAACGGTATGGAGCATCCACGGTATTACACCGCGATGAAGCACCGACAAATTCGTCCGGTGTTCATGATTCACGACCTGATCCCGCTCACACACGCAGAATATTGCCGCCCAGGCGTCGACATAGCGCACCGTCTTCGCATACGTACCGCGCTTCGGCACGCAGCTGGGCTCATCACCAACTCAGAGGCAACCCTCATGTCTCTGCATACGGAGGCGTGCGAAGCCGGTTTGGCTGTACCTCCATCGATCGTCGCCCGATTGGCTCCCGGCGTCGAATCTCTCACGGATGTGCCCCCGCCTCTCCGTGAGCCATATTTCGTGATGCTGGGAACGATTGAGCCTCGCAAAAATCATTGGTTCATGCTTCACATCTGGCGACGTCTTGTCGAACAAATGGGGGACGATGCCCCCAAACTCGTCATCATCGGCCGCCGCGGATGGGAGTGCGAAAACGTCATCGACATGCTCGAACGGTGTGTGCCGCTACGCAAATCGGTCATTGAAGAGTCAGACTGCAGCGACGCACGGCTTCACGCTTGGCTCCGACACGCGCGCGCACTTCTCTTCCCGTCGTTCGTCGAAGGCTACGGTATGCCTCTAGTCGAAGCACTGACGCTCGGGGTACCAGTGCTAGCCAGTGATTTGTCCGTCTTTCACGAAATCTCGTCGGATTTTCCGGACTATATTGACCCCCTCGACGGCCCGGGATGGCTAACGCGGATCCGTGCTTACTCCCAATTCGAGAGTGTCGAGCGAGCGGCACAGGTCGCACGAATCTCCAGCTTTCACGCCCCGACCTGGGCCGAGCATTTTCGAAACGTCGATAGCTTCCTTGAGGCGCTTCGGTAATGCGGCCCTCACAAACCCAAATGCCGACGGGAGCCACCATACCCGCGCTCGATGCCACGACAATTGCATACTGGCGTCGATTGGCCAATTGGCTAGGCAGACGCACCCCATTTGCCTGGATTGGCGAGCGCACAATCGGGAAATTTACGAGCTCCGCTACGCCGGTTGGCCTCCCAGCATTGCACATGTGCCCTGGGCCCATTTGCGCCGGCCGATCACGGCACGCCCCACCCTTGTCTTGGTTCGGCATTCCCACAGAGCTGGCCCGACACGGTGAACTTACCGCAGCGATCCAGAAAGTACTCGACAAAGATCGGGACGCTCCGAATGATGCCCGTATACCCGCCTTGATCCAGCGAATTCTGGCAACGAATGCGTTGCATCTTCGACGGCGTATCGCCGACCTTCCCACAACGTGGTATGAGGTCGACGAAGCGCCACGCGTAGTCCTTATCGATGAACGCGACACTTCGTATACTGACATCTGTACACCTCGCCGCAATCGCCGCCCCGCATTCACTGCGATGGTTAAAGCTGCCGGCTCGGCTTATCCCGAAGCGCCCCTTTGGATCTTGCGCTCGTCCGACGCCGGATCAGGCCGCTGGCTATCCGCTAGGACGGCCCTACCCCCTACCGCCCGATTCCTGAATACCGCGCATTCTCTCGCCGAAATACTCGAGCAAGCGGATGCGATCTATACAGTGGGTGCGTCCGAAGGCATGGCAGGCCTACTCGCGGAGATTCCTGTCTACACTTTCGGCTCGCCATACTATGCAGGTTGGGGTCTAACAAGCGATTACGTGGAGATGCCCGAACGCACAGCACAACCGACCCTCACCAAGTTCTTCAATGCAACGTTCCTGCAACTAGCAGCCTACCTTGATCCATGCTCGAACGAAATTGGCACACTGGACTCGGTGCTCGATAGTATCGAATTGCAGCATTCCGTCGCGATACGGTACAGTGACCTCAATCAAGTAGCATGCGTCGGCTTTCAATGGTGGAAGCGCAAATATGCAGCCCCATATCTGACTGCGGGCGGAGGCACACTGCGTTGGACGTCCCGTGCATCAAATGTCCATCAGGGCGAATACGCTGCCATCTGGGGAGGTCGCTCCACACACGGACTGGACAGAGACATTCGCCATGTCCGGATCGAGGACGGGTTCTTGCATTCGGCCGGCCTCGGATCGGATATGTCTCCTCCTTGTAGTCAAGTCATCGACCGACGCGGGATTTATTTCGATGCATGCCGTCCAAGTGATCTGACGATCATTCTTAACACAACCACCTTCGACAACGCCGAGTTGAAGCGAGCGGCTGCACTGCGGAAGGAGATCGTGCGCCTAGGGCTCACGAAATACAACCTCGGGCGCCGCGCTCCGATGTGGTCCGCGCCAAAGGGGCGTCGTATTGCACTCGTCGCCGGGCAGGTAGCAGACGACGCATCGATTCGGCTCGGTACCGGCACACTCTCCACCTCAGAGGATCTGCTGCGCGAAGTTCGCGCGCAGCATCCAGACGCATACATCGTCTACAAGCCCCATCCGGATGTACTGTCTGGCAATCGTACCGGGCTCATCGATGCAGCTCACCTCGCCGATGTCATCGATACCAGTGCAGACCTGATCTCCCTGATCGAGGTTACCGACGAATTGCACACCCTGTCGTCTCTCGCCGGCTTTGACGCTCTCATACGGGAAAAACCGGTATTCACTTACGGGTTGCCGTTTTATTCGGGCTGGGGATTGACTCACGATGCACTCCCGCAGCCTTGGCGAGAACGAAGCTTGTCCCTGGATATGCTGACAGCGGGTGTACTCCTCCGCTATCCGCTTTACTGGGACTGGCAGTTGAGCCTCTTCACAACACCAGAGGCAATTGTTCGACAACTTGCCGAAGCCGCGGCACGCCCGCTCGACAAGATCCACGGGAACTTCGCACGCCCGTTCATCAAGGGCTGGCGCTGGAGTCGAAATGCAATCAGTCACGCCGCCGACCATGGCAAGCGACTTATCACGAAGGACGACACAGAGAGCGTCAGCTGACCTTTAGCAACAATTAAATTTTTCGAAATTGCAAAATCTACTCGAACAAACCGATTAATCGGACGCCAATAGATAGTAATTCTGGAGAAAATGCATGATTCATCCCGTCATTCTGTGTGGTGGAAGCGGCACCCGGCTGTGGCCAATGTCACGCGGCGGTTACCCAAAACAATATCTGAAGCTGACCGGCAATAACACGCTGGTTCAGCAAACGGCGCTTCGTCTGAGCAACATTGGCGACGTACAGAGACCGATCGTCGTCACCAACAACGAGCAGCGATTTCTCGTTGCCGAACAGTTCCGTCAAGTCGGCGTGCCTCCCTCGTCGATCGTTCTCGAACCCGTCGGCCGCAATACTGCGCCTGCGATCGCGATCGCTGCGCTGATTGCGCTTCAGGACTCTCCCGACGCGCTTCTCCTAGTTCTTCCGTCAGATCACGTGATCGCCAATGGCGATGCGTTTGCAGCGGCAGTGCAAGGCGCAGCAGCTATCGCCCACGATCAGTACCTCGTGACGTTCGGCATAACACCCACGGAAGCGCACACAGGATATGGTTATATCCGCCGAGGCCCTGCAATTGCGCCGGGCGAATCTGCCTACGAGGTCGATGCATTCGTGGAAAAGCCCGACGCCGCAACGGCCGCACGCTTTGTCTCCGACGGCACCCATTACTGGAACAGCGGTATGTTCATGCTAAGAGCATCCACATACATGGAGGAACTAAAACGCTATGCACCAGACATCGCACGCCATGCCGAACTCACCTTTGAATCGTCGAGTCGAGACTGTGATTTCTTGCGCCTCGACGCTGACTCCTTCGGCGCCTGCCCGAATGTGTCAATCGATTACGCGGTAATGGAGAAGACCACCCGCGCAGCAGTTATCGCGACGACAGAGCTCGGCTGGAACGACATCGGATCCTGGAGCGCACTTGCTGACATCGCATCGGTCGATGATTGTGACAACACGCTTATCGGTGATGTCTATGCGGATGCAACATCTAATTCATACGTTCGCGCCGAACATCGAATGGTCGCGACGATTGGTCTGGACAATATCGTCGTCGTCGAAACAGCCGATGCTGTCCTTGTAGCCAGTCGTGACAAGACGCAAGACGTCAAGAAAATCGTGGAGTGGCTTAATGCATCGGGACGGCACGAATCAGTCACGCATCGCCGTGTAATTCGCCCATGGGGCTCATATGAAGGCCTCGATCAGGGCGACCGGTTCCAAGTCAAACGAATTATCGTAAATCCGAACGCGCAGTTGAGTCTGCAGATGCATCACCATCGAGCCGAGCATTGGATCGTAGTCAAGGGTACAGCGCTCGTCACGAATGGAGATGCGGAAATCATGCTGACGGAGAACCAATCGACCTACATTCCGCTAGGCGCTACGCACCGCCTTAAGAATCCGGGCAAGATCCCGCTCGAACTGATCGAAGTGCAATCCGGCGGCTATCTCGGTGAGGACGATATCGTCCGCTTCGAGGACACTTACGGTCGAGCATCGAAGTAATCTGGAGGCGGCGCCAGTCGCCTTCCGACGCATCCCTTGCCGGTTCCCAATCGTTGGGCCGGCAGATTTGCGTGCTTCCGGACTTGGTCGACGGGCGCTCGAAACCCCAGCTTGCCGCACATCGTCAAGCAGTTTCCCTCAGCATAAACCCTACAATTCAAACACCTTCAACACCACAAGAATATTACAGAATATTTCAATCTGCTTTATTCCATCTCATTTCAATAGTATTGTTTCGGGATAGGAACGAGACAGAGAGAATTAGAAGTGGAAAGCAACACGAACGCAAGACTGTCCAGAGACTCCGTCATATGGCTCTATAGGGTATTGCTCGGTCGGGATCCGGAAAGCGAAGAGATTATTACGAATGCCTTACAGGCACCAAGCTTCGACGAACTGCGCCGGAGCATCGTTCGCAGCTCCGAGTTTCAGTCGCACTTTTCCGCTGGCCACGAGCAACCCGCTCCTTATGGCTTTCAAAACACCGGTTCCCTTCGCGCTGACGTGGTTTGGCACAGTCGGCTTGCCGGTCCCGAGGTCGACCTTGCGTACAACGCGATCCTAAGGCGCGATCTGTCAGACGACAAAATTAGGGCCGCCCACGTGTCTCGTCATCTGAATCTGTTCGAACTGGTTCACGAACTGCTCAGTTCCGATGAGTTCACCGATCGGATGCAGCGTACTTTTCTTCTCGACTCGCTAACGGCACAGTCACAAACCAAGCGCCAACTCGCCACCGCATCTTTGCCCCGCGTTCTTGCGTTCGGCGCCTATCTGAATGGCAACGCTGGGGACTTCTGTCAAGTACACGCAGTCGACGCATTATTACGCCATATTTTCGCGGAAACGCAACCCATCAATCTGTTCGGCTGTTCTTGGGAACATAAGATCGATGTACCGACGAACATCCCGCTACTTCCTCGAACCAGGATTCTCGATCTCGATTTACTTCAAAAAATGGACCTGATCGTGATCGGCGGTGGCGGACTGCTCTCGACTCCGCATTTTCCGCTCTATGAAACCGGTTGGGTTGAAGCATTGATTGCAAGCGGCACGCCCTATGCAATCGTTGGCGTGGGCGCCTCGTCAACCGAGCTTGACGATCCGGCTCGCGCGCCTGGCTATCGACTACTTATCAGCAATGCCTTTCATGTATCCGGCCGCGATACCACCAGCATCGAAGCACTTCGAGATATTCGACAAGATGCCTGTTGGATGCCAGACCCATTTCTTTCAAACCGCAGTGTCTCGGTACAACCGGCCGGCGAGCGCCCCACCGCGCCGACACGAGAGGTCATCTTGGTACCGAAATTCCCGATCAACGATACGGAAAATCTGAGCCTATTCTATCTCAAGGCATTGGAATCGAAACTACATGCACAGGGCGTCGCAACGAAAGCCGTGTTAATGGAGCCCGCTCTCGATCAAGACATGACAGTCACTTTCGAGAATATCGTCTACGCAACAAACGAACGCGAGTTCATTGATTCGATTCGAGCAAGCGAACACGTATATACGATGCGTTATCACGGCGCAATTTTCTCTCTTTCATCAGGCATCCCGTGTTCAGCATTTCCAGTCCCTAAAATCAAGGAATTGTTTGATGAAATCGGGTTAGCAAGTCGCATCATTGATCCCAATAGCGACATCGCGACGCAGACAGATTATTCGTCAAGCGAGTGGGCTTGCTTCGCCAATTTTATGACTCGTGCTCGGCACTCCGTCGAAGGCATGAAATCCATCCTCACAGCTCCTCATGAATTATCTGGGCGGCTTAACCTCTAATGTAACAGCAACATAAAACCCCAGTCCCGATTGGCGAATCGGCTACGGCAACCAACTGATGTCAGCAGTGTGCCTTGCAAGGCACACTGCCCATTCTGCGTCCCCTCGGCCAAAGATTCTTCCGCAGGTTCGTTGTCGCGCAATTGCGCTATCCAGTTAAGCTGACACTGTCGGCGTCCGCATGCGTCGGCCGGTACATCCGCCACTCTAAGGAGAATCTCCCCATCCACGCGAGCACCTGGATTCGGAGAAAAATCGATGCGTTGTCTCGTTGACACAGGTCGGATATAAAGAGGCCGTCACTCGAATTGTCGCGACTACCCTTTTATTTCCTATGGAGAACCGTACATTGAACATCGCTACTGTTCAGGAATTCGTCATGACCCGCGGCCTCGACTTCGGCCTCAACCTCCTCGCCGCGATCGTCTTGTGGTTCGTCGGCCGCTGGGCGATCCGCATCGGCACCCGCCTGCTCGGCAAGGTCGTGCGCCGCAGCGGCAAGGTCGACCCGACACTCACCGACTACCTGACCTCCGTCGTCGGCGTGCTGCTGACGATCCTGCTGATCCTCGCGATCCTGCAGATCTTCGGCGTGCAGACCACCTCGTTCGCCGCGCTGCTCGCCGGCCTCGGCCTCGCGATCGGTACCGCCTGGGGCGGCCTGCTCGCACATTTCGCCGCCGGCGTGTTCATGCAGGTGCTGCGTCCGTTCAAGATCGGCGACGTGATCAACGCGGGCGGCGTCACGGGCACGGTCAAGGAGCTCGGCCTGTTCGGCACGACGATCGTCACGCCGGACAACATCGTGACGATCGTCGGCAACAACAAGATCTTCTCGGACAACATCGCCAACTACAGCGCAACGTCGTATCGTCGCGTCGACCTGACCGCGAAGATCGCGAACGGCGTCGATGCCGTCGACGCGATCAACCGCCTGAAAGCGTCGATCCAGCAGATCCCGAACGTGCTGACCACCCCGGCGCCGGACGTCGGCGTGCTGCAGTTCACGCCGGAAGGCCCGCTGCTGTTCGTGCGCCCGTCCACGCAACCGGAAAACTACTGGCAGGTGTACTGCGACACCAACCGCGTGATCCTCGAGACGTTCCGCGACGCGCAATACCCGACGCCCGAAACACCGCTCTTGCATCGCAGCGCATGACGGCGGCACCGGACGAAAAAAAAAAGCGTGGCACCCGCCACGCTTTTTTATCGACTGAAGCAAAGCCCCCGCTCAACGCCCGCCCGTCTTCTGCACATTATCCGACTGCTTCCCGCGCACCAGCTTCCACACCGCGCCGAGCGCGACCGGCACGATCGCCGCACCGATCCCGACCAGCACGATCACGTTCAGGTACTGGCGGATGAACGGGATGTTGCCGAAGAAATACCCGAGCAGCACGAGCAGCAGCACCCACACCAGCGCACCGATCACGTTGAAGAGCTGGAAGCGCGCGACGCTCATCGACGAAGCGCCCGCGACGAACGGCGCGAACGTACGCACGACCGGGATGAAGCGCGCGAGCACGATCGTCTTGCCGCCGTGCTTGTCGTAGAACGAGTGAGTCTTCTGCAGCGCGGCGCGGTCAAGGAAGCGCTCGAGCACCGGGATATGCGTATTGAACACCTTCGGGCCGACCCAGCGGCCGATCAGGTAGTTCACGGTGTTGCCGGCGATCGCCGCGACGAGCAGCAGCACGATCAGCGCGCCGACGTTCATTTCGCCCGTCGCCGCGAACGCGCCGCCGATGAACAGCAGCGAATCGCCCGGCAGGAACGGGAACACGACGAGCCCCGTCTCGCAGAACACGATCAGGAACAGCACGAGATAGACCCACGCGCCGTACTGCCGGATGAAATCGCCGAGGAAGGCGTCGATATGCAGGACAAGGTTGACGAAATGAAGCAGCGTATCCAAATGCGATTCCTCGAAGGCGATAGGGCCGGAACGGCCGAAACAGGCCAGGCTTGGCGGAAGCGCCCGCCGGCCAAGGCGGCGCGCGAAACGGAGCCATGATACCGAAACTACCTTAAGGCTCCGTGAAAAAACGTAACGCTCCGCCGCCCCGGCACGCATCCGCCGCCTCGCTATAATTCGGCCATGTCCGAAATCACCGAAACGGCCGCGGGCGACACGCCCGCCCCTGCTCCGCGCCCGCTGCGCGCGATCCAACCCCTGCCCGACCAGCTGATCAGCCAGATCGCCGCCGGCGAGGTCGTCGAACGTCCGGCGTCGGTCGTCAAGGAGCTGCTCGAGAACGCGATGGACGCCGGCGCCACGACGCTGCGCATCGTGCTGGAAGAAGGCGGCGTCAAGCGCATCTCGATCACCGACGACGGCTGCGGGATTCCGCCCGACGAGCTGGCGCTCGCGCTGATGCGCCACGCGACCAGCAAGATCCGCTCGCTCGAGGAGCTCGAGGCGGTCGCCACGCTGGGTTTCCGCGGCGAAGCGCTCGCGTCGATCGCATCGGTGGCCGAGATGTCGATCACGAGCCGGACGGCCGATGCCGCGCATGCGATGAAGATCGACGCGCAGACGGGCGTGCTGTCGCCCGCCGCCGGTGCGACCGGCACGACGATCGAGGTGCGCGAGCTGTACTTCAACACGCCCGCGCGGCGCAAGTTCCTGAAGAGCGAGCAGACCGAGTTCGGCCACTGCCTGGAAATGATCCGACGCGCGGCGCTCGCGCGGCCGGACGTCGCGATCTCGGTGCTGCACAACGGCAAGGCCGTCGAGCACTGGAATGCGACCGAGCCCGCGCAGCGCGTCGCGAAGATCCTCGGCGACGGCTTCGCGACCGCGCACCTGCCGCTCGACGAGCAGGCCGGCCCGCTCGCCGTCTACGGCTGCGCCGGGCTGCCGACCGCAAGCCGCGGGCGCGCCGACCAGCAGTATTTCTTCGTCAACGGCCGCTTCGTGCGCGACAAGCTGCTGACGCACGCGGTGCGCGCAGCCTACGAGGACGTGCTGCACGGCGACCGCTACCCTTCGTATGTCCTGTTTCTCGACCTGCCGCCGGAGGCCGTCGACGTGAACGTGCATCCGTCGAAGATCGAAGTACGCTTCCGCGATTCGCGCTCGATCCACCAGTACGTGTTCCATGCGGTCCAGCGCGCACTCGCGCGCCATGCGGGCGCGTCGCCGGAAACCACGGCGGGCGGCCATGCCGCGCATATCGAACCGGCACCGCGCGGGCCGTCGTCGTTCCTCGACACGCCGCTCGGGCAGAGCCAGGGCCACGCGAGCGGCGGCATCGGTGGCACGGGCGGCAGCGGCTTCTCGTCGCCGTCGTCCTCGTCGGCAGGCAACACCTGGATGCGCCAGGCACGGATGACGCAGGGCACGCTGCCCGTCGCGCAGCCGCTCGCGCTCTACGACGCGATGTTCGGCCGCAAGGATAGCGGCGCCGGCACACCGGACGGCACGACCATCATCGCGCGCGATTCGGCCGACACGCCGCTCGCCCCGCTGCCCGGCTTCACCGTATCGCCGATCGCCGCCACCGCGCACGACGAGCAGCCGCTCGGCTTCGCGCTCGGCCAGATCCACGGCATTTACGTGCTCGCGCAGAACGCGCACGGGCTCGTGATCGTCGACATGCACGCGGCACACGAACGGATCCTGTACGAACAGTTCAAGAACGCGCTCGCCGACCGCTCGGTCGCCGTGCAGGCGCTGCTGCTGCCGATCTCGATGACGGCCACGCCGGTCGAGATCGGCACGGTCGAGGAAGAGCGCGACACGCTCGAATCGCTCGGTTTCGACCTGGCGGTGCTGTCGCCGACGACGCTCGCGATCCGCGCGGTCCCGGCGCTGCTGAAGGATGCCGACCTGCAGTCGCTCGCGCGCGCGGTGCTCGCCGACCTGCACGCATTCGGCGGCTCGCGCGTGCTGACCGAGCGCCAGCACGAGCTGCTCGGCACGCTCGCCTGCCACCACGCGGTGCGCGCGAACCGGCGCCTGACGCTCGACGAGATGAACGCGCTGCTGCGCCAGATGGAGGCGACCGAACGCGCGGACCAGTGCAATCACGGCCGGCCGACGTGGTATCAGCTCACGCTGGACGATCTCGACCGCCTGTTCATGCGCGGACAATGAGCGCTTCACCGCAGTCCTCTCCGACGACGATCGCCTGCCTGCTCGGCCCCACCGCATCGGGCAAGACGGCCGCGGCGCTGGCGCTCGCCGCGCGCCGCCCGATCGAGATCGTCAGCGTCGATTCGGCGCTCGTCTACCGCGACATGGATATCGGCACCGCGAAGCCTTCGCGCGAAGAGCGCGCGAGCGTGCCGCACCACCTGATCGACATCATCGATCCGGCCGACGCGTATTCGGCCGCGAGTTTCCGCGCCGACACGCTGCGCCTGCTCGGCGAAATCATCGCGCGCGGCCGCACGCCGCTGCTCGCGGGCGGCACGATGCTGTACTACAAGGCACTGACGCAGGGGCTCAACGACCTGCCCGGCGCCGATCCGGACGTGCGTGCGACCCTCGATGCCGAAGCCGCGCGCGATGGCTGGCCCGCCCTGCACGCGCGACTCTCGCAGGTCGATCCCGACACGGCCGCGCGGCTCGCGCCGAACGATTCGCAACGGATCCAGCGGGCGCTCGAAGTGTTCATGCTGAGCGGGCAGCCGATGTCGGTACTGCTCGCCGCCCCGCGACGCAGCGACGATGCGGCCGCCGCTTACCGCTTCGTGCCGGTCGCGCTCGAACCGTCCGATCGCGCGGTACTGCACGTACGGATCGCGCAGCGCTTCGATGCGATGCTCGACGCGGGATTCATCGACGAAGTCGAGCGGCTGCGCCGTCGCGAGGATCTCCATCCCGACCTGCCGTCGATGCGCTGCGTCGGCTACCGGCAGGCATGGGAATTCCTCGACGGCGACACCGATTACCGGACGATGCGAGACAAGGGCATCTTCGCGACGCGCCAGCTCTGCAAGCGCCAGATCACCTGGCTGCGCGCGATGCCGGAGCGGATCGTTGTCGACTGCATCGCGCCGGACGCCACGACCCGCGCGCTCGACGCGCTCGAACGCGCGCTCGACGGCGGCACGCCGGCCTGACCGTCAGCCGCGCCCGCGTGCCGCCAGGCGCGCGCGGGCGCCGTCGACGATCAGCGCGACGCCGCGCTCGAACGCTTCGTCGCCGCCGCGCGCGCGCAGCGCTGCCCAGCCCTTGGCGAGCAACGGATACTCGGCCGCGTCCGGCAGCGGCGCATCGGCCTCGCCTTCGGGTTCCGCCTGTTCCTCCAGCACCCATCCAACCACGAAGCGGCCCAGCGCATACATCACGTCGACCGCCTCGTCCGGCGCGAAACCCGCTTCGCCGAGCAGCGCAACCTTGCGTTCGATCGAGCTGAAATGCAGCGCCCGCGGCCGCGTACCGGCGTGCAGGCGCGCGCCGTCGCGATAGGCCAGCAGCGCGCGGCGGAAACTGCGCGCGTTGTCGAGAAGCCACGCATCCCACGCCTCACCCGGCCGCGGCAGCGACGCATCGTGCCGCTCGAGCATGATCGCCTCGGCCATCGCGTCGAGCAGTTCGGCCTTGTTCCGGAAATGCCAGTAAAGCGTCGGCGACTGCACGCCGAGCCGCTCGGCGAGCCGCCGCGTCGACAGTCCATCGATGCCGACCTCATCGAGCAGGTCGAGCGCCGCGCGCAGTACCGTGTCGCGCGTCAGCCGCGCTCCCGTGTCCTTCATCTCTATCACCGATAGGGAAAGTTGTGGAATAATCGCCACTCTATCACCGATAGAGTCACCCTCTTGAATCCGTCCCTGATTACCATTCTGGCCACGGTCCTGCTCGACGCGATCGGCGTCGGGATCGTGATGCCGATCCTCCCCGGGCTCCTGCGCTCGCTCGCCGATGCGGGCAGCACCGACACCCACTACGGGATCCTGCTCGCGCTGTACGCGTTCGCGCAGTTCCTGTGCGCACCGCTGCTCGGCGCGCTGAGCGACCGCTTCGGCCGCCGGCCCGTCCTGCTCGTGTCGCTCGCGGGCGCCGCGCTCGACTACCTGCTGATGGCGCTCGCGCCGACGCTCGCCTGGCTCTACGTCGGGCGGCTGATCGCGGGCATCACCGGCGCGAACGTCGCGGTCGCGACTGCGTACGTCACCGACGTCACGGCCGAACCCGATCGCGCGCGACGCTTCGGCCAGCTTGGCGCGATGATGGGCATCGGCTTCATCGCGGGCCCGTTGATCGGCGGCCTGCTCGGCGCGCTGCATGTGCGCGCGCCGTTCGTCGCGGCCGCCGTGCTCAACGCGCTCAATCTCGTGCTCGTCTGGCGCGCGCTGCCGGAATCGCGGCCGCGTTCGGCCCGCGAAGGCCAAACGGCCGGCGCGCTCAACCCGTTCGCCAGCCTGCGCCGGCTGACCGGCTCACCGGCGCTCGTGCCGCTGATCGGCATCTACGTGATCGTGGCGCTGGTGTCGCAGGCGCCCGCCACGCTGTGGATCCTGTACGGCCAGGAACATTTCGGGTGGTCGACACCGATCGCGGGGCTGTCGCTGGCGGGCTACGGTGCGTGTCACGCACTCGCGCAGGCTTTCGCGATCGGGCCGCTGATCGCGCGGCTCGGCGAGCGCCGCGCGCTCGCACTGGGCCTCGCGGGCGACGCGCTCGGGCTCGTGGCGATTGCGTTCGCGACCGCCGCGTGGGTGCCGTTCGCGCTGCTGCCGCTGTTCGCGGCGGGCGGCATGACGCTGCCGGCGCTGCAGGCGATGCTCGCGCGGCAGGTCGACGATGCGCGCCAGGGTGAACTGCAAGGCGCGCTCGCGAGCGTGGCGAGCCTGATCGGTGTCGCGGGGCCGCTGGTCGTCACCGCAACCTATGCGGCGACACGCGCGACGTGGCCGGGGCTCGTCTGGGCCGCGGCCGCGCTGCTTTATCTGCTCGTCCCGCCGTTGCTGGCCGGTGCCCGGCCGGCGGGCGCGGCACGTCCGTCCGCGTGAGCACCGGCCGGCACATTCACGCCCGCCGCCGCGCTCAATGCGCGAGCGTCACGAGATTGGCATCGCGGACGAGCTGCCAGCGGCCGTCGGCCTTGCGGAAGATCGTCAGCGTATGGCCGGAACGGCGGATCGTCTCGCCGCCCGGCGGAGTCGCCTCGATCTCGATGAAATTGCGCATGTACGCCCAGTCGTCCAGCACGCGCAGTTCGTCGATCCGGTAACGGCCGTCGATCGTCGGCGCGGGCCCGCCCCCGGCGTTCGCGTCACGCGACGCGGCCGCAAACGCCGCCTTGTCGAACGGCGGCCTGCCGGCCACCATGAAGATCGCGTCGTCGGCGATCAGGTCGAGCACGGTCGCCAGGTCGCCGCGGCGGCTCGATACGAACCAGTTGTCGACGAGCTCACGGATCACGCGTTCGTCTTCGGTCATCGTCGCTCCTCCTTCATCGGCGCGCGCCCGTACGCCACGCGGCGCCCGAAAAAAAAGCCGCCCGGATCGAATCCGGGCGGCTTTCCTTGCTGCATCTGCTGCGGCCGTGCGTCAGACCACGACGGTCTGCGCCTCGCCTTCGCGGGTCGCACGCACGGTGCCGATCTTCCACACCTGTTCGCCGGCGGCTGTCAGGTCGGCGATCGCTGCGTCGGCGTCGGCCGCCGAGACGATCACGGCCATGCCGATCCCGCAGTTGAACACGCGGTGCATTTCCGCATCGGCGACACCGCCGTGCTCCTGCAGCCACTTGAACAGCGGCGGCAGCGGCCACGCGTTCTGGTCGAGCTCGGCGGTGAGGCCTTCGCGCAGCACGCGCGGAATGTTCTCGACGAGGCCGCCGCCGGTGATATGCGCCATGCCCTTGACCGACAGCTTCTGCATCAGCGCGAGCAGCGGCTTCACGTAGATGCGCGTGGGTGCCATCAGCGCATCGGCGAGCGAGCGGCCGTGGAAATCGGCCGACAGGTCGGGGGTCGCGCGCTCGATGATCTTGCGCACGAGCGAGAAACCGTTCGAGTGGATGCCGCTCGACGCGAGGCCCAGCACCACGTCGCCCTCGGCGATCGTGCTGCCGTCGATGATCTTGCTCTTCTCGACCGCGCCGACCGCGAAGCCGGCCAGGTCGTATTCGCCATCCGGGTACATGCCCGGCATTTCGGCCGTTTCACCGCCGATCAGCGCGCAGCCGGACAGTTCGCAACCCTGCGCGATGCCCTTGACGACCGTTGCGGCGGTATCGACGTCGAGCTTGCCGCACGCGAAGTAGTCGAGGAAGAACAGCGGCTCGGCGCCCTGCACGAGGATGTCGTTCACGCTCATCGCGACGAGATCCTGGCCGACGGTGTCGTGTTTGTTCAGATGAAAGGCCAGCTTGAGCTTGGTGCCGACGCCGTCGGTGCCCGACACGAGCACGGGCTCCTTGTACTTCTTCGGTACTTCGAACAGCGCGCCGAACCCGCCGATGCCGCCGAGCACGCCGTCGCGCAGGGTTTTCTTCGCAAAAGGCTTGATCTTGTCGATGAGCGCGTCGCCCGCGTCAATGTCGACGCCTGCGTCGCGATAGGACAGACCTTGGGCGTCGGGAGCGGATTTCGGAGGATTCATGGGGGAATGCGAGAAGGTCGGTAAAATGCGATTTTACCCGAAGCCGGCCCGTTGGCCGGAATTCCCAGCACCGAATCGTCAGGGATTGCATCTTGGTCAACACGTCCCCGTTTTCATCGCCGAGCGAACCGCGCCGAAACCGGCGTGGCGCCGTGCGTGCGGGCGCGCGTGAAGCCCGCGAAGGCGCAGTCCCCGGCGCGTGCCCGGCGTACGGCACGCGTATTTTCAACCGACCCGCATTGTGACTGTTGTGTCCCGTCAACTGACGCTCGATCTCGGCACGCCGCCGCCCGCCACGTTCGACAACTTCATCATGAACGAGGAGAACGACGAGCTCATCTCGCGCCTGCAGAAGCTCGACCTCGCGCTCGCGGCGGGCCCCGTGCCGGACCGGTCGTTCTATATCTGGGGCGAGCCCGGATGCGGCCGCACCCATCTGCTGCAGGCGCTCGTGAGCGACGCCTCGTACGGCTATGCGCGTTATCTCACGCCGCAAAGCCCGCTCGGCGCGTTCACGTTCGACCCGCGCATCGGCATCTATGCGATCGACGACTGCGACCGGATGAGCGACACCCAGCAGGTCGCGCTGTTCAACCTGTTCAACGAAGTACGCGCGCACCCGTCGAGCGCGTTCGTCGCGGCGGGCCCCGCGGCGCCGCTCGCGCTCGACGTGCGCGAGGATCTCCGCACGCGCCTCGGCTGGGGGCTCGTGTTCCACCTGTCGCCGCCGTCCGATGCCGGCAAGATCGCCGTGCTCAAGCTCGCGGCGAAGGAGCGCGGGATCGCGCTCACCGACGACATCGCCGCGTACCTGCTGACCCATTTCCGCCGCGACATGCCGAGCCTGATGGCGCTGCTCGACGCGCTCGACCGCTTCTCGCTCGAGCAGAAACGCGCCGTCACGCTGCCGTTGCTGCGCCGCATGCTGGCGCGTCCCGGCGACGACATCACCCCACCGGGCACGGGCCCGAACCGCTTCGAGTAAAATGCGCTTCCATGACTAATCTGGCACTCTTTGACCTCGATCACACGCTGATCCCGACCGATAGCGACCACGAATGGGGCCGCTTCATGGTGAAGCTCGGCATCGTCGACGCGGAAAGCTTCTCGCGTCAGAACGACCAGTTCTTCGCCGACTACAAGGCCGGCAAGCTCGACATCCACGCGTACCTCACGGCGATGCTCACGCCGCTCGCGAAGTATTCGCGTGCGCAGCTCGCGCAATGGCACGAGCAGTACATGCACGAGGTGATCCGGCCCGCAATGACGCCCGCCGCGCTCGAACTCGTGCGCAAGCATCTCGATGCGGGCGACCTGTGCTGCGTCGTGACGGCGACCAACGAATTCATCACGCGCCCGATCGCCACCGCGTTCGGCGTCGACACGCTGATCGCCTGCGAGGTCGAGACGACCGACGGGCATCCCGACTCGCCGTACACGGGCCGGCCGACCGGCACGCCGAGCTATCGCGAAGGCAAGATCGTGCGGACCGAAGCGTGGCTCGCGTCGCTCGGCAAGCAATGGAGCGACTTCACGCACACCTACTTCTACAGCGACTCGCACAACGACATCCCGTTGCTCGAGAAAGTCACCGACCCGATCGCGACCAACCCTGACGACACGCTGCGCGCGCATGCAAGCAACCGCGGCTGGCGCATCCTCGATCTCTTCTGAACGTCGTGATCAAAAAATTCATTCGCAAACTGCTCGGCCAGGACGAAACCGAGCAAACCTCTCCCGCAGCGGCCCCGGCCGACGAAGCGGCCCCTGCTACCCCGCGTGCCCCGAAAGGCGCCCGCGGCGGCACGAAAAAGCCGCGCAGCAACCATGAGCCGACCGTCGTGCCGGCCAGCGTGCACGGCATCAACCCGGCACTGATCTCGAAGAATGCCGTGCGCGTGACCGACACGCTGCAGCAGGCGGGCTTCCGCGCCTTCATCGTCGGCGGTGCGGTACGCGACCTGCTGCTCGGCATCGCGCCGAAGGACTTCGACGTCGCGACCGATGCAACGCCCACCGAGGTGCAGCGCCTGTTCCGCCGCGCGCGCCTGATCGGCCGCCGCTTCCAGATCGTCCACGTGCAGTTCGGCCAGGAGCTGATCGAGGTGTCGACGTTCCGCGCGCTGGTCGATGCGCCGCCCGAGGCGGCCGCTGCCGAGCCGCCGAGGCGCCTGAAGCGTGACGAACTCGATCGCCGCACCCATGCGGTCGACGCGAGCGGCCGCGTGCTGCGCGACAACGTGTGGGGCGAGCAGCACGAAGACGCCGCACGCCGCGACTTCACGATCAACGCGATGTACTACGACCCGTCGACGCAGACGGTGCTCGACTACCACGACGGGATGGCCGACGTGCGCGCCCGCCTGTTGCGGATGATCGGCGATCCGGCCACGCGCTTCCGCGAGGATCCGGTGCGGATGCTGCGCGTCGTGCGCTTCGCGGCGAAGCTCGGTTTCGAGATCGAGCCGCACACGCGCGAGCCGATCAACGCGCTCGCCGACCTGATCAACAATGTGCCGGCCGCGCGCCTGTTCGACGAAATGCTGAAGCTGCTGCTGTCGGGCCACGCGCTCGCGTGCCTGCAGCGGCTGCGCAAGGAAGGCCTGCACCACGGGCTGCTGCCGCTGCTCGACGTCGTGCTCGAACAGCCGCAGGGCGAGAAGTTCATCACGCTCGCGCTGAACAACACCGATGCACGCGTGCGCGCCGGCAAGCCGGTTTCCCCGGGCTTCCTGTTCGCGACGCTGCTGTGGCACGACATGCGCCAGCGCTTCGAGCAATACACGGCCGAAGGCGAAATCCCGGTGCCGGCGCTCCATCGCGCGATGGACGACGTGCTCGACATGCAGACCGAGAAACTCGCGATCCACAAGCGCTACTCGGCCGACATGCGCGAGATCTGGGGCCTGCAGCTGCGCCTCGAGAAACGCTCGGGCCGCAGCGCGATGAGGCTGCTGGAACACCAAAGGTTTAGAGCGGGGTATGATTTCCTCCTGTTACGCTGCGAATCCGGCGAGCTCGATGCGGAAGTCGGACAGTGGTGGACGGATTTCATCGAAGGCGACGCGGCCGCTCGCGAGGCATTGCTCACGCAGGGCGGCTCGAAGGAAAAATCGCCCCGCAAGCGGCGCCGCCGCGGCGGTGCGCGAAACCGCAAGCCGGGTGAAGGTGCCGCCGAGCAGGCACCGGACACCTCGGGCGGTTCCGACGACTGACGCGCGCGACGGCGAACGACGTAGGAAGTGATGCCATGACGGTTGCATATATCGGACTGGGGGCGAATCTCGGCGATGCGCGCCAGACCCTGAAGGACGCGGTGGTGTGCCTCGCGCAGCAGCGCAGCATCTCGATCCTCGGCAAATCGAGCCTGTATCGCACGGCGCCCTTCGAAGCGGGCGGCGACGACTACTACAACTGCGTCGTCAAGCTCGACACGACGCTGTCGGCGCGCGAGCTGCTCGCGCTCTGCCAGAAGATCGAACATCACTTCGGCCGCGAGCGCCCGTATCGCAACGCGCCGCGCACGCTCGACCTCGACATCCTGCTGTTCGGCGCCGACTCGATCGACGAACCCGACCTGATCGTCCCGCACCCGCGCCTCACCGATCGCGCATTCGCGCTCGTGCCGCTCGTGGAGATCGAGCCCGCACTCGACATTCCCGCGCGCGGCCGTGCCGATGCCTTCCTCGCCGCCGTCGCGGATCAGCGTGTCGAGAAGGTGCAGACCTGCCAGTGCCTGATGCAGAAGGCGCTCGCCGCCAGCGAAGACGCCGACAAGAACCGCTGCCGATGACCCCGACACCCCTCACCGTCACTGCGCCCGACCTGCGCGCCCCGCACCGCTATCTCGTGATCGAAGGCCCGATCGGCGTCGGCAAGACGACGCTCGCGCGCCTGCTCGCCGAACGCTGGTCGATGCAGACGCTGCTCGAGCGCCCGCAGGACAACCCGTTCCTCGAGCGTTTCTATCGCGATACCGCGCGCTACGCGCTGCCCGTGCAGCTGTCGTTCGCGCTGCAGCGTGCGCAGCAGGCACGCGAGCTGATCGGTGCGCTCGAAACGGGCCGCCCGGTCATCGCCGATTTCATGCCGCAGAAAAACGACATCTTCGCGCGGCTGAACCTGCCGGAAGACGAGTGGCAGCTCTACCGTTCGGTCGCGACGCACGTGGACGTGCCGCAGGCGCCGTCGCCCGACCTCGTCGTCTACCTGCAGGCGAGCCCCGAAGTGCTGTTCTCGCGCATCCAGAAGCGCGGGCTGCCGATGGAGCTGCAGATCAGCGACGCGTACCTGCGCTCGCTCGTCGACGCGTACAACGAATTCTTCTACCACTACGACCGCACGCCGGTGCTGACGGTCGCCGCGGAACACCTGAACCCGCAGGATTCCCCCGAAGATCTCGCCCTGCTGGTCGAGCGCATCGAGACGATGCGCGGCCGCAAGGAATTCTTCGTCAAGGGCGAAACGACGCGCTGACGCGTCCTCGCCTGTCGTTCCTTACCATCCGAACCGGATTTCCCATGACCTATCTCCAGGAATCGAGCCGGCCTGCCGTGACGGTGCCCAAGCTGCAGGCAATGCGCGCCGCCGGCGAGAAGATCGCGATGCTCACCTGCTACGACGCGAGCTTTGCCGCCCTGCTCGACCGTTCGGGCGTCGACGTGCTGCTGATCGGCGATTCGCTCGGCAACGTGCTGCAGGGCCACACGACCACGCTGCCCGTGTCGCTCGACGACATCGCGTATCACACCGCCTGTGTCGCCCGCGCGCAGCCGCGCGCACTGGTCGTCGCCGATCTGCCGTTCGGCACGTACGGCACGCCGGCCGAGGCGTTCGCGAGTGCCGTCAAGCTGATGCGTGCCGGTGCGCAGATGGTCAAGCTCGAGGGCGGCGAATGGCTCGCCGAGACGATACGCTTCCTCGTCGAGCGCGCGGTGCCCGTATGCGCGCACGTGGGCCTCACGCCGCAATCGGTGCACGCGTTCGGCGGCTTCAAGGTGCAAGGCAAGACCGAAGCCGGTGCCGCCCAGTTGCTGCGCGACGCGCGCGCGATCGAGGATGCGGGCGCGCAGCTCGTCGTGCTCGAAGCCGTGCCGACGCTCGTCGCCTCCGAAGTCACGCACATGCTCAAGGTTCCGACGATCGGCATCGGCGCGGGCGTCGACTGCTCGGGCCAGGTGCTCGTGCTGCACGACATGCTCGGCGTGTTCCCCGGCAAGCGGCCGCGCTTCGTGAAGGATTTCATGCAGGGCCAGCCGAACATCCAGGCGGCCGTCGAAGCGTATGTGCACGCGGTGAAGGATGGTTCGTTCCCTGGGGCGGAACATTCGTTCTGATCGGGAGGGCAGCGCCGCGGGCGCGCTGTCGGCGATCGCCGACGCACACTCGCTGACGTGGCCGGCAATGCGATACGCCGTTTCTCATACTGCATTGTCGGACAACGTGTACTTTCTAACTCGTCCTATTTCCGCTCTTCTTCGTCGCTGCGACCATCAAGCCTTCGTCAATCGAAGGCGTGTGAAAGATGGCACATGTGTATGAAAAGGCAGCTGACCTCGTCGGGCAAAAGCTGGCAGGCGACGGAGAATGCGTCGCACTGGTCAAAATTTATACGTCCGTCGGCCCCACCGCCATCTGGCGACCGGAAAGGAAGGCCGCGGGCGACCGGAGTATCCGCGTCGGGACCGTCATTGCAACTTTCGAGAACGATCGCTACCCAAGCCGATCGCATGGCAATCATGCTGCGTTCTATCTGAGCCAGGATGTACGCGGTATCTACGTCGTTGAACAATGGCGCTCACTCAAGGCAATTCAGAGACGATGCGTTCCGTTCAAAGGCAAGGACAAAAATGGCCGTTACATCGATCCGAGCAATAACGCCGATGCATTTTCGGTCGTGAAATGACGATGCGCATCCGCCAAGCACCGTATCGGTTGCTCGCCATCGCCATGCTCGCATACGGTCCGCTCATCACGTTACCTGCGTCCGCTGCGACAACAGATTGCCCCGCACGCGTCGCCGTTACTCAGCAGCTCGACGGTCAACCGCCCGACGGCTGGAAAAACTTCGACACGCAAAGCACCTATCCGCTTGCCAGCGTCACCTTCTGGTCGGGGCCACCGGACCGGATGACATCGTTGCTGCCGAACCGCTCGCGCTCCGAGTCCCAGAGCGACATTTATGTCTGGTCGCTCGCCGAAAACCGTGAAGACTACTGGGTTTCATGTGACTACGGCAATACGAGCGTCGTGATCGCACGGCCGCTCGGCAAACAGGCACAGACTTGCGTCGCGCGTTACAGGCACGGGCACGCCATCGTGCAAAGCTGGCAATGTACGCCGCGGAAATAATCCGCGTTCAGGTCGGTGTTCAGCCGTGAATCAGCCGCGCCACCATCGGCCCGCGCAACGCGTTGCAGATCATCAACTCATCCGCGTTCAGCACATCGTCGAGCGTCAGCGCACGCTCTTTTGCGCCTAGTGCCGGATCGTCGAGCAGTACACCACGCATCACGCCCGGCAGCACGCCGGACGCCAGCGGCGGCGTTACCCACTGGCCGTCAAGCTTCACGAACACATTCGAGCGCCCGCCTTCCGTCACCTCGCCGCGTTCGTTGACGAACAGCATGTCGAAACCGCCCAGCGCCTCGGCTGCCTGCCACGCGCGATCATATTCGGCGCGGCGCGTGGTCTTGTGCAGCAGCAGCGCATCGCTCGCGCGGGTCGGTGCGAAGCCGTGCGCGGACGCCAGCAACACGCCGACCGGCCCCGCCGGCAGCGGCTTGAGCGGCGCCGCGATGATCTCGATGGCGCCATCCTTCGCGAGCGAAAGCTTCATCCGGTAGGCGTCGTCGCCGTCGAGCGCCGCGCAGCGCGCGTCGATCTCGCGACGTAGCGCCTCGGCGTCGAAGCGGAAGCCGAACGCATCCGCGCTACGCTGCAGCCGCGCGAGATGACGCTCGAGGTGCCGGATGCCGTCCGCACGCGTGGCAGCGGTCGTTTCGAACAGCTGGAAGCCGGGATCGGCATCCGTCAGGAATCGTGCTTTCAATTCGCACTCCGCATATTCGTCGGCCGCGACACTGTCGAGCACGATGCCCGCGCCGACGCCCATCGTGCCACGGCGCCGGCCGGCGATTGGCGTCGCCGGACTGCGTGCTTCGGCACCGGTCGCACCTTCGCGGTCAGCGCCTTCGCCCGCCGTACCTTCACCGGTAGCATCGAGCGTCAGCGTCCGGATCGCGACCGACAGGCAAAAATCGCCACAACCGGCCGGGCGCTCACCCGGCACGTCGGAATCGGCACCTTGCTTCGCGGCGTCGAGCCAGCCGATCGCGCCCGTATAGAGGCCGCGCGGTGTCGACTCGATCGCATCGATCAACTGCATCGTCTTGTACTTCGGCGCGCCCGTGATCGATCCGCACGGAAACAACGCACGCAGCATCTGCGCGAACGTCGTCCCTTCGCGCCAGCCGGCCTCGACCGTCGACGTCATCTGCCACACCGACGCATACGGCTCGACGGAGAACAGCGCCGGCACGCGAACCGTCCCGGTGCGTGCGATCCGCGATATGTCGTTGCGCAGCAGGTCGACGATCATCACGTTTTCCGCGCGGTTCTTCGGATCGTTCGCGAGGAACGCGGCTGCCGCCGCATCGTCGCGAGGGTCGGCCGAACGCGGCGCGGTGCCCTTCATCGGCCGCGCGCGCAACACGTCGCCGTGCTTCTCGACGAACAGCTCGGGCGAACACGACACGACCCACGCACCGTCGGGCAACGCGACCAGCGCGCCGTAGCGCACCGGCTGGCGCGCACGCAGCCGCCGGTACAGCGCGAGCGGCGTGCCGAACACGTCGAAGTTCAGCCGGTACGTGTAGTTGACCTGATACGAATCGCCCGCGCGCAGCGCGTCGTGCACCGCGGCGATCGCCGCATCGAACGCATCGCGCGACACGCTCTTCGCGACGTGCGCGACACCCGCGATCGACGGCGCGTCGCTGCCGCCGTCCTGCTGCGCGAGCCACGCGTCGACTTCGTCGCGAGACAGGCGTTCGCAGCGCGCATACAGCAAAAAGCGCAGCGGGGCATGGCCCGGCTGCGCCCGTTGCAGGTTGCGTCCGAATTCGTAATCGCCGACGACGACCGCATGCAGCCCGTCGCGCAGGTCCTGCGCCACCGCCGCATCGACTGCGTCGAGCCACGCCGGATCCGTGCACACGCGTTCGCGCACGAATCCCGAATACAAACGACTCGACCGCGCGGACGCGGTCGAGTCGCAATCGTCCAAGAGCGCGAACGACGCGCTCTCGTTGCCTTCAGTCATGCTGTTACTCGAGTTACTCGAAGAAGCTCTTCACACGGTCGAACCAGCTCTTGCTCTGCGGGCTGTGACGCGCACCGCCCTCGGCCAGCGACTTCTCGAACTGCTTGAGCAGGTCGCGCTGGTTGTCGGTCAGCTTCACGGGCGTCTCGACCTGCACGTGCACGTACAGATCGCCCGCGATGCTCGAACGCAGCCCCTTGATGCCCTTGCCGCGCAGCCGGAACGTCTTGCCCGACTGCGTGCCTTCCGGCACCGGGAACGATGCACGGCCGGCCAGCGTCGGCACCTCGATCTCGCCGCCGAGCGCGGCGGTCGTGAACGGGATCGGCATCTGGCAGTGGAGATCGTCGCCGTCGCGCTCGAACACCGAGTGCGGCTTGATGTGGATCTCGACGTACAGGTCGCCCGGCGGCCCGCCGTTGATGCCCGGCTCGCCGTTGCCGGCCGAGCGGATGCGCATCCCGTCGTCGATCCCGGCCGGGATCTTCACTTCGAGCGTCTTGGTTTCCTTCACCTTGCCCGACCCGTGGCAATGCACGCACGGCTCGGGGATGTAGGTGCCCGTGCCGTGGCACTTCGGGCAGGTCTGCTGGATGCTGAAGAAGCCCTGCGACATGCGCACCGTGCCCTGGCCATGACAGGTCGGGCAGGTTTCCGGCTTCGTGCCGGGCTTCGCACCCGACCCGTGGCAGACCTCGCACGACACCCAGCTCGGCACGCGGATCTGCGTGTCGTAGCCGTGTGCGGCCTGCTCGAGCGTGATTTCCATGCTGTAGCGCAGGTCGGCACCGCGATACACCTGCGGGCCGCCACGGCCGCCGCGCGCGGCGCCGCCCGCGGCCTGGCCGAAGATGTCGCCGAAGATGTCGCCGAACGCATCCGCGAAGCCGCCGAAACCCTGTGCGCCCGCACCGCCCATGTTCGGATCGACGCCCGCATGGCCGTACTGGTCGTACGCGGCCCGCTTCTGGCTGTCCGAGAGCATTTCGTAGGCTTCCTTCACCTCCTTGAAATGCTCTTCCGCATCCTTGTTGTCCGGATTGCGGTCAGGGTGATACTTCATCGCAAGCTTGCGATATGCCTTCTTGATTTCGTCGTCGCTCGCATTCTTCGCGACGCCCAGAACCTCGTAGTAATCCCGTTTCGCCATATCGATTCACTGTGCCGCCACGCATCGCGCACGCGGCGGCTCCTTTCGCCCGCAGTAAAGTCTCTCGACTCGTCTGGCGCTGCGCCCGTCCGCGGACGGCTCGTGCAGCACCCGCCAAAAAACAAATGTGCCCGGAGGGCCGCAAAGCCCGCCAGGCGTGGAGTCGATCCGGCCATCCGGAAGGAAAGACAGACCGCTTGTCAGCCAGCCCGTCAGCCGCGCCGCGCGCGCGTGTTGCGCGCGCGGCGTGCGGCACCGGGCAACCCGGCTTAGTCCTTCTTCACTTCCTTGAACTCGGCGTCGACGACATCGTCGGCAGCCTGTTGCGCGCCGCCCGCGTGGGCCGCACCTTCCGCTGCACCCGCTGCGCCGGCCGCACCCGCTTGCTGGGCCTGCATGTCGGCGTACATCTTTTCGCCGAGCTTCTGCGAAACCTTGCCGAGTTCCTCGACCTTCGCGTCGATCGCAGCCTTGTCGGCCGACGTGTCCTTCAGCACTTCCTCGAGCGACTTCAACGACGCTTCGATCGCTTCCTTCTCGCCCGCGTCCAGCTTGTCGCCGTACTCGGTCAGCGCCTTCTTCGTGCTGTGGACCAGCGCGTCGCCCTGGTTGCGCGAATCGGCCAGCTCGCGCAGCTTGTGATCTTCCGCTGCGTTCGCTTCCGCGTCCTTGATCATCTGGTCGATTTCAGCCTCGGACAGACCCGAGTTCGCCTTGATCGTGATCTTGTTTTCCTTGCCGGTCGCCTTGTCCTTCGCGCCGACGTGCAGGATGCCGTTCGCGTCGATGTCGAAGGTCACTTCGATCTGCGGCACGCCACGCGGTGCGGGCGGGATGCCTTCGAGGTTGAACTCGCCGAGCAGCTTGTTGCCGGCTGCCATTTCGCGTTCGCCCTGGAACACCTTGATCGTCACGGCGCCCTGGTTGTCGTCCGCCGTCGAATACACTTGCGCGTGCTTCGTCGGGATCGTCGTGTTCTTGCTGATCATCTTCGTCATCACGCCGCCGAGCGTCTCGATACCGAGCGACAGCGGGGTCACGTCGAGCAGCAGCACGTCCTTGCGGTCGCCCGACAGGACCTGGCCCTGGATCGCCGCGCCAACCGCGACGGCTTCGTCCGGGTTCACGTCACGGCGCGGATCCTTGCCGAAGAACTCCTTCACCTTCTCCATGACCTTCGGCATGCGCGTCTGGCCGCCGACCAGGATCACGTCGTCGATGTCCGACACCTTGACGCCTGCGTCCTTGATCGCGATGCGGCACGGTTCGATCGTGCGCTCGACGAGGTCTTCCACCAGCGCTTCCAGCTTCGCGCGGGTGATCTTCAGGTTCAAGTGCTTCGGGCCCGACGCGTCCGCCGTGATGTACGGCAGGTTGATTTCGGTCTGCTGGCTCGACGACAGCTCGATCTTCGCCTTTTCAGCGGCTTCCTTCAGGCGCTGCAGCGCGAGCACGTCCTTCGACAGGTCGACGCCCTGCTCCTTCTTGAACTCGCCGATGATGTAATCGATGATGCGCTGGTCGAAGTCTTCGCCGCCGAGGAACGTGTCGCCGTTGGTCGACAGCACTTCGAACTGCATTTCGCCGTCGACGTCCGCGATCTCGATGATCGACACGTCGAACGTACCGCCGCCGAGGTCATACACGGCGATCTTGCGGTCGCCCTTCTCGGCCTTGTCGAGGCCGAACGCGAGCGCGGCTGCGGTCGGCTCGTTGATGATCCGCTTGACTTCGAGGCCCGCGATGCGGCCGGCATCCTTGGTTGCCTGGCGCTGGCTGTCGTTGAAGTACGCCGGCACCGTGATCACGGCTTCCGTGACCGGCTCGCCGAGGTAGTCTTCGGCCGTCTTCTTCATCTTGCGCAGCACTTCCGCCGAAACCTGCGGCGGCGCGAGCTTTTCGCCGTGCGCTTCGACCCATGCATCGCCGTTGTCGGCCTTGATGATGCTGTAAGGCATCAGGCCGATGTCCTTCTGGACTTCCTTCTCTTCGAAGCGGCGGCCGATCAGGCGCTTCACTGCGAACAGCGTGTTCTTCGGGTTGGTCACCGATTGACGCTTGGCCGGCGCGCCGACGAGCACTTCGTTGTCGTCCATGTAGGCGATGATCGACGGCGTGGTGCGCGTGCCTTCCGAGTTCTCGATGACCTTGACCTGGTTGCCTTCCATGATGGCGACGCACGAGTTCGTGGTGCCGAGGTCAATACCGATGATCTTTCCCATTTTTCCTAATCTCCAGAAATGCTTGTTTGCTGCGCAAAACCCCGCGTTTTGGGGCGGTTTCGCGCGCCAGAATTCAACTCTGTTCCCGAAATGCGTCCGGCCGGTCCGTTTTCAAGACCCGCCGAGCGATGCGGATATTAAATTTTTTCAATCGCCGCCGGCTAGGGGATCGCTACCCGCCGCCGCGATTTTCGCGCGTGCCGCCGACACGGCCGCCTCGAACTGAGCGAGGCCATGCCAGCCCGTGGCGCGGCCGAGCCGCTTGCCGCGGTGGAAGAAGAACCACGTCGGCACACCGTGCAGCCCGAAGCGGCGCCCCAGGTGGTGGTGTTCGTACACGTTGCAATGGAACCACTTCAAGCCCAGCGCGCGGATGGCGTCGGGCTGGGCGAGCATCGCCTTTTTCGCGATCTCGCAGTTGAAGCAGTCGACGCCCCAGAAGAACACCACCGCAAGCGCGTCCCCCGCGCCGTCGATCGCCGCGTCGAACGTACCGGCCTCCAGCGCCTGCATGTCGAACGCGTCAAATGCGGCCGGATCGACGCCGGCGGGCACCATCGCGACGCCCTTACTTCGGCTGCGCGACGGTGACGAGCGCCGGACGCAGCACGCGGTCGGCGATCGTGTAGCCCTTCTGCAGCACCGTGACGACGGTGTTCGGCTCCTGCTCGGCCGGCACCATCGAAATTGCCTGGTGCTGGTGCGGATCGAACTTCTCGCCGACCGGGTTGATCGCGACGACGCGGCCCTTCTCGAGTGCGCTCGTCAGCTGGCGCAGCGTCAGCTCGACGCCTTCGCGCACCTTCGCGATATCGCCGGACGTATCGTTGACGGCCGCTTCCAGGCTGTCCAGCACGGGCAGCAGGTGCTCCGCAAAGCTCTCGATCGCGAACTTGTGCGCCTTCGAGACGTCGTCCTGCGCACGGCGGCGGACGTTCTCGGTCTCGGCCTTCGCCCGCAGGTAGCTCTCCTGCAGCTCGGCGACCTTGGCTTGAGCCTCCGCGAGCGCCGCGTCGGCTGCTTCGGCGGCGGGAGCAGCGCCTTGCGCCGCCTGCTTCTCGCTGCCGGTATCTTCGGCCGATTGGGTAGACGGGTTCTCTTGCGTGTTTTCCATGTCGCTGAAAGTCGATTAGAGGTTGAAGCCAAATCGGCAACCGCCGGACCGTATACCCGGCGGCACCGCACATTGCTGGTGCAAATAAGGGTGAAAACTGCGATTTCAAGAGGGTTATCCGCCGGCATTCTCCAATGCAGCGAAACAACCGCGCGTCGCACCGGTGCATCGCCCGCATAGTCCGCCACGGCAGGCGAAACGGGCTGTAACAACGCTTACCTGGCAAGTACTAGCTTGGCACAGTCCCGCTGCACTACACTCCACTCAAGCGTCGGAAAAGCGTGTTTACCCTTAGCTGACCGACGCCTTACAACCACCACCTGGCGCCGTTTTCACCCCTTCTCGAGGGGAGTACCGTGAAACTGACCTTTGCGATATCGGTGGTCGCGCTGGTACTCATTGCCGGCACCACCACCATCTGCCTGTCGGGAGCCGTGACCGACCGCACGACCGAATACGGGAGCGCGCGGGCGACGTTCGACCAGATGTTCAGCTCCCACCAGAAAATCTGTCGATGATGCGCCGGTCGCGCTTCGTCGGCCGGCCGTGCAATTCGGCCGCCGGCTCGCGATACGTGCGGCGCCGCTCCAGTTCGGCGAGCCGTGCGGCCCGCCCCGCTTCCGTTTCCTCGTAAAGCGTCTGCGCGACGCTCGCCGGCCCGCGCACGTCGCACACGCCGAGGACGGCAATGTGCCAGACGATGCCGTCGATCGCAATTTCGACCTCGTCGCCCACGCGCACTTCCTTCGCCGGCTTGACTGCAGCCCCGCCGATCTTCACGTGCCCCTTGTCGACCGCATCGGTCGCAAGCGAGCGCGTCTTGAAGAACCGGGCCGCCCACAGCCATTTGTCGATGCGCAGCTTCGCGCCCGGTTCGGTCGAAATCTTGTAGTTCATCGCACCTCACCCGCCGTTTCGGGCTGCGCGGCCTTGACCGGCCAGCCCTGCAGATTCTCGGCGACGATCTCGCCGAGCGCGCCGATCCACGCGGGCGCGCCGTTCAGGCACGGAATCCGGTGGAACGCCTTGCCGCCGCCGGCGAGGAACTCGTCGCGCACTTCCATGCCGATCTCCTCGATCGTCTCCAGGCAATCGGCCGTGAAACCGGGACAGAACACGTCGGCCCGCTGTACGCCGGCCTCGCCGAACTCGCGCAACGTCGGCGCGGTATAAGGCTGCAGCCATTCGGCCTTGCCGAAACGCGACTGGAACGTGACGCGGCACTCGGTCGTCGACAGCCCGAGCGCGGCCATCAGCAGCGCGCCCGTCTGCTGGCACTGGTCGTGATAGGGATCGCCGAGGTCGAGCGTGCGCTTCGGCACGCCGTGAAAGCTCAGCACGAGCTTGTCGCCGGCCGCGAAATCCGGCCGGCCGTGCTGCGCCCAATACTGGCGCACCTGCTCGGCCAGCGCGTGGATATAGGCCGGATGGTCGGCGTAGTGCCGTATCGTGCGCACCTCCGGCTGGTTGCGCATGCGCGAGAGGGCATCGAATGCGGCGTCGAATGCGGTGGCCGTGGTCGACGCCGAGTATTGCGGATACATCGGCATCAGCAGTACGCGCTCGACGCCGGCGCGCTTGAACTGCGCGAGCGCGTGCGAGATGTTCGGACTGCCGTAGCGCATCGCGTAGTCGACCTGCACTTGATAACCGTTCGACGCGAGCAGGTGCCGCACGCCGTCGGTCTGGCGCACGGTATGCACGCGCAGCGGCGAGCCCTCGGGCATCCAGACGGCCGCGTATTTCTTCGCGGACGCGCGGCCGCGCAGCGGCAGGATCAGCGTGCGCAGCAGCACCTGCCAGACGGCCTGCGGAATCTCGACGACCCGCGGATCCGACAGGAATTCGGCCAGATAGCGCCGCACGGCACGCGGCGTGGGCGCATCGGGCGTGCCGAGATTGATCAGCAGCACACCGATGCGATGGGCGGCCGCGATACTCGAAGGCGGCTCAAGATCGAAACGCATGGGCAAGAACGTGCTCGGGGCACGGGACCGGACGGCTCTCAATTATAGCGGGCCGCCTCGCGCCGGTCGGCTGGCCGTTCGGCCGACTGTCGGCGCACGCGGCGCCGCGGCACGATGACGGGGCGGGATCGGGCTGGCGCGCGCAGGCTACTGCTGGCTCAGCGTGAGCGACAGCAGCCGCGCGGTGATGTCGACGATCGGGATCACACGGTTGTACGCCATGCGGGTCGGGCCGATCACGCCGAGCGTGCCGACGATCTGCCCGTTCACCTCGTAAGGGGCGGTAACGACGCTCATTTCCTCGATCGGCACGAGTGTCGATTCGCCGCCGATGAAGATCTGCACGCCCTGGGCGTGGCTCGACACGTCGAGCAGTTGCAGGAGGCCCGTCTTTTGGTCGAATACGTCGAACAGCTTGCGCAGCCGGGCCATGTCGGACGACAGATCCGCCACCTCGAGCAGGTTGCGCTCGCCGGAAATCAGCACGGTGTCCTCGGTGTCGGGCACCTCGGTGCTGGCCGTCACGGCCGCATGCATCAGCGTGGTCATGTCGCCGCGCAACTGGTCGATCTCGTCGCGCAGGCGACGGCGCACCTCGTCGAACGACAGCCCGGCGAAATGCGCGTTGATGTAGTTGGACGCCTCGGTCAGTTGCGACGGCGAGTAGTCGCGCGGCGTCGCGAGCATCCGGTTCTGCACGTCGCCCTCGGGCGTCACGATGATCAGCAGGATGCGCTTGTCCGACAGGCGCATGAACTCGATCTGCTTGAACACGTGGCTGCGGCGCGGCGTCAGCACGACGCCCGCGAACTGCGACAGGTTCGACAGCACGCTCGCGGCGGCCGCCACGACGCGCTGCTGCGGCTCGCCGGCCTGCAGCGTGTTCTGCACCTGCCGCGCGACGGCCTCGGCGTCGATCGGCACCTCGACCGTCAGCATCGTGTCGACGAACAGCCGGTAGCCGCGCGGCGTCGGCACGCGGCCGGCCGACGTGTGCGGGCTCGACACGAGGCCGAGCTCCTCCAGGTCGGACATCACGTTGCGGATCGTCGCCGGGCTCAGCTCGAGCCCGGAGTAACGGGACAACGTGCGCGATCCGACTGGCTGACCGTCGGCGATATACCGTTCGATCAGGGTTTTCAGGAGGGTTCGTGCGCGAGGATCTAGCATGGTGGAAAATTTTAGCGCAACCGCGCGACCGCGGCGAGTGGCGTCGGCCACCGATGCGCGGGCCGACCCGATCCGGCCCCGTCAGCAAACAGCCGGTTCTTTTCGTCAACGAGCTATGGTGTAATGCCGGCATGAAAACCGGTAATCAGTTCAACACTGTCGCGCTCGTCGGCCGGAGCAACACGCCGAACATCGCCGAGCCGCTCGCCACGCTGGCCGCCTGCATCGCCAAGCGGGGCTTCGAGGTCGTCTTCGAAGCCGAGACCGCGCGCGAGATCGGCATCACCGGCTACCCGGCGCTGACCCCGGCCGAAATCGGGGCGCGCGCCGACGTGGCGGTCGTACTGGGCGGCGACGGGACGATGCTCGGCATCGGCCGTCAGCTCGCGCCGTACAAGACACCGCTGATCGGGATCAACCACGGGCGGCTCGGCTTCATCACCGATATCGCGGCGGCCGACATGCAGGCACTCGTCCCGGTGATCCTGTCGGGCAAGTTCGAGCGCGAGGAGCGCTCGCTGCTCGAGGCCCGGATCATGCGCGACGGCGAACCGATCTACCACGCGCTCGCGTTCAACGACGTCGTCGTGAACCGCAGCGGCTTCTCCGGGATGGTCGAGCTGCGCGCGTCGGTCGACGGCCGGTACATGTACAACCAGCGTTCGGACGGCCTGATCGTCGCCACGCCGACCGGCTCGACCGCTTACGCGCTGTCGTCGGCCGGCCCGATCCTCCACCCGCAGTTGCAGGGCATCGTGCTCGTGCCGATCGCTCCGCACGCGCTGTCGAACCGGCCGATCGTACTGCCCGACGATTCGAAGATCGCGATCCAGATCGTCGGCGGGCGCGACGTCAACGTGAACTTCGACATGCAGTCGTTCACGTCGCTCGAACTGAACGACACGATCGAGGTGCGCCGCTCGAAGCACACGGTGCCGTTCCTGCACCCGATCGGCTACAGCTACTACGCGACGCTGCGCAAGAAGCTGCACTGGAACGAACACGCCTCGAACGAAGACGACAAGGCGTCCTGACGCCGCTCCGCCCGACACCATGCTCCGCCACCTCTCGATCCGCGACTTCGTCATCGTCGCCGCGCTCGATCTCGAATTCGACAGCGGCTTTTCCGTCTTTTCCGGTGAAACCGGCGCCGGGAAATCGATCCTGATCGACGCCCTCGCCCTCGCGCTCGGCGAACGTGCCGACGCGAGCGTCGTGCGCACCGGCTGCGGCCGCGCCGACATCACCGCCGAATTCACGCCGCACGACCGCGTCGCGCGGTGGCTCGACGAACACGCGTTCGACACCGAGGACACCGTGATGCTGCGCCGCGTGATCGATGCGAACGGACGGTCGCGCGCGTTCATCAACGGCACCAGCGCGACGCTCGCGCAGCTGCGTGAACTCGGCGAAATGCTCGTCGACATCCACGGCCAGCATGCGCACCAGCTGCTGATGCGGCCCGACGCGCAGCGCGAGCTGTTCGACACGCACGCGGGGCTCGTCGCCGATGCCGCGAACGTCGCGCGCGCGTGGCGCGTGTGGCGCGACGCGACGCAGGCGATCGAGGCCGCGAAGGCGCACGAGCGGGAGCTGCAGCTCGAACGCGAAAAGCTCGCGTGGCAGCTCGCCGAGCTCGACAAGCTCGCGCCGCAGCCCGGCGAATGGGACGAGGTCAGCAACGAGCACAAGCGCCTGTCGCACTCGGCGAACCTGATCGACGGCGTGCGCGGCGCACTCAACGCGTTGTCCGAGGCCGACGACGCGATGCTCGCGCAGCTCGGCGCGATCGTGTCGAAGCTGCGCAGCCTGGCCGACTACGACACCGCGCTCGGCGACGCGCTCGCGTCGCTCGAACCGGCCGAGATCCAGCTGCAGGAAGCCGTCTACTCGCTGTCCCACTATGCGCAGCGCGTCGATCTCGATCCCGAGCGGCTCGCGCAGGTCGAAACGCGCCTCGATGCGCTGCATTCGACCGCCCGCAAGTTCCGGTTGCCGCCCGACACGCTGCACGAAGAACACGCGGCGCGCCGCGCGCAGCTCGCCGCGCTCGACGCGGCCGCCGATCTCGGTGCGCTCGAGGCGACGCAGGCCAAGGCGCGGGAGGCCTATCTCGCCGATGCCAGGCATCTGTCGAAGGCGCGCGCGCAGGCCGCCAAGGCGCTCGGCACGGCCGTCACGGCCGGCATGCAGGAACTGTCGATGGCGGGCGGAAGCTTCGAAGTCGCGCTCGTCCCGCTCGCCGACGGCGGCCCGCACGGGCTCGAGCAGGTCGAATTCCGGGTCGCCGGCCACCCCGGCGTGCCGCTGCGGCCGCTCGCGAAGGTCGCGTCGGGCGGCGAACTCGCGCGGATCAGCCTCGCGCTCGCAGTGATCGCAAGCGCGGCGAGCCCGACGCCGACGCTGATCTTCGACGAAGTCGATACGGGGATCGGCGGCGGCGTCGCCGAAGTGGTCGGCCGCCTGCTGCACCAGCTCGGGCGCGATCGCCAGGTGCTGTGCGTGACGCACCTGCCGCAGGTCGCCGCGCGCGGCGACCACCACTTCCAGGTCGCGAAGGGCGCCGACGAGCACGGCGGCACGGTGTCGACGGTCGTCGCGCTCGACCGCGCCAACCGGATCGAGGAAGTCGCGCGGATGCTCGGCGGGCTCGAGATCACGGCCACGACGCGCAAGCACGCGAAGGAAATGCTGGCGGCCTGACGCGGGCACCCGTCGGCCGAATGCAAAAAGACCGGCGCATGCGCCGGTCTTTTTTTGCCGCACGGCCGCTCGCCCGATCGCGCCCGCCCTGCTCGGCGAATTCGAACGCCCGATTCGAACGATCGACTCAAACGCCCGTTTCAGCCGTCCCGAACACGCGCGCCCACAGCGCCGTCACGGCTGCGCGCTCGTCGGCGACCACGGCCGGATCGACCCGCGCCTTCTCCATCCCGTCGAGCCGCAGCTTGTGCTGCAGCTTCCGGTACTTCCGGTAGGCCGCGCCGACGCGCTCGGCCTCGTCCTCGCCCATCAGTCCGAAGCGCGCGACCTCGCGCAGCAGCGCGATGTTGCCCGTGTTGCGGATCAGCTCGGCGTCGCTCGACGCGTGCAGCAGCACCCAGTACTGGACGATGAATTCGATGTCGACCATCCCGCCGCGATCGTGCTTCAGGTCGAACAGCTCGGTCTGGTTCGGATGGCCGGCAAACACCTTGCCGCGCATGTCGACGATCTCCTTCGCGAGCACGCCGCCGTCGCGCGGCGTCGTCAGCACCTGCTGGCGGATCGCCTCGAAGTCCGCGCCGATCTGCGCGTCGCCCGCGCTGTAGCGGGCACGCGTCAGCGCCTGGTGCTCCCACACCCACGCGGTGTTCGCGGCATCGCCCTCGCGCAGCTGGTAGCGGCGGAACGCATCGAGATCGGTGACGAGCAGCCCGGCCTCGCCGTTCGGCCGCAGCCGCAGGTCGATGTCGAACAGCGCGCCGGCCCCAGTTGCCGTGGTGAGCCACGTGATGAGCCGCCGCGTGAAGGTCGTGTAGACGTCCGCCGAGCGCTCGTCCGCGTCGTCATACAGGAAGATCAGGTCGAGATCGGATGCGTAGCCGAGCTCCTTGCCGCCCAGCTTGCCGTACGCGATCACCGCGAACTTCGGCACGTCGCGATGACGCTTCGCGAGCTGGGACCAGACGACTTCGATCGTCACGTCGAGCACCGCATCGGCCAGCTCGGACAGCCGGTCGCTCACGTGCTCGACCGACAGCTGCCCGGCCAGGTCGATCAGCAGGATCCGGAACACCTCCGCGTGCTGCGCGTGCCGCAGCAGGTCCATCTGCTGCTCGGGGCCGTCGGCCGCCGCGAGACGCGCGCGCAGCGCGTCCTTGAACGCAGGCCAGTCGAACGGGCTCGCGATCGCCTCGTCGTCGAGCAGTTCGTCGAGCAACTGCGGGTGGCGGATCAGATAACCGCCGCCCCAGCGCGTCGCGCCGAGCACCGACAGCACGCGGTCGAGCGCGGCCGGATACTCGGTCAGCAGCGCGAGATAGACGCCGCGCCGGCTGACCGTCTCGAGCAGGTCGAACAGGCGCACGATCGTGTCGTCGCGGCGTGCGGCGTCGATGTTCGGCGCGGCGTCGAGCGCCCGCTGCGCGACGCGGTCGAAGCGCTGCCGGCTCTTTTCCGGCAGGCCCGCATAGCGCGTCGATTGCCAGATCGCACGCAGCCGCGCGAGCACGGCGGCCGGATCGGCGAAGCCGAGGCCGTCGAGGCGCGCGACCAGCGCATCGTCCTCGCCGTCGTCGCCCAGCGCGCCGCTCCAGATCCATGCGGCGGCCGTGTCGTCACCCGCCGCGCAAGGGCCGCCGCCCTTCACCTTGTCCGCGAAGATCTGGTCGAACTGCGCCTCAACGAAGTTCCGGTGCTCATCCAGCACCGTCATCAGCGCCGCATAGTCGGCAAAGCCGAGCGACGCGGCCAGCGCCGCGCGTTCATCCGGCTCGACCGGCATCGCGTGCGTCTGCGCGTCGTTGCGGTACTGCAGCCGGTGCTCGAGCGTGCGCAGGAAGTTGTAGGCATCGGCGAGGCGCGCGCGCACGTCCTCGCCGATCAGCCCGCGCGCCTGCGCATGGCGCAGCACCGCGAGCGTCGGCCGCACGCGGAATTCCGCATCCTGGCCGCCCCGGATCAGCTGGAATACCTGCGCGCTGAACTCGATCTCGCGGATCCCGCCGCGCCCGAGCTTGATGTCGTCGGACTTGTCGGGCCGCATCGACGCACGGCGCGCGGCTTCCTGCCGGATCTGCTGGTGCAGCGAGCGGATCGCGCCGATCACGCCGAAATCGAGATAGCGGCGATACACGAACGGCTTGACGATCGACTCGAGCTGCGACTCCAGCCGTCGCGCCGCGTCGCTGTCGCCTTCCGACACGAGCCGCCCCTTGATCCATGCATAGCGCTCCCACTCGCGCCCCTGCACGTAGAAATATTCCTCGAGCATGCCGAGGCTGCAGACGAGCGGCCCCGAATCGCCGTTCGGACGCAGCCGCATGTCGACGCGAAACACGTAGCCGTCGGCCGTGACCTCGGACAGCACGCCGATCAGGCGCCGGCCGAGCCGCGTGAAGTATTCCTGCGTGGACAGCGGCGAACGCGCGCCGCCGGTCGTCTCGCCGTCGTCCTCGTACACGAAGATCAGGTCGATGTCCGACGACACGTTCAGCTCGCGGCCGCCCAGCTTGCCCATCCCGACCACGCCGAGCACGACCCGCTGGCCGTCGGCGCCGCGCGGCTCGCCGTACAGCGCCTCGAGTTCAACCGACAGCAGCGCGAGCGAGCGCTGCACGGCCACTTCGGCGAGATCGGTCATCGCGCCCGTGACCTCGGCGACGTCCGCCAGCCCGCGCAGGTCGCGTTCCGCGACCGCGCCGAACGCCTCGGCACGCAACTGCCGCAGCGCGCGCTTCAGTTGCTCCTCGGTCGGCGCGGCCGTGCCGGCCGGCGTCGCCAGCAGCTCGGTGAGGCGCGCGTCGAGCTGCGCGCGGCCGAGCGGCGCGGCTGCCCACGCGGCGACCTGTTCGGCCAGCGCGGGCCGCGCGGCAGCCGCGCGAGCAAGGTATCGGGAATAGGACGTGCTGATCAGGGCGGAAGCGTCGGTCATCGAGAAGCGGGCCTGGCGGAAAGGCCGGCCGGCAGCGGGCCGGCGCGTGCGCGCCCCGCTACCGGCCGGCCCCATGGATTCGGCGCGGCATCGCGGGGCGCGTGTGCGCCCGCCGCGAAACCGCGCGCCGGAAAGCCCGTGCCGCGCTGCCGCAACGGCCGCCGGCACGAACCCGTGTGATACATTTCAACGTCAGTCTGCAAAACTACCATATCGCCGCCCGTCCGCCGCATGTCCGACCGTCAGGAATCCGCCGTAGCTGCGCCCGAAGCGGGACCTCCGAAGCACGATCATCCGGTCCTGCGCCGCGTGTTCCGGGTGACGCTGGCAGTCGGGCTCGGCACCTACTTCGTCGCGTCCGGCGCGTTCCTCGGGCTGCGCTACGTGCTGCTGCCCCGCATCGACGAATTCCGCCCGCGCATCGAGCGCGCGGTGTCCGACAAGCTCCATGCGCAGCTTTCGATCGGCAAGCTTTCCCCGAACTGGTCCGGCATGCAGCCGGGCGTCGAACTCACGAACCTGACGATCCGCGGCCACGACGGCAAGGTCGCGCTGGCGGTGCCGCACGCAACGGCCGCGCTGTCGTGGATGTCGCTGCTGCGGCTGTCGCCCGCGCTGTCGAGCCTGATCGTCGACCAGCCCGACCTCGTCGTCGCGCGGGCGGCCGACGGCTCGCTGAGCGTCGCGGGCGTCGGCGTGGCAACCACCCACGGCGGCAACGACACGTTCGGCACGTGGCTGCTGAAGCAGGAAGCGATCGTGTTGCGCGGCGGCACGCTGCGCTGGCGCGACGCGCAGCACGACGCGCCGGAGCTCGTGCTGTCGGGCATCCGGCTCGCGGTGCTCAACGACGGCCGCGTGCACAAGGCCGCGCTGCAGGCGCCCGCGAACGGCACGCTGCTGCTCGGCCCGCTCGATTTCCGCGCGCGCTTCAGGCACAAGCCGCTCGCCCCGGTCGGCAAGCCGTCGAACTGGTCGGGCGACGCGTACCTGTCGACGGGCCCGGTCGACCTGCAGACGCTCGGGCGCTACCTCGACATGCCGCTCACGATCCACGCGGGCCGGATCGACAACGCGATCTGGGCCACCTTCAGCGACGGCCACCTGCATTCGGCGGGCGGCGACCTGCAGGGCGCGGACGTCGCGCTGCGCGTGCGCCCGACGCAGCCACGGCTCGACGTGCCGACGGTCGGCTTCGGCTGGGACATGCAGCTCGATGCCGGCCACGACTACACGCTGCACCTGACGCGCTTCAACGCGGAACTCGGCCAGCCGCCGCTGCCGGACGGCACACCGCTCGCCCGCTCGCTCGCGCTGTCGACGCTGACGGCCCGCTACCGTGTGCCGACCGCCAGCCAGGGGCAGCTGTTGAGCGTCGTCGGCGACCGCGTCGATCTCGGCATTCTCAGCGAGTTCATTCGCGGGCTGCCGCTGCCGGCGCGCCTGCGCAACGAGCTGATCAAGATCGACCCGCGCGGGATGGTGTCGAACTATCACATCGAGGTCGAACGCGCGAAGCCTGCGCGGGCCGACCTCGCCGACGAGGAGCGGCGCATGGGCGCCGCGCCGATCGTCCGCTATCGTTTCCTCGGCGATCTGCAAGGCATCAGCTTCGCCGCGCAGGAGCCGCCGCCCGGGCTGTCGCCGCGTGGCCACCCGCGGGCCGGCTGGCCGGGCGTCGAGAACCTGTGGGGCCGCGTCGATGCGAACGAAACGGGCGGCAGCGCGCATTTCGATACGGTCAACGCGGCGGTCACGGTACCCGGCGAATTCGACGAGCCGCGCCTGACGTTCGACCGGTTGCGCGGCAACGCAAAGTGGGCGATCACGCCCGCGGCCGGCGAAAAGCATGCGCGCGTCGAAGTGACCCTGCCCGACCTGCTCGTCTCGAACCCCGATGCCGAAATCGCGGTATCCGGCTCGTACACGAACCCCGGCCACGGCCGCGGCTCGCTCGACCTGCGTGCCGATTTCGCGCGTGCGTCGGTGGCACGCATTCCGCGCTACCTGCCGACCGGGATGTCCGAACACCTGCGCGACTATCTCGGCCACGCGCTGCAGGCCGGCCAGGTGACCAAGGGTGCGTCGATCGTCGCTCGCGGCCCGCTCGAGAAATTCCCGTTCGAACACGAGCCGGACGCCGGCGTGTTCCACATCGTCGCGCCGTTCACCGGCGGCCGCTTCGAACCGACGCCGTACCCGCCGCGCAAGCTCGCAAACGGCACGCCGAGCGTCTGGCCGGCACTCGACGGGATCGACGGCGTGTTCGAGCTCGCGCAGAACAAGCTGCGCTTCGACATCGATCGTGCGCACTACAAGCGCGTCGCGCTGACGAAGGTCACGGGCCGCATCGACGATCTCGGCAATCCGTCGCACTCGCCGCTGGTCATCGACGGTCATGCGCAGGGCCCGCTCGCCGACCTGATCGACTACGCGGACAACAGCTCGCTCGGCACGATGAGCGGGCATATCGGCCAGCGGATCGATGCGCAGGGGCCCGCGTCGCTCGCGCTCAAGATCATGATTCCGCAGCACGTCCCGCATCCGCACACGCACGTCGAAGGCGCGCTCGCATTCGGCGGCAACACACTGACGACCAGCGGCGTGCCGCCGCTGTCCGCGCTGCGCGGCAGTGTCCGGTTCACCGAGGCCGGCGCATCGCTGCACGACCTGTCGGGGCGCTTCCTCGGCGGCCCGGTGCGCGCGAGCGGCAACTTCCAGTCGCACGGCCCGTATACGGTGGACGTCGACGGCCGGCTCGCGCTCGACGCCGCGCGCGGCCTGAACCTGCATGGCCCGGCAGCCGCACTGCTCGAGCACGTGGTCGGCGACGCGCCGTACAAGGTCGCCGTGCGCGGCGCGCCGGGCCGCCTGCCCGACATCAGCGCGCATTCCGACCTGACCGGCGTGGCACTGAATTTCCCCGCGCCGTTCGCAAAACCGGCCGGCACGCCGATGCCGTTCAGCTTCACGCTGCAGCCGGCGCCGCAGGCGGACGGCAAGCGCCTCGAGCACGCCGACCTGACGCTCGGCCCCGTGTCCGCAACCTACCTGCTCGACGCGACGCGCGGCCAGCCGCTGCGCGCGGTGCGCGGCGCGATGGGCATCCACCGGATGCCCGACATGCCGCAGGACGGCGTGAGCGCGGCCGTCGACGTCAACGAACTGGACGCCGATGCGTGGCTCGCGCTGGCCCATACGCTGAAGCCCGACACGCCGCACGCGCAGGAGCCGCAAGCCGCGCCGCGCGTCGATTTCGCGAGCTTCGCGCCGAAGCGTTTCGCGCTCCATTTCGGCACGCTGAAGCTGCTCAAGCGCAACTGGGAAAACGTGATCGTCGGCGCGTCGCACGTCGACGAGCTCTGGCAGGCGAACATCGCGTCGAACCAGGTGTCGGGCTACCTGTCATGGGCGCCGGGCGGCGGCCACAACGGCGCGGGCGTGCTGAACGCGCGGCTCGCGAAGCTCGTGGTGCCCGACAGCGCGCAGCACGATCTCGTCGGCCGCGCGATGAACCTGCCGACGCCGACCGACCGCCCGATGCCGTCGATCGACCTGATCGTCGACCAGGTCGTCGCGCGCAACCATGACATCGGCCGACTCGTCGTCAACGCGCGCAACATCGACGAAGCCGGCACGCCGGTCTGGCAGCTCGACAAGCTGGAGCTGTCGAACCCGGCCGCGAAGCTGACGGCGACCGGCAACTGGCGCACCTCGCGCCGCGCACTTGCCCGCGGTGCCGATGAAAACGACGCACCGCGCCGCACCGTGTTCGACTTCAAGCTCGACATCGACAACGCGGGCGCGCTGCTCGACCGCGTCGGCCTGCCGCGCACGCTCGCGAACGGTCACGGCACGGTCACCGGCAAGGTCGGCTGGCGCGGCGGCCCGACCGCGGTCGACTTGCCGTCGCTCGGCGGCCAGATCGCGCTCGACCTCGAACACGGCCAGATCCTGAAGGTCGATCCGGGCGCGGCGAAGCTCCTCGGCGTGCTGAGCCTGCAGAGCCTCGCGCGTTTCCTGACGCTGAATTTCCGCGACGTGATCGGCAAGGGGCTGCCGTTCGACAAGATCACGGGCACCGGCCGGATCTCGAACGGGATCGCCCGCACCGACGACTTCTCGATGATGACCGGGCCCGCGAACGTCACCGTGCGCGGCGCGGTGGATCTCGGCACCGAGACGCAGGACCTGCACGCGCACGTCGCGCCGAAAATCAGCGCGGGCGCGGCCGCGATCGGGGCGGCCATCATCAACCCGCTGCTCGGCGTCGGCGTGCTGGCCGCGAACTACGCGCTGTCGGAGACGCTGTCGCGCGCGTTCGCGCTCGACTACACGATCACCGGCTCGTGGGCGCACCCGCACATCGAGCGGGTGCGGGGCGATCAGGGTAAGATGAATCACGGTCCGGCCGATGCGGCGAGCCATTGAGCCGCGCGTCGGGCCGCGCACGGTGCCGGGCCGCACCCCATTTATGACGCAACCGATCCAGCGATGACCGACCACACCCGTTCCGCCACGCCCTTCCAGGTCGCCGCGCTGCAGATGGTGAGCACGCCGGATGTCGCGCGCAATCTCGCCGAGGCGCGCCGCCTGATCGCGGAAGCCGCCGGCGAAGGCGCGCAGCTCGTGCTGCTGCCCGAGTACTTCTGCTTCATGGGTCACCGCGACACCGACAAGCTCGCGCTCGCCGAACCTTACCGGGACGGCCCGATCCAGCATTTCCTCGCGGACGCCGCGCGTCGCCACGGCATCTGGGTGATCGGCGGCACGCTGCCGCTGAAGGCCCCGGAGCCCGATCGCGTGCTCAACACGACGCTCGTGTTCGATCCATCCGGCAACGAAGCCGCGCGCTACGACAAGATCCACCTGTTCAACTTCGAGAAAGGCGACGAGTCGTTCGACGAGGCGCGTACGATCCGCGCGGGCGATACGGTCGTCACGTTCGACGCGCCGTTCGGGCGGGTCGGCCTGTCCGTCTGTTACGATCTCCGCTTTCCGGAGCTGTATCGCAGGATGGGCGACTGCGCACTGATCGTCGTACCGTCGGCATTTACGTATACGACCGGCCGCGCGCACTGGGAAACGCTGCTGCGCGCGCGGGCCGTCGAGAACCAGTGCTACGTGCTCGCGGCCGCGCAGGGCGGCAAGCACGAGAACGGCCGGCGCACCTGGGGCCACAGCATGCTGATCGACCCGTGGGGCGAAATCGTCGCGGTTCGCGACGTGGGCGCAAGCGTCGTGCTCGGCGCGCTCGATCCGCAGCGCATCGCCGACGTGCGCCAGAGCCTGCCCGCGTGGCGGCACCGCGTGCTGACCTGAATCGGCCGCACCGCTTGAAACACCGCGCGGCCAACCCATCTGCCCAGAAGCACCCGACAACTTTTTGAGAAACCCCGATATCCGCATGAACATCATCGAACCCGGCATCCGCAACCTCGCGCTGGCGAAGGACATCCTGCTCACGCCGTACGGCCTCGACGAAAGCCTGCTCACGCGCACGATCGCCGACATCTTCACGCATCGCGTCGACTATGCGGACCTGTACTTCCAGGCGACCCGCAGCGAAGCGTGGAGCCTCGAGGAAGGCATCGTCAAATCGGGCAGCTTCAGCATCGACCAGGGCGTCGGCGTGCGCGCGGTCGCCGGCGACCGCACCGCGTTCGCGTACTCGGACGACCTGTCCCCGGAAGCGATCGCGCAGGCGGCCGCGGCCACCAAGGCGATCGCGGCGGCCGGCGGCGGCCGCCAGAAGATCAAGGCGGCCACGTCGCTGAAGGGCATCTCGGGCCGCGACCTGTACCTGCCGTCCGATCCGCTCGCGTCGCTCGACGCGACGGCCAAGGTCAAGCTGCTCGAGCGCATCGAGCAGATGGCGCGCGGCCGCGACCCGCGCGTCACGCAGGTGATGGCCGGCCTCGCCGGCGAATACGACGTCGTGCTGGTCGCACGCAGCGACGGCGCACTCGCGGCCGACATCCGCCCGCTCGTGCGCGTGTCGGTCACGGTGATCGCCGAGCAGAACGGCCGCCGCGAGATCGGCTCCGGCGGCGGCGGCGGCCGCTTCGACTACGGCTACTTCACCGACGAAGTCCTGTCGCGCTACGTCGACGACGCCGTGCATGCGGCGCTCGTGAACCTCGACGCACGCCCCGCGCCGGCCGGCGCGATGACGGTCGTGCTCGGGCCGGGCTGGCCGGGCGTGCTGCTGCACGAAGCGATCGGCCACGGCCTCGAGGGCGACTTCAACCGCAAGGGTTCGTCCGCGTTCGCCGGCCGGATCGGCGAGCAGGTCGCCGCGAAGGGCGTGACGGTGGTCGACGACGGCACGCTGCCGAACCGCCGCGGCTCGCTGAACATCGACGACGAAGGCAACCCGACGCAGTGCACGACGCTGATCGAGGACGGCATCCTGAAGGGCTACATCCAGGACACGCTGAACGCGCGCCTGATGAAGATGCCGGTCACGGGCAACGCGCGGCGCGAATCTTACGCGGCGCTGCCGATGCCGCGCATGACCAACACGTACATGCTGAACGGCGACAAGGATCCGCAGGAAATCATCGCGTCGGTGAAGAACGGCCTGTACGCGGTGAACTTCGGCGGCGGCCAGGTCGACATCACGAACGGCAAGTTCGTGTTCTCGGCGTCCGAGGCGTACATGATCGAGAACGGCAAGATCACCTACCCGGTGAAGGGCGCGACGCTGATCGGCAGCGGCCCCGAATCGCTGAAGTACGTGAGCATGATCGGCAACGACATGTCGCTCGACACGGGTGTCGGCGTGTGCGGCAAGGAAGGCCAGAGCGTGCCGGTCGGCGTCGGCCAGCCGACCCTGCGGATCGACAAGATGACGGTCGGCGGTACGGCATAACCGCATCATGGCGCAGACATTCCGCGCATTTTGAAGAAAACGCGCGGAATATCCGCATTTTCGACGCTCCCCGGTTGCCAGCCGCCCGGCGACGGGGTATAAATTCCGAATCAACTTTTTTGACGAACCGAATCTCCGTCATGTCCGCCAAGTTTTACTTTTACTTTTTTTGGCATCTCAGACCGCTGGCGGATCGAGAGGGTTGATGGCGCGTAAAGCGCAACCGAAATTCCCGAAAAAACCGCCGGCGAACCCGGCGGTTTTTTTTTGCCCTTCGCTTCCCGGTCGCCGCCGCAGCGGTTCCGCGACCCCGACCGAAATCACTGAATCGCTTGAATTGATGAATCTGCCGCACGCCCACTGATCGAACGGCGCCCGGAACCAAGGAGAAACAGCATGCCCCCGCACAATACCGACGACGTCCGCATTCGCGAACTCAAGGAACTGACGCCGCCCGCCCACCTGATCCGCGAATTCGCGTGCTCCGAAGCCGCGTCCGAGCTGATCTACAACTCGCGCCAGTCGATGCACCGCATCCTGCACGGGATGGACGACCGGCTGATCGTGGTGATCGGGCCGTGCTCGATCCATGACACGAAGGCGGCGATCGAGTACGCGGGGCGGCTCGTGAAGGAGCGCGAGCGCTTCAAGGGCGAGCTGGAAATCGTGATGCGCGTGTACTTCGAGAAGCCGCGCACGACGGTCGGCTGGAAGGGGCTCATCAACGATCCGCACCTCGACAACAGCTTCAAGATCAACGAAGGGCTGCGCACCGCGCGCGAGCTGCTGCTCCAGATCAACGAGATGGGCCTGCCGGCCGCGACCGAATACCTCGACATGATCAGCCCGCAGTACATCGCCGACCTGATCTCGTGGGGCGCGATCGGCGCGCGCACGACCGAATCGCAAGTGCACCGCGAGCTCGCGTCGGGGCTGTCGTGCCCGGTCGGCTTCAAGAACGGCACCGACGGCAACGTGAAGATCGCGGTCGACGCGATCAAGGCCGCATCGCAGCCGCACCATTTCCTGTCGGTGACGAAGGGCGGCCATTCGGCGATCGTGTCGACGGCCGGCAACGAGGATTGCCACGTGATCCTGCGCGGCGGCAAGACGCCGAACTACGACGCGGAAAGCGTGAACGCCGCGTGCGCGGACATCGGCAAGGCCGGCCTCGCCGCACGCCTGATGATCGACGCGAGCCACGCGAACAGCTCGAAGAAACATGAGAACCAGATCCCCGTCTGTGCCGACATCGGCCGCCAGATCGCGGCCGGTGACGCCCGCATCGTCGGTGTGATGATCGAGTCGCATCTCGTCGAGGGGCGCCAGGACCTGAAGGAAGGCTGTGAACTGACCTACGGCCAGAGCATCACCGACGCCTGCATCGCATGGGACGACAGCGTGAAGGTGCTCGAAGGCCTCGCGGAATCGGTGAAGGCACGCCGCGTCACGCGCGGCAGCGGGAACTGACGGACGCAAACCGGCCGGTCGCATGGCACCGCCCCGTGGCGGGTTGGCCATGCGGTTAGCTGGCGGTCGTCGCGTCGCCCTGCTAGACTAGCTAACGTTATCTAGCTAACCAAGGGGGCGCCCATGCCGACCGTCAACATGCACGATGCCAAGTCGCGGCTCTCAAGCCTCGTCGAAGCGCTTGAATCGGGGCGCGAATCGGAAGTCGTCATCGCCCGCAACGGTCATCCGGTCGCCCGGATTGTTCCTTATGCCCCACCGAAGCGGATCGGCGCAGCCCGTCAGTTGCTTGCCGGGTTGAACATCCCGACAACCGTCGAGGCATTCAATGCCGGCGATGAATCGATCGCCGCCGACTTCGATGCCAGCTCGGAACAGCGACTCGCCCCGTGAAGCTGCTGCTCGACACGCACATCGCGCTATGGGCAGCCGAAGGCGCACCTCAACTTTCCGCGACTGCGGCCGCGTTGATCGAACATCCCGAAAACACGCTGTACGTCAGCGCCGCGTCCATCTGGGAGATTGCGATCAAATACCGCAAAGGCAATCTGCCGGTCCATCCGCGCGATGCACGTTCGGCATTCCGACTCGCAGGTTTTGCGGAGTTGCCAATCAGCAGCGATCACGTCGAAGGCGTCGCCGCACTGCCGGATTTTCCGGATCACGCCGATCCGTTCGACCGCGTGATGATCGCTCAGGCACTCCATGAAGGCATGCCGCTCATCAGCGCCGATGCCAAAATATGGCGCTATCACGCGACGCTGATGCTGCGAGCATGACGCTCATCCCGCTACAAAATCAAAGCCCGGCCCGCACCGGGCTTTTTCATGCACCGCAGGTCTTGCGCGCAAGCATCACTCGAGCGCGCCCGAACCGAAGATCTCGGTATTGATGCGTTCCGGCGCGACGCCGAGCGCGACCAGCGCATCGCGTTGTGCCTTCATGAATGCGATCGGGCCGCAGACGTAGTAGTCGGCGTGCGGCACCAGCGCGTAGTGCCGCACGCGCTCCGGCGTGAGGCGCCCTTCCAGGTCGTGGTCGACGCCGACGCGATCGTTCGGGCCGACCAGCTCGTACAGCACCGTGCGCTTGACGTTCGCATGCTCGCGCACCGTGTCGTTCAGCCAGTCGCGGAACGCGTGCACCGCGCCCGAGCGGCATGCATGGACGAACCGCACGTCACGCTTGCTGCCTTCGTCGACCAGCGTCGACGCCATCGACACCATCGGCGTCAGGCCGACGCCGCCGGAAATCAGCACCACCGGCGTCTCGACGCCACGCTTCAGCGAGAATTCGCCCATCGGCGCGGTGACCTCGACGATCGCGCCCTCTTCCACGCCGTCGTGCATCAGCGTCGACACCTTGCCGGCCGGAACGACTTCCGGCTTGCCGGCTTCGCGCTTCACCGAGATGCGCAGCCACTTGCCGTGCGGCGCGTCGGACAGGCTGTACTGGCGCGGCTGGTCGACGCCGAGATCGCCGACGAAACGCTTCACCGTGACGTACTGGCCGGGCTCGAACGTCGGCGCCGCGCCGCCGTCGGCGGGCGTCAGGTAGAACGACGTGATCTCGTCGCTTTCGAGCACCTTGCGCTCGACCTTGAACGGGCGGAACCCGCTCCAGGCGGCGCCCGCGTACAGGTCGGCCTCGGCGCCGATCAGGATCTGCGCGAGCTGGCCGTAAGCCACGCGCCACGCCTCGAGCGTGTCGGCATCGACCGCGTCGCCCAGCACCTCGACGATCGATGCGAGCAGGTTCTCGCCGACGATCGGGTAATGCTCGGGGCGGATGTTCAGGCTCGCGTGCTTGTGCGCGATGTGCGACACCGCCCCGCCCAGCGCACCGAGATTGTCGATGTTCGCCGCATACGCGTAGACGGCCTTCGCAAGCGTTTCCGGCTGGCTGCCCGTCTTCTGGTGCGTCTGGTTGAACAGGTTCTTCAGTTCCGGATGGCGCGCGAACATGCGCTGGTAGAAGTGCTTCGTGATCGTCGCGCCGTGCACGGCGAGGACAGGGGCAGTGGCCTTCACGCGAGCCATCTGGTCAGCGGTGATGTGGGTCATGTTCGTTCTCCGTTAAACATGCACACACAATACCTTTTTAAAAATTCGATGCCTCTCGGGCATATTGTCGCAGCGCGGCAAGGGTAAGGGGGCGAATCGTCAGCGGTCAGCGGACCCGGCCGCGTTCCCACAGCACGTCCGATCCGCCGTCGGCACGGTTCAGCACGCGCGCCAGCACGAACAGCAGGTCCGACAGCCGGTTCACGTAGCGCCGCGGCGCATCGTTGAGCGTTTCGGTACGCCCGAGCGCGACGATCGAACGCTCCGCGCGACGGCATACGGTTCGACACACGTGCGCGAGCGACGCCGCGCGCGAGCCGGCCGGCAGGATGAATTCCTTCAGCGGCGGCAGCGTCGCGTTGTAGTCGGCGAGCCAGCGATCGAGCCGCGCGAGATGCGTGTCGTCGAGCACCGTATGGCCGGGAATGCACAATTCGCCGCCGAGATCGAACAGGTCATGCTGGATCGTCACGAGCGCCGTGCGGATATCGTCCGGCAGCGTTTCGGCGAGCAGCACGCCGAGGTTCGAGTTCAGCTCGTCGACGTCGCCGATCGCGGCGATCCGCGTATCGTCCTTGCCGATACGCCGGCCATCGCCGAGGCCGGTGGTGCCGTCGTCGCCGGTGCGCGTGGCGATCTTGCTCAAGCGGTTGCCCATGCGGATGTCCTCTCGTGCGCGGCCGCGACGCGGCCCGGTTGCGTTCGAACGCGATTATCGCAGCCCGCGACGGCAGGCGCAGCAGGCGTTACAGCGTAGAATGGGCCGAAACCCAGCAGCACGGGAGCCGGAGCGACGCCAACGCGTTCATCCGGATCGACAAGGAGACGTTCGTGAATCACCCTGCCCCGCCGGCCGCCACGCGCCGCCCCCTTCCACCCGCCATGCTCGATGCGCTGCGCGCCGCCTTCGGCGAGCGCGTGTCGACCGCCGACGCCGTCCGCACCCACCACGGCCGCGACGAATCGCCGTTCGATCCGCAACTGCCCGACGCCGTCGTGTTCGCGCACAGCGCGGACGACGTGCGCGAAGTCGTGTCGCTGTGCTCGCTGTACAGCGTCCCGCTGATCCCGTACGGCGCCGGTTCGTCACTCGAAGGCCACCTGCTCGCGGTGCGCGGCGGCATCTCGCTCGACCTGTCGGAAATGAACCGCGTGCTGTCGATCAACGCCGAAGACCTGACCGTGACGGTCGAGCCGGGCATCACACGCAAGGCGCTTAACGAGGCGCTGCGCGACACCGGTCTGTTCTTCCCGATCGACCCGGGCGCCGACGCCAGCATCGGCGGGATGACCGCCACGCGTGCGTCGGGCACCAACGCCGTGCGCTACGGCACGATGCGCGAGAACGTGCTCGGCCTGACCGCGGTGCTCGCCGACGGCCGTGTGGTGAAGACCGGCTCGCGCGCCCGCAAGTCGTCGGCCGGCTACGACCTCACGCGCCTGTTCGTCGGCTCCGAAGGCACGCTCGGCGTGATCACCGAGATCACGCTGCGCCTGCATCCGCTGCCCGAAGCCGTATCGGCCGCGATCTGCACGTTCCCGTCGATGGGCGACGCGGTGCGCACCGTGATCGAGACGATCCAGATCGGCGTGCCGATCGCGCGTGTCGAATTCGTCGATGCGCTCGCCGTGCGCTCGATCAACCGCCATTCGAACCTGACGCTCACCGAAGCGCCGACGCTGTTCTTCGAATTCCACGGCACCGAGGCCGGCGTGAAGGAACAGGCGGAGCTCGTGCAGGCACTCGCGGGCCAGAACAACGGCCAGGGTTTCGAATGGGCAACCCGCCCCGAAGACCGCACGCGCCTCTGGGCCGCACGCCACAACGCGTATTTCGCGATGCTGCAATTGAAACCCGGCTGCCGCGCGGTGACGACCGACGTCTGCGTGCCGATCTCGCAGCTCGCCGCGTGCGTCGAGGAAACCGAAGTCGACCTGCGCGCCTCGTCGCTGCCCTGCCCGATCGTCGGCCACGTCGGCGACGGCAATTTCCACGTCGCGATCCTGATCGACCCCGACAAGCCCGAGGAAATCGCGGAAGCCGAGCACATCAACGACCGGATCGTCGAGCGCGCGCTGCGCCTCGGCGGCACCTGCACGGGCGAGCACGGCGTCGGGCTGCACAAGATGCGCTTCCTGCCGAAGGAGCACGGCGACAACGCGATCGACACGATGCGTGCGATCAAGCTTGCGCTCGATCCGCGCAACCTGATGAATCCGGGCAAGATTTTCACGTGCTGACACGGCGGCGCGACGCCGCGCCACCCGCTGCAGGAGACCCAATGAACGCTCCCGTCGAACTGTCGAGCGCGGCACGCGCGCAGCGCCAGCGCGAAGTCGTGCAGGCGCTGATGGCCGTGCTGCCGACGCACTGCCTGCTGTACCGCGACGAAGACACGGCGCCGTACGAATGCGACGGCCTGTCCGCGTACCGCCGCCTGCCGCTCGCGGTCGCGCTGCCCGAAACGGAATCGCAGGTGCAGCGGATCGTGCAGATCTGCCGCCGCATGGAGGTGCCGATCGTGCCGCGCGGCGCGGGCACGAGCCTGTCGGGCGGCGCGTTGCCGATCGCGCTCGGCGTCGTGCTGTCGCTTGCGCGCTTCACGCGCATCGTCGAAGTCGATCCGTACGCGCGCACGGCGACCGTGCAGCCCGGCGTGCGCAACCTCGCGATCTCGGAGGCCGCCGCGCCGTACGGCCTGTACTACGCGCCCGATCCGTCGTCGCAGATCGCGTGCACGATCGGCGGCAACGTCGCGGAAAATTCCGGCGGCGTCCATTGCCTGAAATACGGGCTGACCGTGCACAACGTGATGCGCGTGCGCGCGGTGACGATCGACGGCGAGATCGTCGAATTCGGTTCGCTTGCGCTCGACATGCCGGGCCTCGACCTGCTCGCCGTGATGATCGGCAGCGAAGGGATGTTCGCGATCGTCACCGAGGTCACGGTGAAGCTGATCCCGAAGCCGCAGACGGCCCAGCTCGTGATGGCGAGCTTCGACGACGTCGTGAAGGGCGGCGAGGCCGTCGCGGCGATCATCGCGTCGGGGATCATCCCGGCCGGGCTCGAAATGATGGACAAGCCGGCCACGCAGGCCGTCGAGGCGTTCACGCATGCGGGCTACGATCTCGACGCGAAGGCGATCCTGCTGTGCGAATCGGACGGCACGCCGGAAGAAGTCGCGGAAGAAATCGTGCGGATGACGGCCGTGCTGCGCGAGCATGGCGCGACCCGCATCCAGGTATCGCGCAACGAGCACGAGCGGCTGCGCTTCTGGTCGGGCCGCAAGAACGCGTTCCCGGCCGCCGGCCGCATTTCGGCCGACTACTACTGCATGGACGGCACCGTGCCGCGCCGCGCGATCGGCCCGCTGCTCGCGCGCATCGAACAGCTCGAGACGCGCTACGGGCTGCGCTGCATCAACGTGTTCCACGCAGGCGACGGCAACATGCATCCGCTGATCCTCTACAACGCGAACGATCCGGACGAACTGCACCGCGCCGAGCAGTTCGGCGCGGAAATCCTCGAGTGCTGCGTGGAATTCGGCGGCAGCGTGACGGGCGAGCACGGCGTCGGCATCGAGAAGCTCAATTCGATGTGCGTACAGTTCTCGCCGCAGGAGCGCGACGCGTTCTTCGCGGTCAAGCGCGCGTTCGATCCGGCCGGGCTGCTGAACCCGGACAAGGGCATCCCGACCCGCGCGCGCTGCGCCGAATACGGTCGCCAGCACGTGCGCGGCGGGCTGCTGCCGCACCCCGACCTGCCGCGCTTCTGAGCGGCCCGTGCGGGTCGCGGCCGGTGCCCGCGGCCGGGCCGCGGCGTTCGACCGTGCCCGCGCGGCCCGTTCATGCGGCGACGCGGGCAGACGGCCCGCGATACCGGGCTTAGGGATAGTCGCGATGTGGAATCGCGCCACCCCGGTACAATCGACCGAACAACAAGTCGAGGCAGCAACAGAACATGGAAGAGGACGACATCGTCGCCGGATGGGCCGACCGCGTCCGCGCCGCCAGCGCCGACGGCCGGCCGCTGCGGATTCGCGGCGGCGGCACCAAGGACTGGTACGGCCAGGCGCTCGAGGGCGAAATTCTCGACACGCGCGCGTTTCAGGGCGTCGTGTCGTACGACCCGGCCGAACTCGTCGTCACGGTCCGCGCGGGCACGCCGCTCGCGCAGCTTGAAACCGTCCTCGCCGAGTGCGGCCAGATGCTGCCGTTCGAGCCGCCGCACTTCGGCCGCGCGGCCACCGTCGGCGGCTGCGTCGCGGCCGGCCTCGCGGGCCCGCGGCGGGCCACCTGCGGTGCGCCCCGCGATTTCATGCTCGGCGTCACGCTGATGAACGGCCGCGGCGAACTGCTGCGCTTCGGCGGCCAGGTCGTGAAGAACGTCGCCGGCTACGACGTGTCGCGGCTGATGGCCGGCGCGCTCGGCACGCTCGGGCTGATGCTCGACCTGTCGCTCAAGGTGCTGCCGATGCCCGTCGCCGAAGTCACGCTGAAGTTCGAGATGACCGCGACCGACGCGGTGCGCAAGCTCAACGAATGGGGCGGCCATCCGCTGCCCGTCAGCGCGAGCGGGTGGCGCAACGGCACGCTCGTCCTGCGCCTGTCGGGCGCCGAAGCGGCCGTGAAATCCGCGAAGACGCTGCTCGGTGGCGAAGTCGTCGACGCGGTCGAGGCCGAGCGCTTCTGGGCCGGCCTGCGCGAGCATACCGACCCGTTCTTCCACGGCATCCCGCCCGGTTATGCGCTGTGGCGTCTCGCGCTGCCGTCGATCACCGAACCGATGCACCTGCCCGGCACCCAGTTGATGGAATGGGGCGGCGCGCAGCGCTGGTGGATCACCGATGCCGATGCGCAGACCGTGCGGATGAGCGCCAAGCAGGCCGGCGGCCACGCGACGCTGTTCCGCGCGGGCGACGCGTACGACCGCAGCGCGGGTGTGTTCACGCCGCTCCCCGCCCCGATGATGAAAATCCACCGCGGGTTGAAAGCCGCGTTCGATCCCGCGCGCATCTTCAACCGCGGCCGGCTCTACCCGGATCTTTAGGGTCTGTTTACCTATGGAACGTACATGCGAATGCCCGAAATCGCTCGCAGGGCAAGAAGTGAGGAGCGCCGTTTGGCCGAGCCAAACAAGGGACGAGCGACGCCGCCATGCGGGCGATTTCGGGCATTCCCGTGACATGGATTTTTTAAATTGGGGTTGCCACGAGAACGGCCGCTCGCCGCGTTGCGCTCCTTGCGAATACGTCAGTATTCGCGGCGTCACGCGCCTCGCGAGCGGCCGTTCTCGTGGCAACGCATGCGCGCTCCATAGGTAAACAGACCCTAAATGCAGACGAACCTCGCCGATTTCATCCGCAATACGCCCGACGGCGACGAAGCCGACGCGATATTGCGCAAGTGCGTGCATTGCGGGTTCTGCACCGCGACCTGCCCGACCTACCAGCTGCTCGGCGACGAACTCGACGGCCCGCGCGGCCGCATCTACCTGATCAAGCAGATGGTCGAAGGCGCGCCCGTCACGCGCAGCACGCAGCAGCACCTCGACCGCTGCCTCACGTGCCGCAGTTGCGAGACGACCTGCCCGTCCGGCGTCCAGTACGGCCGGCTCGTCGAGATCGGCCGCAAGCACGTCGAGGCACAGGTTCAGCGCCCCGTGCAGCAGCGTCTCGTGCGCCGCGTGCTCGCGAGCCTCGTGCCGAACGCCGCGCTGTTCTCGCCGGTGATGCGGCTCGGCCAGCACGTCCGTCCGCTGCTGCCGAAGCGGCTGCGCGACAAGGTGCCGCCGCGCACGCGGCTGCTCGAATGGCCGCACCTGACGCATACGCGCAAGATGCTGATGCTCGGCGGCTGCGTGCAGCCGTCGATGCTGCCGAACATCAATATCGCGACCGCGCGCGTGCTCGACGCGCTCGGCATCGAGACCGTCGTCGCGCCCGATGCCGGCTGCTGCGGCGCGATCCGCCTGCACCTGAACTATCACGACGAAGCGCTCGACGACGCGCGCCGCAACATCGACGCGTGGTGGCCCCATGTCGAACAGGGTGTCGAGGCGATCGTGATGAACGCGTCGGGCTGCGGCGCGACGGTGCTCGAATACGCGCACCTGCTGCGCGACGACCCGGCCTACGCGGAGAAGGCGCAGCGCATCGTGTCGCTGACGCGCGACATCTCCGACGTGCTGCTCGCGTTCGAGGCCGAGCTCGCGACACTCGCGCGCCGCCGCGCGGTCCATACGGTCGCGTACCACCCGCCGTGCACGCTGCAGCACGGCCAGCAGTCGCGCGGCAAGGTCGAACGCCTGCTCGAGACTCTCGGCATCGACGTGCGGCTGCCGGCCGACAGCCATCTGTGTTGCGGCTCGGCCGGCACCTATTCGCTGACGCAGCCGTCGCTGTCGTACCGGTTGCGCAAGCAGAAGCTGCTGAAGCTGCAGGCGCTCGAGCCGCAGATGATCGTCTCCGGCAACGTCGGCTGCATCGCCCACCTGCAGAGCGGCACGCAGATTCCGGTGGCCCACTGGATCCAGCTCGTCGAGCACCTGCTGTATGGCTAGGGCCTGTTCATACGAATGACGGGCGGGCCCTGGGCCTCGCGCCCGGCGTCCGTATAATGGGCGGATCGATGCGCCGCGTGCCGCGGCGCATCCGCTACATGCCTGCTTCCGTGCCTGCTTTCGTGCCCGCCATGTCCGATCTCGCCGCCCGCCTCGAATCCGTTCATCGCCGCATCGCCGACGCCGCCCGCGCGGCCGGCCGCGATCCCGCCACCGTATCGCTGCTCGCCGTCTCGAAGACGTTTCCCGCCGCCGACGTGCGCGCCGCGCATGCGGCCGGGCAGCGCGCATTCGGCGAAAACTACGTGCAGGAATCGATCGACAAGATCGACGCGCTCGCCGACCTGCGCGCGAGCCTCGAATGGCATTTCATCGGGCCGCTGCAATCGAACAAGACGCGCCCGGTTGCCGAACGCTTCGACTGGGTCCATTCGGTCGACCGGCTGAAGATCGCGCAGCGCCTGTCGGAACAGCGCCCCGCGCACCTGCCGCCGCTCAACGTGTGCGTGCAGGTGAACATCAGCGGCGAGGCGTCGAAGAGCGGCGTCGCACCGGCCGACGTGGCCGAGGTCGCGCGCGCGGTCGCCGCGCTGCCGTCGCTGCGGCTGCGCGGCCTGATGGCGATTCCCGAACCGGCCGGCGACACCGACGCGCAACGCGTGCCGCATCGCGCGCTGCGCACGCTGTTCGACGCATTGCGCGCCGACGGCCTGCCGCTCGACACGCTGTCGATGGGCATGTCCGCCGATCTCGACGCGGCCGTGCTCGAAGGCGCGACGATCGTGCGCGTCGGCACCGCGATCTTCGGCGCGCGCGATTATTCGCACTGAACGCCGCGCCCTTTCCGCCCTCCCGTTCACTCACTCGCTCAATCGAACATCATGAAAATCGCATTCATCGGCGGCGGCAACATGGCCGCGGCCCTGATCGGCGGCCTGATCAAGCGCGGCGTCGCCGCTGACGGCCTGTATGCCATCGACGTCAACGAAGAAGTGCGCGCACGCGCCGCGCAGCAATTCGGCATCCGCACCGGCGCGGCCGTCGACGCAACGCTCGCCGACTACGACGCGATCGTGCTCGCGGTGAAGCCGCAGGTGCTGAAGGACGTCGCGCAGACGCTCGCGCCGCACCTGAAGACACAGCTCGTGATCAGCATCGCGGCCGGCATCCGCGGCAGCGATCTCGCGCGCTGGCTCGGCGACTACGCACGCGTCGTGCGCACGATGCCGAACACGCCCGCACTCGTCGGCATGGGCGTGACGGGCCTCGCCGCACTGCCGGGCGTCGATGCGGCGGGCCGCGAACTCGCGTCGAACGTGCTCGGCGCGGTCGGCGAGACCGTGTGGTTCGACGACGAGTCGAAGCTCGATGCCGTCACGGCCATTTCGGGCAGCGGCCCCGCGTACGTGTTCTATTTCATCGAAGCGCTGCAGGAAGCCGCGCGCCAGCTCGGCATGAACGACGAACAGGGCCGCGCGCTCGCGGTCGCGACGTTCACGGGCGCCGCGCAACTCGCCGCGCAATCGGGCGAGCCGGCGAGCGTGCTGCGCGAGCGCGTGACGTCGAAGGGCGGCACGACGGCCGCCGCGCTCGCATCGTTCGACGCGCAGGGCGTGAAGGACGCGATCGTGCGCGGCGCGCTCGCGGCCGAAGCGCGTGCGAAGGAAATGGGCGACGAACTCGGTCGCGCGTAAGCGCGGCGCCCGCTCCGGGCCTCCCCCCGGGCACCGCCAACAAAAAAGCGGCCTCGGCCGCTTTTTTGTTGGCATCGCGCATCGCGTCGCGCGCCGGCGCGCGACCGCTTCAGTTGGCCGCCGGACCCGCCAGCAGGTAATGCGCGGCGATCCCCGCGAACAGCACGCCGCCGAGCCAGTTGTTGTGCCGGAACGCGGCGAAGCACGGCATCCGCTCGCGGCCCTTGATCAGCGTGTAGTGATACAGCGCGCAGCCGACCGCCGCCGCCCAGCCGGCCCAGTACGCGAGGCCGAAGCCGAGCGTCACGCCGATCCACACGTAGATGCCGAGCGTCGCCGCATAACACGCCATCACGGCCGCGACGTCGAAGCGGCCGAACGTCAGCGCCGACGTGCGGATCCCGATCTTGATGTCGTCGTCGCGATCGACCATCGCGTATTCGGTGTCGTACGCGACCGACCAGAAAATGTTCGCGACCAGCATCACCCACGCGATCGTCGGCACCGTGTCCTGCACGGCCGCGAACGCCATCGGAATGCCGAAGCCGAACGCGATGCCGAGATACGCCTGCGGAATCGCGAAGAAACGCTTCATGAACGGATACGAACCCGCGACGAACAGCGCGACGACGGACAGCTCCTTCGTCAGCGTGTTGAGCGGCAGGATCAGCAGGAACGAGATGAATGCGAGCCCGACGGCGATCGCAACGGCTTCCCACGCACGGATCTTGCCCGACGTCAGCGGCCGGTCGGCCGTGCGCTTCACGTGGCGGTCGAAATCGCGGTCGGCGTAGTCGTTCATCGCGCAGCCGGCCGAGCGCATCAGCAACGTGCCGAGCGAGAAGATCACGAGCAGCGGCCAGCGCGGATGGCCATCGGACGCGATCCACAGCGCGTTGAGCGTCGGCCACAGCAGCAGCAGGCTGCCGATCGGCTTGTCCATCCGGACGAGCCGCAGATACAGGGGAAAGCGGGCAAGCATGGCGAGGCACCGGGAAGATAACCCCGGCATTTTAGAGCCGAGCGGTGCTTCGCGTCATGTCGGGGCGGCCCGCGGCGGCAGCCGCCCGGCGCGCACGGGCCACCCGGGCCCGCTGCGCATGGCCGGGCCCCGCTTTGCGCCAATCAAGGGACGGATTCGATCGCTCCGGATCGGGCGAGTCAGCGCGCCGTCCCCAGCCGCATCGCACTTACGCGAGCAACGAGCGCAGCATCCACGCGGTTTTTCATGCGTCAGCAGGTCGGTGGTGGGCTCGCCGCGTCGGCAATCGGAAAGATCGCGCGCGCAGGTTCGCACGACGGCCTCGTGCCCTTCGACGGGCTCGCGGATCATGTCTTCCGCCGCCCGCACGCCCTTCGCTTCCGGCACCGACGACAGTTTCGCGAAATCGCCGAAGGTAAGCGTTCCTGTCCTTCCCGATTCGACGCTACGCGCCGAACCGGATCGCGCCGTTCTCGATGGCAGCCTGGCTGCCGTATTGCCAGGTGATGTTACGGTGTTCATGTCCGATCGGCAGACCCGAGTAGATCGGCAGGCCGAAGCCGCCCAGCACGTCGACAAGCATCTGCTCGAGCGTGAAATCCGCGCCGTCCGGGATCGGGCAGCGCGTGAATTGCCCGAGCACGAACGCACGGGCTCCGTCGAACGCGCCGCTCAGACGCAGTTGCGTCAGGCTGCGGTCGAGACGGTAGCCGAACTCCGTCACGTCCTCCAGCAGTACGATCGCGTCGCGTGAGCGAAGCGACCAGCGCGTACCCGCGACGCTCGCGAGCACCGTCACGTTGCCGCCGCACAGACGTCCCCGCACGGCACCAGCGGCGCCGGCCAAATGCCGCAGACTCAGCGCGTCGCGTTCGCCGCCGGTCAGCACAGCGCGAATGTCGGCGCGCGTCGCGTCGTCGACCTTGGTCGCCAGGCTGTGAAATGTCGGGCCATGCAGCAAACGCACGCCGGGCCGATCCGCGAGGGCGCAGAACAGTGACGTCGCGTCGGAAAAGCCGATGATCGTCTTCGGCGTTGCGATCTCGTCGGGCAAGTGCTCGAGCAAATGCGCGCAACCGAATCCCCCGCGCGCGAGCCACACGATATCGATCGACGGATCCATCAGGGTGCGCCGCAGGTCGTCCGCGCGCTCCTCGGCGGTACCGGCGAAATAGCGGTACCGGCTGCCGAGATGCGCGCCCGCCCTGACCTCGAAGCCCCAGCTTTCGACGAGCGCAATGCCACGCGCGATGCCTTCCGGATCGGGCACACCCGCAGGCGCGACCACGCCCACTGCCTTGCGTCGTGATTCCATTGAATGGCTACCTGGATGATGGAGAACCTGCCGAATATATCCGACACCGCTTGCTGACGGCTCGGCCTTGTCACGCAGCGTCGTGCGCGCGGGGATGACGATCGCCTGCGTCCGCGAAACCGCCGTGTTGCCGGCGCCGCCTGAGAATCGCCATCGCGGCAAAATCGCCGACCGATCGATGCGGATCCCGTTCGATCGACGAACCAGGCAGCACGTCGAGCGGATGCACCTCGGAGCCGCCGGCGTTGCGGGCCCTTCCCGGCGTCAACGCGTCGGCCGGTACCGCGGCGATCGCATCGCTGTCGAATCCGCGAAAACGACGACAGCGCACGCTTCATCGCAAGCGCCTCGACCGGACCGTTTCCGACGCTCACTTTTCCAAAGCATGATGGGCACGTTTGGATTGACGGAGCCAGTCAGCCATATCGAACGCAGCGAATCGTACCCATCCCCATCGGACGTACGCGCAAGCATTCAGGCAGCAGGTGATCAGGGAGACATTGGCGCCCGGCATGTCGGTGTCGATTGTTGCGCGCCGGCACGACATCAACGCCAATGTGGTGTCCGGATGGCGCAAGCAATATCGTCAGGGCACCCTCAACCGGGTAGATCCGGATGGATCGCGGGTCTTCGTGGACATGTTACGGACTCCTCACTCAATCGACCGGAGCCATTCAAGCGAATCTGTTGCCCTGCATGCCGACATCGCACCACCCGTATGACTCGCCACTGCAGCGTGGCGTACGCCCGCCGCGCTCAGGCGGCGGCGATCGCGTGCAGCGCCTGCGACACCAGTTCGGCCGCACCGCCGACGACGATCGCGAATCCGACTACGTACCGCGCGATCTCGGCCGGCGCCCGCACCTTCGGTGCCGCCAGCGCGGCGCGCATGTTCAGCATCATTTGCGTCATGATCGTCACTCCTTCAATGAAATCCAGGATCGGGACGAAACGGCCGGCCGGACGACCGGCCGTTTCCCGTTACTGCCTCACCGTGCTACTGCACGGCAACGCTCACGCGAGGTCGAAGCGGTCGAGGTTCATCACCTTGTTCCAGGCCGCGACGAAGTCGCGCGCGAACTTCTCCTTCGCATCCGCGCTGCCGTACACCTCGGCCAGCGCACGCAGCTGCGCATGCGAGCCAAAGATCAGGTCGACGCGCGTGCCGGTCCACTTCACCTTGCCCGTCGCGCGATCGCGCCCTTCGAACACGTCGTTCGCGGCCGACACCGGCTTCCATTCCGTGCCCATGTCGAGCAGGTTCACGAAGAAGTCGTTCGTCAGCGCTTCCGGACGGTCGGTGAACACGCCATGCTTCGCCTCGCCGGCGTTCGCACCGAGTACGCGCAGGCCACCGACGAGCACCGTCATCTCGGGCGCGCTCAGCGTCAGCAGTTGCGCCTTGTCGACCAGCAGCGCCTCGGCCGGCGTCTTGTACGCGTGCTTCAGGTAGTTGCGGAAGCCGTCCGCGACCGGCTCGAGCACGGCCATCGCTTCGACATCGGTCTCTTCCTGCGATGCATCCGCACGGCCCGGTGCGAATGGCACCGTCACCGCGACGCCCGCGTTCTTCGCGGCCTGCTCGACGCCGGCCGCACCGGCCAGCACGATCAGGTCGGCGAGCGACACCTTCTTGCCGCCCGTCTGCGCGTCGTTGAACGCCTTCTGCACGCCTTCGAGCGTCGCGAGCACCTTCGCGAGTTCAGCCGGACGATTCACTTCCCAGTCCTTCTGCGGCGCCAGGCGGATACGCGCACCGTTCGCGCCGCCGCGCTTGTCCGATCCGCGGAACGTCGCGGCCGACGCCCATGCCGTCGACACGAGCTGCGACACCGACAGGCCCGTTGCCAGCACCTTCGCCTTCAGCGCGGCAACGTCGGCGTCGTCGATCAGCGGGTGGTCGACTGCCGGGATCGGGTCCTGCCACAGCAGGTGTTCCGCCGGCACTTCCGGGCCGAGATAACGGGAGCGCGGGCCCATGTCGCGGTGCGTGAGCTTGAACCACGCACGCGCGAACGCATCGGCGAACTCGGCCGGGTTCTCGTAGAAACGGCGCGAGATCTTTTCGTAGGCCGGGTCGAAACGCAGCGACAGGTCGGTCGTCAGCATCGTCGGGCGATGCTTCTTCGACGCGTCGAACGCATCGGGAATCACTTCGCCGGCGTCCTTCGCGACCCACTGGTGCGCACCGGCCGGGCTCTTCGTGAGCTCCCACTCGTAGCTGAACAGGTGCTTGAAGAAGTCGTTGCTCCACTGCGTCGGCGTCGACGTCCACGTGACTTCGAGGCCGCTCGTGATCGCGTCCTTGCCCTTGCCCGTGCCGAACGTGCTCTTCCAGCCGAGACCCTGCTCCTCGAGGCCCGCGGCTTCCGGCTCGGGGCCGACGTTCGACGCCGGACCGGCACCGTGCGTCTTGCCGAACGTGTGGCCGCCCGCGATCAGCGCGACCGTCTCTTCGTCGTTCATCGCCATCCGCGCGAACGTCTCGCGGATGTCATGCGCGGCGGCGACCGGGTCGGGGTTGCCGTCCGGGCCTTCCGGGTTCACGTAGATGAGGCCCATCTGCACGGCAGCGAGCGGGCTTTCGAGCTCACGCTTGCCCGAGTAGCGGCTGTTCGGGCCGCCGCTCAGTTCCAGCCAGATCTTTTCCGAGCCCCAGTAGACGTCGTCCGGTTCCCACGTGTCGACGCGGCCGCCGGCATAACCGAAGGTCTTGAAGCCCATCGATTCGAGCGCGACGTTGCCGGTCAGGATCAGCAGGTCGGCCCACGAGATGTTGCGGCCGTACTTCTGCTTGATCGGCCACAGCAACCGGCGAGCCTTGTCGAGGCTGACGTTGTCCGGCCAGCTGTTGAGCGGCGCGAAGCGCTGCTGCCCGCCGCCCGCGCCGCCGCGGCCGTCGGCCGTGCGGTACGTGCCGGCGCTGTGCCAGGCCATGCGGATGAACAGGCCGCCATAGTGGCCGAAGTCGGCCGGCCACCAGTCCTGCGACATCGTCATCAGTGCGTGCAGGTCCTTCTTCACCGCCGCGAGGTCCAGCTTGCTGAACGCTTCCGCGTAGTCGAAATCCTTGTCCATCGGATCGGACAGCGCCGAATGGCGGTGCAGGATGTTCAGGTTGAGCTGATTCGGCCACCAGTCCTTGTTCGTCGTGCCGCCACCAGCGGTGTGGTTGAACGGGCACTTCGTTTCGTTCGACATGCGATTTCTCCTTGGCTTGCTCGTATGACTCCGCCGGTTCGCTCCGGCGGCATGCCGGATGCGGTTGGTGGAGTGTCATTGCGGGGATGGGAAACGGAACAGGTTGATTCTCCTGTCGTACTACGGGATATCGCGCGGGGCCTGTGACGCGCGTTCCCGCTGCGCCGCGCCGCGGGCGGCACGCTCGGGGAACCGGCTGCCGGCAGGCGTCGTGACGACGCTGCGGGCGGAATTCCAGCTTTCGGACATGCGATGCTCCCTCATGGCTTGATGGCGGGTGAATCGGGGGAACACTGAACCAGCGCGCGGCGGCGTTCAACCGCCATACACACGGTCCGCGAGGTACGCGAACGCAATCGGACGCAGGCTGCGAACCGCCGCCCTGGCGCGATGTACGACCGCGTCGCGCGACGGGATGTTCCGCTGCGCGTGCTGCAATACCGACCGCATCATGACATCCTCCTTTGACGCTTGCACTCAACGTGCAGACCGGTCGTCGACAGGACGCCGATCCATGGAGAGGATTCTATATAAGTCTATCGATTACTTGAATTTGATTAATTTCATCTATGCGATAGAGAAAAATAAACGGGGTCGCAAGACCCCGTTCATCGGACTGCCACACGCGCATGCCGCAGCGTGCTCAGTTCATCGTCGCCGGCATGTCGAGCTTCGCGACACCCGGCAGCTCGCAGGCGGAAATCGCGTCGCTGATCGCGTCGATCGCGGGCATCCGCGTGAAGCTCTTGCGCCACACGAGCACCACGCGGCGGTCGGGTACCGGCTCGTTGAACGGCACGTACGACAGCAGTTCGGCATCGGGGCCGTTCGCGCGCGGGCCGACCTCGGCAACCGACATTCGCGGCAGCACCGTAATGCCGACGCCGCTCGCGACCATGTGGCGGATCGTCTCGAGCGACGAGCCCTCGAAGGTCTTCTGGATGCCGTCGGCCGTCTGCGAGAAGCGCATCAGCTCCGGGCACACGCCGAGCACGTGATCGCGGAAGCAGTGACCGTTGCCGAGCAGCAGCATGGTTTCCTGCTTCAGGTCCTCGGCGTCGATTTCGTCGCGCTTCTCCCACGGATGGCCGGCCGGCAGCGCGACGACGAACGGTTCGTCGTACAGCGGGCGCACCATCAGGCCGGTTTCCGGAAACGGCAGCGCCATGATCGCGGCGTCGATCTCGCCCTGCTTCAGCAGTTCGAGCAGCTTGAGCGTGTAGTTTTCCTGCAGCATCAGCGGCATCTGCGGGACACGCTGGATCATCTGCTTGACGAGCGTCGGCAGCAGGTACGGCCCGATCGTATAGATCACGCCAAGGCGGAACGGGCCGACCAGCGGATCCTTGCCCTGCTTCGCGATCTCCTTGATCGCGAAAGTCTGCTCGAGTACGCGCTGCGCCTGCGTGACGATCTGGTCACCGATCGGCGTCACGCTCACTTCGCTCGCGCCGCGCTCGAAAATCTGCACGTTCAGCTCGTCTTCGAGCTTCTTGATCGCCACCGACAGCGTCGGCTGGCTCACGAAGCAGGCTTCGGCCGCACGGCCGAAATGCCGTTCGCGCGCGACCGCGACGATGTATTTCAATTCAGTCAGCGTCATTGTGGGTCAATCAGAGATATACAGGCGATAGGTTTAATTTATACACCCTGTGACACCGGTTCGCCAAGTTTCTCTGCATCGGGATGCGTCGAACGGCGACTCCGGATCCGCCCCAACCCGCGGATCAGGCCTTCAGATACTGCTCCCGCGCACCGAGCCAGCGCGCGAGATGCTGCGTGACGATTTCGGGATACGCGGCAATCAGCCGCGTCGCGGCTTCGCGGGCCGGATCGATCAGCCAGCCGTCGGTCTCGAGGTTCGCGAAGCGCAGCATCGCCGCGCCCGACTGGCGGGCGCCGAGGAATTCGCCGGGGCCGCGGATCTCGAGGTCGCGCCGCGCGATCTCGAAGCCGTCGGTCGTCTCGCGCATCGTCTTCAGCCGCTCGCGGCCGGTGAGCGACAGCGGCCCCGTGTACAGCAGCACGCACACCGACGCCGCGGTGCCGCGCCCGACCCGGCCGCGCAACTGGTGCAGCTGCGCGAGGCCGAAGCGCTCTGCGTGCTCGATCACCATCAGCGACGCGTTCGGCACGTCGACGCCGACCTCGATCACGGTCGTCGCGACGAGCAGCTGCACTTCGTTGCGCGTGAACGCTTCCATCACGGCCGCCTTGTCGGCCGGCGACAGCCGGCCGTGCACGAGCCCGACCGTCAGCTCCGGGAGCGCGGCGGCGAGCGTCTCGTAAGTCTCGACAGCCGTCTGCAGCTGCAGCGTCTCGCTCTCCTCGATCAGCGGGCACACCCAGTACACCTGGCGCCCGGTCAGCGCGGCCTCGCGCACGCGGGCGATCACCTCATCGCGCCGCGCGTCGCCGACGAGGCGCGTCAGCACCGGCGTGCGGCCCGGCGGCAGCTCGTCGATCGTCGACACCTCGAGATCCGCGTAATACGTCATCGCGAGCGTGCGCGGGATCGGCGTGGCCGACATCATCAACTGGTGCGGCTGGAAGTCGCGCGCGCCGTTGGCCGCGTTCGCGGCCTTCGCCCGCAGCGCGAGCCGCTGCTCGACGCCGAAGCGGTGCTGCTCGTCGACGATCACGAGGCCGAGCCGGGCGAATTCGACCGTGTCCTGGATGATCGCGTGCGTGCCGATCACGAGCTGCGCGGTGCCGAGCGCGGCCGCCTCGATCGCCGCGCGTTTCTCTTTCGCCTTCAGGCTGCCCGCGAGCCACGCCACCGTGACGCCGAGCGGCTCGAGCCACGCGCGCAGCTTGCGCGCGTGCTGCTCCGCGAGGATTTCGGTGGGCGCCATCAGCGCGGCCTGGTAGCCGGCGTCGATCGCCTGCGTGGCGGCCAGCGCCGCGACCACCGTCTTGCCGCTGCCGACGTCGCCCTGCAGCAGCCGCTGCATCGGGTGCGCGAGCGTGAGGTCGCGCGCGATCTCGTCGACGACGCGCGCCTGCGCGCCCGTCAGCGTGAACGGCAGCGCGGCATAGAGCCGGGTCGTCAGCGCATCGGCATCGCTCGCCGTGCGGCGCGGCATCGCGGGCGCCGCGCGCGTGCGGCGCTCCTCGTGCGCGCGCTTGAGCGACAGCTGCTGCGCGAGCAGTTCCTCGAACTTGATGCGCGTCCACGCCGGATGCGAGCCGTCCATCAGCGCGGCTTCGTCGGAATCGACACGCGGGTGATGCAGGATGCGCACGGCCTGCTCGAGCGTCGGCACGTCGAGCGGCTTCAGGTAGTCGCGCTGGATCTCGGGCGGCAGCAGCTCGGGCAGCGGCGTGCGCTCCACCGCGTTCTCGATCGCCTTGCGCAGGTACGCCTGCGACACGCCGGCCGTGCTCGGATAGACGGGCGTGAGCACCTGCGGCAACGGCGCATCGGCTTCGACGACGCGCACGGCCGGATGCACCATCTCCATCCCGAAAAAGCCGCCGCGCACGTCGCCGCGCACGCGCAGCCGCTGGCCGACGGCCATCTGCTTGACCTGCGAGCCGTAGAAATTGAGGAAGCGCAGCACGAGCTGCTCGCCGTCGTCGTCCTGGATCTTCACGACGAGCTGGCGGCGCGGGCGATACGCGACCTCGTTGTCGAACACGACCCCTTCGGTCTGCGCGATGCCGCCCGGCAGCAGCTCGCCGATCGGCGTGAGCGTGGTTTCGTCCTCGTAGCGCATCGGCAGATGCAGCACGAGATCGATCGAGCGCGTGAGGCCGAGCTTCGCGAGCTTGTCGGCGGTCTTCACGGGCTTGTCGGCGGCCGGCTTCTTCTTGCGCTTCGTGCCGGATGCGCCGGCCTCGCCCGCTGCATCGCCCGCGGCGGCGCCGTCGGCATCGGGCGCGGCCGCCGCCGGCTGCGCGAGCCTGCCGTCGGCGCCGCGCTTCGGGCCGGCACGGCGCGGCACGGTACGCGCCGCCGTGTCGTGCACGGGCGGCGCGGCATCCTCCGCGTCGAACGGATCGGCGGAATCGGCAACGGCAGCGGAGGAACGGCGTGGTGACACAGGCATCGGATCGTCTGGGTGCTTCGCAAGGCAAGTACAATAGCGGCTTTCACGTCGTCCGAACGAACGACGCCGGCCAGGCCGCGCATCCCGTCATCATAGCGGCTCGCGCGCCCCATTTACGCGTTTCCGCCCTGCCGGCAACGCTCGCCGGCCGTTTCGAACCAGCCCGCATGTTCACGCTTTCCGATTTCGATTTCAATCTGCCGCCCGAGCTGATTGCGCAAACCGCGCTGCCCGACCGCACCGCGAGCCGCCTGCTCGAGGTCGACGGCACCGTCGAGCCCGCGCGCCTCGTCGACCGCCGCTTCGCCGAGCTGCCGTCGTGCATCGCACCCGGCGACCTGCTCGTCTTCAACGATACCAAGGTGCTGAAGGCGCGGTTCTTCGGCCAGAAGGCCAGCGGCGGCAAGATCGAGGTGCTGGTCGAGCGCGTGACCGGCACGCACACGGCGCTCGCGCAGATCCGCGCAAGCAAGTCGCCGGGGGCCGGCACGACGCTGCGTCTCGCCGATGCGTTCGACGTGACCGTCGGCGAGCGCGTCGAGCCGTTCTTCACGCTGGTCTTCCCCGAACCGTGCCTCGACCTGATCGAGCAGTACGGCCGCCTGCCGCTGCCGCCCTATATCGAGCACGATCCCGACGCGACCGACGAAACGCGCTACCAGACCGTCTATGCGAGCAATCCGGGGGCGGTCGCCGCACCCACGGCCGGCCTGCACTTCGACCAGCCGATGCTCGACCGGCTCGACGCGATGGGCGTCGAACGCGCGACACTGACGCTGCACGTCGGTGCCGGCACGTTCCAGCCGGTGCGCGTCGACAACATCGCCGAGCACAAGATGCACAGCGAGTGGTACGAGCTGCCGCAGTCGCTCGTCGACAAGATCGCCGCGACACGCGCGCGCGGCGGCAGCGTGATCGCGGTCGGCACGACGTCGATGCGCGCGCTCGAAGCCGCGGCGCGCACCGCCGACGAAGCGGGCCGCCCGCTCGCGGCGACGCAGGCCGAGACCGACATCTTCATCACGCCGGGCTATCGTTTCCGCGTGGTCGACCGGCTCGTGACGAATTTCCACCTGCCGAAGTCGACGCTGCTGATGCTGGTGTCCGCGTTCGCGGGCGTCGAGACGATCCGGGCCGCGTACCGTCACGCGATCGAACAACGCTACCGCTTCTTCAGCTACGGCGACGCGATGCTGCTCACGCGGCGCGACACGCCGGAGACGCCGCGCGCGTAGCACGCCAGGCGCGAACATGCAGCGGCCCGTGATTGCGCGGCGGCCGTTGCGCTTCGCGCTGCCGCACGCCGCGTGGGTGGCTCCGCGCTGTTGCCCCCGCGGTTGCCCCGCGGTTGCCCCTTTTCCCGCGGTACGCGCTACGATGGCGCGCACCTGTTTTTCCCCGCCGCCGGCCTGCCGACGGCGTTTCCAACATGCGCCGGACTGTTCTCCGGTGGCAAGGAGAATAAAGCGATGACCGAAGGTTCATCCCACGATACGCACGATACGCACGATGCGCACGCCCCCGTGCAGGACCGCCCCGCAAACGGGCTCGAATTCGAACTGCTGACGACCGACGGCCATGCGCGCCGCGGCCGCGTGAAGCTCAATCACGGCGTGGTCGAGACGCCGATCTTCATGCCGGTCGGCACGTACGGCACCGTGAAGGCGATCCAGCCGCGCGAGCTGCACGAGATCAAGGCCCAGATCATTCTCGGCAACACGTTCCACCTGTGGCTGCGCCCGGGCCTCGACACGATCGACGCGCACGGCGGCCTGCACGGCTTCATGGGCTGGAACAAGCCGATCCTGACCGACTCGGGCGGCTTCCAGGTGTTCTCGCTCGGCGACCTGCGCAAGATCACCGAGGACGGCGTCACGTTCGCGTCGCCGATCAACGGCGACAAGCTGTTCCTGTCGCCGGAAGTGTCGATGCAGATCCAGAAGGTGCTGAACTCCGACGTCGTGATGCAGTTCGACGAGTGCACGCCGTACGCAACCAACGGCGTGCCGACCACGCACAAGGAAGCGGCCGACTCGATGCGCATGTCGCTGCGCTGGGCGAAGCGCTCGCTCGACGAATTCAACCGGCTCGGCAACCCGAACGCGCTGTTCGGGATCGTCCAGGGCGGCATGTTCGAGGACCTGCGCGACGAATCGCTCGCGGGCCTCGCGGAACTCGGCTTCCACGGCCTCGCGATCGGCGGGCTGTCGGTCGGCGAGCCGAAGGAAGACATGATGCGCGTGCTGCGCCACGTGGGCCCGAAGCTGCCGGCCAACAAGCCGCACTACCTGATGGGTGTCGGCACGCCGGAGGACCTGGTCGAGGGCGTCGCGAACGGCGTCGACATGTTCGACTGCGTGATGCCGACCCGCAACGCGCGCAACGGCTGGCTCTTCACGCGCTTCGGCGACGTGAAGATCCGCAACGCGACGCACAAGAACTCGCTGAAGCCGCTCGACGCAAGCTGCACGTGCTACACGTGCCAGAACTTCTCGCGCGGCTACCTGCATCACCTGCACCGCGTCGGCGAGATCCTCGGCGCGCAGCTCAACACGATCCACAACCTGCACTACTACCTGCAGCTGATGAGCGAGATCCGCGACGCGATCGAGACCCATACGTTCGACGCGTTCCGCCAGCGCTTCGCGGAGGATCGCGCGAGAGGGGTCGACTGACGGGCCGGCTGCCCGCGCCGCGGCCCGTCACATAGGACGTGTACTAAATAATGCGTCCCGACGGTCGAATCCGGCCGCCAAACATTACAATTGCCTTTCCAAACGAGTCGCAACAGCACCGGTTCGCGCTTTAACAGCTTGATCCGAAAGCGCATTTGCCGAGCCGTTTGCGCATGGGGCCGGTGGTAGAATAACCGGCTTATTTTTCGATCTTCCCCTACGGAGAGACCAACGTGCCGTTCATTTCCAACGCGTTCGCCCAAGGTGCCGGTGGCGCCGAATCGAGCCTGATGAGCTTCCTGCCGCTCATCCTGATGTTTGCCGTGCTCTACTTCATCATGATCCGTCCGCAGATGAAGCGTCAGAAGGAGCACCGCAACATGCTCGCGGCCATGGCCAAGGGCGACGAAGTCGTCACGAGCGGCGGCCTCGTGGGCAAGGTGACGAAGGTCACCGAAGGCTACATCGGCGTCGAGATCGCCGAAGGCACCGAAATCACCGTGCAGAAGGCCGCGGTCACGACCATTCTGCCGAAGGGCACGATCAAGTCGCTGTAAGCCCTTCACCGAGCGTCCGGCTTCCCGCGCCGTGCCCGCCTGAGAGAGCGGGCCGCCGCGGCGCCGGACGCGACGCTTTCACGCCAACCACCCGTTCGGCTCCCTCATGAATCGTTATCCACTCTGGAAATATGTCGTGATGGTCGTGGCGCTCGCCATCGGCCTTCTGTACACATTGCCCAACTTCTTCGGCGAAGCGCCGGCGGTGCAGGTGTCGAGCGGCAAGGCCACGGTCAAGCTCGACTCGACCACGCTGACCCAGGTCGAATCGGCGCTCGCCGCCGCGCAGATCACGCCGGACGACGTCACCTTCGAGAACACGGCGACGAACGCGAACATCCGCGTGCGCCTGAAGGACACCGACACGCAGCTGCGCGTCAAGGACCTGCTGCAGAAGTCGCTGAACGCCGACCCGAACGATCCGCAGTACGTCGTCGCGCTGAACCTGCAGAGCGCGTCGCCGCGCTGGCTGACCGCGCTGCACGCGCTGCCGATGTATCTGGGCCTCGACCTGCGTGGCGGCGTCCACTTCCTGCTCCAGGTCGACATGACGGGCGCGCTCACGAAGAAGCTCGATTCCGACGCGTCCGACGCGCGCACGCTGCTGCGCGACAAGAACATCCGCGACGGCGGCGTGAGCCGCGTCGACCAGTCCGTGGTCGTCAATTTCAGCGATGCGCAGACGGCGGAAGACGCCCGCAAGGTGCTCGCGCTGTCGATCACCGAACTGCAATGGGCGACCCAGCCCGGCGGCGGCGGCACGCAGGTCGTCGGCACGTTTACGCCGGCCGTGCAGAAGTCCGTCGAGGACGCCGCGCTCAAGCAGAACCTGACGACGCTCCACAACCGCGTGAACGAACTCGGCGTGTCGGAGCCGATCCTGCAGCAGCAGGGCAGCGACCGTATCGTCGTCGAGCTGCCGGGCGTGCAGGACACCGCGAAGGCGAAGGACATCATCGGCCGCACCGCGACGCTCGAAGCGCGCCTCGCCGACCCGATCAACACGCACCCGAACCCGAACGACCCTGTGCCGCCGGGTGAAGAACTGTTCACGCAGGGCAACCAGGCGCCGGTGCTGCTGAAGAAGGAAGTGATCTTCACGGGCGACCGCATCATCGATGCATCGGCCGGTTTCGACGATCACCAGCGTCCGTCGGTCAACATCCGCCTCGATTCGGCGGGCGGCCGCTCGGTGCGCGCGGTGTCGCGCGAAAACATCGGCAAGCCGATGGCGATGGTGCTGTTCGAGAAGGGCAAGGGCGAGGTGCTGACGGTCGCGACGATCCAGTCGGAGCTCGGCGACCGCTTCCAGATCACGGGCCAGCCGACGCCGCAGGCCGCGGCCGACCTCGCGCTGCTGCTGCGCGCCGGTTCGCTCGCGGCGCCGATGGACATCATCGAGGAACGCACGATCGGCCCGAGCCTCGGCGCCGACAACATCAAGATGGGCGTCCACTCGGTGATCTGGGGCTTCTGCGCGATCGCCGTGTTCATGATCGCGTACTACATGCTGTTCGGCGTGATCTCGGTGATCGGCCTGTCGGTGAACCTGCTGCTGCTCGTCGCCGTGCTGTCGCTGATGCAGGCCACGCTGACGCTGCCCGGTATCGCCGCTATCGCGCTCGCGCTCGGTATGGCGATCGACTCGAACGTGCTGATCAACGAGCGCGTGCGTGAGGAACTGCGCGCGGGCCAGCCGCCGCAGCTCGCGATCCAGTCGGGCTACGCGCACGCATGGGCGACGATTCTCGACTCGAACGTCACGACGCTGATCGCCGGCCTCGCGCTGCTCGCGTTCGGCTCGGGCCCGGTTCGCGCGTTCGCGATCGTGCACTGCCTCGGCATCCTGACGTCGATGTTCTCCGCGGTGTTCTTCTCGCGCGGGATCGTCAACCTCTGGTACGGCGGCCGCAAGAAGCTGAAGTCGCTCGCGATCGGCCAGGTGTGGAAGCCGGAAGGCGCCGCTGCCGCCGCACCGTTCGCCGAGGCGGACGATGCGACCGACACCGCGCGTGCCGCGAAGCTCGCCGCGCCCGCGAAGGGCAACGCGCCGCGCACCGGCAAGCCGCAGCTGCGCAACCGCGCGCAGCAAGGCGTGTCGCCGAAGAAACCGGGCTCGACCCAATAAGGCCCCGGAGAAGACCATGGAATTTTTCCGCATCCGTAAAGACATTCCGTTCATGCGGCACGCGCTGGTGTTCAACGTGATCTCGCTGGTCACGTTCCTCGCCGCCGTGTTCTTCCTGTTCCACCGCGGGCTGCACCTGTCCGTCGAATTCACCGGCGGGACGGTGATCGAGGTGCAGTACCAGCAGGCCGCCGAACTCGAACCCGTGCGCGCAACGCTCGGCAAGCTCGGCTACGCCGACGCGCAGGTGCAGAACTTCGGCACGTCGCGCAACGTGCTGATCCGGCTGCAGCTGAAGGAAGGCCTCACGTCCGCCCAGCAGAGCGACCAGGTGATGAGCGCGCTGAAGGCACAGAGCCCGGACGTCACGCTGCAACGCGTCGAATTCGTCGGCCCGCAGGTCGGCCGCGAACTCGCGACCGACGGCCTGCTCGCGCTCGCGTGCGTCGTGATCGGCATCGTGATCTACCTGTCGTTCCGCTTCGAGTGGAAGTACGCGGTGGCCGGCATCATCGCCAACCTGCACGACGTCGTGATCATTCTCGGCTTCTTCGCGTTCTTCCAGTGGGAGTTCTCGCTGGCGGTGCTCGCGGCGATCCTCGCGGTGCTCGGCTACTCGGTCAACGAGTCGGTCGTCATCTTCGACCGGATCCGCGAAACGTTCCGCCGCGAACGCAAGATGACCGTGCAGGAAGTGATCAACCACGCGATCACGACCACGATGTCGCGTACGATCATCACGCACACGTCGACCGAAATGATGGTGCTGTCGATGTTCTTCTTCGGCGGCCCGACGCTGCACTACTTCGCCCTCGCGCTGACGGTCGGCATCATGTTCGGCATCTACTCGTCGGTGTTCGTCGCGGGCTCGCTCGCGATGTGGCTCGGCATCAAGCGCGAAGACCTGATCAAGGAAAAGAAGACCGCGCACGATCCGGACGATCCCAACGCAGGCGCGCAGGTTTAAGCGCCACGCTGCTTCGGCACGGACGAAAAACCGGCCCGGTTGGGCCGGTTTTTTTTCGCCCGTGTTTTCGCCCGTCCCGCCGGCGTGGAGCGCGCGGCCCGCTCGCCCTGCCCGGTCACTCGCGTCGGCTACAATCGTGACCGTCCCGCCGCGCCGCCCGCCGGCCATGCGCCGGCGGGACAGCACCTTCGCCCTCCGTTCCAACGTGCGGTCCCGATGATGCCTTCCAAGCGTGCCGTTCTTCACCTTGCCGTTTGCGCAGCCGTCACGGCCGCGTTCCTGCCGTGCGCGTCACCGGTCGGTGCGCAACAACCGGCACCCGCCCCGCCCGCCTCTGCTCCCGCCGCCTCGTCCTCGTCATCCGCCTCACCCGCCTCACCCGCCACCGCCCGGCCGCCTTCGCCTTGCCCGCCCGACTGGGAGCCGCAGATCTGCGAGCTCAAGGCGGCGGTGGAAGTGCTGAAGCGGCAGCACCTGACCGACGTCGACATCGGCGCGCTGCTCGATGCCACGACCCACGCGGGAATCAGGACGCTGCCGTACGCGCGGTTCTTCGATGCGAAGGAGGAGCAGGAGCGAAGCGAAGACGAACGGCATGCGCGCGACGGCACGCCCGGCATCGGCATCGTCTTCGAGACGCGGCCCGACGGGCTGCACATCGTCGACGTGATTCCCGACGCGCCCGCGGAACAGGCCGGCGTGCGCCCCGACGATCTCGTCGTCGCGATGAACGATACGAGCGTCGTCGGCATCGACGCCGCCGACCTGACCAAGCTCGCCAAGGGCGACGCGGGCGTGCCGCTGAAGCTCACGGTACAGCGCGGCCCGTCGCACGCGATGCTGAGCTTCGCGCCCGTGCGGACGATCCTCAAGCCGCACCCTGCGACCGCGAAACGGCTCGCCGGCGACATCCTGTACACGCGCCTGTCGAGCTTTCCGGAGCCCGCGGTCGGCGCCTACATCGACGCGGTGCAGGCCGCACGCCGCGCGGGGCCGCCCGTGAAAGGCGTGATTCTCGACCTGCGCATCAACGGCGGCGGCGCGCTCAATGCGGCGATCGGCATCACCGCGCTGTACGCGGGCCGCGATCGCACCGCGATGGTGACGGTCGAGCGCGGCGACGCCAACCGTCGCCGCTACACGACCAACTGGCCCGACTACGCGTTGCCGGTCATGCACGGACAGGATCCGCTCGCGCCGTTGCAGGCCGACGACTGGTGGCGCACCGTGCCGCTCGTCGTGCTCGTCGACGGACAGAGCGCGTCGGCCGCCGAAGCGACCGCGGCGGCGCTGAAGGATCTCGGCCGCGCGAAGCTGCTCGGCATGCCGACCTACGGAAAGGGGCTCGCGCAGACGGGCGTCGACCTGATCGACGGTACGCGCCTGAATTTCACGTTCGCGCGCAACCTGCGGCCGAACGGCTGCCCGATGGACGGCTACGGCGTGGTGCCCGACTGGCTGGTGCCGCCGCGCCGCGACTCGGACGTCGACGGCGTGCTGCTGTGGTATCGCGAAGCCGATCTCCCGCGCGCGCCGTATGCGGACCGGCTGGCGCCCGACCCGTTCGCGAAGGTGCGCAAGGAACGGCAGAAGCTGCGCGAGCAGCGTGCGCTTGCAAAGATCGACTCGGCGAAGAGCGCGGCGCTGCCGCAGCGCGAGTTCGGCACGGCGTCCGACTGGCAGCTCGGGCAAGCCCTTGCCGCGCTCGCGGGGCGCCCCGTGCGAACGGTCGACGCCAGGCCGCAACTGATGCCCGCGCAGCCCGTGTGCGAGCGCGCCGGCAACTGACGCGCGCCGCCTGCCCCTGTTACCGGAAGCCGAACCGCCGGCGCAGCACGACCAGCGCCGCGAGGCTCAGCACGGCCGCGAACATCAGGTAGAAGCTCGGTGCCGTCTTCATCCCGGTCGCCTTGATCAGCCACGCGATGATGAACGGCCCGAAGCCGCCGAAGATCGTCACCGCGACGTTATAGGCGAGCGACATCCCGGTCGTGCGCGTCTGCACCGGGAACACTTCGGACAACAAACCCGGCAGCGCCGCGAAGTAACCCGTCATCAGGAATGCGAGCAGCACCTGCAGCGCGATCAGCGTGCCGAAGCCCGGATGGGCGACCAGGTACGCGAATGCCGGATAGATCAGCACGAGGATGCCGACCGCCGGCGCGATCATCACGCGCACGCGGCCGTAAGTATCCGACCAGTGGCCGACGAGCGGTGCGAACACCATCTGGATCACGCCGACGACGAGGATCGCCGCGAACGCGGCCGACGGCGCGAGGCCGAGCTGCTTCACGCCGTAGGTCGGCATGAACAGCACGAGATAGGTCGCGACGGTGCCGAGCACGACGACGCCCATCGCGGCGACGAGACGCGCCTTGTGCGACGCGAACGTGTCCCGCAGCGGGTTCGCGGTGCCTTCCGCCGCGAGGAATTCGGGCGTCTCGTCGACCTTCGTGCGGATGTAGTAAGCGACCGGCCCGAGCAGCAGGCCGAAGAAGAACGGCACGCGCCAGCCCCACGACGCCATCTGCGCGGCCGAGAGCTGTGCGTTCAGCACGGTGCCGAAGCCGGCGGCGAGCAGCGTCGTGAGCCCCTGGCTCGCGACCTGCCAGCTCGCGAAGAAGCCGCGCCGGCCCGGCACGTGTTCGGCGAGGAACGCGGTCGCGCTGCCGAATTCGCCGCCGGCCGAGAAGCCCTGCATCAGCCGCGCGGCGACGAGGATCACCGGGGCCGCGACGCCGATCGCCCCGTAGGTCGGCAGCACCGCGATGATCAGCGTGCCGGCCATCATCAGCAGGATCGACAGTGTGAGCGCGGCCTTGCGGCCCGCGCGGTCGGCGTACGCGCCGAGCACGATCGCGCCGAGCGGGCGCATGAAGAACGACACGCCGAACGTGCCGAGCGTGAGCAGCAGCGACACGGTGTCGTTGCCGGCCGGGAAGAACAGCTTCGAGATCGTCACCGCGAAAAAACCGTAGACGACGAGATCGAACCACTCGAGCGCATTGCCGATCGACGCGGCGACCACCGCGCGCCACACGCGCGGCGACGAGGCAATGGGGCGGGACTGCGTGACGGCATGCATCGGCGATCTCCTTGTCGTTGTACGTTCTGTTCGAGGCGGCCGCGGCCACGCGCGCGCCGTCGGCGCCGCCCGGGCGCCGCCCGGGCGCCGCAAGCGGCGCTCGGGCGATTATAGGCGCGCAAAAAAAACCGCCGCGCCCGTGGAACGGGAACGCGGCGGTTGGCGCGCACCGGGCCGGCGCGGCGGCCGGCCCGGCTGGCGGGGTTACTGCTGCTTGACGGCTTCGGCCGTGATCAGCAGCTTCGTCTTCATCTTGAAGCCGTACTGCTTGCCGTAGTCGAGGCCGAAATCGTCGCGGCTGAATTCGCCCACCGCGTCGACGCCGCACACTTCACGCTTGAGCATCGGATGCGGCATGCACTTGAACGAGTCGATCTTCAGCGTCACCGGCTTCGTGACGCCATGCAGCGTCAGGTTGCCGACCACCGACACCGGCTTGTCGCCGTCGAACTTGATCGTGCCCTTGTAGTTCGCCTGCGGGAACTTCGCGACGTCGAAGAATTCGTTCGTCTGCAGATGCTCGTCGAGCTTCGCGCTGCCGGTGTGGATCGACGCGATGTCGGTCGTCACGTCGACCGTACCCGTCTTCGCCGCGCGATCGAGCGTCACGGTGCCGCTCGACTTGTCGAACTTGCCGCGCCAGACCGACAGGCCGCCGAAGTGGTCGGCCTCGAAGCTCGGGTACGTGTGGGACGGATCGAACTGGTAGGTTGCGCTGTCGGCGAATGCCGAGAACGACAGCGTGGCAGCCAGTGCGCCCGCGGCGATCATCAGATGCTTTTTCAACTCTTTCTCCTTGGAACGGCGCCGCGCCCTCGCGCGGCATTCGGGTGATGCGATGGTTCGCCGCTTACTTCGTGGCGACGAGATGGAACTTGATCTGCACTTCGTCCGCGACGACCGACGTGTCCTTCCATTCGCCGGTGCCGACGTTGAAGGCCGAACGCTTGATCGGCAGCACGCCGTCGAACGTCTGCGTCGCGCCGTTCTGCGTGACCGTGACGGGCACCGTGACGGTTTCGGCCTTGCCCTTGATCGTCAGCTTGCCGGTCACGTTGTACTTGTTGCCGCCGGCCGGTGCGATCGCCGACGACACGAACGTCGCCTGCGGGAAAGCCTTCGCGTCGAACCAGTCCTTGCCGGCGACCTGGTCGTTGTACATCTTGTCGCCGAGGTCATAACTCGCGACGTCGATCGTCATCTGGGCGCTGCCCTGCGCGGCCTTCGCCGGATCGAACTTCACCTGCGCGGAAAACTTCTTGAACGCGCCTTCGGTCGGCACGTTCATCTGCTTCGACACGGCAGACACCTTGCTCTTCGCGAGATCGACATCGGCGTGCGCCGCGCCCGACGCGACAAGTGACACCGCGGCGAACGCGGTCAGCATGGAGCGGGAGAAAGACACTTTCATGGGATCCTTCATTTGGCGGAGGGAAGCATCCGCGACAGCAGGCCGTCGCGGTCCAACAACTGGTGCTTGAGCGCCGCGAGCACGTGCATCGCGACGAGCGCAAGCAGTATGTAATTCAACGACACGTGGAGCGTCTTGAAGGTTTCCTTCAGCACCGGATCGGGGTCGATCAGGCGCGGCAGCGGCACGATGCCGAGGTAGACGACCGGGATGTTCGAGGCCGAGCTGTACAGGTAGCCCGTCACGGGGATCACGATCATCAGCACGTACAGCAGCATGTGCACGCCATGCGATACCGCGCGCTGCCACGCCGGCGTGTCGGCCGGCAGCGGCGGCGGCACGTGCGTCGCCCGCCACAGCACGCGGATGACCGCCAGCGCGAACACCGTCACGCCGATCCACTTGTGCCACGAGAAGTACTTCAGCTTGGTCGGCGTGAAGCCGGGGATGTCGGTCATCACCCAGCCGAGCGCGAAGCCGCAGATGATCAGCAGCGCGATCAGCCAGTGCAGCGCGATCGCGGTATGCGCATAACGTGCCGGCACGGCCGGCGGCGATTTCGATACCATCCTGGATTCCTCAGTTCAGCGAACAGCCGCGCCGGCCATTCGTCCGACGCTTGTCAAGGGCGCCATGCTACCGCAACCTTTTGACGCGCGCGGACTCTGAGGACAGGCATGTCAGCCGGCCGACAGCTTCCCGTCATGTTACCGGCCGGTCACAAACCGCACGATCCTTGACACGCCGAAAAGGCCCTTTTGGTAAGATTGGCGCGGGTTCCGGCCCCGTCGACGCGTGTCCCCGGCCGTCGCACAACTGCCTTTTCCATGCAACGATACGACCTGATTGCCTGTCACGAGTGCGACGCACTGTTGCACAAACCGCGCCTGAGCGGCCGCGAAATCGCGCGTTGCCCGCGCTGCGACGCGCTGCTTTATCGCAACAGCGCGGCGCAGATCGAGCGGATCTGCGCGCTCGCGCTCGCGGCACTGATCACGTTCACGATTGCCCAGGCGTTCCCGATCCTCGAAATGGACGTGAACGGCAACCGCGTGCAGACCACGCTGATCGGCGCGATCGACTCGCTGTGGCGCCAGGACATGGCGATCGTCGGCGTGATGGTGTTCTGCTCGACCGTGCTGTTCCCGCTCGTCGAGATGTCCGCGCTGCTGTACCTGCTGCTGCCGATCCGCCGCGGCGTCGTGCCGCCCGGTTTCAACCTCGTGCTGCGCGCGATCGAGCTGGTGCGGCCGTGGGGGATGATCGAGGTGTTCATGCTCGGGATCCTCGTCACGATCGTCAAGATGGTGAGCCTCGCGCGCGTCGTGCCCGACGCCGCGCTGTTCGCGTTCGCCGCGCTCACGCTGATGATCGCCGTGGTGCTGATGTTCGATCCGCGCACGCTGTGGGACATCGCCGACGACCTGCGCGCCGGGCGCTCGCCCGGGCAGCCCGACGCCGCCCCGCTGCCGGAAGCCGCCCGCCGATGACGATCCCGACCGCCGCCCGCGAGGGCTACGTCAGCTGCCACACGTGCGGGCTCGTGCAGACGCTCGACCATCCGCACGCGCATTGCGCGCGCTGCGGCAGCGCGCTCCATTTCCGCACGCCGAACAGCCTGATGCGCACGTGGGCGCTGCTGCTCGCGGCCGCGATCCTGTACATTCCGGCGAACCTGCTGCCGATCATGCGCACCGCGTCGATCGTCGGCTCGCAGGAAGACACGATCATGAGCGGCGTCATCTATTTCTGGGTGTCGGGCGACTGGCCGCTCGCCGTCGTCGTGTTCGTCGCGAGCATCCTCGTGCCGATGCTCAAGCTCGGCGTGCTGCTGATCCTCGTGATCAGCGCGCAGCGCCGCACCGCGTGGCGGCCGCAGCAGCGCACGCGGCTGTTCCGGATCGTCGAGCGCATCGGCCGCTGGTCGATGCTCGACATCTTCGTCGTGACGCTGACCGTCGCGCTCGTCCATTTCCGTTCGCTCGCCGTCATCACGGCCGGCCCCGGCGCGCTCGCGTTCGGTTCGGTCGTGATCCTGACGATGCTCGCGTCGATGCAGTTCGATCCCCGCCTGATCTGGGATCCAGTCGAAACCTCAGGGAATCACCATGAATAGTCCACAAGGCCCGCAGCACGACGCGCCCCGGCCGCCCGATCCGACGATCTCGACGAAAAGCGGCTGGCTGCCGTCGCTCGTCTGGCTCGTGCCGCTGATCGCCGCGCTGATCGGCATCGGCCTCGTGATCAAGTCCGTGCGCGAACGCGGCCCGGAAATCACGATCAGCTTCCACAGCGCCGAAGGGCTCGAGCCCGGCAAGACCCAGGTCAAGTACAAGGACGTCGAGATCGGCATGGTCAAGACGATCAAGCTGTCGAAAGACCTGTCGCGCGTGCTCGTCCAGGTGCAGCTCAAGAAGGAAGCCGAGGACTTCGCGGTCAAGGGCTCGCGCTTCTGGATCGTGCGGCCACGCGTCGGCGCGACCGGCGTGTCGGGGCTCGGCACGCTGCTGTCGGGCGCGTACATCGGCGTCGACGCCGGCCGCGGCCAGGACACGCTGACCGATTTCACGGGCCTCGAGACGCCGCCGGCCGTCACGGGCGACCAGAAAGGCACGCAGTACGTGCTGCGCGGCGATTCGCTCGGCTCGGTCGACATCGGCTCGCCGGTCTACTACCGCCGCGTGCAGGTCGGCCAGGTGGTCGGTTTCTCGCTCGACAAGGACGGCACGGGCGTCACGTTCAACGTGTTCGTCAACGCGCCGTACGACCAGTACGTCGGCATCAACTCGCGCTGGTGGCAGGCGAGCGGCGTCGATCTGCGGCTCGATTCGAGCGGCCTGAAGCTGAACACGCAGTCGCTCGCGACGGTGATCCTCGGCGGCATCGCGTTCCAGACGCCGCCGAACCAGGGCTCCGGCACGACGGCGCCGAACAACACGACGTTCCGCCTTGCGTCCGACGAGGGCGACGCGATGCGCGACCCGGACGGCCAGCCGCTGCAGGTCGTGATGAACTTCAACCAGTCGCTGCGCGGGCTCGCCGTCGGCGCGACGGTCGACTTCCGCGGCATCGTGCTCGGCGAAGTGACGAACATCGGTATCGACTTCGATCCGAAGACGAAGAACTTCCTGATGCCGGTGACGATGAACATCTATCCGGAACGCCTCGGCCGGCGCTTCCGCGAAACGATCGAGAGCAAGGGCGAACCGGCCCGCCGCGAGATCGTCGAGCGGCTCGTCCAGCACGGGCTGCGCGGCCAGTTGCGCACCGGCAACCTGCTGACGAGCCAGCTGTACGTCGCGCTCGACTTCTTCCCGAAGGCACCGGCCGTGAAGATCGACACGGCACGCCAGCCGCTCGAGCTGCCGACCGTGCCGAATACGCTCGACGAGCTGCAGCTGCAGGTCGCCGACATCGCGAAGAAGCTCGACAAGGTGCCGTTCGACCAGATCGGCGCGAACCTGAACAGCGCGCTCGCGAACGCCGACAAGCTGTTCAAGCAGCTCGACACGCAGGTCGCGCCGGAAGCGCGCGACACGCTGTCGGCCGCGAAGCAGACCTTCTCGACCGCCGAAGCGACGCTGCAGCAGGATTCGCCGCTGCAGTCCGACGTGCGCGGCGCGCTGAAGGAGCTCACGCGCACGCTGCAATCGCTGAACGCGCTCGCCGACTACCTCGAGCGTCACCCCGAATCGCTGCTCAAGGGCAAGCCAGGAGATCAACCATGACGACACGCGTGAACGGTTTCGCGAGCGGTGCGGCGGCGGTTGCCGCCGCCCTCGCGCTCGCCGCGTGCAGCTCGCCGCCCGCGCGGTTCTACACGCTCAGCCCGGCCGATGCCGCTGCGCCGCTGCGCACCGCGCCGGCCAACCCGGCGTTCCTGATCGAGGTGCCGTCGGTCGGCGTGCCCGAGCAGGTCGCGAAGAACCAGCTGGTCGTGCAGAAGAACGCCGCGCAGGTCGACGTGCTCGAGCAGGAACGCTGGGCGTCGCCGCCCGCCGACGAGATCCGCCGCGCGCTGTCGGACGATCTCGCCGCGCAGCTCGGCACGATCGACGTCGCGAATTCCGCGACTCCGCCCGGCGTGCCCGTGTATCGCATCAGCGTGAACGTGCAGCGCTTCGAGTCGTGGCCGGGCAAACGCGCGGCGGTCGATGCCGTGTGGAGCGTGCGCTCGCTCGCCACGCAGGCCGTGATGACCTGCCGCACGAGCGTCGCCGAACCGGTCGCCGACGGCTACGACGCACTCGTCGCCGGCCACCGGCGCGCGCTCGACGTGATCGCCACGCAAGCCGCGGCCGGCGTGCGTGCCATGGCCGCGCGCCGTGGCGCTTCGGCTGTCACGGCACCCGCGGCCGGCGGCAAGACGGCCGCCGCGCCGGTCGTGCCGTGCCCGGCCAATCCGGCGCCGGGCGGCGGCGCCGGCGCGACGGGCAAGTCCGGCGCATAAGCGGGCGGCGCGCGGGCGGCGGGCGGGCGGCGCGCGGGCGAACGCTCGACGGCGTACACACCTGCGCGGCTTCGTCCAGCGCGTCGCGTCCGATAGCGCCCGCCGGCCGCCACCGGCGATGCGCTGCCGCGGCCGGCCCCGGCCCCGCATCGCGCTCCCCGGCCGGACGGCCATGACATTGTTTGTCAAAGTCGGCCGGAACCGGCTTCGTGCAACGCGGTCGGCTTGCGTTTTCCGGCCCGATTGACGATCCTACGCACTTTCAGGCCCGCGCCGCTCGTCGTGCGCGCCAGCCAGCGGCGCCGGGCCGCGTTCGGCCCGACCGCCGTGCCGCCCGGCGCCCGCACCGTGCACCGAGCAGGGCAGCCGCATCGCGGGTCGCCTCGCATCGTCCGGCAACCTGCCCCGTCTCACCCGTTCTCCCCGGCGCCGCGCCGTTTCCCGGCCGGCATCCCGAACCCGCCCGCCGAGGGCTTTCGTTATTCCGTTTATGTTTCGTTCCCTGACGACCCTGATCAAGAAGTGGCGCGCGTCGCGCAATGCCGGTCACCAGCTCGATGCCCTGCTCGCGCACGCCGACGCCGATGCGTCGTACGCCGAGCGCAGCGAATGGCTGATCGAGCTCGCGCACTGGCTGCGCCGCACCGGCACGATGCAGGACGCGCCGGCCGATCGCGACGCCGATGCGCGCGCGTATCCGGCCCACGCGCGGTTGCGCTACCTGTTCCACGTGCTCGATCGCAACCCCGCATGGAAGGCACACGCCGCGCGCATCCTGCGCGGCATCCTGCGCGAGTGCGACGGCATCTCGCTCCTGTGCGACGCCGGCATGCCCGTGCACTCGGGCTTCTTCGGCGCGCTGTTCGAGCGGATCGACTCGTCGCTGATCCCGCCGGCGCCGAACCGCCGCGAGCTGTCGGCACTCTTCACGCTGATGTTCCCGACGCCGGAAGACGCGCAATGGATCGACGCGCTGCCCGACGATCTCCTCACGCGCCTCGCCGACCTGTTCTCGTTCGACGTCACCGACGAAGAGCGCCACGAGCCGGGCTCGTTCTCGCGCGACCTGCTGGCCGCGCTGCACAACCTGACCTGCCAGATCAGCTCGACCGGCCTGTCGCAGACGGTGCGCAGCCGGCTCTCCGACGACGACGCGCGCAAACCGCTGGAAACGCAGCCGTTCTACCGCCTCACGCGCGCGATGCTCGCGGTCGAGACCGCGCACGCGGCCGTCGAGGACGGCGGCGACCCGAGCAAGCTGCTGCACGAGGTCAACTACCTGCGCGTGCTGCTCGACGAATGCCGGATCGCCGTCGACGAGGTGTTCTCGCACCTGTACCGCAACGGCGTGTCGGTCGACATCGTGTTCCAGGTCGAGCGGATGCGCATGCGCATCCTGCGCGCCGAGATGCTGCTCAACGCGTGGATGGCGCGCGACGACCTGCACGGGATGGCGCACCTGACGGCCGAGCTCGTCGACGCGAACCACAACAGCCAGAGCGTGTCGCACCTCGTGCGCAGCAACTTCTCGCTGTTCGCGCGCAAGCTCGTCGAAACCAACGCGGACACCGGCGAGCACTACATCTCGCGCGGCCGCGCCGAGTACCTGAAGATGCTGCGGATGGCCGCGGGCGGCGGCCTCGTCACCGTCGTGACGGTGTGCGTGAAGTTCGCGATCACGGGCGCGCACCTGCAGTCGATGCTCGAAGGGCTGCTCGCGGGCATCAACTACGCGGCCAGCTTCATGCTGATGCACTTCCTGCACTTCACGCTCGCGACCAAGCAGCCTGCGATGACCGCACCGACGCTCGCGCGCGAGCTGGACGACACGGGCCACGACGAAGGCGTGAAGGCGTTCGTGGCATCGGTGATCGCGCTGATCCGCACGCAGGCCGCCGCGATTTCGGGCAACGTGCTCGTCGTGCTGCCCGTGTGCCTGCTGGTGCAGCTGTTCGCCGGCAACCTGCTGCATGCGAACCTGATCTCGCCGGAGAAGGCGCACGCGACGCTGCACTCGTTCTCGCTGCTCGGCCCGACGCCGCTCTACGCGGCGCTGACCGGCGTGCTGCTGTGGGCGTCGAGCCTGCTCGCGGGCTGGGCCGACAACTGGTTCGTGCTGCACCGGGTCGGCGACGCGCTCACGTACAACCGCCGGCTGCGCCTCACGCTCGGCGCGGCCGGCGCCGCGAAGCTCGCGCATTTCTGCCGGTCGAACGTGGCCGGCGTGGTCGCGAACGTGGGCCTCGGCCTGATGCTCGGCCTCATCCCGGCGATCGTCACCGTGTTCATGTTCCCGTTCGAGGTGCGGCACGTGACGCTGTCGGCCGGCTCGATCGGGATCGCGCTCGGCGTGCTGGGCAAGGACGCGCTGGGCACCCCCGAGCTGTGGTGGGCCGGCGCCGGCGTGCTCAGCATGGCGATCCTCAACGTGCTCGTGAGCTTCGCGCTCGCGTTCACGATGGCCGTGCGCTCGCGCAGCCTGCGCCCGACCAAGGTGCGCGCGCTCGTCGCCGCGATCGTCCGCACGGTGCTGTCGAATCCGCTCGCGCTGTTCTGGCCGGGCAGCAGCCCGGCCGCCCGCGCCGGCCAGCCGGGCTCGCACTGAGCCCGCGGGCCTGGCGGTGCCCGCCCGGGCGCCGCCGGGCCGCCCCCGGCACGCATGCGCGGCGCCCGGGCCCGCGCCGCGGCACCGAAACGCGACGCAACGCCGGCCCCGGCCGCCCGCGCCGCGTACAATAGTGGACTTTTGCACGTCCTCACCCGCCTTATGTCCTCGCCCACCCTGTACGAATTCTTCGCCCCCTGCCCGCGCGGCCTCGAAGCGGCGCTTGCCGCCGAGCTGGCCGAAATCGCCGGCCGCCACCTGAACGGCGCGCCGTTCACCGCGGGCGCGCAGGTGCCGGGCGGCGTCCACTTCAGCGGCGGCTGGGCCGCCGGCATGGCCGCGAACCTCCATTCGCGGATCGCGAGCCGGGTCCTGCTGAAGATCGCGCACCGCGCCTACCGCAACGAGCAGGACGTCTACGCGCTCGCGCTCGAGCAGCCGTGGGAGCGCTGGTTCGCGGCGACGCAGACGCTGCGCGTCGACGTCACCGCGATCAAGTCGCCGCTGAAGAGCCTCGAATTCGCGACGTTGCGCGTGAAGGACGCGATCTGCGACCGGATGCGCGAGAAGACCGGCGCGCGCCCGAGCATCGACACCGGTGCGCCCGACGTGCGCGTGTTCGCGTTCCTGACGGCCAACGAGTGCACGCTGTACCTCGACACGTCGGGCGAGCCGCTGTTCAAGCGCGGCTGGCGTCTCGACAAGGGCGCGGCGCCGCTGCGCGAGAACCTCGCGGCCGGCATCCTGCGCCTGACGGGCTGGACGCCCGGCACGGCGCTGTACGACCCGATGTGCGGCAGCGGCACGTTCCTCGCGGAAGCCGCGCAGATCGCGCTCGGCGTCGCACCCGGCGTCGAGCGCCGGTTCGGCTTCGAGAAACTCAAGCAATACGACATCACCGCATGGCAGGGGCTGAAGGTCCCGGCGCTGGACGCGAAGCGCGCGGCGCGCGGCAAACGCGGCGAAGCGCTCGGCGTGTACGGCAGCGACATCTCCGGCGACATGCTCGAGAAGGCACGCGCGAACCTCGAGCGCGCGGGCGTGCCGTCGGTGTGGCTCAAGCAGGTCGACGCGCGCGGGATGACGCCGCCGTGCGACGGCCCGGGCATCATCCTCGCGAACCCGCCGTACGGCGAGCGGATCGAGGTGCGCGGCCGCAGCGCGCGCGGCGAGGTGCGCGAGACGGGCCGCAACCGCGGCAACGACGACGCATTCCGCCGCACCCACACCGACGCGCCGGACAGCGAGTTCTTCAACGCGCTCGGCGATGCGCTGAAGCAGCGCTTCACGGGCTGGCAGGCGTTCCTGCTGACGTCCGACCGTTCGCTGCCCGGCCAGCTGCGGTTGCGCGAATCAGCCAAGACGCCGCTGTTCAACGGCGCGCTCGAATGCCGGCTGTTCCGCTTCGACCTGATCGCCGGCAGCGTGAAGGCGCGCCCGGCCACGCCGGAAGGCGACGCGTAATCCGCATCATGGTCGCGACGGGGCCGCCGATACGGCCCCTGCGCGGCGACCGGAACGCCGCCGTTACCGCATCCGCGGCAACGGCGGCGTTCCGCTTCAATGCTTCGACTTCTCCGGGCGCCCCGTCGTGAACGGCAGCGCCTGCCCCGTCTCGAGCGGCGTCTTGCGGCTCGACAGCACGAGCGGCTACCCGACGCGAATCCCGCGATCCATCTCCGAGCCCGGCACCAGCCCGTCGTGCGTGACAGCCGGCTTCACGGCGCCGTCGCGCGGCTCGACGACGCAGATCACGCGCAATTCCCCACTCTCCCTCGACGGCGTGCGCCACGTGACGATCAGGCGGCGCTGGCGGATCGTTCCCGACCTCTACTGACAATACGGTGTCAGCAGGCTGCGATCACACTGCAATCCCGGCGCAATGCAACGCTGGTTTCCGCACCGAACCCGAACAACAACGCAACAAGGAGCGCGTCATGACGTCCGCAACTGCCACCGCCACTGCCACCCCCGAGCGCGCGATCGCGTGGTTCGACATTCCGTCCCTCGATTTCGACCGGGCGATCCGCTTCTACGAAACCGTGCTGCAAACGACGCTGCAGCGCGAAGTCATCGGCGGCGTGCCGATGGCCACGTTCGACCGCGACGCATCGAGCACGGGCGGCAGCATCGTGTTCGATCCGCAGCAGATCAAGCCGAGCGCGAACGGCGTGCTCGTCTACCTGAACGCCGGCGAATCGGTCGTCGCGGCGCTGGAACGCGCGAAGCGCGCGGGCGGCGTCGTGCAGGGCTCCGTCGTCGAGCTGCCGAACAACTACGGCTACGTCGGCTACCTGATCGACACCGAAGGCAACCGCGTCGGCCTGCACGCGCCGAAATGCCACTGAGCGCAGCGGCCATCGGGCGCGCACGGCGCTATCATCGCGAAGTCCCCATTGCCGTTGGAGCCGAGGTGCCGTCATGACGCGCCGTGCCGACCGCCTGTTCCAGATCGCCGAGCTGCTGCGCGGGCGTCGTCTCACGACCGCGCAGCAGCTGGCCGACTGGCTGTCGGTGTCGCCGCGCACGGTCTATCGCGACGTGCGCGACCTGCAACTGTCAGGGGTACCGATCGAAGGTGAAGCCGGCATCGGCTACCGGCTGAACCGCAACGCGAGCCTGCCGCCGCTCACGTTCACGGCCGAGGAGCTCGCGGCGCTCGCCACCGGCGCACGCATGCTCGAAACCTGGGGCGGTGCGCGCTTCGCGAGCGGCGCACGCTCGGCGCTCGCGAAGATCGCGTCGGCGATGCCGGCCGACAAGCGCACGGCGCTCGACCGCCTGCCCGTGTTCGCGCCGTCGTTCCACATCGACGAGACGTTTTGCGCGAAGGTCGATGCGATCCACCAGGCCATCGATACGCGCCACGTCGTCAGCTTCGACTACCGCGACCGGCTCGGCGCGCATTCGCAACGCCGCGTGTGGCCGCTCGGGCTCGTCTACTGGGGCGGGCGCTGGACGATCGGCGCGTGGTGCGAGCTGCGCGGCGATTTCCGCACCTTCGACATCGCGCGGATGGGCGACATCGTCGTGCACGAGCAATTTCCGGACATGGAAGGGCGGCGCATCGCCGATTACATGCGGATCGCGGAAGCGCCGATGCGCTGACGCGCCGATACGGCACGGCGGCGGGCACACCGCCGCCGTTCACGTTCCGGGCCGCCGTGCGGCGCCCGGCCCGCCTTTCCCTACGCGCCGAACACCACCGTGCGCTTCGGCCGCTCGTCGACGTGCAGCGAGAACACATCGGGCCGCGCGTAATGCCCGACCACGTCGAAGTCGTAACGCGCCCGCACGAGTTCGTCGGTATCGATACGCGCGGTCACGAGCCCGGCCGTGCCGATCAGCGGCTCCGTCAGCAGGTCGCCGAGCGGCCCGACGATCACGCTGCCGCCGCGGATCAGCGGCCGCTCCGGATCCCAGCCCGGCACGTCGATCCCGAGCGCGCGCGGCGACGGCTGCACCTGGCACGCGCTGACGACGAAGCAGCGCCCCTCGTGCGCGATATGCCGCATCGAGCTCTGCCACACGTCGCGCTCGTCGACGGTCGGCGCGCACCAGATCTGCACGCCTTTCGCGTACATCGCGCAGCGCAGCAACGGCATGTGGTTCTCCCAGCAGACCGCGGCGCCCGCGCGGCCCGCGGCCGTGTCGACGACGGGCAGCGTCGAGCCGTCGCCCTGCCCCCAGATCAGCCGCTCGGTGCCGGTCGGCATCAGCTTGCGGTGCTTCGCGACGAGCCCATCGCGCGGATCGAAGAACAGCGCCGTGCAGTACAGCGTGCTGCCGCCGCGCTCGATCACGCCGACCACGAGGCTCGCGCCCGTGCGCTGCGACAGCGCGGCCAGCTCATCGGTTTCCGGCCCCGGCACGTCGATCGCCTGCGCGGCGTAGCGCGCATACGCGTCGCGGCCCTCGGGCAGCCGGTAGCCGAGCCGCGTGCCGAAGATCTCGCCTTTCGGATAGCCGCCGAGCACGGCCTCGGGCAGCACGACGAGCGACGCGCCGCTGTCGCGGATCGCGGTTTCGTAGCCGAGGATCGTGTCGAGCGTGGCGCGCGTGCCGGCGGGCGAAGCGCCGATCTGCAGCGCGGCGATGACTGACGTGGACATGAAGGCGTCTCCGGTGAATGGGGTAACGCCATCTTTATCGATATGATGTCATCGATCAAATCGATAGAACGATAAGTGACATGAATGTGGATGATATCGCCAGCCTCGACCTGAACCTGCTGAAAGTGTTCGAGGCGCTGTACGAGGAAGGCGGCGCGAGCCGGGCGGCGCTGCGGCTCGGCCTCACGCAGTCGGCGGTGAGCGCGGCGCTCGCGCGGCTGCGCGTGATCTATGCCGATCCGCTGTTCGTGCGCACCGGCCGCGGGCTCGCGCCGACGCCGCGCGCAGACGAACTGAAACCGATCCTGTCCGACGCGCTCGACCGTTGCCGCGAAAGCCTCGCGATCGCGGCCGACGGCGGCGACCGCATCGGCCGCACGATCTCGATCGGGCTGTCGGACGACTTCGAGATCGCGCTCGGCCGCGCGCTGATCGACGCCGTTGCACGGGAAGCCGCCGGCATCCGGCTGATCTTCCGGCAGACGCACAGCGGCATCGCTGGCGACGCGCTGCTGCGCCACGGCGTCGACCTCGCGATCGCATCGGGCGGCTTCTCGGCGAACGGGCTCAGCCGGCGTGCGGTCGCGACGGGCGGCTACGCGTGCCTGATCGACCCGGCCGCCCGCCCCCGGCCGCCGCGCACGCTCACGCTCGCCGATTTCCTGCAGCGCGACCACCTGCTCGTGTCGTCGGGCGGCGTGATCGGGATCGTCGACGAGGCGCTGGCCACGCTCGGCCACAAGCGGCGCGTCGCGGCGTCGACCACGCATTTCGCCGCGTTGCCGTACCTGCTCGCCGGCTCCGACGCGGTGGCGACGATTCCCTCGCACGCGGCGCGCGCGATCGCGCGATCCACGCCGCTGCGCGCGCTCGCCTGCCCGGTCGACTTGCCGCACTACCCGGTCGAAATCGGCTGGCGCACGAGCACGCAGCGCGACCCGGCGATCGTGCGCGTACGCGACACGATCGCCGCGTGCATCGCGAACCTCGTCGCACCATGAAACGGCCCGGCCGGCTTGCGCCGGTCGGGCCTGTCCCTTGAGGCCGCCCGCGAATCGAGGCAGGCGGCCTGCGTTGCCGGCGCATGCGTCAGTCGACCGCCTTCACCATGTCCTCGATGACCTTCTTCGCATCGCCGAACACCATCATCGTCTTGTCCAGGTAGCTTTGCGCACGATCGCGCGAGATCGGCGCGTGAGCCTGGCCGGCGTGGCCGCGCACCGGCACGACGGACGATTACGAGGGTCGGATTCGTCTGACCGAACGCCGGGCAGCGTTCGGGCGCAACCGGTAAAATGCCGAACCATGAAACCCGAAATCTGGACCCCGCATGTGACGGTCGCGGCGCTCGTCGAGCACGCCGGCCGCTTTCTCGTGATCGAGGAAGAAACCTCGTCGGGCCTGCGCATCAACCAGCCGGCAGGCCATCTCGAAGCCGGCGAAACGCTGGCCGACGCCGTGATCCGAGAGACGCTCGAGGAAACCGCGCACCCGTTCACGCCCGACGCGCTCGTCGGCGTCTATCTGGCGCACTACGACCGTCCCGGCACCGCCGGCGCGACCTACCTGCGCTTCACTTTCTGCGGCACGGCCGGCGAGCCGGTCGCGGGCCACGCGCTCGACGACGGCATCGTCCGCACGCTGTGGATGACCGCCGACGAACTGCGCGCGTGCAGCGAGCGCCATCGCTCGCCCGCGGTGATGCGCTGCGTCGACGATTACCTCGCCGGGCGGCGCATTCCGCTCGATTTCGTGCATACGCATTCGGTCGCGCCGCGCCCCGAAGCATTCGAACGTCAGGCGGTCAACAAATGAGCAAGCGCCGTGTAGTGGTGGGCATGTCGGGCGGCGTCGATTCGTCGGTGACCGCGTGGCTGCTGAAGGAACAGGGTTACGACGTGGTCGGCCTGTTCATGAAGAACTGGGAAGACGACGACGACGGCGAATACTGCTCGACGCGCCAGGACTGGATCGACGTCGTGTCGGTGGCCGACCTGATCGGCATCGACGTGGAAGCCGTCAACTTCGCGGCGGAATACAAGGATCGCGTGTTCGCCGAGTTCCTGCGCGAATACTCGGCCGGCCGCACGCCGAACCCCGACGTGCTGTGCAACGCCGAAATCAAGTTCAAGGCGTTCCTCGATCACGCGATGTCGCTCGACGCGGAAATGATCGCGACGGGCCACTATGCGCGCGTGCGCGAGCGCGACGGGCGTTTCGAGCTGCTGAAGGCCTTCGACCATACGAAAGACCAGTCGTACTTCCTGCACCGGCTGAACCAGGCGCAACTGTCGAAGACGATGTTCCCGCTCGGCGAGATCCCGAAGACGAAGGTGCGCGAGATCGCCGCGCAGATCGGGCTGCCGAACGCGAAGAAGAAGGATTCGACCGGCATCTGCTTCATCGGCGAACGGCCGTTCCGCGATTTCCTGAACCGCTATCTTCCGACCAAACCCGGCCCGATGAAGACGCCGGACGGCAAGGTCGTCGGCGAGCACATCGGCCTCGCGTTCTACACGTTCGGCCAGCGCAAGGGCATCGGCCTGGGCGGCAGCAAGAGCGGCAGCGGTGAACCGTGGTTCGTCGCCGCGAAGGACATCGCGTCGAACACGCTGTACGTCGTGCAGGGCCACGATCATCCGTGGCTGCTGTCGCGCGAACTCGTCGCCGGCAACGTGAGCTGGGTCGCCGGCGAGCCGCCGGCCGAGGGCTTCGCGTGCGGCGCGAAGACGCGCTACCGGCAGGCCGACGCGGCATGCGCCTTCGGCGCCGCCGTGCCCGGCCCGGCAGGCGAAGCACGCTTCTCGCTCGCGTTCGACGATGCGCAGTGGGCCGTCACGCCCGGCCAGTCGGCCGTGCTGTACGACGGCGAGATCTGTCTCGGCGGCGGCATCATCGAAAGCGCGGCAACCAGCGACCGGCAGGCGCTCGACGCGCCGGCGCTCGCGGCCGCGCGCTGACGCGCCGCCGGCGCCGCGCGGGCGGTGCCGGCCGAAAGCGGTCGCGCCCGCGGCCGCCCGCCTGTTCAGCGCATGTGCCGCACGGCCGCGTCGTAGCGCTCGCGCGCCGCGTCGAGCACCGGGAAATGGCGCTCGGCCCAGCGATCGAGCGCCACGAGCGTGTCCACCAGCGATTCCGCCACCGGCGTCAGCCGGTATTCGACATGCGATCGCCGCGCGGCGATCGCGATCCGTTCGATCAGCCCGTTGCGCTCCAGCTCGCGCAGCGTCTGCGTGAGCACCTTCTGCGAGATGCCGCCGATGCGCCGCAGCAGCTCGCCGTTGCGCAGCGGCCGCTCGGCCAGCGCCGGCAGGATCAGCAGCGTCCATTTGCCGGCGATCAGCGCGAGCGCATCGCGCGCCGAACAGTCCGCCGCATAGACGTCGCCGGGAAATGCCATGGTTACCTCCGGGTGCGTGATTGCGCGGCCCCGCTGCCGCCGGCCATCATCGTCGCACACTCACGGAGCCCGCCATGCATGCGCTGATCGTCGTCGCCCATCCCGAACCGCAGTCGTTCAACGCGGCCCTCTCCCATGCGGCGGCCGATGCGTGGCGCGCCGCCGGCCATACCGCGACCGTCGCGGACCTGTACGCCGACGGCTTCGACCCGTGCGAGGCGCCGCGCCATTACGCCGATCGGCTCGACACGGCACGCTTCGACGCGCAACGCGAGCAGCGCCACCACTGGGAGCGCGGCACGCTCGCGCCGGAGGTCGGGCATCACGTCGAGCTGCTGCAACAGGCCGACGCGCTGATCCTGCAGTTCCCGCTGTGGTGGTTCGGCGCACCGGCGATCCTGAAGGGCTGGATGGATCGCGTGTTCGTCTACGGCGGCCTCTACAGCAGCCGCCGGCGTCATGACAGCGGCGTATTGCACGGGCGCCGCGCGCTGCTGAGCGTGACGACCGGATCGTCGGCCGCCGCCTGCGCGCCCGACGGCCGCGAGGGCGACACGCGCCTGCTGCTGTGGCCGCTCATGCATGCGCTGCGCTACGTCGGCTTCGACGTGCTCGAACCGCACCTGATCCACGCGGTTCGCAGCGATCCGGCCGGCGACAACGCGCGGCTCGACGACGCGCGCCTCGCGCAAGCGCTCGCGGACTACCGCGCGCGACTGCGCGCCTGGCACACGTGGCCGCGGGTGCCGTTCAACCGCGACTCGGACTTCGAAGCCGGCGTCAGGCTGAAGCCCGACGCGCCCGCATACGGCCCGTTCATCCGTCACGCGGGCCCCTGACGCGGCGGGCCGGCTCGGCAACGCGAGCTTCACGGGACCCGTAGTAGACTCTCGACCATCGTGGGCGCCGGCAGCGGCCAGGCACGGCTCGGGCACCCTGCCCGCCGGCCCGGCGCAACGCCGAGGGCGCCGACCTGCCGGCCGCCGCGCGACCGCTCGCGAGCGATGGCCATCCAGATAATTACGACGGAGTCCCCATGTTTTCCCGACGCTATCTCGCGATGTGGTGCGCGGTCCTGCTGTTCGTGGCCGTCGCGGCACTCGCCGCGCGGCACGCGATCGCGTGGCTGTGGATCCTGATTCCCGCCGCCCTCGTCGCGCTCGGCCTGTACGACCTGAAGCAGGACCGCCACGCGATCCTGCGCAACTACCCGCTCTGGGGCCACTTCCGCTTCCTGTTCGAATTCATCCGACCTGAAATCCGCCAGTATTTCGTCGAGGACGACACCGACGAGAAACCGTTCTCGCGCGCGCAGCGCAGCCTCGTCTACCAGCGCGCGAAGAACGTCGCCGACAACCGGCCGTACGGCACCGAGCTGAACGTGAAGGCCGTCGCGCACGAATGGATCAGCCACTCGCTCGCGCCGACGAAGCTGCCGAACCATGATTTCCGCGTCCGCGTCGGCGCGAATCGCGCGCAACCGTACGACATTTCGATCTTCAACATCTCGGCGATGAGCTTCGGCTCGCTGTCCGCGAACGCGATCCGCTCGCTGAACCTCGGCGCGAAGAAAGGCGGTTTCGCGCACGACACGGGCGAAGGCTCGCTGTCGAAGTACCACCGCGAGAACGGCGGCGACATCATCTGGGAAATCGCGTCCGGCTACTTCGGCTGCCGCAACGACGACGGCACCTTCAACCCCGACAAGTTCGCGAAGCAGGCCGCCGATCCGCAGGTCAAGATGATCGAGGTCAAGCTGTCGCAGGGCGCGAAGCCCGGCCACGGCGGCGTGCTGCCGGCCGCGAAGATCACGCCGGAGATCGCCGAGACGCGCGGCGTGCCGATGGGCAAGGACTGCATCTCGCCCGCGACGCACTCGGAATTCTCGACCCCGCGCGGGCTGCTCGAATTCGTCGAACGGCTGCGCACGCTGTCGGGCGGCAAGCCGACCGGCTTCAAGCTGTGCGTCGGCCATCCGTGGGAATTCTTCGGGATCGCGAAGGCGATGCTCGAGACCGGCATCGTGCCGGACTTCATCGTCGTCGACGGCGCGGAAGGCGGCACGGGTGCGGCGCCGCTCGAATTCACCGACCACGTCGGCGTGCCGCTGCAGGAAGGGCTGCTGCTCGTGCACAACACGCTCGTCGGGATCGGCGTGCGCGACCGCGTGAAGATCGGCGCGAGCGGCAAGATCATCACCGCGTTCGACGTCGCCCGCACGCTCGCGATCGGCGCGGACTGGGTGAACTCGGCGCGCGGCTTCATGTTCGCGGTCGGCTGCATCCAGGCGCAGACCTGCCACACGGGCCGCTGCCCGACCGGCGTCGCGACGCAGGACCCGGTGCGCCAGCGCGCGCTCGTCGTGCCCGACAAGGCCGACCGCGTGTACAACTTCCACCGCAACACGCTGCACGCGCTGCAGGAGCTCGTGCAGGCGGCCGGCCTCGCGCATCCGTCGGAGCTGCGCGCGCATCACATCGTGCAGCGCATCGCGCCGCACGAGGTCCGGCTGATGTCGCAGCTGCTGAAGTACCTGAAGCCCGGCGCGCTGCTCGACGGCAACACCTGCGGCTTTACGCTGTACGACAAGTGGTGGCCGATTTCGCGCAGCGATTCGTTCACGCTCGGCGAGGCCGTCTACGCGTCGATCGAATGACGCAGGCGAGCGCCTCCGCCGCGGGGGCGGCCCGGCAAAAAGAAAGCGCCCCGCGGGGCGCTTTTCTTTCGTCTGCCGAATGCGTGAATGCGCGAAGCGTGTACGCGTCGCGCGCGGCTCAGTTCTGCGGCAGCGTATCGGCGAACGACTGGCGCTGCAGCAGCTTCACGAAGTGCTTGTCGAGGTTCGGGTGGCGGTCGCGCCAGTTGAGCTCGGGCATCCGGAAGTCGAGATAGCCGAGCGCGCAGCCGAGTGCGATATCGGCGAGCGTGTAATGATTACCGACGCACCACGTCTTGCCGCCGAGCCCTTGCGACATCGCGACGAGCGCGTCGTCGATCTTGCGCTGCTGGCGCGCGATCCAGCTCGCGCTGCGCTGCGCTTCGTCCCGCAGCGTGTATTCGAGACGAATTGCCACGGCCGCGTCGAGCACGCCGTCGCCCAGCGCTTCCCAGCAACGCACTTCGACGCGCTCGCGCCCCGACGGCGGAATCAGCTTGCCGACCGGCGACAGCGTGTCGACGTATTCGCAGATCACGCGGGAATCGAACACCGCGGCACCATCCTCCATCACGAGGCACGGGACCTTGCCGAGCGGATTCGAAGCATGAATATCCGTCTCCGGCGCCCACACGTTCTCGAGCTCCAGCTTGTAGTCGATCTTCTTTTCAGCCAGCACGATCCGCGCCTTGCGGACGTACGGGCTGCTGAGCGAACCGATTAATTTCATCATCTGCCTTTTTAAGGGAACCGCCGAGAGTATACGTTGTCGCCGATCATAACCGGCCGGCGTCGCGCGACAGAAAATCGCCCGACCGGCCTGTGGATGGTTTGCAACAACCGTCACGCGGGCCGCCCGGCGCGGCTTCCCGCCCCCTCTCTCACGCGCGGCGTCACGCGGCGCTACAATCGCACGAATGAACGCGCCCCTCGATACCGCCATCGCCGTCGACGTCTACCGCCAGCGCCGTGAACGCGTGCTTGCCGCACTGCGTGCCGCCGGCGGCGGCGTCGCCATCGTCCCCACCGCGCCGGAACTGCTGCGCAACCGCGATACGGCCTACCCGTACCGGTACGACAGCTACTTCCATTACCTGACGGGCTTCACCGAGCCGGATGCGGTGCTCGTGCTGAACGCGGCCGCGCCGCACGGCGCGCCGGAGTCGATCCTGTTCTGCCGCGGCAAGAATGCCGACCGCGAGATCTGGGAAGGCTTCCATTACGGGCCCGAAGCCGCGCGCGATGCGTTCGGCTTCGACGCGGCGTTCGCGGTCGACGTGATCGATACGGAGATGCCGCGCCTGCTCGCCGACTCCGGCACCGTGCACTACCGGTTTGGCGCATCGGCCGACTTCGACCGCCGGCTCGCGGGCTGGATCGACGCGGTACGCGCGCTGGCGCGCACGGGCGTCGCCGCACCGGACGCGATGCTCGACCTCACGCCGCTCCTCGACGACATGCGGCTCGTGAAGGACGAGCACGAACTCGCGATCATGATGCGCGCCGCGCACATCTCCGCGCTCGCGCACCGCCGCGCGATGCAGGCATGCCGCCCCGGCATCCGCGAATACGAACTCGAAGCGGAGCTGCTGTATGTGTTCCGCAAGCACGGCGCGCAGTCGCCCGCGTACGGCTCGATCGTCGCGGCCGGCGCGAACGCGTGCGTGCTGCACTACCCGGCCGGCAACGCAACCGCGAAGGACGGCGACCTGATCCTGATCGACGCCGCGTGCGAACTCGACGGCTACGCGTCGGACATCACGCGCACGTTCCCGGCCAACGGGCGCTTCTCGCCCGCGCAACGCACGCTGTACGACATCGTGCTCGCCGCCCAGCAGGCCGCGATCGACGCGACGCGCGCCGGCGTGCCGTTCGAAGCACCGCACGACGCCGCCGTGCGCGTGCTCGCGCAGGGGCTGCTCGACACCGGCATCATCCCGAAAACGCGCTTCTCGAACGTCGACGACGTGATCGCCGAGCGTGCGTACACGCGCTTCTACATGCACCGCACCGGCCACTGGATCGGCATGGACGTGCACGATTGCGGCGACTACCGCGAGCGGCTCGCCGAGCGCGACGGCAACGGCGCGCTGCCATGGCGCACGCTGAAGGCCGGCATGACGCTGACGGTCGAACCCGGCCTGTATGTGCGCGCCGCCGACGACGTGCCGCCCGAGTACTGGAACATCGGCATCCGCATCGAGGACGACGCGATCGTGCGCGAGCAGGGCTGCGAGCTGATCACGCGCGGCGTGCCCGTCGCGGCGGACGAGATCGAAGCGCTGATGCGCGCACTCGCATGACCGGCTGCCGCCGACCGTTACCTCCGTTTCACGAATCAAGATGACGACCGCCTCCTCCCCGGCCACGCCGGACTACGACCTCGCCATCGTCGGCGCGGGCCCCGTCGGGCTCGCGCTCGCCGGCTGGCTTGCGCGCCGCAGCGCCACGCAGCACGCATCGATCGCGCTGATCGATGCGCGTGAACCGGCCGCGAGCGCAAACGATCCGCGCGCGATCGCCGTGTCGCACGGCAGCCGCGTGCTGCTCGACACGCTCGCGTGGCCCGCCGACGCGACGCCGATCGAACACATCCACGTATCGCAGCGCGGCCATTTCGGCCGCACGCTGATCGACCGCGACGAACACGACGTCGCCGCGCTCGGTTATGTCGTGCGCTTCGGCTCGCTCGTGCAGGCGCTCGCGGGCGCCGTGCGCGGCACCCGCGTCGACTGGCTCACGTCGACCACCGCGCGCGCGCCGCAGCAGGATGCCGACGGCGTCACGCTGACGCTCGATGGCCCGCAAGGCGAGCGCACGCTGCGCGCACGCATCGTCATCAACGCCGAAGGCGGGCTGTTCCACGAACAGCGGGCCGATACCGGCAAGCACCGCCGCGACTACGGCCAGACCGCGATCGTCGGCACGGTCACGGTATCGGCGCCGCGCCCGAACGTCGCATGGGAACGCTTCACGCACGAAGGCCCGCTCGCGCTGCTGCCGCTCGGCGGCCCGCGCCAGGCCGAATATTCGCTCGTGTGGTGCTGCACGCCCGACGAAGCGGCGCGCCGCGCCGCGCTGCCCGACGACGCGTTCCTGCGCGAGCTCGGCAGCGCGTTCGGCGCGCGCATGGGCGACTTCGTCGCGATCACGGGCCGCGCGTCTTTCCCGCTCGGCCTGAACGCCGCGCAGACGCTCGTCAACGGCCGCGTCGCGATCGTCGGCAATGCCGCGCAAACCCTGCACCCCGTCGCGGGCCAGGGGCTCAACCTCGGGTTGCGCGATGCGCATACGCTCGTCGACACGCTGTCCACGCAAGGGTTCGAATCGACCGCACTCGCCACCTTCAACGCGCGCCGCGCACTCGACCGGCGTTTCACGATCGGCGCGACCGACACGCTGGCACGCCTGTTCACGATCGACTCGGGCCCGCTCCCGCTGCTGCGCGGTGCCGCGCTGACCGCGCTCGAGTTCGTGCCGCCGCTCAAGAAGGTGATCGCGCGCCAGATGATGTTCGGCCAGCGCAACTGACACCCGGCGCGCACAGTCGCGCCACTCAAACCGGGTCAAATCGGCGGGGCATGGGAATACGGTAAAATGCGCGTTTCCGTCTGCCCTTTTCATGCCCGCGCCCGCCGCGGGCGGTGCCATTGCGATGCCCGTTATCGGCTCTCACGTATTGCGTAACAACCTGTTCGTCGCCCCGATGGCCGGCGTGACGGATCGTCCGTTCCGCCAGCTCTGCAAGCGGATGGGGGCCGGTTACGCCGTGTCCGAGATGGTCGCGTCCAACGCGCAGCTGTGGAAAAGCGCGAAGACGATGCGGCGCGCGAACCACGAAGGCGAGGTGGAGCCGATCGCGGTCCAGATCGCGGGCGCCGATCCGGCGATGATGGCCGAAGCGGCCCGCTACAACGTCGACAACGGCGCGCAGATCATCGACATCAATATGGGCTGCCCGGCGAAGAAGGTCTGCAACGTCGCGGCCGGCTCCGCGCTGCTGCAGAACGAGCCGCTCGTGCAGCGCATCGTCGAGGCGGTCGTCGCGGCGGTCGGCACGGGGCCCGATGCGGTGCCCGTCACGCTGAAGATCCGCACCGGCTGGGATCGCGAGCACAAGAACGCGATCACCGTCGCGCGCCTGGCCGAAGCCGCCGGCATTTCGATGCTCACCGTGCACGGCCGCACGCGCGCCGACCTGTACCGCGGCGACGCCGAGTACGACACCATCGCGGCCGTGAAGGCGGCGGTGAGGATTCCGGTGGTCGCGAACGGCGACATCACGTCGCCCGCGAAGGCGAAGGCCGTGCTCGACGCGACCGGCGCCGATGCCCTGATGATCGGTCGCGCCGCGCAAGGCCGGCCGTGGTTGTTCCGCGAAATCGATCATTTCCTGCAAACCGGCGAGCTGCTGCCCCCGCCGCGGATCGACGAGATCCAGCACGTGATGAACGAACACCTGGAAGACCACTACGCGTTCTATGGTGAATTCACGGGAGTCCGTACTGCGCGCAAGCACATCGGCTGGTACACTCGCGGCCTTTCCGGTGCCAACGGGTTCCGGCACAGGATGAACACGCTCGATTCCACCCGCGAGCAGCTCGCCGCCGTCAATGCATTCTTCGAGGCGCAAAAGGCGCTGTCGGACCACCTCGTCTACGTCGACGACGAAGAGGAAAACGGCCAGGGCGAGTCGGACGACCATAACCAGTTAGCAGCATGAGCAAGCACAACATCGAACAATGTGTCCGCGAGAGCCTGGACGTGTATTTCCGGGATCTAGACGGCTCCAATCCGCACGACGTCTATGAAATGGTGATGTCCTGCGTCGAAAAGCCGATGCTCGAGGTCGTGCTCGTACAGGCAGGCGGCAACCAGTCGCTCGCCGCGGAGTACCTCGGCATCAATCGCAATACGCTGCGCAAGAAGCTGCAGCAGCACGGCCTGCTGTAGGCGGCCGTCCCGTCCCCGTTTCCCTGGCTATTGGTGGTTCCATCATGATCAAGCAAGCGCTCATTTCCGTTTCCGACAAGACCGGCATTGTCGACTTCGCGAAGTCGCTGTCCGACCTCGGCGTCAAGCTGCTGTCGACGGGCGGCACCGCGAAACTCCTCGCCGACGCCGGCCTGCCCGTGACCGAAGTGGCTGATTACACGGGCTTCCCGGAGATGCTCGATGGGCGCGTGAAGACGCTCCACCCGAAGGTGCACGGCGGCATCCTGGCCCGCCGCGACCTGCCCGAGCACATGCAGGCGCTGGAACAGCACGGCATCCCGACGATCGACCTGCTCGTCGTGAACCTGTATCCGTTCGTCGCGACGATCGCGAAGGACGACTGCACGCTCGCCGACGCGATCGAGAACATCGACATCGGCGGCCCGACGATGCTGCGCTCGGCCGCGAAGAACCATCGCGACGTGACGGTCGTCGTCGATCCGGCCGACTACGCGGTCGTGCTCGATGAAATGAAGGCGAACGGCAACGCGGTGGGCTACGCGACCAACTTCCGCCTCGCGACGAAGGTGTTCGCGCACACCGCGCAATACGACGGCGCGATCACGAACTACCTGACGAGCCTGACCGACGAGCTGAAGCACGCGTCGCGCAGCACGTACCCGGCCACGCTGAACCTGGCGTTCGACAAGGTGCAGGACCTGCGCTACGGCGAGAACCCGCACCAGAGCGCCGCGTTCTACCGCGACCTCGCGACGCCGGCTGGCGCGCTGGCGAACTACCGCCAGCTGCAGGGCAAGGAACTGTCGTACAACAACATCGCGGATTCGGACGCGGCGTGGGAATGCGTGAAGACGTTCGACGCACCGGCCTGCGTGATCATCAAGCACGCGAACCCGTGCGGCGTGGCAGTGGGCAACGATTCGGCCGACGCGTACGCGAAGGCGTTCCAGACGGATCCGACTTCCGCATTCGGCGGCATCATCGCGTTCAACCGCGAAGTCGACGAAGCGGCCGCCCAGGCCGTCGCGAAGCAGTTCGTCGAAGTGCTGATCGCCCCGTCGTTCTCCGACGCCGCGAAGCAGGTGTTCGCCGCGAAGCAGAACGTGCGCCTGCTCGAGATCGCGCTGGGCGACGGCCACAACGCATTCGACCTGAAGCGCGTGGGCGGCGGCCTGCTCGTGCAGTCGCTCGATTCGAAGAACGTGCAGCCGAGCGAGTTGCGCGTCGTCACGAAGCGCCAGCCGACCGCGAAGGAAATGGACGACCTGCTGTTCGCATGGCGCGTCGCGAAGTACGTGAAGTCGAACGCGATCGTGTTCTGCGGCAACGGCATGACGCTCGGCGTCGGCGCCGGCCAGATGAGCCGCGTCGATTCCGCGCGGATCGCAAGCATCAAGGCGCAGAACGCGGGCCTGACGCTGGCCGGTTCGGCCGTCGCGTCGGATGCGTTCTTCCCGTTCCGCGACGGCCTCGACGTCGTCGTGGCGGCCGGCGCGACCTGCGTGATCCAGCCGGGCGGCTCGATGCGCGACGACGAAGTGATCGCGGCAGCCGACGAGCACGGCATCGCGATGATCCTGACGGGCGTGCGTCACTTCCGTCACTGATCGCGGCATGCGGCCCGCGCGGCCGCTGCACGACAACCCGGCGGCATTGCACCCGCCGGGTTTTTTATTGCGTTGCGCCGGCGCACGCAACCGTGCGGCCGGCGCCGCGCACCATTCGTTGTAGTATCGCTGCATCAGGTTTTTCTCCTCACTCATGCGAATTCTCGGCATCGACCCCGGCCTGCGCGTCACCGGTTTCGGCATCATCGACGTCAGCGGCCACCGGCTCGCCTATGTCGCGAGCGGCGTGATCCGCACGCCGACCGCCGACCTGGCCACCCGGCTCGGCACGATCTTCCAGGGCGTCTCGACCATCGTGCGCGAGCACGCACCTGATCAGGCCGCGATCGAAAAGGTGTTCGTCAACGTGAACCCGCAGTCGACGCTGCTGCTCGGCCAGGCGCGCGGCGCCGCGATCTGCGGCCTCGTCGCGGGCGGCCTGCCTGTCGCCGAATACACGGCGCTGCAGCTCAAGCAGGCCGTGGTCGGCTACGGCCGCGCGACCAAGACGCAGATGCAGGAGATGGTCACGCGGCTGCTCAATCTCTCCGGACAGCCGGGCTCCGACGCGGCCGACGCGCTCGGCATGGCGATCTGCCACGCGCACGGCGGCGACACGCTCAGCACGCTCGGCGGCCTCGCGCCGGCGCTCGCGAAAAAAGGGCTGCGCGTACGGCGCGGGCGGCTGGTCGGCTGACATCGCGCTTGCCAGCGTGCGGCCTGCCGGATCGACCGTGTCGACCATTTCGACCGCACGCGGCACACCCACGACACCCGTTGCCCCGGCCTGACGGCCGATCCCGTCGGCATTGCGCCGCACGTGCGCTACACTCGCGCTTTATTCCTCGCATCCCGCCCTCCATGATCGGTCGCATCGCCGGCATCCTGCTCGAAAAGAACCCGCCTCACCTGCTCGTCGACTGCAACGGCGTCGGCTACGAAATCGACGTGCCGATGAGCACCTTCTACAACCTGCCGCAAACGGGTGAGCGCATTGTGCTGCTCACGCAGCAGATCGTCCGCGAGGACGCGCACCTGCTGTACGGCTTCCTCACGCCTCAAGAGCGCACGACCTTCCGCGAACTGCTGAAGATCACCGGCATCGGCGCGCGCATGGCGCTCGCCGTGCTGTCCGGCATGAGCGTGCAGGAACTCGCGCAGGCCGTGACGATGCAGGACGCCGCACGCCTCACGCGCCTGCCCGGCATCGGCAAGAAGACAGCCGAACGCCTGCTGCTCGAATTGAAGGGCAAGCTCGGCGCCGATCTCGGCGCGCTCGCCGGCGCCGCGTCCCCGTCCGACCACGCAACCGACATCCTCAACGCGCTGCTTGCGCTCGGCTATTCCGAAAAGGAAGGCCTGGCCGCGATCAAGAACGTGCCGGCCGGCACCGGTGTATCCGAAGGCATCAAGCTCGCACTGAAGGCGCTGTCAAAGGCGTAACGCGCGTTCAATCCGGCCGTCGAAACCAGTGTCGCGCGGCGCGGCATTGCGCGCCAGTCGGCCGTTCGGCCAGGTTGGCCGGAGTGCGGCGCGCGGTACAATGGCCGCATGATTGAAACCGACAAACTCGCCACCGAGCAGCGGATCATCGCCGCCACGCCCGCCTCGTCGCACGAGGAGGTGTTCGAACGTGCGCTGCGGCCGCGCCAGCTCGACGACTACGTCGGCCAGGAAAAGGTGCGCGGCCAGCTCGAGATCTTCATCGAAGCCGCCAAGCGCCGCTCCGAGCCGCTCGACCACGTGCTGCTGTTCGGGCCGCCGGGCCTCGGCAAGACGACGCTCGCGCACATCATCGCGCGGGAGATGGGCGTGAACCTGCGCCAGACGTCGGGCCCCGTGCTCGAGCGCGCGGGCGATCTCGCCGCGCTGCTGACGAACCTCGAGGCGAACGACGTGCTGTTCATCGACGAAATCCACCGGCTGTCGCCGGTCGTCGAGGAAATCCTGTATCCGGCACTCGAGGATTACCAGATCGACATCATGATCGGCGAAGGCCCGGCCGCGCGCAGCGTGAAGCTCGACCTGCAGCCGTTCACGCTGGTCGGCGCCACCACTCGCGCCGGGATGCTGACCAACCCGCTGCGCGACCGTTTCGGGATCGTCGCGCGCCTCGAGTTCTACGACGCCGATCAACTGTCGCGCATCGTGCGGCGCTCGGCATCGCTGCTGAACGCGCAGATCGATCCGAACGGTGCGCTGGAAATCGCGAAGCGCTCGCGCGGCACGCCGCGGATTGCGAACCGGCTGCTGCGCCGCGTGCGCGACTTCGCGGAAGTGAAGGCCGACGGCCAGATCACCGCGGCCGTCGCCGATGCCGCGCTCGCGATGCTCGACGTCGATCCGGTCGGCTTCGACCTGATGGACCGCAAGCTGCTCGAGGCGATCCTGTACAAGTTCGACGGCGGCCCGGTCGGTATCGACAACCTCGCGGCGGCGATCGGCGAAGAGCGCGACACGATCGAGGACGTACTCGAGCCCTACCTGATCCAGCAGGGCTTCCTGCAGCGCACGCCGCGCGGGCGCGTCGCGACGCTGCTCACGTATCGCCACTTCGGGCTTTCCGTGCCCGACGCCGGCCGCACCGAACGCGGCGAGTGGGATACCCCCGACGGGAAGTAACCCGTCGCCCGAGCCGCACCCGCCATGACGACGCCGCCCAGCCGCCACCCCGCCGCACCCGCACCGGGCCCGCGCTGGGCCGAGCCGATCCGCAAGCGGCTCGTGGCCGGCGTCACGCACCTGACGGCGGGCGGCGGCGGCCCGTCGCTCGACCTCTCCTCCCCGCCCGGAGATCCGGGGCTGTTCGGCCCCGACGCCGTCTGCTGGCGCGTGCATGCCGATTTCACGTCGATGATGACGGGCGGCATCGCTGCACTGCTGCTGCAGGCGCTCCATCCGCTCGCCCTCGCGGGCGTCTGGGATCACTCGTCGTTTCGCACCGACATCCTGGGTCGCTTGCGGCGCACCGCCACGTTCATCACCGGTACGACCTTCGGCAGTCGCGCGGACGCACTCGCACTGATCGAGCGCGTGAAATCGATCCACACGCACATATCGGGCACCGCACCGGACGGACGGCCGTATCGCGCCGACGATCCTGCATTGCTGACCTGGGTGCACGTCGCGGAAGTATCGAGTTTCCTCGCCGCGCATCTGCGCTACGTGAATCCGGCCCTGCCGGGCGAATTGCAGGATCGCTACTACGCCGAGACGGCACGGGTCGCCGAACTGCTCGGCGCACACGAGGTTCCCCGTTCGCGTGCCGAGGTGGCCGCGTATCTCGCGCGCATGCAGCCCGAACTCGAGGCCGGGCCGCGTACGTTCGACGTGATGTCCATCCTGCTGAACGTGCCGGTCGCGAAGCCTGCGCTGCGACCGGCCGCATCACTGGTGATGCATGCCGGAATCGACCTGCTGCCGCCGTGGGCGCAGCGCATGCTCGGCGTGTCGACGTTCGCTCCGCTGCGGCGCGCGGTGGTCCGGCCCGGCATACGGGTCGTCGCGCCCGTGCTGCGCTGGGCGCTCGTGAACGGCGCGTCAAAGCGTGCGCGCCGCCGCGCGACGGCAGCACCGTCCGACGGCACCCCGCCCGCCTGACGATCCGCCTCTTCCTTTCATTTCAATTTGCTGTCAAATACCTGTGACAAGCTGACGGGCTTGCACCCGCGCACGGTCGCACGCGCCGTCCGTCCCGCCTGTCCGTGACCCGCGCGGTGCTCCGCCAATCCGACCGACACCCGATGCCCGCGATGCCACACCTGCCGATCCGTTTCGCCCTCGCCGCCAGCCTGTCCGCCGTCCTCGCCCTCGGCGCCTGTGGAGGCGACGATGTCGCCGCCGTCGCGCGTTCGGACGCGCAAACGCCGTCCGGCGGCACCCCGACCGCGCCTGCGCCTGCGCCTGCGCCGGCGCCGCCCGCCACCGTCACGCCGCAACCGGGCAAGTGGAAGGCCGCCCGTGCGGGCGACCTGATCGACGTGACGCTCGGCGACCTCCATCCGACGCAGGGTGCAATCGGTTACGACCAGATCTACTACAAGCTCGGCCGCTACGAACTGCAGCCCGACAAGAAATTCGACGACTTCTGTGCGGACGAAGGCCTCGGCGGTGTCGCTTCGGCGGGCTACACGGCCAGGTCGGTGCTGCGCGATCCCGCCAGCTACGCATGCACGACGACCGACGCGAACGCCCGCGACCGGTCGGTGCTGAACCCGGTCGTGATCGGCCCGAACGGCGATGCGCTGTACCTGACCGACGGCCACCACGGCCTGTCCACCTACTACGAGACGCCCGACGGCGGCCCGGCGCTGCACGTGCACGTCGTCGTCAAGGACAACCTCAGCGACTACTCGGGCGACGCGTTCTGGCAGCAGATGCAGAGCCGCGGTTATCTGCGCCTCAAGAACGGGGAAGGCAAGCCGATCACGACCGCCCAACTGCCGACCGGGCTCGGCCTGAAACTCGGGATGACGAACGACCGCTACCGCTCGCTCGTCTATTTCACGCGCGACATCGCCTACAGCAAGCCCGCACAAGCCACCGACTACCTCGAGTTCTACTGGGCCGACTGGCTGCGCGCGCAACCGGGCACGTTCTCGCTCGCCGGCTACGACCTGACGCGCGCCGGCGCAACCGACCCCGATCCGGCAAAGGCCGACACGGGGTACCTGAACGCGGTCTGGAATGCGTCGGCGCGCATGGTCGCGGCCACGGATCCCGTGATCGACGGCAAGACGGGCGCCGACCTCGGGCGCGCGGACGCGATCAACGGCGGGAAGAAATACAACAAGGGGGAATTCGACAAGCTGCGCCAGCCGATCGCGGCGGACAAGCCCGGCAAGGTCGCGTACGCGCTCGACTACAAGACCCGCCACGCACTGCCGCAGTAAGCGGCGGGCGCCACGCGGGAAGGAAGCCCCGGCCGGCCATGACGGACGGGGCCTGCTGGCTCAAAGCACCTTGCGGTACCCGTCGTCGTCGCTTGCGGCGTCGAGGTGCGACACGTCGGCCCACTGCACGACCTGCGCACGGCCATCCACGTAATCGACGACGTTGATGCTCGTGTTGAGCAGCTGATAACTGCGCGGCGCCGACAGTTCGATGCCGTTCGCAAACCGGTACACGCTGTCGAGCACGCCGCCATGCGCGACACATGCGATCCGGCCGCCCGGGTGCGCAGCCACGATCGGCTCGAGCGCGTGCAGCACGCGGTGATAGAACTCACGCTGCGACTCGCCGCCTTCCGGCGCGAAACCCGGATCGCGCGTCTGCCACGCCGCGTATGCGTCCGGAAACAACGCCTCGATCTCGGTGCTGTCGTGCCCCTGGAATGCGCCGTACGAGCGTTCCCGCAGCCCTTCCCGCAGCAGCAGCGGCAACCCGAGCGCATCGGCGAAGGGCTGCGCGGTCTGTTGCGCGCGCATCAGGTCGCTCGAATAGACCGCGTCAATCCGTGCACCGTCACGCGCGTCGCGTGCGAGCCGCGCGGCCAGCTTTTGGGCCTGCGCGAGCCCCGTGTCGGCCAGCGGGATGTCGATATGGCCCTGGATGCGCTTGATGCGATTCCAGGCCGTCTCGCCGTGGCGGATGAAAAGAATCTGCGTGGTGGCCATCGCGAGGCGTCTCCGGGGAAGAATCAGGGCCGAACTTGCAGCCAGAATGTCACGGGGCCGTCGTTGACGAGCGACACCTGCATGTCGGCGCCGAACTCGCCCGTCTCGACGACCGGATGGCGCGCCCGGGCGGCCGCGACGAAATAGTCGAACAGCCGCGCGCCTTCGTCGGGCGGCGCGGCCGGCGTGAAGCTCGGACGCAGCCCGCTGTTGGTATCGGCGGCCAGCGTGAACTGCGACACGAGCAGCAGGCCGCCTGCGCGGCCCTCGCCGTCGATATTCGACACCGGCAGGTTCATCTTGCCGGCGGCGTCGCTGAACACGCGGTAGCCGAGCATTTTCGCGAGCAGCTTGTCGGCCGCCGCATCGGTATCGCCGCGCTCCGCGCAGACGAGCGCGAGCAGGCCCGCGCCGATCTCGCCCGTCGTGCGGTCGCCGACGCGCACGTCGGCGCGCTTCACGCGCTGGATCAGCGCGATCATGCGGTCAGCGTGACGCGCGCGAAGCGGCGCTTGCCGACCTGGACGACGAACTCGCCGGCTTCGACCTTCAGGCCCTTGTCCGACACGGTCGCGCCATCGATCTTCACGCCGCCCTGCTCGATATTGCGCAGCGCTTCGCTCGTCGACGGCACGAGGCCCGCCTGCTTCAGCAGCTGGCCGATCGCGAGCGGTGCGCCCGCGAGCGTGACCGACGGGATGTCGTCCGGCACGCCGCCCTTCGCGCGGTGGTTGAAGTCCTCGAGCGCACGTTCGGCGTCGGCCTGCGAGTGGAACCGCGCGACGATTTCCTGCGCGAGCAGCACCTTGAAGTCGCGCGGGTTGCGGCCGCCTTCGGCCTCGCGCTTGAAGCCGGCGATCTCGTCGAGGCCGCGGAACGACAGCAGTTCGAAGTAACGCCACATCAGCGTGTCCGAGATGCTCATCAGCTTGCCGAACATGTCGGTCGGCTTCTCGCTGATGCCGACGTAGTTGCCCTTCGACTTCGACATCTTCTCGACGCCGTCGAGGCCTTCGAGCAACGGCATCGTGAGAATGCACTGCTGTTCCTGGCCGTACTGCTTCTGCAGCTCGCGGCCGACCAGCAGGTTGAACTTCTGGTCGGTGCCGCCCAGCTCGAGATCGGCGTTCAGCGCGACCGAATCGTAGCCCTGCATCAGCGGATACAGGAATTCGTGGATCGAGATCGGCACGCCGCCCTGGAAGCGCTTCGTGAAATCCTCGCGTTCGAGGATCCGCGCAACCGTGTAGCGCGACGCGAGCTTGATCATCCCGTCCGCGCCGAGCGGCATCGACCATTCGCTGTTGTAGCGGATCTCGGTCTTCGCGCGATCGAGCACGAGCGCGGCCTGCTCGAAATAGGTCTTCGCGTTCGACTCGATCTGCTCGCGCGTGAGCGGCGGGCGCGTCGCGTTGCGGCCCGACGGATCGCCGATCAGCGACGTGAAATCGCCGATCAGGAAGATCACCGTGTGGCCGAGGTCCTGCAGCTGACGCATCTTGTTCAGCACGACGGTGTGGCCGATGTGGATGTCGGGTGCGGTCGGGTCGAGGCCGAGCTTGATGCGAAGCGGCGTGCCCGTGGCCGCGCTGCGCGCGAGCTTCTGCGCGAACTCTTCCTCGATCAGCAGCTCGTCGACGCCGCGCTTCGTGACGGCGAGCGCATGCCGGACTTCGTCGGTGATCGGGAAAACAGGCTTGGAACTGGGTTCGGTGCTCATCGGTGCCAGGAAGAATGTCGCAAAAACAGGGATTTTCCCATAACTTGCGCGCCCATCGCTTAACGGCGCGCCGCGTTGCGCGGATAATCGGGCGCAAGGCGCGCGGCACCGGCCCGCGCCGCACGATCCAGGAGAACCCAACGTGCCGCAACGACAGCCGCAAAACGCTCATCCGGCCGACGGCATCTACTTCGGGCTGATGTCGGGAACCAGCATGGACGGCGTCGATGGCGTCGCCGTGCGTTTCGAGGCCGGCAAGGCGCCGGTCGTGCTCGCGGAAGCGTTCGTCGGCTTCGCGCAATCGCTGCGCGATGCGCTGTTCGCGTTGCAGCAGCCCGGCGACGACGAGATCGACCGCGAATCGCTCGCCGCGAACGCGCTGGTCGCGCGCTATGCGGTGTGCTGCCACGAATTGCAGCGCACGGCCGGGCTGTCGCGCGACGAGATCCGCGCGATCGGCGTGCACGGCCAGACCGTGCGCCATCGCCCCGAGCGCGGTTATACGCGGCAGATCAACAACCCGGCACTGCTCGCCGAGCTGACCCAGGTCGACGTGATCGCCGATTTCCGCAGCCGCGACGTCGCGGCAGGCGGCCACGGGGCGCCGCTCGCGCCGGGCTTCCACGCAACGGTGTTCGGCGCAGCGGGCGAGACGCGCGTCGTCTGCAATCTCGGCGGAATCAGCAACATCACGATCCTGCCCGGCGAAGGCGGCGACGTGCGCGGTTTCGACTGCGGCCCCGCGAATGCGCTACTCGACGAATGGGCGACCCGCCATCTGGGCAAGCCGTACGATGACGGCGGCAAGTTCGCGGCGCGCGGCACCGTCCATGCAGCGCTGCTCGACGCGCTGCTCGACGAACCCTATTTCGCCGCACCGCCGCCGAAAAGCACCGGGCGCGACCTGTTCAATCCCGCGTGGCTCGACGCGAAGCTCGCCGCGTTCTCACACGTCGCGTCGCAGGACGTGCAGGCCACCCTCACCGCGCTCACGGCCGTTTCGGTCGCGCGCGAGATCGCACAGCATGCAGCGGGCTGCAAGGCCGTGTTCGTATGCGGCGGCGGCGCACGCAATCCGGTGCTGCTCGATGCGCTCCGGCACGCGCTGCGCGAGGCCGGCGTGCCGGCCACGGTCGATACGACAGCGGCACTCGGCGTGCCGCCTCAGCAGGTCGAGGCACTCGCGTTCGCGTGGCTCGCGTACCGTTTCACCGCGCGCCAGCCCGGCAATCTCGCGACGGTTACCGGTGCGGCCGGCAACCGCGTGCTCGGCGCGCTCTATCCGCGCTGACGCATGGCCGCCCGCGCGGCGAGCGCCGCATGAAAAATGGGCACAAAAAAACGGGGCATGATGCCCCGTTTTTCATTCCGGCGAACCGGCGTGGATCTGTCGTGCGCTCAGACCGAGAACGACGAGCCGCACCCGCAGGTGGTGGTCGCGTTCGGGTTCTTGATCACGAACTGGGCGCCGTTGAGGTCGTCCTTGTAGTCGATCTCGGCGCCGACCAGGTACTGGTAGCTCATCGAGTCGATCAGGAGCTGGACGCCGTTCTTGTTCATCACGGTGTCGTCCTCGTTGACTTCCTCGTCGAACGTGAAGCCATACTGGAAGCCGGAGCAGCCGCCGCCCTGCACGAACACGCGCAGCTTCAGGTCGGGATTGCCCTCTTCGTCGATCAGTTGCTTGACCTTGTCGGCTGCGGCGTCGGTGAAGACGAACGGAACCGGCATTTCGGCCGTCGTTGCTGCGGATTCGGTAACAGCGTTCATTGCGAACTCTCCAAAAAGCTTTAGCCGCTATTGTAGGGCCGATCAGAAGATCGTGCTGATGTCCATGAAATCAATAGGTTCTTGTCGATTTCATCAAACACGCATGCGCAGGCCGCGGCAGCACGCGCCTGGAAGCGGACATAAAAAAACCGCCAGCGCGAAAGCTGGCGGTTTTTCCGGCGGACGCCGCCCGGGAGCGGCGCGGCCATGAAGCGGAATTAACGCTTCGAGAACTGCTTGGCGCGGCGTGCCTTGCGCAGACCGACCTTCTTACGCTCGACTTCACGTGCATCGCGCGTGACGAAGCCTGCGTTCGACAGCGACGGCTTCAGCGTCGCATCGTAGTCGATCAGTGCACGGGTGATGCCGTGGCGCACTGCACCTGCCTGACCCGTTTCGCCGCCGCCGTTCACGTTCACCTTGATGTCGAACGTCTGGCCGTGGTTCGTGAGTTCCAGCGGTTGACGCACGATCATCAGCGACGTTTCGCGCGAGAAGTAGTCAGCGATGGGCTTGCCGTTGACGATGATGTCGCCCTTGCCAGCCTTGATGAAGACACGTGCGACTGCGCTCTTGCGGCGGCCCGTACCGTAGTTCCAGTTACCGATCATGTGGGTCCCCTTAGATCTCGAGCGCCTTCGGCTGTTGAGCCGAGTGCGGATGCGTCGCTTCTGCGTAGACCTTCAGCTTCTTGATCATCGCGTAACCGAGCGGGCCCTTCGGCAGCATGCCCTTGACCGCCTTCTCGAGCGCGCGGCCCGGGAAGCGTTCCTGCATCTTGCCGAACGTCGTTTCATAGATACCGCCCGGGTAGCCCGAGTGACGGTAGTACTTCTTGTCCAGAGTCTTGTTGCCCGTGACCTTCAACTTGCTCGCGTTGATGATGATGATGAAATCACCAGTGTCGACGTGCGGGGTGAACTCAGGCTTGTGCTTGCCGCGCAGACGGCGTGCCACTTCGCTGGCAACACGGCCGAGAACCTTATCCGTCGCGTCAATCACGTACCATTCGCGCGTCACCTCATGGGCTTTTGCGGAAAACGTCTTCATGATCGATCCAAAAAAATTGCTTTGCCCGATGTGTTCTTCCTGCTTGTCTGTGTGCGCTTCGAGGCGCGGTGCAGGCTCTCCCTGTTCTTTTTCCGTGGGCATGAATGCGGAAAAGCCCTGAATTATAAAGGAAATACCGCAACGCGGTCAAAGGGAATCCGCTCACCGTGTCCACGGCGGCCGAAATGGGCCAAAATCCGGTCGTGCCCCGACAAGCCAGGCGAACCGAGCGCCCGGGGAGGCACCCATCGAAGCGCGGCACATGACCTTGCCGCGCCAGACCGGCCGAACACGGAAAACAACAAACAAGCATGATGAATCAACGACTTACACCCTTCCTCGCGGTCGTGATGCTGGCCGCCGCGGCACCTGCCGTCGCCGCCCGCGCCGACTGCGAAGCCAAGCTCGAAGCCCTCGATACACGCGTTGCCGAAGCCCGTGCCGCGCATGCCGAGGATCGCGTCGCCCGCCTGCGCGCGGTGCGCGAACGCGTCCGCCACTTCTGCGCACGCGCTCACGGCCATGCGTCGGCCGTCCACGCGCCGGCGCCCGATGCGCGCCCGCGCGGCACGCCGCCCGACGCGACCTCGCAGCCTGCCGCCAGGCAACCCGCGTAACCTTGCCGGAGCGCGCAAACCGCGCGCCGATGTTTGCATGGGACGAAAAAAAGCCCGAACGGCTGGTTCGGGCTTAATCCACCATAGGAGGAGGGTGGAGGAGACATTCGGAGGTTGCCGCAGCGCGACAACCAATGAGGCTCATTATACGAACGCGTCGTCGACTCCACAAGAAAATTTGCATTGCGAAATCAAACGCCACAATATGAAATTTAATGCGGCGCGTTTGAATCGCTGCTTTTCTCTTTTAAATCAATGACCTGATTCCGGAAGGCACGATCAGGAGCCGCCCTCGTCTAGAGCAAAACCCCTAAGTCCGGTGGGGAATTGAATGTCCGGGGCGCCGCTCAGGCGGCGCCCGCGTTGCGCGTCGTGCACCGCATCAGCCGACCGTTGCGCCGCGGGCTACAATGCCGGATCGAATCCGAATCAGGCAACGCTGGAGTGCAAGCATGGAATGCAAAGTAAGCTGGATGGGCCAGGACGGCATGGCGTTTTCCGCCGAGACCGGCAGCGGCCACCTCGTCGCGATGGATGGCGCGCCCGAAGGCGGCGGTCACAACCTCGCGCCGCGCCCGATGGAGATGGTGCTGCTCGGCACCGGCGGCTGCACGGCCTATGACGTCGTGCTGATCCTGAAGAAGAGCCGCCAGGAAGTCAGCGGCTGCTCGGTCACGCTGAAGGCCGAACGCGCGAGCGAAGACCCGAAGGTGTTCACGAAAGTGCACTTCCACTTCACGGTCACCGGCCGCAACCTGAACCCGGCCACGGTCGAACGCGCGATCAACCTGTCGCACGACAAGTATTGCTCCGCGTCGATCATGATCGCGAAGACGGCCGAACTCACGCATTCGTTCGACATCGTCGCCGGCTGAACGCACGGCGAGCGCACATGAAAAAAGGGCCGGCGCTCCGTTGGGAGACGCCGGCCCTTTCGCATTCGAACGGCAAAGCAGGCCGATAAGCCGGATTCTGTGCACGCTGCGCGCCGAAGCACGCAACGCGTGGCAGCCATTCCTCTAGGCGCGCCATTGCTGACGCGCTCAAGCTTCCTACCCGCAGACGAGACGGGGGCCCCGTCCTGCATCCGAAGATGCGCGCCTGCCTACTTGGAATTGCTCCGGGTGGAGGTTACCGTGCCGGCGAACGTCGCCGTCGCCGCGGTGCGCTCTTACCGCACCGTTTCACCCTTACCTGATCCCGGCTTGCGCCGGGCCATCGGCGGTTTGCTTTCTGTTGCCCTGTTCCGCGTGTCGCCACGGATGGCCGTTAGCCATCACCCTGCCCTGTGGAGTCCGGACTTTCCTCGCCCCGCGCGCCCGAAGGCGGCGAGGCCGCGACTGCCTGGCCTGCTTTGCGACGCGCATTCTAGCACTGCGCGCCGCCGCCGGCAGCGCGCGAGCGGCGGCCGCTGCGAAACACGGCCGGATCGTCGTAGAACGCGGGCTCGGCATTCGCATCGCACCAGCCCGGCACGCCGAGCACCGGGAGCGGCGCGAAATCGCGGCTCGTCAGCGCGCGCGTCGCGAGTTCCGCGGCGACACGGGCGTCGACATGCGCGACGCGTTGCGCGTCGGGCCACGAAAAATAGTCGGCGCCCACTTCGACGATCCACGTGTGCGCGGTGCAGGATTTGTAAGGCGCGACGAGTTTCTCGAGCAGCGCATGACCGACCAGCCGCGCCTCGCAGCGCGTGCCCCACGCCTCGCGCGCGGCGACCAGCAGCCGCGGCCAGTCGAACCCGCGCAGCGCGTCGGCGAGCGCACGGTCGGCCGTCACGAACAACGCGGCGTTCTCGTCGAACAGCGTGAGCGCGTCGCGCAACGTGCCGCGCACGGGGCCGACCCCGCCCGCCGCGTCGATCGCCGCGGCCTGGCGCGCGTTCAGTGCGGCCTTGATGCGCGGATACGCGAACCAGACGAGCGCGTTGAAGAAGTCGTGAAGATTGGGGCGGGTCGGGACACCGCCCGTCTCCGCGATATGGGTCTCGTACGCGACGCCGGGCGGCAATGCGGCCTGCGGCACGAACCGCAGCGGCCGGCCACGGCCGCTGATGCGCGGGCCGTCTGGCACGGGATCGCTCGGGGCATCATTCAGGGCGCCGTTCAGCGCGTCGAGCAGCGCGGCCTCGCCCGCCCTTGCAGCCGCCTGTACGACGCGGCCGGGGCCCGCGTAGGGCGCGAGCCACGGCACGGACCAGTCGATCCGCGCAAAATCCGCCGCCCCGCTACCGGCCGCCTGGCCAGGTTCGCGCGGCGGCGCGAAGGTCACGCCAGTTTCCAGCCGATCGTCTCGCCGCCGCGCAGCGGCACGACGGGCGTATCGCCCGCGAAGATCTCGCGCGGCAACTCCCATGCCTCGCGACGCAGCGTGACCGTCTCGGCGCTGCGCGGCAGCCCGTAGAAATCGGCGCCGAAGAAGCTCGCGAAGCCTTCCAGCTTGTCGAGCGCACCGGCGTGGTCGAACGCTTCCGCATACAGTTCGAGCGCATGCAGCGCCGTATAGCAGCCTGCGCAGCCGCACGCGGTTTCCTTCGCGTCGCGCGCATGCGGCGCGCTGTCGGTACCGAGGAAGAAGCGCGGGTTGCCCGACGTCGCGGCCTCGACCAGCGCGACGCGATGCGTCTCGCGCTTCAGCACCGGCAGGCAGTAGTAATGCGGGCGAATCCCGCCGACGAACAGCGCATTGCGGTTGTACAGCAGGTGATGCGCGGTGATCGTCGCGCCGAGCAGGCCGGGCGCCGCATCGGCGTCGCGCACGTAGTCGGCCGCGTCCTTCGTCGTGATGTGCTCGAACACGACCTTCAGGCCCGGGAAATCGCGGCGCAGCGGCGTCATCACGCGGTCGATGAAGACCTTCTCGCGGTCGAACAGGTCGATCGATGCATCGGTCACCTCGCCGTGCACGAGCAGCGGCATGCCGGTTTCCTGCATCGCCTCGAGCGTCTTCGCGCATTTCGCGAGATCGGTGACACCGTGGTCGGAATTCGTCGTCGCACCGGCCGGATACAGCTTCACGCCGTGCACGAAGCCGCTTTCGCGCGCGCGGCGGATCTCGTCGGGCGGCGTGTTGTCGGTCAGGTACAGCGTCATCAGCGGTTCGAACGTCATCCCGGCCGGCAGCGCGGCGAGGATGCGCTCGCGATAGGCCTGCGCCTGCGCGGTGGTCGTCACCGGCGGCTTCAGGTTCGGCATGACGATCGCGCGGCCGAACTGGCGCGCGGTATGCGGCAGCACGGCGGCCAGCATGTCGCCGTCTCGCAGGTGCAGGTGCCAGTCGTCGGGACGGGCGAGCGAGAGCGTCGCCGGGGAGGAAGCGTTCGAGGCAGTCATAGGAGGCGTCGTGAGGAACGGCCGGGCCATCGGCGGGGCCGGAACGCGCGTGCGCGGGCCGACTGACGGCAAACCGCAACACGGGGCCTTTGGCCAGCGGAATCCGCTTTTTACCGCTCAGGGCTCGGTGATATGCTAGAAGCCGCATTGTACCGGGGTTCGCCCGGTTCGTTACCCCCCGCCTCAGCCTGCTGCCCCAAGTAAAATGTGCCAACTCTTAGGAATGAACTGCGCCGCGCCGACGGACGTCACATTCTCCTTCACAGGTTTCGCGGCCCGGGGCGGGCTCACCGATCACCATGCCGACGGCTGGGGCATCGCGTTCTTCGAGGACAAGGCCTGCCGCCTGTTCATCGATCACCAGGCATCGGCCACGTCGCCGATCGCCGAAATGGTGAAGCGCTACCCGATCAAGTCCAAGAACACCATCGCGCACATCCGCAAGGCGACGCAGGGCCACATCCTGCTCGAGAACAGCCATCCGTTCATGCGCGAGCTGTGGGGCCGGCACTGGATCTTCGCGCATAACGGCGACCTCCAGGACTACGCACCGGACATGGACGGCAGCGTCTATCATCCGGTCGGCACGACCGACAGCGAACAGGCGTTCTGCGTGCTGATGCAGGGGCTGCGCGAAACGTTTCCCGGCGCGCAGCCGCCGCTGCCCGAACTGTTCGAGCGCGTCGGCGAGCTGACACGCGGCATCACCGATCACGGCGTGTTCAATTTCCTGATGTCGAACGGCCAGGCGCTGTTCGCGCACTGCTCGACGCGGCTGCACTACCTCGTGCGGCGCTGGCCGTTCTCGACCGCGCATCTCGTCGACGAAGACCTGTCGATCGACTTCGCGAAATACACGACGCCCGAGGATCGCGTCGCGGTGATCGCGACGCAGCCGCTCACCGACAACGAAGTCTGGACCGCGTTCGAGCCGGGCGAACTGATCATGTTCCAGTGCGGCGACGTCGCCGCGCGGATGCGGATCCCGGTGCCCGAACGCGTGCTCGAGAAGCTGCGCAATCCGGCGCTCGACGCATCGGCGTCGGCGCCGCGTGACACGCGCGAGGCGCTCGCCACTGCCGCCGACGTCGATTCCGACGACGCGATCGACTTCTGAGCCCGGCGCGCTGGCGCCCCTCCCCTGTCAGCCACTGCCCGGCGAGTCGACGGCTCGCCGCCGGGGTATATCACTCGCCGGCTGCCGATTCCGGTTCATCCGGGCCAAATTCCCGTATATCGAAGCGAAACAACACAACATTCGCCCGATTCGATTCGTTTCAATATAAAACGATCCAGGCGAGAAAATAATAAATCACCCAATCGGAATGCAGACAATCCGGAAACCGCATTTTAACGCACCAACCTGATGCAAACCGTGCGCCACCCCACTGATCCCGCGATCACGAACCCGCACGTAAATAATCGGCAGAATCCTTACCCCGCAAGGCTTTCAGTTCGATTCGTCACACAATCAAGAAATACAGAATAAAAACAGCACTATTGCCGCATTTGTTAGCTTCCCGACAATTCACCTCCTTCCCGATCAGTAGAGTCCGCTCATCCTCGGTGTAACGAATCGCGAATGGCGGAGATACGGCCACGGCCGCCGCGCATCCATTCACGTCATTCCTCACCGCGGATTGCGATTTCACTGCACCGCGGTGAAAACCACATGAAAACAAGAGAGAGGGGCTTGTCGTGAATCACTCATTTCGATCGATATGGAGCGAGACCACCGGCTGCTGGGTCGCGGTTGCGGAAACGGCGCGGGCGCGCGGCAAGCGGTCGGGCAGCCCATCCGGCGCAGGCCTGCGCGCCGCCCACACGGCAGCGCGCCGGACGCCGCTTCGCGCCGCGGCACTCGGTGCCGTGCTGGCCATGCTGTCGGCAAGCTCCGCGTACGCATCGACGTGCGGCAGCGGCGCGGCCGTCGCGAGCGGCGGTACCTGCGCGCTCGGCAGCTTCAGCCCGACCGTCAATGACGACCTCGCCGGCGCCACGACCGTCTCGGGCGGCGACCGCGTCGGCCTGACGGGCGCATGGACCGGCGCAACCGGCGACATGGGCTACACGCCGATGCCGTTCGCCAACACGCCCATCATTTCAGGTAATCCGGATCAGCCGCTGGTGTCGCTCGGCGGCAAGACGCAGAGCGTCGGCACCCCCGACTCGATCACGGGCGGCCATACGTCCGTCGCCACTTACGACTCGGCCGCGTTCGTCGCGTCGAACGCGGGCTCGACCGTCGTGCAGGTCTATCACGACGTGAACGGCGACCAGTACGTGAACACGCGCATCGGCACGGTCGCGAATTCGGGCGGCACGCTCGACGTATCGATCGGCAACCCCGCGAACGCGCCCGCGGCGACCGGCAACGCGATCACGATCGCGGCCAAGCAGACCGACCTGACCTACGCGGACGGCACCGGCTCGACACCGAGCGTCATCAACTGGAATTCGCGGAACCAGGTCTGGTTCATCACCGGCGACTATCTGGCAAGCGGCGGCCCCGTCGGCCGCGTCGAGCTCGACGTGCCGACCTACGCGGGCACCTTCACCGCGTTCGACGGCAGCAAGTGGACCGTCACCGACGCCGCGTCGCTCGCCGCGTACAACAACTTTCTCGTGCGTTCGGTCCAGAGCGGCGCACTCGGCTCGCAGGCAGCCTACGACAATGCGTTCGGCCAGGCCGTGACGTTCGCCACGCAAACCTTCGAGTATGCGAACAACGTGTCGCCCGACGACAAGAACGCGCTCCCCAGAAACTATCCGTCGGTGATGCACGGCACGGGCGCGAACGCGACGCTGCACATCGGCAAGGACGGGCAGATCGACTTCCGCGGCGCCAATACGATCGACGCGAGCGCGGCCGTCGTCGCGGAAAACGACGCGCACTTCGTCAACGACGGGCGCCTGTCGGGCGACTTCAACCTGGTGCGCCTGTTGAGCGGCGCAAGCGGCGTCAACAACGGCGTGATTTCGTCCGGTTACACGGCGGGCGACAATTTCGGCACGGGCGGCACCGCATCACCCGACAATTTCGGCCTCAATACGTACGTCGAAGGCAGCGGCGTGTATGCCAACGGCACGGGCACCACGTTCGTCAACAACGGCGTGATGAACGTCGGTGCGTGGAATCTCGACCACAACCGGCTCGACCTGCAGAACTACGCGATCGCCGCGACCGACGGTGCGAGCGCATCGAACGCCGGCACGATCAACGTCGGCGTCAACGCGACGACGCTCGACAGCCAGGTGATCGGCGGCCTCGTCGCCGGCGGCAGCTTCACGAACGAAGCCGGCGGCACGATCTATCTCGGCCGCGCGGCCCAGTACGATGCCGGCACGCCGGAGGCCGCGAACGACGTCGCGCTGTCCGCGCACTCATACGGCATCCTGCTCGGCCCGTCGGGCACCGCGAACAACCTCGGCACGATCGTGATCGGATCGCAGACGCAGAACGGCGCCGCCATGGCAAGCATCAACTCGTCGTCGGGCACGCTGACCAACGCGGGCTCGATCGTCGTCAACGGTGCGGCGCCCGGCACGCCGCTCGCCGACGTCGGCATGCTCGCGGCCAACACGGCGGCGACCGTGACCAACACCGGCACCATCACGCTGAACGGCGTAAACGGCATCGGCATCATGGTCGTCGGGACCGGCACGAACGCGACGGCCGCGACCTCGACCGGCACGATCAACGTGGCCGGCAGCCTCGATCCCGCATCGGGCACACGAAACTACGGCGTGTGGGCCGAGGGGCCGCACGCGAAAGCCACGCTCGACGGCGCACTCAACCTGACGGGCACCGGCGCGATCGGCGTGCACGCGCGCTCGGGCGCAACGATCGACGTCGGCGCCAACGCGGTGCCGGCGTTCATGTCGGGCACCAGCCAGATCGGCTTCTATGCGTATGGCGCCGGCTCGAAGATCAACGTCGCCGCGCAGCACCTGAGCGTCGACACCGACGATTCGACGCTGTTCCGAGTCGCGGGCGGCGCTGCCTACACGGGCGCGTCGGCAGCCGGAACGCTGACGACCGACGTCAACGGCCAGCGCGCGCACGGCGTGCTCGCGACCGACGCCGGCACCGCGCTGTCGACCGGTAACGCGATCTACAACGTCAACGGCGCGAACGGGATCGCGATCGGAGTCGAGGGCGGCGCGCAAGGCACGATCGACGCGGGCGCGACGATCAACCTGAATGCCGCAGGCGCGATCGCAGGCGTCGTCGACGGCCAGGCGCACGACCTCGCCGGCGCCAATGCCGGCGCGCCGGTCGCGACGACGCTGACCAACGACGCGGCCGTTACGTCGTCGACCGCGGGCGTGACGGGCTTCGTCGCGCAGAACCTCGGCACGCTCGAGAACCGCGACTCGGTGCTGCTGACGGGCGCCGGCTCGACGGGCGTCGTGGTCGGCACGCTCGGCACGGTGAACAACGCGTCGACGATCCGCGTCTCGAACGGCACCGGTGCGCTCGTGCAGGGCGCGTCGGCCACGCTGGCCAACGCGGGTTCGATCGAAGCCGACGACGGCGTCGCGGGCGTGCGTCTGACGGGTGCCGGCGCATCGGTCGCGCTGTCGGGCACCGGCACCGTGATCGCGAACGGCAGCGCCGACGGCGTGCTGATCGACTCGACCGTATCAGGCGGCGGGATCGCGGCCGGTGCGACGTCGATCGCGGCCGGCGGTTCGGGCAGCGGGATTCACAACCTCGGCACGAATACGACGATCGCGCTGTCCGGCACACAGGTCACGACGACCGGCGGCGGCGCGAGCGGCATCGTGTCGACGGGCGGCGGCGCGCGCATCGCGGCCGATGCGGCGACGGTCGTGCGCACCGCCGGCAGCAACGCGCTCGGCATCCACGTGACGGGCGCGGATTCGACGCTCGCGGCGACCGGCACGACCGTCGCGACGACGGGTGCCGGCGCACACGCGATCGTCATGGATGGCGGCGCGACGGCCCTGCTGTCGGCCGCGAAGATCGCCGCATCGGGCAGCCTGGCCGACGGCATCGTCGCACGCAACGGCGGCCGCATCGGCGATACGGGCTCGACGATCGCCAGCGCCGCCGGCAACGGCGCAACCGCCGACAGCGGCGGCGTGCTCGCACTGACCGGCACGACGCTCAAGGGCGCGGCGGCCGGCGTGCTGACGTCCGATACGCTCGCAAACGGCGCGACGAGTTCGGTGCTCGTCGACGGCGGCAGCGTGTCGTCCGCGACCGGCCCGGCCTTCGCCGCGCGCGGCGGCACGGCCGACATCGCGGTGCGCAACGGCACGGTCGTGACGGCCGGCAACGGTACGCTGCTCGACCTGTCGAACGGCAGCAACGCCACCTTCACCGCCTCGGCCGTGAACCTGGCCGGCGACATCGTCTCGGACGCCTCGAGCACCGGCAACGTGCTCCTCGCGAACGGCACGACGCTGACCGGCAAGATCGACCCGGTCGCACTGACCGTCGACCCCACCAGCACGTGGCGCATGACGGGCAGCTCCGTGCTGAGCAGCCTGAACAACGCGGGCCTGGTCGCGTTCGCCGCGCCGACCGGTTCGCCGACGCTCGCGGGCAGCTACAAGACGCTCACGACCGGCAGCTACGTCGGCAACGGCGGCACGATCGCGCTCAACACGTTCCTCGGCGCCGACGCATCGCCGACCGACCGGGTGATCGTGAACGGCGGCACGGCGAGCGGCACGACGGGCCTGAAGATCGCCAACACGGCCGGCACCGGCGCGCAGACGAAGGGCGACGGGATTCCGGTGGTCGTCACGACCAACGGCGGCACGACCACCGCATCGGCATTCCAGCTCGCCGGGCCCGTGCAGGCGGGCGCGTACGAATACCGGCTCTATCGCGGCGGGCAAGGCGACGCGAACGGCTGGTACCTGCGCTCGCAACTCGATCCGTCGGACCCGGGCGACCCGATCCACCCGTCCGGTGGCGGCGACGGCGGCGGGAACGGCAACGGCAGCGGCGGCACGCTCGCGTATCGCCCCGGTGTCGCCGGCTACGCGCTCACGCCGCTGCTGAACGCCGACTACGGCTTCTCGACGCTCGGCAAGCTGCACGAGCGCGTCGGCGACATCGCCAACCTCGACAAGCAGCAGCCCGGCAATCGCGACGGCGTGTGGGGGCGCATCGGCGGCCAGAGCCTCGACGCGAACGCGGGCCGCTTCTCGGCCGACGAGCGCACCTTCTTCGCGCAGTTCGGCAAGGACTGGACGCTCGACCAGGCGCCGAACGGCGGCGCCAGCACGCATGCGGGCGTGACGGCCAGCATCGGCGTGTCGAACGCGAGCTTCAGCGACATGGCACGCGCCGATACGGCCAACCTGTCGACGTCGACGGGCTCGGTCGAGATGCACGCGCAGAGCGTCGGCGGCTACTGGACGAAGTACCTGTCCGACGGCACGTACTTCGACAGCGTCGGGCAGGTCACGCACTACGGCAACCGCTATCGCGACAGCTACGGCAACGAGGCGTCGCAAAACGGCTTCGGCGTCGCGCTGTCGCAGGAAGTCGGCAAACCCTTCGCGATCGGCGGCCTGCCCGTCGCGGTCGAGCCGCAGGCGCAGCTGATGTACCAGTACCTGAAGCTGAACGGGTTCAACGACAACGTATCGGCGGTATCGGGTACGACGACGAACGCGCTGCGCGGCCGCGTCGGGGTGCGCATCTTCCGGCCGAACCTGCAGTCCGGTTCGGGCGGCAGCGCTGCCACGCCGTACTTCACGGCCGACGTGCTGCACGACTTCCTGTCGCCGGGCCAGACCGTCGTCGGCGGCACGCCGTTCGCGACGCATCTCGGCCGCACGTGGTACGAGCTCGGCGTCGGCGTGACCGCGGGCTTCGGCAAGTCGGGCGAGCTGTACGCGAACGCGAAGATCGCGCGCAACATCGGCGGCGACTATCGCCGCGGCATCGTCGGGCAGGTCGGCTACCGCTACAGCTGGTAACGCCCGCGAGCGGCGGACAGCGGACGAAAAAAACCGCCCGGCGCTCGGCCGGGCGGTGTCCGCATCGACGCGCGTGAAGCGCGTGACCCGCGTGAACGCTCAGTGCAGGATCTTCGCGAGGAAGTCCTTCGCGCGTTCCGATTTCGGATTCGAGAAGAAATCGTCCTTGCGGTCGTCCTCGACGATCGCGCCCTTGTCCATGAAGATCACGCGATGCGCGACCTTCTTCGCGAAGCCCATCTCGTGCGTGACGACCATCATCGTCATCCCTTCCTGCGCGAGTTCGACCATCACGTCGAGCACTTCGTTGATCATCTCGGGGTCGAGCGCGGATGTCGGCTCGTCGAACAGCATCGCGATCGGATCCATCGACAGCGCGCGCGCGATCGCGACACGCTGTTGCTGGCCGCCCGACAGCTGGCCCGGGAACTTGTGCGCGTGCGCTTTCAGGCCGACGCGGTCGAGCAGCTTCAGGCCCTTCTCGTTCGCCTCGTCCTTGCCGCGGCCGAGCACCTTGATCTGCGCGAGCGTCAGGTTCTCGGTGATCGACAGGTGCGGGAACAGCTCGAAATGCTGGAACACCATCCCGACCTTCGAGCGCAGCTTCGACAGGTTCGTCTTCTTGTCGCCGACCGACTGGCCGTTCACGAGGATCTCGCCCTGCTGGAACGGCTCGAGGCCGTTCACGGTCTTGATCAGCGTCGACTTGCCCGAGCCCGACGGGCCGCACACGACGACCACTTCGCCTTTCTTGACCTCGGTCGTGCAGTCGGTGAGGACCTGAAACTGGCCGTACCACTTCGAAACGTTCTTGATGGAAATCATCTTGTGACCTTTTTCTGGAGACCCTTGACGAGAGCAGACGCCAACGAGCAAATCACGAAATAGCATGCGCCGGCGAACAGGACCATCTCGACGGTCGTGCCGTCGCGATCGCCGACGTTGGCGGCCGTGCGGAAGAAGTCCGCGAGGCTGATCACGTATACGAGCGACGTATCCTGGAACAGGACGATCGCCTGCGTGAGCAGCAGCGGCACCATCGCGCGGAACGCCTGCGGCAGGATCACGAGGCGCATCGCCTGCGCGTAGTTCATGCCGAGCGCGAACGCGGCGTTCACCTGCCCGCGCGGCACCGCCTGGATACCGGCGCGGATGATCTCGGAATAATACGCGGCTTCGAACAGCGAGAACGCGACCATCGCCGATGCAAGCCGGATGTCGATCGTCGGCGACAGCCCGAGCACGCCCTGCAGCACCTGCGGCACGATCAGGAAGAACCACAGCAGCACCATCACGAGCGGGATCGAGCGGAACACCGTCACGTACGCCTTCGCGAACCACGCGAGCGGCTTCACGCCGGACAGCCGCAGCAGCGCCAGCAGCGTGCCCCAGACGATGCCGACAACGATCGCGATCAGCGTGATCTTGAACGTGACGATCGCGCCCGTCCACAGCGTCGGTATCGCGCCGGGAATACTACTCCAGTCGAACTGATGCATCACTTGCCTCCGATATAGCCGGGCAGCCGCGTGCGGCCTTCGATCCAGCGCATGAACGCCATCACGACGAGGTTGATGATCACGTAGGCGAGCGTCACCGCGATGAAGGATTCATACGTCTGCGCGGTGTAGTCGACGAGCTGGCGCGCTTGCGCGGACAGGTCGAGCAGGCCGATCGTCGACGCGACCGCGGAGTTCTTGAAGATGTTCAGGAATTCCGACGTGAGCGGCGGCACGATGATCCGGTACGCAACGGGCAGCAGCACGTAACGGTACGTCTGCCATTGCGTGAAGCCCATCGCGAGGCCGGCGGCGCGCTGGCCCTTCGGCAGCGCGTTGATCCCCGAGCGCACCTGTTCGCACACGCGCGCGCCCGTGAACAGGCCGAGACAGATGATCGACGCGGTGAAGAACTGCGTGGTGGGCGGCAACTGCTTGATCCAGGTGCCGATCGACGCGGGCAGCAGCTCGGGTATCACGAGATACCAGACGAAGAACTGCACGATCAGCGGAATGTTCCGGAAGATCGACACGTACACGGTGCCGATCGCGGACAGCCATTTGTTCGGCACGGTGCGCAACACGCCGAACAGCGATCCGACGATCAGCGCGATGACCCAGGCGACGAGCGACACTTCGATCGTCACCCAGAAGCCGGACATCAGCCATCCGAAATAAGTCGTCGGCTCGCCGGTCGACACGGGGCTCAGGAAGATGCCCCAGTTCCAGTGGTAAGACATGGGCAAGACTCCAGCAAAAAGAGACGGAAGAAGCGTGGCCTCTTCCGTCTCATTAGCGTCATTTCTGCATCAACGGCCGTGCGGTCAGTCGAGCGCCTTGTCGTTCGGGTTCGCGTACAGCTTCTTCATCGAATCGGACAGCGGGAAGTTCAGGTTCAGCCCCTTCGGCGGGATCGGGTTCTCGAACCACTTCGCGTAGATCTTCGCGGCTTCGCCCGACTTCTCGACTTGCGAGATCGCGTCGTCGACGACCTTCTTGAAGTCCGTATCGCCCTTGCGCATCATGCAGCCGTACGCTTCTTCCGATTGCGGCGTGCCGACGATCACCCACTCGCCCGGCTGCTTCGCCTTCGCGCGCTCGCCCGCGAGCAGCGCGTCGTCCATCATGAACGCGACCGCGCGGCCCGATTCCAGCGTGTTAAACGAATCGCCGTGATCCTTCGCGCTGATGATGTTCATGCCGAGCTGCTTGTCGTTGTTCATCTTGCGCAGCAGGCGCTCCGACGTCGTGCCGGCAGTCGTCACGACCGTCTTGCCCTTCAGGTCGGCGAAATCCTTGACGCCCGAATCCTTCTTCGTCATCAGGCGCGTGCCGATCACGAAGATCGTGTCGGAGAACGCAGCCTGCTGCTGGCGCTCGGTGTTGTTGGTCGTCGAGCCGCACTCGATGTCCACCGTGCCGTTCTGCACGAGCGGGATGCGGTTCTGCGACGTGACCGGGATGTTCTTCACCTGCAGGTTCGGCAGGTTCAGCTTCTTCTTCACCGCGTCGACCACCTTCAGCTGGAATTCGCGCGAATAGCCGACCACCTGCTGGTTCTGGTCGTAGTAGGAGAACGGAATCGACGATTCGCGATGGCCCAGCGCGATCACGCCCGTGTCCTTGATCTTCTTCAGCGTGCCCGTCTCCTGAGCATGCGCGCCGCTTGCGAACGCGCAAAGCGCCGCGACCATCAGGACTGCCTTTTGGTATTTCATTTTGGTCATCTCCTTGGCTAAAACCCGCGCCAGTGTATCAAAGTAATATTTTTGAAAGTACTGTTGTTTACCGCACATCGCAGCGCCCCTGGCAAAGCCTTCCTCCCGGCTCCAGGCGCCCCGAATGCGCGCGCGGGCGATGCCGGATTCGGCACCGCCCGCGAGGGTTCATATCCGCAACCGGGTGGATTGCGTCATGAATGGATCATAGTCAATGATCAGGGGTAGAGGCCACGCATTTCGCGCGCCATCAGGATGCGCTTGCACGCCACGATGAACGCCGCCGTACGCACCGACACCTTGTGCTCTTCCGCGACCGCCCACACGCCGGAGAACGCTTCGCGCATCACGCGCTCGAGACGGTGGTTGATCTCGTCTTCCGTCCAGAAGAAGCTCGAGAAATCCTGCACCCACTCGAAGTACGAAACGGTCACGCCGCCCGCGTTCGCGATCACGTCCGGGATCACGAGCACGCCGTTCGCGGTCAGGATGTCGTCCGCCGCCGTCGTCGTCGGGCCGTTCGCGCCTTCGACGATGATCTTCGTGCGGATCTTCGCTGCGTTCTTCTCGGTGATCTGGTTTTCCAGTGCCGCCGGGATCAGGATGTCGGTTTCGACCGTCCAGAATTCGTCGTTCGGCATCGGCTCCGCGCCTTCGAAGCCCGCGACGCCGCCCGTGCGGGCAACGTGGTCGAGCAGCTTGTTCGAATCGAGGCCGGCCGGCTGGTAGATCGTGCCCGTGTGATCCTGCACCGCGATCACCTTCGAGCCCGCTTCCTGGAACAGCTTCGCCGCGATGCCGCCGACGTTGCCGAAGCCCTGCACCGCGATGCGCGCGCCTTCGATTTCCAGGCCCTTCTTCTTCGCCGCTTCGGAGCCGACGACGAACACGCCGCGGCCCGTTGCTTCCTTGCGGCCGAGCGAACCGCCGAGCGCGATCGGCTTGCCGGTCACGACGCCGGTCGACGTCTGGCCCTGGTTCATCGAGTACGTGTCCATCATCCACGCCATCACCTGTTCGTTGGTGTTGACGTCCGGTGCCGGAATGTCGGTGTTCGGGCCGATGATGATGCCGATTTCGCTGGTGTAGCGGCGCGTGACGCGCTCGAGCTCACCACGCGACAGCTTGCGCGGGTCGACACGGATGCCGCCCTTCGCGCCGCCGTACGGCACGTTCACTGCTGCGTTCTTCACGGACATCCATGCCGACAGCGCCATCACTTCCGACAGCGTCACGTCCTGGTGGTAGCGCACGCCGCCCTTGCCCGGGCCGCGCGACACGTTGTGCTGCACGCGATAGCCTTCGAAGTGCGCGACGGTACCGTTGTCGAGCTCGATGGGGCAGTCGACGATCAGGATGCGCTTCGGACGCTTCAGCGTTTCGAGCCAGCGCGACAGCGAGCCGAGGTACGGCGCGACGCGATCGACCTGCTGAAGGTAGTTGCCCCACGGGCCGAGATCGTCGGCGTGCAGGTAGGACGGGATGGACTGCTGTTGCGAAGACATGGATGCTCCAACGTTCAACGAAGTGCGCACATTGTCGAAAAACCCGTTTTTTTTATCCAATGCCGTTTGCTTATTCGATTATGCGTTTCTTGCATGATCGCGATTTTTCGCAAATCCGCGGTCGATTTGCGCAAGAACGCCCGCGATCGGCCGTGCATCACGTGCTTGAAAAATCGTGTTGCGCGGGCGCGGGCCGGCCGCCGGGCAGGCGCCCGACAGGCACCGCAAGCCCGACGTCAGCCGGCCGGGCCGGACGATCGACGGTTAACCGCCCACGGTTAACCCGCGGATTCGCGCAGTTCGTCGCGCACGACGTCCCACAGCGCACGCACGAGCTTCTGTCGCGGATCGTCGCCCTGCAGCGCGAGCTTGTCGCAGTACAGCCGGATCTCCATCGTCAGCGTGAACGGATGCGCGCCGCCGCGCACCGACCGGTCGAGCCGGATCAGGCGGCCGCCCGCCACCGCATCCTCGACCGCGCTGTGCGGCAGGAACGCGATGCCGTGGCCCGCGAGCGCCATCGCCTTCAACCCTTCGGCCATGTCGGTTTCATAGACGCGATCGAGGAACAGCGGCGTCGACGCATTCGCGACGATGACCTCCGTCATCCGGCCGAGATACGCGTTCGGCGTATATGACAGGTACGGCACGCGCGCGTCGGCCGTGCCGGGCAGCGTATAGCGCGGCCGCCCCGCGCGGCCCGGCGCCGAGAACGGGCTGATCGGCTCGCTGCCGAGGATCAGCATGTCGTAGCGCGCCGGGTCGAGCGCGACGGGGTGGCTCGGGTGGTGGTAGCCCATCACGAGATCGCAGCCGCCCTCGACGAGCGACAGCACCGCGTCGTGCACGTTCAGCGCGCGCAGCCGCGTGTGGACCTGGCCCATCTTCGCCTCGATCCGCTGCAGCCAGCGCGGGAAATACGTGAGCGACAGCGTGTGCGGCACCGCGAACTCGATCGTCGGCACCGGCGCGCCGACGTGGCCGCGCAGCAGCGTGCGCGCCTCGTGCGCCTGCGACAGCATCGTCAGCGCCTGCTCGTAGAAGATCTGCCCGGCCTGCGTCAGCCGCGTCGGATAGACCGAACGATCGATCAGTTCGGTCGCGAGCCATGCCTCGAGCGCCTGGATGCGCCGCGAAAACGCCGGCTGCGACACGTGCCGCAGCTCGGCGGACCGGCTAAAGCTGCGCGTTTCCGCGAGCGAAACGAAGTCTTCGAGCCATTTCAGTTCCATGCAGGCGGGCGCGGCGGGCGGCGGTCGGGAAGAAGCCTGCATTCTACCGGCGGGCGGGCCCGGCCGGCGGCTACGCAAGCGGCCCGGCGCGCGGCCGGATGCGGCTCGCCGGGCGCGGCCGGAATCGTCCCGCGCCGATGGTAAAATGCCGGATTCTCCCTCCTCGCTCGACCCGGCCCTCAAAGCCCGCCCGATCATGTCCGACACTCGTCCCGATACGCTTTTCGCCCTCACCGCGCTCTCGCCCATCGACGGCCGCTACGCCAGCAAGACCGAAGCGCTGCGCGACTGGCTCTCCGAAGCCGCCTTCATGCGCCACCGTGTCACCGTCGAGGTGCACTGGCTGATCGCGCTGTCGCGCGCCGGCTTCGCGGAAGTCCCGCGCTTCTCGGAAGCCTCCGAGCAGTTCCTGCTGCAGCTCGCCGAGCGCTTCACCGCCCACGACGCCGCGCGCATCAAGGAAATCGAGCGCGTGACGAACCACGACGTGAAGGCCGTCGAATACTGGCTGAAGGAATCGGTGAAGGGCCAGGAAGAACTCGAGAAGGCCAGCGAATTCATCCACTTCGCGTGCACGTCCGAGGACATCAACAACACGTCGCACGGGATGATGCTTGCCGGTGCGCGCACGCACGTGATCGTGCCGGCGCTGCGCACGGTCCACCAGCGCCTCGTCGCGCTCGCGCACGCGCTGGCCGACCAGCCGATGCTGTCGCGCACGCACGGCCAGCCGGCCAGCCCGACGACGCTCGGCAAGGAGCTCGCGAACGTCGCGGCCCGTCTCGACCGCGCGATCGCGCGCATCGAGAAGGTCGAGATCCTCGGCAAGATGAACGGCGCGGTCGGCAACTTCAACGCGCACCTGTCCGCGTATCCGGAATTCGACTGGGAAGCGTTCTCGCGCGACGTGATCGAGAACCGCCTGAAGCTCACGTTCAACCCGTACACGATCCAGATCGAGCCGCACGACTACATGGCCGAGCTGTTCGACGCGGTCGCACGCGCGAACACGATCCTGCTCGACCTCGACCGCGACGTGTGGGGCTACATCTCGGTCGGCTACTTCAAGCAGAAGACGAAGGCCGGCGAGATCGGCTCGTCGACGATGCCGCACAAGGTCAACCCGATCGACTTCGAGAACTCGGAAGGCAACCTCGGCCTCGCGAACGCGACGCTGCGCCACCTCGCCGACAAGCTGCCGGTGTCGCGCTGGCAGCGCGACCTGACCGACTCGACGGTGCTGCGCAACATGGGCGTCGCGCTCGGCTACTCGCTGCTCGCATACGACTCGCTGATCCGCGGCCTCGACAAGCTCGAAGTGAACCCGCAGCGCCTGAACGAAGATCTCGACAACTGCTGGGAAGTGCTCGCGGAGCCGGTGCAGACGGTGATGCGCCGCTATGGCATCGAGAACCCGTACGAGCAGCTGAAGGAACTGACGCGCGGCAAGGGCATCACGCGCGAAGCGCTGCAGGAATTCGTCGGCACGCTCGCGATCCCGCAGGACGCGAAGGATCGCCTGCTCGCGATGACGCCTGCGTCGTACATCGGCAAGGCCGTCGAACTCGCGAAGCGGATCGCGTAAGCGCCCGTCTCCGTACGTAAAAAAGCCCGATGCGAGCAATCGCATCGGGCTTTTTCATTTGCATGCCGCGTCCGCTCAGAACGAAATCATCCGCCCCGGATTGAGCGCGCTCATCACGCTCATCGCCGCCTTCGCCGCCGGAATCGCGATCGGCGACAACTGGCGTCCAAGCGGAATCGCGCGATGGTCGATGCCGGTCAGCATCGAGAAATCGTCGTTGCGTCCGACGAAATCGTCGCAGATCGCCTTGCCGATCCGCACCGTCTGCGCGACGCCGTGGCCGCTCCAGCCCTGCACCATGTACATCGGCACGCGGCCGTCGGTCTTGCGGCTGTCGGTCGCGCCGTTCAGCGTGAAGTCGCTGACGCCGCTCCAGCAGTAATCGAGCGCGAACCGGCCGTCGACCTGCGGGAACACCGTGTTCAGCCGCGTCAGCAGATACGCGTTGACGTCGGGCTGCGCCCAGCACGTACCGGTGCCCTGCCCGCCGAACAGCAGGCGGTTGCCGCGTACCGGCCGGTAGTAGTCGATCTGGAACTGCGTGTCGTACACGGGCATGCCGGCCGGCATCAGCGTCGCGACGTCGACGTCGAGCGGTGCCGTCACGCTCACATAGGTAAAGAACGGCACGGTCGTCGCGGCGCCGTCGTCGAGCAGCCGGAACGTCGTGTTGTGCAGCGCGAGCACGACGCCCTTGCGGGCGGTGATCGTGCCGCCCGGCGTCGTCGCGACGACGCCCGCGGGCGTCTCGTCGAGCTCGACCACCTCGGTGCCTTCGTACAGCGTGCCGCCGTTAAGCCGGAAACCATGAACGAGCCCGCGCACCAGTGCGAGCGGATGGATCTGGCCGCCGATCGCATCGATCGCCGCGCCGTGGTACAGCCCCGAACGCACGTATTCGTCGTTCAGCTGATGGCGGCCGACGAGCGTCACGCCCGCGTCGCCGAGATGACGGCGCGCATCCGCGCCGTCCAGCAGCGCACTCATGTGGCCGGGGTGGACAGCGGCCGTGATGTGCCCGCGTTTGCGGTCGAGTTCGAGCGCGTAACGCGCACCGATCGTATCGATCAGGTCCATCGATTCAGCCGACGCGAAGCGCCACAGCCGCTTCGCGTCGTCGTGCGACAGGTGGTCGATCATGTCGGCCGCTTCCCAGCGCGCGAGGCCGGGCGTCAGTTGCCCACCGTTTCGACCCGATGCGGCCGAGCCGACGTGGTGCTTGTCGACGAGGATCGTGTCGACGCCCGCTTCGGCGAGATGCAATGCGGCCGATGCGCCGAGCAGACCCGCGCCGATCACGAGCACGTCGCATACCGCGTCGTGCGCGAGCGGCACGGTGTTTTCATGGCGCGACAACGACGCCTCGTACCAGTTCGCCGGGCGCTCGCCGTCGTAGCGGGCCGGATCGCACCAGTTCCAGTTGTCTTTTTCGATGTTCAGTTGCGTTTGCTCGAAACGCGATTCGCCCTGGATCAGGGGTTGGTTATTGAAAGTCATGATTGCACTTGCATGGTAGGGCCGCCTGTCGAAGAGCCTTCTGGCTTCGCGGGTGGGGCAGCCGGTTCCACATGGGTGTCAACGAGAAAAGGGGCGCGATGGCCCGTGTTGACGGCGGGCACGCTCGTGCCGCCTGGATCCCGGACTGTGCGAAAGCACGTATTGAAAGGTGCCGGGACACCCAATTTCTACACCGCAGAAATAATTCTACAGTGTAAAATCAGCTTTCGTCGAGTTTACAGCCGGTGCCGCACCGGCACGCCGGCCCGTATCGATGAAAGACAAACCCGCCCAGGGCCCGCGCGGCCTCGACAAGGATGCGATCGTCGCGGCCGCGCTCGCGCTGCTCGAAGACGTCGGCGAAGCCGCGTTCAGCGTGCGCAAGCTCGCGCAGTCGGTCGGCTGTGACCCGATGAGCGTGCTGTACCACTTCAAGTCGAAGGAAGGCCTGAGTCGCGCGATCGCGAACGCGCTGTCGCGCTCGCTGGTGCCGGTCGACGCCACGCTGCCGTGGCGCGAACGGCTGCGAGACCTCGCGCGCCAGTACCGCGCGCTCGCGCTGCGCTACCCGGCCGCGTTCGCACTGCTGCAGCGGCACATGAGTACCGGGCCGGCCGATCTCGCGCACATCGAGGCCGTGCATCGCGCGCTGGCCGACGCCGGCATCCCGCGCGCGGCGCTGCCATCGGTTTGCGTCGGCTGGTATGCGAGCGTGATCGGGCTTGCCGCGGCCGAAGCCGGCGGCCTCACGCGCGCCGCGAACGACGTCGAGCTCGCGGAAATGGCGGCGCTGTCGGACGCCGCGCATCCGCTCGTCAAGGCGGCCGCCCCGCTCTATGCGCAGCTCGATCCGGCAGCCGTGCACGACACGATGCTCGACGTGCTGCTCGACGGCATCGCGAAACAGGCGCCCGCCACCTGACCGGCACGCCGGCCACCAATGCAAAAGGCGCCCCGAGGGGCGCCTTTTGCGTGATGATTGCCGCGAACCGCGCTCAGTGCTGCTGCGCGATGCCGATCTTCAGCATGACCTGGTCGACGATCTGTTCGGGCGTCAGCTCGATGCTGACCTGGATCGCTTCGTCCGGGCCCGGTTCCTCGAGCGTGTCGAGCTGGCTCTTCAGCAGCGACGGATCGAAGAAATGGCCGGTGCGGCTCTTCAGGCGCTCGTGCAACACCTCGAACGAACCCTTCAGATACACGAACCGCACGTCGGTGTCGGTGCCGCGCAGCACGTCGCGGTACGACCGCTTCAGCGACGAGCACGTGAACACGGCCGTCTCGCCCGCGCGCTGCTTTTCCTCGATGGCAGCGCGAATCGTGCGCAGCCACGGCCAGCGGTCGTCGTCGGTCAGCGGAATGCCGTGATGCATCTTTTCCTTGTTCGCCGCGCTGTGAAACGCGTCGCCGTCGGTATAGCTGCACGACAGGCGTTCCGCCAGCATTTCGCCGATTCGCGACTTGCCCGCGCCCGACACGCCCATTGCGATCAGAATCATTGACTACCCCTTGTTACAGAACCATGCTCAGCAGCAGTGTAAAGCCGAGGCCGAGCACCGAGATGATCGTTTCGAGCAACGACCAGGTCTTGAACGTCTGACCGACCGTCATCCCGAAGTATTCCTTGATCAGCCAGAAGCCGCCGTCGTTCACGTGCGAGAAGATCAGCGAGCCCGAGCCCGTGGCGAGCACCAGCAGCTCCGGGCTGACCGTCGTGCCGGCTGCCGCCGCGATCGGCGCGACGATGCCGCAGGCCGTCGTCATCGCGACCGTCGCCGACCCCGTCGCGAGACGCATCAGCGCCGCGACGAACCAGCCGAGCAACAGCGGCGACAGGTGCGCATGCTTCGCGGTCTCGACGATCTGCTGCGAGATCCCGCTGTCGCGCAGGACGCCGCCGAAGCCGCCGCCCGCGCCGACGATCAGCGTGATGCCGGCGATCGGTGCGAGACACTCGCCGCAGAACTTCTGGATCTGGTCGCGGTTGAAGCCCTGCAGCTTGCCGAACGTGAAGAAGCTCACGAGCACGGCGATCAGCAGCGCGACGTCCGAGTTGCCGGCAAAGCGCAGCAGGTTGTTCGGCAGCGATTTCGGCGTGAACAGCAGGTCGGCCCAGCTGCCGACGAGCATCAGCACGACGGGCAGCAGGATCGTGAACAGCGTGATGCCGAAGCTCGGCAGTTCGCGCTTGCGGCCGTCCGCATGCGAGTCGACGAACTGCGACGCGAGCGGGTTGTTTTCCGGCAGCTTCACGAACTTCGAGATCGTCAGCGCGAAAAGCGGGCCCGCGATGATCGCGGTCGGCACGCCGACGATCAGGCCGAACGCGATCGTCTTGCCGATATCGGCGCCGTATTGCTGGACGGCCAGCAGCGCGGCCGGGTGCGGCGGGATCAGGCCGTGCACGACGGACAGGCCGGCCACCATCGGCAGGCCGACGACGAGCAGCGACTTGCCGGTGCGCTTCGCGACGTTGAACGCGATCGGGATCAGCAGCACGAAGCCGACTTCGAAGAACACCGGCAGGCCGACGATGATCGCGACGAACATCATCGCCCAGTGGATGTTCTTTTCACCGAACCAGTCGATCAGCGTGGTCGCGATCCGTTCGGCGCCGCCCGATTCGGCCATCATCTTGCCGAGCATCGTGCCGAGGCCGACGACGATCGCGATGTGGCCGAGCGTACCGCCCGTGCCCGCCTCGAACGACTTGACGATCTTGTCCATCGGCATGCCGACGACGAGGCCGAGGCCGAGCGAGACGATGATCAGCACCAGGAACGGGTAGATCTTGTAGCGCGCGATCATCAGGATCAGCGCGGCAATCGCGATCAGCGTGAATACGAGCAGCATGCTGCCTTGGACAGCCCCCATGTGGACTCCTCCTAGAATTGTTCGAACCGGGCGCGTTGTTGCGAGTATGCCCGGCTATGCAGGTCTCCGGAACACGGGGGGGTACCCACCCCGTCAGGACGCTGAATTTTACTTATCTTTACGGTCCGCGGATAGAACCGGTTCCATCAGCAAAAACCCTCGGTAAAACAAGCACTAAGCGCTTGTCTTCCGAGGGTCAAACCGTCATCTCGTACAAGTCTTAACGGGGAAGCTGGCTCGCGGCTTGCGCGAGGCGCGTGACTTCGGCCCAGTCCTGCGCGGCGAGCGCGGCCTTCGGCGTGAGCCACGAGCCGCCGACGCACACCACGTTCGGCAGCTTCAGGAAATTCGGCGCGGTTTCGACCGTGATGCCGCCGGTCGGGCAGAACTTCAGCGCCGGGAACGGGCCGTGGAACGCCTGCAGCATCGGCACGCCGCCCGCTTGTTGAGCGGGGAAGAACTTCACGATCTCGTAGCCGAATTCGAGTGCCTGGATGATGTCGCTCGGCGTCATCACGCCCGGCAGCAGCGGCAGGCCCGCGTCGAGCGACGCGAGGTGCAGCTCTTTCGTCAGGCCCGGCGACACGCCGAACTTCGCGCCCGCACGCTTCGCCTGCTCGCAATGCTCGGGCTTCGTGATCGTGCCGACGCCGACGACGATGTCGTCCGCGAGCTGGCTCGCGCGCTGGATCGCTTCCAGGCCAGCCGGCGTGCGCAGCGTGATCTCGAGTACCTTCACGCCGCCCGCGTGCAACGCGCGCGACACGTGTTCACCCTGCTCGACCGAGTCGAACGCGAGCACCGGGATGACCGGGCCCAGCTTCACGATTTCAGCAATCGTCTTCATTGAATTGGCTCCTTGAAATTCATGCGGCGACGTGGGCGGCCGATTCGCCGACCAGCGCGCCGAAAACCGATGCGCCCTGCTCGGCCGGCGCGGCGGCCGCGCGGAACACGCCGAACAATTCACGCCCGAAACCGACCTCGTTCTCGGCCTGGTGCAGCGGCTGCGCGACCGGGCGCGCCTGCCACTCGGCGGCGTCGACCTCGATGTCCAGCACGCCGGCTTCGGCGTCGATCACGAGCGTATCGCCCGTCTTCACCTTGCCGAGCGGGCCGGCCAGCAGCGCTTCCGGCGACACGTGGATCACGGCCGGCACCTTGCCCGACGCGCCCGACATGCGGCCGTCGGTGACGAGCGCGACGTGGAAGCCCTGATCCTGCAGCACGCCGAGCAGCGGCGTCAAACGGTGCAGCTCGGGCATCCCGTTCGCGCGCGCGCCCTGGAAGCGCACGACCGCGACGAAATCGCGCTTCAGCTCGCCGCGATCGAAGGCCTCCTGCACGGCTTCCTGCGAATCGAACACGATCGCGGGCGCCGTCACCTTGCGGTGCTCGGGCGCGACCGCCGAAATCTTGATCACGCCGCGGCCGAGCCGGCCCTGCATCAGGCGCAGGCCGCCGTCCGGCTGGAACGGGTCGCGGATGCCGCGCAGCACCTTCGTGTCGTGGCTCTCGGCCGCGCCGTCGACCCACGTCAGCTTGCCGTCGATCAGCTTCGGCTCCTTCGTGTAGTGCGACAGGCCCTTGCCCGCGACGGTCGTCACGTCTTCATGCAGCAGCCCGCCTTCGAGCAGGTTGCGCACCAGGAAGGCCACGCCGCCCGCCGCGTGGAAATGGTTCACGTCGGCCTTGCCGTTCGGGTAGATCTTCGCGAGCAGCGGCACGACGGCCGACAGTTCGTCGAAGTCGTTCCAGTCGATCAGGATGCCGGCCGCACGCGCGATCGCGACGAGGTGCAGCGTGTGGTTGGTCGAGCCGCCCGTGGCGAGCAGCGCGACGATCCCGTTGACGATCGCCTTCTCGTCGATCACATGGCCGATCGGCGTGTAGTGGCCGCGTTCGACGGTCAGGTCGAGCACGCGGCGCGCGGCCTCGGCCGTCAGCGCGGTGCGCAGCGGCGTGTGCGGATGAACGAATGCCGAGCCCGGCAGGTGCAGCCCCATCAGCTCCATCAGCATCTGGTTGCTGTTCGCGGTGCCGTAGAACGTGCAGGTGCCGTGGCCGTGATACGCGGCCGATTCGGCTTCGAGCAGTGCGTCGCGGCCGACCTGGCCGGTCGCGAACTGCTGGCGGATCTTCGCCTTGTCGTCGTTCGACAGGCCACTCGTCATCGGGCCGGCCGGCACGAAGATCGTCGGCAGGTGGCCGAACTGCAGCGCGCCGATCAGCAGGCCCGGCACGATCTTGTCGCAGATGCCGAGGCAGAGCGCCGCGTCGAACATGTTGTGCGTGAGCGCGATCGCCGTGCCCATCGCGATTGCCTCGCGCGAGAACAGCGACAGCTCCATCCCCGGGTTGCCCTGCGTGACGCCGTCGCACATCGCCGGCACGCCGCCCGCGAACTGCGCGACGCCGCCGTTCTCGCGCGCGGCCGCCTTGATGATCTCGGGGAAATCCTTGTACGGCGCGTGCGCGGACAGCATCTCGTTGTACGAGGACACGATGCCGATGTTCGGCTCGCGGATCGCCTTGATCGAGAACTTGTCGTTGCCCTCGAGGCCCGCGAAGCCGTGCGCGAGGTTCGCGCACGACAGCGCGCCGCGTGCCGGGAACTTGCCCTGCGCGCCGTCGATGCGCTGCAGATAGGCGGAACGGGTCGATTGGCTGCGGGCGATCACGCGTTCGGTGACCTTCGCCAGAGTGGGGTGCAGCGATGTCATGCTGGGCGCTCCTGTATGCCGGCCGACACCGGCGGTTGGAATCGTGGGGACGATCGAGTGCATCGAACGAACGAAGCCAGTCTAGTAGAAAAACTACAAGCGCGCAATGTCGATCCGCATGCGCGCAACCCCTATTCCCGCCACCAGCAAGGCTTTACCTAGTGAAAACCCTAATCTCCGGTATCCCGCACGCGATGAAACAACGACGAATCAGCTAGTAATTCCATGTAGATTTTCTACAATTCGATTGCGATACACTCGCTCATCCGAACCCGATTTCTGCCCGCCCGTCCCATGCTGCCCCGCATTGAAGCGATCCGCGCCGAGTTGCGCCCGTCCGAGCGCAAGCTCGCCGACTACATCCTCGCCGCGCCGCGCGAGGTGCTCGACCTCGCGATGACCGAGCTGTCGACGCGCGCGGGCGTCAGCCAGCCGACGATCGCGCGGTTCTGCCAGGCGCTCGGCTGCAGCGGCTTCCGCGAATTCAAGATCCGGCTCGCGCAGAGCGTCGCGCCGGGCGTGTCGTCGGTCTATCGCGACGTCGAGCCCGACGAACCGGCGCCCGGCATCATCGGCAAGGTGTTCGACCGCACGATCGGCGCGCTGATCGAGGTGCGCAACAGCCTGTCGGCCGGCAGCGTCGCCGAAGCGATCGCGCTGCTGTCGAACGCATCGCGGATCGAGTTCTACGGCGCCGGCGGCTCCGGCATCGCCGCGCAGGACATCCAGCACAAGTTCTTCCGGCTCGGCGTGCCGAGCGTCGCGTATTCGGACCCGCACACGTTCTCGATGTCGTCGGCGCTGCTCGGGCCGCACGACGTCGTCGTCGCGATCTCGAACACCGGCCGCACACGCGACATCGTCGACGCCGCGCGCTCCGCGCTCGCGTGCGGCGCGAAAGTCGTCGCGATCACGCAGAGCCATTCGCCGCTCGCGAAGCTCGCGACGGTGAGCCTCGCGTCGAACGTCGCGGAGGAAACCGACGTGTTCTCGCCGATGACGTCGCGGATGTCGCATCTCGCGATCGGCGACATCCTCGCGGTCGGCGTCGCGCTGTCGCGCGGCCCCGCGCTCATGGAACGGGTCGGCCGCGCGAAGGAGGCGATCACGCGCCGCCGGATCGACGACGGCACGAAGGATTGAGCAGGCGGCAGGCAGAGCGCACGTAAACGACGAACGGCGCCCCGAGGGGCGCCGTTGCGCAGGGTCCCGCACCGGCAACCGCGCCGGCCGCGCCGCTCAAAACGGCTTGATCACGACCAGCGCGACCGCCGCGAGCATGCCGAGCACCGGCAGCTCGTTGAACACGCGATACCACTTGTCGGTGCGACGGTTCTCGCCACGCTCGAACACCCGCAGCAGGTGCCCGCAATAGGCGTGATAGACGATGAGCAGCAGCACGACCGTCACCTTCGCGTGGATCCAGCCCTGCCCCTGCCCGATGCCGATCGAGAGCCACAGCCACAACCCGCAGGCCAGCGCCGGCACCGCGATCATCGTCATGAAGCGGAACAGCTTGCGCGCCATCAGCAACAGGCGCCGCACGGCGGCCGGATCGGTTTCCATCGCCAGGTTCACGTAGATGCGCGGCAGATAGAAGAGCCCCGCGAACCACGCGGCGATCAGTACGATATGGAACGTCTTGACCCAGAGCATCGCCATCGGTTGTGTGCCTCGCTTGTTATTGGCGGCCTTCGCCGTGCCCGAGCACGACGTACTTCAGCGACGTCAGCCCTTCCAGGCCGACGGGGCCGCGTGCGTGCAGCTTGTCGTTCGAGATGCCGATTTCCGCGCCGAGGCCGAATTCGAAACCGTCCGCGAAACGCGTCGACGCGTTGACCATCACGCTCGCCGAATCGACTTCGCGCAGGAACCGCATCGCGCGGTCGTGATCCTCGGTGACGATCGCATCCGTGTGATGCGAGCCGTAATGGTTGATGTGCTCGATCGCGGCATCGAGGCCGTCGACGACCTTGATCGCGAGCACCGGCGCGAGATACTCGGTGTGCCAGTCTTCCTCGGTGGCATCGACGAGCGGGCCGACGCCCGCATCGGCGAGCACCGCGCGCGCGGCCGCATCGACGCGCAGCTCGACCTGCTTGTCGCGATACAGCTTGCCGAGCGGCGGCAGCAGCGTCGCCGCGACACCGCTCGCGACAAGCAGCGTCTCCATCGTGTTGCAGGTGCCGTAGCGGTGCGTCTTCGCGTTGTCGCAGACGGTCAGCGCCTTGCCGAGGTCGGCGCGATCGTCGACGTACACGTGGCAAATGCCGTCGAGGTGCTTGATCATCGGCACGCGCGCCTCGTTGATCAGGCGCTCGATCAGGCTCTTGCCGCCGCGCGGCACGATCACGTCGACGTATTCGGTCATCGTGATCAGCTTGCCGACCGCCGCGCGATCGGCCGTCGCGACGACCTGCACCGCGTCCTGCGGCAGGCCGGCGGCTTCGAGCCCTTCGCCGATCAGCTTCGCGAGCGCCGCGTTCGATTCGAGCGCTTCGGAGCCGCCGCGCAGGATCGTCGCGTTGCCCGACTTCAGGCACAGCGCGGCCGCGTCGATCGTCACGTTCGGGCGCGATTCGTAGATGATGCCGATCACGCCGAGCGGCACCCGCATCTGGCCCACCTGGATTCCGCTCGGGCGGTACTTGAGGTTGCCGATCTCGCCGATCGGATCGGCCAGCGACGCAACCTGGCGCAAGCCCTCGACCATCGTCTTCAGCGCCTTGTCCGACAGCGTCAGGCGATCGACGAACGCTGCATCGAGCCCCTTTTCACGGGCACGGGCGACATCGCGGGCATTTGCGTCCTTCAGTGCCTGCGCGTCGCGTTCGATCGCGCGCGCCACGGCGTCGAGTGCCGCGTTCTTCGCGGCCGTGCTGGCGCGCGCCATCGCGCGGGAAGCGTGCCGGGCGCGACGGCCCAGGTCGGTCATGTACTGATCGATATCCATCGTGTGACTCGAGAAGCGCGCCGCGCTGGGCGGCATGAATTCGTGGGGAAGCGTGGACGGCGGCCGGAGAGCCGCGCCCGTGATCGAAACATTGTATGCGGGTTGCGCAGCGCGCGCTGAAGGCCCGGACGGGACTTAGCGTCGCACGCGACCCGCGGTCGGCGGTCGCTCGCCGCGGGCACCGGCCACCGTCATCGCGAGCTGGAACAGCCCGTCCCACGGATCGGGCGGCGGTTCGTCCTGCGTGCGGCGGCCCGGCACGACGGCCGTGAGCCCCTTGACCTGCCGGTCGAGCTTCGCGGCAAACGCGAGTGCCTTCTCGAGCACGGCTTCCGACACCCGGTTCAGCGCGGGGCCGATCAGCCGCTCGCGCGGCCCCCATACGCGGTTCTCGCGCAGCAACGTTGCCAGCGGCTTGCCGGCCGTCGTGCCGCGCTTGATCCGCAGCAGCGTACGCAGTTCCTCGACGACGGCCCACATCACCAGCACGATCGCCTCGCCCTCGCCCTTCAGCCCGTCGATCATCCGCGCGAGCCGCGCGGCGTCGCCGGCGAGCATCGCTTCGTTCAGCTTGAAGACGTCGTAACGCGCGACGTTCAGCACCGCGTCGTGCACCTGTTCGAACGACAGCGCGCCCTGCGGATACAGCAGCCCGAGCTTCTGGATTTCCTGGTGCGCGGCGAGCAGGTTGCCTTCGACGCGCTCGGCGATGAACTGCAGCGCGCGCCGCCCGTCCTCGCCGGGCGCGGCGCGCTGGCCCTGCATCGCGAGACGCTGGCCGATCCAGTTCGGCAGTTGCGCGCGGTCGACCGGATCGATCTTCAGCGCGACGCCGCCGTTCTGCAGCGCGGTAAACCAGGCGGATTTCTGCGTGGCCGCGTCGAGGCGCGGCAACGTGACGAGCATCAGCGCGTCGGGGTTGGGCGTGGCCGCGAGCGTCTTCAGTGCGTCGGCGCCTTCCTTGCCGGGCTTGCCCGACGGAATGCGCAGCTCGATCAGCTGGCGCTCGCCGAACAGCGACATCGCCTGGGTCGCGCCGAGCAGCACGCTCCAGTCGAAACCGCGCTCGACGGTATGCACCGAACGCTCGGTGAAGCCGGCCGCGCGTGCAGCCGCACGAATGCGGTCGCACGCCTCCTGCGCGAGCAGCGGCTCGTCGCCGTACACGGTATAGAGCCCGGCCAACCCCTTCGCGAGGTGCGGCTCCAGTGCATCAAGTCGCAGTTGCATCGGTGCGTATGCCGTCGATCAGAGCGGCGGCGGCGGCAACGGCGCGCGCGGCGCGACGCCCGGCACCACGTCTTCCGGCGCCGGTGTCAGCGAGTGGACGATCGCAAGACGCCGCATCAGCTGGTCGACCGCATCGTTCTGCATGTCGCCGTACAGGATGTCGGCTTCCTGCGCCTTCGCGTTCGTGTACTGGTCGCTGTACGTCATCGCGCGGTTCAGCGCGATCGCGCTCGGCGGGATCAGCACGGTGCCGTCCTTGCTCGTGAGCGTGTAAGTCAGCGTATAGAACAGTGCGTATTCCTGCGCCGAGCCGAACTTGTTGAGCGTCAGCGTATTCTGACCGCGCGACTCCGACATGCGCAGCACGGCGTCGGCGTCGTCCGCCGACTTGACGATCTTCGTGTCGCTGCCGGCCTCGACGAGGCGCACGAAGCGCGCCTCGACCGGCGCCGGCGCGCCGACGATCAGCAGGTGCTTGAACGCGTAGTCCTGCTGGCCGCGCAACTGGAAGCCGCATGCCGACAGCGCGACCGCGCTGCCGACGGCGAGCATCAAAAACGATCTGCGGATCACCTTCGCTCCTTCTGGGTACGTCCGACGGCCGGCGGCCGTCAGACGACGATGTTCACGAGGCGGCCCGGCACGACGACGATCTTCTTCGCCGGCTTGCCGTCGCTGAACTTCGCGAACGCTTCGTCGGCCACCGCCGCAGCTTCGATCGCCTCGCGGCTCGCGTCCTTCGCGACCTTCAGCGCGCCGCGCACCTTGCCGTTCACCTGCAGCACGAGTTCGATCTCGGCCTGCTCGAGCGCGGCCTCGTCGACCTTCGGCCACGGTGCGTCGAGCAGCGGGCCGAATTCGTCCGCATAGCCGAGCGCCTTCCACAGCTCGAACGTGACGTGCGGCACGACCGGGTACAGCACGCGCAGCAGCACGCCGTACGTTTCGCGCAGCACGCCGGGCGTCGCGCCCTTCGCGCCGTCGATCGCGTTCAGCATCTTCATCGCGGCCGACACGACCGTGTTGTACTGCAGGCGCTGGTAATCGAAATCGGCCTGCTTCAGCACGCTGTAGATTTCGCGGCGCAGCGCCTTGTCGGCTTCGCCGAGCGCGGCCGCATCGAAGCCCGCGCGCGCGGCGAGCGCTTCACGGTTCGTCGCACCGAAGCTCCACACGCGGCGCAGGAAGCGGCTCGCGCCCTCGACGCCCGCACCCGACCATTCGAGCTGCTGCTCGGGCGGCGCGGCAAACATCGTGAACAGGCGCGCGGTGTCGGCGCCGTACTGGTCGATCAGCACCTGCGGATCGACACCGTTGTTCTTCGACTTCGACATCTTCTCGATGCCGCCGAGCACGACCGGCTGGCCGTCCGTGTTCAGCGTCGCGCCGACCGGGCGGCCCTTGTCGTCGTGCGTGACCGTCACGTCGGCCGGGTTGTACCAGGTCTTCTTGCCGGAAGCGTCTTCACGGTAGAACGTCTCGTTCAGCACCATCCCCTGCGTGAGCAGGTTCTTCGCCGGCTCGCCGAACTTCACGAGGCCGAGGTCGCGCATCACCTTGGTCCAGAAGCGCGAATACAGCAGGTGCAGGATCGCGTGCTCGATGCCGCCGATGTACTGATCCATCGGCATCCAGTAGTCGGTGCGCGCGTCGACCATCGTCTCGGCGTCCGGCGCCGTGTAGCGCGAGAAGTACCACGACGAATCGACGAAGGTGTCCATCGTGTCGGTTTCGCGCTTCGCGGCCGCGCCGCACTTCGGGCACGAACAGTTCAGGAACGCTTCCGACTTCGCGAGCGGGTTGCCCGAGCCGTCCGGCACGAGGTCTTCCGGCAGCACGACGGGCAGATCCTGCTCGGGCACCGGCACGTCGCCGCACGACGGGCAGTGGATGATCGGGATCGGCGTGCCCCAGTAGCGCTGGCGCGACACGCCCCAGTCGCGCAGGCGCCACGTGACCTGCTTGTCGCCGAAACCGCCGGCGTTCAGGTCGGCCGCGACCGCGTCGACGGCTTCCGTGTAGCGCAGGCCGTCGTACTTGCCGCTGTTCACGCAGACCGCGGTTTCCTTGTCGCCGTACCACTCCTGCCATGCGTCGAGCGAGTACGTCTGCCCTTCGCTCGCGATCACCTGCTTGATCGGCAGGTCGTATTTCTTCGCGAACGCGAAATCGCGCTCGTCGTGGCCCGGCACGCCCATCACCGCGCCTTCGCCATAGCTCATCAGCACGTAGTTGCCGATCCACACCTCGACCGGCTCGCCGGTCAGCGGGTGCGTGACCGAGAAGCCGGTCGCGACGCCCTTCTTCTCCATCGTCGCGACGTCGGCCTCGGCGACCCCGCCGCGCTTGCATTCGTCGATGAACGCGAGCAGCTCGGGCTTGTCCTGCGCGAGGCGCGTGGCCAGCGGATGCTCGGCCGCGATCGCGCAGAACGTGACGCCCATGATGGTATCGGCGCGGGTCGTGAACACGCGCAACAGTTTCTTCTCGCCGTCGAGTTCGTACGGGAAGCCGAAGTTCACGCCGAAGCTCTTGCCGATCCAGTTCTGCTGCATGATCTTCACGCGCTCGGGCCAGCCGAGGCCGTCGAGGTCGTTCAGCAGCTCATCCGCGTACTGCGTGATGCGCAGGTAGTACATCGGGATCTCGCGCTTCTCGACGAGCGCGCCCGAGCGCCAGCCGCGGCCGTCGATCACCTGCTCGTTCGCGAGCACGGTCTGGTCGACCGGGTCCCAGTTCACGGTGCCCGTCTTCTTGTACGCGATGCCCTTCTCGAGCATCTTCAGGAACAGCCACTGGTTCCACTTGTAGTAGTCCGGCTTGCACGTCGCGATCTCGCGCGACCAGTCGATCGCGAGGCCCATCGACTGCATCTGGCCCTTCATGTAGTCGATGTTGTCGTAGGTCCACTTCGCGGGCGGCACGCCGTTCGCCATCGCGGCGTTCTCGGCCGGCATCCCGAACGCGTCCCAGCCCATCGGCATCAGCGTGTTGTAGCCGTTCATCCGCAGATAGCGGTACATCACGTCGTTGATCGTGTAGTTGCGCACGTGACCCATGTGCAGCTTGCCGGACGGGTACGGCAGCATCGACACGCAGTAGAACTTCGGCTTCTGCGAATCTTCCTGCGTCTTGTAGGCATCGGCTGCGCGCCAGTCGCCCTGGGCGGCGGCTTCGACGTCGGCGGGTACGTATCTCTCGTGCATGGTGTGGTTCGGACTAGGCTTTAAGCGGCGCGACGGCGCGCGCAGGAGTGGATCGAAAATCGTGCTTGCCCGGCGGACCTGCAGGTTCGCTGTTGCCGACCTGTTCACGGTTTCCGGGAATTTTCCGGGCAACCCGCGGCATGCCCGGGTAGCCTGGAAAATTCCGGGTTACCTGAAAAGAGCCTGCCAACCGGGAAAAACGTTGATTATACCGCCCGCGCCGGCCCATTCGACCGGTCTTGCGGCGTGCGGCCCGATCCCGTGCCAGGGACGGGCCCGCCGGCTCCGCTCAGCGGTTGGCCGGCACGGCAGGCGCCGCCGCGGCACCGCCCGCCTGCGGCGGCACGTCGGTCACGAAGCCGATCCGCGTGAGGCCGGCGGCCTGCGCGGCGCCCATCACCTGCGCAATCACGTCGTAGCGGGTCGCGCGCGACGCGCGCAGCCGCAGCTCGGGCGGCGCACCGCCCGCGGCGGCGGCCCGGAAGCGCGCGGGCAGCGCGTCGAGCGCCACCGGCGCGTCGTCCCAGTACAGCTTGCCCGCGTCGTCGATCGACAGGGTGACGGATTGCGGCGTGTCGCGCGCGACGCTGGCCGCGACCTTCGGCAGGTCGAGCCGGATCGCATGCGTCATCAGCGGCGCGGTGATGATGAAAATGACGAGCAGCACCAGCATCACGTCGATCAGCGGCGTCATGTTGATCTCCGCCATCGGCGCGGACGTCTTGTGGTGCTCGAGTCCGCCGAATGCCATGGTCGCTCCTCCGGAATGGACGCGTCAGGCTTCCTGCGCGCACACGAACACGTGCAGGTCGCGCGCGAAACCGTCGAGTTCCTCGGCGAGCTGCCGCACGAGCCGCCCGAGGATGTTGTAGGCCAGTACCGCGGGAATCGCGACCACGAGCCCGAACGCGGTCATGATCAGCGCCTCGCCGACCGGCCCCGCGACGTTCTCGATCTGCGCCTGCCCGCTCGCGGCGATGCTGCCGAGCGCGTGATAGATGCCCCACACGGTGCCGAGCAGCCCGACGAACGGCGCGGTGCTGCCGATCGACGCGAGCAGCACCTGGCCGAACTCGAGGCGCCGCTGCGAGCGCAGCATCGCGTGCCGCAACGCACGCAGCACGCGTTCGCTGCGCTCGACGCGCGCGGCCAGCGCGGCCGGGTCGTGCTCGTCGGCCGCATCGCGCGCGGCTTCGGCGAGCGGCACGAACACGCGCTCGCGATCGGCGCCGGCGAGCGCGGTGATGCCCGCGTCGAGCGACGGCGCGCGCCAGAACGCGGCGAGCGCGCGCGGCCCCTGCCGCTTCGCGCGGACCAGCAGCCAGGCTTTCATGAGCAGGAAGCACCAGCTGGCGACGGACATCGCCAGCAGCACATAGGCGACGGCATGCGTGATCGCATCGCCGCTTTCGAGGTAGTGGACAACGCCGGTGGGTATCGCCATCGGAGTTTCCCCGTGAGGTCAGCGCAGGCCGAGCACGTCCTGCATGTCGAACAGGCCGGCGCCGCGCGCCGACAGGAAGCGGACCGCGCGCAGCGCGCCCTGCGCATACGACACGCGGCTCGACGACTTGTGCGTGATCTCGATGCGCTCGCCGATCCCGGCGAACAGCACGGTGTGATCGCCGACGATGTCGCCGCCGCGCACCGCCGCGAAGCCGATCGACGACGGATCGCGTTCGCCCGTCACGCCGTGGCGGCCGTACACCGCGCAATCGTCGAGCGAGCGCCCGAGCGCGCCGGCGACCGCTTCGCCCATCATCAGCGCGGTGCCCGACGGCGCGTCGACCTTGTGGCGGTGATGCGCCTCGATGATCTCGATGTCGTAGCCGTGCGAGAAGTGCTTCGCCGCGAATTCGAGCAGCTTCAGCGTGACGTTCACGCCGACGCTCATGTTCGCCGCGAACACGATGCCGATCTTGCCCGCCGCGGCCTGCAGCCCGGCCTTCTGCTCGGCGGTGAAGCCGGTCGTGCCGATCACGAGCTTCACGTCGTGGCGCAGCGCGGCCTCGATATGGGCCATCGTGCCTTCCGGACGCGTGAAGTCGATCAGGTAGTCGGCCTGCGCGAACACGGCGTCGAGATCGGCTGTCAGCCTGACCCCGGTTTCCTTGCCGAGGAACGCGCCGGCGTCCTGGCCGAGGAACGGCGAATCGGCGCGGTCGAGCGCGCCGACGAGCTGCGCGTCGGAATCGTTGAGAACGGCTTCGATCAGCATCCGGCCCATACGGCCCGATGCGCCGGCAATCGCAATCTTCATGGCTTTCTACACGACAGGTCTAAAGGCGGGCGGCGCATGCCGCCCTGTTTCCGCGCGCGGGTTTACTGCGCCGGCGCGGTGAGCGGCTGGTTCTGCAGCGTGTCGGAACCTTGCGGGCCGACCGGCGGCGACGCCTCGTTCGACGCGTTCGGCGGCGGCGGACGATGGAACTGGAACTGCGGCTGGATCGCCGGAACCGCGCCCGGCGGCTGGCCGCCCGGCACCGGCGCACCGCCGGAAGCCTGCGTGGACGGCGTGAACCGCCGCGCGGCCGTGCCCTGGCCCGACACCTGGTTGGTCGCGCGGTTCGCCGCGCGGGCGGCCTGCGCGTTCGCATCCTGGTCGACCACCGCGCCGGACGCCGGCACGGTGGACGGGCTCGCGACCGTCTCCGGCGCCGGCGCGCTCGCCGCCTGTGCGGCGCTCGCGGCGGCGGCAGCCTCGGCGGCCTTCTTCGCCGCTGCGGCCGCCTTCGCCTTCTTGCCGCCACGGTCGCCGTCGATGTCGGCCAGCAGGTCGAGTTCCGAAGGCAGGTTGTCCGCCCCCGTCCAGCCCGCGACGCGATCGCCCGAGAACGTCACGACGAGATCGCGCTGCTGGACGACCGCCGTCGAGCCGCGCTTGAAGTAGAAGAGGTAATCCCAGCGGTCGGCGTGGAACATGTCCGCCAGCAGCGGGGTGCCGAGCAGCGCGCGTACCTGCTCGCGCGACATGCCGACCTGCAGCTGCGAGGCTTTCTCCTGCGACACGAAGTTGCCTTGCACGACGGTGATCCGGTAGGGGGTGATGCTCTGCGCGATGCGCTGCGTCACGCTGTCGTACGACGAACAACCAGCCAGCGCGGCAACGGCGGCGGCAGCGATGATGACACTCCGCATGCGGCTCCTCTGAAAGTGCGAAAGAGATTCTGGAATCATTTCCCTCACCGTGCAGGCCCGCGTCGCAGGCCGCGCGTGTTTCTGGAACGGCGAAAAGCCGGTAACATTGAAGCCCTGCATTGTACTCTAGGGATGCCTAGCCATGACCAATCCGACGGATCTCAAGAATATCGGGCTAAAGGCCACCCTACCGCGCCTCAAGATTCTCGAGATCTTCCAGCAAAGCCCGGTGCGCCATCTGACCGCAGAAGACGTCTACCGGAACCTGCTCAACGAGCAGCTCGACATCGGGCTTGCCACCGTCTACCGCGTGCTGACGCAGTTCGAGCAGGCCGGCCTGCTGTCGCGCAGCAACTTCGAATCCGGCAAGGCCGTGTTCGAACTGAACGAAGGCTCGCACCACGACCACCTCGTGTGCCTCGATTGCGGCCGGGTCGAGGAATTCTTCGACGCCGAGATCGAAAGCCGCCAGCAGGCGATCGCGAAGGAGCGCGGCTTCCGGCTCCAGGAGCACTCGCTGGCGATGTACGGTTCCTGCACGACCGAGAACTGCCCGCACCGCAAGCACTGAGATCCACCGCGCACGCGGCGCATGCAACACGGCCCGGACGGCAATTCGCCTTCCGGGCCGTCTTCTTTTCGGGATACGCAAGAGTCGCCCCGGGGAAACCGGCGGCGCGCCGCCGCCCCACGGGCGGGCCCGCCCAGGCTTTCGCACACCCTTCGCGCTGCCTGCCCGGCCGGCCCCGGGTGACATCAGGCCGCCGGAGGGGGCCGCCTGCCCGCCTTCGTCATGCCGCGCCCGCGCAGGCCGGTTCGAACTCGAGCGCCCATGCGTGCTCGAGCGGGATTTCATCGCAGTTCGGCTGCGGGCCGCCGCGATCGACGATCACGAAATCGCTGACCGCATCCAGCGCGAGCAGCGGATGGTGCCAGACGCCCTTCGCATAGTTCACGCCCTGCCAGCCTTCCGCGAGGAACGCGCGCATCGCGTCGGGCCGGAACTCGCCGGCCGGCGCGACGACGATCGCGTAACGCGACACCGCGGCGAGCGGGATGAACGCCTGGCTGCCATGCGGATGGCGCTCCATCAGCGTGACCGCGACCGGCAGCGCACGCGGCTGCGCGCGGAATACGCTGACGAGCGGGCGGCCGCCGTCCGCGCACACGTCGATCGTCGCGAGATCGTGGAAGCGCTCGGTCGTGCCGCCGTTGATCGGGAAATGGCGCGCGCCTTCGAGCGCGATCACGTCGCCGAACGGCGCGAACGCTTCGCGGGTCAGGCGCTCGACGCGCAGGATACGGGATCCGCTCATGCCGTTGCCCTCCTTCAAGCCGGTTCGCCCCACAGACGCAGGCGCGACACGCCGCCGTCCGGGAAGATGTTGAAACGCACGTGCGTGACGGGGCCGAGCGCCGCAAGCTGGTCGAACGTGTGGACGTGGTCCATCGACAGCTTCTGCTCGCCGAGCAGTTCGGCCCAGAACATCGCCTGCGTGACGAGCGAATCGTCGGTGCCGCCCGCCACCCTCGCGGCCTGCAGCGAGCAGCGGTCGGGGAAATTGCCCTTGAAGAACGCGGTATCGACCTCGACGCGCCGGATGATGCCCGGCCGCGCGAGCGCGACGATCGCCCAGTCGTTGCCGGGCTCGCGGCGGCGCCGCGTTTCCCAGCCGTCGCCCATGTTCGCGCCGCGCCCCGGCATCAGCATCTGCGATGCCGGGCCGAAGTGCTGGTTGTTCGCGGCCACCAGGTAACCGCCGTTCTCGATCGCCGCGAGGTCGACGAGCTCGCCGGCCGGCACCTGGCGCCAGTCGCGCTGCGGCTGGCCGTACACGCGCAGCCGCGCGAGGCCGCCGTCCGGGTACAGGTTCACGCGCAGGTGCGTATACGGTTGCGCATCGTCGACGCTCACGTAGTGATGCGAATTGCCCTGCAGCGTCGTCGCCGGGACGATCGTGCGCCACTCGGCGTTGTCGGACGGCGTGTCGCCTTCGGCGACGCACGCGTCGATCGACGCGGCCGGCGGGAAGTTGCCGGTGAAATGGCTCGTGTCGAGGTCGACGCCGTGAATCACGCCCGGCCGCGCGAGCCGCACCACGCAGAAGTCGTGGCCGGTCGTGCGCTTGCGGCGCGTTTCCCAGCCGTCCATCCACTTGCCGTGGTCGTCGTACTTGCCGGGGATGAACACGGCCGGCTCGGGATTGAGCATGCGCTCCTTCGGCGCGAAGAACTCGTCGCTGGCAAAGAGCGCCTGCGCCCCGAGGCGCGGGTCGGCGAGGTTCATGTAACGCTGCGTAAACGCCGGCGCATCCGGATCGAGGATGGGGGCTGCCATGTCGTCTCCTGTAGTTTGATGAAGGGCCGGCGCATCGAGGCGCCGGCCACATGAATGCGTGGTGCGCGGGGCGGCCTGGGGCAAAGCCGCCCGCGCGGGGTCGCGCTCAGAGCGCGTGAGCCTGGTCGCCGGCAACCGGTGCCGTGCGGTCTTCCTCTTCGGCCGGCACGTAGCGCAGCTCGCGGTTCAGCACGCGCTTCGCGCGGGCCCGGTCGATGTCGTTCTCCCACACCGCGACGACCACCGTCGCGACGCAGTTGCCGATCAGGTTGGTCAGCGCACGGGCGATGCCGACGAACCAGTCGACCGGCAGGATCAGCACGAGGCCGAGCACGGGAATCGCGGGGATCGCCGACAGCGTCGCCGCGAGGATCACGATCGCCGAGCCCGGAATCCCGTGCGCGCCCTTCGACGTGACGAGCGACACGAGCAGCACGACGATCAGGTCATGCGTCGACAGCGGCGTGTTGGTGGCCTGTGCGATGAACAGCACGGCGAGCGTCAGGTAGATCGAGAAGCCGTCGAGGTTGAACGAATAGCCGGTCGGGATCACGAGGCCGACCGTCGAATCCTTCACGCCCATGTATTCGAGCTTGCGCATCACCTGCGGCAGCACCGCGTCCGACGACGCCGTGCCGAGCACGATCGACAGTTCCTCGCGCAGGTAGCGGATCAGCTTGAACACCGAGAATCCCGCGAGCCGCATCACCACGCCGAGCACGACCGTGACGAACACGAAGCAGCTCAGGTAGAACACCGCCACCAGGTAGCCGAGCTGCTTGAGCGACGCGACGCCGTACTTGCCGGTCGTGAACGCGATCGCGCCGAGCACGCCGAGCGGCGCGAGCTTGATGATGAAGCCGATGATCCGGAAGAACACGTGCGACAGTTCCTCGATCAGCGAGTTGACGCGTTGCGCCTTGTCGCCGAGCAGCGACAGCGCGGAACCGAACAGCACCGCGAACACGAGGATCTGCAGGATGTCGCCCTTCGCGAACGCGTCGATCGCGGTCTCGGGGATGATCTTCATCAGGTAGCCGGCCGTGTCCTTCAGGCTCTCGGCGTTCTTCGCGTACGACGCGAGCGACGACGCGTCGAGCGAGCGCAGGTCGATGTTCATCCCGACGCCCGGGCGCGTGACCCACGCGAGCACGAGGCCGATGCCGAGCGCGAGCGTCGTCATCACCTCGAAGTAGATGACGGCCTTCAGGCCGACCCGGCCGACCTTCTTCAGGTCGCCCGCGTTCGCCATCCCGCTGACCACGACGCAGAACACGATCGGCCCGATCACCATCTTGATGAGCTTCAGGAAGCCGTCGCCGAGCGGTCGCAACGACTCGGCGAAATGCGGGAAGAACGCGCCCAGCGCGATCCCTAGGATAAGTGCGACGACTACCCGGCCAAACAGCGAATTAAGGAATTTCGACACGGCGCTCTCCCGATCCAACGGTTGCAGTTTCGTCTGTTCATACTGGTAAGACCAGTGATGTTATGGTGGATAGTAGGAAGCCGATATAGTGGCGTCAAGGACGGACAAAATAGGGATTTCCCACCCCCTCCCCGCCCGCCCGACACGCACCGGACAGGGGCAGATCGTGGCTTTCCCGTAGGGCGTTCATGCACCGCCTGCGTGCGGATTACAATGCCGGTCAGACCGGCCAAAGTTCATCTCATGAAAAACGTTCCGCACACCGTGACCGACGCCGCCATCGCGACGATCCGCGACCGGATCGAGGCAGGCGTGTATCCGGTCGGCAGCCTGCTGCCGGCCCAGCGCCAGCTCTCCGAGGAGCTGGAGATCAGCCGCGCGTCGCTGCGCGAGGCGCTGTCGACGCTCGAGGCGCTCGGGATGCTGCGCATCCGCGCGGGCAAGGGCGTGTATGTCGAAAGCGCGCAGGCCACGGCCGCCCATGCGTGGCGATTCGCCGAGCAGTCGTCGCCGCCCGATACCTACCAGATGCGCTACGCGCTCGAAGGATTCGCCGCGCGAATGGCCGCGCACGTCGTCACCGACGACGACATCGCGTGGTTCGAGGACAATCTCGCCGACCTGCACGTCGCGCTCACCGAAAGCGAGCTCGACGCGGCATCGCAGCTCGACTTCGACTTCCACATGCGGATCATCCATCTCGCGGGCAACGCGGCGATCGAATCGATCCTGCGCAGCAGCGCCGACATCATGAAGGAAAGCCAGCGCATGCCGTTCTACCGGCGCGAGCTGCTGCTGTCGACGTGGACCGAGCACCGCGCGATCGTCGACGCGCTGATCGCACGCGATGCCGCCGCCGCGGGCACCGCGATCGAAACGCACATCGCGAACGCCGCGCAGCGCGCGGGCATCTTCTTCCCGACACCGCGCATCTGACGGCCCGGGCGGCCGCGCGCCGCCCCGTCGTACCGGTCAGCCTCCCGACGGATCCCGATACGCGAGCGCACGCTCGATGAACGCGCGCGCCGCGACGCTGCGGTACGCGCCCTTGCGTGTCAGCAGCGCAGCCGTGCGCGCGGGCAGCGGCGGATCGATCTCCAGCGCGCACAGGTCGGCACTCTCGCGCGCGACCGCGTCGGGCAGCACCGTCGCGAGCCGGCCGCACCGCACGAGCTCCAGCACCGCGCTGACCGTATTCGTCTCGATCGCGATCTTCGGCCTCGCGCCGTGCTCGATGAAATAGCGGTCGATGCTCTCGCGCGTCGCGAACGCGCGGCTCAGCAGCACCAGCGGCTCGCCGCCGAGCTCGGCCGGCGTCAGCGCGCGGCGCCGCCGCGCAAGACGGTGCGTGCGGCCCGTCACGAGCGCGAGCGGCTCGTCCCACAGCGGCAGTGCGTCGACGTCCGGCGCGCGCGGCGGCATGAACGCGAAGCCCGCGTCGAGCCGGTCGTCGGCGAGCAGCGCCTCGATGCGTTCCTGCGGCATCGCGTCGATCGTCAGCGCGACGTTCGGATAGTCGGCATGGAACGCGTCGATCAGCGAGCCGCTCAGGTAGGCCGCGAAGGTCGGCATCATCGCGAGCCGCAACGACCCGCTGCCGAGGCCGGCGACGTCGTGCAGCGCGCGCTGCCCCGTATCGAGCTCATGCAGCGCGGCACGCGCGTGGCGCGCATAGACCTCGCCGAACTCGGTGAGCTGCACCGCGCGGCCCGAGCGGTCGAACAGCTGCACGCCGAGCGTGTCCTCGAGCTGGCGGACCTGCTGCGACAGCGTCGGCTGCGACACGTGCAGCGCGTCGGCCGCGCGCGTGAAACTGCGCTGCTCGGCGACGGCCAGGAAATAGCGGATGTGGCGCAGTAGCATGGCGGCCGTTGTATTGGTTTTGCCAATGAAGACCATAACGATCCAGTCTTGGACGCTATGGTTCGATTCCCGCATCATACGCACATCCGTTCCGGCACATCGCACCTGCTTTCCGCACCGGAACGGCCCGCCCGGGCCCGCCTGCCTGCGCCCGCCGCACGACGATCCGCCGCCCGCCCGATCCGGGCCCGGCCGCGATCCGCCCGGCGCGCATCGGTTCACCGCCGATCCGTTGACGCCGGCCCCGATTTCCGCCACCCCGCGCAGCCGACGGCCCCGTGCCGCCGGCCGGCGCCGCTGTTTTTCGCGACCATGGAACCGCATCAAGACAACCATCCTCCCCTGACCCGCGGCATGACGCTGCTGTTCGCGTGCGCGTGCGGCATCGTCATCGGCAACATCTACTACGCGCAGCCGCTGCTCGCCGCGATCGCGCACAGCTTCGGCCGCGCGCCGACCGAACTCGGCTATCTCGTCACGCTGACGCAGCTCGGGTATGCGGCGAGCCTGCTGCTGATCGTCCCGCTCGGCGACGCGGTCAACCGCCACACGCTGATCGTGCGGCTGCTGATGCTCAACGTCGTCGCGCTGGCCGCGGTCACGTTCAGCACGAACTTCACGATGTTCGTCGTCGCGAACGTCGCGGTCGGCTTCGTCACCTGTTCGACGCAGCTGCTGGTGCCGTTCGCGGCGTCGCTCGCCGACGCGCGCTCGCGCGGCCGCGCGGTCGGCACCGTGATGAGCGGGCTGCTGCTCGGCATCCTGCTCGCGCGCGTCGCGGCCGGTGCGATCGCCGACGGGTTCGGCTGGCGGGCCGTGTACGGCATCGCCGCGGTGATGGTGCTCGCGCTGACGGCCGTGCTCGCCGTGAAGCTGCCGAAGGATCGCCGCGACGCGCGCGTCGACTATGCGGCGCTGATGAAGTCGCTCGTCGCGCTGGTGCGCGCGCAACCGCTGATCGCGCTGCGCTCCGCCTACGGCGCGCTCGTGTTCGCGTGCTTCAGCCTGCTGTGGACGGGCCTCACGTTCCTGCTGAGCCAGCCGCCGTACAGCTATTCCGAAGGGCAGATCGGCCTGTTCGGCGTCGTCGGCGCGGTGGGCGCGCTCGCGGCGACGTCGGCCGGCCGGCTGGTCGATCGCGGACACGGCAATGCGGCGACGGGGTTGTTCGCGGCGGCCGTGCTCGCGTCGTTCGCGCTGATCGCGGCCGGCGCGCACTCGCTCGCGGCGCTGATCGCGGGCATCCTGCTGCTCGACGTCGGCGTGCAGGGCGTCCACATCTCGAACCAGAGCGTGATCTATGCGCTGGCCGGCAACGCGCGCAGCCGCGTGACGACGATCTACCTGACGAGCTACTTCATCGGCGGCGCGCTCGGGTCGTTTGCGGCGAGCATCGCGTACGGCATCGACGGCTGGCGCGGCGTGTGCATCGCGGGCGCGGCGCTCGCGGGCGTGCTGGTCGTGTTGTGGCTCGCGTCGCAGCGCGTCGGCGTGCGGCAGGTCACGCAGTAATTCAGCGGGGCGTTTTCTCGTCACCCTGAAAAAGGGCACGCCCCGCGAAGCGCGGGCGTGCCCTTTTCACGATCGCGTCGAGACAGTCGCGCGCCGGTGCGCGACCGTCACGCAGCCTCGTCGACGAAATCGATCAGCACCTTCATCGCACGCTGCCGGTCGCCGGCCAGTTCGAACGCGAGGTTCGCGTCGCGCATCGGGAACACGCGCGTGACGGCCGGCCGCAGGTCGACGCGCCCCGCATTGATGAGCTGCACCGCGAGCGCGAATTCCGCGTGAAAGCGGAACGAACCGCAGATCGACAGCTCCTTCGCGACCACGACGTTCTGCGGCAGGCTGACGTCGCCGCCGAGCCCGAGCTGCACGACGACCCCGCGCGGACGCATCACGTCCAGCCCGTCGCGCAGCGCGCGCGCATTGCCCGAACACTCGATCACCACGTCGAACGTGCCCTTGTCGGCGCTGTAGCGCTCGACCCATCCGGCGTCGGCCGCCGCGTTGATCGTGCGGTCGGCGCCGAGCGCGCTCGCCACTTCCAGCGGCGCCTCGACGACGTCGGTCGCGACGATCTCCGCCGCGCCGTGCACGCGCGCCGCCGCGACCGCGAGCACGCCGATCGGCCCGCAGCCCGACACGAGCACGCGCTTGCCGATCAGCGGGCCCGCGCGCGACACCGCGTGCAGCCCGACCGCGAACGGTTCGGCGAGCGCCGCGAGCGACATCGGCACGTGATCGGCGACCTTCACGCACTGCACCGCGTCGCACACGAGCGCGTTGCGGAATGCGCCCTGCACGTGCGGCATCCGCATCGCGCTGCCGTAGAAGCGCATGTCGAGGCACTGGTTCGGCAGCCCTTCGAGGCAGTAGCGGCACGCACCGCACGGCCGGCTCGGATTGACCGCGACGCGATCGCCGACCTTCACCGACGTCACGTCCGGCGCGACTTCCGCGACCGTGCCGGCAACCTCGTGGCCGAGCACCATCGGCTGCTGCAGCCGGATCGCACCGAAGCCGCCGTGCCGGAAGTAATGGAGATCGGAGCCGCAGATGCCGCCCATCGCGACCTCGACGCGCACCTGCCCCGGGCCGATCTCGCCCGCGTCCTGCTCTTCCACCCGCAGGTCGTTCGGCCCGTGGATCACGACACACATGCAACGCATACGCATGACAGCCTCCTCAGACGACCGGCGTGACCAGCGGCACGCCGGCGAAGTGCGCGGCAAGGTTGTCGCGCACCAGCCAGCCCATCGCCTGGCGCGTCTCGATCGTGCCGCTCGCATGGTGCGGCTGCAGCAGCACGTTCGGCAACGCGAGGAAACGCGGGTCGATGCGCGGCTCGTTCCAGAACACGTCGAGCGCCGCACCGGCGATCGCACCGCGCTCGAGCGCGTCGAGCAGCGCGGGTTCGTCGACGGTCGTGCCACGCGACACGTTCACCAGATAGCCTTGCGGCCCGAGTGCGTCGAGCACGGCGGCGCCGACGAGGTGACGCGTCGCCGGCCCGCCCGCGAGCGTGACGATCAGCAGGTCGCACCAGCCGGCCAGCTCGGCGAGGTCGCCGAAAAAGCGGTGCGGGCTGTCCGCGCACGGCGCGACGTCGAAGTAGCCGAGCTCGACGTCGAAGCCCGACAGCCGGCGCGCAACCGTCGAGCCGATCCGGCCGAAGCCGACCACGCCGACGCGCTTGCCATACAGCCGCGTGACGAGCGGCATGTCGCCGTCGCGCCAGGCGCCGGAACGCACGTACGCGTCGCCGGCGCCGATGCGACGCATCAGCGCGAGCGCGAGCCCGACACCGAGGTCGGCCACGTCGCCGGTCAGCACGTCGGGCGTGTTCGTCACGCGGATGCCGCGCTCGCGCGCGGCGGCCAGGTCGATCGCATCGGTGCCGACGCCGTAGCACGCGATGATCTCGAGCTTCGGCAGCGCGGCGATCAGCGCGGCATTCGCGCCGAGATCGCCGCGTGTCGCGATCGCGCGCACGCCGGCGCCGTGTTCGGCGAGGAACGCCGCGCGGTCGGTGGCTTCCCACAGCCGGTGGACGTCATAACCTGCCGACAGCCATGCGTCGTCCCACGGCTGGTAAGGGCCCGTCATCAGCAGTTCGGGCCGCTGGGTCGATTCGTGCGCCATCTGCGCTAGCTCCTGTCGATGTCAGTTGAATGCGAAGGCATGCCGGGCCGCGTCAGCCGCCCGGCCCGTTCATGCGTGCCGCGCGAGCGCATCGGCGCCCGGGGCCTGCGCCACCTGCGCCGCGTCGAGCGGATCGTCGAGATCGCGGTTCAGCGTTTCGGGCATCCGCGACGTCGTGAACAGCGTGATCAGCGTCAGCAGCACCAGGTACGCGGCGATCGGCACCCAGGCGCGCACGCCGGCCGCGTGATCGCCGCCGTGCAGCGCGATCACGGTCGCGATGATCGTCGCGCCGACGAGCGGTGCGATCCCGCCCGCGAGCACGGCCGACACTTCGCGCGAGAACGACACGCCCATGTAGCGATGGCGCGCGCCGAACAGTTCGGGCAGCAGCGCGGCCTGCGCGCCGAGCATCCCCCAGTTCGCGAAGCCCTGCGCGACCGAGATCGCGATCACGCTCGCGACCACGTTCCCCTGGCTGAAGATCCACCACACCGGGAACGCGAGCGCGAGCTGAAGCCACGCGAACGCGCGATACACGCGCACGCGGCCGAAGCGGTCGCTGAGCCGGCCCGCCAGCGGCACCGTACATGCGCCGACGGTCGCCGCGCACACCAGCGCGAGCGCGCCGATCGGCCCCTTCATGCCGATCACGCCCGCGAGATAGCTGACGGCGAGCGCCTGGTAGATCGACGAGCCGCCGTTCTCGGCCATCCGCAGGCCGATGCCGATCAGCAGCGAGCGCTTCGAATGCTGCACGGCGCTTTTCAGCGGATTCGCCGATACCTGCGCACGCTTCTCGAGCCGCACGAAGGTCGGCGACTCGTGCAGCCGCACGCGCATGTAGATCCCGACCGCGACGATCACCGCGCTGAACAGGAACGGCACGCGCCAGCCCCAGCCGTCGGTGACGCGGTCGAGGTTGGCGAGCAGCAGGAAATAGACCGCGGCCGCCAGCACCGTGCCGAGCTGGATGCCCAGGAACGGCAGCGACGCATAGAAGCCGCGCTTGCCGGGCGGCGCGTATTCGGTCATCAGCACCGCGGCGCCGGCCTGCTCGGCACCGGCACCGAGGCCCTGCAGGATGCGCAGCAGCACGAGCAGCCCGGGGGCCCAGTAGCCCGCCGTTTCGAAGGTCGGCAGCACGCCGATCAGCGTGCTTGCGACGCCCATCAGCAGCACCGTCGCCGTCAGCACGAACTTGCGGCCGATCCGGTCGCCGAGCACACCGAACACGACCCCGCCGAGCGGGCGCACCGCAAAGCCGACGAAGTAGGTGCCGAAGCTCGCGATCAGCCGCATCTCGGCGGTCTGCGCGGGAAAGAACAGCGGCCCGAAAACCAGCGCCGATGCGAGCGTGTACAACGCGAAATCGTAGTATTCGAGCGCGCTGCCGAGCGAGCAGGTCCATGCCGCGCGGTTGAGCTGCTTCGTGTCGACGCCGCGGCGCTCGACGGTCTCGCCCGGCGCAACGGACCCTGCATCGTGCCGCGCGGGCGGCGGGGAAATGCGATCCATCGTTGTCTCCTGTCTCCTGCCTTCCGTTCCGGAACCCGGCCGCGTACCGCGACCGGGACATCGGCCCGCTCGTGCGGCGGGCTCTTCTGGGAATTCGGATGCTGGCCGCGGCCGGCGCAACGGCGCTGCGCGCATGGCGCGCTCGCGCCGCCGCTCAGACGGCGCTGGTCAGGCCGCCGTCGACGAACAGCGTCTGGCCGTTCACGAAATCGGACGCGGCCGATGCGAGGAAGATCGCCGCCCCGCACAGCTCGTCGACGCGCCCCCAGCGGCCGGCCGGCGTGCGCTTGCACAGCCAGTCGGAGAACGCGGCGTCGTCGACCAGCGCGCGGTTGAGTTCGGTTTCGAAATAGCCGGGCGCGAGGCCGTTCGCCTGGATGCCGTGGCGCGCCCAATCGGCGCACATTCCTTTGGTCAGCATCCGCACCGCGCCCTTGGTCGCGGCATACGGCGCGATCGTCGGCCGCGCGAGCTCGCTCTGCACCGAGCAGATGTTGATGATCTTCCCGCGGCCGCGCGCGATCATGTGCCGCGCCACCGCCTGCGCGACGTTGAACACGCCGTCGAGGTTCACGCGCATCAGTGCCTGCCAGTCGTCGGGTTCGAATGCGTCGAGCGGCGCGCGGCGCTGGATGCCCGCGTTGTTCACGAGGATGTCGATCGCGCCGACGCGCGCCTCGAAATCGTCGATCGCCGCACGCACCTGCGCGTGCTCGGCGACGTCGAATACCGCGTAGTCGGCCGTGAAACCTTCCTCGCGCAGATGCCGCACGAGCGTCGCGGCCTTCTCCTCATTGCGATCGTTGATGACGATCGCCGCGCCGGCTTCGGCCAGCCCGCGGGCGAGCGTCAGCCCGATCCCGCGTCCGGAACCGGTAATCAATGCGCGGCGGCGGTCAAGGCGGAACCGTTCGAGCGCGTGAGTCATGCGTGTCTCCTCGTGCCAGTCGAGCCGGCGGCCCATCGCGGCCGGTCTCGCGTTGACGGTATCTTCGGCCGCCGGCCGGGCACCGCGCCAATGGTCTTTTTTGATCCGGTTATCATGAAATCTGATTACCGCCCACGCCTGCCCGCCGCCCATGGAACTCAAGCAATTGCGCGCCTTCGTCACGCTCGCGGAAGAACTGCATTTCGGGCGCGCCGCGCAACGCCTGTTCATCGTGCAACCCGCGCTGAGCATGCAGATCAAGGCGCTCGAAGAAGAACTCGGCGCACGCCTGTTCGAGCGCGACCGGCACAAGGTCGAACTGAGCGAGACGGGGCGCGTGTTCCTGCCCGAGGCACGCGCCACGCTGCAGCAGGCCGCGCGCGCGGAACAGATGGCGCGGCTGTCGAGCCGCGGCGAGATCGGCACGCTGCGGATCGCGTTCGTGTCGTCGGTGCTGCCCGCGCTGCTGCCGGCCGTGCTGCGCACGATGCGCGAGCGCTATCCGCTGATCACGCTCGAACTGAAGGACATGCCGACGCCCGACCAGGTCGCCGCGCTGCGCGACCGGCGGATCGATTTCGGGATGATCCGGCTGCCGGCCGCGTATGCGGGCATCGACACGCGCGTGGTGCTCGAGGAAGGCTTCGTCGTCGCGCTGCCGCTCGACCATCCGCTCGCCGCGCACGACGCCATCCCGCCGGCCGCGCTGCGCGGCCAGCCCGCGTTCGTGCTCGCGCGCCGCTACGCGCCGGGTTTTCACGACGACATGCTGCTCGCGCTGAGCCGCGCGGGCACGACGCTCGAGATCGCGCAGGAGTTCGGGGAGTTCACGACGATGCTCGCGCTCGTCGCGGCGGGGATGGGGATCGGGCTGATGCCGGCGGAGGCTGCCAGCGCGCTGCCGCCGAACGTGCTCGCGCGGCCGCTCGACCTGGCCGGGCACCGCACCGGTATCGGCCTCGCGTGGACCGATCTCGACAGCCCGCTGAAGCGCGCGTTCGTCGACGCGCTCGAACACGTGACGGCGAACGCCGGGCAATAAAAAACCCGGCCGGAAAACCGGGCCGGGCTCGTTCGCCACGCCGGCCGCCTTGCGGCGGCCGCGCAACGTGCGGGATTACTTCGCGTTCGCGAATGCGACAGCCGTATCCAGCATGCGGTTCGAGAAACCCCACTCGTTGTCGTACCAGCTCGACACCTTCACGAGGCGGCCCGACACCTTGGTCAGCGTTGCGTCGAACGTCGACGAAGCCGGGTTGTGGTTGAAGTCGATCGACACCAGCGGTGCGTCGTTGTAGCCGAGGATGCCCTTCAGCGCGCCTTCCGATGCTTCCTTCATGATCGCGTTGACTTCCTCGACCGTCGTGTCGCGCTTCGCGATGAACGACAGGTCGACGATCGACACGTTGATCGTCGGGACGCGGATCGCGTAACCGTCGAGCTTGCCGTTCAGTTCCGGCAGCACGAGGCCGACGGCCGAAGCCGCACCCGTCTTCGTCGGGATCTGGCTGTGGGTAGCCGAACGCGCGCGGCGCAGGTCTTCGTGATAGACGTCCGTCAGCACCTGGTCGTTGGTGTAAGCGTGGATCGTCGTCATCAGGCCGGTTTCGAGGCCGATCTTGTCGTTCAGCGGCTTGACGAGCGGCGCGAGGCAGTTCGTCGTGCACGATGCGTTCGAGATGACGGTGTGCTCGGCCTTCAGCACGTCGTGGTTCACGCCGTAGACGATCGTCGCGTCGACGTCCTTGCCGCCCGGTGCCGAGATGATGACCTTCTTCGCGCCGCCCTTCAGGTGCGCGCTCGCCTTTTCCTTCGTCGTGAAGAAGCCCGTGCATTCCATCACGACGTCGACGCCCAGCTCGCCCCACGGCAGTTCTGCCGGGTTGCGGTTCGCCAGCACGCGGATCTTGTCGCCGTTCACGACGAGGTAATCGCCGTCGACCGACACTTCGCCCGGGAACTTGCCGTGCGCGGTGTCGTACTGGGTCAGGTGCGCGTTGGTCTTCGCATCGCCCAGGTCGTTGATCGCGACGATCTCGAGATCGTGCTTCTTGCCGTTTTCATAGAACGCGCGCAGCGTGTTGCGGCCGATACGGCCGTAGCCGTTGATTGCGACGCGAATCGTCATGGTCTATCTCCTGATGGCTGAAAAAATTCGTTTCGTGCAGCTTCACGTGCGACGCGCGCGAGGGGTGGCGCGCGTCGCGTATGTCTTTAGGCCAGCACGGCCTTGGCGGTCTCGACGACGTGCTCGACGGTGAAGCCGAAGTACTTGAACAGTACGCCGGCCGGTGCCGATTCGCCGAACGTGTCGATCCCGACGACGCCGCCCTCGAGGCCGACGTACTTGTGCCAGAACGACGTCACGCCCGCTTCGATCGCGACACGGCGCACGCCGTGCGGCAGCACGCGTTCACGGTATTCGGCGTCCTGGCGGTCGAACACGTTGGTCGACGGCATCGACACGACGCGTGCCGCGATGCCTTGCTGCGCGAGCGGCTCGACAGCCTTCATCGCGAGCTCGACTTCCGAGCCCGTCGCGATCAGGATGATCTTGCGCGCGACGATCTCTTCGTCCCAGTCCTTCAGCACGTAGCCGCCCTTCTCGATGTTCGCGATCTGCGCATCGGTACGCGGGTTGAATGCCAGGTTCTGGCGGCTGAAGATCAGGCTCGACGGACGGTCGGCGGCGACCGCGTGGGTCCACGCGACGGCCGTCTCGACCGTGTCGGCCGGACGCCACACGTCGTGGTTCGGGATCAGGCGCAGGCTCGACACGTGCTCGATCGACTGGTGCGTCGGGCCGTCTTCGCCGAGGCCGATCGAATCGTGCGTGAACACGAAGATCGACGGCACCTTCATCAGCGCGGCCACGCGCAGCGCGTTGCGGCTGTAGTCGGAGAACGTCAGGAACGTGCCGCCGAACGGCTTGTGGCCGCCGTGCAGCGCAAGGCCGTTGATCGCGGCGCTCATGCCGAATTCGCGCACGCCGTAGTTGATGTGGTTGCCCAGCACGACGCCCGGGCCTTCCGGATTCGCGCGGACGGCCTTCGACGCCTTCCAGTTGGTCAGGTTCGAGCCGGTCAGGTCGGCCGAGCCGCCGAGCAGCTCCGGCAGCGCGGCAGCCAGCCCTTCGATCGCCTGCTGCGACGCCTTGCGGGTCGCGACCGTCTCGGCGCGCTCGTTCGCGCCGGCGATGATCGCCGCAGCCTTTTCAGCCCAGTCGGCCGGCAGCTTGTTGGCCATCCGGCGCTCGAATTCGGCGGCTTCTGCCGGGAACTTCGCGCGATAGGCGGCGAACGTCGCGTCCCATTCGGTTTCGGCGCGCTTGCCGGCTTCCTTCGCATCCCATGCCGCGTAGACTTCCTGCGGGATCACGAACGGCTCCCACTTCCAGCCGAGCGCTTCGCGCGTCTTCGCGATTTCTTCCGCGCCGAGTGCCGCGCCGTGCACGTCGTGGCCGCCGGCCTTGGTCGCCGCGCCCTGGCCGATCACCGTCTTGCAGCAGATCAGCGTCGGCTTGTCCGACAGCTTCGCCTTCGCGATGGCCGCGTCGACCGCGTCGACGTCATGGCCGTTCACGTTCGGGATCACGTTCCAGCCGTACGCTTCGAAGCGCTTCGGGGTGTCGTCGTGGAACCAGTTCACGACGTCGCCGTCGATCGAGATGCCGTTGTCGTCGTACAGCGCGATCAGCTTGTTCAGCTTCAGCGTGCCGGCGAGCGAGCAGGCTTCGTGCGAGATGCCTTCCATCAGGCAGCCGTCGCCGAGGAACACGTACGTGTGGTGATCGACGATCTTCGCGCCGTCACGGTTGAACTCGTCGGCCATCAGCGCTTCGCCGAGCGCCATGCCGACCGCGTTCGCGAGACCCTGGCCGAGCGGGCCGGTGGTCGTCTCGACGCCCGGCGTGATGCCGTATTCCGGGTGGCCCGGCGTCTTCGAGTGCAGCTGGCGGAAGTTCTTCAGCTCTTCGATCGGCAGGTCGTAGCCGGTCAGGTGCAGCAGCGAGTACAGCAGCATCGAGCCATGGCCGTTCGACAGCACGAAGCGGTCGCGGTCGGCCCAGTGCGGGTTCGTCGGGTTGTGCTTCAGGTGGCGCGACCAGAGCGCGACGCCGATTTCGGCCATGCCCATCGGCATGCCGGGGTGGCCGGAGTTCGCTTGCTGGACGGCGTCCATCGCGAGCGCGCGGATCGCGTTGGCCATCAGGGTGGTAGAGGCGGGAGACGAAGTCGTCATGTCGAGTCCGGAGAACGAGTCGAGGAAACGGGGCACGGCGGCATCCGGAAGCTCGGGCGTCGATCGTTCCCGGCGCGCGGTGCGGCGCCTGACGGACGCGAAGCGGACGGAGCCTACGGACGAGGCTGCAAAGCTCGTCATTTTAACAGATGGCCTGACATTTCCCTTGTCGGCGCGTAGTGTTCCGGCACGGTTTTCCGTCAAACCGCCCGCCTCCTATAATTCAGACGTCGGAACTCCCTGCCCTGGCGGCCCGCCCGTGAGCACGACCCTTCTTTTTCATCCCACGCCCGACGCCACGTACGGCTTCCCGAACGCCCGTCGGCTCGCGCACGTCGCGTCGCCGCACCAGCAGATCGAAGTCTGGGAAACGCCGCAGCTCGGCCGCCTGTTTACGCTGGACGGCCGGCCGATGACGTCGGTCGGCGACGAATACGTGTACCACGAGTGCATGACGCACCCGGCCGCGCTCGCGCATCCGTGCCCGAGGAAGGCGCTCGTGCTCGGCGGCGGCGACGGCGGCGCCGCGCGCCAGTTGCTCAAGCACGCATGCATCGAGCGGATCGTCGTCGCGGAGCTCGACGACGAAGTGGTCGGCATGGCGCGCCGTTATCTCGACGACGTGCACCAGGGCGCGCTCGACGACCCGCGCGTCGAGGTCGTGATCGGCGACGCCGCGCATTTCGTCACGTCGACCGTCGAGCACTTCGATCTCGTCGTGTTCGACCTCACGCCGCCCGATTCGCCGGCGGCCGGCCTCTACACGCGCGAGTTCTATGCGCGGCTCAAGCGGATCCTGACGCCGCGCGGCGCGATCTCGATGCACCTCGGCTCGCCGCTGTTCCACGCGGCGCGCATCGCCGCGCTGCTCGACGACCTGCGCGCGAGCTTCTCGGTCGTCGATCCGTTGTCCGCGCACGTGCCGCTATACGGCTCGCAGTGGCTGATGGCGATCGCGAGCGACACGCTCGATGCGGCGGCGCTGTTCGCGCACGACGTCGACGAACGGCTCGCGGCCCGCCGCGTCCAGGGTTTGCGCTACTACGACGCCCGGCTGCATGCGTCCCTCTTTGCCCTGCCGCGCGCGCTGCGCGATACACTGGGCGTTCGCCGCTGAGCGTCGGCGCGGCCGCCTCGCTTTCTCGTCGGGTCTTCGCAAAATGCGTGACGTGCAGCACCGGGGCGAGTCGCCCCGGACGCCGCGCCGCCCCCTGAACGAACGCCGAAGCATGGAATCAGCGCACGCGCCGAAGCGCCCACACAGGAGATTTTCATGACCGATCCACGTCCGGCCAACGTGCCTTGGTTGACACCCTACCTGGCCGTACGCAACGCGCGCGCGGCCATCGATTTCTTCAAGGCCGCATTCGGCTTCGAGCTGCGCGACGTGCACGACGAGGACGGCGCGATCATGCACGTCGAGATGGCCTACCGCGGCCAGCTGATCGTGATGTTCGCGCCCGAGGGTGCGTTCGGCTCGACCGCACTCACGCCGAAGAGCGCGAACGCCACCGCGCCGCAGTCGTTCTACCTGTATGTCGACGACGTCGACGCCACCTGGCAGCGCGCGCTCGACGCGGGCGCGAAATCGCTGAGCCCGCCGCAGGATCAGTTCTGGGGCGACCGGTTCGCGCAGATCGAGGATCTCGACGGCTACCGATGGGCGCTCGGGCGCCGTCTCGACGCATGACCCCAACCGCTACACGCATGAACGAAGCCACCACCACCGCGGCCGTGCCGCGCTTTTTCGTCGACGCGGCACTGCGCGCCGACGCCACGCTCGCGTTGCCGGCCGAGGTCGCACGCCACGCTCAGGTGCTGCGCCTGCAGCCCGGCGACGTGCTCGCGCTGTTCGACGGCACGGGCGGCCAGTACCGCGCGCGGCTCGTCGAGATCGACAAGCGCAGCGCGCTCGCACAGATCGACACGTTCGAGCCGGCCGAAGCCGAGCCGCCTTATCGCGTGACACTCGCGCAAGGCATCGCCGGCGGCGACAAGATGGACTGGGTGATCGAGAAAGCCGTCGAGCTCGGCGTTGCCGCGGTCGTGCCGCTGTCGACCGCGCGCGGCGTCGTGAAGCTCGCCGGCGAGCGCGCGGACAAGCGTGTCGCGCACTGGCGCGGCGTCGTGCGCGCGTCGTGCGAACAATGCGGGCGCAACCGCGTGCCCGACGTCGCGCAGGTCACCGGCTTCAACGCGTGGCTCGATACGCTGCCGGCCGCACCGGCCGACGGCGAACTGCGGCTGCTGTTGTCGCCGCGCGCGAGCATCCCGTTCGCGTCGCTGCCCGACGCGCCGCCTGCGGCAACCGTCACGCTGCTGATCGGGCCGGAAGGCGGGCTGTCGCCGGACGAGGAAAACGCGGCCCGCGCACGCGGGTTCACCGCGCTGTCGCTCGGGCCCCGCGTGCTGCGCACCGAGACGGCCGGTGCGGCGGTGCTCGCGGCGCTCGCGGCGCGCTGGGGCGGGTGGTGATGGCGATGCGCGGCCGGGCACGCGCCGCGGCATGACGACGGCGCACGGCGACGCGGGTCAGCGCGCCACGCTCAACGGCTCGATATCGATGACGGGGGAAGTCTTGAGCGCCGACGCCAGCGCGTCGAGGTTGTCCGCGTCGAGCGCGAGCGCCGGCCCGGTGATCCGCAGCGTCCGGGCCGGTGGTGTCGCCCGGATCGCCTTGAGCAGCGGGCCGCGATAGCGCAGGTTCATCATCTGTACCGCCGGCACGATGCCGATCGGCCGGCCGTCATGCTGGAACGTGGCCGCGTCCACCGTGTCGTTCCAGCCCTGGATGAAGCCGCCGGCGTCGATCCGCGTGTTCAGGTCGATCCATTGCTGCTTCTTCGCGTCCGCGCTGTCGTCCGACGCCCGCAGCGCGTCGGCCGCGCGGCTCACGTCGGCATCGTGCTTCGCGCGCCATGCCATGTAGCCGAGCGCGAACACCATGTTGTCCGGCAGGATGTCGTCGGCCTCCACGACGTCGAACAGGCGCCGCGGCGCCTGGTTCGCGACGAACGCCGGCGTCAGGATCCACGCGCTCCCGTTGCGCAACGCGCCGGTCGTCCTGCCGAGCGCGGGCTCGCCGCTGTCGACCGCGATGCGCGTCAGCAGGCCGGCCTCGACCAGCTCGTCCAGTTGCGCCGCCAGCGCCGGCGACGCGTGAATCGCGCGGGCCACCGCAGCATACTGGCCTGGCGTCGAGCGCGTGCGCAGATCGGCGAGCAGCCGCTCGACGGCCACGTGCGCCGCCGGCGAACCCGGCAACGAGGCCGGTTCGGCGGCACTCGCCCCCGCCACGGCCGCGCCGCACACCGCAACAACCACCGCGGCAACCCGCATCCCTCGTGTGAGGATTCCCATCGTTCACTCCCCGTTCGAATGCGCGGCACGCCGGCCATGTGCAGCGGCCGCGATCAAGCCGCTTACTTGCCGGCTTCGCCGCCCGCCGAGCCGATCGGATCCAGCAGTGCGTCGACCAGCGGCGACAGCACGTCACCCGGAGAGCCCGTGAGCCAGCCCTTCTCGTTCGTGCCGTAGAGATCGACCTGCCCCGTCACGGTGTGGCCCATCGGCGCCTCGTCGTAGATGTGCGCCATGCCGGAGAAAAACTCGGCGAGGAAGGCCGTCCGGGCCTTGTCGGTTTTCAGGCGCGGGTTGCCCAGCTTCTCCTTCAGCGCCTTCACGCCGGGCCCCACGTCCACGACACGGCACGAAAAATCGACCGTCGCGATGGATTCGCCCTCCACATACTCGTTCGGCTTCTGCGTCGAACCGGTCGCCTTGCATTCGGAACGGGCCAGCACATGCTGATACGACGTGATCGACGCGCTGACCGGTGCGCGCAACGCCGCGCGAGACCTGGCCGGCATCTTCGACAGCAGCGCGGCGATCATGTTGTCGCGCATCGTGTCGCCGAGCTTCGGGATGGCCGCGACGTCGAGCGCGTCCTTGCCTTTGAAGCGCGTGCGCATTGCATCGTTGAACTGCACCGCCTTGGCGACGTCGCCGTTGACGAAGGTACCGAGATACAGATCGGTGGTCTGCTCGGGCGTCAGCACCGCCGCGTGCGCGGCACCGGCCGCGACGAGCGCGGACAGCACGGCCGCCCGCGCGGCCTGGAACAACGGAAAACGCGCGCCGCGGCGCGCATGAAGGGTAACGTTCATCGGTCGGGTCATGTCGGTGTCGAATCGATCGGGCCGGCGCGGCGGCCTCATTGCTGGCTGGCGGCGATCGCCGCGACGACCGGGCCGGACAGCGCGTCGACGACGGGCTTCAGCAGGCTTTCGGGGCTGTCGGTCGTCCAGCCCTTGCTGTCCGAACCGACCATCTCCACCTGCCCCGTGATGCGCCGGCTGACCGGTGCGTCGTTAAATGCCCGCGCCAGGCCCGTGTATATCGTTTTGGCCGCCGCGAAGCGCTGCGGGTCGGTTTTCGCGCTCGCGCGCGCTTTCATGGCCTCGTCTCCCGGCGGCGTGACGTCGGCCACCTTGCACTCGAAACTGACCGTGACACGGTCCTGCCCATTCCCGCCTGCGCCCGGCGTGCGCTTTACACCGGTGGCGTTGCATTGCGAGCGCCGCAACGCGCCCGTGTACGCGACCACCATCGAGTCGAGCGACGGCGCCAGCGCCTCGCGCCCGGATTCCGACAGCATCGCCATCACCTGCCCGAGCATCTGTTCACGCATGTCGCCGTACATGTCGGCCGGCAACAACATGTTCCGGGCATCCTTCGGATCGGCGCTCGCACGCACCGAGTCGTTGAATTGCTCGACCTTGGCCGCGTCGTTGTTGACGATGGCGCCCAGATAAATGTCGACGGTCTGTTCGGGTGTGAGTGGCGCGGCCTGCGCGGCCAGCGGGATGCCGAGCGACAGGGCGCACGCGGCCAGCGCGTGCACGAGCGGACGGCGCGCACGGGCGGGCGCCGCGAATCGGGTAGCGGTCATGGGAAACGGCCCTCTCTCGAATGATTGGTGTTGTGCGCCCGGCCGCGGCGGCCGGGCCGATCGATTGTCGCGGAAAAAAGTGCGCGATGAAAGGTCTTTGTCGGGCCGGACGCCGCCCACGCATCACGCGCGGACGCAAAAAAGCCCGCTCGAAGCGGGCTTTTGACGGAGGCTCGCCGGATCGGCCGTTGGCCGCCCCGTGCTTACGCGAACGAGTAGAACACGCGGAACGCGACCTTGCGCTCGGCCCAGAACTCGGCCGCCTCGCGGAACACGTCGAGCAGCGTCTCGCGCCCTTCCTTGTCGAATTTCTGCGCGATCGGCAGCCCTTCGAGGACGATCACGAAACCGGGCTGCGCGCCGGCCTTCGCGACGAGGTCGGTCAGGCAGTCGTACAGCGCGTCGTAGTTCTTCCCGAAATGCTTCGGGAACAGGAACGACGTCGCGATCGTTTCCATCACTTCCTGCTTCGACTGCGCGGCGCCGCAATACGCATACAGGAAATGCTGGCCGAGCCGGCCGGCTTCGTCGGCAAGATCCTGCACGCGGAACGCGCGGATCGACTGCACGAGATTGGGTCGCACGGTCGTGAAAAGGCTCATAGGCTCCTCGTTCGATGAAAGCCCGGGCTCGGCTTCCTGTTGCTCCGGCGTGCCGCCGGCCTGCGCCGCCGCGTGCAGTTGAATCACGCGCTGAAACAGATTGCCGTCGCCGGCCGCGAACAGTTCCGCCGCCGCCGTTTCGTGCGCGTAGATGGAGTCGCTCATGCCATTCGTCCCGAAGTCATTCAACAATACGTTTAAAACTGTTGTAGTGGTCGCCCGTGTAATAACAGTTGTCGATCCGGCGCAACGGCCCGCCACAGACGATCCGGCGCGCGCCGCGATTGCGGGCACGCGGCGTCGGTACCGTGTACTCATGGTAGTAGCCGCGCTTCGCTTTTGGCAGGATCCGCTCGCGGTTGCCAAACACGACGCCGTCTTTCTCGTACGGATAGGGGCCGCCAGCGCCGATCAGGCCCAGCGTGGTCACGGCCTCGCGCGGAAGACTGGCGGTCGGGATCGTATCGAGCCCGCTCGCCGCGACGTCGGCCGCAACGGCCTCCCGTGCGTAAGCGGCGGAAACCAGACTGCCCGTCGGCGTGCCGACGATACCCATCGCGAACATCGCGAAGACGGACGCGAGCGCGCCGTTGCGGAGCCACTTGCGTGCCATGAACCAGGGTTCCCGCTGTTAAATCAAGTAGTTGACGACCAACAAAGGCGTTAGCGTAGCGTTATTGTCCGCGCGAATCAATGTCCGTTTGGGAATCGAAAGCATCGCGATGCCCGGAACGGCGCATTTTTTACCGAAATTACACTACATTTATCTTACACAGGATAAAATAAAGACGGCATCGCTCGTATGGCAAGACCTGCCTCCTTGCCACGCTCGCTACCAGGAGTGGAGGGATGCTGCTGTTGCCTTGAGGGAAGCGCGTTTGCGCCCTGCCCGCGGCGTGCCCTTTGCGGGCACGCCTCTTTTTGCTTTTGTTTACAATTTCGCCCGACGCGCCACGCCGGTTCGACCGGCCTGGCGCGTTCGTTTTGGCTCAGCGCGTGGCGTTCACGTCGGCGACCAGCAGCGCCGCCATGTTGACGATGCGACGAACGGTCGCCGATTCGGTCAGCACGTGCACCGGCTGCGCGGCACCCAGCAGGATCGGCCCGATCGCGATGTTATTGCCCGCAGCCGTCTTCAGCAGGTTGTACGCGATGTTCGCGGCGTCGATGTTCGGCAGGATCAGCAGGTTCGCTTCGCCTTCCAGCGTCGATTCCGGCAGGATTTCCTTGCGCAGCGCCGCGTCGAGCGCGACGTCGCCGTGCATCTCGCCGTCGACCTTCAGCTCCGGCGCATGTTCCTGCAGGATCGCGAGCGTATCGCGCATCTTCTTCGCCGAAGGTGCGTTGCTCGTGCCGAAATTCGAGTGCGACACCAGCGCGACCTTCGGCTCGATGCCGAAGCGGCGCACTTCTTCCGCGGCCATGATCGTGATCTCGGCCAGTTCCTCCGGGGTCGGATCGACGTTCACGTGCGTGTCGACGAGGAAGATCTGGCGGCCCGGCAGCACGAGGCCGTTCATCGCCGCGTACACGCTGCAGCCCGGGCGCTTGCCGATCACCTGGTCGATGAAGTGCAGGTGGCGGTGCGTGGTGCTGATCGTGCCGCAGATCATCCCGTCCGCTTCGCCCTTCTTCACCAGCATCGAGCCAATCAGCGTGGTGCGGCGGCGCATCTCGACGCGCGCGAGCTGCTCGCTGATGCCCTTGCGCGCCATCATCTTGTAGTACGTCTGCCAGAAGTCGCGGTAGCGCTCGTCGTGCTCGGTGTTGACGACCGTGAAATCGGTGCCCGGCGTCAGGCGCAGGCCATAGCGCTGGATACGGTGCTCGATCACCGACGGGCGGCCGATCAGGATCGGCTTCGCGAGTTTTTCGTCGACGATGATCTGAACGGCACGCAACACGCGCTCTTCTTCGCCTTCCGCGAATACAACGCGCTTCTTCTCTTCCGGCGCGGCGCGCGCGATCTGGAAGATCGGCTTCATCGTCGTGCCGCTGTGGTACACGAACTGCTGCAGGTGCTGCTTGTACGCGTCCATGTCCTCGATCGGGCGCGTCGCGACGCCGCCGTCCATCGCGGCCTGCGCGACGGCCGGCGCGATCTTCACGATCAGGCGCGGATCGAACGGCTTCGGAATCAGGTATTCGGGCCCGAACGACAGATCCTGGATGCCGTATGCGGTCGCGACGATGTCGCTCTGCTCGTGCTGCGCGAGCTCGGCGATCGCGTTGACGGCCGCGATCTCCATTTCACGCGTGATCGTCGTCGCGCCGACGTCGAGTGCGCCACGGAAGATGAACGGGAAGCACAGGACGTTGTTGACCTGGTTCGGGTAGTCGGTGCGGCCGGTCGCGAGGATCGCGTCGGGGCGCACTTCGAGCGCCGCTTCCGGCAGGATTTCCGGCGTCGGGTTCGCGAGCGCGAGGATCAGCGGGCGCTCGGCCATGCCCTTCACCATCTCCGGCTTCAGCACGCCGGCAGCCGACAGGCCGAGGAAGATGTCCGCGCCGTCGATCACTTCGGCCAGCGTCCGGGCTTCCGTTTCGCGGGCGAAACGCTCCTTGTCCGGGTCCATCAGCTCGGTGCGGCCCTTGTAGACGACACCGGCCAGGTCGGTCACCGTGATGTTCTCGAGCGGCAGGCCGATGTCGACCAGCAGGTCGAGACACGCGAGCGCGGCCGCGCCCGCGCCGGACGCGACGAGCTTGACCTTCTTGATGTCCTTGCCGACGACCTTCAGCCCGTTCGTGACGGCCGCGGCCACGACGATCGCGGTGCCGTGCTGGTCGTCGTGGAACACCGGAATCTTCATCCGCTTGCGCGCTTCGCGCTCGACGATGAAGCAGTCAGGCGCCTTGATGTCTTCGAGGTTGATCCCGCCGAAGGTCGGCTCCAGCGCGGCGATCACGTCGACGAGCTTGTGCGGGTCCGACTCGTTCAGCTCGATGTCGAACACGTCGATGCCCGCGAACTTCTTGAACAGCACCGCCTTGCCTTCCATCACCGGCTTCGACGCGAGCGGCCCGATGTTGCCGAGACCGAGCACCGCCGTGCCGTTCGTGACGACGCCGACCAGGTTGCTGCGCGCGGTGAAGCGTGCCGCGTTGAGCGGATTCTCGACGATCTCCTCGCACGCGTACGCCACACCCGGCGAATACGCGAGCGCGAGGTCGCGCTGGTTGATCATCTGCTTGGTCGGGGCGATCGCGATCTTCCCGGGGGTCGGGAATTCGTGATAGTCGAGGGCGGCTTCGCGGAGCTTGGCTTTGGAGGAGGATTGGGTGGACATGTGTCTCGTGACGGGCGGATTAGAATAACTGTTCGACGGCATTGTAGCGCCAATCATCGGCCGCCAGACCGGCGATTCGGGTGCAACAGCCGCGACAAAAATGGTCCGGATGGTGCAGAAGCGCCGCCGTTCGCCTCGTACAATGCCGTTCCTTCAACCGTTCCGGATCGCCCGCCGTGCCAGCCGCCCTCTCCGAGTTTTCACTGATCGAACGCTTCTTCACGCGCCGCGCCGCGCAGGGCGCGCGCGCGTCGACGCTCGGTATCGGCGACGATTGCGCGCTGATCGCACCTCGATCCGGGAAATTGCTGGCCATTTCGACGGACATGCTGGTGGAAGGCCGCCACTTCTTTCCCGATGTCGCGCCCGACGCCCTCGGCCACAAGACGCTCGCGGTCAACCTGTCCGACCTCGCGGCGATGGGCGCCGAACCGCGTGCCTTCACGCTCGCGTGCGCGCTGCCGCGTGCCGACGCGGCGTGGCTGGAAGCATTCAGCAACGGGCTGTTCGCGCTCGCCGAGCGCTACGGCTGCGAGCTGATCGGCGGCGACACCACGAGCGGCCCGCTGAACCTGTGCGTCACCGTATTCGGCGAAGTCGCGCCCGACGCCGCACTGCGGCGCGATGCCGCGCGCGACGGCGACGACGTCTGGGTGTCCGGCACGCTCGGCGACGCGCGCGCCGGCCTCGGCGTCGCGCGCGGCGAATGGACGGCCGGCGAGGCCGAAGCCGCTGCGTTCCGGCGTGCGCTCGAGCGCCCCGAGCCGCGCATCGCGCTCGGCCTGACGCTCGCGGGCGTCGCACACGCGGCGCTCGACATCTCGGACGGCCTCGCCGGCGACCTGCAGCACATCCTTTCCCGCTCGCACGTGTGCGCCGAGATCGATGCCGACGCGGTGCCGCGCTCGGCCGCGCTCGCGACGCTGCCGCCCGACGTGCAGCGACGCTGCACGCTGGCCGGCGGCGACGACTACGAACTGTGCTTCACCGCGCCGGCGGCGGCCCGCGCGGCGGTCGAAGCGGCCGGCCTGACGGCCGGCGTGCCGGTCACGCGAATCGGTACAATACGCGCGTTGTCCGCGCCGTCGGAACAGCCCGCGATCGCGTGGCGCGACGCCGCCGGCGCGCCCCTCGCCCTCACGTTGCACGGCTTCGACCACTTCCATGCAGACTGACCCGACGCCCGCGCACCCCGCGGCCGAGCCCGGCGCCGCACCGGGCGGACACGCGCCGCAGCGCGCGACCGCGCGCTTCATGCTGTCGCACCCCGCGCACCTCGTGTCGCTCGGCTTCGGCAGCGGGCTCGCGCCGCTCATGCCCGGCACGTTCGGCTCGCTGTTCGGCTGGCTCACGTTCGTCGTGCTCAACCGCTACCTGACGGTGCCCGAATGGTGGGCGCTGATCGCGGTCGGCTTCGTGGCGGGCACGTGGCTCACCGGTTTCACCGCGAGAAAGATGGGCAGGTCCGATCCGGGCGCCGTCGTCTGGGACGAAATCGTCGCGATCTGGCTCGTGATGCTGTTCGTCACGCCCGCGACCTTCATCGGCCAGTTATGGGCGTTCGTCGCGTTCCGCATCTTCGACATGCTCAAGCCGCCGCCGATCCGCTATTTCGAGCGCCGTCTGAAAGGCGGGCTCGGCATCATGGTCGACGACCTGGTCGCAGCGTTCATGACGCTGCTCGTGATCGCCCTGTGGCGCTCCGTCGTCGGCTGACCGATTTCCCGACTCCCGTTTCCCGACGCGCATGCCAACCGATTCCGTCGTCCACCAGCTTGCGATCCGCGCAGGCAACAAGCTGCGTGACGAGCACCTGACGCTCGCCACCGCCGAATCCTGCACCGGCGGCATGATCGCAACCGCGATCACCGACATCTCCGGCAGCAGCCAGTGGTTCGAGCGCGGCTTCGTCACGTACTCGAACCAGGCCAAGATCGACATGATCGGCGTGCCGCCCGACCTGATCGACAAGCACGGCGCCGTCAGCGAGCCCGTCGCGCGCGCGATGGCCGAAGGCGCGCTGCGCAACAGCCGCGCGCAGGTCGCGCTGTCCGTCACCGGCATCGCGGGCCCGGCCGGCGGCAGCGAGAAGAAACCGGTCGGCACCGTGTCGTTCGGCTGGAGCAACCGGCTGCATACCGACGTCGAGACGCTCGTGTTCAAGGGCGACCGCGATCAGATCCGCACGCAGGCGGCCGCGCATGCCCTGCGCGGGCTGCTGAAGCTGCTCGACGAGCGCGAGGGCTGACCGGGCCGGGGTGCCCCGCCGCGCCCCGGCCGGCCCGCTTACTGGATCGCGTCGGGCTTCACGACGATCCAGTTCTTGTCCGCCGTGACCGGCAGGCCGAGCGACTTCTGCCGCGCGGCCGATTCATCCGACCACGCGCGGATCTGCGCCATCTGCTTGTCCTTCTTGTTCACCCACACGCGCACGCCGCCGCGCGCGACGTCGGTCGCGTTCAGCAGCATGTAGCCGTCGGACGTCGGCGTGTCGCCCGCGACGAGCACCGGCTTCTTCCACTGGTCGATCCAGCCGACGATCGAGCCGAGCTTGCCTTCGTACCACGTCATCGGGTTCATCAGGAACGGCGTGATCACGAGGCTGCGGTTCGCGGCCTCGTCGTACTTGCCGGCCTTGATCTGCAACCGGGACGTCGTCAGCGCGCCGGTCGCCGGGTTGCGCAGCAGCGTCGTCACGCCGATCACGTTCTGCGGCTTCACGTTGTAGCCGTACTTCGGGTCGGACAGCACGAGCCGCGCGAGCTCCTCGTGCGCGGCCGTCATCACGTAGACCTCGATCCCGTTCTCGCGCAGCGCGTTGTACAGCTCCTGCATCCCGCGGAAGAAACGCGGCGGGTTCACCGTGCCGTCGGCCACCTTGTCGCCCTGCCAGTAGCGGATCGGGATCGGCTTGCCGTCGGCGAGCATCGCGTCGACGTGGCGCTTCAGGTCGGCCAGCGACTGCCCGGCGAACGCCTGCGCGATCCATGGGTAGCAGACCAGGTCGTCGATCTCGCAGAGCCGGTAGTAATAGCTCGTCAGCGATTCCTTGTAGTCGGCGGAATCCTTGAACGGGATCAGCTTCAGCGACGGGTCGAGCGTGTCGCGCGTCAGCACGCCGCGGTTCTCGAGGTACGGCAGCAGCGACTCCTCGAGGTCGTAGCGGTAGGTCGTGTTGTCCGCGTCGAACACCGCATAGTCGCCGCGATGCGCGTGCGCGGCGATCATCGCGTTCAACGCCTTCGCGCTGTCGGCCGGCCAGTGCGACAGGTCCGCCGCGTGGGCGAAGCTCATGCACAACGACGCGGCAAGCGCGCTCAGAAGACGTCGGGACAGCTTGGGCATGGCATCACTCCCTTCTTGACAGTTTCGTTACAGATCGGTGACAAGCGGGAGCATCGCGCGATTGGCGCGCTGGCATGCGGTGCGGAAACGACGGGAAGTTGCCCGTGCGCGTCAGTGCGGCGGCCGGGAGGGCGGGAAACGGAGGCGTTAAAGCGGAGAACGCGGTGGAAGCGGCACGGGCCCGCGAACGCGGGCCTGCCGGAACCGGCTGCCCGCGCGGGCAGCCGGCGCGAGCCTCGATCAGCGATGCGCGTTGATCGTGTCGCGGGTCTTCTGCGCGGCGAGCGCCGCGGCTTCGGCGAAATCCTCGCCCTTGCTCGCGTACAGGATCGCGCGCGACGAGTTGATCATCATGCCGGTGCCGTCGGCCGTGCGGCCTGCGTTGACGGTCGCCTGCACGTCGCCGCCCTGCGCGCCGATGCCGGGGATCAGCAGCGGCATGTCGCCGACGATCCCGCGCACGATCTCGATTTCCTTCGGGAACGTCGCGCCGACCACGAGGCCGAGCTGGCCGTTCTTCGCGTTCCACTTGTTCGCCGCGAGATCGGCCACGACCTGGTACAGCGGCCGGCCGTTCGTGTCGAGGAACTGCAGGTCGGAGCCGCCCGGGTTCGACGTGCGGCACAGCACGATCACGCCCTTGCCTTCGTGCTCGAAGTACGGCTCGACCGAGTCGTAACCCATGTACGGGTTCACCGTGACGGCGTCCGCGCGATAGCGCTCGAACGCTTCGCGCGCGTACTGCTCGGCCGTGCTGCCGATGTCGCCGCGCTTCGCGTCGAGGATCACGGGCAGGCCCGGATGCTGGAGGTGGATGTGCGCGATCAGGCGCTCGAGCTGGTCTTCCGCGCGATGCGCGGCGAAGTAGGCAATCTGCGGCTTGAACGCGCTCGCGTATTGCGCGGTCGCGTCGACGATCTGCCGGCAGAATTCGAAGATCGCGTCGGGCTGGCCGTCGAACTGCACGGGAAAGCGCGACGGCTCGGGATCGAGGCCGACGCACAGCAGCGAATTCGTGCGCTGCCACGCGGCGCGCAGCGATTCGATGAAACTAAGCGGGGAAGACATGGCGGGTACTCGCGGCAAACCGTTGGTAGACCGCGTATTTTACCCGCGTCGCCGGCGCGCCTCGCGTGTCGCGCCGTTGCCGCGCGCATCGGCGCGTTCCACGGTGAACGCGAACCGCCGCGTGAGCCGCTCGCCGGGCGCGAGCAGCGTCATCCCGTGCGCGGCCGCGCCGCCCGGCAAGTTCACCGCGTTGATCGGATGATCGACCGGCTCGAAGCAGAAGAAATCCTCGCCGGGCGGGGTATAGAGCACGTACGCATCGGCGTCGGCCGCCACCGTCAGCGACAGTCCGCGGCGCGGCCAGCTCACCGTCGCGTGGCCGCCCCAGCCGGTGAACGCATGATTGACGAGCGCGGCCGGCAGCGGATACGCGACGCCGAACTGCCAGGCCGGCGGCACGCTCACGTGCCGCACCGGCAGGAAATCGGCGCCCGACAGCCACAGCCCGCCGGCGGCCGCGGCCAGCTCGGTCACGTCGTCGCGCACCAGGAACGGATGCACGCCGAGCCCGAACGGCAATCGCGCGCGCCCCGCATTCTCGATCGTCAGCGCGATCGACAGCGTCGTATCGTCGAGCTCGAACGACTGGATCGCGCGGAACGCATACGGCGCACCGGCGGTGCGATCGAGCGACAGCTGCAGCGACGTGCAGGTCGCATCGTCCACCTGCCATGGCGCGAGCCAGCCGTCGCCATGGATCGGCAGCGGCTCGTCGCGGCGGTTGCGCGGCACCGCGACGCTGCGCCCGTCGCATTCGAAACGCGCGCCGCCGATGCGGTTCGAGTAAGGCAGCAGCGGGTAGCACGCGAGCTGGTTCGGGTCCGTCGCCGTCTCCGGGTGTTCGCAGCGGCGGAACACCGGCACCAACGCGCCGTTGTCGCCGCGCCAGTCGAAGCGCGCGATGCCGCCGCCGAGATGCGGCAGCACGTCGAGCCGCAGCGCCGCGTTCGACAGCGTGACGGCCGCCGCATGCGCGGCGCCGACGCCCTGCGCGAAGGCGGCCGTCTGCGGGCCGGGGCTGACCGGCTGCGCGGCGGCGGCCAGGCGCGCGCGGCGCGACTGGCTGGTGGACGACGATGCGCGCGAGGACGTGGCGGTCATGGTGAGCTCCTTTCCTTCGTCGAAGAAACGATGCGGGTCGTGCGAACGGTCAGGCCCAGCCGCCGTCGACGATCACGTCCTGCGCGGTGATCATCCGGCTGTCGTCGGCCGCGAGGAACAGCGCCATCCGCGCGAGATCGGCGGGCAGCAGTTCGGCGTCGATGCACTGGCCGGCCTTGATCGCCGCGCGGCCCGCGTCGTCGAGCCACAGCCGGCGCTGCTTGTCGGTCATCACCCAGCCCGGCACCAGCGAATTCACGCGGATGCCGAACGGGCCGAGATCGCGCGCGAGGCCGCGCGTCAGCCCCTGCACGGCCGCCTTCGCCATCACGTAGACGGGATAACCGCCGTTCTTCAGCATCCAGCTGATCGAGCCGAGATTGATGATCGCGCCGCCGCCCTGCTGCTTCATGTCGTCGATCACCGCCTGCGCGGCGAAGAACTGGTGACGCAGGTTCACCGCGATGCCCGCGTCGAACGATTCGGGCGTCACGTCGCCGATCGCGTGGCGCGCGTCGTTCGCCGCGTTGTTCACGAGCACCGCGATCGCGCCGATGCGCGCGCGGATCGCGTCGATCGCATGGCGCAGCGCGCCGACGTCGGTCAGGTCGCACTGGATGAACAGCGGCGCATGGCGTACGTGCGCGAGGCTGTCCGCCAGCGCGGCGCCGGCCGCCGCGTCGAGGTCGACGAACGCGACGCGTGCGCCCTGCAACGCGAAGTGTTCGACGAACGCCGCGCCGATGCCGGTCGCGCCGCCCGTGATCAGCACCGCGCGATCCTCCAGGCTCGGGTACCGTGCATAGCGCGCGTGGCTCGTGGTGTGCGCGTCGTGCGCGGAAGTGTCGATGGTCATGCGGTTCGTCTCCGTCAGGGCAGGCCGGGTCAGTCGCGAACGCCGCGGTTCTTCAGCTGGTCGAGCAGCACGGCCGCGAGCAGGATCGCGCCGCGCACGAGGTACTGGTAGAACGCGTCGATGTTCAGCAGGTTCATCACGTTCTCGACCGTGCCCATGATCAGCACGCCGATCACGACGCCGGAGATCGTCGCGCGGCCGCCCATCAGCGACACGCCGCCGAGCACGCACGCGGAGATCACGTTCAGCTCGAAACCCTGCGCGGCGTTCGGCTGGCCCGACGTGATGCGCGACGCGAGGATCACGCCCGCGAGCGCCGTCACCGCGCCCTGGATCAGGAAGATGTACACGCGCGTGCGTTCGACGTTGATCCCGGCGAGACGCGACGCCTCGGGGTTGCCGCCGATCGCGAGCGTGTTGCGGCCGTACACGGTTTGGTTCAGCAGCACGCCGAACGCGATGAAGCACAGCAGCGTGACCCAGATCGGCAGCGACACGCCGAACAGCGTGAGCCCGCCGAGCGCGATGAACGTATCCGACGACACGCCGACCGCCTGCCCCTTCGACACGATGAAGCCGAGCCCGCGCACGATCTCCATCGTCGCGAGCGTCGTGATCAGCGCGTTGATGCGCAGGTACGCGATCACCGCGCCGTTCACGAAGCCGATGGCGGCGCCGGCCGCGACCGCGGCGACGATCGCGACGAACGTGTTGTCGGTCGCGTTCAGCACCATCGCGCACAGCACGCCGGAGAACGCAACGGTCGAGCCGATCGACAGGTCGAAGTCGCGCGACGCGAGACAGAACATCATCGTGCACGCGACCATGCCGATCTGAGAGATCGACAGCGCGAGGCCGAGCATGTTGTCGATCGAGAAGAAGTGATCGACGGTCAGCGACATCGTGATGAACATCACCGCGAAAATCGCGATCAGGCTGTATTCGGTCAGGTGCTGCCACCACTTCTGGCGGTCGCTCTGCTGCGGCACCAGTGCGTCGGCCGTGGGCTTCACGGCGGCGCTGCCGAGGTTTTCGTTGACTTGCATGATTGTGTCTCCTGCTCCTGCATCGCGCGGCCCGTGCCGCGCGTGTTCGATTCGAATGTCGGGGCCTACGTCAGGCCGCCTCGACCGCGCTCGTCTGCGGCAGCGCGAGGCTCAGCACCGCGTGCTCGTTCGCCCGTTCGCGCGGCAGCTCGCCCGCGATCCGGCCTTCGCGCATCACGACGATGCGATCGGACACGCCGAGCACTTCCGGCAGCTCCGACGACACCATCACGATCGCGCAGCCGCGCTCCGCGAGCCGGTAGATCACGTCGTAGATCTCGTGCTTCGCGCCGACGTCGATGCCGCGCGTCGGTTCGTCGAGAATCACGACCTTCAGGTCGGGTTCCGCGAGCCAGCGCGACAGGATCGCCTTCTGCTGGTTGCCGCCCGACAGGAAGCGGATCTTCTGGCGCCGGTTCGGCGTCTTGATCTTGAGCCGCTGGATGAAGCGGTCGGCGGTTTCGCTTTCGGCCTTGCGGTTGATGAACAGCCCCGCGCGCAGCGAATGGCGGCGGCAGCTGATGTTGATGTTCTCCGCCACCGACGCGATCGCGATGATCCCTTCTTCCTTGCGGTCCTCGGGGCACAGCACGATGCCGTGGCGGATCGCGTCGCCGGTGCGCTTCACGTCGATGCGCGCGCCGTCGAGCGTCAGCACGCCCGCGCGCCGGTGATCCGCGCCGTACACGAGCCGCATCAGCTCGCTGCGGCCCGCGCCGACCAGCCCGAAGAAGCCGACGATCTCGCCCGCGCGCACCGAGAAGCTCGCGGGTTCGCGCAGCGCATGGCCGTCGACGCCTTCGGCGGAGAACCGCACGTCGCCGAGCGCGCGCGGCGCGTAATGGTAGATGTCCGAAATCTCGCGCCCGACCATCTCGGCAACGAGCCGTTCGCGCGGCACGTCGGCGAGCGATTCGTGCGACGCGATCTTGCGCCCGTCGCGGAAGATCGTGCACGCGTTGCAGAGCCGGTAGATCTCGTCCATCCGGTGCGAGATGTAGATCAGCGCGCGGCCCTGCGCGCGCAGGTCGTCGACGAGCTTGAACAGCACCTCGGTCTCGCGATGCGACAGCGAACTGGTCGGTTCGTCGAGCGCGATCACGCGCGCATTGCGCATCAGCGCCTTGCAGATCTCGACCATCTGCCGCTGCGCGATCGACAGCCGCCCGAGCTTCGCATCGGGATCGAGATCGACACCCATCGCCGCGAGCCGCTCGCGCACGTAGCGCTTCGCCTCGCGCTTCCTCACCCAGCCGAACGCATTCGGCAGGCGGCCGAGCAGCAGGTTTTCCGCGACCGTCAGGTCGGGCACGTACTGCAGCTCCTGGTGAATCACCGCGATGCCGGCCGCGATCGACGCGGCCGCATTCGCGAACTGCACGGGCTGGCCGTCGACCAGCACGCTGCCCGCATCGGGCTGGTATTCGCCGCCGAGAATCTTCAGCAGCGTCGACTTGCCCGCGCCGTTCTCGCCCATCAGGCCATGCACCTCGCCCGCATGCACGTCGAACGAGATGCCGTCGAGTGCGCGCACGCCGGGAAATACCTTGCCGATATTGTCAAAACGCAGTGCCGCTGACACGTCGCCTCTCCACTTCCGGAATCGATCGACCGCCGGCCGCCGCATCGCCGCGGCAGCCGGCGGGCCGCTTACTTCGACGCGAGCCCCATCTCGTCGCGCACCTTCGACACGTTGTCGCGCGTCGCGAGCATGCCCGTCGTCAGCGTCAGCGCCGGCGGTGCCTTGCCCTGCGTGATCCACGCGTACATCAGGTCCGAGGTTTCCTCGCCGTGGCGCTTCGGGCTGATGATCACGGTGCCGTAGAAGCCCGTCGGCTGCGGCTTCTTGAACTCGTTCAGCGCCGAATCGGAGCCGCCGATGCCGATGCCGATCATGTTGTCGGCCTTGAAGCCGCGCCCTTCGGCCGCGCGCACCGCGCCGAGCACGGCCTCGTCGTTCAGGCCGTACGCCACCCAGTGCTTGAACTGCGGGTTCTTCGTGAGCGCGATGTTCGCCGCGTTGAACGCGTTCTCCGTGTCGGTCTTCGCCTGCGGCGCGGCGATGACGTTCGCCTTCGGGAAGCCGGCGGCCACCAGCGCGTCGGTCGCGCCGCTCGTGCGGTCGTGCGCGGTCGGCAGCTGCTCGTAGGTGATGTCGATCGCACCGACATCCTTCATGTCCCAGCCGCGCTTCTTGATCTCGGCCGCGATGCCGTCACCGACCTGCTTGCCGATGTTGTACGCGGAGATCCCCATGTGCGGCACCGACTCGATCGGCTTGCCCGCGCCGTCGACGAGGCGGTCGTCGACCGTCATCATCTTCAGGTTGTGCGACTTCGCCTTCGCGACGATGCCCGGCCCGAGCTTCACGTCGGGCGTGCAGATGATGAAGCCCTGCGCCTTCTGCGCCGACAGGTTGTCGATCGCGCTCATCACCTTTTCGCCGGACGGCGCACCGATCTTCACGAGCGTGAAGCCTTTCGCCTTCGCCGCCATCTCGGCGAACTTCCACTCGTCCTGGAACCACGGCTCTTCCGGCTGCTTCACCAGGAAGCCGATCTTGACCGGATCGGCCGCATGCGCAACCGGGCTCCCGATCACCACCGCAGCTGCAGCGGCCAGCGTTACGAACGTTCTGCGTTTCATCTCCAGTGTCTCCTTTCTTCATCGAACGGGATGCAGCCGCTTGTTGGTTTCGACGCAGCGTGCGCGCGGCCGTCGCACGTGCGGTCTTTCGAATCGCTACGTCAATCGTGTCAGTCGTGGTACAGCGCCGCACGCCCGCCGTCGACGGTGATGCATGCGGCATTGATGAACGGCGCCTCGTCGGACGCCAGGAACACGGCCGTCATCGCGACCTCCTCGGGCCGGCCGATCCGCTTCATCGGCTGCAGCGCGAGCGTGTCGGCGCGCGCGGCGGCCGGATCGGGCTGCGCGTCCCACCACTCGCGCGTGAGCTGCGTCTCGATGTAGCCCGGCGCGATCGCGTTCACGCGCACGTTGCGCGCCGCGTATTCGATGCCGAGCGCACGCGTGAGACCGAGCACGCCGTGCTTCGCGACCGGGTACGGAAAGCAGCCCGGGATGATCCTGAATGCATGCGTCGACGCGATGTTCACGATGCTGCCGCGACCGCGTTCGACCATCCCTTCCAGCGCCGCCCGGCAGCCGTGCCACACGCCGTCGAGGTCGACGGCGAAGCAGCGGCGCCAGTCGTCGTCGGTCATCGTCAGCGGATCGGCGAACACGTTGATGCCCGCGTTGTTCACCAGCACGTCGAGCGGGCCGAACGCCGCCTCGGTCCGCGCCACGGCATCGCGCACCGCATCCTGGCGCGCGACATCCGCCTGCAGCGCCAGGACGCGCGCGCCGGCGATGTCGTGTGCAATCCCGGCGGCCGTGCGCTGCGCCTGCGGGAGGTCGAGATCGACGAGCGCGACGGCCGCGCCCTCGCGAACGAACGCGCGGGCGATCGCGGCGCCGATGCCTCGGCCCGCGCCCGTAACCATCGCGACCTTGTCCGCGAGGCGGCCCATCATGCGGCTCCGCCGCGCGCCGCGCGCAGGCCGGCCTGGAACGCACGCGCGTTCGCGGCTGTCTCGTCGGCCGGCTGGCCGGGCCGGTACAGCGCCGAACCGAGCCCGAAGCCGTTCGCGCCGGCCGCGAGGAACGGCTGCATGTTGTCGGGTGCGATCCCGCCGACCGGGATCAGCGGCACCGCGCGGTCGATCACCGCGCGCCACGCCTTCACGACGATCACGCCCAACTGCTCGGCCGGGAACATCTTCAGCACGTCCGCGCCGTTCGAAAGCGCCGCGAACGCTTCGGTCGGCGTCGCGACACCCGGCGCGCTCGCGAGGCCGCGCTCGCGTGCGCGGCGGATCACGGCCGCATCGCTGTGCGGCATCACGATCAGTGAACCGCCCGCATCCTGCACGCGATCGACGTACTCCGCGCGCAGCACCGTGCCCGCGCCGACAATCGCGTCGTCGGGCAGCGCGCGCCGCAGCGCCGCGATGCTGCCGAACGGGTCCGGCGAATTGAGCGGCACCTCGACGATCCGGAAGCCGACTTCGTACAGTGCACGGCCGTGGTCGGCCGCTTCGGCGGGCGTGATCCCGCGCAGGATCGCAATCAGCGGACACGCGTCGAACGCGCGCATCAGTGCGGCGTGAGGCGTGTACGGCGCGGGTAACGTAAGGTCGGACGGCATCAGGGGTTCCTCTGCAATCGATTCATTGGTCGGCGCGGACGGGCTCGCCGTCCGCGCGCACGAGCCCGGCGCGTGACGCGATCCGCCACAGGCCGCGCTCGGTCGCATGCGCGACGACTCGCGCGTGCGGGTAGCCGAATTCCTGGAGCGCATCGGCGTAGCGCGCGCACAGGCCGTCGTCGCCGATCAGCAGCAGCGGCTGGTCCGCGAGCGCGATGCCGCGCTCCGCGAGCATCGCGTCGAGCGCGTTGAGCTCATGGCCGATCAGCAGGCCGGACAGGTAGTCGCCCTGCGCATCGGGCGCGAGCCGATCGGTCAGGCCGAGCGTGCGCGTGCTGAAAATCGTCGCGAGCAGCCCCGTGTGCCGCGCGCCGCGCGCGACCGATACGCCGCGCACGAACGCCGCGCGATCGGGCGACGCACCGGCGCGCATCGTGCGGCCGAGGATCGTGTGGTCGCGCAGCACCGCGAACAGCTCGCCTGTCATGAAGGTCTGGAACCGCTCGATCAGCCCGTCCGTCACCCACGCCCATTTCGCATGCGTGCCCGGCAAGCCGATCAGTACCCCTGAACGATCTGCGCCAAGCGTGGGATCGCTCGCGAGTGCGCCGACTATCTGCGTCTCTTCGCCGCGCATCACGTCGGGCAGTTCGCCCGTGGCGATCACGCCCGGCACGATCGAGACCGTCGTACCGCGCAAGGTCGTCACCGTGATGAGGCCCGCGACGAGCGCGTCGGCGCCGGCCGGCACCGCGACATACGGCGCCTCGCGCCAGCCCTGCGCGCTGCCGACCATCCCGGCGGCGAGCACCGGCAGGCCGGGCGAGCGGTCGAGCCAGTCGCCGCAGGCTTCCTCGAACACCGCGTCGAACGCGCGCGCGCCGCCGCCCGGCACATGCATGACGCCCGCCGGGCGGCTGCGCGTGTCGATGAGCGCGCCGTGCGCGTCGTACAGATACGCGCGCAGCGAGGTCGTGCCCCAGTCGAGCGCGATCAGCGACGGGGTGGCGGAGGTGGCATCCGGAACGGGCCGGGTCGAAGTCGTCATCTTTTGATCCTGCGGGTACCCTGCGGCGGGCTCCAGCCCAGTTCCGCGGAAATGGCTCGCGCTTCGCGCTGCACGAGCGGAATCAGTTCGTCCATCCGGTCGTGCGGCATGTACGGAATCGTGCTCGCCACCGACACCGCCGCGACGATCGCGCCCGACGCGTCGCGGATCGGCGCGGCCACGCAGCGGATCGACGCCTCGTTCTCCTCGAGGTCGAACGTATAGCCGCCTGCTGCGTAATGGGCCATGCGCTGCAGGAACGCGCTCGTCTCGGGCCGGTTGTCGGGCTTGAAGTTGACGCCGGCCAGCGCGCGCCGTGCGGCCTCGAACAGCGAGCGCCACAGGTCGGGATCGAGGTCGAGCATCATCGCCTTGCCGATGCCGGTCGACGCGAGCGGCATCCGGTGGCCGACGCGCGAGCGCATCTCGAGGCCGCGCGTGCCGGGAATCTTGTCGATGTACAGCACGTCGTCGCCGTCGCGCACGCCGAGATGGATCGTGTCGAGCGTCGCTTCCGCGAGTGCTTCGAGGTGCGGGCGCGCGACCGCGGTGAGCGGCATCTGCTCGAGCGCGATCGTGCCGAGCTCGATCAGCTTCGGGCCGAGCAGGTAGCCGCCCTGCACCTGGCGCAGGTAGCGCGCCTGCACGAGGCTGCTGACGAGGCGATGCGTCGTGCTGCGCGTCGTACCGAGTGCGGCGCCGATCGCGCGCATGTCGCGCGCGCCGTTCGCGATCGCCTCGAGGATCGCCAGACCGCGCAGCAGCGTCTGCGTACCGGCCTGCTGGGCAGCGAGATCGAGCGGCGTGCTGGTCGCGCCGATGCTGTCGGTCAGCGACGCATCGTCCGGCGTCGCGCGCCGGGCGTCGAGGGCAAGGGAGTCGGGCATCTTGGTCATGGGGCGGGCTTCTTCAACGGAACCGGTGAAGCCGTTCGCGCGACGCCGGAACTGCGTCCGGCATCGCGGCGAGGCGGCGGTCGATGCACCGAATAAAGCGCCCTGCGAACTTCATGGAAGGTGTCTCCGTGTGCGTCGGGCGCCGCGCGATGCGTGGGTCCGAAGCTGTCGATGTGCTTCGGATTGTAGGAGCGCACGCACTCGTCTCCAATATTTGAATGCGTTGCCCAGATAATGAGAATTCGACTGGAATCCGCGGCAGGCACGCCGTAACGGCCGCGCCATGTGCACGGGGGCGGAACCCGCCGTGTCGCAGGTTCCGCCCCCCTTGGTTCACCGCGCGCCGCGCTTACTGCTGGCTCGTGCTGCGTGCCTGCATGTAGCGCTGTACGTCCGCGAACGACACGCGGCCGTTGCCGCTCGAGTCGATCTGCCGGAAGTGGTTCGCGACATAACCGAGGCCGGCCGCGCGCGCCTGCGATTCGGTGATCGAACCCGTGTTCTGCGAGTCGGCCGCGCTGAACTGCCGCGCGAGCTTGCGCACCACCTGCGCATGCAGCGCGGCGCCCGTCGTCTGCGTGCCGGCGGTCGGCTTGCGCGCGGCCGGCGGCACGTACGGATCGCCGAGCTGCGCCTGGCGCGCGCGCGTTGGCGCGGCGGCGTCGCTCGCCTGCGCGAACGCGGATACGGATGCTGCGGCGCCGACACATGCGAGCGCCGCGGCAACGACGATGAAACGATTCTTCATATCAGGCTCCAGTCTGGAATGAGGTCGTCGACGGCCGGCACGGCGCCACCGCGGGCGCCGGTCGACGGCCGGCGCAGCATCAGTGCGCGGCCGCGTTGTAGAAGGTCACGAGGTCGGCTTTCTCCTGCGGACGCGACGTATCGTCGAGATAGACCATGTGTCCGCCCTGATAGTCCCTGATCGTCAGGTTCGGTTGCGTCCCCAGCCGCGCGAGGTCGAGCTCGGTCTGGTAGAACGGCGTCGCGATGTCGTGATACCCGTTCAGCGACAGCACCTTCAGTTGCGGGTTCAGCGCCAGCGCCGCGGCGAGATCGGGGATCGTGTCGGGCATCGCGAGCCCGTCGTGCGTCCAGTCCCACGTGTTGATCGCGTTGCTGCTCAACGAATACGCCGACTGCGCGGTGTACTTGAGCTCGTTCGGCAGGTACTGGCCGATCGTGTCGGTGAACGGCTTCGTGATGAACGAGCTAGACGGATCGCCGTCCGCGGCAAGCGGGCTCGACACCGGCACGTTCACGCGCGCGTCGTAGCGGCCGATCAGCGTGCCCGGGATCAGCGACAGCTGGAAGCTGTTGTCGAAGAAGGTCGGGATCACGTTGAAGTCCGCATTCCACAGCGACTGCTTCACGCCGGTCGAATTCACCATCGTCGTGACGAGGGACGGCGGCGGCGGCGTATGGCTCGCGAGGTACGCGTTCACGGCGGGCGCGTAGCTGCCGGCCGTCAGCAGGCGCATCTGGTCCGCATACTGCGGCAGGTTCGACGGGTTCGGGTTGTCGAGCTGGTAGTACGCACCGACGGTGCCATACGACGGCACGAAACCCGCGCAACTCACCGGGCTCGACCCGTTGTTCGAGTTGCCGATGTAGTCGCTCGCCATGTCGCAGTTCGTGTTGTAGTTCAGGATCGACGACTGCAGCACGATGCCGTCGAGCTTCACGCCGGCCGTCTCGAGCAGGTTCGCGAGCACGTCGGTGCGCGGCGTGCCGTACGATTCGCCGAACAGGTATTTCGGCGATGCGCTGCGCTGGTTCACGGCGAGGTAGCGCGTGACGAAATCGCGGAACGCGCCGCCGTCCTGGTCGACGCCCCAGAACGTCTGGTTCGTGTTCGGCGCGATCGCTTCGGAGAAGCCGGTGCCGATCGCATCGACGAACACGAGGTCGGTCGTGTCGAGCAGGCTTTCCTGGTTGTCGACGAACGGGAACGTCGACGTGTTCGCGTTCGGGTCGCCCGTCTGGATCCGGCGCGGGCCGAACGAGCCGAGGTGCAGCCACACCGATGCCGAGCCGGGGCCGCCGTTGTACAGGAAGGTGACGGGCCGCTTCGCCGCGGGCTGGTTGTCGGCCGTATAGGCGACATAGAAGAACGACGCTTCGGGCGCGCCCGTCTGCGGATTGCGCGCGACGAGGTGGCCGGCCGTGGCCGTGTAGCGGATCGTCTTGCCGTTCAGCGTGATCTGGTGATGCGTGACGGCGGCCTTTTCAACCGCGGCGGAGGCGTCGAGCGACGCGTTCGCGCTCGACGAATAACTGTTCGGATCGTTGTACGCCTTGTCCACCTGACCGGCGGGATCGGCTGAGTTGTCGGCGCCGGCAGCGGCGGACGATGTCACGTCGTCGTTGCAGGCCGTCAGAATCAGCGAAGAAAACACCACTCCCAACAACAGCTTCGCTTTGCTCGCTGGCATCGTTGCTTTCCTTCTCTCGGATGTTTTTTGTATCGAGCAGCCGGATAAGCCGCCCCCCGCCTCGATCGCGGCCGATAAGCCGAGGCGCTGGCCAATATACGCGAGCCCGTCAGCTTTGAAAAATTTTGAAATATTTGGCCGGCGGCCGGTGCGGCGCACACCTTTCAGGAATGCTTCGGTTTGCGAAACGTTGCATTTCACGCACCTTTCACGGGCTTTCGCGTTTACCCGGGAATACTAAAAATTCCAGGATTTCGTGCCATATCAGCCAACAAACACGCGTGATCGCGAGCATTGCTCAGCAAAGCGAAATAGACGGATTCGTCTAATGGATGTGACCCGAAATGCGCGCGACACGCATGCGCTGCAGCGCACAAACGGCCCGCGAGCGACCCGCGTGCGGCGCACGGGCCTCGAAACGGTCGATGTGACGGCGCGCTCGCGCCGTTCACTCCGATTGCGGCAGTTCGGCCGCGCCCATCCGGCGGGCGATGACTGCCGCGCGCTGCGCCTGGTAGGCCGAGCCGCGGTGCGCGTCGAACCAGCGCGGCTTCGGCAGCATCACCGCGAGGCGCGCCGACTGCCACGCGCCGAGCCGGCTCGCGGGAATCCGGTAGTAATAGCGTGCGGCCGCCTCGGCACCGTACACGCCGCGTCCCCACTCGACGGAATTCAGGTAGATCTCGAAGATCCGCTCCTTGTCGAGCACCGTTTCGAGCATCCACGTGATGATGAGCTCCTGCCCCTTGCGGATGTAGCTCTTCTCGCGCGACAGGAACAGGTTGCGCGCGAGCTGCTGCGTGATCGTCGAGCCGCCCGCGACGATCCGGCCGCGCGCCTTGTTCTTCTCCCACGCCTGCAGGATCGCGTCGACGTCGTAGCCGTTGTTGGTCGCGAAGGTCGAGTCTTCCGACGCGATCAGCGCGCGCTTCAGGTTGCGCGAGATCTGGTCGTAAGGCACCCACTGGTGCTGGATCTGCGCGGGCGGCTTGTCGCGCGACAGCCACCACGCGTCGGTGCGCATGAACGCGGTCGAGCCCGGGTTCACGAACGACCACAGCGCGATCTGTACGAGATAGAACAGTTGCGTCGCGAGCCACGCACCCGCGAACACCGATCCCGCATAGACGATCCAGCGCGTCGGGCTCACCGTCCGCGTGTGCTGCGTGCCGCTCACCGCCACCACGTGCCGCGCCCCGTTCAGCTCGCCGCGAGCGCCTGGCGCAGCGCGGCCAGCACCGGCGCGCTGTCCGGCCGCACGCCGCGCCAGATGAAGAACGATTCGGCCGCCTGCTCGACGAGCATCCCGAGCCCGTCGGCGGTGCGCGCGCCGAGCGACGCCGCATGCTGCATGAACACCGTCGGCTGCGCGCCGTACATCATGTCGTACGCGAGCGTGCCCGCGCCGAACGCGGCCGCGTCGCACTCCGGCAGCGCGGCATCGAGGCTGCCGGCCGTCGCGTTGATCACCACGTCATATGGCTCCGCGCGCACGACGTCCGGGCCGCCGCCCGCGAGCGTGCAGCCTGCATCGTGGGCGGCCTGCATGAACTGGCCGACGAGCGCCTCGGCCTTGCTCGCGGTGCGGTTCACGATCGTGATCGACAGCGGCGCGCGGTCGAGCAGCGGCAGCACGACACCGCGCGCCGCACCGCCCGCGCCGAGCAGCAGGATGCGCGCGCCCGCCAGCGACACGCCGAGATTCGCCTCGATGTCGCGCACGAGGCCGACGCCGTCGGTGTTGTCGCCGTGGATACGGCCGTCGGCGTCGATGCGCAGCGTATTCACCGCGCCCGCCGCCGCCGCGCGCGGCGACAGCGTGTCGGCGAGCGCATGCGCCTCGAGCTTGAACGGCACCGTCACGTTCGCGCCGCGACCGCCTTCGGCGACGAAGGCGCGCACGGCGGCTTCAAAGCCGTCGACCGGCGCGAGCCGGTGCGCGTAGTCGACCGGCTCACCCGTCTGCGCGGCGAACTGCGCGTGGATGAACGGCGACTTGCTGTGCGCCACCGGGTTGCCGAACACGACATAGCGGTCGGCGCCGCTCGTCGACGCAGCTGCGGTCATGATGCGCGCCCCTCTTCTTCGGCGTTGCCGCCCGTGGCTTCGCCGCCTTCACCGCCTTCGCCACCTTCGCCGGCTGCTGCGCCGTCCGCCTCCGCCAGCGCTTCCGCCTCGGTTTCGGCCGTTGCGTCTTCGGCGTCGATCAGCGTGTCGTCGCCGCTTTCGGCGTCATCCTCTTCGTCGGCCGCGTCGCCGCTCGTCACGGTCGGCGCATCGAGCACGTTCAGCAGCCGCACCGATGCCTCGATCGTCAGCTCGTCGAGCGACATCACGTCGAGCAGCACGCGCGTGCCGCGCGCATGCACGCCGAGCCCCGGCACGTGCAGCAGCAGCGGAATTTCCTCGAGGCGCACGAGATCGCCTTTCACCACGCTCGCGACGACCTGCTTCTTCTGCTCCTGCGCGAGCCAGCGCAGGCACCAGAAGTACTCCATCCGGCGCTGGTAGTCGGCGTAGGCCGTATACGTGTCGTCGAAGCCCTGCACGACCGCGTACAGGTCGGCGTCCTTCGGCTTGAACGGTGCGGCGAGCTTCGCGGTGACGCCGTGCTGCACGCACGCGAGCAGCTGCCACTGGTTCACGAGGTCGACGTAGCGGCGCAGCGGCGACGTGCTCCATGCGTACTGCGCGACGCCGAGACCTTCGTGCGGCGCGGCCGTCGTCTGCATCCGCGTGCGCTTCGGGCCCGGTGCGCCGAAGCCGCGCTGCGAGCGGTAGATGCCCGGCACCGTGTGATCGTGCAGGAACGCGCCCCACGTCGAGTTCGCGAGGATCGCGAGCTCCGACACGATCAGGTCGAGCGGCGAGCCGCGCCGGCGCGGCGTGATCGTCACGTGCTCGCCTTCGACGTAGAAGTTGTAGTCGGTGTTGCGCTGCACCTCGCGCTTCAGGCCGTAACCCGCGCGCGCGACCTGGCGCTTCTCGAACAGCGCCTGCGCGAGCGGCCACAGCACGGCGATGTCGTCCTTGTGCGGATAGTCGCCGGTGCCGGCCGCGAGCGTCTCTTCGTTGACGAGCTCGTCGAGGTTGTTGTGTCGCAGGTTGTTCTTCACGAACACGAGCTCGGCGCGCGTCTCGTTCGCGACGATCTCCTGCGTTTCGCGGTTGACGATGATGTACAGCGACAGTGCCGGACGGTAGTCGCCCTCTTTCAGCGTGAACACGTCGACGACGTCGTCCGGCAGCATCGTGATCTTGTCGCCCGGCATGTAGACGGTCGACAGGCGCGTGCGCGCGATCGCGTCGATCGCGTCGCCGCGCACGATGCCGAGCGCCGGCGCCGCGATGTGCACACCGATGCGCACGCGGCCGTCGGAGAGATGCTCGACCGAGAATGCGTCGTCGATTTCGGTCGTCGTGATGTCGTCGATCGAGAACGCCTCGACGTCCGCGCGCGGCAGGTCGTCCGGCAGCGGGCCGACCGTGACGGCCGGAAAGCCCGTGCCGTGCGGGAAGAACTCCGCGAGGAAGCGCGCCTCGTGCAGCGCGCGCGGCGACGCGATGCCGCCGCAGTCGAGCATCAGCCGCGCCGGCGACACGCCGCGCGCACCGGCCGCCGCTTCCATCGCCTTGTATTCGATCGCGTTCTTGTCCGGCCGCGTCAGCAGCCCGAGCACCTTGCCCGCGAACGCTTCCGGCAGCTTGCCGGCCTTCAGCTCCTCTTCGTACTGCGCCTGGACGAGCGCCTGCTGGCGCTTGCGCTCGAGCGACGCGAGCGCCATCTTGAGTTGCTCTTCCGGCGCGCGCTGGTACTGGCCGCGCCCCTTGCGGCGGAAGTAGACGGGCGAGCCGTGCAGTCGCAACACCAGCGCCGCACGCTCCACCGGGCCGTACGTCGCGCCGAAGTATTCCGCGGCCAGCGCCGTATACGCGAACTCGTCGGCCGGCGCGCATTCCCACAGGAAATCCAGATCGATCTGCTGCGCGGCCGAGTCGGCTTCCTGCATCAGTTCGCCCGCGGCCGGCTTGTCGAATTCGATCAGCACGTCTTTCGCGCGCACCTTGGCCCGCCGCCCGCCGGGCAACTCGACCTGAAATGCGTCGCCCTGGCGCGACAGCACGCTGCCCGCCTTGAAACTGCCCGATTCCTCGAAGAAAACGTTCACTCAGTACTCTCGTTCAGACTGCCGGGCGCCGCGTCCGCGGCGCCTCATGATGATGGGAATTCGATCGGCACATGGCCGGATCAAGACGTCTTTCCGTCGCAAAACGCGAGAACGTCGTCGACATAGTCGGCAAATTCGCTGATCCCGTGATCGCTGCCTTCGATCACGCGCGTCTTCGCGCCCGGGTAATGCGCGAGCATCTCGCGGTAATCGAGCACTTCGTCACCGGTCGCCGCGAACAGATAGTAGCGTTCGGCACGCGTGATTGCCGGCACGCGCAGCGCGTCGAGTTCATGCAGGTGATGGCGCTCGACGACGATCGTGCCGCCGCCGTGCCACAGCGGCTGTTCGCCGAGGTGCTGCTCGAGATCGCGCTGCGGCACGATGGCCGGATTCAGCAGCACGGCCTTCCAGCCGTGTTTTTCGGCCAGCCACGTGGCGTAATAGCCGCCGAGCGAGCTGCCGATGACGGTCACGTCACGCGCGCCGGCCACCTCGGCTTCCGCGACCGCGATCGCTTCGAGCGGCGACACCGACAGCGACGGGCACCGCCACTCGCCGCTGCGGCCGAGCTCTGCCATGCGCACGGCGAGCTGGCGCGACTTCTGCGATTCCGGCGATGACCGGAAGCCGTGCAGATACAGGATCACGTGCGGCTCCCGAGCGCATCGAGCAGCTTCTGATGAACGCCGCCGAAACCGCCGTTGCTCATCACGAGCACGTGGTCGCCCGGACGGGCGGCTGCGACGACGGACTTCACCAGCAGGTGCAGGTCGTCGAACGCATGCGCGCGATCGCCGAGCGGCGCCAGCGCCTCGGCCAGATTCCAGCCGAGCGCGTCGCGGCCGGCCGGTGCGCCGTAACCGAACACGAGATCGGCGTCGGCCAGGCTCGCCGGCAATTGCGACTTCATCACGCCGAGCTTCATCGTGTTCGAGCGCGGCTCGAGCACCGCGAGAATGCGGGAATTCTGGCGGCCGATGCGTGCACGAAGGCCGGCGATCGTGGTTTCGATCGCGGTCGGATGGTGCGCGAAGTCGTCGTAGACGGTCACGCCGTCCACGCTGCCGCGCACTTCCATGCGACGCTTCACGTTGCGGAACGCCGCGAGGGACGCGGCGGCCTGCGCGGGCGGCACGCCGACGTGGCGCGCGGCCGCGATCGCCGCGAGCGCGTTCATCCGGTTGTGATCGCCCTGCACCTGCCATGCGACTTCGCCGACGCGTTCCGCGTGCGAATACACCGCGAAACGCTCGTCGACCGGCACGCCGTCCTCGGCCGGCAGCGCCTGCCAGCCGCCGTCGACGCCGAACCGCTCGACCTCGCTCCAGCAGCCGCGCGCCAGCACGCGCTCGAGCGCGTCGGAACGGCCGTTCGTGACGATCCTGCCGACACCGGGCACGGTGCGCACGAGATGGTGGAATTGCGTCTCGATCGCGGCGAGATCGGGGAAGATGTCGGCGTGATCGAATTCAAGGTTGTTCAGCACGGCGGTGCGCGGCCGGTAGTGGACGAACTTCGAGCGCTTGTCGAAGAACGCCGTATCGTATTCGTCGGCCTCGATCACGAAGAAGCTCGAATCGGTGAGCCGCGCCGACACGCCGAAGTTCAGCGGCACACCGCCGATCAGGAAGCCCGGGTTCAGACCGGAGTCTTCCAGCAGCCACGCGAGCATCGACGACGTGGTCGTCTTGCCGTGCGTGCCCGCGACCGCGAGCACCCACTTGCCGGCCAGCACGTGCTCGCCGAGCCATTGCGGGCCGGATACATAAGGCAGGCCGCGATCGAGGATCGCCTCCATCAGCGGATTGCCGCGCGTGACGACGTTGCCGATCACGAACAGATCCGGTTTCAGGTCGATCTGCTCGGCGCCGTAGCCCTCGATCAGCGTGATGCCCTGCGCCTCGAGCTGCGTGCTCATCGGCGGATAGACGCCCGCGTCGCAACCCGTCACCGTGTGGCCCGCCTCGCGCGCGAGTACGGCGAGACCGCCCATGAAGGTGCCGCAGATGCCAAGAATGTGGATGTGCATAGATGAATGCTTTCGCGCCGCCGGGCGCCGTCGATTCGGAAAGGATGTGTGTGCGGCGCGCCGGACGGGCCGCGCGGCCGGCGCCCGGCCAACGGCTTTTGCCGCGACACAAAGAGCACTATTGTAACTGACGGCCTGCCGTGCCCGGCGGCCCGAACGATGCGCGCGGGCGGCGCCGGCACGCCTGGCGGCAGGCCGCCGCACCCGTGCTCGGGCGCCGCGGCGATCGAGTATGATTGCCGGATCATGTCTCGCAAACCTCTTGTCGACCCGCGGCGCCTCCGCGAGGAAATTGCCCAGTCCGCCGCCCGCCTGATCGCGGAGGACGGCCTCGACTATGCCGGCGCAAAACGCAAGGCCGCGCGCCAGTTGCTGGGCGACTCGCGCGTTGCCGGCGAATGGCTGCCGGATAACGACCAGATCGAGGAGGAACTGCGCGAATACATCGCCCTGTTCCAGAGCGACACGCAGCCGGACGAACTGCGCCGCCTGCGCGAAGTCGCGCTCGACTGGATGCGCCGGCTCGCCGAGTTCCATCCTTATGTGACGGGTGCCGTGCTGAACGGCACCGCGAACGCGCATTCGGATATCCATTTGCAGGCATTCACCGACAACCCGAAGGACGTCGCGATCTACCTGCTGAACCAGAACGTCCAGTACGACGTGTCCGAGACGCGGCATTTCGCGGGCCGCGCCGACGTCGAGACGCTCAGTTTCCTGTGGCGCCCGCGGCGCGACGTGGATGCGATCGGCATCCATCTCGCGCTCTATGCGAGCGACGACCTGCGCGGCGCGGTCAAGGCCGACGCGCGCGGCCGGGTCGCCCGTGCGGACGCCGCCGCGCTGCGCGCGCTCGTCGAAGCAGGCAAGGCCCCTTCCGAACCGGAATGATTCAACGATGATGATGAAACGCATGTTGGCGCTCGCGGTCGTCGCGGCCGCCGCCGTTGCCGGCGGGCTCGCCGCCGGCCATTGGTTCCGCGGCACCGCCGATGACGGGGTTGCCGTCGCCGCGCCCGCCGCGCAGGGCAGCCCGGTCGAACAGTTGTGGGCGGCCTCCCTGACGGGTGTCGACGGCAAGCCGGCCACGCTGTCCGCCTTCAAGGGCCAGAAGGTCGTCGTCAATTTCTGGGCGTCATGGTGCGGCCCGTGCGTCGAGGAGATGCCGGAGCTCGTCGCGCTGTCGCACGAGTACAAACAGAAGGGCATCCGTTTCATCGGGATCGGCGTCGATTCCGAACAGAACGTGAAGAACTTTCTGCAGAAGGTGAAGGTCGACTATCCCGTCTTCGTCAGCGGTTACGCGGGCGCCGATCTGGCCCGTAATTTCGGGAATACCGCCGGCGCGTTGCCGTTTACGGTCGTCATCGACCAGACCGGCAAGATTCGCGAGACAAAATTGGGACAAATCCAGCCGGCCGAGCTGAAAAAGACGCTCGACGCGCTGTAACCTGCCCGAACGGCGGCCCGGACGTTGTGGGCGATTTGCCCGTCGATCGCCGCAATTTCGCGTGAATTCGCCGCTACTTTGCATGCGCGCCGGTAATTCTTGCAGGTGCCGCGCGCTCGGCCGTTCGGCAAAACTAGACAAATTTCTCTAAATAGCGCTAAAGTTCGCGCAATTCCGCAGAAATAGAAGCGACCATGACACGATTGCTGGTGCTGCACGGCCCCAACCTGAACCTTCTCGGCACCCGGGAACCGGAGGTGTACGGCCGCGTCACGCTCGCACAGATCGATCAGGCGCTTGCCGCGCGTGCCCGGGAAGCCGGCGCCGAACTGTCGTCGTTCCAGAGCAACCATGAAGGCGCGCTGGTCGACCGCATCCAGGCCGCGCGGGAGGAACAGACCGATTTCATCCTGATCAATCCGGCCGCGTATACGCACACGAGCGTCGCGATCCGGGACGCGATCGCCGGCGTTGGCATCCCGTTCGTCGAGGTTCACTTGTCGAACGTGCATCGCCGCGAAGCGTTCAGGCACCACTCCTACTTTTCCGACCAGGCCGAAGGCGTGATCTGCGGGCTCGGCTGGAAAGGTTATCTGTACGCGCTCGAGTACGCGCTGGACAAGCTGCAAGGCACGTCGCGCGGCTGAATTCGCGATCTAGATTCAGCGCCGGCCCCTAACCGGCGCTTTCACGTATTGAAAGGGGAATTCCCGATGGATCTTCGTAAGCTGAAAACTCTGATCGACCTCGTTTCCGAATCCGGCATCTCCGAGCTGGAAGTGACGGAAGGCGAAGGCAAGGTGCGCATCGTCAAGAACGCGCCGCCGGTCTACGTGCAGCCGACGGCTGGGTATGCCCCGCAAGTCAGCGCGCCCGCTCCGTCGGTCGCGCTGCCAACCGAAGGCGCTGCCGCGCCGGCCGCTGGCGGCGCTGCCGCACCGGCTGCCCCGCAGGGCCACGTCGTGACGTCGCCGATGGTCGGCACGTTCTATCGCGCGCCGTCGCCGGGCGCGGACCCGTTCGTCCAGGTGGGCGACACGGTCAAGGAAGGCCAGACGATCTGCATCATCGAAGCGATGAAGCTGCTCAACGAGATCGAGTCGGACAAGGCCGGCGTGATCAAGGAAATCCTCGTCGAGAACGGCCAGGCCGTCGAATACGGCCAGCCGCTTTTCGTGATCGGCTAAATCCGCCGCGCGGCCCGCGGGCCGCGCACCGCCGATGCTCGCCAGGCGCCGTTCGCGCGCCCCTCGAAGAGACGAATACTCGCTATGTTTGAAAAAATCCTCATTGCCAACCGCGGTGAAATCGCGCTGCGCATCCAGCGTGCGTGCCGCGAGCTCGGCGTCAAGACGGTGGTCGTCTACTCGGAAGCCGACAAGGAAGCCAAGTACGTGCGCCTCGCGGACGAAGCCGTCTGTATCGGCCCGGCCCCGTCGAACCTGAGCTACCTGAACATGCCGGCGCTGATCAGCGCCGCGGAAGTCACCGACGCCGAAGCGATCCACCCCGGCTACGGCTTCCTGTCGGAGAACGCCGATTTCGCGGAACGCGTCGAGCAGTCGGGCTTCACGTTCATCGGCCCGCGCCCGGAAACGATCCGCATGATGGGTGACAAGGTCACCGCGAAGCAGACGATGATCAAGACCGGCGTGCCGTGCGTGCCGGGCTCGGAAGGCGCGTTGCCGGACGATCCGAAGGAGATCGTCAAGATTGCGCGCGCGATCGGCTATCCGGTCATCATCAAGGCGGCGGGCGGCGGTGGCGGGCGCGGGATGCGCGTCGTGCACACCGAGGCCGCGCTCGTCAACGCGGTCAACATGACCCGCGAGGAAGCCGGCCGTGCGTTCGGCAACCCGCAGGTGTACATGGAGAAGTTCCTCGAAAACCCGCGCCACATCGAAATCCAGGTGCTGTCCGACGCGTACAAGAACGCGATCTGGCTCGGCGAACGCGATTGCTCGATGCAGCGCCGCCACCAGAAGGTGATCGAGGAAGCGCCGGCGCCCGGCATTCCGCGCCGCCTGATCGACCGCATCGGCGACCGCTGCGCGGACGCCTGCAAGAAGATGGGCTATCTCGGCGCGGGCACGTTCGAATTCCTGTATGAAAACGGCGAGTTCTACTTCATCGAGATGAACACGCGCGTACAGGTCGAGCATCCGGTATCGGAGCTGATCACGGGCGTCGACATCGTGCAGGAACAGATCCGCATCGCGGCCGGCGAGAAGCTCATGCTGCGCCAGCGCGACATCCAGTTCCGCGGACATGCGATCGAATGCCGGATCAACGCCGAAGATCCGTTCAAGTTCACGCCGTCGCCGGGCCGGATCACGTCGTGGCATACGCCGGGCGGCCCCGGCGTGCGCGTCGATTCGCACGCCTACAATGGCTATTTCGTGCCGCCGAACTATGATTCGATGATCGGCAAGCTGATCACCTACGGCGCGACGCGCGAGCAGGCGATCAGCCGGATGCGCATCGCGCTGTCCGAAATGGTCGTCGAAGGCATCCAGACCAACATCCCGCTGCACCGCGAGCTGATGATCGATTCGAAGTTCGTCGAAGGCGGCACCAGCATCCACTACCTCGAAAACCGGCTCGCCCAGAAGCAGCAGGTCGCACCGGAAGAAGCGTAAGCATGAGCTATCGCGAACTCGTCGTCGAACTGGCCCGTGAGCATGCGGAGGCACTGTCCGACGCGCTGCTCGAACTCGGCGCGCTGTCGGTGTCCGTGGAAGACGCCGACGCCGACACGCCCGACGAACAGCCGCTCTTCGGCGAGCCGGGCCTCGTGCCCGACCGCACCGCGTGGCAGCACTCGCGCGTGGTCGCGCTGCTCGCGGCCGAGCATGAGCCGGCCGTGCTGCTCGCCGCGGCTGCCAACGAGATCGGCATCGCTGAAACGCCAACGTTTATCGTCCGCGAAGTCGAGGAACAGGACTGGGTGCGACTCACGCAATCGCAGTTCGAGCCGATCCCGATCGGCGAGCGGATCTGGGTCGTGCCGTCGTGGCACGATGCGCCCGATCCCGATGCGCTCGTCCTCGAACTCGATCCGGGCCTCGCGTTCGGCACCGGCAGCCATCCGACCACGCGTCTGTGCATGGAATGGCTCGAGCAGTCGGTGAAACCCGGCCAATCAGTGCTCGACTACGGTTGCGGCTCGGGCATTCTCGCGATCCTCGCGAAGAAATGCGGGGCGAACCCCGTCATCGGCATCGACATCGATCCGCAAGCCGTCGAATCGGCACGGCAGAACAGCGAACGCAACCGCGCGGAAGTCACGTACGGGCTGCCCGATGCGTGCCCGGACGGCGAATTCGACATCGTCGTCGCGAACATCCTGTCGAATCCGTTGAAGCTGATGGCGTCGATGCTCGCATCGAAGGTCAAGCCGGGCGGGCGCATCGCGCTGTCGGGCGTGCTCGCGCGCCAGGCGGACGAAGTCGCGGCCGTCTACGCGCGCTACGTCGACATCTCGGTCTGGCGTGAACACGAAGGTTGGGTATGCCTCGCCGGAACCCGGCGCGAAAGCCATTAGAATAGCGCTGTCCTTCACTCTGGCCAGCAGGCCGCCCGGCTCGACATGCTTCTTGCGACGCGCTGCCCTCATTGCGAAACCGTCTTCCGGCTGCAGCAGGAACAGCTCTCGCTGCATCAAGGGCTCGTGCGCTGCGGGCATTGCCATGAAGTCTTCAACGCATCCGAGTCGCTCGTTCCCGAGCACGCGCAGCCGCCCGAGCCGGCCCTGACCGAACCGGCTGCCGCGCCGGACGAAGGCAACGCGCACCATCCGGCCCCGCCGGCCCGGCTGTTCACTGCCGATGCGCCGGCCGGGGCATCTTCCGACACCGATTACAAGCCGGAAGGCTGGGACATGTGGGCGCCGTGGCTCGACGCCGGCGTCGACCCGTCGCTGCAACACAACGTGCAGACCGTGCGCACCGAGCCGCTGATACCGCTCGCCCTTCCGTCCACCGACGCCGGCGTCGTTCACTTGTCGGGTGCGCCCGCGCCGTTCGCCCCCTCCCCGGCCGAGCTGGACACTTCCGCAGCCGTCGCGCAACCAGCCGAATCGCTGCAGACACAAACACCGCGGGATACCGAATCATCGGCCGCACCCGTCGAGCGCGACCCGCGTGAGCCGCGCTTCGTCGCACACCGCCCGTCGGACGCAGATACCGCTCACGATGCCGCCGAACCCGTCGGCACCGCGCACTTCGCCGTGCCGGACGACGAACGCGCGCCGCGCGAACCGCGTTTTGCATTCGCGCCGGCACCGGCCATCGCCGCGGCCGGATCCGAACCCGACACCGGTACCGACGCAAAAGCACCGCACGACGAGAAACCAGCCGCGGCCGCCAGCGCGCCGGCCGCACCGTTCCCCGCTGCGCTGACCGACGACGATCGCCCCCACTTCGCCGTCACGCGCGAGACGCGCGCCCCGCAGCGGCGCGGAATGCTCGGCGGCTTTTTCGGCGGCCTCGTCGCCGCCGTGCTGGCCGTGCTGCTCGTCGCGCAACTCGCGTGGTGGCAACGCGAAACGCTGATGATCCACTGGCCGGTCACGCAAGGCTGGTTCCGGCAGGCCTGCGCGCCGCTCGGCTGCGCGGTCGCGCCGCCGCGCGCAATCGACGGCCTGCGGCTCGACGCGACCGACCTGCGCCAGCTCGACGGCCCGCGCGAGCTCGAGCTGAAGGTACCGCTGACGAACCGCTACCGCGTCGCGCTCGCCTACCCGTCGCTCGAACTGACGCTGCTGGACGACACCAACCACGTGACCGTGCGCCGCGTGCTCGCGCCGCGCGACTACGTGCGCCCGGGCACGCCGATCGACGCCGGGTTGCCGCCCGGCACGACGCAGACGATGGTCGTCCGCCTCGAAACGAACGGCACGCCCGCCTCGAATTTCCGCGTCCAGATCTTCTATCCGTGACGCACCGCGGCGCGCGCATGCGCGCCCGTCTCAACCCGCGCGCCCGAGCGGCGCGCTATTTCGGAGCACGAACATGAGCAAAGTTACGCTGGGTGGCAACCCGATCGATCTCGCCGGCACGTTCCCGGCCGTCGGCGCCCAAGCCGCCGATTTCAAGCTGGTCGGCAAGGACCTCGCCGACCTGTCGCTCGCCAGCTTCGCCGGCAAGCGCAAGGTGCTGAACATCGTGCCGAGCCTCGACACGCCGACCTGCGCGACGTCGACCCGCAAGTTCAACGAAGCAGCATCGTCGCTCGACAACACGGTTGTCGTCGTCGTGTCGGCCGACCTGCCGTTCGCGGCGACGCGCTTCTGCACGACCGAAGGCCTCGAGAACGTCGTGACGGCTTCGACGTTCCGCACCGGCCGCGCATTCGCGAACGCATACGGCGTCGACGTGACGAGCGGCCCGCTGAACGGCCTGACCGCCCGTGCCGTCGTCGTGCTCGACGCGCAGGACAAGGTGATCCACGCGGAACTCGTCGGCGAAATCAAGGACGAGCCGAACTACGATGCAGCGCTCGCCGCACTGAAGTAAGCTTTCTTTCGCTTTCCCCTGCCGCGCCGCGCCTTTCGCGCGGCGTTGTCGCGCAGGGTCCCTCATTTCTACAGGAACGCACACCTTGGCTACGTTGATTTGCGGCTCGATCGCCTACGACTCCATCATGACCTTCGAAGGGCGGTTCCGCGAGCACATCCTGCCCGACCAGGTGCACCTCATCAACCTGAGCTTCCTGGTGCCGACGATGCGCCGCGAATTCGGCGGCTGCGCGGGCAACATCGCGTACGCACTGCACCTGCTCGGCGGCGATGCACGCATGATGGGAACGGTGGGCGCGCTCGACGCGCAGCCGTATCTCGACCGCCTCGACCAGCTCGGCCTGCGCCGCGACCACGTTCGCGTGCTGCCCGACACCTATACGGCGCAGGCGATGATCACGACCGATCTCGACAACAACCAGATCGCGGCGTTCCACCCGGGCGCGATGATGCAGTCGCACCTGAACCACGCGGGCGACGCGCCGGACATCAAGCTCGCGATCGTCGGCCCTGACGGCTTCGACGGGATGGTCCAGCACGTGGAAGAACTCGCCAAGGCCGGTGTGCCGTTCGTGTTCGATCCGGGCCAGGGCCTGCCGCTGTTCGACGGTGCGACGCTGCGCCGCAGCATTGAACTTGCGACCTATGTAGCGGTCAACGACTACGAGGCCAAGCTGGTGAGCGACAAGACGGGATGGTCCGAAGATGAAATCGCCAGCCGGGTCGACGCCCTCGTCATCACGCGTGGCGAGCATGGCGCGACCATCCGCCACAAGCAGGGTGCAGAGCAGATTCCGGTCGTACCGGCCGAGCACATCGCCGATCCGACCGGCTGCGGCGATGCCTTCCGGGGCGGCCTGCTGTACGGCATCGAGCATGGCCTCGACTGGGCAACCACGGGCCGCCTCGCGAGCCTGATGGGCTCGATCAAGATCGCCCACCAGGGGCCCCAGACTTACGTACTGACGCGCGGCGAGATCGACGCGCGCTTCGAGACTGCATTCGGTTACAGTCTCAAATGAATATTGTGGGAGAGCAAAGATGTTGACGAAAAAGACCCTCACGCTCGCGGCCATGCTGACGGCCTCGCTGACGCTCACCGGTTGCTTCACCGCGCCGGGCTCGGCGGATGTCTATAGCGTCGGCCAGGCGCAGCGCGAACAGACGGTTCGCATGGGCACGGTCGAAAGCGTCCGTGCAGTGCGCATCCAGTCCGACGGCGGCGGCAGTGCGATCGGCACGCTCGGCGGCGGCGCACTCGGTGCGGTGGCAGGCAGCGCGATCGGCGGCGGCAAGGGATCGATCCTGACCGCGATCGCGGGCGGTCTCGTCGGTGCGGTCGCAGGCAACGCGGTCGGCGAAAACCTCAGCACGGCGAACGGTGTCGAAATCACCGTGCGCCTCGACAACGGCGATCTGCGCTCGATCACGCAGGCAGCAAGCGGCGAAGCGTTCCGCGCCGGCGAGCGGGTGCGACTGCTGTCGAGCGGCGGCGTCACGCGCGTCACGCACTAACAGGTACCTCAGCTCGCGGCGCAAGCCGCGGTCGAACGCATGTGCGAAGCTGCACATGCGTTTTTTTTCGTCCGTACTCGCCGCTGCCCGCATACGGGCAGCCGGCTCCCCAGCACATCGGCAAACACGGACGAAAAAAATCCCGCCACCTGAGCCAGATGGCGGGACTGATTGAGTAGCGCTACTCAACCCACGGACACCATGTGAGTGTCCGGGTGGTACGGCTCAGCCTCGATTACGGACGGCTGCCGGTCGGGAACGGCCATGCCGCTGCCGGGTTGAGCGCGGTCTTCACGCCCGATGCCGGCGCAACCGATGCGGTCGACGCGGTCGTTGCCGGCGCAGCCTTCTTCACGACGGCCTTCTTCGGAGCTGCAGCCTTCTTGGCCGGTGCAGCAGCCTTCTTCGCCGGAGCAGCGGCCTTCTTCGCAGGAGCAGCGGCAGCCTTCTTCGCAGCAGGCGCAGCCTTCTTCGCGGCAGCCTTCTTCGCAGGCGCGGCCTTCTTCGCAGCAGCCTTCTTAGCAGGCGCGGCCTTCTTCGCAGCAGCCTTCTTCGCCGGTGCAGCCTTCTTCGCAGCAGCCTTCTTCGCCGGTGCGGCCTTCTTCGCAGCAACCTTCTTCACTGCGACTTTCTTGGCTGCAACCTTCTTTGCTGCGGCCTTCTTCGCCGGTGCTGCCTTCTTCGCGGCAACCTTCTTCACCGCGACCTTCTTGGCTGCAACCTTCTTCGCTGCGGCCTTCTTCGCCGGTGCTGCCTTCTTCGCGGCAACCTTCTTCACCGCGACCTTCTTCGCAGCAACCTTCTTCACTGCAGCAGCCTTCTTCGCCGGAGCAGCAGCCTTCTTCGCAACGGTCTTCTTGGCAGCAACTTTCTTAGCAGCCGGTTTCTTCTTGGCGGTAGCCATGTTGTTCTCCTTCAGGTTCAGATGAGAGTCAGTTCAAACTACACCCTTCGTCAAAACCCGCTTCCCGCGGACGCTGTTCAGGACGTGCGCTTCGAAGCGGGCTATTCATCGGCGTACGCGGATACCACGCGCTTACGCTAATGAATACGGTATGGCGCGCGTGACCACCCGGCCTCGCGCGCCAAATCAAGTCGGTAGCCGGCGCACCTCGCGCCGCTACCCCTAATCGCTTGATCAAGCGGACCGCCACACGGCCGTCCGCTTTTTCCGGAGGGAAGTTTGCCCATCCCACTGAAGGGTTCGCAAAGTGCCTGTCGTGTCGTTGGGCCGTTAAGGCACCGGGCATGCTTTGCATCAGGCGTTCTTGCTCCTAAACCTTGGGCCGGGGCCGAGAGGCCACCGGCTGCTCACATCATGTGACGGGTTCGCTGCTGCGGGTTATTCCCAGGACAGCGCACCGCCCGTCTGATACTCGATCACACGCGTCTCGAAGAAGTTGCGTTCCTTCTTCAGGTCGATCATCTCGCTCATCCACGGGAACGGGTTTTCCTCGTTCGGGTACAGCGGATCGAGGCCGATCTGCTGGCAACGGCGGTTGCTGATGAAGCGCAGGTAGCTCTTGAACATCGACGCGTTCAAACCCAGCACGCCGCGCGGCATCGTGTCTTCGGCGTAGCGGTATTCGAGTTCGACAGCCTGCTTGAACAGCTCGCGGATCTCGGCGCGGAATTCCGCGGTCCAGAGATGCGGGTTCTCGAGCTTGATCTGGTTGATCAGGTCGATGCCGAAATTGCAGTGCATCGACTCGTCGCGCAGGATGTACTGATATTGCTCTGCAGCACCCGTCATCTTGTTCTGGCGGCCGAGCGCGAGGATCTGCGTGAACCCGACATAGAAGAACAGGCCTTCCATGATGCAGGCGAACACGATCAGCGACTTCAGCAGCTTCTGGTCCGCTTCGAGCGTGCCGGTCTTGAAGGCCGGATCCGTCAGCGTGTGGATGAAGGGGATCAGGAATTCGTCCTTCGCGCGGATCGACGTGACCTCGTGGTACGCGTTGAAGATCTCGCCTTCGTCGAGACCGAGCGATTCGACAATATATTGGTACGCGTGCGTGTGGATCGCTTCCTCGAACGCCTGGCGCAGCAGGAACTGCCGGCACTCGGGCGCCGTGATGTGGCGGTACGTGCCGAGCACGATGTTGTTCGCCGCGAGCGAATCGGCCGTCACGAAGAAACCGAGGTTGCGCTTCACGATGCGGCGCTCGTCCTCGGTCAGACCGTTCGGGTCCTTCCACAGTGCGATGTCGCGGGACATGTTGATTTCCTGCGGCATCCAGTGGTTCGCGCAACCGGCCAGATACTTTTCCCACGCCCACTTGTACTTGAACGGCACCAGCTGATTCACGTCAGTCTGGCCGTTGATGATGCGCTTGTCGGCGACATTGACCCGCGCTTCCGAACCGCCGGCGGGAACAGCCGATGCTTGCGGCGGCACCGCAAGATCGCCTTCGAAAATGTCACGGACCTGATGGGCGGCAGGCGTTGCAGCCTGCATTCCGACAGCCATCCCGGCGGAGGTGCGCATTGCGTTTTGCTGCGCTCCGCTCGCGGGGGTTACGGCAGTCTTCTCGTCATCCCAGTTGAGCATAAATTCTCACCATCAATTTAGAACGGTTTGTACCATCTTTTCCTGAGCGATAAAAGGGTTCGCTCACGAAAAATCCTTTTTTCGATTCGCGTTGCGACCTCGATACAACACTTTGAGCAACGCATCGTCATTCATGCAGCGCGCGATGTGAGTCGCGCGTGTATCGCGAGGTGCGCTCGACGCATCGAACGCTGATCGAAACGCGACGTCGTCGGGGATGTTTCGATCGCTTGTCACTGCCTGCAACGCAGGTGCCGCGTTACAGATTCCTTATCATTTTTTTAGTTGAGAGCGGCGCACACTTCAACCTCGATCGGTCGTCGTGTGCGCCGCCCTTGCCTGCTTCTCAGGTCAGGCGCACTGCGTTACTGGCACGCTTCGCACTCGTCGAAGCCGGGATCGCCCGGACGCATCGTGCACACCGGACCATCCGCCTCGACCGGCGCGAGTGCCGGCGCTGCGTTGACCGCGCCCGACGACGCATCGCCGCCCGCCGCACCAAAGCCGCCCGCTGCGCCTTGCGCGCCGCCGCTGCTCGAGCCGCCGCTCGTCGGCACTGCGTTCAGTGCGCCGTGCGCGACCGTCGACTTCTCGACGTGCGTCGCCGCCATCGTGCGGAGGTAGTAGGTCGTCTTCAGGCCGCGCAACCATGCGAGCTTGTAGACCTCGTCGAGCTTCTTGCCCGACGCGCCGCCCATGTAGATGTTCAGCGACTGCGCCTGGTCGATCCACTTCTGGCGACGCGATGCCGCTTCGACCAGCCACGTCGGGTCGACTTCGAACGCGGTCGCGTAGATCGCGCGCAGGTCGGCCGGGATGCGGTCGATGCGCGACAGCATGCCGTCGAAGTACTTCAGGTCAGCGACCATCACTTCGTCCCACAGGCCGCGTTCCTTCAGGTCGCGGACGAGGTACTCGTTGACCACCGTGAATTCGCCCGACAGGTTCGACTTCACGTACAGGTTCTGGAAGGTCGGCTCGATACAGGCCGACACGCCGATGATGTTCGAGATCGTCGCCGTCGGCGCGATCGCGACGCAGTTCGAGTTGCGCATGCCGTGTGCGGCGATCCGCGAACGCAGCGACGTCCAGTCGAGCGACTCCGAGGTGTCGACCTCGACGTAGCCGCCGCGCGCTTCCGTCAGCAGCTTCAGCGTGTCCTGCGGGAGGATGCCGCGATCCCACAGCGAGCCGCGGTAGCTCGAGTAGCGGCCGCGCTCTTCGGCCAGCTCGGTCGACGCGTAGTACGCGTAGTAGCAGACCGCTTCCATCGAACGATCGGCGAACTCGACCGCCGCTTCCGACGCGTACGGCGTGCGCAGCAGGTGCAGGCAGTCCTGGAAGCCCATGATGCCCATGCCGACCGGACGGTGCTTCAGGTTCGAGTTACGCGCCTTCGGCACCGCGTAGTAGTTGATGTCGATCACGTTGTCGAGCATGCGCATCGCGACGCTGATCGTGCGCTTCAGCTTCTCGTGGTCGAGCGCGTAGCTGCCGTCGGCCTGCTTCACCAGGTGGGCGACGAGGTTCACCGAGCCGAGGTTGCACACCGCGATTTCGGTGTCGCTCGTGTTCAGCGTGATTTCCGTGCACAGGTTCGACGAGTGGACGACGCCGACGTGCTGCTGCGGCGAGCGCACGTTGCACGGATCCTTGAACGTGATCCACGGGTGGCCCGTCTCGAACAGCATGCCGAGCATCTTGCGCCAGAGTTGCTGCGCCGGGATCTTCTTGAACAGCTTGATCTCGCCACGCGCGACCCTCTCTTCGTAAGCCGTGTAAGCCTTCTCGAAATCGGCGCCGAACTTGTCGTGCAGGTCCGGGCAGGTCGACGGCGAGAACAGCGTCCAGTCGGCGCCTTCCATCACGCGCTTCATGAACAGGTCGGGAATCCAGTTCGCCGTGTTCATGTCGTGCGTACGGCGGCGGTCGTCGCCGGTGTTCTTGCGCAGCTCGAGGAATTCCTCGATGTCGAGGTGCCACGATTCGAGGTACGCGCAGACCGCGCCCTTGCGCTTGCCGCCCTGGTTGACCGCGACGGCCGTGTCGTTCACGACCTTCAGGAACGGGACCACGCCTTGCGACTTGCCGTTCGTGCCCTTGATATGCGAGCCGAGTGCACGCACGCGCGTCCAGTCGTTGCCCAGGCCGCCGGCGAATTTCGACAGCAGTGCGTTTTCCTTCAGCGCTTCATAGATGCCGTCGAGATCGTCCGCGACCGTCGTCAGGTAGCACGACGACAGCTGCGAGCGGTGCGTACCCGAGTTGAACAGCGTCGGCGTCGAGCTCATGAAGTCGAAGCTCGACAGCACGTTGTAGAACTCGATCGCGCGCGTCTCGCGGTCGATCTCGTTCAGCGACAAGCCCATCGCGACGCGCATGAAGAATGCCTGCGGCATTTCGATGCGGGTGCCGTCGACGTGCAGGAAGTAACGGTCGTACAGCGTCTGCAGGCCGAGGTAGCCGAACTGCAGGTCGCGGTTCGCGTCGAGCGCTTCGCCGAGGCGCTTCAGGTCGAACTGCAACAGCTTGTCGTCGAGCAGGCCGGCGTCGACGCCGCGCTTCAGGAACTGCGGGAAGTATTCCGCGTAACGGGCCGGCATCTCGGCCTGGACGACTTCCTCGCCGAGGATCTCGCGACGGATCGTGTGCAGCAGGATGCGGGCCGTGACCTGGCTGTATGCCGGGTCCTTCTCGATCATCGTGCGCGCTGCGAGGATCGCCGAGTCGTAGACCTGGCTCATCGGCACGCCGTCGTACAGGTTCTTCACCGTTTCGGCGACGATCGGGTCAGGGTTAACCGCAGCGCCGAGGCCGTCGCATGCCGACACGATCAGCGCGCGCAGCGCGTTCAGGTCGAGCGGACGCGTGACGCCGTTGTCGACGACGTTGATGCCGGTGCTCGATTCGCCGCCCGCTGCCGCTGCTTCCTCGCCCGCATGCTGGCGCTCCAGGTGACGCTTCTCGCGATACAGCACGTACGCACGCGCGACGTTGTGCTCGCCGCCGCGCATCAGCGCGAGTTCGACCTGGTCCTGGATGTCTTCGATATGGAACGTACCGCCGTTCGGGCGGCTGCGCACGAGCGCGCGCACGACGTTGTGCGTCAGCTGTTCGACCTGCTCGCGCACGCGCGCCGAAGCCGCGCCCTGCCCGCCGTTGACGGCCAGGAAAGCCTTGGTCACCGCGATCGCGATCTTCGAAGGTTCGAACGATACGACGCTGCCGTTGCGGCGGATCACCTTGTAGTCGGCGAACGTGGCCTGCGGCGCGAGCGCCTTCGCGCCCTGTTCGGTCCCGCCGAGCGGACGGCTCGAGGCGCTCTCGTACTGGGACGTCGCGTTGTCGGTGGTTTGCATGTGCAAAGCTCCTGGTGTTGGATGGTGCGGAGAGAACCGCGGATTAAAACGAACGCTGCGCAACGCGGTGCGCGAGCGGTAAGAGGCGAGCGATGCGCCGGGGAAGCCGGTTCGGTCGATGCGCGACAACCGAGCCGGTCGTGTGCTTCGTCATGTATCCCCTGCCCCGTCGAAGTTCGCTGCGCTGATCGCGACGCCTGGACCGCCCGGCCTGACGCGCCGCCCTGAGAACCCTGTCCGCCGGCGTTGGCCGCCGGCCGGTGCCGCTCGGGTTTCCCCTGCGACACACACTATATCTAGTGCAGAACCGCTCAACTGGCACCAAGTATAGTGGACATTCGGAGGACGTCCAAACGGATAATTTGCGGTGGAGGTCTTGACATCGCTCACGCGCAGACACGACAAGGCATTGGTCGGAGAAAAAACTTTCTCCGGTCAAAAAACCCCGCGATCAGTGCTGACGGAAAGGAAAGTATTCGGCGGAAAACCCGGCATCGCTCGCGAAGCGTTGCCAATCGAAATGCGGGCCCGGGTCGGTCTTGCGGCCCGGCGCGACGTCCGAGTGCCCCGCGAATGCGTCGACCGGGTAACGTGCGGCGAGCGCGCGGGAGAGTGCGGCGAGCGTCGCGTACTGCGCGTCGTCGAACGGCACGTCGTCCGCGCCCTCGAGCTCGATGCCGATGGAGAAGTCGTTGCAGCGCGGCCGGCCGAAGAATTCGGACGAGCCCGCGTGCCACGCGCGCTCGTCGCACGACACGAACTGCACGAGTTCGCCGCTGCGGCGGATCAGGAAGTGGGCGGACACGCGCACGCCGCGCAGGTGGCTCTGGTAATAAGGGTGCGCATCGCAGTCGAGGCGATTCAGGAACAGCGCCTCGATCGCGTCGCCGCCGAACTCGCCGGGCGGCAAGCTGATGTTGTGGACGACGACGAGCGTCGGCACCGCGCCCGCGGGCCGCACCTCGTAATTCGGCGACGGCGCGTGACGCGCTTCACGCACCCAGCCGTGTGCATCGACCGACAGTCGTGCTGCGTCGTTCATCGGGCGTCGTGGCCGCTCGCGCGTGCGCCGTGGCGCTGCGCGTGCTCGGTGCTGCAGAAGTATTCGCCGCCCGCGACGACGGCATCGCCCTTCGGCGCATGCACGCCGCATTCGGCGCAGCGCACCATCGGCTCGGGCAGCGAGCGGGCGGCGTCGCCGTTCGGCCGTGCAGCCCCGGGGCCGCCGGTGCCGGGCGCGCCGTCGTAACCGGCGCCGCGGCCGGTGCGCGCCTGCGCGTGCTCCTGCGCCTGGCGCAGCTTGCGCGCGAGCCACGAACCCGCGAAGAAGAGAAGGATCAGGAGAAGAATCTGTCGCATCGGAAACCTGCGTTCAAACCACGGAACGGTGCAGCAGCACCTCGAAAACGAACCGGCTGCCGACATACGCGAGCAGCAGCGCGGCGAACGACACGAGCACCCAGCGCGCAGCACCGCGGCCACGCCAGCCCGACGTCTTGCGGGCGACCAGCAGGCCGCCGAACATCAGCCACGACAGGATCGCGAATACGGTCTTGTGGTCGAGCCGCAGCGCGCGCGCGTCGACCTGCTCGCTGAACAGGATGCCCGACGCGAGCGTCAGCGTGAGCAGCACGAAGCCGGCGCCGATCAGGCGAAACAGCAGCTTCTCGAGCGTGAGCAGCGGCGGCAGCGTTTCGAGCCAGCTCGCGATCCAGCCGGTCGAGCCGTCGCGCCCGCCATTGCGCAGCGACTGCAGGCGCCGCTCGACCATCAGCATCAGGATCGCGTGCAGCGCGGCGATCGCGAACAACCCGTACGCGATGTTCGCGATCAGGAAATGCAGCTTGAACAGCGGCGCTGCGGCATAAGGCAGCACCCGCACGCCGCCGAACACGAGCGGCAGCAGCGACGCGCCGCACGCGAGCGGCAGCACGAGCAGGCGCAGGCTGTCGAGCGGGAAGAAGAAGCTCTCGATCCAGTAGATGCCGGCGCCGAGCCAGAACATCGCGGACAGCGCGAACGCGAAGCCGAACACCATCGCGTCGTGCGGGAAGATGGTCGTATGGAGCAGCACGCCGTGCGCGACGAGCGCGGCGAACAGCAGCGCGCGGCCGGCCCCGCTCATCCCGGACGCCGCGGACGCGGGGACCGGCACGGCCGGCACGCTCGCGACGAGCGGCGTCGCGCCCTGGCGGTGCGTGCGCCAGCCTGCGACGGCGAGGCCGCCGTACAAGAATGCGGTGAGGGCATACAGTACAATATCCATGTTCGAAGTTTACACTAGGCCCCCTTCCCGCGACGGCTCCCTTTGTTCGGTTCCGCCGCGCCTTCGGGCCCCACTGTCCATCGCTCCCCATGCTCGACAATCTCACTCAACGGATGGCGCGCGTCGTCAAGACGCTGCGCGGCGAAGCCCGGCTCACCGAGGCGAACACGCAGGAGATGCTCCGCGAGGTGCGTCTCGCGCTGCTGGAAGCCGACGTGTCGCTGCCGGTCGTCCGCGAATTCATCGCCAAGGTCAAGGAAAAGGCGCTCGGCGAAGAAGTGATCAGCAGCCTGTCGCCAGGCCAGGCGCTCGTCGGCGTGGTCCAGAAGGAACTGACCGCCGTGATCGGCGGCGACTACGAAGGCAAGGCCGCCGAGCTGAACCTCGCGGTCACGCCGCCCGCCGTGATCCTGATGGCCGGCCTGCAGGGCGCGGGCAAGACCACGACCGTCGGCAAGCTCGCGAAGCTGCTGCGCGAGAAGTACAAGAAGAAGGTGCTCACGGTGTCGTGCGACGTGTATCGCCCGGCCGCGATCATGCAGCTGAAAACGGTGACCGAGCAGGTCGGCGCCGACTTCTTCCCGTCCACGCCGGACCAGAAGCCCGTCGACATCGCGCTCGCCGCCGTCGACTGGGCGAAGCGCCACTACCATGACGTGCTGCTCGTCGACACGGCCGGCCGCCTCGGCATCGATGAAGCGATGATGCAGGAAATCGCCGCGCTGCACGGCGCGCTGAAGCCGGCCGAAACGCTGTTCGTCGTCGACGCGATGCTCGGCCAGGACGCGGTCAACACCGCGAAGGCGTTCAACGACACGCTGCCGCTGACCGGCGTCGTGCTGACCAAGCTCGACGGCGATTCGCGCGGCGGTGCCGCGCTGTCGGTGCGTCACGTCACGGGCAAGCCGATCAAGTTCGTCGGCTTGGCCGAGAAGCTCGACGGTCTCGAGGTGTTCCACCCCGACCGGATGGCAAACCGGATTCTCGGCATGGGCGACATCCTCGCCCTCGTCGAGGAGGCGCAGCGCGGCGTCGACGTGCAGGCCGCGCAGAAGCTCGCCGACAAGGTCAAGAAAGGCGGCGACTTCGACCTGAACGATTTCCGCGCGCAGATCTCGCAGATGAAGAACATGGGCGGCCTGTCGTCGCTGATGGATAAGCTTCCGGCGCAGTTCCAGCAGGCGGCGGCCGGCGCCGACATGGGACAGGCCGAGAAGTCGATCCGCCGGATGGAAGGCATCATCAGCTCGATGACGCCCGCCGAGCGCGCGAAACCCGAGATCATCAAGGCGACGCGCAAGCGCCGCATTGCAGCCGGCGCGGGCGTGCCGGTGCAGGAAGTCAACCGGATGCTGAACCAGTACGACCAGATGCGTACGATGATGAAGAAGCTGAAGGGCGGCAACATGCAGAAGATGATGCGCGGCCTGAAGGGCATGATGCCCGGCATGCGCTGATTCCGCCGATCGGCCGGCGCGCGGGTTTTTGCTGTAGCGCGCGCCGGCCGTTCTGCTTCATTCTTATTTGTATACCGACTGCCCGCCAGAACACATGAACCGCGAAGAAGCCCTCCACATTTTCAACCACTCCGAAGAGATCGTCTCGGCCGATGCCGTCAATGCGTCGATCTCCCGGATGGCCGACGCGATCCGCGCCGAGATCGGCGATGCGTTCCCGCTCGTTCTCTCGGTGATGGGCGGCGCCGCGGTGTTTACCGGGATGCTGCTGCCGCATCTCGATTTCCCGCTCGAATTCGACTACATCCACCTGACCCGCTACCGCAACACGACGCAGGGCAGCCCGGAAATGCACTGGCGCGTCGCGCCGCGCGAATCGGTGAAAGACCGGATCGTGCTCGTGCTCGACGACATCCTCGACGAAGGCGAGACGATGGCCGCGATCCGCGACCGCATCCTCGACATGGGCGCGAAGCGCTTCATGTCGGCCGTGCTGTGCGAGAAGACGCTCGCGAAGGCGAAGCCGCTGCACCCCGACTTCTGCGGCTTCGCGGTGCCGGATCGCTACGTGTTCGGCTGCGGGATGGATGCGAAGGGCTACTGGCGCAACCTGCCGACGATCCGCGCGCTGACCACGAACGTCTGAGCGCCCCGCTCCGCACTATATAAATAGAAAGCGGCGCTCCGGTTTCCCGGAGCGCCGCTTTTTTTGTGGGCACGCACCGCGCCGCCTACAGCTGGTGCACGAATGCGCGGATGCCGCCCAGCATCATCTCGACCGAAATCGCGACGAGCACGAGGCCCATCAACCGCTCGAACGCCGCGACGGTCCGTTCGCCGATCCATTGCTGGATCCGCTCGGCCAGCACGAGCGTCACCGCGCAGACGATCATCGTGACCGTCAGCGCGCCGACCCACTCGAGCATCTTGCCGGGCCCCTGCGACGTCAGCAGCATCACCGTCGCGAGCGCCGACGGCCCGGCGAGCGCCGGAATCGCGAGCGGCACGATGAACGGCTCGCCGCCCGCGCGCGGATCGTTGCCGAGTGCGCCGTCCGGATGCGGGAAGATCATCCGCAGCGCGATCAGGAACAGCACGATCCCGCCGCCGAGCCGCAACGACAGGTCGGTGAGGCTCATCATCCGCAGGAAGCGGTCGCCGACCAGCATGAAGAACAGCAGGATCACGAACGCGATCCCCACTTCACGCAGGATCAGCTTCACGCGCCGCTCGCGCGGCACATCCCGCATGGCCGAAATGAACAGCGGGATGTTGCCGAGCGGATCGGTGATCAGCACCAGGAGCACGGTGGCCGACAGGAAGGTGTATTCCACCGCGTTCCCCGGTCGGTGCGCTTAGCGCGCGAGCGCGGCGCGGATCTTCTCCACGACCGTCGCCGCAGCCGCGTCGGCCGGCAGCAGCGTCGCTTCGGCGTCGCGGCGGCCCTGATACTCGATCTTGCCTTCCTTCAGGCCGCGCTCGCCGATCACGAGACGATGCGGCACGCCGATCAGCTCCCAGTCGGCGAACATCACGCCCGGGCGCTCGCCGCGATCGTCGAGGATCACGTCGATGCCGGCCGCGGCGAGTTCCGCGTACAGCTTGTCGGCGGTCTCGCGCACCATGTCGCTGCGGTCATAGCCCATCGGGCACAGCACGACTTCGAACGGCGCGATCGATTCGGGCCAGATGATGCCGCGGTCGTCGAAGTTCTGTTCGATCGCCGCGCCGAGAATGCGCGTGACGCCGACGCCGTAGCAGCCCATCAGCATCGGCTGCGGCTTGCCCGACTCGTCGAGGAACGTCGCGCCCATCGCTTCCGAGTACTTGGTGCCGAGCTGGAACACATGGCCGACCTCGATGCCGCGGCAGATGTCGATCACGCCCTTGCCGTCCGGCGACGGGTCGCCCTTCTTCACGTTGCGCACGTCGGCGACGTCCGGCTCGGGCAGGTCGCGGCCCCAGTTCACGCCGGCGATGTGATAGTCGACCTCGTTCGCACCGACGACGAAGTCGCTCATGTTCGCGACCGTGCGATCGGCGATCACCTTGACCGGCTTCTTCGTGCCGACCGGCCCGAGATAGCCCGGCGGCGTGCCGAACCACTCGACGATTTCCTGCTCGGTCGCGAAGCGGTGGTTCTTCAGGCCCGGCAGCTTCGACACCTTGATCTCGTTCAGGTCGTGGTCGCCGCGCAGCATCACGAGCCAGATGGTCGGCTCGGCGCCTTCGTTGTCGGTCGCGAGCACGATCGACTTGATCGTGCGCTCGAGCGGGATGGCCAGCAGTTCGGCGACGGCTTCGCACTTCGCCTTGCCCGGCGTCGCGACCTTTTCCATCGCTTCGGCCGGCGCCGCGCGTTCGGCGATCAGCGGCAGCGCTTCGGCCGCCTCGACGTTCGCCGCGAACTCGGACGTCGGGCAGTACGCGATCGCGTCCTCACCGGTGTCGGCGATCACGTGGAATTCGTGCGAGAAGTTGCCGCCGATCGAGCCGCTGTCGGCCGCGACCGCGCGGAACTCGAGGCCGAGACGCGTGAAGATGCGCACGTACGCGTCGTACATCTTGCGATACGACTCGTTCAGGCCGGCCGCATCCTTGTCGAACGAGTACGCGTCTTTCATGATGAATTCGCGGCCGCGCATCACGCCGAAGCGCGGACGGATCTCGTCGCGGAACTTCGTCTGGATCTGGTAGAAGTTCACCGGCATCTGCCGGTAACTCTTGATCTGGTTGCGCGCGATGTCGGTGATGACTTCCTCGTGCGTCGGCCCGATCACGAAGTCGTTGTCCTTGCGGTCCTTGAAGCGCAGCAGCTCGGGGCCGTACTGTTCCCAGCGGCCCGATTCCTGCCACAGCTCGGCCGGCTGCACGGCCGGCATCAGCAGCTCGATGGCGCCCGCCCGGTTCATTTCCTCGCGCACGATCGCCTCGACCTTGCGAATCGAACGCAGGCCGACCGGCAGGTAGTTATAGATGCCGCCGGCGACGCGACGGATCATGCCGGCGCGCACCATCAGCTTGTGGCTGACGATCTCTGCGTCGGCGGGTGCTTCTTTCAGGGTGCCGATAAAGAAACGGGAAGCTTTCATGCGGACGGTTCCAAAAACGGCGCCCCCAGGCGGGGCGCCCGAAAAAGTTTCAAGGTGAAAAAGCTGCGCGCGGCGAACAGCAATGGACGACGATGGCGCAGACGACGTAGCAGACTAATCAGGGACAATTCAGCCGGTGTACCCCGCGCGGATTCGCTCCGCTACGGTGCGCAGCGCCCGTTATCTGTTTATAATCAAAGCAATTTTAAAGGATTCGAAGGTGGTTGTATGCTGGATCGTGAAGGCTTTCGCCCGAACGTCGGCATCATCCTCTTGAACGCGCGCAACGAGGTGTTTTGGGGCAAGCGGCTCCGCGAGCATTCCTGGCAGTTTCCTCAAGGTGGGATCAAGTACGGCGAGACCCCCATGCAGGCGATGTACCGGGAGCTGCACGAGGAAACGGGCCTGCATCCGGAACACGTCAAGATAATCGGCCGCACTCGCGACTGGTTGCGTTATGAGGTGCCTGACAAGTTCATCAAACGCGAAGTACGCGGTCATTACCGCGGCCAGAAGCAGATCTGGTTCCTGCTGCGGATGGTCGGACGCGATTGCGACATTTGCTTGCGCGCGACCGACCACCCGGAGTTCGATGCGTGGCGCTGGAACGAGTACTGGGTGCCGCTCGATGCGGTGATCGAGTTCAAGCGGGATGTCTATCAGTTGGCGCTGACGGAACTGTCGCGCTTCCTGCGCCGCCCGGCGCAGCGAGCCGAGAAGCCGCGTGGGCCGCGTCTGTCGCGCTATCCGCGCGTCATTGGCGCACAGGCCCAGCAGACGCTGACGATTGTCGACGCATCGGTAGTCTGTTCGGAGATCGAAGTGGAAGCGAGCACGCTCGACGAGATGCCGCCCCACGTGATCGTCGGCAAATGACGAATCGAACTGCATGACCCGGGCGCGACCTTGGTGTCGCGCCCTTTTTTTACGAGGAATGCATATTGAAAGCGATTGCTCTCGCGCTCGCATCGATTGCCGCGGTGGCCACGCTGGCAGGTTGCGCGAATTCGAAGACACCGACCAACAAGGATGACAGCGAGTTCGTGTATCTGCTGGACCGCCAGGGAACCTGGAAGGAAAACACGGTCGACTCGCTGCCGCCGCTGCCGCAGGCGAGCGACCTGCTGCCGTTCAACGTATCGCAGAACACGCCGCTCAAGTTCTTCGTCGATGCGAAGTCGCTCGCGGTCGGCACCGACGGCGTCGTGCGCTACGCGGTCGTCGTCACGAGCCCGGCCGGCGCGCGCAACGTGAACTACGAGGGCATCCGCTGCGACACCTATGAATGGCGCCAGTATGCCGGCCTGAATTCGGACCACGACGGCTGGGATCGCACGGTCGAGAACGATTGGCAGCGCATCGAGAACGGCGAGCTGAATGCCTACCACTCGGCGCTGTATCAGGATTACTTCTGCGCGAACAAGATGCCGCAAGGCTCGACCCGGCAGATCCTCGAGAACATCCGGTTTCACCGTACCGCGATGAGCCAGTTGCGCTGATGGCGCGCGGCGCCCGCCGCCGCACTCTCTGCCGTCCGCTGCATGAAAAAGCCCGCATCACGCGGGCTTTTTCATTTGACGGCCTGAACCGGCAACGCAAATGATCACACCAGCACCAGATTGTCGCGATGGATCAGTTCGGGCTCCAGCATGTAGCCGAGCACGGATTCGATCTCGCCGCTCGGCTTGCGGTGAATCAGTTTCGTCTCCGCGCTGCTGTAGTTCGTGAGCCCGCGCGCCACTTCGCGCCCGTCGGGGCCGACACACGCGATGACTTCGCCGCGCGCGAACGCACCCTGTACGTCGATCACGCCGATCGGCAGCAGGCTCTTGCCGCCGGCCGTCAGTTTCTCGACCGCGCCCGCATCGATCACGACATGGCCGCGCACCTGCAGGTGGTCGGCCATCCACTGCTTGCGCGCCGCCATCCGCGCGGTACGTGCGATCAGTTGCGTGCCGATCGCCTCGCCGGCCGCCAGACGCACGAGCACGTCGGACTCCCGGCCGCTCGCGATCACCGTATTTGCGCCGCTGTGCGCCGCGCGCTTCGCCGCGAGGATCTTCGTCAGCATCCCGCCGCGGCCAAGGCTCGAGCCCGCACCGCCCGCCATCGCCTCGAGTTCCGGCGCGCCCGCATTCGCTTCCGCGACGAGCGTCGCGCTCGGATCCTTGCGCGGATCGGCCGTAAACAGCCCCGACTGGTCGGTCAGGATGATCAGCGCATCGCCTTCGATCAGGTTTGCAACGAGCGCGCCGAGCGTGTCGTTGTCGCCGAACTTGATTTCATCGGTGACGACCGTGTCGTTCTCGTTGATGATCGGCACGACGCCGAGCCGCAACAGCGTCAGCAGCGTCGATCGCGCATTCAGGTAGCGCTCGCGATCCGCCAGGTCGGCATGCGTCAGCAGGATCTGCGCGGTGCGGATGTCGTGCTCGGTGAAGCGGCTCTCGTAGACCTGCGCAAGCCCCATCTGGCCGACCGCGGCCGCCGCCTGCAACTCGTCGATTTCCCGCGGCCGCTTGCTCCAGCCGAGCCGCTGCATCCCTTCGGCAATCGCGCCCGAGCTGACGAGCACGACTTCCTTGCCCTGGGCGCGCAACGCAGCGATCTGGGCCGCCCAGCGGCCGATTGCAGCATGATCGAGCCCCTTGCCGTCGTTGGTCACGAGGCTGGAGCCCACCTTCACCACCAATCGCTTCGAATCCGCGATGATCGAACGCATCCTGCACTGTCTCCTGTATCTGATGCCTGCCCGGCCGGGCGCGATCGAGCGCCGACGCCGGGCGGCGCGCCCGGCGCACTCCGGAACCACTCAGGCGTCGTCGCCCGGCGCGGCCTCGCCCTTCGCAGGCGGCGCGTCGCGGAAACGCACGTCCGCCGCGAGATCTTCCGCCTCCGCCGCGCGATGCGCGTCTGAATGTTCGGAGAGGTAGTCGTAGATCGCGTAGCACAGTGCTTCACAGCCCTGGCCCGTCAGTGCCGAAATCTCGAACACCGGGCCGTCCCACTCGAAGCGCTCGAGGAAATCCGCGACGCGCGCCTTGCGCTCGTCTTCCGGCACCATGTCGAGCTTGTTGAGCACGAGCCAGCGCGGCTTCTCGTAGAGCGCCTCGTCGTATTTGCGCAGCTCGCCGACGATCGCCGTCGCTTCGGCAACCGGATCGACGCTTTCGTCGAACGGCGCGAGATCGACCAGATGCAGCAGCACGCCGGTGCGCTGCAGATGGCGCAGAAACTGATGGCCGAGGCCCGCGCCTTCGGCGGCACCCTCGATCAGCCCCGGGATGTCGGCGATCACGAAGCTCTTGCTCGGGCCGACCCGGACCACGCCGAGATTCGGCGCAAGCGTCGTGAACGGGTAGTCGGCGATCTTCGGCCGCGCATTCGACACCGACGAGATGAACGTCGACTTGCCTGCGTTCGGCATGCCGAGCAGGCCGACATCGGCGAGTACCTTCAGCTCGAGCTTCAGCATGCGGCGTTCGCCGGGCTTGCCGTCCGTCTTCTGGCGCGGCGCGCGGTTCGTGCTCGACTTGAAATGCAGGTTGCCGAGCCCGCCGGCGCCGCCCTGCGCAAGCATCACCTGCTGGTCGTGCTCGGTCAGGTCGGCGATCAGCTCGCCGGTATCCATGTCGCTGATGATCGTGCCGACCGGCATGCGCAGCGTGACGTCGTCGCCACCCTTGCCGTAGCAATCCGAGCCTCGCCCGTTTTCGCCGTTGCGCGCCAGATGCTTCTTCGCGTAACGGTAGTCGATCAGCGTGTTGATGTTGCGGTCGGCGATCGCGTACACGCTACCGCCCCGACCGCCGTCGCCGCCGTCCGGCCCGCCGAACGGGACGAATTTCTCGCGGCGCATCGACGCACTGCCATCGCCTCCGTCGCCGGCGATGACTTCGATTCGTGCTTCGTCAATGAACTTCATTCGTCACTCCGCCCAGTATTTCCGCTATTGTGCCGCGCGCCGGCACGCTTGAACAATCTGCCGTTCGGCCGATCGTACGCCGGTTGCGCAACGGTCGCCGGAACGCGCACGCGCCCGGCGGCCAAATAAAAAAAGGCCCCGCGAAGACTGCGGGGCCTTTCGGCTACGAAGCCCGTGGGTGCCTGAACTTAGGCAGCCGCCGGGACGACGATGACCAGATGCTTCTTGTCCGCGCCCTTCGTCGCGAACTTGACGTGACCGTCGACCAGCGCGAACAGGGTGTGATCCTTGCCCATGCCGACGTTCTCGCCTGCGTGCATGCGCGTACCGCGCTGACGCACGATGATGCCGCCGGCATTGATTGCCTGGCCGCCGTACACTTTCACGCCGAGACGTTTCGACTCGGAGTCGCGGCCGTTCCGGGAAGAGCCGCCTGCCTTTTTGTGTGCCATCTGATTGCTCCTTTACCGAGGCGCTTACGCGTTGATCGCGTCGATGCGCAGCTCAGTGTAGTTCTGGCGGTGGCCGCCGTGCTTTTGGTAGTGCTTCCGGCGACGCATCTTGAAGATGGTGACCTTGGCATGACGACCGTGCGACACAACGGTGGCCTTGACGGAAGCCCCACTGACCAGCGGCGTACCGAACTTAATCGATTCGCCTTCGCCCACTGCGAGAACCTGGTCGAGCGTGATTTCAGCGTCAATGTCAGCCGGTATCTGTTCTACTTTGAGTTTTTCGCCAACGGCAACCTTGTACTGCTTGCCGCCGGTTTTTATGACCGCGTACATTGAGAACCTCACTCTGGATCCAATTTTTCCGCACACCACGCGCGGAAAACACGTGATTATACATGGGGTTAGCACCGAAGTCAAAACCGATCGACGATTGCCACGCGCGGGCCTCGGCCGAACGGCCAAATTCGCGGCTGCGGCACGTGTGACAGACCGGGATATCTCGGATTCGACTTATAATCCGCGGCATCACCCAATTCCATCATCATGTCGTCGTCCACCGCCTCCCCCACCCTCAGCGCCGCCCACCTGCTCGCTCCGATCACCAGCGACATGGAGCAGGTGAATCGCGTTATCCGGCAAAGCCTCGCGTCCGACGTGCTGTTGATCAACCAGATCGCCGAGTACATCATCGGCGCGGGCGGCAAGCGGCTGCGCCCGGCGTTGCTGCTGCTCGTCGCCGGTGCACTCGGCGAGACGTCGCACCAGCGACACGTGCTGGCCGCCGTCGTCGAGTTCATCCACACGGCCACGCTACTGCACGACGACGTCGTCGACGAATCCGAGCTGCGCCGCGGCCGCCAGACCGCCAATGCGCTGTTCGGCAACGCGGCGAGCGTGCTGGTAGGCGACTACCTCTATTCGCGCTCGTTCGAGATGATGGTCGGCGTCGGCAAGATGCGCGTGATGGAGATCCTGTCCGAAGCGACGACGATCATTTCCGAAGGCGAGGTGCTGCAGCTCCTCAACATGCACGACGCGGACGTCGACGAAGCGCGCTACATGCAGGTGATCCGCTACAAGACGGCCAAGCTGTTCGAGGCATCGGCACGCCTGGGCGCGGTGCTCGCGGGCGCCGATGCGCCGACCGAGGCCGCCGCCGCCGAATACGGCCGCCGGATAGGCACCGCATTCCAGATCATGGACGACTGGCTCGACTACGCGGGCACCGTCGAGGCAATGGGCAAGAATGCCGGCGACGACCTCCGCGAAGGCAAGCCGACGCTGCCGCTCATCTATCTGATCGAGCGCGGCACGCCCGAGCAGGCAGCGCTGGCACGCGAGGCGATCGAACAGGGCGGCACCGATCGCTTCGACACGATTTTCGAAGCGATCACGCGCTCGGGCGCACTGGATCACACGCTCGAATGCGCGCGCCAGGAAGCGCAGGCGGCAGCGGCCGCGATCGCCGCATTCCCCGATTCGATCTACAAGGAGAGCCTGCTCGCGCTGTGCTCTTACTCGACGTCGCGGCAGTCCTGATTGCATGTCACGTGTCGCCGCCACGGCTGCGACACATGTTCGACACGGGAAAATCACCTGTCTCGAAAATTTTTTTCTCCAAGGGCTTCCCTTCTTGAAGAAACGTCGTTATAGTTATGTTCTTGCTTGACGACGCAGCGGTCTTGAAGAAGACGGCGAAATCGGAAGAGTAGAAATCGGGGTGTAGCTTAGCCTGGTAGAGCGCTACGTTCGGGACGTAGAGGCCGGAGGTTCGAATCCTCTCACCCCGACCAGATTTTGAAAAAACCGTGCACCATGTGCACGGTTTTTTTTCGTCCGGCCGCCGCGGCCCCTCGTGTCGCGCACGACACATCACGGTCGCCGGCCTCTGCTATATTTCCCCCATCCCTGTCCTTCACTGCTCCTTCCAACGCGTGGACCAAATTCCCTTATGGGCGCAAATCGGCGCCGTCTTCCTGCTTCTCCTCTGTTCCAGCTTCTTTTCCATTTCCGAGACCGCGATGATGGCGCTCAATCGCCATCGGCTGAAGCATCTCGCCGGCCAGGGTGCGCTCGGCGCGAAAACCACGCAGGGGTTGCTGACGCGCACTGACCTGCTGCTCAGCGTGATCCTGATCGGCAACAACCTGTTCAACACGATCATCCCGGTCCTGACGACGTCGCTCGCGCTCCATACGTTCGGCCGCAACAACCTCGCGCTGTCGATCGCGACCGGCATCGTCGCGTTCCTGATCATCGTGTTCGCCGAAATCGCGCCGAAGATCGTCGGCGCGACGTTCCCCGAACGCATCGCACTGCCCGCGAGCCTCGTGATCGCGCCGCTGATGCGCGTGTTCAAGCCGGTCGTCTGGTTCGTCAACGCACTCGCGAACGGCGTGCTGTGGGTGCTGCGCATCAACACGAAGAAGGGCCGCGACCAGCGGATGTCGGCCGACGAGCTGCGGGCCATCGTGCTCGAGTCGAGCAGTTTCATGCCGACCAAGCACCGCAGCATCCTGCTCAACCTGTTCGACCTCGAGAACATCACGGTCGACGACGTGATGGTGCCGCGCCGCCAGATCGAGTCGCTCAACTTCTACGCGCCGCTCGACGACGTCCTGCACCAGCTCGAAACCTGCTATCACAACCGGCTTGTCGTCTACGAAGGCGACATCGACAAGGTGCTCGGCGTGCTGCACGTCCGCAAGACGCTGACCGCGCTGCACAACCAGGAGTTCGACCGCGAGACGCTGCGCACGCTGCTCGCCGAGCCGTACTACGTGCCTTCGGGCACGCCGGTGGTCCAGCAGCTCCAGTTTTTCCAGGAAACGCGGCAGCGGACCGCGCTCGTCGTCAACGAGTACGGCGAACTCGAAGGGCTCGTCACGCCCGAAGACATCATCGAGGAGCTGATCGGCGAATTCACGACATCGATGCCGCGCAGCGAACGCGCGGGCGGCTGGGACGAGAACGGCGAATGCATCGTGTCGGCCAGCATGCCGCTGCGCGAACTGAACCGCTGGCTGCACCTGAAACTGCCGACCGACGGGCCGAAGACGCTGAACGGACTGGTCCTCGAAATCCTCGAGGAAATTCCGGAAGACGACGTGTGCCTGAAAATCGGCGACGTGATGCTCGAGGTGATGCGCAGCGACGATCAGGCCGTGCGCACCGTCAAGCTCTTCAAGCCGCGCGGCTCGCGCACCGCACGCGCCGCCGCGCGTTAGCCGAACGGCCGACTGCCGGCGCCGCCCACGACGCGCGACCATCTGCTGGTCACGGTCAACTGGCGGCCAGCGTGCCGGCACACATGCATTTCACTCCTCCCGGGGCGCCGCTGCGCACGCAGCCGCCACCCGCTCATTCCGATGCAACGCCCGTCACCGCACCGCGCGCGCTCGACGCGGCCCAGCTCGACGACGCGCCGGCCGTGCGGCTGCTGACGGACACGCTTCACGCGGCACGCGTGCGCGACGCATCCGACATCCACGTCGAACCGTTCGAAGCCGGCTGGCGCATCCGCCTGCGCATCGACGGCGTGCTGCACGAACATGCGCGGCCACCTCTTCATCTGCGCGACGCGCTCGTCACGCGGATCAAGGTGCTCGCACGCATGGACATCGCCGAGCGACGGCTCCCGCAGGACGGCAGGCTGCGCATCGCGATCGACGGTGGTACGCGCGGCGACTACCGCGTCAGTTCGCTGCCGACGTTGTTCGGTGAAAAACTCGTGCTGCGGCGCCTCGAAACCCTGCCGACCGACCTCACGCTCGCCCGTCTCGGCTTCGACGCGCAACAGGCGGCCGCGATGGAAGCCGCGATACGCGCACCGCATGGCCTCGTGCTCGTCACGGGCCCGACCGGCAGCGGCAAGACGCTGTCGCTCTACTGCGCGCTGCAGATGCTCGATCGCGACGCGCACAACGTCTGCACGGTGGAGGATCCCGCCGAGATCCAGCTCGACGGCATCAGCCAAGTCGGCGTCGCCGAAAAGGCGGGGCTCACGTTCGCGACGGCACTGCGCGCGCTGCTGCGGCAGGATCCGGACATCATCATGGTCGGCGAGATTCGCGATGCGGAGACGGCCGACGTCGCGATCAAGGCCGCGCAGACCGGCCATCTTGTGCTGTCGACGCTGCACACGAACGACGCGCCGGCCGCCGTCGCGCGGCTGCTCGACATCGGGGTCGCTCCATACAACCTCGCGGCTGCGCTACACCTCGTCACCGCGCAGCGCCTCGTCCGGCGGCTGTGCACTACCTGCCGCATGCACTCGGACGCACCGGTGCCCGTATTGCACGACGCCGGCTGCGACCCGGCTGCTCTCGCCGCGGGATGGCGGCCGTTCGTCGCGCGAGGCTGTTCGGCCTGTCACGGCATCGGCTATCGCGGCCGCATCGGCCTGCATCAGACGATGCCGGTATCGCCCCGGCTGGCGGAACGCATCGTCGCCCGGGCAAGCGTCGGCGAACTCGCGCAATGCGCGGCGGCCGAAGGCGTGCGCAGTTTGCGCGACGCGGCGTTCGCGCGTGTCCGGGACGGCACGACGAGCATCGCGGAAGCCATCGCCGCGACACCTGCGGCATGAGCATGCGCGCAACGCCGCGCGAAAGCCGCTTCGCATGGCGCGGCCGCCATCGCGACGGCACGCCACGCCGCGGGATCATCATCGCGTTCGACGCCGCGAATGCACGCGCCGCGCTCGCACGCGACGGCATCGCAGTCCTGTCGCTCGACATCCGCGGGCCGGCCCGGCCGCCAACGGCCGGCACGCGGGACGTCACGCGCTTCACGCGCCAGCTCGCGAGCCTCCTGCAGGCCGGGTTGCCGCTCGCGCCGTCGCTCGAGATGCTCGCGCGCACGCGGCCACGCGACGGCCTGCCGCGCATCGCCGCCGGTCTCGCACGCGAGATCGTCGGCGGCCATCGCTTCGCCGATGCACTCGCACGCTATCCGGCGCAGTTCGGCACACTGTATCGCCAGTTGATCGAGGTCGGCGAAGCGTCAGGCTCGCTCGGGGTCGTGCTGACCCGGGTCGCGGAGCACCGCGAGCGCGCCGACGCGCAATGGCGCAAGCTGCGGGCCGCGCTTGCCTATCCGGCGGCCGTCATCCTGTTCGGGCTCGCGATCTCGGCCGCGTTGATGGTGTGGGTCGTACCGACGTTCCGCCAGATCTTCGACGGTTTCGGCGCCGCGCTGCCGGCACCGACCCGTGCGCTGCTCGCGTTGTCCTCGGCACTGTCGGCGTGGGGCGGTGTGCTGGTTGCCGGTACGGCGGCAGTCGCGCTGGCCGCCCATCGCGCGCTACGGCTGTCGGCACCGCTGCGCCACGCCGTCGCGCGGCGCCTGCTGCACGTCCCGCTCGCGGGGAGCGCGATGAGCCGGTTCGCGGCCGCGCGCTGGTGCCGATCGCTGGCGACGCTGCTCGGCGCCGGCGTGCCGCTCGCAGACGCCTTCGCCACGCTCGAACGCACGGCCGGCCATCCCGTGTTCGAGCGCGCTACCGTCCACATCGCCGCCCACGTGCTGCGCGGCGCGCGTCTCGCGGACGCGATGCAGTCGGCCGGCTGCTTTCCGGACGACGTCGTGCAGCCGATCGCCGTCGCCGAGGAGACCGGTGCGCTCGACACGATGCTCGCCGACATCGCCGCGCTGTGCGAGCGCCAGCTCGACGCGCATCTCGATACGCTCGCCGCGCTCGGCGAGCCGCTGATCGTGATCGTACTGGGCGCACTCGTCGGCGGCCTCGTGATCGCGATGTACCTGCCCATCCTTCAGCTCGGCAACGTGGTGTAGCATCGCAACCGATTCTGTCGCCTTTTAAGTCCGAACCTTGAGCCTCATGACGCCAGCGCCCTTGTCCGCCGTTACCGATTCGCCCGAGAGCACGCTGCTCGCGCTGGCGATGCTGCCGCCCGCGCTGCAGTACGCGTTCGCGGTCGTCATCGGCCTGTGCGTCGGCAGCTTCCTGAACGTGGTCGTGCACCGGCTGCCCGTGATGATGCAGCGCGCATGGCAGGCCGAGATCGACGAAGCGACCGGCAACACGAGTGCCACGCCAGAAGACGGCTACCCGCCGCGCTACGATCTGTGGCGCCCGCGCAGCGCTTGCCCGCATTGCGGCCACGTGCTGCGCGCATGGGAAAACATCCCGCTCGTCAGCTACCTGATCCTGCGCGGGCGCTGCCGACGCTGCGGCCACGCGATCGGCATCCGTTATCCGCTCGTCGAACTCGCATGCGCGCTGCTCGCCGCCGGCTCGCTCGCGGCATTCGGCCCGACCGTCGCCGCGCTCGCCGCGTTCGCGCTGTGCGCCGCGCTGCTCGCGATGAGCGCGATCGATATCCGCACAGGCTACCTGCCCGACTCGATGACGCTGCCGCTCCTCTGGGCCGGGCTCGTGCTGAACCTCGGCGGCACGTTCACATCGCTGCGCTCGGCCGTGATCGGGGCCATGGCCGGCTACCTGTTCCTGTGGTCGGTCTACTGGCTGTTCAAATGGCTGCGCGGCATCGAGGGCATCGGTTTCGGCGACCTGAAACTGCTCGCCGCGCTCGGCGCATGGATGGGCTGGGCCGCACTGCCGCAGGTCGTGCTGTTCGCCGCGGTGACGGGCGCGATCGTCGGGCTCGTCGCGACCTGGCGCGGTCGCATGCGCTTCGAGGAGCCGATTCCGTTCGGCCCGTTCCTCGCGGCAGGCGGTGTCGCGACGCTGTTTTTCGGCACCCCTTTCTATTCGGCGCTCGGAGGCTGACATGTTCGCAATTGGACTCACCGGCGGCATCGGCAGCGGCAAGACGACCGTCGCCGACCTGTTTGCCGCCCGAGGCGCATCGCTGGTCGATACCGATCTGATCGCCCATCGCATCACCGCGCCGGGCGGCCTCGCGATGCCCGCGATCGAACAGGCATTCGGCCGCGGCTTCGTTGCTGCCGACGGCTCGCTCGACCGCGCGCAGATGCGCGCACTGATCTTCAGCGACGACGACGCGCGCCGGCGCCTCGAAGCGATCACGCACCCGCTGATCCGGGCGGAGACCGATCGTGAGGCGCGCGAAGCGCAGGGCCCATACGTGATGTTCGTCGTGCCGCTGCTCGTCGAATCCGGCAACTGGAAGGCGCGCTGCGATCGCGTGCTCGTCGTCGACTGTCCGGTCGAAACGCAGATCGCACGCGTGATGCAGCGCAACGGCTTCACGCGCGAGCAGGTCGAGGCGATCATCGCGCGGCAGGCGTCGCGGGAGGCCCGCCTCGCGGCGGCCGACGACGTTATCGTCAACGACGCGACGACGCCCGATGCGCTTGCCGCGCAGGTCGATGCACTGCACCAACGCTATCTCGGGTTCGCGCTCGCTGCGCACTGAGCCTCGCGCGCGATCGTGATGGTGTACGAAATTGGCGCGTTGCTAGGGTAGAGCGTGGGCATTAGAATGTCCTGCATTGTTTCCATCCCTACCCAAGAGGCGAGCGCGCTTGATTCTTTACGAGTATCCGTTCAACGAGCGAATTCGCACGCTGTTGCGCCTCGAAGATCTCTTCGAGCGCTTCGCGTTCTTTTTGGCTCAGGAGGACCCGCGTGAACACCACGTCGCGCTGACGACGCTGTTCGAAATTGCCGAGGTAACGGGCCGCGCGGACCTGAAATCGGATCTGATGAAGGAGCTCGAACGTCAACGCCAGACGCTCGCCCCCTTTCGCGGCAATCCGGGCATCGAGCAGAACGCGCTCGAAGCCGTGCTCGGCGAAATCGAGCAGACGCTCGCGAATCTCGCGCAGATGCAGGGCAAGACCGGTCAGCACCTCGTCGACAACGAGTGGCTCGCCAGCATCCGCAGCCGTGCGGTGATTCCGGGCGGCACGTGCAAGTTCGACCTGCCGTCGTACTACGCATGGCAGCAATGGCCCGCCGAGCAGCGGCGCCAGGACATCGCGAAATGGATCCTGCCGATGCTGCCGCTGCGCGATGCCGCTGCGATCGTGCTGCGCCTCGCGCGCGAATCGGGCCAGGCGTCGAAGGTCATGGCGATGCAGGGCAGCTACCAGCAGATGCTGTCCGGCCGCACCTACCAGTTGATGCAGGTGCGCGTGGCGCCGGAATTGCGCGTCATCCCCGAGGCAAGCGCCAACAAATACATGCTGTGGGTACGGTTCACCATGCAGGACGGCGACGTGCGGCCGCGCGCGGTGGACATCGACGTGCCGTTCCATCTGACACTGTGCAATCTGTAACGGCCGCGTGCCGGTTCAACGCTTTCGTATGACTACCGTCGTGAAATGTCCTTCGTGCGGCGCGGAAGTGCGCTGGACGCCTGAAAACAAGTTCCGTCCCTTCTGTTCGGCCCGCTGCAAGCAGCTCGACCTCGGCGCATGGGCCGCGGAAAAGTATCGGATCGGCGGTTCCTCCGACGAGGGTCCGTCATCGGAAGAAGACGGCACGGACAACCGCCGCGACAGCTGAGCGGCGCGCAGCGCCGCCGTCCGCCGTGCCGCCCGCCGATCTGGCCCGCGTTTCAGGTGGGCCGCCACGGCGTCATTGCGACGCCGCTTCCTTCTCGAGCAGTTCGAGCACCGGCAGCGCCGCCGGCAACAGCGGCGCGACTTCGACCGGCAGTTGCTGCCACACGAACGCCTGCCCTTCCTTGCTGTGCGGCTCGCCCGTCCAGCCCGTCACCTTGCAGAAATAGAGCCGCACGTACGCATGCGGATAATCGTGCTCGAGCGTGTGCCAGCGGTGGCTGGCAGTGACTTCGATGCCGAGTTCCTCGTGCAGCTCGCGCGCCAGCGCGTCCTCGACGCTTTCGCCGGCCTCCAGCTTGCCGCCCGGGAACTCCCAGTAACCTTCATACGGCTTGCCCTTCAGCCGCTGCGCGAGCAGATACCGGCCGTCCGGCTGCACCATCACGCCGACCGCGACTTCCGTCACCTTGCGGCCGTCCGGCGCCCGCACGGCGCCCTGCGCCTGATCCGCGCTCATGCTTGCTCCTTGCGACCCGACCAGTCACGCGCAAACTGCCACGCGACGCGCCCCGACCGCGAGCCGCGCTCGAGCGCCCACACGAGCGCATCGCCGCGCGCGGACTCGATCTCCGCATCCGGGCAACCGAAATGACGCAGCCAGTGCCCGACGATGTCGAGATAGTCGTCCTGCTTGAACGGATAGAAGCTGACCCACAGACCGAAGCGCTCCGACAGCGAGATCTTCTCCTCGACGACTTCGCCGGGGTGAATCTCGCCATCCGGGAGATGCTTGTACGTCTCGTTGTCGCTCATGTACTCGGGCAGCAGATGGCGGCGGTTCGACGTCGCGTAGATCAGCACGTTGTCCGACTGCGCGGCGATCGAGCCGTCGAGCGCAACCTTCAGCGCCTTGTAGCCCGACTCGCCTTCCTCGAACGACAGGTCGTCGCAGAACACGATGAAACGCTCGGGACGCTGCGAGATCAGGTCGACGATGTCGCCGAGATCGTGCAAGTCGTCCTTGTCGACTTCGATCAGACGCAGCCCGTCCTTCGCATACGCGTTCAGGCACGCCTTGATCAGCGACGACTTGCCGGTACCGCGCGCGCCGGTCAGCAGCACGTTGTTCGCCGGCTTCTGCTGCACGAACTGCCGCGTGTTCTGGTCGATCAGCCCTTTCTGGCGATCGATATTGTGGAGGTCGTCGAGCGTGATCGACGACACGGCCGGCACCGGCTGCAGATAACCGCGCCCCTGGCGCTTGCGCCAGCGGAATGCGTGTGCGGCATTCCAGTCGACCGCTGCCTGCGCGGGCGGCAACATCCCCTCGAGACGACCGAGCAGCGCTTCCGCGCGCGTCAGAAACTGTTCAAGCTTGTCCATGTCGTTCAGGCACTCCTGATCAGGAGCGGTAATCCGCGTTGATGCTCACGTAGTCGTGCGACAGGTCGCACGTCCAGATGGTGGCCTGTGCGTCGCCTCGGGCAAGCAGCACGCGGATCGTGATTTCGCTCTGCTTCATCACGCGCTGGCCGTCCTCTTCCTGGTAAGCCGGGTTGCGGCCGCCCGCCTTCGCGACGAGCACATCGTCGAGATAGAGGTCGATCTTGCCGACGTCGAGATCGGCGACGCCCGCGTAGCCGATCGCCGCGAGAATCCGGCCGAGGTTGGGGTCGGATGCGTAGAAGGCGGTCTTCACGAGCGGCGAATGGCCGATTGCGTAAGCGATCTGGCGGCATTCCGCGACGCTCTTGCCGCCTTCGACCTGCACCGTCATGAATTTCGTCGCACCTTCGCCATCGCGCACGATCAGCTGCGACAGCACCTGCGCGACTTCCGTCACCGCATCGCGCAGTGCCGCATAGGCCGGCGAATCCGTCGACGTGATCGCCGGCAGCGTGCTCTTGCCCGACGCGATCAGGATGAACGAGTCGTTCGTCGACGTGTCGCCGTCGATCGTGATGCAGTTGAACGAGCGGTCGGCCACTTCCTTCACGAGCGTGTCGAGCACCGGCTGCGCGACGTTCGCGTCGAACGCGAGGAAGCCCAGCATCGTCGCCATGTTCGGCTTGATCATGCCGGCGCCCTTGCTGATGCCCGTCAGCGTGACCGTGTGACCGTCGATCGTCACCTGGCGGGACGTGGCCTTCGGCAGCGTATCGGTCGTCATGATCGCCTGCGCGGCATCGAACCAGTTCGCGGCCTTGCGGTTCGCGAGCGCGGCCGGCAGCCCGGCCTTCAGGCGGTCGATCGGCAGCGGCTCGAGGATCACGCCGGTCGAGAACGGCAGCACCTGCGCCGGCTCGATGCCCGCGAGACGCGCGAGTTCCGTGCAGGTCTCGCGTGCGTTCACGAGGCCCGGCTCGCCGGTGCCCGCATTTGCATTGCCCGTATTCACGACCAGCGCGCGGATGCCTGCGCCGCCCGCCCGTACCTTCGCCAGATGCTCGCGGCAGACGGTGACCGGCGCCGCGCAGAAACGGTTTTCGGTGAATACGCCCGCGACCGTCGCGCCTTCGTCGACGGAGATGACCAGCACGTCCTTGCGATTCGGCTTGCGGATGTTCGCTTCCGCCCAGCCGAGCGTGACGCCGGCGACGGGATGCAGTTGGGCGGGATCGATCGACGGAAAATTGACAGCCATGGGGCACACCTGCCGGATGGAAAATGCCGGCACGTGCCGGCATCGATTGGAAGAACCGGCGGCCCCACGCGGGCCGCCACAACTCACATCACTGACTCGAAGCTGCGAACGACGCGGCACGCGTGACGCGCGCCGCCGCCGATCATGACAGCTTCCCGTGACATTGCTTGTACTTCTTGCCGCTGCCGCACGGGCACGGGTCGTTGCGGCCGACCTTCGGCATTTCGCCGCCGGGGCCGCTGTGCGTCATCGCGCTGCCGACCATGTCGGCCGTTGCCGTGGCCGCCGCGGCAGCCGTGACGCTCGCCACCGGCGCACCGGCTTCCGCGTAATCGGCGTGCTGGTACTCGACGTTCTCGAGATGACCTGCGCGCTCCTCGATCTGCTCGGCCGCTTCCTCGAGCTGTTCCGGCGACTGGATCTGCACGTTCATCACGACGCGCGTGACTTCCTGCTTGATCGCCTCGAGCATCGCGGCGAACAGCTCGAACGCTTCGCGCTTGTATTCCTGCTTCGGGTTCTTCTGCGCATAGCCGCGCAGGTGGATGCCCTGGCGCAGATGGTCGAGCGCCGCGAGGTGCTCGCGCCACAGGCGGTCGACCGTCTGCAGCATCACCGAGCGCTCGAATGCGCTGAACGATTCGCGGCCGACCATCGCGACCTTCGCCTCGTACTGCTCGTCGGCGGCCGTCATCACGGCGTCGAGAATCTCCTCGGCCGTAATCGACGACGACTCGTTCACCATTTCCTGGATCGCGAGGTCGAGCTGCCAGTCGTTGCGCAGCGCTTCCTCGAGCTCGGGCACGTCCCACTGCTCTTCGATGCTGCCTTCCGGCACGAACTGGCGGACGACTTCGGCGATCACGCCGTGACGCATCGCGGAGATCGTCTCGGTGATGTCGTGCGCTTCGAGCAGCTCGTTGCGCTGCTGGTAGATGACCTTGCGCTGGTCGTTCGACACGTCGTCGTATTCGAGCAGTTGCTTGCGGATGTCGAAGTTGCGCGCTTCGACCTTGCGCTGCGCGGACTCGATCGAGCGCGTGACGATGCCGGCTTCGATCGCCTCGCCTTCCGGCATCTTCAGGCGATCCATGATCGAGCGCACACGGTCGCCCGCGAAGATGCGCAGCAGCGGATCGTCGAGCGACAGGTAGAAGCGCGACGAGCCCGGATCGCCCTGGCGGCCCGCACGGCCGCGCAGCTGGTTGTCGATCCGGCGCGATTCGTGGCGCTCGGTGCCGATGATGTGCAGGCCGCCAGCGGCCTTCACCTGCTCGTGCAGCGTTTCCCACTCGTCGTGCAACTGCTGGATGCGGCGCGCTTTTTCGTCGGCCGGGATCGCGTCGTCGGCCTCGATGAACGCGGCCTGCTTCTCGGCATTGCCGCCGAGCACGATGTCGGTACCGCGGCCGGCCATGTTGGTCGCGATCGTGACGCGCTTCGGACGGCCGGCTTCCGCGACGATCGCCGCTTCGCGCTCGTGCTGCTTCGCGTTCAGCACCTCATGCGGCAGCCCGGCCTGCTTCAGCAGGTGCGACAGCAGTTCCGAGTTCTCGATCGACGTCGTGCCGACCAGCACCGGCTGGCCGCGCTCGTAGCAGTCGCGGATGTCGCGGATCACCGCGTCGTAGCGCTCCTTGGCCGTCTTGTAGATCTGGTCCTGCTTGTCGATCCGCTTCGGCGGGCGGTTGGTCGGGATCACGACCGTCTCGAGGCCGTAGATTTCGTTGAATTCGTACGCTTCGGTGTCCGCGGTACCGGTCATGCCAGCCAGCTTCGCGTACATCCGGAAGTAGTTCTGGAACGTGATGGACGCGAGCGTCTGGTTCTCGCTCTGGATCTTCACGTGTTCCTTCGCCTCGACCGCCTGGTGCAGGCCGTCGGACCAGCGGCGGCCGGCCATCAGGCGGCCCGTGAATTCGTCGACGATGACCACTTCGCCGTTCTGCACGACGTAGTGCTGATCCTTGTGGAACAGCGTGTGTGCGCGCAGCGCCGCGTACACGTGGTGCATCAGCGTGATGTTCTGCGGCGCGTACAGGCTCTCGCCCTCGCCGATCAGGCCCCATTCGGCGAGCAGGCGCTCGGCCTTCTCGTGGCCCGATTCCGTCAGGAACACCTGGCGGGCCTTCTCGTCGAGCGTGTAGTCGCCCGGCTTCTCGACCCCCGTGCCGTCGGCCTTCTCTTCGCCGATCTGGCGCTCGAGCAGCGGCGGCAGTGCGTTCATCCGCACGTACAGCTCGGTGTGATCCTCGGCCTGGCCCGAAATGATCAGCGGCGTGCGCGCTTCGTCGATCAGGATCGAGTCCACTTCGTCGACGACCGCGAAGTTCAGTGCCCGCTGCACACGCGCGTCGGTCTCGTAGACCATGTTGTCGCGCAGGTAGTCGAAGCCGAACTCGTTGTTCGTGCCGTACGTGATGTCCGCCGCGTAAGCCTGCTGCTTCTGGTCGTGCTCCATGCCGGACAGGTTGATGCCGACCGACAGACCGAGGAAGTTGTAGAGGCGCGCCATCCATTCGGCGTCGCGCTGCGCGAGGTAATCGTTGACGGTCACGACGTGCACGCCGCGGCCGGCCAGCGCATTCAGGTACACGGGCAGCGTCGCGACGAGCGTCTTGCCTTCGCCGGTGCGCATTTCCGCGATCTTGCCGTAGTGGAGCACCATGCCGCCAATCATCTGCACGTCGAAGTGCCGCATCTTCAGCACGCGGCGGCTGGCCTCGCGACAGACCGCGAACGCCTCGGGCAGCAGCTTGTCGAGCGACTCGCCGGCCGCGACCCGCTGGCGGAATTCATCCGTCTTGCCGCGCAACTGGTCGTCCGTCAGCTTCTCGATCTGCGTTTCGAGCGCATTGATCGTCGCGACGGTCTTTTGGTATTGCTTGACGAGCCGCTGGTTGCGGCTGCCAAAAATTTTCTGGAGAAAACCGGTTGTCATCGGATCGGATCCTGCGTCGCAGCACCGGCGCCCGGCGCGTGTTGCGCGCCCCGACGCCCGAGCCTCGGCGGCTTAGCGAATTAGTGGACTCAAACATCGAATTTTAGCACGCGGGGAAGCGCGCGCCCGTGTCTCGGCCGGACGGGCACTGCGCGCCGACGGCCGGGCCCACGGGGCGAAAGCCGCCCGTGCACGGGCCCGCGCGGGTACAATCGGCGTCAACGTCCGCGCGCGTGCGCGCCCGAAGAATGTCTCGATGAACCGATTTTCCAAGCGTTTCGGCCCGCTCGCCGCCTATCGCCCGCAACCCGTGTCCGAAGTGCTCGGCCGCACCGACGCGTTCGCGGCACTGCGCGCCGGCGTCGAGCAGATCGCGTCGCTGCAGCGCGATCTTGCCGCGCTCCTGCCCGATTACCTGGCGAACCACGTCGAACCCGGCTTCGTGAAGGACGGCACCCTGACCCTCTTTGCCGCGCACAATGCGCTGGCCGCGCGGCTGCGGCAGGTCGAACCGCGGCTGCTCGGCGATCTGCAAAAGCGCGGCTGGCCGGTCTCGACGCTGCGCGTGCGCGTGCGCCCGAAGGATGCGCCGGAGCCGCCGCACGTGAAGCAGGCGCGGATGACGTCGGTCGGCGCGGCCGCGTTGCGGGATCTGGCCGATCATCTCGAACCGTCGCCGCTGCAGGCCGCGCTTGCGCGAATGGCGGCCCGGCACGGCGCAAAGCCGCGCTGACGGCCTGCGCCGCCGGCATCGTCCGGCCAACAAAAAAGCAGCCCGAAGGCTGCTTTTTTGTTGCTTGCGCCGAACGCAGTTCAGGCGAAGGCCGTCTGCGCGTCGAACGCGAAACCCTTCGGCGCGGCTTGCGGATCGTCGAACGTGACGATCTCGTACGCATCTTCGTTCGCGAGCAGCTCGCGCAGCAGCGCGTTGTTCAGCCCATGGCCCGACTTGTACGCCGTGTACGACGCCAGCAGCGGATGGCCGATCACGTACAGGTCGCCGATTGCATCGAGCATCTTGTGCTTCACGAACTCGTCGTCATAGCGCAGCCCGTCGTTGTTCAGGATGCGGTACTCGTCGAGCACGATCGCATTTTCCATGCTGCCGCCGCGGGCGAGGCCCATCTCGCGCAGCATCTCGGCCTCGTGCGCGAAACCGAACGTGCGTGCGCGCGCGATCTCGCGCACATACGACGTATTCGCGAAATCGACCTCGAGCTCCTGGCCGGTCTTGTCGACGGCCGGGTGACGGAAGTCGATCGAGAATTTCAGCTTGAAGCCGAAGTACGGATCGAGACGCGCGAACTTGTCGCCGTCACGGATTTCGACCGTCTTCTTCACCTTGACGAAACGCTTCGGCGCGTTCTGTTCCTCGATCCCGGCGGACTGGATCAGGAACACGAAAGTCGCCGCGCTGCCGTCCATGATCGGGATTTCCTCGGCCGTCACGTCGACATAGAGGTTGTCGATGCCGAGACCGGCGCATGCCGACATCAGGTGCTCGACGGTCGACACACGCACGCCATCCTTCTGCAGCACCGACGCGAGCCGCGTATCGCCGATCGACGTCGCCGCGGCGGGAATGTCGACGGGCGTGGGAAGGTCGACGCGGGAGAACACGATGCCCGTGCCCGGTGCGGCAGGACGGAGCGTCAGCTCGATCTTGCGGCCCGAGTGGACACCGATACCCACGGTCTTCACGATGGATTTGATGGTGCGCTGCTTCAGCATGATGTTCTTCGTCGTGATTGAAGATATCAATCAGGAGTTATATTCGATAGGAGGGATTATAGCGTAATTCCCTATTCAACGCAGTTTGAAACTGCGTATCAATCTGTTTCGGCTGTTTACCCCTGCCGATACGGGACGGGCCGATGCCCGGAACGGAGGCGTTTCCGGTCATCAGCCCGTGTTACAACTGCCCTGAGGCCGGTGAGCAGCGTTGCCGGCAGGCAACGGCGCACCGCACGATCAGGACGTCAACGTCGCGAGAACACTCGCCGCATCGCTCACTTCGAATTTGCCCGGCGCCTCGACGGCCAGCGTCTTGACCACACCGCCGTCAATCACCATCGCGTAGCGCAGGGAACGAATCCCCATGCCACGCGCGGACAAATCCTGTGTCAGCCCCAGCGCATGAGTGAAAGCCGCGCTGCCGTCCGCCATCATGCGCACCTTGCCCGCGGTGTGCAGATCACGTCCCCATGCGCCCATCACGAATGCGTCGTTGACGGACACGCACCAGATCTCGTCGATACCCGCCGCGCGCAGTTGCTCGGCGTGTTCGACGTAGCCCGGCACATGCTGCGCCGAACAGGTCGGCGTGAAAGCGCCCGGCAATCCGAAGATCACCACCCGCTTTCCCGCAACCTGATCGCGCACGCTGCAGGCGTTCGGCCCCAGCGTGCACCCTTCGCGCGCGTCGTCGATGTACTCGAACAGTTGCGCGTCGGGCAGCGCGTCGCCCACTTGAATCATGGCTGGTCCCTCATAGCGATACGGTTTTTCAGCGTGTCGCGGACAGCACGGCCCATCCCGCCCCGCTTGTGCGGAGAGGGCACGTTTCCCGGCCCGGCGTCGCAGCCGACGCGGCCTGTCGAGGTCCGTAGCATCCGTCACGCCGGCGATACCGCGGCAGTTTCGCCGCGGCTTCGCCTGTGTTTGCGTCAGTCAGCCTGCTTGCGCAGGAAAGCCGGGATGTCGTACGTGTCGACACCCTTCTCCTGCAGCGCCTGCACGTGCGATGCCGCGGTTTCACGCGAATTGCGCCACACCGCCGGCGTATCGAGTGCGCCGTAGTCGGCCGTGCTGACGTGATGCGCCGGTGCATAGCCGTGCGACACCGCGCTGACCGGCTGGTTGTCCGTACCGGTGCGCAGCAGCGTCATCGGTGCCGACTGCTGCTTCTTCGCCGCACGGCCCAGACCCGTTGCCACGACCGTCACGCGCAACGCATCGCCCATCGCGTCGTCGTACACCGCACCGAAGATCACCGTCGCATCTTCCGCCGCGTAGCTCTTGATCGTGTTCATCACTTCGCGCGTTTCCGACAGGCGCAGCGAACGGCTCGACGTGATGTTGACCAGCACGCCGCGCGCGCCCGACAGATCGACGCCTTCGAGCAGCGGGCTCGCCACGGCCTGTTCCGCCGCGAGGCGCGCGCGATCGACGCCGGCGACCGTCGCCGTGCCCATCATCGCCTTGCCCTGCTCGCCCATCACCGTCTTCACGTCTTCGAAGTCGACGTTCACGAGGCCATCGACGTTGATGATTTCAGCGATGCCTGCAACCGCGTTGTTCAACACGTCGTCCGCGCACTGGAAGCACTTGTCCATCTCGGCGTCGTCGCCCATCACGTCGAACAGCTTGTCGTTCAGCACGACGATCAGCGAGTCGACGTGATCCTCCAGTTGCTGCGAACCGGCTTCAGCGACGCGCATGCGCTTGCCGCCTTCGAACTCGAACGGCTTGCTGACGACACCGACCGTCAGGATGCCCATCTCCTTCGCGATCTGCGCGACCACCGGTGCCGCGCCCGTGCCCGTGCCGCCGCCCATGCCGGCCGTGATGAACACCATGTGCGCGCCGCGCAGTGCGTCGGCGATGCGCTCACGCGCTTCTTCCGCTGCCGCACGGCCCATTTCCGGCTTCGCACCGGCGCCGAGGCCCGTGTTGCCGAGCTGGATCACCGACGATGCGCGCGAACGCGACAGCGCCTGCGCATCCGTGTTCATCACGATGAAATCGACGCCCTGCACGCCGCGGTTGATCATGTGCTGGACGGCATTGCCGCCAGCGCCGCCAACGCCGACCACCTTGATGATGGTGCCGTTGGTCTCGGTTTCCAGCATTTCGAATTCCATGTTGCCTCCGTCAAGAGAAAAACTGCTAATCGGCCGTTATTCGGCAGGAGATCGGGCAACCCCCTGTCGCGCGCCAGCCGCCGGCACCAGCGCGAATTTCGAGATTCGGTTTGTCAGAAGTTGCTCAGGAACCATTCCTTCATCCGCGAGAACACCTGCCCCGCGTTGCCGGACTGCACAGCGACCTTGCGGCCGCGCATGCGCTGGGCACTGCCTTCGACGAGCAGCCCCATCGCCGTCGAGTAGCGCGGATTGCGCACGACGTCGGAGAGGCCGCCTGCATACTCCGGCGCGCCGATGCGCACCGGTTTCAGGAAAATGTCTTCGCCGAGCTCGACCATGCCGGGCATCATCGACGCACCGCCGGTAATGACCACGCCGGAGCTCAGGAGTTCTTCGTAACCGGATTCGCGCACGACCTGCTGCACGAGCGAGAACAGTTCCTCGACGCGCGGCTCGATCACGGCCGCGAGCGCCTGGCGCGACAGCGTGCGCGGGCCGCGTTCACCGAGGCCCGGCACTTCCACCATTTCGTCCGGATCGGCGAGCGCCTGCTTCGCGATCCCGTAGCCGACCTTGATGTCTTCCGCATCCGGCGTCGGCGTGCGCAGCGCCATCGCGATGTCGCTCGTGATCTGGTCGCCAGCGATCGGAATCACCGCGGTGTGGCGGATCGCGCCTTCGGCGAAGATCGCGATGTCCGTCGTGCCGCCGCCGATGTCGACCAGCACCACGCCGAGATCCTTCTCGTCTTCCGTCAGCACCGCCAGCGACGACGCGAGCGGCTGCAGGATCAGGTCGTTCACTTCCAGCCCGCAGCGGCGCACGCACTTGACGATGTTCTGCGCGGCGCTCACCGCGCCCGTCACGATGTGCACCTTCACCTCGAGGCGGATGCCGCTCATCCCGATCGGCTCGCGCACGTCTTCCTGGCCGTCGATGATGAATTCCTGCGTGAGGATGTGCAGCACCTGCTGGTCGGTCGGGATGTTGATCGCTTTCGCGGTCTCGATCACGCGCGCGACGTCGGTCTGCGTGACTTCCTTGTCCTTGATCGCGACCATCCCGCTCGAGTTGAAGCTGCGGATGTGGCTGCCGGCGATCCCCGTGAACACGTTGGTAATCTTGCAGTCGGCCATCAGCTCGGCTTCCTCGAGCGCGCGCTGGATCGACTGCACGGTGGCCTCGATGTTGACCACCACACCTTTCTTCAGACCCTTCGACTCGCTCTGGCCGAGACCGATCACCTCGTAGTGACCTTCGCCCTTCAGCTCGGCGACGATGGCCACCACCTTCGACGTGCCGATGTCGAGGGAAACCAGCAGATCCTTGTAGTCTTTGCTCATAAAGTGCTCTTGCGTGTGATCTCTCGTTACTTCTTGCGCTTGTCGGTATCGGTCAGGAACCGCATGCCTGCCGCGCGAATCGCGAATCCGTTCGGATAACGCAGGTCCGCGTACTCGATGTCGTTGCCCCAGCGCTCCGTAACCGCCGGCCAGGCGGCGACCAGGCGCTGGCTCCGGTCATGCAGCGACTCGCTGTTGCGTTCCTTGCCCAGCTCGACCTGCATGCCGTTCGACAGCTTCACCGTCCACGCGTACCGCGCCGACAGCGTCACTTCTTCCGGCGCCGCCTTCAGCGGCGCAAACCATTTCCCGAAGTCGCGATACCGCGTGACGACTTCCTTCGCACTGCCCTCCGGGCCGTCGAACGCCGGCAGTTCCTGATCCAGCTCGCCCTGGTTCGCAGTGAACAGCTCGCCGTCGACGCTCACGAGCTGGTCGCTGCCCCAGGTCCCGAGCGGTTTGTACTCCTCGAGCGTGACAGCCAGCGCATTCGGCCACACCCGGCGCACGCTCGCATGGCGCACCCAGGGCATCTGCTCGAACGCGGCGCGCGCGGCGTCGAGATCGACCGTGAAGAAATTGCCCTTCAGCCGGCCGACCACGCCCGCGCGCACCGTCGGCGAATTGATGTGCTCGGTGTCGCCGTCGATCCGGATTTCCCGCAACGCGAACGTCGGGCGCTGGATCAGCCAGTAGCAACCGGCCGCCGCCAACACGAGCAGCAGCAGCGCGTACAGCGCGCTGGCGGCAAGGTTGAGTTGGCGAACGTTGTTCCACATACGTCGTTCCGTTCCTGCGTCAGTCGTTGAGCGTGAGCGACAGCACCTTCACGACAAGCTCCGAATAGCTGATGCCGACCGCGCGCGCGGCCTTCGGCGGCAGCGAGTGGTCGGTCATGCCCGGCGCGGTGTTCACTTCCAGGAAGTACGCATTCCCATCGGCGTCGAGCATGAAATCCGCGCGGCCCCAGTCGGTGCAGCCGAGCACGTCGAACGCACGGCGCGCGACGCGCTTGAGCTCCGCTTCCTTGTCGGCGGGCAGCCCGCACGGGATCAGGTATTGCGTGTCGTTGGCGATGTACTTCGCGTGATAGTCGTAGAACTCGCCGGCCGGCACGATCTTGATCACCGGCAGGTCGAGATCGCCGGCGATGCATGCGGTGTATTCGCCGCCGCCTTCGATACTCTTCTCGACGATCACGATCGGGTCGTGCTTCGCGGCTTCCTCGAGCGCAGCCGGCAGCGCATCGGCCGTCTTCACCTTCAGCACCGCGACGCTCGAGCCCTCGCTCGCCGGCTTCACGAACAGCGGCAGGCCGAGCTTCGCGACGATGTCCGTCGCGCGCGCCGCGAGGTCGTCGCCACGCAGCACCGTCTCGAACGGCGGCGTCGGCACGCCCGTCTGCTGCCAGACAAGCTTCGTGCGGAACTTGTCGAGGCCGAGCGCCGACCCGAGCACACCGCTGCCCGTGTAACGGATCCCGTAGAAATCGAGCGCGCCCTGGATCTGGCCGTTCTCGCCGTAACCGCCGTGCAGCGCGTTGAACGCACGCACGAACCCTTCGTCCTTCAGCGCCGCCAGCGGGCGCTCGGCCGGGTCGAACAGGTGCGCGTCGATGCCTGCGTCCCGCAGGCCCTGCAGCACGAGCTGGCCGGACGTGAGCGAGACCTCGCGCTCCGAGGACTCGCCGCCGAACAACACCGCCACCTTGCCGAAACGTTTCGGATCAATCCCGCTCATGTCATGCCTTCTGTTGAGTGTGCTGCGCGACCTTCGCCGGCACGCCGCCGATCGAACCCGCGCCCATCGTGATCACCACGTCGCCGTTCTGCGCGACCTTCGCCAATGCGTCCGGCACGTCGTCGACCGTCGCGACGAACACCGGGTCAACCTTTCCTGCCCCGCGCAACGCGCGCGACAGCGCTTCGCCGTTGGCGGTCGAGATCGCGGCCTCGCCGGCCGCGTAGACTTCCGTCAGCACCAGCGCATCGACCGTCGACAGCACGTTGACGAAATCGTCGAAGCAATCGCGCGTGCGCGTGTAGCGGTGCGGCTGGAACGCCAGCACGAGGCGACGCCCCGGGAATGCGCCGCGCGCGGCCGCGATCGTCGCGGCCATCTCGACCGGGTGATGGCCGTAGTCGTCGATCAGCGTGTACTGGCCGCCGTCAGCGGTCGGCACCTCGCCGTAGCGCTGGAAACGCCGGCCGACGCCGTTGAATTCGGCCAGTGCCTGCTGGATCGCGTCATCCGTCACGCCGAGGTCGGTTGCGATCGCGATCGCCGCGAGCGCGTTCTGCACGTTGTGCAGGCCCGGCATGTTCAGTACGACCGCGAGCGGCGCGCGACCTTCGCGGATCACCGTGAAGTGCATCCGGCCATCGCGCGCGTCGATGTCTTCCGCGCGCACCTGCGCGTCCGGCGACAGCCCGTAGCGCACGACCGGCTTCGAGATGAACGGGATGATCTGCCGCACGTTCGGATCGTCGACGCACACGACCGCGCTGCCGTAGAACGGCAGGCGCTGCGTGAATTCGATGAACGCCTGCTTGAGCCGTGCGAAATCGTGGCCGTAGGTGTCCATGTGGTCGGCATCGATGTTCGTGATGACTTCGATCACCGGATACAGGTTCAGGAACGACGCGTCCGACTCGTCGGCCTCGGCGACGATGAAGTCGCCCGTGCCGAGCCGCGCGTTCGCGCCGGCGCTGATCAGCCGCCCGCCGATCACGAAAGTCGGGTCGAGGCCGCCCGCGGCGAGCACGCTCGCGACGAGGCTCGTCGTGGTGGTCTTGCCGTGCGTGCCGGCGATCGCGATGCCCTGCTTGAGGCGCATCAACTCCGCCAGCATCACCGCGCGCTGCACGATCGGCACGCGCTTCGCGCGCGCGGCCAGCACTTCCGGGTTGTCCGAGCGCACGGCCGTCGATACGACGACCGCGTTCGCGCCCTCGATGTTCGCCGCGTCGTGGCCGATCGCGATCCGTGCGCCGAGCGCCTGGAGACGATCGGTCACCGCGTTGCGCGAGAGATCCGAGCCGCTGACCTCGTAGCCGAGGTTGACGAGCACTTCGGCGATGCCGCTCATGCCCGCGCCGCCGATCCCGACGAAATGAATGTGTTTGACGATGTGTTTCATTGCAATATTTCCAGGTTCGCGCCGGCCGCCTTCGCGCACACGCGCGCGACTTCGTCGGTGGCTTCGGGCTTCGCCAGCGAGCGCGAACGTTCCGCCATGTCCGCGAGCGATGCCCGCGACTGGCCGCGCAGCCAGTCGGCGAGCAGTTCCGCCGACAGGTCGCGTTGTTGCACCAGCACGGCCGCGCCCGCATCGGCGAGGAACGCGGCGTTGCTCGTCTGGTGATCGTCGACCGCGTACGGGAACGGCACGAACAGCGCCGCCACGCCCACCGCCGCGATCTCCGACACCGTCATCGCGCCCGACCGGCAGATCACCAGATCCGCCGCCGCATACGCGGCCGCCATGTCGTCGATGAACGGCACGAGCCGCACGTCTTCGCCGGCCGCGAAACCGGCCGCTTCGTAATTCGCCTTCAGCGCGTCGATGTGCTTCGCGCCGGCCTGATGCACGATGCGCGGGCGTTCACCCGGCGTCAGCATCGCCAGCGCGCGCGGCACGACTTCGTTCAGCGCGGCCGCACCGAGGCTGCCGCCGACGACCAGCACGTTCAGCGGGCCGCTGCGCGACGCATAGCGTGCTTGGGGCGGTTCCGTGTGCGCAAGTTCCGCGCGAATCGGGTTACCCGTCCAATCCGCGTGCGGCAGCGCGCCGGGGAATGCGACGAGCACGCGCTTCGCGAGTTTCGCGAGCACCTTGTTCGTCAGGCCCGCGATCGAATTCTGTTCATGCAGCACGAGCGGACGCCCCGACAGCGCGGTCATCACGCCCGCCGGGAACGTGATGTAGCCGCCCATCCCGAGCACGACGTCGGGCCGCACGCGGCGCAGCGCGGCGAGGCTCTGCCCGCAAGCGCGCAGCAGGTTGAACGGCAACGTCAGCTTGGTCTTCAGGCCCTTGCCGCGCAGCCCGCCGAACCGCACGTATTCCATCGGAATGCCGTGCTTCGGCACGAGCGTCGCCTCCATCCCGGCCGGATTGCCGAGCCACACGACGCGCCAGCCCGCCGCCTCCATCCGGTGCGCGACCGCGAGCCCCGGGAACACATGGCCCCCGGTGCCGCCTGCCATCACCATCAGCGTGCGTTGCGACGCGGTCATACCTTCCCTCCGCGCATCAGCACCCGGTTTTCATAGTCGACCCGCAGCAGCACCGCGAGCGCCACGCAGTTCAGCAGAATGCCGGAGCCGCCGTAGCTCACGAGCGGCAGCGTCAGGCCCTTGGTCGGCAGCAGCCCGAGGTTCACGCCCATGTTGATGAAGGTCTGCGCGCCGAACCAGATGCCGATGCCCTTCGCCATCAGGCCCGCGAACGTGCGATCGAGTGCGAGTGCCTGGCGGCCGATCTCGAACGCGCGGCGCACGATCCAGTAGAACAGCAGGATCACGACCAGCACGCCGACGAAACCGAGTTCCTCGCCGATCACCGCGAGGATGAAGTCGGTATGCGCTTCCGGCAGGTAGTTCAGCTTCTCGACGCTGCCGCCGAGGCCGACACCGAACCACTCGCCGCGTCCGAACGCGATCAGCGAGTGCGTGAGCTGGTATGCCTTGCCCTGCGCGTAGCGCTCGTCCCACGGATCGAGGTACGCGAAGATTCGCTCGCGACGCCACGGCGACAGCCACACGAGCATCGTGAAGGTGCCGACCGCCGTCGCGACGAGGCCGCCGAACAGCTTGCCGTTCACGCCGCCGAGGAACAGCACGCCCATCGCGATCGCCGCGACGACCATGAACGCACCCATGTCCGGCTCGAGCAGCAGCAGCGCACCGACCAGGCCGACCGCGAACGCCATCGGCAGGAAGCCCTTCGCGAAGCTCTGCATGTATTCCTGCTTGCGCACCGTGTAGTTCGCCGCGTAGATCGTCACCGCGAGCTTCATGATTTCCGACGGCTGCATGTTCGTGATGCCGAGCGGAATCCAGCGGCGCGCGCCGTTCACGCCCTTGCCGACGTGCGGGATCAGCACGATCACGAGGCCGACCAGCGCGATCAGGAAGAGATGCGGCGCGTATTTGTCCCACGTCGACACGGGCACCCGGAACGCGATCACCGCCGCGATGAACGCGACGACGAGCGACACGCAGTGGCGCATCAGGAACGCGTAATCGTGGTAGGCCGCGTATTTCGGCGAATCGGGCATCGCGATCGACGCCGAATACACCATCACGACGCCGAGCCCGAGCAGCGCGATCGCGACCCACAGCAGCGAGTAGTCGAAGTCGAGCATCCGCGAACGGCTCGGGCGCACGCCGTTGACGACGCTCGCGAGGCCGCCGGTCGCGGCGCGCGTGGCCGACGCGACGCGGCCGCCCGCGGCATTGCCGCCGGTGTCGCGCCGATCGTTGAAACGGGAGACGAGGCGATCGGACCAGCTCATGGCGTCGCTCCTTTGTCGATGGCGATTTCGTCGACCGCCGCGCGGAACACATCCGCGCGATGGGCGTAGTTCCTGAACATGTCGAGGCTCGCGCATGCCGGCGACAGCAACACCGCATCGCCCGGCTCGGCGAGGTCGGCCGCCGCGTGCACCGCGCCTTCGAGCGTCGCGTGGTCGGCAAGCGGCACGCCCGTTTCGGCGAGCGTGTCGCGGATCGCCGGCGCGTCACGGCCGATCAGCATCACCGCGCGGCACCAGCGCGCGACCGGCGCGACCAGCGGCGCGAAGTCCTGGCCCTTGCCGTCCCCGCCCGCGATCAGCACGATCTTCTGGGCGAGCCCGTCGAGCGCGGCAACCGTCGCGCCGACGTTCGTGCCCTTGCTGTCGTCGACGTAGTCCACGTCGTCGATCGTCGCGATCACTTCGACGCGATGCGCTTCGCCGCGATACTCGCGCAGCGCGTGCAGCAGCGGCGCGGCCGGCAGGTCGATCGCGCGTGCGAGCGCGAATGCGGCCAGCGCGTTCGCCGCGTTGTGCAGCCCGCGGATACGCAGTGCGTCGACCGGCATCAGGCGCTTCTGCGCGATGTCGGGCGTGTGCGCGGCATCGCGCTTGCGCCGGCGACTCGTCGTCGCCGCTTCGTCGGGTGCATCGCGATCGACGGCTTCCACCAGCCACGCGATGCCGTTGTCGCGCGACAGCCCGTAGTCGCCGTCCTGCACCGGCTCGTTCAGGCCGAACGTGACCGTACGCGGCGCGTCGGCCGCGCCGGCTGCCGGCGCGAACTTCATCACGGCCGCATCGTCGCGGTTCAGCACGCGCGTCGTCGTCGCGCCGAAGATCCGGCCCTTTGCCTGCGCGTACGCTTCGAAGCTGCCGTGCCAGTCGAGGTGGTCCTGCGTGATGTTCAGGATCGCGGCCGCATCGGGCGCGAACGTGCGCGCGGTCTCGAGCTGGAAACTCGACAGTTCGAGCACCCATACGTCCGGCAGCGCGGTTTCGTCGATCGCGCCGGCGAGCCGGTCGAGCATCGCCGGGCTGATGTTGCCCGCGACAGCGACCTTCTTGCCCGAGCGCTGGCACAGCAGGCCCGTGAGGCTCGTCGTCGTGGTCTTGCCGTTGGTGCCCGTGATCGCGAGCACCTTCGGCTGGTAGCCGCTCGTGCCGAGCGCACGCAGCGCCTGCGCAAAGAATTCCAGCTCGCCCCACACCGCGACGCCGCGCTCGTTCGCGGCCGCGACCAGCGCCGCGAGCGCCGGTTCGAGCGGCGACAGCCCGGGGCTCAGCCCGACGAGCTCGATGCCGCCGTCGAGCAGCGCAGGCGTGAACGCCCCGCCGACGAATTCCGCATCGATGCCTTCGGCCTGCAGCGCGGCAAGGTTCGGCGGCGCCTCGCGGGTATCGGCAATGCGTAGCCGGCACCCGTGCCTCGCGCACCATCGCGCGATCGCGAGACCCGATTCCCCGAGCCCCAGTACGAGCACCATCGGCCGTTGCCGATCTCCAAACATCTCGCCAGACATCCTTGTTACCTTTCCTTTACCGCAGCTTGAGGGTGGTCAGACCGAACAGGCACAGCATCAGCGTGATGATCCAGAAACGCACGACCACCTGCGTTTCCTTCCAGCCGGACAATTCGAAATGGTGATGCAGCGGCGCCATCTTCAGCAGGCGCCGCCCTTCGCCGTAGCGCTTTTTCGTGTACTTGAACCACGACACCTGCAGCATCACCGACAGCGTTTCCGCGACGAAGATGCCGCCCATGATGAACAGCACGATTTCCTGGCGCACGATCACCGCGACCGTGCCGAGCGCGCCGCCGAGCGCCAGCGCGCCGACGTCGCCCATGAACACCTGCGCGGGGTGCGTGTTGTACCAGAGGAACGCGAGCCCTGCCCCGCCCATCGCGGAACAGAAGATCAGCAGTTCGCCCGCGCCCGGGATATGCGGGAACAACAGGTATTTTGAATAGACCGCGCTACCCATCACGTACGCGAACACACCCAGCGACGCGCCGACCAGCACGACCGGCATGATCACGAGGCCGTCGAGGCCGTCGGTCAGGTTCACCGCGTTGCTCGCGCCGACGATCACGAAGTACGTCAGCACGATGAAACCCCACACGCCGAGCGGATAACTGATCGACTTCAGGAACGGCAGCATCAGGTCGGCGCGTGCCGGCAGCCCCATCGACAGGCCGCTCCTCACCCACGCCATGAACAGGTCGAACACGCGCACGTTGTTCGCCTCGGACACGCTGAAGGCGAGGTAGACGGCCGCGAACAGCCCGATCACCGATTGCCAGAAATACTTCTCGCGCGACGACATCCCGCGCGGGTCCTTGTGGACGACCTTGCGGTAATCGTCGACCCAGCCGATCACGCCGAAACCGAACGTGACGAGCATCACGATCCAGATGAAACGGTTCGTCAGGTCGCCCCACAGCAGCGTCGCGACCGCAATGCCGATCAGGATTAGCACGCCGCCCATCGTCGGCGTGCCGGACTTGACGAGGTGTGTCTGCGGGCCGTCCTTGCGCACGGCCTGACCGACCTTCATTTGCGTCAGCTTGCGGATCACCCACGGTCCGCACACGAGCCCGATCCCCAGCGCGGTGATGGTGGCCATCACCGCCCGGAACGTGAGGTACGTGAACAAGCGCAAAAAGCTTGCGTCTCCTTGCAGCCATTGCGCCAGCGCCAGCAGCATGCTTCCTTCCTTCTACTCAGTGTGCAGCGGGCGCCGTGCCCGCCGCGGGTTGGTTCGTCAGCGCGTCGACCACGCGCTCCATCTTCATGTACCGCGAGCCCTTCACGAGCAGCGTCGCCTGCGCGCCGTAACCGGCCGCGAGCAGCGCCGCCACAAGCGCGCCGACGTCGTCGAAGTGGCGTGCCGTGTCGCCGTACGCCGTGCACGCATCACGCGATGCGTCGCCGAGCGCGAACAGCGCGTCGATCCCGCGCTCGCGCGCGTATGCACCGACCTCGCGATGAAAAGCCGGCCCTTCGTCGCCGACCTCGCCCATGTCGCCGATCACCAGCACGCGCGGCGCCGGTTGCGTGGCGAGCACGTCGATCGCGGCACGCATCGAATCGGGATTCGCGTTGTACGTATCGTCGACGACCGTCGCACCCGCGAGGCTGCCCGTGATCGCCTGCTTCACCTGCAGCCGGCCCTTGACCGGCTCGAACGATTCGAGACCCTGCTTGATCGCCGACAACGCGACGCCGGCACCCAGCGCCGCAGCCGTGGCGGCCAGCGCGTTGCGCGCGTTGTGCTCGCCGAGCGCGCGCAGCCGCACCGTGACGGCGCCCGCGGGCGTATCGATCGCGAGTTCGCCGCCGTCAAGACGGCCCGTGACCTGCGCGTCGTTCTGCCGTTCGGCGTCGTGCAGCGCGAAATCGAGGATCCGGTTGCCGGTGGCCGCGACGCGCCAGATGCCCGCATACGCGTCGTCGGCCGGGAACACCGCAACGCCGTCCGGCGGGAGCGCGTGAATCACGGCCGCATGTTCGAGCGCGACCGCTTCGACCGTCGCCATGAACTCCTGGTGCTCGCGCTGCGCGTTGTTGACGAGCGCGACCGTCGGCGCCGTGAGACGCGCGAGGACTTCGGTCTCGCCCGGATGGTTCATCCCGATCTCGATCACCGCGAGACGATGTGTGGACGACAGGCGCAGCAGCGTCAGCGGCAGGCCGACGTCGTTGTTCAGGTTGCCGGCCGTCGCGAGCCGCGCGTCGGCGCCGACCGCCGCCGCGAAGATCGACGCGATCATTTCCTTGACGGTCGTCTTGCCGTTGCTGCCCGTCACCGCGACGAGCGGCAGCGCGAATCGTTTGCGCCAGCCATGTGCCAGTGCGCCGAGCGCGGCACGTGTTTCGCCGCCTTCGATCGCCGGCATCGTGACGCCCGTCGGCACGTGCGCGACGAGCGCCGCCGCCGCACCGCGCGCAGCGACATCGCCAAGGAAGTCGTGCGCGTCGAAGCGCTCGCCTTTCAGTGCGACGAACAGGTCGCCGGGGCCGACGGTGCGGCTGTCCGTCGACACGCGGTCGAACGTGACGCCCGCATCGCCGTGGACGGTTGCGCCGGGAATCAGGCGAGCGGCTTCGCCGAGACTGAGCATCGTCATTCGGCGCCTCCCTTGCCGTGTGTCGCGCGCGCTGCCAGCGCGAGCCGCGCGTGATCCTGGTCGGAGAACGTACGCTTCTTGCCCATGATTTCCTGCGTGGCCTCGTGGCCCTTGCCGGCCAGCACGACGACATCCTCGCGTGCGGCGCCGCGCACGGCCTGCAGGATCGCGCTCGCGCGATCCTCGATACGACGTGCGTGATCGGCCGCGGTCATGCCCGCGACGATCTGGTCGATGATGCGCTGCGGATCCTCGCTGCGCGGGTTGTCGCTCGTGACGACGGTTTCATCGGCGAGCCGCTCCGCGATCGCGCCCATCAGCGGGCGCTTCGTCGCATCGCGATCGCCGCCGCAACCGAACATGCAGACGAGCCGGCCGCCGCGCGCCGTGGCGATCGGGCGCAGCGCGTCGAGCGTCTTTTCGAGCGCGTCGGGCGTGTGTGCATAGTCGATCACGACGAGCGGTTCGTCGTTCTGCAGCCGGCCGCCGAGCCGCTGCATCCGTCCGTTGACGGACTCGAGCCGCGCGATCTCGGCGAGCGCCGCGTCGAACGGCAGGTCGGCCGCGAGCAGCGAGCCGAGCACCGCGAGCAGGTTGCTGACGTTGAACGTGCCGAGCGTGCCGACCTCGACGTCCGCCTCACCCCACGACGAACGCAGGTGGAACGCCGTGCCGGTCGCGGTGGCGCGCACGTCGAGCGCGACCAGTTCGCGATCGGCGTCAGGCGCCGGTGCGTCGCCGATCCCGTACGCGATCGTGCGCACGCGGCCGGCGAGCTTCTCGAGCAGGCGCCGACCGGCTGCATCGTCGCGGTTGACGACTGCCGCGCGCAGGCCGCGCCACGCGAACAGCTTCGCCTTCGCGGCCTCGTACGCATCGAACGTGCCGTGATAGTCGAGGTGATCCTGCGTGAGGTTCGTAAACACCGCGATGTCGAAACCCGTACCGTTCACGCGCCCCTGGTGCAGCGCGTGCGACGACACTTCCATCGCCACGGCCTTCGCGCCCGCATCGCGCAACTGCGCGAGACTGCGCTGCAGTTGCGGCGCATCGGGCGTCGTGAACCCCGTCGGCACGAGCTGGCCGGGCATCCCGGTGCCGAGCGTGCCGATCACCGCGCACGGCTGGTGCAGCGCCGTCAGCGCGGCGGCGATCCATTGCGTGCACGACGTTTTGCCGTTCGTGCCGGTCACACCCACCGCAAGCAGGCTGTCGCTCGGATTGCCGTACCAGCCGCTGGCGATCTCGCCGGCGAGCTGGTCGAGCGCCGGCACGGCCAGCGCAACGGGCACCGCCGGCGCCGCGGCCAGCCCTTCCGGCTGATACAGTACGGCGGCCGCGCCGCGCGCGACGGCATCGACAATGAAAGCGCGGTTGTCGGCCCCGTCGACCGCATAGGCAAAAAACACGTCGCCGGCCTTGAGGCTGCGCGTGTCGGCATGCAGTTGCGCTGCGGGGGCCACATGCTGATGCAGCCACGCAAGCGCGGCTGCGATCTGCTGATGCGCCGGATGGGAACTGCGAGCGGCGCTCATCGAACAACTCCTGGTGAATTACGCGTCGTGCTGGACACGATCATATGCTTCGCGCCGCCACCCGCGGCCAGCTTTTGCGGCCCCGCTGCGGAAGATGCTGCCGGCGAATCGTCAGACACGACAAGCTGCTTGATCGGCATGTTCGGCGGCACGTTCAGCGCACGCATCGTGTCGCCGGCGATCGCCGAGAATACGGGGCCGGACACCTGGCCGCCGAAGTGGCTGCCGGCGGTCGGTTCGTCGACCGACACCGCGACGACAATGCGCGGATTCGGCATCGGCGCCATCCCGACGAACGACGCGCGGTACTTGCGCGTGTAGCCGTGCCCCTCATGCTTGTACGCGGTGCCGCTCTTGCCGCCGACGCGATAACCCGGCACGGCCGCATCGGGCGACGTGCCGCCCGGCGCCACCACCGTTTCCAGCATCGCGCGCACTTCGCGCGCGGTGGTCGGGTTGAATACCTGCGTGCCCACGACCGGCTGATTGGGGTCGGTCTTGAAAATGGTCACGGGCATCAGTTCGCCGTCATGCGCGATCGCCGTGTACGCGCGCGCAAGCTGGAACAGCGACACCGACAGGCCGTAGCCGTACGACATCGTCGCCTGCTCGATGCGACGCCAGCTCTTCCACGGACGCAGGCGGCCGGCCACCGCGCCCGGGAACCCGACCTTCGGCGCCTGGCCGAGGCCGATGCTCGTATACATATTCCACATTTCCTCGGGCCGCATCGTCATCGCGATCTTCGTCGCGCCGATGTTGCTCGACTTCTGGATCACGCCGCCGACCGTCAGCGTGCCGAAACCCGCGTCGTCGGTGATCGGTGCGCCGTCGAGCACGAAATGCCCGTTGCCCGTCTCGACGAGCGTGTTCGGCGTCACGCGGTGCAGGTCGAGCGCGAGCGACACCGTAAACGGCTTCATGATCGAGCCCGGTTCGAACACGTCGGTCATGATCCGGTTGCGCAACTGCTCGCCCGTCATGCGCGAGCGGTCGTTCGGGTTGTACGTCGGGTAGTTGACGAGCGCGAGCACCTCGCCGGTGCGCACGTCGACGACCATGGCCGCGCCAGCCTTTGCCTTGAACTTCTCGACGGCGGCCTTCAGGTTCGCGTACGCGATGTACTGGATCTTGCTGTCGATCGACAGGTCCACGTCGGTGCCGTTGTGCGGCGGGATCTGCTCGGCGACGTCCTCGACGATGTGCCCCAGCCGGTCCTTGATCACGCGACGCACGCCCGACGTACCGGACAGCATCTTCTGGTCGCCGAGCTCGACGCCCTCCTGCCCTTCGTCCTCGACGTTCGTGAAGCCGATCAGGTGAGCGGTGATCTCGCCTTCCGGATAGAAGCGCTTGTATTCGTTGCGCTGATAGATACCGGGAATGTCGAGCGCGGCAACCTTGTCCGCGACGTCGATCGGCACCTGGCGCTTCACGTAGACGAAACCCTTGTCTTCCGACAGCTTCACGCGCAGTTCCTTCGACGTCATGCCGAGGAGCTTGCCGAGCTGGTTGACCTTGTCGGCATCGAGATCGTCCGGCACCGCGTCGGGAATCGCCCAAATCGCGCGCACGGGCAGGCTCGTCGCGAGCACGAGCCCGTTACGGTCGAGAATCTTGCCGCGCGTCGCCGGCAGCTCGAGCGTGCGCTGGTAGCGGCTTTCGCCCTGCTTCTGGTAGAACGCGTTGCCGGGCCCCTGGATCCAGAACGCGCGCGCGGCCAGCGCGACGAACGCCATGAACAGCAGGAACACGACCAGCTTCGAGCGCCACATCGGCAGATGCACGCCCAGCACCGGGCTCGACGAGAACTTCACGTTCTGGCGCTTCTGGGACGGCTTCATCGCGTGCCTCCCTTGCCCTTGCCGGCCGTGTCCGCCGAAGCCGGGATCGGCGCGTCGATCGCCTTCGCCGCGCCCGGCGGCAGCGTCAGGTATTGCGTGCGGCCGGTCGAGATCGGCTGCATCTTCAGCGAATCGTTCGCAAGCTGCTCGATGCGCGACGTCTTCGACAGCGCGCTCTGCTGATATTGAAGCTGCGCATAGTCCTGCTGGAGCTGACGCTCCTGCGACTGCGCGCGCTGCAGCTGGATGAAGATCTGGCGCTGCTGGTTCGTCGAATTGACGACCGACAGCGCGCAGCCCATCACGATGATCAGCAGGAAGATATTGAAGCGGCTCATGGCGTGACGCGCTCCGCAATGCGCATCACGGCCGAGCGGGCGCGCGGGTTCGCGGCGACTTCCGCTTCGCTCGGAAACTGGCGGCTGATGATCTTGAGCGGCGGGCTCGGGAGATCGACGGCGCGGATCGGCAGGCGACGATCGACCGCAGGCGCACTCGCGTGCGCCTGCATGAATCGCTTGACGATCCGGTCCTCGAGTGAATGAAAGCTGATGACCACCAGCCGCCCCCCTTGCTCCAGCAACGACAGTGCCGCGTCTAGTACGACTTGCAGGTCCGCAAGCTCTTGATTGACGTGAATCCGTATAGCCTGAAAGGTGCGGGTTGCCGGATCCTTGCCCTTCTCACGGGTTTTGACGACGTGACCCACGATTTGGGCAAGCTCGCCCGTGGTGTCGAGAGGCCCAAGACGGTCGGACTCTGCCCGGCGAGCAACAAGCGCCTTTGCAATCTGAAAAGCAAACCGTTCTTCCCCATAATCCCGTATCACCTCCGTCAATTCCTGCACCGAAGCCCGTGCGAGCCATTCCGCCGCCGACTCGCCGCGCGTCGGATCCATCCGCATGTCCAGCGGGCCATCGGCGCGGAAACTGAAGCCGCGCGCCGGATCGTCCACCTGCGGCGAGGACACACCCAGGTCCAGCAACACACCCGACACCTTCTCGATGCCGCGCGCCGCAAGCGCGTCGCGCATCGATGCAAAGCTGTCATGCACGATGGAGAAGCGCGCATCCTCGATGCCCTGCGCCGTCTCGATCGCTCGCGGGTCCTTGTCGAACGCAATCAGCCGCCCGGCCGTCGCCAGCCGCGCGAGCACCGCGCGGCTATGACCGCCGCGCCCGAACGTGCCGTCGACATAAACGCCGTCCGGCCGCGTCACGAGCGACTCGACCGCTTCATCCAACAGCACCGTCCGATGCCGCAATTCGTTTCCCATCGCGGGCGTCTCCGTCACCGCAATCAGAACGTGAAATTCTTCAGCGCGTCGGGCATGCCCTGCGCCATCGCCGCCTGCTCCTTCGCGTTGTAGGTCTGCGAATCCCACAGCTCGAAGTGACTACCCATTCCCAACAACATGACTTCCTTTTCCAGTCCAGCTGCCATGCGCAGCTCGGGCGATACAAGAATCCGGCCGGCGCTGTCGAGATCGACGTCCATCGCATTGCCGAGAAAAATGCGCCGCCACCAGTGCGCGTCCATCGGCAGCGCGGCGATCTTGGCGCGGAATACTTCCCATTCGGGGCGCGGAAACAGCAACAGGCAGCCGTCCGGGTGCTTGGTCACAGTCACCCGTCCTTCTGCCTGTCCTTGCAGCGCTTCGCGATAGCGAGCCGGCACCGACATCCGCCCTTTCGCATCGAGCGTCAGCGCCGACGCCCCTTGGAACACTTTCCGCTCTCCCGTTCAGGGCACCGAAGCACCCGCTCAATGCTGAGAATTTAGCCGGAATAGCCCGCCAAATCACACAAAAATACACTTTCTCACACTGTCTCCCACTTTAGAGGAAGGGTGTGGCACGGTCAAGGGAGCGGCCCGCTTTTTTGACGAATTTTGTTAGTTAGAACAAGGACTTACGCGCACATGCTCATGCGCCCCCTCATTCCAAAAACCGTTATAAATGAATGAGCTAGTGCAACTTGTGAAGGTGATACGTGAGAAAGACGGGCCAGACGGGTGTGCGGAAGGGGCTTTCGGGGGCGGGAAAACGAGGAATAAACGGGCGGTATCAGCGGCGGGGAACCGGTGCGACGTCACGCATCGCCCCGGTGCGAATCTCACAGATAGTACGCAGTGCTCGTCATGACTTTCGACGCGGCGCGCATCAGCATTCGCGCGGGTAGCGGCAGTTCGATCCCGCCTGCGTCGGCGGCGGCCTTGCCGTGCTTCACCTCGTCGATACGCATCTGGTCGACGATCGCGCGCGACGCGGTATCGGCGGCCGGCAACTCGGACATATGGCCTTCGAGATGGCTCTCGACCTGCCGTTCGGTCTCGGCCATGAAGCCGAGACTGACCTTGTCGCCGAGCGCGCCAGCCGCCACGCCGATCGCGAGCGAACCCGCATACCAGAGCGGGTTCAACAGGCTCGGGCGCGAGTCGAGCTCTTTCAGGCGGTGTGCGGTCCACGCGAGGTGATCCTCCTCCTCGCGCGCGGCTTCCTCGAACATCGCCTTCGCGGATGCCGTGCGCGCGGTGAGCTTCTGCGCCTGGTACAGCGCCTGAGCGCAGACCTCGCCGACGTGATTCACGCGCATCAGCCCGGCGGCATGCGTACGCTCCGCGGGCGTCAATTCGACGGCGGGCGCCTCGGCCGGCGCGGGCACCGGCCGGCTCATCCGGCTAATGCCCGTCAGCGACCGCAGGCCGCGATCGAATTCGCTGATCAGTTCATCAAACACCATCCTGTTCTCCTGGCTGCGTGTGCCGCCGCGAGCGGCAAGGGCACGAGTCCGCTGCGTAACCGACTTGATTATTCAGCGGAAATTGCGGTTAACCCGTGATTTTAACCATTGTTGCATAAAGGAAACATGGCGGCCTTGAGCTGCGGCATTTCGCTTTGTGGCAAAAACCGGTTTTGCTACATTACGTGCGACTTCTTGCGAAGTTGATGGGGCCCGTCGACAGAACATAACTATCCGCCCCGCCAGAAAAATTCAGTGATTTTTGGAGATCCGTTAATGAAAAAGTCGCTTCTCGCGCTCGTCGCGCTGGGCGCGTTCGCTGGCGCTGCCCATGCGCAAAGCAGCGTGACGCTTTACGGCATCATCGATGAAGGCCTGCTCTTCAACAACAATGCGGGCGGCAAGCACCTGTACAGCATGGCCAGCGGCGTGATGCAAGGCAGCCGCTTCGGCCTGCGCGGCACCGAAGACCTCGGTGGCGGCCTGAAGGCAATCTTCACCCTCGAAAACGGTTTCGACGTGAACAGCGGCAAGCTCGGTCAAGGCGGCCTGATGTTCGGTCGTCAGGCTTACGTCGGCCTGTCGAGCCAGTACGGTACGGTCACGCTGGGTCGTCAATACGACTCCGTCGTCGACTTCGTCGGCCCGCTCGAGGCAGGCGACCAGTGGGGCGGCTACATCGCCGCTCACCCGGGCGACCTCGACAACTTCAACAACGCCTATCGCGTGAACAACGCGGTCAAGTTCACGAGCCAGACCTACGGCGGCTTCTCGTTCGGCGGCCTGTACAGCTTCGGCGGTCAGGCAGGCCAGTTCTCGAAGAACCAGGTCTGGTCGCTCGGCGCAGGCTACAACAACGGCCCGCTGGTCTTGGGCGTCGGTTACTTGAACGCACGTACGCCGAACCAGTTCGGTGGCATGTTCAACAACGGTTCCGCGTCTTCGTCGGTCTCGTCGCCGATCTACGGCGCGTACGCGAACAACGCGAACACGTACCAGGTCATCGGTGCAGGCGGCGCATACACGTTCGGCGCAGCAACGATCGGCGCGACGTACTCGAACACGAAGTTCAAGGGCTTCTCGGCAGGCCCGTTCGTGAACCAGACCGCGACGTTCAACAACGGCGAAATCAACTTCAAGTATCAGCTGACCCCGGCGCTGATTCTCGGCGCGGCGTACGACTACACGCAAGGCAGCAAGATCGACGGCAACTCGGCAGCCAAGTACCACCAGGGCTCGCTGGGCGTCGACTACTTCCTGTCGAAGCGCACCGACGTCTACGTGATCGGCGTGTACCAGCACGCATCGGGCAACGTGCTCGATTCGAACGGCAACGTCCTGAAGGCAACGGCAGCGATCAACGGCCTGGCCGGGTCGAGCACCAGCAACCAGGTCGCGGCACGCGTCGGCATCCGTCACAAGTTCTAATCAGCTTGCCTGACAAGCCGCAGCATATTGAAGGCGCCTCCGGGCGCCTTTTTCTTTTGCGGTGCAGAACGGCAAAGCCGGAGTGCGGCGAATCGCACCGGGCGTTGCGCGCTCGTCGTGGGGGCCATGCCGCCTGCCTCTGCAGCCATCGAAACGCACGGCCGCGCCGCAAGCCCATTCCGGAGACAGCCTCGTACGGAGACAAACCTCCTCGGGGCCGCACTGCAAACAAAAAGGCCCGGCATGTGCCGGGCTTTTCCCTTCGATCGACCGCGACGTTACGCGCGTCCGTCGCGCAATTCGCGCCGCAGGATCTTGCCGACGTTCGTTTTCGGCAGCTCCGTACGGAACTCGACCAGCTTCGGCCGCTTGTAGCCGGTGAGGCGCTCCTTGCAGTAGGCGAGGATGTCCTTGTCGGTGAGCGCCGGATCCTTCTTCACGACGAACAGCTTCACGGCTTCGCCGGAATGCTCGTCGGGCACGCCGACCGCCGCCACCTCGAACACGCCCGGATGCGACGCCACCACGTCCTCGACTTCGTTCGGGTACACATTGAAGCCCGATACGAGAATCATGTCCTTCTTCCGGTCGACGATCTTCACGTAACCGCGCGCATCCATCACGCCGACGTCGCCCGTCTTGAAGAAGCCGTCCGCGAACATGACCTTCGCGGTCTCGTCCGGCCGGTTCCAGTAGCCGGCCATCACCTGCGGCCCGCGGATGCAAATCTCGCCGGGTTCGCCGAGCGCGACGTCGTTGCCGGCATCGTCGCGAATCGCCACTTCGGTCGACGGCAGCGGCAGGCCGATCGTCCCGCTGTATTCGGTCGCCGTCACCGGATTGCAGGTCGCGACCGGCGACGTTTCGGACAGCCCGTAGCCTTCGATGATCGCCGTATGGGTCTTTTCATACCAGCGTTTCGCGACGCCTTCCTGGATCGCCATGCCGCCGCCGTTGGCGATCACGAGCTTCGACAGGTCGAGCTGATTGAATTCGGGATGGTTCAGCAGTGCGTTATACAGCGTGTTGACCGCCGGGATCGTCGAGATCTGGTAACCCTTCAGTTCCTTGATCATGCCGGCGATGTCGCGCGGGTTCGGGATCAGGATGCCCATGCCCCCGGTACGCATCGTCAGGAAACCGCAGACGGTCAGCGCGAACACGTGATACAGCGGCAGCGCGACAACGGTCACGAACTGTTTCACCTCCGGGAACTTCTCATGAGCCGGATGGTGCCAGGCGCCGGCCTGCAGCACGTTCGACACGATGTTCCGGTGCAGCAGCGTCGCCCCCTTTGCCACGCCTGTCGTCCCGCCCGTGTATTGCAGGAACGCGACGTCATCGGGGCCGATCTTCTGCGCCTTGAATGCCTGCCGCGCGCCTTCCGACAGCGCGGCCTTGAAGCGCGTGAACGACAGCAGTTGCCAGGCCGGCACCATCTTCTTCACGTTGCGCACGACGTAGTTGACGAGCCATCCCTTGATGCCCAGCAGATCGCCCATCGACGCGACGACGACGTGCTTGACGCTCGTATTCGCGATGACAGCCTGCAGCGTCGACGCGAAATTCTCGAGGATGACGATCGCCTCCGCACCGCTGTCCTTCAGCTGATGTTCGAGCTCGCGTGGCGTGTAGAGCGGATTGACGTTGACGACGGTGTAGCCCGCCCGCAGTACCGCGGCGATCGCCACCGGATACTGCAGCACGTTCGGCATCATGATCGCAACGCGCGCCCCGCGTGCTAGACCGCGCGATTGCAGCCAGGCGCCGAACTGGCGCGACAGCTTGTCGAGTTCGCCGTACGTGATGCCCTTGCCCATGCAGACGAACGCCGTGCGGTCGCGGTACTGGCGGAAGCTTTCGTCCAGCAGGTCTGGAACGGAGGGATAAGGAGACGCGTCAATTTCGGCTGGAACGCCGGGTGGGTACGATTTCAGCCAAATTTTGTTCATACTGCGCGTCTCCTCACGGATTTTCGAATGATCGTGCTAAAACGCATCGTAACGGCTCGCCCGTCCCGATACAACAGGGTTAGATGTCCACTTCGAACTTCCGTGGAGATTCGTCGGATGATACGGTGATATTCGGTCAAATGCGCTCTACTTCCACAAGGCAATCGTAAAACGTCGCCGAATTGCCGAGATCGGTAAGCGCCTGGCTCGTCACTTCGTTCGCGTTCCTGCCGTCCGGCGACAGTTTCTTCCACCAGATCGACAGCCCGACGACGAGCCCTGCACGTGCACGATCGGTAATTCTCGCGAGCGCCTGCATCGATCCGCGGTCGTTGAAGATGCGAACGAGATCGCCCTCCGCGATGCCCCGTGCATCGGCATCCGACGGGTGAATGTCGAGATGCGGCTCGCCTTCGGTATGACGGAGGCTGTCGACGTTCACGAACGTGCTGTTCAGGAAGTGACGGGCAGGCGGCGAAATCATCGCGAGCGGATAGCGCGCCGCGAGCTCGGGTGCTGCCTCGGCCGATTCGAATGGCGGCAGGTAGTCGGGCACTGGGTCAACACCCATCTGCTCGAGCCGCGGGCTGTAGAACTCGCACTTGCCGGATGGTGTACGAAAACCGCCGTTCGCGAACGGCGCCTCCGGCAGCTTGAGTTTCAGCCAGCCATCGCGCTTCAGCGTGTCCCAGTCGCTGTCGAGTGCCGGATCGTCCCAGCGGAGGGCCGCACGCGCGACCTCTTCGTCACTGTGATAGAGCGCGGGCTCGTCCAGCCCCATGCTGCGCGCGATCCCGCGGAAGATCTCCGTATTCGGCCGCGCGTCTCCCACCGGAGGAATCGACGGCAGGTTCGCCATCACGTAGGTGTGGCCGTACGATTTGTGGACGTCCAGATGCTCGAGTTGCGTGGTTGCCGGCAGCACAATGTCGGCGAAATCGACGGTATCTGTCTTGAAATGCTCGAGAACAACCGTGAACAGGTCATCACGTGCGAACCCCGCCGCGACTTTCGAGGAATCAGGCGCGACCGCCACCGGATTCGAGTTGTACACGATCACCGCTTCGACCTTCGGTCCGAAGGTGGCATCGCCCGGGTGCAACAGCGCGTCGCCGATCGCGTTCATGTTGATGATGCGCGGCAGCTTGTGCGGCCAGCCCGGCATCAAGTCCGGGCGCAGCAGCGCAGCCTGGTTCACCGGCGCGGATTCCGACGACGAGAGCAACAGCCCACCGGCCCGATCGCGCCATGCACCCGTCAGCGCCGGCAGGCTTGCGATCGCGCGTACCGCGTTGCCACCGCCGCGAACGCGCTGCATGCCGTAATTCAGGCGGATCGATGCCTTCCGGGTAGCGCCGTAACGACGCGCAAGATCGATCAACTCCGACGCGTCGATGCCGCAGATCTGCGCGACACGATCCGGCGGATAGGACATCGCCCGTTCCTTGAGTGCGTCGAAACCGAGCGTATGGCTGGCGATGTAGTCGTGATCGAGCAGGTCTTCGGTAATCAGCACGTGCATCATGCCGAGTGCGAACGCGCCATCGGTGCCCGGTTTCAACGCAATATGCTGATGACACTTCTCCGCTGTCAGCGAACGGTACGGATCGATGGCGACAAGACGGGCGCCTCGGCGCTTCGCTTCCTGCGCTCGCGTCCAGAAGTGCAGACTCGACGCGATCGGGTTCGCTCCCCATATCAGAATCAGTTCGCTTTCCTCGAAATGCTCGAGATGCATACCGAGACTGCCACCATATGTGTACCGTAACCCCGCAGCACCGGCCGCCGCGCAGATCGTGCGCTCGAGCCGCGAGGCGCCCAGTTTGTGGAAGAAGCGCTGGGCGATGCCCTCTCCTTGCACGAGCCCCATCGTCCCCGCATAGCTGTACGGCACGATCGCCTCCGGTGCGCGCGCCGCAATTTCACCGAGACGACGGCCGATCTCGTCGAACGCCTCGTCCCAACTGATCGGTACGAAATGCCCTTCTCCTTTGGCGCCGATGCGCTTGAGCGGAACGGTGAGGCGATCGGGATGATGAACACGATCGGCGTATCGGCTGACCTTCGTGCACAACACGCCTTGTGTCGGCGGATGATCGGGATCGCCCGTGACCTTGATCGCCTTGCCGTTCTCGACGGTCACGCGCATTGCGCACGTGTCCGGACAATCGTGCGGGCAAACGGCCCGGGTTACCTGAATCGCGGCGTTCATCGTTTTGAGTGCATAGATGGGGGTTCGCAAATTTTACGTGGACGCGCCGAATAAAGCGTTCATTTCGTTCGGATACTGGGTTATCTGACCAAAAAGCGATTGGAGGAAGCCAGGGTAGTTTCGGTTGCACCACGCGTCATCTGCGGGGGAGGCTTGTATGGCCCGTTCGATATGCGTTGTCGACGATGGAGGGCAGAACGTGCACGACGTCGCTAGCCGGTACACGGAGAGGAGGGAGCTGGGATTTTGATTGGAGATACGATCAATAGATCGGGGGATCACGAATGATACCGGTCATTTCGAAAAACCGGGCGTTTCGATTGGGGGCACCTGGGAGGAGTAATGTGAAAGTTCCGGCCAAGCCAGCGATCCCGATCACTCACGCATTTCCGCCGCCGAAATGCAAAAACCCCCGCCTTTCGGGCGAGGGTTTCTGGCTTAGGGAGCCTGACGATTACCTACTTTCACACGGGAATCCGCACTATCATCGGCGTAGAGTCGTTTCACGGTCCTGTTCGGGATGGGAAGGGGTGGGACCGACTCGCTATGGTCATCAGGCAAAGAGGGTTGTTGCGCTGGCTTCGCAGCACAACCAATCTTGGAAGAAGCAGTAATTTTGAGTTGTGTGTATCACACACGAGAATCCAACTTGTCGCTTTGGATCGCAGCCAGTGCTGTCGCACGGCGCCGATCTACAAGGCAGACTTGTTATAGGATCAAGCCTTACGGGCAATTAGTATCAGTTAGCTGAACGCATTACTGCGCTTACACACCTGACCTATCAACGTCCTGGTCTCGAACGACCCTTCAAGGGGATCTAGTCCCCAGGGATATCTCATCTTAAGGCGAGTTTCCCGCTTAGATGCTTTCAGCGGTTATCTCTTCCGAACATAGCTACCCGGCGATGCCACTGGCGTGACAACCGGTACACCAGAGGTTCGTCCACTCCGGTCCTCTCGTACTAGGAGCAGCCCCCTTCAAATATCCAACGCCCACGGCAGATAGGGACCAAACTGTCTCACGACGTTTTAAACCCAGCTCACGTACCTCTTTAAATGGCGAACAGCCATACCCTTGGGACCGGCTACAGCCCCAGGATGAGATGAGCCGACATCGAGGTGCCAAACACCGCCGTCGATATGAACTCTTGGGCGGTATCAGCCTGTTATCCCCAGAGTACCTTTTATCCGTTGAGCGATGGCCCTTCCATACAGAACCACCGGATCACTATGACCTGCTTTCGCACCTGCTCGACTTGTCGGTCTCGCAGTTAAGCACGCTTATGCCATTGCACTATCAGCACGATTTCCGACCGTACCTAGCGTACCTTCGTACTCCTCCGTTACGCTTTGGGAGGAGACCGCCCCAGTCAAACTGCCTACCATGCACTGTCCCCGACCCGGATCACGGGCCAAGGTTAGAACCTCAAACAAACCAGGGTGGTATTTCAAGGACGGCTCCACCGAAACTAGCGTTCCGGTTTCATAGCCTCCCACCTATCCTACACAGATCGGTTCAAAGTCCAATGCAAAGCTACAGTAAAGGTTCATGGGGTCTTTCCGTCTAGCCGCGGGTAGATTGCATCATCACAAACACTTCAACTTCGCTGAGTCTCGGGAGGAGACAGTGTGGCCATCGTTACGCCATTCGTGCAGGTCGGAACTTACCCGACAAGGAATTTCGCTACCTTAGGACCGTTATAGTTACGGCCGCCGTTTACCGGGACTTCAATCAAGAGCTTGCACCCCATCATTTAATCTTCCGGCACCGGGCAGGCGTCACACCCTATACGTCCACTTTCGTGTTTGCAGAGTGCTGTGTTTTTATTAAACAGTCGCAGCCACCAGTTTATTGCAACCCCTTCACCCTCCTGGCGCAGGCCAGTCAAGCTACAAGGGCGTACCTTATCCCGAAGTTACGGTACCAATTTGCCGAGTTCCTTCTCCCGAGTTCTCTCAAGCGCCTTAGAATACTCATCTCGCCCACCTGTGTCGGTTTGCGGTACGGTCATCGTTAGACTGAAGCTTAGAGGCTTTTCTTGGAACCACTTCCAATTGCTTCGCTCCCGAAGGAGCTCGCGCCACACCCTTGAATTGCGCGCCCGGATTTGCCTAAGCGCCTTCTCCAATGCAGCGACCGGGACTTCCAACACCCGGACAACCTTCCGCGATCCGTCCCCCCATCGCATCTAACAATGGTGCAGGAATATTGACCTGCTTCCCATCAGCTACGCATTTCTGCCTCGCCTTAGGGGCCGACTCACCCTACGCCGATGAACGTTGCGTAGGAAACCTTGGGCTTACGGCGAGGGGGCCTTTCACCCCCTTTATCGCTACTCATGTCAGCATTCGCACTTCCGATACCTCCAGCACCCTTTACAAGGCACCTTCGCAGGCTTACGGAACGCTCTCCTACCATGCGTGCAAAGCACGCATCCGCAGCTTCGGTATATAGCTTAGCCCCGTTACATCTTCCGCGCAGGACGACTCGATCAGTGAGCTATTACGCTTTCTTTAAAGGGTGGCTGCTTCTAAGCCAACCTCCTGACTGTTTTAGCCTTCCCACTTCGTTTCCCACTTAGCTATATTTGGGGACCTTAGCTGGCGGTCTGGGTTGTTTCCCTCTTGACACCGGACGTTAGCACCCGATGTCTGTCTCCCGTGATTGCACTCTTCGGTATTCGGAGTTTGCTATGGCGGGGTAATCTGCAATAGACCCCCCAACCATGACAGTGCTCTACCCCCGAAGGTGAGACACGAGGCACTACCTAAATAGTTTTCGGAGAGAACCAGCTATTTCCAGGTTTGTTTAGCCTTTCACCCCTATCCACAGCTCATCCCCTAACTTTTCAACGTTAGTGGGTTCGGACCTCCAGTACGTGTTACCGCACCTTCATCCTGGCCATGGATAGATCACCTGGTTTCGGGTCTACGCCCAGCAACTGAACGCCCTATTCGGACTCGCTTTCGCTACGCCTGCCCTATACGGTTAAGCTTGCTACTGAACGTAAGTCGCTGACCCATTATACAAAAGGTACGCCGTCACCCCTTACGAGGCTCCGACTGTTTGTATGCATGCGGTTTCAGGATCTATTTCACTCCCCTCCCGGGGTTCTTTTCGCCTTTCCCTCACGGTACTGGTTCACTATCGGTCGATCACGAGTATTTAGCCTTGGAGGATGGTCCCCCCATCTTCAGACAGGATTTCACGTGTCCCGCCCTACTTGTCGCACACCTAGTTCTTTCATACTGTTTTCGCCTACAGGGCTATCACCTGCTATGGCCGCACTTTCCAGAGCGTTCGGCTAACAATACAAATAAAGAGTGCAAGGCTCATCCCATTTCGCTCGCCACTACTTTGGGAATCTCGGTTGATTTCTTTTCCTGCGGTTACTTAGATGTTTCAGTTCACCGCGTTCGCTTCGCATGGCCTATGTATTCAGCCATGGATACTCCAAAAGGAGTGGGTTTCCCCATTCGGACATCTACGGATCAAAGCTTGTTTGCCAGCTCCCCGTAGCTTTTCGCAGGCTACCGCGTCCTTCATCGCCTGTGATCGCCAAGGCATCCACCACATGCACTTGTTCGCTTGACCCTATAACGAGTCTGTCTCGTTACAGGTTGAGTTCTCGCGTTGTGCCGTATTCCAATTGAGCCGAACATTAAGTTCGAATCATCTTGAGATACATCGATACAATCACAACCCGGATAGTTTTCACGTCCATCTCAAGACGCTTCCGCTATCCAAATTACTTACTTCTTCCAGATTGTTAAAGAACGACAGCCGATACTTTCGTACCGCTCTGACTGGCTCAATCGCCAATGCAAAATTCTCGGTTCATCGCATGAACCAAGCCCTTAGCGTTGGTGATTGGTGGAGGCAGACGGGATCGAACCGACGACCCCCTGCTTGCAAAGCAGGTGCTCTCCCAGCTGAGCTATGCCCCCATTGAGTACAGATGCCCTCAGGTGTTACCGCCAGACAATGGTGGGTCTGGTTGGATTCGAACCAACGACCCCCGCCTTATCAAGACGGTGCTCTAACCGACTGAGCTACAGACCCCTGAGTCTGTCTTTAATTTACAGCCGATAAGCGTGAGCGCTCAACTTTGCGAGATAGCTCTGGAAAGGAGGTGATCCAGCCGCACCTTCCGATACGGCTACCTTGTTACGACTTCACCCCAGTCATGAATCCTACCGTGGTGACCGTCCTCCTTGCGGTTAGACTAGCCACTTCTGGTAAAACCCACTCCCATGGTGTGACGGGCGGTGTGTACAAGACCCGGGAACGTATTCACCGCGGCATGCTGATCCGCGATTACTAGCGATTCCAGCTTCATGCACTCGAGTTGCAGAGTGCAATCCGGACTACGATCGGTTTTCTGGGATTAGCTCCCCCTCGCGGGTTGGCAACCCTCTGTTCCGACCATTGTATGACGTGTGAAGCCCTACCCATAAGGGCCATGAGGACTTGACGTCATCCCCACCTTCCTCCGGTTTGTCACCGGCAGTCTCCTTAGAGTGCTCTTGCGTAGCAACTAAGGACAAGGGTTGCGCTCGTTGCGGGACTTAACCCAACATCTCACGACACGAGCTGACGACAGCCATGCAGCACCTGTGCGCCGGTTCTCTTTCGAGCACTCCCACCTCTCAGCGGGATTCCGACCATGTCAAGGGTAGGTAAGGTTTTTCGCGTTGCATCGAATTAATCCACATCATCCACCGCTTGTGCGGGTCCCCGTCAATTCCTTTGAGTTTTAATCTTGCGACCGTACTCCCCAGGCGGTCAACTTCACGCGTTAGCTACGTTACTAAGGAAATGAATCCCCAACAACTAGTTGACATCGTTTAGGGCGTGGACTACCAGGGTATCTAATCCTGTTTGCTCCCCACGCTTTCGTGCATGAGCGTCAGTATTGGCCCAGGGGGCTGCCTTCGCCATCGGTATTCCTCCACATCTCTACGCATTTCACTGCTACACGTGGAATTCTACCCCCCTCTGCCATACTCTAGCCTGCCAGTCACCAATGCAGTTCCCAGGTTGAGCCCGGGGATTTCACATCGGTCTTAGCAAACCGCCTGCGCACGCTTTACGCCCAGTAATTCCGATTAACGCTTGCACCCTACGTATTACCGCGGCTGCTGGCACGTAGTTAGCCGGTGCTTATTCTTCCGGTACCGTCATCCCCCGACTGTATTAGAGCCAAGGATTTCTTTCCGGACAAAAGTGCTTTACAACCCGAAGGCCTTCTTCACACACGCGGCATTGCTGGATCAGGCTTTCGCCCATTGTCCAAAATTCCCCACTGCTGCCTCCCGTAGGAGTCTGGGCCGTGTCTCAGTCCCAGTGTGGCTGGTCGTCCTCTCAGACCAGCTACTGATCGTCGCCTTGGTAGGCCTTTACCCCACCAACTAGCTAATCAGCCATCGGCCAACCCTATAGCGCGAGGCCCGAAGGTCCCCCGCTTTCATCCGTAGATCGTATGCGGTATTAATCCGGCTTTCGCCGGGCTATCCCCCACTACAGGACATGTTCCGATGTATTACTCACCCGTTCGCCACTCGCCACCAGGTGCAAGCACCCGTGCTGCCGTTCGACTTGCATGTGTAAGGCATGCCGCCAGCGTTCAATCTGAGCCAGGATCAAACTCTTCAGTTTAAACCTGTTACTGTTTTCGGTTCAGTTAAGAACCGGTCGCTCACTCAAAGCTGACAGGAATATGAATTGCTTCATAAACCTGACTTACTTTAGTGTGAGACTCTTGATACTTTCGCTATCTGATCCGAGGATCAGCTCGCTTCCATCAAGCGCCCACACTTATCGGCTGTTAATTTTTAAAGAGCAATCTACGAGGAACTTCGTGTTTCCCGGCAGCGCTGCGTTTTCAGCAGCAGAGAAGCGAGATTATGAACCGTGTTTCGCAGCTCGTCAACAACTTTTTACACTACATCGTTGCGACTGCGGGGTTCAACTTTCTTCGCCAGCCGCGCGCCCAAGACTGCAGCACACCACCAGCTCCGCTTCCCCTTCCGCGCCGCGTTTCCGTTAGCGCGAAAGAGGCGTGATTCTAAGCACCTGCCCCCCATCCATGCAAGCCCTTTGTGAAAATATTTTGAAAAGCCCTCGTGCGCTGGCGCGCACGGGGGCCGGGGGCTCAGTGGGCCGGGTTCGACAACCGATACCAGCCAGGCACTGGCCACTTACCTCGGGCGCCTCAATCAGCGGTGCTTGAACACCGGCTTCCGCTTTTCAACGAATGCCGCCATCCCCTCCTTCTGGTCTTCGGTCGCGAACAGCGAATGGAACAGCCGGCGCTCGAAGTGAACGCCCTCGGCCAGCGTCGTCTCGTACGCACGGTTCACCGACTCCTTGACCATCATGACCGCCGGCAGCGAAAACTCGGCGATCGTCGCCGCGGCGGCAATCGCCTCGTCGAGCAGCGTGTCGGCCGGCAGCACACGCGACACGAGCCCCGCACGCTCCGCTTCGGCTGCATCCATGAAGCGGGCCGTCAGGCACATGTCCATCGCCTTAGCCTTCGACACCGCGCGCGGCAGACGCTGCGTACCGCCCGCCCCCGGCATGACGCCCAGCTTGATTTCCGGCTGGCCGAACTTGGCCGTGTCCGCCGCGAAGATGATGTCGCACATCATGGCCAGCTCGCAGCCGCCACCCAGCGCAAAGCCCGACACCGCCGCAATGATCGGCTTGCGGATTTCGCGAACCGTCTCCCAGTTACGTGTGATGTAGTCGCCCCGGTAGGCATCCATATAGGAATAGGTCGCCATCATGCCGATGTCCGCGCCAGCCGCGAACGCCTTCTCGCTCCCGGTCACGACGATCGCGCCGATGCCATCGTCCGCATCGAATGCCTTCAGCGCATCACCCAGTTCATCCATCAGCGCATCGTTCAGCGCATTCAGCGCCTTCGGACGGTTCAGCGTAACCAGCCCGACACGCCCCCGGGTCTCCACCAGGATGTTCTCGTAAGCCATCTATTTCTCCTCGATCAATGAAATGAGAAACGCCTCGCACATGCGAATAGTTTGATGCTACCATTCTCCGACCAACCGGTCGGTTAATTAATCGATCCAACCCCTCTCATCGTCCATCAGGCTGCCGCCATGACCCATGCACTGTTCACGAAGCACGAAGACACGCTGAAGCACGCACTCGCCGCCATCGAGAGCCGCGGGTACTGGAGCCCGTTCGCCGAAATGCCGAGCCCCAAAGTGTACGGGGAAAGCGCGAACGCAGATGGCGAAGCCGCGTTCAAGTCCTACCTCGACAAGACGTTCGCGCTCGACCAGCCGGCGTCCGGAGAAACGGTCGGCGCGGAACGGTCGCCGTACGGCATCGCATTGGGCGTCCGGTATCCGAAGTCGACGCCCGACGAACTGATCGCCGCCGCTGCCGCCGCGCAGCGTTCATGGCGTGAAGCCGGCCCGAGCGCCTGGATCGGCGTAAGCCTCGAAATCCTCGCGCGCCTGAATCGTGCGAGCTTCGAGATCGCCTACAGCGTGATGCACACCACGGGGCAGGCATTCATGATGGCGTTCCAGGCCGGCGGCCCGCACGCGCAGGATCGCGCGCTCGAGGCAGTTGCCTATGCGTGGGACGAACTGCGCCGCATTCCGGCCGATGCGCACTGGGAAAAGCCGCAAGGCAAGAACCCGCCGCTCGCGATGCACAAGCGCTACACGATCGTCCCGCGCGGCACCGGCCTCGTACTCGGCTGCTGCACGTTCCCGACCTGGAACGGCTACCCGGGATTGTTCGCCGATCTGGCCACCGGCAACACCGTGATCGTCAAACCGCATCCGGGCGCGATCCTGCCTCTCGCGATCACGGTCCGGATCGCTCGCGACGTGCTGCGCGAAGCCGGCTTCGATCCGAACGTCGTCACGCTCCTCGCGACCGAACCCAACGACGGCGCACTCGTTCAGGATCTCGCGCTGCGCCCCGAGATCAAGCTGATCGACTTCACCGGCAGCACGCAAAACGGCACGTGGCTCGAGCGCCATGCCCACCAGGCACAGGTCTATACGGAGAAGGCAGGCGTCAACCAGATCGTGATCGACTCGACCGACGACCTGAAGGCCACCGCCAAGAACATCGCGTTCTCGCTGGCGCTGTACTCCGGCCAGATGTGCACGGCACCGCAGAACATCTATGTGCCACGCGACGGCATCCGGACGGCGGACGGCCATGCGAGCTTCGACGAAGTCGCACAGGCAATCGCCGTTGCGGTACAAAAACTCACCGGCGATCCGGCCCGCTCGGTCGAACTGATCGGCGCGATCCAGAACGAAGGCGTGACCGCACGCATCGACGACGCCCGCCAGCTCGGCCGCGTGCTCGCCGACAGCCTGACCCTCCAGCACCCCGCGTTCCCCGATGCCCGCGTGCGCACACCGCTCGTGCTGCAACTCGACGTGGCCGATCGCGAAAAATTCACGCAGGAGTGGTTCGGCCCGATCTCGTTCGTGATCGCAACCGACTCGACCGCGCAGTCGCTCGATCTCGCCGGTGAAATCGCAGCAGAACATGGCGCGCTGACGCTCTCCGTCTACAGTACCGACGAAGCCATCGTCGACGCCGCACACGACGCGGCGGTACGCGGCGGCGTCGCGCTGTCGATCAACCTGACCGGCGGCGTGTTCGTGAACCAGTCGGCAGCGTTCTCGGATTTCCACGGCACGGGCGCGAACCCGGCAGCCAACGCGGCGCTCGCGGACCCGGCATTCGTCGCCAACCGGTTCCGCGTCGTGCAAAGCCGTGTCCATGTTGCGCCGAAAGCGGCACCCGCGGAAGCCGGTCAACCTGCATAACCCGAATGGTCGACGTGCAAACGCCGCCACGTTCTCTACCATGAACGAATCCGCTACCCGGCGGGTTCGTTGCTCATCGATACGCCCATGACAGACGCCTATATCTGCGACGCGATTCGCACCCCCATCGGCCGCTACGGCGGCGCCCTGAAAGATGTCCGCGCCGACGACCTCGGGGCGGTACCGCTCAAGGCGCTCGTGGAGCGCAACCGCGACGTCGACTGGACGGCGATCGACGACGTGATCTACGGCTGCGCGAACCAGGCCGGTGAGGACAACCGCAACGTCGCCCGCATGTCCGCGCTGCTCGCGGGGCTGCCGACCGACGTGCCCGGCACGACGCTGAACCGCCTGTGCGGCTCCGGGATGGACGCGGTCGGCACTGCTGCGCGCGCGATCAAGGCCGGGGAGGCGCGCCTGATGATCGCGGGCGGCGTCGAGAGCATGACGCGCGCGCCGTTCGTGATGGGCAAGGCCGCGAGCGCATTCGCGCGCCAGGCCGACATCCACGACACGACGATCGGCTGGCGCTTCGTCAATCCGTTGATGAAACAGCTGTATGGCGTCGATTCGATGCCGGAGACGGCCGAGAACGTCGCGGTCGACTACAACATCAGCCGTGCCGACCAGGACCTGTTCGCGCTGCGCAGCCAGCAGAAAGCCGCGCGTGCGCAGCAGGACGGCACACTCGCCGAGGAAATCGTCGCGGTCACGATTCAGCAGAAGAAAGGCGATCCGGTGGTCGTCTCGCGCGACGAGCATCCGCGCGAAACGTCGCTCGAAGCGCTCGCGAAGCTGAAAGGCGTCGTGCGCCCGGACGGTTCGGTAACGGCCGGCAACGCATCGGGCGTCAACGACGGTGCGTGCGCGCTGCTGCTCGCCAATGCACAGGCAGCGGACCAGTACGGCCTGCGCCGCCGCGCACGGGTCGTCGGAATGGCGACGGCCGGCGTCGCGCCGCGCGTGATGGGCATCGGGCCCGCACCGGCCACGCAGAAACTGCTGCGCCAGCTCGGCATGACCATCGACCAGTTCGACGTGATCGAGCTGAACGAGGCGTTTGCGTCGCAAGGTCTGGCGGTGCTGCGCATGCTCGGCGTCGCCGACGACGATCCGCGCGTGAACCCGAACGGCGGCGCAATCGCACTGGGCCATCCGCTCGGCGCATCGGGCGCCCGGCTCGTGACCACGGCCCTCCACCAACTCGAGCGTACGGGCGGCCGCTTTGCGCTCTGTACGATGTGCATCGGCGTCGGCCAGGGTATCGCGATCGCGATCGAACGCGTGTAACCCACGCACCGCGCGCCTATAACGAAGTCATGAAGGAGACACTGCATGTCCTATCAGGCGATTCAGCTGGATATCGATCGCGCCTCGAACGTGGCCACGATTACCCTCAACCGCCCCGACAAGCTGAACAGCTTTACGCGGGCGATGCATCGCGAACTGCAGTCGGCACTCGATGATGTCGAAGCGGCCGGTGCGCGCGCGCTGATCCTGACTGGCGCGGGGCGCGGCTTCTGCGCGGGCCAGGACCTGGCCGATCTCGACTTCACGCCGGGCGCGTCCACCGACCTCGGCGCGCTGATCGACGAGCACTTCAATCCGCTGATCCGCCGCCTGCAGCGTCTGCCGATTCCGGTCATCGCCGCCGTCAACGGAACCGCGGCCGGCGCCGGCGCGAACCTCGCGCTCGCGTGCGATCTCGTGTTCGCCGCCCGCTCGAGCAGTTTCATCCAGGCCTTCGTCAAGATCGGGCTCGTACCCGATTCGGGTGGCACATGGTTCCTGCCGCAACGCGTCGGCATGGCACGCGCGCTGGGGCTCGCGCTGACCGGCGACAAGCTCGGCGCCGAACAGGCCGAGCAATGGGGCTTGATCTGGCGCGCGGTCGACGACGACACCCTCGCTGCGTCAGTCCGCCAGCTCGCCACCCAGCTTGCGCAGCAGCCGACGCTCGCGATCGCATCGATCAAGCAATCGATGCGCGACAGCGTCACGAACACGCTCGACCAGCAACTCGACCAGGAACGCGACCTGCAGCGCAAGCTCGGTCAGTCGTACGACTATGCGGAAGGCGTGAAGGCGTTCATCGAGAAGCGCGCACCGCGCTTCGAGGGGCGTTGACATGACGGACGCCACTGCCACGCTCGACCCCGACGCGCTCGCCCGTGCCGCCGCGCGAGCCATGTACGACGCCGACGCATGCAGCCGCGCGTTCGGGATGGAAATCGCCGAAGTACGCGCCGGCTACGCGCGCCTGCAAATGCGCGTGCGGCCCGAATTCCTGAACGGGCATCAGACCTGCCATGGCGGGATCATCTTCACGCTGGCCGATTCGACGTTCGCGTTCGCATGCAACTCGTACAACGTGAACGCAGTCGCGGCCGGCTGCTCGATCGAATTCCTGCGCCCCGTGCACGGCGACGACGTGCTGACGGCCGAGGCGATCGAGCAGGCACGCGCCGGCCGCCAAGGGATCTACGACATCCGCGTCACGAACCAGACCGGAGAAACCGTCGCGATGTTTCGCGGCAAATCCGCCCAGATCAAGGGTACGGTCATCCCGGAAGACCGCTGACGTCGACGGCTCGCACATAACAAACACTGGAGACATGCATGACTACCCCGCTACCGCTCGAGCCGATCGAGACCGCCTCACGCGACGAGCTGACCGCGCTGCAGCTCGAACGCCTCAAGTGGTCGCTCCGGCATGCGTATGACCACTCTCCCGTCTATCGTCGCAAGTTCGACGACGCGGGCGTCCATCCGGACGACCTGAAGACGCTCGCCGACCTGTCGCGCTTCCCGTTCACGACGAAGAGCGACCTGCGCGACAGTTACCCGTTCGGGATGTTCGCGGTGCCGCAGGACCAGATCTCGCGCATTCATGCGTCGTCGGGCACGACCGGCAAGCCGACGGTCGTCGGCTATACGGCCGGCGACATCGACACATGGGCGAATCTCGTCGCGCGCTCGATCCGCGCCGCCGGTGCGCGCCGCGGCGACAAGGTGCACGTGAGCTACGGCTACGGCCTGTTCACAGGCGGGCTCGGTGCGCACTACGGCGCCGAACGCGCAGGGCTGACCGTGATCCCGTTCGGCGGCGGCCAGACCGAAAAGCAGGTGCAGCTGATCCAGGATTTCCGGCCCGACATCATCATGGTGACGCCGAGCTACATGCTGTCGATCGCCGATGAAATCGAGCGCCAGGGTCTCGATCCCGTGCAGAGTTCGCTGCGCATCGGCATCTTCGGCGCGGAACCGTGGACCAACGACATGCGCGTCGCGATCGAGCAGCGGATGGGCATCGACGCGGTCGACATCTACGGGCTTTCCGAAGTGATGGGCCCCGGCGTCGCGTCCGAATGCGTCGAGACCAAGGACGGCCCGACCATCTGGGAAGACCACTTCTATCCGGAAATCATCGACCCTGAAACGGGCGAAGTGCTTCCGGATGGCGAACTCGGCGAGCTCGTGTTCACGTCGCTGACGAAGGAGGCACTGCCGATCGTCCGCTACCGCACCCGCGACCTCACGCGGCTGCTGCCTGGCACTGCCCGCACGATGCGCCGGATGGAGAAGATCACGGGGCGTTCGGACGACATGATGATCGTGCGCGGTGTCAACGTGTTCCCGACGCAAATCGAGGAGCAGTTGCTCAAGCAGCGCGCACTCGCACCGCACTATCAGATCGTACTGACAAAGGAAGGCCCGCTCGACGTGCTGACGCTCAATGTCGAGCCCTGTCCGGAGACTGCGCCCGATACGGCGGCGATTCATGCGGCCAAACAGGCGCTCGCACACGACATCAAGTCGCTGATCGGCGTGACGGCCGTAATCAACGTGCTGCCCGTGAACGGGATCGAGCGTTCGGTCGGCAAGGCGCGACGCGTCGTCGACAAGCGCAAGGGCTGACGGCAATCGCCGCGCGTGCACGACGTGCGGTGAATCCGCGGCTGCAAATGAAACAGCCCGATCGGCCAACGCCGATCGGGCTGTTTCATTCCGGGCCGCCTCTGGGGCACCCGTCGAGGCAAAAGGCGCGTCACGAAAACTCACGCCGCACGTGGCGCCCTCGCAATCAGCGCGACACGCCCCGCACACTCCATCGCGCCCACGAGTGCACCCTCCGATGCATCGGCAGCGGCGGCCCGGACAACCCGGGCCGCCTCAAGTCACGAGTTCGGGAACAGCAGCCACATCCGGCCGACCTGCTTCATCCGGCCGGCCTGATCGCCTGCGTCGTCGCCGAGCCCCCAGAAATAATCGGCCCGCACGCCGCCCTTGATCGCGGAGCCCGTATCCTGCGCGAACACGAGCCGGTTCATCGGCGTATTCGTCAGCGGGCGCGTGGTCTGCAGGAACACCGGCGTGCCGAGCGGGATCGACGACGGGTCGACCGCGATCGAGCGTTCCGGCGTCAGCGGCACGCCGAGCGCGCCGATCGGGCCGTCCGCGCCGCCGTGCGGCGCATCCTCCTTGGTCGGCATGTCGCGGAAGAACACGAACCGCGGGTTCGTGTCGAGCAACGCGTCGACGCGATTCGGGTTCGCCTTCGCCCACGCCTTGATGCCCTGCATCGTCGCCTGGGCGGGTGTCAGTTCGCCGCGATCGAGCAGCCACTTGCCGATCGAACGGTACGGCTGGTTGTTGGTGCCGCCGAAGCCGACCCGCATCACCGAACCGTCGTCGAGCAACACGCGCCCCGAGCCCTGCACCTGCAGGAAGAACGCCTCGATCGGGTCGTCGACCCACACGAGTTCGTTGCCGTTCAGGATGCCGGCGCGTTCGAGCTGCGCGCGTGCCGGCAGCGCGGCGCCCGCGCGATAACCGGCCGGCCAGCGGTACAGCGCGTACTGATACGGGCCACGACGCACGCGCGAACCATGCAGCAGCGGCTCGTAATAGCCTGTCACCAGCCCGTCGAGCGTACCGTCGGTGTTCGCGAACTGGAACGGCGTGAAATACGTTTCGAAGAATGCCCGCGCACTGCTGACGTCAAGCTCGTCGAGCCGGTCGGCAGCCGCACACGCACGCTGCCAGGCCGGCTGGCGCGCGAGCCGCACGCAGTTCTGCCGCAATGCGGCCGTCGCGCCGATCAGCGAATCATCCTGCCAACCCGGCACCTGCTGCCACGCGACCGGCGTGAGTCGCTTCGCGGCGACCTGCCCCGGCATGATCGCCGCGCCGGTCGGCGGCTTCAGCGACGAAGTCCGCGTCGGCGTGCCGCCGCACGCCGCGAGCAGCGCCGCCGCCGCGACCGCTGCCGCCCACCCGGCCAACCGGGGCCCAAACCACATACAATGTCCGTTCTTGATGGAAACCGCCATGTCAGATTTTCTCGACCAATATCCGATGCTCATCTTTGCGCTCGAAGCCTTCGTAGCGCTTGCCCTGCTGATCTTCATCGTCGTGTGGACGTCGTCGGGCAGAAAGAAGCACGCCCGCGGCAACAACGACCGCCAGCCGCGCTGACGCGCTTCGCACGCTCAATGCAGCGTGCGCGGCATGTGGAGTGCGAACTCGTCGACCGGCGCCTCGAAACGCTCGCCGTCTTCCGCCACGCAGAAGTACGCGCCCCGCATCGTGCCGACCGGCGTCGCGATCACGGCCCAGCTCGTGTATTCGAAGTGCTCGCCCGGCTGCAGCAGCGGCTGGTGCCCGACGACGCCGAGCCCCTTCACTTCCTGCACGTGGTTCTCGCTGTCCGTGATGATCCAGTGACGCGCGATCAGCTGCGCCGCGACTTGTCCCGTGTTGCGGATCGTCAGCGTGTACGCGAATGCGTATTGACGGCGATCGGGGTCGGATTGTTCCGGCAAGTAGCTGGTTTTCACCGAAACGGTGAACTGATACTGACTCATGATGTTTCCGGTGGAAGGTGACTGTCCGTGCCGGCATGGGCAACGGGGCCGCGGGCGCGCCGCATTGGTTCGGCATTCTATGCGCAATCGGGCCTCGGCCGCACGGGCCGCCGCCGCGCACCGGGTCGCCGGACGGTAGAATGACGGTTTTGCGCCGCAACGTCCCCGCTCCCCTGCCATGACCCAATTCCGTATCGCTCCCAGCATCCTGTCGGCCGATTTCGCACGGCTCGGCGAAGAAGTCCGCAACGTCGTCGCTGCCGGCGCCGACTGGATCCACTTCGACGTGATGGACAACCATTATGTGCCGAACCTGACGATCGGCCCGCTCGTGTGCGAAGCGATCCGCCCGCACGTGCAGGTGCCGATCGACGTGCACCTGATGGTGCGCCCGGTCGACCGGATCGTGCCCGATTTTGCGAAGGCCGGTGCCAACCTGATCAGCTTCCACCCGGAAGGCTCCGATCACATCGACCGCACGCTGTCGTTGATCCGTGACCACGGCTGCAAGGCCGGTCTCGTGTTCAATCCGGCGACGCCGCTGAACTACCTCGATCACGTGATGGATCGCCTCGACTTCGTGCTGCTGATGTCGGTCAACCCGGGCTTCGGCGGCCAGTCGTTCATCCCGGAAACGCTGAACAAGCTGCGCGAAGCACGCGCACGCATCGACGCGTACACCGAGCGCACCGGCCGCGAGATCCTGCTCGAAGTCGACGGCGGCGTAAAAGCCGACAACATCGCGGAAATCGCGGCGGCCGGGGCCGACACCTTCGTCGCGGGTTCGGCGATCTTCGGCAAGCCCGACTACCGCAAGGTGATCGAAGAGATGCGCGCCGCGCTCGCTACCGTCGAGCGGAGCTGACGCCGTGGCCGATTCGTCGCTCGCCGGCCATGCGCCGGCCGGGGCCGCAGCTGAAGCCGCCCCGATCCGCTTCGCCGCGTCGCGCATCGACGCGGCGCTGATCGATCTCGACGGCACGATGGTCGACACGGCCGACGATTTCACGGCCGGCCTGAACGGGATGCTCGCGCAGCTCGGCGCGCCGGCCACGTCGCGTGACGAGGTGATCGGCTACGTCGGCAAGGGCTCCGAACACCTGATCCAGAGCGTGCTGAAACCGCGCTTCCCGGCCGACGAAGCGCACGCGCGCTTCGACGATGCACTGGCGATCTACCAGACCGAATACGCGAAGATCAACGGCCGCCACACGCGCCTTTATCCGGACGTAGCCGCCGGCCTCGACGCGTTGCGTGCGGCCGGCATCCGGCTCGCGTGCGTGACGAACAAGCCGCATCGCTTCGCCGTCGAACTGCTCGAGCAATACGGGCTGGACGAATGCTTCGGCGTCGTGCTCGGCGGCGACAGCGTCGCGCGCAAGAAGCCCGATCCGCTGCCGATGCTGACGGCCTGCAGCGCGCTCGGCGTCGCTCCGGATGCGGCAGTCGCGATCGGCGACTCGGAAAACGATGCGCTGGCCGGCCGCGCGGCCGGGATGGCGACGCTGACTGTGCCGTACGGCTACAACCACGGCAAAGCTATACAAACGATAAATTCGGATGGTATAGTCGATTCGTTGCTGGTCGCAGCTCGCGCAATTACCGCGCACAACACCGGCCGGCCAACCATCTGATTATTTCTTCCATCTGCATGTTTCTGAATAAAAAACGGAGTCTGAGCAGCATCGACCGGGGAGCCTGGCCCTGGCGTCGCTGGTCGCGCTAACCTCTTCGATGAGGTACGCTGAAGCACGTCTTCAGCGCCGTTTTTTATCTCGCTGCGCATCCGCGCGCCGACCGTCGCACCACCTCGAGTTCCACCGCGTCCGAACGCTTGCGTTCAGGATCGGCCGCAGGCTCGCGACGTTCACGCCCGGAGTGCCGGCCGGCAACAGGCACTTCTCGATCGACCGCCCTTTCGCCGACGGCAACCCGCGCAGCGTCAAGTGATCCCTGGCGCACGCGCCGCTCGTCCCGAACAGGACCGGAACATGACCGAACTCGAATTCCAATCGCTCGCGAACGAAGGCTACAACCGCATCCCGCTGATCGCGGAAGCCCTCGCCGATCTCGAAACGCCGCTGTCCCTCTACCTGAAGCTGGCCCAGCCCGAACGCGCGGGCGCCAACTCGTTCCTGCTGGAATCGGTGGTCGGCGGCGAACGCTTCGGCCGCTACTCGTTCATCGGCCTGCCGGCCCGCACGCTCGTCCGCACCCGTAACGGCGTGTCGGAAGTCGTGCGCGACGGCCAGGTCGTCGAGACGCATGACGGTGACCCGTTCCAGTTCATCGAATCGTTCCAGGCGCGCTTCAAGGTCGCGCAGCGCCCGGGCCTGCCGCGCTTCTGCGGCGGTCTCGCCGGTTATTTCGGCTACGACGCGGTGCGCTACATCGAGAAGAAGCTCGCGAACACCGCGCCGCGCGACGATCTCGGCCTGCCCGACATCCAGTTGCTGCTGACCGAGGAAGTCGCGGTCATCGACAACCTCGCCGGCAAGCTGTACCTGATCATCTACGCGGACCCGAGCCAGGCCGAAGCCTACACGAAGGCGAAACAGCGCCTGCGCGAACTGAAACAGCGCCTGCGCACGACCGTGCAGCCGCCCGTCACGTCGGCGAGCGTGCGCACCGAAACCTTCCGTGAGTTCAAGAAAGACGACTATCTGGCCGCCGTGCGCCAGGCGAAGGAATACATCGCGGCCGGCGAGCTGATGCAGATCCAGGTCGGCCAGCGGCTGACGAAGCCGTACCGCGACAATCCGCTGTCGCTGTATCGTGCGCTGCGTTCGCTGAACCCGTCGCCGTACATGTACTACTACAACTTCGGCGATTTCCACGTGGTCGGCGCGTCGCCGGAAATCCTCGTGCGCCAGGAGAAGCGCGGCGAAGACCAGATCGTCACGATCCGTCCGCTCGCCGGCACGCGCCCGCGCGGCAACACGCCCGAGCGCGATGCGGAACTCGCGACCGAACTGCTCAACGATCCGAAGGAAATCGCCGAGCACGTGATGCTGATCGACCTCGCGCGCAACGACGTCGGCCGCATCGCGGAGATCGGCTCGGTGCAGGTGACCGACAAGATGGTCATCGAGAAATACTCGCACGTGCAGCACATCGTCAGCTCGGTCGAAGGCAAGCTGAAACCCGGGATGACGAACTACGACGTGCTGCGCGCGACGTTCCCGGCCGGCACGTTGTCCGGCGCGCCGAAGGTGCGCGCGATGGAACTGATCGACGAGCTCGAGCCGGTCAAGCGCGGGTTGTACGGCGGCGCCGTCGGCTACCTGTCGTTCTCGGGCGAGATGGATCTCGCGATCGCGATCCGCACGGGCCTGATCCACAACGGCAACCTGTACGTGCAAGCGGCGGCCGGCGTCGTCGCGGATTCGGTGCCCGAATCCGAATGGCAAGAGACCGAGAACAAGGCGCGCGCGGTGCTGCGTGCGGCCGAACAGGTCCAGGACGGCCTCGATAGCGACTTCTGACCGGAGACTGACCATGCTGCTCATGATCGACAACTACGATTCGTTTACCTACAACCTGGTCCAGTACTTCGGCGAACTCGGCGAGGACGTACGCACCTACCGCAACGACGAAATCACGCTCGACGAGATCGCGCGCCTGAATCCCGACGCGATCTGCCTGTCGCCCGGCCCGAGCAACCCGCAACACGCGGGCATCACGCTCGACGTGCTGCGTGAATTTTCGGGCAAGAAGCCGATCCTCGGCGTCTGCCTCGGCCATCAGGCGATCGGCGAGGCATTCGGCGGCCGCGTCGTGCGCGCGAAGACCATCATGCACGGCAAGGTGAGCAAGATCGAAACCGACTGCCGCGGTGTGTTCGCCGACCTGCCGAAGCATTTCGACGTCACGCGCTACCACTCGCTCGCGATCGAGCGCGAATCGCTGCCTGACTGCCTCGAGGTGTCCGCGTGGACCGACGACGGCGAGATCATGGGCGTGCGCCACAAGACGCTGCCGGTCGAAGGCGTACAGTTCCACCCGGAATCGATCCTGTCCGAGCATGGCCATGCACTGCTCGAGAATTTCCTGAAACAGGCACGCGCCGCAGCCGCGCAAGCCGCCTGACGGGAGCCTCACGATGACGATTACCCCGCAGGAAGCGCTGCAGCGCACGATCGAACACCGCGAGATCTTCCACGACGAGATGCTGCACCTGATGCGGCTCATCATGCGCGGCGACATGTCGCCCGTGATGGCGGCCGCGATCATCACCGGGCTGCGCGTGAAGAAGGAGACGATCGGCGAGATCGCCGCCGCCGCGACCGTGATGCGCGAATTCGCGAACCACGTCGAGGTGCAGGACAACTCGAACTTCGTCGACATCGTCGGCACCGGCGGCGACGGCTCGCACACGTTCAACATCTCGACCGCGTCGATGTTCGTCACGGCCGCGGCCGGCGCGAAGGTCGCGAAGCACGGCAACCGCGGCGTGTCGAGCAAGTCCGGCAGCGCCGACGTGCTCGAGGCGCTCGGCGTGAATATCGACCTGCAGTCGGAGCAGGTCGCCGCGTCGATCGCCGAGACGGGCATGGGCTTCATGTTCGCGCCGAACCATCACCCGGCGATGAAGAACATCGCGGCCGTGCGCCGCGAGCTCGGCGTGCGCACGATCTTCAACATCCTCGGCCCGCTGACCAATCCGGCCGGCGCGCCGAACCAGCTGATGGGCGTGTTCCACCCCGACCTCGTCGGCATCCAGGTGCGCGTGATGCAGCGTCTCGGCGCGCAGCACGTGCTCGTCGTGTACGGCAAGGACGGGATGGACGAGGTGTCGCTCGGCGCCGCGACGCTCGTCGGCGAATTGCGCGACGGCAAGGTGCACGAATACGAGATCCATCCGGAAGATTTCGGCCTGCAGATGGTGTCGAACCGCACGCTGAAGGTGGAAAATGCCGACGAATCGCGCACGATGCTGCTCGGCGCGCTGGACAACCAGCCGGGCGTCGCGCGCGAGATCGTCACGCTGAACGCGGGCACCGCACTCTATGCGGCGAACGTCGCCGAATCGATCGCGGACGGCATCCAGCTCGCCCGCGAAGCGATCGCGAGCGGCAAGGCCCGCGCGAAAGTCGACGAACTCGTGCGCTTCACGCAACAGTTCAAGCGCTGACTCCCCTTACGAATCAAGCAGGAACCCACATGAGCGACATTCTCGACCGAATCATCGCCGTCAAGCGCGAAGAAGTCGCGGCGGCCATGCGCAGCGCGCCGCTCGAGGCACTGAAACTGGAAGCCTCCGCGCGCGACCTGCGCGACTTCGTCGGCGCACTGCGCGCGAAGCACGCAGCCGGCCACGCGGCCGTGATTTCCGAAATCAAGAAGGCCAGCCCGTCGAAGGGCGTGCTGCGCGAGCATTTCGTGCCGGCCGACATCGCCCGTTCGTACGCGGAGCACGGCGCCGCGTGCCTGTCGGTGCTGACCGACGAGCAGTTCTTCCAGGGCAGCGTCCGCTATCTCGAGGAAGCACGCGCGGCCTGCACGCTGCCGGTGCTGCGCAAGGACTTCATCGTCGATGCGTACCAGATCGTGGAAGCGCGCGCGATGGGCGCGGACGCGATCCTGCTGATCGCCGCCGCGCTCGACACGCCGCTGATGCAGGATCTCGAAGCGTACGCACACTCGTTCGGCCTCGCGGTGCTGGTCGAAGTGCACGACCGCAACGAGATGGAACAGGCGCTGACGCTCAAGACGCCGCTGCTCGGCATCAACAACCGCAACCTGCGCACGTTCGAGACGTCGATCCAGACCACGCTCGACATGCTCGACATGATTCCGGCGGACCGCATCGTCGTGACCGAGTCGGGGATCCTGTCGCGCACCGATGTCGACACGATGCGCGCGGCGAACGTGAACACGTTCCTCGTCGGAGAAGCGTTCATGCGTGCCGACCAGCCGGGCGAGGAACTCGCACGGATGTTCTTCTGATGGCGATCGAAAAGGAAATCAAGCTCGCGCTGCCGGCCGGCCAGGCCGAGGCCGCGCGACGCTTCTTCGAGACGCTGACCGGCGAACCCGGCCACGACATCACGCTCGCGAACGTCTACTACGATACGCCCGACCTCGCGCTGGCCCGCTCGAAGAGCGCGGTGCGCGTGCGCCGCGCGCCGCAGGGCTGGCTGCAGACGTTCAAGACGGTCGGCAGCGCGGAAGGCGGCCTGCACCGCCGCCACGAATGGGAGCTGCCGGTCGCCGGCGACGCGCTCGAGATCGATGCGCTCGTCGCGGCCTGCGACGTGCCGGAGGCCGCCGCCGCGCTGAATGACGCTGCCGGCGCGCTGCGTGCGCTGTTCCGCACGGATTTTTCGCGTACGCTGTGGCGCATCGCAATCGGCGGCGCAACCGTCGAAGCCGCGGTGGACATCGGCGAGATCGTCGTCCAGGCGGAACACGAAACGCGCCGCGAACCGATCAGCGAAATCGAACTCGAACTGATCGACGGCCCGGAAGCGGCGCTCGCAACGCTCGCCGCCGAACTGCAGCAGGCGCTGCCGGGCCTCGCTCCCGAAAACATCAGCAAGGCGCAGCGCGGCTACCGGCTGCGCGCGCAATAACACGCATCACGCATGGCAACCCGCAAGACTTCCCGCGCGCCGCAACAGGCGTCGCTGTTCGACGATCCCGTGCCGGAAACGGCACCGGCCGATCTTCCGTCCCCGCCTTCCGAACCGCCCGCGGCCGGGCGCAAGCCCGCCAAGAAAACCGCCGCACCGGCTGCGGCACCGGCGGCCCCGCAGCCTGCCGCCGCCAACGTTCCGCACCTCGCCGCGCAATTCGACGCGCTGCCTGCCATCTGGCGCGACGTGCTGAAGCCCTTTACCGACAGCGACGCGTATGCGCCGCTGTGCCGCTTCGTCGACGACGAGCGTGCGGCCGGCAAGACGGTCTACCCGACCGACGTGTTCCGCGCGCTGCGCCTGACGAGCCCGGACGACGTGAAAGTCGTGATCCTCGGCCAGGATCCGTATCACGGCGACGATCGCGGCACGCCGCAGGCGCACGGGCTCGCGTTCTCGGTGCCGCCCGCCGTGCGCACGCCGCCGTCGCTGCGCAACATCTTCAAGGAAATCGCCGCGAACTTCGGTCATGACACGCCTCGCCACGGCTGCCTCGACACCTGGGCGCGCCAGGGCGTGCTGCTGCTCAACACGGTGCTGACGGTCGAGCGCGGCGCGGCCGCGAGCCATGCGAAGCGCGGCTGGGAGCAGTGCACGGACACGCTGATCCGCGAACTCGCCGGCCGCCATCGCGGGCTCGTGTTCATGCTGTGGGGCGCACACGCGCAGGCGAAGCGCGCACTGTTCGACGCAAGCGCGCATTGCGTGCTCGAGGCGCCGCATCCGTCGCCGCTGTCCGCGCACCGCGGTTTCCTCGGTTGCCGCCATTTCGCGCTCGCGAACGATTATCTGGTCGACGCCGGCCGCGAGCCGATCGACTGGCGCCTGCCGGAAGTGGCCGAAACGCTCGCGTAACGCGCTGCCGGTTCCTTCGAGCCGGCAAGCATGCAAAAACGCCGCGTCCCTTTCGGGAACGCGGCGTTTTTTTATCGGGCGATGCAGCAGGTGCGTCGCACCCGCTTCGGCCTTCCTTACGCGGCGGCGATCGCTTCGCGTGCGCTCGCGAGCGCGGCGCTCTGCGCGTCCGGCCCGAGGTTCAGGCCTTCAGCGTGAATGAAGTTCACGTCGGTCAGGCCGATGAAGCCGAGGAACGAGCGCAGGTACGGCGTCTGGCTGTCGTTCGGCGTACCCAGGTACTTGCCGCCGCGGGCCGTCACCACGTGAACCTTCTTGCCCTTGATCAGGCCTTCCGGACCGTTCTCGGTGTAGCGGAACGTGACGCCTGCACGGGCGATCCAGTCGAAATACGCCTTCAGTTGCGACGACACGCCGAAGTTGTACATGGGTGCGCCGATCACGATGATGTCGGCCGCTTGCAGTTCGGCGATCAGTGCATCGCTCTTCGCGACGATCGCATTCTGTTCCGCGGTGCGCTTGTCGGCCGGCGTGAAGAACGCGCCGAGCACCGATTCGTCGAGGTGCGGCAGCGCATCGGCCAGCAGGTCGCGAACCACGACATTCGCGCCGGGGTTCGATTGTTGCAGCTTTGCCGTCAGTTCGTTGGCCAGCAGCGTGGATTGCGCACCTTGCGAACGCGCCGCGGAATTGATTTGCAGAATGGTCGTCATGTCAGGCTCCAGTAGGGTTGCGCTTCGGTAGCGCGAGTGACGCCATTGTGCGTGGCCGCATGACCGCGAAAAAGCGGGTTCAGGGCGACGGATTGTTGCAACAACAGAACAATCCTCGATCGCGCCCCGATACCCGCCTTCGTAGGATCAGCCCTTCAGCCAGGCTTCCCGGGCCTTCGATGCCGCCGCCGGCTTCGCGGCCGCCGTCAGCCGGTAGCGCGTGACTTCGGGGCCGTCGAGCTTCAGTTTCGCGGTGCGCAGCTCGTCGCGACGGAATGCGTGAACCTCGACCTTGTCGCCCGGCCGGTAGCGCGCGAGCAGCGCGTCGAGGTTGGTGCCCGTGACGCGCAGCCCGTCGACCGCGATCAGCGTGTCGCCGGCCGACAGCCCCGCGCGATGCGCGGCGCCGCCTTCGTAGACCGCCGCGAACGTGCAGTCCGCGCCGCCGCGCAGGCGTGCGCCGATCGTCGGTTTCGCGGCCGCGCCGTTCGCGACATCCGGCGTGAGCGTCACGCCGAACGGTGCGAGTAGCTCGGCGAGCGGCAGGTCGCGCGTGCCGTGCACGGCATCGGTGAACAGGCGGCCGAGCGCGACGCCCGTCGCTTCCTCGATCAGCGTCTCGACTTCGTTCTCCTCGACACCCGACTGCTTGCCGCGGTAGAAATCGCGGCCGTAGCGCTGCCACAGCAGGCGCATCACGTCGTCGAGCGACTTCCGGTTGCGCGTCTGCGCGCGGATCGCGAGATCGAACGCGAGCGCGACCAGCGAACCCTTCGTGTAATAGCTGACGATCGCGTTGGTCGCGTTCTCGTCCTGGCGGTAGTACTTGATCCAAGCGTCGAACGAGCTTTCCGCGACGCTTTGCTTGAGCCGGCCCGTGCCGCGCAGCACGCCGCCGACCGTGCGGCCGAGCGCCGCGAAATATTCGTCCTGCGACATCAGCCCGCTGCGCACCAGCATCAGGTCGTCGTAATACGACGTGAAGCCTTCGAACAGCCACAGCAGCGACGTGTAATTCTCGCGCGTCAGGTCGTACGGCACGAACGCCGCCGGCTTGATGCGCTTCACGTTCCAGGTATGGAAGTACTCGTGACTGCAGAGACCGAGGTACGTGCGATAGCCTTCCGTCGTTTCGGGCCGCCCCTTCACCGGCAGGTCGGTGCGGTTGCAGATCAGCGCGGTCGACGCGCGATGCTCGAGGCCGCCGTAACCGTCGCTGACCGCAAGCGTCATGAACACGTAGCGGTCCATCGGCGCCTTCTTCGATTTCGGCTCGAACAACGCGATCTGTGCTTCGCACACGCGCTTCAGGTCGGCGCGCAGGCGCTCCATGTCGAGCTGCGTCACACGCCCCGCGATCACGATGTCGTGCGGCACGCCGTGCGCGTCGAACGTCGCCAGCGCGAATTCGCCGATCGTCACCGGATGATCGGAAAGCTCGTCGTAGTTCGACGCGCGGTACGCGCCGAACCCGTAGCGCTTCGTGCCGCGCGCCTCGGGCAACGCGGTGCCGACGCGCCACGCGCGGAACGCCGCGCCGGCCGGCTTCCCGATGTCGACTTCACACGGCGCGTCCTCGCGGCCGGCAACGCTCAGGAACACGGCCGTCGCGTTGAAGAAGCCGCCCGATTCGTCGAGATACGCGGAGCGCACCGACAGGTCCCACGCGTACACGTCGTAACGCAGCGTCAGCGTGCCGTTCACGGGTGCGGCCTGCCACGTGTGCTTGTCGGTCTTTGCGATCCGCACCTTGCGGCCCGCGTCGTTGAATGCGCCGAGCGTCACGATGTTGCGCGCGAACTCGCGCACGAGGTAGCTGCCCGGAATCCACACCGGCAGCGAAAAGCGCTGGCCTTCGGGGTCGGGATCGGCGACCGTCACCGACACTTCGAACAGGTGCGCGGCAAGATCTTTCGGGACAATCGAATAGCGGATCGGCTGGGTCATCGTGGCAATCGGACGGTCGGATACGGCGGCGGAAACGAAGAGAGGCGCCGGCAGGTCACGCGGGCGCCCCTCGCTGGCCGGGCCATGCGGCCCGGCGGATGGTCGGTTACTTGCTCGACGCGAGCGCCTGGTTGAGCTGGTCGGCCGATACGGCGCCCGGCAGGCGGCGGCCGTCCGGCAGGAAGATCGTCGGCGTGCCCGTGACGTTCATCCCGCGGCCGAGCGCGAGGTTCTTGTCGAGTGCGGCGGTATCGCAGGTACCGGCGCCGGTCGGTGCGCGATGGTCGAGCATCCAGCTCTCCCACGTTTTCGCGCGGTCGGTCGCACACCAGATCGCCTTCGCCTTCGCGGTCGAATCCGGCGACAGCACCGGGTACAGGAACGTGTAGACGGTCACGTTGTCGACCGACTGCAGCGTCGTCTCGAGCTTCTTGCAGTACGGGCAGTTCGGATCGGAGAACACCGCGATCTTGCGGGCGCCGTTGCCCTTGACGACCTTGATCGCATTCGCGAACGGCAGGCTCGCGAAGTCGATCTTGTTGATTTCGGACAGGCGGGCGTCGGTCAGGTTCTTGTGCGTCTTGGTGTCGACGAGATCGCCGAGCAGCACGTAGTCGCCCGCCGCATCGCTATAGATGATCTGCGAGCCGAGGTTCACTTCGTACAGACCCGCGACCGGCGATTTCGACACGCTCTTGATCGGCGCATCGTTGCCGAGGCGGGCCTGCAGCGTGGCTTTCAGCTTGTTGGTGGTCTGGTCGGCCTGCGCGGTGCAGCCAAGCGTCGCCATCGTGACGGCCAGCGCCAGCGACGCGATGCGGATCGTTTTTTTCATCGAAATCTTCCTTCAGCTCAATCGGTGTTCACGGCACAGTGTACGCCGTAACGGAACCGTGTCCGACCGGCGAAGCGGCCGAAGGTTCGATCAGCCGAGCGCGGCCGACACGAGCCAGCGCTTCACGAGCGGCTGCGCACCGACGAAGGCCATGCCCGCATTGCGCACGGCCTTCGCGAGCGAGCCCGGCACCGCGAACAGCCGCTGCAGGCCGTCGGTTGCGACCATCAGCGCGCGGATGTCCTCGCGGCGCGAACGCTCGTAGCGGCGCAGCAGCACCGTATCGCCGAGGTTGCGGAAGCTTTCCTTGCCGGCGATCGCATCGGCAAGCGCCGCCACATCGCGCAGGCCGAGGTTCATCCCCTGTCCCGCGAGCGGGTGGATCAGGTGCGCGGCATCGCCGACCAGCGCGACGCGCGGCGCGATCAGCTTGTCGACCGTCTGCAGCGCCAGCGGGAAGCCGGCGGCCGGTGTCACGCAGTCGAGCGTGCCGACCTGGCCATGAGACACGCGCTCGACCTCGGCCGCGAGCTGCGCCGGATCGAGTGCGAGCAATTCATCCGCATGCGCGGTGTGCGCGGACCAGACGAGCGACACATGGCCGTCCGGCAGCGGCAGCAGCGCGACGATCTCGCCTTCGTGGAACCACTGGTAGGCCGTCTCGCGATGCGGCAGCGACGCCTTGAAGTTCGCAACGACTCCGGTTTGCCGGTAGTCGCGTCGTTCGACTTTGGCCCCCATTTGCGAGCGCACCCATGAATGCGCGCCGTCCGCGCCGACGACGAGATCCGCTTCCAGCACCTGCCCCGACGACAGCGTGAGCACGGCTGCGTCGTCGTGTACGTCGAAGCCCTGCGCGCGCGCCTCGAACCACGTGAGGTTCGGCTGAAACCGCAGCGCGGCGTCGAGCGACGCCTCGACCAGCGACGATTCGGCGATCCACGCAAGCTGCGGCACGGATGCCTGGTACGCGGAGAAATGCAGTTCCGCGTGGGCATCGCCGTACACGCGCATGTCGTAGACCGGTGCGAGGCGGCCATGGTCGAGCGCCTGCCAGACCCGCAGCCGCTCGAGCAACGCCTGCGAACTGGAAGACAGCGCGTAGACGCGCGTGTCGAATACGAGATCGGCGGGGCGCGGCGTGGCCGGCTGGGCGAGCAAGGCAGTCTTGTAGCCGGACTGGGTCAGCGCGAGCGCGGCAGTCTTGCCGACGAGCCCGCCGCCGACCACGGCGACGTCGAAGGAGTGGTGGGCAGTCATGGCGGGCATTATAGCCGCGGGGCCAAACCCTTACGCGGCCGGACTTTGCGGGAAATCAGCAGAATCGCAGGCGGCCGATGCAGCGCGGCGGCCCGCCGCATCGGCCGTTCGGCGCCGGCCCGCAATCCGGGGGCGCCGGCACGGTACAATAGCGTCTTTGACCGTCGGCCCGCCGCGCCCCAAGCGCCGGCCGCCCTTTTTTCCCGCGCCGCCGTGCCCTGTCCGGCCGCGCCGCCTTACCCGTCCGAAGGATTCCATGAGTCTCAAATGCGGCATCGTCGGCTTGCCCAACGTCGGCAAGTCCACCCTGTTCAATGCGCTGACCAAGGCCGGCATCGCCGCCGAGAACTACCCGTTCTGCACGATCGAGCCGAACGTCGGCATCGTCGAAGTGCCCGATACGCGCCTGAAGGCGCTCTCCGAGATCGTCAAGCCGGAGCGTGTCGTGCCGGCCGTCGTCGAGTTCGTCGACATCGCGGGCCTCGTCGCAGGCGCGAGCAAGGGTGAAGGCCTCGGCAACCAGTTCCTCGCCAACATTCGCGAAACCGATGCAATCACGCACGTCGTGCGCTGCTTCGAGGACGAGAACGTCATTCACGTCGCCGGCAAGGTCAGCCCGATCGACGACATCGAAGTGATCAATACCGAACTCGCGCTCGCCGACCTCGGCACCGTCGAGAAGGCGCTCACGCGCTATTCGAAGGCCGCGAAGTCGGGCAACGACAAGGAAGCGGCGAAGCTCGTCGCCGTGCTCGAGAAGGTGCGCGCGCAGCTCGACCAGGGCAAGGCCGTGCGCGGCCTCGCGCTGTCGGACGACGAAGAGGCGCTGCTCAAGCCGTTCTGCCTGATCACCGCGAAGCCGGCCATGTACGTGGCCAACGTGAAGGACGACGGTTTCGAGAACAACGCGCACCTGGATGCCGTGCGCAAGTACGCGGAAAGCGAAAATGCGCCGGTGGTCGCCGTGTGCGCGGCGATCGAGGCGGAAATCGCCGATCTCGACGATGCCGACAAGGAAGCATTCCTCGCCGACATGGGCATGGAAGAACCGGGCCTCGACCGCGTGATCCGCGCGGGCTTCAAGCTGCTCGGCCTGCAGACCTACTTCACCGCGGGCGTGAAGGAAGTGCGCGCGTGGACGATCCATATCGGCGATACGGCACCGCAGGCGGCCGGCGTGATCCACACCGACTTCGAGCGCGGCTTCATCCGCGCGCAGACGATCGCGTTCGACGACTTCATCACGTACAAGGGTGAACAGGGCGCGAAGGAAGCCGGCAAGATGCGTGCGGAAGGGAAGGAATATGTCGTGCACGACGGCGACGTGATGAACTTCCTGTTCAACGTCTGAGCGTTACATCAAGATCTCAATGAAAAGCCCGCTGCAGCGGGCTTTTCATTTTCCGGGCGAGCGGCCCGTTGTGTCATTGCATCGTGCGACTCGAGATACGCTCAAGACGACTGCGCGGATGGTATCTCGACCAGACGAACTGACTGAAATAGCTCTCCGCCACTTCCGTCCACGTTCTGAGCCCGTCGTCTTCCTGCATAACTTGCTTGGCATTGACCAGCAACCACGACATCACGGCCTGGCTGTCTCGACACTTCGCACATTCTCCTGATGTGCAGCAGCGCGCTAGCGTATGCATGTCTGCACGATACGCGTTGAATTTCGGCAACGCGGGCCACCCCGACGTGAAACGCGTGGCGTTCTGCGGATGAGCCTCGCTGACGCTCGGGCAACTAGTATGGTCGAATGTCCCCCATGCGGTCTCCCCGCGCATGAGAGCAGCCAGATAATAGGGATGGCTCGCCACTGTTTCCGGATATTTCGCCTTCAGTTCGAGCAACACATCCAGGAGCTGCTCCTCACCACGTCGGCGAAGCGGGCCGGCAACGTCGTATGGACTGTAGTAGTTGAACAGCAGTCGATTTCCGTTATCTTGAATCTTGCGCACCGTATCTTCGATATAGGCAATTCCGTCGATCGACACCGCATAGACGAAACCCGCCCGCTCGTCATTGCGATAGTTGAGTAGCGCCTTGTCAAACAAGCCCGCGAAACGCTTCCCATTCGGACCGATCGCGCGCAGTTCGTCATCGAGCGGCCCGCCACCGAATACAGAGATCGCGATGGTGATATCTTCGAAGCCCTCGATTGGAATGCGCCGAAGGCCGTTTGTCGAGACGGACACCTTCGGCATGTGTTTCCGGAATATTCTTATCCGGTCGAGATGCAACGCAGGCTCGCCGCCGATCAGCAATGGTGCGTTGACCCCGCGCCCGGCCTCGTCCTTCACGCGCGCCTCAAGACGCGACGTATCGTTTAACTCATCCGATGCGACGTCGAATTCGTTTTCGAAGAACCAGCACCCTTCATATCTTTTGAATCGTCCGTCTTGGTCTCCTGATACGAGGATGCAAGCTCGCCTGAACGTCAACCCCGCAATCCTCTGATGAGTTCCGGCCACAACGACGAATACTGGCGACGAAACATGCCGACGTGACCGATTGCTCGGCCATCGCAGTTTTCCGGACTGATGAAATGGATATTGCTTTTGGCCCGCGGCAACCATCGCAGCCAGTCTTCGACGTTGGCCGGTGTCGCGAGTGGGTCGTCGGTCGCAGCAACTACCGTGACGGGAGCGGAGAATTCGTTGTAGTGGTGCTGCGTAACGCCGACCCCGAACTCGTTCGCCATATATCCGGGGCGGCGGCACCATCGGGCCCACTGAAGCCCGACGCGTGCCGGCAAATCGTCGCCCCAACCGAGCACCCTCGCAGGCACATAGCCGAGTAGGCGTGCGGTAACCGGAACATAGAGATTCGCCAGCAACAACGCAGCGATTCGCTTCGGCCACCGGATGTTGCCGACGTATCCGGATGACGCGGAAATCGCGCATAACGAACGGATCGACGCGTGATTCGGCATCAGTCCGACCAGTTGCCCGCCCGCACTGTGACCGATCAGGTGAGCTTCGCTCGCGCCGGTTTCACGAAGAAGCCAGTCAAGCGCGGCGGGCATGTCGAGCTGGCCCCAGTCCTGTTTGCGTGCGCGCGACTGGCGAACATGGCGCATGCCGAGCGACGCCCCCATCCCCCGGTAATCGAATACGAATACTGGATACCCGATTGCATTCAGCCAATCCGAGAATGGAAAATAGAAGGATTGGCGAACGCCCGTCGCGGGGCAAATGAGAACGGGAAAGCAAGTGGCCGAGGCCACCGGAAAATACGTGCCCTTCAACGGAAATCCATCGCGGGCATGAAATGCAACGCATACACGAGATAACGACGGCCGGTTCATCGCTCGGGTCCCGATACGATAATCACGCAAGGATGTGCCCGGCATTCCGGAACGAACATACGGCCCGATTTCTGAATTTGGTCGTGTAAAAAAGGATTCAAAATCGATTCGCCCATCGATTCACCCCGTTTATCGAGGTGATCAATGTATTAATTTTTTGCCGCCAGTAAAATCAGACGAGTTCGATTTTTGACCACAAATTTCAATGCCGCATGCTGTTACCGAACAACTCGCGTCGACACCGGAAAGCGGTACCCGTTTGTCCCGAAAAGCAAATGGCCCGACCGGCTTTCGCCGATCAGGCCATTTTTCACGCCGGTAATCTCCTCACCAGCCGACGGCAAACACTCGGTCCGCCGCCGCTTCGTCGTCACCTCACATCGCCGACACCCGCCGCCCCGCGCTCGCCTGCGCATCGCGGCCGCGCTTGTTCAGCCACGATGCCAGCAGCACGATCAGCGCCAGCACGGCCGTCGCACCCACTTCCATCCTGTGATCCTCACTCACGAGCATCACGGTCAGCGTGCCGCAGATGAACAGGATCACCAGCCACGTGAGCCAGGGGAACAGCCACATCCGCAGCGTCAGGTCGGCGCCGGTCGCTTCGAGCGTCTTGCGCATCCGCAGCTGCGAGATCGCGATCACGAGATACACGAGCAGCGCGATCGCGCCCGACGTCGCCAGCAGGAATCCGAAGACCTGTTCCGGCATCAGGTAGTTCGCGATCACGGTCAGGAAACCGAATGCGGTCGATGCGAGCACGGCCGCGCGCGGCGTGCCGGTCGAATCCGTGCGGTGCAGAAACGCGGGCGCGTCCTTGCGCTTCGACAGCGAGAACAGCATCCGCGACGCGGTGTACAGCGCCGAATTCAGGCAGCTCGCGACCGACACGAGCACGATCACGTCGATGATCGCCTTCGCGTTCGGGATGCCGATCAGCTCCATCGCGCGCTGATACGAACCGTGCTTCGGCAGCAGCGGATCGTTCCACGGCACGATGGCCGCGACGATCAGGATCGAGCCGAGATAAAACAGCGTGATGCGCCAGATCACCGAATTGGTCGCGCGCACGATCTGGCGTTGCGGGTTGTCCGATTCGGCGGCCGCGATCGTCACGATCTCCGTGCCGAGGAACGAGAACATCGTCGTCAGCATCGCCGCGAGCACCGCACCGGCACCGTGCGGCATGAAGCCGCCGTGCACGAACAGGTTCGATACGCCCGACACGGCAGGTGCGGGAATGATGCCGACGATCGCCGCGCCGCCGATGCACAGGAACACGACGATCGCGACGACCTTGATCAGCGCGAACCAGAATTCGAATTCGCCGTAGTTCTTGACCGAGAAGAGGTTGGTCACCGTCAGCACCAGCGTGATGCCGAGCGCGAAGACCCAGGTTGCAACGCCGGGGAACCACGCATTGAGGATGGTCGCGGCGGCGGTCGCCTCGATCGGGATCACGAGCACCCAGAACCACCAGTACAGCCAGCCGATCGAGAAACCGGCCCAGTGGCCGATCGCGCGATCGGCATAGGTGGAGAACGAACCGCTGTCCGGATGCGCGACGGCCATCTCGCCGAGCATGCGCATCACCAGCACGACCAGCACGCCCGCGATCGCATACGCGAGGATCGACGCCGGGCCGGCTTCCGCGATCGCGTGGCCGGAGCCGACGAACAGGCCCGCGCCGATCACGCCGGCAATCGACATCATCGTCACGTGCCGCTGCTTCAGGCCCGTACCGAGGCCTGTGTTGCTTCCACTCATCTGTCTCTCTCCAAAAAACGGTTCCGGTATGGCCGGGTGTCGCGTGAAGGCAGCAGGGGGAGTTGTCGTTCTTGAATCCGGCTGCGAGCGCGCGTGCATCGCACGCGGGCATGCGGCCGGATGGGACCGTTCGGATCGGCGCGCCGCGCAGTCTGCGAAGCTGCGGGTGCGATGCGGCGCGCGGTGCGCCGACGCATCGCGTGCGCCGTTTCCGTCGGCTTTCGTCAGCTGCCTTCGAAGCGAAGGAGTGTAAGCACCAAACGGTTCTTCACTAAGAACCAATTGAAGAATTTCGATGGAACCACTCGTTGCATCGACATCGATCGATGCAACGCTTGTGTCCGTTCGTGCCGGCACGCGAGCCGCGCCGAAAGCGCCCGGCGACGCCGGGCAGCAGGCCGCAACCGGCGTGTCAGTTCGCGCCGTGCGCCCTCTCGTCGCGCCATTTGGCGGGGACGACGGCCTGCCATTCTCGCAGAAGCAGTTTTTTCACGGCGTCGGGACGGGCCGCCGACAGCCGCACCAGCACGATGGGCCAGCCGACGTAGTGATCCGTCACGTAATACACGTCCGGTTCCGATTCGATCAGCCACGCGCGCTCGTCGGGGCCGACACCTTTCACGACGAGCGTGTCGCCGTCCTCGCGCAGCCGCGCGAGCATCTTGCCCCTCACCTTGAGCGCAGGCGTGCCGTACGACGTACCTTCCTCGACGCCGCGCCATGCCAGCGCGATCTGGCGGACTTCGTCGAATGTCATGAGGCCTCCCGGCTGCACTTCTTCGGTTCACGATCCGGCCACCCTACCGGAATTCGCGAAGGCACGCCGCGGAATGTGCGCCTATCCGCGCGCCGCACGTGCGGCCACCGGCGCACGCCCCGTCGTCGCGACGATCGCGAAGGCGATCGCATTCACGGCGGCGCTGGCCAGGATCGGCACGAGATAACCGCCGCCCGCGTCGTAGATGAAACCGGCCGCGGCCGGCCCGATCAGCGTGCCGAATGCGACGCTCGTATAAAGCACGCCGATAATCCCGCTCACGTTGCGCCCGCCGAAGTAGTCCATCACGACCGCCGGCAGCACGGCGACCCAGCCGCCGTAGAACACGCCGAACACGAGCGCGAACGCGGCAAGCGTCGCGACGGTGCCGGCACCGGCCCACGCGACGAGCGCGACGGCCATGCCCGCGAACATCGCGAGCAGCGACGCACGGCGGCCGAAGCGGTCGGCGAGGCCGCCGAGGAAGAAGCGGCCGGCCGTGCTGCCGACGCCGATCGCGCCGAGCAGCAGCACGGCCGTCGACGGCGCGACGCCATGATCGAGCGCGTACGGCACGAGGTGAACGAACGGAACGAACACGCCGAACGAACAGGCGAGGCATGCGGCATACAGGCTTGCGAACGGCCGCGACATGACGGCTTCGCGCACCGTCGCGCCGGCAGGCGCCGAAGCGGCGACCGGCTGACGCCTCGCGGCGGCGGCGGACACCGAGGCCCTCGCACCGTGCCCGGTGACGTGCGCCCCGCCGCCGGGCTCATGCGCAGCCTCCCCGTCCGGCAGCAGCCCCCGCCCGCGCGGGTCGTTCTCGATCAGCAGCGACATCCCCGCGCCGATCACGACCGCGATCACGGCCAGCGTGAAATACGCGCCGCGCCAGCCGACCTGCGCGATCAGCGTGGACGCGAGCGGCGGCATCACCAGCGTGCCGACACCGATGCCCGCGACCGCGAGCCCCGATGCGAAGCCGCGCCGGCGTACGAACCAGCGCTGCACGGCGCCCACCGCCGGTACGTATGCGCAGCCGACGCCGAAACCGACGCCAAGCCCATACGCGACGTAGACCTGCAGCAGCGTGTGCGCGGCGCCGGCAGCCGCGAGCCCGGCGGCCGTCAGCAACATCCCGGCGACGGCGAGCCGCCGTGAGCCGAAGCGGTCGGCCAGCGGCCCGCTGACGATGCCGAAACCGAAATACAGGAAGCCGGCGAGGGAGAACACGAGCGAGATCTGGCCGCGCGACGCGGCGAAGTCCCGCTGCAGCGACTCGACGAACGCACTGAACGTATAGGCGCTGCCGAACCCGACGAACGTGACGGCGAACGCGGCCGCGACCACGTACCAGCCATAGAAGAAATGGCGCGATGCGCCCGGGCGGTTCATGACGACGCTCCTCTCAGGTCCCGCCGGACACCTCACGGCGTCCGGTTTGCCTCGTGGATATAGTTGAACTATGTTGATCGCATTGGCTACCGCAATGCAGCCACACAGCACGCAATCGGATGCGACAACGGTACTCGCGCACACGCGCCGCCTCAAACGATATTTCATCGGTCATTCGCTTTAGAAAAACTCAATGAATCGTTCCCGCCTGCCGCCGCTCAACGCGCTGCGTGCATTCGAAGCAGCCGCCCGCCACCTGTCCGTGAAATCGGCGGCCGAGGAGCTGTCGGTCACGCCCGGCGCGGTGAGCCAGATGATCCGCACGCTCGAGACGCACCTCGGCGTGCAGCTGTTCGAGCGCGTCAACCGCGGCATCCTGCTGACGGCCGCCGGCCGCGACTACCTGCCGCCGGTGCGCAATGCGTTCCGGCAGATCGCCGACGCGTCGCAGCGCGTGTCGGGCGCCGCCGACAGCGGCGTGCTGACGGTGAGCGTCACCCCGTTCTTCGCATCCGCGTGGCTCGTCCCGCGCCTCGCGCAATTCCGGCACGCGTACCCTGACGTCGACCTGCAGGTCGTCACGAGCCACGCGCTCGCGGATTTTTCGCGCGACGGCGTCGACGTTGCAATCCGTCATGGCCTCGGGCGCTACATCGGCCTGTGCAGCGAGCGCCTGCTGACGGTGGAGATCGTCGCGCTCGCATCGCCCGACCTCGTCGCGCGGCTCGGCATGCCGGCGACGCCCGCCGATCTGGTCGGCTGGCCGCAGCTGCACGACGCCGAGCGCAAGGGCTGGCACATCTGGTTCGGCGCGCAGCGGATCGACGATATCGGCCCGCCGCGCGGCCCCGCGTTCGACGACTCGGGCCTGTTGCTGCAGGCGATCGTCGCCGGCCAGGGCGCCGGGCTGCTGCCGGCCGCGATGGTGCGCGGCGAGCTGGCAAGCGGCCGGCTCGTGCAGCTCGCCGACGTCGCGTGGCTCGACGATTTCGCGTACTACCTCGTCTATCCGCCGCATCACGCCGAGCGGCCGAAGGTCGCCGCTTTTCGCCGGTGGATCCTCGAGGCCGCGCAGGCCGACGGCGCGGCCTCGATGTCGGGCGCGGCGTAGCGTCACGCCGCCGCGCGGCGCCGGCACCGGGCGGGCACCGATCCGCTAACATGCGGCGCGGGCCATCCGCCCGACATCGATAACAACAAACCGACCGGGAGAGACCATGCCAGCCCTGTTCTGCCGCGCGACACGCATCGCGGCACTGTCCGCCGTCTTCTTCGTCGCCTGCGCCGCGTTGCCCCAACCCGCACACGCGTACCGCACATCGCCCGGCTACGGCAACGAAGCCGATCTCGACCGTCACGACACGTATCGCAACCGCGACGGCGAAACCGTGCACGCACCCGCGCATTCGAAATCGGGCCGCGTGCCCGAAGGCGCGAGCGCGCGCTGCCGCGACGGCACCTACAGCTTCAGCCGCCACCGGCGCGGCACGTGCTCGGGGCACGGCGGCGTTGCCGCGTGGCTGTGAGCGCGGCCCCGGCCAAAAGGCCAGGTGTCGCGCCAGCGGCGGCCGGCGGCGAAGTACAATAGCCGTCCGCGCCGCCGACACGCGGCGACGCCGCCGCGCCCCGCGCGGCACGCTCCGTACCGAATCCCGACGCCGCCACGCCCGCGCGCGCTGCGCGGCAGTCTCAACCACTTCTGACTTTCACACCGAAATGGCCCAATACGTTTTCACGATGAACCGGGTCGGCAAGATCGTGCCGCCCAAGCGCCAGATCCTGAAGGACATCTCGCTGTCGTTCTTTCCCGGCGCGAAGATCGGCGTGCTCGGCCTGAACGGCTCGGGCAAGTCGACGCTGATCCGCATCATGGCGGGCGTCGACAAGGACATCGAAGGCGAAGCGACGCCGATGCCGAACCTGAACATCGGCTATCTGCCGCAGGAGCCGCAGCTCGATCCGACGAAGACGGTGCGCGAAGCCGTCGAGGAAGGCCTCGGCGACCTGTTCCAGGCCAACAAGAAGCTCGAGGAAATCTACGCGGCGTACGCGGAGCCGGACGCCGACTTCGACGCGCTCGCCGCCGAGCAGGCGAAGTACGAAGCGATCCTCGCGTCGAGCGACGGCGGCAGCCCCGAGCAGCAGCTCGAAGTGGCCGCCGACGCACTGCGCCTGCCGTCGTGGGACGCAAAGATCGAGCACCTGTCGGGCGGTGAGAAGCGCCGCGTCGCGCTGTGCAAGCTGCTGCTCGAAAAACCCGACATGCTGCTGCTCGACGAACCGACCAACCACCTCGACGCCGAATCGGTCGACTGGCTCGAGCAGTTCCTGGTGCGCTTCCCGGGCACCGTCGTCGCGGTCACCCACGATCGCTACTTCCTCGACAACGCGGCCGAATGGATTCTCGAACTCGACCGCGGCCACGGCATTCCGTGGAAGGGCAACTACAGCAGCTGGCTCGACCAGAAGGAAGAGCGGCTGAAGCAGGAAGAAGCGTCGGAATCGGCACGCCAGAAGGCGATCAAGAAGGAACTGGAGTGGGTGCGCCAGAACCCGAAGGGCCGCCAGGCGAAGTCGAAGGCGCGTATCGCGCGCTTCGAGGAGCTGAGCAGCCAGGAATACCAGAAGCGCAACGAGACGCAGGAAATCTTCATTCCGGCCGGCGAACGCCTCGGCAATGAAGTGATCGAGTTCAAGAACGTCAGCAAGTCGTTCGGCGACCGCCTGCTGATCGACAACCTGAGCTTCAAGATCCCGGCCGGCGCGATCGTTGGCATCATCGGCCCGAACGGCGCCGGCAAGTCGACGCTGTTCAAGATGCTGACGGGCAAGGAGCAGCCGGATTCGGGCGAAGTCGTGATGGGCCCGACCGTGAAGCTCGCGTACGTCGACCAGAGCCGCGACGCGCTCGACGGTTCGAAGACGGTATTCGAGGAAATCTCGGGCGGCGCCGACGTGCTGACGGTCGGCAAGTACGAAACGCCGTCGCGCGCGTACATCGGCCGCTTCAACTTCAAGGGCGGCGACCAGCAGAAGATCGTCGGCAACCTGTCCGGCGGTGAACGCGGCCGCCTGCACCTCGCGAAGACGCTGATCTCGGGCGGCAACGTGCTGCTGCTGGACGAACCGTCGAACGACCTCGACGTCGAAACGCTGCGTGCGCTGGAAGACGCGCTGCTCGAATTCGCGGGCTCGGTGATGGTGATCTCGCACGATCGCTGGTTCCTCGACCGGATCGCGACGCACATCCTCGCATTCGAAGGCGATTCGCAGGTCACGTTCTTCGACGGCAACTACCAGGAATACGAAGCCGACAAGCGTGCGCGCCTCGGCGAGGAAGCCGCGAAGCCGAAGCGTCTGCGCTACAAGCCGATCAGCCGCTGAGCGGCGCGGCCCCGGCGCCCGGCACTGCGGCAACGCAGGAACGGGCACCGAGGCTGGTCTCGCTCCGGAAGCGGAACAAAAAAACGGGCCTGCGGCCCGTTTTTTTATCCGGCGGCTGGCTGCACGCTTGCCGCTTACGCCAGCGCGCCCAGTTCGCGCAGCCGTGCCTCGGTCGCCGCCGCACTCGTGTGATGAATGCCGTGCCAGCCGAGCGCCGTCGCGGCCGCGGCGTTCTTCGCGTTGTCGTCGATGAACACGAGTTCGTGCGGCGCGATGCCCGGCAAGTGCGGCTCGATCCGCGCATGCATCTCGCGGTAGATCGCCGGATCGGGTTTCACGAGCTTCACACGGCCCGACACGACGATGTCCCTGAAACGCCGCAGCACCGGGAAGTTGTCCCACGCATACGGAAACGTCTGCGCGGACCAGTTCGTCAGCCCGAACAGCGGCATCCCCTGCGCGTCGAGCCGGTCGACGAGCGCGGCGCCTTCGTCGAGCACGCCGCCGATCATCTCGTGCCAGCGCGCATAGAACGCGCGGATCAGCCCCTCGTGCGCCGGAAACTTCGCGACGAGTTCGGCCGTCCCCTCTTCGATCGTCTGCCCGCCGTCCTGGCGGACCACCCAGTCCATCGTGCAAACATGCGTGAAGAACCAGCGACGCTCGGCGTCGTCGGGAATCAGTTCCCGGTAAAGGTACTCGGGGCTCCAGTCGATCAGCACGCCGCCGAAATCGAATACCACGGCCTTGATCGTCATGCGAACTCCGTCGCAAGGACGTCCGCGAGCGGGCGCGGCGTCACCGGGTTGCCCGACAGCGAATTGTTTTCCCATACGAAGTGATGATGCGCGACGATCTGCGCGGCCGACAGGTGCGTGCGCTCGTTCGTGGTGTGCAGGTCGGACACGACGGTCGTCCGGTAGCCGAGCAGCGCTGCGCGGCGCGCAGCCGAATCGACGCAGAACTCGGTCGCATAACCGCAGATCAGCACCGAACGGATGCCGTGGCGCTCGAGTTGCGCCGCGAGCGGCGTATCGTGAAACGAATCGCTCATCTGCTTGCGCACCCGCCAGTCGCCGTTCCCGACGACGAGCCCCGCGTGCAGTTCCCAGCCCGGTGTGCCGGGCACGACGTCGTCGTCCGCGTCGCCGTCGTGCTGCACGAAGCACACGGGCGCGTTCGCCGCACGCGCCGCCGCCGTCAACCGGTTGATGCCCGACACCACGTCATCGAGCCGGTACGCGGGCCTCGCCCGCTCCACCAGCCCGCGCTGCATGTCGACCACGATCACTGCAGTGTCCGCCATTGCTTGCCCTCGTCGTTATTGTCCGGCCGTCGTTCGACCGCTATCCAATCGTTACTCGGCCGCTACCGCGCGTTGCATCAGATCGGCTGCGTGCGTGCGTCGAGCCACGCCTTCGCGTCGCCGCTCAGGTGCCGGCCGACGCGCTCGCGCACCGTTGCGTGATATGCGTTCAGCCACGCGCGTTCTTCTTCATGCAGCATCTCGATCAGCACGCAGCGCGTGTCGATCGGGCACAGCGTCAGCGTCTCGAACGCGAGGAAATCGCCGAACTCGGTCTGCCCGGCCGCGCGGTTCACGACCAGGTTCTCGATCCGGATGCCCCACTGGCCGGGACGGTACACGCCCGGCTCGATCGACGTGATCATGCCCTCTTCCATCGCCGTGTACGGCTCGGCCGGCGCGTAGTGCGAGATCACCTGCGGGCCTTCGTGCACGTTCAGGAAGTAGCCGACGCCGTGCCCCGTGCCGTGCCCGTAGTCGAGCCCGGCCGCCCACATCGGCGCGCGCGCGATCGCGTCGAGCATCGGCGAGCGGATACCGCGCGGGAATCGGGCACGCGACAGCGCCATCATCGATTTCAACACGATCGTGAAATCGCGTCGCTGCAGGTCGCTGACGGTGCCGACCGGCACGACGCGCGTGATGTCGGTCGTACCCGTCACGTACTGGCCGCCCGAATCGATCAGCAGCAGCCCGTCGCCGGCGATCGTCGCGTGCGACTCCGGCGTCGCGCGGTAATGCGGCATCGCGCCGTTCGCGTTGAAGCCCGCGATCGTCGCGAAGCTCGGCGACACGTAGCCGGGGCGTCGCGCGCGCGCGGCAGTGAGCTTCTCGTCGATCGTCAGCTCAGTGATCGTCTCGCGGTTCACGGCCTGTTCGAACCAGGTGAAGAATTCCGCGAGCGCGGCGCCGTCGTGCTCCATCGTCACGCGCACATGCTCGATCTCGGTGGATGTCTTGCGCGACTTCGCGAACGTCGACGGATTCACGGCCTCGACGAGCTTCACGCCGGCCGGCACGGCCTCGAGCGTGCCGAACGTCACGCGGCGCGGATCGATCAGCAGCGTCGCGCCGTCGGGCAGTGCCGCGAGCGCGGCGCGCGCGGCGTCGTAGGCGCGAACGTCGACGCCGTCCTGCGCGAGCGACGCGGCCAGTGCCGGCGACACCTTGCCGTCGGCGACGAACAGCGTCGCGCGATCGGCGCCGATCATTGCGTGCGCAACGAATACGGGATTGAAGTTGACGTCGGCGCCGCGCAGGTTGAACAGCCATGCGAGATCGTCGAGCGTCGAGACGAAATGCCACTGCGCGCCCTGCGCACGCATCGCGCGGCGCACTTCGGCCAGCTTGCTCGCGCGCGTCGTGTCGGCCTGCGGCGCCGCGTGCTCGAACACCGCATCGCCGGGCAGCCCCGGCCGCTCGGGCCAGATCGCGTCGAGCAGGTCGAGATCGGTGCGCAGCGCGATGCCGCGTGCGTTCAGCGCGGCCGTCAGCCCGCGTGCGGCCGCGACGCCGAGCACGGCGCCGTCGACGCCGACGGTTGCACCCGCCGCCACGTTCTGCGCGAGCCAGTCGACGTGCGGCGCGCTCTGCTGCCCGCCCGTCATCTTCATCAGTTGCACGCCCGTGCCGGCCAGTTCGGCGTCGGCCTGCACCCAGTAGCGGCTGTCGACCCACAGCCCCGCGAAATCCGCGGTTACGACTAGCGTGCCGACCGAGCCCGTGAAGCCGGACAGCCAGCGGCGGGCCTGCCAGCGCTCCGGCAGATACTCGGACAGATGGGGATCGGCGGACGGCACGAGATAGGCGGCCAGGTCCTCGCGGACCATCGCGCCACGCAGCAGCGCGAGACGGGCCGGCACCGGCGAGACTTCGGGAAGACGGGCATTCATGATTTCACCTGAGAGCATTCAGCGACGGGCCGACAGCGCAACCGTCACGGCTACTGCGAGGAACGCGACGCCGGTGCAGACCGGCCATTCGAGCGTCTCGCCATCGTAAAACAGTCCAGAGAGATTGCCGGCCATGCGGGCCGCGGCCGCGCCGACGATACCGGCGAGCACCGCGATCCACCACGCCGGCCGGGCCGTGCGCCGCATCGGATGCAGCCATCGGCCGAACAGCCCGACGGCCGCTCCCAGGACAAGGATTCCAAACCAGTTCATTCAACGCCTTCGATAAATTCGGATTCGTCCCATAGGCGTGAACGTTGCCAGCGGCTAGCATCGATTCATCCATCGAACCCGAGACCAGCCGGGTGCCGCGAACGTTCGAGTGTAGGGGCCGACTCGACGTTATGGCAAGCGCGCACCAGCTGCCGTATTGAAGAAATTCTCATGCGAATCGCTCTGATCGATCCGGACGCGCGCCATGCCGCGCTCCTGAACCGCCTGCTCTTTGCGGGCGGTCACGTATGCCACGCGTTTCCGTCCAGTACGGCGTTCTTCGAGTGGCTCGCCGCCAATACCTGCGACATGCTGATCACCGGCCACTGGGCCGGCGACCAGCCGGCCGAGGAAGTCATTCCGCGCGCGCAGGCAGTCCTGCCCGGGCTGCCGGCGATCGCCGTGATGCAGATGCCGCGCGAAAGCGAGATCGTATCGTGCCTGCACGCGGGCGCCGACGATTGCCTCGTGCGCCCGGTGAGCGGGCCCGAGCTGCTCGCGCGCGTCAACGCGCTGAGCCGGCGCGCCGGCGTGCGCCGGCCGCCGGCCCGCTCGCGCGAAATGTATGGCGAATACGCTTTCGACGCCACGCACTGCCTCGTTCGCTTCGGCAACGCAATCGTTTCACTCACGCCGAAGGAGTTCCGTTTTGCGCAGTTGCTGTTCGCGAACCTGTCGCGGCCCGTGTCGCGCGCCCATATTCTCGAAACGGTGTGGGCGCGCCGCCGCGACACGAAGTCGCGCACGCTCGATACCCACGCGTCCCGGCTGCGCAGCAAGCTGCACCTGCTTCCGGAGCGCGGCTACCGGCTGCTGCCGCTCTACGGCTATGGCTATCAGCTCGACCGCGTGCCGATCGAGCCCCCAAATTCCCGGCCCCGCCACGCCGATGCCCGGTATGCCGCGAGTGAGGAAATCGCTGAAACGCTATAATATGGGGCTAAACGATAGCCCTCGATATGCAACTCCTCACGATCGGAATCAATCACCACACTGCGCCTGTCGCCTTGCGCGAACGCGTGGCGTTTCCGCTCGAGCAGATCAAGCCGGCTCTCGTCACGTTCAAGAACGTGTTTCTCGGCCCCCAGGCGCCCAACACGCCCGAAGCGGCGATCCTCTCCACCTGCAACCGCACCGAACTGTATTGCGCGACCGATGATCGCGCCGCACGCGAAGGCGCGGTCCGCTGGCTGTCGGAGTATCACCGGATTCCGGTCGACGAGCTCGCGCCGCACGTCTATGCGCTGCCGCAGTCGGAAGCAGTCCGGCACGCGTTCCGCGTCGCATCCGGCCTCGATTCGATGGTGCTGGGCGAAACCCAGATTCTGGGCCAGATGAAGGATGCCGTCCGCACCGCGACGGAAGCCGGCGCGCTCGGCACCTACCTGAACCAGCTGTTCCAGCGCACGTTCGCGGTGGCGAAGGAAGTGCGCGGCACGACCGAAATCGGCACGCAGTCGGTGTCGATGGCCGCCGCCGCGGTGCGCCTCGCGCAGCGGATCTTCGAAAAAGTGTCCGATCAGCGCGTGCTGTTCATCGGCGCCGGCGAAATGATCGAGCTGTGCGCGACGCACTTCGCCGCACAAGGCCCGCGCGAACTCGTCGTCGCGAACCGCACGGCCGAACGCGGTCAGCGCCTGGCCGAACGCTTCAGCGGCCGCGCGATGCCGCTCTCGGATCTGCCGACCCGCATGCACGAATTCGACATCATCGTGTCGTGCACGGCGTCGACGCTGCCGATCATCGGCCTCGGCGCAGTCGAGCGCGCGGTGAAGGCACGCCGCCACCGGCCGATCTTCATGGTCGACCTCGCGGTGCCGCGCGACATCGAGCCCGAAGTCGGCAAGCTGAAGGACGTGTTCCTCTATACCGTCGACGATCTCGGCGCGATCGTGCGCGAAGGCAACGCATCGCGCCAGGCTGCGGTTGCGCAGGCCGAATCGATCATCGAAACGCGCGTGCAGAATTTCATGCAATGGCTCGACACGCGCAGCGTCGTGCCGGTGATCCGTCACATGCATACGCAGGCCGACGCGCTGCGCCGGGCCGAAGTCGAGAAAGCGCAGAAGCTGCTCGCGCGCGGTGACGATCCGGCTGCCGTGCTCGAAGCACTGTCGCAAGCGCTGACCAACAAGCTGATCCACGGCCCGACGAGCGCGCTCAACCGCGTGAACGGCGCCGATCGCGATTCGCTGATCGACCTGATGCGCGGCTTCTACCAGCACGCACCGCGCTCGAACGACCAATCCGGCCACTAGCGCCGCCCGGTCGCCCTGCCGCCGGCCGATCGTTGTCCCGCCGCCGGCCTATCCTTTCCGAATACCCCTTGCCCGGGAGCGCCGCTCCACACCATGAAGACGAGCATGCAACGCAAGCTCGACCAGCTTTCCACACGGCTGGCCGAACTGAACGACCTGCTGAGCCGCGAAAACGTCACGGCCGACCTCGACCAGTACCGCAAGCTGACACGCGAACATGCGGAACTCGGCCCGGTCGTCGAGCAATACGCGTTATGGCGCCAGTCGCGCAGCGACGAGACGGCCGCGCAGGAGCTGCTCGGCGATCTGTCGATGCGCGACTTCGCGGAAGACGAAATCCGCAGCGCGCGCGAGAGCATGACCCGCCTCGAGACCGAGCTGCAGAAGATGCTGCTGCCGAAGGATCCGAACGACGACCGCAACATCTTCCTCGAAATCCGTGCGGGCACGGGTGGCGACGAATCCGCGCTGTTCGCCGGCGACCTGCTGCGCATGTACCTGCGCTTCGCGGAACGCCAGCGCTGGCAGGTCGAAATGATGTCGGAGAGCGCATCGGATCTCGGCGGCTACAAGGAAGTGATCGTGCGGATCGCGGGCCAGGGCGCGTATTCGCGCCTGAAGTTCGAATCGGGCGGCCATCGCGTGCAGCGCGTGCCGGCAACCGAGACGCAAGGGCGCATCCACACGTCCGCGTGCACGGTCGCGGTGATGCCGGAAGCCGACGAAATCGGCGAGGTCGAGATCAATCCGGCCGACCTGCGGATCGACACGTTCCGCGCGTCCGGCGCGGGGGGCCAGCACATCAACAAGACCGATTCGGCGGTGCGCGTCACGCACATCCCGACCGGGATCGTCGTCGAGTGCCAGGACGACCGTTCGCAGCACAAGAACAAGGATCGCGCGCTGAAGGTGCTCGCCGCGCGCATCAAGGACAAGCAGTATCACGAGCAGCACGCGAAGGAAGCCGCGACGCGCAAGAGCCTGATCGGCTCCGGCGACCGCTCGGAACGGATCCGCACGTACAACTTCCCGCAGGGCCGGATGACCGACCACCGGATCAACCTGACGCTGTACCGGCTCGAGGCGATCATGGACGGCGACCTCGACGAACTGATCAGCGCGCTGGTCAGCGAGCACCAGGCCGAACTGCTCGCGTCGCTCGGCGACGCCGACTGAGGTCACGATGCCCGACACGACCGCCGACGAACTGCTGCGCGCGTCCGCGCTCGACGCGGTCGATGCGCGCGTGCTGCTCGCGCACGCGCTTGGCTGGACCCGTACGCAACTGATCACGCGCGGCGACGCGCCGCTCGACGCGGCCGCGGTCGAACGCTACCGCACGCTCGAGGCACGCCGCATGGCCGGCGAGCCGGTCGCGCAGCTCGTCGGGATGCGCGAATTCTTCGGCCGGCCGTTCGACGTGACGCCCGACGTGCTGATCCCGCGCCCTGAAACCGAACTGCTCGTCGAAGCCGCACTCGATGCGATCGACGGGCTGCCGCATCCGGCGGTGCTCGATCTCGGCACGGGCAGCGGCGCGATTGCCGTCTCCATCGCCGCCGAGCGGCCCGACGCCCGCGTGTGGGCGCTCGACCGTTCGCCGGCCGCACTCGAGGTCGCGCAACGCAACGCAAGCAAGCTGCTCGACGCGCACCGCCCCGGCGGCCCGCTGCACTGGCTGCAGAGCGACTGGTACGCGGCGCTCGAGCCTGCGCTCGCCTTCGACGCGATCGTCAGCAATCCGCCGTACATCGCGCAGCACGATCCGCACCTCACGCAGGGCGACCTGCGTTTCGAGCCGCGCGGCGCACTCACCGACGATGCCGACGGCCTCAGCGCGATCCGAACGATCGTCGCGGGCGCCGGCACTTACCTGAAACCGGGCGGCACGCTCTGGATCGAGCACGGTTACGACCAGGCCGAGGCCGTGCGCGCCATACTCGCATCGCACGGCTTCGTCGCGGTCGAATCGCTCGCCGATCTGGCCGCAATCGAACGCACGACAGGCGGCCGCCTGCCGGGCTGATGCCCGGCCCGTCCGGTTGAAATCCGCTATCATTTCGATCTAACGCCCCGCAAACGCAAGGTCAGTCATGGACACCCAACAACGTATCAAGCAAATCGTCGACGAAAACCAGGTCGTGCTCTTCATGAAGGGCAACGCGCAATTCCCGATGTGCGGCTTTTCGGGCCGCGCCATCCAGGTGCTGAAGGCCTGCGGCGTCGATCAGTTCAAGACGGTCAACGTGCTCGAAGACGACGAGATCCGCCAGGGCATCAAGGAATTCTCGAACTGGCCGACCATCCCGCAGCTCTACGTGAAGGGCGAATTCATCGGCGGCTCGGACATCATGATGGAGATGTACCAGTCGGGCGAACTGCAGCAACTGTTCGCCGCCGCGTAATACGCCCCGCCCCCTTTTCGATGGCATCTCCCAGCGCGCCGCCACGCCGGCTGATCGTCGCGATCACCGGCGCCACCGGCGCGATCTACGGCGTACGGCTGCTCGACCTGCTGCGCGCCGCCGGCGGCGTCGAAACGCACCTGCTGATTTCGAACGCCGGCTGGCTCAACATCCAGCACGAACTGAAGCTGTCGAAGGCCGAAATCGAAAGCCGTGCGGACGTCGTGCACTCGGTGCGCGACGTCGGCGCGACGATCGCATCGGGGTCGTTCGCGACCGACGGGATGGTGATCGCGCCCTGCTCGATGAAGACGCTCGCGAGCGTCGCGCACGGGCTGTCCGACAACCTGATCACGCGCGCGGCCGACGTCACGTTGAAGGAGCGCCGCCGCCTCGTGCTGATGGTGCGCGAAACGCCGTTCAACCTCGCGCATCTGCGCAACATGACCGCCGTAACCGAAATGGGCGGCATCGTCTTCCCGCCGCTACCCGCGTTCTACGCGATGCCGAAGACGATCGAGGAACTCGTCGACCAGACCGTCACCCGCGTGCTCGACCTGTTCGCGCTCAGTGCACCGATGACGACGCCGTGGGCCGGCATCCGGCCGGCGCAGTAAGCCGCTCGCCGCGGCGCTTCCGCATCGTTCTTCGCGCATCTTCGCCGATTCACCTGCCTTCCGTGCTGAATCGACCACCTCGAGCCCCCGTCCGCCCTCGCGTTCGTGAAATCGGCCCGATTATCAACCAATACGACTCAATCAAATTCCTCGCGACGGATTTATCAATGCCCGGTGCGCGCCTATAGTCACAGGCAAATCCCTTTGCAGGCCACCACCATGAACCGCTTGCCTTCGCTCTACCTGTCCCACGGCGCCCCGACGCTGCCGATCGACCCGACGCTGCCGTCCGGCGCGTTCACCCATCTTGGCGCAGAATTGCCGCGCCCGCGCGCGGTACTGATGCTGTCCGCGCACTGGGGCACGCAGCGTCCCGTCGCCAGCGTCGCCGCGCATCCCGAAACGATCCACGACTTCTACGGCTTTCCGCAGGCGCTGTACGACATCCGCTACCCGGCGCCCGGCGCGCCCGACGTCGCCGAGCGCGCGGCCGGACTGCTGAATGCGGCCGGCATCGCCACCGCGACGACCGAGCACGGCCTCGACCACGGCGCGTGGGTACCGATGCTGCTGATGTTCCCGGAAGCCGACGTGCCGGTGGCACAGCTGTCGATCCAGCCGCGCGCGGATGCGGCTCACCACTTCGCGCTCGGCCGCGCGCTGCGACCGCTGCGCGACGAAGGCGTGATGGTGATCGGCTCCGGCCAGATCACGCACAACCTGCGCGCCGCCGATTTCGGTGCGGCACCGGAAGACGCGGACCCGCGCGTCGCGGAATTCACCGACTGGTTCGAGGCGAAGCTGGCCGCGCGCGACGTCGACGCGCTGCTCGACTACCGTCGGCAGGCGCCGCATGCCGCGTTGATGCATCCGACCGACGAGCATCTGCTGCCGGTGTTCACGGCGCTCGGCGCGGCGGACGACGACTACCAGCTTGGCATCCAGTCGCTCGGCACGTACCAGCGCGTGCTCGCGATGACGAACTACGTGTTCGCGAGCGCGGCCGCCTGAGCGTCGCGCGACAACCGTCGACCGCCAATAAAAAGCCCGCCCGAGCGATGCTCGGGCGGGCTTTTTTTCCGCTGCTGGCTGCCGCCGCCGAATCCGGCGACAGGTCACGCGTCAGGCACCGACCCCCTCAAGGATCTCGTCGTGCGATTCACGCTCGTCGAGATACTGGGTCCGGTAGCCGGTATTCACGCCCCAGAAGTAGAACACCAGCGAGATTGCGGCGACGATCAGCATGTCCCAGCCGTACGGCAGCACGCCGTAACCGCCGAACTCCTTGCTGCCGATCAGCGACAGCACGGCCATCGTCGGCAGGTACGCGACCAGCCACCATGCGGCCTTCAGGTCGGCCCCCCAGCCGGTCCAGCCCGACTTCGCCTGGAAGTAGAAGTACACCGGCAGCGCAACGATCATCAGCAGGATGATCTCGCCCGTCAGCGGCCACTTCGCCCAGTAGAGGATCAGCGACGCGCAGACGAACGCGAACGGCGCGATCAGCTTCATCAGCGGAATCGACAGCGGACGCTCGATGTCGGTCGCCGAGCGGCGCAGCGCCATCAGGCTGATCGGGCCGGTCAGGTACGAGATCACCGTCGCGACCGAGATCACCGCCGCAAGCGAGCTCCAGCCGCGGAAGAAGAACAGGAAGATGAACGAGACCAGCAGGTTGAACCACATCGCCTGGCGCGGCACGCCGTAGAGCGGGTGCACGTTGCCGAACATCTTCGGCATCGTGTTGTTGCGCTCCATCGCGTAGATCATGCGGGTGGTGGTCGCCATGTACGTCGTGCCGGTGCCGCTCGGGCTGACGAACGCGTCGACGTACAGCAGGATCGCGAGCCAGTTCAGGTTCAGCGCGATCGCCAGTTCGGCGAACGGCGACTTGAAGTTGAAGTGCGACCAGCCCTGCGCGACGTCAGCCGGATTCACCGAGCCGATGTACGCCATCTGCAGCAGTACGTAGATCACGAGCGCGATCAGGATCGACGTGATCACCGCGAACGGCACGCTGCGCGACGGGTTGCGCGCTTCGCCCGCGAGGTTCACCGGGCTCTGGAAGCCGTTGAACGCGAACACGATGCCGCTCGTCGCGACCGCGGTCAGCACCGCCGACCAGCCGTACGGCGCAAAGCTTGCATTGGATGCGGTGCCGAGGTTTTCCGGATGGTAGCTCGTCAGCATCAGGCCGAGGATCGTGAGGCCGGGGATCAGGAACTTGAAGATCGTGATCGTGGTGTTCGCCCGGGCAAACGCCTTCACGCCCCAGTAGTTCAGCAAGAAGTAGATGACGACCAGCACGGCCGACAACAGCAGGCCGGGTGTCGTCAGCTCGCCGTTCACGAACAGCGCATGCGCCCACGGATACGGCCACGTGCTCATGTACTGGATCGACGCTTCAGCCTCGATCGGGATCACGGATACGATCGCGATCCAGTTCGCCCACGCGCTGATGAAACCGACCAGCGAGCCATGCGAGTAGCGCGCGTAGCGCACCATGCCGCCCGACTCGGGGAACATCGCACCCAGTTCCGCATACGTCAGTGCAATCGCGAGAATCACGACCGCGCCGATGATCCATGCGCAGATCGCTGCCGGACCGGCGATCTTTGCGGCCTTCCAGGCGCCGAACAGCCAGCCCGAGCCGATAATCGAACCCAGCCCCGTCAGCATCAATGCAAACGGGCCGATGTTCCGTTGAATAGAACTCTTCACATCCTCTCCTGTGTCTCAAAAAGCATGGTCGGCCCGCGGTCCGGGATCGGCTCGGACTGCACCGCGCACGCATTCTTGGGGGGACGCGTCACCCGATCAGGGCAACCCGTCCGCGCGGCGCGTAGTTTAACGGTTGCACCTCGGGCGTGGCGCCAAAATCGTTCGGCCCCTACAAAAAATTCGCATCGTTTGCAAGCTTTGTAAACCTGATCTCCGCAATAACCCTGAGTCCATGGAAATACGGTTGACCACGCGGGTGATAAGCCGTATAAAGGACTTCGCAGGATTTCAAGTGGCGAGTGAATTGGTTCTTTCGTAGTTCGCCCATCAACGGTACTCCGGTTGGTCCTATTACCCCTTCCTTGATTTTCCGCACACCATGGGCTTCGGCCCCGTTTTATCTTTTTAGGAACAAGTAACATGGCAACCGGTACCGTCAAGTGGTTCAATGACGCAAAGGGCTTCGGCTTCATCACCCCGGAAGGCGGCGGCGACGATCTGTTCGCGCACTTCTCGGAAATCCGCGTCGAAGGCTTCAAGACGCTGCAAGAAAACCAGAAGGTTGAATTCGAAGTGAAGACGGGCCCGAAGGGTCTGCAAGCTGCGAACATCCGTCCGGTCTAAGCTTGGCGCGATAATTCGTGTAAAAAAAGCCCCGCTTCGGCGGGGCTTTTTGTTTTTCGGCGCCGGTCGCCCGGCATGACGGCCTTTCAGCCGCCCGCATTCAGCCGAACAATCGCTGCGCGTGAATGCCGAGCCCCGTCGCGACACTCGCGAGGCGGTCGCCGAACACCGGCTGCGCATCCGGGAATGCACCTGCGAGCGCCCCCGACAGGAATGCGAGCCCCGTCGAGCCGCCGGTGAAATACAGTGCGCCGACATCGCGCGGCGCGACACCCGCAAGCCGCACCGTCTCGCGCGCGGCATCGACGATGCGGGCGGTGTCGTCGTGGCTCGCATCGACGAGGCGCTCGGCATCGAACGCGATCTGCAGATCCTCTTCCACGTCGTTCAGGTCGATCATCGTCTCCCCGCCCGCCGCGACGCCGATCTTCGCTTCCTCCGCGCGCGCCATCAACGCATGCCCGAGCCGCTGCTCGACCACGGTCGTGAGCCGGTCGTACTGCTGCACATCGCGGTACAGGTGCTTCATCAGCTTCAGCTCGCCGAGCCGCTTCGGCGTGTAGACCGTGTTGATCAGGTGCCAGGTCGCGAGATCGAAGTAGATCTTGTTCGGCAACTCGCGCCCTTCGGGATCGAGCGAACGGTAGCCGAATGCGGGCAGGATCGCGGCCAGCTCGACACGCCGGTCGTAGTCGGTACCCGCGACGTGCACGCCGTGGTGGGCCAGCACGTCGTCCTTGCGCTCGAGCCGCGCCATCCGCTCGGGCCCGACGCGCACCAGCGAGAAGTCGGACGTGCCGCCGCCGATGTCGGCAACGAGCACGAGGCGCTCCGCCTGCTGACGCGATTCGTAGTCGAACGCGGCCGCGATCGGTTCGTACTGGAACTGAACGTCCGTGAAGCCGACCGATCGCGCGGCAGCCTCGAGCTGGTCCTGTGCAAGGCGGTCGGCGCGCGGATCGTCGTCGACGAAGAACACGGGCCGGCCGAGCACCGCACGACCGATCGGCGCAGCCGCGCGGGTTTCGGCCTTGCGCTTCAGGTGCGTCAGGAAGCGCGCGATGATGTCGGTGTACGCGATCGCGCTGCCGTCGCCGAGGTCGGTCGTCGTTTCCGCGAGCGGCGAGCCGAGAATGCTCTTCATCGAGCGCATCAGCCGGCCGTCGAAACCGTCGATGTAGGAAGCCAGCGCCGCACGGCCGTATTCGACCGTCTCTTCGTCGTTGTTGAAGAAGATCGCGGTGGGCAGCGTCAGGTGGTCGCCCTCGACGGGCGCGAGGCGCATGCCATCGCCGTCGGGCAGCGCCACGGCGGAATTGGACGTGCCGAAATCGATCGCGCAGTAAGTCATGGGAAATTGCCGCAGCAGGGCCGGCGCGAAAACGGAAAGGACGGGCTTTTTAACATGAAGCCCGCGGGATCACAACCGGGGCCGGCCACCGGTGCCGCGCAGCGGGCCCCGGTGGCGACGGCGCGCAGACGGGCGCGCCGGGAAGACAGGCGGACGGGATGCGCGACGCAGCCCCCTCCGGGCAGGTCAGGCCGCCGCGTCGAAGCCCTTCTTCCACGCGCCCGCATAGACGACCTCGCCGATCGCATGACGCGTGCGCGGCGCCTTCTCGCGATCGCGCAGCACGGGATCGAGCTTGTCGACGTTGCCGTAGTGACCGAGCGAGATGATCGCGGGAATCGCAACGTCGGCCGGGATCGCAAACGCGTCCCGGAACGCCTTCGCGTCGAAGCCGCTCATCTGGTGGGCGGCCAGGCCCAGCGCGTGCGCCTGCAGCACCAGCGACATCGCGGCGGCGCCCGCGTCGTACAGCGCGGTCGGTGCCGGTTCCCCCTTCGGCGTGAGCGTGTGCGCGGTCACGGCGATCAGCACGGGCGCCGGCGCATTCCAGCCCTGGTTGAACGGCACCAGCGTCGCGAACGCGCGCTTGAATGCGTCTTCGTCCTGCGTGCGGTCGAATACGATGAAGCGCCACGGCTGCGCGTTGTACGCAGACGGTGCCCAGCGGGCAGCCTCGAGCACCGCATGCAGATCGCCGGCGCTGACGGGTTCATCCGAATACGCGCGCGGGCTCCAGCGGCCCGCGATCAGATCGTGAATCGAAACAGTGGTGGGAGCAGGTTTGACGGACATGCGGATCCTCGCTGACATCGATGAAGGGGCGCGAACGCCTGGCGAACCGCAAGCATACCCGCTTGAGCCGATCCGCGCCCGATCCTGCCGCGCTATGCAAATCTCCGTGCGTGCAATGGCCGGCCGCCCGCCGCGCGGGCCGGCCGGACTGCCGGCTTGCCGCGATCAGGCCGCCTGCGCAGCCGCGCGCGACGGGCCGCGGTTGATGCGCAGCACGATCAGCGCGCCGACGATGCAGAGCCCGCCCGAAATCATCGACGCGATCGTGTAGGTGCCGAGGCTCGCGCGCAGCAGCCCCGCGCCGAGCGCCGCGAACGCCGCGCCGAGCTGGTGGCCGGCGACGATCCAGCCGAACACGACCGGCGCCGCGGCCTTGCCGAACACGTCGGTCGCGAGGCGCACGGTCGGCGGCACGGTCGCGATCCAGTCGAGCCCGTAGAACATCGCGAACAGCGGCAGCCCGAAGAAATCGATCCCGAACGCGTGCGGCAGGTAGATCAGCGACAGCCCGCGCAGCCCGTAGTACCAGAACAGCAGCACGCGATTGTCGTAGCGGTCGGACAGCCAGCCCGACAGCGTCGTGCCGAACAGGTCGAACACGCCCATCGCCGCGAGCAGCGATGCGCCCTGCACTTCCGTCATCCCGTAGTCGCTGCACATCGCGATCAGGTGCGTGCCGACGTAACCGTTGGTGCTCGCGCCGCAAATGAAGAAGCTGAAGAACAGCAGCCAGAAATCGCGCGAGCGGCTCGCGGTCAGCAGCGTACGGAACGCGACCGCGAGCGGGTTCTCCTTGGTCGCATCGGGCGCGGGCGGCGCATCGGCCGGCTCGCCGTACGGACGCAGCTGCACGTCGGCCGGCCGCTCGGGCAACAGGAACGCAACGAGCGGAATCACGATCGCGGCCGCCACCGCGACGACCAGCACGACCGGCCGCCAGCCATGGCGCTGCGCGATCGCCGCGAGCATCGGCAGGAACACGAGCTGGCCGGTGGCCGTGCTCGCGGTCAGGATCCCCATCACGAGGCCGCGCCGCGCATGGAACCAGCGCGTGACGAAGGTCGCGGACAGCGTCAGCGCGACGACCCCCGTCGAGCAGCCGACCATCAGGCCCCAGATCACCACCATCTGCCAGCTCTGCGTCATCATCGACGACAGCGCGACGCCCGCGCTCATCGTCACGAGCGCGGTGAGGATGGTCGGGCGCAGCCCGAAGCGCTGCATCGCGGCGGCCGCGAACGGGCCGGTCAGGCCATACAGCGCGATGTTCACCGAGATCGCCAGCGAAATCGCCGCGCGGCTCCAGCCGAGCTCGCGTTCGAGCGGCACCATCAGCACGCTCGGCGTCGCGCGCGTGCCGGCGGCCGCCAGCAGGATCAGGAATACCACCGCCGCCGCGAGCCATCCGTAGTGGAAGCGCCCGCCGATTCGTGTCACCGCCCAGTTCATCTTCGCGTTCTCCAGTTGGCGGCGCCGGCACCTCCGCGCCCGCTCCGCCCCACCCAGCCAGGCCACCTCCGCCGCACGCTGCATCGGCTGACCCGGGCCGACGCTTGGCATTTGTCTGTCGATCCGGTCGGCATTGTTACCGACCGGTCACAAGTGTGTTGCGATCGTAGTGACCAATCGGTAACATGTCAAGCAATCCAATATGCAGTCGAGGGTCATCATGTCGGGCATCGAGATCGCCAAGCCGCCGGCGCGCCGTACGCGCCGGCCGATCGACGGCGCCACCGCGCAGGAGCACCTGCTGCGCGCCGCCGAGGAGCTGTTTTACAGGGAAGGCGTTCGGACGGTGGGCGTCGAGGCGGTCGTGGAACGCGCGGGCGTCAACAAGATGAGCCTGTATCGGCAGTTCTCGTCGAAGGACGACCTGATCCTCGCGTATCTGGAGCGGATGGATGCGTGTTTCTTCGAGCGTCTCGACACAAGCACCGCCAAGCATCCGGGCCAGCCGAAGGCGCAACTGATCCAGTATTTCGTCGACCTGGCCGAGCGCGCGACGCAGAAGGACTATCGCGGCTGCCCGTTCGTCAACGTCGCGGCGGAGTTTCCGGATGCATCGCACCCGGCGCGCGAGCGCGTCGCGCAGAACAAGGAACAGTTGATGAAGCGGCTCGTCGCGCTATGCGAAGGCGCCGGCGCGCGGCAACCGCAGGCGCTCGCCGATGCGCTCGCGCTGGTGATCGAGGGTATCTACGCGGCGAGCCAGACCTACCGGCACGGCGAAACGCCGATCGGCACCGCACCCGCGCTCGTCACGCAATTGATCGAAGCCGCGTGCGCGTGACGGGCCGCGCGCGTCCGCACCCTGCGCGCCCGCTACAATGCGGCCCTCGCCGCCCTTCCGCCCGACTGGTTTCACGATGACCGACACCCGCCCCGAATCGCACGACGACATCCTCGCCGCCACGCGGCACTGGCTCGCGCGCGCGGTGATCGGGCTCAATCTGTGCCCGTTCGCGAAAAGCGTCTACGTGAAGGAACAGGTGCGCTACGCGATCAGCGAAGCGACGACGCTCGAAGACGCGCTCGCCGAACTCGAAACGGAACTGCGCGCGCTCGACGCGGCCGACCCGCAGCAGGTCGACACGACGCTATTGATCTTCCCGCATGCGTTCGCCGACTTCGTCGACTACAACGATGCGCTGTTCTTTGCCGACCGCCTGGTGCGGCAACTGCGGCTCGACGGCGTGCTGCAGATCGCGAGCTTCCATCCGCACTACCGGTTCGAAGGCAGCGAGCCCGACGACATCGAGAACTACACGAACCGCGCGCCGTATCCGATCCTGCACCTGCTGCGCGAGAACAGCATCGCGCGCGCGGTCGACGCGTTCCCGGACGCGTCCGCGATCTACGAAAGGAATCAGGAAACACTGCGCCGCCTCGGCCACGACGGCTGGCGCGAATGGATGCGCCGGCCGGGCGACGACGTCTGACGCGGCGTGCAACGTGCGGCGTGCAACGTGCGGCGTGCAACGTGCGCCGCGCCGCGCGCCGCCGCCCGCCCGTGCGTCAGCCTTCAGCCGGCTCCGCGACCTCGCCGCCCGTCGCCGCGGCTTCCGGCACGAAGAAACGTGCGTTCAGCTCGGCAAGCCCGAACATCCCCAGGATCTCGTTCAGCCGCTCGCCGGGCCGACGACGCGGCAGGTTCTTGTACTGCGCGATGATCAGCTCGTTCTTCATCGAATGCTCCCAGCCGACCAGCTCGGTCACGCTGACCTGGTAGCCGTGCGCTTCGAGCTGCAGGCAGCGCAGCACGTTGGTGATCTGGCTGCCGAATTCGCGCGTATGCAGCGGATGCCGCCACACTTCCGTCAGCGCGTTCGCGAGCGATTTGCCCTTGTTCTTGCGCAGCACGCCCGCGACTTCCGCCTGGCAGCACGGCACGAGCACGATGTGCTGCGCGCGCTTCGCGAGCGCGAAGCGGATCGCGTCGTCGGTCGCCGTGTCGCACGCATGCAGCGCGGTGACGACGTCGACCGTTTCGGGCAGCTTCGGCGATGTGATCGAATCGGCGACCGACAGGTTCAGGAACGACATGCCGCCGAACCCGAGCCGCGCGGCCAGCTCGGCCGAACGCGTGACCAGTTCCTCGCGGGTCTCGATCCCGTACACGTGCGACGCAAACGCCGCCGTGCCGTGCCCCGGCTGCTGCTTGAAGAACAGGTCGTACAGGATGAAGCCGAGATACGACTTGCCGGCGCCATGATCGACGAGCGTCACGCCGCCACGGTCGGCCTGCACGCCGGCAAGCAGCGGCTCGATGAACTGGAACAGGTGATAGACCTGTTTCAGCTTGCGGCGGCTGTCCTGGTTCAGCTTCCCGTCGCGGGTGAGGATGTGCAGTTCCTTCAGCAGCTCGACGGACTGCTCCGGGCGGATTTCGTGGGTCTTGTTCGACATCGTGATGCGGCGCCGGGCCACGGTCGGCAGACCACGGCCCGGCGGCGGGAATTCGTGAGGAATGGCGCTAGTTTACCGAAAATGCGCGGTCAGGCTCGTGCGCCGAGCCGCCAGAGCGACGTGACCTCGGCGCGGCGTGCCGCATGCAGCGGATCGTCGGCGTCGGCGGACTTCGGGTGTGCGGGGCGGATGTCTTCGCGGCCGAGCACGACGAGGCCGGCTTCGTCGATCCACTGCAGCAGGGTGTCGCGCGGCCGCAGGCCGAGATGCTCGGCGAAATCGGACAGGATCAGCCAGCCTTCGCCGCCTGGCTCGAGATGGTCGGCGAGCCCCGCGAGGAAACCGCGCAGCATGCGGCTGTCGGGATCGTAGACCGCGTATTCGATCGGTGCGCTCGGCCGGGCCGGCACCCATGGCGGGTTGCAGACGACGAGCGGTGCGCGGCCGGCCGGAAACAGATCCGCCTCGACGACCTCGACGCGGCCCGCGTGGCCCAGCCGCTCGACGTTCTCGCGCGCACAGGCGAGCGCCCGCGGATCCTGATCGGTCGCGACGATGCGCTCGACGCCGCGCGACGCCAGCACGGCCGCGAGCACGCCGGTGCCCGTGCCGACGTCGAACGCGAGCGACGTCGCCGGCAGCGGCGCGCGCGCGACGAGTTCGACGTATTCGCCGCGTACCGGCGAGAACACGCCGTAGTGCGGATGAATCGGCGCGCCGCCCAGCGCCGGGATCGGCACACCCTTCTTGCGCCATTCGTGCGCGCCGACGAGGCCGAGCAGCTCGCGCAGCGACACGACCGACGGTTCGCCGCCCGGGCCGTACGCTTCCTCGCATGCGGCGCGTACGTCGGGCGCGCGGCGCAGCGGGATCGTGTAGTCGGCATCGAGCGGGATCAGCAGCATCCCGAGCGTGCGGGCACGCTGCGATTGCGCAAGACGATGCAGGTTGAATGCGTCGACGCCCACCGCGGCCTTCGCCTTCTTCGGCTTGCGCTCGACGCGGCGCGCCATCGCCTGCACGAGCTGGCGCGCATTCTGGAAGTCGCCCTGCCAGACGAGCGCGGTGCCCTCGCAGGCCAGGCGGTAGGCCGCGTCGGCAGTGAGACGGTCGTCGGCGGGCACAGCGCGCTTCGGCGGCTGCACGCCGGCTTCGGAGCGCCAGCGCACGGCATGTTCGGCGCCGTCGGCGTCGGTCCAGTGGAAAACGGGGAAATCGGTCACGCGAGCTCGGCTACGGTTGGCTTCAGACAGGCGGCGCTACAGGCGTGCGCCGCGCGGACCACACCATACCGCGCTTTGCCCGCGCGGCAAAGCGCGGGCGACCGCCCCGACCGCCACCCGCGCGATGCTCGCGGCGTATTGGCGCTATCGGGCCGCTCAGCTCTGGTCGTCGAGCGCGGCATCCGGCGCGTTCTGCTTCACCGACGCGATGCCGTTCTCGCGGCTCGCTTCGGCCTTGTACAGCTCGCTCGTGCCGATGATCTCGTGATTGCCGGCCTTCAGGTTGAACATGAACTGGCCGTTGCTCGCGGTCTTGCGCTCGTAGCGCGCATCGTCCGGCGCGTTCTTGCGCACCGACGCGACGCCGTTTTCCGCCGACGCCTTGGTCTTGTACAGCTCGCTGCGCAGAATGATCTCGCCGTTGGCGGCCTTCAGGTGGAACAGGAACTGCCCGTCGCTCGCTTTCTTGATGACGAATTTCGCTGCCATGGTGCCCTCTCGAAAAAGTCGCCCGGCCCTCGGGACTGAGGCAGTCTAAACGCGATTGACGCGCAAAACGTAAGGCATTCGAAGCCCGATCGTCAGGAATCGTCAGACGGCGCCGCGATCGCGACGCTTCGTCCGGCCCGGCATCGTCTACCCGCCCCACCCGGGCGTCGCCGGCATGCGCAGCGTGCCCGCATCGCTGAAGCGCACGGTGCCGAGCACGCCGCCCGCGAGCCGGCCGCGCAGCGCATACGGCAACTCGCCGCTGGCAGCCGCGCCGGGCAGGTTCCACGCCTGCCGCGCGGCGGCGAACGCCGACACGGAAACCGGCACGTCGAGCACGGCCTCGCCGAAGCGCGGCACGACGCCCGAGCGGTCGCTCACGCCGCTCGCGAACGGCGTGCCGTTCAGGTCGAGCGCCACCGAGATGCCGTCGTATTCGATCGGCGTGTCGTTCGGGTTCTGCACGCGCAGCTTCAGGTTGAAACGCATCTCGAGGCCCTGCCCGACGAGCGGGTCGAGCCCGGCGACCGACACGCGCACGGAATCGCGCGTGAGCCCCGCGCAGCCGCCGAGCAGGAGCACGGCGGCGAACAGCAGCAGCACGGCGCGCAGCGGCGCGATTCGGAACAGGGTTCGTGGCATGGGGGCCTCCTCGCGGCAATCGGTGAGCGCATCGTCGCTGCATTGTACCGAGTGCGCCCCGCACACCGGATTTCGTAGTTTTCGCGGCCACGCCGGATCGTTAATAGATTAAAACTACGAAAATACCAGCCAAACGGAAAGCGCATTAATGCTTTCCAGCATTCAATGAAGCGCGGCGAATTCAATAGATGCAATTTCTAAATTTTTCGTTTCCTTTACCTAAAACCATCAAGTATATTTACGCATCCTTCGAGCAAGCCGACAAAGCTTGAAGCCGCATGACGGCGATTTTACGGAACGGCGACACGCCTTCCGGCCATCCTGCGGCCCGGCCCGGCCAGCCCCGTAGGTCGTCGGTTCAAGGGAATCGCGCGCCCGCGCAGGGCGTGCGGCTCTGTGTCGTGCGCGCGAAATCAACTCAGTACAACACGCGCCCGGCCATTTTGAACCGGCAAGTTAACCGACATCCGGAAATCCAGAGGGGGCAGTAAACCATGATTACCTTCACGTAGTCAGCCGCCGCGTTTTCGAATAATCCGTCATTGGCATTTTCATCGCTGTTGATTAACGGCGAGGGGATTGTTTTTGCCGGCGTTTTCGCAGCACTGAACGATTCTTTCAACAATCGAGGTTTCAGTCATGTCGATCGATATTCGCAAGATGCGTTATCTGCCGCTCGTCGCCGCGCTCGCACTCGCCGGGTGCGGCGGTGACGACGGCGGTGCAGGCTCCGCTTCCGCGCTCAGCTCCGCCGGCGCGCCGCACTCGGGCTCGTCGCCCACCGTCAACGCGCCGCCGAGCGCATCCAACGTCGACAAGAGCGTGTCGCCTGTCGAGTTGCCGGACACCGTGGTGCCCGTGAACTACCGGCTGTGGTTCCGCCCGAACGACGCGCTGAACGCGTTCGACGGCCGCGCCGACGTCGAGATCAAGGTGCTGAAGCCGGTCAACAACATCGTGATCGCCGGCCACCGGATCAAGTTCACGAACGGCCGCATCACGCTGCAGCCGGGCAACATCCAGCTGATCGCGACGCCGCAGGACAAGGGCGACTTCTACCAGCTGCGCCCCGTAAGCGGCACGATCTCGCCGGGCAACTATTCGCTGCACATGGAGTGGTCGGGCATCATCAACTTCAAGTCGTATGACGATCCGGGCACGAAGACGGGCGGCAGCTGCGGCGACGATCCGTATCCGGGCTGCTCGGCCGCGGAAGGCGTGTTCCGCGTCGACCTGAAGGGCACCGACGGCAAGACGAGCGGCGCGATCCTCACGCAGGGCGAAACCAACCTGTCGCGCCAGTGGTTCCCCGGCTGGGACGAGCCGGCGTTCCGCCCGACCTATGAAGTGACGGCCGAAGTGCCGTCGAACTGGCGCGTCGTGTCGAACGCGGCCGAGAAGCCGTCGACCAACGTCGGCGGCGGCTACAAGCTCGTGCAGTTCGAGAAGACCCCGCCGATGCCGTCGTACCTGCTGTTCTTCGGCGGCGGCCAGTTCGACACCTATGAAGACGACTTCACGAGCCCGCTGCCGGGCGGCAAGGGCGGCCTGCACCTGCGCGTGTTCACGCCGCCGGGCATGAGCGACTGGGCGAAGCCGGCGATGGACCGCACCAAGCAGGCACTCGACTTCTACTACCGCTACACGGGCATTGCGCTGCCGCTCACGAAGTTCGACACGGTGGCCGCGAACGATGCGTTCAAGGAGCAGAAGGACCTGAACTTCGGCGGGATGGAGAACTGGGGGTCGATCCTCGAGTTCGCCGACGACATCCTGCCGCAGCCGGGCCAGCCGATGTCGCACTACGGCAACGAGGTGCTGACGCACGAAGTCGCGCACCAGTGGTTCGGCGATCTCGTCACGACCGACTGGTGGGACAACGTGTGGCTCAACGAGTCGTTCGCGACGTTCTTCGAGACGAAGACGACGATCCAGTTCTTCCCCGACGAGTTCAGCTGGCTCGACCAGGTGAAGAACAAGTATCGCGTGATCAATCGTGACATCGGCCCGAACGCCTTCCCGGTCGCGCCGAACTTCAACGGCTGGGCCTCGAACGACTTCGTGCTGAGCGCCAGCGCGTTCACGTACGACAAGGGCGGCCACGTGCTTAAGACGCTCGAGAACTATCTCGGCGAACAGACGCTGCGCAAGGGCCTGCAGCAGTACCTCGTCGACTACTCGTTCGGCAACGGCACACCGAAGCGCCTGTGGGATGCGCTGTCGAAGGAAAGCGGCCAGGCGATCGGCGCGATCGGCGACAGCTACGTCCGCCAGACCGGCGTGCCGCTGATCTCGCTCGACACGCAGTGCGACCTGACGAAGAACCAGACGGTCGTCACGCTGAAACAGCAGCCGTTCCCGAACAAGAACGCGTATCCGGGCCTGCAGTGGACGGTACCGATCACGCTCGCGTACGGCCAGGGTCTCGCGAAACGCACGACGCTCGCGCTGAAGGATACGCAGACGCAAACGCGGATCGACGGCTGCACGGGCGTGGTGGCCGACCCGAGCGGGCTCGACTACTACGTCGTGAACTACAGCGACGCGGCCTGGAGCGGGCTGCTCACGCAGGTCAACGGCTCGACCGATCCGGTGCTGCTCGCGAACCTGAAGAGCGAAGCCGCGCTGCTCGTCGCGAACAACCTCGCGCCGGCATCGCGCTCGACGTCGATTGGCTCGGTCGCTTCGCCGGCCGCGATGAAGCTGCGCCAGACGCCGACCTTCGGCGGCATCGAACCGGTGACGAAGGAACGCCCGGCACTGCAATACCAGGGCATCTTCAAGCCGCGCAAGGTAGTCACGCAGTAACGGTGCGCGCCCGGCCGGTGCCGCGCAGCCTGCGGCGGCCGGCCGGCGTACCGGTTTCTCCGACCTTTGACGGGCCTCGCGTGCGAGGCCCTTTTTCATGCCCGGCGTGCGTCGGGCCCGGCGACACGCCGCCGGCCGTCGCCCGCCGTCGTCGTCACGCCCACGCGGCATCCCACACCGGCTGCGCGAACCACGTCGCGAGGAACGCGACGAGCCGCGACGCGCGTGCGGTGCCGCGCGCCGGCTGGCGCAACACGTGGATCGTCGCCGGCTCGGGCGCCGCCGCGAACTGCGGCAGCACCGCGCGCAAGCGGCCGTCGCGCAGCGCGTCCCCCGCGAGCCAGGTCGGCAGGTGCGCGAGCCCGAGCCCGTCGATCGCGGCTTCGAGCAACGCTTCCGAATGATTGCTGCGAAACCGCGGCTGCGCCGGCGCGTGGCGGCGCTCGCCGAAGCGCCACGCGCCCGGCGGCGGCACGCCGTGCCAGGCGAGGCAGTCGTGTCCGGCGAGTGCGTCGGGCGTATCCGGCTCGCCGCGCCGCGCCAGATACGCCGCGCTCGCGCACAGCACGCGCCGCTGCGGCGCCAGCACGGTTGCGACGAGGCGCGTGTCCTCGAGCGGGCCGATACGCACCGCGAGATCGACGTCCGAGCCGAGCCGCGCGCCCTGCAGGTCGACCATGCTGTCGGTCAGCACGAGGTCGACCTGCAGCGCCGGATGACGCTGCATGAACGCGGCCAGCGCGGCCACCAGGTGCCGCCGGCCGAACGGCGCCGGACAGTCGACGCGCAGCAGCCCGCTCGGCTCGTCTTGCTGGCTGTGCAGGTCTTCCTGCAGGCCGCGCAGCTCGGCCAGCATCCGCGTCGCGCGCCCGTACAGCAACTGTCCGGCCTCGGTGGGCCGCAGCGCATGCGTGGTGCGATGCAGGAGGCGGATGCCGAGCTGTGTCTCGAGCCGGTCGATGCGCCGCGTGACCGACGACGCGGCGACACCCAGCCGGCGGGCGGCCGCCGAGAAGCTCTGCTGGTCGACCACGTCGACGAACAGCGCCAGGTGCGGGGAAAGGAAATCGTCCATTCGGTGCCTTCGGATTTGGCTATGCGTTTATCGCAAAACAATCATCCGCCTTTGCGGGTTTCCGCGTCAAACCGGGCCGACTAGACTGCGTTCATCCATTTCACTCGCTGCACGCCCCGCCTCACCGGGCCGCGCGGCAGCCAACCGCCACGGAGATCACCATGCGCAGCATCCGCTTCGACGCCCCCGCCGCCGACATCGAGTCGCTCGACGCGCGGGTCAGGGAAATCGACACGCCCGTACCGGGCGACGGCCAGATGCTGATCGAGGTGCACGCGGCCGGCGTGAACCCGAGTGACGTGAAGGCCGCGCTCGGCCGCATGCCGCACGCGGTGTGGCCGCGCACGCCCGGGCGCGACTGGGCCGGCATCGTGCGCAGCGGCCCGGAAGGCTGGATCGGCGCGCCGGTGTGGGGGTCGGGCGGCGATCTCGGCGTCGGGCGCGACGGCTCGCACGCGCAATGGCTCGTGCTCGACGCGGCACTGGTGCGCCGCAAGCCCGCCGTGCTGACGCTCGACGAAGCGGCCGGCGTCGGCGTGCCGTTCGTCACAGCCTACGAGGGCTTGCGCCGCGCCGGCATGCCGACGGCCGGCGACGTCGTGCTCGTGTTCGGCGCGAACGGCAAGGTGGGCCAGGCCGCGATCCAGCTCGCGACCGCGCACGGCGCAACCGTGATCGGCGTCGAGCGCAGCGCCGGCGGCTATCGTGGCCACGCATCGAGCGACGTGCACATGATCGACGCGTCGAAAGAACCGGTGGCCGACGCGGTGCGCGCGGCGACCGGCGGCCGCGGCGCGGACATCGTCTACAACACGGTCGGCAGCCCGTACTTCGAAGCGGCGAACGCGTCGATGGCGATCGGTGCGCGGCAGATCTTCATCTCGACGATCGAGCGCAGCGTGCCGTTCGACATCTTCGCGTTCTATCGCGGCCAGCACACGTTCGTGGGCATCGATTCGCTGCAGCTCGGCGGCGCCGCGGTCGCGCAGATCCTCGACACGCTCGCACCCGGCTTCGGCAACGGCACCCTGCGCCCGTTCCCGATCGGCGACGACTACATTTATCCGCTCGAGCGCGCGCACGATGCGTATCGCGCGGTGCTGGCCGGTGCGCGCGAGCGCGTCATCCTCAAACCCTGACGCCGGATCACACGGGAGACCGCCATGACGGATTACGTGACCTCGCTCGCGGTGGGCCTCGGCGTCGGCGTGTTGTATGCGCTGCTGCACGTGCGCTCGCCGGCCCCGCCGCTCGTCGCGCTCGTCGGGCTGCTTGGAATGGTGATCGGCGAACGCGCGATCGCGCTGCTGCGCTGACGGGTCGATGCCGCTAGCGGTCGTCGCGCCGGCGGAATGCCCACCACGCGGCGAGTGCCGTGAAGCCCGCCACGAGCAGCACCATCAGCCAGAAGCCGTGCTTGTTCTCCGAGAACGGCACGCCGCCGACGTTCATCCCGAAGAAGCCGGCGACGATGTTGATCGGCAGCGCGATCACGGTCACGAGCGTCAGCGTGAACAGCGTCCGGTTGTTCTGCTCGTCGAGACGCGAGCCGATCTCTTCCTGAAGCAGCTTGATCCGCTCGTTGAGCCCGGCCAGATCGGCGAGCACCAGCGAAAACTCTTCGGTCGACTCGCGCAGCTCCTGCACGTCTTCCACGTGCAGCCAGGCGGGCGGTTTCGCGAGCAGCCGGAAGATCGACCCGGGCTCGGGCGCGAGCATGCGCTGCAGGCGCGTCAGCGTGCGGCGCATCGCGCCGAGCTCGATGCGGCTCGACGTGAGCCGCTGCGACAGGAAGCGGTCCTCGATGCGATCGACGTCGACGCTCGTGCGCCGCATGATCTGGATCAGCAGGTCGGCCTGGTCGCGCAGCAGGTGCACGAGCAGCTCCGCCGGCGACCGGAACTGCTCGCCGTCGCGCACGCACGCGCGCAGCGTGTCGACCGAGCGCAGCGGCTTGAGCCGCGCGGTGACCATGATGCGCCGCTCGACGTGGACGAACAGCGTCGCGATTTCCGACGGCGTCAGTTCGAGGTTGAACATCACGTCGTTGACGATCGCCCGCAGTGCGCCGTCCTCCTGCTCGATGCGCGTCGAGCGCGACCCTTCGTGGAGGAATTCGAAGAAGCTGTCGGGCAGATCGAGGTGCGTGCGCATCCAGCGCTCGCTCGCGCCGTGCGCGAGATTGAAGTGCAGCCAGACGAAATCGTCCGACGCGCCATCGCGCTCGCGGCACGTGCGCAGCCACGCGGCGGCCGTGTCCGCGTCGAGCGTCGCGCCGGATCCGCCCGGATCGAAGCGGAATCCGCACACCATGCCGGACGTATCGGCGCCGTAAGTCTGTACGATCAGGTCCATCGTGTCGAAGGTCGTGCGGCGCGCGGCGCGCCGCGCATCGCGGGTCGCGAGCCCGCGCCGGAAAAGGAAAGGAAACGTATGCCCGACGGGCATGACGCGCCGGTGACAGCGTCACGCCGCATCATACCGGCCGATTCCGCACCCCAAAAGCAACGCGCCGCCCAACGGGCGGCGCAGGTGCGGCAGGCCGGCACACGAGACGCGTTACTGCCGCGTCTCCGACTGCGCGGCACTCGGGCACGCGGGATCCTTGCCCCAGTGACCTTCGCAGACGCGCCAGCGGCACAGTTGATCCTCGAAGAAACCGCGCTCCGAACATTCCTTCACGCGCGACGCCAGCGAGCCGGCCGTCGCGGCCGTCTTGGTCGGCACGGCCTGCGCCTTCTGCGCGGCGAGTTTCTTGTCGGCGGGCTTCGTGCGCGCGACGAGCGCCGCGAGCAGATCCGCATCCGGATCGTCCTTCCCGGCCGCCTTCGCACTCGCGGTGCGGGTCGACGTCGCGTCGCGACGCTTCTTCGCCTGCGCGAGCTCGGCCTGCTGTTCCTTGCGATGCTTGCGGGCCTCGGCCTTTGCGTCAGCCTTGGTATCGGCCTTCGTGTCGGTCTTGCCGTGCGCCGCGACCTTCGCGTTCTTCGCTGCGTCGGCCTTCGCGGTCTTGGTCGCAGCAGCGGCGGCGGCCGCACCGGCCGTGGCCGTGCCCGATGCATCGTCGGCGCCGTTGGCGAGCGCGCGCGATAAGCGGCTGTTGTCCGCGGCGGACGCGGACGATGCGGAAGCAACGGTTCGGGAAGCTGCGTCGTCGTTGACGATCGTGGCCGGCTGCGCGGCGGATGCCGCATTCTGCGCGACCTGCACGGCAGCGTCGCTGGCCGCTGCGGCCTTCGCCGGCGCGGCCGCCGCGGGTGCGGCCTCGGCCGTGACGGCGGCGGCCTGCTCGTTCGAATGCTGCATGCGCCATGCACCCCAGCCACCGACGGCAACCACCAGTGCAACGACGGCTGCGATCGGCGCCTTCAGCGAACGGCGCGGCGGTTCGGCCGGCGGCGTGACACGTCCTTCCAGATTCGCGAGAATGCGCGACTGCTGAGCTCCGTCGCCTGCCGGTTTGGTATCGGACAGCAGGCTGGGCGGAGATTTCGAATTTGAATTTTCCGGCGCACTCATTCAGCGTCTCATTGAATCCTGGTTTAATTCACCGCGATAATATAGCCCGGCCTCTCGAAGCAGCCTGATTCTAAGAGCAAGCATTGCAAAACACAATCAATTCCAATTTCCGGGGATTTCGTTGATTGCCGTCGCACTCGTCGCCTATTTCGCCCTTGCCGTAGCAGTTGCGGCACTGTTGCTTTTACCGGGTATCCGCGCGACCGTTTTCGAATCCGTCGCCCAGTTTCACGGCCGTCTTACACGCCGTGCGAACGATCGCGCCGCGCGTACGCGAAGTCAGATTGTTAAATCGGCAAGCGTTACGCGCGGCGCTTTAAACGATGTGCAAAATTTACTGGTTCGACGGCGCTTGATGATTATGGTATCGGCAGGTATTCTTGCGACGCCGCCATTGGTCGCCATTGCGTTACGCGGCCGGCAATTGTTCCAGTACGACGACACGGCGCGCGTGCCCGACGAGAAGATCGCCGCCCTGCTGCAGGGCGAACAGCTCGTACCGCCCCCGCCGCTGCCGCCGGAAGTCTTCGCCACCAAGGAAGTCGAACAGGTACGTCCGGCGCTGAAGGATGCAAGCCGTGACTGGAACCTGCTGGATCCGGATTTCCGTACGCGTTTGCTGCTGGTCTACAAGATCATGCACGAACAATATGGATATGAAATGGCGTTGCTGGAAGGTTACCGGAGCCCGGAACGGCAGAACCGGCTGGCGGCAATGGGCGGCAACGTGACCAACGCGGCGGCCTTCCAGAGTTATCACCAATTCGGGCTGGCGGCCGACAACGCATTCCTGCGCGACGGCAAGCTGGTCATTTCCGAGAAAGATCCGTGGGCGATGCGCGGCTACCAGTTGTACGGCCAGGTCGCCGAACAGGTTGGCCTGACCTGGGGGGGCCGCTGGAAAATGATGGATCTCGGGCACGTGGAATACCATAAACCCGGTTTTAAACTGGGACGCGGCAGCTAGCCAGGGCTGCCGGACAGGAAATAATGAGGGCGGCATGGGGCTTTTTAATATCCCGGCAGGAAACGATATGGGCGGCGCAAAAAATCATGCATTCCGGTGCGCGATTTTTTCCGGCCGCCGCTTCCGTTTTAAATCTCACAGCGTCCTTTCGTTAATGCGCGCGCCTTCTCCGATGCCGCGGGCGCATTGATGCCAGCCCCCTTCATCCCGTTTGACAGCATGGCGACACATCGCGGCGCCACCCTTGCCGCTCGACGCGCCTGCGTCGCCTCACCGAATCGCACCGGAACCTGAACGTCCTATGCAACGCATCCTCAACGTGCTGACTCATCCGCGTACGCTCTCGATCGTCGGGATCGTCGCGCTAGCGGCCATCCTCTTCATCGTCGCCGACATGCTCCAGCTGCCGCTCCTGTGGGCAGCGATCGCGTTCGCGGCGATCCTCGCGCTGTGGCTCGTCGTCGCGCTGTGGCGCCGCTGGCGCGTGAAGCGCGCGAACCAGCAGCTCGGCCAGGTGCTGGAGGAGCAGGCGGAAACCGGCAAGATCGCCGCGCCCGCCGCCGCCGCGCTCGCCCCCGACGCGAAGACGGCCGATCTCGACGTGCTGCGCACGCGGCTGTCGGACGCGGTGAAGACGATCAAGACGTCGAAGATCGGCCAGGTGTCGGGCGGCTCCGCGCTGTACGAACTGCCGTGGTACATCGTCATCGGCAACCCGGCCGCGGGCAAGAGCAGCGCCGTGCTCAATTCCGGCCTGCAGTTCCCGTTCGCGGACAAGAACAGCGCGGTGATCCACGGCATCGGCGGCACGCGGAACTGCGACTGGTTCTTCACGACCGAAGGGATCCTGCTCGACACGGCCGGCCGTTATTCGGTGCACGAGGAAGATCGCAGCGAATGGCTCGGCTTCCTCGGCCTGCTCAAGCGCTATCGCCCGAAGGCGCCGATCAACGGCATCATCGTCACCGCGAGCATCGCCGAACTCACCGGCAACCGTCCCGAATTCGCGATCAACCTCGCGAAAAACCTCCGCCAGCGCGTTCAGGAGCTCACGGAGAAGCTCGAGGTGTTCGCACCGGTCTACGTGATGTTCACGAAGGCCGACCTGATCACCGGCTTCACCGAATTCTTCAGCAGCAGCGACAAGCACGAGTACGACCGCGTGTGGGGCGCCACCCTGCCCTACGAACCCGACGACAAGCGCGACGTGGTCGCGCAGTTCGACACGCACTTCGAGGAGCTGTACGAAGGGCTGAAGGAGATCAGCGTCGCGCAGCTGTCGCTGTCGCGCGGCAACCAGCTGTCGCCGGGCCAGTTGAGCTTCCCGCTCGAATTCTCGACGATCAAGCCGTCGCTGCGCGCGTTCCTCGCGACGCTGTTCGAGAACAACCCGTTCCAGTACAAGCCGATCTTCCGCGGCTTCTACTTCACCAGCGCATTGCAGGAAGGCGAAACCAACAGCGCGGCCGCGCAGCGCATCGCGCAGCGCTTCGGCCTCGACGGCAGCGCGCTGCCGAAGCCGCACAGCGCGTTCTCGAAGAACGGCTTCTTCCTGCGCGACCTGTTCTCGAAGGTGATCTTCGCGGACCGCCAGACGGTGCGGCAGTTCGCGAGCCCGACCAAGACCCGGTTGCGCTACGCGACCTTCTTCGGCTTCGTCGCGGCGCTCGCGCTCGCGCTGGGCGGCTGGACCTGGTCGACGATCGGCAACCAGCAGCTCGTCGCGAACGTGCAGGCCGACCTCGACAACGTCACGCGCCTGCAGCAGGGCCGCAACGACCTGCAGTCGCGCCTGCAGGCGATGGACATCCTCGAGGACCGGATCGAGCAGCTCGAGCAGTTCCGCCGCGACAAGCCGGTCTCGGTGTCGCTCGGCCTGTACCAGGGCGACCGTCTCGAGCAGCACCTGCTGACCGAGTATTACAACGGCGTGCGCCAGATCCTGCTGGCCCCCGTGTCGCAGAATCTCGCGTCGTTCATGAAGGACGTGAACGCGCACCCCGAGCAGCTCGTGCCGATGACGCGCCCGCCCGAATCGGGCGCCGTGCAGGGTGGCGCGATTCCGGTCTCGACGAACGCGGCAGGCGCCGCGCCGCAGGCCGGTGCCGCACTGGCCGCGTCCGGCACCGCGCCGGCCGCAGCGCAACAGCCGGCCGCTCCGCAGGGCGGCCTCTACAGCGACGCGTCGCCGACCAACGTGCAGGACGCGTACAACGCGCTCAAGACGTACCTCATGCTGTCCGACAAGCGTCACGTCGAACAGGCGCACCTGACCGACCAGCTCGCCCGCTTCTGGCGCGGCTGGCTCGAGACGAATCGCGGCAACATGCCGCGCGACGAGATGATCAAGAGCGCGGAGCGCATGATCTCGTTCTACCTGTCGCGCGTGAACGACGACGACTGGCCGATGATCGACGCGAACCTCGCGCTCGTCGACCAGACCCGCGAGAACCTGCGCCGCGTCGTGCGCGGCATGCCGGCCCGCCAGCGCGTGTACGAGGAAATCAAGGCACGCGCGTCGACCCGCTTCGCGCCGATGACCATCGCGCGCATCGTCGGCGACGGCAACCAGGGGCTCGTGGCAGGCAGCTACGCGATTCCGGGCACGTTCACGCGCGAAGCGTGGTTCGACTACGTGCAGCCGGCGATCCGCGACGCGGCGACCAAGGAACTGCAGGCGAAGGACTGGGTGCTGAACACGTCGACGCAGGACGACCTGACGCTCGAGGGCAGCCCCGAGCAGATCCAGAAGACGCTCGTCGGCATGTACAAGACCGAGTATGCGCAGCACTGGCAGAAGTTCATGCAGGGCATCGCCGTGCAGGGCTTCAGCAGCTTCGGCCAGGCCGTCGACGGGATGAACCGCCTCGGCGACCCGCAGGATTCACCGATCCGCAAGATCCTCGAGACCGCGTACGACCAGACGTCGTGGGACAACCCGTCGCTCGCGAACGTGACGATCAAGAAGGCGCAGACGGGTGTCGTGAACTGGGTCAAGCAACTGTTCTCGCGCTCGCCGGCCGGCCAGGTGGCGGCCGCCAACATCGACATCAACGGCAATCCGGCCGAGGTGCCGATGGGTCCGATCGGCCAGGAATTCATCGGGCTCGCGCGGATCGTCGCGGTGCATGACGGCACGTCGATGCTCAAGGGCTACATGGAGTCGCTGTCGAAGGTCCGCACGCGCTTCAACGTGATCAAGAACCAGGGCGACCCGGGCCCGGGCGCGCGCCAGCTGATGCAGCAGACGCTCGACGGCAACGGTTCGGAACTCGCCGATTCGCTGAAGCTCGTCGACGAACAGATGCTGACCGGCCTCACCGATTCGCAACGCAAGTCGCTGCGTCCGCTGCTCGTGCGGCCGCTGATGCAGGCGTTCGCGGTCGTGATCCAGCCGGCCAGCGCCGAAGTCAACAAGGTGTGGAACGCGCAGGTCTACCAGCCGTTCCAGAACTCGCTCGCGACGAAGTACCCGTTCGCGGCGAGCGCGAAGGTCGAGGCCGGCGCCGGCGAAATCGCGCAGGTGTTCGGTCCGGACGGCTCGATCGCGAAGTTCGTCGGCACGACGCTCGGGCCGCTCGCGGTGCGCCGCGGCGACACCCTCGCCGCCCGCACGTGGGGCGACATGGGCATCGGCCTCACGCCGGACTTCACGAACGGCTTCGCGCGCTGGGTCGCGCCGCTCGCGGGCGGTGCGGCAGGCGGCGCGGCCGCGTCGTCCGAGCCGCAGACGGTGTTCCAGATCCTGCCGCAGCCGAGCACGGGCACGACGGAATACACGATCGCGATCGACGGCCAGCAACTGCGCTACCGCAACACGCCGCCGCAGTGGACCAACTTCGTGTGGCCGAACCCGCAGGGCTCGCCGGGCGCGACGCTGTCCGCGACGACCTTCGACGGCCGCACGGTGCAGCTCGTCAACGAGCCGGGCCGCTACGGCCTCGAGAAACTGATCAACTCGGCGCAACGCAAGCGCCGTCCGGACGGCACCTTCGACCTGACGTGGGCGCAGGGCAGCGTGAACGTGTCGGTGACGATGCGCATCATCAGCACGTCGCAACCGTCCGGCGGCGGGGGCAGCGACCAGCCGCAGCAGCAGAGCCTGCGCGGCCTGCAGCTGCCGTCGTCGGTCGCCGACGCGAGCGCGGGCGCCGCGCAGAACGCGACCCAGTCCGGCACGGGTACGCCGGGCGCAGCGCCGGCCGTCGCGGCCGCCAACGCAACGAATGCACAGGGGGCGCAATGACGCAAACCGTACAGGCGCAAATCGCCTACTTCGGCAAGATTCCGTCGCGCGGCGACTTCGTGAAGAGCCCGCACAATCCGCAGTTGCTGCAGACGCTCGATCGCTGGATCGCGCAGGCGCTCGAACTGCTCGCGGAAGATCCGCGCTGGAAGCTCGTCTACGAGGATGCGAAGCCGATGCATTTCGCGTTCCTCGGCTCGCGCAGCAAGCTCGCGATCGCGGGCCACATGGTCGCGAGCCACGACGTGTCGATGCGCCGCTTCCCGTTCCTCGGCGCAACGGCGCTCGAGGTCGACCGGCCGCTCGCGTTCCTCGCGCGCAGCCCGCTGGCGTTCGCGCGGCTGTGGTCGCGCGTCGCCACGCAGATCCCGCCGCTGCTCGGCAAGGACGAGCCGCCCGGCGCGCTGCAGGCGCTCGGCGACACGCAGGTGCCGATCGACGTCGGCGGCCCCGGCACGTCGCATGACGGCACCTTCAACGATTTCGTCGAACACCAGTCGCTGTACGGCCTCCAGGAGATGCTGCTCGACAGCGGTCATCCCGTGCGGCTGCGCGGCGCGATGCTCGCGCTCGGCTCGCTGCTGCGGCCGGTGATGCAGAGCGGTTCGTCGCACATCGAGCGCGGCCTCACGCTGCCGCTGCCGGTCGATCCGTTCTACCGCAGCCTCGTCGCCGCGTTCTGGCTCGAACTGATCGCGCCGTTCGTCGCGCAGGCCGACTTCGAGCTCGCGATCTTCATCGGCACGATCGCCGAACGCGAACGGCTCATCATCGGCTTCAACGGCGCGTCGGCCAAGACGCTGCTGAGCGTCGTCGACCCGCAGACCTACGCCGCCCACAACATCGACATCGACGATCCCGAGTGGATCGACGCCCATGCGCAAAACGATCACCAGATCAGCAAGCTCGTCAGCTACCTCGAACAACCGCAACTCTCGCTGCGCGTCGCCATCGACGCGTTCCGTGAAGCGTTCATCGGAGGCTGACGGGATGCATCGCATGAATCACGTCCTCGTCGCCCTCCTCGCCTCCGGCCTGTTCATCGGCAGCGGCACGGCCTTCGCGCAGAACACGGGCGCGACGGTCACGCCGGTCGGCAACGGCACGGTCGCGACGACCGCGCTGCCCGCGAACCCCGGTGCCGCACCGGGGACGGCGTCAGGCGCCGTCGTGCACGGCACGGCCGGCACCGCGAGCACCATCACGCCGCCGCCCGCGGCCGCGACACCCGGCCAGGTGGTCGTCGGCGGCAAGGTGCCCGACGAGGCGACCAAGGCCGCCGTGCTGCAGAAGCTGCGCGACACCTACGGCGCGACGAACGTCGTCGACCAGATCGAGGTCGGCGACGTCGCAACGCCGCCGAACTGGAGCGCGAACGTGCAGAAGCTGCTCGGCGCGCAGCTCAAGCAGATCAGCAAGGGGCAGCTGAAGATCAACGGCACGCAGATCGAGATGAAGGGCGAGGTGCACAACGAAGCGCAGCGCCAGCAGCTCGCGAGCGACATGGCGAACACGCTGAACCCGACGTATACGATCAGGAACGGGCTGCGCGTATCGGCATCCGAACAGGGCGTGCTCGACCAGACGCTCGCGAACCGGACGATCGAGTTCGAGACGGGCAGCGCGACGCTCACGCCGCAGGGCAAGCTGATCCTCGACCAGATGGCGGCCGCGCTCGCGAAGATGCAGAACCGCACGGTCGACATCATCGGCCACACCGACAACTCGGGGAACCGCACGTCGAACATCGCGCTCAGCCAGGCGCGTGCGGATGCGGTGAAGGGTTACCTGATCACGAAGAGCATCCCGCCGCAGCAGATGACGACGACGGGTGTCGGGCCGGATCAGCCGATCGCGCCGAACGATACGGCGGACGGGCGCGCGCGGAACCGACGGATCGAGTTCCGGGTGGGGCAGTAAGCGTAGAGGGGTGTCACGGGCCGCTTCGTGCGAAGCGGCCCGGCAGGCAGCGGGCGGCGGCAGCGATGCGCCGCCCGTTTCGCGTTTACGACTGCTCGTCCGGCCTCACGCCCAGCAGTTCGCGAATATGCGACAGCGAGCCGTCGTCCTTCACGACGCTCTCGAGCCACTTGTGGAGCGGCATGTCGGCCCATTCGGCCGCCTTGTCGGCGAGATACGCGACCGGGCTGTGCGGCTCGGTCTGGCGGAAATAGCGGGCGACCGCGCGCAGCTGGTCGACGGCCTGCGCACGGTTCTGGATGCCGGCGATCATCTGCGTCACCGGGGCGCGCGGAACGGGCTGCGGCTGCACGTGAGTCTCCTCGGTCTGAATCGGATTGCCGAACACCGGCTCGATGCGCTCGGGTTGCGCCTGCGGTGCCGACTGTGTGTGCGGCGCGCTGCCCGTATAACCCTGCTCGCGCGCAAAGCGCTCGGCGAGGCGGTACACGGTCTCGAACGCGTCGCGCGCCTGCCGGAAGCTCGGCGCCGAATCGCCCGCGCGCTCGACGAGCCGCTCCTCGAACGCATCGAGCGCGAATTCGAACGCCTTCAGGTTCGCGAGCAGCGCCGTGTAGAACGCGATCGACGTCACGCGCCGCGACGAATCGATCTGCTCGATCGACGGCTTGCCGCGTGCGATGTCGTCCGCGTGTTCGGGGTCACGCTTGATGGCCTGCGCGACGTGCTGCGCCACTTCCCAGTCGAGCGTGCTGAACGCGTTCGACGCGCCGTCCGTCAACGGCACCGCGCGCAGCAGCTCGGCCGTGCGGCCGGACAGCCACGCGACGTTGCCGAGCCGGTGCTCGATGTCGTCGTCTTCGGGCAGCGGGTGGAAGGTGTCCCAGAAGTCGCGGCACAGGCCCTCGAGCAGTGCATAACCTTCGGTGAGGCCGGTGATGCCGTCCTCGAGCGCGAGCGCCTCGGTCAGCCACACGGCGAGCCGCAGGTCCTTCGTGCGCGTGCGCAGCAGCTCGCCTGCGTGATCGACGACGAAGCCCCAGTCGGCCTCCTTGATCTCGGTCACCCATTCGCCCTGGTCGAGCGTCGGATCGTCGTAGCGCCGCGCGTCCTGGATCGCGTCGAATTCGTTCGAAAACAGCAGGTCGTCGCCGCTGGGCGACGCATCGCTGATCGGCGTCAGCAGCTCGGGGAGATTGATCGGCATGGTTTCAGTTCATCAATGCGGGGTGATGCGCGGCCGCGCTCATTCGACGGTGTACGTGAATTCGCCGGCCTCGTCCGCGCGCACCGCGATGCGCGCGATGGCCGCGCCGTCGGCGATCCGGCCGAGCACGTGGCCCGCGATCTCCGGCAGCAGCGTGCCGTTCAGGATATGGTCGACGTTGCGGGCGCCCGAATCGACTTCGGTGCAGCGCGCGAGCACCGCGTCGACAAGCGACTCGTCCCATTTGAACGCCGCCTTGTGGTTCGCCTCGATCCGGCGGCGGATCCGCTCGAGCTTCAGCTCGATGATCTCGGCCAGCACGTCGTCGGAAATCGGATAGTACGGCACGACCTTCATGCGCCCGAGGAACGCGGGTTTGAACGTCTTGTACAGCTGCGGGCGCAGCGTCTCGGCAAGGGCATCCGGATCGGGCAGTTCCTCGGCCGGCTTGTTCAGGCACGCCTGCATCACCGCGGCGGAACCGACGTTCGACGTCAGGATGATCAGCGTGTTGCGGAAATCGATCTCGCGCCCTTCCGCATCGTCCATCGCGCCCTTGTCGAACACCTGGAAGAACATCTCGAGCACGTCGGGGTGCGCCTTCTCGACTTCGTCGAGCAGCACGACCGAATACGGGTTGCGGCGCACGGCCTCGGTCAGCACGCCGCCTTCACCGTAGCCGACGTAGCCCGGCGGCGAGCCCTTCAGGCCCGATACGCTGTGCGCTTCCTGGTACTCGCTCATGTTGATCGTGACCATCTTGCGCTCGCCGCCGTACAGGATGTCGGCCAGCGCGAGCGCCGTCTCGGTCTTGCCGACACCCGACGGCCCGACGAACATGAACACGCCGCGCGGCTTGTTCGGATCCTCGAGGTTCGCGGTCGCGGTGCGCACGCGCTGCGCGATCGCGTCGAGCGCATGGTCCTGGCCGATCACGCGCGCGGTGAGCAGCGGCTGCAGGTTCAGCACGGTGTCGATCTCGTCCTTCACCATCCGGCCGAGCGGAATGCCCGTCCACGCGGCGACGATCTCGGCGACGACATGGCCGTCGACCTGCAGCGGCACCATCGGCTCGCCGCCCTGCAGCGCGTGCAGCGCCGCGACGCGCTCGGCGAGCTTGTCGCGGGTCGCCTGCACGTCGACCGGCTGGCCGTCTTCCGACGGGCCGCGTGCCTTGTCGAGCGTGTCGCGCAGCTCGGTGATCTCGGCGACGATCACGCGCTCGGCTTCATAACGCGCTTCGTCCTTCGCCAGTTGTTCGAGCGCCGTGTCGCGTGCGCCGCGCAGCTCGCCGAGCCGCTCGTCGTGCGCCGCGCCGCCGGCCGCCTCGCGCTCCAGCGACGCGATTTCCGCGTCGATCCGCTCGATGCGCTTCTTCGTGTCGTCGATCGCCGCCGGCGTCGCGCTGTGCGCGAGCGCGACCTTCGCGCACGCGGTGTCGAGCACGCTGATCGCCTTGTCCGGCAGCTGGCGGCCGCTGATGTAGCGGTGCGACAGACGCACGGCCTCGGTGATCGCATCGTCGAGGATCCGCACGTTGAAGTGCTTTTCCATCAGGCCGGACATCCCGCGCAGCATCGCGGCCGCGAGCGGCTCGCTCGGCTCCTCGACCTTCACGACCTGGAAGCGCCGCGCAAGCGCCGCGTCCTTCTCGAAGTACTTCTTGTATTCGCTCCACGTCGTCGCGGCGATCGTGCGCAGCTCGCCGCGCGCGAGCGCCGGCTTCAGCAGGTTCGCCGCATCGTTCTGGCCGGCCTGGCCGCCCGCGCCGATGATCGTGTGCGCCTCGTCGATGAACAGGATGATCGGGTGCGCGCTCTTCTTCACCTCGTCGATCACGCTCTTCAGGCGATTCTCGAACTCGCCCTTCACGCTCGCGCCGGCCTGCAGCAGCCCCATGTCGAGCACGTGCAGCGCGACGCCGCGCAACGGCGGCGGCACGTCGTCGGCCGCGATACGCAGCGCGAGGCCCTCGACGACCGCCGTTTTGCCGACGCCGGCCTCGCCGGTCATGATCGGGTTGTTCTGGCGGCGACGCATCAGGATGTCGATCGCCTGGCGGATCTCGGCTTCGCGGCCGATCACCGGGTCGATCTTGCCGTCGCGTGCGCGCTGCGTGAGGTTGGTCGTGTACGTGTCGAGCGCGGGCGTCTTCGACGGGCCCGCCGCGGGCGCCGCGCCGTCGGCTGCCGGCGCGAGGCTGCCGTCTTCCGTATCGCCCTGGCGCGGTTCGGCCTCGCTCGATCCGGCCATGATTTCGTCGAACTTGTGCTTCAGGTCCGTCACGTTCACTTCCGCGAACTGCGACGACATCCGCTGCGCGAACTGCGCGAGATCCGGCGCGGTCAGCAGCGCGAGCAACAGGTGCCCGGAACGGATGCGGCCGAGCTGCGAATCGAGCGAAGCGATCAGCCACGCCTGCTCGAACAGCGCGATCAGGTGCACGGAAAACACCGGCGTGCGCGTGTTGCCGGTCTTCAGGCGCGTCAGTTCGCGCTCCAGATCGGCGCGCAGCGCATGCGGATCGACACGGCTCGCGCGCAGCGCGAGCGGCAGGTCGCCCGCCGGCTCCTCGAGCAACGCGAGGAACAGGTGCTCCAGATCGACTTCGTAGTGGCCGCGCGCCAGGCACGCGCTCGCCGCACGCTCGGTCGCGTGGCGGCACAGCGGGTTCAGTTTCGTGATCAGGGTCTTCAGAGGCGTGCTCATGGCGTCGATCTCAGGTTCGATTGCGTGTTTGTTGTTAGGGTCTGTTTACATATGGAACGCGCATGCGTTGCCACGAGAACGGCCGCTCGCGAGGCGCGCGACGACCAACGGAAGTCCCCGTGGGACGCCGCGAATACTGACGTATTCGCAAGGAGCGCAACGCGGCGAGCGGCCGTTCTCGTGGCAACCCCAAATCAAAAAATTCATATCACGGGAATGCCCGAAATCGCCCGCATGGCGGCGTCGCTCGTCACTTGTCCCCCAAGGGGACTTCCTGCGGGGCGTTTGGCTCGGCCAAACGGCGCTCCTCACTTCTTGCCTGCGCCCCGTTAGGAAGTCCCCTTGGGGGACGAGCGATTTCGGGCATTCGCATGCGCGTTCCATATGTAAACAGACCCTTGGAATCAGTGAATCACGTGCAGTTCGTAACGCGCGTCGGAGCGATCCTCGAGCGCGTCTCGCGTGCACAGGAACGCGTCCCAGCCGAGCCGCGAGCCGGCGCCGAGCACGCTCGCACCGACCTCGGTGCGCTTGAGCACGAGCTTCACCTCGTATTCGAGCGTGACGCCGGCCAGCAGCGTCAGCATCCGCTCCAGTGCGACGGCCTGCGCGCCGCCGGGCAGGAACGCCTCGTAGTCGCGCTTGGACAGCGGGCCGACGACGATCCGCGCGCGCATGTCGCGCTGCCATACGCGTTCGCCGACGAGCGCCGTCGCGCCGAGCACCGCGTTGACCTCGCCGAGCACGCTCAGCTGGTCGGGCGGCACGTCGTACCACTTGCCGACGAACTGGTCGATCTTCACCGGCACGCGGAAATAGTCCGACAGCGTGCGCTGCAGGTATGCGGCCGACATCGGCCGGTGCCGCGCGGCCAGCGCATAACCGGCAACGGCCTCGTCGAGCACGCCGCCCACGCCGGCCGCGAGGCTGTCGCGCACTTCGTCGCTCGGCACGCCCGCGATCGCGAGCAGCAGCGGCAGATAACGTTCGTCGCGATCGAGCTCGTAATGGAACGGCAGCCGGTATTTCTTCCACGCGGCATAGAACAGCGCGGTCGCGCGGTTCGAGAACACGTCGAAGAATGCGCGCGCCGCGTGGTCGCGCTTCAGGTGCTCGCGCGCGATGATCTGCTCGGTGTAATGCAGCGGCAGCGCGCCCTGCCCGCCCAGCAGCCCGAAGAACGCGGGCGTCAGCTCGACGTGGCCGAGCTCGCCGGCCGCGAGCGCGGCGCCGCGCTGCTCGTCCGTCTTCAGTTGCGTGCCGTCGCCGTCGAACGAGCGCGCGCCTTCGATCTCGCTCGGCGGAAAGCCGAGCGACAGCGTGTTGCGGAATTCGATGCGCTGCGCGACCACGTCGCCCTGCCGCCACGCGCCGGGCGCATCCGACGCCTGCCGCGCGAACAGCCCTTCGAGCACGCGCACGGCCTGGAAGAACTCGAAGCGGTGCGGTTCGTCGAGCAGTGCGTCGACTACGCCAGGATCGATTCGCCGGTCCGGGGCTTGCATCGGATGATCTCCTCGCCGGTGCGCTTCGACACGACGACTAGTTGAACGAAACTGTTGAGGTGAACGTACAGCCCGAAGAAGCTGTCGAGCACGCGCACGAACGAGGCCAGGCTCGCGCCGACGAAGTGCTCCTCGTCGATCGTCAGGCGGATCTCGATGCCGCGCACGAAGGTCGCGAACGGCTTGCCGGGCAGCCACTGCACGGCGCCGCGCTGCTCGACGCCGGTGAGGCCGTCGATCTGGCGCATCGACACGGCGGTGCGGCGCAGGTCGTACAGCGTCAGCATTTCCTTCAGCGGCGCGAGGCCGTGCGCGACCAGCGACACGTGATTGAGCGCGAGGTGCGACACGAGCCGCCAGTGCGCGGCGCGGCCGCGCTCGAAGCGCACGCTCTGCGTCGGGCGGCGCAGCATCGAGATGCCGCTCGTCTGCGCGCCGCCTTCCTGGAACAGGTCGCCGCCTTCGAGCCCGAACGCGAGCATGGCCGGCAGGTCGCGGTTCGTGCAGGTGAGGTCGAGGCTCAGCGTGTCGGTCTGCGGCGACGTCGGCTCGAAATCGATGTCGACGATCGAGATTTCGGTTTCATAACCGGGGCTCTTCTGCGCGACCCAGTCGTTGCGGCGCGCGAACCAGTAATGGCCGATCCGCGCCGATTCGCCGTGATGCAGCGAGTAGAACGGCCGGAATTCGATCACCGATTCCTCGTGCGCCTGCTGCCTGACGAGCTTCACCGAATCGATCGAATACACCTCGTACGCGAACGCGCGCCGCGCCTCGGCGATCACCGGGTAGGACACCGCGCGGTGCGTGATGCGGATCGGCTCGCCGTGCTGGCGGAACAGGTTGACGATCGGCGTGCAGAACAGCCGGAAGTGGCTCGCCGTCAGCAGCTCGAGCAGCCGCGCGACGTGCGAATCGCTGCGCACGTCCTGCAGCACGAGGTGCAGCGTCGCCCGCTGGCAGCGGCCCGTCGCGCGCGCGATCGCCGCGATGTCGAAGTCGACGAAATCGAACTTGTCGGGGAACGCGAAGTATTCGGTGAGCAGGCGATACGCGGGATGCGATTTCGCCGGGTAGTCGATCAGCGCGTCGTCCTCGTCGAAGCCGGCGTGCGCGATCGGCAGCTTGCGCAACGCGGTCCAGCGGCCGTTGCGTTCGGGCTCCACATACGCGCCGAGCACGTTGACGAACAGGCAGTCGGTCAGCGCGGCGACGAACGACTGCTCGCCGTGCAGGTGCGCGCGCAGCGTCGGCAGCTTCAGCGCACCGAGATCGAGCTGCGCGGCGAGCGACTCGAACGTGATCGAGATCACGCCCGTCGCGTTCGACGGCAGCACCGTCGCGCTCGGCGCGAGCGCGACCGGCGTGTAGCGCGCTTCCGAGATGCGGATCGGCGCGAGCGTCACGTCATAGGCGGTGCGGAACCGGCACTGCACGCCCCGGATCGGGCGGCTCTTCAGCTCGGTCCCGCGATCGATCACGACCGGCTCGGTCTGCTGGCCGGGCGAGGCCGGCGTGAACTGCGCGATCGAGCACGACGGGAACGGCCGCAGGTAGTGCGGATAGAGCACTTCCAGCAGCGCTTCGGTGAATTCGGGGTAATCGTCGTCGAGCTTCTTGTTGATGCGCGCGCCGAGCAGCGCGAACGACTCGATCATCCGCTCGACGTGAGGGTCCTCGCAATGCTCGCCGGACAGCGCGAGCCGCGCCGCGATCTTCGGATAACGTTCGGCGAAATCTCGCGAATAGCGCCGCAAAAACGATAATTCGCGCTCGTAATACGGCAGCAATTCTTCCATCGACGACCCCGAACCTCAATATTTCCTGCCGGACCCTGAACCATCACCGGGCGGTCCGGCCCGCTCGGCGGCTTGATTTACTGCATTCTGGCGGCACGTGCGCGCGTGACCGAATACTGCAGCGTCGACGGCTGCAGCATCGCGTCGAAACTCACCGGCTCCTCGGCCGGGTGCACGACGAGCAGCGCCTGGATCGCGAAATAAAGCGCGTTGGTGGCCTGCTCGTTCAGCTCGAACGTCACCTGCACCTGCTGCAGGCGCGGCTCGTGGCGCGCGATGGCCTGCTGGATCGACTTGCAGATGAACGCGCGGTCGTAGTGACTCGCCAGGCTCAGCCCTGCAAAATCGTTCAGCCCGTAGGTCAGCACCGACTTCTGGCACTCCGGCAGCGTGGCCAGCTCGTTCTCGGTGTGGGCGATACGGGTGTTGAGGATCGCCTCGACGTCGCGGGCGACCGTGTTCTTGAGCTCGTCCAGCGACAATTGCCGCATCGCTGCCGAGGCCGGCAGGTGCGGTTCGTCGTCGAACAGCTTGTCGAGAAAACTGGGTTCGAATCGTTTCATCGGCCGGTACTTACAGCGAAAACGGCAACGGGACGCCGAGCGCCCCGCTGCCGCAACCGACCTTAGACCGCGTAGGTCTTGTCGTTCTTCGTCAGACTCCAGGCGCCTTGCGTGTTGCCGCCCTGGTTGCCGCCGATCTTCTGCTGGGTTTGCTTCCACTGCACGGCTGCGTACTTCAGCGAGAACGTCTCGAGCGGCAGACCTTCCTCGCGAACGCTCGGGGCGATGCTCGAGATGATCACGTACTTGAGCTTGACTTCCAGATACTGCACGCGCTTGCCTTCACCGTCAGCGCGCGAGAAATGAACCGTCACCTCGTCGAACGTGGTACCGCCCGAAGCGTGTTGGTACAGCAGCGGGCTCGACGAATCGATTTCCTTCGTGAAAATCATGTCGCCGTGCTCGCAACGCGTCATCGTGTGACCGCCAGCGGTCGATGCGGTTGCCGAACGCGGCTGAACGATCGAGTGATCCCACGATTTCAGTTCGATCCAGCCCTGGTGGTCCTTGTCCGCGGACTCGCCCTTCACCGCGGGACTACCAAACTGCAAGTGCATATGTAACATGGCCCTTCGACTCCCCAAAGAGGTGGTTTTAACGTCCTACCCAGGCGGCCCGCCCGGGCGATTTACTCGCTTATGAATTTGCCGGTTTGGGCAGATCAGCGACAAGTCGCAGAGAAATCGAGAGTTCGTCGAGCTGAAAGTGCGGGCGCAGGAACGCGACCGAACGATACGAGCCCGGCTTGCCCGGAATCTCCGACACTTGTATGGATGCCTCGCGCAGCGGGAATTGCGCCTTCTGTTCCTGCGACGCGTTGTCGTCGAGCAGGACGTACTGCGAAATCCACCGGTTGAGGAAAGTCTCTACGTTCTGCGCCGATGCGAAGCTGCCGATCTTGTCCCGCATCATCGCCTTCAGGTAGTGCGCCACGCGCGACACCGAGAAGATGTACTGAAGCTGGGCGGACAGGACGGCGTTCGCATTCGCGCTGTCGGTGCTGTATTTTTTCGGTTTCTGCACCGATTGCGCAGCGAAAAACGCAGCGTAATCCGAGTTCTTGCAATGAACGAGCGGGATGAAGCCGAGGTCGCTCAGTTCCTTCTCGCGGCGATCGGTGATCGCGATTTCGGTCGGGCACTTCAGCGCGACTTCACCGTCGTCGGTCTTGAACGTGTGGGTCGGCAGGTCCTCGACGAGGCCGCCGCCTTCGACGCCGCGGATCGCCGCGCACCAGCCGAAGTCGTCGAATGCAGCCGTCAGGCGTGCAGCGAACGCCCACGCGGCGTTGCACCACAGGTACTTGTCGTGGTCGGTGCCGTCGACGTCTTCGACGAAGTTGAAGTTCTCCGCGGTCTGGCCGTCCTTCGGATTGAACGGCAGGCGACCGAGGAAGCGCGGCAGCGTCAGGCCGACGTAGCGCGAATCCTCGGCGTCGCGGAACGACTTCCACTTCGCATATTCGACCGTATCGAACACCTTGCCGAGATCACGCGGCTTGCCGAGGTCGGAGAACGACTCGAGGCCGAGCAGCTCGGGCGACGCCGACGCGATGAACGGCGCATGCGCGGCTGCCGCGACGTGCGACATCTGCTCGATGAAGTACATGTCCTCCGGCTGGCGCGAGATCTCGTAATCGCCGATCAGCGCACCGAACGGCGAGCCGCCGAACGTGCCGAATTCCTCTTCGTAGACCTTCTTGAACAACGCGCTCTGGTCGAATTCGCTCGCGCCCTTGAAGTCGCGCACGAGGTCGCGCTTCGGAGCGTGCAGCGCCTTGATCTTGATCGTCTGGCCGGTATTGCTTTCCTTGACCAGATAGTCCATCCCGCGCCACGTGCTTTCGAGGCGCTGGAATTCCGGCGCGTGCATCACCGCGGAAAGCTGCGTGGAAATCAGGCGGTCGAGTTCCGCGACGCGCGCGTCGATCGTGGCCGACAGGTTGTCCGACACGATCACCGTGCCGTCGAGCACCTGGTGCACGAGTTCGCCGATCAGGTCCTTCGCACGTGCATGCTCGGAATCGGATTTCGCGACCTTGCTCTTCTCGACGATGTCGTCGAGCAGCGAAGTCCCGGCGGCGTATTCCGCGCCGCTCGCTTGGGCCGCAGCCGTTTGCTGGTTCATCTCAACACTCCGTCGTCATTCGCCGTCTTTGTCGCCGCCGGTGCCCTTCGCGAGCTCCTGCAGCTGCTGCGTGTTCTTCAGCACCTCGGACAGCAGATCCTCGAGCTTGTCGTTGCCGGCGAGCTTGTTGCGCAGGTCGGCGAGCTTCGAGCGCGCCTCGAGCAGGCGGCGCAGCGGCTCGACCTGTTCGACGACTTCGTCCGGGCTGAAATCCGACAGCGAGCGGAACTTCAGGTCGACCGCGAACTTGCCGCCTTCCGGGCTCAGGCGGTTTTCCACCTGGAACGCGGCACGCGGCTCGATCGCCTTCATCACGTCGTCGAAATTGTCGCGGTCGATGTTGACGAACTTGCGGTCGCGCAGCTTCGGCTGCTCGATTTCGGACTGGCCCGCCAGATCGCCGACGACCCCGACGACGAACGGCAGTTCCTTCACCTCGATCGCATCGCCCTTCTCGACCTCATAGGTCAGCTGGACGCGCGGCGGCCGTATTTTCTGCAAGCTTTTCTGAATGCTTTCTTTCTTGGCCATCTCGACGGCTCCCAGGTTAGTTGTGGTTATCGCGTCAGTTGCGGTTTCAGTTGCGCAGTGCGCCGAACGGATCGCCGCCCTTCGGCGCGGCGCCGCCCGACGACGTGTTCGCCGGCGGCACCGTAGCGGTGGTTTCGGCGGCCGGCGTCGTGCCTTTCTTGTGCACGACCGTGCGGGTCCTCTTGATTCGGCCGCTGGGGCGGGCAGTCGTCTCCGGCGGGAACAACGCCGATTCGCCCAGCGTGTCGCGCAGTTGCTTCGCGAGCGCCTGCGCATCGGACTTCGCGTCGCCCGCGAGCGACGAATCCTGACGCAGCTCGCCGAGCGACTGCGTCGCGATCCGCAGGCCGGCCACGGCCAGCACGCTCTTCGCCTGACGGTCGGTCGCGTCGCGCTGCAGCGCTTCCTGCGCGGCAACGATTGCCTGACCGTAGTGGTTCTGTGCGAACTGGATTTGCGCAATGCGCGACCACGGCTCCTCGCGCGTCGGATCCGACTTCGCGAGCTGCTGATACAGGCCGAGGGCCTTGTCCTGGTCCCCCGCCTTCGCAACTGCGTCCGCATCCGCCAGCGACTTGTTGAACACCTCTGCAGTCGGCGGCGCGGGAGGCTGGCTCGCACAGCCGGCGATCACGCCGCAAGCCACTACTACCCCAGACAGTTTTGCGAAGAGACGGTCTTTCATCGTTATATCCACCGGCGCGTGAGTTTTAAATCGTTGAGAATCTGGTTCTTTTGCTTTGCAAGAAGCGCGCGGGTATAGTACCGATCAATTTTTCATAATTCAATCGTCGTGTGAAGAGTAATTCCTTTTAAAACCGGGCGCTACCCCCTCCAATGGCCGCTCGCCGCGGGCTCGCAGCGATTTTTCTTTCGGCCGGAATGGGCAAGTTTTACTGGTTGCACGACGCGCCGCCGGGGCGGCGGAAAAAATTTCCGGGCGCTCGCCACGACGCGGGCGTGCTTAATAGTTGAACAGTGCAATGTCGGGGATACGCAACGCGCGCGGAAATACCCGGCAGATTTGACAGGGATAAAGGCAGCACGCCGGAAATACGATGAGATCGTTGATGATTCGCTATGCGCTGCCGCTGCTTGCCTGCGCCCTTCTGGCCGGATGCGCGGCCGCCCCGCTGCTCGGCTCGGCCGCGAGCGCCGTGATGTCCGCGGCCGGCATCGGCAAGCCCGAGGTGCCCGACGCGCAGAAGCCGCCGCGCAACCTCGGCATCACGCTCGCCGCGGCGCCGAACCTGAACGCCGCGACCGACAACAAGCCGCTCGCGCTCGTCGTGCGGCTCTATGCGCTGAAGGACCCGACGTCGTTCCAGCAGGCGCCGTTCGACGCATTTACGGATCCGACCAAGGAAAAAGCCGCGCTGGGCGCGGATTTGCTGAACGTGCGTGAAATCACGCTGATTCCGGGCCAGCGCTATACGGCGACCGAGAAGGTTTCGCGCGAAGCGCAAGCGTTCGGCATCGTCGCGCTGTTCCGCGATCCCGCACTACAACGATGGAAACTGACGTTCGATCCGGTGAAGTCGGAGAAATCCGGCATAATCATCGGCCTGCATAATTGCGCGATGACGGTCACCGATGGCACCGTCATCGCACCGCAACAGGGTGCGCCTTCGCAACCGCTGAATTTGCTTTCTTCGGTCTCCTGCGGTTAAACATGACGCACGAATGTCAATTAACAAGAGTTAACAATTGGCGATTTAATTCGGGCACGAACGAATCGATTACATCGCAACGCGACATTAACCGGATTTGACATGAGTTATTCGGCCAAGGTGCTGTGGGGGGAAGGGCTGTTCCTCCGGCCTCAACACTTTCAGCGACAGGACGCGTACCACGAAGCGCGCCTGTTCGAATCGATCCAGGCGATCCAGCCGTACAACTGGGGCGTGCGCTCGGTGCGCATCGACCGCGACGCACTCGGCAGCAACGTGCTGCGGGTGGCCGAGCTCGCGCTCGTGTTCCCGGACGGCGCGCTGTACGCCGCGCCGCAGGCCGACGACCTGCCGCCGCCGATCGCGCTGGACACGCTGCCTGACGGCATCAACGAATTCGTGTTCTATCTCGCGCTGCACCCGCTGCGCGAGAACGGCACCAACTACAGCGACGATCCGGCCGCCGGCTTCATGACGCGTTTCGTCAGCGAGCAGACCAGCGTCGGCGACAACTTCACCGACGCAGCCGAAGCCGACATCACGTTCCTGAAGACGCAGGTCAAGCTGATCGCGCACAGCGAACCGCGCGACCAGCTGCTGTCGGTGCCGCTCGTACGCGTGCGCCGCACCGCGACGTCCGGTTTCGAGATCGACGACAGCTTCGTGCCGCCGTGCCTCGCGATCGACGCATCGCCGATCCTGCACCAGCGGCTGCGCCAGCTCGTCGATGCGCTGCAGGCGAAGGTGAACGCGCTGTACGGCTTTCACCGCGAGCCGTCGAAGAACATCATCGAATTCCGCTCGGGCGACATCGCGTCGTTCTGGCTGCTGCACACCGCGAACGCCGCGTTCGCGACGCTCGCGCACCTGCACCAGCACTCGGCGCTGCATCCCGAGCGGCTGTTCCAGGAACTGCTGCGCCTCGCGGGCCAGCTGATGACGTTCTCGAAGGGCTACACGCTCGCGGACCTGCCGGTGTACCGCCACGACGATCCGGGCCCGAGCTTTGCGCGTCTCGACCTGATGCTGCGCGAGCTGCTCGACACCGTGATCTCGACGCGCTACTTCGCGATCACGCTCGACGAGGTGCGCCCGTCGTTCCACCTCGGCCGCCTCGATTCCGGCAAGATCGACGACAAGACCGAGTTCTACCTCGCGGTGTCCGCGGACATGCCGAGCGTCGAGCTCGTCGATGCGGTGCCGGCCCGCTTCAAGGTCGGTGCGCCCGATGACGTCGACAAGCTCGTGCTGTCGGCGATGCCCGGCGTGCGGCTGTCGTACACGCCGCAGGTGCCGCCCGCGATTCCGGTGCGCCCCGGCGCCTGCTACTTCGCGCTCGATTCGCGCGGCGCGCTGTACGAGCGCATGCTGCAGGCCCAGTCCGCGATGATCTACGCGCCGACTGGCATCAATGACCTGAAGTTCGAACTGATCGCGGTCACATCATGAGCTACGCGCCTTCCCTGTTCGGCGACAACGCGCCGCCTCCCCTGCATACCCCGGCGTCGACGGATGCCTCGTTCCAGGCCCGTTCGCTGCTCGACCTGCTGTACGACGGGTTCTTCATGCTGTTCCTGCTCAAGAACAGGCGGGAGCCGGATAGCGCGAGCGAGTTCAGCACGCGGATCCAGGAATTCCTGTCGGATTTCGAGCGTGGCGCGAAGAAGCTGAATATCGCGGCCGAGGATGTGTACGGCGCGAAGTTCGCGTTCTGCGCGGCCATCGACGAGATGGTGCTGTCGTCGCAGTTCAAGATCCGTGCGGACTGGGAACGCCGGCCGCTGCAGCTCGTGCTGTTCGGCGAGCAGCTCGCGGGCGAAAAGTTCTTTCAGTATCTCGAGGAGTGCCGCGCGCAGGGTGCGGCGCGGCTGCAGTCGCTCGAGGTGTTTCATATGTGCCTGCTGCTCGGGTTCCAGGGCAAGTATCTGCTCGAAGGGCCGGAGAAGCTGGCTTACCTCACCGCGCGGCTGGGGGACGAGATCGCGCATATGAAGGGCAAGCGGGCGCCGTTCGCGCCGCATTGGCCGTTGCCGGATCAGATCGCGCATCGACTCAAACGCGAAGTGCCGGTTTGGGCGATCGGTGCGGTTTTTGCGCTGGTGGCGCTGCTCGGGTATCTCGGGCTCAATACGTATCTGAAGGACAAGACGCTGCAGGCGTTGGCGCCTTATTCGCAGGTCATCAAGGTCGGGCCGGAATCGGCCAATTTGACGATTTCGCTGCCTTGAGGAGCGGAGGCTTCTCTGCCTCGCTTCACGATGAGAAAGGACCGCCCCGGCGGTCCTTTTTTGTTGCGACGTCCCGTTCGTCGTGCTCGCGGCTACTCGCCGTTCGAATCCAGATCGAGGAAGTCGTCGTGGCGATCGAAGTGGTTGAGACAGCGGACGAGGTCGTCGATCGATGCGCCCGGTTTCTGACGACAGGCCAGATCGACGACGTCCTGGAAGTGCTCGCACGAGTAGCGGAATACGTAACCGAGCTCGGTGACCCGCTCGGGGTAGCGCTCGCGATCGTCGTCGTCGACCTGTACCTTGTCGCCGATATAGATCGTCTGCCGCGGACACCAGTCTGTATCGCCGTCATTTCCGTACACATCGTATTGCCACGCCGGATCGTAGCCCTCCGGCCGTTCGGCCTTCGCGCGCACAACCGCGATGAAGTCGGCAAGCGTGAACGTCCTGTTCTTGAAATCTTCCGGGCCGCGAATCTGCAATCCGATGCGCTCGCATTCGATACGCGCCAGCAATCGTTCGGCCCTGCCACGCTCGCACGCCAGCAGGCCGGCATCGAGGTCTCGTGCCGCCGCAAGCGCCCGCTCCAGGAACGGACGCGCCGATCCACTGCGCGACGTCTCGCACATCAGGTCGCCCAGCGCGACGAGCGACTGGGCGAGTACAACGCGATCGCCCTCCCGCTCGGCCCCGGTCAGCGCAAGATGCAGCACGGCTTCGCCCCGATCCGTCATGCCATGATCGAGCAGCATCAGCGCCTTGCGAAAGGTCTGCCGCGCACTCACCGCGACGCCTCCTTGCCGGGGAGATCCATCCAGACGTCTTCGTAGCCGGCGTCGTCGATGATGAAACGCGCGCCGGGCGGCAGCATCAAATAGGGCAAGACCAGCGGCAGGTAGGTGGGCAGATGTGCGGCGTGCAGCGGCTGGTAGAAGTCGGGCGCCTCTGAATATTCGCCGCAGTGGAAAAACCAGCCGATGTCATCGCCTTCCGACAGCACGATGCGCGTGCCATAGACTGGCATCCGCCCGAGCGTCGCTATCGCGACCGCAACCTTGTGCCCGGGTTCGGCAGCACGCAGAGCGTAGCGCGCACACACGGCCTCCTGGCGTTCACGCAACCCGGCCGGATCATCCGTCAGGTTCATTTCCCGCTCCCCTCCATGCCGTCCTGCATCGACAGAAAAGCCGTGAAACTGTCGGATACCGGCGTCGTCTCGCCCGTCTCGTGCGACCAAAGGACGACGGCCGGCTCGCACGATGCCTCTGTCCGGTCGTAGTCGAAGCAGTAGTAGTCACCCGTCCCGAACTCGGCAAACGGCAACAGATTCGAGAAATCGGCACCCGTGTGGTCGAAGTTGTCTCGCCACGCGCGCCAGCCCTCGCTGTAGTGCCGAACGATCGAATTCCAGGTCTTGCGAGGATTGCGCGCATCGAAGACGGGGAACACGGACACTCCGCCAAGCGACCTGCCGTTGTTGAGCAGCAGCCATGTCGCGAACGAATGCGGCAACGCGCGGCCGAGTGACGCTTCGGCTGCTTCGATTTCGGCCACGGTCGTGCCGATGGTCGGTGTGCGGGTCATCGGTTGATCTTCCTGTCGGTATCTCCGACGTACACGTGTTCGATTTTGCGCGTCACGGCTCGAGCCACCAGTCGAGCAGCGTTTCGTCGTCCGGATCCTCGAAGTTCCGGTAGATGTTCGCGTAGTACCAGGCAAGGCCGGTTCTTGCCGTGAAGCCGTCGAAGACAGTACGGATTCGCTCGCCTCCCGCACCGGACGGCACCGATAGCGCGAGCGATCCGCCGTAACAACCGTCGAGCGTACCGCCCAGTTCGGATTCGACCTCGCTCGCAAGCCGGTCGATCTCGTGATCCGGAATCGCGTCGCCATAGATCTGGATGCAGTAGTTTCCGCCGCGCTTCAGTACCGTGGCAGGACGATCGGGGTCATCGATGCGGACAAGATCGCTTTTCGCGAGATTCAGCGCCAGGCCGGGCGATGCCAGCAATTCGTAGATGCCCGGCTCGATCTGACGCGCGGGAAGTTCTTCATGAACCGGTGCATCTCCGGAGCTACCTGCGTAGACGTGGATCAGGTCGTCATCCTGGTCGGGGTCAAGCATGTCGTTCTCGCCGTAAGTAAGACCGTGTTTCAGTCAATCACTTCTGTCACCCGGGGCTGCTTGCGGATTGGCCTGCGCATTGCTCGAGACTGCTCGCCCGCACTCACCCGCCGACCATCTCCACGAACACCACCGCTTCCGCATCGGGCAGCGCCTCGTCTATCCGCGCCCGGACTTCAGCAAGGAATGCCGGGCGGATTTCATACGTGTCGTCGAAGATATCGCGTGAGTACTTTCCAACGTACAACTCGCACCAGATACACAGCGCGTGGGCGAAGTGCGTGAGGGATGACGCAACGCGCGATGGTGCCCAGGAGCCCGCGCCGTGGCGGTCGAACAGCACATCGCCTCCCGGGACGACGATCACGGGATCGCCGCCCATCTGACCCAGCACGATCCAGTCGTCGTGCCATCCGGACAGACGCCGGCCAGATGCGTCGACACGATAGCCGGTCTGGCCACGCGCGAGACTCGCCTGGTTGCCGTACAACAGGAGGTCGTCAGCGGTCCAGGGAATCGACAGATCGACATCGTCGAGTGCGCTGAACCATGCGGCAATTTCATCGCTCACGGAGAGGGAACTCGCGTGCATTGCATGATCGGGCGCAGGTGCGCCGATGCTTGCGTGCACGCCCACAGTGTCGCGAATTTCGACGAGGAACTGCTTCAGATCCCGATTGTGCATCGTGCCTCCCGGCGACATGGCGCCTTGTCGAATCAATTGCGAACGATAGCGGTCTCGCGTCTCTCTGTCAGCCGCATGCCGGCACTTGAATTCACCGAAATCGTCGATGGAGTCATCGGTCGCTAAACGACTTGCGACCATCGCATCCCGGACAACGTAATGGGCCGCTGGACGGCCGAGATAGGCGGTGCCCAAAATGCATCCTCCTCGAGAAATCGAACGAGCGGATTGGCTGCAATCAGGATGTCCCGCCAGGACTTCATGACGACGTGTGGCAAACCACGTCGTCAGAACAGGATGAATTCATCGTTCTCTACGTAAAAGACGAATGCGTCGAGCAACTGCGAAACGCTCGGTTCGTCGATTTGGTCGTGGGCGTTGATCACGATATCTTCGATCGTCGCACTGTTCAGCGTGATGCTCCAGCCGGGTTGCAGCGCGATCGAGGACGATGCATCGTCTTCGGCATGTTGCGCGTCTGCCGAGAATGCGCCCTCTGTATCGAGCGTCCACGGCTTCGGCGGCAGATGGAGCCAACCAGAGAAGTCGCCGGGCGTTTCGAGGATCTGCTTCAGGCTGACTGTGGTCGTCAGGTCGGTTGTTGCGAGCATGGGTTGTAGGGGTGGGAGTAACGTTTGGAGGCGCGGATGGCACGGCGTCGTGACATGCACGTGCGATTGCTTCGATGAATTCACGTGGGCGCTGCAAAGCGCGTACGTTGTTCGTCGGCATCACGGAATCGGACATCAGCGCTCGCGCATGATGCCGCAAAAGGTCGTGATTATGCCAATGATGCGGGAGGCGAAACCTGCCACCATTTTTTGCCGGGGCGATTGAACAACATGTTGGCTGCCCGCTGCGGCCTGCCACTTAGACCGGTTGGCCGAAATAAACGACCTCGAACATGTCGACCCATCGATGGAATGGCTCCGGCAGCGGGTTCAGCAAATCGATTTTCCCTGCAATTTTCGCATCGGGCGCGAACACGACTTCATTGAATTTGGGATCGCCATAAACGGTCAGCACGACGAGGCACCCACCGCTTCCCGTGAACGCTGCGCGCCGACAATGCCCCGGGTCTTCCACATCGTCGAAGAATTCGACACCCGATGCAGTCAAGTCTGTCTCCCGGCATTCGAAGTATCCCCAGTCCGCAATCCGGATCGGACGATCCCGAAAAGCCGCTTCGAGGGATGGGTAGTGAGTCGTCATATATCTCAAAGATGTGCGCTCGCAACGCAGGATCGCGACCATCAGGTTCAGCGAGGCGTGTGAAGCCGACGACCTGCGGCACGTGGTCGGCACGCTTGTCGCGCTACCCCATCCCAAAGAGCGAATCGACAACGTTCCTGATCCACGTCTTGACATCACCCCAGGCGATTTTCTTTTGCCTCGTAATTTTTCCGATAAAAATTATCGACCACGCGACGGCGAGACCCACGGCAACACATAGGCTTAAAAATGAAAATTCACTCATTGGAATAAAAGCGTTCCAATTTCTTCGCGATGTATGCATGCGACATGAGTGTACGTGAGGTCCAGAGGTCTCTAGCCGAGCACTATGGCATCGATGTATCACCCGACCTCATCGACACGGTTACTGAAGGGGGATCGCCAAAGCGCTGAGTTGGCAGAACCGTCCGCTTGACGCGATGCATCAGGTATTGCTCTTCGACTCACTGCGGATCGAGGAGACCGACGGCGCTAAGTTCCGGCTTCAGGCGGGTACCCGGAATCCGCAGCACTTCGATGGCAATACTTCGAGGCTCGGCGCTGTCGGCCAGTTAACGTGTCCGACGCCACGTCGCCTTGTCGGCTTCGATATCGACTCCCCATCCGTAGGCTCGCTTCGCCACATGACCAGTACATGATGAGCCCAACCGGTCAAACAGCTCTGCTCTGATACTCGCCAAAACACTTGTCGCAAACAACAACGAGCCCGTCGAAGACTGCCGCATGCTGATCCTCGAAATCGGATCCAAACGGCGCATCACCAGGCTCCGGCAAACCGAACTGTTTCGCGACCTCGGTCGAAACAAAGTACGAAATGTCGGCGAGTCCGTCTCCCAGCCAGTCGATGTCGTAACGGAGAATCTTCAAGCGCCTCGCGTCCGTTTTCATGTCGGCGCCGATATCGCTTGAAACATGTATCACCCCGGTTGCGCCATGCGATTTACACAGTATCCGGCCCATGTCTCATCCGATTGTCGTTTCCCATTCGCAATTTTAGCGAATCGATGACTTTCCTGATCCACGTCTTGACTTCACCGCAGGCGATTTTCTTTTGCCTCGTAATTTTTCCCATAATAATTATCGACCACGCGACGGCGAGACCCGCGGCGACACATCGGCTTAAAAATGAAAATTCACTCATTGGAATGAAAGCGTTCCAATTTCTTCGCGATGTATGCATGCGACTATTTTTTTCGACTCACTGCGGATCGAGATCAGCGACGACGGCGTAGTCGGCAACAAGGCCGTCTATCCAGACCGACGGGCAGGAGCTGATCCGATCTTTTGTGTGAGTCATAAACCGAGAGCCAAGGAACCACTTTTATGCCACGCAAACGCAAGGAAGAAGTGACGATTGAACCGGGCACGACGGCTTGAACCTTGACCCGGCACTGATCAAGCAACCGGTGCCCGGGACGCTGAACCGGTCGACGATCAACGAACGGCTTGCAGCAGGCCAGCCAATCCGCGTCCAGGCGTCCAACTCCGTGCAATCCACTTTCATCATCAATTTGCTGACCCTGAAATCTGAGTGAATTTCGAGTGATTTCGCCCGTCACTCGCGATACCCGCGCAACAACTTCTTGCGCGACTCCCCACGCCTTGTACGACGCCTCCCACACGCCAATCACGCGGCCGGCCGCCCCCGCCCTGCTGAAATCGATTTCAATCAGGGCCAATTCGACTTCCGGCGCGGCGCGGTTGCGAGTAGTGTCTACATGCCCGTATTCCGGCCGCCCCCGGGTTCGACCGATACCCGGCGCTCACCACACGACATTGACCTCTGGAGATCTGCGATGAAACGTTCGAAGTTCCTGCTGTCGGGCCTGCTGCTCGCGTCGGCCCTCGGCTTCACGGCCGTCGCCGCGCACGCCGAAGACCTGCTCGACTCGGTCAAGAAAGCCGGCGTGCTGCGCGTCGGCCTCGAGGGCACGTATCCGCCGTTCAACTCGCGCGGCACGTCCGGCCAGCTCGAGGGTTTCGACGTCGACGTCGCGAACGCGGTCGCCGGCAAGCTCGGCGTGAAGACGCAGTTCATCCCGACCGAATGGAGCGGCATCATCGCCGGCCTGCAGGCCGGCAAGTTCGACGTGATCGTCAACCAGGTCACGATCACGCCGCAGCGCAAGGAAGCGCTCGACTTCAGCGAGCCGTACACGTACTCGGCCGCCCAGCTGATCCAGCGCAAGGACGACACGCGCAACTTCAAGTCGCTCGACGATTTCAGGGGCAAGAAGCTCGGCGTGACGCTCGGCACCAACTACGACCAGATGGCGCGCACCGTGCCGGGCATCGAGGTGCAGACGTATCCGGGCGCGCCGGAGAAACTGCGCGACCTCGCCGCCGGCCGGATCGAGGCGACGCTCGACGACCGCCTGATGCTGCCGTACATGATCAAGACGTCGAACCTGCCGCTGCGCGCGGGCGCAGTGCTGAACGGCGGCAAGCAGGAAATGGCGATCCCGTTCCGCAAGGGCAACCCGAAGTTCGAGAAGGCGATCAACGACGCGCTCGACTCACTGCACAAGGACGGCACGCTGAAGAAGATCTCGATGCACTGGTTCGGCAGCGATGTGACCGTGCCGGTCGCGCAGTAAGCGACCAGGCGCTTGAACGCGTCACGCCATTCGCTTCGGTGAATGCGTGACGCCTCCCCTCAAGCCGCTTCGTCGAAGCGCGCCAGCAGCATCTGGCCCACCGGTGTCAGCGCCGGGCGCGCGGCCACGGCGTTCATGCGCATCTGCGTATCATCGACCAGCCGCTTCTCGACCAGCACGGCAAAAGCCGGATTCGACGGATCGACGCTGTCCGGCGCACGTGCAACACGCAACAGCATCGAGAATTCATGCGGGCTCAGCATGGTCCCTGTCTCCTGATCGTCCGCGATCCGGTTCGAACCGGCGTCGATCGTATTTTCGAATGTAATGGCGCGTGGCATGACCGCCGCGCCGCCGGGAGCGAGATCCCGGCAGGCCTGCCTGCGACGCGGGCACGTCGTCGCTAGGGGGGTTGCTTGCGCACGCCGCGGTTCCGGCGATGCCGCCGCGACGGGAACGTGCAACGTTATGGGCGCACCATGACGCGACCATGACAGGAAAACAGGGCGCAAGACAGCGCGCGTTACATGCCGCGTCGATTCGATGCCGATCCAATTGACGAAGACGGATCGCATGCTCGGCCGGCGGTTTTCTGCGCGCCGGTTGTTTCGCGCCCTTCATCGGGGGTCGACCGAATACGGGAACCCGCCGCTTGCCGATCCGCTCGCGTGGCGCATGCAGCGCACGACCACGTTCACCGCGCGCCCGAGCGTCATCCCGACGAGCACGCCCCATACCGCGAACGACAGCATCACGAAGCCGCTCGTCGCCGCCCACGGCGCGTGCACGGCGACCGCGTAATGGATGCCGGTCTCGGCGACGAACGTCAGCATCAGCGTGACGAGCAGGCTGGCGTCGCCGGGCAAGCGCACGCGCAGGCCCGACGACGCCGGACGATACTCGAGCCGCCACCGGCTCGCGTGCAGCCAGCCCAGCGCTGCGCCGCCCAGGACGGCCGCCAGCGCAATCGCGTTCGCGTCGATGCCGGCATGCGGAAAAAGCCCGTTCAGGCTGACGATGCCGAGCATCCCGAACGCGATCGGCGAGATCAGCGGTCGTGCCGCCGGCACCTCTCGCGGGAAACAGCGCTTGATGCCGATGTAGAGCAGCACGCAGAACATGACGTACACGTAAGGCTTCAGGTGAAGGAGCGCGGACATGGTTGAAGTCGCCTGATCGGAGTGGACACGGCAACACCGTACTGCGCCGCTCAGGCAGACGGCACCGCTTGCGACGGGCGGCCGGAATTTGCGGACGAGTTGCGCGTCGCGGCGATGATCGTCCGGCGAATCGGGACGAATGACGCGCCACCGAATCCGGCCGCCGGCGACGTCCGAGCTGAATGCCCCCCTCCCGCGCCAGCCGACTCATCGTGCTCGACGCGCAACCGGCTACACCCCGTGTCCTTCTGCAGCACCTTCCACTACACTCGTGGCGGAAACCGGCCAACCGTCGGCAACCGAAGCGCTTCGTCGAAGCCGCGCGCCGTTCGTCGCAGCGCGCGCGTTATCGGCCCGTCCGGCAGTAAGGTCAGGCCATCGGCGCATCGCGCGCCCACCTTCACCCGACACCATGCGCGCCACGTCCGACCCGTCGCCGATTCCGCAGCCACTCGCCGGCGCCCCGCCGCGGCTGCTGCGCGATCCGGCCGCGCTGCTTGCGTTCGCGTGCTTCAACTCGGTCGTCGGCCTCGGGTTCTGGGCGATCCATTTCAACGAACCGCTGTTGCCCTACCTCGTCGTCGCCAACACGATCGGCTTCTGCGCGCTGCTGTTCAGCCACGCCGCCGACCGGCTGCTGCCGCGCAAGCCGGGGCTCGCGCTGAAGACCGTCGTGATTGCACCGGCCAGCGTGCTCATCGGTTTCGAGATATCGGCAGCGATCATCCGCGGGAACGTGCCGCACGTGTTCGGGCGCGCCCGCCTCGGAACATGGGACAACTATGGGCCGTCGTTGCTCATCTCGGCGATCCTGTTCGTGTGCGTATCGTTGTTCCTGCAATCGATGCGCATGCGTGCGACGCTCGAGACCGAGCGCCGCGAAGCCGCCGAAGCGCGCCAGGCCGAGACGGCCGCGCGACTCGCACTGCTGCAGGCGCAGATCGAGCCGCACTTCCTGTTCAATACGCTCGCGAACGTGCAGAGCCTGATCGAGCGCGACCCGACTCGCGCCTCGACGATGCTCGACAGCCTGAACCGCTACCTGCGCGCGAGCCTGCGGCGCACGCGCGATGCGACGTCCACGCTCGGCGAGGAACTCGAACTCGTTGAAGCACTGCTGAAGATCGCATCGATCCGGCTCGGCGAGCGGCTTTCTTATACGATCGACGTGCCGGCGGACCTGCACGCGCTGCCGTTCTCGCCGCTGCTGCTGCAACCGCTCGTCGAGAATGCACTGCTGCACGGGATCGAGCCGTCCATCGACGGCGGCGTGATCGTGATTCGCGGCAGGATGCGTGGCGACAAACTCGAACTCAACGTGATCGATACGGGCGTCGGCCTCGGCAAAAGCGACACGCGCCTGCATGGCGGCGTCGGGCTCGCCAACGTCGCGGCGCGCATCCGGACGCTGCACGGCGAGCGTGGCCGAGTCTGCGTCGAAACGAACACCGCCGCCGCGCATGGCGTCACCGCTACCCTGCTGATTCCGATCGACTGACATGCCGACCGCCCTCATCGCCGACGACGAACCGAACCTGTCCGCCTCGCTCGCGCAGCGGTTGGGGCAACTCTGGCCCGAACTGGAAATCGTTTCGATGCCGCGCAACGGCATCGAAACGCTGGCCGCGCTGAACGCGTCGCCACGCCCGGACATCGCGTTTCTCGACATCAGGATGCCCGGCATCGACGGGTTGAAGCTGGCCGCGCTGGTGCCGGACGTGCATGTCGTGTTCGTCACGGCCTACGACGAATATGCGGTTGATGCATTCGATCGCGCGGCCGTCGACTACCTGTTGAAGCCGGTGACGGACGAGCGGCTGCTGCGGTGTATCGCGAAGCTTCAGCGCGGCGGGCCGGCGCTTGCGCAGGCCGATGCGCTTGCGCAGGCGGCACAAGCAAGAGAAGCGGTGCCGATCCGCTGGCTGACGGTAGGCGTGAAGGATGCGACGCGACTCGTTTCGGTCGACGATGTGCTGTATTTCCAGGCATCGGAGAAATACACGGAAGTCGTCACGGCCGGCGAACGGCTCGTGATTCGCACGCCGCTGAAAGAGCTGATGCAGCGGCTCGATCCGGAGCGGTTCGCGCAGGTGCATCGCGGCGTGATCGTTGCGTATGCAGCGATCGATCGTATCGAGCGCGACTTGCTCGGGAGATTGCGGATTCGCGTGCATGGGCAGCGGGAAATGCTGCCCGTCAGTCGTGCGTATGCGGGGTTGTTCAGGCAGATGTGAGGGGCAGGCATGAAGATCGCGGATCTGTGCCCCAAGCACGGCATATCGGATGCGACGTTCTATAGCTGGCATAGCCGCTACGGCGGCATGGATGAGTCAGGAGCACGATCACACTTCGCGAATTACTCGCATCGATCATCAAGAGGGCACGCGCATTAGGTATTCGCGCAGAGGCTTAGTCAACTTTGAATCGCCAGCCCAATCAATGGGGCGAATACCGTCGAATGCGGGGACATTGGAGTTTATTCACTTTTTGGCAGATTCCGGACCGGCAACCCGGTAAATTGGGTAAGCAAGATCGAGTCGCTCACGAAGGTCTCTGGCCAGCTCTTGGACCTCCGGCAAATCCTCGTATTTCGAGAAGAGATCGGAGAACCTCCTCCAGCCATCATCGCCAGCCTAGTACCCTTCGAGCATACTCGTGCGGTCACATTCATGGTGCAAGATTTTCGAGATCTTTTCGGGCATCCGGAAAGTGCTCTTTGGCCTGCTCAAGCGTAAGAAAATATGGCGCTCTCGCTTCCGCAACAATCTCTAGAAGTTGGCCACAATTCTTGCACCGGTACAACTCCGCATGCCTGGAAATATTTATACCCAGATACTCATAGTTGGAACTCGTTCCGCTAAAGCTTCGACACTTTTCACACGACATCAAAATCTCCTGATCGGGGTCCAGCTTCCATCTGGATTCATCTCAAAAAATACCGAGCCTTCCGGCATTGGCTTACCACCATCGGTAATAACCTCTCTAACGTTACTGCTCGTCCATTCCCCCGTCTTCGAATTCTGAACACCGGTAAATCCGCCTGGTCGCCAATGTTCGTTAGCGCCCCCATCCGTTGCTGCGGGGAGACGTACAGAGACCGCATCTTTTGGAACAGCGATTCCGTATATCGGTTCACCCGTCCGATAAGACTGAACAACGCTGGGAGCCTTACCCGTCGCCGTTACCGCTGCTGCCCTGTTGGTCACGCCAGCATAGTCTTCCGCGGGAGCAAGCCACATCTGGTACCCGGGGGCACCGAGCGTCGCGTTGGGATTGTCATAATACTTCGGACCTCGTGCACCCATAAGCGAAGCAAAGTAACCCTCCTGCATGCCTTTCGACATTTTCGCGGCGTCTTGGGCCGAAAAGCCTGCATCGCGATACATTTTGTAGCGCTCGTATCGGAGCGGACAAACAGCAAGGCCAAGTGGATCGAAATATTCCGATGGGTCATGGACATAACCCTGTGTTCGAATGCCGCCCTCGAGTCTGATGGGATCGACCGAGAGATATTGCCCCGAATCCGGATCGTAATAACGGTTCAGATTGTAGTTCAGCCCGGTCTCATCGTCGGCCCACTGGCCGGGAAAGCGCAGTGTCGTGTCGATCGCCACGCTGTGCCCGTCATTCGCAGCGCGCCTCGCCGGCAGCAGTTTCCCCCAAAGGGAGTACGCGGCTCTCCATACCGGCTTGCCGTGTTTATCGAACACTGCCTTCGGCAAGCCGACCTGGTCCGTCAGGATCGGATGGAGGCCGTCGTCAGCCTCCTGCGCAAGCGGCGAGAAACTACCCGGCTCGATATGCCACGTCACCACCTGCCCTGTCGTGCCGTCCCGCTGCTCAACCCAGCGCTCGGCAAGCGTCTGCCCATCCCACAAGAACCTCACCGTTTCGCTGCCGCCGACCTGCTGCTTCGCGACGCGGCGATTAAACGCATCGTAGCGATACCCCCAAACACCACGTTCGGGCGTCACTACCTTTACGAGACGGTTAAGACCATCCCATGTGTATTGCCACGTCTTCGGCCGAAAACCGGGCTGTTCGATCGTCTTCTCGATCGTGCGGCCACGTGCGTCGTACCGGTACCGCGCATAGCCGATCCGCTCCGGCAGGCCACCCCGGGCGTAGTGATGAGTATCCACGGGAGCCTGCTGCCCGTGCGCGGCGATATTCATCGCCGCGTCATAGCGGAAATGCTCGGCGGGCTGCAGCAGACTTCCGGCCGTGACAATCTGGCCGCGCGTATCGCGCCCGTACGTAAGCGTATCGGTATCGGTGTCGACCCGCTCAAGCCGTCCAGCCGTGTCGTAGTGATAAACCTGCCGTGTCAGTTGATCGAGCGCACGTGCCGGGTCGGTTTGCAACGTTTCGAACGCTACGGCAGGCCCCGCAATCTGCCGGCGAATGCGGCCGAGCGCATCGTACTGTTGCTGTGCGACATAATCTCCAGCCTGCCGGCCGATCTCGCGTCCCAGGCCATCGCGCTGGATCGTCAGTTCGCCGACCTGTGTCAGCGCGCCCGAGAGATCGTACGCATACGCCGTCTCGCGCCGCGGCGTCATCCGCAAGCAGCGTTGTCCATCGGCATCGTAGACATGACGCAACAGTTCGCCATGCTGATCTTCACCGATCAGCCGACCATTCCGGTCATAAGCAAAGTGCGTCACGTGAGCATGCTCGCCTTGCACCTCCGCAGATGCCAGTCTTCCACCCGTATCGTAGCGATAGACAAGCTTGACGTCGCCAGCATCAACCTCGGCGAGCCGGTCGTTCACATCGTACGAATAGCGCCACTGTTCCCCGTCGGGCAACGTCTTCGCCAGCAGACGACCGCCGGCATCGCGCTCGTATCGTGTCGCTCGACCGCCCCAGTCGATCTCGGCCGAGAGACGCCCGGCTGCATCGTAACGGTACGTGTAGGTCTCGCCCAGCGCATTGATGACCTTTGTCAGCCGGGTTGCATGGTCGTACTCGAAATGTGTCGCGTGGCCGGCGGCATCGATCGATTTCGTAAGTAAGTCGAATGGACCGTAGGTTCGTTGGATCGTGCGGCCGAGCGGATCGGTCAACTCGACGGGCAAGCTCTCGCCGTTGTATTTCACGCGCGACAACGAGCCATCCGGGAGCATGATCGCGCGCGGTAGACCACGCGGGTTGTCCGGGCCGTCAGCATAGTCGAAACGGGTCATATGCCCGTCGGGCGACGTTTCCGCCAACACCCGCCCTAATACGTCGACCTCGCGCCGGAAGTGCGCTCCGCCGGGCAACACGATGTCGGTCAATCGCAACCGATCGTCATAGTCCAGACGCGTCTCGCGATTGCCCTGAACCACGCGCAGCAATTCGCCTCGTGGACCATAACGATAGTTTGTATTGACGCCGTCCGGCTCAGTGCGTGTAATCAACCGGCGCAGATGATCGTACTCGAGCTTGATGCGGCCGCCGTCGGGCTGACTCACCGCCGTGAGGCGCTGCTCGCCGTCGTATTCGAAGCCGATCGTGCGCCCGGAGCTTTCCCTCGTAGCGATCAGTTGGCCCAGATCGTCATAGTCGTACTCGGTCCGCCGCCCAAGCGGATCGATCCGAGCCATCAGGCGGCCGAGTTCCCATTCCGAGTGAGTGCACTGGCCGAGCGGATCGGTTTCGGCCGTGACGAGACCTTCGTCGTTGTAGTCGTAGATCCGCTCGCCGTCGGCGTCCATCACACGCGTGCGGCCGGCTTCGTAAATGAACCGGCCAGTGTGATAGCCCTGCCGCGTGCCGGTCTCGACGACACGTCCGGCGGTGTCGTACTGATATCTGACATAGGTCTGGTCCGTATCCCGCCACTGCGTGATCCAGCCATGCTCTTCATAGGCGTAGTGGAACTCGCCAAACTGGAAGCTCGCCACGTGGGTGAGCATGCCGTCCTGATAGCCGTAGTCGACGAGTGTCCGAAACTCGCCGTCGGCGTCATGTAGAACGATCCGTTCAGGCCGATGGTCGCTCCCATGGTAGGCGACTTCCAGCCAATAGCCGTGGCTATGGCTCAGGCGGTTCAACCGACCGCCCGTGTCGTACGCAAAGACGATCGCGTTGCCGTCGAGATCCTCGATCCGGCTGAGGCGCGACGAACGGCCTTCGACGAGTGGTGAAAAAATGCGCAGTTGCCGGGTGTCGCGGTCGAAGATGCGCGGTTCGAGTCGGCTGCCGACCAGCCGATAACGCGGCTCGCGCAAGTTGATACCGTCAAGTGCCATGTCCGGCGCATCAAAGCCGAGAGCAAGGCCGGCGCCGTCGTGAAATCTCACGAAGCGGTCACCGTCGAATGTCAGGTGCTGCGACCAATTGTCCGACCAGCGGTGCCCGAGTAGTCCGTGATCGTCCGATCGAGTCCGATAGCGGCGTTTTAGCTCAAGCGGCAGGATGCCGGGAATGGCGATATCCGTTCGGATTTCTAACATTTCACCGGATACCGGGTCGACCGGATCCTGGCACATTGGACGATTCTCGTCCTTGATCCCCGTCTGTTCGGCGGATCGTGTCGGCTCCGGTCTGAATCTATCGCGCAACCCCTTGCCGGCAAATTTTCCTACTCCACCGCCTACGATCCCCCCGAGCAAACCTGCCAGGAATTCCTGAGTCGCGGACAACTCCGGATTCTTCGGGCCATAGTGGCCCGTCGTCTTGTCGATCCAGATGCTGTTGCGCCCCGAATTGACTTTGCCGCTACAGTAAGTCTCGTGGCCGATCCGCACCAGCGGCAGGCCATTGACGAATACGGTTTTGCTGCCGTCGACGAGCGCCTGCGGTGCGCTCGAATGGTGATCACACTTCACGAGATCTGTGACACGCGCGACCTTTTTGCCCTCGAAGTACACATTGTCCGATCCAGTCTTGATCTCCCCACAGTTGTTGCCGATGCTCTGGCTGGCCGACGCAAGCGCACCGCCGAGCGTCAGGCCGCCCGCCAGGCACGCCCCGACGATCAGCCCGCCGACGAGTCCACCTGTCGCCACAGTGGCCGCCACCGCAACACCGATCGCCACCCCGACGGCAATGCCGGTGAGGATTCCCATAAACCCCGACGAATGCGCAATCCGATCGCCGACGCAGGCGGGATGCGGATCGCCGCGGCCGATCGTTAAACCGAAGGCGTCACCCGCTTGTGTGAATTTCCCTGCAAGCCAACCGGTCAGGCCGAACCTGTCCGCCGCCCATGCCCCACCGACCGCAATCGCCAGCGGCAACATCACGGTGCCTGCCGCAATCGCGCCGGCGCCCAACGCGGCCCCGCCGGTTGCGCCGCCCGCGAGCGCCGTGCCTGCAGCACTTAGCCCCGCAGCCGTCCCCTCGAGCGCAGTCAGGCCCGCGTCGGCGCCCAGCATCCCGTAGTTGAGGTGCTCATAGAACGGCTGCTCGGCCGCTTTCGCGGCTTCACCATCCTCCAGCTTGGCGATCTGATCGAGACGCTCCTGCGCGGTGCCGCTCGGCTCGTTGTAATTCGGCGTGTCCGACATCGCGACCTCAGATCGGGTCGCGCAACTGAAGGCTCTGAATGACAGCCTCGATTTGCTTGCGCTGGGTGTCACTCAGCGTGCCGGGCGCTGTGAAGGTCAGCATCATCACCACCTGTCCGTACTCCACCATCGTCAGCCGCTGATGAATCGTTGCCTGATTGTTCGTCCACGTAAACTCGTGCACGTGCGCAGCGCGCCCAGACACCGTGGCATCTTCGTTTGCTACCTCGGAATAGTCCGGCACCTGCTTTGCCACCTTCCGAATCTCGCTCGCCACATATTCATTGAACTTCATGCCCCACGGCAGCCGCTCGCGCGTGATGACGAAACTGACGCCTTCCGTACCGCTGGCGGCTGACACGAACACGTTCATCGTCTTGTCCTGCCACTCGGCCGGCAGCGCCAGCGTGCCTTCATGCATCTGGTACATGTTTTGTTTTCCTGATGGGTGTTAGCCGTTCTTCGGGTTGATGTCGGTTCGGGATGCCTGGATATTGATGTTGCTGTCGTCGAGGTGAATCACCGAATCGCCCTTGTAGATGTCGATCGAGTCAGCTGTCATGTGGATTCGCGTGCCGCCATCGCCGCCAATCTTGATCCAGAGTTCTTTGGCTTCGAGCGTATGCACGCCCTGCGGAGTCTGATGCAGTGTATTGCCCTGCACCACAACGTCTGACAGGTTGCCAACCGCAATGGCCGTCGTATGGTTGCCCTTCCCGACCTCGACGGTCCGATCGCCTTTCAGAACTTGAGTCCACTGCGCGTCCTCGACAACGGTATGCATATCCTTCTGCGCATGCATGTAGAGCATCTGCGCACCGTTGACGTCGCTCATCAGCAACTCGTTCGACCCCTGCCCCTTGTGCGTCTGGCTCTTGATCCCCATCGTCTGGCCGGCCGCGCCGTGATACGGATTGCCTTGCTCGCCGTTGAACACGCGGCCGACGATCACCGGGTTGTCCGGATCGCCCTGGTTGAACGCGACGAGCACTTCCTGCTTGATCCGCGGAATCGCCGCCGCACCCCAGCCGTCACCCGCCCACGGTTGCGACACGCGTACCCACATCGAATCGGATCCGTCCTTCTTGCCGCGCCGGTCCCACGGAAAATGCACTTTCACCGCGCTGCCGTTGGTGTAGATTTCCTCGCCCTTCGGCCCGACGACGATCGCCGACTGCGTGCCGTGAATCACCGGCTTCGGCGTGCTGCGCGGCGCGCGATACGGCACCTTCTTCGGCAGCAGCGCAAAGCTGTTGCGGTACGGCAGCTTCGCGCTGTGCTGCGTGTAGTCGTTCACCGCCTCGTGACGCACGTGCAGGATCACGTATTCCTGGTTGTTCTCGAGCACCGGGTGATTCGCCACGGTGACCGCGCCCGCCGTGGTCATGCGCCACGCGTAGCCGCCGCCGGTATAGCGGTGGGCCTGCGCCTCCTCGGCCTCCATCGCAAAGCGGGCGTAGCGGTTGCCGTCGTCGCCGTGGTCGTACAGCGACTGGTGCTCGAACCGCTCGGTCGCGTCGAGCCGCGCATGCTTGAGGTTCTGCGGCCCGGCCTCCACCAGCATCAGCGGCGACGACGGGTTCTGGTGATTGAAGTCGCGGAACGTGACCTTGCCGACGCCGAAGCGCCGGCCTTCGTGCAACTGGTCGATCCCGCTGTCCTCACTCGCCTCGGTGGCCGCGAACGGCACCGTGGCGAGCCCGTCGATCGGGCGGAACAGCAGGTTCGAATCGCCGATCACCAGAGTGTGCTTGTCCTTCTCGTAGCGGTGCGTCCAGACGAGCCCCTCCTGCTCCATCAACCGCGCGCAGAAGTTGTAGTAGCTCTCCTGGTACATCACGACATACTCGAGCGGCTTCTGGCTCGTCCGGATATCGAACACGAAGTCGGAAAAACCGTGCTCCTGGAAGATCTCGGTGAGGATGTCCTGCGCGGTCTTGTTCTGGAAGATCCGGCAGTCGGTCGAGCGCGTCAGGAACCAGAACCACGGCACCGCCGTCAGGTGATACTGCGTGACGTTCCCGGGGTTGCCCGCGCGGTCGAACGACGCCACGTAGCCGTCGAAATAACGGTCGTTGTCGCCGGTACCCGATGCGACGACACGCTCGAGCGTCGACAGGCGCGCCTGCTGGTCGAACCGGATCTTGACCTGCTGGCCGATCAGGTCCTCCGGGCGAAGGTCGTGGCGATGGGACAGCAGGTCGAGGTGGATCTCGGGCAACCGGTTCACGTGCTCGTCAACGACGGCGGCGCTGACCAGCAACACATCCGGGCCGAGCGGCGTATCGAGCGTCACGTAGCGGTTGAGCTGGGTCAGGCGCGCGGGGTTGGCGGCGCCGTTGATCGCCTCGGCGATCGCGCCGGGCGTCTTGTCCATCAGCGAGAAGCCGGTCTGCGCGAGCTGCATCGCGCGCTGGACGGTGTCGACGTGCCCGGCCAGCCCCGCGAGCGGGCCAAGCTGTCCGGCGACACTGGAAGCGAGCGAGCCGCCGAGGCCGCCCAATGCACTGCCAATCGACGTCAAGGCGCCCAGCGGGCTGCCGCCGAGCCCGGTCGGAGGACCGCCATTCGGAGCGAAACTCATTTTTTGTTCATTCCTTCTCAGGTTCTGCCCGGCGGGCCAGCAGGCCCGAGGCCCCGCTACTGTAGGAGAAAGTCCGACAAAACAAAAGACACTATCTGGCCCCTGATTTCATGGATGTACCGATCGGCTATGTGATCTGCGGCGGAATGATTTGTTGAAGTTCGATCTTTCCGCTCGCCCTCGCGGTGACCACACCGGTCATCGGTCCCGCCACAGCACTCTCCATGTTTCGATATATAGAGCATTCGCAGTACTGGGAACAGACATCGAGACAATGCGACGGAAGCGCCTTGTATCCGGCTCCGTGAGCACGGTTAGTCGAATGGAGTTTCTGGCCAACGCCGCGCGCGACGAAATGGAGCGAACGAGCACCGGCTTTGCCTGCAATTTCCAGCGGCAAAGATTCGCTCGCTTGCCAGTATCTGCTGCGTCGATACTGGGATCGATTGACGGTCATGTGGTCGAGCCGCGGCGACGCCTATCCGAAAGCCCGAGAGCTATTCGAAGACGTTCTCCGGATGGTGCGCGAGGTCGTTGAAGTTGGCGGCAACGCGCAGTGGCGCGCAACGTCCACCAATACGTGGCCGGCGGATTGCGTCCCGATTCGCGCGACTTGGTTCGGTCGAATGGTTGAACCACCCGATGATCGGTTCGGGCTCCTGAATCGCTACGACTGCTGCCTGGCGAACTTCTGGAAACCAATGGCCAAGGCAACCGCGACCGGCAACTTCGCTTGGTGATACGAGGCCAAGCGGACGCCACTCACATCGGGGCCACTGACGGCGATGGCCGCGTCTATTTACTCCCGATCCCGCACTGGGCGAAGAGCGACTTGCTGACGTATCTACAGGCTCATCACTTTGAGGTTTCTCGACAATACGACGACGGCATGGCGTCGCCCGACTGCCTGCTTGCACTGCACTAAACGGCGGCAAGCTGCGCTACCTACGCAACTTTCACCCTGAAGTGGCGCTGGAATAAGAACGACGGCTACACATCACGTAGCTGAACAAGCCTGTTCGCCAATGCAGATTGGAAATGCCGAGGGGGAATTGGAAACGCGAAGGGGCTACGCAAACATCGCGTAACCCCTTGTCAGATATGGTGCCGGCTGCAGGACTCGAACCCGCCACCTGATGATTACAAATTTCCAGGCAAATCAATAAGTTACTGAAAATTAAGGGAAAGTAGCCGTAACAGAGGAAAACTAAAAGTACTTTATATTCAGCAACTTAGCGAAATTCAAGAAAATTAGCGAAACCTAGTCGCTGTACTCTCAATGTACCTTCTACAGCCAGCGGTTCAGCCCGGCAATGTCCCTCATGTGTCAACCAAGGCCTCCCTCCTGACCTAGGATTGCGGGGAACGCATGGCCAAGAAGAGCGCTCCCGCCGTCAGAATTGACATTTGAGGGACCCATTCCGCACAGACCTTCGGCGGCTGGCCTCCTCAACCAACATCAGCTGGCACTCGATATTTTATTGAATACCGAGTCGCAGCAAGTTCTGTTGATAGTAGTTTATAACTGCCTGCCCCACAGTTCCCAGAGGATTCTGCCGCAAAGCCGATAGCCCAATATTTAACAATAACGTATTACTTGGCGCAACATCCTTAACAACCGCCTTATAGATATGCGCCATGAGCCTCATGGTAGCATTACTCCAAAAGTGCCCTTGGACGATTTCAGACACCGGTAATTTTCTTGCATTGGCGAACACCGCACTCGAAACCGGACAAGCATTTGCAGCAGATAATCGATATACTTCACCGAATTTCTTGCACTGAGCCGCCGACAGCGGATTAGCAGTTTGACCAAATGTGAATTGCACCCCACAAAGGGCACTGGTTTTTTTCAAAATCGCAAATCCAGAAGTTTGAGCCGCGGCATCAAGCGCCCCAATATATCGCAGCCGGCGCCCCATAGCGGCAACAGAATCACGAACCCAGTTGCAAGCCGTCTTATTTTCATTGGTCAGAACAGAGAGCACGGCGACAGTCGTTCCGCTTCCCCAGAGTTCATTTTCCCAGCTGTAACCCTTTGTGGTAATTACATAACCATTCATCAGCGTCGAACAGACAACGCCCTCGAGATCTTTATCGACTATTACAAACGAATTTTTCGCATTCGCCAGCTCGATGTTTTTCGCATATGTCAGTGCAGCCGCCTTATTTCCAACACACTTCACCTTAAAGCGCTTTGTTGGAGCCGCAGCCTTCAGTATCGCAGAATAATACTCCACATCCGGGCGGGGAATAATATTACCATCCACCTCAACCTCAGAGTCGCCCCCTACATTCACCCCTTCCGTATATACCATACAGTCCACACCATGAAAGCGATTGTAGTTTGCCAACCCCGATGCAGTTCTAGTAAATGCCGCACTCATGCTTATACCCGCTCCATATCAATGATGGAATCCGAATTTGGGCCAACGATATCTGGCGAGTGCGTTGCAAATATAATCTGCGCGTTCGGGTTAATTTCCGAGATAGAAGACGTGATTTTTTCCTGCCAATCGACGTGCAAAGACAGCTCAGGCTCATCGGCAATATATATCACTGGCGCCGATTCCTGCAAAAGCGCCTGACCCAATATGATCAAAAGCTGCTTCTCGCCAGACGAAAGGTCTTCGATTTGAATCGGCGCGCCATCTTTGTTCTTTATAACAAGTTCATTTTGCTCAGACAGCGAAGCCGTTTTTCTTGGAGCGAGAAGGCCATTCAAAACCGAGAGAAATATATCAATTGTTGCAAATATTTTACTTTTCCTCTTCTGAAGATCCTCATACGCCTGCACCAAACTGTGGGCTTTATATGAATTAAAGATCGCCAGCAACTGCTGAATAGTAATACTCTCAGATTTAATAAATGGCTCGCGAGCGCCCTCGAATTTATTAGCAACTTGATCGAGAAGTCGAGAATATTGACGCGAACTTATTCCTAGCAAGTCGAGAATTGACGCCAAGGATTTCTTCTCCTCATCAATATTCATACTCCCGACAAAACTTCGCAAATCCGTATCATTACTCAAGCTAATAAGCGAAAGGAAGCTGGCCCTCTGGAAATTCAACGTCTCTTCGGCATAACTAGTTGCGATTCGAGAAAAATACCGAACTAGCTGATTATTCATCGCAGCCAACTTTTGATCAATTGGCGGCATCGTCCGCCGCTCTTCCGGGCGAAGATCTGCCACCTCATTGATCTGCCGATGCACCGACAACCAATTTACCCTAACAAAACTTTCAAGGTGGCGTTGAACAAAAATAAATCTCTCTCGGTAGTAGCGCTCCCTCATTGCGCGGGAAGGCAAGCCACGATAGACTCGCTCTTCCTCAAACGCATCCAAATCAAACGTCTTTGCTTCCGAGTTTGCCGAATCCTTAATCTTGTACGTGATGTCGAAATATGGAAGATTTGGCTTTAGCGTCTTCAGAACCTGAATTGATGGTCGATGGCGGCCCGACTTGGGTCGCAAAACAATCAAAACCTCCGAGAACTGAATTTTATCGAGCCGCTCAAAATCAGCGGTTAGCGCTGCAGCAAGAAGATTTATTACAGTTGTCTTTCCCGTGCCATTTCGCCCAATTATAAAATTAAACTTCTCGTTGAACTTAAAATTAAGCCGCTCATTCTCCCTACCCCATAGACCCGTAATGACCGCACTAGCTATATAATTTTCCATAATTCTCAATTTTGAGCTGGGCCTTCAGAAGACCTAGCGTGGAATGCTTCATCCAGCAGCATGATCTTCCGCCTAGACGACTCTCGCTTTTGCGCGACATCGCGTATCTCAATTTTGCACGACAGATGAAACAGCGTCGAGAGCCGCAACATTTCTACCCCGTCGAGTGACCGCCGATTTCTGGCGAAGCTACGTACGCAAAGCGATACCATTAGGGTTTGCCAGCAGCGAGGCACTATTGCTCTCGTTCGCTGACAGTCGATGTGCGCGTGTCACTCTCAAGCCACTCCCCGTATGACGCGGTGAAATCCTTATGGCGCGGTAAAGAAAGACAGCAGTCCTTTGTGTGCATTCAGCCATGACCGAATCGACAGAGCAAGACTCGAGCAATTCGCCCGCGCTCACTGCGCGGACACCTATCCTGCGCAAAGGGATAGCGTCCAGACGTGATACCGTGACGCAGACACGCTCCCAAAATCAGTGGTGTAAATCATGAAAGAAATCGACGAACTGCTGGAGCTAGTCGCCGGCATTACATCGGAAAATCTACATGACGAGGTGAGCTTTGGCCGACCAGTCGGTCGTGAGGTGTGGCCGCCGTTCGACAACGGCGACTCATGGGGATTGGAGAACCTTCCGGTGACCGATTGATCGGCCACGGTAGTCCAGATTGCCCTCGTCAGTACCGCTGCAGCACTTGCCGAACAGCGTCCAACGCCCCGCCATAGTCTGAGCGTGTCACCCGACCTGTTTCAGCCTGGTAGAGCATGGCTGTAAGCAAATCTGCGACCGCTTCGATCACTTCCGATAAATCTTTAAGGGCCAGCTGATCTAAGAAATCTAAGGCAGCGAGCTCTGTCGCTGCATTGCGAACGACGTGCCGTGCTTCGGTATCATGTGTAGTTGCCATGCTTCACCTCTCTAGCAGGTGTTGTTACGTGGAAGTGCCGGCCGGTTGCCGCCGGCCGGTGCGCTCTCATGCATCCGGCGAAGGTTGCCGGTTAACGAATGCTGCCACCTCATCGTTCGTCGGCGTGACTTGGTCAGTTCCACCGACACTGTCGCCAGCGAAGCGCGTCGTGCTCGCACCGGCCAACTCCCGGAAATCAGAATCGCCTCGGATTTCCGACGCGACCTTGCCGCCCATGGTTTGCGCCACGCGTTCTTTGCCTGACGCCATCATCGACGCGGCCTTGTCGGTCGCGACCTGCCCGACGCCCGTCGCGAGATTAGCGCCCATGTCGGCCGCGAAACGGCCCGCGTTACTCATAAACGACTGGAAGCCAGTGCTGCCGCCCGACGAGGTGCTGACGCCACCACTACCGCCGGCGAAACTGCGAGAGCCGCCACCGCCACTACTGCCAAACATGCCCATTCCCTCGGCCATATGTTGCTGCGCGCCCTGGAATGCCGCCTTGATCGCAGATGCGCCGCCGGCGGCGCTCGTGGCGCCGGCCACTACTGCCGAACCTGCCGACACTGCTGCGCCAGCCGTCATCGAAGCCGCAGCCATTAGCGAGCCCAAGCCAACACCGCCGATCGAGCCGACGCCTCCAACGCCAACGATGCCCGCGACCCTCGGCGGTATCTTGTTTGTGAGATACATCAGCACGAAGGCAGCGATGAGCATGACCGCCATTTCCTTGAGATCAATGCCAGCGGCCATGCTGGAGTAGTACTCGTTGATGAACGTCTTGCCGATGCCGATGAGCAGGAGCATTACCATCAGCTCCGCACCTATCGCCAAGACGTGCTTGTAAAAGCTGATAGCAATATCCGAGGTCCAGCGCGATCCCCCGAAGCCGAGGAAGAACACGCCACCGTAGATCATGATCCAAGCCGATACGAAGACTAGGAGCAAATTCGCGCCGACGATCGCCAGAACAAGCATCACGACCAACGCCATGAGAATCCCAACGACACTATCGGTGGGTGACCAGACAGAAGACTGGTCGAGCGCCTTGGCAAAAATGTCGTAGCCGATTTGTACGATGCCGCCAGGTGTAAAGTCGGTTGCTTGGCCGATGGCCTTTGCCCCGATCATCCACATCGATTTGACGATGGCATCTCCGATCGCCGGGCCGTTGTACAGAATCCACCAGAAGAAGCCGAGCGTACCGAAAAACCGAATTGACTCGGCAAAGAACTCTTGAATGTCAGCGCGGCGCATCGCCATCATTCCGTACGTCCACACCATGCTGACGAGCGCCAGCCCCCAGAAGAGCCACGATCCGTAACTCACCATGACGTTGCCCCACGCGCCGGCCGCGGTTTGGTACTTTCCCATTACCGAATCAACGACGTTCGCATTCATCGGTGCGGCAAGGGCAGTTGCAACGTGAAGGAAGATCATTGAACCGAGCACAATCAGCTTGCCGCTTTTGAAATACATGGTTCTCATGGCATCGCCCTCATTGATTCTTCTTCGATTGTTGAGAAGGTGCATCGCCCCACGTCCAGTTCTTTGGCGGAGCGCTGACGATATTGCTGCCGTCACGCAATTGCGCGGCGGAGGCAGCCTGTTTCGCGTCGACCGAAGCCACCTTGTCATCACACCCGGCGAGCGTTGCAAGGGACACGAGCGCAAAAATAGCTACTTTCATTTCCGCCTCCTTATTCGAAAGTCCAGCTCTTGGGAACGGAGCGCGTGATGTTGCTGCCATCGCGCAGTTGAGCACCAGCGGCGGCCTGTTGAGCCTCGCGATCTGCAACGATCTGCGCACGCGTTGCGGCAGCAGCCTGTTGTGCGACGAGCAGTCCACGAAGTTGGAGAAGTTGATTCGTTTGAGCGCTGGCGAGCTGATTGGCTGCCTGGATAGCCTGCAATTGCCCCTGTGCGCTCGAGGCTTGCGCCTGTAACGAACGCAGGTTTGCCGCGTCCGTGACCAGCGTTTGTTGCTGCTGATCGACGCCCTTCAGCACGGCGTCGTTTGCACGCTTTTGAGCTTCCGAGCCGTTCACTTGCGCATCGACCAGAGCTTGCCGCTGGGCGTCCGTGCAGCCAGTCGCGGTGAAACATGGGGACGACCGGTAGTACGCCACGTCCTGATATCGCGACAGATACGCGTCGATGCTGCCGGCCTGGTTCTTGTAGTAATTCAGCATGTCCTGCGCTTGCAGGAGCTTGTTGATCGTGCCGTTCACCTGATCCCACACGTAGGCCGCCGGCGCCAGCGTGTTCTGAAGCATGTTCTGGTACTGCTGCAACTGCGTTGTGTATTGCTCGATTTGCTTCTGAACCGATTGCACGTTGTTTATCGCGCTGATCGTTGTCTGCATGACGTTCGTGACATCGATCACCGGGATGCCGCCAGCATCGGCCGGTTGCGAAAAGATGCAGGAGATCGCGAATGCGACCGTCGCCGTTTTAGCGGCTAAAATTTTCTTCGTCATGACGATAGTCCTTCGGTATGTGGCCCCTGGAACATCGAGTAGCTTCGCCACGATAGCTACCGGTAGGTGACCAGAGCGACACCGACGCCCGGCCTCATTTTTTTTGATGTCACGGTGTCAGCACACTCGACCGTCGATGGACTGCCTAGCGTCTATGCCTTGTCGGCTCTCTGCCTCATCGCGAGCGGCCTTTCTGCCTTGTCGAACCGTCCAGAGACGACAATTCACCGCCGCGGCTCTCCACGACCTCGCGGCGCATCCTTGCTAGCTCGATCTCCTGGCGTTCCGGCGGTTGCGAATTGAAACGATCGATCCGCTGTCGCAATGCGTCTGGCAAGTTCTGCCAGGCCTTACCTTGGTCTCCAAAGCCGTTTGCTCGCACCTTCCGACGATTCGCGGCCGCTTTGAATCGGCTAACTGCCTGCTGTGCAGCCTGCTCGACCTGCCGACACGCTGGATCGCCTGTGATCGACTGCTTGACCGAGTGACCGCTTACCGCTCGATCGCTACCTTTGATCGACAGCACTTCGAGTTGAGACATCGTGCGCAGACGATTCCGAGCCTGTGGGGGAGGCGCCTGGCCAACAGACTTCACCGCCGGACGACTGACCCGCGCAGGTTGACGGGCCGTCATGTACTGTTGGCGCAACCGCTCCATCGATGGATCATCGAACGTGATGGGAAGCCGCATATCAATGGCTGCTCGAATGACGCGCTCTTTGAATTCCGCGCTGCCAGCGACCGTGATGTGATCGCCGTATCGCTCGACCGCCAGCCGTAGAGCTTGCTGCACACCCGCTTGGCCTGCCTGTGCAGATACCTGCAAGCGGTCGCCATCGTCCCGCACGGCGCTACTGCCGGATCGATAGATGATCGTTCCGGTCTTGGTGATGTTGTCGATTACGGGCGCTTGGCCAGACTGCTGCCGGCCCTCGGCCTTTATCGTGCTGCCTTGTAGGCCTTGGGCGGCCTCCCTGGCACGCAGCGCCGTCAGGGCCTCTGCGCTACCTTGCAAAGCCTCCTGCTTGAGCCAGTCGGCCCATGTATGCCGGCGGTGCCGCTCGTAGAGGCGCTGGCACTCGACCCGATGCTGCGTATAGATTGCTTCCAGCTCCGATTTCAGGACACCGCTCGCTTGGGCATACAGCACCTTTTTCGTCAGACGGCCGCCGCCCAACAGCTTGATTGCCGCGCGCCGAGTCTGCCCTTTCATCTTGGCGTTCTCAATCTGCTTTTCTTTTTGACGGCGCAGCTCGACCAAGGCAGCCGCGCGCTCGATCGTCGCACGCTGCTGGGCAATCTGATATTTCGCGTACAACTCCACGGTGTTTACGCGCAGCCGTATAGGATTCTTTTGGTACTGGCGCTTCGACGAGACATCGGCCCGCCGCATCGGCAAGGACTCGAATGGACCATACCGGCCTTCCAGCTTCACTTTTGAGAAGTCACGGCCCAACGTGCTTGCCTTGATCTGCGTACCGTTACTGGCCTCGATCACAAGCCCGTTCCCTTTTGCCCGGATTTCCAGCCCGTTGGCACGCATGGCGTGGTGCAGTTCGGCCCAGCTCCGCGCACCTCGAATTTCTTCCAGGCACTCGCGCTTGATCCAGCCGACCAGGCTTTCGATACCGGAATGCCTTTCCATGTCGGCCGCCCGCGACTCGGCACCACGCCGGCGCGGTGTGTGGTTGTCGTGTTGCAGCCCGTAGCTCCGCTCGAGCACGTTGCACAGCTCGGCCAACGTCCGGTGCGGATAATACGGTTCGTGAATGGTGTTCCGCGTCGGGTGAATCTTGTTGATGGCGATGTGTACGTGCAGGTTGTCAGTGTCGTGATGCACGGCACTGACGCGCTGGTGATCGCTAAACCCGAGGCCCGCACATATTCGAGCTTCGATGGCTTGCAACGTCGCAGCATCGAGCTGTTCGCCTGCGCGGAAGCTGACCAGTAAGTGATAGGTCTTGTCGCTCTTCGCCCTCGTGTTCGCCTGCTGGGTGGCGAGTACCTCTGTGACCGCGTCCCGAACCGTATGGGCCGCGCAATTCGTCAGTCGCACCTCCCCAATTCGGTGCTCCTTGGCCTGGTCTGCCGTGATGTACTTCACCAAGCCCGCGAAATCACTTTTGCCGAGCGAGCGCATGGGAACGTGCTTGGCAATCATGGCTCGGCCCTCGGCCGCACTACCTTTTCCATGATCTGACTCATCTCGTCCCGCATCGCTTCGATCTTGGACAGCAACGCAACGATCGTGGCCGGAGTGAATCCCGCCACGCGAGCGTCGTTCGTCAGCCAGAGTTTCAGCAGGCCTCCGAGGCGGCCCATATCGCCATTCACGCGAACCAGTTCGCGTACCTGCGCAGCGTCTATCACACCTTGGATGCGATAACCCATCCCGACCAAGCGCAGATAAGTCGATGTGCTGTGTCCGCTTGCATTCGCCATTGCTTCAATTTCGGCACGCTCGTCCGGGAGGCAGTAGACCTTGATCGGCGAGCAACCCTTGCGGGTCACGTTCTTCACTTTGACTTCCAAGGACGTCCCCATTACTCGCTTCCGGCTCTGCCGACTTGCCTCGCAGAGCAGGATGTCCGTTGAGCACCGAAGGTGCGAATAAGGAAAGTGAAGTAGAAACGCCGGCTTGCCGGTGGGACTACTTCACACATCCTGCCCTGAGATAGCCTCTGCAGATTGCCGGTAAAAACGTGCATCAATGCCTGTTTTTCACGTTGAGAATTCTGCAATCGACCGTGTTTTTCGCTGGAATGGACCTGCAAAACATCCCGACTTTCCTGTTGAACCAGAGATTTCGTGCCCATCATCCGGAAGTTGTCCCCTTGCGTGATGGTCGAACGCCAAGATCCAAGAGAGCCTTCGTGTGAGCCCCAGGTACGCCGATAAAACTAGTCACTGCTTGGAGTCGCATTTTTTAGGATCTCTTTTGCTATTGCCTGCCGCATCATCGTCGTGTGATCGCGCGAGTCCATTGGCACCGTTGAAGGAGCACAATTTCCCGACCCCGTCTGCGCCCGCGTGGATTGGGCGGTTGGCACGAATTCGCCGGCGCTGGCCTTACGTGCAAGACCAGCCAAATAGCTCAGGGGGTTGCTTTGCACTTTCCCGGCGTGCAACTTCGCCGCCAGTTCATCAAGCAAGTCCTGCGCGTCGGCAGTTCCGAACGGTGCCAAACACTTCACCGCAAAGGCACGCTCCTCAGGTGTCAACGAAGCCGGGAACCTGAGTGCGGTAGTAGTGTTAGAGATATAGTTAACGTTAAAGGTAGTGTTAACGTGCGCCCTATCCATACGGTGTTGATAGGGTATCGATACCGTGTCCTTTGGGGAGCAGCCGCCGGCAGCAGTTCCTACGGTTGCTTGAAATCCTGCCTCCATTGCCGATCCACGCGACGTGCTTTCGGCAAGGTATGACGCGGGTACCGATACGGTATCGCTAGGGTATGGGCGCGACGTCGATCCACTATTCAGCAAGCCGCTCTCGACGAGCTGATTCTCGACAGACGCGCGAAGATCGCCGTGCTTCTTACTGCCATGCGCAGGAAGGCGCGCAAGGAAATCTGCGACAAACGATTCGCGCCACTGCGGCGGAATGTCGGCAATTTGTTCCATTGTTCGTTGCCGCAGGGTCCCCCCGACCGACATGCTGGCCGAATTGTGATCCCACCATATTCGCACCCAAACGAAATTCGAATCCGGAGCGAACTCGACGAGTTCGTCATCACGCAAACGCTGGAGAACGGGGATCATTTGCGACTCGGTGTCCCATCCCATCTCGGATGCGGCTATTCTCGGAACTATTTGGTAGACACCGATGATGTTGCTGAACGGCCCCGTAAGGAGATACGTCAGCAGCGCTCGGTCCTCTTGCGTCCGGCCTGCCATCTTCGGTGAGCGCCAAAATGCGACGTCATTAATCGTGCGCTGGCGTCCCATCACGATGCCTCGTCGAGGAACTTCGCCAGCTCCGAGGCTCTGAACATCACGCGCCGACCGAGACGGATCTTTGCGGGCTTGAGCTTCGTAGCCAGTTCGCAGTCGCGGTTCAGCGTGACCCGCAGGCCCGTTACGCTACGGTTGAGCAGTGCCGCACAATCAGACAATGTAAGTAGGACTCCATATCGACTGACCAACATCTCTTCTGTCTTCGTCATCAAGCTTCTCCACCCAGGCTGATGGACATCAGGGCTCGTGAGTCGGGGTAGCGAACTATCCAAATTCGAAGGCATACCACCAGCACTACGACCCGAAACGCACGTTAATTAATAGAGCTTCTGCATAAACGCACGTTAATTCTTTCAAACAAATAGAAAATTTGCAAGCAATTGATTTCAAAGGAAAAAGTTTAGCTAAACCATTTTTCTAACATTTAGCTCAACATCCTTATGGCACAAAAAAAAGCGCGACTCACAGGTCGCGCTTCAGCATTCGATTAGATGAGCGGAGGAAGCTGAAATTTTAGCCGCTAAAATCCAGCACCCGCATCCACTAATGCGATTGGACTACGCCTATTGTTTCCCCGCCGTCGCTTCGCGATGCCGATACGTCTCCGCAACGAAGTCGATGAAAGCTACCGCAGACGCGACTGCCAACCTTGCGTGGCGTGGTTGTAGGCCCCGATATTGTCCATCGCGACCGTGTCCGGTTCCGTACAGCCCTCTCAACTGAGCCAGATGGTTGGTGAGCTGCGCAAGATTGCGGAGTATGTGCCGAATATTATCTGCGCCCTTTGCTTCGTCGCTAATCCCTTCAGGAACAAGTTGAAGTTCTTTTGAGAGCTTCTTCGTCAAATCCCCCAGGTCTTCGGACTTTGTGAATGCCACGCCTCTTTTCGTCAATATCGTCTTGCAACACGACTCGACAAGTTCCTTTGCCGTCCCGATCGCAAGCGCGGGATCGCGATCGACCGCGTTCTCCAATCGCTGAATCTCTTTGGCCATCCATCCAGCGTCCAGCGCGTCCGCAACTGTGCGCGCTCGCGACACTACACGTGAATCGTTGCCCGAAGCTTGGCGGTACGCGAAGCGCGGTCTACCAGCGACGAGTTCCTCTTCGTAAAGCTCCCATCCGCCTTGGCGCAGTTGATCGTTGAAGTGCGAAACGAGCTTGATCACTTCGTCGCGATCTGGCCTAACAATCGGATGCACAACTTCGCACAAAAACCGTAGGAAACTATCCGCAGAACCACCGACAAGGTTGAACCGATCGTCCGAATACACCCAGTCGAGATCCCAGTCATCATTGTTCACGCGGTGCTGCCAGATATCTCGCGCAGCATCCTTGAAGCGGCTATCGTGGGAAGGAAGCTGCTGCAAATCGTATAGCCGGCTCAGGAACTCAACATCATTGAGCTGCCCGTACCACGCTACGGTCTCGAGTCTCATCCCGTCGAGGATATTGACGCGCACCTGGCGCGGCACACTCGAGTCCGTCACACGCCAGTCCTTACGCCGGACTTTTGCCGGAACAATCCTTGCGGAATACCAGTCTTGAGTATCGTGCTCTAAAGCCGTTTTCAACCGCGCGGTAATTTGCTCTTCGAGTTGCGCTCGCTTGGCGTTCAGGCGCGCGAATTCCTGCGGCGGCACTTCGAGTTGTACCTCCCAGATTTCAGTCCCGCCATTCCAGTTGTCGTAGCCGGTCTGCTCCGCCCGAGCCGGATATTCGCGCACTATGTTAGCTGCGTCGTCCATTCCCTCCGCCTGGAGCAGCGTATAGACGGTCGCCAGTGTCTCTTCTAAGTTTTGCTCGTCCATGCATACCCTCAAATCAGGAAAGCTGCTACGAGATCAGCTTAGCGCTCTATGCGCCAACCCTATCCAGCTTACTTACCAAGTCTTCCGCTCGCAGATGTGTGTATCGCTTGAGCATCTGCATCGACCGATGCCCGCTTATCGCGGCAACTTCCTGATCGCTCAACCCCATTTCCACCAAGCGACTGACAGCCTCATGCCGCAAGTCGTGGAAATGGAGATCGTCAAGACCGAGATCGCGAACAATATCGGCCCAGAGTTTCTGAAACACGTATGGTTTGCGCTTCTTGTCTCGCCCAGGCTCCCCGAAGAACACGAGATCGGTGTCGAGCGGCCGAATCGGATTGTCCAGCGCCGAACGCAACGTTTCGGCTGCTACACGTGACAACGGAACCAAGCGAGCAGAGCCGTTCTTGGTGTCCTTGAGGGTAACAACTCGTCGGTTCAGATCGACCTGTGAGCGGCGTAGCCCGGTGATCTCTGACGATCGCATGCCTGTCTCGACAGCCAATCGCACGATCCACCCAAGCATCGGATTGCTATGGCCGTCGGCTGCGGCGAAAAGTCGTTGCTGCTCTTCTGGAGTCAAGCGCCGATCCCGGCCAGCACCGGGGCTAGGCTTTCGGATGTTGGCGACCGGATTAAACGTGAGGCCGATACCCCACTCCTGAATCGCAACCCGGAACAGATGCCCCAGCATTGCCAGTTCGATCCGCACGGTGTTGTTCGACTTGCCGGCCGCAAGCCGCTCATCGCGATACTTGGCTACAAGTTCGGCACTAACCGCCGCCATCGAGTACTTCCCGAAAAAAGTATCTAGGTGCTGGGAGGTAAAGCGCTCGCTGCGCTGGGTGGTCGGCTTCTTGGTCACGGACACCTCCTCCATGTACCGCTTCAGTGCGGCCGACACGGTGAGCTTTTCGGAGGGGGCGCGAGACAGGTAGACGCCTCGAACCATCTCATCTTCGGTCCGGCGCGCCCAGTCCTCGGCGTCACGTTTGGTGCGGAAAGTCTTGGCCGTAGTCGGCCAACCGATCTTGCGAATGACTGCCTTCCACGTGCCGGAAGGCGTCTTGACGATGGTTGCCATGTACCTGTTCTGAGAGCTGACTGTACCGAAAATGTACTTTTCAGCACCCAGAAAGCACAAGGGGTTACGTGAAATTCACGTAACCCCTTGATTCTATTGGTGCCGGCTGCAGGACTCGAACCCGCCACCTGATGATTACAAATCAACTGCTCTACCAGATGAGCTAAGCCGGCGTAGCGCGAGATTCTACCTCATTTCACGATCTTGAGGCGAGGTCTGTTGCCACCTTTCGAACCGTCGCCATCGCCGTCGGTTTTCGGCGGTTCGTCGGCGCCTTCGGAGGGTTCCTCGTTCGCGCCGCGGTCGGCAACCGGCGTCAACGCAGCAGGCGACTCGTCGCGCTGCGCGTCATCCGCCTGCGCGGCTTCTTCGTCGAACGCACCCGAATCCTCGCCTTCACCCGCGACCGCATCGACCTGGAACGCCATCCCCTGCCCGTTCTCGCGCGCATAGATTGCGAGCACGTTGGCAACCGGAATCTCGATCTTGTGCGCCTTCCCGGAGAACCGGGCCGTGAACTCGATCCACTCGTTGCCCATCTGCAACTGGCTCGTCGCCTCGAAGCTGATGTTGAGCACGATCTCGCCGTCACGCACGAACTGACGCGGCACGCGCGTCGAGTTGTCGACCCTCACCGCGATATGCGGTGTGTAACCGTTATCGGTGCACCACTCGTACAGCGCGCGCAGCAGATAAGGCTTCGTTGAAATCTCTTGCATCACAATCCTCGAACCCGGAGCGGGCGCGCGGCACGCCGCGCCGCCCTCCCCGTCTTGCCTTCATTGCATCATCAACGACGCATGACCTTTTCGGACGGCGTCAGTGCTTCGATATAGGCCGGACGGCTGAAGATCCGCTCGGCGTACTTCATCAGCGGCGCGGCGTTCTTCGACAGCTCGATGCCGTAGTGATCCAGACGCCACAGCAGCGGCGCGATCGCGACATCCAGCATCGAGAACTCTTCGCCGAGCATGTACTTGTTCTTCACGAAGATCGGCGCGAGCTGCGTCAGGCGATCGCGGATCGCGAGGCGTGCCTTCTCGTGATTCTTCTCCGCTGCCTTGCCCTTCTCGTTCTCGAGCGTGCTGACGTGGACGAACAGTTCCTTCTCGAAGTTGAGCAGGAACAGGCGTGCACGTGCGCGCTGCACGGGGTCGGCCGGCATCAGTTGCGGGTGCGGGAAGCGCTCGTCGATGTACTCGTTGATGATGTTCGATTCGTACAGGATCAGGTCGCGCTCGACCAGGATCGGCACCTGACCGTACGGGTTCATCACCGAAATGTCTTCCGGCTTGTTGAACAGGTCGACGTCACGGATTTCGAAGTCCATGCCCTTCTCGAACAGCACCAGCCGGCAACGCTGGGAGAACGGGCAAGTTGTGCCGGAATACAGAACCATCATGTTTGCGTTTCCTCAAAAAAGCCGAGGGCCGGCACGCGGCGAACCTCCTTCCGGGGTCCACCTTGCGCCGGCCCCACGCCGGTCAGGCGTGATTACTTGATATCTTTCCAGTACGCGGCATTGAGCCGCCAGGCCAGGAAAGTCAGGACACCGAGAAAGATCAGCACCCACACGCCGAGGCGTTTGCGGGTCTGCTGAGCCGGCTCGGACATCCAGGTCATGTACGCCACCAGGTCGGCAACCGCAGCATCATAATCCACCGCGGACAGTGTCCCCGGCGTGACCTGCTGGAAGCCGACGAGCGTATGGACCTTCTCGCCCGTCTCCTCGTCCGTCTTGTCTTCGAATTTGGCGGTGCGCTGCCCCTGCAGCTGCCACAGTACATGGGGCATGCCGACGTTCTCGAACACCGCGTTGTTCCAGCCGGTCGGCCGCGTATCGTCGCGGTAGAAGCTGCGCAGATACGTATACAGCCAGTCGCGGCCGCGCGCGCGCTCCTCGACCGACAGGTCGGGCGGCGAGGTGCCGAGCCAGTTCTTCGCGTCTTCAGGCCGCATCGCGACGGACATCGTGTTGCCGACCTTGTCGGTCGTGAACAGGAGATTCTTTTCGATCTCCTTCTGGGATATGCCCAGATCCGTCAGACGGTTGTAGCGCATCAGGTTCGCGCTGTGGCAGTTCAGGCAATAGTTTACAAACAATTGCGCGCCGTGCTGAAGCGAAACGAGATTTTCCGTGTTATCGGGCGCCCGGTCGAGCGGAAAATTACCTTCCGCCCGCACCGCCGGCGCCACCAGCAGCGCACACGCGGTCGCCCCGATCAGCGCGAGTGTCGAAAGCAGTTTCTTCATGTCGTTCTCTCCTCGCTCACGTTAATGGGGCTTGAAGCGCACCCGCTCCGGCGGCTGCTTGAACGTGCCAAGCGGCGTCCAGACGGGCATGCCGAGGAAGAACGCGAAGTAGATCAGCGCGCAACACTGCGCGATCAACGTGGCCGCCGGCGATGGTGGCCGCGTGCCGAGGAACGCGAGGGTCAGGAACGCCGCGACGAAGATCCCGAGGAACACCTTGTGGAACAGCGGCCGGTAGCGGATCGACTTCACCGGGCTGCGGTCGAGCCACGGCAGGAAGAACAGCGTGATCACCGCCGAACCCATCACGACGACGCCCCAGAACTTCGACTCCGTCAGGTACATGAAGACGACGATCGCCGCGGCCAGCACCGGCAACCCGGCCTTCCACTTGCCGCGCGCGCGGATCAGCGCGAGCACGCCGAGCAGCGCGATGACGATCATCAGGACGATCTTGAACGGGTCGGTGGTCGCGCGCAGCATCGCGTAGAACGCGGTGAAGTACCAGACCGGCGCGATCTCGGGCGGCGTCTGCAACGGGTTCGCCGGGACGAAGTTGTTCGCCTCGAGGAAGTAGCCGCCCATCTCGGGCGAGAAGAACACGATCAGTGCGAACACCATCAGGAACACGCACACGCCGAGGAAATCGTGCACCGAGTAGTACGGGTGGAACGGGATGCCGTCGAGCGGAACGCCGTTCTCGTCCTTCTTCGCCTTGATCTCGATGCCGTCCGGGTTGTTCGACCCCACTTCGTGCAGCGCGACGAGGTGCGCGATCACGAGGCCGACCAGCACGAGCGGAATCGCGATCACGTGGAACGCGAAGAAGCGGTTCAGCGTGACGTCCGACACGACGTAGTCGCCGCGAATCCACAGCGACAGGTCGGGGCCGACGAACGGGATCGCCGAGAACAGGTTCACGATCACCTGCGCGCCCCAGAACGACATCTGGCCCCACGGCAGCAGGTAACCGAAGAACGCCTCGGCCATCAGGCACAGGAAGATCGCGCAGCCGAAGATCCACACGAGCTCGCGCGGCTTGCGGTACGACCCGTAAAGCAGCCCGCGGAACATGTGCAGGTAGACGACCACGAAGAACATCGACGCGCCCGTGGAGTGCATGTAGCGGATCAGCCAGCCCCACGGCACCTCGCGCATGATGTACTCGACCGACGCAAACGCGAGCGTCGAGTCGGGCTTGTAGTTCATCGTCAGGAAGATGCCGGTGACGATCTGGTTGACGAGCACCAGCAGCGCGAGGGAGCCGAAGAAGTACCAGAAGTTGAAGTTCTTCGGCGCGTAGTACTCGGAAACGTGCTTTTTCCAGGTGGACGTGAGCGGGAAGCGCTGATCGATCCAGCCGGTGAGACCTGTCGTGGAGACTTCCTTGTTGTCGGCCATCACGCTTCTCCTTTCTCGTCCTTGCCGATCACGAGGGTCGTCGCCGACGTGAACATGTAGGGCGGGATGTCGAGATTCTGAGGCGCCGGCTTGTTCTTGAACACACGGCCGGCGAGGTCGTAGGTCGAACCGTGGCACGGGCAGAGGAAACCGCCCGGCCAGTCGTCCGGCAGGTTCGGCTGCGGACCCGGCGTGAAGCGCTGGCTTGGCGTGCAGCCGAGGTGCGTACACACGGCCATCACGACGAGAATGTTCTTGCGATCGGCCCGCGAGCGATATTCGTTCGCACAATACGCGGGCAACGGCATCGTATAGGGCTTTTCGGTGGTCGGATCGGCCACTTCCTTGTCGGCCTTGACCACGTCGGCAAGCATCGCGTCGGTGCGGTTCAGGATCCACACCGGCTTGCCGCGCCACGGCACGGTCACCATTTCACCAGGCTTCAGCCCGCTGATGTCGACCTCGACCGGTGCTCCGGCCGCTTTCGCTTTCGCGGACGGCGCAAGCGACGCCGCGAAAGGTATGACGGTGGCTACGCCTCCCACGCCACCTGCTACGGATGTCGCAATCAGCCAGGTACGGCGGCCGCTGTCGACGCGTTTCTCTTCCTTGTCTCGCATCACACGCCCCACTTCTGAGTTGGATTTTCCGTCACGACTTTCCATTCCGCCGCTAGTTTGCTCGAATGGAGTCGCCATTTACAAGGCCCGGAGATGAAAATCCCTTCGAAGTGTTTGATAGTTAAGGGTTTCCCCCCACTATCGGAGCGATTAAATCATTTCGCTATTAAGCATCCGCTACATTGAGAAATTTCGATGCGCTGCCGCAAATCCGGCACTCAGACCGGGTTATGAATATCGATAAAAAGGTGTTCGATACCGAATTCTTCGGACAAGTGGGTGCCGAGTGCCTGGATTCCGTAGCGTTCGGTCGCATGGTGCCCTGCCGCAACGAACGCGACGCCGCTCTCCGCGGCCGTGTGCGTCACGTGTTCGGACACCTCGCCGGTCAGGAACACGTCCGCGCCGGCATCGATCGCCGCGTCGAAATAACTCTGCGCGGCGCCCGTGCACCACGCGATGCGCCGCAGCTGCATGTCCGGATCGCCGAGCACGAGCGGCGTGCGGCCGAGCGTGCGCTCGACCTTCGCGACGAAGTGCTCGAGCGAGACGGGCATCGGCAGCGTGGCCATCCAGCCGAGCTCGCCTTCGCCGAAACGCTGCTCGCCGATCAGCCCGAGCCGCTCGCCGAGCTGCGCGTTGTTGCCGAATTCGGGATGCGCGTCGAGCGGCAGGTGGAACGCGAACAGGTTAAGGTCGTTCGCGAGCAGCAGCTTCAGGCGCTGATACTTGCGGCCCGTGATCTGCGGCGGCTCGTTGCGCCAGAAATAGCCGTGATGGACAAGCACGGCATCCGCACCCCATTCGAGCGCGGCTTCAAGAAACGCGACCGACGCCGTCACGCCGGTGGCGATCTTCTCGATCTTGCGACGCCCCTCGACCTGCAGGCCGTTCGGGCAATAGTCCTTGAAGCGCGCGGTTTCAAGGGTATTGTTCAAGTACAATTCAAGTTCGATCCGATCCATATAAACCTCTAATCCATTCAGATGCTTAGACGCTTCTGGCTGTTCTTCGCGCAGGCGGTTACCGTGCTGCTCGCGCTGATGTTCATCGTCGTGACGCTCAAGCCGCAATGGCTGCAACGGCAAGGACAGCTCGGCAAGCAGCTCGCCACGCCGATCGTCGCGTTGCGGGAAGTCGCGCCGGGCATCGGCGGCGCGCCGGCGACCACGTCGTACGCGGAAGCCGCGCAGAAGGCGATGCCGGCCGTCGTCAACGTCTTCTCCAGCAAGGACGGCTCGCTGCCCCCCGATCCGCGCGCGAAAGATCCGCTGTTCCGCTACTTCTTCGGCGACCGCAACGCCCGCAAGCAGCAGGACGAACCAGCCGCCAACCTCGGCTCGGGCGTTATCGTGAGCCCTGAAGGTTACATTCTAACGAACCAGCACGTCGTGGATGGCGCCGACCAGATCGAGGTCGCGCTCGCCGACGGGCGCACGGCCACCGCGAAGGTGATCGGCAGCGATCCCGAAACCGACCTCGCCGTGCTGAAGATCAACATGACGAACCTGCCGACGATCACGCTCGGCCGCTCCGACCAGTCGCGGGTCGGGGACGTCGTCCTCGCGATCGGCAACCCGTTCGGCGTCGGCCAGACCGTCACGATGGGGATCATCAGCGCACTGGGCCGCAACCACCTCGGCATCAACACGTTCGAGAACTTCATCCAGACCGACGCGCCGATCAACCCCGGCAACTCGGGCGGCGCACTGGTCGACGTGAACGGCAACCTGCTCGGCATCAACACCGCGATCTACTCGCGCTCGGGCGGCTCGCTCGGCATCGGTTTCGCGATTCCCGTGTCGACCGCGCGCACGGTGCTCGAAAGCATCATCACGACGGGCTCGGTCACGCGCGGCTGGATCGGCGTCGAGCCGCAGGACGTCACGCCGGAGATCGCCGAATCGTTCGGGCTTCAGCAGAAATCGGGCGCGATCGTCGCCGGCGTGCTGCAGGGCGGCCCGGCCGACAAGGCCGGCATCAAGCCGGGCGATATCCTGGTCTCGGTCAACGGCGAGGACATCACCGACACGACGAAGCTGTTGAACACGGTCGCGCAGATCAAGCCGGGCACGCCGACCAAGGTGCACGTCGTCCGCAAGGGCAAGGAGTTCGACATGAACGTCGTGATCGGCAAGCGCCCGCCGCCGCCGAAGCAGACGCTCGACGAGCAGGACAGCGATACCGAATGACGTCGGGCGGGCGGCACACAGCCGCGTGCCGAACTCCGCCGGAAACGAAAAAGGGCAGCCTCCTGGCTGCCCTTTTGCTTTGCATCGAAAGACCTTCGTTGCCGGAACGCCGGCCTTGCCGCACGCGCTCCGGCCGGCCATGCGACCCGGCCGCTCAGGCCTGGCCGGAAACCCGCCTGCCGTGCATCGCCCGGCGCGCCGCCATCAGCTGGCGGCTTCGCCGTTCCCCGCCTCGCCTTCCTCGGCTGGCTTCTTCGGCACGAAGAACCGCGCGGCCAGCAGCCCGATCTCGAACAGCACGATGAGCGGCAACGCGAGCATCAGTTGCGAGAATACGTCCGGCGGCGTAACGACCGCCGCGACGATGAACGCGCCGACGATCACGTACGGCCGCATCTCCTTGAGCTTCTTCAGCGACAGCACGCCCATCCGGACGAGCAGCACGACGACGATCGGCACCTCGAACGTGACCCCGAACGCGATGAACATCCCGAGCACGAAGCTCAGGTAGTTGTCGATGTCGGTGGTCATTTCCGCCCCGAGCGGCGCGTTGTAGTGCGCCATCACGCGGAAGATCGTCGGGAACACGAGGAAGTACGCGAATGCCATCCCGCACAGGAACAGGAAGTAGCTGCTGCCGACGAGCGGCGCGACGAGCTTTTTCTCGTGTTGGTACAGCCCCGGCGCGACGAACGCCCAGATCTGGTACAGCACGATCGGCAGCGCGATCACCAGTGCGACGAGCATCGTGACCTTCATCGGCACGAAGAACGAACCGGTGACGTCGGTGACGATCATCTTGCCGTCTTTCGGCAGGTTCTCCATTAGCGGCCGCGCAAGCAGCCGGAAGATGTCGGGCGCCCAGTAGACGAGCCCGAGGAACACGACGATCACGGCCGCCCCCGCGCGAATGATGCGATCGCGAAGCTCGACGAGATGGGAAATGAAAGTTTCTTCCGGGGCGTCGCCCGGGTTCTGCTGGGGGTCGCTCACACCGGCCCTCGGTAGGATTGACGAGCGAGCATGCGCTCGGCTCAGAAGAAGCGCGTCGGCCGGCGCAGGCTGGCCGGCTGGTGGCGCGCGACGCGCGCGGCGCCCGACTGCACGTGCGTGCGGCGGGTGGTCGCGCGCTTGTACCAGACAGGCGCAGCCGCCTGCTTGACACGCCAGTTGCGGCGCTTGGGCGCGAGCGCGGCCGTACTGCCGCGCCACGACGGCGCCGCGGGCGTGTCGGAATCATGGGACCCGGTGCTGCCCGACGCTTCGTCAAGGCCGCCAACCGCGGAATGCCACGTGTCGTTCAGTTCCTTTTCGTGCTCGCGCAGGTTGTCGTGAATCGTCGTCTCGACATTGCGCGCGGCCGATTCGAAATCGGTCTTCATCGTCCGCAGCGCGTCGAGTTCGATTTCGCGCGAGACCTCGGCCTTCACGTCGTTGATGTACCGCTGCGCGCGGCCGAACAATGCGCCTGCCGTACGCGCGACGCGCGGCAGGCGCTCGGGGCCGAGCACCACGAGCGCGACGACGCCGATCAGCGCCATCTTCGAAAGACCGAGATCCAGCATCGCGAATGCCTGTCAGCGTGCCGGCGTTACGCCTTGTTCGAATCGGAACGCGTCGTTTCCTTCGCGTTGACGTCGACCGAGCCCGAGCGCGGCAGTTGCTGCGCGTCAGCCGGTGCTTCACCGTCCTTCATGCCGTCCTTGAAACCCTTCACGGCGCTGCCGAGATCGTTGCCGATATTGCGCAGCTTCTTCGTACCGAAAACCAGCGCGACGATCAGCAGCACGATCAGCCAGTGCCAAATGCTCAATCCACCCATGATGAAACCTCTCCTCAACCACGCCGCTACGCGGCGCAAATCGCCGGCAACGTGCCGGCTTCGACTATCGATGCGGGGAAACGCCCCGCGCCGTCAACCCATCCGCTGCCAGGGGCGCGGGCCGGCCAGGATATGCGCGTGCAGGTGGTAGACCTCCTGCCCGCCGCCCGGGCCTGTATTGATCACAGTACGGAAACCGGTTTCGCCACCCGTATAGGCGACGCCGAGCTGGCCGGCGAGACGCGAGACGAGCAGCATCAGCCGGCCGAGCATCGGCGCATCGGCCTCGCTCGCCGCCGACAGCGTCGGCAGGTGCTGGCGCGGAATCACGAGCACGTGCGTCTCGGCCGCCGGGCGGATGTCGCGGAACGCGACGAATTCGTCATCCTCGTGCACCTTCGTGCTCGGGATCTCGCCTGCCGCGATCTTGCAGAACAGGCAATTCGGATCGTGACTCATGTTGCTCCTGCAGACGCCCGAGCGCGGCCGGTCAGAACCAGGCCTGCGGATCGAGCGGCTTGTTGTCGTTCAGGTACAGCCAACCCTTGATGATACGGTACAGCGTCCAGATCCATGTGACAAACATCACTGCGAATCCGATCACCACGAACATCAGCGCGAACCCGATCACGTACGCGATCAGCGCGCGCCAGAACGTGCGGATCTGCCACTCGAAGTGGGCGGCATACGGCGTGCCGGCCACATCGTCGCGCTTCACGTAGTTGATGATGATCGCGATGATGCCCGTGACGCCACCCGTGAGCCAATGAAACGCATAGAGGCCGTAGAGCACGTGAGTCAACGTGCGCAGCCCGTTCAGGCGTTCGGCGTCCGCGGCCCCCGGCACCGACGGCGGCGGAAACTGACTTGGCGTATCGGTCATGATGCTACCCCCGTTAGATGACAATTCTTACAGCTTACCGCACTGTGGCCATCCCGCGACAAGGGTCCGTCACCCGCCGTTTTCCTCGCGCTCACGACGCTTGCGCAGGGCCTTCTCCTCGATCCCCGACAGCCCTTCGCGGCGCTCGAGCTCGGCGATCACGTCGGCCGGGCTCAGGTCGAAATGCGACAGCATCACGAGGCAGTGGAACCACAGGTCGGCCACCTCGCCGACCAGCGCGGTCGGCGCGCCGCCCTGGCGCACGTCCTTCGCGGCCAGCACGACTTCCGTCGCCTCTTCGCCGATCTTCTTCAGCACCGCGTCGTCGCCCTTGTGGAACAGGCGCGATACGTACGATTGATCGGGGTCGCCGCCCTTGCGGCTATCGATCACGGCCGCGAGGCGCAGCAGCGTGTCTTCGGTCGATTGCGTCATTTGTAGATGTGTTCGGGATCTTTCAGCACCGGCTCGACCGCGACCCAGTCGCCGCTGTCGACGGTGCCTTCGAATTTCTGGAAGAAGCACGAATGCCGGCCGGTGTGGCACGCGATGCCCGACACCTGCTCGACCTTCAGCAGCACGACGTCCTCGTCGCAATCGAGCCGCACTTCGTGCACGTGCTGCACGTGGCCCGACTCCTCGCCCTTGAACCACAGGCGCTTGCGCGAACGCGAATAATAGACCGCGCGGTGCGTCTCGATCGTCTTCGCGAGCGCCTCGCGGTTCATCCACGCGAACATCAGCACGTCGTTTGTCGATGCCTCCTGCGCGATCACCGGCACGAGGCCGTTGTCGTCCCAGCGGACCTTGTCGAGCCACGCGGGCAATGCATTCGTTTCCGTATTCATCACAGCCTCACCGGGATGCCCTGGTCGGCCATGAAGCGCTTCGCCTCGCCGACCGTGTGCTCGCCGTAGTGGAAGATGCTCGCGGCCAGCACCGCATCGGCGCGGCCGTCCTTGATGCCGTCGGCCAGGTGCTGCAGCGAGCCGACACCGCCCGACGCGATCACCGGCACCGGCACCGCGTCCGACACGCCGCGCGTGAGCGCGAGGTCGAAGCCCGACTTGGTGCCGTCGCGATCCATGCTCGTGAGCAGGATCTCGCCCGCGCCGAGCTCGGCCATCTTGCGCGCCCATTCGATCGCGTCGAGGCCCGTGTTCTTGCGGCCGCCGTGCGTGAAGACTTCCCAGCGCGGCGTCTCGCCGTCGGCCGACACGCGCTTCGCGTCGATCGCGACGACGATGCACTGCGAGCCGTACTTGTCGGCCGCGTCGCGCACGAGCTGCGGGTTCGCGACTGCCGACGAATTCATGCTGACCTTGTCCGCGCCCGCGTTCAGCAGGCGCCGCACGTCCTCGACGGCGCGCACGCCGCCGCCGACGGTCAGCGGAATGAACACCTGCGACGCGACGGCTTCGATGATCGGCAGGATCAGGTCGCGCTGGTCGGACGTCGCGGTGATGTCGAGGAACGTCAGTTCGTCGGCGCCCTGGTCGTCGTAGCGGCGGGCGATCTCGACGGGGTCGCCGGCATCGCGCAGTTCGACGAAGTTGACGCCCTTGACGACACGCCCGGCAGTCACGTCCAGGCAGGGGATGATGCGTTTAGCTAGAGCCATGATGTTGCGCCAAATGCCGCGATGGGACGGCCGGTTGCGGAAAGCCTCGCGCGAGGCTTCCGGTGGGGCCGCCTGCTGGCAGCCCCGGCGAGCGGGACAACCGCGCTTACGCGTTGTCGAGTTCGCCGTTCAGTTCGTCCGCGCGCTTTTGCGCGGCCGCGAAATCGAGATCGCCGGAGTAGATCGCACGGCCGCAGATCACGCCTTCGACGCCGTGCTCTTCCACTTCGCACAGATTCTCGATGTCCGTGAGGTTCGACAGGCCACCGCTGGCAATCACCGGAATGCCGACCGCCTGCGCGAGCTTCACGGTCGCCTCGATGTTGATGCCCTGCAGCATCCCGTCGCGGCCGATGTCCGTGTAGACGATCGATTCGACGCCGTAGTCCTCGAACTTCTTCGCGAGATCGACCACTTCGTGGCCCGTGAGCTTGCTCCAGCCGTCGGTCGCGACCTTGCCGTCCTTCGCGTCCAGCCCGACGATGATGTTGCCCGCGAACGCGGTGCACGCGTCCTGCAGGAAACCCGGATCCTTCACGGCCGCGGTGCCGATGATCACGTAGGACAGGCCCGCGTCGAGATACTTCTCGATCGTCTCGAGGCTGCGGATGCCGCCGCCGAGCTGTACGGGGATTTCATCGCCGACTTCGTCGAGGATCGCTTCGATCGCCTCGAGATTCTTCGGCTTGCCGGCGAATGCGCCGTTCAGGTCGACCAGATGGAGCCGCCGGGCGCCGAGATCGACCCACTTGCGGGCCATCGCCGCCGGGTCCTCGGAGAAAATCGTGGCCTGGTCCATGTCGCCCTGTTTGAGGCGCACACACTGACCGTCTTTGAGATCGATGGCCGGAATCAGCAACATAGCAATCGGGTGTCGTCGTGGAAGAAGAAAAGAATCCGGCGCGTACCGGCCAATCCGGTACCGCGCCGTCTCGCTAGTTTAGTACAACTCTTTCGGCGCTTAGGCGCGCGAGCCCCGTAAGACGGGCCTCTGCGGCCCGCCGACTGTGGCACGCACGCGACGTTCACGGTTTCCAGTGTACGAAGTTGCGATACAGACGCAACCCGACCTCCGCGCTTTTCTCGGGGTGGAATTGGGTCGCGAAGAGGTTGTCCCGCGCGACCGCGGACGTAAACGGCGCGCCGTAGGCCGTTTCGCCGACCGTATGCGCCGGGTTGTCCGGCGTCACGTAGTAGCTGTGCACGAAGTAGAAATACGCGTCGTCGGGCACGCCGTCCCACAGCGGATGCGGCTGCGACTGGCGCACGCGGTTCCAGCCCATCTGCGGCACCTTGAAGCGCGAGCCGTCGTCCTGGAGGCGGCCGTCGAGTTCGAAACGCACGACCTTGCCGGGCAACAGGCCGAGGCCCTTCGTGTCGCCTTCCGCGCTCCAGTCGAACAGCATCTGCTCGCCGACGCACACGCCGAGCAGCGGCTTAGTGCGCGAGGCCTCGATCACGGCCTCCTGCAGGCCCGACTCGCCGAGACAGCGCATGCAGTCGGGCATCGCGCCCTGGCCGGGCAGCACGACACGGTCGGCCGCACGGATCGCGGCCGGCGTGTCGACGATCGCCACGTCGGCGGCCGGTTCGGCCTTCTTGAGCGCCTGCGCGACCGAGCGCAGGTTGCCCATCCCATAATCCACAATCGCAATCGAAGTTTTCATCTCAGTGCAGGCAGTAGCGCCCTCAGTCCATTGACGATGAATTCCACCGCCAGCGCCGACAGCATCAGACCCATCAGCCGCGTGGCGATGTTGATGCCCGTGCGGCCGATCCAGTTCGCGATCGGCTCGGCGAGCCGCATCGCGACGAAACACAGAAAAGCCAGGACCGCGCCGATCGCGACCAGCCCGGCCCGTTCATACCAGTGACGCGAGTTCGCCGCGTAGATGATGACCGTGCTGATCGAGCCGGGGCCCGTGAGCAGCGGAATCGCCAGCGGCACGACCGCGATGTTGTCCTTCAGCTCGGCCTCGTGGCGCTCCTCCGGCGTCGATCGCGTGTTGCCGATCTGCGCGTTCAGCATGTTGATCGCCATCAGCAGCATGATGATCCCGCCGCCCACCTCGAGCGACCCGACCGAAATGCCGAAGAAGTCGATGATCTGCTGCCCGAGCAGCGCCGTCACCGTCATCACGCAGAACACCGACACCGACGCGATCCGGATCGTACGCCGCCGCTCGAGGTCCGTCTGCTGCGCCGTCAGGCTCAGGAAGAACGGCACCGCGCCGATCGGGTTGATCAGCGCCAGCAGCGAAATGAACGATTTGAGCAGATCCATCGCAAGCCGGCGCCGCGCGCCGAAGCCGTGAGGTTGTCCTAGACGCTCCGTCCGGTCAGTTCAGGTTCAGAGGCTGCCCTTCGTCGACGGGATCTGCCCCGCCGCACGCTCGTCCAGCTCCACCGCCGCGCGCAGCGCACGGCCGAAGGCCTTGAACACGGTCTCGAGCTGATGGTGCGCGTTGATCCCGCGCAGGTTGTCGATGTGCAGCGTGACGCCCGCGTGGTTCACGAAACCGCGGAAGAACTCGATCGACAGGTCGACGTCGAACGTGCCGATCCGCGCACGCGTGAACGGCACGTGGAATTCGAGGCCCGGCCGGCCGGAGAAGTCGATCACGACGCGCGACAGCGCCTCGTCGAGCGGCACGTACGAATGGCCGTAGCGACGGATGCCCTTGCGGTCGCCGATCGCCTTCGCGACGGCCTGCCCGAGCGTGATGCCGACATCCTCGACCGTGTGGTGGTCGTCGATATGCGTATCGCCATGCGCTTCAACCTCGAGATCGACCAGACCGTGTCGAGCGATCTGGTCGAGCATATGGTCGAGGAACGGCACGCCGGTAGCCAGCTTCTGCTGGCCCGTGCCGTCGAGATTGAGCTTCACACGGATCTGCGTTTCGCTGGTATTGCGAACGACTTCCGCCACACGCATGGCAATTCCTTGACTGAGTCGATGTAAATGGGGATTGATCGTTTCGCGCCGCGGCGCCCGCAGGCTCAATCGGGCAGCGCGAGTTTCAAAGCGGCCAGCAGGCGCGCGTTTTCGTCGGGAGAACCGACGGTGAGCCGCACGCATTCAGCCAGCAACGGATGCATTTTACTCACGTTTTTGACCAAAACCCGCTCGGTGAGCAGCGCGTCGAACACGGCGGCCGCGTCCGGCACCCGCACCAGCAGGAAATTGCCGGCGCTCGGGAACACCGTCGCGCCCGGCAGCGCGGCCACCGCCTTCGCGAGACGCGCGCGTTCCGCCCGCAGATCGGCCGCCTGCGCGTCGAGCACGCCGAGGTGGTCGAGCAGGAAATCGGCGGTCGCCTGGGTCAGCACGTTGATGTTGTACGGCGGGCGCACCTTGTCGAATTCGGTCAGCCATGCGGGCGAACCGACCAGATAACCGAGGCGGATGCCCGCGAGGCCGAGCTTCGACACCGTGCGCATCACGACGACGTTGTCGAATTCGGCGGCGCGCGGCAGCCACGAGCGCCCGGCGAACGGCTGGTACGCCTCGTCGATCACGATCAGGCTGTGCCGCGCGGCCGCGACGATCCGTTCGATGTCGGCATCGTCGTACAGCGTGCCGGTCGGGTTGTTCGGATAGGCGAGATAGACGAGCGCCGGACGATGCTCGGCGATCGCCGCGAGCATCGCGTCGACGTCGAGCGTCAGGTCGGCCTTCAGCGGCACGCCGACGAATTCAAGCTGCGCGAGCTTGGCGGACAGTTCGTACATCACGAAGCCCGGCACCGGCGCGAGCACCTTCGCGCCCGGCTTCGCGCAGGCCACCGACATCATGCTGATGATTTCGTCCGAGCCGTTGCCGAGCAGCACGTCGCAGGCGGCCGGCACGCCCATCGCATGGCGCAGCTTGTCGATCAGCGCGGCCGGGCGCGGCGCCGGGTAGCGGTTCAGCGCGACCTGCGCGAGACGCTCGCCGAGCGCCGCGGCGAGCGGTTCGGGCAGCGGGTACGGGTTCTCCATCGCGTCGAGCTTCACAAACCCGCTCGCGTCCGGCACCGGATAGCTCGTCATCGCGAGCACGTCGCGGCGAATGATGTCTTGTGGCGTCGTCATGATCTCAAGCCGGCGTGCGTCGCGCCGGCGTCAAATGATCGGCAAGGCGGAGGCCGCCGCCCTGCACAGGTGTCTCCAGCCCCGGCCTTCGGGGTGCGGGCCGGGCGGCACATCCGCGCCTGCCCCGGCCCCGCGCTGCGTGCGCTCAGTTCTTCATCCGGAATTCGGCGCTCTTCGCGTGCGCCTGCAGCCCCTCGCCATACGCGAGTTCGGATGCGATCTCGCCGAGCGTCTGCGCGCCTTCGGCGCTCACCTCGATCAGGCTCGAGCGCTTGATGAAGTCGTACACGCCGAGCGGCGACGAGAAACGCGCGGTGCGCGACGTCGGCAGCACGTGGTTCGGGCCCGCGCAGTAGTCGCCGAGGCTCTCGCTCGTGTAGCGGCCGAGGAAGATCGCGCCCGCATGGCGGATCTGCTGGCCCCATTGTTGCGGCTCCAGCGCGGAAATTTCCAGGTGCTCGGGCGCGATGTCGTTCGCGATCCGACAGGCTTCGGCCATGTCGCGCACCTTGATCAGCGCGCCGCGGCCTTCGAGCGACGCGCGGATCACGTCCTGGCGCGGCATCGACGGCAGCAGCTCGTTGATCGCCTTCTCGACGCGCTCGAGGAACGCACCGTCCGGACACAGCAGGATCGACTGCGCGAGCTCGTCGTGCTCGGCCTGCGAGAAGAGATCCATCGCGACCCAGTTCGGGTCGGTCGTGCCGTCGCACAGCACGAGGATTTCCGACGGCCCGGCGATCATGTCGATGCCGACCGTGCCGAACACGCGGCGCTTCGCCGACGCGACGTACGCATTGCCGGGGCCGCAGATCTTGTCGACGGCCGGCACCGTCGCCGTGCCGTACGCGAGCGCGCCGACCGCCTGCGCGCCGCCGATCGTGAACACGCGATCGACGCCGCCGAGCAGCGCCGCGGCGAGCACGAGGTCGTTCTTCACGCCGTCCGGCGTCGGCACGACCATCACGATCTCGCCGACGCCCGCGACGCGCGCGGGAATCGCGTTCATCAGCACCGACGACGGATACGCCGCCTTGCCGCCCGGCACGTACAGGCCGACGCGGTCGAGCGGCGTGATCTTCTGGCCGAGCACCGTGCCGTCGCTTTCCGTGTACTGCCAGCTATGCGTGCCGCACTCGATCTTCTGCTTCTCGTGGTACGCGCGCACCCGCGCGGCCGCCGCTTCCAGCGCCGCGCGCGCCTTCGGCGCGAGGCCGTCGAGCGCCGTCTGCAGCGCGTCCTGCGGCAGCTCCAGCGCGGCGACGCTGTTCGCGCTCAGCCGGTCGAAGCGGTTCGTGTATTCGAGCACCGCGGCGTCGCCGCGCGACTTCACGTCGGCGAGGATCTGCGCGACCGATTGCTCGATCGCCGCGTCTTCGCTTGCCTCGAATGCGAGCAGCGCGCGCAGCTCGGCGCCGAAGCCTTCGCTCGTCGAATCGAGCTTGCGGATGGTGATGGACATGGGAGTTCCGTTACGGTGATGCGCTCAACCGCCATTCTGCGACGCGCGTTCGAACGCGTCGAGGATCGGCTTGAGCGCCGTGCGCTTCAACTTCAGCGCAGCCTGGTTCACGACGAGGCGCGACGAGATCGCCATGATCTCCTCGACCTCGACCAGATTGTTCGCCTTCAGCGTGCCGCCCGAGCTGACGAGGTCGACGATCGCGTCGGCCAGCCCCACCAGCGGTGCGAGTTCCATCGAGCCGTACAGCTTGATCAGGTCGACGTGCACGCCCTTCGCGGCGAAGTGTTCGCGCGCCGTTTCGACGTACTTCGTCGCGACGCGCAGCCGCGCGCCCTGGCGCACGGCGCTCGCGTAATCGAAGCCGGCCGATACGGCTACCGACATCCGGCAGCGCGCAATGTTCAGGTCGATCGGCTGGTACAGGCCCGAGCCGCCATGCTCGACCAGCACGTCCTTGCCGGCCACGCCGAAATCTGCCGCGCCGTATTCGACATAGGTCGGCACGTCGCTCGCGCGCACGATGATCACGCGCAGGTCCGGGTTCGTCGTCGGCAGGATCAGCTTGCGCGACGTTTCCGGATCCTCCGTCACCTGCACGCCGGCGGCGGCGAGCAGCGGCAGGGTTTCCTCGAAAATCCGGCCCTTCGACAACGCAAGGGTCAACGGCGGGGTCAGCGGCGCGGTCATGCTTGGCTCCCGGAAAGGCGGCGCACGTTCGCGCCGACAGCGGTCAGTTTGGCTTCCATGCGGTCGTAGCCGCGGTCCAGGTGATAGATGCGGTCGACGAGCGTTTCGCCGTCGGCACGCAGCCCGGCGATCACGAGGCTCGCCGACGCACGCAGGTCGGTCGCCATCACGTTCGCGCCCGACAGCTTCTCGACGCCCGTCACGAGCGCGGTGTTGCCGTCGATCGTGATGTTCGCGCCGAGCCGGTTCAACTCCTGCACGTGCATGAAGCGGTTCTCGAAAATGGTTTCGACGACCTGCGCGGTGCCCGTCGCGACCGTATTGAGGGCCATGAACTGCGCCTGCATGTCGGTCGGGAACGCCGGGTATTCCGACGTGCGGATCGTGACCGCCGACGGCCGGCGGTCCATCTTCACGCGCAGCCAGCTGTCGCCTTCCTCGATCGACACGCCGGCTTCGCGCAGCTTGTCGATCACCGCGTCGAGGATGTGCGGGCGCACGCCCGTCAGCATCACGTCGCCGCCCGCCGCCGCGACCGCGCACAGGAACGTGCCGGCCTCGATGCGGTCGGGGATCACCGAATGGCGCGCGCCGTGCAGCCGCTCGACGCCCTGGATCACGAGGCGATCGGTGCCGATGCCGTCGATTTTCGCGCCCATCGCGACCAGCAAGTGTGCGAGATCGCTCACTTCCGGCTCGCGCGCCGCGTTTTCGATCACCGTCTCGCCGTCTGCCAGCGTCGCGGCCATCAGCAGGTTCTCGGTGCCCGTCACCGTGATCATGTCGGTCACGATGCGCGCGCCCTTCAGCCGCTTCGCGCGGGCTTCGATGAAGCCGTGCTCGATGCTGATCTCGGCGCCCATCGCCTGCAGGCCCTTGATGTGCTGGTCGACCGGCCGCGCGCCGATCGCGCAGCCGCCCGGCAGCGACACCTTCGCCTCGCCGAAGCGCGCGAGCAGCGGCCCGAGCACGAGGATCGACGCGCGCATCGTCTTGACGAGCTCGTACGGCGCGACGAGGTTGTCGACGCGCGACGCGTCGAGCTGCACGCGGCAGCCGTCGGTCTCGCTCTTCACGCCCATCTGGTTCAGCACCTTCAGCGTGGTGCGCACGTCTTTCAGGTTCGGCACATTGTCGAGGTCGACCGGATCGGCGGTGAGCAGCCCCGCGCACAGGATCGGCAGCGCGGCATTCTTCGCGCCCGACACGACGATCTCGCCCGACAGGCGGTGGCCGCCTTCGATCACGAGCTTGTCCATCCCATGGCCATGCGATTCCCCGTTGGCGGCCGGGTGTGCCGTGGCGACGCTCTGGACGGCGTCGCGCTCGTTGACGGTGACTTGCACTCAGTGAGTTCCGGTTATGCGTTCTGCCATTCGGCGGGCGTCAGCGTCTTCATGCTGAGCGCGTGAATTTCCTGCTTCATGCGATCGCCGAGCGCCGCGTAGACGAGCTGGTGCCGCTGGATCGGGCGCTTGCCTTCGAAGGCCGCCGACACGATCGTCGCGAAGAAATGCTGGCCGTCGCCTTCGACTTCCAGATGCGTGCAGGCGAGACCGCCGGCGATGTATTGCTTGACCTGTTCGGGAGTCGGCAACATGGTGTAAGGCTCCTGTCGGCGCGCGCCGCCTGGATGGCGGCCGCTGCCTGTCGATATCAATGACGCAGTTTGTAGCCGGTCGCGAGCAGCCGCATCGCGATCAGCGCGAGCAGCACGAAGAAACCGGTGACGATCGCGAGGCTCGCGAACGGGTTGATGTCGGACGCGCCGAAGAACCCGAAACGGAAGCCGTCGATCATGTAGAAAAACGGATTGAGACGCGAGATCTCGCGCCACACGGGCGGCAGCGAATGCGTCGAATAGAACACGCCGGACAGGAACGTCAGCGGCATGATCAGGAAGTTCTGGAACGCGGCGAGCTGGTCGAACTTCTCGGCCCAGATCCCGGCGATCAGGCCGAGCGTGCCGAGGATCGCCGAGCCGAGCAGCGCGAACGCAATGATGAACAGCGGCGCCGCGAAATGCATCGGGATAAACCAGATCGTCACGACGAACACGCCCGTGCCGACCGCGAGGCCGCGCACCACGGACGCGAGCACGTACGCGCCGAAGATGTCGCGGTACGACAGCGGCGGCAGCAGCATGAACACGAGATTGCCGGTGATCTTCGACTGGATCAGCGACGACGAACTGTTCGCGAACGCGTTCTGCAACACGCTCATCATCACGAGGCCCGGTACGAGAAAACTCACGTACTCGACGCCCGGATAGACCTCGACGCGGCCCGACAGCGCGTGGCCGAAGATCGTCAGGTACAGCAGCGCCGTCACGATCGGCGCGAGCACCGTCTGGAACGACACCTTCCAGAAACGCAGCAGCTCCTTGTAGAACAGCGTTTGAAACCCGCTCATGCCAGTCCCTCGATCACCTCGGCCCCGTTCATCACCTGGACGAACACGTCTTCGAGGTCGGCCTTGCGGACCTCGATCTCGTCGAATGTGCAGCCCGCCGCGCGGCATTGCGCGAGGATCCGCTCGACATCGTCGTAGCTCGTCAGGCGCAGCAGGTGCTCGCCCGGCGCGCGCGCGGCCGGATCGGTCTCCAGCCCGCGCAGCTCGGTGGGCAGCGCGCCCGTTGCCAGCCGCAGGTACAGCTGCAGCCCGGCGAAGCGGCGCAGCAGCGCGTCGGTGCGGTCGAGCGCGACGACTTCGCCACGGCGCAGCATCGCGATGCGGTCGCACAGCGACTCGGCTTCCTCGAGGTAGTGGGTGGTCAGCACGATCGTGTGACCTTCGCGGTTCAGGCGCGAGATGAATTTCCACAGCGTCTGGCGCAGCTCGACGTCGACGCCGGCGGTCGGCTCGTCGAGCACGATCACGGGCGGCCGGTGCACGAGCGCCTGCGCGACCAGCACGCGGCGCTTCATCCCGCCGGACAGCGCGCGCATGTTCGCGTCGGCTTTCTCGGTGAGGTCGAGATTGGCCATCACCTCGTCGATCCAGTCGTCGTTGCGGCGCAGCCCGAAATAGCCGGACTGGATCCGCAGCGTCTCGCGGACGGTGAAGAACGGGTCGAACACGAGTTCCTGCGGCACGACACCGAGCGCGCGGCGCGCGCCACGGAAGTCCTTGACGACGTCGTGACCGCGCACCGAGATACTGCCTTCGTCGGCCCGGGCGAGCCCGGCGAGGATACTGATGAGCGTGGTCTTGCCTGCGCCGTTGGGGCCGAGCAGACCGAAAAACTCGCCTTCCTCGACCGACAGGCTGACGCCCTTGAGCGCCTGAAGCGATTTGTAGCGCTTCTTGACGTGACGGATTTCTATGGCTGACATGACTGTGCGCGGCGCAAGGGCCGCGACGCCTATTCTGTGCTTGCTGCGAATGAAAATGGGGGCCGGACGCCGATTGGCTGCCCCGCAAAACGCTTGATTATAGGGCAAACCGGCTGGTGGAGCCGGTGCCGGAGGCACGCGGCCTGAAGCGTGCGCGCGCCGGCTGGCGCGGCAGGCTCCGGTCGGACAGGGTCAATGTCGCCCGGTGCCTTCGATGAGCGCGTCGACGCCGTAGGCGCGCGCGAGGCTGGCGAGCTTCGGGGGGAGATTGAGGATGTCGAGGGTCGCGCCGCGCGCCTTGGCGGCACGTTGCCATGCGAGCAGCACGGCGAGCGCGGACGAGTCGAACTGCGTCAGCGCCGCGCAATCGACGGCGGTCGCGCCCGCGCCGATGCGCGCAAGACCGTCCGCGAGCGCGGACTTCGCGCTCGCGACGGTCAGCGAGGAGCCGGCTTCGAAACCGCTCACGACGCTTGCTTGCCGGCGGCAAGTTGCTGGTTGCGCTGCGTGAGGAACTGGATCAGGCCGTCCACGCCGCTTTGCTGGATCTTCTCGTTGAACTGCTGCTGGTACGTCTGGATCAGCCATGCACCGAGCACGTTCAGGTCATACACCTTCCAGCCGTTCGCCGTCTTGTACAGGCGGTAGTCGATCTGGACCGGCTGGCCGTTGTTCATCGCGACCGTCTTGACCACGACGTCGGTATCGGCCGAATCGGCACGGAACGGCGGGTACTGGATCTGCTGGTCCGGCTTCAGCTGCGCCAGCGCGCCCGAATACGTGCGGATCAGCAGCAGCTTGAACTGCTCCTGAACCTGCTGCTGCTGTTCGGCCGTCGCCGTGCGCCAGTTGCGGCCCATCGCGAGCTGCGTGGTGCGGCGGAAATCGGTGTACGGCAGGATGTCCTTGTTGACGATCGAGATGATGCGGTTGGTGTCGCCCTGCTTGATCGTCTGCTGCTTGACTTCGTCGAGCACCTGCTGCGTCGCCGTCTTGATCAGCGCCTGCGGGTTCGACTGGTCGACTTGCGCGTGGGCTGCGCTGCCGAACGAGAACAGCGCCGCGAAAACGGGGATCAGGAACAGTTTTTTCATCATAGTGACCTGCATGAATAAGTCGATGCGAAGGTTGGAGCAGGTAGCTTACGCGCAAGTTCGCGCACGCTACCGACTGAATCGTTTCTGGCTGTAACGAATGTAAATCCGTCAGTGCAGACGAATGCTCGGGAAGCGGAACCCGCCCGGCGATGGCGGCGCCACCTGCATCGGCGGCACGTTCGTCTCGCTGGCCGGGTTCGGCGATTCGGCCGCGCCCGATGCGCCTGCCGGCGCCGTCGCGCCGCCCACCGCTGCCGCGCCCGCCGTACCGGCCGCACCGGCTGCCGCCGGTGCCGCGCCGTCGTCCGGCAGGTCGTACTTCGGCAGCGCGTCGTTGCTCGACGTCGCGGCCGCCTCGCCGCGCGCGTTGCTGATCAGCATCTGGCGGCGCTGCAGGTACGCGTTACGCACGAACGAATACTTGTCGAGTGCCGCGGCATCCAGCACGTCGCCCGCGCCGAGCAGGTTCGAACGCGTGTTGACGAGGTTGACGCCGAACAGGCCCCAGCTCAGGCCATCCGGCTTCACGTAGGTGAGCGGGTTGCCGACGTAGTCGACGCCCAGGCCGGCCGTGTCGCGCAGCGTGCTCGGGCCGAGCAGCGGCAACACCAGATACGGGCCCGACGGCATGCCGTAGCGGCCCATCGTGATCCCGAAGTCGGCCGTGTGCTTCGGCAGCTTCGCGATCGTCGCAACGTCGAACAGGCCGCCGACGCCGAACACCGTATTGATCACGACGCGCATGATGTCGCCGACGCCGTCCGCGATCCGCAGCTGCACGATGTTGTTCGCCGCGATGTAGACGTCGCCGATGTTCGAGAAGAAGTTCGTCACGCTGTCGCGAACCGGCTGCGGCACCACGTACTGGTAGCCCTTCGCGACCGGCTTCAGCGCATACGTATCGACCGTGTCGTTGAACTTGTACATCGTCCGGTTGAAGCCTTCGAGCGGATCGCCCTTGGTCGGCGTCTGCACGGTCGCGCAGCCGCTCAACGCGGCGACTGCCGCTATCGCCAGCGCGGCGTGCCTGATGCGGATCGTCTGCATGGTCATTACCCTCTTCTAATCTCTCGTGTGGTTATTGGGCCGCGGAACCGGACGCGGCGGGCGCAGCGGACACCGCCGACGCCGGCACCGCCACCGGCGCAGGCGCGGCCGGCGCGCCGGCTGCCGGCTTCGCGCCGCCCGCATCGGCGGCCTTGCTGTAAAGGAACTGGCCGATCAGGTTCTCGAGGACGATCGCCGATTGCGTCATCGTGATCGTATCGCCCGACTTCAGCATTTCGGTGTCGCCGCCCGGATCGAGGCCGATATATTGCTCGCCGAGCAGGCCCGACGTCAGGATCTTCGCCGACGAATCCTTCGGGAACTGATACTGGCCGTCGACATCGATCGTGACAAGCGCCTGGTACGTGTTCGTGTCGAAACCGATCGCCTTCACGCGGCCGACCACGACGCCCGCGCTCTTCACGGCCGCGCGCGGCTTCAGCCCGCCGATATTGTCGAATTTCATCTTCACCGAGTAGGTCGGCTGAAACGAAAACGAGCTCATGTTGCCGACCTTCAGCGCCAGGAACAGCACCGCAAGGAAGCCCACCACCACGAACAGGCCGACCCAGAAGTCGAGAGCAGTCTTTTTCATCGTCATCCCAAAATTTGGCTTGGCTGAGGCTTAGCTGAACATCAGCGCGGTCAGCAGGAAATCGAGGCCGAGTACGGCGAGCGACGCGAACACGACCGTCTTGGTCGTCGCGCGCGACACGCCCTCGGGCGTGGGCTTCGCTTCATACCCTTGAAACAGTGCAATGAAGGTCACGGCGAACCCGAACACGATGCTCTTGATCACGCCGTTGCCGACGTCGGCCCAGACCTGGACCCCGCCCTGCATCTGCGACCAGAACGCACCCGGATCGACGCCGATCAGCACGACACCGACGAAGTAACCGCCGAGCACGCCGACCGCGTTGAAGATCGCGGCCAGGAGCGGCATCGCGATGATGCCCGCCCACAGGCGCGGCGCGATCACGTTCTTGATCGGGTCCACCGCCATCATCTCGAGCGCGGTGAGCTGCTCGCCGGCTTTCATCAGACCGATCTCGGCCGTGAGCGACGTGCCCGCGCGGCCCGCGAACAGCAGCGCAGTGACGACCGGCCCGAGCTCACGCACGAGCGACAGCGCGACCAGCAGGCCGAGCGCCTGCTCGGAACCGTAGCGGTTCAGCGTGTAGTACCCCTGCAGGCCGAGCACGAAGCCGACGAACAGCCCCGACACGGCGATGATCACGAACGAATAGTTGCCGAGGAAGTGGATCTGCTTCGTGACCAGCCGCGGCCGGCGCAGCAGCGGGAAGAATTCCAGCACGAGGCGCACGAACAGCCGCGTGCCGTAGCCCGCGCGCTCGAGGCCACCGATGACGTAACGTCCGATCGCGCTGATCATGCACGCCCTCCGCCGAGTCCGAAATCCGCCGCCAGCGGCGGGCTCGTGTAATGAAATTTGAACGGGCCGTCCGGCGCGCCGTCGATGAACTGCCGCACGCTCGGATCGGTCGACGCACGCAGCTCGTCGGGCGTACCCTGCGCGAGCACGCCGCCGTTGGCCAGAAAATACACGTAGTCGGCGATCGCGAACGATTCCGGCACGTCGTGCGTGACGAGGATCGACGTGGCACCCAGCGCCTGGTTCAGCGTGCGGATCAGGTTCGCGGTGATGCCGAGCGAGATCGGATCGAGGCCGGCGAACGGCTCGTCGTACATGATGAGCTGCGGATCGAGCGCGATCGCGCGCGCCAGCGCGATGCGGCGCGCCATCCCGCCCGACACCTCGGACGGCATCAGGTCGCGCGCACCGCGCAGCCCGACCGCGTTGAGCTTCATCAGCACGAGGTCGCGGATCAGGTCTTCGGGCAGGTCGGTATGCTCGCGCAGCGCGAACGCGACGTTCTCGAACACCGACATGTCGGTGAACAACGCGCCGAACTGGAACAGCATGCCCATCTTGCGGCGCAGCGCATACAGGCCGTCGCGCGTTTGCGCGCCGACATCGGCGCCGTCGAACAGCACCTGGCCGCGGCGCGCACGCACGAGGCCGCCGATCAGGCGCAGCACGGTCGTCTTGCCGCAACCCGACCCGCCCATGACCGCGACGACCTGCCCACGCCCGAAGCGCAGGTTCAGGTTGGACAGGACGAGGCGGTCGCCGTAGCCAAAGTCGACGTCGCGAAGTTCCAGCAGGGTCTCGGTAGGAGTGGGGCTCACGGAGCTGACAGTCCTTTTACGCAGAACGCCGAATTATAGGGCCTGCATTGGAATGATGTCGTGACGCCGTTCCGGGCCCTGCGGTCAATGATTGTCAAATTGTCCGGGAAAACATTGCTGCAATGCAACAACGGCAGCCCGATAGTCGGCCGCGCCCGTCACCGCACTGACCACCGCGACACTGCCGACACCCGTCGCCAGCACGGCCGGCAGCGCGTCGAGCCCCACCCCGCCGATCGCGACGAGCGGCGCACGCGCCCCCGCGAAGCGTGCATAGCGGGCAATCCGCGCCAGGCCCTGCGGCGGCGCGGCGACGGCCTTGGTCGCGGTCGCAAACACGGGGCCGAGCGCGAGGTAGCTCGGGCGCTCGTGCAATGCGCGCAACATTTCGTAATAACCGTGGCTCGAAAGTCCGAGCCGCAGGCCTGCGCGCGCGATCGCGGCCAGATCGGCCGTTTCGAGGTCTTCCTGGCCCAGATGAACGCCGTACGCCCCCTCTTCCACGGCGATCTGCCAGTGATCGTTGATGAACACGCGCGCATCGGGATGGCGGCGCCCGGCCGCGACCGCGCGTGCGATTTCCCGCCGCAACGTGTCCGGCGTCGCGCCTTTCACGCGCAGTTGCACGGTCCGCACACCGCAATCGAGCACGCGCTCGACCCATTCGGCGTCCGGCACGACCGGATAGAGGCCGAGCTGCGCGGGGCACGGCGCGAACGCCGGCTCCGGCGCGGCCGGCAGCCCGGCGACACGCGGAAACCGCGCGGCGTCGACCGGCCACGCATCGGCGGCGCGCGTTTCGTCGCCGTCGCGCCAGGCCAGCGCCAGCACCAGCGCGTCGACCGGCGCAAAGCCGCAGTCGAGGAACGCGGCGAGCGCGGCAATCCAGTCGTCCGCGAGCGGGTGCGCGGCGTCGAGCGCGTGGCGCGCGCCCGCCGTGTGCAGCACCGCGCCCTGCTCGTCGAATTCGATCGCGACCGCGCCCGGCGCCGCGGGCCGCGACGCGGCCGACGCGCGCGCCTGCGCGGCGCGGTCGCCGGCCGATACGATCAGCACGTCGCCGTCGGCCGGCGCATCGGGAACCGCGACGCAAAGCCGCCACGGCGCGGCGGCGCCCGGCCAGTCGCCCAGCCGGGCGCGAATCCGTTCGGCCGCTTCGGCCAGTTCGTCGGCCGGCGGCCAGAATGCATCGGCGAAACGCACGCTCATGCGCCGCCCCCGTCCTGGTGCCAGAACGGCATCCCGACGACCGGCGTGCTGGCGTGCGCGGTCTCGCGCGCGTCCATCGGCCCGGCGAGATACGCGGCACGGCCGGCCTCGACGCCCTGCGCGAACGCACGCGCCATGATCTCCGGGTGCGTGGCCTGCGACACGGCGGTGTTCAGCAACACGCCGTCGAAGCCCCATTCCATCACCTGGCACGCGTGCGACGGCACGCCGAGCCCGGCGTCGACGATCAGCGGCACGTCCGGCAGGCGCTCGCGCAGCACGCGCAGCCCGTACGGGTTCACGACGCCCTTGCCGGTGCCGATCGGCGCGCCCCATGGCATCAGCGCCTCGCAGCCGGCGTCGAGCAGGCGCCGGCCGATCACGAGATCCTCGGTGCAGTACGGCAGCACCTTGAAACCGTCCTTGACCAGTTGCGCGGCCGCCTCGATCAGGCCGACCGGGTCGGGCTGCAGCGTGTAGTCGTCGCCGATCAGCTCGAGCTTGATCCAGTCGGTGCCGAAGACCTCGCGCGCCATGTGCGCGGTCGTCACGGCTTCGGCGACGGTCTGGCAGCCGGCCGTGTTCGGCAAGAGCGGCACCGCGTGGCGCTTGAGCAGGTCGAAGAAGCCGGCTTCGGCCGTGCCGCCCGTCATCTGGCGGCGCAGCGCGACCGTCACCATCCCGGGGCGCGACGCGGCGATCGAATCGGACAGCGACTGCAGCGACGGATAGCGCGACGTGCCGATCAGCACGCGGCTTGCGAAGGTTTCGCCGTACAGCGTCAGCGCGTCGGCGGAGGTGAGGGACGTCATGTCGTTTTCCTGAAAGAGCGGGGACGAACCGGCGGCGCTCAGCCGCCCGCGACCGGGTGCACGACGTCGAGCTTGTCGCCCGCCGCGAGTGCGCGCGCCGCGTGCTGCGTGCGCGCGACGAAGTTGCCGTTCAGCGCGACCGCGTACGGCGGACGCGCGCCGTACGCGGCGAGCGCGTCGGCCACCGTTGCGCCGTCGGGCAACGTCAGGTTCTGTTGGTTGATCTGGATGTCCATGAGGCTCGTCGAATTCGGTCGGCGGTGCGCGTCAGGCCGGCTGGCGCGCGTCGTTGCGGTAATGAAGGAGCGTCGGCCAGCGCTCGGCGTCGCGCCACGCGGCGAACGCGTCGGGATCGCCGAACACGCCGCCGAGCGCGGCTTCGGCAAGCGCGACGGCCGCGTGCGCGACTTCCGGCGCGATCATGAAGCCGTGCCGGTACAGGCCGTTGACGGCGAGCGTCGACGCACCATCCCAGATCACCGCCGGGCGATGATCGGGCAGCGTCGGCCGGCACTGCGCATTGAGTTCCAGGATGCGCGCCTCGCCGAACGCCGGATGCACGGAGAATGCCGCGCTCAGCAGTTCGAGCGCGGAGCGCACGCTGACGGGCGACATGTCCTCGCCCTCCACCTCGGTCGCGCCGATCACGTAGAGATCGTCCTGCTTCGGTGCGATGTAGAGCGGGTAGCGCGGATGCAGCAGCCGCACGGGCCGGGTGAGCCCGATGCCGGGCGCGTGCACGCGCGCGACTTCGCCGCGGATGCCGCGCAACGCGGGCAGCGCGGGTTTCGCGCCGAGCCCGCGGCAATCGATCGTGAAATGCGCGGCGGGCAGGTTCGCATCGTCGATCGTGACGTGCCAGTGCAGGTCGACGCCGCGCTCGGCGAGGCCGGCCGCGAGCGCGCGCAGCGCCTGGCGATTGTCGAGCTGGCCTTCGTTCGGCAGCAGCAGGCCGCGCGCGAAGCGGCCCGCGAGCACCGGCTCGGCCACGTCGACCTGCGCGCCGGCGAGGGTCACGAAACCGCTGTCGAACAGGCCGGCCGGCGCGTTCGCGCGCACGCGCCGCTCGAACAGCGGCGCCTCCGCGCGGTCGGCGTGATGCCAGACGACGAGCGTGCCGTGATGCTGGAAGAAGACGGGTTCGGGCAGTTCCGCGAGCCACTGCGGCCAGCGCGCGAGCGACGCGGCGCCGAGCTCGGTGATCAGCAGCTCCGCGCTCGCCGCTTCCGCGAGCGGTGCGAGCATGGCGGCCGCGATCCACGCGGCCGACTGCTCGCCGTCCGGGCCGCCGCGCTCGTAAAGCGCGACGCGATGGCCGTCGCCTGCGAGCCGCCATGCGATCAGGCGGCCGACGAGGCCGCCGCCGAGCACCGCGAAATCGGGGTGGGTGTCCCGGACGTTCATCGCGCCCCCTCCGCGCGGGCGCGCCCGACGAACGTCGACGCGCACGCGCCGCCGCATGCGAACGCACGCGACATCGGGCCGGGAACCATGCAAAAGACTGAAGATTGTGCGGTCATCATTCCTTCCGTAACGCGCAATGCGCGTACCCAAAAGGACGAAACCGGCAGCAAAGGCCGGCCGGGCGGGACTCGGGCGCTGACCATGTGGGATGGCAGCCAGCGCGACCCGGCGGGATCAGAAACTTCCCTCGCCGGTATTACCCGGATCGGGTGCGAAGGGTCTTTCTCAGCCTCATTGCGCTGCCCGGAACATCCGCCGGCCGCGCTACAAAGCACCCCTGTTTCGTCGTCGGCCATTAGACCATAAAAGCGGAAAGCGCCGCAAACTGTCCCCCTTGCGGCAAATTCGCCGTCGTGCCGCGCCGCTCTGGCACAATGCCCGCAGGCCGGCCGCACGAGCGGCCGGTTGCCGCGTCACCGCCGGCCTTAAGTGCCGTTTAAGACACGCGGGCGACCATCCGGACGCCCGCCGTCAGTCGGCGCCGCGTCCCGGCATGCCGTATCGCGGCGCGCGCCCGGCTTCGCCCGGCCCGCGCGCCGGCTACTCATCAGGAAGCACATGACCCAATCGATCGATCCCGTCCGCTCCGCCTCCGACGCGCCGCAGGACGAGCGCCCGGTATCCGCATGGAGCCTCATCAAGCCCTACTGGGTATCGTCCGAATGGAAAATCGCATGGGGCCTGCTGGTCGCGATCATCGCGATCAACCTCTGCGTGGTCTGGATCAACGTCCGGCTCAACAAGTGGAACGCGGAGTTCTACAACGCGCTGCAGTCGAAGGACGTCCACGACTTCCCGAACCTGCTGATGCAGTTCTCCGCGCTCGCGTTCGCGTTCATCATCCTCGCCGTGTACGGCCGCTACCTGCGGCAGATGCTCGGCTTCCGCTGGCGCCAGTGGCTCACCGACCGTTTTCTCGGCCAGTGGCTCGGCGATCGCGCGTTCTACCGGATCGAACGTGACCGTCTCGCCGACAACCCCGACCAGCGGATCACCGACGACCTTCAGTCGTTCTCGACGACCACGCTCGCGCTGTCGCTCGACCTGCTGTCGACGGTCGTCACGCTCGTGTCGTTCATCACGATCCTGTGGTCGCTCGCCGGCGCGCTGACGCTCTCGCTCGGCGCGACGCCGATCACGATCCCCGGCTACATGGTGTGGGCGGCGGCACTGTACGCGGTGGTCGGCTCGCTGATCATCCAGAAGGTCGGCCACCCGCTCGTGTCGATCAACTACCAGCAGCAGCGCGTCGAGGCCGACTTCCGCTTCGGGCTGATCCGCGTGCGCGAGAACGCCGAGCAGATCGCGTTCTACGACGGCGAGAAGACCGAGACCGGCAACGCGCAAAACCTCTTCATGCGCATCCGCGACAACTGGTGGCGCGTGATGAAGTACACGAAGCGGCTCACGTTCGTGCTGAGCTTCTACGGGCAGATCGCGATCATCTTCCCGCTCGTCGTCGCCGCGCCGCGCTATTTCGCGGGCGCGTTCTCGTTCGGCGTGCTGATGCAGATCTCGTCCGCGTTCGGTACCGTCAGCGATTCGTTCTCGTGGTTCATCAACAGTTACTCGACCCTCGTCGAGTGGCGCGCCACCGTCAACCGTCTGCGCGAATTCAAGCGCGTGATGGGCACGTCGCACCTGAAGGAAAGCCTGTCGCCCGCGACCGAGCACGGTGGCATCAACCTGCATTACGTCGACGCCGCGAAGCTGTCGACGTCGTCGCTCAAGCTCGCGCTGCCGAACGGCAACGCGCTCGCGAACATCGGCAGCGTCACGATCGAACCCGGCTCGCGCTGGCTCGTGATCGGCAAGTCGGGTTCCGGCAAGAGCACGTTCATGCGCGCGCTCGCGGGGCTCTGGCCGTTCGGCGACGGCGCGATCGATGCGCCGGTCGGCGCGCGGATGATGTTCGTGCCGCAAACGAGCTATCTGCCGATCGGCACGCTGAAGGCCGCGCTCACCTATCCGGCGACAGCCGACGCGTTCAGCGACGAAGCCTGTCGCGACGCGCTGCGCGCATGCCGCCTCGACGATTATGCCGAGCGCCTCGACGAGACCGCGCACTGGACCCGCGTGCTGTCGCCGGGCGAACAGCAGCGCCTTGCCGGCGCGCGCGTGCTGCTGCACAAACCCGACTTCCTGTTCCTCGACGAAGCGACGAGCGCGCTCGACGCCGACAACGAGGCGCGCCTGTACCACCTGTTCGCCGAACGGCTGCCGAAGGCCGCGATCGTCAGCATCGCGCACCGCGAGTCGCTGGCCGCGTTCCACGTCGGCACGATCAACGTCGAGCGCGTGAACGACAGCGACAAGGTCGCCGCGTGAGGCCACGCGCCGCGCACGTCGCCCGGATCGCGCTGATCACCGGCGCCGGCTCGGGGATCGGCGCGGCGCTCGCGCGGCGGCTCGCGGCGCCCGGCATCGCACTGGCGCTGCACGCACGCGGCGCGGACGAAGCGGCACGCGCGCGGCTCGCCGAAGTCGCCCGCGCGTGCACGGCGGCCGGCGCGGAGTGCGTCACGCTCACCGGCGATCTCGGCGAGCCGGGCGTGGCCGCGTCGCTCGTCGATGCCGCCGCCACGCGCTTCGGCGGGCTCGATCATCTCGTCGCCAACGCCGGCTTCGCCGCGCGGCAATCCTTTTCCGGTCTTTCCTCGGACGCGCTCGCGTCCGCCTTCGCGGCGATGCCCGGCGCGTTCTCCGCGCTCGCGGGCCGCGCGCGGCCGCTGCTCGAGGCGTCGGCCGCGCCGCGGATCGTCGCGGTCAGTTCGTTCGTCGCACACCGCTACCGCGCCGACGCGCCGTTCGCGGCCACCGCCGCCGCGAAGGCCGCGCTCGAATCGCTCGTGCGCACCGCCGCCGCCGAATTCGCCGCGCGCGGCATCACCGTCAACGCGGTCGCGCCGGGCTTCACGCGCAAGGACCACGGGCCGAGCGCCGGCAACGCCGACGCATGGGCACAGGCCGAACAGGCGACACCGCTCGGCCGGATCGCCGAACCCGACGACGTCGCCGCGCTGATCGCGTTCCTCCTGTCGGATGCGGCGCGACAGATCACCGGGCAGATCGTCCACATCGACGGCGGCCTGACGCTCTGAATCGAGCGGCCGTACGTCGTGCGGTCGCGCGGGACGTCGCTGCCACCGACGTTGGCGTGGCACGCGAGCGCGATCGGCGCTCGCACGTTCCCGGGACACCCGCCGTTCCACGCCGCCCTCCCACCCTCGCCGCCCGCCGCGCCCTCGCTCCCGTCTTTTTGGCGCCCCGCTCCCCGCCCGTAAAATAACCGCCACGCGGCAGCGCGAGACAGGACGAGACAACAGGGGGACGGCAAGCATGCAGGCATTCCAGTGGTTCGACGAGTTGTCGACACGCGAACGCAGGACGCTGTATGCCGGATTCGGCGGCTACGCGGTCGATGCGTTCGACTTCATGATCTATTCGTTCCTGATTCCGACGCTGATCGCAGCCTGGGGCATGACGAAGAGCGAGGCCGGGATGATCGCGACGAGCTCGCTGATCTCGTCCGCGCTCGGCGGCTGGGTCGCCGGCATCCTCGCCGACCGCTACGGCCGCGTGCGCGTGCTGCAGTGGACGATCGCGACGTTCGCGCTGTTCACGTGCCTGTCCGGCTTCACCCATTCGTTCTGGCAACTGCTCGCGACACGCACGCTGCAGGGCTTCGGCTTCGGCGGCGAATGGTCGGTCGTGACGATCATGATGGCCGAGACGATCCGCTCGCCCGAACACCGCGCGAAAGCCGTCGGCACCGTGCAGAGCAGCTGGTCGTTCGGCTGGGGCGCGGCCGCGATCCTCTACTGGGCGTTCTTCGCGCTGCTGCCCGAGCAGGTCGCATGGCGCGCATGCTTCTGGATCGGCATCGCGCCCGCGCTGTGGATCCTGTACATCCGCCGCAACGTCAGCGATCCGGACATCTACACGGCCACCCGCCGCGCGCGCGACGAAGGCCGCGTGTCGGGCCACTTCCTCGAGATCTTCTCGCCGCCGCACCTGCGCGCGACGCTGTTCGGCAGCGCGCTGTGCACCGGGATGCTGGGCGGCTACTACGCGATCACGACGTGGCTGCCCACCTACCTGAAAACCGTCCGCCACCTGTCGGTGTTCAACACGAGCGGCTATCTCGTCGTGCTGATCGTCGGCTCGTTCGTGGGCTACGTGGTCGGCGCGATCCTGTCCGACCGGCTCGGCCGCCGCGCGTCGTTCATCCTGTTCGCGATCGGTTCGTTCTCGCTCGGCATGGCGTACACGATGCTGCCGATCACCGACACCGCGATGCTGCTGCTCGGCTTCCCGCTCGGGATTGTCGTGCAAGGGATCTTCGCGGGCGTCGGCGCGTACCTGTCGGAGCTGTATCCCGGTGCGATCCGCGGCTCGGGCCAGGGCTTCTGCTACAACCTCGGGCGCGGGCTCGGCTCGTTCTTCCCGATCCTCGTCGGCTCGCTGTCGCAGTCGATGTCGCTCGTGAAGGCGATCGGCCTCGTCGCGGGCGGCGGCTACCTGCTCGTGATCGTCGCGGCGCTCGTCCTGCCGGAAACGCGCGGCAAGTCGCTCGTCGACGATCCGGCCGTCGCGTCCTGAGCAACCGCCACGTTCCGGAAACCGCATGCACGTGATCGTTCTCGGCGCCGGCGTGATCGGCGTCACCACTGCCTGGCACCTGCGCGAAGCAGGTTGCGAGGTCACCGTGATCGAACGCGAGGCCGATGTCGCGCTGGCGACGAGCCTCGGCAACGCGGGCGTGATCGCGCCCGGCTACGTGACGCCGTGGGCCGCCCCCGGGATGCCCGGCAAGATCCTCAAGTACCTGTTCGAGCCCGCGTCGCCGCTGATCTTCCGGCCGACGCTCGAAGCCGCGCAGTGGCGCTGGATCGCGCGCTGGCTGCGCGAATGCGAATTCGAGCGGTTCCGTGTGAACAAGCAGCGGATGCAGCGCATCGCCTATTACAGCCGCGCATGCCTGCACGCCTTTCGTGACCGGCATCCGTTCGACTACGGCGCGAGCCGGGGCTACCTCCAGCTGCTGCGCGGTGCGTTCGACGTGCAGATGGTCCAGCCTGCGCTGAAGGTGCTGCGCGACGCCGGCATCGCGTTTCGCGAGCTCGATGCGGCCGGCTGCACGGCGATCGAGCCGGGCCTGCGCTGGGCGCAGCAGGCACCCGTCGGCGGCATCTACCTGCCCGACGACGAAGCGGGCGACTGCGCACGCTTTACGCGTGAACTGCGGGCGCTGTGCGAAGCAAACGGCGTGACGTTCCGCTTTCACACGGACGTGCAGGCGCTCGACGTTGAAGCGGGCCGGGTGCGCGGCGTGCGGACCGTCGGTAACGGCAACGAGGATGACGATACGCCGGATCGTGCACGAGCGCATCCGCACGCATCGAACGCCGGCAGCAAGCAACGCGACGCGCGGCTCGCCGCCGACGCGATCGTCGTCGCGCTCGGCGTCGACAGCGCCGCGCTGCTGCGGCCGCACGGCATCGACGTGCCGCTCTATCCGGTGAAGGGTTACTCGGCGACGCTCTCCGTCGTCGACGACGAAAAAGCGCCGCACGCCGCGCTGATGGACGAATCGCTGAAGACGGCGATCACGCGCTTCGGCCCGACGTTGCGCGTCGCGGGTACGGCGGAACTCGGCAACCGGCATGCAGCGCTGCGCCGGCAGGCGCTCGATACGCTGATGAAGGTGCTCGACGACTGGTTCCCGCACGCGGCCGATCGCGCATCGGCGCGCTTCTGGGTCGGCCGCCGGCCGATGACGCCCGACGGGCCGCCGCTGCTCGGCGCGAGCGGGATCGACGGGCTCTGGCTCAACGTCGGCCACGGCTCGACGGGTTGGGCGATGTCGATGGGGTCGGGGAAGGTGGTGGCGGATCTCGTCACGGGACGGGAACCGGAGATCGACTTGTCGGGCCTGACGCTCGCGCGCTACGGCCGGTAGGCCCGGTGGCCCGGTGGCCTGCTGCCTCGGTGCCTCGGTGCCTCGGTGCCTCGGTGCCTCGGTGCCTCGGTGCCTCGGGGGCTCGGGGGCTCGGGGGCTCGGGGGCTCGGGGGCTCGGGGGCTCGGGGGCTCGGCGGCCCGGTGGCCCGGTGCCTCGGCGGCCCGGTGCCTCGGCGGCTCAGCTGGCCCGGCAGGCTCGGCAGACCCGGCAGACCCGGCAGACCCGGCAGGCCGGACGATATCGCCGACGCGATACACATCGCGTCCGGCAATCACACCACGGTGCGCAAGCCGCTCACTGCGGCGCCGGACCGTCCGCCTCACTATCCACCCATGCGATCGGCGCGGACACGACCGGCCGATGCGACACGCCCTCGTGCGACAGCCGGCTTTCGAACAACGTCAGCGCTTCGACACGCACCGCGACCGCCCGCCCGGGCGCACCGCCGTGCGCGGGCTGGCCGACCGCATCGCGCGGCAGCCGCGCGAGCGTCACGTGCGGCCGGAACGGCCGCCGGTCGGCCGGCACGCCGAGTTCGCCCAGCAGCGCAACCAGCCCGGCATTCAACGCCAGGCAGGCAGGATCGGCCGCGAGCTCCGCGACGATCAGCCTCGCGCGCGGCAGGCTCGGCCACCACGCGATCCGCTCGACCGGCAGCAACGGCAGCGCATGGGCGGCCGCGAGCGCGGGCAGATGCGCGGCCAGCGCCTCGCATCGGTCCCGTTCGATCGCGCCGATGAACGCGAGCGTCATGTGCAGTTGCGCGGGCTGCGTGCGCCGCGCCCCGCGGGTGACCGGCAACGCGTGCAGCGCGTCGCGCGAAGCCGCATCGGGCATCAGCGCGACGAACGCACGGAGCCGGTCGCCGTTCATGACTCGCTCACCGCGCCACGCGGCGTGCGTGCCGTTTGAGCCGAAGCGGGACGCTGCGGCAGCGGGCCGTGCTCGCCCCACACGTCGGCCGGCAGCACGCGCGCGAGCTCGGGGATCGTGTTGCGCGTGAACACCGGATCGGCGATACCCGCCGCGCGCTGGCGACGATAGTCGGCCCATGCGGCGTGCGCATGCTTGCCGAGCGCGAGGATCGCGATCAGGTTGATGATCGCCATCAATCCCATGCTCGTATCGGCCATCGCCCAGACGAGCGGCAGTTGCCCGACGCTGCCGAACATCACCATGCCGAGCACCGCGACACGGAACAGCGGCAGCACGCCGCGCCGCTTCGTGATGAATTCGACGTTGCCCTCCGCATACGCGTAGTTGCCGATCACCGACGAAAACGCGAGGAAGAAGATCGCGACGGCCATGTAGATACCGCCCCAGTCGCCGACGTGGCTCGAGATCGCGCGCTGCGTGAGCGCCGCGCCTTCCATCCCCGTGCCGACTTCGTACTGGCCCGACAGCAGGATCACGAACGCGGTCGCGCTGCAGATCACGATCGTGTCGACGAACACGCCGAGCATCTGGATCAGCCCCTGCGTGACGGGGTGCCGCGTGCTCGCGGTCGCGGCCGCGTTCGGCGCGCTGCCCATCCCCGCTTCGTTCGAGAACAGCCCGCGCTTCACGCCGATCGCGATTGCCTGGCTGACCGCGTAGCCGGTCAGGCCGCCTGCCGCCTGCTCGAGGCCGAATGCGCTCCTCACGATCAGCGCGATCACGTCCGGCACGAGCGCGATGTGCGTCGCGACCGCATAGACCGCGAGCGCGAGATAGCCGATCGCCATCAGCGGCACGATCACCTGCGCGACCGTCGCGATACGGCGGATGCCGCCGAAGATGATCGGCGCGGACAGCAGGACGAGGCCGAGGCCGACCGTCTCGCGGCTCCAGCCGAACGACGTATGGAATGCGTCGGCGATCGCGTTCGCCTGCACCGCGTTGAACACGAAACCGAACGCGAGAATCAGCGACAGCGAGAACAGCACGCCGAAGCCGCGCGAGCGCAGGCCCGTCTGGATGTAGTACGCGGGGCCGCCGCGATAGCTGCCGTCCGGGTGCGACACCTTGAAGATCTGCGCGAGCGTCGCCTCGACGAACGCGGACGACATCCCGACCAGCGCCGTCATCCACATCCAGAAGATCGCGCCCGGCCCGCCGACCGTCAGCGCGACCGCGACGCCGGCGATGTTGCCGGTGCCGACGCGGCTCGCGAGCCCGGTCGCGAACGCCTGGAACGACGAGATGCTGCCCGGCTCGCCCTTGCTGCCGACCAGTTTCATGCTGAGGAACAGCGCCTTCAGCTGGATCATCCGAAACCGCAACGTGAACCACGCACCGGCGCCGAGCAGCAGCGCGATCAGCACGTAGTTCCACAACACGCCGTTGACGGCGTCGATCAGCCCATGCAGGAGTGCTTCCATCCGGTTTCCTTGTAAATAGGGTCAGTCATGAGCGTCGACCGCGAACGCGGCCCGAGGGGCGACATGATATGACAGTTTTCAAGGATTATTACAAAACGAAAGGATTTGGGATGACGAGAAATCGCGCCCGGATGTCATCAGGTTAGACGACGCTTCGCGAAAATGAGGCGTGACGGCACGGCAAGGCAGCCCGATCGGACGGCGCCGTCTCGCACGTGAAACCGGGGCGCCCCGGCTGGCGCCAGCCATAAAAAAAACCGGGCGCCCTTTCGGACGCCCGGCTTCCGTCGAATCCGCTCGCGATATTCAGCTTATCGCGGCAGGTTCGAATGCCCCATCAGGTACGCATCGACCGAGCGCGCGCACTGGCGGCCTTCGCGGATCGCCCACACCACGAGCGACTGGCCGCGACGCATGTCGCCTGCGGCGAACACCTTGTCGACCGACGTGTAGTACGAGCGATCGCCTTCGGTCGCCGCCCGTGCGTTGCCGCGCGCGTCCTTCGCAACGCCGAACGCTTCGAGCACCGGCGCCGCCGGCTGCGTGAAGCCCATCGCGAGCAGCACGAGATCGGCCTTCAGTTCGAACTCGGAGCCCGGCACTTCCTGCATCTTGCCGTCCTTCCACTCGACGCGCGCAGCGATCAGCTTCTCGACCTTGCCGTTCTTGCCTTCGAGACGCTTCGTCGCGACCGCCCAGTCGCGCTCGCAGCCTTCCTCGTGCGACGACGACGTGCGCAGCTTGATCGGCCAGTACGGCCACACGAGCGGCTTGTTCTCCTCTTCCGGCGGCTGCGGCAGCAGCTCGAACTGCGTGACCTGCTTCGCGCCGTGACGGTTCGACGTGCCGACGCAGTCCGAACCCGTATCGCCGCCGCCGATCACGATCACGTGCTTGCCCTTCGCGAGCAGCTGGTCGGCGAGCTTGTCGCCCGCGTTCACGCGGTTCTGCTGCGGCAGGAAGTCCATCGCGTAATGCACGCCGGCGAGCTCGCGGCCCGGCACCGGCAGGTCACGCGGCGTTTCCGAACCGCCCGCGATCACGACCGCGTCGAATTCTTCCTTCAGCGTGTCCGGAGAAATGGTTTCCTTCGCGAGGCTGCCGATCGACTCGGGCAGCGGATCCTTGCCGATGAACACGCTGGTGCGGAACGTCACGCCTTCCGCTTCCATCTGGCGCATGCGGCGGTCGATCAGCCACTTCTCGAGCTTGAAGTCGGGAATCCCGTAACGCAGCAGGCCGCCGACACGGTCGTTCTTCTCGAACACCGTCACGTCGTGGCCCGCGCGCGCGAGCTGCTGCGCGGCGGCGAGGCCCGCGGGGCCCGAACCGACGACCGCAACCTTCTTGCCCGTCTTGTGCTCGGCCGGCAGCGGCTTCACCCAGCCCTCCGCCCAGGCCTTGTCGATGATCGCGTGCTCGATCGACTTGATGCCGACCGGGTCGTTGTTGATCCCGAGCGTGCACGCCGCCTCGCACGGCGCCGGGCAGATGCGGCCCGTGAACTCCGGGAAGTTGTTGGTCGAATGCAGGACTTCGATCGCCTGCTGCCAGTCCTGGCGGTAAACGAGATCGTTGAAATCCGGAATGATGTTGTTGACCGGGCAGCCGTTGTTGCAGAACGGGATGCCGCAATCCATGCAGCGCGCGCCCTGGACCTTCGCGTCCGCGTCGGTCAGTGCCGCGACGAATTCCTTGTAGTGCTTCACGCGCGTGAGCGGTGCTTCGTACGCCTCGTGGCGGCGTTCGAACTCCAGAAAACCGGTTGCCTTGCCCATAAGGTGCTCTTCTGTTCGGTGTATCGGGTGGGGGAGCCGCGCGCGGCCGTCAGGCGCGCGCGGCATTCGCTATGTCGTTCGTCGCTCAGGCGGCCAGTTCTTCCTTCGCCGCCTTCTTCGCACCGATCTCGCCCAGCGCGCGCTTGTATTCGTGCGGGAACACCTTCACGAACTGGCGGCGCGCCGCGTCCCAGTTTTCCAGCAGCGACTTCGCGCGCGGCGAACCCGTGAACTGGAAATGACGCTCGACGAGCCCCTTGAGCAGCGCTTCGTCCGTCGTGCCTGCATGCCAGAGTGCGCGGTCGACCGTGCGCTCCTGCTCGGCCTGCTGCAGCACCGGCTCGAGCGCGACCATCGACTTGTTGCACTTCGCCGCGAACGTGCCTTCCGGATCGTAGATGTACGCGAGACCGCCCGACATGCCGGCCGCGAAGTTGCGCCCGGTCTCGCCGAGCACGACGACCGTACCGCCCGTCATGTATTCGCAGCCGTGGTCGCCCGTGCCTTCGACGACCGCCGTCGCGCCCGAGTTGCGCACGCAGAATCGCTCGCCCGCGACGCCGCGGAAGAAGGCTTCGCCTTCGATCGCGCCGTACATCACCGTGTTGCCGCAGATGATGTTTTCCTCGGACTTGCCGCGGAAGTCGTTGGTCGGACGGATGATGATCCGGCCGCCCGACAGGCCCTTGCCGACGTAGTCGTTGCCGTCGCCGACGAGGTCGAGCGTCACGCCCTTCGCGAGGAACGCGCCGAAGCTCTGGCCGGCCGTGCCCTTCAGCTGGATATGCACCGCGTCGTCGGCCAGGCCTTCGTGGCCGTGCTTCTTCGCGATCACGCCCGACAGCATCGCGCCGACCGTGCGGTTCACGTTGCGCACCGGCTGGATGAACGACACGTGCTCGCCGTTCTCGATCGCCGCCTTCGCCTTCTCGATCAGCACGTGGTCGAGTGCGCGCTCGAGGCCGTGATCCTGCACGTCGACGTGACGCGGCGCGACGTCCTCGCACTCTTCCGGCTGGTAAAACACGCGCGAGAAGTCGAGGCCCTTCGCCTTCCAGTGCTCGATGCCCTTGCGGGTGTCGAGCAGGTCGGCGCGGCCGATCAGGTCGTCGAACTTCGCGACGCCGAGCTGCGCCATGATCTCGCGCACTTCCTCGGCGACGAAGAAGAAGTAGTTCACGACGTGCTCGGGCTGGCCCTTGAACTTCGCACGCAGCACCGGATCCTGCGTCGCGACGCCGACCGGGCACGTGTTCAGGTGACACTTGCGCATCATGATGCAGCCCTCGACGACGAGCGGTGCCGTCGCGAAGCCGAATTCGTCCGCGCCGAGCAGCGCGCCGATCACGACGTCGCGGCCCGTCTTCATCTGGCCGTCGGCCTGCACGCGGATCCGGCCGCGCAGGCGGTTCAGCACCAGCGTCTGCTGCGTTTCGGCGAGGCCGAGTTCCCACGGCGTGCCCGCGTGCTTGACCGACGACAGCGGCGACGCACCCGTGCCGCCGTCATGGCCGGCGATCACGACGTGATCGGCCTTCGCCTTCGCGACACCAGCCGCGACCGTGCCCACGCCCACTTCCGACACGAGCTTCACCGAGATGCTCGAGCTCGGGTTCACGTTCTTCAGGTCGTGGATCAGCTGCGCCAGATCCTCGATCGAGTAGATGTCGTGGTGCGGCGGCGGCGAGATCAGGCCGACACCCGGCACCGAGTAACGCAGCTTGCCGATGTACTCGGACACCTTGTGGCCCGGCAGCTGGCCACCTTCGCCCGGCTTCGCGCCCTGCGCCATCTTGATCTGGATCTGGTCGGCCGATGCCAGGTACTCGGCGGTGACGCCGAAGCGGCCCGACGCGACCTGCTTGATCTTCGAGCGCAGCGAATCGCCGTCCTTCAGCGGAATGTCGCTGACGATCTCGTCGCCGATCACCGACTTCAGCGTCTCGCCCGACTTGATCGGAATGCCGCGCAGCTCGTTGCGGTAACGCTTCTCGTCCTCGCCGCCCTCGCCGGTGTTCGACTTGCCGCCGATCCGGTTCATCGCGATCGCGAGCGTCGCGTGCGCTTCGGTGCTGATCGAACCGAGCGACATCGCGCCCGTCGCAAAGCGCTTGACGATGTCCTTCGCCGGCTCGACGTCGTCGATCGGGATCGCCTTGGTCGGCTCGACCTTGAACTCGAACAGGCCGCGGAACGTCATGTGACGCTTGGTCTGGTCGTTGATCAGGTGCGCGTATTCCTTGTACGTCTGGTACGAGTTGCTGCGCGTCGCGTGCTGGAGCTTCGCGATCGAATCCGGCGTCCACATGTGGTCTTCGCCGCGCACGCGGTATGCATACTCGCCGCCCGCGTCGAGCATGTCGCGCAGGACCGGGTTGTCGCCGAATGCGTCGCGGTGCAGGCGAATCGCTTCTTCCGCGACTTCGAACAGGCCGATGCCGCCGACCTTCGACGCCGTGCCCTTGAAGTACTTCTCGACGAGGTCGCTCGACAGGCCGAGCGCTTCGAAGATCTGCGCGCCCGTGTACGACATGTACGTCGAGATGCCCATCTTCGACATCACCTTCTGCAGGCCCTTGCCGACCGCCTTCGTGAAGTTGTAGACGGCCTTCTCCGGCGACAGGTCGCCCGGCAGGCCTTCGGCCATCTTCGCGAGCGTTTCCATCGCGAGGTACGGGTGCACGGCTTCCGCGCCGTAGCCCGCGAGCAGCGCGAAGTGGTGCGTCTCACGTGCGGAGCCCGTCTCGACGACGAGGCCCGTGCTCGTGCGCAGCCCTTGCTGGACGAGGTGCGTGTGGATCGCCGACGTGGCGAGCAGCGCCGGGATCGCGACATGCTCGGCGTCCGTCTTGCGATCGGACACGATCAGCATGTTGTAGCCCGACTTCACCGCGTCCACGGCTTCCGCGCACAGCGACGCCAGGCGCGCCTCGATGCCTTCCTTGCCCCACGCGACCGGATAGCAGATGTTCAGCTCGTATGCGCTGAACTTGCCGCCCGTGTACTGGTCGATCGCGCGGATCTTCGCGATGTCCTTGAAGTCGAGCACCGGCTGCGACACTTCGAGACGCATCGGCGGGTTGATGTTGTTCGTGTCGAGCAGGTTCGGCTTCGGGCCGATGAACGACACGAGCGACATGACCATGTTCTCGCGGATCGGGTCGATCGGCGGGTTCGTGACTTGCGCGAACAGCTGCTTGAAGTAGTGATAGAGCGTCTTGTTCTTGTTCGACATCACCGCGAGCGGCGAGTCGTTGCCCATCGAACCGACGGCCTCTTCGCCCTGCTGCGCCATCGGCGCCATCAGGAACTTCAGGTCTTCCTGCGTATAGCCGAACGCCTGCTGGCGGTCGAGCAGCGCGGCGCCCTGCGTACGGCCGGCCGCGACTTCCTCGGCCTTCGGCTCGATCTCGTCGAGCTTGATGCGCACCGCGTCGATCCAGCTCTTGTACGGCTTCGCGTTCGCGAGGTTGTCCTTCAACTCCTTGTCGTCGATGATGCGGCCGTGTTCCATGTCGATCAGGAACATCTTGCCCGGCTGCAGGCGCCACTTCTTGACGATCTTCGATTCGGGGATCGGCAGCGTGCCGGCTTCCGACGCCATGATGACGAGGTCGTCGTCGGTGACGATGTAGCGCGCCGGGCGCAGGCCGTTACGGTCGAGCGTCGCGCCGATCTGGCGGCCGTCGGTGAACGCGATCGCGGCCGGGCCGTCCCACGGCTCCATCATCGCGGCGTGGTATTCGTAGAACGCGCGGCGGTTCTCGTCCATCAGCGTGTGTTGTTCCCACGCTTCCGGGATCATCATCATCACCGCGTGCACGAGCGGGTAGCCGGCCATCACCAGCAGTTCGAGACAGTTGTCGAACGACGCCGTATCGGACTGGCCCGGGTAGATCAGCGGCCACAGCTTCGGAAGATCGTCGGCGAGCACGTGCGATGCGATCGCGCCGGTACGCGCGTTCAGCCAGTTCACGTTGCCCTTCACGGTGTTGATCTCGCCGTTGTGCGCGATCATCCGGTACGGGTGAGCCAGTTCCCATGCCGGGAACGTGTTGGTCGAGAAGCGCTGATGCACGAGCGCGAGCGCCGACACGACGCGCGTGTCCTGCAGGTCGCGGTAGTACACGCCGACCTGGCCCGCGAGCAGCAGCCCCTTGTAGACGATCGTGCGCGCCGACATCGACGGCACGAAGTATTCCTTGCCGTGCTTGAGCTTCAGCGCCTGGATGCGGTGGCTCGCCGTCTTGCGGATCACGTACAGCTTCCGCTCGAGCGCATCCGTCACCATGATGTCCTTGCCGCGGCCGATGAAGATCTGGCGGATCAGCGGCTCGCTCGCCTTCACGGTCGGCGAAATCGGCATCGCATGGTCGACCGGCACGTCGCGCCAGCCGAGCACGACCTGGCCTTCGGCCTTCACCGTGCGCTCCAGCTCCTGCTCGCACGCGAGACGCGATGCGTTTTCCTTCGGCAGGAAGATCATGCCGACCCCATATTCGCCGGCCGGCGGCAGGTTCACGCCCTGCTTCGCCATTTCCTCGCGATAGAACGCGTCCGGAATCTGGATCAGGATGCCCGCGCCGTCGCCCATCAGCGGATCGGCACCGACCGCGCCACGGTGATCGAGGTTCTCGAGGATCTTCAGACCCTGCTGAATGATCTCGTGGCTCTTCTTGCCCTTGATGTGAGCGACGAAGCCGACGCCGCAGGCGTCGTGTTCGTTTTGCGGGTCATACAGACCTTGTGCGGCGGGCACCGCGGCGAGCGGCTGCTGGTGGTCGTTCATGGGGACACCGTCGTAAAGGGGGCCTGGAGGCCGTTGAACCATTTTCTTGTTGCCGTCGATCCCGCTCCCGACGGGAGACGGCGCGGCCGACAGTGGGTGGGCATGCTTCGCCCGGGCCACCGGAATTCGGAATATACGCGACGAATCAAGGGAATAGCAACAAAAACCGCTTGATCGAACCCCAATTAAACGGATGCTTCGATCTGGTGCCATTTTATTGGGGCTGTATCGTTTTGGTGCAAAAAGAAGCGGCGCCCGCAGCGCCGCTTCTGGCCCGCCTTTCCCGCGTTACTGCTGGATCGGCGGCGTGTTCTCGCGCACCTTTCTGGGGCGTCCGCGCGGCAGCGGCGATACGCGCCGGTTTGCCGTGCGCGCCGCCCACTCGCGATAGTTCTCGCCGCCGAGCACCCAGCCTTTCAGCGTCGCCTGCTGCAACTGGTCGGCCTGCCGCTCGTCGAGCGGCTGCTCGCACAGCTCCTTGTACGCGCGCTGGCGGTCGAACGGCGTATTGCCGAGCGCCCAGTAGAGCGGATGGTCGGTGATCAGGCTGTCGACGGTGAGCCCGACGTGATGCCGGTAGCTCGACCAGCGATAGGCCTCCGGCGTCGCGACCAGCTGCGCGCGCACCGGGCTCATCTCGACGACGCGGCTCGCGAGCAGGAAATAGCGCTCGCCTTCGATCACGGTCGCGCGATAGCGGCCTTCCCACAGGGTGCCGCGCCGCGAATAGCGCCGGTTGAAATGCGCGACGTAGCGGCGGCCGACAGCCTGCATCGCTTTCGGCAGGCTCGCCTCGTCGCTCGGCGTGACGAGCAGTTGCACCTGGCGCGGCAGCAGCACGTAGGCGTGCACCGACAGGTGGTGATCGCGCGCGGCGGCCTTCAGGCAATCGATGAAGAGTTCGTAGTCCTGGTCGTCGACGAACGCGGGTTGCTGATCCAGGCCGCGCAGTATCACGTGCTGCGGCTGGTCGGGAACGTAGAGTCGTGCTAACCGTGCCATGCTGAATGTCCGTTTGAACGCGTTAGGAAATACCCGAGGGTCCGGAAGTGCGCACTTGCACAGAATGCCCGTCCTGTCGGTGCGCGGATGCGTACGGTCGTACTAATCCTAGGGTGAAAACTCTAACTTACGAGCTTGTTTGGTTTTAAACGCAGTCGTCATAATGAGCACGCCTTAGATCGGAGGAGACACAATGAAACGAAAACTGGCCATTACGGGGGCTGCAGCGCTCGCATTTACGTTTGCGGGCGGTACGGCACATGCACAATCCGCAGGTGATTTCTACGTCAGCACCGGCTGGCTGCACCTTGCGCCGCAGGACAGCAGCGACCCGCTGTTCCTGTACGGCGTAGGCGGCACGCCGATCAACCAGTCGGTTCCCAACACCGGCGCCGGCATCAGCGACGCCGACACGCTCGCACTGGCAACCGGTTACTTCGTGACCGACCACATCGCTACCGAGTTCATCGCCGGCATCCCGCCGAAGTTCGACATCACCGGCAAGGGCCAGTTCTCGCGTTTCGGTACGCTCGGCCGTGCGTACCAGTGGAGCCCCGCGCTCCTCCTGAAGTACTACTTCAACGACGCCAACGCGAAGTTCCGTCCGTATGTCGGCATCGGCGCTTCGTATATCTGGTTCACCGGCGCAAAGATCACGAACAGCGCGTTCGAGAACGGCGTGCTCGGCGGCCCGACCAGCGCGCAGACCAGCAACCAGTGGGCACCCGTCTTCAACGCCGGCTTCACGTACAACTTCACGAAACACTGGTTTGCCGGCTTCTCGATGTCGTACATCCCGGTGAGCGTGACCGCGACCTTCACGACGGCCAAGCGGACCCAGGTCGGCACGCTGACCGAAACGTCGAAGGCTCACATCTCGCTGAACCCGATCGTCACGTACCTGAACGTCGGCTACCGCTTCTAAGCGTAGTCGAATATTTGGGGAATGGTTAATCCCGCTGCAATTTGTAGCGGATTTTTCCTGACGTAACGTCTCCACGATGTAAAACGCCCCGGCGGAAATCCCGCCGGGGCGTCGTTTTTTTGTCTCAGGGTCTTCCCGTACGCGCCATCGCGCGGCGCATTCCGCTACGCGATGTCGTCCAGCGCATCGGGGGCAATCAGGTCGATCCGGTCCGTGCAGACCGCGTCGACACCCCAGCGCACAAGTTCGCGAGCGCGTTCGAGGTCGTTCACCGTGTAAACCAGGATGCGCAGGCCGACCGCCTTGATCGCGCGCACGAGCGGTTCGTCCAGCTGTTTGTGGTCTGCATGCAACGAAACGCAGCCGAGCGCGCCGACAACCTGCGCATGCCAGTCGTCCGGCACGGCCTCGTAAAGCATCCCGCGCGGCAGCGCCGGCGCCGTCGCGCGCGCCTGTTGCAATGCATCGAACGAGAACGACGACAAGAGCGGCGCCACCGCGGCATCGCGCCAGTATGCGGCCGCGTCGGCCGCCACGCGCCGCCCGGTCTCGCGCTCGCGCCCCGGGCACGGCTTGATCTCGACGTTGGCGGCCAGCCCGTGCGCGATGCAACGCGCCGCCGCCGCCTCGAGCGTCGGCATCCGCTCGCCCGCGAAGCGCGCGTCGCGCCACGCGCCGGCATCGAGTGCGGCCAGCGCCTCATATCGCATGCCCGCCGCCGGCCCGTGACCGTTCGACGTCCGGTCGACCGTGTCGTCGTGCAGCAGGAACGTCACGTCGTCGGCCGACAGCTTCGCGTCGAATTCGACCATCCGGTGGCCACGGCGCGCGCCCTCGTCGAGCGCGGCGAGCGTGTTCTCCGGCGCGAGCGTGCCACCGCCGCGATGGGCGACGACGCGCGGATAGGGCCAGTCGGTACGGGTTGTCATCGTCGGTCTCCCGGCAGGTGCAGCAGGTTCAGCCGGCACGCTTGCCGGTCTCCGGATCGAAGAAATGCAGCCGGTGCGCGGGCAGTGCGGCCGCCAGCGCCGTGCCGCGCGCGGGGCGGTCCGCGTGCGGCAGGCGCACCGCGACGTCATGGTTGCCCCAGCGGCCGTGCGCGAGGTTGTCCGCGCCGAGCAGCTCGCACGAGTCGACCGGCAGCGTCGCCTGCGCGACGCCCGGCTGCGGTGTCATATGCTCCGGACGCACGCCGAGCACCCAGTCGCGCCCGGTGGCGATCTCCGCGCCGATGCCGGGCGAACCGGCGACCGGCAGCGCGGGACCGCCGCCCGCGACCGTAAACGTCGCGCCGTCGTCCGAAAGCCGGCCGTGCATCAGGTTCATCGCGGGCGAGCCGATGAAGCCCGCGACGAACACCGTTGCCGGCTTCTCGTACACGTCGACCGGCGCGCCGATCTGCTCCGCGTAGCCGCGGTTCATCACGATCACGCGCTGCGCGAGCGTCATTGCCTCGATCTGGTCGTGCGTCACGTAGACGCTCGTCGTCGCGAGCCGCGCATGCAGCCGCTGGATCTCGAGCCGCATCTGCACGCGCAATTTCGCGTCGAGGTTCGACAACGGCTCGTCGAACAGGAACACCGACGGCTCGCGCACGATCGCGCGCCCCATCGCGACGCGCTGCCGCTGGCCGCCCGACAGCTCGCGCGGGCGCCGCGCGAGCAGCGGCTCGAGTTCGAGGATCTTCGCGGCCGCTGCCACCCGCGAGTCGATCGTCGCGCGCTCGATCCCGCGGATCTTCAGCCCGTAGCCCATGTTCTGCGCGACCGTCATGTGCGGATACAGCGCATAGTTCTGGAATACCATCGCGATGTCGCGATCCTTCGGCTCCAGCGTGTTGACGACGCGCTCGCCGATCGCGATCTCGCCGTCCGTCACCGTCTCGAGCCCCGCGATCATCCGCAGCAACGTCGACTTGCCGCAGCCCGACGGGCCGACCAGCACGATGAATTCGCCGTCGGCGATCTCCACGTCGATGCCATGCAGCACGTGCTGCTTGCCGTCGTAGGATTTCCTGACGCCCTTCAAGCTCAGCGCAGCCATACCTGGTCCTTCTCCCGGTTACCGTCCGTGGTTCATTTCTCGGAATCGACGAGGCCGCGCACGAACCAGCGCTGCATCGCCAGCACGACGACGAGCGGCGGAATCATCGCCAGCAGCGTCGCCGCCATCACGTATTGCCATTCGGTCGCGGCGTCGCCGCTCGCGATCATCATCTTGATGCCCACCACCGCCGTCGACAGCGATGCCTCCGTCGTGATCAGGATCGGCCACAGGTACTGGCTCCAGCCGTAGATGAACGTGATCACGAACAGCGCCGCGATGCTCGTCTTCGACAGCGGCAGCACGACGTCCCAGAAGAAGCGCATCGGCCCCGCGCCGTCGATGCGCGCGGCGTCCATCAGTTCGTCGGGCAGCGTCATGAAGAACTGCCGGAACAGGAACGTCGCGGTGGCCGACGCAATCAGCGGCAGCGTCAGCCCGGCGTAGGTGTTCGTCAGGTGCAGCGTCGACACGACCTGCACGGTCGGGAAGATCCGCACTTCCACCGGCAGCATCAGCGTGACGAAGATCAGCCAGAACGCCGTGTTGCGGAACGGGAAGCGGAAATAGACGATCGCGTATGCGGACAGGATCGACACCGCGATCTTGCCGACCGAGATGCCGAGCGCCATCGCGAAGCTGTTGACGAGCAGGCGGCCGAACGGCGCCGTCGCGGCACCGCTGCCGTGGCCCCAGATATACGCGATGTTCTCGAACAGGTGCGTGCTCGGCACGAGCGACAGCGGCACCGTGAGCACTTCCTGCGCGCTCATCGTCGCCGCACAGAACGCGACGTAGACGGGGAACACGATCAGCACGACGCCCGCGATCAGCACCGCGTGGCAGAACAGGTCGAAACCCTTGCGATTTTCGATCATGCGTATTGCACCCTGCGTTCGACGAAACGGAACTGGATCACCGTGAGCCCGACGACGATGATCATCAGCACCACCGACTGCGCGCCGGAGCTGCCGATGTCGAGCCCCTGGAAGCCTTCCGCGTAGATCTTGTAGATCAGCGTCTTCGTGCTCTGCGCGGGGCCGCCGCCGGTGGCCGCGTCGATCACCGGGAACGTGTCGAAGAACGAATAGACGAGGTTGACGACCAGCAGGAAGAAGCTGGTGGGCGACAGCAGCGGCAGCACGAGGTTGAAGAAACGTCGCACCGGCCCCGCGCCGTCGATCGCCGCCGCCTCGATCAGCGAACGCGGAATCGCCTGCAGGCCCGCGTAGAAGAACAGGAAGTTGTAGCTCACCTGCTTCCATACCGACGCGAGCACGACGAGGAACATCGCCTGCCCGCCGTTCAGCGCGTGATTCCACACGATGCCGCCCTTCGCGAGCGCATAGGTGATCAGGCCGATACTCGGATTGAACAGGAACGCCCACAGCACGGCGGCGATCGTCGGCGCGACCGCGTACGGCCAGATCAACAGCGTGCGATATGTGCGCGCGCCACGGGTCACGCGGTCGGCGCACGCGGCGAGCAGCAGCGACACGACGAGCCCGCTCACCGTGACGAGCGTGCTGAACACGAGCGTCGTGCGGAACGAATCGAGATACAGCGGATCGGCGAACAGGTGCGTGAAGTTCGAGAAGCCGACGAATTCACTCGACGTGCCGAACGCGTCCTGCATCTGCGTCGACTGCCATAGCGCGACGCCGGCCGGCCACAGGAAGAACACGGCGGTGATCGCGAGTTGCGGCGCGATCAGCAGGTACGGCAGCAGGCTCGTGCCGAAACGGGAACGGGATTGCATCGCGGATATCCGGTCAGGCGAAACGGAAAGGAAACCGCGCCGCCGGCCGGCCCGCGCGCTTGCGCGGCGCGGCCGGCGGCACGAACGCGATGCGCGCTTAGCTGCCCGACTTCTCGAAGCGGCGCAGCAGCTCGTTGCCGCGCGAGGCCGCCGAATCGAGCGCGTCCTTCGGCGATTTCTTCTGCGCCCAGACCTGTTCGAACTCCTCGTCGACGACCGTGCGGATCTGCGGCATGTTGCCCAGGCGCAGCCCCTTCGTGTACGGCAGCGGCGGCTTGTTCAGCATCTGCTTGATCGCGGTTTCGGCGCTCGGGTTCTTCGCGTAGAAGCCCTGTTCGCGCGTCAGGTCGTATGCCGCCTTGGTGACCGGCAGGTAACCCGTGTCCTGGTGCCACTTCGCGGCGACGGCCGGCGATGCGAGAAACGCGAGGAATTTCGCGACGCCCTTGTAGGTCGCCGGATCCTTGCCCGCCAGCACCCACAGGCTCGCGCCGCCGATGATCGCGTTCTGCGGCGCGCCCTTCACGTTCGCGTCGTACGGCATCATGCCCGTGCCGAAGCTGAACTTCGCGAACTTCTGCAGGTTCGCGAGCGCGCCCGACGACGTCGTCATGATCCCGCAGTCGCCGCTGTAGAACTTCGCCGATGCTTCGTCCTTGCGGCCCGCGTACGTGAACGTGCCGTCCTTCGCCATCTGCTGCAGGAACGACACGTGCGCGATCTGCTGCGGCTTGTTGAATTCGAGCACGGCGTCCGTACCGTCGAAGCCGTTGTTGCGGCTCGCGAACGGCAGCGCATGCCACGCGCTGTAGTTTTCGAGCTGGATCCAGCCCTGCCAGCCGGTCGTGAAGCCGCACGCCATCCCCGACTTGCGCAGTTTCTCGGCATCGTCCTTCACGTCGGCCCACGTCTTCGGCGGCTGGTTCGGATCGAGCCCGGCCTTCTTGAACGCGTCCTTGTTGTAGTACAGCACCGGCGTCGAGCTGTTGAACGGCATCGACACGAGATGGCCCGTCTTCGCGTCGCTGTAGTAGCTCGCGATGGTCGGCACGAACGCCTTTTCGTCGAGCGGCACGCCAGCCTGCCTGAACACGTCGTAGACGGGCACGACGGCCTTCTTCGCCTGCATCATCGTGGCCGTGCCGACTTCATAGACCTGGAGGATCGCCGGCGCATTGCCGCTGCGGTAGGCCGCGATGCCGGCCGCGAGCGCCTGGTCGTAGGTACCCTTGAAGACCGGCACGATCTTGTAGTCGCTCTGCGACGCGTTGAACTGGTCGGCGATCGCGTTGACCCGCTCGCCGAGCGCGGCCTCCATCGCATGCCAGAACTGGATTTCCGTCGCGGCGAGCGCCACGTGCTGCACCCCGAACATCAGCGCGCCGCCGAGCGCGATCGAACGAACCAGTGTCCCCGCAGGCTTCTTCTTCATCGACCTCTCTCCTATGAAAACGTTACCAACAGCGTGTGCAACATTCCCATCGCCATTGAACCGGCGAAGTCTAGTGATCGTTTGTGACAGTCAGTTGTCGTTGATGACGAACAGGCGCTGATACTCCTTCAGCGCGAAGCGGTCGGTCATGCCGGCGATGTAGTGCGCGACGAGGCGCGGCTGCTGCGCGGCGTCGTCGGACTGGTACGGCGGCGGCAGCAGCCGCGGATCGTCGATGAACGCATCGAACAGCCCGGTGACGACGCGCTGCGCCTTGCTCGCCATGCGCATCACCTTGTAGTGGCGATAGAGGTTCTTGAAGAGGAAACGCTTGAGGGCGGCCGCCTGGGCGGCAACGGATTCGCTGTGCGACACGAGCGGCGGCGCCGCGCGCACGTCGTCGAGCGACGCCGGCGCGACGCGCGCGAGATTGCGCGTCGTTTCGTCGATCAGGTCGACGATCAGCGTGTTGATGATGCGGCGCACCGTCTCGTGCACGAGACGGCGGCCTTCGAGGTGCGGGAACTCGGCGAGCGCCGCCTCGTAGTGGTGCTGCCACAGCTCGACTTCCGCGAGCTGCTCGATCGTGATCAGGCCGGAACGCAGGCCGTCGTCGACGTCGTGGTTGTTGTACGCGATCTCGTCCGCGATGTTGGCAAGCTGCGCTTCGAGCGACGGCTGGCGGCCCTGCAGGAAGCGCTCGCCGAGCGCGCCGAGCTTGCGCGCATTCTCGCGCGAGCAGTGCTTCAGAATGCCTTCGCGTGTCTCGAAGCACAGGTTCAGCCCGTTGAACGCGCCGTAGTGCTCCTCGAGCTCGTCGACGACCGCCAGGCTCTGCAGGTTGTGCTCGAAGCCGCCATGCTCGCGCATGCAGGCGTTCAGCGCGTCCTGCCCGGCATGGCCGAACGGCGTATGGCCGAGATCGTGCGCGAGCGAGATCGCCTCGACGAGATCCTCGTTCAGGCGCAGGTTGCGCGCAACCGAGCGGGCGATCTGCGCGACTTCGAGGCTGTGCGTGAGACGCGTGCGGAACAGGTCGCCTTCATGATTGACGAAGACTTGCGTCTTGTATTCGAGCCGGCGAAACGCGGTCGAATGGACGATGCGGTCGCGGTCGCGCTGGAATTCGGTGCGCGCCGCCGGCGGTGTTTCCGGATGGCGGCGGCCGCGCGACTGCGACGCGTGCGCGGCATACGGAGCGAGATGGGCTTCCAGCGCCGCCAGTGTCGGCGGCTCGGCCACCGGCGCAGCGGATACGCGGCCGGCTTCGGGCAGTGTGCTGCTGGATGTCTCGCTCACGTCTCCTCCATGTCAGGGGCGCCGGGGCATCCGGGCCGCCCGTTAGCGGGTCGTCTGCGCCAGTGTAGCGAATACGGCTTCGTCCGGCGCCTGCGTGATCAACGTATCGCCGAATCGCTTCAGCAGGATGAACTTGATCGCGCCGGCCTCCGCCTTCTTGTCGACGCGCATCAGGTCCATGTAGCGCGCGTCGCCGAGCGCGGGCCCGCGGGTCGGCAGGTGTGCAGCCGCGATCACCGCATCGAGGCGCTGCCGCGACGCTTCGTCGAGCAGGCCGAGCCGCACCGACAGGTCGCCTGCCATCACCATCCCGCAGCCGACCGCCTCGCCGTGCAGCCACTCGCCGTAGCCGAGCCCGGCCTCGATCGCATGACCGAACGTGTGGCCGAAGTTCAGGATCGCGCGCAGGCCGCCTTCGCGTTCGTCGGCCGCCACCACGCTCGCCTTGATCTCGCACGAGCGCTTCACCGCGTGCGCGAGCGCAGCCGGGTCGCGACGGTTCAGCGCGTCGACGTTCGCCTCGATCCAGTCGAAGAATGCCGCATCGGCGATCGCGCCGGTCTTGATGATCTCGGCGACACCGGCCGCCAGTTCACGGTCGGGCAACGTCGTCAGCGCGCCGATGTCCGCGATCACGGCCTGCGGCTGGTAGAACGCGCCGATCATGTTCTTGCCGAGCGGGTGGTTGATGCCCGTCTTGCCACCGACCGACGAATCGACCTGCGACAGCAGCGTCGTCGGCACCTGGATGAACGGCACGCCGCGCATGTAGCATGCGGCCGCAAAGCCCGTCATGTCGCCGATCACGCCGCCGCCGAGCGCGACGAGCGTCGTCTTGCGATCCGCGCGGTCGGTCAGCAGGCCGTCGAAGATCAGGTTCAGCGTCTCCCAGTTCTTGTACGCCTCGCCGTCCGGCAGCACGACCGTCGACACACGCTTGCCGAGCGGCGCGAGCGCCGCGCGCAGCGCGTCGCCGTAGAGCGGATCGACCGTCGTGTTCGTGACGATCGTGACGGAAGAACCCTTGATGTGAGGTGCGAACAGCTCGGCGCGGCCGATCAGGCCGGCGCCAATGTGAATCGGATAGGCGCGGTCGCCCAGGTCGACGTTGACAGTAATCATGCTTGTAGCGGCTTGGCGATGACGCCCGCCAGTTCGAGTTGCATCAACACCATGTTGACGAGACCGTTGACCGACGGACGGCCGGTCTCGATGACGAAATCCGCGCATTCGCGGTACAGCGGGTCGCGCACTTCATACAGCGCTTCGAGGCGCCCTTTCGGGTCGTCGGTCTGCAGCAGCGGGCGGTTCTTGTCCTTGCGCGTGCGCAGCCACAGGTCGTGCGGGTTCGCGCGCAGGTAGACGACGATACCGTTGCTTTTCAGGCAGTCGCGATTTTCCGGGCGCAGCACCGCGCCGCCGCCCGTCGCGAGCACGATGTTCTCGCGCTGCGTGAGATCGGCGATGACCTGCGTTTCGCGATCGCGAAACCCGGCCTCGCCCTCCAGTTCGAAGATCACCGGAATGCGCGCGCCCGTGCGGGCCTCGATTTCGTGGTCGGAGTCGAAGAACGTCCTGTCGAGACGACGCGCGACCGCACGGCCCACGGTGGTCTTACCCGCTCCCATAAGGCCGACGAAAAATACGTTTGCATGTGGGTCCCGCGCTTGCAACGGCTTCCTCTGCTTCAATCTTGCTGGTGTGTGGCGCAGCTTACTGGCAAAGCGGCTGCCTTGTCGAGCCTGCGCCGACGGCTTCCGGCCCCGTTTTTTCGGCATCCGCGCTGCCCATGCCGCGTGCATCGCAGCGCGCATCGACGACCGTCGGCGTGATGAAGACGACCAGTTCGCTGCGCTGGTCGCGTTGCGCGCGGTGCCGGAAAAGCGCGCCCAGAAACGGTATTTTGCCCAAGAGCGGCACGCGCGTCACATCGTTCCGGTTCAGTTGCTCATAGATCCCGCCGATCGCGACCGTCCCGCCGTTCTCGACCTCGACGCGCGTCTGTACGTGCTTCGTATGAATCGCGGGGCCGGCCGCCGTCGGCTCGCCGACGCTGTCCTTCGTCACGTCCAGGTCGAGCACGACGCGCCCGTCCGGCGTGATCTGCGGCTCGACCTCGAGCTTGAGCGTCGCCCGGCGGAACTGCACGCCGCTCACGCCATTGCCCACCTTCGCCTGGTACGGCAGCTCCGAACCCTGTTCGACGATCGCCTTGACACGATCGGCGGTCACCACGCGCGGGCTCGAAACGATCTGGCCCCGCCCCTGTGCCTCGAGCGCGCTCAGTTCGACGTCGAGCACACGGCTGAGCGGCGCGGCAAACAGCGTGAAGCCGGCGGTCGCCGCTTCGAAGCCGCCGAGCGGCCGCCCAGCAAGGTCGAGCGCGTTGCGCGCGCCGGTCGTGAACGAGGCGCTTTCGCTCGCACTCTCGCCCGACGGCGGCCGCGCCTGCGCCCTCAGCGCGACACGTGCGCCCAGATTGCGCGAAAAACCTTGCTCGCCCTCGACGATGCGGGCCTCGATCCGGACCTGCCGCGACGGCCGGTCGATCGCCTCGATCAGGCTCGCGACCTGGTCGAGGCGCGGCGCGAGATCGGTGACGAACAGCAGGTTCGTCCGCGGATCCGCCGCCGCGGCGCCGCGCTTCGACAGCAGGCGCTGGCCGGTCGCGCCGGCCAGCAGCCGTTGCACGTCCTGCGCGCGCGGATAGCGCAGCGCGAACGTCCGGCTCGCAAGCGGCTCCAGATCCGCGGCCCGCGCGTGCATTTCGAAGCGCTCGCGTTCGCGCGCCGCCAGCTCGGCCGCCGGCGTGACCCATATCACGTTACCCCGCCGCGACATCGCGAGCCCGTGCGTGTCGAGCAGCGTGTCGAAGGCGTCGCGCCAGCGGACATTGTTCAGACGTAACGTGACAGTGCCGCGCACCTGCTCGCCGACGACGATATTGAGCCCGGTGAACCGCGCGAACGCGTCGAACGCGGCCGCAAGCCCCGCTCCCTGCAGATTCAGCGAAATCCGCCGTGCGTCGTCCGCATCGCCTGGTTGCCACGCCGCGGCGTCACCCATCCGGGCCGGCGGCGCCAACGGGATCGGCGGCCCCTCCAGCCCGGGTGCCGGGGCGGCGGCCTCCGCCTGAAGCGCCGTGCGAGCCGCCTGGTCGAACGGCGGCAGGCCGGCCTCCGCGGATGCTGGGCCGTCCGCCCCGTCCACCGCGCGTTGGGGCAACGGCAGGCCCGGCACCGGCATCTCCGTCGATGCTGCAGGCCAGACGGCCGGCAGCGGCGGCAACGAGGCGCTTGCACCGGCCGCCGTCAATCCGGCCCAGACGGCGAGCGCCCGACATCCCTGCTTCATCATGGGCGCCTCCCGTCGTCCAGGGCGACTCGGTACGCGCCATCCGCCGTCGCGAGCGTCACGGCGACGGGATCGACTCGCACCACCCGCGCGGCCCCGAGGGCTTCGCCGGGCACCAAGGCCGCGAATGCGCCGTCGCCGTCGTCGAACAACGCGAGACCGGCGCGCCTATCACGAATCGTGCCGGCGAGGCGGGCAGCCGCCCCCTCCGTTTCAGGCGAGCCGGCCTCGCCGAACGGATCGGCGCCGGGCGCGTCGGCCAGAACCGGCGTCTCCCCGCCCTTGGACGTCGTCGCCGGTAACCCCGGAAACACGTCGACCGCCATTTCCACACGCACGGCCTCCCTTCCTCGTTCGACACGCAGCGTGGTCGGCACCGCCAGCACCGGGAAACGCGCCAGCCATCCGACCGTCTGCAGCAACGCGCGAAACCCGCCGTCCGCGACGATGCGCACCGAGCGCTGCCCTTCCGGCACTGCCCCCTCGGCGCGCAGTAGTTCGATCGATACGCCGCGCAGCCCGCTCGACGCGGCGCGATCGGCCAGCTCCAGCATCAACGCGGCCCATTCCGGCTCACGCGACGAGCGATCGCCGTCGGCCGCCGCCGGATGCGCGTCGTGTTGCCGTGCAGCGGCTGCGAGAACACGCTGCGCGTCGGCCTCTTGCTTCTGCGCCGCCGCCAGCAACGCGCGGCTGTGCGCGAGCCCGCTCCAGTCCGCGGCATTCGCCAGATGAATGCCGCCCGTCAGCACGGCCGCGAACGCGAGCACGCAGCCTGCGACATGCGCAGTCGCCGGCGACACGCGCCGCACGCCGCTCCGCCATCCGCCGCGATGCGGTGCGGGCCGATGCGCGAGCGCCGTCATGCGCCGCCTCCCGATGCTTTCCGGGACGGCATCGCGTCGTGCCAGCGCAACTGGACCGAGAACCGGAACGGCATCCCGCCGGCGGCGACCGGCGCATCCGGGGTTGGCTTCAATGCATCGATATCGATCCGCCAGCCACGCTGCTCGCGCGCCATCCCCGCGAGCCATCGTGCGGCCGCCCGATAGCTCACGGCGCGGACATCGAGCACGGCACCCGCCGACGTCGTGCGCAGCGCATCGAGCCGAACCGTGCCGTCGTGCACCTGCGCCAGGGTCGCCAGCAGCCCCGCGACGTGCCGGTAAGGTGCGGCACGCGCGGCCGCCTGCGCGTCACGCTGCGCGACGACGGCCGCCGCATTGGCGGCGCGCGTCGCGGCACCCACCTGTGGCTGCAACTGCCGCAGCCGCGCCTCCACGATTGCGCGCTCCGCATCCACACGCCACCGCGCCCCGCTGGCGGCGCCCGTCCACAGGCCGGCGCCGAGTACGCCGAGCAGAATCGCCGTACCGCACTGCGCGGCCCGACGACGTCGCAACGCCCGCGCCAGCCGCTCACGGTACGGCAACAGGTTGAAGCCGCCCGGCTCCGCACGGAGGGCCGTCATTCCCACACTCCGCGCAATGCCAGCCCGAATGCAACAGCCAATGCCGGGCCGCCCGGCATGCCGGTGGACAGGCACGATTGCGCGCTCCAGCCCGTGCAGTCGAACGGCACCGCAACCGCGCCGACCACGTCGCCGATCTCGGCGACGGACGTATCGAAGCGTGCAATACAGCGCTCGTCCCCGGCCACGAGGACACAGCACACGGCCCCGAGCGCGCGCCGGCGCAATGCATCGGAAAACGCCCCCGGCGCCGCGACGGACAGCTTCAGCACCGGTACGGCCGACGAACCGTCGATTCGCCAGCCTTGCACGCCCGAGTCATGGAACCAGAGCGCCGCGCAGGGGCCCGCCTGCGCGTCGAGTTCGCATTGCGCCGCATAGCGCAACGCACGCAGCGCCGCGGCCGACTCGCAGTCGACCACCGTCAGATCGACACCAGCCTGCGCGGCCACGTCGACCCGCCGTTCGAGCAGCGCCAGCGAGGCCACGGCAACCTCGATCTCCCCCGCACCGCCGTCCTGCCGCCAGTCGAACGCGAGACTGTCCGGCGCGAGCCCCGAAATGCGTTCGGCCGCCTGCCGCGCGGCGTCCTCGACGTCGTCCCGCCCGGCCAGGTCCAGCATCGCGGTGCGCATCTCGTCATCGTGCAACGCCATCACGCCGCGCGCGCTACACCGCACGTCGGCCGCCGACAGTCTCGACACGGCCGCGGCCAGCGCCCGCGCAACCGCCGCCCAACGCGCATCCTCCGGCCCGCCCGCCAACCCGACCGGCTCCCGCTCCAGCCCCTCGACGCACACCTCGGCGCCCCGGCCACGTCGGCTCAGCACGACCACCCTCACCTCGTCCGCACCGACGTCGATTCCCGTCGACCGGTGCCCGCCCTGCGCAAACCGCGCCCGCCATCTTCCCGCCATCCCAGCCTCCCGAGCTCGTCGCGGCCCACGCCGCGTTTCCGAGACTGATTCTGCAAAACGGCGCGTCGGGCCGACAGTCGGCCTAACGGCCAGCATCCGCTCGCGACGGCCGCGCGCGGGCTATGCTGGAAGTGCGCCGGCCCGCGGCTTCAGGGCGGGCGGCCCCCGCGTCAGGACCGGTCTTACCGGGCAGCTATAATCGCGGGACTGTTTTCCGGTATGCCTATGCAATCCACGACTCCTACGTCCCCGCCTCCCGCCCCGGAGCCGAAGAAGCGGCCCTGGTGGCAAAAAGTCCTGCTCGGATTCGCCACGATGTGCGTGGCGCTCGTCGTGGCCGGCGGCCTCGTGCTCGGCTACGCGCTCGTCGTCGCGTGGCCGAACATGCCGTCGCTCGACGCGCTGACCGACTATCGCCCGAAGGTGCCGCTGCGCATCTATACGTCCGATCACGTGCTGATCGGCGAATTCGGCGAAGAGCGCCGCGACGTCGTCCATTTCAAGGACGTGCCCGATTCGCTGAAGAAGGCGATCCTCGCGATCGAGGACGCGCGGTTCTACGATCACGGCGGTGTCGACCTCACCGGCATCGTGCGCGCCGGCTTCGTCGCGCTGACGAACGGCCATGCGTCGCAGGGGGCGAGCACGATCACGATGCAGGTTGCGCGCAATTTCTTCCTGTCGAGCGAGAAGACCTACACGCGCAAGATCTACGAGATGCTGCTCGCGTACCGGATCGAGCGTGCGCTGACGAAGGATCAGATTCTCGAGGTCTACATGAATCAGATCTATCTCGGCCAGCGCGCATACGGCTTCGCGAGCGCCGCGCGGGTCTACTTCGGCAAGGACCTGAAGGACATCACGCTCGCCGAAGCGGCGATGCTCGCGGGGCTGCCGAAGGCGCCGTCCGCGTACAACCCGGTCGTGAACCCGAAGCGCGCGAAGGTGCGCCAGGAATACATCCTGCAACGGATGCTCGAGCTGAACTTCATCTCGCGCGAGCAGTACGACGAGGCCGTCGCACAGCCGCTCGTCGTCAAGGGGCCGGGCCGCGATTTCAGCGTGCACGCCGAGTACGTCGCGGAAATGGTCCGACAAATGATGTACGCGCAATACCACGAGGAAACCTACACGCGCGGCTTCAACGTCGTCACGACGATCGACTCCGCGGATCAGCAGGTCGCCTATACCGCGCTGCGCAAGGGCATCATGGATTACGAACGCCGGCACGGCTATCGGGGGCCGGAAGGCTTCATCGAGCTGCCGGCCGGCGCCGACGACCGCGAACAGGCGATCGACGATGCGCTGCTCGAACACCCCGACAACGGCGAACTGATTGCAGCGGTCGTCACGGCCGCAAACCCGCGCCAGATCACGGTCGCGTTCATCGACGGCAGCAATGCGACGATCGAAGGCGACAACCTGCGCTTCGCGTCGGGCGCGCTGTCGGCCAATGCGCAGCCGAATCGCCGCATCCGCCCGGGCGCGATCGTCCGCGTCGTGAAGAACGACGCCGGCAAATGGTCGATCACGCAGTTGCCGCAGGTCGAGGGGGCGTTCCTGTCGATCGTCCCGCAGGACGGCGCGATCCGCTCGCTCGTCGGCGGCTTCGACTACAACAAGAACAAGTTCAACCACGTCACGCAGGCGTGGCGGCAGCCGGGTTCGTCGTTCAAGCCGTTCATCTATTCGGCGTCGCTCGACAAGGGCCTCGGGCCGGCGACGGTGATCAACGACGGTCCGCTGTATTTCAGCGCGGCCGAAACGGGCGGCCAGCCGTGGGAGCCGAAGAACTACGGCGGCGGCTTCGAAGGCCCGATGTCGATGCGCACCGCGCTGCAGCGCTCGCGCAACCTCGTGTCGATCCGGATCCTGAACCACATCGGCACGAAGTACGCGCAGCAGTACATCACGCGCTTCGGCTTCGACGCGGAACGCCATCCGGCGTACCTGCCGATGGCACTCGGCGCGGGCCAGGTCACGCCGCTGCAGATGGCGGGCGCGTATTCGGTATTCGCGAACGGCGGCTACCGCGTCAATCCGTACCTGATCGCCGAAGTCACCGATCCGAGCGGCGCGATCGTCGTGCGCGCGCAGCCGCTCGTCGCCGAACAGAATGCGCCGCGCGCCATCGACGCGCGTAACGCGTACGTGATGAACAGCCTGCTGCAGAGCGTCGCGCAACGCGGCACGGGTGCACGGACCAACGTGCTGAAGCGCACCGACCTCGCGGGCAAGACCGGCACGACGAACGACTCGCACGACGCGTGGTTCGCCGGCTACCAGCACACGCTCGCCGCGATCGCGTGGATCGGCTACGACAATCCGCGCAGCCTCGGCGATCGCGAAACGGGCGGCGGCCTCTCGCTGCCCGTCTGGATCGACTACATGGGTGCCGCGCTGAAGGGTGTGCCCGAGTTCAAGCCGACGATGCCGGACGGCGTCGAATCGCTCGGCGGCGAGCTGTACTTCACCGAGTTCGCACCGGGTCACGGCTTCGTGTCGACGGTCGGCGTGCCGCAGGCACCGGCCGCGCAAAACGTCGATGCGACCGTGCCGCACGTCGACGAGCAGGAAAAGCAGGACATCATGAACCTGTTCCAGGCGCACTGACCGTCGGCCCGGACATGAAAAAAGCGCCCCGCGGGGCGCTTTTTTCGTTGGGTCACGCGTCGGGGCGGGCCCCGATCGTCATGCGCTGAACGTGATCGGCAGGCCAGCCTGCTGCGTCGCGTATTCGGTGAGCGCCGAAAAGAACTCGGTGCCAGTGCGTGTATCGCGCCATGCGCCGTCGATGAACCGGTAATGGAAACCGCCGGCCTTCGCGGCAATCCACACCTCCTTCATCGGCGGCTGCAGGTTGACGATGATCTTCGAGCCGTTCTCGAACGTCAGCGTCAGGACGCTGCCGTTGCGCTCCAGATCGATGTCGTGATCGCCGTCGTTGGCGTCGTCGACGGTACGCTCGACGGCCGCCAGCACGGCCTCGGCACGGGTCAGGTATTCGGTATCGGACATGCTAAACTCTATCGGTTCAATTGTTCAGGGACGATCATGCGAGTCGTTTTCCGGATGAGCGCGATTGTAGCGGCTTTGGCGATTCTTGCCGGCTGCGGTCAAAGCGGCGCGCTCTATCTGCCCACCGTGCCTCCGCTGCCCAAGCCACTCCAGCAGCAGGACACACCGCCGTCGGACGTGAAGCCGACCGATGAAAACGCGTCGTCCGACAGTGTGCCCGATTCGTCCGGCACGCCGCTCATGCTGTCGCCCGAATTGTCGAGCGGGACATCCGCCACGGCTGCACCGGCATCGAGCCCGGCTGTCGCGAAGTAACGACGCGCCGCCTGCGCAGGCTCGCGAAACGAGGCGATGACTTCCCGGTCATCGCCTTTTGTTTTTGGCTGCGCCATCACGCGCGCACGCGCCGCCATCCCCATGCAACCAGCCGCCAGCCGAGCAGCGCGACGACGATCGCCGCATACAGCTTCGGCTGCGCGAGATCGTGCTTGCCGGCCCTCATCCACCAGAAGTGCAGCACACCGAACAGCGCGATCGCGTAGATCGCGCTGTGCAGCGTCGCCCAGTGGCGGCCGAGCCGGCGCACCATCGCGCGCGGCGACGTTGCCGCGAGCGGAATCAGCAGCACGAACGCGGCGAAACCGACCGTGATGAACGGGCGCTTGCCGACGTCCTTCAGGATCGCGACGACGTCGAACCACTTGTCGAACCACAGGTAAGTCGTGAAGTGCAGCGTCGCGTAGAAGAACGCGAACAGCCCGATCATCCGGCGAAAGCGCAGCAGCGTGGCGAACCCCGTCATGCGCCGAAGCGGCGTGATGGCGAGCGTGACGCATAGCATCACGAGCGTCCAGAGGCCCGTCGAGCGCGTGATGAACTCGATCGGATTCGCGCCGAGCCTGTCGATCAGCCCGAACAGCACGAGACGCGTGAGCGGATAAAGGCCCGCCGCGAATACCAGCACCTTGGCCGGCGCGAGCCAGCGCGGCGCGGCAGGGCGAGTCGCACCGGCCCGCACGGCACGTGCAGCCGGGCCGGCGCCCGCTGCACGCGCGGGCGTCAGCGTCGAAGGAGGCATGTCGTTTCTCACCTTCGCCCTCAGAAATTCTTCTTCAGGTCCATGCCCTGATACATCGACGCGACCAGGTCGCCGTAGCCGTTGAACATCAGCGTCTTGCGCTTCGGCGTGAAAAAGCCGTCCTCGCCGATGCGCCGCTCGGTCGCCTGGCTCCAGCGCGGATGATCGACGTTCGGGTTCACGTTCGAATAAAAACCGTACTCGTTCGACGCATACGTGTTCCAGCTCGTCTTCGGCTGCTTGTCGACGAAGCGAATCTTCACGAGCGACTTCGCGCTCTTGAAGCCGTACTTCCACGGCACGACGATACGCACCGGCGCGCCGTTCTGGTTCGGCAGCACCTGTCCGTAGACGCCCATCGTCAGCAGCGTCAGCGGATTCATCGCCTCGTCCATCCGCAGCCCTTCCGAGTACGGCCAGTCGAGCACGGGTGTCGACAGGCCGGGCATCTGCGACGGGTCGGCCAGCGTGATGAACTGCACGTATTTCGCATTGCCGGTCGGCTGCACCCGCTTGATCAGCTCGGACAGCGGTACGCCGATCCACGGGATCACCATCGACCATCCCTCGACGCAGCGCAACCGGTACACGCGCTCCTCGAGCGGCGCGAGCTTCAGCAGTTCGTCGAGATCGAACACCTTCGGATGCAGCACCTCGCCCTCGACGCTGACACGCCACGGGCGCGGCCGCAGCGTGCCCGCATTCTGCGCGGGGTCGCTCTTGTCGGTGCCGAATTCGTAGAAGTTGTTGTAGGACGTGATGTCCTTGAACGGCGTCACCTTGTCGGCCGCGACGAACTTCGGGTTCGTTTTCGCCGCGAGCTTCGCCGCCCGCGCGTCGGGCGACGCATAGGCGGCAAATGCCGCGCCGCTGCCGCCGAGCAGCCCGCCCGCCGCCGCGAGGCCGGCCGCCTGCAACACGCGCCGCCGGTTCTCGAAGACCGCGCGCGGCGTGATTTCGCCGGGCGCGATATCGCCACCGGTCATTACGTTCAGCAAAGGGCGTTTGATCCACATCGTGCTGCTCCTCCTGCCTGCGCCACGCGCAGCTTCATGGGCGTTCGACCGGCCTCATCTTGCGCCGTTCGATGGCCGGACCGCCCGTCCGTTACAAAAGAAAACCGCCGGGCACGCAGTGCACCGGCGGTCTCATAGTCGGACGAGCAGCGGGAATCTTACAGCTTGCCGTAGCTGTGCAGCCCGGACAGGAACATGTTGACGCCGAGGAACGCGAAGGTCGTCACGAGCAGCCCCGTCAGCGCCCACCACGCGGCCACCGTCCCGCGCAGGCCCTTCATCAGGCGCATGTGCAGCCACGCCGCATAGTTGAGCCACACGATCAGCGCCCAGGTTTCCTTCGGGTCCCAGCTCCAGTAGCCGCCCCATGCCTCGGCCGCCCAGAGCGCGCCGAGGATCGTCGCGATCGTGAAGAACGCGAAACCGACCGCGATCGACTTGTACATCACGTCGTCGAGCACGTCGAGCGTCGGCAGGCGATCGGCGAGCACGCCGCGCTCCTTCATCAGGTACGCGACCGACACCATCGCCGACAGCGCGAAGCTGCCGTAGCCGATGAAGTTCGCCGGCACGTGGATCTTCATCCACCAGCTCTGCAGCGCCGGCACGAGCGGCTGGATCTGCTGCGCATCGCGCGCGACCGAGTACCACATCAGGAAGCCCACCGCCGCGCTGATCACCAGCAGCACGAACGCGCCGAGCGAACGCGTCCCGTAGTGACCTTCGTAATACAGATAGAGCAGCGCGGTGATCAGGCTGAACAGCACGAACACTTCATAGAGGTTCGACACCGGAATGTGCCCGACATCCGCACCGATCAGGTAGGACTCGTACCAGCGCACCATCAGGCCGGTGAAGCCCATCAGCACGGCAACCCACGTGAGCTTCTGACCGATCGCGGAGCCCGATTCCGAACGCGCGAGCAGGCCGATCCAGTAGAAGATCGTCGCGAGCACGAATAGCGCGCTCATCCACAGGATGGCCGACTGGCTCGACAGGAAGTACTTGAGGAGGAACGCCGAATCGGCGCGCGCGAGATCGCCCTGGTAGATCTGGATCGACAGCAGCGCCAGCACGGCGATCGACGCCATCATCAGCCGCGCGGGCTTCCAGCGCCAGCCGAGCGCGATGAGCGCCGGCACGGTGCCGATCATCACCGCCTTGTCGTAGTAATCCATGTGCGCGTTGTAGTGCACGAGCGCATAGCCCGCGCCCACCACGAGCGCCAGTGCGAACAGCCAGTCGAGCAACGACAGGCGCGCGAGGAACGGACGATCGTCGAACAGCGGTGCCGTGACCGGCGCCTGGGCCGACGCCCGATGGGAAGAGGAAACTTGCGTGAGATCCATGATGTTACCGGGTGGAATTCTCGGAATCGGAACCGCCGCCGGCAGGCGAGCGGGCCGTCGATGCCGCACCGGCCGGCGCGGCATCGCGAGGTGCGGCGTGCAAGGCGGCACCGGCCGCGTCGCGCGTCTGCACGTATTCTTTCTCGAAATCGAAGGTCTTGCGGGCCGTGGACATTGCCATCACCACATCGACGCCCGAACCGGCGTCCTTCAGCCAGAACCAGAGGCGCCGCTCGCGCACGTAGAACATCGAGAAGATGCCGGCGACCAGCAGCAGGCTGCCAAGATACACCAGATTCTTGCCGGGTGCGCGCGTCAACTGAAATACCGAAGCTTGCACCTGCTTGAATGAGTCAAGCTGCAAATAGACCGGCGATCCATACAAAAAGCTGTCGGATAGCGCGTTGATCGCGTTCTGTACGAAACGGATCGTGTCGGTGCCCTGCTGTGCCGCCGGCTCCCCCGCACGCTCGCGCGCGATCTGCCAGACCTCCCACATCGAGCCTTCGAGCATCCGCAGCAGCAGGCTCGCGGCCTTCTCCTGCTCGGCCTTGGGCACCGAGCGATCGATGAACGTCGCCACGGCCTGGAAGCCGCCGATCGGCTGGCCGTCGGCGCCGCGGCCGACGCTGTCGTCGCTCGCCGCAAACAGGGTCAGCACCTTCAACGCGCTGTCCTGCAGGCGGCCGCGCAGCGATGCGTCGGTGCCCGGCAGCGAACGCTGCGCGAAGCGCGCGGCGGCTTCGGCGCGCACGGAGGGATCCTCGAGCGCGGCGCGCAGGTGCATCCATTCACCGATCGAATCCTGGCCGTCGGCCGGAATCCGCATGTAGCGGAACGGGTCGTTCGGGCTCGTGCGCACGCCGGCGAGGAACACGCGCTCGCCGTTCATGTCGACGGGCAGCATGTAGTTGTTGAATTCGCGCGCCTGGCCGTCCTTGCCGCGGATCTTGTACTGCACGGACGGGCCGATGTTGTGGAGCTGCGTCGGCTTCGACGTCTTCGCGCCTGAGCCGAGCCGTTCGTCGAACACTTCCTTCAGCGAGCTCGTCGTCGCCACACCACGCACGTCCGGCTTGCCGTTCGCGTCGGCCATGTTCTCGACGTTGATCGCGCGGAAATCGGCGAACTCGATCGTGTCGCCGTCGGCGCCCGGCATCTGCAGCGGCGCCGAACTGCCGATCGTGCCCTGCACGGGGAAGGTCTTCGCGTTGCCGCCCGTCATCGGATAGGCCGTCATCTGCATCTGCGAGCCGCCGTCCTGGAAGCTCGACTGGTAGATCGACACACCCTTGTACGTGAACGGCTTGTTGACCTCGACGCGCGCCGGGATTTTCCGGCCGGTCTCGCGATCGATCACGACGATGTCGCTCGCGAACAGTTTCGGCATGCCCGTCGTGTAGTAGTCGACGATGAACTTGTTGAGCTGGATCGAGAACGGCAGGTCCTGGATCAGCGAGCCGCTCGGCTGGTTCAGGATCGCGGTCGACACGAACTGGCCCTCGGGCACCCACGCGTAGCCGCGGAACGTCGGGTTCGACGCGGACAGGCGATGGTCGGGCGAGATCTCGCTGATCGTCGCGCTCGTGTTGACCGGGCTCTTGCCGAACATCCACATCTGGAATTTGATCGGCAGGTTGCTGTCGAGCAGGCCGCCGATACAGATCACGACGATCGCGAGGTGCGCGGAAATGTAGCCCCACTTGGTCATCGCGCCGCGCTTCGCGGAGATCAGCGTCGCGCCGTCGTTTTCACGCACGACGTGCTTGTAGCCGGCCTTGGTGACGAAGGTGGCGAGCGTTGCCGTGACGGTCGCGCGCGTGCCGGACGCCGTGTACTCGGCCTTGTGGTGGAAAGCCCGCAGGCTGCCTTCGCGAACCTTGTCCTTCCAGCTCTTTGCATCGGCGAGCATCTTCGGTGCGTTGCGGATCACGCACAGCGAGATCGACACGACGAGGAAGATCAGGATCAGCATGAACCACCACGCGCTGTACACGTTGTACAGGCCGAGCGAGCGGAAGATGTCCGCCCAGAACGGCCCGAACTGGTTCACGTAATTCGGATACGGATCGTCCTGGGTCAGGACCGTGCCGATGATGCTCGCAATCGACAGCACCACCAGCAACGCAATCGCGAAGCGCATCGAGCTCAGCAGCTCGACCGCGCGCTTCGACGCACCCTGACCCGACTTCGACTGCAACCCCGACGTGGTAACGCTCATTCAAACTCCGACTGACAACAAAAAAGGGCAAGGCGGCCGCGACTGCGCGGCGCCCCACCCTTTTCTTGTTCTGACTCCGGCCGCCCTTCGGGCGTCCGGTCATTTCATTCGCGGCTGACCGCTCAACGCAGGCCCGCGATGTAATCCGCGACGGCCTTGATCTCGTTGTCCGACAGCCGCGTCGCGATCTGATGCATCGCCTCGTTGTTGTTGCGCGCGCCGGCACCCTGCTGGAACGCGGTCAACTGCGCGACCGTGTAATCGGCCCACTGCCCCGACAGACGCGGATACTGGACCGGGAGACCCTGCCCTGTCGGCCCGTGGCAGCTCGCGCAGGCGGGTACGCCCTTCTCCGCGATGCCGCCGCGATAGATCTTCTGGCCGATCGGCACAGTCGCCGCATCGCGTGCGGTGCCGAGCTTCGTCGTCTGCGACCCGTAGTACGCGGCGACGTTGCGCATGTCGTCCGCGCTCAGCGCGCTCGCGAATCCGACCATCACCGCGTTGGTCCGCGCCGGCCCCTTCGCGCCCGGCTGCGTCTTGAAGTCGTTCAACTGCTTGACCAGATATTCGGGATGCTGGCCGGCAAGCTTCGGGAAACTGCCCGACGCGCTATTGCCATCGGCACCGTGACACGATGCGCACACCTGCCCGGCAATCGCCTTGCCGCGGTCGAGATCCGGCTTTGCCGCCTCCGCCGCGTTTGCCTCCGCCACGAAACCTACGAACCCTGCTGCAACCTGAAGCACCATCAGAGACTTGCACAGTCGATTCATTCGCACACCCTGTTTCGTCTTGTGGGAATTTGAGGTTCTGCAAAAAACGACGGCGTTCAGTCTACCGCAGAAGCCACATAAAAGCGCGAGGCAGGCGCCCGGTGGCCTTCGGTAAAACCGCCGTATTGTACAATATCGTGTTGAAAGCTCCCGCGCCTATCGGGGCTACCCCGCCTCCACCAAGCGGCTCGCGCCGCCCGTCCTTCCGGTTCCCATGGCCTTTCTGCTCCATCAAGCCCGCTTCTACACGACCGTCAACCATCTGCGCGACCTGCCGCCGACGGTCCAGCCGGAAATCGCGTTCGCGGGCCGCTCGAATGCCGGCAAGTCGACGGCGATCAACGTGCTGTGCAACCAGAAGCGGCTGGCCTTCGCGTCGAAGACGCCCGGCCGCACGCAGCATATCAACTACTTCTCCGTCGGCCCGGCCGCCGAGCCCGTCGCGAATCTCGTCGACCTGCCCGGCTACGGCTACGCGGAAGTGCCCGGCGCCGCCAAGGCCCACTGGGAAATGCTGCTGTCGTCCTACCTGGCAACCCGCTCGCAGCTTTGCGGCCTGATTCTGATGATGGATTCGCGCCGCCCGCTGACCGACCTCGATCGCCGCATGATCGAGTGGTTCGTACCGACCGGCAAGCCGATCCACACGCTGCTGACGAAGTGCGACAAATTGACGCGGCAAGAAAGCATCAATGCGCTGCGGACCACGCAAAAGGGGCTCGATGCGTATCGTGACCAGGGCGTCCAGGGCAAGCTGACGGTCCAGCTGTTCTCCGCGATGAAGCGCACGGGGCTCGACGAGGCGCACGAACTGATCGAGAGCTGGGTGCGGCCGTCCGCCGCCGACGAAAAAAGCGAGCCTGTAGCACAATGATCGGGCAACGCGCGGCCGGGATCGGCGGCGCGCACCTGACGGCGCCTGCGGATTCGGCCGGCTCATAAAAAAACCCGCCGTTGAACGGCGGGTCAAACAGCCTAATCGAAAAACGACAGGCACCCGCTCAGGGAGGAGAAGCGGGGAGCTGCACGCGACGCGTGCCGCTCGATCGCTATCATATACCAACGCTCCCGAAAATGACCGAAGGGTTCCGTAAGGTCCTTCTTGCCCTGATTTCTACCCAATCGCCATGAGCTTTCATCCGCTTCATCGTCCGCGCCGGATGCGCCGCGACGACTTCTCCCGGCGCCTGATGCGCGAAAACCGCCTGACCACCGACGACCTGATCTATCCGGTATTCGTCGTCGAAGGCACCAACGAACGGCAGCCGGTGCCGTCGATGCCCGGCGTCGAACGCGTGTCCGTCGATCTGCTGATGCATGTCGCCGAGCAATGCGTCGAACTCGGCGTGCCTGTGCTGTCGCTGTTCCCGGCCATCGAGCCGTCGGTGAAAACGCCTGACGGCCGCGAGGCAGCCAACCCGGAAGGGCTGATCCCGCGCGCGGTGCGCGAGCTGAAGAAGCGCTTCCCCGAGCTCGGCGTGCTGACCGACGTCGCACTCGATCCGTACACGAGCCACGGCCAGGACGGCGTGCTCGACGAGAACGGCTACGTGATCAACGACGACACGATCGAGATCCTGATCGATCAGGCACGCGCACAGGCGGAAGCCGGCGTCGACATCGTCGCGCCGTCGGACATGATGGACGGCCGCATCGGCGCAATCCGCGAGATGCTGGAAAGCGACGGCCATATCCATACGCGCATCATGGCCTATTCGGCCAAGTTCGCATCGGCGTTCTATGGCCCGTTCCGCGACGCGGTCGGCTCGGCGTCCAACCTGGGCAAGGGCAACAAGATGACCTACCAGATGGATCCGGCGAACAGCGACGAAGCGTTGCGCGAAGTGCGCCTCGACATCGACGAAGGCGCCGACATGGTGATGGTCAAGCCCGGCATGCCGTATCTCGACATCGTGCGCCGGGTGAAGGACGAGTTCCGCTTCCCGACCTACGTGTACCAGGTGAGCGGCGAATACGCGATGCTGAAGGCCGCCGCGATGAACGGGTGGCTCGACCACGACAAGGTCGTGCTCGAATCGCTGCTCGCGTTCAAGCGTGCGGGCGCCGACGGCGTGCTCACGTACTTCGCACTCGACGCCGCACGCCTCCTGAAAGCGCAGCGCTGAGCCACGCGCCGGCAGCGCCACGAAAAACGGCGGGACACTTCGGTGTCCCGCCGTTTTCATTTGCAGTCGGTGTACAAGCCACCGACAAGCGTGCGCTACACCGTTGGTACCGCCGCGCGATCGAGACTGCGCAGAAACGTCTCGGCCGCCTGATAGCCGACCACACGGCCGATTTCGTTGCCGTTGCGATCGAAGAAGATGATGCCGGGCGGCCCGAACAGGTTGAAGCGCTTGAGCAGCGCCTGGTCGTCCGGATTGTTCGCGGTGACGTCCGCACGTACCAGGTGAAGCTGCGCGAGCCGCGCCTGCACGCGTGAATCCGTGAACGTCAGATGCTCCATCTCCTTGCAGCTCACGCACCAGTCGGCGTAGAAGTCGAGCATCACGGGCTGGCCCGACGTCTTCAGCAGCGCGTCGAGTTCGCCGCTGGAGCGCACCGACGCGAACGCCGGCCCCTGCTGCCCGGCAGCCGCACCGGCTGCCGACACATCGCCCGACGCGACCGTGCGCGCAGCAAGGACAGCCAGCGGTTTCACGGGGTCGTTGGAGCCCGCTGCAAGACCGACCAGCAGCGTCGCCGCCCAGATCGCGAGCGCGGCGCCGAGGCCACGGCCGAGGCGGCGCCAGATCGACGCGGCGCCGGCATGCGGCGTGAACAGGCCAAGCGCCGCGGCCGTGATGAGCAGCCACAACGCGGCGAGCACCATCTTCAGGCCGCCGGCCAGCACCGGCCACACGATCCACAGCGCGGCCGCGAGCAGCACGATGCCGAAGAACACCTTCACGCCGTCCATCCATGCACCTGCGCGCGGCAGCACCGTACCCGCACCGATGCCGACCACGAGCAACGGCACGCCGAGCCCCAGCCCCATCGCGAACAGCGCGGCACCACCGAGCAGCGCATTGCCCGTATGTGCGATGAAAGCGAGCACCGCGAACAGCGGCGCCGTCATGCATGCGCCGACCACCAGCGCGGACAACGCGCCCATCGCGGCAACCGCAACGAAGTGACCGCCCTGTCGCGCGCTCGACACTTCGGCTGCACCGTTCTGCCAGCGCGCGGGCAGCGCGATGTCCTTGCCCGAAATCAGCGACACCGCGAACGCGGTGAGCAGCACGCCGAACGTGCCGAGCACCCACGGGTTCTGCAGCCACGCGCCGAGGCTCTGGCCGACCAGCGCCGCGGCGATGCCCAGCACCGTATAGACGAGCGCCATACCGACCACGTACGTCAGCGACAGCGCAAAGCCGCGCGCATGCGTCGCGCGCGTGCCTTGGCCGATGATGATCGCCGACACGATCGGGATCATCGGGTAAGAACACGGCAGGAGGCTCAGCACGACGCCCGCGACGAAATACAGCGCGACGATCGTGAAGAAGCCATGCCCCTCGAGCAGCGACTGCGCGAAATCGGCGCTCGTGACCTTCTCGAACCAACTGCCCTCGGCAGCCGCATCGCCGGAAGACGAGGCCGCACCCAGCGCGGCGCCGTCGACCTTCACGACGTGCTCGGCGGGCGGATAGCAGATCCCTTCGTCGGCGCAGCCCTGCGACGTCACCGCGAGCTCGAACGGCCCCTGCGCCTGCTTGACGGGCACGTGAACGACGACTTCGTCGCGGTAGGTCTCGACATTCTTCTGGAACGTCTGGTCGAACTTCACATGGCCGGCGGGGAACTGCGGCTCGCCGAGCGTCGCCTGCCCGCTCTTCACCGCGAACGCGAACCGCTCGCGGTACAGGTAATAGCCGTTGGCGACCTTGAAGCGAACGTCCACCTGCCCCGGCGATTCGCTCGCGCTGAACTTGAACGCCACCGACGGATCGAGGAAATCGTCGGCCGCACGCGCGACCGACAGGCCGCCGCCCAGCACGAGCATGAACGACAACAGGACTGCGAGGAACCGCGGCGCGCGCACGCGCACGGAAAGCGCCATACCGTTAAACATGAAATAGACGTTGAGTTTCGCTGGTCACCCACTGGCCGTAGGCGGCCGAGGCCGTCGCCTGCCACGAGACGATTTCCGGCGTCTCGTATGGATGATGCGCGAGAATAAATCGCTCCAGTTCGAGCGCCCGCACGGGGCTCGTCTTGAACAGCAACTGGATCTCGTCGGCCGTTTCGACCTTGCCCTGCCAGTGATAGCGCGACCTGATCGCACCGAGCTCCGACACACACGCGGCAAGCCGCGCATCGAGCGCACCGGCGGAAAGCGCTTCGGCGGTCGCGGCATCGGGCACCGTCGTCAGCATCAGCACCACTATCATCCGCATCCTCCTGGCTGGTCTATCGGCACCTGACTCCTGCCGACGCACAGTGCCCACCCGGGAGCGCACCGGCTGCCCCGTATCGTAGCGCAGCCCGCGCAACGCTGCCGGCACCGCCCTGCGACAATCGATCGCAGCTGCCGCTTCAAAAACAAAAAGGGCCAAGCAATTGCTCGGCCCCTTTCAGATACTGCTGCGTACCGGAAGCTTATTCAGCTTCTTGCACGTTTTCCGTTTCGTCGACTTCCGGACGATCGAGCAGCTCGACCAGTGCCATCGGTGCGTTGTCGCCCACGCGGAAGCCGAACTTCAGCACGCGCAGGTAGCCGCCCGGACGGTTCGCGAAACGCGGACCGAGCACGTCGAACAGCTTCGCCACCGAGTCACGATCGCGCAGGCGGTTGAACGCCAGGCGACGGTTTGCCAGCGACGGCTTCTTGCCGAGCGTGATCAGCGGCTCGACGACTTTACGGAGTTCCTTCGCCTTCGGCAGCGTCGTCTTGATGACTTCGTGCTCGATCAGCGAGTTGGACATGTTACGGAGCATAGCCAGACGGTGGCTGCTCGTGCGGTTCAGTTTCCGCAGACCATGACGATGGCGCATTTCAGTTTCCTTGATTCAAAGTTTTGATCCAGCTCTTCTATCGCACCTCGATGGGTGCACGGGCCGGTAACGAAAAAAGCAAGATGCGGATTTTAAAGGAAAATCCGCATCTTTGCCAACTACAGCAACAGCAGCGCTACAAGCGGGCTTACTTGTCGAGACCAGCCGGCGGCCAGTTTTCGAGCTTCATGCCCAGCGTGAGACCGCGCGAAGCGAGCACTTCCTTGATCTCGTTGAGCGACTTGCGACCGAGGTTCGGCGTCTTCAGCAGCTCGTTTTCCGTGCGCTGGATGAGATCGCCGATGTAGTAGATGTTCTCGGCCTTCAGGCAGTTCGCCGAACGAACCGTCAGCTCGAGATCGTCCACCGGACGCAGCAGGATCGGATCGATCTGCGGTGCACGCGACGGCGCTTCGGCTGCCGTTTCCGTGCCTTCCAGCGCCGCGAACACGGACAACTGGTCGACCAGGATGCGGGCCGATTGACGGATCGCTTCTTCCGGCGTGATCACACCGCTCGTTTCGATGTTCATCACGAGCTTGTCGAGGTCGGTACGCTGCTCGACACGTGCGCTTTCAACCGCATAGCTCACGCGGCGAACCGGCGAGAACGATGCGTCGAGGACGATGCGGCCGATGATCTTGGCCGTGTCTTCGCCGTAGCGACGGACGTTGCCGGGCACATAGCCGCGACCCTTTTCGATCTTGATCTGAACGTCGAGCTTGCCACCCTTCGACAGGTGCGCAATCACGTGATTCGGGTTGATGACTTCGCAGTCATGAGCCAGCTCGATATCGCCGGCCGTGACAACGCCTTCACCTTCCTTGCGCAGCGTAACCGTCACTTCGTCACGGTTATGCAGCTTGAACACCACGCCCTTCAGGTTCAGCAGCAGGTTGACGACGTCTTCCTGCACGCCATCCAGCGTCGAGTACTCGTGCACCACGCCCGCGATCGTCACTTCGGTCGGCGCGTAGCCAACCATCGACGACAGCAGCACGCGGCGAAGCGCATTGCCCAAGGTATGGCCGTAACCGCGTTCGAACGGTTCCATGACCACCCTCGCGTGGTTCTCGCCCAGCGATTCCACGGCGATGATCTTGGGTTTCAGCAAACTGGTTTGCATGGGCTTTCCTTTTCAATACCCTCGGCTCGTTACACCGATAAGGCTGACCGGTAACAACCAGAAAATAAACAGCCGAGGCCCCTCCTTGCGCAACGCAATCGGGGTACCTCGGCCGTCAATCGGATTAACGCGAATACAATTCGACGATCAGGCTTTCGTTGATGTCGCCTGCGATTTCAGCGCGTTCCGGCATTTGCTTGAACGTGCCTTCGAACTTCTTCGCATCGACTGCAACCCAGCTCGGCATGCCGCCTTGCTCGGCCAGCGACAGCGCTTCGACGATACGCGCTTGCTTCTTCGCCTTTTCGCGGATCGCGACGATGTCACCCGCCTTCACTTGCTGCGACGGGACGTTTGCGACGACGCCGTTCACGGTGATCGACTTGTGGCTCACCAGCTGACGCGCTTCAGCGCGGGTCGAGCCGAAGCCCATGCGATACACGACGTTGTCGAGGCGCGACTCGAGCAGTTGCAGCAGGTTTTCACCCGTGTTGCCCTTGCGGCGGTCGGCTTCAGCGAAGTAGCGACGGAACTGACGCTCCAGCACGCCGTAAATGCGCTTGACCTTCTGCTTTTCACGCAGCTGCGTACCATAGTCGGACGTACGTGCGCCCGAGGTACGGCCGTGCTGGCCCGGCTTGCTGTCGAGCTTGCACTTGTCGGCGAGCGAGCGGCGCGCGCTCTTCAGGAACAGGTCGGTGCCTTCACGGCGGGACAGCTTGGCCTTAGGGCCGATATAACGTGCCACTTTGCATTCCTTTATCAATCAGTCACGCGGATCGAAATCCGCGCTAGTTCGCTCCCTTTGGGGCGAACGGTGGGCTTAGTCAATCAAAAAAGCAACGCCCGTCGACGCTACGCGGCGACAGGCAATGTGCCAGCACGAACGTGCCAGCACATCTTTAGATACGACGACGCTTCGGCGGACGGCAGCCGTTGTGCGGAATCGGGGTGACATCCGAAATCGCGGTGATCTTGATGCCGAGGCCGTGCAGTGCGCGCACTGCCGACTCACGGCCCGGGCCCGGGCCCTTGATCCGCACTTCCAGATTCTTCACGCCGTATTCCATCGCGACGCGGCCAGCCGACTCGGCTGCGACCTGGGCAGCGAACGGCGTCGATTTGCGCGAGCCCTTGAAGCCCTGACCGCCCGACGTCGCCCATGCCAGTGCGTTGCCTTGGCGATCGGTGATCGTGATGATCGTGTTGTTGAACGACGCGTGAACGTGAACCACGCCTTCAGCGACGTTCTTCTTAACCTTCTTGCGAACGCGTTGCGCCGCGGTGTTCGAAGCCTTAGCCATTACGTTTTCCTGTAACTGTCAGTTCCGCTTACTTCTTCAGCGCTTGCGCTGCACGACGCGGACCCTTGCGAGTACGTGCGTTCGTACGCGTACGCTGACCGCGCATCGGCAGGCCCTTGCGATGACGAACACCACGGTAGCAACCGAGGTCCATCAGGCGCTTGATGTTCATCGTCACTTCACGGCGCAGATCGCCTTCGACGACAAACTTGCCCACTTCTTCACGCAGCTTTTCCAAGTCTGCGTCGGTCAAGTCCTTGACCTTCTTCGAAAAATCGACGCCAGCTGCCACGCAGATGCTGCGCGAACGGGTGCGGCCGATACCGAAGATAGCCGTCAGGCCAATCTCGGTATGCTGGTGATTCGGGATGTTAACCCCTGCGATACGAGCCATTGTTTTTCCTCAAACAAAAAGCGCAAACAAACGCGCGGTCAGCCTTGGCGCTGCTTGTGGCGCGGATCCGAGCTGCAGATCACGCGAACGACGCCTTTGCGCTTGATGATCTTGCAATTGCGGCAAATGCGCTTAACCGATGCCATCACTTTCATGATAATACCCTTTTTTCAAATCACTTCGCCCGGAACACGATCCGCGCACGAGACAGATCGTAAGGCGTCAATTCAACCGTCACCTTGTCGCCCGGGAGAATGCGGATGTAGTGCATCCGCATCTTTCCGGAGATATGCCCCAACACGACATGGCCGTTTTCCAGCTTCACGCGGAAGGTCGCATTCGGGAGGTTTTCGATCACCTCGCCCTGCATCTGGATTACATCGTCTTTGGCCATAGTCCTTATTAACGCATTGGGATGTTGCCGCCCTTGAAGTTAGCCTTCTTGAGCAGTGACTCATACTGTTGCGACATAACGTACGACTGCACCTGCGCCATAAAGTCCATCGTGACGACGACAATGATCAGCAGCGACGTTCCACCAAAATAAAACGGCACGTTCCAGCGCAGCACCAGGAATTCCGGCAGCAGACACACGAAGACGATGTAGATCGCACCGGCCAGCGTCAGACGCGTGAGGATGCGGTCGATATATCGTGCGGTCTGATCGCCCGGACGGATACCCGGAACAAACGCGCCGCTCTTCTTCAGGTTGTCTGCGGTTTCCCTGCTGTTGAACACCAGTGCGGTGTAGAAGAAGCAGAAAAACACGATCGCCAGCGTGTACAGCAACACATAGACCGGCTGGCCCGGCTTCAGCGCTTCCGCAACGTTATGCAACGTGTTGGAAATCCAGCTTCCCGTCGGCTGACCGGTACTGAACCAGCCGAGAATCGTTGCCGGGAACAGAATGATCGACGATGCGAAGATCGGCGGAATCACACCCGACATGTTCAGCTTCAGCGGCAGATGCGACGACTGCCCACCGTAGATCTTGTTGCCGACCTGGCGCTTCGCGTAGTTCACGAGGATCTTGCGCTGCCCGCGTTCGATGAACACGACCAGGTAAGTCACCGCGGCAATCAGGACGACGATGATGATCGCCGAAATGATGCTCATCGAACCCGTACGCACCAGCTCGAACAACCCACCGACGGCATTCGGGAACCCTGCTGCGATCCCGCCGAAGATGATGATCGAGATACCGTTGCCCAGACCACGCTCGGTAATCTGCTCGCCGAGCCACATCAGGAACATCGTGCCGGTAACCAGCGTCACGACCGTCGTCAGACGGAACAGCATGCCGGGATCGGTGACGAGGCCCGGCTGGTTTTCCAGCGCAGCCGCGATACCGAACGCCTGGAAGGTCGCGAGCACGACGGTGAAATACCGTGTGTACTGCGTGATCTTCCGTTGCCCTGCCTGCCCTTCCTTCTTCAGCGCCTCGAGCTGCGGCGATACGATCGCCAGCAACTGCATGATGATCGACGCCGAAATGTACGGCATGATCCCCAGCGCAAAGATCGTGAAGCGGGAAAGCGCGCCACCCGAGAACATGTTGAACATGCCCAGGATGCCGCCCGCCTGGCTCTGGAACAGCTTAGCCAGTTGATCCGGATCGATGCCCGGCACGGGAATGTGCGCGCCGATGCGATAGACGATCAGCGCCAGGAGCAGGAACATCGCTCGCCGGCGCAGATCGCCGAATTTCGCCGTGCTTCGACCGGGTTTTGCAAGACTCGGGCTGTTAGCCAAGTACCTTCTCCGATGAATGCAAATGACGACGCGCTAGCGTGTCACTCGGCGAACGAACCGCCAGCCGCTTCGATCGCAGCACGCGCACCCTTGGTGGCACCGAGACCCTTCACGACGATCTTGCGCTTCAGTTCGCCCGTCGCGATGATCTTTGCGCTCTTCGTCAGCTCGCCGACCAGGCCGGCTTGCTTCAGTGCGAGCAGATCGATCTCATCGACCGGCAGCTTCTCGAGGTCGCCCAGGCGCACTTCACCGACGAATTCCTTCGTCAGCGACGTGAAGCCGCGCTTCGGCAGACGACGTTGCAGCGGCATCTGACCGCCTTCGAAACCGACTTTGTGGAAGCCGCCCGAACGCGATTTCTGACCCTTGTGACCACGGCCAGCCGTCTTGCCGAGGCCCGAACCGATGCCACGGCCGACGCGACGCTTGGCGTGCTTGGCGCCAGCTGCCGGCTTCAGGTTATTCAATTCCATATCAACTCCTTGATCCGTAGGGCCGCTTACGCGATGACCTTAACGAGGTACGAGACCTTGTTGATCATGCCGCGGACCGCCGGCGTGTCCTGAAGCTCGCTGACCGAGTTGAGTCGGCGCAGGCCCAGGCCACGCACGGTCGCGCGGTGCGATTCGCGGGTCCCGATCAGGCTCTTAACGAGCTGAACCTTGACAGTTTTTTCAGACATGGTGACCACCCGGGCTTAGCCCAAAATTTCTTCGACGGACTTGCCGCGCTTCGCCGCGATGTCTGCCGGGGTGGACTGCTTGCGCAGACCGTCCAGCGTGGCGCGAACGAGGTTGTACGGGTTCGTCGAACCGTGGCTCTTTGCCACGACGTTCTGAACGCCCATCACGTCGAACACTGCGCGCATCGGGCCGCCGGCGATCACGCCCGTACCTGCCTTCGCCGGAGCGAGGAGGACAGCGGATGCGCCATGCTTGCCGTGCACTTCGTGTTGCAGCGTGCCGTTCTTGAGCGGCACCTTGAACATGTTGCGGCGAGCTTGTTCCATTGCCTTCTGGACAGCGACCGGCACTTCCTTCGCCTTGCCCTTGCCCATACCGATGCGGCCATCGCCGTCGCCAACCACGGTCAGTGCGGCGAAGCCGAGAATACGGCCACCCTTCACGACCTTGGTCACGCGGTTGACCGAAATCATCTTTTCGCGAAGGCCGTCGTCGCGCTCGTCAGCCTGAACTTTCGCTTGCATCTTTGCCATGACGAATTCCTTCCTTAGAACTTGAGCCCAGCTTCGCGAGCTGCCTCAGCCAGCGCCTTGACGCGGCCGTGGTAGCGGAAGCCCGAGCGGTCGAAGGCGACGGATTCGATGCCGGCAGCCTTTGCCTTCTCGGCAATACGCTTGCCGATCAGCGTCGCGGCATTAACGTTGCCGCCCTTGCCCGACTTGTCGGCCAGTTCAGCGCGCACTTCTGCTTCGAGCGTCGACGCGCTGGCGAGCACCTTGGTGCCGCAGGGCGAGAACACTTGAGCGTAGATGTGCGTGTTCGTGCGATGCACGGCGAGACGCGCGACCTGCAGCTCAGCGATCTTGATACGCGTCTGGCGAGCGCGGCGCAGGCGAGATTGAGTCTTATCCATGATTGCGCACCCTTACTTCTTCTTCGTTTCTTTGAGGATCACAACCTCGTCGGAATAGCGCACGCCCTTGCCCTTGTACGGCTCCGGCGGACGGTAACCGCGAACTTCCGCAGCTACTTGACCGACTTGTTGCTTGTTGATCCCCTTGATCACGATTTCGGTTTGCGTCGGGGTTTCTGCCTTGACGCCTTCCGGCATCTGGTGCACCACCGGGTGCGAGAAACCCAGCGACAGGTTCAGCTTGTCGCCTTGCGCTTGCGCACGATAACCGACGCCAACCAGCGTCAGCTTGCGCTCGAAACCCTTGGTCACGCCGTGCACGGCATTCGCGATGATCGCGCGCATCGTGCCCGACAGTGCATTTGCTTCGCGGCTTTCGTCCACCGGCGACAGGTTCAGCGTGCCGTCGTTGTTCGCCACGTTCACGAGCGGATTGATCGCTTGCGTGATGGTGCCCAGCGGGCCCTTGACGGTGATCGCACCGTCGGCCAGCTTGACTTCCGCGCCTTGCAGCGCGATCGGGCTCTTACCTACTCGAGACATGTTTCTCTCTCCTCGGCTTTAAGCGACGTAGCAGATGACTTCGCCGCCGACGCCAGTAGCGCGCGCCTTGCGGTCGGTCATCACGCCCTTCGGCGTCGACACGATTGCCACGCCCAGGCCGTTCATGACCTGCGGAATGTCGTTACGGCCGCGGTACACGCGCAGACCAGGCTTCGACACGCGCTCGAGGCGTTCGATGACCGGGCGACCTGCGTAGTACTTCAGCGCGATATTCAGTTCGGACTTCGCACCTTCCGCCTTGACAGCGAAATCGTCGATGTAACCTTCGTCCTTCAGGACTTGCGCGATTGCAACCTTGACCTTCGACGAGGGCATCGCAACCGATACCTTCTCGACCATCTGCGCGTTGCGGATGCGAGTCAGCATATCGGCGATAGGATCACTCATGCTCATTTACGTTTCTCCTATTACCAGCTCGCCTTGGTCAGGCCAGGAATCTCGCCACGGAATGCGATTTCACGAATCTTGTTACGCGCGAGGCCGAATTTACGGAACGTGCCACGCGGACGGCCCGTGATCGCGCAGCGGTTACGCTGGCGGGTCGGGTTTGCGTTGCGGGGCAATTGCTGCAGCTCAAGGCGTGCTTCGTAGCGCTCTTCTTCCGACTTGCTTTGGTCTTCAACGATCGCCTTCAGCGCATCGCGCTTTGCTGCGAACTTCGCGACCAGGCGGGCGCGCTTCTTTTCACGTTCGATCAGTGCCAGTTTAGCCACGGTAACCTCAGTTTCTGAACGGGAACTTGAAGCTGGCGAGCAGAGCCTTTGCTTCGTCGTCGGTCTTCGCAGTCGTCGTGATGCTGATGTTCAGCCCACGCAGTGCGTCGATCTTGTCGTAGTCGATTTCGGGGAAAATGATCTGCTCTTTCACACCGATGTTGTAGTTGCCACGGCCATCGAAAGCACGACCCGACACGCCGCGGAAGTCACGCACGCGGGGCAGGGCAACCGTCACGAAACGGTCGAGGAATTCGTACATTGCACGGCCACGCAGCGTCACCATCGCGCCGATCGGGTAACCCTGGCGGATCTTGAAGCCTGCGATTGCCTTGCGTGCCTTCGTCACGACCGGCTTCTGACCAGCGATCTTCGTGAGGTCGCCAACGGCGTTCTCGATGATCTTCTTGTCAGCGATCGCTTCGCCAAGACCCATGTTCAGCGTGATCTTGGTGATGCGCGGCACTTCCATGACCGACTTGTAACCGAACTTCTCGATCAGGCCGGGCACAACCTTTTCTTTGTAAAACTCTTGAAAACGAGCCATTTTTTACTCCGCTGCGTCAGGCGCTCAGTACGGCACCGGTCGTCTTCAGGAAGCGAACCTTCTTGCCTTCCTCGACCTTGATGCCAACACGCGACGCCTTGCCATTCGCGTCGACCAGTGCGACGTTCGAAATATGCAGGGGCATCGTCTTCGCTTCCACGCCACCCGTCGTACCCTTCATCGGGTTCGGCTTCACATGCTTCTTGACGAGGTTGATACCTTCAACCGTCACATGCTCTGCACCGACAGCCAGCACGACGCCGCGCTTGCCCTTGTCCTTGCCAGTGACGACGATGACTTCGTCACCTTTGCGAATCTTGTTCATCGCGACTCCTTACAGCACTTCCGGCGCCAGCGAAACGATCTTCATGAATCGTTCGCTACGCAGCTCACGCGTCACCGGCCCGAAGATACGGGTGCCGATCGGCTCGAGCTTGTTATTCAAAAGCACAGCGGCGTTGCCGTCGAACTTGATCAGCGAGCCGTCTTGACGGCGCACGCCCTTGGCGGTGCGGACCACCACGGCGTTGTAAATTTCGCCTTTCTTCACGCGCCCGCGCGGCGTTGCCTCTTTGACGCTCACCTTGATGATGTCGCCAATGCCGGCATAACGACGCTTCGAGCCGCCGAGCACCTTGATGCACAGGACTTCACGTGCACCCGTGTTGTCGGCTACTTCGAGCCGAGATTCGGTCTGGATCATGGTTTGTCTTTCCCAACTTAATCCGGATGCACCACCATGATGCATTCGGTCAGTCTTGGTCCCGTCAGCCAATCGGCTGCTTGGGTTGGAACAGCAGCGACGGCAAACGAAACCCGCCATCGCAATTCGGTGAATCTTTCGGACAGGCAGGCGCCAGTCCGCTTCCCCCACCAACTTCGCCCGCGACGGGGCTCCCATAAAGAGGGAAGACCAGGATTATAACAAATAACCCTGGTCACGCAAGCAAAAACTTTGCGATTTCAAGCACTTCGTGGAGAAGTGCCCGTTACTGCCTACTGCGCTGCCCGCTTAGATGACGCGAGCGGCTTCGACGAGGCGCGACACCGTCCAGGCCTTCGTCTTCGAAACAGGACGAGTTTCCTGGATTTCGACGAGATCGCCTTCGTTGTAGGTGTTCGCTTCATCGTGCGCGTGGTACTTCTTCGAGCGCACGACATACTTGCCGTAGATCGGATGCTTGACGCGGTGCTCGATCAGCACGGTGACGGTCTTGTCCATCTTGTTGCTGACGACCCGACCGACCAGCGTCCGCTTCAGCGAGGTTTTCACGCTATCGTTCATTTCTGGTTCGCCTTCTGAGTCATGACGGTCCGCACACGTGCGATGTCGCGACGAACCTTCTTCAGCTGGCTCGTGTTCGTGAGCTGCTGGGTCGCGAGTTGCATGCGCAGGCCGAATTGCGCCTTCAGCAGGTCCGCCAGCTCCTTGTTGAGCGCGGCCTGGTCTTTCTGGAGAAGTTCGGAAGCCTTCATGTTTTCTCCTTAGGCGCCGAGCTGGCGCACGATGAATGCCGTCTTCAGCGGCAGCTTGGCTGCAGCCAGACGGAACGCTTCGCGTGCCAGTTCTTCGGTTACGCCGTCCATTTCATAGAGCATCTTGCCCGGCTGAATCTCGGCGACGTAGTACTCCGGGTTACCCTTACCGTTACCCATACGCACTTCGGCCGGCTTCTGCGAAATCGGCTTGTCCGGGAAGATCCGGATCCAGATGCGGCCGCCACGCTTGATGTGACGCGTCATTGCACGACGCGCCGCTTCAATCTGACGTGCGGTCAAACGACCGCGACCGATCGCCTTCAGGCCGAATTCACCGAACGACACTGCGTTGCCGCGCGTCGCCTTGCCGGTGTTACGACCCTTCTGCTCTTTACGATACTTTCTGCGTTTCGGTTGCAGCATCGTTATTCTCCAGTCTTGCCGTCTTCGGGCTTGCCGGCGCCACGGCGCGGTGCGCCACGACGAGCACCCGGAGCGCCGCCTTCGCCGTCACGGCGCGGACGACGGTCGCCCGGACGCGCATTGCGACGCGGACGCTTGTCTTCGGCTACTTCTTCCACCACCGGTGCGTCGTTGCGGCCGAGCGTATCGCCCTTGTAGACCCACACCTTGACGCCGATGATCCCGTAAGTCGTCTTCGCTTCCGAAGTCGCGTAGTCGATATCAGCACGCAGCGTGTGAAGGGGCACGCGACCTTCGCGATACCACTCCGTACGAGCGATTTCGATACCGTTCAGACGGCCTGCGCTCATGATCTTGATGCCTTGGGCACCCAGACGCATCGCGTTCTGCATCGCACGCTTCATCGCGCGACGGAACATGATCCGGCGCTCGAGCTGCTGCGTGATCGAGTCAGCGATCAGCTGAGCATCGGTTTCCGGCTTGCGGATTTCTTCGATGTTGACGTGAACCGGCACGCCCATGCGGCGTTGCAGTTCCGTCTTCAGCTGTTCGATATCCTCGCCCTTCTTGCCGATGACCACGCCCGGACGCGAGCTGTAAATCGTGATGCGCGCGTTCTTCGCCGGACGCTCGATGACCACCCGACCGACCGAAGCGTTCTTCAGCTTCTTCTTCAGGTATTCACGAACACCGATGTCTTCCTGCAGCATCGCCGCGAAATTGTTGTTGTTCGCGTACCAACGCGAAGCCCAATTGCGGCTGACAGCCAGGCGGAAGCCAGTCGGATGAATTTTCTGTCCCATCGTATGGCTCCTTAATTCCCGACCGTCACAGTGATGTGACAGGATTGCTTCTCGATGCGGTTACCGCGGCCCTTGGCGCGCGCGGTGAAACGCTTGAGCGATGCAGCCTTGTCGACGTAGATGCTCTTGATCTTGAGCTCGTCGATATCAGCGCCTTCGTTGTGCTCCGCATTCGCGATTGCCGACAGCACAACCTTCTTCACGATGCCAGCCGCCTTCTTCGGCGAGAACGTCAGAACGTTCAGCGCCTTGTCGACCGGCAAACCGCGGATCTGGTCAGCCACAAGGCGCGTTTTCTGCGCCGAGATGCGGGCACCGCGATGAATTGCTTTCACTTCCATCTTGATTGCCCCTTATTTCTTGGCCTTCTTGTCGGCTGCGTGACCCTTGAACGTACGGGTCAGTGCGAACTCGCCAAGCTTGTGGCCGACCATGTTTTCCGAGATGTACACCGGAACGTGTTGACGGCCGTTGTGAACAGCGATCGTCAGGCCGATGAAATCCGGCAGAATCGTCGAGCGACGCGACCAGGTCTTGATCGGCTTTTTGTCGCGCGAAGCTGCAGCCGCCTCAACTTTCTTCAGCAAATGGGCGTCGCAGAACGGACCTTTTTTAACAGAACGTGCCATTGCCTACTCCTTAACGCTTGTGACGGCGCTGGACGATCATCGTCGTCGTGCGCTTGTTGCTGCGGGTGCGGTAACCCTTAGCCGGCGTACCCCACGGGCTCACCGGGTCGCGACCTGCAGCCGTCTTGCCCTCACCACCACCGTGCGGGTGATCAACCGGGTTCATCGCAACGCCACGCACCGTCGGGCGGATACCGCGCCAGCGGTTCGCGCCAGCCTTGCCGATCTGGCGCAGGCTATGCTCTTCGTTGCCGACTTCACCGATCGTTGCACGGCACTCGATGTGCACGCGGCGGATTTCGCCCGAACGCAGACGAACCTGCGCGTAGACGCCTTCACGTGCGAGCAGCATGGCCGACGTGCCAGCCGAACGCGCCATTTGCGCGCCCTTGCCCGGCAGCATCTCGATGCAGTGGATCGTCGTACCGACCGGAATGTTGCGGATCGGCAGCGTGTTGCCTGCACGGATCGGCGCTTCCGAACCCGACATCAGCTGTTGGCCGACGGTCAGGCCCTTCGGGGCGATGATGTAGCGACGTTCGCCGTCTGCGTAGAGCACCAGCGCGATGTTCGCGCTGCGGTTCGGGTCGTACTCGAGACGTTCGACCTTTGCCGGGATGCCATCCTTCGTGCGACGGAAATCGACGATACGATAGTGTTGCTTGTGACCACCACCCTTGTGACGCGTGGTGATACGGCCATTGTTGTTACGGCCGGCGGTCGAGCTCTGCGAGTCGAGCAGTGCCGCGAACGGCTTGCCCTGGTGCAGGTTCTTGTTGACCACCTTGACCATCGCGCGGCGACCCGGCGATGTCGGCTTAACTTTAACGATTGCCATGATTACTTGGCCTCCGCTTCAAAGTTGATTTCCTGGCCGGGCTTCAGGCAAACGTACGCCTTCTTCACGTCCTTGCGGCGGCCCATCGAACGGCCGAAGCGCTTTTGCTTGCCCTTCTGAACCAGCACGTTGACGGAATCAACTTCAACCTTGAACAGCAGCTCGACAGCCGCCTTCACTTCCTGCTTCGTGGCATCCGGTGCGACTTCGAACACGACTTGCTCGTTCTTGTCGGCAACCAGCGTCGCCTTTTCCGAGATCACCGGTGCGAGCAGGACCTGCATCAAACGATGATCGTTCTTGCGAATCTCGCTCATGACAGCAACTCCTCGATCTGGGCGACCGCAGCCTTCGTGACCAGCACTTTCTTGAAGTAGATCAGCGACAGCGGGTCAGCGTAGCGCGGCTCGACAATCGCCACGTGCGGCAGGTTGCGCGAAGCCAGGTACAGGTTCTCGTCAACCGTGTCGGTGATGATCAGCACGGAGTCGAGACCCATGGTCTTGAATTTGTCGGCCAGCAGCTTGGTCTTCGGCGCTTCGAGGATGATGTCCTCGACGACCGACAGACGGCCTTCACGGGCCAGCTGCGAGAAGATCGAGCAGAGACCTGCGCGATGCATCTTCTTGTTGACCTTGTGCGAGAAGTTTTCTTCCGGCGAATTCGGGAAGATACGACCACCGCCACGCCACAGCGGGCTCGACGACATACCGGCACGAGCACGGCCCGTACCCTTCTGGCGCCACGGCTTCTTGGTCGTGTGCTTGACTTGCTCACGGTCCTTCTGTGCGCGGTTACCCTGGCGAGCATTCGCCTGGTAAGCGACGACGACCTGGTGGATCAGCGCTTCGTTGTAGTCACGACCGAACACGACGTCCGATGCGTTGACCACTGCACCTTCCTGACCATTTTCGTTCAGGAGCTTGAGTTCCATTATTTCGCCCCCTTGGTCTTGACGGCCGGCGTCACGAAGACCTTGCCGCCCTTCGCGCCCGGAATCGCACCCTTCACGAGCAGCAGCTTGCGCTCTGCGTCGATACGAGCGATTTCGAGGTTCTGCACCGTCACCGTCACGTCACCCATGTGACCCGTCATGCGTTTACCCGGGAAAACACGACCCGGATCCTGCGCCATACCGATCGAGCCCGGCACGTTGTGCGAGCGCGAGTTACCGTGCGTCGCACGGCCGGAGGAGAAGTTGTAACGCTTGATCGTACCGGCGTAGCCCTTACCGATCGACACGCCTTGCACGTCGACCTTCTGGCCCACTTCGAAAAGATCAGCACCGACCACGGCGCCATTCGACAGCTCAGCTGCCTTGGCCGCGTCAATGCGGAATTCCTTGAGGATTTCACCGGCTTCGACACCGGCTTTGGCGAGATGACCTGCCAGCGGCTTCGTCACGCGCGATGCACGACGGGAGCCGAATGCAACCTGCACGGCCGTGTAGCCGTCGGTTTCAACAGTCTTGATCTGCGTCACGCGGTTGTCCGACACGTCCAGCACGGTGACGGGAATCGAATCCCCTTCAGCCGTGAAGATACGGGTCATGCCAACCTTGCGACCTACGAGTCCAAGGCTCATCATTTTCTCCATTCCCGACTGCGATTGGTCGGGGCTGATTTACAAAATGCCGGGCACGCAAGGCCCAACTTTTTTACGCGAATACGCGAAAAGCCAAGCAGTATAGCCCGACTTCTCGATTTCCGCAAGCAATACAAAGACTTAGCGCCACCCGGCAAGCCGGAAGGCGCCGAAAGCCTTACTGCAGCTTGATTTCCACGTCGACGCCAGCCGGCAGGTCGAGCTTCATCAGCGCGTCAACCGTCTTGTCGGTCGGATCGACGATGTCCATCAGGCGCTGGTGGGTACGGATTTCGAGCTGATCGCGCGACGTCTTGTTGACGTGCGGCGAACGCAGGATGTCAAAACGCTGAATGCGCGTCGGCAGCGGCACCGGGCCACGGACGATTGCGCCAGTCCGCTTCGCGGTATCGACGATTTCGGCAGCCGATTGATCGATCAGACGATAGTCGAAAGCCTTCAGGCGAATGCGGATTTTCTGTTGCTGCATGACGATTCCTTGAAAAGAGCGAGGCGATGTTGCACCGCCGGACACTAAAAGAACGCGAAACCTGCTGCCTGCGGGGAGCGAAGCGACAGGTTCCGAACGGTACTTCCACTGCTAAGCCCGCGATTCTACACGAAAAATCGGAGAGGTGGTGCGGGTTTGTCAATGTGCGGACGGCACGCCATAAAGAAAAACCGGGTGCCAGCGCAAGCTGAACACCCGGTTTCGACGGTACAACTGCATACCGTGGGATCGCGGATCCCGGAAGGACCCGCGGATCGTCGATCTTAGTCGAGGATCTTGGCGACGACGCCAGCGCCGACCGTACGGCCGCCTTCGCGGATTGCGAAGCGCAGACCTTCTTCCATCGCGATCGGAGCAATCAGCTTCACCGTGATCGACACGTTGTCGCCCGGCATCACCATTTCCTTGTCCTTCGGCAGCTCGATCGAGCCCGTCACGTCCGTCGTACGGAAGTAGAACTGCGGACGGTAGTTGTTGAAGAACGGCGTGTGACGGCCGCCTTCGTCCTTGCTCAGCACGTACACTTCAGCCGTGAAGTGCGTGTGCGGCGTGATCGAACCCGGCTTCGCCAGAACCTGGCCACGCTCCACGTCTTCACGCTTCGTGCCGCGCAGCAGGATACCGACGTTGTCGCCTGCCTGACCTTGGTCCAGCAGCTTGCGGAACATTTCAACGCCCGTGCAGGTCGTCTTCACCGTCGGCTTGATACCGACGATTTCGATTTCTTCGCCGACCTTCACGATGCCGCGCTCGACACGACCCGTCACCACCGTACCACGGCCCGAGATCGAGAACACGTCTTCCACCGGCATCAGGAACGCGCCGTCAACTGCACGCTCCGGCGTCGGGATGTACGTGTCCAGCGCGTCTGCCAGGCTCATGATCGCCACTTCGCCCAGCTCGCCCGTGTCGCCTTCCAGCGCCAGCTTGGCCGAACCCTTCACGATCGGCGTGTCGTCGCCCGGGAAGTCGTACTTCGACAGGAGTTCGCGAACTTCCATCTCGACCAGCTCGAGCAGTTCAGCATCGTCCACCATGTCGCACTTGTTCAGGAACACGATGATGTACGGAACGCCAACCTGACGCGCCAGCAGGATGTGCTCACGCGTTTGCGGCATCGGGCCGTCTGCTGCCGAGCAAACCAGGATCGCGCCGTCCATCTGCGCTGCGCCCGTGATCATGTTCTTCACATAGTCAGCGTGGCCCGGGCAGTCGACGTGTGCGTAGTGGCGGTTAGCCGTTTCGTACTCGACGTGTGCCGTGTTGATCGTGATGCCGCGCGCCTTTTCTTCCGGTGCCGCGTCGATCTGGTCGTACGCCTTCGCTTCGCCGCCGAATTTCTTCGTCAGAACCGTCGTGATCGCTGCCGTCAGCGTCGTCTTGCCGTGGTCAACGTGACCAATCGTACCAACGTTCACGTGCGGCTTGGTCCGCTCGAATTTACCTTTTGCCATGATTCTCTTCTTTCAAAAATTATCGATTGAGATAGCGAATTACTTCGACTTCGCGCTGATGATCGCATCAGCAACGTTGCGCGGAGCTTCAGCGTAGTGCTTGAACTCCATCGTGTACGTTGCACGACCTTGCGTCAGCGAGCGCAGCGACGTCGAATAGCCGAACATTTCCGACAGCGGCACTTCGGCGCGCACGATCTTGCCGCCGCCAACCATGTCTTCCATGCCCTGGACGATACCGCGACGGCCCGACAGGTCGCCCATCACGTTGCCCATGTAGTCTTCCGGCGTCTCGACTTCGACAGCCATCATCGGCTCGAGGACGACCGGGTTCGCCTTGCGCATTGCTTCCTTGAACGCCATCGAACCGGCCATGCGGAACGCGTTTTCGTTCGAGTCAACGTCGTGGTACGAACCGAACGTCAGGTGAACCTTCACGTCAACGACCGGGAAGCCGGCGAGCACGCCCGACTTCAGCGTGTCCTGGATACCCTTGTCGACCGCCGGGATGTATTCACGCGGAATCACACCACCCTTGATCTCGTCGAAGAACTCGTAGCCCTTGCCTTGTTCGTTCGGCTCGAGCGTGATGACCGCGTGACCGTACTGGCCGCGACCACCCGACTGCTTGACGAACTTGCCGTCGACGTCCTTCGCCGTCGAACGAATCGTTTCGCGGTATGCAACCTGCGGCTTGCCGACGGTCGCTTCCACGCCGAATTCACGCTTCATCCGGTCGACCAGAATTTCGAGGTGGAGCTCGCCCATGCCCGAAATGATGGTCTGGCCCGACTCTTCGTCGGTCTGCACGCGGAACGACGGATCTTCCTGTGCCAGACGGTTCAGCGCCAGGCCCATCTTTTCCTGGTCAGCCTTGGTCTTCGGCTCGACAGCCTGCGAAATCACCGGCTCCGGGAACACCATGCGCTCGAGCACGATCGGGTTTGCCGGATCGCACAGCGTGTCGCCGGTGGTCGCTTCCTTCAGGCCGACCGCAGCAGCGATGTCGCCTGCACGGACTTCCTTGATTTCTTCACGCTGGTTCGCGTGCATCTGCAGAATACGGCCGAGGCGTTCCTTCTTGCCCTTGGTCGAGTTCAGCAGCGTGTCGCCCGAGTTGACGACGCCCGAGTACACACGGAAGAAGATCAGCTGGCCGACGAACGGGTCGGTCATGATCTTGAACGCGAGCGACGAGAACTTCTCGTCGTCCGACGCCTTGCGCTCAGCTTCTTCACCGTTTTCGAGCTCGCCCTTGACCGGCGGGATGTCGACCGGCGACGGCAGGAAGTCGATCACGGCGTCGAGCATACGCTGCACGCCCTTGTTCTTGAACGCGGTACCGCACAGCATCGGCTGGATTTCGCACGCGATCGTACGATCACGCAGCGCCTTGACGATGTCGGCTTCCGGCAGATCGCCTTCTTCCAGGTACTTGTTCATCAGGTCTTCGCTGGCTTCAGCAGCCACTTCGACCATCTTTTCGCGCCATTCCTTGCAGGTCTCTGCGAGCTCGGCCGGGATGTCGACGTAGTCGAACTTCGTGCCTTGCGACGCTTCGTCCCAAATGATCGCCTTCATCTTGATCAGGTCGACGACGCCCTTGAAGTTTTCTTCCGCGCCGATCGGCACCACGACCGGAACCGGGTTCGCCTTCAGGCGCAGACGGAGCTGGTCGTAGACCTTGAAGAAGTTCGCGCCGGTACGGTCCATCTTGTTGACGAACGCGAGACGCGGCACCTTGTACTTGTTAGCCTGGCGCCACACCGTTTCCGACTGCGGCTGCACGCCGCCCACTGCGCAGTACACCATGCACGCGCCGTCGAGCACGCGCATCGAACGCTCCACTTCGATCGTGAAGTCGACGTGGCCCGGGGTGTCGATGATGTTGATGCGGTGTTCCGGATAGTTGCCGCCCATGCCCTTCCAGAAGGCCGTGGTAGCAGCGGACGTGATCGTGATGCCACGCTCCTGTTCCTGCTCCATCCAGTCCATCGTGGCTGCGCCGTCGTGGACTTCACCGATCTTGTGGTTCACACCGGTGTAAAACAGAATGCGCTCGGTCGTCGTCGTTTTGCCGGCGTCGATGTGAGCGCTAATACCGATATTGCGGTAGCGCTCGATAGGAGTCTTGCGAGCCACTTTGATCCTCTACTGGGATGACACGATGCAGCCCTGCTGCATCATGCTTCAACACAAACGGGCGAGGCGCCTGAAAAGCGCACCCGCCCGGAATTTATTTCCGCAAACAGCCCAGCCAGGCGCTTAGAAACGGAAATGCGAGAACGCGCGGTTGGCTTCTGCCATGCGGTGAACTTCATCGCGCTTCTTCATCGCGCCGCCACGGCCTTCGGCCGCTTCGGAGAGTTCACCTGCCAGGCGCAGAGCCATCGACTTCTCGCTGCGCTTCTTCGCAGCCTCACGCAGCCAGCGCATCGCCAATGCCATACGACGCGACGGGCGCACTTCGACCGGAACTTGATAGTTGGCACCACCAACGCGACGGCTCTTCACTTCGACCACCGGCTTGACGTTGTTGAGCGCAACCGTGAACACTTCCAGCGGGTCCTTGCCACCCTTGGTCTGGATCTGTTCGAATGCGCCATAAACGATGCGCTCTGCGACCGACTTCTTGCCGGACAGCATCAGCATGTTCATGAACTTGGCTACATCAACGTTACCGAACTTCGGATCCGGCAACACTTCCCGCTTGGGGACTTCGCGACGACGCGGCATGATTCTTCCTTTACTTGTTCAGTTGGAGCTGATTCCAGCTCCGCGGCCACCAACAAACCCGATCACATCTTCACGACTAACCAGCTTGGCCGGGTGACCACTTACTCGACAGCACCGGCAATCCGGCACTCCCGCCTTGACCGCCCTGCGGCGATCCCTGATCAAAAACTGCTTACTTGGCAGCCTTTGCACGCTTCGCGCCGTACTTCGAGCGCGCTTGCTTACGGTCCTTGACGCCCTGGGTATCCAGCGAGCCGCGAACCATGTGGTAACGCACACCCGGCAAGTCCTTCACACGGCCGCCGCGGATCAGCACAACCGAGTGTTCCTGCAGGTTGTGGCCTTCACCGCCGATGTACGAAATCACTTCGAAGCCGTTCGTCAGACGAACCTTGGCGACCTTACGGAGTGCCGAGTTCGGCTTCTTCGGCGTCGTCGTGTACACACGGGTGCACACGCCGCGACGCTGGGGGCAGTCCTGCAGGGCCGGGCTCTTGCTCTTCGTCGTTTCCGACTGACGGCCTTTGCGAACCAGTTGGTTGATGGTTGGCATTGTTTATTCCTGAAATTGAACAAAATCTGCACATCGATTTCGGGCAAAGCGAGAATCGGCGCACAGTTGACTTCCGAACCGGCGAAACGGGTGCGAGCTTTCGAACGCAACTCGGCCCACCGAATACCGGAACCCAGCATCATATTCCGGAAATGCCAACTAAGTCAACGGCTTGCGTGATTCGTCGGCCGGACGCGTGGTTTACCGGAAGGGTCGGAACGCCTGTGTCAGGCAGACTCGACGACGTCGATGATCTCGTCGCCGAAGCGCTCCAGCTTGCGCACCCCCATGCCGGGGATATGGCGCAGGTCGTCGATCGTCTCCGGCGCGTTGCGTGCGATCTCGGCGAGCGTCGCGTCGTGGAAGATCACATAGGCCGGCACGCCGTCCGTCTTCGCCGTTTCCGCGCGCCACGCGCGCAGCGCATCCCACCTTGCGCGCTCGCGCGTGCCCATGCCGGCAGTCGGGTCGACGCGCGTGCCGCTGCGGCCCGACGACTGGCGCGTGCGCTGCGGCTTCACGTAGCGGCGCAGCGTGACCTTCTCCTCGTTCTTCAACACCGGCTTCGCGGCCTCGGTCAGCACGAGTGCACCGAAGCCGCCGTGATCGACGGCCAGGTAGCCGTACGCGACGAGCTGCCGAAATATCGCGCGCCACTCGGGCTCCGACAGCGACGCGCCGATCCCGAACGTCGTCAGCTGGTCGTGGCCCCGCTGCAACACCTTCTCGGTGCGCCCGCCGCGCAGGACCTCGATCAGGTGGCTCGAGCCGAAATTGAAGCCGCTCGCGCGCTGCGCGCGGAACACGCACGACAGCGCCATCTGCGCCTCACGCGTCGCGTCCCATGACGCGGGCGGCTCGAGACACGTATCGCAGTTGCCGCACGGCTTGCTCTCCTCGCCGAAGTAGTTCAGCAGCCGCACGCGGCGGCACGAGATCGTCTCGCACAGCCCGAGCAGCGCGTCGAGCTTCGACGTCTGGACACGCTTGTGCGCGTCGTCCGCATCCGATTCGTCGATCATCTTGCGCTGCTGGACGACGTCGCCGAGCCCATAAGCCATCCACGCATTCGCGGGCATCCCGTCGCGGCCGGCGCGGCCCGTTTCCTGGTAGTAGCCTTCGACGCTCTTCGGCAGATCCAGGTGCGCGACGAAGCGCACGTCCGGCTTGTCGATGCCCATGCCGAACGCGATCGTCGCACACATCACGATGCCTTCCTCGCGCTGGAACATTTCCTGGTGCTTCTGCCGCACCTCGAACTCCATCCCCGCGTGATACGGCAGCGCACGCACGCCTTGCGCCTTCAGCCATTCGGCCGTTTCCTCGACCTTGCGACGCGACAGGCAATAGACGACACCCGCATCCGTCGTGCCGTCGGCATTCGTGTGTTCGGCGCGGATGAAATCGAGCAGCTGCGATCGCGCGTTATCCTTTTCGACGATCCGGTAGCGGATGTTCGGACGGTCGAAGCTCGACACGAACACGCGCGCGTCGTCGAGCGCGAGACGGTGGATGATCTCGTCGCGCGTGATCGCATCGGCCGTCGCGGTCAATGCGATGCGCGGCACCGACGGAAATCGCTCGTGCAGCACCGACAGCTGGATGTATTCCGGGCGGAAATCGTGCCCCCATTGCGACACGCAGTGCGCTTCGTCGATCGCGAACAGGCCGATCTTCGCGCGCTCGAGCAGGTCGAGGAAGCGCCCCGTCATCAGCCGTTCGGGCGCGACATACAGCAGGTCGATTTCGCCTTCACGCAGCGCCCGCTCGGTCGCCGCGGCCTCGGCGCCCGACAGTGTCGAATTCAGGTACGCCGCGCGCACGCCCACTTCGCTCAGTGCGGCGACCTGGTCCTGCATCAGCGCGATCAGCGGCGACACGACAATACCGGCACCCTGTCCGGCCTCGCGACGCAGGAGCGCCGGAATCTGATAGCACAGCGACTTGCCGCCGCCGGTCGGCATCAGCACGAGACAATCGCCGCCGCCGGCGACGTGTTCGACGATTTCGCCCTGCTGGCCGCGAAAAGCGGGATAACCAAATACTTCGTCGAGGATTTCGAGGGCGCGGGACATGGAAGAGGACGGGGACGGCTGGACGATGACCGCAATTTTAACAACCCGCTCGCGGGACGCGGGGCGAATCGTGCGGTTTTGGCCATTCGGCCAGGGTTCGTTCGCGTGCATGACGAGCCTGCCACGACCGCGCCGCAAGTGATCGCGACGGCTTCGGCGGCGCTGGCAGCCAGGCCGCACGTCCGTCGCGAGCAAGGGAGGCCGGCACGGCACAGGCGCGTCATGCACGCGAACGACAGATGAAAAAAAACCGCCCGGCAAAACCGGGCGGTCTCGGTGACAGCGTGGTGAGGCAAGGCGGCTCGCGCCGCCCGCGCTTACTCGGCTGCCGGGTGCTGTTGCGGCTCTTCCGCAGCAGGCGTGCTCGGCGTGCCGAAATCGAACGCCTCTTCCGCTGCGATCTGGTCGAAACGCTCGCGATCCGACGATTCCTTCGCCTTGCGTGCCTTGTGGAACGCGAGACCCGTACCGGCCGGAATCAGGCGGCCGACGATCACGTTTTCCTTCAGGCCGCGCAGATCGTCGCGCTTGCCCATGATCGCCGCTTCGGTCAGCACGCGGGTCGTTTCCTGGAACGACGCCGCGGAGATGAACGAGTCGGTCGACAGCGATGCCTTCGTGATACCGAGCAGCACGTTGTCGTACGAAGCCGGACGCTTGTCCTCGGCGATCATGCGATCGTTCTCGTCCAGCATGTCGGAACGCTCGACCTGTTCGCCCGGGATGAAGCGCGTATCGCCGTTGTCGGTGATCTGCACACGACGCAGCATCTGGCGAACGATCACCTCGATGTGCTTGTCGTTGATCTTCACGCCCTGCAGACGATACACGTCCTGCACTTCGTCGACGATGTAGCGCGACAGCGCCTCGATACCCTGCAGACGCAGGATGTCGTGCGGATCGGCCGGACCGTCCACGATCATTTCGCCCTTGTTGACGACCTGTGCATCGTGAACCAGAACCTGCTTTTCCTTCGCGATCAGGAACTCGTGCTGGTTGCCCTCGAGATCCGTGATGACGAGACGCTGCTTGCCCTTCGTGTCCTTACCGAACGACGTCGTACCGGTGACTTCCGCGAGAATGCCGGCATCCTTCGGCGAACGCGCTTCGAACAGTTCCGCCACCCGCGGCAGACCGCCGGTAATGTCACGCGTCTTCTGCGCTTCCGTCGGGATACGTGCGAGCACTTCACCGACCTGCACCTGCTGACCATCCTTCACGGTGATCAGTGCGCCGACCTGGAAGCCGATCTGCACCGCGTGCTCCGTGCCCGGAATCTTCACTTCGTCGCCGTTCGCGTCGAGCAGCTTGACCTGCGGACGCACGCTCTTCGAAGCCTGCGAACCACGACGCTTCACGTCGATCACGACCAGCGTCGACAGGCCGGTCACGTCGTCGATCTGCTTCGCGACGGTCACGCCTTCCTCGACGTTCTCGAACTTCACCGTACCACCGTACTCGGTGATGATCGGACGCGTCAGCGGATCCCACGTGGCGAGCTGCGTGCCTGCCTTGATCGTCGCGCCGTCGAGCTGCAGCAGCGTCGCGCCGTACGGCACTTTGTGACGCTCGCGCTCGCGACCGAAATCGTCGGTGATCATCGCTTCGCCCGAACGGGAAATGACGATCTGCTCGCCCTTCGCGTTCGTGACGTAACGCATCGTCGCCGTGAAGCGGACGATACCGTTGCTCTTCGCTTCGACCGACGAAGCCACTGCCGCACGCGATGCCGCACCACCGATGTGGAACGTACGCATCGTCAGCTGCGTGCCCGGTTCACCGATCGACTGTGCCGCGATCACGCCGACTGCTTCGCCGACGTTCACGAGCGAGCCGCGGCCGAGGTCACGGCCGTAGCACGACGCACACAGACCGTAGCGCGTTTCGCAGGTCAGCGGCGTGCGCACGCGCACTTCGTCGATGCCGAGGCGTTCGATTTCCTCGACCGCCGTTTCGTCGAGCAGCGTGCCCGATTCGTACACCGTTTCCTGCGTTTCCGGGTTCACGACGTCCGCAACCGCAACGCGGCCGAGGATACGGTCGCGCAGCGCCTCGACGACTTCACCGCCTTCGACGAGTGCCTTCATCGCCACGCCGTTCGACGTGCCGCAATCGTCTTCCACGACGACCAGATCCTGCGTGACGTCGACGAGACGACGCGTCAGGTAACCCGAGTTCGCGGTCTTCAGTGCCGTATCAGCCAGACCCTTACGTGCACCGTGGGTCGAGATGAAGTACTGCAACACGTTCAGACCTTCGCGGAAGTTCGCGGTAATCGGCGTCTCGATAATCGAGCCGTCCGGCTTCGCCATCAGGCCACGCATACCGGCCAGCTGACGAATCTGCACCGCCGAACCCCGGGCGCCCGAGTCGGCCATCATGTAGATCGAGTTGAACGACTCCTGGCGCGTCTCGTTGCCGTCGCGGTCCGTCACCGGCTCCGTCGACAGCTGCTCCATCATCGCCTTGCCGACCGCTTCCGACGTTGCCGACCAGATGTCGACCACGTTGTTGTAGCGTTCCTGCGCGGTGACGAGACCCGACATGTACTGGCGGTCGTACTCCTTCACCTTCTTCGCGGCGTCGCCGACGATCGTTTCCTTCTGCGGCGGCACGAGCATGTCGTCCACGCAGATCGAAATGCCGGCACGCGTCGCGAGACGGAAACCCGACTGCATCAGCTGGTCGGCAAACACCACCGTCGCGCGCAGACCGCACTTGCGGAACGCCGTGTTGATCAGGCGCGAGATTTCCTTCTTCTTCAGCGGCTTGTTCAGCACCGAGAACGGCAGGCCGTGCGGCAGGATCTCCGACAGGATCGCGCGGCCGACGGTCGTCGCATACAGCGAGATCTTCGGCACGAACGGCGGCGCGCCTTCCGACGTGTCTTCGTTGTGGACCATTTCGGTGATCCGCACGTTGACGCGCGAGGCCAGCTCGACTTCCTTGTTCTCGTACGCGCGGATCACTTCCGACACGCCCGTGAACGACAGGCCTTCGCCCTTGCCGTTGACCGCTTCGCGGGTCGCGTAGTACAGACCCAGCACGATATCCTGCGACGGCACGATCGACGGATCGCCGTTGGCCGGGAACAGCACGTTGTTCGACGCCAGCATCAGCGTACGCGCTTCCATCTGCGCTTCGAGCGACAGCGGCACGTGAACGGCCATCTGGTCACCGTCGAAGTCGGCGTTGAACGCCGCGCAGACGAGCGGGTGCAGCTGAATTGCCTTGCCTTCGATCAGCACCGGCTCGAACGCCTGGATACCGAGACGGTGCAGCGTCGGCGCACGGTTCAGCATCACCGGGTGCTCGCGGATCACCTCTTCGAGGATGTCCCACACCACCGGCGTCTGGTTCTCGACTTCCTTCTTCGCAGCCTTGATGGTCGTAGCGACGCCCATCACTTCCAGCTTGTTGAAGATGAACGGCTTGAACAGCTCGAGCGCCATCAGCTTCGGCAGACCGCACTGGTGCAGCTTCAGCGTCGGGCCGACCACGATGACCGAACGGCCCGAGTAGTCGACGCGCTTGCCCAGCAGGTTCTGACGGAAACGACCGCCCTTGCCCTTGATCATGTCGGCGAGCGACTTCAGCGGACGCTTGTTCGCGCCCGTCATCGCCTTGCCGCGACGACCGTTGTCGAGCAGCGAGTCGACGGCTTCCTGCAGCATCCGCTTTTCGTTGCGGACGATGATTTCAGGTGCCTTCAGCTCGAGCAGACGCTTCAACCGGTTGTTACGGTTGATCACGCGGCGGTACAGGTCGTTCAGGTCCGACGTCGCGAAACGGCCGCCGTCCAGCGGCACGAGCGGACGCAGTTCCGGCGGCAGCACCGGCAGCACTTCGAGGATCATCCACTCGGGCTTGATGCCCGAGCGCTGGAATGCCTCGAGGACCTTCAGGCGCTTCGCGTACTTCTTGATCTTCGCTTCCGAGCCGGTGTTCTTCAGCTCGGTGCGCAGCGTCTCGACCTGCTCGTCGATGTTGATCGCGCGCAGCAGTTCACGCACGCCTTCCGCGCCCATTTCGGCACGGAATTCGTCGCCGTATTCCTCGACCTTGTTGTAGTAATCCTCTTCGGTCATGATCTGCCGCGCCTTCAGCGGCGTCATGCCCGGTTCGATCACCACGTATGCTTCGAAGTACAGCACGCGTTCGATGTCGCGCAGCGTCATGTCGAGCACCATGCCCAGACGCGACGGCAGCGACTTCAGGAACCAGATGTGCGCGACCGGCGAGGCCAGCTCGATGTGGCCCATCCGTTCGCGACGCACCTTCGCCAGCGTCACTTCGACGCCGCACTTCTCGCAGATCACGCCGCGGTGCTTCAGGCGCTTGTACTTGCCGCACAGGCACTCGTAGTCCTTGATCGGCCCGAAGATCTTCGCGCAGAAGAGACCATCGCGTTCCGGCTTGAACGTACGGTAGTTGATGGTCTCCGGCTTCTTCACTTCACCGAACGACCACGAACGGATCTTGTCGGGCGAGGCCAGACCGATCTTGATCGCGTCGAAAACTTCTTCCTGTTGGACTTGCTTGAATAGATCGAGCAGAGCTTTCATTGCTTTCTCTCCGTAGTCCGATTAATTGCGGTCGAGATCGATGTCGATACCGAGCGAGCGGATTTCCTTCACGAGCACGTTGAAGGATTCCGGCATGCCTGCATCGATCACGTGGTCGCCCTTGACGAGGTTTTCGTACACCTTCGTCCGGCCGGTCACGTCATCCGACTTCACCGTCAGCATTTCCTGCAGCACGTAGGACGCGCCGTACGCTTCGAGTGCCCACACTTCCATTTCACCGAAACGCTGGCCACCGAACTGCGCCTTACCACCCAGCGGCTGCTGCGTGACGAGCGAGTACGGGCCGGTCGAACGCGCGTGCATCTTGTCGTCGACCAAGTGGTGCAGCTTCAGGTAGTGCATGTAACCCAGCGTCACGCGACGCTCGAACATTTCACCCGTGCGGCCGTCGTACAGACGAACCTGGTTCTTCGACGGGTTCATGCCGAGCTGTTCGGCGATGTCGTCCGGGAACGCGAGGTCGAGCATCTTGCCCATTTCTTCCTCGGTCGCACCGTCGAACACCGGCGTCGCGAACGGCACGCCTTCGCGCAGGTTCTTCGCGAGTTCGAGGATCTCGTCGTCGGTGAAGCTTTCCAGGTCTTCCTGGCGGCCCGACTCGTTGTAGATCTTCGTCAGGAACACGCGCAGTTCCTCGATCTTCGCCTGACGCTGCAGCATTTCGCCGATACGCCAGCCGAGGCCCTTCGCGGCCCAGCCGAGGTGCACTTCCAGAACCTGACCCACGTTCATCCGCGACGGAACGCCCAACGGGTTCAGCACGACGTCTGCCGGACGGCCGTCGGCCATGTACGGCATGTCTTCGATCGGGACGATCTTCGACACGACACCCTTGTTACCGTGACGGCCTGCCATCTTGTCGCCAGGCTGCAGACGGCGCTTCACCGCGAGGTACACCTTGACCATCTTCAGCACGCCCGGCGGCAGTTCGTCGCCTTGCGTGAGCTTCTTGCGCTTCTCTTCGAACGCGAGGTCGAACTGGTGACGCTTCTCTTCGATCGAGTTCTTGATCGCTTCGAGCGATGCCGCTGCTTCGTCGTCCGCGAGGCGGATGTCGAACCAGTGGTAGTGGTCGAGGTCTTCCAGGTAAGCCTGGTCGATCTTCGTGCCCTTCGCGAGCTTCTTCGGACCGCCGTTCGCGACCTTGCCCACGAGCATGCGCGCGAGACGCTGGAACGCGTCGCCTTCCACGATGCGCAGCTGGTCGTTCAGGTCGAGACGGTAGCGCTTCAGTTCGTCGTCGATGATCTGTTGCGCACGCTTGTCGCGCTGGATGCCTTCACGCGTGAACACCTGGACGTCGATCACGGTACCGCTCATGCCCGACGGCACGCGCAGCGACGTGTCCTTCACGTCCGAAGCCTTCTCGCCGAAGATCGCGCGCAGCAGCTTCTCTTCCGGCGTCAGCTGGGTCTCGCCCTTCGGCGTGACCTTGCCGACCAGCACGTCGCCTGCTTCGACTTCAGCACCGATGTACACGATGCCCGATTCGTCGAGACGGCCGAGCTGGACTTCCGCCAGGTTCGAGATGTCGCGCGTGATTTCTTCCGGCCCGAGCTTCGTGTCGCGTGCAACGACGTTCAGCTCTTCGATGTGGATCGACGTGTAGCGATCGTCCGCAACCACCTTCTCCGAGATCAGGATCGAGTCTTCGAAGTTGTAGCCGTTCCACGGCATGAACGCGATCAGCATGTTCTGGCCGAGCGCGAGCTCGCCCAGGTCCGTCGAGGCGCCGTCGGCCAGCACGTCGCCGCGCGAGACCTTGTCGCCCATCTTCACGATCGGACGCTGGTTGATGTTCGTGTTCTGGTTCGAACGCGTGTACTTGATCAGGTTGTAGATGTCGACACCGACTTCACCTGCGACCGCTTCGTCGTCGTTCACACGAATCACGATACGGCCTGCGTCGACGTAGTCGACCACACCGCCGCGGAACGCCTGAACCGTCGTACCCGAGTCGACCGCGCAGGTGCGCTCGATGCCCGTACCGACGACCGGCTTTTCCGGACGCAGACACGGCACGGCCTGACGCTGCATGTTCGAACCCATCAGTGCACGGTTCGCATCGTCGTGCTCGAGGAACGGAATCAGCGAGGCTGCCACCGACACGATCTGCGACGGCGCGACGTCCATGTACTGGATACGGTCCGGCGTGACCATCATCGTTTCGCCGGCTTCACGCGACGACACGAGTTCGTCGATCAGCGTGCCGTTCTCGTCGATCGCGGCGTTCGCCTGAGCGATCATGTAGCGGCCTTCCTCGATCGCCGACAGGTAGTCGATCTGGTCGGTCACCTTGCTGTCCACGACCTTGCGGTACGGCGTCTCGAGGAAGCCGTACTCGTTCAGGTGCGCGTACAGTGCGAGCGAGTTGATCAGGCCGATGTTCGGACCTTCCGGCGTTTCGATCGGGCACACGCGGCCATAGTGGGTCGGGTGCACGTCGCGGACTTCGAAGCCTGCGCGTTCGCGCGTCAGACCGCCCGGGCCCAGTGCGGAAACACGGCGCTTGTGCGTGATTTCCGACAGCGGGTTGGTCTGGTCCATGAACTGCGACAGCTGCGACGAACCGAAGAACTCGCGGATCGCCGACGAAATCGGCTTCGAGTTGATCAGGTCGTGCGGCATCAGGTTTTCGCTTTCGGCCTGGCCGAGGCGTTCCTTGACCGCGCGCTCGACACGAACGAGACCGGCGCGGAACTGGTTTTCCGCCAGTTCGCCGACGCAACGCACGCGACGGTTGCCGAGGTGGTCGATGTCGTCCACTTCGCCCTTGCCGTTGCGCAGTTCGACGAGGATCTTGATCGTCGCGAGGATGTCGTCGTCCTGCAGCGTCATCGGGCCGGTGATCTCGTCACGGCTGACGCGGCGGTTGAACTTCATGCGGCCGACCTTCGACAGGTCGTACGCTTCTTCGCTGTAGAACAGACGGTTGAACAGGGCCTCGACCGCTTCTTCGGTCGGCGGCTCGCCCGGACGCATCATGCGGTAGATCGCGATGCGCGCGGCCGTCTTGTCGGTCGTCTCGTCGACACGCAGCGTCGACGAGATGTACGGGCCTTGGTCCAGGTCGTTCGTGTAGAGCGTCTGGATGTCCTTGATGCCCGCTTCGCGCAGCTTCTCGAGCACGCTTTCCGTGACTTCGTCGTTCGCGCTCGCGATCACTTCGCCGGTGTCGCCGTCGACGACGTTCTTCGCCAGCACGCGGCCGAGCAGATAGTCTTCCGGCACCGAGATGAACTTGGTCTTCGCGGCTTCGAGATCGCGAATGTGCTTCGCGTTGATCCGCTTGTCCTTCTGGACGATGACCTTGCCATCACGATCCGTGATGTCGAAACGCGCGACTTCACCACGCAGGCGCTCGGGCACGAACTCGAGTTGTGCGCCTTCGTCCATCAGCGTGAAGTTGTCGAACACGAAGAAGTTCGCGAGGATCTGTTCCGGCGTCAGGCCGATAGCCTTCAGCAGGATCGTGACCGGCATCTTGCGGCGACGGTCGACGCGGAAGTACAGGATGTCCTTCGGATCGAATTCGAAGTCGAGCCACGAGCCGCGGTACGGAATGATCCGTGCCGAGAACAGCAGCTTGCCCGAGCTGTGCGTCTTGCCCTTGTCGTGTTCGAAGAACACGCCCGGCGAACGGTGCAGCTGCGAGACGATGACACGCTCGGTGCCGTTGATGACGAACGAGCCCGTCGGCGTCATGAGCGGAATTTCGCCCATGTACACTTCCTGCTCTTTCACTTCCTTGACGACCGGCTTGTTCGGCGATTCCTTGTCGAGGATGACAAGGCGGACCTTCGCGCGCAGCGCGGAGCAGTACGTCAGGCCGCGCTGCTGGCATTCCTTGATGTTGAATGCCGGCGCGGACAACGCATAGCTCACGAACTCGAGGCGCGCAAAGCCGTTGTGCGAAACAATGGGAAATACCGATGTGAACGCGGCCTGCAAACCTTCAGGCTTGCGTTGCGTGGCCGGCACATCGGCTTGCAGAAACGTGCTGAATGATTCAAGCTGGGTAGCCAGCAAGAAAGGAACTTGGTGAACGATGGGGCGCTTCGCGAAACTCTTGCGAATGCGCTTCTTCTCGGTGAAGGAATATTGCATACGATCTCCGAATCACGGCGGGTGCTATCGAGGCGGAATACCTGGACGTTTCAAACCCGAGTGTTCACCGACTGAGACCCGATGGCCGTCCGACGGCTTGAACGAGCCGAGAAGCTTGGTGGTTGGCCGCTACCAACCGCTGGCTGACGGCAGCGGATGCCTGTGTTGCCCGCTACCCGACCAAACTTGCCTTCTGCAGTCGCTTCAGAAGACAAAGAGAACCGCCATTCGTGACCAATCACAACGATCAGGCGGTTTTCTTTGGCTTCTGGGGTCGATTATTCGGGCTCCCGAATGAGTGCCAGAATAACGTCCCCACAAAGCACAAAAAGGCCGGCGGTGAAAATACCGCCAGCCTTCGCACAGCGCGCCGAAACTTACTTGACTTCGACCTTCGCGCCTGCTTCTTCCAGCTTCTTCTTGGCTTCTTCAGCAGCAGCCTTGTCGACGCCTTCCTTGACAGCCTTCGGTGCGCCGTCAACGACGTCCTTCGCTTCCTTCAGGCCCAGGCCCGTCAGTTCGCGAACTGCCTTGATGACTGCAACCTTGTTGCTGCCTGCTTCAGCCAGAACGACCGTGAATTCGGTCTTCTCTTCTGCAGCAGCAGCAGCGCCGCCGCCTGCCGGGCCAGCGACTGCCACTGCAGCTGCCGACACGCCAAACTTCTCTTCGAACGCCTTGACCAGTTCGTTCAGTTCCAGAACGGTCATCCCTTCGACTGCTGCCAGGATGTCTTCTTTTGCGATTGCCATTTGAAATACTCCTAAATTGAATTCGGATACAGCCAGCGATCAATGACGCTGATGCACGTTCGATTACGCAGCTTCCGCTTGCTTCTTCTCTGCCAGCGCGGCCAGGGCACGCGCGAAGCCCGAAACAGGCGATTGCATAACGAACAGCAGCTTCGAGAGCAGTTCTTCGCGGCTCGGGATGCTTGCCAGCGCTTGCACGCCAGCCTTGTCCATCACCTTGCCATCGAACGAACCAGCCTTGATGACCAACTTGTCATTGCTCTTGCTGAAGTCGTTGACGACCTTAGCAGCAGCAATTGCATCTTCCGAGATGCCGTAGATCAACGGGCCAGTCATCTGCTCTGCCAGCGGAGCAAACGGCGTACCTTCAACGGCGCGGCGCGCCAGCGTGTTCTTCAACACGCGCAGGTAAACCTGTTGCTCGCGCGCTTTCGCGCGCAGCTTGGTCAGATCGCCAACCGCAATTCCACGATACTCAGCCAGCACAACGGTCTGGGCCTTCGCGACTTGCGCGGAAACCTCAGCGACGACGGCTTGCTTGTCTTCTCTATTAAGCGGCACGGTTAGCCTCCAGAAACGATACGTTCGGCGTGGCCGGCATGGCCGAAACCTCACGTACCTCGTTCAACAACGGCGTCCGACCTCGTTAGGAGTATTTCCACCTCATGCCGCGAATCGCTTCACGGCCTGGGGCTTCACCACTGCAAAACTTTTTCGGGTTCGCCATCTGCGTTGGCTTGAATTAAGGGATCACCTGACTGCTGCGCCCCACCAACGGTCTTTGATAACCGGTTGCCCGCCTTGCCTGCACGAACAACCGCCCAAAGCCCATGTAGGCCGCTTCGCGAACGAAGCGGCCCGAATACTTGCTTACTGTGCTGCCAGCGTAGCCTGGTCGACACGCACGCCGACGCCCATCGTGCTCGACAGTGCGATCTTGCGCAGGTAGACGCCCTTGCTCGTTGCCGGCTTTGCCTTCTGCAGCGCTTCGATCAGCGCCGACAGGTTCGAACGCAGTGCGGTCGGCTCGAACGATGCGCGGCCGATGGTCGCGTGGATGATACCGGCCTTGTCGACACGGAATTGCACCTGACCAGCCTTCGCGTTCTTGACGGCGGTTGCGACGTCCGGCGTGACCGTACCGACCTTCGGGTTCGGCATCAGGCCGCGCGGGCCGAGGATCTGACCCAGCGTACCGACGATACGCATCGTGTCCGGCGAAGCGATCACGATGTCGAAGTCCATCTGGCCAGCCTTGATCTGCTCGGCCAGGTCTTCCATACCGACGATTTCCGCGCCTGCTGCACGAGCTTGCTCAGCCTTCTCGCCTTGCGCGAACACGGCAACGCGAACCGACTTGCCCGTACCTGCCGGCAGAACGACCGAACCACGAACGACCTGGTCCGACTTCTTCGCATCGATGCCGAGCTGGACTGCGACGTCGATCGACTCGTCGAACTTCGCGCTCGCGCATTCCTTCACGAGGCTCAGTGCGTCTTCGATCGCGTACAGCTTCTGACGATCGACCTTGGCGGCAAATGCCTGACGGCGCTTGGAGATCTTAGCCATTTACACGCCCTCCACAGTGATGCCCATCGAGCGTGCGCTACCAGCGATGGTGCGAACGGCTGCGTCCAGATCAGCTGCCGTAAGGTCCGGCATCTTGGTCTTCGCGATTTCTTCGGCTTGAGCGCGCGTGATCGAACCGACCTTGTCGGTGTGCGGCTTGCTCGAGCCCTTGTCCACCTTCGCCGCCTTCTTGATCAGGACGGTCGCCGGCGGCGTCTTCATCACGAACGTGAAGCTCTTGTCCGCGAATGCCGTGATGACCACCGGCACCGGCAGACCCGGCTCCATGCCTTGAGTCTGCGCGTTGAACGCCTTGCAGAACTCCATGATGTTCAGGCCGCGCTGGCCCAGTGCCGGACCGACCGGCGGCGACGGGTTGGCTTTACCTGCAGGGATCTGCAGCTTGATAAAGCCGATAATCTTCTTTGCCATTTGTGAACCTCATTGGAACGCCGGAAGGGCGTTCGGTGAGTGATAACGCGCTTTCGCCTCTGGCTACTGACGCTCCTCAACGGCCATGACGCGGGCCGTAAGCGCGAAGGTGGGCAGCCGAGGCTGCCCACCGAATCGGGATCAAACTTTTTCGACCTGGCCGAACTCGAGTTCGACCGGGGTGGATCGGCCAAAGATGGTGACCGACACACGCACGCGCGATTTTTCGTAGTTGACTTCTTCGACGGTGCCGTTGAAGTCCGTGAACGGGCCTTCCTTCACACGCACCATCTCGCCGACTTCGAACAGGGTCTTCGGGCGCGGCTTCTCGACGCCTTCCTGCATCTGCGACATGATCTTCTCGACTTCCTTCGGGGAAATCGGGGTCGGGCGGTTACGTGCACCGCCGACGAAACCGGTAACCTTCGCGGTGTTCTTCACGAGGTGCCACGTTTCGTCCGTCATTTCCATCTCCACCAGCACGTAGCCGGGGAAGAATCGACGCTCGGTTACTGCCTTGTGGCCGCCTTTGACTTCGACCACTTCTTCGGTCGGAACCAGGATCTGACCGAATTTGTCCTGCATGCCAGCACGTTCGATGCGCTCCTGAAGCGCACGTTGCACGCTCTTCTCCATACCGGAGTAGGCGTGCACGACGTACCAACGTTTTCCGCTCGGGGATGCCGGAGTATCGCTCATATCATTTCCAACCCAGAATCGCCGAGAAAATCACCCATTCGATCGATTTGTCACTCAACCAGAGGAAAATCGCCATCACGAGCACGAAACCGAACACGACGAGTGTGGTTTGCGTTGCTTCTTTGCGGGTGGGCCAAACGACCTTCCGGACTTCCTTGTACGAATCCTTGGCAAAGGCGATGAGGCTCTTGCCAGGGGCGGACATCAGCCCGACGGCCACGCCGGCGATGATCCCTACCGCCAACGCGGCACCGCGGACATACCACTGCTGATTGGCCAGCCAGAAGAAGCCCACGAATCCGGCCAAGACCAGCAATACGCCCAGGGCCAGCATCAGCTTATCGCCGGAGGTATTTACAGTTTCGACGGATGGATTCGCCATAACACCTTAAAACAAATGCCACGTAGGACACGTGGCTATTTTTTGGCAGGGGCAGAGGGAATCGAACCCCCAACCTTCGGTTTTGGAGACCGACGCTCTGCCAGTTGAGCTATACCCCTAAACCATACTGGGGCCGGCTGTTGCCAGCCCCAAAACTGTCGATCAACGAATAACTGGCTTACTCGATGATCTTGGCGACGACGCCAGCGCCGACCGTACGGCCGCCTTCGCGGATTGCGAAGCGCAGACCTTCTTCCATCGCGATCGGAGCAATCAGCTTCACCGTGATCGACACGTTGTCGCCCGGCATCACCATTTCCTTGTCCTTCGGCAGCTCGATCGAGCCCGTCACGTCCGTCGTACGGAAGTAGAACTGCGGACGGTAGTTGTTGAAGAACGGCGTGTGACGACCGCCTTCGTCCTTGCTCAGCACGTACACTTCAGCCGTGAAGTGCGTGTGCGGCGTGATCGAACCCGGCTTCGCCAGAACCTGGCCACGCTCCACGTCTTCACGCTTCGTGCCGCGCAGCAGGATACCGACGTTGTCGCCTGCCTGACCTTGGTCCAGCAGCTTGCGGAACATTTCAACGCCCGTGCAGGTCGTCTTCACCGTCGGCTTGATACCGACGATTTCGATTTCTTCGCCGACCTTCACGATGCCGCGCTCGACACGACCCGTCACCACCGTACCACGGCCCGAGATCGAGAACACGTCTTCCACCGGCATCAGGAACGCGCCGTCAACTGCACGCTCCGGCGTCGGGATGTACGTGTCCAGCGCGTCTGCCAGGCTCATGATCGCCACTTCGCCCAGCTCGCCCGTGTCGCCTTCCAGCGCCAGCTTGGCCGAACCCTTCACGATCGGCGTGTCGTCGCCCGGGAAGTCGTACTTCGACAGGAGTTCGCGAACTTCCATCTCGACCAGCTCGAGCAGTTCAGCGTCGTCCACCATGTCGCACTTGTTCAGGAACACGATGATGTACGGAACGCCAACCTGACGCGCCAGCAGGATGTGCTCACGCGTTTGCGGCATCGGGCCGTCTGCTGCCGAGCAAACCAGGATCGCGCCGTCCATCTGCGCTGCGCCCGTGATCATGTTCTTCACATAGTCAGCGTGGCCCGGGCAGTCGACGTGTGCGTAGTGGCGGTTAGCCGTTTCGTACTCGACGTGTGCCGTGTTGATCGTGATGCCGCGTGCCTTTTCTTCCGGTGCCGCGTCGATCTGGTCGTACGCCTTCGCTTCGCCGCCGAACTTCTTCGTCAGAACCGTCGTGATCGCTGCCGTCAGCGTCGTCTTGCCGTGGTCAACGTGACCAATCGTACCAACGTTCACGTGCGGCTTGGTCCGCTCAAACTTTTCCTTGGCCATTTTCAACTCCCAAAAGGAATTTCACAGGTTGCGCCGCGCGCAAACAACAAGACACTGACTTTTTACTGCTGGTGCCCATGGGCAGGATCGAACTGCCGACCTCTCCCTTACCAAGGGAGTGCTCTACCACTGAGCCACATGGGCGCTTTACGCTTCAACTTCGCGGTCTGGAGCGGGTGAAGGGAATCGAACCCTCGTCGTAAGCTTGGAAGGCTTCTGCTCTACCATTGAGCTACACCCGCACGGGCCACAAACGATTCCCTACCGCTCACTGCGCTGATATCTTGGTGGAGGAGGTTGGATTCGAACCAACGTAGGCGTAAGCCAACAGATTTACAGTCTGCCCCCTTTAGCCACTCGGGCACCCCTCCGTAGAGAACTGACGATTATGGGGGTACATCGCACCCCTGTCAAGCACATCCGGAAGATTATTTTCATCCTCTTCCCGATACCTGCCTGACCACCGATCTCCCGCCCTTGCCCGGCTAAGGCAAGCATGGGTCCTACCGATCAGCGTCACATCTTCGCCAGACTCCGCTTTCAGCGTCGATCTGCATCTGCGCTGAAAACGAAAGACCGCCATCATACGATCTCTTGAGCACTCTGCCAAGCGGGTAGACGCAAAATTTCCGCAAATTTCGTGCCGGGCGGCTGCCATGATCTGTTTTTAGATGCCTCCCGGGAGTCCATTGCTGGTTTCTAGGGTTGTCTGGCCCGACCCGCCAGCGATTGACGTGACACGACTTTCGAACGCTTTCCAGCAATCGCATCATGAGTTTGAGCAACGCTGCCAACGAGAAATCGCGATGGCGGCGCTGGGCTTTGCCGGCTTCAGAGACAGGGGAACCGTACTATCCCGAGCCACCTGCCCGCCCTGGTTCGGATCTTCATGCGTCTGCGTGATCTTTTTCCGTCCTTCATGGTTTTGACCGCACATGCCGCGGGGCCGGCAAACGCCAGTGTCGCCCGAGCACGATCGCCTGGACCCGTCAGGAGGCGCTGGCTGATAGCCACGCCCCGGGACGCCCGGCAGCAGCCGCGCCGTCGCATATGAAAGATTGAAGCTCATGCGCAATGCCAAGGGCCTCGGTTCGGTACACGCCGGGTCGGCCGAGACACCCTCGTGGGTCAGGATGCGGTCGCCTATGCATGGCTGATCAACGATGCCGCCATGTACTTCATTGCCGCCGGCGCCGGTGATGACGCGTCGACAGACGAATCCTGCTGCCCAGCCTTCATCGACAGCGACGACATACGGCCGTGCCGGGAGCTGCCGCGCAGGTTTGCCGCGGCAATCTCGGCGCACGTTCTTTAGCGCGTGGGCGACTGCACTTTGCCCCCGCGCAAGCCGACTCAGCGTCTGGCCGACCTATCGAGGCGATTCCGCCGCATATACAAGACATCCCCCATGCCCGTACGACGCCCGCCTCGAGCAGCTGAACGCCGATACCTGCGCAAGATTCGACGCCTGCGCGTTTTCCGCACAGCATCGATCCGAAGACGCGAGAAAGCAGGCCGGCAACTTCCGCTCTTCTACGACCGCTGCGAGCTGCCCGACTTTGCGCGCGCGGACCGGGGATCAAGGCCTGAATACGACGCGCCGGTTCGCGCCAGGCAATGGCTCCGCACTCCGCGATCTGGATACCCCAGGCAGGGCGCGATCTACTGGCGTCGATGCGGGGGCACGCCCTTCGCGTCGATAGGCGAAAGTCGGGACTGCTTTCGCGGCACCGGCTATTCGCTCATCGAAGAAGTCTGCGTGTTTCAAGACGGCCGGCCTGTGCCCATCAAAAGAAACGGCGCGAATTTTTGATGCCATCTGGTTGAGGAACTCGCGTACGTCCGGTTCGCGCTATGTATCAACGACTTCCATGTGGCACGCCGAAAGCGCCCCATCTTCTTTACACGGATCGATTTGAGAGAAGATGCGACGAGTTGAGAAACAAACAAGCCTAGATCGCTACAAGATGCCGTCCTGGACAAAACCTGACTTCGTGCGCTCGATTGGCAGTAGTCGCCTGGAGCTTTCGGCATATAAGGACGCCGAACGGCGGATTTTCGCCACTCGCTGCCCAGGTCACACTGATGGCTCATCGCGTAACGGGAACCGCCAGGCGTGCCCCTCGGATACGGCAACGTTGGTTTTGGGTGGAGAAGCGCTCAATACGCAGGGAAACTGCGCACAATAACGGGTATTCGTGCAACTGGCCATGCCACTCCTGGCCATGACGAGACGTGGTCAGAAATGCGGTGGAGTCGCGACTCGATCTGATCGTCGTCTTCGTGAACAGCAAGTGGATGGATGTTTGGATGGCAGGTCTTGGTCAGCGCCAGCGAGCGGTGCAAGGCCAACCCGATCGGTCTGATCTGCGTCAGTCTCGCAAAGGCAATCCTGGAGAATCGGCACCCCGGCCCCAGCTCGAGCAGCAGCCATGCCACCGATCCCGATCACTCACGCATTTCCGCCGCACCAATGCAAAAACCCCCGCCTTTTGGGCGGGGGTTTCTGGCTTAGGGAGCCTGACGATTACCTACTTTCACACGGGAATCCGCACTATCATCGGCGTAGAGTCGTTTCACGGTCCTGTTCGGGATGGGAAGGGGTGGGACCGACTCGCTATGGTCATCAGGCAAAGAGGGTTGTTGCACTGGCTTCGCAGCACAACCAATCTTGGAAGAAGCAGTAATTTTGAGTTGTGTGTATCACACACGAGAATCCAACTTGTCGCTCTGGATCGCGGCCAGTGCTTTCACACGGCGCCGATCTACAAGGCAGACTTGTTATAGGATCAAGCCTTACGGGCAATTAGTATCAGTTAGCTGAACGCATTACTGCGCTTACACACCTGACCTATCAACGTCCTGGTCTCGAACGACCCTTCAAGGGGATCTAGTCCCCAGGGATATCTCATCTTAAGGCGAGTTTCCCGCTTAGATGCTTTCAGCGGTTATCTCTTCCGAACATAGCTACCCGGCGATGCCACTGGCGTGACAACCGGTACACCAGAGGTTCGTCCACTCCGGTCCTCTCGTACTAGGAGCAGCCCCCTTCAAATATCCAACGCCCACGGCAGATAGGGACCAAACTGTCTCACGACGTTTTAAACCCAGCTCACGTACCTCTTTAAATGGCGAACAGCCATACCCTTGGGACCGGCTACAGCCCCAGGATGAGATGAGCCGACATCGAGGTGCCAAACACCGCCGTCGATATGAACTCTTGGGCGGTATCAGCCTGTTATCCCCAGAGTACCTTTTATCCGTTGAGCGATGGCCCTTCCATACAGAACCACCGGATCACTATGACCTGCTTTCGCACCTGCTCGACTTGTCGGTCTCGCAGTTAAGCACGCTTATGCCATTGCACTATCAGCACGATTTCCGACCGTACCTAGCGTACCTTCGTACTCCTCCGTTACGCTTTGGGAGGAGACCGCCCCAGTCAAACTGCCTACCATGCACTGTCCCCGACCCGGATCACGGGCCAAGGTTAGAACCTCAAACAAACCAGGGTGGTATTTCAAGGACGGCTCCACCGAAACTAGCGTTCCGGTTTCATAGCCTCCCACCTATCCTACACAGATCGGTTCAAAGTCCAATGCAAAGCTACAGTAAAGGTTCATGGGGTCTTTCCGTCTAGCCGCGGGTAGATTGCATCATCACAAACACTTCAACTTCGCTGAGTCTCGGGAGGAGACAGTGTGGCCATCGTTACGCCATTCGTGCAGGTCGGAACTTACCCGACAAGGAATTTCGCTACCTTAGGACCGTTATAGTTACGGCCGCCGTTTACCGGGACTTCAATCAAGAGCTTGCACCCCATCATTTAATCTTCCGGCACCGGGCAGGCGTCACACCCTATACGTCCACTTTCGTGTTTGCAGAGTGCTGTGTTTTTATTAAACAGTCGCAGCCACCAGTTTATTGCAACCCCTTCACCCTCCTGGCGCAGGCCAGTCAAGCTACAAGGGCGTACCTTATCCCGAAGTTACGGTACCAATTTGCCGAGTTCCTTCTCCCGAGTTCTCTCAAGCGCCTTAGAATACTCATCTCGCCCACCTGTGTCGGTTTGCGGTACGGTCATCGTTAGACTGAAGCTTAGAGGCTTTTCTTGGAACCACTTCCAATTGCTTCGCTCCCGAAGGAGCTCGCGCCACACCCTTGAATTGCGCGCCCGGATTTGCCTAAGCGCCTTCTCCAATGCAGCGACCGGGACTTCCAACACCCGGACAACCTTCCGCGATCCGTCCCCCCATCGCATCTAACAATGGTGCAGGAATATTGACCTGCTTCCCATCAGCTACGCATTTCTGCCTCGCCTTAGGGGCCGACTCACCCTACGCCGATGAACGTTGCGTAGGAAACCTTGGGCTTACGGCGAGGGGGCCTTTCACCCCCTTTATCGCTACTCATGTCAGCATTCGCACTTCCGATACCTCCAGCACCCTTTACAAGGCACCTTCGCAGGCTTACGGAACGCTCTCCTACCATGCGTGCAAAGCACGCATCCGCAGCTTCGGTATATAGCTTAGCCCCGTTACATCTTCCGCGCAGGACGACTCGATCAGTGAGCTATTACGCTTTCTTTAAAGGGTGGCTGCTTCTAAGCCAACCTCCTGACTGTTTTAGCCTTCCCACTTCGTTTCCCACTTAGCTATATTTGGGGACCTTAGCTGGCGGTCTGGGTTGTTTCCCTCTTGACACCGGACGTTAGCACCCGATGTCTGTCTCCCGTGATTGCACTCTTCGGTATTCGGAGTTTGCTATGGCGGGGTAATCTGCAATAGACCCCCCAACCATGACAGTGCTCTACCCCCGAAGGTGAGACACGAGGCACTACCTAAATAGTTTTCGGAGAGAACCAGCTATTTCCAGGTTTGTTTAGCCTTTCACCCCTATCCACAGCTCATCCCCTAACTTTTCAACGTTAGTGGGTTCGGACCTCCAGTACGTGTTACCGCACCTTCATCCTGGCCATGGATAGATCACCTGGTTTCGGGTCTACGCCCAGCAACTGAACGCCCTATTCGGACTCGCTTTCGCTACGCCTGCCCTATACGGTTAAGCTTGCTACTGAACGTAAGTCGCTGACCCATTATACAAAAGGTACGCCGTCACCCCTTACGAGGCTCCGACTGTTTGTATGCATGCGGTTTCAGGATCTATTTCACTCCCCTCCCGGGGTTCTTTTCGCCTTTCCCTCACGGTACTGGTTCACTATCGGTCGATCACGAGTATTTAGCCTTGGAGGATGGTCCCCCCATCTTCAGACAGGATTTCACGTGTCCCGCCCTACTTGTCGCACACCTAGTTCTTTCATACTGTTTTCGCCTACAGGGCTATCACCTGCTATGGCCGCACTTTCCAGAGCGTTCGGCTAACAATACAAATAAAGAGTGCAAGGCTCATCCCATTTCGCTCGCCACTACTTTGGGAATCTCGGTTGATTTCTTTTCCTGCGGTTACTTAGATGTTTCAGTTCACCGCGTTCGCTTCGCATGGCCTATGTATTCAGCCATGGATACTCCAAAAGGAGTGGGTTTCCCCATTCGGACATCTACGGATCAAAGCTTGTTTGCCAGCTCCCCGTAGCTTTTCGCAGGCTACCGCGTCCTTCATCGCCTGTGATCGCCAAGGCATCCACCACATGCACTTGTTCGCTTGACCCTATAACGAGTCTGTCTCGTTACAGGTTGAGTTCTCGCGTTGTGCCGTATTCCAATTGAGCCGAACATTAAGTTCGAATCATCTTGAGATACATCGATACAATCACAACCCGGATAGTTTTCACGTCCATCTCAAGACGCTTCCGCTATCCAAATTACTTACTTCTTCCAGATTGTTAAAGAACGACAGCCGATACTTTCGTACCGCTCTGACTGGCTCAATCGCCAATGACAAAGACTCGAACAATCGTCATTCGAATGTTTGTCGTTGAGGATTGGTGGAGGCAGACGGGATCGAACCGACGACCCCCTGCTTGCAAAGCAGGTGCTCTCCCAGCTGAGCTATGCCCCCATTGAGTACAGATGCCCTCAGGTGTTACCGCCAGACAATGGTGGGTCTGGTTGGATTCGAACCAACGACCCCCGCCTTATCAAGACGGTGCTCTAACCGACTGAGCTACAGACCCCTGAGTCTGTCTTTAATTTACAGCCGATAAGCGTGAGCGCTCAACTTTGCGAGAAGCTCTGGAAAGGAGGTGATCCAGCCGCACCTTCCGATACGGCTACCTTGTTACGACTTCACCCCAGTCATGAATCCTACCGTGGTGACCGTCCTCCTTGCGGTTAGACTAGCCACTTCTGGTAAAACCCACTCCCATGGTGTGACGGGCGGTGTGTACAAGACCCGGGAACGTATTCACCGCGGCATGCTGATCCGCGATTACTAGCGATTCCAGCTTCATGCACTCGAGTTGCAGAGTGCAATCCGGACTACGATCGGTTTTCTGGGATTAGCTCCCCCTCGCGGGTTGGCAACCCTCTGTTCCGACCATTGTATGACGTGTGAAGCCCTACCCATAAGGGCCATGAGGACTTGACGTCATCCCCACCTTCCTCCGGTTTGTCACCGGCAGTCTCCTTAGAGTGCTCTTGCGTAGCAACTAAGGACAAGGGTTGCGCTCGTTGCGGGACTTAACCCAACATCTCACGACACGAGCTGACGACAGCCATGCAGCACCTGTGCGCCGGTTCTCTTTCGAGCACTCCCACCTCTCAGCAGGATTCCGACCATGTCAAGGGTAGGTAAGGTTTTTCGCGTTGCATCGAATTAATCCACATCATCCACCGCTTGTGCGGGTCCCCGTCAATTCCTTTGAGTTTTAATCTTGCGACCGTACTCCCCAGGCGGTCAACTTCACGCGTTAGCTACGTTACTAAGGAAATGAATCCCCAACAACTAGTTGACATCGTTTAGGGCGTGGACTACCAGGGTATCTAATCCTGTTTGCTCCCCACGCTTTCGTGCATGAGCGTCAGTATTGGCCCAGGGGGCTGCCTTCGCCATCGGTATTCCTCCACATCTCTACGCATTTCACTGCTACACGTGGAATTCTACCCCCCTCTGCCATACTCTAGCCTGCCAGTCACCAATGCAGTTCCCAGGTTGAGCCCGGGGATTTCACATCGGTCTTAGCAAACCGCCTGCGCACGCTTTACGCCCAGTAATTCCGATTAACGCTTGCACCCTACGTATTACCGCGGCTGCTGGCACGTAGTTAGCCGGTGCTTATTCTTCCGGTACCGTCATCCCCCGACTGTATTAGAGCCAAGGATTTCTTTCCGGACAAAAGTGCTTTACAACCCGAAGGCCTTCTTCACACACGCGGCATTGCTGGATCAGGCTTTCGCCCATTGTCCAAAATTCCCCACTGCTGCCTCCCGTAGGAGTCTGGGCCGTGTCTCAGTCCCAGTGTGGCTGGTCGTCCTCTCAGACCAGCTACTGATCGTCGCCTTGGTAGGCCTTTACCCCACCAACTAGCTAATCAGCCATCGGCCAACCCTATAGCGCGAGGCCCGAAGGTCCCCCGCTTTCATCCGTAGATCGTATGCGGTATTAATCCGGCTTTCGCCGGGCTATCCCCCACTACAGGACATGTTCCGATGTATTACTCACCCGTTCGCCACTCGCCACCAGGTGCAAGCACCCGTGCTGCCGTTCGACTTGCATGTGTAAGGCATGCCGCCAGCGTTCAATCTGAGCCAGGATCAAACTCTTCAGTTTAAACCTGTTACTGTTTTCGGTTCAGTTAAGAACCGGTCGCTCACTCAAAGCTGACAGGAATATGAATTGCTTCATAAACCTGACTTACTTTAGTGTGAGACTCTTGATACTTTTGCTATCTGATCCGAAGATCAGCTCGCTTCCATCAAGCGCCCACACTTATCGGCTGTTAATTTTTAAAGAGCAATCTGCGAGGAACTTCGTGTTTCTCAGCAGCGCTGCGTTTTCAGCAGCAGAGAAACGAGATTATGAACCGTGTTTCGCAGTTCGTCAACAACTTTTTACACTACATCGTTGCGACTGCGGGGTTCAACTTCCAGGCCAGCCGCGCGCCCAAGACTGCAACACACCACCAGCTTCGCTTCCCTCTCCCGCGCCGTGTTTCCGTTAGCGCGAAAGAGGCGTGATTCTAAGCCCTGCCCCCATCCACGCAAGCCCTTTGTGAAAATATTTTGAGAAAGCCCCCGTGCGCTGGCGCGCACGGGGGCCGGGGCTCAGTGGGCCGCCGGAGGCAATCGATCACCAGGGCACCGGCAACACTTCCCTCTATATATACAAGCCCATTACTTGCCGCCCACCGCGGCCTGCAGTTGCTCGACCGGCACCGCGTCGGCCATCGCCGTGTATCCCGCGTCGCTCGGATGAATGCCGTCGCCACTATCGAATCGACGCTGCAGCACGCTCGGACGCGCCGGATCGCGCAGCACCGCGTCGAAGTCCACTACTCCGTCGAACCCGCCACCGCTCCGGATCCACCGGTTCACCTCGAGCCGGATCGCCTCGCGCCCCGCCGGCAGCCCGGCCGGCGTCAGCGTCGCGCCGAAAACCTTCACGCCCTGACGGTGTGCCGCGTCGATCAGCCGGCGGTAGCCGTCGATCAGCGATGCAGCCGTAACCTGCGTATGCGGGTGGTCGCAATCGAGCCCCGCGCGCGGCGGCATCGCCGCAAAGTTGATGTCGTTGATCCCGATCAGCACGATCGCCGCCTTCACGCCCGCGCGCGACAGCGCATCGCGCTCGAACCGCGACGCCAGCGACGTGCCATAGCACGCCGAATCGCTGAGCAGCCGGTTTCCGCTGACCCCGAGATTCGCGACGCCGATCGATTCCGTGCCCGAGGCGGCCAGCCGACGCGCCAGTGCGTCCGGCCAGCGACGGTTCCGGTTCACGCTCGAGCGCAGCCCGTCGGTGATCGAATCGCCGATCGCGGCTACGCTGGCGCGCGCGGAACCGGTCTCGACCGCGAGCTCGGTCACCCATGCAAATTGGGTAAAGCGGGTGCGGAACGCGGCAGCCCCCGGGTCACTCACGTGCTCGCCCGGCACCGACACATAATTGAACTGGTTCGACACGCGGTGCCAGACCGTCATCCGCTGGTTCGGCCCCATCTGGAGGCTGATCGCATACGGCTGCCCGGCCCTGACGTCGATCCCGACCGGATCGCTTTCGAGTTCCTGGCCCGGCGCAAGCGTCACCGACACCTTGCCGCCGAACCGGACCGGCACGGCCGCATCGCCGGACAGCGCCGCGCCTTCACCAGCGCGCGCGAGGCTCGCCGCCTCGACGACGAGGGGGGAACGACCATATGCATTGCTGACGCGGATCCGTGCGGCGCGCCCCGACACTGTCGGATAGACGATCTGGCGCACGGTGCGACCGGCAACGTCGGGCGCGCGATAAAGCGGCGGCGGTGCGGCAAGGTCGGGAATCGGCTGCAACGCGGTCGCCCACGCGGCAACCCATCCCGCCGGCGCGGCCGAAGCCGACGCCGCGAGCGGCGAGACAAAAGCGGCCGCACCCAGCACGGCCGCGGCGATACTGCTTCGGAATGACATCGGCAAAATCCTCGTCGGAAAGCGGGCATTGTGCCGCAGAAGGCGCGGCTCCCGCGCGCCGGCCGCCATCACGCAGCATCATCGCGCCCCGATGTCCCTCGTTTACCCGAGTCTTTCCGCAAATCCGCAAGAAATTTATTAACCGACCGGTCGGTTGGTTTATACTTCGCACACATTCAACCGGACGAGAGCCTCGCCATGTACACGCAATCCCTCGACATCCCCGGCAACGTCGCGCCGCTCGACGCCGCAGCCGAGTCGCCCGAGCAGGCGCGGTTCGATGCGGTCATGGCCGCCGACGGCAAGATCGAACCGCAGGACTGGATGCCCGATGCCTATCGCAAGACGCTGATTCGCCAGATCTCGCAGCACGCGCACTCGGAAGTCGTCGGCATGCTGCCGGAAGGCAACTGGATCTCCCGCGCGCCGAGCCTGAAGCGCAAGGCGATCCTGCTCGCGAAGGTCCAGGACGAAGCCGGCCACGGCCTCTATCTTTATAGCGCGGCCGAAACGCTCGGCGTATCGCGCGATTCGCTGATCGACGCGCTGCACGCCGGCAAGGCGAAATACTCGAGCATCTTCAACTACCCGACGCCGACCTGGGCCGACGTCGGCGTGATCGGCTGGCTGGTCGACGGCGCGGCAATCATGAACCAGATCCCGCTGTGCCGCTGCACGTACGGCCCGTACGCGCGCGCGATGATCCGCGTGTGCAAGGAAGAATCGTTCCACCAGCGTCAGGGCTTCGACGCGCTGCTGTCGATGATGAAGGGCAGCGACGCGCAACGCGCGATGGTCCAGCAGGCCGTGAATCGCTGGTGGTGGCCGGTGCTGATGATGTTCGGCCCGAGCGACGCCGATTCGGTCCACAGCAACCAGTCCGCGAAATGGGGCATCAAGCGGATCACGAACGACGACCTCCGGCAAAAATTCGTCGACGCGACGGTCGACCAGGCGAAGGTGCTCGGCGTGACGCTGCCCGATCCCGACCTGAAGTGGAACGAAGCACGTGGCCATCACGACTACGGCACGATCGACTGGGACGAATTCTGGCGCGTGGTCAACGGCGACGGCCCGTGCAACAAGGAACGCCTCGCGACCCGCGTGAAAGCGCACGAGGACGGCGCCTGGGTACGCGAAGCCGCCCTCGCCCACGAAGCAAAGCACCGCGCGCGCGCCGAACAGCACGCCGCCTGAGCGGCACACCATCGAATTCAGGATTCAGGAGAAAGTGATGAACAAGGAATGGCCGATCTGGGAAGTGTTCGTGCGCAGCAAGCAGGGGCTCGACCACAAGCATTGCGGCAGCCTGCACGCCGCCGACGCGTCGATGGCGCTGCGCATGGCGCGCGACGTCTACACGCGCCGCCAGGAAGGCGTGAGCATCTGGGTGGTGCCGTCGTCGGCGATCACCGCGTCGGATCCGAGCGAGAAGGCCGAGCTGTTCGAACCGGCGGGCGACAAGATCTACCGTCACCCGACGTTCTACACGCTGCCCGACGAAGTCAACCACATGTAACGCCCGCGCCATGACGATCACGCCCGAACACCTCTCCTACGTGCTGCGCCTCGCGGACAACACGCTGATCCTCGGTCAGCGCAATGCCGAATGGTGCGGCCACGGCCCGATCCTCGAGGAAGACATCGCGCTCACCAACATGAGCCTCGACCTCATCGGCCAGGCGCGCATGCTGTATACGCATGCGGCCGAACTCGAGCGCCAGCTCACCGGCGCGACGAAGACCGAGGACGACTACGCGTACTTCCGCACCGAGCGCGAGTTCGCGAACTTCACGCTCGCCGAACTGCCGCATTACGGCCCGCTCGCCGGCACCGCGCACGCCGACAAGGACTACGCGGTGACGATCGTGCGCAACTTCCTGTACTCGGCGCTGATGCTGCACGTGTGGACCGCGCTGGAAACGTCGGCCGACACGCAGCTCGCTGCGATCGCTGCGAAATCGGTGAAGGAAACCCGCTATCACGTGCAGCACGCACGCGAGTGGCTCGTGCGCCTCGGCGACGGCACCGACGAATCGCACCGTCGCGCGCAGGACGCGCTCGACTACCTGACGCCGTATACGCGCGAATTCTTCGCCGCCGATGCGATCGACGACGCAGTCGCGGCCGAAGGCATCGCCCCGGCACCGGCCACGCTCGAAGCGGCGTGGCGCGCGGACGTGGACGACGCGCTCGCGGAGGCGACGCTCACGCTGCCGGCCCCCGTGCAGCATGTGACGACCGGCAAGCAGGGCGAGCATTCGGAACACATGGGCTACCTGCTCGCGGAACTGCAAAGCCTCGCACGCCAGCACCCCGGCGCGACCTGGTAACCCCGACGCCACGGAGCCCGACGATGTCCGTCCAGACCGCCCCCGCCAACGCCGTGCCTGCCGCGCGCCGCGACGATCCGCTGCTCGCCCGCGCATGGGACGTGCTCGAAGCCGTGCCCGATCCCGAGATCCCGGTCGTGTCGATCCGCGAGCTCGGCATCCTGCGCGACGTCCGCCGCGCGGACGACGGCCAGCTCGAGGTCGTGATCACGCCGACCTACTCGGGCTGCCCGGCCATGTCGCAGATCGCCGAAGACATCGCCGCCGCGCTGCAGGCCGCCGACCTGCCGCCGCACCGGATCGAGACGGTGCTCGCGCCCGCGTGGACGACCGACTGGATCACGCAGGAAGCGCGCGACAAGCTGCGTGCGTACGGCATCGCACCGCCGGTCGGCCAATGCGGCGCCGCCGCGCCGCGGGAAAACGTCGTGCGTTTCGTGCCGCGGCCCGTCGCGGCGCCCGCGTGCCCGCGCTGCGGCTCGGCACGCACTGAGCGTCTCGCGCAATTCGCGTCCACGGCCTGCAAGGCGCTGTATCGCTGCGTCGACTGCCGCGAACCCTTCGACTACTTCAAACCCTACTAATCGATATGGCGACCCCGCAATTTCATCCGCTGCGTATCCGCGACGTGCGGCCCGAGACCGCCGACGCCGTGACCGTCTCCTTCGACGTGCCGCCCGAACTGCGCGACGCGTACCGCTTCACGCAGGGCCAGTTCGTCACGCTGAAGACCCACATCGACGGCGAGGAAACGCGCCGCTCGTATTCGATCTGCGTCGGCACGACGGACTACGACCGTGACGGCGAACTGCGCATCGGCATCAAGCGCGTGCGCGGCGGCCGCTTCTCGAACTTCGCCTTCGATACGCTGAAGCCCGGCCACACGATCGACGTGATGACGCCGGACGGCCGTTTCTTCACGCACCTGAACGCCGACCACGGCAAGCAGTACGTCGCGTTCTCCGGCGGCTCGGGGATCACGCCGGTGCTCGCGATCGTGAAGACGACGCTCGAACTGGAGCCCCGCAGCACGTTCACGCTGATCTACGGCAACCGCAGCGTCGACGCGATCATGTTCGCGGAGGAGCTGGAGGACCTGAAGAACCGCTACATGAACCGCTTCGTCCTCTATCACGTGCTGTCGGACGACCAGCAGGACGTCGAGCTGTTCAACGGTGTGCTCGACCAGACGAAATGCGCGGAATTCCTCGGCACGCTGACGCCGGCCGACGCGATCGACGAAGCGTTCATCTGCGGCCCGGCGCCGATGATGGACGCGGCGGAAGCGGCGCTGAAGGCAGCCGGCGTGCCGCAGGCGAAGGTACACGTGGAGCGCTTCGGCACGCCGCTGCCGCAAGCCGGTGCGCCAGTCGTCGAAATCACCGACCAGACGCCGGCGGCCGACCTCGAAATCGTGCTCGACGGCAAGAAGCGCAAGCTGCGGCTGCCGTACGAAGGCGTGAGCCTGCTCGATATCGGCCTGCGTGCGGGCCTCGCGCTGCCGTACGCGTGCAAGGGCGGCGTGTGCTGCACGTGCCGCGCGAAGGTGCTCGAGGGCGAAGTGCGGATGGAGAAGAACTACACGCTCGAGGAGCATGAAGTGAAGGACGGCTTCGTGCTCACGTGCCAGTGCCACCCGATCAGCGACAAGGTCGTCGTGAGCTTCGACGAGCGTTGAGCGACGTCGCATCGCGGCGCCGGGCGGTTTCTCGCCGTCACACATCTCGCTTACACTAGGGGCCGCCGGCCGGCTGGACATCGCAACGTCCGCCCGGCCGGCGGTTTTCTTTTGTTGACGACAGGCCGATGAGTACCATTCATGTGATTCAGGGCGGCACCGCCGCCGCGTCGCTGCGCGAGGCACTCGCACAAGCCGGGCGCGACGAGCACGTCGTCGGATTGCTCGACGATCTCGGCGTCGGGCCGCTCAAGGGCGCCGACGAGACACCCGACACGCGCGCAGCCTTCTGGCAGCGCGTGCTCGGCGACCAGATTCCCGACTGGAATGCAGAGATCGAAGCCGAGTTCGCACGCCTCGACCAGTTGGCGACGGAGACGGGCCAGGTGGTGGTGTGGCATGCGCCGAGCGTCGGCGACAAGCTGCTGCTGCGGCGCGTCGCCTATCACCTGCGCAATGTCCCGCAACGCCTGAACGAAGTGCGGCTGTCGGCCGCCGACCTCGATCCGGCGCAGCGCGCGTCGCTGTCGCGCACCGACCAGGCATGCGCGACCGGCATGTTCTCGCCCGCCGAACTGGCGCGCAAGCGGCCGGTGGCCGCGCCGATCTCGGTGCTGCGCATCGGCCGCCTCGCGCTCGAATGGCAGGAGGCGAAGCACCAGAACGCCGAACTGCGCTACTGGGTCAGCAACACGATCAAGAGCGGCCACTATGAAGAACTCGACGCGCTGATCCTCGCGCGCGCGGAAACCGACTGGCTGCCCGCGCGGCGCCTCGTCGGCAGCATCATGGCCGACGCCGATCGCGGCGGGCTGTTCGTCAGCGACTCGATCGCCTGGTGGCGCTGCCGCGAACTCGCGGCGACCGGCCGGCTCGAGCTGCAGGACGCCACGCCCGACGCCCTCTCCTCCACGCAGGTGCGCGCGGCCCGCGCGGCCGCCACGCACCGCTAATCTTCCGCATTCGACCATGGCCCGTACCCGAGCGCCCGACCACGAATCCCAGCGCGAGCAGATCCTCGATCTGGCCGCCGACAAATTCGCGCAGACGAGCTACCCGAGCACGTCGATGTCCGATCTCGCGACCGCGAGCGGCACGTCGAAAGCACGCCTCTATCACTATTACGAGAGCAAGGAAGCGATCCTGTTCGACCTGCTCGACCGCTACACGAAACGGCTGATGCTGATCATCGCCGAGGTCGAGGGGGCGAGCCAGCGGCGCGGCCTCAGCGAGCGCGACGCGTTCGCGGAGCTCGTGCGCGCGTTCCTCGCCGAATACGAGACATCGCACAGCCGCCACGTCGCGCTGCTCAACGACGTGAAGTATCTCGAGGACGCGCAGCGCGAAATCGTGCTCGACCGCCAGCGCGACATCGTCGCGGCATTCACGCGACAGCTGGCGCGCGCGTACCCGGACCGCATCTCGAAGGAAAACCAGACTTCCGTGACGATGATGGTGTTCGGGATGATCAACTGGACGTTCACGTGGCTGAAGCCCGGCGGCCGCCTCGGCTACCGCGACTTCGCCGAGCAGGTGATCGACCTGATCGAACGCGGGCTGTCGACGGCCGCCTGATTGCCGCGCAGCAGCAAACGTTGCTCTACGGGCACACTGCGACCGGCCGCCGCGCGTTTCATATGATGAATTTTAAATTCGTTAAAAATCAAATAGATAGACGATTAACTAAGCGGATTTAGAATTCATCCTCCAGCTCAAACATCGTTAAATACGGGTTTTCCCCAATCCGACGGCTGACGGTCGGGTAAAATGCTGCTGCATTGCACAACCCGCTGTACGGTCACACATTGAGGAACCCACGATGAACACGCGATTCAACGGCACGGCCGATGTCGTCGGCACCGCCGGTACTGCGCCGGTTCTCGTCAGGGAACTGGCTTCCAAAGACCGTGAGCAGATGCTCACCCACTTTCTCTCGCTCGACGAAGAGGACCGCCTGCTGCGCTTCGGCCAGATGGTGCCCGACCACGTGATCGAGAACTATGTCCGCACGATCGACTTCGGTCGCGACACCGTGTTCGGCGTGTTCGACCACGACCTCGAACTGATCGGCGTCGGCCACCTGGCCTACCTGCCGGCCGAGGGCGACAAGCGCACGGCCGAATTCGGCGTGTCGGTGCTCGAAAGCGCACGCGGCCGCGGTGTCGGCTCGAAGCTGTTCGAACGCGCGGCGATCCGCAGCCGCAACACGCACGTGACGATGCTGTACATGCACTGCCTGTCGCGTAACGCGACGATGATGCACATCGCGAAGAAATCCGGGATGCGGATCGAGTATGCGTACGGCGAAGCCGATGCGTACCTGTCGCTGCCGCCGGCCGACCACTCGACGATCATCGCCGAGATGCTGCAGGAGCAGGCCGCGGTGTTCGACTACGCGATGAAGCGCCAGGCGCGCCGCACCACGAAGTTCATCGAATCGCTGATGCCCGCCGCCCTGACGGCGTAACGTCGGCCAGCCGGGCCGCGCCTTCCGCGCGCCCGGCCCCTCCCTCCCCCGCCCGCGCGCTAGCGCACCGACCGAATCGGCAACGCCGTCGTCTCCTTGAAGCATTCGAGCGAAAAGCTCGTCTTCACGTCGATCACCGACGGGTGATGCAGCAAATGCTCCTGCACGAAGCGGGAGAAATGCGCCATGTCCTCGACCTGCACGCGCAGCAGGTAATCCATGTCCCCCGTCATCGCGTGGCACGCGACCACTTCCGGCCAGGTCTGCACGGCCGCGCGAAACAGCTCCGCATGGGTCGCGCCCGCGCGCGCCGACGTTTCGTCGACCCGCACCGGTGCCAGGCCGCCGCGTTTCTCGAGCCGCACGCTCACGTACGCGAGCAGGTCGAGCCCGAGCTTCTGCGCATTCAGCAGCGCGACATAACCGGTGATCACGCCGATCTCCTCGAGCCGCCTGATCCGCCGCAGGCACGGGCTCGGCGACAGGTTCACGCGCTCGGCGATCTCCTGGTTCGACAGGCGCCCGTTCTCCTGAAGAATCGCGAGAATCCGCCGGTCGATGGCATCCAATTCGGCGTGCGCCATCTTCTGCCCTCCAATGATTATTTTCAAGACTGGAAATTGCGCCATCGTAGGTTCGGGCGATCAAGTTCGCAAGTTTACGCTCGCGACTGCCCGCTACACTCTGTCGCACGTACCGATTCGTCGCGCATGCCGCCGCGTGCGCCACGTTCGACATCGAACCAGGCCGGACAGGCGCCCGTCGCCGCGGCCGATCGCCCCCACAGGAGACACGCCATGCAGATCCCGAACTGGGACAACCCCGTCGGCACCGACGGCTTCGAATTCATCGAATACACGGCACCGGACCCGAAAGCGCTCGGACAACTGTTCGAACGGATGGGTTTCACCGCGATCGCGCGCCACCGCCACAAGGACGTGACGGTGTATCGCCAGGGCGACATCAACTTCATCATCAACGCCGAACCCGATTCGTTCGCCCAACGCTTCGCGCGCCTGCACGGCCCGTCGATCTGCGCGATCGCGTTCCGCGTGCAGGATGCCGCGAAGGCGTACAAGCGCGCGCTCGAACTCGGCGCATGGGGCTTCGACAACAAGACGGGCCCGATGGAGCTGAACATCCCGGCGATCAAGGGCATCGGCGATTCGCTGATCTACTTCGTCGACCGCTGGCGCGGCAAGAACGGCGCGCAGCCGGGCGCAATCGGCGACATCAGCATCTACGACGTCGACTTCGAGCCGATCGCCGGTGCGAACCCGAACCCGGTCGGCCACGGCCTCACCTATATCGACCACCTGACGCACAACGTGCATCGCGGCCGCATGCAGGAATGGGCCGAGTTCTACGAGCGCCTGTTCAACTTCCGCGAAGTGCGCTACTTCGACATCGAAGGCAAGGTGACGGGCGTGAAGTCGAAGGCGATGACGTCGCCGTGCGGCAAGATCCGCATCCCGATCAACGAGGAAGGCTCGGATACGGCCGGCCAGATCCAGGAATACCTCGACGCATACCACGGCGAAGGCATCCAGCACATCGCGCTCGGCGCCAGCGACATCTACCAGGCGGTCGACGGCCTGCGCAGCAAGGAAGTGAAGCTGCTCGACACGATCGACACGTATTACGAACTGGTCGACCGCCGCGTGCCGAACCACGGCGAATCGCTGGACGAACTGAAGAAGCGCAAGATCCTGATCGACGGCGCGCGCGACGACCTGCTGCTGCAGATCTTCACCGAGAACCAGATCGGACCGATCTTCTTCGAGATCATCCAGCGCAAGGGCAACCAGGGCTTCGGCGAAGGCAACTTCAAGGCGCTGTTCGAATCGATCGAGCTCGACCAGATCCGTCGCGGCGTCGTGCAGGACAAGGCCTGACGCATCCGGCGGGCGGCTGCCCGGGGCAACCCGGCAACCTGCCCGATCCGGCGGCACAAAGAAAAAGGGCGGGAATCCGAGGATTCCCGCCCTTTTTGCATTCCGGCGCGGCCCGACGGCCGCGCGACCGGATCAACGCGCGTTCGCCTTCGACGCGACGGCGCGCTCGGCCGACGGCAGCGCGACGGCGTCCTGGGCCGGCGCGATCTGTTGCATCTGCGCGCCGGCTGCCGCCAGTGCGCTCGCGCCTCGCGCGTGCACCGGGCCGGTCATCGAGAAAAACGCGGCGGACACGATCAGGAAACTCTGGATATGACGTGTGTTCATTGCACCTCCTGTAAAACTGCCGGCGCCTCCCCGATGCGTCGAAACAGACCGACGCGACCGGGCACCTCCGGCAGGCCGACAAGATTAACGGCATTTGCGCGCAGATGAACGTGGCCTTACATGCTTTTACATGATGTAACGCATGATTCAGCCCTTTTTTACGGTGCGCCGACGCGGCTCTCCCCGCATTCCAACCGATGGGCGGCGGGTTTGCCCCAGTGCTACCATCGCTTAAAACCGGCGAACATGCCGGCCACTGCCGACGCATCCAAAAGATGCCGACGCAACCGAAGTTTTGGTGATCCCAGACCGGGTGGAGGAGACAGTTAATGAATGCCCCGCTAGACGCAGACCAACGCGCGTCGCTAGAAGCCGCGCTGAAGTCCGTCACGCTTGACGACAAATACACACTTGAGCGCGGTCGCGCGTACATGAGCGGCATCCAGGCCCTCGTGCGCCTGCCGATGCTCCAGCAGGAACGCGACCGCGCCGCTGGTCTCAATACGGCCGGCTTCATCTCCGGCTACCGCGGCTCGCCGCTCGGCGGCCTCGATCTGTCGCTCTGGAAAGCCAAGCAGCATCTGGCCGCCCACCAGATCGTCTTCCAGCCCGGCCTCAACGAAGATCTCGCCGCCACCGCCGTGTGGGGCTCGCAGCAGGTGAACCTGTACCCCGGCGCGAAGCACGACGGCGTGTTCGGCATGTGGTACGGCAAGGGCCCGGGCGTAGACCGCACCGGCGACGTCTTCAAGCACGCGAACTCGGCCGGCTCGTCGCAGCACGGCGGCGTGCTGGTGCTCGCCGGCGACGACCACGCGGCGAAATCGTCGACGCTCGCGCACCAGTCCGAGCACATCTTCAAGGCCTGCGGGCTGCCGGTGCTGTTCCCGTCCAACGTGCAGGAATATCTCGATTTCGGCCTGCACGGCTGGGCGATGAGCCGCTACTCGGGCCTGTGGGTCGCGCTCAAGTGCGTGACGGACGTGGTCGAATCGTCGGCATCGGTCGACATCGACCCGCATCGCACCGAGATCGTGCTGCCGACCGACTTCATCCTGCCGGAAGGCGGCCTGAACATCCGCTGGCCCGACCCGCCGCTCGTGCAGGAAGCGCGGCTGCTCGACTACAAGTGGTACGCGGCGCTCGCCTATGTACGCGCGAACAAGCTCGACCGGATCGAAATCGATTCGCCGAACGCGCGCTTCGGGATCATGACCGGCGGCAAGGCCTACCTCGACGTGCGCCAGGCGCTGACCGACCTCGGCCTCGACGACGAAACCTGCGCGCGGATCGGCATCCGGCTCTACAAGGTCGGCTGCGTGTGGCCGCTCGAAGCGCAGGGCGCCCAGGCGTTCGCGCGCGGCCTCGACGAAATCCTCGTCGTCGAGGAAAAGCGCCAGATCCTCGAATACGCGATCAAGGAAGAGCTGTACAACTGGCCCGACGGCCAGCGGCCGCGCGTGTTCGGCAAGTTCGACGAAAAGGACGGCGCCGGCGGCGAATGGTCCGTGCCGATGGGCAACTGGCTGCTGCCCGCGCACTACGAGCTGTCGCCCGCGATCATCGCGAAGGCGATCGCGACGCGCCTCGAGAAGTTCGAGCTGCCGTCCGACGTGCGGGCGCGCATCGCCGCGCGGCTCGCGGTGATCAACGCGAAGGAAATGGCGCTCGCGAAGCCGCACGTGCAGACCGAGCGCAAGCCGTGGTTCTGCTCGGGCTGCCCGCACAACACGTCGACCAACGTGCCGGAAGGCTCGCGTGCGATCGCCGGCATCGGCTGCCATTACATGACCGTGTGGATGGACCGCAACACGAGCACCTTCAGCCAGATGGGCGGCGAAGGCGTGCCGTGGATCGGCCAGGCGCCGTTCACGGACGAGAAGCACGTGTTCGCGAACCTCGGCGACGGCACCTATTTCCACTCGGGCCTGCTGGCGGTGCGCGCGGCGATCTCGTCGAAAGCGAACATCACCTACAAGATCCTCTACAACGACGCCGTCGCGATGACGGGTGGCCAGCCGGTCGACGGCGTGCTGACGGTGCCGCAGATCACGCACCAGCTCGCGTCGGAAGGCGCGAAGAAGATCGTGATCGTCACCGACGAGCCGGAGAAGTACGACAGCCAGAAGGCGCTGCTCGCGCCGGGCGTGCCGATCCATCATCGCGACCAGCTCGACGACGTGCAGCGCGAGCTGCGCGAGATCGAAGGCACGACGATCCTGATCTACGACCAGACCTGCGCGACCGAGAAGCGCCGCCGCCGCAAGCGCGGCACCTATCCGGACCCGGCCAAGCGCGTCGTGATCAACGACGCGGTGTGCGAAGGCTGCGGCGACTGCTCGGTGCAGTCGAACTGCCTGTCGGTCGAGCCGCTCGAAACGGAATTCGGCACGAAGCGCCAGATCAACCAGTCGAGCTGCAACAAGGACTTCTCGTGCGTGAAGGGCTTCTGCCCGAGCTTCGTCACGGTCGAGGGCGGCCAGTTGAAGAAGCCGAAAGCCGTGTCGGTCGACGGCAACGCACTGCCGCCCATTCCCGAACCGACGCTGCCGGACATCGACCGCGCATACGGCGTGCTCGTCACGGGCGTCGGCGGCACGGGCGTCGTCACGATCGGTGCGCTGCTCGGGATGGCCGCGCACCTGGAGAACAAGGGCGTGACCGTGCTCGACGTCACCGGCCTCGCGCAGAAGGGCGGCGCCGTGATGAGCCACGTGCAGATCTCGCACGCGCCGACCGACATCCACGCGACGCGGATCGCGATGGGCGAAGCCGACCTCGTGATCGGCTGCGACGCGATCGTCACGGCCGGCGACGAGTGCACGTCGCGGATGCGGCACGACACGACGCGCGTGGTCGTCAACAGCGCGCAGACGCCGACCGCCGAGTTCATCAAGAACCCGAACTGGGCGTTCCCGGGCCTGTCCGCCGAGAACGACATCCGCGCGGCGGCCGGGGAAGCCGTCGATTTCATCGACGCGAACCGCTTCGCGGTCGCGCTGCTCGGCGACGCGATCTACACGAACCCGTTCGTGCTCGGCTACGCATGGCAGAAAGGCTGGCTGCCGCTCACGCTCGCATCGCTCGAACGCGCGATCGAACTGAACGCCGTGTCGGTCGAGAAGAACCGTGCGGCATTCGACTGGGGCCGCCGCGCCGCGTACGACCTGGCCAGCGTGAAGCAGGCCGCGGCCGGCGATGCACGCCCCGCGCAAGGCGCCACGGTGATCGCGCTGCACACGAAGAAGGCAGTCGACGCACTGATCGCGAAGCGCGTGGAATTCCTCACCGCGTACCAGAACGCCGCGTATGCGGCGCGCTATGCGGCATTCGTCGACAAGGTGCGCGCCGCTGAGCGCGCACTGGCGGACGGCGACACGGCGCAGGAGCAACTGACCGAAGCTGTCGCCCGCAACCTTTTCAAGCTGATGGCGTACAAGGACGAATACGAGGTCGCGCGGCTGCAGTCCGATCCCGCGTTCCTCGCGCGCCTGTCCGCGCAGTTCGAAGGCGACTGGAAGCTGAAATTCCACCTCGCGCCGCCGCTGTTCGCGAAGACGGACGCACACGGCCACCTGGTGAAGAAGGCGTACGGCCCGTGGATGCTGACGGCCTTCCGCTGGCTCGCGAAGGCGAAGTTCCTGCGCGGCACGGGGCTCGACCCGTTCGGCCGCACCGAGGAACGCCGCTCCGAACGCGCGCTGATCGGCGAGTACGAAGCGCTGATCGACGAAGTGCTGGCCAGGCTGAACGCGGCCAACCGCCCGCTCGCCCTCGAGCTCGCGGCGCTGCCGGACGGCATTCGCGGCTACGGCCACGTGAAGGAGAACAACCTGCGCGCGGTACGCCAGAAGTGGAACACGCTGCTCGCGAAGTGGCGGGCGCCGGCTGGCGGCCAGTCGCACCAGCAGGTCGCGTAACGCGCCGGCCGGCGGGCGCGGGCATTCGCGGTTCGAACGCCCGTCCCGGCCGGCGATTCGCAATAAAAAAAACGCCACGGAATGCAGGTTCCGTGGCGTTTTTCCTTGCGCCGCGCCTGAAGCGCGGCACACGCGGGCGTGGACTTACTTCGTGTTCACGTTCGCGGCGGCAACGGCCGTCATGTTGATGATCCGGCGCACGGTCGCGGCCGGCGTCAGGATGTGGACCGGCTTCGCCGCGCCGAGCAGGAACGGACCGACCGTCACGCCTTCGCCGCCGACCATCTTCAGCAGGTTGTACGCGATGTTCGCCGCTTCGACGTTCGGCATGATCAGCAGGTTCGCTTCGCCCGACAGCGTCGTGCCGGGGAACGCCTGCTTGCGGATCAGTTCCGACAGCGCCGCGTCGCCGTGCATTTCGCCGTCGACTTCCAGGTTCGGCGCACGTTCGACGATCAGCTTGCGGGCCTCGCCCATCCGGCGCGACGACGCCGACGGCGCGCTGCCGAAGTTCGAGTTCGACAGCAGCGCGGCCTTCGGCGCGATGCCGAAGCGCTCGATCTCGGCCGCGGCCTGGATCGTCATGTCGGCGAGCTGTTCGGCGCTCGGCAGCTCGTTCACGTACGTGTCGCACACGAACAGGTTGCGGCCCGGCAGCATCAGCAGGTTCATCGCGGCGAAATGCTCGGCGCCCTTCGCGCGGCCCAGCACCTGCTCGATGAACTTCAGGTGGCTATGGAACGTGTCGATCATCCCGCAGATCATCCCGTCCGCATCGCCCAGGTGCACGAGCATCGCGCCGATCAGCGTGTTGAACTTGCGCATCGCGGCCTTCGCGACTTCCGGCGTCACGCCGTCGCGCGCGCCGATCTCCTGATACGCCTGCCAGTAGCGGTGGTAGCGCGCATCGTCTTCCGGATCGACGATTTCGAAATCGGTGCCGGCCTTGAGCTTCGAGCCGATCTTCTGCAGGCGCATGTCGACGACCGACGGACGGCCGACGATGATCGGCTTCGCGATCTTTTCCTGCAGCACGAACTGCGCGGCGCGCAGCACGCGCTCGTCTTCACCTTCGGCAAACACGATGCGCGCCTGCTTCTGCTTCGCGGCCGCGAACACCGGGCGCATCACCATGCCGGTGCGGTAGACGGTCGCGCCGAGCTGCTCGCGGTAGGCGTCCATGTCCTGGATCGGACGCGTGGCGACGCCCGAATCCATCGCGGCTTGCGCAACGGCCGGCGCGATCTTGATGATCAGGCGCGGATCGAACGGCTTCGGAATCAGGTAGTCCGGCCCGAATTCGAGCGAGTGGCCTTCATACGCCTTCGCGACTTCCTCGCTCTGGTCGGTTTCTTCCGCCAGTTCGGCGATCGCGCGCACGCACGCGAGCTTCATTTCTTCCGTGATCGTCGTCGCGCCGACGTCGAGCGCGCCGCGGAAGATGAACGGGAAGCACAGCACGTTGTTGACCTGGTTCGGGTAGTCCGAACGGCCGGTCGCGACGATCGCGTCCGGGCGCACGGCCTTCGCGTCTTCCGGGCGGATTTCCGGTTCCGGGTTCGCGAGCGCCAGGATCAGCGGCTTGTCGCCCATCGTCTTGACCATGTCCTGCTTCAGCACGCCCGCGCTCGAGCAGCCGAGGAACACGTCCGCGCCGACGATCGCGTCGGCGAGCGTGCGTGCGTCGGTGGTCGCCGCATAGCGCTGCTTCGACGGATCGAGATTGCCGCGCCCTTCGTAGATCACGCCCTTCGAATCGGCGACGAGAATGTTCGACTTCGTCAGGCCGAGGTTCACCAGCAGGTCCAGACACGCGATCGCTGCCGCGCCCGCGCCCGAACACACGAGCTTCACTTCCGACAGCTGCTTGCCGACGACCTTCAGGCCGTTCAGGATCGCGGCCGACGCGATGATCGCGGTGCCGTGCTGATCGTCGTGGAAGACGGGGATCTTCATGCGCTCGCGCAGCTTCTGCTCGATGTAGAAGCATTCCGGCGCCTTGATGTCCTCGAGGTTGATGCCGCCGAGCGTCGGCTCGAGCATCGCGATCGCCTCGACGAGCTTGTCGGGGTCGGATTCCGACAGTTCGATGTCGAACACGTCGATACCCGCGAATTTCTTGAAGAGGCAGCCCTTGCCTTCCATCACCGGCTTCGCGGCCAGCGGGCCGATGTTGCCGAGGCCCAGCACGGCCGTACCGTTCGTGATGACGCCGACGAGGTTGCCGCGCGACGTGTACTTCTGCGCATCGAGCGGATCGGCGTGGATCGCTTCGCACGCAGCGGCGACGCCCGGCGAATACGCGAGCGACAGGTCGAGCTGGTTCGACAGCGGCTTGGTCGGGGTGACCGAAATCTTGCCGGGTTTCGGGTTCTGGTGATAGGCGAGTGCGGCCTGCTTCAGTTGTTCGTCCATGATTGACCTGCGAGAGACATGCGAAATATTGACGGTTCAGTCCACAGCACCTTGGGCCGCGTCTGCTTGAATCGAGGGGATGGTCGACTGCGAGACGGCACGCAGCGCGCCGGGTCGGCACGCCATCGAACCTTGGCGGATGGCAAGAGGAAAGTACAAAGTACTGAACGATTTCTAAGGGTCGCCTAGTGTACACCCCCTAAATGACCTCCGTTGGTGCAGCGCCGCATCCTCTGCATCAGCGCAAGCGATCCCGCCCCGTTTGTTTCGCCGGTGGCGAGCCGAGCGGTGAACCCGCGCGAATTCCGCCGAAAACCGGCCTGAATCGGGTAAAATAGCGGCCTACGCGCGCAGCGATGCGATTGGCCCTCCGATCGCGCCCCGGCCCCCAGGGCAGGTTCCCCTTGCTGCGCCACCGGGCCCGCGCCCGCTCTTCGCTCATCACCCAAGGAATGCCCATGACAGGCTACGATCGTCAGTCGATCTCGGATACGACCGCCAAAATCCTGCTCGAAGTGCAGGCAGTACACTTCAACGCAGAAAAACCGTTCATCTTCACGTCCGGCTGGGCAAGCCCCGTCTATATCGACTGCCGCAAGCTGATTTCGTATCCGCGCGTGCGCCGCGCACTGATGGAAATGGCTGAAACGACGATCACGCGCGACATCGGCTTCGAGCAGATCGACGCGGTGGCGGGCGGCGAGACGGCCGGCATCCCGTTCGCGGCCTGGATCGCGGACCGGATGATGGTGCCGATGCAGTACGTGCGCAAGAAACCGAAGGGTTTCGGCCGCAACGCGCAGATCGAAGGCCATCTGGAAGAAGGCTCGCGCGTGCTGCTCGTGGAAGACCTGACGACCGACAGCCGCAGCAAGATCAACTTCGTCAATGCGCTGCGCACCGCGGGCGCGACGGTGAACCACTGCTTCGTGCTGTTCCACTACGACATCTTCAAGGAAAGCGTGTCGGTGCTGAAGGACATCGACGTCGACCTGCACGCGCTCGCCACGTGGTGGGACGTGCTGCGCGTCGCGAAGGCTTCGGGCTACTTCGAGACGAAGACGCTCGACGAAGTCGAGAAATTCCTGCACGCACCGGCCGAGTGGTCGGCGGCGCACGGCGGCGCGACGGCCCCGAAGGAATGACGCCGCGCCGGCCCGCAGGCCGGCGTCCTGGCTGAACAAGCCGCCCGCTTCACCGCGGGCGGTTTTTTTTCGTCCGCCGATTCGCGCAGCAAGCGATCGCGGCGATGGGTCGCGGTGTGCATCGCTCATCGAACCCTAATGCTAGACTTGATCCATCGTCGCCATCAGCTGCGCGGGCAACGCACAACGCCAACAACGCCGGAAGCATCGGTCCGGCCCACGTGACGGGAGAAGCGCCATATGCGTGTGGATCGCCGGATCACTCCGCCTGCGCCATCGGGTCGCCCGTCGCCGTTCCTTGCCGCCCTCCTCGCTCTCTTCGCCCACCTCGCCCTCCTTTATGCCGCCGCGTTCACCGCCGTGCCCGCGCATGCAGAAGGCGCGTTCACGGTGACGAGCGACGACCTGACGCCGGGCGGGCGCGTCCGTGCCGCGAACGTGTTCGACCGCGGCGACTGCAAGGGCGGCAACCACTCGCCGCAGCTCGCGTGGCACAACCCGCCGCCCGGCACGCGCGGCTACGCGATCACGATCTTCGATCCCGACGCGCCGGGGCACGGCTGGTGGCACTGGGCCGTGGCGGGCATTCCCGCGACGGTCACGAGCCTGCCCGCCGACGCGAGCGCGTCCGGCTTCCTGCGGCGCATCGGTGCAAGCGAAGCGCGCAACGACTTCGGAATCGACGGTTACGGCGGCCCGTGCCCGCCGCCCGGCAAGCCGCACCGCTACGTGATCACCGTCTACGCGCTGAAGGGCGACGACCTGCGCGTCGCGCAGGGGCGCCCCGCGCCGATGTTCGAGCACGAGATCGGCACGCTGGCGATCGGCACCGCGCAACTCACGGTCAACTACGGGCAATAACGGGTGACGGGCACCCAGCGACAGGCATCGCCCCCTGCCGCGCGCCGCCGCGATCGCCTGCCGCCGCAAACTGGCGTACTCCGGGCGTATTCCGCGCCCGCGTGTTTTCCCGTCATTTCGGCTTGCTAGACTCGTCGTCACCGGTCGCGGCGCCACGCCGCGCATCCGTCGCGTCGCCGGCCGGCGGCGCGTGACGCGGCGTGCCGCTGCGGCCGCCGTTCCCGTTCCTTTCCGGAGAACGCCTCATGTCGAACATCGTCATCGTCTATCACAGCGGCTACGGTCACACGCAGAAACTGGCCGAGGCCGTTCACGCGGGCGCGCAGGACGCCGGTGCGACCGTGCGCCTGCTCGCGGTCGGCGACGTCGACGACGCGGGCTGGGCCGCGCTCGACGCGGCCGACGCGATCGTCTTCGGGGCACCGACCTACATGGGCGGCCCGTCGGCGCAGTTCAAGCAATTCGCCGATGCAACGTCGAAAGCGTGGTTCACGCAGAAATGGAAGGACAAGATCGCCGCGGGCTTCACGAACTCCGCGACCATGAACGGCGACAAGTTCTCGACGATTCAATACTTCGTCACGCTGTCGATGCAACATGGGATGGTGTGGGTCGGCACGAGCCTGATGCCGGCCAACTCGAAGGCGGCCACGCGCAACGACATCAACTACCTGGGCGGCTCGACGGGCCTGCTCGCGCAGTCGCCGGCGGATGCGACGCCCGACGAAGGCCCGCTGCCGGGCGACCTCGAAACCGGGAAGGCATTCGGCCGGCGAGTTGCGGAAGCGACGGCCCGCTGGGTTGCCGGCCGCGGCTGAACACGCGCCGGCGAGCGTGCCGGTAAGCGTCAAAGGGACACAAGACGGCCCGCCGGCCGTCTTTTTTTCGACCCGCGCGATGCAGGCCCGCCGGATGACGTCTTAAAATGGCGGATTCAGGGCGCGGGCCCCGTTTCATTCAGTGAGAGCGAAATGAGCACCAAAGTTTTTGTCGACGGCCAGGAAGGCACGACCGGCCTCAAGATCTTCGAATACCTGTCGGCACGCAGCGACATCGAGATCCTGCGCATCGATGAAGCGAAGCGCAAGGACGTCGAGGAGCGCCGCCGCCTGATCAACGCGTCGGACGTCACGTTCCTGTGCCTGCCGGATGTCGCGTCGCGCGAATCGGCGTCGCTCGTCGAGAACCCGAACACGACGCTGATCGACGCGAGCACCGCGTTCCGCACCAGCGCCGACTGGGCCTACGGCCTGCCGGAACTGACCCGCGCGCAGCGCGAGAAGATTCGCACGTCGAAGCGCATCGCGGTGCCGGGCTGCCATGCATCGGCCTTCGTGCTCGCGATGCGTCCGCTCGTCGATGCGGGCATCGTCGCACCGACGTTCGCCGCGCACAGCTACTCGATCACCGGCTACAGCGGCGGCGGCAAGTCGATGATCGCCGACTACGAAAGCGCGGCGCCGGGCGGCAAGCTCGCGAGCCCGCGCCCGTACGCGCTTGGCCTCACGCACAAGCACCTGCCGGAAATGGCCGTGCACACGGGCCTCGCGAACCCGCCGATCTTCACGCCGATCGTCGGCCCGTTCCTGAAGGGCCTCGCGGTGACGACCTACTTCACGCCCGGGCAGCTCGCGAAACGCGCGACGCCGCAGGACGTGCAGCGCGTGTTCGCCGAGTACTACGCGGACGAAGCCTTCGTGCGCGTCGCGCCGTTCGATGCGGACGCGAACCTCGACGGCGGCTTCTTCGACGTGCAGGCGAACAACGACACGAACCGTGTCGACCTGTTCGTGTTCGGCAACGAAGAGCGCTTCGTCACGGTCGCGCGCCTCGACAACCTCGGCAAGGGCGCATCGGGCGCCGCGATCCAGTGCATGAACCTGAACATCGGCGCGGCCGAGGATGCGGGTCTCAAACGCTGATTCAACATCGCATGCAATGCAAAGCCGGCCACTGGCCGGCTTTTTATTTACCGGTATCACGCAATATATAAAAAAATTACCGATCGCGCATTTACAAATATTTACAAGCTTTCGATTGCGCGATTACCAGCGAATTAATTCCGCCCCCTCTTTATCCAGTCAATCCCGAATAGGGATAAACCGGATACCGGCTGCTTTAAACGCTGCCGTTATACGCAGGAAGGCTCCTCGCCGGCCTGTCCGGCGTCGCACATTCCCCACTCCGGCAGCTTCAGGCAGCCTGCCGCACGTTTTAATTCTTACTGAATACCCTGTCGGACAAGGATTCAAAACACGATGCCCGTTTCAATCGCCTTTTTTAGACGGGTTCATCAATTGACAGCAAAAATCCAGGCAGCGACATTAGCTCGCACAATTAAACGATTGGAGACAGCGGCATGTCGCACGCCTTATCGAAGGGGGTGGCAACGGCCTTTGCCATTGCCCCTTTCCTGGTTGCCTGTGGTGGGGGGGACGGCGGCGCACCCGCGCCGATCAATGCGCCCCAATGTTCCGGATCGAGCTGCGGCACGCAAGGGCCGCCGCCTTCGCAGCCCGTCAACGGCGCGCTGTGCCCGGCCAACGCGGACATCGTGAAGAGCACGTACCTCGGCGGCGCCGGTAGCGGCGAGATCGTCAGCGTCAACATCGACGCCGTGGCGATGACCTACACGCTCAAGTGGCTCGAATCGCCGATTCCGCTCGCGACCGGCACGGTCACGCCGAGCCGCGCCGGCACGACGATCACCGGTGCGGTCATGCACCCGCCGACCGGCACACTGCCGACCGCCGAGCAGACGCGCTGCGCGTTCATCCTGACGCCGGGCACGGGCAAGGCGCCGAGCGGCGCCACGTATTCGACGGCCGCCGACTTCAACCAGGCGAACCCGCCGATGCTGCTGGTCGGCATGGGCGTCGCGGGCGGCGGCATTCCCGGCGCGACGATCCAGTACGACGGGCTGACGATCGCCATCGGGCCGATCGTGGTGGCCAAGGACGTCGGCAAGGTGCCGAACCGTCACTTCGACTTCTATCCGTTCCTCGGCTTCGCGAACACGACGACCGACCTGTCGAAGCTGCCTGGCACGTACAACGCGCTGATCTACCACCTGGTGCCGTCAGGCGACTACGCGACGAAAGGCACGAACTCGAGCGAGACGTTCGATGCGAACGGCGCGTGCACGTCGAGCGGCTCGGGCGGCTGCCAGACGACCGGCGACCCGTGGAAGACGAGCGCGAACGGCGGCTACTTCGACAGCACGAAGGCGCCGCAGACGCTGCCGCAGACGCAATTGCCGATCGTCGGCGCGACCGGCAAGTCGGCCACCGCGCATATGGTGATCGGCCAGCTCAACGGCGCGACGGTGCCGGTGATCGTACGCACGGGCAACGTGAACCTCGGCACGCCGCCGCTGCATACCGACGCGCAGGTCGACGACGAATCGGGCATCGCGGTGCTCGGCGCGGCAACGGCGATCCAGTCGGGCGCGATCGACGGCGGCTACGCGGGCGCGGACTCGAACTTCAAGTACACGGCGGCCCTGATCCGCGGCAGCAACGCGTCGTTCATCAACCCGAGCACGCAGGTCGAGGAAGACGGCTTCACGCTCGACTACGGCCAGGCGACGCCGGGCCTGCTGAACGCGAAGACGACACCGCCGAGCGGCGCGTCCTACCCGTCCGCATCGGGCGTGGTGATCGCAACGGGCGGGCTGTACGCGGCGCTGATCCAGGGCACGGTGAACGGCGGCGTCACGTCGACGTCGGCGAACTCGACGACTTCGTCGACACCGTACTTCGGCGTGGGCGCGCAGATCAGCAAGTAGCGGACGAGGACGCGACGGCGGGCTGGCCGCCGTCGCGTGACGCACGAGCGCGCGGCACGGCGCAGGCAGGACGAGCACAAGCAACAGAAGCGGCCGACAGGGAGCTGGCCGCCGCACAAGACAAATCTGGAGGAGCAACATGAAGCGCAACCTCATTCTGGCGGCGGCCCTTGCCGCCCCCCTTCTTTCTGCCTGCGGCGGCAGCGGCAGCGGCGGCGACAATCCGCCCCCGCTCGTCGAAGACCGGCTCTGCCCTGCGTCGCTCGACTACACCACCGTGTTTACGGGCGGCGCAGGCAGCGGCGAGCTCGCCAAGGTCCAGCTCGACACGACCAAGATGACCTGGCAGGTCACCTATGTCGAATCACCGGTTCCGCAAACGACCGGCACCGTCGTGCCGACCCGCGCGGGTACCGTCGACAGCGGCACGCTCACGCAGGAAACGCTGCTGCCGACCAACAAGCTGAACCAGTGCGCATTCCGCCTGAACGGCGCGAGCCTCGATCCGTCGCGCCCGGCGCGCATCTTCGTCGGCATGGGCGTCGCGGGCGGCACGATTCCCGGCAAGGAGATCCAGTTCAACGGCGTGCTCGGCCAGGCCGCGGTGCCCGACACGAAATTCCCGTACTACCCGTTCATCGGCTTCTCGTCGATCGAAACCGACATCACGAAGGTGGCGGGCACGTACAGTCACACGGGCTTCGGTGAAGTGCCGTCGCAGAACTTCGCGCCGGCATCGATCGACGCGAAGGTGACGATCAACGCCGACGGCACCTGGACCAAGTGCGACTCGACCGGCCAGTTCGCCGGCGGCGCGTGCACGCAGCGAGGCACGAACTTCGTGCAGTCGGCGGACGGCAGCGGCGCATTCCAGTCGAACAACTATGCGAGCCAGCTGAAACCGACGCTGTCGGCGACGCCGCAGGGCAAGGCCTTCATGATCGTCGGCAAGCTGCGCAACCAGCTCGTGCCGATCCTCGTGCGCACCGGGGTGGCGAACCCGAACCCGACGCCCGACAGCAACGGGGTGCCGGGCCTCACCGCCGACGACGAGTCGAGCATCTCGATCCTCGCGCCGCAGACGACGGTCGCGGTCGGCTCGCAGAACGGCGAGTACATCGGCGTGGACAGCCAGTTCGACTACCGCACCACGGCGCTGGCAAACAACCAGGCGACGCTGCTCGATCCGTTCAACGCGTCGCAGGCCTCGCTCGCGACCGCGCTCGATCTCGACTACACGCAGAAGGTGCCGGGCACGGTCACGACGATCCACACGGGTGCCAGCAGCACGACGCCGACCGGCAAGTTCATCTTCACGGGTGGCGTGTTCGGGTTCCTCGACAACGCAGGATCGACGCCGTATTTCACGATCGGCGCGTTCGTCCAGTAAGCGGAGGGGAATGCCGTGATGAAGAGAACCTTACGCTGCGCGGCGGCCGGCGCCGCCGTGCTGGCGCCGCTCGCGGCGCACGCGCAGAGCGCCGGCAGCAACGTCGTCACGCTGGGCTGGTTCCACGTGATGCCGCAGCAGAGCAGCACGCCGATGACGACCAACGTCGCACCGACACCGATCAACACGCCGCTGCGGCTGCCGCCGTCGTTCACGTCGCCGGGCACCGGGCTGCACACGAGCGGCGCCGACACCGTCGGCCTGACGGTCAGCCACTTCCTGACCGACCACATCGCGGTCACGTCGGTGGCCGGCGTGCCGCCGGTGTTCAAGGTGTCGGGCCAGGGCACGATCAAGCCGCCCGGCCCGGCCGGCGCGCTCGGCACGCAGAACATCGGGCTCGCGTCGGTCAACCCGATCGTGAAGAGCGTGCGGCAGTGGAGCCCGGCCGTGCTGCTGCAGTACTACTTCGGGCAGGCCACCGCGAAGTTCCGGCCGTTCCTCGGCCTCGGCGTGTCGTACAACTGGTTCAGTGACCTTCAGCTCAACACGAACTTCATCAAGCAGACCCAGGACAACCTCGGCGCGATTCTCGCGGCGGGCGCGGGCAAGCCGGGTACGACATCGGTGGAGGCGAAGGCGTCGTCGTCATGGCAGCCAGTGTTCAACGCCGGCCTGCAGTACAACATGACCGAGCATTTCGGGCTGATCGCGTCGGTGACGTACATCCCGCTGAAGACGACGTCGACGGTGACGATCAAGGCGGCCGACGGCACGGTGCTCTCGGAATCGAAATCGGACCTGAAGGCCGACCCGATCATCAGCTACGTCGGGATGACGTACAAGTTCTGAGCGTCGCGACGGACGACGCATGGCATGCCGCGGCAAAATCGCAGGCAAAAAAAAGCCCGCCTAAGAGGCGGGCTGAATCCATATCAGAGGAGACATGGAGGAGACAGGTGCAATTCTAGCGAATCGGTTTCCGCAATGCAACATTTCCGTAGAGAAAATACGGACTTTCCCTCGAATGCCGACTCTAGATCGCCTTCACTGCATCTGACCCCACCCTGTTTTCCCGGTCGAGCACTTCGCCGAGCGCATCGCGCAGCAGCGCGACGGGCCGCACCAGCCGGCCCGGCAGCGCGCCGTGCACGATCCACACGTTGATCCGCGTCTCCAGTCCCGCCGTTTCCACCACCCTCAGCGCGTCGCGGTGCGCGCTGCGCGCCAGCGCGTTCGGCGCGGCGATGCCGATGCCCGCGCCGCGCGCGACGAGCGACAGCTGCAGCTCCGAGCCGAACGCCTCGACCGCGACGTCGAACGGCAGCCCGGCCGCGCCGAGCGTGCGGCTCAGCGCCGAACGCATCCCGCAGCCGTCCTGGCTCAGCACCCACGGAAAACGCGACAGCGTGTCGATCGACAACGGGCCGTCGGGCAGCGGAAAGTCGCGCGCGGCGACGAGCACCGTCGGCTGGGTGCCGAGCAGCGTCGACGTGAACGTATCGGGCAGTACCGAACTCGCCGGCACCATCACGGCCGCGACGTCGAGCGTGCCGCGCTCGACGCCCTGCATCAGCGCCGGCGACCAGCCGGCCGTCACGCGCAGCGTGAGGCGCCCGAACGCGTCGCGCAGCCGGTCGATCGGCTGCTCGAGCGCCAGCTCGGACAGGAACGGCGGCACGCCGATGCGCAGCTCGCCGGACGGCTCGCTGTCCGGCGCGCCCGCCGCCATCAGCTCGTCGACCGCGCCCAGCACGTTGCGCGCGAGCGCGTAGACGTCGCGCCCGGCGGCAGTCGGCTTCAGCGGCTTGCTTTGCCGTTCGAGCAGCGGCATGCCGAGCAGCGTTTCGAGATTCTGCACGCGCCGCGTCAGGCCCGGCTGCGTCAGGTGGAGCTTCGCGGCCGCAGCGACCATCGACCCGCTGTCGACCACCGCGACGAACGCCTGGAGATCACGCGTATTCAAAACAAACTCGCATAATCATGTTAGAGATATTTCAATTGTCGCATAAACATCGGGCACCTACGATGGGGACTCCTTCGACCCACTCGCCAGGCTTCCGATGAACTGCCCCGCCAACCCTTGCCCCGCCGCCGTCCGGACGCCCGAAAGCGCGCCCGCCGGCACGCCGCCCGCGTTGAGCGCGGGCATGACGCTGTTCTTCGCCGCGACGGTCGGCGTGATCGTGATGGACCTGTTCGCCGCGCAACCGCTGACGGGCCCGATCAGCGCCGATCTGCATCTGCCGCCCGGCCTTGCCGGCCTCGTCGCGATGTTGCCGCAGCTCGGCTACGCGGCCGGGCTCGTACTGCTCGTGCCGCTCGTCGACCTGCTCGAGAACCGCCGCCTGATCGTCGCGACGCTGGCCGCATGCGCGGCTGCACTCGCGCTGCCCGCGTTCACGCGGTCGGGCACCGTGTTCCTGCTCGCCACCCTCGTGGCCGGTGCCGCATCGAGCGTGATCCAGATGCTCGTGCCGATGGCCGCGGCGATGGCGCCCGAGGCGCAGCGCGGCCGCGCGGTCGGCAACGTGATGAGCGGGCTGATGCTCGGCATCCTGCTGTCGCGGCCGCTCGCGAGCCTGATCGCGGGCTCGGCCGGCTGGCACGGCTTCTATCTGCTGGCCGCGCTTGCGAACGCTGCCATCGCCGTCGTGCTGGCCCTGCGCCTGCCGTCGCGCACGCCGTCGATCACGGCCGGCTACCGCGCGCTGCTCGCGTCGATGGGGCGCCTGCTGGCCGACGAGCCGGTGCTGCGCCGGCATGCGCTGTCGGCCGCGCTCGCGATGGCCGCGTTCAGCGCATTCTGGACCGCGGTCGGGCTGCGGCTCGCGCAGCCGCCGTTCGGCCTCGACCTGCACGGGATCGCATGGTTCGCGTTCGCCGGCGCGAGCGGCGCGATCGTCACGCCGCTCGCGGGCCGCGCCGGCGACCGCGGTCACGGGCCGACCGCGCAGCGGATCGCGCACGGCACGATGCTCGTAGCGCTCGCCCTGCTCGGGATCGCGGGTGCCGGCTGGTTCGGCTTCGACGCGCACGCGCATCGCGGCCTCGCGCTCGCGCTGCTGGCCGGCGGCGCGGCGCTGCTCGACGCGGGCGTAATCGTCGACCAGACGATCGGCCGGCGCGCGATCAACCTGCTGAACCCGGCCGCACGCGGCCGCCTGAACGGGCTGTTCGTCGGGCTGTTCTTCATCGGCGGCGCGCTCGGCGCGGCGCTCGCCGGCAGTGCGTGGGCGTGGGGCGGATGGAGCGCGGTGTGCGGCGTCGGGTTCGCGTTCGCCGGCGCGGCCGCCGTCTTCGGGCTCTCGGCCGGACGCGAAGCCGGCGCAGCGGCGTTGACTCGCCCGCGCGCGTGAAGCGAGCCCCCAAAAGCGGAACGCCCCGCCCTCTGGCGAGGGACGGGGCGTTCCGCGTACCGGCGTCGGATCGAAATCAGTGACGGACCAGCGCCATCATCGCACCGAAGCCGACGAACAGCCCGCCCGTCAGCCGGTTGAAGATCTTCGCCACGCTCTGGCTCTTCAGCGTCGCGCCGATGCGCGTGCCGAACGACGCGTAGACGAGATACCAGCTCACCTCGATCACCGCGAACGTGACGACGAGAATGCCGAATTGCGGCAGCGTCGGCTCGGCCGCGTTGATGAACTGCGGCAGCAGCGCGGCCGCGAACAGGATCGCCTTCGGGTTGCTGCCCGCGACCAGGAAACCGTTGCGGAACAGCACCCCGCGCGATGCCGGCGTGGCCTGGCGCGACACGGTTTCGACGTCGGCGGCAGGCTGCTCGTCGTCCACGCGTGCGCGCCACGCCTTCACGCCGAGGTAGATCAGGTAGGCCGCGCCCGCGAAGCGCAACGTGTTGAACATCGCCGGCCAAGCCTCGAGCACGGCCCCGAGGCCGGCCGCCGACACCGACAGCATCAGCACCAGCGCGGAGAGGCAGCCTGCCATCGTCCATGCCGAACGGCGCAGCCCGTGGCGCGCGCCGTGCGTCATCACCAGCAGCATGTTCGGGCCCGGAATCGCCGACACGACGAACACCGTCGCCACGAAAAGCCACCACGTATGCAAGTTCATGACCGCCTCTGCCTCGATGCAAGGAAAACGAAACATCGATTATGCCGGTGCGCCCGACTTCTGTCGCGGGCGGATCAGCGGCCCGCGCGGCGCTGCGCGACTTCGCCGAGCACCGCGAAATCCTGTTCGCCGCCGCCGTGCGCAAGCGCGTCGAGCAGGTTGTCGCGCACGACGCTCGCCACCGGCAGCGGCACCGACACGGCGTCGCCGGCTTCCAGCGCCAGGCGAACGTCCTTCAGCCCGAGGCGCGCCTTGAAGCGCGCAGGCTCGTAGCGCCGCTCGGCGATCATCGAGCCGTAACCCTCGTAGACGGGCCCCGGAAACACGCTGCCGGTGATCACGTCGAGGAAGTCGCGCATCGCGACCCCGTGCGCGCCCAGCAGCGCGGACGCCTCGCCGAGCGTCTCGATCGCCGACGCGAGCGTGAAGTTCGCGGCGATCTTCGCGACGTTCGCGTGCTGCGGCAGCGAACCGAACCGCCAGGTCTTCTGGCCGATCGCGTCGAACAGCGGCTGCACGCGGTCGATCGCCTCGGCCGGGCCGCCCGCCATGATCGTCAGGCGCGCGGCGGCCGCGACATCGGGGCGCCCCATCACCGGCGCGGCGACGTAATGGATGCCGCGCGACGCATGCGCGTGCGCGAGCGATTCGGCCAGCGCAACCGACACCGTCGCCATGTTGACGTGGATCAGGCCGCGCGGCGCCTGCGCGAGCAGCGTTTCGTCGAAGATCTCGCGGGCGGCGGCATCGTCGGCCAGCATCGAGAACACCGCGTCGCCGCGAAACGCGTCGGCCGGCGTGTCGACGATCTGCGCGCCGACCGCGGCCAGCGGCTCGGCGCGCTCGCGCGACCGGTTCCAGACCCGCACCGTGTGTCCGGCCTTCAGCAGGTTCGTCGCGATTGCCTGCCCCATTTCGCCCAGCCCGATAAATCCGAGATCCATTTCCCGCTCCTTCGCTCCGTGAAGCGGGGAGTTAAACACAGATACGGGGTGCCTGCAGGGCACGCGGCCGGCCATGCGCGGTGCCATACTGCGCGCATGGCGACCGCGACCTTCCGCTTCCACGACGAACTGAACGCCTTTCTCCCGCGCGCGCAGCGCGACCGCGCGTTCGGGCACGCCTGCGCGCGCGATGCGACGGTGAAGCACGCGATCGAGGCGCTCGGCGTCCCGCATACCGAAATCGGCCGGCTGTGCATCAACGACGTGCCGGCCGCGCTCGACCGGCCGCTCGACGACGGCGACCGGGTCGAAGCCTTTCCGGAGCGCGCGCAACCAGCAGCCCGCGGAGTCGCCGCGCCGCTGCCGGCGCAATGGCGCTTCGTCGCCGACGCGCATCTCGGCGGCCTCGCGCAACTGCTGCGCCTCGCGGGCTTCGACACCTGCTACGACAACCACTACCGCGACGACGAACTGGCGGCGCTCGCCGCGCGCGAGGGCCGGATCGTGCTGACCCGCGACCGCGAGCTGCTCAAGCGGCGTGCGGTCGAGCGCGGCTGCTACCTGCACGCGCTGCAGCCGGCCGACCAGCTGCGCGAACTGTTCGAGCGGCTCGATCTGGCGCCGCACATGCGCCCGTTCCGGTTATGCCTGCGCTGCAATGCCCCGCTGCATCCGCTCGACGCGGCCGCCGCCGCGCCGCGCGTGCCGGCCGGCGTCCGGCAGCGGCACCGGCGCTTCGCCGCGTGCGACGTGTGCCGGCGCGTGTTCTGGGAAGGCTCGCACTGGCGGCGCATGCGCACGGTGGTCGACGCGATGCGCGCGCCGCCGCCCGTCCGGGTCGACGAACCGGGCGAATCGAGCCCCTGAAAAAACAAAACCCCGCATGCCGGAGCATGCGGGGTTGGCCGACCGATGGCCGGCAACGCCGGCCGTGGCGGCAAGCCGCTCAGTTCTGCGCGCCTGCGTCGTTCGTGCCGGCGGCCGATGCGGCTGCAGCCTTCGCCTGGCCCTTCTTCGAACCGTGGTGCTTCAGCTGGTGCTTCGGCTTGTTGTGATCCTTCTTGGCGGGTGCGGCAGCCGACGTGTCGCCAGCCGGTGCCGATGCTGCTTCCTGTGCGAATGCCGAAACCGATGCGAGCGCGAATGCTGCAGCGATGATCGAAGCGAGCGTCTTCTTCATTGTTCTTCCTTTAGCGGAGAAAAAATCAAACGTACCGGTAAGTAAAGATGCGAGGCATTCGCATCGGAGCCCCAGGCCGCGAGGCCGGCTTCCGCCGTTCCGTCGCGACAAAACCTGACGCACTGGTTCCATAACGCACCGCATTCGCGACGAGTTGACACGTTGCTTGCACCCTTCGGGTTTCCCCGGAGGCGTACCCGTATTTCCCTGTCCGTGACCGGTTCGGCCGCCGCAGCCGCGGCGCCGCGAACGCGCTCGCACGCCGCCGAGGCGACGCTTATACTGGCGTCCATCCGTCCCTTTCCCCGGAAACCGGATCGCGGCCGGCCCCGATACCGACACAGGGCCGCCGCCGTCTCGAGGCGCTCAAATTGCCCGATCACAATCTGGACAAACTGAAAATCGACCGGCGTCCGCTCGCATCGGCGCCCCGCCCGCGCCGGTGGCCCCGCTATGCGGCCGCCGCCGCGATCGTCGTCGTCGCGATCGCCGCCGGCCTCGCGCTGACCGGCCGGCCGGCCGTCGACACCACCACCGTCACGTCCGCCTACCCATACCAGAACGACACGCAGCTCAATGCGACCGGCTACGTCGTGCCGCAGCGCAAGGCCGCGGTCGCGTCGAAGGGCCAGGGGCGCGTCGAATGGCTCGGCGTGCTGGAAGGCACGCGCGTGAAGAAGGACGAAATCATCGCGCGGCTCGAAAGCCGCGACGTCGAGGCGTCGCTCTCGCAGGCGCTCGCCCAGGTGAAGGTCGCCCGCGCGAACCTCGGCGTGCAGCAGGCCGAGCTGAAGGACGCCGAAATCGCGCTGCGCCGCACCGCGGCGCTCGCGCCGAAGGGCGCCGTGCCGGCCGCGCAGCTCGACATCGATACGGCCCGCGTGAACAAGGCGCGCGCATCGCTCAGCAGCGGCGAGGCCGCGATCGCGTCCGCCGACGCCAACGCGCAGGCCGCGCAGGTCGCGGTCGACCAGACGGTGATCCGCGCGCCGTTCGACGGCATCGTGCTCGCGAAACACGCGAACGTCGGCGACAACATCACGCCGTTCTCGTCCGCGTCGGACAGCAAGGGCGCGGTCGTGACGATCGCCGACATGGACACGCTCGAGGTCGAGGCCGACGTCGCCGAATCGAACATCGCGAAGATCCGCGCCGAGCAGCCGTGCGAGATCCAGCTCGATGCGCTGCCCGACATGCGCTTCGCGGGCCGCGTGTCGCGCATCGTGCCGACCGTCGACCGCTCGAAGGCCACCGTGCTCGTGAAGGTGCGCTTCGTCGACCGCGACGAGCGCGTGCTGCCCGACATGAGCGCGAAGATCGCGTTCCTGTCGAAGCCGGTGTCGGCGCAGGACCGGCAGCCCGTGACGGCCGTGCAGGCGAGCGCGGTGGTCGAGCGCGACGGCCGGCCGATCGTGTTCGTCGTGAAGGACGACGTCGTGCATGCAACGGCCGTGACCGCCGGCATGCGGATCGGCGAGCTCGTCGCGATCCGCGGCGTGAAGCCCGGCGACACGGTCGTGCTCGCGCCGGGCACGAAGCTGAACGACGGCGCGAAAGTGACCGTCGCGAAGAAGTAACGCACGCGTGAACGACGCCCCGCCGCCCCTCGTCGAGCTCAGCCACGTCGCGAAGTCGTACCGGCGCGGCAACCAGATCGTGCCCGTGCTGACCGACATCACGCTCGACATCGGCGAAGGCGACTTCGTCGCGCTGATGGGGCCGTCCGGCTCCGGCAAGAGCACGCTGCTGAACCTCGTGGCCGGCATCGACCGGCCCGACAGCGGCGAGCTGCGCGTGGGCGGGCTCGACATCTCGCTGCTCGCGGAGGCGCAACTGGCCGAGTGGCGCGCGGCGAACGTCGGCTTCATCTTCCAGTTCTACAACCTGATGCCGGTGCTCACCGCGTTCGAGAACGTCGAGCTGCCGCTGATGCTCACGCACCTGTCGCGCCGCGAGCGGCGCGAGCGCGTCGAGCTCGTGCTCGACATGGTGAACCTCGGCGACCGCACGAGCCACTACCCGTCCGAGCTGTCGGGCGGCCAGCAGCAGCGCGTCGCGATTGCGCGCGCGCTGATCACCGACCCCGTGCTGATCGTCGCCGACGAGCCGACCGGCGACCTCGACCGCGCGTCGGCCACCGACGTGCTCGCGATGCTGCAGCGGATGAACGCCGAGCTCGGCAAGACGATCATCATGGTGACCCACGACGCGCACGCGGCCGGCGCCGCGCGCTCGCTCGTGCACCTGGAAAAAGGGGAGCTGATCGATGGGCACGCCGGCTGACCGGCTGCGGGAGCGCGTGCGATGTACGTGCTGAAGCTGATCGCGCGCAACGCGCTGCGGCACCGGCTGCGCACGCTGCTGACCGTGCTCGGGCTCACCATCGCGGTGCTCGCGTTCGGGCTGCTGCATACGGTGGTCGACGCGTGGTACGCGGGTGCGGCCGCCGCGTCCAGCGGGCGGCTCGTCACGCGCAACGCGATCTCGCTCGTGTTTCCGCTGCCGGTGAGCTACGAGAACCGGATCCGCGGCGTCGAAGGCGTAACGGCCGTGGTGCGCTCCAACTGGTTCGGCGGCATCTACCGCGACCCGAAGAACTTCTTCGCGAGCTTCGCCGTATCGGACAACTACCTCGACCTGTACCCGGAATTCATCGTGCCCGGGCAGCAGCGCGCCGACTACAACCGCGACCGGCGCGGCTGCCTGGTCGGGCGCCAGCTCGCGGATCAGTTCGGCTTCAAGGTCGGCGACGTGATCCCGCTGAAGGGCACGATCTATCCGGGTACGTGGGACTTCGTCGTGCGCGGGATTCTCGACGGCCGCGACGATTCGACGATCACGCGCCAGCTGGTGTTTCACTGGGAATACCTGAACGAGACGGTGCGGCAGCGCACGCCGAAGCAGGCCGACCAGGTCGGCGTATTCGTGCTCGGCGTCGCGAACCCCGACGACGGCGCGGCGATCGCACGCAACGTCGACGCGGTGTTCAGGAACTCGCTCGCCGAGACGCTGACCGAAACCGAGCAGGCGTTCCAGCTCGGCTTCGTCGCGATGTCGAACCAGATCATCGCGGCGATCCGCGTGGTGTCGTACGTGGTGATCCTGATCATCATGGCCGTGATGGCCAACGCGATGGCGATGAGCGCGCGCGAACGCACGGCCGAATACGCGACGTTGAAGGCGCTCGGCTTCGGCCCCGGGTTCCTCGCGCTGATCGTGTTCGGCGAATCGGTCGTGATCGCAGTGGCCGGCGGCGGGCTCGGGATCCTCGCGACACCGCCCGCCGCGAGCCTGTTCAAGCAGGCGGCAGGCGGCATCTTCCCGGTGTTCAAGGTGTCGACCGGGACGGTCGCGCTGCAGGCCGCGTGCTCGGTCGCGGTCGGCTTCGCGGCCGCGATCGTGCCGGCGTGGCAGGCGGCGCGCGTGCGCGTGGTCGAAGGCCTGCGGGCAATCGGGTAACGACACGCATGGCCATCCCGCTCAACTACATCGCGCGCAACCTGTGGACCCGGCGGCTCACCACCGCGCTGACCGCCGGCGGGATGGCGCTCGTGATCTTCGTGTTCGCGACGGTGCAGATGCTCGACGCGGGGCTCACGAAGACGCTCGTCTCGACCGGCGAACCCGACAACGCGGTGGTGATCCGCAAGGGCGCCGAAACCGAGATCCAGAGCTCGATCGACCATCAGCAGGCCAACGCGCTCGAGATGCACCCGGCCGTCGCACCCGGCCCCGACGGCCGGCCGCTCGTGTCGAAGGAAGCGGTCGTGCTGATCTCGCTGGTGAAGACATCGACCGGCAAGCCTTCGAACGTCGTGATCCGCGGCGTGTCGCCGGCCGGCCTCGCGCTGCGCCCGCACGTGACGCTCGCCGCCGGCCGCATGTTCGCGCCCGGCTCGTCGGAAATCATCGTCGGCAGCGCGATCGCGAAAGGCTTCAGCGGCACGCAGCTCGGCGACAGCCTGCATTTCGCGCAGCGCGACTGGACCATCGTCGGCATCTTCGACGCGGGCGGCAGCGGCTTCGATTCGGAGATCTGGGGCGACGTCGACCAGCTGATGCAGTCGTTCCGGCGCACCAGCTATTCGTCGATGGTGCTGCGCATCCCGGGCGCCGACGGCTTCGCGCGCTTCAAGGCCGACATCGACGTCGACCCGCGGCTGACCGACGAGGCGAAACGCGAGCAGACTTTCTACGGCGACCAGTCGAAGGCGCTGTCGAAGTTCATCAACATCCTCGGCATCACGCTGTCGACGATCTTCTCGATCGCCGCGATGATCGGCGCGATGATCACGATGTACGCATCGGTCGCGAACCGCGTCGCCGAGATCGGCACGCTGCGCGCGCTCGGCTTCAAGCGCACGAACGTGCTCGCCGCGTTCCTGCTGGAAGCGCTGCTGCTCGGCTTCGTCGGCGGCGTCGCGGGGCTCGCGTGCGCGTCGCTGATGCAGTTCGCGTCGTTCTCGACGACCAACTTCCAGACCTTCGCGGACCTGTCGTTCCGCTTCGTGCTGACGCCCGCGATCGTCGTGAAGACGCTGCTGTTCTCGCTCGTGATGGGGCTCGTCGGCGGATTCCTGCCGGCGATGCGCGCCGCGCGGCTGAAGATCGTCGACGCGCTGCGCGCGCAGTGACGCGCGCCGCCGCGCACGTTCAACGCTCGCGCGGCACCCACGCGCCGTGGAACCCGGCCGGCACGCGGCGCGGCAGGTGCACGGTCGCGACCGGCCCCGCGTCGATCGCGCGCGCATCGAGGATCACGAAGTCGCTGGTGTCGGTCGCCGCGCGGTAGACCATCACCAGCAGCCAGCCGTCGTCCTCGTCGACGCCGCCCGGGCGCGGCACGAACACCGGCTCGCTGTTCTGGTCGCCGGCCGGCACCGCATAGCGCGTCGTCGTGCCGCTCGCGTGGTCGAAGCGCATCACGCCGCGCATTTCCGCATTGTTCGGCTGTTCCACCGCATACAGGTAGCGGTAGCGGCGCCCCGTGCGGCTTTCGTTGATGCGCGGCATCTCGATGCCGCCGTCGGCGAGCGGCCCTTCGTCGATCAGCCCGTTCGCCGTATCGATCACGTAGCGCCACAGCTCGCCGACCGGGTTGTCGGCGAAGCGGCCCGTGCGCGCGTCGAGCCGCAGGAACCACGGATAACGCACCGCATCGAGCACGATGCACGATGCGTCGCAGTCGTACGCGTTCACGACGTGCTGGATGAAGCACGGCTCGATGCCGAACCAGCGCACCGCGCCGCCGTGGCGCGGGATCACGCCGATGCGCGCGGGCCGGTCGTCGTGCCAGCGCAGCGGCATCCGGTGGCCCTGCTTCAGCAGCGAGAAGTCGTAGCCGACGTTCAGGTCGAGCAGCAGGCTGCGGGTTTCGGTGATCGCGAGGTCGTGCATCATCGACGGCGCGTTCAGGTCGATTTCGATCTCGACGCGCTGCACGCCCTCCGCGTCGGCCACGCCGTAGCGCAGCCACGGCGCACGCCAGTCCGCACGAAAGGAAATCAGCTCGCCCGTTACCGGATCGACCTTCGGATGCGCGGTCATCCCGCCGCCGAAGCCCGCGTGCCGCGCCGGCGCGCCGAGCGAATCGAGCGCGGCCGTGATCGCGAGCGGCGCGCCGCCCTCGGCCAGCGCAAGCAATTCGCCCGCATGCTGCAGCACGTTCACGTTCGGATTGGTGTCGGGAAGATGCGGCGCCTGCCCGGGTGCATGCACGGCGGCCCAGCGTTGCGTGCGCGCCCAGCGGTTCCGGTAGCCGGTCGCGCGGCCGCCTTCGAACGCGATCGCGTGCAGCATCGCGGCTTCCGGCCACCACGACAGCACGTCGTTCCCTTCGAAGCGGCCGCCCGGCGGATTCGGGCCGTTGCGCAGCAACGTGCCGTCGAGATCGTGCGGGACGGCACCGGTCACGCGCAGGTCGACGAGATCGGCCTCGTCGGCCACCGGCGCGATCGCGCCGCGGTTCAGGTCGAATACGGTCATTGCGTCGGAAGCTCCTTTCAGCAGTCGTCGGTGGACGGCGGCAGATCGCCGCGCGCCAGTGCGAGCGCATGGTCGCGCACGTCGTCCGGCCAGCCGGCGATCAGCCCGGCGAGCCGCGCCAGGTCGTTCGCATACAGCGCGCGCGCGGCCTCCTCGAAACCGGGCAGGTCGCCCGCCATCGCCGACATGAAGTGGTAGGCGCGCGCCTGCGCGTCGCGCAGACGATCGGCCGCCGCATGCGTGCGCCGCGCGTCCTCGACGAGCTTGCGCAATGCGACGGACGCGCCGCCCGGCTGCGCGGCAAGCCATTCCCAGTGACGCGGCAGCAGCGTGACCTCGCGCGACACGACACCGAGCTTCGGCCGGCCGCGGCCGCGCGGTTCGCCCGCCCCGGCCGGCTCGCCGACCGTTGTGGATACGTCGTCGCCCGACGGCGGCGCGAAGCGCGCGCGGATCTCGTCCGGCGTGCCGCGCAGGTCGAGGTCGATCGAGCGGCCGGTCGCGTCGTCGAAGATCAGGATCGTGCCGGCGCTCGCGTCGCCGGCCTGCCGGGCCGCGAGCGCGACCGACGCGAGCGGGCCCGTCGCGAGCCGCCGGTGGCCGTCGAACACCGTGTACGAAGGAAGAAGCGTGGAGATTGTCATCGTGGTCGCCCGCAGGCAGGAATCGGAATGGCGCTATTTTCATCCGGGTATAAATTGGATGTCAATATCATCCGGGTAAAAATATCGCCAGCATCCCGCCGGGCGGGCGACCGCGTGGCGCGGTCAGTTCTTCAGCGCCAATGCCGGCGTCGCCGCGCCGCGCACGCTCGCGAGCACGTCGTCGAGCGACACATGGCCGCCGAACGCCGACGAAGCCGGCAGCGGCAGGCCTTCCTCGACTGCGTGCGCGAATTGCACGCCGGCATCGTCGGCCAGCCGCGCCCCGCGCGTCGCGGCCGATCGATTCAAAGGCTGAATCGATCAAGTCAGTAATTGGCATGAAAGCGCAAATATCGACATGACAGAATGATCCGGACGCCCCGCTCGGGCCCGCACGGGCCTCGGCGTCCGGCCTCCGGCCGGCAGCACCGTCACCCAGAAACGCGCGCTTTCGACGCGCCAGCCGCACGACGGCACCTTCCGCCCTTCGGAGGAGACAGTCATGAATCCGCTTCACGCGCTGCCGGCGTCCGCGTCGGCAACGGCCCGGCGCACCCGCGTGCGCTGGCTGGTGCTGGCCGTCCTGTTCGCGGTCACGACGATCAACTACGCAGATCGCGCCGCGATCGCGATCGCCGGCCCGAGCCTCGCCCGCGCACTGCACCTGAGCCACGTACAGATCGGCTTCATCTTCTCCGCATTCGGCTGGTCGTACGTGGTCGCGCAACTGCCGGGCGGCTGGCTGCTGGATCGCTATGGATCGCGCATCGTCTATGCGTTCAGCATCTTCTTCTGGTCGCTGTTCACGCTGCTGCAGGGCACGATCGGCTTTTTCGGCGGCGCGGCCGCGTTCGCGCTGCTGTTCGGGCTGCGCTTCCTGGTCGGCGCGGCCGAAGCGCCTTCCTTCCCGGCCAACAGCCGGATCGTGTCCGCGTGGTTCCCGGCCGCCGAACGCGGCACCGCATCGGCGATCTTCAATGCCGCGCAGTACGCGGCGACCGTCGTATTCGCGCCGCTGATGGGCTGGCTCGTGCACGCGTTCGGCTGGCAGTCGGTGTTCGCGGTGATGGGCGTGCTCGGCTTCGCGTTCGTCCTGGTGTGGAACCGCACGATGTACGACCCGAAGGACCACCCGGCCATCAACCGCGCGGAACTCGACTACCTCGCCGAAGGCGGTGCGCTCGTCAACATCGACCAGGCGACGGGCGGCCGCGACGGCGGCCCGTCGATGCGCCACGTCAAGGCGCTGCTCGGAAACCGGATGCTGATCGGCGTGTACGTCGCGCAGTACTGCATCAACGCGCTCACCTATTTCTTCATCACGTGGTTTCCCGTCTATCTCGTGCAGGCGCGCGGGATGTCGATCCTCAACGCGGGGCTCGTTGCGTCGATCCCGGCCGTGTGCGGGTTCCTCGGCGGGATTCTCGGCGGCATCGTGTCCGATGCGCTGCTCAGGCAGGGCCGCTCGTTGTCGGTCGCGCGCAAGGTGCCGATCGTGTTCGGCATGCTGCTGTCGATGTCGATGATCGTCTGCAACTACACCGATTCGCACGTGCTCGTCGTGCTGTTCATGGCGCTGTCGTTCTTCGGCAAGGGACTCGGCGCGCTCGGCTGGGCCGTCAACGCCGACACCGCGCCGCGCCAGATCGCGGGATTGAGCGGCGCGCTGCTCAACACGTGCGGCAACCTCTCCAGCATCACGACGCCGATCGCGATCGGCTACATCGTCGACCGCAGCGGCTCGTTCAACGGCGCGCTCGTCTATGTGGTCGCGCACGCGCTCGTCGCGGTGATCTGCTACGTGTTCGTCGTCGGCGAGATTCGCCGCGTCGAGCTTCGATGAACGGCGCGGGCCGCACCGGCTCAGCCGGCGGCCCGTGCACCACCGGAACCAGGAGCGAACCGATGTCCGAATCCCGCCATGCCGGCACCCCGCGCGTCACACGCATGCGGGTGATTCCCGTTGCCGGCCGCGACAGCATGCTGCTCAACCTGTGCGGTGCGCACGCGCCGTATTTCACGCGCAACCTCGTGATCCTCGACGACAGCAGCGGGCACACGGGCGTCGGCGAAGTGCCGGGCGGCGAAGGCATCCGTCATGCGCTCGAGCGCATGACGGATCTCGTGGTCGGCCAGTCGATCGGACGCTATCAGGCCACCCTCAACGCAGTGCGCGCGGCGCTGTCCGGCACGGGCCCGGGTGCGGGTGCGGGCCGCACGATCCGGCACGAAGTGACGTCGGCGGGCGAGGCGGCGGTACTGCGCCAGCCGCACGAAATCAACCTGCGGCTCGACAACGTGATCACCGCGATCGAGGCGGCGCTACTCGACCTGCTCGGGCAGTTTCTCGACGTGCCCGTCGCCGCGCTGCTCGGCGAAGGCCAGCAGCGCGACGCGGTGCCGATGCTCGCCTACCTGTTCTACCTCGGCGACCGACGGCGCACCGATTTGCCATATCGCGACGAAACGCACGCGTCGGACGCGTGGTTCCGGCTGCGCAACGAGGAAGCGCTCACGCCGGCCACGATCGCGCGGCAGGCGGAAGCCGCCGTCGAGCGCTACGGTTTCGCCGATTTCAAGCTGAAGGGCGGCGTGATGGCCGGCGCAGACGAGATGGAAGCGATCGCCGCGATCAAGGCGCGCTTTCCCGACGCACGCGCGACGCTCGACCCGAACGGCGCGTGGTCGCTCGACGAGGCTGTCGCGCTGTGCCGCGGCCAAGGCCACCTGCTTGCGTATGCGGAGGATCCGTGCGGGCCGGAGGGCGGCTATTCAGGCCGCGAGGTGATGGCCGAATTCCGCCGCGCGACGGGGATCCCGACCGCGACCAACATGATCGCGACCGACTGGCGGCAGATGGATCACGCGGTGCGGCTGCAGGCGGTCGACATCCCGCTCGCCGATCCGCATTTCTGGACGATGCAGGGCTCGGTGCGGCTCGCGCAGCTGTGCCGTGACTGGGGGCTCACGTGGGGCTCGCATTCGAACAACCACTTCGACGTGTCGCTCGCGATGTTCACGCATGCGGCGGCGGCCGCGCCCGGCACGATCACCGCGATCGACACGCACTGGATCTGGCAGGAAGGCGATGCGCGGCTCACGCGCGAGCCGCTCGAGATCGTCGACGGCCAGGTGGCCGTGCCGGAGCGGCCGGGGCTCGGGATCGAGATCGACATGGCGCAGGTCGAGGCCGCGCATGCGCTGTACAAGGAGGTGGGCGGTACGGCGCGCGATGACGCGGTCGCGATGCGGTTTCTCGTGCCGGGGTGGACTTACAATCCGAAGCGGCCGAGTTTCGGGCGGGGGTAACGGGAATGCTGGATGGCGGGTGGTTGTTGTCAAACGCGGAAAACGCCCGCATCCTGCCGGCTGCCTGAACGGGCCCGCGCGGCGGACGGTCGGGCTCCCCGTCCACTCGAAGGAAAAGCGCTCGCCATGACGTCTCCCGATCCGACACCGCGACAGATCATCGTCTTCGTCCTGTATTCGGTGCTGTGCCTGCCCGCGAGCATGACCGTTGCTGGTTATGCCGCGACCCGGATCACGCAGAACGTGTCGAATTTCGAAGGCGGCGCAGGCTACGCAGCGCTTTGGTGGATCATCATTCTGACCGGTGTGTTCTACGGACTCTCGATCGCCCTCTTCGCGCTACTGCGGAAGAGGATTGCGATTCTCGCGGCCATCACGGTGGCCTTCGCCGTGATGTCGGTGCCGGCGGTCAGGTTGATCTACGAGTTGTTGACCTGATCGCCGTCGGTCGTCGCAATACACTGGCCGCATTACTTCGAAAACCGGAATAACGCGACCCGTTCAGGAAAGCCCCGAGGTGGGCACCGACGAAATGAGCACAGCTCCGCACGATGTCTTGTGTCCATCGAACGACGCGGGCGCCCCCTCCACATCGAAACCGGCCTCGCCGTCGACGATCACGACCTCGCCATGCAGCGGGCACGTGCAGCGATCTCCCTGACGGGCGACTGCGCGTCCCATGACTTCACTGGTTGCCGCGCCGGTTTCCACACGGCCGCCATGGCTATGCACATCGCCTACCCGAATGATCCCGCGCATGGATGCTCCTCAGTACGAGTAACCCTGGATGCCGTAGTTCGTGTCGTGTCGACGTCCCCACCACAGCAGATAGGCATTGTTCTCGCCGCGCGCACGGAACCAGTCTCCGTCCGGGTTGATTGGTGTGAGCTTCGACGGCGGCAGCACGACAACCGCAGTCGGGTGACCGGCGTCCATCGTACCCGCAACCAGTGCATTGCCGCCGAAATGGTTGATCCGGCCGATCGCGAGTGCAACGTCCGTCAGCGCCGTGCCCGCGCCCATGTCGCCAAGCAGCGCAGGCGTGTTGAAGACCTGCTTCGTGTAGTCGAATTCCGGCAGCGTTTCCGTGAGCGTCTGCGACAGCGAGGCCAGACGGGCCGATGCCGCGTCGCTGCCCTTGCCTGCATCGTGCACGACGAACTGGATGCTTGAAGTGTCGACGTTTGCGTTTTGAGCAGCCTGCGCAATCGTCGCCTTCCATGCCTGGACCGCACGCGTCGTGCCCGCCTTCGCCTCGTAGTCGCTAACCTTGCCCGTTGCCGCCTTGCCGATCCACGCGAGTGGCTCACGGTCGGTCTTCAGATCAGGGCCGGCCAGAAACAACACGGTAAGGTTTTCGTTCATCTGCGCATCCCTGGGTGGAAAGCTCGGCGCGTCCCAGTTCATCACCCACACGCTTTCTTGCGGATGCTTCTGCAGATAGTCGAGTGCAGCGTTCAGCGACGTGAAGCCGGCATTTGCACCGCCGACATGGATCTGAATGTCAGAAGGCAGATCCTTGCTCCATAGATCCTTTGCGGACTGATTGCCAATTTCGAAATAATCCTTGATCTGATAGGCCAAATAGTCTTTCGCCTCCTTCACCCCAAGTCGCTGCGGTATCGCAAACTCGACACGAATACCCGCCAGCTCTCGCCATTGATGCGGGTCGTGTGGCTGGACTGTATAGAAATAGTGACCATTCATCACATATTTCTCGGCAAACAAACCCAGAAACTTAGAGATATATTTTTCATAGAACCCGTCGAAGCTTTCCGCTCCGTTGTTGCCATAGGCAACTCCAGCGACAGGGCGAACAGTACCGAACGCCTTGGGGTCCTTTCTGACCATATCGTCATTCTTGTTTGGCTTGACGAGCCCCAACGTCCACAATAATTGCCATTCCGTCGGATAGTCACGGCGTTGGAGAGGATTGAGCCATTCCAGACCGACCACCTGTGCGAGAAACGGCTTCTCCTGGGCAGGTGCAGAAGGTGTCGGCACAGAAACAGGCTGAGCGGCCTCCGCGGTCGAAGATGACCAAGCCGTGGCAAATGCAAAAACAGCGATCCCAGCCAGGGCCGGCAATCCAATCCATCGTGTCATTTCCTCTCCCATGCTTCGCGTCTGTGAACCGTGACCAATCGCTTCGATAGCAACGACACCTATCACAAGTAGTACTCCAACCAATGCCAGTGCAAGACGTCGTGACCGGGAGGCAAAAAGTGATCTCATCCGACTCTCCCCATACCGAGCAACACCCCCCCCCTGACGCTTGTCGTTTATCGATTCAGGCAGAGTCGCTTCGGGGTCTTTAAGCACCCAATTCTGCAAAAAGTCCCCATTCATCTTTCCTTTCTCGAAGTAAGCCGCAGGCGAGCATCTGGGGCAGGCAAACATCGCCTTCACAGAAGATGAACGGCACCTGTACAACTTAACGCTCGATGAGCTGGGCGACGAGTCGGCCCTCTACATTGATGCTATCGAAGGAAAGTTCGTGCGTTGGCCAAGCCTCTGCCATCATGGACTTCTTCTACCAACTGAGCGGCAACTGCACGAGTCTCTCTTCAAGCGTCCGGACGGCGTGTCGGTGCTAGTCGCAACGTCGACGCTGGCGCAGGGAATGAAGCCAACTGAATGACCGCATCGACCACGCATTGCGCGCACGCAGGAAGCTACAAGAGTTGGACGAAGAACCGGATTGGGCAGACAAGATGGCTGCCAATTACGGTACGCCGTCGGACGTGCTACGCGAGCTTAGGGCTCGACTCGAGACGTCTCCCCCTGTCGAGCGTTCAACGGTAGATTGGTTCATCTGGACAGCAACGTGGCTGAAAGAGCGCCCCGTTCTTATCCCGAGAATGACCAGACGCGAGAGCTTGGACGGATACATGGGTGAGCCGTTCAAATCACTTGAAGACGAGGAGGAGCGAGGCAAGCTCGCCATCGACATCGTGCTGGCAGCCCTGAAGGCGTGGATCAGCGGTCAAACGCTGACGGAAATTCAGAAGTTGAAGCCTACAATCCAACATCCGAAGCATTGCGAGCAAGCTCGACGCTTCGTCTTGCGCGTTCTCCCGGAACTCGCTTACATCTTCTCGCTCCCGGAACTTGTACGGCGACACTTGGCGGCAGAAGAGCTGTCCTTCGACATGGACGACCTTGCCTCGGTTGAACTCGAAAAGCTTGGCAGCTGCGTGCGCGAGGGCTACGACACCGTTGAGAAGCTTGCGCTTTCGAAAATTCGAGGCAAAACCGCCTCGCGCGTGCGCGCTCATCGTCAGTGGAATGAGATCGAGTTCTTGATGGACCCCAAGGTACCTGGAGAGACTTGGCAGAAACTTTTCGAGCGAATCAAACTTGGGGTTGAGCGCTACGACCGGGTCTGAGCATCAAAGTACACACGATGCAAAATCACAACAACCATCTTGGAAGCGCCATGCCGTCGGTAACGTCCCGCGTTTAGCGGGCGCCGAATCTCCGAGGCGAAGTCTGCCGATCAACGTGCGGTTTACGCCGCAACATGCACCTCCGTGAATTGATAGGGGGCCATGGCGGCGGTTCCACATCAGATCCAGCAAATACTTAGCCCGAGCGGGTCATTGCAAGTCGCTCAAAAACAACAAAGCCGGCACAAGGCCGGCTTTGCATGCGAAGCATAAGGCTGCACTTTGTCAACAGAAGCATATCTTTGCATCTAGTGCAAAATTACCCTTCCTGTCTCAGACGATCGAGCCTTTCGGATTCCGTTGGTGGAGCGGAGGAGGATCGAACTCCCGACCTTCGCATTGCGAACGCGACGCTCTCCCAGCTGAGCTACCGCCCCAACAGTCGACCATCATACACACGCATTTCTGCGCTTGGCAATAGGGGTTGAGTCACCCCCGATACCTTACTTTGACGGCGCCCCAGCCAGTACCCATTCGACCACCGAACGCGCGTCGGCGTCGCTCATGCGCGGATGCGCCGGCATCGGAATCGCGCCCCAGACGCCGGAGCCGCCCTCCTTCACCTTCTTCGACAGCTTTGCCACGGCCTGCGGATCGGCCTTGTAGCGGGCGGCGATTTCCTTGAACGACGGGCCGACGAGCTTGCGGTCGACCGCGTGGCAACCCATGCACGCATTGCCGCGCGCCACCTTCAGGCCGTCACCGACATCCGCATGCGCGGCGCCCAGCGTGCCCGCCACGAGCGCCGCGGCTGCGGCGCCCTGCATCATCCACGGTTTCAATTGCTTCATCTGCATGCTCTTCATTGCGACGGTGCCTTCGGGTTACCCGGGTGCACGCTCGACGAATTCGAGATCGGCGCGGGCGGCTGCAGCGGCGTGGACTGCACCGACGCGTCGGGCACGGCGCCCACCGTCGCGGTATCCGCCGGCGCGGCGGCCTGCGCACCGGACGCGCCGCTCGCGGGCGACGCCGCCTGCAGCGCCTGCGCGTCCTGCGGCTTCACGTACTGGAACACCTTCACGACCTTCTCGACGCCGGGCACCTGGCTGGCGGCTTCCGCGCCGCGATTGCCCTCGTCGACCGTCACGAGCCCCATCAGGTAAAGGTTGCCGCGTTCGCTGACCACCTTGTAGTAGTTCGCCGAGATGCCCTTCGTCGCGATCAGCTCCGACTTCACGCGCCCCTCGAGGTACGAGTCGTTCGCGCGCGACGACAGCGACGACGCCGGCTCGACCGACAACTCGTTGACAATGCCGTTCACGTTGTTGATGCCGCGCACGATTTCCTCGGCGCGCTGCTTCGACGCGTCGTTCGGCACCTCGCCCGTCAGCAGCACGCGGCGGTTGAACACCGTGACGTTCACGTGCGACTGGTCGGGCAGCCCGTTGTTGATCTGCGTGAGCGACTTGACCTGGATCTCCCGGTCCTCCGTCTGCGCGCCGAGCGTACGGCGGTCGGTCGCGACCAGCGCGCCGCCGCCGGCCGCTGCGCCGACGATCCCGAGCACACAACCCTGCAGCGACACGGCGAGGCCCGCCGTCAGCGCGGCGAGCAGCGTGGTTCTGACGAGCGTCTGTTTGACGCGGCTTTGATTCATCGACGGCTCTCCTTCGTTCAATCCTCACCCAGCAGCATCGCGTCGATGCCGTCGCACAGGCAGTGGATGGTCAGCAGATGGACTTCGTGGACGCGCGCCGCACGAGCGGCGGGCACGTTGATCGGAATATCGGTGTCGGACAGCGCGGCCGCGACCGCATGGCCGTCGCCGCCCGTCAGCGCGACGACGGTCATCTCGCGCTCGTGCGCTTCGTCGATCGCCGCCAGCACGCGCGGCGACGCGCCACCCGGATCGAGCACCAGCAGGATGTCGCCGGTCTGGCCGAGCACGCGCACCTGCTGGGCGAACAGTTGCTCGGCGGACACCGCACCCGCGAGGCCGCCCTGCGACGCATCGGTGGCCAGCGCGATCGCGGGCAGGCCCGGACGCTCGCGCTCGAAGCCGCCGACGAGCGACACGGCGAGGTAGTGCGCGGCGGCGGCCGACGGGCCGTCACCACACGCGACGATCTTGTTGCCGTTCGCCAGCGCGGCGAACATCGCATCGACCGCGGCTGCGATCGGCAGCGACAGTGCGTCGGCCGCTTCGGCGTGAAGCGCGGCGCTGTCGTGGAAATGTTGCTGAATACGTTCGACTGACATCGATTCCTGGTGAACTGGGCGCGCGGCACGCATCGCGCGACATCGTGGGTGCGGCGAGTTTACCGTACTCCGGCACGCTCTCCGGGGGTCCGGCAAGAACTCTTTACATCTCGTCACAGCTCGCGGCTACGCATCGTCGGCACGAAATGCGTCGCGCAGCCACTCGAGCCGCCCGGCCTCGAACGCGACGACGTCGAAGCGGCACGCGGCACCGGCGCCGTGGCGCGCCCAGAACTGGAGCGCGGCCGCCACCAGGCGCCGCCGCTTGCGCCAGCCGACGCTCGCGGCCGCGCCGCCATGCCGGACGCTGCGCCGCGCGCGCACCTCGACGAACACGAGCATGCCGTCGGCCTCGCGCATCACGAGATCGAGCTCGCCGCCGCGCATCGTCACGTTCGCCGCGACGAACACGAGGCCGCGGCGTTCGAGAAACTGCCGCGCACGCTGCTCGAACGCCGCGCCGACCGGCCTGGATCGCGCCGTGCCGGAAAAGTTGTCGCCGGCGCGCGGCAAACCGCGCCCGTCACCCGGCCGCGCCGGCGCCGCGTGGCACAATGCCGTCCTTGTTCCGCTTGCGCCGCGATTGCGCGCATTGCCTGCCATGACTGCCCTCCTCGAACTCGCGCAAACGCAGCACTACCCGGAAGCCGCGCTCTACGTGGTTGCCACGCCGATCGGCAACACCGCCGACATCACGCTGCGCGCGCTGCACGTGCTCGGCCTCGCCGACCGCATCGCGGCCGAAGACACCCGCAACACGGGCCAGCTGCTCGCCCGCTACGGGATGTCGAAGCCGCTTGTCGCCGTGCACGAGCACAACGAACGCGAAGCCGCGCAGCGCGTGATCGAACTGCTGCGCGGCGGCGAACGCGTGGCCTACGTATCGGACGCAGGCACGCCCGGCATCTCGGACCCCGGCGCACGGCTCGTCGACGCGGTGCGCGCCGCCGGCTTCGCGGTGATCCCGCTGCCGGGCGCGAGCGCGGCGGTGACCGCGCTGAGCGTGGCCGGCGACTGGGCCGGCGCGTTCACGTTCGCGGGCTTCCTGCCGCCGAAGGCCAGGCAGCGCGCGACCGCGCTGCAGGCGCTGGTATCGCACCCGTATGCGCTGGTGTTCTACGAAGCGCCGCACCGGATCGCCGAAACCGTCGCCGCGCTCGCCAACGCATTCGGCCCCGCGCGCCGGCTGCTGATCGCGCGCGAACTCACCAAGCTACACGAGCAGCTGTTCCAGGGCACCCTGGCCGAAGGACAGACCTGGCTCGCCGGCGATGCGAACCGGCAGCGCGGCGAATTCGTGCTGGTCGTCGAAGGCGCGCCGGCGACGAGCGGCGAAGCCGACGACACCGCGCACGACGCGCTGCTCAGGCTGCTGCTGGAAGAGGTGCCGGTGAAGAGCGCGGCGAAGCTCGCGGCCGCGCTGACGGGCGCGTCGCGCAACACGCTGTATGCGCGGGCGCTCGCGCTGAAGGATGAAAACTGACGCGCGAGCCGGCCGGCACCGGGAAACCGGTGCCGACGTCGCGCCGTGCAGGAAAGACAAAGGGCTGCCCTCGGGCAGCCCTTTTGCATGAGCGGTCGATCCGCCGCGTTACTTCGTCGAGACCGACGCGAGCATTTCGTCGCGTGCTTCGCGCGCTTCCTGCGGCGACAGCCCTTCGATCTTCACGCGGCCCGTGCCGGCGTGCACGAGGCCGATCATCTTGGCAGCGGCATACGACAGGTCGAGCACACGGCCGCGCTTGAACGGCCCGCGATCGTTGACCTTCACGACGACCCACTTGCCGGACGACGCGTTCGTCACCTTGATGTACGACGACAGCGGCAGCGTGCGGTGCGCGGCGGTGAGCGCGTTCATGTTGAAGCGCTCGCCGTTCGCGGTGCGGCGGCCGTGGAAATCCCGCCCGTACCACGATGCGCGGCCCGTCTGACGGAAGTCGGACACATCCTTGCCGTCGATCGGCTCGGCGTCCGCCAGCGACGACTTCTTCGCGTCCTTGGCGTCGGCAGCCGGCATCGACGCCAGTGCGGAATCGAAATTCAGTTGCTGCTTGTCGTTGTCCGCCTTCGCGGCACCGGCCGTCTTGTCGACCGCGTTCTTCTGGTTCGCGCTTCCGGTGGTCTGGCTGGGTGGCACCGCACAGCCCGTCAACGCGAAAAATAATGCAATGGTCCCGAAACGAGTCGGAAATCGTACGTTCATCGACGTGTCGCCTTCTGGTTCGGGCCGCTCCTTCGTCACGCTGCTTCACAGCGCGGACACGCGGCCCGGACGGCAAATGCGTGCACGCCCCGCTCGGATGCGAGCAGGCGGCTAGCATGGGCGCGGCTTTCGTCTATGCCGCAACCGTCCTGATTAGCTTTCACGTCTGGCGCAACCTGTCCCCAACAGCCTGACCAGACCCCACATGCCGCCATCGAACATGGCTTTCACGTTCGCGCGCGTCGAAACGACCAACGCACAGGAACGGCGGCACAGGCCTCATCCGGCGGCGCGGCAGCAGGGCCGCAGGCGGGCGCGCAGCACCCGGCCGGACAAGACGTGAGCACCGAATGCTCGGTGCTGGATACACCGCCGGACTCCCCGGCGGCTGATGCTTGACGGTGCTTCCGACACCCCTTTTCAACGGGGCCGAAACACCAGCGAATGGCGTGAAATTCACGCGCAATGGAGCGCATTATACATAAATCAAAACGCTGTCCTGAAAAGCACCGCCGGCGGACCATTGATTCTCACTATGGCTGTAACAATCGACATGCTCCGGGAATGCCCGGAGGCGCGCACCGCGACGCGCGTCGCGCGGCCGGCAAGCGGCACGCGCGACCGGTACAATCGCTCCTTTTAGCCGCCGGTGCCTCCATGAAAGTCACGCTCATTCCGGTCACGCCGTTCCAGCAGAACTGCTCGCTGCTCGTCTGTGAGAAGACGGGCCGCGCCGCCGTCGTCGATCCGGGCGGCGACCTCGACCGGATCCAGCAGGAAATCGCGCGGCAGAACGTGCAGGTCGAGAAGGTGCTGCTCACGCACGGGCACATCGATCACTGCGCGGGCGCGAAGACGCTCGCGACGCACTACGGCGTGCCGATCGAGGGGCCGCAGGAAGAAGAGCGCTTCTGGATCGAGAAGCTGCCGATGCAGAGCGAGCGCTTCGGCTTTCCGGCCGCCGAAACCTTCGAGCCGGATCGCTGGCTGAACGACGGCGACACCGTGCAGTTCGGCGACGAGACGCTCGAGGTCTATCACTGCCCGGGCCACACGCCCGGCCACGTCGTGTTCTTCAGTCGCGCGCATCGCGTCGCGATCGTCGGCGACGTGCTGTTCGCCGGTTCGATCGGCCGCACCGATTTCCCGCGCGGCAATCACGAGGATCTCGTTCGCTCGATCAAGGAGAAGCTGTGGCCGCTCGGCGACGACGTGACGTTCGTGCCGGGCCACGGCCCGGTGTCGACGTTCGGCGACGAGCGCCGCACGAACCCGTTCGTGTCCGACAAGGTATTCGGATGAACCAGACCGCCATCCCGGAAATCTACGTCAGCACCGACGTCGAGGCCGACGGCCCGATTCCCGGCCCGCACTCGATGCTGAGCTTCGCGTCGGCCGCCTATACCGAGGACAAGCAGCTGATCGCGACCTTCTCGGCCAACCTCGAGACGCTGCCGGGCGCGCAGGCGCACCCGGTGCAGGAAGCGTGGTGGAAGACCGAGCCCGACGCATGGGCCGCGTGCCGCCGCGACCTGCAGGCGCCCGAGGCGGCGCTCGTCGCGTACGTCGACTGGGTCGAGGCGCTGCCCGGCAAGCCGGTGTTCGTCGCGATGCCGGCCGGCTTCGATTTCACGTTCATGTTCTGGTACATGATGCGCTTCGCCGGGCGCTGCCCGTTCTCGTGGTCGGCGCTCGACATCAAGACGCTCGCGTTCGCGATGACGGGCCTGCCGTACCGCAAGGCGATCAAGCCGCGTTTTCCGAAGCACTGGTTCGACGACCATCCGCACACGCACGTCGCGCTCGACGACGCGATCGAGCAAGGCGCGCTGTTCTGCAACATGCTCGCCGACCTGCGCCGCCAGCAGGCCGCGCTCGCGGGCCTCGCGGTGTCGGACACCGATCGGTCGGAAAACGCGGGGGCGGGACAAAACCCCACGGATCCGCGAGCAAATTAGCGAATCTCGCTCAGCAACGCGACGCCAGATTGCCTTTCCTTTCCCGGCCCTCTAACATTCAGCATGTTGTTGCTGCCGCATGGAGGCGCAGGTGACGCTCGATTCCTTTTCGCAAAAAATCCTTCGCCTGTTGCAGCTCGACGCGCGCCGTTCCGTTCAGGAAATTTCCGACCAGGTCGGCCTGTCGAGCACGCCGTGCTGGCGCCGCATCAAGGACATGGAACAGTCGGGCGTGATCCAGCGCTACACGGCGCTGCTCGATCGCGAGAAGCTCGGCCTGCACGTCTGCGCGCTCGCGCACGTGCACCTGACCCGCCACAACGAAGGCGGCGTCGAGCAGTTCGAGCGCGAGATCGCGACCTGCCCGGAAGTCACCGAGTGCTACAGCACGACCGGCGAGGCCGATTACATCCTCAAGATCGTCGCGCCGGACATCAAGGCCTACGACGTGTTCCTGCACGAACGCATCTTCAAGATCCCCGCCGTATCGCAAGTGCGCACGAGTGTCGTGCTGCGCGAGATCAAGTTCGACACGCAGCTGCCGCTGTAACGGCTGTAACGCACACGCCCGCGCGGGCGGCCCGCCGGCGGCAGGTCACGCCCGGGCGGGCATCGTGCGCGTGAAGCCGATCCGGCGCGCGCCGAACTCGCGCTTCAGCGCGTCGACGTCGAGCCGGCCGGCCAGCGCCGCATCGGTGTCGTGCGGATCGCACGCCAGCGTCACGTCGATCTCGAGCCCCGTGCTCAGGTAATGCAGGTTGATCGCCGCCGCATGCAGCCCGCGCTGCGCGAGCGCGGCCTCGAGCCGCGCCGCGATCTCGCCGCGCGGCGGCAGCGCGAGCGCCGGACGGCGCGCCGCATCGTTCTCGGGGTCGACGTGGATCAGCGCGTCGAGCACGCGCGGGTCGCGCAGCACGCGTGCACGTGCGGTTTCCGCGATGTAATGCCCTTCGGAGACGGAGATCATCGGATCGACGAGGATGTGCGCGTCGACGAGCGCCGCATCGCCCATCTTGCGCGTGCGCAGGTCGTGCACGTCGCGCACGCCCGGCGTCGCGGCGAGCAGCGCGCGGATCTCGGCCGTGTCGGTCGTATCGAGCGCGCGGTCGGAGAGATCCTGCAATGCGTCATAGCCGAACGTCCAGCCCATGCGCGCGACCATGAAGCCGACGATCGCCGCCGCGATCGGATCGAGCAGCCGCACGCCGGCCAGGCTGCCGACGATGCCGATCGCGACGACGAGCGACGAGGCGGCATCCGAACGCGCATGCCACGCGTTCGCGACGAGCATCGCCGAGCGCACGCGCCGCGCTTCGCGCAGCATGTAGCGAAACAGCGCCTCTTTCGACACGAGCACCGTCAGCGCGACGACCAGCGCGGAAAAATGTACCGCCGGAATATTTTCGAGATTAACGAGACGGTCGCCGGCCCGCCACAGCATGCCGACGCCGACTGCAATCAGGATTGCGCCGAGAAACAGCGACGCGACGGTCTCGTAGCGGCTGTGCCCGTAATTGTGGTCGGCGTCCGGCGATGCGCCGCTATGCCGATTCGCAACCAGCACGACGAAATCCGAGATCAAATCGGAAATCGAATGCACCCCGTCGGCAATCAATGCTTGCGAATGCGCAATCGTGCCGACGACGATCTGAAATGTCGCAAGCACGACATTCAGCACAATACTGACGAACGTGCTCTTGCGTGCAACCGCGTGCTTATCTGCGCTCTGCGCGTCGCCGGAAAACGTGGACATGAAATATGAGATATCGGTGTGCGGTACGCAATTCTATCAAGGGTGCCCCGCGAATCCCGCCAATACCCACAAATTTCTTATTCAAATCAATCGCTTATGCGAACAGGTCGTATTTCCATTCGCACCCTCTATCATTACATTTTCATGACAACGCCATGCGCGCGGCGGCCGCTGAAAACAAAAAAGCCGCGCTCCTGAACGGACACGCGGCTCTTTTGAAGCGCAGGCGACTTAAACAAACGTTTAAATCGCAAACTGTTCGCGGTTCTTGCCCGCGATCCAGCGCGGCGGCTTGCCGCGGCCCGACCACGTCGCGCCCGTTTCCGGATCGCGGTATTTCGCGGCGACGCCAGCGCGCGGACGGCCAACCTTGCCTGCCTTCGCGCGGCTGAGACCGAGTTCGGCGAGCGAAAAGCCGTAGTCGGCAATTTTCTGCTTCACGTCATTCAGCACTTCAGCGTATTCACGCGACTTCGCTTCTTCGATTTGCTTCTCCAGCTTCTCCCGCTGGGCCAGCAGGTCCTTGTAAGAAGACATAGTTTCCCTTTCTATCTGACTAATGGCGCCGGTCTGCAGCCAGCTCACCATTCATGAAATATATGTGCCTCGGATTTTCGAAGGCAGAGATTAGCACAAAAAAGATTTGATAGAAGCGAGATTCATGAAAATCCCGAGATCAATTGAAATTCACTCGTGTCATTTTGACCGGTCGCGGCCTTTTCTCAAATTTTTACGTTCCTACACAGAGATTAGGACATTAGCCATTGGCTATTAGGTCTATCAACATACGCAATTACCCTGCATTCGGAAAAATAGAAGCTTTCATCGGACGACAGTTTTACGAAAATCGGACGGCGCAACACGCTAAACGGACAAACCGCGGACAAGCCCGCACCGCGACGTCACGTCACATCCCGCGCGCATGCAATCAGCCGCTCGTGCAACGCGCCCGCGTCGGCCAATGGCGTATCGAACGGCGTGCGCACGCGGCGGCCGTCGTGTCGCCAGTCGGCGCCGTGACGATCGACGCCGAGCAATTCGAGCCCGTCGCGCCGCGCCGCGCCGCCGTCGTACGCGTCCCATAACGCCTGTTCCTCGTCGAAGGCGAGCGGCGGCAGCGCATCGAGATGCGTGCCGTCGACCCAGCCCATGCGCCCGAAACCGCCGATATAGCGCAGCCGCTCGACGTCGAGCGCCCAGAACGTGAAATCGCCGAGCGCCAGATAACGCGCGGCGTCCGGCTCGTAGCGCAGGTAGCGCGCGGTGACGTGCGGATCGTCGCCGAGCGGCACGAACCGGCCGAGCAGCGTCGCGCGCTCGGCGTTCAGCACGTCGCCGCCGGACGCGTCGACCACGAGGAAGCCCGCACGCGGATCGGCGGCCAGGTTGCGCGTGTGCTCCGCGAGGCCGCTCACGAGGATCACCGGACGATGGCTTGCATCGGGTGCAAACGGAACGACCGTCGGATACGGAAAGCCCTGCGGATCGCGCGCATGGGTGGCGAGCGTGCCGAGCGGGCAGCGGTGCAGCAGATGCAGGGCGAGAGCGGGATCGATGTTCAAGAGGACTCCTGCGGTCGAAGGGCGGCGCGCCGGGCACGCCATGCGCTTCGATGTTACCCGCGGGCGCGGCACGCCGCGCATCGGTCGAACGGCCAATGCGGCGAATACCGGAGGGCACCACGACCGCCCGGACATCGGCCAAACGGCCATCGCCCGGCAGGATCGTAAGCGGTTCGATAGAATCGGACGGGTCCGACGGGCGCCGCGTGCGTCCGCGCATTTCCTTTGACGAGCCTTTCCGTGTCCGAATCCTCCTCCCCCGAATCGTCGTCCCCGTTCGCCGCGCCGCCCGACGCGCATCGCGTGCTGCCGCTGCCGGCCCGCCAGCGCGCGCGCACGGCGTCGATGGCGCTGTTCTTCGTCGCCGGCATGATGTACGCGTCCTGGGGCGTGCACGTGCCGACCGTGCGCGACAAGTTCGCGCTGAGCCCCGGCCTGCTGTCGATCGCGCTGTTCGCGGTCGCCGGCGGCTCGATCGCCGCGATGCTGACCATCGCGCGCTGGATCACCCGCGTCGGCTCACGCACCGCGTGCCTCGCCGGCGGGCTCGTGATGTCCGCGTGCGCGGCGCTGATCCTCGTCGTGCCCGACTACTGGATGCTGCTCGCGGTGCTCGCGCTGTTCGGTTTCTCGATGGCCACGCTCGACGTCGCGATGAACGCCGAGGCCAGCGCCGTCGAGATCGCGCTCGGCAAGCCGATCATGTCGTCGCTGCACGGGATGTTCAGCATCGGCGGGATGGCGGGCGCGGCCGCCGGCGGCGCGCTGCTGTCGGCCGGCATGGCGCCGGTCGTGCATCTCGCGCTCGCGGCAGCCGTGAGCGCCGCGGTGCTCGTGGCCGCCAGCCCGGCCGTGTTGCCGCACGTGCCGCACCACGAACACGCGCATGGCGGCGGCAACCGCTGGCGCTCGCCCGCGTTGTGGATGCTCGGCGGCATCGCGCTGATTGCACTGGTCGCCGAAGGCGCGATGTACGACTGGGCGACGGTCTACATGCGCGACGTCGTCGCGGCGAGCCCCGCGCTCGCGAGCGCAGCATACGCGGCATTCTCGGGCGGGATGGCCATCGCGCGCTTCGCGGGCGACGCCGTGCGTGCGCGCTTCGGCGCGCCGCAACTCGTATTCGCGAGCGCGTCGCTCGCATGCGCGGGGATGATCGGCGCGCTGCTGCTGCCGAACCCGGTCGCGGTGCTGACCGGCTTCACGCTGATGGGCCTCGGCCTCGCGAACATGATGCCCGTGCTGTTCGCGGCCGCCGCGCGCGTGAAAGGCATCCACGCGGCCGAAGGGCTCGCGCACGTGGCGGGGCTCGCGTATTTCGGGCTGTTGTTCGGCCCGGTCGTGATCGGTGCGGTCGCGCAGGCCGCGAACCTGACGATCGGCCTGTCGGTCGTCGCGCTGTGCGCGGCGCTCGTCGCGCTGGTCGCGCCGAAGGTGCTCGCCCATCTGAAGATCTGACGGTACGGCGCTCGCCGGGCCGAACGGCCGAAGGGAAACAAAAAGAAAGCGCGCATGCGTTGCCGCATGCGCGCTTTCACCCCTTCTGTTGACCGCCTGTTGCGTTACATCTTCACTTCGTCGAGCAGCGACTTCTTGCCGCCCTTGTAGTTGTACAGCGAGATCACGCCGTGCTGCAGGTCGCCCTTCGAGTCGAAGGTCGTCGTGCCGATCACGCCCGAGTAGTTCGTCGCCGGCATCGCGGCGAGGATCTTCGCCGGATCCGTCGAGTTCGCGCGCTTCATCGCGTCGACGATGATGTACACGGCGTCATACGTGAACGGTGCGTAGATCTGGATCGGCTGGCCGAAGCGCTTCTCGTACTTCGCCTTGAACGCCGCGCCGCCCGCCATCTTCTCGAGCGAGGCACCGGCTTCCGAGCACACCACGTTGTCGGTCGCGTCGCCGGCCAGGTCGGCCAGCTTTTCCGTGCACACGCCGTCGCCCGCGAAGATCTTCGCGCGCAGGCCGAGCTGCTTCGCCTGTTTCGCGAACGGGCCGCCGGTGGCGTCCATGCCGCCGTACATGATCGCGTCCGGATTCTCGCCCTTGATCTTGGTCAGAATCGCGCGGAAGTCGACCGCCTTGTCGTTCGTCGCGTCATGCGACATCACCTTCAGGCCGAGCGCCTTGGCCTTCTTCTCGAACTCGTTCGCGAGACCCTGGCCGTACGCGGTCGAATCGTCGACCACCGCCACGCTCTTGATACCCTTCGAGTGCGCGTAGTTCGCGAGTGCCGGGCCCTGCTGCGCATCGGTGGCCACCACGCGGTACGTGGTCTTGAAGCCCTGCTGCGTGTAGGCCGGGTTCGTGGCCGACGGCGAGATCTGCACGATGCCCGCATCGCTGTAGATCTTCGAGGCCGGGATCGACGTGCCCGAGTTCAGGTGGCCGACCACCGCGACGACCTTGTCGTCGACGAGCTTCTGCGCAACCTGCGTGGCCTGGCGCGGGTCGGCCGCGTCATCCTGCGGGTCGAGTTGCAGCGTGATCTTCTGGCCGCCGACCGTGAGACCCTTCGCGTTGATCTCCTCGACTGCGAGACGCGCGCCGTTTTCGTTGTCCTTGCCCAGGTGTGCAATGCCGCCCGTCAACGGCGCGACGTGGCCGATCTTGACGACTTGATCGGCTGACGCGTTGCTTGCAGCTGCAGCGCACAGCATCGCTGCGGCGGTGATCGGCAACAGCTTTTGCATCTTGATATTCATGTAAGTCTCCAGTTCGGTCCCAATAAACGCCATCGCCCGGTGCCCCGCTGCCATCCCTGTGTTTGCAATCACTGGACGATTCGCCGGATGCATCGTTCATGCACTTGGCCTCAAGCACGTGAAAACCGCCGCTTTTAGCAGCCGCCCGTCCGTACTTGCGCGCAAGTGTAGGTGATCAAATTAATTTGTGGGACTTTTTTGGGGTAGTGGTAACACTACCGATATGCGCACTTTGGAACGACTACTCGAATATCGCTGCAAGCCCCGCCGGATAAGGGTTTCCGCTAATTCCAGAGGCTTCGCCGAAAGGTCGCTTCAAAGTATTCCCGGGGCATTTCGATTCGGTATTTTGTGCCCGGGATCATTGAATGAAACGCGCGTGACAGCGCGCGTTTCGTCGTCCGGCATGAACGATTCAGGCAGCCGCCGCACGCCATTCGGCATCGAGCGCGGCGACGAGCTGCGACGTCGTCAGCGCATCGCCGCGCCGCCGCGCGAGCGGCGCGCCCTGCCCGGCCCACAGCGACAGGTAGTCGCCGTCGTTCGCGCGCGCGGCGGCCTGGCGCAGCGGCTGCGTCAGCGCGTTCTGCACCGGGTACGGCGCGACGTCGGCCACGCGTTCGCCGAGCCGCGCCATCAGCGTATTGCGCAGCCCGCGCGCGTGGCGGCCGGTGATCGCGCGCGTGACCTGCGTCGACGTATCGGTACTCGCGAGCAGGCGCGCCTTCCAGTCCGCCGCGATCGCGCTTTCCGCGCAGGTGAGGAACGCGGTTCCGAGCTGCGCGCCCTGTGCGCCGAGCGCAAGCGCGGCCGCGATCCCGCGGCCGTCCATGATGCCGCCGGCGGCGAGCACGGGCAGGCCCGTCGCGTCGACCAGTTGCGGCACGAGCGCGAACGTGCCGATCAGCGCGTCGTCGGCGGAACCGATGAACGTGCCGCGATGGCCGCCCGCCTCGGCGCCCTGCGCGGACAACGCGTCGGCGCCGGCTGCCTGCCATGCGAGCCCCTCGGCCACGTGCGTCGCCGTGCCGATCACGTAGGTGCCGGCGGCCTTCAGGCGCGCGACGTCGGCCGCGTCGAGCACGCCGAACGTGAAGCTTGCAACGGGCACGCGCAGCGCCACCAGCGCATCGAGTTGCGCACGGAAATCCGGCGCGTAGCGCGCGGGCGCGGTGCCCGGCGGCAATCCGAGTGCTGCGTTCAGCGGGTCGATCGCGGCCAGCGCACGCGCGACGGTCGCCGCGTCGGGCGTCGCGTCCGGCAGTACGAACAGGTTGATCGCGAACGGGCGGGCGGTCGCCGCGCGGATGGCCTCGACTTCGGTCGCGAGGCGCTCGGGCGCGAACGCGGCGGCGCCGAGACTGCCGAGCGCGCCGGCATTCGATGCGGCGGCGACCATCTCGGCCGTGGTCGCGCCGACCATCGGCGCCTGCACGAGCGGCACGCGCAGGCCGAAGCGTTCGGAAAAGGGCGTGGAAAACAGGCGGGCAGACATGGCGAATCCTTCGATGACGATGCGCGAAAGCGCTTTGTAAAGGCTGGCACATCGACTCTATCGAAGCGGCGCCGCACCGAAAAATGAATAATCGAGATCGAAACGATCGCTGCGCGAGAAGCGGGCGCGCGTGCTGCGCCGATACACGATCGGCGGCACATGAGGCCGCCCCTCTCACCCGGCGGCGCTTCCTGCACCGTCACACGATCGATGGCACACTAGGCCGCCTCTTTCACCCCGGGGCGCGCATCGCGCACCCCGTTCGCCAGGAGTTCAGAACGTGACTGCCCAATGGATCGACATCCCGACCGGTAACGACAGCTTCGGCGGCTATCTCGCGCTGCCCAAGCGCGGCACTGGCCCTGCCGTCATCATCATCCAGGAGATCTTCGGCGTGAACTCGCACATCCGCGCAGTCGCCGAACAGTACGCGTCCGACGGCTTCGTCGCGCTCGCGCCGGACGTGTTCTGGCGCACGCAGCCGCGCGTCGAGCTGACCTATGAAGGCGCGGACCGCGACAAGGGCATCGAGCTGATGAAAAAGACCGACGTGGGCCTCGCGGTCGCAGACATCGGCGCGGCCGCCGATGCGTTGCGCGCGCGCCCCGAAGTGGCCGGCAAGATCGCCGCGATCGGCTACTGCTTCGGCGGCCAGCTCGCGTACCGCGCGGCCGCGACCGGCAAGATCGACGCGGCCGTGGCCTACTACGGCGGCGGCATCCAGAACGCGCTCGACCTCGCCGGCAAGGTCACGCAGCCGATCCTGTTCCACTACGCCGAAAACGACCACGGCATCCCGCTCACGGCCGTCGACCAGGTGAAGGCCGCGTTCGCCGGCCACGGCCATGCGTCGTTCCACGTCTATCCGGGCGCCGAGCACGGCTTCAACTGCACGGATCGCGCGTCGTACAACCAGCGCGCATCGGCGCTCGCGCACGGCCGCACGCTGACCTTCCTCGCCGAGCACCTCTAAAAGCGGCCGGCAGCGGGCCCCTCGCAGCGGGCCCGCGTTATGCTGCCGACATCGCCACGCGTCACAACGGGGGTGACTGCGATGCACTCGGACTATCTCGCGCACGACGCGATCGGCCTCGCCGCACTGGTACGCGAACGCAAGGCGAGCCCGCGCGAACTGCTCGACGCCGCGATCGGCCAGGCCGAAGCGGTCAACAGTGCGATCAACGCGATCGTGCTGCAGGACTACGAAGCCGCACGCCAGCGTGCGGTCGCCACGCCGGACGGCGGCGCCGACGCGCCGTTCGCCGGCGTGCCGTATCTGGTCAAGGATCTCGGCGCGGCGGTGGCCGGACTGCCGCTGTCGATGGGCAGCCGGCACTACCGGTATTTCGTGCCGGACGACGATTCGCCGGTGATCGCGCGAAGCCGCGCGGCCGGGCTCAACGTGTTCGGCAAGACCAACACGTCGGAAATCGGCCAGATGCCGTACACGGAACCCGAACTGTTCGGCGCGTGCCGCAATCCGTGGAATCTCGACCACACGCCCGGCGGCTCGAGCGGCGGCGCGGCCGCGGCCGTCGCGGCCGGCATCGTGCCGCTCGCGCATGCGTCCGACGGCGGCGGCTCGATCCGCATTCCGGCGTCGTGCTGCGGGCTGTTCGGCCTGAAGCCGACCCGCAACCCGGTCCTCGTCGACCGGCCGTCGAACGGCGAGCTGGTGGTCCAGCATGCGGTCACGCGCAGCGTGCGCGACAGCGCGCTGCTGCTCGACGTGACGACCGGCCAGACCTTGCCGGCCGGCGCGCCCGGCACGTTCCTCGGCGAGCTCGACACGCCGCCCGGCCCGCTGCGGATCGGCCTCGTGCTCGACCCGATGCTCGCGCCGGCGCTCGCCGACGACACCCGCGCGGCGCTCGACGACGCGGCCGCGCTGCTCGAATCGCTCGGCCACCACGTCGAGCCGGCGACGCTGAACGTCAACTACGCACGCACGGCCGAAACCTTCCTCACGCTGTGGGCGACGATCGCCGAGGAGATGGTGCTCGGCGCACGCGCGCTGACCGGCCGCACGCCGAAGCGCGGCGAATTCGAAGCCGCGACGTGGGCGATGGCCGTGGTCGGCCGGCGCCTCGCGCGCACCCGCCTGCCGGACGTGCTCGAATGGCAGCGCCAGCTCACCGTGCAGGTCTCCGGCCTCGTGTCGCGTTACGACGCGATCCTGTGCGCGTCGCTCGCGGGGCCGCCGGTGAAGATCGGCGAATTGCAGCCGACGCCGTTCGAATCGGCGCAGATGAAGGTGCTCGCCGCGCTGCCGGTGAAGCCGCTGCTGAAGGAAATGCTCGCGAGGTCGTCGGAAAAGGCGTTCACGTGGGCCGGCTGCACCGAGCTGTTCAACCTGACCGGCCAGCCGGCGATGTCGGTGCCGCTCTACTGGAACGCGCGCGGGCTGCCGATCGGCGTGCAGTTCGCCGCGCGCCACACCGACGACGCGCTGCTGCTCAGGCTGGCACGGCAGCTCGAACAGGCGCGGCCGTGGTTCGACCGCCGCCCGCCGCTGATGCAGGCGCAGCGCTGACGCACGCGGCCCCGCTCCGCAACCCTCGAAAAAAAGCCCCGCCGGCAGAAACCGGCGGGGCTTTCGCACATGCAGCCACGTGAGCGCGCCTACACGTCGAGCCGTTCACAGATCGTCCGCGTCGCGGCTGCCGTGTTCAGCGTATAGAAATGCAGCCCGGGCACGCCCGCGTCGACCAGACGCTGGCACAGGCCCGTGACGACGTCCGCGCCGAACGCGCGGATCGACTCGCGATCGTCGCCGAAGCTCTCGAGCCGGCGCGCCACCCAGCGCGGCACTTCGGCACCGCACATCTCGGAGAAGCGCATCAGCTGCGAGAAGTTCGTGATCGGCATGATGCCCGGCACGATCGGCACGTCCACGCCCAGCTTGCGCGCATCGTCGACGAAGCGGAAATACGCGTCGGCGTTGAAGAAGTACTGCGTGATCGCGGAATTCGCGCCGGCTTTCACCTTGCGCGCGAAATTCTCGAGATCGGCCTTCGGCGAGCGCGATTGCGGGTGGTACTCCGGGTAGCCGGCGACCTCGATGTGGAACCAGTCGCCATGCTCGGCGCGGATGAAGCTGACGAGCTCGGACGCATAGCGCAGCTCGCCGACCGCGCCCATCCCGGACGGCAGGTCGCCGCGCAGCGCGACGATGTGCCGGATGCCGTACGAGCGGTACTGGTCGAGGATCGCGCGCAGGCTGTCGCGCGACGAGCCGATGCACGACAGGTGCGGCGCGGCCTCGAGGCCGTCCTTCTGCATGTCGAGCACGGTATCGAGCGTGCCCTGCTGCGTCGAGCCGCCGGCGCCGAACGTCACGGAGACGAATTTCGGCTTCAGCGGCATCAGTTGCGCACGCGTGGCGCGCAGCTTCTCGACGCCTTCCGCCGTCTTCGGCGGGAAGAATTCAAACGAGAGTTCGATCGGTTTCATGATTCGGTGGGAACAGGCTCAGGCCTCAGCCGATGTCGCGCTGACCGAAGATCAGGGCGGACAGCAGCCACGACACGATGCTGTACAGGATCGAACCGAAGAACGCGGACCAGAACCCCGACACCTCGAAGCCCTTCAGCAGCGACGACGCGAACCAGAAGCACAACGCGTTCACGACGAGGATGAACACCCCGAGCGTGACGATCGTGACGGGCAGCGTCAGCAGGATCAGCACCGGGCGGATCACCGTGTTGATCAGGCCGAGCACGACCGCGATGATCAGCGCCGTGCCGAAGCTCTTGATGTGGATCGACGGCACGAGGTACGTGATGATCAGCAGCGCGAGCGCGTTGATGACCCAGGTGAGGATGACGCTCATGGAGTGCTCCGGTTCGGTTGTCGATCGGTACGATCAGTGGCCGCCGCCGGCTGCCGCGGGTGCCCGAAGGCGCGCCGCGGCAGCCGGCGATCCCGCGCCGTGCCGCCGTGCCGGGTGCGCGTCGGCGACGCGCGCACGGCACCGCGGCGGCGGCGCATCGGATCAGTAGCGGTAGTGGTTCGGCTTGAACGGGCCGTCCTTCTGCACGCCGATATACGAAGCCTGCTCGTCGGACAGCACGGACAGGTTCGCGCCGATGCGCGCGAGGTGCAGGCGCGCAACCTTTTCATCGAGGTGCTTCGGCAGCACGTACACCTTGTTCTCGTACTCGTTGCCGCGCACGAACAGTTCGATCTGCGCGAGCGTCTGGTTCGCGAACGAGTTCGACATCACGAACGACGGGTGGCCGGTCGCGCAGCCGAGGTTCACGAGGCGGCCTTCGGCCAGCAGGATCACGCGCTTGCCGTCCGGGAAGATGATGTGGTCGACCTGCGGCTTGATGTTTTCCCACTGGTACTGGCGGGTCGACGCGACGTCGATTTCCGAGTCGAAGTGGCCGATGTTGCAGACGATCGCGTTGTGGCGCATCGCCTTCATGTGATCGTGGTTGATCACGTGGTAGTTGCCGGTGGCCGTCACGAAGATGTCGGCCTTGTCGGCCGCGTATTCCATCGTCACGACGCGGTAGCCTTCCATCGCCGCCTGCAGCGCGCAGATCGGATCGATTTCGGTGACCCACACGGTCGCGCCCAGGCCGCGCAGCGACTGCGCGCAGCCCTTGCCCACGTCGCCGTAGCCCGCGACGACCGCGACCTTGCCCGCGATCATCACGTCGGTCGCGCGCTTGATGCCGTCGACCAGCGATTCACGGCAGCCGTACAGGTTGTCGAACTTCGACTTCGTGACCGAGTCGTTCACGTTGAACGCCGGGAACGGCAGGCGGCCGTCCTTTTCCATCTGGTACAGGCGGTGCACGCCGGTCGTGGTTTCTTCGGTCACGCCCTTGATGTGCGCGAGGCGCGTCGAGTACCAGGCCGGGTCCGCGTCGAGGTGCTTCGCGATCGACTTGTACAGCGCGACTTCTTCCTCGTTGGTCGGCTTCGCGATCACCGAACGGTCCTTCTCGGCCTTCGCGCCGAGGATCAGCAGCAGCGTTGCGTCGCCGCCGTCGTCCAGGATCATGTTCGCGAATTCGCCGTTCGGCCATTCGAAGATGCGGTGCGAGAACTCCCAGTATTCGTCGAGCGATTCGCCCTTGAACGCGAACACCGGCGTGCCGGCTTCGACGATCGCGGCAGCCGCGTGATCCTGCGTCGAGAAGATGTTGCACGATGCCCAGCGGACGTCGGCGCCGAGCGCCTTCAGCGTCTCGATCAGCACGCCGGTCTGGATCGTCATGTGCAGCGAACCCGCGATGCGCGCGCCCTTCAGCGGCTGCTGCGCCTTGTATTCGTCGCGGATCTGCACGAGGCCCGGCATTTCGGTCTCGGCGATGTTCAGTTCCTTGCGGCCCCAGCCGGCCAGCGCCATGTCGGCGACGACGAAATCGTTGGAGGCTTTGGAATCGATAATGGCGTTCATCACGCCCTCCTTTCTAAAAAGTTTCTAGATTGGTGACGTGAGCGCCGTTCAGGAAGCGGGGCCGGTGCGACGGTCGCGATACGCGCGCCGCACGGCTGCTTGGTGAAGCTTTCCGAGCCTGGCGGACGCAGGGGTCCGTCGCAACGCTCCTCGGAAAACGGAGGGGATTGTAGCAAATCGGCGCGCAGAATGCGCACACGGATGCAGATGCCGAACGCGCGGCGTCGACGCGCGCGGCCGTCAGGAACGGTAAAGGGTCAGGATTCCGCGCCGACCCACGCCTGTTCGCGCAGCCGCGCGCGCAGGCGCGCGACGGCCTGGCTGTGCAGCTGGCATACGCGCGATTCGCTCACTTCGAGCACCGCGCCGATCTCGCGCAGATTCAGACCCCGTTCGTAGTACAGCGACATCAGCAGCTTCTCGCGCTCCGGCAGCCGCTCGATCGCCTCCACGAGCGCTTCGCGCAGGTGCTCGTCGAGCAGTGCCGACAGCGGGTCGGCGTGGTCGACGCGGTAGCGGTCGAGGAACGGCTCGTCGTCGGCCGCGCGGTCGAAATCCTCGTAGTAGATCAGCTGGCTGCCGTGCAGGTCCTGCAGCATCCCCTGGTACTCGTCGAGCGGCATGTTCAGGTGCTGCGCGATCTCGGTCTCGCTCGCCGAGCGGCCGAGATGCTGCTCGACCTGGTGCACCGCGTGCTCGACCTCGCGCGACGTCTTGCGCAGGCTGCGCGGCAGCCAGTCGTTGCTGCGCAGCTCGTCGAGCATCGCGCCGCGGATGCGCTGCGTCGCGTAGGTCTCGAACTGCGCGCCCTGGTCTTCCTTGTAGCGGCCGGCCGCGTCCATCAGGCCGATCATGCCGGCCTGGATCAGGTCGTCGAGGTCGACGCTCGCCGGCATTTTCGCGACGAGCTGCAGCCCGAGGCGACGCACGAGCGGCGCGTATTGCGCGAGCACGTCGGCCTGGGACATCTTTCCTTGAGCGTTGTACATCATGGCTCTCTCCTTCCGGTGGCGCTCATGCGGCGTGTGCCGCGCCCGCCTCATACGACGGCTTGCCGCCCGCGTGCACGGCGCGGCCCGCACCCGAACGCGGGCGCATCGGCCAGTACAGCAGGTCGGCGGCAATCTGCCGGTAGTCGCGCGCGGCGGCCGACGACGGGAACGCGTCGACCGCGGCGCGCGTCAGCTCGCGCGCATGCTCGACGAGCGGATCGGCGCTCACGCAGCCCGCATCGTCGATCGACACCGTCAGGTAGCGGCTCGCGACGCCCGCGAGGTTGTCGAACGCGACCTTCGCATCCGCGTGGCTGCCGACGTGATTGGTCAGCACGCGGAACTGCGCGAGCGCGTGCGCGAAATGCAGCCGCTTCATGCATGCGTATGCCTCGGTGATCGCCTGCGCGGCGACCCGCGTGACGACCAGCACGTCGTGCGCTTCGCGGGCGAGCGCCGAGAACGAACCGTCGGCGCCGAGCTGCGCGTCGACGAGGACGATGTCGGCCGGCCCGTCGATGAAATCGCTGAGCTGCGCGTCGGTGTAGCCGGCACGCGCGAGCCGCGCGGCGGCGCACAGGCCGAAGCCGGCCGCGACCCGCGTGCGCTCGCCGTCACGCAGCCACGCGCCCGCGAGGGTCGCGCTGGCCGAATGCACGTCGGCGCGCTCGTCGACGACGAGCACGTCCTTGCCGAGCGACGCGAGCGCCGCCGCGAGGTTCACGACGGTGGACGTGCAGCCGACACCCGCCGGCCCGCCCGTCACCGCGACGATGCGCGACGCGCGCCCGGCCAGCAGGCGCCGCAGCCCTTCGGCCTGGTCGATGATTCGTTTATCCAAATCGCACCTCGTGCAGCTCGGCGGTGGAACGTGCGGTCAGTGCGGAAAGCAGCGTCGGCATGTCCTCGTCTTGCGGCACGAAGGGCGAGCCGTCGCGCGGCACACAGAACGCGCTCTTCAGCAGGAATCGGGTCGATGCGACGTACAGGTTCTCCGGCACCTTCTGGCCGGTCGACACGTAGTGGATCGGCAGCTTGTAGCGGATCACCGTGTCGAGCACGCCGCCGAGGTGGGTCGCCTCGTCGAGCTTCGTGAGGATGCAGCCGGCCAGGTCCGGGGATGCCGCCTGCGGATGCTCGCCCGCGCTGCGGTACGCCTGCACGACTTCGTTGAGCGTGTCGCCATGGCTCGTCGCGTTGAGCAGCAGCAGGCGCTGCACCGGCGCGTTCGCGCCGTGCAGCATCGCGATCTGGTCGGATACCGCGCGGTCGCGCTGGCTCATGCCGATCGTGTCGATCAGCACGATGTGCTTGTTGCGCAGCTCGGACAGCGCGAGCGCGAGATCGCCCGCATCCTTCACCGCGTGCACGGGCACGCCGAGGATCTTGCCGAAGATGCGCAGTTGTTCGTGGCCGCCGATCCGGTAGCTGTCGGTGGTCAGCAGCGCGACCTTGCTCGCGCCGAAGCGCATCACGCAGCGCGCGGCCAGCTTCGCGGTGGTGGTCGTCTTGCCGACGCCCGTCGGCCCCATCAGCGCGAACACGCCGCCGCGCTCCATCAGCGCGTCCTCGCTGTCGAGCACCGGCAGGTTCGCCGCGAGCACCGACTGCGCCCATTCGGCCGCCTGTTCGAAGCTCTGCGCGCCGTCGCCGGACGGCATGTTGTCGACCAGCATCCGCACGAGCTGCGCGGAGAAACCGGCTGCGAACAGGTGCTTCGTCAGCGCGCCATGCACGGCGCTGCGACGTTGGCGGTCGTGCCACATCAGGCTGTCGAACTGCTCTTCCATCATCCCGCGCAGCTCGCCCAGCTCCTGCATCACCGTATCGTTGACGATCCGCTCGATGCGCGACTTCACCGCATCGGCCACCGCGGCGGCGGCGTCGGCGGACAGGCGCGTGCGCTCGGCCGCCTTCGCGGCCTGCGCAGCGCCCGGGTCCGGCGCGCGGGTCGCGGCGGCCGGCATCCGGCGTTCGGCGTCGCGCACGATGTCGCGCGCCCAGCCGGGCGGCGTCGCGCTCGCGGCGGCCTGCGGGGCCGGCGGGCTCGGCTGCGGCGCGGCAGGCGCCGCCTGCGTGCGCGCCATCAGCGCATCGCGCTGCTGGGTCAGGCGCTTCGCGTGCTCGACCAGCCACGGTGCGGGTTCGGAAGCCGCGGCCGGCGCACCGGCGGCGGGAGCGGCGGCGGCCGCCGGCATGCCGGCCAGCGGGTCCGCATCGAGCGTCGAAGCGGGCGCGGCCGTGTCGTCCGAGCCCGCGTCCGTATCGGCGCTTGCGCCGAACATCGACGAGAACACGTCCGGCAACCCGCCTTCGCCTGCCGCATACGGATTGACGGCCGGGCGGGCGAGCGCCGCGCCCGGGCGCGACACGATGCCCGGCACCGCGGCGGCGGGCACCGATTCCGGCACGCGCGGCGCGGCCATGCGTGCGCGCGCCGCGGCCGGCGGCGTCACGGCGGCCAGGTCCGAATCGGCGAGGGCGACGATTTCCACGCTGCCGTCATCGAGCGTGCGGTTCGACAGCACGACCGCGTCGGCGCCGAGCGCCTCGCGCACGAGACGAAGTGCGTCGCGGCTCGTTGCGCCGGTGAATTTGCGAATGTTCAAGCGGAACCCCCGATGACGTTAACGACTTTGATCGTGCGTGTGTCCGGCACTTCGGCGTACGACAGCACTTTCAATTGCGGCAGGCTGCGGCGCAGGAAACGCGCGAGCATCGCGCGCAGCGCGTGCTGCACGAGCAGCACGGGCGGCAGCCCGAGATTCTGTTGACGCAGCATCGCCTGCTGCGTGCCGGTCAGAAGGTTGTGCGCGAGGCCGGGTTCGAGGCCCGGGTTCGCGCCGGTGGCGAGCGCCTGCGACAGCACGCGCTCGAGATTCGCGTCGAGGCCCATCACCTGCATTTCGCCCGCGCCCGGATACCACTGCTGCGTGATCGCGCGGCCGAGCGCGAGCCGCACCGCGGCCGTGATCTCGAACGCGTCGCCGCGGCCCGCATGTTCGGACACGGCCTCGAGGATCGTACGCATGTCGCGGATCGGCACGCCTTCCTCGAGCAGGTTCTGCAGCACCTTCTGCAGCGTCGTCAGCGAGATCGTCTTCGGCACGAGGTCCTCGACGAGCGACGGCGCGTCCTTGCCGGTGCGCTCGACGAGCGCCTGCACTTCCTGGCGGCCGAGCAGCTCGGCCGCGTGCTGGACGACCAGATGGTTCAGGTGCGTCGCGACGACCGTGCTCGCGTCGACCACCGTGTAGCCGTATACCTGCGCCTGTTCGCGCATCGCGACGTCGATCCACACGGCCGGCAGCCCGAACGCGGGGTCCTGCGTGACGGCGCCCGGCAGCGCGGCCGTCACCTGGCCGGGGTTGATCGCGAGCCACTGGCCCGGGAACACTTCGCCGACGCCGATCTCGACGCCCTTCAGCGCGATCCGGTACGCGTTCGGCCGCAGCTCGAGGTTGTCGCGGATATGGATCACGGGCGGCAGGAAGCCGATTTCCTGCGCGAATTTCTTGCGGATGCTCTTGATGCGCTTGAGCAGTTCGCCGTCGCTGTTCTTGTCGACGAGCGGGATCAGCCGGTAGCCGACTTCGAGGCCGAGCGGGTCGATCAGCTGCACGTCGTCCCAGGTCGCCTCGTGGCTGTCGGACGGCAGCACGGCGGGCGGTGCGATGTCGGTCAGGTCGCCGGCCGCCTTGCGGGCCGCCGCGCGCTTCGTCTGCGTGCGGGCCAGCCAGATCGCGCCGCCGCCGAGCGCGAGGAACGCGAAGTGCGGCATGCCCGGGATCAGTCCCATCAGCACGATGATCGCGCCGGTGATGTTCAGCACGCGCGGGTTCGTGAACAGCTGGCCGGTGATCTGCGTGCCGATGTCCTCGTCGGTCGCGACGCGCGACACGATCACGCCGGCCGCCGTCGAGATCACGAGCGACGGGATCTGCGCGACGAGGCCGTCGCCGATCGTCAGCAGCGTGTAGTTCGTGCCGGCCGCGGCGAACGTCATGTCGTGCTGGACCATCCCGACGATCAGCCCGCCGATCACGTTGATCGCCATGATGATCAGGCCGGCGATCGCGTCGCCGCGCACGAACTTCGACGCGCCGTCCATCGACCCGTAGAACTCGGCTTCCTGCGAGACGGCCAGGCGACGCTTGCGCGCCTGCTCTTCGTTGATGAGGCCCGCGTTCAGGTCGGCGTCGATCGCCATCTGCTTGCCGGGCATCGCGTCGAGCGTGAAGCGCGCGGACACTTCGGCGATCCGCCCCGCGCCCTTCGTGATCACCATGAAGTTGATGATCATCAGGATCACGAACACGACGATGCCGACCGCGAAGTTGCCGCCGACGAGGAAGTGGCCGAACGCCTCGATCACCTGGCCGGCCGCGTCCGGCCCGGTGTGGCCCTCGAGCAGCACGACGCGCGTCGACGCGACGTTCAGCGACAGGCGCAGGAGCGTCGAGAACAGCAGCACGCTCGGGAACGCCGCGAAGTCGAGCGGCTTCATCGTGTACATGCTGACGAGCAGCACCATCACGGACAGCGCGATGTTGAACGTGAACAGCAGATCCAGCAGCATCGGCGGCAGCGGCAGGATCATCATCCCCAGGATCATGCAGATGAGGATCGGGCCCGCGAGCGCACGCAGGTTGGTGCCCGCGAACGGATTCTGGCGCTTCGCGAACAGGCCGGTCGGGGTGCTCATGCCGCGCCTCCGTTACCGAGCGTGTCTTCGGCTTCCTCGCGTTCGTCGTCGGCGGAGACCGACGCGCCCTTGTCGAGGTCGGCCGGCACGTCCAGGTCGACCGGCACCGCCGGGAACGCGCCGCCTTCCGAACGGAAGCGCTTGAGCTGGTAGACCCACGCGAGCACTTCGGCGACGGCCGAGTACAGCGAGCCGGGAATCTCGCGTTCGAGTTCGACGTTGTGATACAGCGCACGCGCGAGCGGCGGCGCTTCGAGCAGCGGCACGTTGTGTTCGGCCGCGAGTTCGCGGATGCGCGCGGCGACGAGGTTCACGCCCTTCGCGACGACCTTCGGCGCGCGCATCTCGCCGTCCGTGTATTGCAGCGCGACGGCGAAGTGCGTCGGGTTCGTCACGACCACGTCGGCCTTCGGCACGGCCGCCATCATCCGGCGCCGCGCGATCGCGCGCTGCTGCTGGCGGATCCGCCCCTTCACGTGCGGATCGCCTTCGTTCTCGCGATGCTCGCGCTTCACTTCTTCCTTCGTCATGCGCAACTTCTTGTTGTACTGCCAGATTTGGTAAGGCACGTCGAGCGCGGCGACCACCAGCATCCCGGCGACCGTCGTGCCGCAGCACACGGCGACCAGGTGCAGCGCATCGGGCAGCGCCACGCCGAGCGGCTGCATTGCGAGACCGAGCAGCTCGTCCTTGCTGCGCCAGATCGCGACGCCGCCGATCACGCCGACGACCAGCGTCTTCGCGAGCGACATCCCGAGCTGGATCGGCCCCTGGATCGAGAAGATCCGGCCGAGGCCCGAGATCGGGTTCAGGCGGTCGAACTTCAGTTCGAACGTCTTCTGCGAGATCAGCCAGCCGCCGAGCGCCATCGGCGCGAGCAGCGCGGCGACACCGGTGAGCGCGAGCAGCGGCAGCAGCGCGGCGAAGCCTTCGAGACTCGCGCTGCCGGCCGCCGACAGCATCCGGTTCGTGTCGAACGCGGTCGCGCGATCGAACAGGAACGCGCCACGCAGCATTGCCTGCAGATGGCCGCCCGACGGGCCCGCGAGCAGCCACGCACCGTAGAACCCGGCCGCGAGCAGCGCGAACGAAGCCAGTTCGCGCGAACGCGCGACCTGCCCCTCCTCGCGCGCCTTCTCGCGGCGCCTGGGAGTGGCGGCTTCGGTCTTGTCGAGATCGCTCTCGTCTGCCACGGGGCCTCCAGTCGGGTACGGCGGAATGCCGCTTTCCAGTGACACCGATTATTCATGGAGGCGTCAAACACCGATCGGTCGAGCAAAGCCGGGAAAGGGGGGTATTTCGGGGAATCGGGCGAGCCGGTGCAAACGCGGCCGGACGGGGCCGGAAGAGGGACGGAACGGGGTGCGGCGCGGCGGCGAAACGGGCCGGCCGGTGCGATGGCGGGGGTGGGGGTGAGCGCGGGGCTTCGGGCCGAGCGACGACGGCGCGAAGCGGGAAAATGGTGAAGCGGTTGGTGAAGCGCTGACGCGGGTATAGCGGTCCAGGGGGTGCGGCGCGAAACCAGGCCCCGACGCGACAGCGTCGCACGTCGGGGCAGGCGTTGGTCAGGCCGCCGCGATCGGGTCCGCGCCGAAGCGGTTCGGGCCTTCGGTGCCGCGCGAGCACATCCACACGAGCAGCAGGATGCCGCCGACGATCGGGATCAGCGCCAGCAGCAGGAACCAGCCCGAGCGGCCCGTATCGTGCAGCCGGCGCACGCTGACCGCGATGCTCGGAATGATCAGCGCGAGCGAGATCAGGCCGAGCACGACGAGCAGCAGCAGCGTGATCAGGCCCGCGTCGTGGCCCGCCGCGCCGACGACCTGCGCGACGATCGACAGCACGCAGGTGAGCAGCGCGAAATACCAGTATTCGGCACGGCGCGCGCGGCCTTCGAAGGTCGCGTATTTATTGAGTACGGAACGAACGGCTTCTGAAAAATTCATCTTATTACCCTCCTGTTTTATATTGACGACCCCGGAAACAACGCCGGCATTATATGTTTGAATTTCGGCGGACTCCAATCTATTTTGGCATGGCAGGTGATGCGTTCGCCCGGCTGCAGCGCATGCCAGTACGGCGCGGGAACGGATACCGCAGCGGAATGCGGCGCCACAGGCTTGCATGCCGCGTCATTTTAATAATCTTTAACACCTGACATAAACGACAGCCCCGGATAATCCGGCACTTGATTACAACCGAATGAAACCCGGTACGATCGATAATCGCTGCGAGTGACGCATTCGATTAACCGGCCGATATTACGCCGGCGCGCAAGGCGCGCTACGCTTCGTCATTCCCGATTCCGGCCGAACCGCACCATGCTCCGTCGTCCATTCGTTCCGTCGCTGTCGCTCGCCTGCGCGCTGGCAACCGGCTGCGCGGGCACGCCGGCCCTGCCGCCCGGCGCGCAGGCGCCTGACGCACCGCATCCCGGCACGATCGCCCTGCACCATGCGTGGAACGGGTCGACGCAAACCCTGCGCGCGCAGGATGTCCCCGCGAGCGTCGCTTTCCGCTGCGCCGACGCGCGCGGCGAACCCTCGGAGCGCGCCCGCGCGGCCTGGTGCGTGCCGGTCGTCGAGATCGAATCGGTGTCGGTCGATGCCGCCGGGCGCCCGGTCGCGCCGGCCGACGCCGTCCGGATCGAAAGCACCGCCTACGGGCCCGGCCACCGCTTCCTCGACCATACGCAGCTGAGGCGTGCCGGCCGGCCGCCGGTCTAGCGCCCGTATACGCCGATCACGGGCTTTCCCGGCCCCCTGCCGGCTATGGGGCCGGCGAGGCCCCGTTCACGCCGACAACGGGCCGGCGCACGCGCCTAGCCCGCCGCCGCCCGCTGCAGCGCGGCGAGATCGAGCTTCTTCATCGTCATCACCTGCGCCATCACGCGCTCGGCGCGCGCGGGATCGCCCGCCATCAGTTCCGGCAGCTGCACCGGCACGACCTGCCACGACACGCCGAACCGGTCGCGCAGCCAGCCGCACTGTTGCGCGCGCTCGTCGCCGCCTTCGGACAGGCGCGCCCAATAGCGGTCGATTTCGTCCTGGTCCCGGCAGTTGACGACGAACGACACGGCCGGCGTGATCTGGAACACGGGGCCGCCGTTCAGCGCGATGAACGCCTGCCCGTCGAGCTCGAACGCGACGGTCATCACCGCGCCCTCCGCGCTGCCGGATGCGTGCGCGCCGGCCTTGCCGTAACGCGCGACGTGCACGATGCGCGCGTTGTCGAACACCGACACGTAGAAACCGGCGGCCGCCTCGGCGTCGCGGTCGAACCAAAGGAACGGGGTGATGCGTTGTATGCGCGGGCTCATGGCGCTGCCTCCTCGATGTCGTGCCGGCACGGCCGCCGGTATTACATCGTAGGCGCTCTTCCCGCACGCGGCGGCGCTCCGGCCCGGCCGGTCGTGCCGTGCGCGGCCGCCGGATAAAAAAAGGGGGCGATTTCTCGCCCCCGTTCCCTTCAGCGTGCGGCCCTGCCGCGTCAGAACGCGACGAAAGGCGCCGCGCCGCCGGTCGAGGTCTTGTCCATCCCGAAGTAGATCGTCCTGCCGTAGAAGTGCGGCATGCCGATGTCGAGCCAGCTGGACGAACCGAACGGGCCCGCGATGTCGTTGAACGCGTATGTCGACGGGTTCGAGAACAGCGAATCCGCGTTCATGAACGTGATCGGCACAGTGCCGGACACGCCGTTCTGGCCGGTCAGTGTCGCCGAGTCATTGACCGTAGTCGCCGGGCAGTAAAACTGCGTGTTCCTCGTGCATGCCGTCCCGTTCGCCGACGAATCGTTGAAGAAATACGCGTTCGAGCCCGTATCGAAGAACGCGGTCACGTTGCGCCCGAGGAACGTCGCGTTGACGTCGCCCGTCGTGGTCGACGTCATCACGGTCTTCCCGGTCAGGTCGGGCAGGCCGAACGTCAGCGTCCCGGTTGCGCTGGCCTGCCCGCTGTTCGAGATGCTCGGCATCGTCACGCTCACCCCGCTGCTGTCGGCGAAACGATGCACCGGGTTGGCCACCTGCTGCGCCACCGGCACGAGCGCGACCGCGCAGCTCGCGTTGTCGCCGTTCGGGCACGCGTAGTAGTTGTTGCTCGACGACGTCGACGTCGCGCAGGTCGTGCCGCAGTCGACCGGCGCCGGCCCGATGCCGAGAATCCCGTTCGCGCCGAGCGCGCTCGCCGAGTTGGCCGACGCTCCGCCGTTCGTGCACGAGGCCGGCACGTTCGTCGTGCCGAGGTCGCCGATGATCTGCACGGGCAGCGAACGCGCCTGCTCGGCGCCGATCGACAGGTCGACCGTGCGCACCGAACCCCACGTATAGCTCGACACGAACTTGCCGCACTCGGCGACCGGCGCGCCGCCGCTCGTCACCTGCGGGAGGCTGCCGAGCACGCCCGACACCGCACTGCCGACGAGCCGCAGCCCGTAGGACGCGGTATCGACGAGCACGTTGTTGACCACCTGGCAGTTCGACGTGCCCGGCGCGCAGACCTTCACGCTGATGGTCGGGATGTTGATCACGTTCGCCACGCCGGCGTTGACGTTGATGACGGCCGTGTTCCCGGAATTGCCGTCCGAGCCGCCCGAACCGTTGTTGCCGTTGTTGCCCGAGTTGCTGCTGCCGCCGCCGTCGCCGCCGCCACCGCATGCGGTCACGAGGATGGCCGTCGCCGCCGCGAGGCCCAGCACGCCGAGCCAGCGCTTGAATGTACGAGGAATGCTCAAGGTCGCTCTCCCGCTGTCACTGGATGTCGGTGCCGGCCACGCCGGCAGGCAGCGCCGCCGGCAGCCACGCCTGGCCCGAGAAGGCGCCCATGTGGCCGCCCGTCCGGATCACGAGGCCGCTCGTGTCGACGGACACGGGCGCGCGCCAGCCGCGCGCCTTGTGCGCCGCCTGGACGCCAGCGGTGTACTGCGGGAAATAGCTGCCGAGCAGCGATGCGAGATCCGGCATCGTCGGCCCTTGCCATGCGAGGCCGAACACGCTGCCGGCGGCCGACGTGTATTCGTGAATGACGGTGCCCGACCCGAGCGTGATTTCGCGGACGGTATAGGCGGCGGCACTCGCCTGCACGCCGTCCGCCGAACGCATCGCGCGCTGCAGCGCACGCACGCTTGCGGCCTGATCGTCCGCCGGCGGCGACATCGGTGCGCCGCCCAGTTCGGCGTGCGCGTGGACGGCCCACAGCACACCCGTTGCAGCCGTCGCGTGCGCGACGGCGCGGCCCAAGCGTTTCAGCTTCACATTCCCTCCCACGGGACTGGCTTCGTGGCAGCGTGCGCGGCGATCGTGCCCGCGCCGCCTGCCGACGTATGAGTCGTATGAATGACGCTTCGTTGCTGCTGACGCGTAGTATGCCTGCTGAGTGTGTCGAAGTGTCAATTCGACGCAGGCCGACCGGCGCGTGCGCAGGCGGCTAGCCCGGGTAAACGTGGTGGACGTTGTGGAAACGGTGCGACGCATGCATCGCGCAGCCCCGCGAAACGGAGGCGCGCCGATGCACGCGGCAGGGTCAGAAGCCCAGGCTGGCGAGCAGGTCGTCGACCTGCCCCTGGTCCTGGACCACGTCGGATTTGCCTTCCGGCGCGATCTGCGGGCCGTTCAGCAGCGACTCGGGGCTGCCGGTCGAGCTCATCTGCTCGGCGGCGAGCGCGGCCGCGGTGGCCGCGAACTGCTCGCGCCGCTCGGGCGCGATGTTCTCGACGAGCACCGTGAGGAGCTGCTGCTCGATCAGGTAGACCATGTCCATGATCTTCTTGATCACCTGCCCGGTCAGGTCCTGGAAATCCTGCGCGAGCATGATCTCGAGCAGTTGCGCGCTGGTCGCCGACGTCGATTCGGGCAGCGTGCGCAGGAACGTGCGCGTATCGTCCATCAGCTCGCGCACTTCCGCGTGCTCGATCGGCGCCGCATACCACTGCGCCCAGCGCGCGTCGAGTGCTTCGGCTTCGCTCTGGAGGCGCGCCTGCATCGGCTTGGCCACCTCGATCGCATTCAGCACGCGCTCGGCGGCCTGCTCGGTCATCGTCGCGACGTAGCGCAGCCGGTCGCGCGCATCGGGCACGGCTTCGGCCGCCCGCTCGACATGCTTGTCGAGCCCGAGCTCGCGCATCGAATCGCGCAGCGTGCGCGTGACATGGCCGATGCGCGCGAGGATGCGGTCGCTCGCGTAATCGGCACCTTCGGCCTGGCCGTCGGCGCTGAACCCGGCGCCCGTCAGCGCGGCATGGATCGGCTCGTTCACGTCAGCTCCCGGCCTTCGCCATCTTGTCGATGATCTTGTTCAGCTTCTCGTCGAGCGTCGCGGCCGTAAACGGTTTCACGACGTAGCCGCTCGCGCCGGCCTGCGCCGCCGCGATGATGTTCTCCTTCTTCGACTCGGCCGTGACCATCAGCACCGGCAGGTGCGTGAGCGTCGCGTCCGCGCGGATTTCCTTCAGCATCGCGAGGCCGTCGAGGTTCGGCATGTTCCAGTCCGAGATCACGAAGTCGTAGCCGCCGCCGCGGAGCCGCGCGAGGCCGGCGAGGCCGTCCTCGGCCTCGTCGACGTTCGAGTAGCCCAGTTCCTTGAGCAGGTTGCGGACGATCCGGCGCATCGTCGGGAAATCGTCCACCACCAGGATTTTCATGCTCTTGTCCATCGTCGTTCCTTTCCAGATTCGTTTCCGTCGGGACGCGTATCGTGGCACGCGCCCCGTGACATTCCATTCAAACGCGCTGCACGCGGTCGCCCATCGTCGCCAGGCGCGCCATCACGCGGCGGCTCATGTCGGCGAGCGGCGCGATCTCGTCCGCGCCGCCGAGCGCGATCGCCTCGCGCGGCATCCCGAACACGATGCAGCTTGCTTCGTCCTGCGCGAACGTGTGGGCGCCCGCGCGTTTCATTTCCAGCAGGCCGGCCGCGCCGTCGCGGCCCATCCCGGTCAGGATCACCCCGATCGCGTTCTTGCCCGCGTGCGTCGCCGCCGAGCGGAACAGCACGTCGACCGACGGGCGGTGCCGGTTGACCGGCGGCTCGTCCGACAGTTGCGCAATATAGTTCGCCCCGCTCCTCGCAAGCAACAGGTGCGCGTGGCCCGGCGCGATATACGCGTGGCCCGGCAGCACGCGCTCGCCGTGCTCGGCTTCCTTCACCGCGATCCGGCACAGGCCGTTCAGCCGCTGTGCGAACGATTTCGTGAAGCCCGGCGGCATGTGCTGCGCGATCAGCACGGCCGGCGCGTCCGGCGGCAGCGGCGTCAGCACTTCGCGGATCGCCTCGGTGCCGCCCGTCGATGCGCCGATGATGATCAGCTTCTCGGTACTGACGAGCGGGTTGTTGATCATCGGCGCGGCCGCGTGGCTGTCCGCCGCGCGCGCGACGGCCTGCGGCTGCGGCGCCTGGCGCACGCGCGCACGCGACGCCGCACGGATCTTGTCGGCGAGCTTTTCCGCGTAGTCGAGCATCCCGTCGCGAATCCCGACGCGCGGCTTCGTGACGAAATCGACCGCACCGAGCTCGAGCGCGCGCAGCGTGATTTCCGAGCCGCGCTCGGTCAGCGACGACACCATCACGACCGGCATCGGCCGCAGGCGCATCAGCTTCTCGAGGAAGTCGAGCCCGTCCATGCGCGGCATTTCGACGTCGAGCGTGAGCACGTCGGGGTTGTGCTGCTTGATGAGCTCGCGCGCGACGAGCGGATCGGGCGCGGTCGCGACCACCGTCATGTCGGGCTGGCTGTTGATGATCTCGGTCATCAGGCTGCGGATCAGCGCCGAATCGTCGACGCACAATACTTTGATCTTCTGCACTGCGGTCATGCCTCCTGCTTTCTTGATAGGTTCGCCGCATACGGGCTGCCGGCTTGCGGGTTCGCTGCCCGTAAGCCACTGGAGCCGCTGGAGCCGCCGGCACCGCCCGGCGCCGCGCCGCGTGCGCCGAACAGCTCGATACGCGGGCGCGCCGGCTGCGGCGCGGCCGGCCGTTTCGCCGCAAACAGCTCGACGTGAGGGCGCGGCCGCGCGGCGCGCAGGCGGTCGGCCTCGCGCGCGAGCGCGGCTTCGCGCTCGGTCACGCCCGGCACCTGCAGCCGCAGCTTCTTCACCATCGCGCGGCCCGTGCGCGGCATGAATGCGACCTTGCGCGGATGGACGTCCTGCAAGTCCTCCGCGGTGATGCGGATGCGTTCGAGCGCCAGGTAGCGGCGCACGAAATCGGCGTTGCGATCGCCGATGTTGATCGTCGTCATGCCGGCCAGCACGGCCGCGCCGCCGAACACCTTCGCCTCGAAGCGCTCGCGGCGCCCGCCGGCCTTGATCAGCTCGTTGATCAGCACTTCCATCGCGTACGCGCCGTAGCGCATCGAGTCGGACGCGGCCGCGCCCGCATCGGCGCCGTCGTCGGGCAGCATGAAGTGGTTCATCCCGCCGATGCCCGCGTACGGATCGTGAATGCACGCGGCGACGCACGAGCCGAGCACGGTCATCAGCACCATGTCCTCGGACGTCGTGTAGAACTCGTTCGGCAGCAGCTTCACGCCTGGCAGGCCGAAGTGGTTGTCGAAGTAGCGATTGGTCGCGATCGGCAGTGCGCTCATCCGCGCTCTCCAAAGGCGGGCACGGCGCCCGCGGCCCGCGCACGCACCGGCGACGCCGTCGCGGGCGCCGCGGGCGCCTGCGCGCCGCGCGGCCGCGCGCCCTGCGCGGCGTCGCGGGTCAGTTCGTACACCGTCTGCCCGCGCAACCGGAACGCCTGCGTGACGTACGTGAAGTTTTCCGAATGGCCGGCGAACAGCAGCCCGCCCGGCTTCACGAGCGGCTCGAAGCGCGACAGCACCTGCCCCTGCGTCGGCTTGTCGAAATAGATCATCACGTTGCGGCAGAAGATCGCGTCGAACGGCTTCGCGATCCCGTAGTCCGCATCGGTCAGGTTCAGCTGCTCGAAGCGGATCATCGCGCGCAGCTCGGGGCGCACCTTCACGCGGCCGGCCTGCGCGCCCGTGCCCTTCAGGAAGAAGCGCTTCAGCCGCTCCGGCGCCAGGTGCTTGACCTGGTCATACGTGTAGATGCCGGCCTCCGCCTTCGCGAGCACCTGCGTGTCGAGGTCGGTCGCGAGGATCGACGCGCCGCGCGCGGCCGATTCGCCGAGCGCCTCGATCAGCGTGATCGCGATCGAATAAGGCTCCTCGCCGGTCGACGCCGCCGAACACCAGACCGATACGGGCGCCGGGCGCCCTTTCACGAAATCCGCCAGGATCGGGAAATGGTGCGACTCGCGGAAGAACGCGGTCAGGTTCGTCGTCAGCGCATTGGTGAACGCTTCCCACTCGAGCGGATCGTCTTCCTGCTCGAGCAGGTCGAGGTAGTCGCGGAACGTGTCGAGGCCGCGTGCCCGCAAGCGGCGCGCGAGACGGCTGTACGCCATGTCGCGCTTGTGCTCGGACAGCGAGATCCCCGCGCGTTGATGGATCAGCGCGCGGATGCGTGCGAAATCCGCGCCCGTGAACGCGAAGTCGCGCCCCGGCTCGCCCGCGCGAGGCGAGGCATCCGGTGCATCGGGTCGAAACGGCGCGCGCGCGTGCGACATGATTTAGAAGGTCTCCCAATCGTCATCGGACGTGCCGGACGTGGCCGGCGCCGGCTTCTCGCCGTTCAGCGCCGGGCGCACGAGCGCGGGCTTCGCGGCCGGCTTGCCGGCCGGCGCAGCGGTTTTCGCGAGACGCGGCCCGTAGCCGCCCGCGGCGGCGCCACGGGAAGCCGGCGCGTCCTTCGGCGCATGCGCACCGGCATCGGCCGCGCGCTTCGGTTCGTGACCGGCGCCCGACGCGGCCGCGGCACGCGGCGCCGGCGCGGCACGCCGTGCGGGTTGAGCGGCGGCCGGCGGGGCCGGCAGCGCGGCGACCGGCGCCGCGTCGAAACGCGGCTCCGACGTCAGCGCCGGCGCAGGCGCCGGTTCATGCGCGACCGGCCGCGCGACACCGCGCGACGGCGCGAGCACGATGCCGCCCGCGACGCGCCAGCCTGCGACGACCGTCTTCATCTGGCGCGTCTGCTCCTCGAGCGACGCGGCCGCGGCGGCCGCCTGCTCGACGAGCGCCGCGTTCTGCTGCGTGACCGAATCCATCTGGCCGACGGCACGGTTGACCTGCTCGATGCCGGTCGACTGCTCCTCGGACGCGGCGCTGATCTCGCCCATGATGTCGGTCACGCGGCGCACGGCCTGCACGATCTCGTCCATCGTCGAACCGGCGCGCGACACGAGCGCCGACCCGCTTTCGACCTTCTCCGCCGAATCGCCGATCAACTGCTTGATTTCCTTCGCGGCGCTCGCGCTGCGCTGCGCGAGCGAGCGCACCTCGCCCGCGACCACCGCGAAGCCGCGGCCCTGTTCGCCCGCGCGCGCGGCTTCGACCGCCGCGTTCAGCGCGAGGATGTTGGTCTGGAACGCGATGCCTTCGATCGTGCCGATGATGTCGACGACCTTGCCCGAGCTCGCCGCGATGTCCTGCATCGTGGACACGACCTGGCCGACCACGTCGCCGCCCTGCGTCGCGATGTCGGACGCGTTCACCGCGAGCTGGCTCGCCTGCCGCGCGTTCTCCGCGTTCTGGCGCACGGTGCCCGTGAGCTGCTCCATGCTCGACGCGGTTTCCTGCAGCGACGCGGCCTGCTCCTCGGTACGCTGCGAGAGATCGGTGTTGCCGGTCGAGATCTCGCGCGCGCCGACGTCGATCGATTCGGTGCCGCGATGCACGGCCTGCACCATCGCCGTGACGGCGTCCTGCATCCGCTTGATGCCGCCGAACAGGCGGCCGATCTCGTTGGTGCTGAATACGTTCACCGGCTGCGTGAGGTCGCCGCCGGCGATGCGCTCGAAGTGCGCGATCGCGTCCTCGAGCGGCTGCACGATCAGTCCGCGCAGCGCGAAGCGGATCGCGATCACGACGACGAACGCGATCGCGATGCCGGCCGCGATCAGCCCGATCATCAGCGAGATCTGCGACTGCGTCGCGGCCTGGCGTTCTTCCGCGCGCTTCTGCAGCGACGCGATCACGGCCGCCGCGGTCTGGTCGAACGCGACGAACATCGGGCTGATCTTCGCGTCGGCAATCGCGTGGTACGCCGCCATGTCGCCCGCGCGCGCCGCCGCGAATTCCGGCTCGACGCCTTCCTTCACGATCGTCGTGTAGCGTGCGGTGAGCTCGTCGAGGAGCGCCTGCTCGACGCCGAGCTTCGGCAACGACTGGAACGCCTGCCAGTTCTGGTTCGACTTCGCGAACAGCTCCTGCGCGCGGTCGAGCACCTTCGGCGCGTCGGCCGTGTTGCCGGCTTCGGTCAGCGTGCGGAAGCGGTCGAGCGCGACGCGCGAGCGCAGCAGGTGCGCGGCCGTGTCGTCGAGCGTGTGGATCGCCGGCAGGTCGACGTGCGCGATCTCGTCGAGCGAGCGGCTCGCGTGATTCAGCGCGTACAGGCCGAGCCCGCCGACGGCTGCGGCCAGCGCCACCAGGATGAGTCCGACCGCCGTGAGCGTCGTGCGGATCGACCAGTTATGCAACATTGCAGATTCTCCCGAAATTCCTGCGCGCGCGGCGCGCTTACCCGCCGAGCGTCTCGATCAGCGCCATTTCACGGCTCGACATCAGCTTCTCGATGTCCATCAGGATCAGCATCCGGCCGTCGACCGTGCCGAGGCCCGTCAGGTACTCGGTCGTCAGCGTCGCGCCGAATTCCGGCGCCGGCATGATCTGGTCGGTCTGCAGCGTCAGCACGTCCGACACGCCGTCGACCACCATCCCGACCACGCGATGCGCGACGTTCAGGATGATCACGACCGTCTGGTGGTCGTACTCGACGCGGCCGAGATGGAACTTGATCCGCATGTCGACGATCGGCACGATGATCCCGCGCAGGTTGATCACGCCCTTGATGAAATCCGGCGCGTTCGCGATGCGCGTGACGCTGTCGTAGCCGCGGATTTCCTGCACCTTCAGGATGTCGATCCCGTATTCCTCGTCGCCGAGCGTGAACACGAGGAATTCCTGGCCCGTCGCGTCGCCTTGTTCCGCGTCGCGGCGGCTCGTTGCCGCGTTCGCCGCGGCCGGATTGATCATTTGGACTTCAGCAGACACGTTTGCCCCCAATCGGTTGAATGGCGAGAGACATCAGAACATCGCGAGCTCGGCGCCGGCACGGGCGCCGTGCGTCGCACGGGTTTCGCGGTTCAGCGCCGCGACGTCGACGATCAGCGCGACGCTGCCGTCGCCGAGGATGGTCGCCGCCGAGATGCCGTGCACCTTGCGGTAGTTGGTTTCGAGGTTCTTCACGACCACCTGCTGCTGGCCGACCAGTTCGTCGATCAGCATCGCGAAGCGGCGCCCCTCGGTTTCCATGATCGTGACGATCCCCTGCGTCGGGTCGGTGCGCGCGTCATCGACCGAGAACACCTCGTGCAGCGCGACGAGCGGCAGGTATTCGCCGCGCACGCGCACCACGCGCTCGCCGTTGCCGACCGTGTAGATGTCGTCGTTCGACGGCTGCAGCGACTCCATCACGAAGTTCAGCGGCAGGATGAAGATCTCGTTGCCGACCTTCACCGACATCCCGTCGAGGATCGCGAGCGTGAGCGGCAGCACGATCCGCGTGGTCGTGCCGCGGCCGGCCTGCGACGTGATCTCGACGTGACCGCCCATCGACTGGATGTTGCGCTTCACGACGTCCATCCCGACGCCGCGGCCCGACACGTCGGTCACCGTCTCGGCGGTCGAGAAGCCCGGCGCGAAGATCAGTTGCCAGACTTCGTCGTCGCTGATGTTGTCGGACACCTGCATGCCCTGTTTCGCGGCCTTCGCGAGAATGCGTTCGCGGTTCAGGCCCGCGCCGTCGTCGCTCACCTCGATCACGATGTTGCCGCCGTGATGCGCGGCCGACAGCACGAGCTGGCCGACCGCATCCTTGCCGGCGGCGACGCGCTTGTCGACCGTCTCGATCCCGTGGTCGAGGCTGTTGCGCACGAGGTGGGTGAGCGGATCGATGATCCGTTCGATCAGGCTCTTGTCGAGCTCGGTCGCCTGGCCGAACGTGACGAGCTCGACCTGCTTGCCGAGCTTGCCGGCGAGGTCGCGCACGAGCCGCGGGAAGCGGCTGAACACGTAGTCCATCGGCATCATCCGGATCGACATCACCGCTTCCTGCAGGTCGCGCGCGTTGCGCTCGAGCTGCGCCATCCCGTTGAACAGGCGGTCGTGCAGCGCCGGATCGAACGCGCTCGCGGTTTCCGCGAGCATCGCCTGCGTGATCACGAGTTCGCCGACGAGGTTGATCAGCTGGTCGACCTTCTCGACGCCGACGCGGATCGAGCTGCCTTCGGCGCCCGATGCGGCCGCGGCGGCCGGGCGCGCGCGCTTGTCGTCGTGATGCGCGGCGGCCTGCGGCGCATGGTCGGCGTGCGCTGGCTGGGCCGGCTGCGGCGCGGGCGCGGCGGCGGCCGGCGCGGCGGGCGCGGGCGGCGCTGCCGATGCCGGTGCGGCCGGTTGCGCGGCGGCCTGCGGCGCGAAGACCTCGGCGCGCACCGGCTGCGCGGCGGCGGCCGGTTCTGCAGCGGCGGCCGGTTCCACCGCGGATGCCGCGGCGTCATGAGCGGCGGCCGGTGCGGCCGGCGCCGTGCCGCGCGCGACACGGATCTGGCTTTCGTCGATCACGAAGCAGCACACGGCGACGATGTCGTCGGACGGCACGTCCGATTCGACCCACAGCGTCAGGTCGGCGCCCGCTTGCTCGCGGCCCACGATCCGGCCGAGGTTGCCGAGCTCTTCGGTCAGCAGCTCCTGGTCCTTCGCGTCGACGCCCACGAGCGTGATCTTCAGGTGCGGGCCGCCTTCGTCCGCGCCGGCATCGGCTGCCGGATGCGCAGCCGCGACAGCCTGCTCGACCACGTGGTCGGGCGCACGAGCGTCGCCGGCGGCCGTGTCCACGGCCGGAGCAGCCGGAGCGGCCGGTTCAGCGGCAGCGGCGACCGGCGCGGCAGCGGCAGCCGGCGCATCCGCCCCGCTCTCGGCCTTCAGTCGCTCGAGCTTCGCGCAGATCGTCGCGGCGGCGGCCGCGTCCGGTTCCGCGCTCGCGCGGTAGTCGACGAGCTGGTCGGACAGCACGTCCTTGGTCTCGAGGAACGCGTCGACCATTTCCTTGGTCAGCGTCAGCTCATGGTTGCGTGCGCGGTCGAGCAGCGATTCGAGGATGTGCGTCGTATCGGTCAGCGCGGAAAAGCCGAACGTCGCGGCGCCGCCCTTGATCGAATGCGCGGCGCGGAAGATCGCGGCCAGATCCTCGGGGTCGGGCGAACCGACGTCGAGGTTCAGCAGCAACTGCTCCATCTGCGCGAGCAGCTCGTCCGCTTCGTCGAAAAATGTCTGGTAGAACTGAGTGATGTCGAGAGTCATGCCCGGTCCCGGGTTGAATGCGTCGCGTGAATGTCAGGAGGCGGCCGGTTCGGACAGCGTCGCGACCAGGTCGACCAGCACGGCGGGGTCGATCGGCTTCTCGATCCAGCCGGTCGCGCCCGCGTCGCGCGCGGCGTCCTTGAATGCGTCGCTGCCTTCGGTCGTCAGCACGAGGATCGGTGTTTCCGTATAGGCGGTCAGCTTGCGCAGCGCGGCGATCACTTCGAGCCCGCTCTTGCGCGGCATGTTCTGGTCGGTCAGCACCAGGTCGTACGGCACGGTGGCCGCCAGGTCGAAGCCGGCCTCGCCGTCCGGCGCCACCGTCACGTCGTAGCCGGCCTGCGCCAGCGTTGCCTGGAGCAGCGCACGCATGGTCGCGGAGTCGTCGATGGCGAGAATGGTTCGGATCATGTCTGTCTCGGAATCTTTTAAGCGTCAGGGTTTCGGCACGGCGACGGCGGACGCCGCGAGCGCCGGCCGCGCGGCCGGCGCCGGGCCGGCCAGCTGCTGCGCGAGCTGCTGCGAGCCGGCCGCATCGGCCGACAGCGTCGTGGTCGTCGCATCGTCGCGCATCAGCGCCTCTTCGGATTTGCGGTTCAGCACGATCACGCTGATCCGGCGGTTTTCCGGGTCGAGCGGGTCGGCCTTGTTCAGGTTCTGCGTCGACGCAAGGCCGAGCACCCGCAGCACCTTCGCCTCGTCCATGCCGCCGGAGATCAGCTCGCGGCGCGACGCATTCGCGCGGTCGGCCGACAGTTCCCAGTTGCTGTAGCCGCCCTCGCCGCCCGCGTACGGCACGGCGTCGGTATGGCCCTGGACGATGATCCGGTTCGGCACGTCGTTCAGCGTCTTGCCGATCTCGCGCAGGATGTCGCGCATGTACGGCTCGACGTGGTCGCTCGACATCGCGAACATCGGCCGCTTCTGCGAATCGACGATCTCGATGCGCAGCCCCATCAGCGTGGAATCGATGCGGATCTGCTGCTTGAACTGCCGCAGCGTCGGGTTGGCCTCGATCGCGGCCATCAGCTTGATCTGCAGGTCGTGCAGGCGCGCCTGCTCGAGCCGGTCCTGCGCACCCTGCGCCTGCGACCGGGAATTCTCGTCGCCCGCTTTCGCGAGACGCTCGGCGAGCTGCGTCATGCCGTCGGTGCGGCGCAGCGTGCCGGCGTCGACGCTCGACAGGTCGCGGCCGCCGCCGTTGATGATGCTGGAATCCTGCGAGCTGCGGTCGCCGCTGCCGAACAGCGCGGCCTTCAGCGGCGTGTTGAAGTATTCGGCGATCCCCTTCAGCTGCACCGGCGTGACCGAGCTCAGCAGCCACATCAGCAGGAAGAACGCCATCATCGCGGTCATGAAGTCCGCGTACGCGAGTTTCCATGCGCCGCCGTGGTGGCCCTTCTTCGCCGGGGCCACCCGCTTGACGACGATTGCGCGATCCTTGCTCTTGCTCATCGGAGGCTCCGCGTCACTTCGCCTTCACGCGGCGCACGTGCTCTTCGAGCTCGGAAAACGACGGGCGCTCGGTCGAGAACAGCACCTTGCGGCCGAACTCGACCGCGATCGCCGGCGCATAACCGTTCAGCGTCGCGAGGATCGTCACCTTGATGCACTGGAACATCTTGGTCGACTCGGCGACGCGCTGCTCCGCGAGGCTCGCGAGCGGCCCGATCAGCCCGTACGACAGCAGGATCCCGAGGAACGTGCCGACCAGCGCCTGCGCGATCATCGCGCCGAGCACCGCGGGCGGCTTGTCGGCGGACGCCATCGTGTGCACGACGCCCATCACGGCCGCGACGATGCCGAATGCCGGCATTGCGTCGCCGACGCGCATCAATGCATGCGCGGGGCCTTCGCCTTCCGCGTGGTGCGTCTCGATCTCCTCGTCCATCAGGCTCTCGATCTCGAACGCGTTCATGTTGCCGCCCACCATCAGGCGCAGGTAGTCGGTCAGGAATTCGACGATGTGGTGATCGGCGAGGATCTTCGGGTATTGCGTGAAGATCGGGCTCTTTTCCGGATCGTCGATGTCGGCCTCGAGCGTGAGCGTGCCTTCCTTGCGTGCCTTCGCGAGCAGCACGTAGAGAAGCGCCATCAGCTCCATGTAGACATCCTTCGTGTATTTCGAGCCCTTGAAGAGCGTCGGCAGCACGCGCAGCGTCGCCTTGATGGTCTTGCCGCCGTTGCCGAGGATGAATGCGCCGACGCCGGCACCCACGATCATCAGGATCTCGACGGGCTGGATCAACGCGCCCAGATGCCCGCCTGCCAGCGCATAACCGCCGAAGACGGACAACAGCGTCACGAGTGTTCCCACGATAATCAGCACTGCCTGTCCCTCACGAATGACCGGCGGGGAGACCGCCGTTAAACAGGTTTACGGCAGTCGGCAGGAAAACTTTCGCGGCCGCCCGGCGGCGGCCCGACGGTGTTTACCAGCAATTCGCAGACGATTAGCGGGCGATCCGCACCGCCCGGCGCGGCCCGCTCGCGCCCGCCCGGCGGCGCTCAGGCCGCGGCGGCGGCCAGTTCGGCGCGCGCGGCGGCGGCCTTGCGGGTCTTGCCCGCGCGCGACGGCGGCTGGCAAAGGCCGCAGACGAAACCTTGATGCGGATCATGCGCATGCGCGACGAAGTGGCCGCCGCAGCGCGTGCAGGGGGTCATCTGCAGCATCCCCGAATCGAAGAAACGCACGAGCGTCCACGCGCGCGTGAGGCTCAGCGCGGCTTCGTCGCCGGACAGGTTCACGTGCTCCTGGTAGAGCCGGTACGCCTTCACGATCGACTGGATCGGCTCGCAGCGGCCGTGGTCCTGCATGAACCGGTAGATGTTGTAGAACAGCGACGAGTGGATGTTCGGCTGCCACGTCATGAACCAGTCGGTCGAGAACGGCAGCATCCCCTTCGGCGGCGACACGCCCTTCAGTTCCTTGTACAGCTTGATCAGACGATCCCGCGACAGGCTCGTCTCCGCTTCCAGCAACTGCAGCCGGGCGCCCAGTTCGATCAGTTCGATGGCGAGGGTGATTTCCTTCACCTCGATCACGACGCTTTTGCTTGCCATGGTGATAACCGTCCGCTTGACGTGATTCGGATGGATGGCCAGTACGCTGCCCGCCGGCGCGACACGCCGGGACTCAACGCAAGGCGGGGTGATGGATCAGCGGACGCCTTCGACCTGCTGCCCGGCCATCAGGATGGCCGAGTGGGCGTGCGCGACGACATCGCTGCGGCCCTTGTCGGCGAGCGACGACAGCAGCGCGTGATCATCGAAGCGGAAGCGGCACAGCATCTGGTTGGACGCGGCGAGTTTCACGGTCTGTGCGAGCGTGAGGTTCCCGAGCACGTCGGCCAGTTCCTGGGAAATTCCCATGCGGAACATGCCCATCGCCTTGTCTTCCCGCAGCAGGCGTTGCGCGAGGAGGAGGTACGACAGGTTGACCTCTTTGATCTCACTGAGCATTTCGCTGGTAGCGCTCATGATTCCCCCGTTAAAGAGCTTTCTTTGGCCATTCGTGTTATGAAAACGTTTGCTCGCTCGGAGCGCTCTGGGCGCTCGGTCGGCTCGTTTATAGTCTTACAGGGCGAATTTTGGCCAAACGGCATTTATGCCGGTATCAGCGAAGTGGCGTATGCCATGCAGGATTTGTCTGTAAACCGTGTAGGAATTTTTCCGACAAGGCGAATTGAAAGCTTCAATCGCGAAAGCAAGTGCCGACGCGGGTTCGGCCGAGATGGATCCAATGGCCCCGGTTCAATGACGAAAGGCTTGCCGGCAAGGCTGCCGACAATCGGATCGGTAAAAATTATAGTGCTTTTTCACAATGACGCAACAATAGTTGCATCTGTCTCCATTCCTGATTCCGCGCCCTTTTTCTCGGGGTTTTTGCGTATTTCATCGTGTAACAAGCCTTAAGTGTTTGAAAAAACACTCGAACCCCTCAGGGCGATATCGATAATGGACTCCAATGGGCGGCGGCGCGAGCCGTGCCGGCCCGCCCCGCAGCTTGCCGTCCGGCGCCCCGCGCACCCCGCCCAGGGCACGGCCACGTACCGCCAACCGCGTGCGTCGGCGAGTTCCGCAACCTTGTACGGGATCCGCACCGGCACCACCGTGCCCCCGGATCAAACAGGAGAACACCCATGCGAATCGCCCAGATCGCGCCGCTTTACGAAGCCGTTCCGCCGAAACTCTACGGCGGCACCGAGCGTGTCGTGTCCTACCTCACCGAGGCGCTCGTCGAACTCGGCCACGACGTGACGCTGTTCGCCAGCGGCGACTCCGTCACGTCGGCGCGCCTCGAGGCGGCCTGGCCGCGCGCGCTGCGGCTCGATCCGTCGATCCGCGATTCGATGGCGCCCCATATGCGCCTCCTCGAGCAGGTCGCTCGGGTCGCGCACGAATTCGACGTGCTGCACTTCCACCTCGACTACCTGCCGTTCTCGCTGATGTCGCGCCTCGACACGCCGTACGTGACGACGCTGCACGGCCGCCTCGACCTGCCGGAACTGCAGCCGGTGTTCGACGCGTTTCCCGACGCGCCGGTCGTGTCGATCTCGAACAACCAGCGCAAGCCGCTGCCGCAGGCCGCGTGGGCCGGCACCGTGTATCACGGGCTGCCCGATACGCTGCTCACGCCGCAGCCGGGCGTGAAGCCCGAATACCTCGCGTTCCTCGGCCGGATCTGCCCGGAAAAGCGCGTCGACACCGCGATCCGGATCGCCGCGCAAAGCGGGCTGCCGCTGAAGATCGCCGCGAAGGTGGACAAGGCGGACGCCGACTATTTCAAGGAAGTGATCGAGCCGCTGCTCGGCGAGGCGCACGTCGAATTCATCGGCGAGATCAACGAGGCGCAGAAGCCCGCGTTCCTGTCCGGCGCGAAGGCGCTGCTGTTCCCGATCGACTGGCCGGAGCCGTTCGGCCTCGTGATGATCGAGGCGATGGCCTGCGGCACGCCGGTCGTCGCATTCAACCGCGGCTCGGTGCCGGAAGTGATCGAGGACGGCGTCACGGGCTTCATCGTCGAGGACGTACAGGGCGCGGTCGGCGCACTGCACCGGATCGACAGCCTGTCGCGCACCGCAATCCGCGAACGTTTCGATACGCGCTTCAGCTCGAAGGCAATGGCGCAGCGTTATGTCGAAACTTACGAATCGCTTTGCACGGGAGCGCGCCAGCCGGTATTGCGCCGCGTCGCCGGCGCCTGATACGGAAATCCGCGAAGAAATATTTCGTAATCCAATCCGCGCCGCAATCGGCGCGCCAAACAAAAGAGCCGCATCTCGATGCGGCTCTTTTGTTTGGGGTTTTCGATCATTCGATCAGGAAACGATCGCGGTTTTTACCGACGATCCAATTCGGCGGCTTGCCGCGCCCGCTCCAGGTCGCGCCCGACTTCGGATCGCGGTATTTCGGCGGCAGCGGCGCCTTCTTCGGCGGGCGCCCGCGCTTCGCTCGCTCCGCGAAGCCCAGATCCTGGGCAGTCAGTCCATATTCGGCAATCTTTTGCTGGACTTCGGCAATCACTGCCGCCACTTCCTGGCGGCGCACATCGTCCGCCTGGGCCTGCAGATCCGCGATCTGCGCCTTGAGTTTCGCGTATTGAGACATTTTTCGACTCCCCTTTTGATGATGCGGCCCCGGCGAATCCGGCCGGGACACCAACATCCGTTACGCCATCCGCACTGCCGCCCTGCCCTTCGAAATTAATGCTGCCATCTTTAACCGATTCGACTATATCGAGAATGCGGACTTATTCTAATAAGGGCATTCGTCAGCCATTAAAATTTAACAATCGTTGACCCTCCCCCACCCGATTCATTTCCTATAATCCAGACCAATTCCGGATGACGGTTTAAATGCGTCGCGTCGTCCGGTCGCCTTCAATCCACTTGAACTTGAACGAGGTCCTTACATGAATCTTTCTCAGCGTCTCGCTGCAGAGGCATTCGGCACGTTCTGGCTGGTGCTCGGCGGGTGCGGAAGCGCCGTGCTGGCCGCCGCCTTTCCGGGCCTCGGCATCGGCTTTGCCGGCGTCGCACTTGCCTTCGGCCTGACGGTGCTGACGATGGCATTCGCAATTGGCCATATTTCGGGCTGCCACCTGAATCCCGCGGTGAGCGTCGGCCTGACGGTCGCCGGCCGCTTCCCCGCACGCGATCTCGTGCCGTACATCGTCGCGCAGGTTGTCGGCGCGACGCTCGGCGCATTCGTGCTGTACCTGATCGCGACCGGCAAGCCGGGCTTCGACGTCGTCGGCAGCGGCTTCGCGACGAACGGCTTCGGCGAGCGCTCGCCCGGCCACTACGCACTCGGCGCGGCGTTCATTTGCGAAGTCGTGATGACGGGCTTCTTCCTGTTCGTGATCCTGGGCGCCACCGACAAGCGCGCACCGGCCGGCTTCGCGCCGATCGCGATCGGCCTTTGCCTGACGCTGATTCACCTGATCTCGATTCCGGTCACCAACACGTCGGTGAACCCGGCCCGCTCGACCGGCCCTGCGCTGTTCGTGGGCGGCGAAGCGATCGGCCAGCTCTGGCTGTTCTGGGTGGCGCCGATCATCGGCGCGGCACTCGCCGGGATCATCTACCCGCTGGTCGCGGGGCGTGACAACGCCGTCGACCTGCTGCCGGCATCCGCTCGCACAAGCGAATAAATCACTACGGGGTCAAGCGAGCAGAGCAGCGAGCCTCACGCTGTCCAAGAAGATAGAGGCAGGTAATTTCGACGGGCGCCGCTGGCGCCCGTTTTTCATTTCCGCCCGGGCGGGACGCTCAGGACGCGGCGGCGTTGCCTTCGAGCGAGAACAGCGTGCGCAGGTGTCGGGCGACGCCCGCGTCGAAGTTGTTGCCGATCCGCGGGATGTGCGGCAACCGTGCGACCAGGTCGGGGTTCGCGTTGTTCATCATGAACGCGTGGCCGGCGGTTTCGAGCAGGTCGATATCGTTCATGTTGTCGCCGAACGCGATGCAGTGGCCGGTGTCGACGCCGAGCCGCGCGAGCACCGAGCGCAGCGCGCGGCCCTTCGACACGTTCGCGGTCATCACTTCCAGGCAGTCGGGCAGCGAGTACGTGACATACAACGCATCGCCGAAACGCACGCGCATCTGCTCGGCGACGACCGCCAGATCGGCCGGATCGCCGATGTACAGCACCTTCGCGATATCCGTGCCGTCGTGCGCGGCCATGTCGATCACGTCGTAGCGGAAGCCCGAATCCTGGTGGAATTCGAGCAGGTGCGGCGCGTCGCGGTCGATCAGCCAGCCCTGGTCGGTGAACAGGTTGACGATCACGCGGCCGTGCGCACCGACGATATCCGGCTGCACGAGGCCGCGGACGATTGCCGGATCGATGTCCTGCGCGTGGATCGTCGTGTCGTCCGGCGCATGCACGCGCGCACCGTTCGACGTGATCAGGTACGGCCGGATGCCGAGCACGTCGCGAATGCCGGCGACGTCCGCGTAGTGGCGCCCGGTGGCGATCACGAACTGCAGGCCGTCGCGGTCGAGCCGGCGGACGGTGTCGATCGTGTACGGATCGAGCTGGTGGTCGCTGTTCAGCAAGGTACCGTCGAGATCGGTGGCGATGACTTTGTACATGGGACGGAAGAATGGCGCTCAGGGCTCTGCGGAACGGCCATTCTAACGTCGCGCCCGGTTGCCTGCCGGACGGTTCCCGGTCGATCGCCGCCGTCGGCCCGGTTTCGGTGCGCGTTCAGCTGCCCTCGAATGCCTTCAGTTGTTCAGTTGCCTTCCGCCTCGCGCAGCGCCTGCAGCGCGAGCCGCAGCGCGCCGTGCGCCGAATCGTCGAGCGGCGCGCGCAGCCGGGCGGCATGGCGCGCCGGCACGGCCGGAGCCAGTGCGTCCGCCAGGCCGCCGCACAGCGCGACCGGCAGCGCCTGCTGCGGATCGAGCGCGTCGATCATCTTGCCGATCTCGTCGCCCGCCTGCGCGATCAGCGCGCCCGCGACCGGATGCGAACGGTGCGCGAACACGATCGGCGCAAGCCGCGCGTAGATCGTCTGGTTCGCATCGCACGACCACTGGACGAGCGCGTCGCGATCCTGCGCGCCCGTTTCCGCGAGCAACGCGTTCGCGAACGCATCGCGCGGTACGCGGCCGTCGAGCGCTTGCTGCGCATACGCGAGCGCGCGCACGCCGAGCCATGCACCGCTCGCCTCGTCGCCGGACGGAAAGCCGAAGCCGCCCGCGATCCGGCAGGCGCCGGCCGCGTCGAGCGCCGCCGCGATGCTGCCGGTGCCGAGCGCGACGATGAGCCCCGGCGCGCCGCCGTGTGCGCCGACGACGGTCGTATACGCGTCGCTCTCGACCGCGAGCGCGCCGAGCGGCGCCTGCGCGCGGAACGCGGCGAGCCACGCGGCATTGTTGACGCCCGCGAGCCCGCAGCCGAGCGCGCACTGCGGCCAGTCGAATGCGAGGCCGGCCCGCGTGAACGCGTCCGCGCAGGCTGCGCCGATCGATGCCCACGCGCGCTCGATGCCGAGCCCGAGCCCCGACGGGCCGCCGCGCCCCTGCGCGAGCTCGCGCCCGTGCCGGTCGGCCAGCACCGCGCGCGTGCCCGTGCCGCCACCGTCGATCCCGATCGCAAAAAGTAATGCCGCCATGCCTTCATCCCGCTGATTCGAACAGGCGCCAAGCTTAACCGGATCGGCGCCGCGCGCCCATCTGCCGTTCGGCCGGCTGTTCCGTGAAAAGGGCTTCCGCTATGCTGGCACGATCGAATCGACACTGAAAACGAGGCAGACGATGTCGCAGCGGTGCAACTGGGTGAAGACTGAAGCGGATGCTCACTATCACGATACCGAGTGGGGCGTGCCGTCGCACGACGATCGCCACCTGTTCGAAATGCTGATCCTGGAAGGGGCGCAGGCCGGGCTGTCGTGGTCGACGATCCTGAACAAGCGCGCGGGCTATCGCGACGCCTTTGCGGATTTCGACGTCGATGCCGTCGCGCGCTTCACGCCGAAGCGCATCGAAAAGCTGCTCGAGAATCCCGGTATCGTGCGCAATCGCGCCAAGGTCGAATCGGCGGTCACCAATGCGCGTGCCGTGCAGCGCATCCGGGAAGAACACGGGTCGCTCGCCGCGTTCCTGTGGTCGTTCGTCGGCGGCACGCCGGTCCAGAACGCGTGGCAGTCGTACCGTGACGCGCCCGCGTCGACCGAGCAGTCCGACGCGCTCAGCAAGGCGCTGAAGGCGTATGGCTGCAAGTTCGTCGGTTCGACGATCTGCTATGCGCTGATGCAGGCCACCGGCATGGTCAACGATCACGAGGTAGGCTGCCCGTGCCACGCGCAATGCGCGGCGCTCGGCGGCAAGCAGCCGGCACGCCGGCGCAAGGCGGGCTGACGGCGCGGGCATCCGCCGGCCGCCCATCGTTCGCCGCGGCCCTGCGGCGGTTATGCCGGTTATGCCGGCAATTCCGGTCAGGCCGCCGGCTGCCCGCTCACGAAACGATGCTCAACGCGCAACCGCTCACCTGGCGGCGCGCGACGGCGCCGGCGCAACCGCCCGTGCACCGCGTGCGGCGCGCACGCGCGCGCTGCGCTTCTTCACCCAGATGCAGATGCCCGTCACACTCAGCATCGCGATGACGATCCCGAGCACGCTCACCGCGGCGCGGCCCGCGACGCCGGCGATCCGCCCCGAGTGCAACGGAAACTGCGCCTGCATGAACAGGTCGCCGGCCGAGCCACGGCCTGGCACCTGGGTGGCGACGGGCTTGCCGGTCACGGCGTCCCAGTAGAGCCACGCGTTGCCGAGCCCGACGTCGCCGTGATCGTTGCCGGGCGTGAAGAACCCGACCGCGTAGGCGTTCATCGCCGGCGCGAACAGCAGCGCGCCGGGCGGCGGGGCGACCCCCGCGTCGCGCCCGGCCGCGCGCGCGATCTCGACGATCCGCTCGCGCGTCAGAATCGTGCTGCCCGGCGGCGCGGGCGGGAAGTGTTCGGGATTCGTGTACGGCGTTTCGGCGAGCGGCGACACCAGCGATACCAGCGGCCGCACGACCGGCACGGCGAGATTCATCGAGATCGACGTGACCGCGACGACCAGCAGCAGCCCCCACACCCACACGCCGCCCGAGCGGTGCAGGTCGAACACCAGCGGATAGCCGCCGCGCCGCACGCGGAACACGAATGACTTGCGCCAGCTTTTCAGGTTCGGAAACGCGAGCACGAGCGCGATCAGGCTGTCGATCGCCCACACGATGCCGACGACGCCCATCACCCAGAACCCGAAATTGATCCCGACATACACCGGCAGGAACAGCGAGTAATGCAGCCGGTAGATGAACGGCATCAGGTCGAGCCGCGCGAGCGACAGCGCGCCCCATTCGCGGCGCCCCTGCACCGCGCCGGTCGCGGGATCGACGGCGATCTGGCTGAAGTCGAGCGCATAGGGCTGGCCGGTCGCCGGATCGGTGCGCGGCATCACGCCGGCCTGCAGCGTGTGGCCCGGTTCGATCGCGAGCGGCAGATAGGTCACCTGCACACGCGGGTCGGCGGCCTCGATGCGCGCCGCGAGCGCGAGCGGATCAAGCGGCGCCGCATCGCTGCGTGCGGTGTAGAAGTCCGGGTTCAGCAGCGCGTCGAGCTCGTGGTCCCACGCGATCAATGCGCCGGTCAGCCCCGCGACAAACAGGAACAGCGCGATCGCGAGGCCGAACCAGCGATGCAGGCGGACGAGAAACGGTCGCAGGAACGCGTTCATCGCGCACCCGGCAACGGGAAAGCGGGCCGGCACGAGCGGCCCCGGATCAACGGAATGCAGGTCATTTGAGGTCACGCGCCGCGCACGAGCGGTGCCGGCCGTCGCTGGCGAGGCCGGATGCCCTTGCACGCGGCATGGAATTGTTGCGCGTTCGACGGGTTTTGATACGATGCGCGACATTTTATCGCAATGCGAATGATTCTTACTTGCATTTTTACTTATCCACGATGACCGTCAGCCTCGTCCGCCCTCCCGTCCGTCCACGTCGCGTGGCCGCCGCCCTTGCCTGCGTTGCCGCGTCGCTCGCGCACGCGGACGATTCGCCCGGCGGCGCCACGGTGCTGCCTGCCGTCAACGTCACGGCTGCGCACGACTCGCCGCAGCACCTGACCGACACGGTCTCCACCGGCGCGCTCGGCACGCGCCGCCAGCTCGACACGCCGTTCTCGACGACGATCGTCACGTCGGAGGAACTCGAGGCACGCCAGCCGTACAAGCTCGGCGACGTGTTCGCGAACGACGCGTCGGTGTCCGACAACAGCGGCGCGTACAGCGCGTGGGCCAGCTACATGACCGTGCGCGGCATGCAGCTCGACTGGCAGAACGGCTACAAGATCGACGGGCTGCCGTTCGTCACGTACGGGATCACGATGCCGTACGAGCAGCTCGATCGCGTCGAGTTGCTGAAGGGGCTCGGCGGTTTCCTGTACGGCTTCGTGACGCCCGGCGGCGTCGTCAACTACGTGACGAAGCAGCCTGGTGCCGAACCCGTGCGCAGCGTCGACGTCGGCTACCGGAGCACCAATGTATGGACCGAGCACGTCGATCTCGGCCAGCGCTTCGGGCCGGACGGCAGGTTCGGCGCGCGGCTGAACGCGACGCACGAGGAAGGCAAGACGTATAACGACGGCAACATCCGCCGCGACAGCGTATCGCTCGCGCTGCAGGCGAACCTGACGCGCGACCTGTCGGTGAATGTCGGCGCGCTGTACCAGGATCGCCGCACGACGGGCCAGACGCCGTCGATCTTCACCGGCAGCTATCCGGGCGGCGTGCTGCCCGCGACGATCAGCGGCGGCACGACGAACCTCGGTGGCAAGGACCAGTACCTGAACACGAACCTGCAGCTTTATACGGCCGGGCTGCAGTACCAGCTCGCGCCCGACTGGCAGCTCGACGTCGCGTACAGCTACAGCAAGGCGACGCGCCGTCGCAACGAAAGCACGCTGTACCTGCAGGATGCGGCCGGCAACTACACCGACAGCCGCTACGTCGGGATGGAGGATCATCGCTTCAGCCAGTGGCGCGCGATGCTCGAGGGCAAGGTACGCACGGGGGCGTTCAGCCACCAGATCGTGATCGGCGCGTCGTGGCAGAAGCAGGCGAACGACTATTCGGCGAACAGCGTGTTCGTGCCGCTCGGCGCCGGCAACCTGTATGCGCCGAATCCGTACCGCTACGACAGCCCGCACGGCTTCATCCAGTACCGCACGAGCGAGATCGTGCAGAAATCGCTGTTCGCGAGCGACACCGTGCAGCTCACGGAGCGCTGGTCGGTGCTCGCCGGCGTGCGCTACATGAACTACGAGCAGCGCTCATTCCAGGCGAGTGGCGCCGAGGATCCCGGCTATCGCCAGAACGGCGTGGTGACGCCGACGTTCGCGGTGATGTTCAAGCTCGCGCCGACGACCACCGCGTACGCGAGCTACGCCGAATCGCTCGAGCCCGGCAGCCGCGTGAACGACGTCTACGCGAACGCCGGCCAGGTGCTCAAGCCGCTGCGCAGCAAGCAGTACGAACTGGGGATCAAGAGCGAGCACGCGCGCTGGAGCACGACGGCCGCGTTGTTCCGCATCGAGCGCAGCGCCGAATATGCGAACGCGGCGAACGTCTACGTGCAGGACGGCGAATCGGTCATTCAGGGGATCGAGTTCGGTGCGCGCGCGAAATTCGGCGCGCGCTGGAACGCGGGCGTCGACGCGATGCTGCTCGACGCGTGGTACGCGAACGGGATCGGCAACAACGGCAACCGCGTCGCGGGCGCACCGCGTTTCGTGCTCGCCGGCGACATCGGCTATGCGGTGCCCGGCGTGCCGGGGCTGACGCTCGGCGTCGATGCGAAATTCACCGGCGCGACGCCGCTGCGCGCGGCCGGCGGCCTCGACGCCCCGGGCTTTCTCGTCGTCAATGCGGGGGCGCGTTACCTGACGCGGATCGGCCGCCACGACGTGACGCTGCGCGCGTCGATCGACAACGTGCTGAACCGCCGTTACTGGGAATACCAGTACGCGGACTACGTGAAGCCGGGCGACCCGCGCACGGTGAGCCTGAGCGCGAAGCTCGACTTCTGAACGCCGCGCCGGCGGCCGCAATCCGTCGGCGGCCGGCCGGCATGGCCGCACCGCGGCGGCCTCGGGATTTTCCCCGGGGCTCGAAAAATTCCGCCCCCCCAAAAGCAAAACGGCGGAGCGGCTTCTTTCGAAGCTCGCTCCGCCGTTTCGCGGCGAACCGTCAGACGCTCTTAGTGGAGCTTCTTCGGCAGCATCTGGCTGCGCAGGCGCTTGTGCAGGCGCTTGACGGCTGCTGCCTTCTTGCGCTTGCGGACTGCGGTCGGCTTTTCGTAGGACTGGCGTTCGCGCAGTTCAGCGATCAGGCCATTTTTTTCGATAGCACGGCGAAAGCGGCGAATCGCCACTTCGAACGGCTCGTTTTCTTTCAGAAGAATCGTCGTCATGTCGTTCCTAAATTGCTTAAACGGTCAAAAACGTAGCGGCCAAGCGCCACGCACCGGCCATCCGAGCGTCCCCACAAACAGGCGAAACGAGCGGAAATACGGCCTCGGAGGCCGGAAAAGAGAGGCGGAAAGCACCGCGAGTACGCTTCACAAGCCGCGTGCAGCGCCGCGTTTGACTGCCAGCAGACACGCCGAAAACGGCAGAGGCTTGACAGAAATCTCAATTCAGCCCGCCATCATAGCAGGGAATCACAGACAAAACCACCCTTTTGTCGAATGCGTGTGCACAGGCGAACGACTGCGTGCCGGGACCGCTCTCGGGCTACTTCCATCCGGCATCGTGCTGGGTCGGTCCGAAATGACAAAGAAGGATAAAAAATCGGGCCGAATCTCAACGCGCCCCTCAAGTTTTGTTTTGGTGCGCCGAAATCCTGCTCTGAGGCGGCCAGCAATGAACGAGTGCTTCCGCCGACGCCAAAACGGCTTTCCAGGGCTTTCGGCTTACACAGGAGATTTTTCCATGCTCGGAATTAACAGCAACATCAACTCGCTGGTTGCACAGCAGAACCTCAACGGCTCGCAAAACGCCCTGTCGCAGGCAATCACCCGCCTGTCGTCGGGCAAGCGCATCAACAGCGCGGCAGACGACGCAGCAGGCCTCGCGATCTCGACCCGGATGCAGACCCAGATCAACGGTCTGAACCAGGGCGTGTCGAACGCGAACGACGGCGTGTCGATGATTCAAACGGCATCGAGCGCACTGTCGTCGCTGACGAACAGCCTGCAACGTATCCGCCAGCTGGCCGTCCAGGCGTCGACGGGCACGATGTCCTCGACCGACCAGGCAGCACTGCAACAGGAAGTTGCGCAACAGATCCAGGAAGTGAACCGTATCGCGTCGCAAACGACGTACAACGGCACGAACATCCTGAACGGCAACGCAGGCATCGTGTCGTTCCAGGTTGGCGCGAACGTCGGCCAGACGATTTCGCTGGACCTGAGCCAAAGCATGTCGGCTGCGAAGATCGGCGGCGGCCTGGTACAGAAGGGCCAGACGGTCGGCACGGTGACGGGCCTGAGCCTCGACACCGCCGGCGTGTACACGTCGTCGGGCGCGGCCATTACGGCGATCAACGTGCTGTCGGACGGTCAAGGTGGCTACACCTTCACCGACCAGAACGGCGGCGCCATCGCGCAAACCGTTGCTCAGTCCGTGTTCGGCGCAAGCGCAACGACCAGCAACGGCACGGCAGTCGGCAATCTGTCGATTCAAGCGAGCGCAACCAGCACGAGCATGTCGTCGGCGGCGCTCACCGCAATCACGAACGCAGTTGCGCAGATCAACGCCGTCAACAAGCCGGCAACCGTGTCGGGCCTCGACATCAGCACCGTCAGCGGTGCGAACGTCGCGATGGTGTCGATCGACAACGCGCTGCAGACGGTGAACAACGTTCAGGCACAGCTCGGTGCGGCACAAAACCGCTTCACGGCAATCGCCACGGCGCAGCAGGCAGAATCGACCGACCTGTCGTCGGCACAGTCGCAGATCACCGACGCGAACTTCGCGCAGGAAACCGCGAACATGTCGAAGAACCAGGTGCTGCAACAAGCCGGCATCTCGGTGCTCGCACAGGCAAACTCGCTGCCGCAGCAGGTCCTGAAGCTCCTGCAGTAATCGCGTAGCAACCCACGGCCGGGCCCCGCGTAACGCGCGGCCCGGCCGTAGTCACTTGGCGCGCGGGGCCTTGCCCCGCCGCCAGGTCCTTATCCAGAATTTCACGGACTACCCGCCGCACGGAGCACTACGATGTCGACGATCAATCCCGCCGTCACCGCCGCCAACAGCTCGGCCAACAGCGCGCTGCAACAGGCTGCCCAATCGATCATCAGCGGATCGACCGGCAACTCGTCGATGGACGTCAACTCGCTCGTGACGGCGCTCGTCAATGCGAAGACCGCCGGCCAGACCGCCGCGCTCAGCGCGCAGCAGGCCAGCGACAACACCCAGATTTCCGCGTACGGCGCCCTTTCGGCCGCGCTGAGCGCACTCCAGGCCGGCGTCACGACACTGTCGAACGGCTCGCTGCAAAACACCTTCACCGCCACCGCGAGCGGCACCGGCCTGACCGCGACCGCGGGCGCCGGCGCTGTCGCCGGCAGCTATTCGGTCGGCGTCACGCAGATCGCGACGTCGCAGTCGCTGTCGTCGGCCGCGTTCGGTGCGTCGACGGCGCTCGGCACCGGCACGATGACGCTGTCGCTCGGCAGCAAGTCGTTCACGGTCAACGTGGGCAGCAACAACAACACGCTGTCCGGCATCGCCGCCGCGATCAACAACACGACCGGCAACCCGGGCATCGTCGCGTCCGTCGTCAACGGCAGCGATGGCGCGCACCTCGTGCTCAGCTCGACGCCGACCGGCGCGGCGAATGCGATCAGCGTCACGGTCAGCAACGTGACCGGCGACAACGGCCTCTCCAGCCTCGGCGTCACGTCGACGGCCAGCACGACGGGCGGCCAGTCGTCCATTGCGTCCGCCAACAGCAGCGCCGCGTGGAAGCAAAGCACCGCCGCGCAGGACGCCGCCTTCACGATCAACGGCATCGCCGCGACGAGCGCGAGCAACACCGTGACGGGCGCGATCACCGGCGTCACGCTGAACCTGACCTCGGCCGCCGTCAGCGGCACGCAGCCGCAGACGCTGACGGTCGCCACCGACACGAAGACGCAAGCGTCGGCGATCAACAACTTCGTGACGCTCTACAACACGCTCGTCACGACGATGGGCTCGCTGTCGAGCTTCACGGCCGGCGCGTCGTCGCAAGGCCCGCTGCTCGGCGACTCGACGCTGAACACGATCCGCAACGCACTCGCGTCGGTCGTCGCGGGCGGCGTGAGCAGCAACGGCTCGACGGTCAACCTCGCGTCGATCGGCGTCACGCTGCAGGCCGACGGCACGCTGCAGGTCGACAGCACCGCGCTCAACTCCGCACTGCAGAACAACCCGACCGGCGTCGCGTCGCTGTTCAACTCGACGAACGGGATCGGCCAGCAGCTGACGAAGGACATCACGAACTACACGCAGACGGGCGGGCTGATCGCCGCACGCACGACCGCGCTCAACAACGACCTGAAAAGCGTCGCCACGCAGCAGACGAACCTGTCGAACTATGTCGCGCAGCTGACCAGCCAGTACCAGGCGCAATTCACCGCGCTCAACACGCTGATGGCGACGATGAACAGCAACTCGCAGTACCTGACGCAGCTGTTCGGCGGCACGAACAGTGCCGGCGCGCTGTCGAGCAACAAGAGCTGACAGCTAGCCGGACAGGAGAGCCACGATGGAACAGACCGAACTGATCGCCCAGCTCGACGCGCTCACCGACGCGATCGAACATGCGGCCGCGATGGCCGACTGGATCGAGGCGGCGCGCCTCGTCGACCTGCGCGAGCCGCTCGTTGCGTCGCTCGCGGCCGATCAGCCGCCGGCCGGCATCGTCGCGATCCGCCGGATTCAGGCCAGCAACGCGCGCATCTTCGCCGACGCGCAACGCGCGCAGCAGGAGCTGACCAACGAATACCAGGCGGCGATGGGCCGCGTGCAGGCCGTCGGCCAGTACCAGAGCATCGCGAGCCGTTAAATCGCGCCACGCGGCGCCCGACACACGCGCGCCGCCAACCTGACAACAAGAACTACGCGCTGATGTGAGGGCGTGCTCGTTCGCCTCCGCCCGCCTCGTGCGGGCGTTTTTTTTGGGGTGCCGCCCGGCCCCGCGGCGGGCCGTTCAATCGGCCAAACTGACCGGGCTTTTACCGTCATCTCGCGGCATCGGCGCAGCGGCGCGCTACCCATAATGGTATCGACCGACTTTCCGCAGATCCCATCATGTTCTCGACCGAACTGCCCGCCTCCGCCGCGCTCACGCCCGAACAGCAGCTTGCGCAAGACATCGCGCTCGTCATGGAGAACGCGCTCGAACGCCAGCGCAGCGGCGCGTTCGACGACGCCCGGGCACTGTACGAGGCCATCCTCGACGCGGTGCCCGCGCATGGGGATGCGCATTACAACCTCGCGGTGCTGCTGGCCGATACGGGCCACGCGGCCGACGCGGTGCCGCATTTCGAAGCCGCCCTCGGCGCGAGCCCGGACAACGGCTACTACTGGGTCAGCTACATTCATGCGCTGCATCGCAGCGGGCAGACGGCCGCCGCGTGGATCGCGGTCGAAATCGCGCAGCAGCGCGGCGTGCACGGCCCTGCGCTGAACGGCCTGATCGCCCAGTTGGCGTCACCCGACATCGTGCTCGCAACTGCAGCGGTCGCGGCCGCCCCAAGCGGCATCGATGCGGCGATCGTCCTGGAAACCGCGGCCGGGCGGAGCGACTCCGGCAAGCCTGCCCGCCGCCCCAATCAGACGCTGCTGCAAAAGCACGCAGCGCTGTTCGACAAGAACAGGCACGCAGAAGCCACCGCGCTTGCGCGAAAACTGGTCAACGACTATCCGGAAGACGGCGCATGCTGGCGCGCGCTTTCCGCCTCGCTTCACCGGGAAGGCCGCTTCGCGGAGATGATCGAGGCCGGCTTGCGCACGGTCGAATTGCTGCCGAACGAAGTCCTCGTGCGCATCCTGCTGGCCGATACGCTGCGGGCGATGAACCGTCTCGCGGAAGCCGACGAGCAGTGCACGCGCCTGTACCAGCTTCAGCCGGATCACCCGGAGGCCATGCGGATTCGCGGTCTCGTGCTGTTCGCGCTGCGCCGCACGGATGAAGCGCTCGCGGCCTGCCGGCGCGCGGTCGAACTCGCGCCCGGGGCCGCCGCGCCGTGCGGCACGCTCGGCTTCGTGCTGCTCGAACTGGGCGCAACGCAGGAAGCGATAGGCTGGCTGAAGCGCGCGATCGAAATCAACCCGACCGACAGCGTCACCCACAGCAGCATGCTGTTCTGTATCGCGCACAGCAGCGAATTCGATCCGCAGGCGCTCGTGGCGGAGCACCGCAAGTTCGGCGAGCGCTACGACAATCAAAAGCGCAAGCGTGCGGCCGTGTTCTCGAACCCGCGCGATCCGGCGCGCAAGCTGCAGGTCGGCTTCGTGTCGGGCGACCTGTACAGCCACGCAGTCGCCTCCTACGCGGTGCCCGTGATCGAGCATCTCGCGGCCGACCCCGGCATTGCGATGCACTTCTATCACAATCACTTCGAGGAAGATCACACGTCCGAGCGCTTCAAGGCCCACGCCACGACCTGGCGCAACGTCACCGGCATGAGCGACTCGGCCTTCCTCGAACGCGTGCGCAACGACCACATCGACATCGTGATCGACCTGTCGGGCCATACCGGCCGCAACCGGCTCGCTGCGCTGGCGCAGCGCGCCGCGCCGGTTCAGGCGTCGTGGATCGGCTATCCGGCCACGACCGGCCTCGCCGCGATGGACTACTACCTGACGGACCGCTTCGTCGCACCGCACGGCGCATTCGACGACCAGTTCATCGAGCAGATCGTGCGGCTACCCGCGATCGCGCCGTTCATGCCGCCGCCGAACTGCCCGCCCGTCAACGTGCTGCCGGCGCTGCACAACGGCTATACGACGTACGCCAGCTTCAACCGCCTGAACAAGCTGAGCCCGCACGTGATCGAGGTCTGGGCGCGCGTGCTGCACGCGGACCCGACCGCGCGCATGGCGCTCGGCGCGATCGGCAGCGACGGCGACCAGCAGACGCTGACCGAATGGTTCGCAGCCGCCGGCATCGATGCCGGCCGCCTGACGTTCCACCGGCGCTCGAACATTCCCGTCTACATGCAGCAGCATCACGGCGTCGACCTCTGTCTCGACGCGTTCCCCTACACCGGTTCGACGACCACGCTGAACGCGCTGTGGATGGGCGTGCCGACCGTGACGATCCCCGGCGCGACGATGGCCGGGCGCGGCAGCGCGGGCTGGCTGCAGCACGTCGGGCTCGACGCGTACATCGCGACCGACGAGGACGACTTCGTCGCGAGGGCGCTCGCGCTCGGCCGCGACACCGCCGCGCTGCAGGCGCTTCGCGCCGGCCTGCGCGCGCGCTGCGGAGAGTCAGCCGCGTTCCGGCCGGCTGTCGTCGCGGCCGGGCTGTCGTCGGCGCTGCGCACGATGTGGACCCGCTGGTGCGCGGGCGAACCCGCGACCGCATTCGACACACCGCTGTTCGACGACATGACCACCGCACAGGCCGCGGCAGAGGCCTGAACCTCACGTCAGATCGAGAGAGACCATCATGACCGCCAGCCTGCCCGCGTCGTCCGTCGCGCAACTGCCGCACGAACGCATCTACGTCACGCAGCCGCACCTGCCGCCGCTCGACGAATTCCTGCCGTACCTGGAGAAGATCTGGGAGAGCCGCACGCTGACCAACGGCGGCCCGTTCCACCAGCAGTTCGAGCGCGCGCTGTGCGAATATCTCGGCGTGCCGCACCTGTCGCTGTTCGCGAACGGCACGCTCGCGCTCGTCACCGCGCTGCAGGCGCTGCGCATCAACGGCGAAGTGATCACGACGCCGTATTCATTCGTCGCCACCGCGCATTCGCTACTGTGGAACGGCATCAAGCCGGTATTCGTCGACGTCACGCCCGGCACGCTCAACCTGGACCCCGCGCGCATCGAGGCGGCGATCACGCCGCAGACCACCGCGATCATGCCCGTGCACTGCTACGGCAATCCGTGCGACGTCGAAGCCATCCAGAAGATCGCCGACAACTACAACCTGCGCGTGATCTATGACGCCGCGCATGCGTTCGGTGTGCAGAACACCACCGGCAGCGTGCTCACCCACGGCGATCTGTCGGTGCTGAGCTTCCACGCGACGAAGGTGTTCAACACGTTCGAAGGCGGCGCAATCATCTGCCCCGACGCGAAGACCAAGCAACGGATCGACCACCTGAAGAACTTCGGTTTCGTCGACGAAGTCACGGTCGTCGCGCCCGGCATCAACGGCAAGATGAGCGAAATCAACGCCGCGTTCGGGATGCTGCAGTTGCAGCACATCGACGGCGCACTCGCGCGCCGCCGCGAAATCGACACGCTGTACCGCACGCTGCTCGCCGACGTGCGCGGCATCCGCTGCGTGCCGCTCGGCGGCCAGACCGTCGCGAACCACGCGTATTTCGCGATCCTCGTCGACGAAGACTATCCGCTCGATCGCGACGGGCTGTACCGGAAGCTGCGCGACTACGACGTGTACGCGCGCCGCTACTTCCATCCGCTGATTTCGGAATTCCCGATGTACCGCGGGCTGCCGTCCGCCAACCGCGACAACCTGCCCGTCGCGACCGAGGCCGCGCGCAAGGTGCTGTGCCTGCCGATCTACCCGGCGCTCACCGACGACATGGTCCGCCGTATCGTCGAGCTGATCGCGCGCTGACGCGCGACGCCTACAGGTAACGCTCGCCGGCCGCGCGCGCGCGGATCCGGCGGGCCGGGTTGCCGTACACGACGGTGTACGGCTCGACGTCGTGCAGCACGACCGCACCCGCGCCCACGACGCCGTGCTCGCCCACCGCGATCCGGTGCCGCAGCATCGCGCCGAGGCCGATCGCCGCGCCGCGGCCGATCCGGCAGTTGCCGCCCGTGACGACGCCTGGCGCGAGACTCGAGAAATCCTCCATCGTGCCGTCGTGATCGAGCGACGCGTTCGTGTTGACGATGCACCCGTTGCCGATCGCGCAGCACGGATTGATCACCGCGCCGGCCATCACGACCGTACCCGCGCCGATCGCAGACGCCTTGCCGATGCGTGCGGCCGGATGCACCGCCGACACGCACGGCAGGCCCGGCACGAGCGCCGCGAGAGCGGCCGTCACGTTCTCGCGCGCGTGGTTGTCGCCGATGGCGACCAGCAGCCCGGCGATGCCGTGCGCACCGACCAGATCCGGCAGGTCGCGTTCGGCGCCCAGTACCGCGTAGCCGAGGGTCTCCTCGCCGCGGGGCCGGAACGAATCGATCAGCCCGGCGATCCGGTACCGGCCAGCCTGTTCGACGATGTCGATCACGACCTTGGCGTGACCGGACGAGCCGACGATGACGATGTTTTCCACAAGGGCCTCGATTGATCTGAAAGCAGGGGCGGCCTTGCCGCGTTCCCCGCAGTATGCCGCGTCGCCGCACCCGCGCGGCGCGCGCCGTCACGTCAGACGACCTGCGCCGTCTCGTCCGCCGTCACGCGACCCGCTGCGAAATGCGCGGCAAACGCCGCCCGCACGCGCTCGGCCATCTGGATCCAGCTCTCGTCGCGCCCGCGCCGGAACAGCCGCACCGTGCCCGGATACCACGGTGAATCGTCGCGGCCGTGCATCCAGCGCCAGTCCACGTCCTGATTCGGCAGCAGCACCCAGCAAGGCTTGCCGAGCGACGCGGCCAGATGCGCGGTGGACGTGTCGACGCACACCACGAGATCGAGTTGCGCGACGATCGCTGCCGTATCCGCGAAATCGTCGAGCTCCGAGCCCAGGTGCAGCAGCGGCAGGCCGCCCGGCGGCTGACGCGCCTCGTCCTCGCCCTGCCCTTTCTGCAGGCTCACGAAATTCACACCCGGCACGCTCCATAGCGGCGTCAGCAACGCAAGCGACGGCAGCGAGCGGTGCGCGTCGTTGTGATGCTTCGGGTTGCCTTTCCACACGAGCCCGACGCGCGGGCCGGCCGGCAATACATCGAGGCGTGCGCGCCAGCGCGCGACGCTGGCCGGATCGGGCGCGAGCCGCACCGGCGGCGGGATCGTGTCGAGTGTCGTGCCCGTGTGCATCGGCGCGCTCAGCAAACTCGTCCAGTAATCGAACTGCGCGGCTTGCGCCGTCGCCGTCTCGTGATCGAGCACCGCGTCGACGCCGTCGACCGTCGCCATCAGCCGATGCAGCGCGGGCTGACACGCGAACACCACGCGCGCCGCGTGCCGCGCCCGGAATTCCGCGAAATAGCGGCTGAACTGCAGCATGTCGCCCAGGCCGTCTTCCTGCCAGACGAGCAGCGTCTTGCCGGCGAGCGGCTCGCCCTGCCACTGCGCGCACCGCAGCACCTCGCGGGTCCGGCGGTGCACGAACGCCGTTTGTTCGTAGCGTGATTCGTAGCGCCGCCAGCCTTCTTCGAACCGGCCCAGGCCGAGCAACAGCGTCGCCAGGCCGAAACGCGCATCGCCATAGTCCGCACGCAGTTCGAGCGCGCGGCGGTACGCGCGTTCGGCGTCGTCGTGGCGGCCGGCATGCGCGAACGTGGTGCCGAGGTTGTAGTGCACTTCGGCCATGTCCGGAGCGAGCGACAGCGCGTCGGCGAACACGGCCATCGCTTCGTCGTGGCGCCCCTGCGCGCGCAGGACGCAGCCGAGATTGTTGTGCGGCTGAGGCAGGCCGGGACGGCAACGGATCGCGTCGCGATAGGCCGCTTCGGCTTCCGGCAGGCGATCGAGGTTCTGCAGCGCGACGCCGAGGTTGTAGTGCGCCTCCGGGTGATCCGGGCACAGCACGAGCGCCTGGCGGCTGGCGGCTTCCGCTTCCGGCAACCGCTGCATGTCGACGAGGATCGCGCCGAGATTGGCGTGCGCGAGCACGAAGTCCGCTCGCACGGTAATCGCGAGCCGGTAGGCGAGTTCCGCTTCGGCGTGGCGGCCCAGCACACGCAACAGGTTGCCGAGATCGGTCAGCACGTCGGCCGACTGCGGCTCGATCAGCAGCGCCTGCCCGAATGCCTGTTCCGCTTCATCGAGCCGGCCGAGCGCTTCGAGCACCTTGCCGAACCGGTGATGGTGCGACGCCCGCAACGGCGTGACGGACGCGAGCTGCCGGCGCAGGAGTGCCTCGGCATCGGGCAGGCGCCCTTGCGACACGAGCAGCGCGCCGAGGCCGTCGCAGGCCGGCTCGAACGCCGGCATCGCGTCGATCGCGCGCCGCCACCATGCTTCCGCGTCGGCCAGCCGGTTCAGGCCGAGCGCGCAGACGGCCGCGATGTGCAGCGCCGCGACTGCCGGCGCCGACCGGTCGAGCAGGGGCGCGACGAGCGACAGTGCGTCGGCGAATTGTCCGTTCTGGCACAGGGTCGCCGCGTGTTGAACCAGCGCGGATTCGTCGGAAGCAGGGGTCATGTCATGCGGCGCCTCGCGGCGCGCGGCGCGAACGGACGGTCAGACGGACGCCGGCACGGCGGCCGTTTGGCCCGGCTGGCTGACGGCCCGGTCCCTGGCTTCCTGGAGCGCTGCGAGCGTGTCGAGTGCGCGCTCTTCGTCGGCGGTGAGATCGACCAGAAATGCGTCGTTGTTCTGCTTGATCCAGTCGAGGGGCATGTCCCACCACGCGAGCTGCAGCAGTCGTTCGCGCACTTTTTCCGTGAAGCGGAAGCGAATCAGACGGGCCGGCGAACCGGCATAAATGCCGTACGCCTCGGTGCGGAAATTGGGCGGGATGACGGCCCGCGCGCCGATCACGCATCCGCTCTCGATCTGACTGCCGCCGAGAAACAGCGCTTCGTCGCCGATCCAGACGTCGTTGTGGATCACGGTGTCCGCGTATTGCGGCATCGGCGGATTCTCGAGGCCGTTACCGTAGAGGCTGAGCAGGCTCGTGGAAATGGTCCGGATCTCGTGCTGGCCATTCAACAGGAACCGCAGACGCATTCCGCCAGCCACGTGCTTGCCGATCACGAGTTTCTGAACGTCCCGATCGTACTTTGCGATCGAGCCCACACCGATCGACGAGCACCGGCCGATATGACACGTCCCCATCGGCGCCTCTTCATCGACCCAGTTGCGGAAAAAATTGTTCGGAATCGCCGAAAAGGCGCCATCCCGGTAGCCGAGCACGATGAAATGCTTCGCCCACGGATGGTCAGGCAGCACGCCAATACAATCGTCGGAGGTCGTAACGTTCATTCGCGGTCGCAAGTGTGCCGGTGCGGCGGCTCGATGCCGGGCCGCTCGAAACAGCGGTGGAAAACGTCGCGGCACATCGGCCACGAGCATGGACGATGCAGTATAGAAAGCCGGCGACGGTAGCCGACATCGAATAAGAACGGCGTTCTGGCTTCTGTTCCGGAGATAGGGGCTGGTGGGGTCTCGCGTGCCCACGGCTCGACGTACCACGCGTCGATGAGGAATTGCCGGCAGCGGCCGGCGCGCGAATCATTTCGCGCTCGAGCGTTGGCGCCCGATTTTCCTTCGTGATGCTCACACGTCGGCAGAGTCGCCGCTTCGATCCGGCCAGCCGGTTCCGTCACGGGAGCCGGCCGCAGTGGCGATGTGGCTACGTGCTGCCGCGGCCTTCACCAACGACGCGCCCCTCACTCTCCATCACCGCCCCCGCGCTCAATTACTCGACGAACACCCACCGCAACTACTCGAACTGCACGAGCTGGAACTGCACGAACTCGACGAACTGCAGCTCGACGACGAGCAACTGCTGCCGGAAGAATCCGAGCCGCCCGTGCGCGCTGCCATCGCAGCCCGCGCCAATGGCGGCGGCTCCATCAACGCACTTGCATGCGCGGCCCATGCGGTGCCGGCCAGCGCTCCCGCGCCGAACAGCGCAGCGGTCCACAGCAACTCGTCCGGCGTATTGCGCGCGTCCTGTCGATCCTTCCGGTGCGCGTCGAGCGTCGCCCGCGCGCCAATCGAAAGGCCGGCGCGCCCGAAACCGGTCATGCGTCGCACGATCATGCGGTAGGCGATCACGAACACCGCCATGCTGATGCCGAGCAGCAGCACCGGTCGCCCGCGACTCAGTCCGACCGCGAGTTTCGCCATGCCCGTGCCCAGCACGATCAGCAGAATCGCGCGCGCGGCCAGCCGCGCCATGAGCATCTCCCCGGGTGCCCAAAACCAGCCACGCCGGCGTGTCGCATCCGCGTGTTCGGACGCACGGCGCGCAAGAAGCTGACGGAACGCGCCAAAGCTCGCCTCCCCGCCTGGCTGCGCGCCGAGCCATTCGCACTCGTCCGCGTAAGCCCCCGCGCGTGCCGGGTCACCGATCTGTACGCGAGTGCCCAGCCGTCCGGCCATCTTCAGGTCGATCGCGCCTGCATGAATCAGCGACAGCGTCATGACTTGCACAACCCGCGGCTCCTCGCCCGAGATATACGCAACCTCCTCGGGCGTCAGGTCCGGCACCGCTTCACGCGTGAATACGCTCCTACGCCGGCAACGGTATTCGATCTGCTGCAGGCCGACGATCAACAGCAGCGCAATGATGCAGGCCGGCACGTAGAACGCGAGAAACTGCGGTCCCGTGTAATTCAGCACGTTGAAGTCCTGCGCCGATGCACAGGTCGCGGCGACACTTGCGAAGGCCGCCGGCCACACGAGTTTCGGCAGCCGACTGCGCCAGGTTCTGCCGATCGGTGACTCCCGTTCGGCCGATGCGCCGGCAGCAAGCCGATCTGGCCCAAGCTCCGACGATTCCGGCGCGGCACGCAGGCCGGCAGGCCGCGGCCAGATCGACTCCGGCGGCTCGCAGCCGAACAGCCGGCGATAGCTGTCCAGCGTGTCGCGATAACGCTGCGCGTACACGGCGGCCTCGTCCGGCGCGCCCGTGCCGGGCATGTGATGCAGCCGCGCGCGCAGCACGCCGGCGCAGAAGACGTCCCAGTATTCGAGCGTGTATTGCAGGTGGAAATGCCATGCGGCATCGACCGCGACCGACGGCGTGACCGGGTGTCCGGCCGCCTGCGCGAGAAACGCGAAGCGCTTGTATTCGTCGATCACGGCCAGCGCGTGCGCATGCGACCAGCCTTCGGCTTCGGCAAGACGCCGGCTGTACGGCAACGGCGCGTTCGGGTCGTCAGGGGAATACGCGTGCAGACGCGCGAGCAACGCGTGCTGCGCATCGGTCAGCGCGCGGGCATCGACTGCGATCGAGGTAGACGGAATGGCAGCCATCGGGAGTCGGCGCGATGCGCGGACGGCCGCCGCGATCGACGCTTGGAGTTGTCGTTGCGGGGGATTCTCGCACATCGGCGAGGCGGCGCGACGGCGTGCCGGCCACCTGCATCCGGGGCCGCTCGCCGCGTTGCGCCGCGGGTCGGAAAGTCAGAAATCGAGCTGCGCGATCGTGATGTCGAGCGCGGCCGCGACCTTCTTGCGCATCGACTTGCGCAGCTTCCCGCGCTTTTCCTGTTTGGCGTAGTCCGACCGACTGATGCCAATCCGCCGCGCGACCTCGGCCCGCGTCAGGCCGAGATGCTCGCGCCACGCACGGGCGGGCGAGCTTCCGTCGAACACGACGCGCGTCACGAGCTCGTGCGGAATCAGGTCGCGTGCGGCGCACCGCTGCGCGACATAGTCCGCGTACGGAATCACGACGAAGGCTGGCGCGCCGTCCGGGCCGTTGATGATCTGGACTGGGAGGGATTTGCTCATGCGGGGATCGCGCCGCCGGCTTCTGGGCGGCTGTTCGTCGTTTCGGTCGACATGCTCAATCGGTGTTTCAGGCGGGCTTCGGGTGCATCGAACGACATCGGTGCAAGGTTTCGCTCGGTCGGATGCGTGCGATCGGAAACCGCCATTCGGATAGCCGGCCGGAATATTACTGCAAGCGGAGAAATGGTGATGCGGATGAGACGGCGAAACCGCCGAACGCCTGAACAGGCATGTTTTGGCGCGCCCGGCTGGGATCGAACCAGCAACCCCTGCCTTCGGAGGGCAGTACTCTATCCATTGAGCTACGGGCGCGTGTGACAGTGAAACGACCCCAATATACAGGCCGCCCACTATTGGCAAGACGGCAAGGATACCCGGTTTCCCATGACGCGTCCACCTTGCCCGACGAATCCCCGCCGCACCGTGCTGCGTGCGGGTAAACACGCGCCATCGCACCGCTCGCCGTGATGTAAACGTTCCGTCTATAATCGTCCGTGCTTCATTGGACTGCCATTTTGCCGTTGCACCGCGCTCACAATTCCTATTCACGGAGACGAGGCAAGCATGAGCGAAGCACCCCACGAATCTCCCGTCAAAACCCCCGGGCAGCTGATTGCCGTCATCATCGCGTCGTTCGCGATTCCGATCATCCTGATCGTCCTGTTCGCCAATTATGCGAACCATGCGTTCCGCGCCGGCGCCGGCACGGACGCGCTATCCGACGAGCAGGTCGCCGCGCGTATCGCCCCGCTCGCGCAGGTCGAAGTGAAGGACGCCAACGCGCCCCGCACGTACAAGACCGGCGAGGCTGTCTACAAGGCCGTCTGCGTGACCTGCCACGGCACGGGCGCCGCCGGCGCGCCGAAATTCGGCAACAAGGACGACTGGGCGCCGCGCATCTCGCAAGGCTTCGACACGCTGCTGAAGACGGCACTGGCCGGCAAGGGCGCGATGCCACCGCGCGGCGGCACGAGCCCCGACGACGTCAGCGACTATGAAATCGCCCGCGCGATCGTCTACATGGCGAACAACGACGGCGCGAACTTCCCCGAACCGGCCGCACCGGCCGCCAACGCGGCGCAGCCCGCCAGCGGCGCGACAGGCGCATCGGGCCCGGCCGACGCCGCGAGCGCGCAGATCGCCGCCGCGCAGGCCGCGATCGCCGCGATCCCGAAGGCCGGCGAACAACCGGCGGCCGCCCCGGCCAGCGCCGATGCGGCAACCGCCGGCAAGGCGCTGTACTCGTCGACCTGCGTGGCCTGCCACGGAGCCGGCGTGCTCGGCGCGCCGAAGTTCGGCAGCAAGGAAGACTGGGCGCCGCGCCTGAAGGACTCGATGGACACGGTCTACAACTACGCGCTGCACGGCAAGGGCGCGATGCCGCCGAAGGGCGGGTCGAACGCATCCGACGCCGACGTGAAGGCCGCCGTCGACTACATGGTCAACTCGGCGAAGTAACACCGGCCGGCCAGAAAAAACCCCCGCGGCGCACACGCACCGCGGGGGTTTGTTTTTTGCCTGACCCGCTGACCCGCTGACCGGCTGACTGTCAGATCGTCGGATCGTCGAAACACCGCACGCCCGACGGCGCCGCCGCGTCACTTCTGCAGCAGTGCCTTCAGGCTGGCGAGCCGGTCCTTCGGCGACATCGGCGCCTCTTCCGGGGTAGGCGGCGGCGCATCGTCGAGCCCCATCTCCGGAATGAAGCGCGACGGCTCGCACACGACCGTCTCGCGCGCCCGCTTGCGCTTCTTGCACCAGTTCAGGTGCAGGCTGCGCTGCGCACGCGTGATCGCGACGTACATCAGCCGGCGCTCCTCCTCGATCCGCTCGTTGTCGATCGGGCCGTCGTCCTCGCTGCCGCCGCGGTGCGGCATGATGCCTTCCTCGACACCGACCAGGAACACGTGCGGATACTCGAGCCCCTTCGACGCATGGACGGTCGACAGCCGCACGGCGTCCGGATCCTCGTCCTTGCCCTCGAGCATCGACATCAGCGCGACGGTCTGGATCAGGCCGAGCAGGTTCTTGCCGGTATCGGCGAGCCCGTCGGCGTTGTGGAAGCCTTCGGCCTCGCCGTCGACGGCTTCCGTCTCGGGCTTGGTGCCCTTGCGCTTCAGCCATTCGAGGAATTCGAGCACGTTCTGCCACTTCGACTGCGCCTGGCGCTCGTCGAACGCGTCGTACAGGTACGCCTCGTAGTGGATCGCCTCCATCATGTCGTCGAGCACGACGGTCGCGGGCTCCTTGTCCGCGCGCTCGGTCAGGCGCTGGATGAAGTCGCAGAACATCCGCAGCGGCTCGACCTGGCGCGCCGACAGCCGCGCCTCGATGCCGCCCATGTACACCGCTTCGAACAGCGACACCTTCGCCTGGCCCGCGAACGAGCCGAGCGCCTCGAGGGTCGTGTTGCCGATCCCGCGGCGCGGCGTCGTGACCGCGCGGATGAACGCGGGATCGTCGTCGGCGTTCGCGATCAGCCGCAGGTACGCACACAGGTCCTTGATCTCGGCCTTGTCGAAGAACGACTGGCCGCCCGACAGCACGTACGGAATGCGTTCGCGCCGCAGCACCTGCTCGAAGATGCGCGCCTGGAAGTTGCCGCGATACAGGATCGCGTAGTCGCGAAACTGCGCGCGCCGCTCGAACTTGTGCGCGGACAGCCGGAACACGACCGATTCGGCTTCATGCTCCTCGTCGTTGCACGCCGTGACGGTGATCGAATCGCCCATCCCGTGCTCGGACCACAGCTTCTTCTCGAACAGTTTCGGGTTGTTCGCGATCACGTTGTTCGCGGCGGTGAGGATGCGCACCGTCGACCGGTAGTTCTGCTCGAGCTTGACCAGGTGCAGCTTCGGGAAATCCTTGCCGAGCTGCGCGAGGTTCTCGAGCGTCGCACCGCGCCAGCCGTAGATCGCCTGGTCGTCGTCGCCGACCGCCGTGAACGCCGCACGCGGGCCCGCGAGCAGCTTCAGCAGCTCGTACTGACACGCGTTAGTGTCCTGGTACTCGTCGATCAGCAGGTAGCGCAGCTTGTTCTGCCAGCGGTCGCGCACCTGCTCGTTCTTCGCGAACAGCTCGGCCGGCAGGCGGATCAGGTCGTCGAAGTCGACCGCCTGGTACGCGTGCAGCGTCGCGACGTAGTTGCGGTAGACCAGCGCGGCCTGGTGCTCGTCCTCGTTGGCCGCGATCGCCATCGCCTCGTCGGGCATGATCAGGCCGTTCTTCCACAGCGAGATGATGCTCTGGATCTTGCGGATCAGCCCCTTGTCGGTCGTGCCGAGCTGCTCCTGGATCATCCCGAAGCAGTCGTCCGAATCCATGATCGAGAACTGCGGCTTCAGGCCGACGTGCTCGGCCTCCTGGCGCAGGATCTGCACGCCGAGCGAGTGGAACGTGCAGACGGTGAGCTGGTTGACGGGCACCTTGCGCCCTTCCTTGCCGGGCGTGGTGAGCGTCTTGCCCTCGAGCAGCTTCCCCACGCGCTCGCGCATTTCGGCGGCCGCCTTGTTCGTGAACGTGACGGCCGCGATGTGGCGCGGCTCGAAGCCTTTCGCTTCGATCAGGTGCGCGATCTTCTGCGTGATCACGCGGGTCTTGCCGCTGCCCGCGCCGGCGAGCACGAGACAGGGACCGTCGAGGTAGCGCACCGCTTCGTTCTGGGCGGGATTGAGGCCTGCGGACATGATGGCGGATGGTGTTGCGGTTGACGGCGGAACGCCGGGAGGATGCCGTGCGCGGCGGGCCGGCGAAGCAGGCGGACACGCGGGGCAGGACGCGCATGTTAACACGTCGGCGGCCCGCTTTTCGGGAGCGCCGCTGGACGGGGCCGCGCGGCCGGATCCCGCGGCCGCCCCTTGTCCGTCCGGCCAATCCGGCCCCGTTCGCGCAGCGATCGGCCACAATATCTCCACCCGGCGCCGCCCCGCGCCCAACCGCCTGAATCGCCTGAATCGCCTGAATCGCCACCGGATCGACATCATGGGATACCCGTTTGCCACCGCCGCCCTTGGCCCGCTGCTGTTCGCGCAGGGGCGCTACGTGCGCCGCGTCACGCCGCGCCTGCCCGAGGCGGCCGGCCCGCGCGACGGCGTGGCGGGCGACGGCCCCCCGCTGCGCGTGCTGGTGGTCGGCGATTCGGCCGCCGCGGGCGTCGGCGTCGCGACGCAGCGCGACGCGCTGTCTGGGCAGCTGGCGAACGCGCTCGCGGCCACGCACCGCGTGCACTGGAAGCTGCTCGCGCGCACAGGCCTGACCACGCGGGAGCTCGTCGACTGGCTCGCCGCCGCACCGGCCGAGCCGTTCGACGTGGCCGTCACGTCGCTCGGCGTCAACGACGTGACGGGCGGCGTGCCGCCGGCCCGCTGGCAGGCGCAGCAGGCCGAGCTCGTCCGGCTGCTCGCGACGCGCTTCCGGGTCGGCCACGCGATCCTGTCGGCGGTGCCGCCGATGGAGCGCTTTCCGGCGCTGCCGCAGCCGCTCGCGTGGTATCTCGGGTTGCGCGCGAAACGGCTCAACACGGCGCTCGCCGGCTGGGCCGCGACGCAGCCGCACTGCACGTTCCTGCGCGTCGAGCTGCCGCTCGAGCGCCACCTGATGGCCACCGACGGCTTCCACCCCGGTGCCGCCGCCTGCACGGTGTGGGCCACGCAAGTCGCCGCCGCCGTGCTGCGCCGGGCGGCCGCATGACGTACCACGACGCCCCGGCACCGGCCTTTCACCGCGCGGGCCGGCAGGCAAAATCCCGCACGGGCGACACACGGGCCCGCGCAAAATGCCGGCCTTCCTTGCGCAAGCGCCGCGTCGCACGGCGCGTTTCGCCCGAACGCCCCGGTACGAGCGGCTGCGCCATGCCAAAATAGCCGGTCGTCTTCGCGCCGTCTCGGCGCACCATCCTTTAGTTTCCTTCGCAGCCAGGGATTGCCATGTCGTCATTGCTCAGGATTGGTTTGATGGGTTTCGGTTTCGCCGGCGCGACGTTCCACGCGCCGGTCATCGCCACGAGCGGCCGCACTGAAGTCGCCGCGATCGCGACGGGGCAGCCCGATCGCGCACAGGCCGCGTATCCGGGCGCGCGCGTCGTCCCCGATCTCGACACGCTGCTCGGCCTCGACGACATCGAATGCGTGGTGATCGCCACGCCGAACGACACGCACTTCACGCTCGCGCGCCAGGTACTCGAAGCCGGCCGCCACGTGGTCGTCGACAAGCCCGTCACGCTCACCGCCGACGAGGCGCTTGCGCTCGCGCGGCTCGCGAACGCGCGCAGCCGGCTGTTCGCGCCGTTCCACAACCGCCGCTGGGACGGCGATTTCCTCACCGTGCGCCGCATCGTCGAATCGGGCGAGCTCGGCCGGCTCACGTATTTCGCGTCGCACTTCGACCGCTTCCGCCCGACGCCGCGCACGCGCTGGCGCGAGGAACCCGCCCGCGGCGGCGGCCTGCTGCTCGACCTCGGCCCGCACCTGATCGACCAGGCGCTCGCGCTGTTCGGCCTGCCCGAAACGGTGGGCGCGACCGTCAAGACCCGTCGCGACAACGGCACGGCGCCCGATTTCGTGCACCTGCAGCTCGGTTACCCGGACAAGGACGTGGCGCTGCATGCGAGCGCGCTGTCGGCGATCGAACCCGCGCGCTTCACACTGCACGGCACACGCGGCAGCTACCAGAAGTTCGGGCTCGACACGCAGGAAGACCAGCTCAAGGCCGGCCTCACCGCGGACGACGTCGAATTCGGCGGCGGCAATCCGCCGGGCCTGCTGCGCGTGCTCGACGGCGAGGTCGAGGTCGAACGCCCGGTGCCGACACTCGACGGCCAGTACGCGGAGTTCTATCGCGCGCTCGCCGCGTCGATCCGCGACGGCGCGCCGTTCCCCGTCACCACGCAGGATGCCGTCGACGTGATGACGATCATCGAGCTCGCCGCGCAGAGCGAGCACGACGGCCGCCGGCTGCCGTTCGTGCGCCGCACGATCTGACACCGCGCGCCGGCCGGTCGCGGCCGGCCGGCACGCGCGCGGCCGGCCCGGCGGATTCGATTACAGGAACATTCGGTTACAAATGCCGGGGGAACGAAAGTCAGCGTCCGACCGGTCTGACGCGTTTCTCGAAAAAGTCGATCCGACACCAATCCGTCTGGAGAATGTTGATGCAACGGTTGATTCGCGCAGCAGCGTGCTGCGTCCTGGTTTCCTCGCTTGCGGCCTGTATCGTGCAGCCGCAGCAGCCGGTTCGCCCGGCCCCTCCGCCGCGCCCGAATCCGCAGGTCGTCGCGAACGAGCGGATGCAGCAGATCCAGGGCCGGATCGAGAACCTGCACCGCCGCATCGATGCGCGCGTGAACGGCGGCTACTACCCGCCGCCGTACGGCGCGCAGCTTCACCACCGCCTCGACGTGATCCGCCAGGAAGCGAACGACATGTCCGCGCAGCACAGCGGCGGCCTGTCCGGCGACGAGCAGCGCGTGCTGAACCAGGAACTCGACACGGCCGCGCGCGCGATCGGCGAGTAACGCACCGGCGCCCGCCGGCGCGGAAAAAGCGGCGGCACCGCTTGTCGCCGCTTACCGCCGCTTGTCGCGAAGCGACATTCTTTTGCTCAAATTGACAAGGCCCACCTGCTCGCGTACAGTCGCCCGCACGCGTCGGGAGAGCGTGTGACCGTGCTGTTTCAGCCGGTTGCGCCGCCGAAGGGGCACACCCGCAAACTCTCAGGCAAAAGGACCGACCGCGTCGGGGAACCTCGTCCGTGCATCGCGCGGGCCACACACTCCCCGCACTCTGGAGAGCGGCAGTAGCCCGCAGCGCATAGGCTGCGCGGGCAGGCTGCCCACCGAAGGGGCGCGCGTTCGCCAGGCCTGGCCGGCAGCGCAATCTCTCAGGTATCGAGGACAGAGGGGCATGTACCGGATCGCTCGCAGGCCGTCGGCCGCGGTGGTCGGCACATGGCCGTTCTGATCCGCGCGCAAGCGCCTTGCCTGAGGCCTCGATGACTGCACTGAATCACACCCCGCTCAACGCCGCGCACCGCGCGCTCAATGCCCGCATGGTCGACTTCGGCGGCTGGGACATGCCCGTCAACTACGGCTCGCAGATCGAAGAACATGAAGCCGTGCGCACCGACGCCGGCATGTTCGACGTGTCGCACATGTGCGTCGTCGATTTCACCGGCAGCCGCGTGCGCGCGTTCTTCGAGTACGCGATCGCGAACAACGTCGGCAAGCTCAAGACGCCCGGCAAGGCACTCTACTCGTGCCTGCTCAATCCGCAGGGCGGCGTCATCGACGACCTGATCGTCTACTACTTCACCGAAGAATTCTTCCGCGTCGTCGTCAACGCCGGCACGGCCGAGAAAGACATCGCGTGGTTCAACCAGCTGAACGAGCAAGGCGGCTACGGCGTCACGATCGCGCCGCGCCGCGATTTCGCGATCATCGCCGTACAGGGCCCGAACGCCCGCGAAAAGGCCTGGGCGACCGTGCCCGCCGCGCGTGCCGCGACGAGCGAGCTGAAGCCGTTCAACGCCGCGCAGGTTGCCGGCACGCCGTTCGGCGATCTCACCGTCGCACGCACCGGCTATACCGGCGAAGACGGCTTCGAAGTGATCGTCCCGGCCGTGCACGTCGAAGCGCTTTGGAACGCGCTGCAGCAGAACGGCGTGCGCCCGTGCGGGCTCGGCGCACGCGACACGCTGCGCCTCGAGGCCGGCATGAACCTGTACGGCCAGGACATGGACGACACCGTCTCCCCGCTCGACGCGGGCCTCGCGTGGACGGTCGACCTCGGCGCGCCGCGCGATTTCGTCGGCCGCGCCGCCCTTGAAGCCAACGGCACCCGCGCCGCGTTCGTCGGCCTGATCCTGCAGAAGGAAAACGGCAAGGCGGGCGGCGTGCTGCGCGCGCACCAGAAGGTCGTCACGCCGCACGGCGAAGGCGAGATCACGAGCGGCACGTTCTCGCCGTCGATGCAGGAATCGATCGCGTTCGCGCGCGTGCCAGCGGCCGTCCAGATCGGCGACATCGTCCAGGTGCAAATTCGAGACAAGAATCTTCCCGCGCGCGTGGTAAAACTGCCGTTCGTGCGCAACGGCAAGGTCCTCGCTGCGTAACGGCCGGGCGGCCCGCCTCCCGGAAAGCCGGGAGATGGCGCCCGGCGCAACACCACACCCGGCGCGCCCCGGCGGGCGCGCCAGCAAAACGAACAAACCCTTTTATCAGGAGCATCCGATGAGCAACGTCCCGGCCGATCTGAAGTACACCGACGAACACGAGTGGATCCGCACTGAAGCCGACGGCACGCTGACGGTCGGCATCACCGATCACGCGCAGAACACGCTCGGCGACATCGTTTTCCTCGAACTGCCGGCCGTCGGCAAGCAGGTGAAGGCGGGCGACGCGATCGGCGTCGTCGAATCGGTGAAAGCGGCGTCGGACATCTATTCGCCGGTGTCGGGCGAGGTGGTCGCGATCAACGCGGACGCCATCGACACGCCGGAAGAGGTGAACAGCGACGCGTACGACACGTGGCTGTTCAAGATCAAGCTCGCCGCCGGCGCATCGACCGACGGCCTGCTCGACGCCGCCGCCTACAGCAAGCTGATCGACTAATTCCCTTACCCGAACCGCGCGACGCCGGCCGCCGGCCGGCCCGCGCGGGACCAGAGTCACGCCATGAAGCTCGAACACCCGGACCGCCTGATGAACCGCACGCCCCTCTCGCTCGCCGCGCTCGAAACGCACGACGCGTTCGCCGAACGCCACATCGGCCCCGACGCCGCCAGCCAGCAGGCCATGCTCGACACGCTCAGCTTCGCGTCGCGCGCCGCCCTGATCGACGCCGTGATCCCGGCCTCGATCCGCCGCGCCGAAACGCTGCCGCTCGGCCCGTTCGCGCAGCCGAAGAGCGAGGCCGAAGCCCTCGCCGCGCTGCGGGTTCTCGCGGACAAGAACCAGGTGTTCCGCTCGTATATCGGTCAGGGTTACCACGACACGCACACGCCGGCCGTGATCCTGCGCAACGTGCTCGAAAACCCGGCGTGGTACACGGCCTACACGCCGTACCAGCCCGAAATTTCCCAGGGCCGCCTCGAGGCGCTCCTGAACTTCCAGCAGATGGTCGCCGACCTGACGGGCCTCGCGATCTCGAACGCGTCGCTGCTCGATGAAGCCACCGCCGCCGCCGAAGCGATGACGCTGCTGCAGCGCACCGGCAAGCCGGCATCGAACGTGTTCTACGTCGCCGACGACGTGCTGCCGCAAACGCTCGAAGTGATCCGCACGCGCGCGCTGCCGGTCGGCATCGAGGTCAAGACGGGCCCGGCCGCCGACGCGGCGCAAGCGAATGCATTCGGCGTGCTGCTGCAATACCCGGGCGTGAACGGCGACGTGCGCGACTACCGCGCGCTCACCGAAGCGATCCACGCGGCCGGCGGCCACGTGGTCGTCGCGGCCGACCTGCTCGCGCTGACCGTGCTGACGCCGCCCGGCGACTGGGGCGCGGACGTCGCGATCGGCAACACGCAGCGCTTCGGCGTGCCGATGGGCTTCGGCGGTCCGCACGCCGCGTATCTCGCGGTGCGTGACGAATTCAAGCGCCAGATGCCGGGCCGCCTCGTCGGCGTGACGGTCGACGCGCAGGGCAAGCCCGCGCTGCGCCTCGCGCTGCAGACGCGCGAACAGCACATCCGCCGCGAGAAGGCGACGTCGAACGTGTGTACCGCGCAGGCGCTGCTCGCGATCATGGCCAGCATGTACGCGGTCTACCACGGCCCGCACGGCCTGAAGACGATCGCGCTGCGCGTGAACCGCATCGCCGCGCTGTTCGCCGCCGGCGTAAAGCAGCTCGGCTTCGCGACCGTCAACGACACGTTCTTCGACACGCTGACGATCGATACCGGCGCGCGCACCGCGCAGGTCCATGAACTCGCGAAGGCCAAGCGCATCAACCTGCGCCGCGTGAGCGACACGCAAGTCGGCGTATCGGTCGACGAAACGACGACGCGCGACGACCTCGCCGATCTCCTCGACGTGTTCGCGCAGGCCGCGGGCGGCACCGCGCCGGCCGTCGATGCGCTGGACGCGGGCCTCGCCGGCGTCGCCGCGCTGCCGGCCGGCCTCGAGCGCACGAGCGCGTACCTGACGCACCCCGTGTTCAACCGCCACCATTCCGAAACCGAAATGCTGCGCTACCTGCGCAGCCTGTCGGACAAGGATCTCGCGCTCGACCGCTCGATGATCCCGCTCGGCTCGTGCACGATGAAGCTGAACGCGACGTCGGAAATGCTGCCGGTCACGTGGCCCGAATTCGGCGGCATCCATCCGTTCGCGCCGGCCGAGCAGACCGTCGGCTACCGCGAGATGATCGACCAGCTCGAGCAGATGCTCGTCGCGGCCACCGGCTACGCGGCCGTGTCGCTGCAGCCGAACGCCGGCTCGCAGGGCGAGTACGCGGGCCTGCTGATCATCCACGCTTACCACGCATCGCGCGGCGAAGCGCACCGCGACGTGTGCCTGATCCCGGCATCCGCGCACGGCACGAACCCGGCGTCCGCGCACATGGCCGGCATGAAGGTCGTGGTCGTCGCCTGCGACGCGCAGGGCAACGTCGACATCGCCGATCTCAAGGCCAAGGCCGACGAGCACGCGAAGAACCTCGCGGCGATCATGATCACGTATCCGTCGACGCACGGCGTGTTCGAGCAGAACGTCCGCGAGATCTGCGAGATCGTGCACGCGCACGGCGGCCAGGTGTACGTCGACGGCGCGAACATGAACGCGATGGTCGGCCTGACCGCGCCGGGCCAGTTCGGCGGCGACGTGTCGCACCTGAACCTGCACAAGACCTTCTGCATCCCGCACGGCGGCGGCGGCCCGGGCGTCGGCCCGGTCGCGGTCGGCGCGCACCTCGCGAAGTTCCTGCCGAACCAGCGTTCGACCGGCTACTCGCGCGACGAAAACGGCATCGGCGCGGTGTCGGCCGCGCCGTACGGCTCGGCGTCGATCCTGCCGATCTCGTGGATGTACATCGCGATGATGGGCGCGAAGAACCTGACCGCCGCGACGGAAACCGCGATCCTCAACGCGAACTACATCGCGAAGCGCCTCGCGCCGCACTACCCGGTGCTGTATTCGGGCCCGGGCGGGCTGGTGGCGCACGAGTGCATTCTCGACCTGCGCCCGATCAAGGAATCGAGCGGCATCACCGTCGACGACGTCGCGAAGCGCCTGATGGATTACGGCTTCCACGCGCCGACGATGAGCTTCCCGGTGCCGGGTACGCTGATGGTCGAGCCGACCGAATCGGAATCGCAGGAGGAACTCGACCGCTTCATCGCCGCGATGATCGCGATCCGCGAGGAAATCCGTGCGGTCGAGGAAGGCCGCGCCGACCGCGAGGACAACCCGCTGCGTCACGCCCCGCACACGGCGGCCGTCGTCACCGCGAACGAATGGCCGCACGCGTACTCGCGCGAGCAGGCCGCGTACCCGGTCGCGTCGCTCGGCACGAACAAGTACTGGCCGCCGGTCGGCCGTGCGGACAACGTCTACGGCGACCGCAACCTGTTCTGCTCGTGCGTGCCGATGTCGGAATACGCATAACGCACACGAGGCCAGGAGCCGTCCGATGGTGCCCGCACCGCACGCAACCCGGGGTTGCGTGCGGTTTTTTGTTCGCCGCTCGAACCCGTGCACGTTCGTGCGCCAATCCAGCTAACATCACACGCGATCCAGCCAATGAAGGAGTTCCGCATGGTGCGTCCGATGTTTCCGGGCCATGGTGCACTGCAAGGGCGGCCGCGCGCGCGCCGTGTCGTGCCGATGTTCGTCGCGTCGCTGTCGTTGGCCGCTGCCGGCCTCGGCGCGTGCGGCAGCGCGCGCGCGGCGATGAATTTCTGCGCGGCGCCGGCCCTGCAGGCGAGCGAGACGACGCAGGCCGAGCCGGGCGTCCAGGCGCTGATCCGCAGCGTCGACGCACGCATCGGCGAGCAGCCGAAGGCGATGGCGCGCGTGCACACCGAGGGCACGCTGCCGCACGAAGGCATCTACGACCAGAGCGCCGCCGCGCTGAAGGATCTCGACCTGATGCGCGATGCCGCGCTCGCGTGGCGCGTGACGAACGCGCCGCGCTACCTGCAGCTCGTCGACCGCTTCCTGTCCGCGTGGGTCGGCACCTACCAGCCGAGCTTCAACCCGATCGACGAGACGCGTTTCGACAGCCTGATCGTCGCGTACGACATGACGGCAAGCGCGCTGCCGGTGAAGACCCGCAATGCGACCGCAGCGTTCATCGCGAAGCTCGGCGCCGGTTATGTCGCACAGATCGACGCGCAGAAGCGCCCGCTCACCGGCACCTGGCGCAACAACTGGCAGAGCCACCGGATCAAGCTGATCGCGCTGTCCGCGTTCACGCTCGGCGATCGCAGGATGATGAACGCCGCGCAGCGGCTGTTCGTCGAGCATCTCGCCGACAACATCGGCCCGGACGGCAAGACGTGGGACTTCGAGGAGCGCGATGCGCTGCACTACGCGGTCTACGACCTGCAGCCGCTGGTGACGGCCGCGCTCGCCGCGCGCCGCTTCAACCGCAACTGGCTGCGCGAGCGCGGCACGAACGGTGCGACGCTCGCGGCCGCGCTCGACTGGCTCGTGCCGTACGCGCTCGGCGAGAAAACGCACGAGGAATTCGTGAATTCGCCGGTGCCGTTCGACGCGAAGCGCCGCGAAGCCGGCCTGCCGGGCTACACGGGGCAGTGGGACCCGAAAAACGCCACCGAACTCTTTCATCTGGCCGCGCGGCTCGACGGGCGTTATGCCCGCGTCGCGCAGCAACTTTCCCCAACGCCGCCCGCATGGCTCGCCGCGTGCCTGCCATTGCAGGCGCGCTAGCACTACTCTTAAAGCAAGGCAGGAATCGAAATGGCAGTCAGCGTCTTTGACCTCTTCAAGATCGGTATCGGTCCATCCAGTTCGCATACGGTCGGGCCGATGCGCGCGGCGCTGATGTTCGTCCAGGGCCTCGAGCGCGACGGGATGCTCGACGCGACCGCCCACGTGAAGGTCGAGCTGTACGGCTCGCTCGGCGCCACCGGCAAGGGCCACGGCACCGACCGCGGCGTGATGCTCGGCCTGCTCGGCGATGCGCCCGACACCGTCGATCCCGACACGATCGACGCGCGGCTGGAAGACGTCCGCAAGTCGAAGAAGCTCGCGCTGCTCGGCACGCACCCGGTGCCGTTCGTGCTGAAGGAGAACATCGCGTTCTACCGCCAGGCGCTGCCCGAGCATCCGAACGGGATGAAGCTGCGCGCGAGCGACGCGAACGGCGCGGTGCTGGTCGAGCGCACCTACCTGTCGGTCGGCGGCGGCTTCGTCGTGACGGCCGGCGCGCCGAACACGAAGGTGCTGAGCGCGGCCGAGCAGATGACGCACCCGTTCCGCACCGGCGCCGAGCTGCTCGCGCTGACCGAGTCGACCGGCAAGTCGATCGCGCAGCTGATGTGGGAAAACGAGCGCGCGTGGCACACCGAGGAAGAGACGCGCGATGGCCTGCTGAAGATCTGGGCGGTGATGCAGTCGTGCGTGTCGCGCGGCTGCGGAATCGGCAACCCGGATGCCGACGGCAACCTGCCCGGCCCGTTCCAGGTCAAGCGCCGCGCGCCGCAGCTGTACCGCACGCTGACGGGCAGCCCGGAGCGCGCGCTGCAGGATCCGCTGTCGATGATCGACTGGATCAACCTGTACGCGATCGCGGTCAACGAGGAAAACGCGGCCGGCGGGCGCGTCGTCACCGCGCCGACCAACGGCGCGGCCGGCATCATCCCCGCCGTGCTGCACTACTACACGCGCTTCACGCCGGGCGCGAACGAGCAGGGCGTGATCGACTTCCTGCTCACCGCCGCCGCGATCGGCATTCTTTACAAGCTGAATGCGTCGATCTCCGGCGCGGAAGTCGGCTGCCAGGGCGAAGTGGGCGTCGCGTGCTCGATGGCGGCGGGCGCGCTCGCGGCCGTGCTCGGCGGCACGCCGCAACAGGTCGAGAACGCGGCCGAGATCGGGATGGAGCACAACCTCGGCCTCACCTGCGACCCGGTCGGCGGGATGGTGCAGATTCCCTGCATCGAGCGCAACGCGATGGCGTCGGTGAAGGCGGTCAACGCGGCGCGCATGGCGTTGCGCGGCGACGGCTCGCACTACGTGTCGCTCGACTCGGTGATCAAGACGATGCGCGAGACCGGTGCCGACATGAAGACGAAGTACAAGGAAACGTCGCGCGGCGGGCTCGCGGTGAATATCGTCGAGTGCTGATGCGGATTCCGGCGGTCACGCGGGGCGAATCGATACCCTGCCGTGCCGCCGGACATGACCGGGTACGCTAGTCGTTCAGCCAGTTCTCCAGCCGCAACCCCGGGTAACTCGCGAAATCCCGCTCGTTGTTGGTCACGAGCACGGCGTCGAGCGACACCGCGTGCGCCGCGATCAGTTTGTCGAGATGATCCCTCTTCCGCTCGCGGGTCGCTTCGCGAACAGGGCCGTACGCTTGCGCGGCCGCCGCGTCGAACGGCGCAACCGGGATATCCTCGATCAGGTCGGCAAGGTTGCGGCGCTCCCGGACCGCATTCGCACACGCGGCCACGCCGTATTCGAGCTCGGCGTACGTAATCGCCGACATCACGACGTCCCCCGTGTAGCACTGGGCAAATCGTTTCGCGACCTGTTCCGGCTGATGCTTCATCAAATAGATGCACATGTTGGTGTCGAGCATGTAGCGCGGCATCACAAACCCTCGCGGTCGGCCTGCTCCTGGTCGCCACGCCCTTCAGCCATGAAATCCGGTGCGAATTTCGCGAACTTCTCGAGCACGCCAGCCAACGGCCGTCGCACGGGACGAATACGGATTTCGTCGCCGATCCGTTCGATTTCGAGCTCGATATCGCTGCGCTCGTAGGCAAGGTCCGCCGGAATCCGTACGGCCTGCGAGTTGCCGTTCCGGAACACCCTCGTGGTATGCATGTCGATCTCCCATGCGTGTGTACGATGGATGTACTTTAGGGTGTTTCCGAGGCAATGTAAATCCATGTGTGTACACGACTCCGAAGTGATCATGCGGGCGGCTTGCGATATGCCGGAGATATCCACTGCCGGCGGCCGGTCAATTGCGGCGAAAAGACACGTGGTTCGACGCAATTCGCCACCCGCCTGACCGTGGCAGCGGATCGTCCTGTCCAGCTCGATGCCGGCAGCCTCCACTGTCCACCGTCCGGCAATCACGCACCAGTCGTCCTTTCGGCCAGCCGAACCCGGCGAGCACGCAAGACGCGCCGCCCGACCCGCTCCGGGTTCCGACACTTTTCACTGGCCGGCGTACCGGCGCCGGGCCGACAGGCGTAAGCTGTACGTCCCGCTACCCAGGGAGACGGCAGCCCATGTCGCATTCCAAGGATCTCGAGCAGCCCGCCACCACCGGCGCGCGACTGCTCGTCGATGCGTTGCTCGCCAATCACGTCGAACGCGTGTTCTGCGTGCCCGGCGAGAGTTTCCTCGCCGTACTCGATGCGCTGGCGGACGACACCGCGCGCATCCAGACGGTCGTCTGCCGCCACGAGGCGGCCGCCGCGAACATGGCCGAGGCGGTCGGCAAGCTGACCGGCCGCCCCGGCATCGCGTTCGTCACGCGCGGGCCCGGCGCGACCCATGCGTCGATCGGCGTGCACACCGCGTTCCAGGATTCGACGCCGATGATCCTGTTCGTCGGCCAGTGCGCGCGCGAGCACCTCGACCGCGAAGCCTTCCAGGAAATCGACTACCGGCGGATGTTCGGCCAGATGGCGAAATGGGTCGCGCAGATCGACGATCCGCGCCGCATTCCCGAGTACCTGAGCCATGCGTTCCACGTCGCGACCGCTGGCCGGCCCGGCCCGGTCGTGCTCGCGCTGCCGGAGGACGTGCTGTCCGAAGCCTGCGCGCCGCAGCCCGTCGTGCCGGCCGCGAAACGCGTCGCGGCCGCGCCGTCGGCCGCGCAGCTCGACGAGCTGCGCGAGCGGCTCGCGCGCGCCGAGCGTCCGTTCGCGATCGTCGGCGGCAGCGGCTGGACGCCCGACGCGTGCGCGAACCTGCGCACCTTCGTCGAGCGCTGGCAGTTGCCGGTGGCCTGCGCGTTCCGCTACCAGGACACGATCGACAACGCGCACCCGAACTATGCGGGCGACGTCGGGCTCGGGATCAACCCCGCGCTCGCGAAGCGCATCCGCGACGCCGACCTGCTGCTCGTGATCGGGCCGCGCCTCGGCGAAGCGACGACCGGCGGCTACACGCTGCTCGACATCCCGAAGACACGCCAGACGCTGGTTCACGTGCACCAGGGCGCGGACGAGCTCGGCCGCGTGTATGCGGCCGACCTGCCGATCGTGTCCGGGATGCCCGAGATCGCCGCGCCGCTCGCCGCGCTCGAGCCGCCCGAGCATCCCGCGTGGGCCGGCAGCGCCGCCGACGCGCATCGCGCGTATCGCGAATGGCATGCGCCGCTGCCGATGCCCGGCGACGTCCAGCTCGGCGACGTGATGGTGCAGTTGCGCGAGCGCCTGCCGCACGACGCGATCCTGACCAACGGCGCCGGCAATTATGCGATCTGGCTGCATCGCCACTTCGCGTACCGGCACTTCCGCTCGCAGCTCGCGCCGACGAGCGGCGCGATGGGCTACGGGCTGCCGGCCGCGCTCGCCGCGAAGTCGTTGTACCCGTCGCGCGCCGTCGTCGCGCTCGCGGGAGACGGCTGCTTCATGATGGCCGGCAACGAACTCGCGACCGCGATGCAGTACGGGCTGAACATCGTGGCAATCGTCGTCAACAACGGCCATTTCGGTACGATCCGCATGCATCAGGAGCGCAACTACCCGGGCCGCGTGCACGGCACGGGGCTCACGAATCCCGATTTCGCCGCGTATGCGCGCGCATTCGGCGCGCATGGCGAGACCGTCGAGCGCACCGCCGATTTCGCGCCCGCGCTCGAACGCGCGCTGACCTGCGGGCTGCCTGCGCTGATCGAGATCCGCATCCCGCAGGACGCCAGCACGCCGGCCGCGACCCTCGAACAGATCCGCGAACAGGGCCGCCGCGCGCGCGGCGGATGACGGTGAGCACGCACGCCGCGCCCCCTGCCGCCGCGCTGTCGCACGACGACGCGCTGGCGCTCCCCGGCACGCTGCTCGCACCGGACGGCACGCTCGTCGCGCCTTACGACCTCGAGCACGGCGACGCGCGTGCCGCCGGCCACGTGGCGGCCGCGCCCGCGCGCGGCCTGCTGCACGCGGCGCACCGGCCGTTTCGGCTCGACTATGGCCGCGCACGGCAGGTGCATGTGATCAACGGGATGGGGGTCACGCTCGGCGATTCGGTGATCGGGCTCACCGCCCTGGCCGCGCTGCGCGCAGCGCATCCGGGCCTGGGCTTCACGCTGTACCGGCCCGCCCGCGCGCCGCGCTACGTCGATGCGCTGTACGCGCTCGCGGCCGACATCGTCGCGCCGTCGCGCGCGCTGCCGTACCCCGCCGACGCACTGCCGGCGGACGCGCCGTGCATCGACGTCGGCAATCACCTGTACTGGCCCGCGTTCGCGCGGTTGCCGATGATCGATTTCTTCCTCGACGCGCTCGGCGTGGAGCCTGCCTCGGTGCCGGCATCGGCCAGGCGCAACCGCTGGCTCGCGCGGCTGCCGTTGCCCGCGTTGCCTGCGCAATGGCAGCGCCCGTACGTGCTGTTCTGTCCGAACGCGAGCACCGCGTTGCGCAGCGTGCCGCCTGCCCTCCGGGCAACGTTCGTCGAACAGCTGGCCCGGCGCTACGGCTTGCCGGTGGCCGGGTTCGGGCCGGTCGCGCATCCCGCGTATGTCGACGTGAGCGCCGATGCGGCAGGCGATACGGCCCGGTTCATCGCATGGGTCAAGGGCGCCAGCCTGCTGTTCGCGCCCGACACGGCCGCGCTGCACCTTGCCGACGGTTTCGACGTGCCGACGCTCGCATGCTTTACAACGATCGAGCCGGCGCTGCGCGTACGCGACTATCCGCATTGCGTGCCGGTCGCGCTCGACGTGCCGGCCGAATTGCACGGGCTGCATCGCAGCGAGCGGCCGGCCGATCTCGCGGCGGTCGAGGCCGCTTACCGGGCGATCGACTGGGACGCGCTGGCCTGGCCCGCGCCGCGCAAAGCCGCGACGACCGCTGATCAGGAAAACCGGACGCGAGCATCCGCAGCGTGGCCGAAAGCGCAATAGCGTGCCCGCACCGCCTGAGCCTGAGCCTGAGCCGAGCCTGAGCCAAGCTCGAGTCCGAGCGTGAGCCCGAGCCAGGCTCACCCCGACTGCCGCCCCGCGCTCACCCCGCCACCATCACCGCGCGATCGCGCAGCGTCTCCGACGGCCGCTTGCCGAACAGTCGCCGGTAATCGGTCGCGAACTGGCTGAGATGCCAGAAGCCCCACGCCTCCGCAACGTCCTGCACCGAACCGGCCGCGCGGCCGCACAGGTCGCGCCGCGCGCCGTTCAGCCGCAGCGTGCGCAGGTAGGTGGCGGGCGCCATGCCGAGCACGTCCTGGAAGCAGTACTGCAGCGTGCGCCGGCTCACGTGCAACTGCTCGCACAGTTCGGGCACGCCGACCGGGCGCGTGCGATGCGCAAGCACGTAGTCACGCGCCTGTTCGACGATCCAGCGGCGCATAGACGGCGCGCGGCCGGCATCGTCGTCGGCCGGTTGCGCGCACACGTCGAACAGCGCGGCCAGCACCTCGGCCTGCAGGTCGTCGCGCTGCGCATCGGCCAGCGGGCCGGCCATCGCCACCGCCCCGTCGAGCCGGCGGCCGAGCAGCGCGCACAGGCGCGCGAGCCGCGCATCGCCGACCTGCATCACGCGCTGCGTGAACAGCCGCTCGTCGAGCGCACGGTGCTCGACCTCCTCCGCATAACGGCGCAGCACGTCGCCGCGCACGACGATGCCGTAGATCGAGAACTGCGCGGGCGTCACCAGTTCGAATTCGACGTTGCCGGGCCGGAACGCGAGCGCGCCGGGCCCGATGCGGCACGCATCGACGCGCGCGGTGCCGTCGCTCACGAGCGGAATGCCGAACCAGTACGCATCGCCGCGCACCTCGCACGCCTGGCGCAGCAGGTGGCTCGTCGATTCCCGAAACAGTTTCATGGTGTCGAGCGGCAGCTCGGTCAGCGTGCCGACGAAACGGCCGGCCGCGAGCTGGTCGTAGGTCTGCCGCCAGCCGATCAGGTTGCGCGCCTGCTCGTCGGCGTCATGCGCGACGCTGACGACCGCCTGCCCGGCCAGCGCGTCGTCGCCCTGCGCGTTGCGCCGCGTGTCTTCGGCCGTCGGTTCTTCGCTACACGCCACGTGTTGGTCCATCGTGTCCTCCCTCACCTGCCCGGAACCGCGTCTGTCACGCAAGTCCCGTGCCGAACCGCGCGGTTCGGCGAACGGCCCGTCATTCCACGTTGTCCGGCCGTTGCGCGCCATCCGGGCGCACCCGAAGGCGGCGTGCCGCGCACGCCGCCGGTGCGATCCGCGCGACGACCGCGCATCTCGACCGCCGCCGGCCGCCGAATCCCGGCTACCCGGCCGGCTTCAGCCGCACGACCCGCGTGCCGCAATTGCCATACGCCTGCGCGACCGCCAGCTCGACGATCGCGCTTCCGGCCGGCCAGGGCGCCGCGTCGGCTTCGGGCAAATCGGCGCGCAGCGTCGCGCGACCGTTGATCCGGTAGCGGATGCCGCGCACGAAGTCGACGAACAGCAACCCGACGCCGCTGCCGTCGCATGCCGCCGCATCGATCCGGCCACCGTCGCCGGGGGCGGCAGGCAACGCGAACCGCAGCGTCTTCGTGTCGATCACGCGGACGACCGGCAGCAGATCGCCGTTCGCGTCGCGCATGCCCGGCACGATGTCGCAGGTCACGGATGTGCGCGAGCCGCCCGCAGTGGCGATGAACATGAACGGCTGAGATTCGACGAACTGCCGCACGCCGATGCTCACGCGTGTCGTCACCACGTCGCTCATCCGCTCGGCTTCGTCGGCCACGCCGAAGCGGTGCTGCGCGTCGAGTTCGCCCGCATGGAACACGGGGTGACGCGGAAAGGATCGGGGCAGTTCTGCCATGCTGGTTTTCGTTACACGCATCGGCGCGCCGCGCCGCAGCGACGACACGACGGCCGGTATCGTTTCCGGCGCCGGCCGCGACGATGCTCGGCCGACATCGGGGGTCGGATGTCGAAGTCGAAAATGGCGACGCGCCGGGTGACCGGATGGGCCGACGGCCACCCGCCGATAGCCGGTAGCCGGTAACCGCCGCATCGCACCCGCATGCGCAACGCCCGACGGACGGGCAAACGTCACCCGTCCGTCGAACGTTGACCGCAGCCGGCGCGCCACGCGCCCCGCCAACGAACCCCGGCGATCGTCCCGGCCGGCGCTGCCCTGCCGGCCGGCCAATCCCGGCGCTCCGCCACTGCGTCGACGCCCCGGTCAGAAGAACCCGAGCGCCTCGGCCTGGTAGCTGACCAGCAGGCACTTCGTCTGCTGATAGTTCGACAGCGCCATCTTGTGCGTCTCGCGGCCGATCCCCGACTGCTTGTAGCCGCCGAACGCCGCGTGCGCGGGGTAAAGGTGGTAGCAGTTGGTCCACACGCGGCCGGCCTCGACCTCGCGGCCCATCCGGTACGCCCGCGTGCCGTTGCGCGTCCACACGCCCGCGCCGAGCCCGTAGAACGTGTCGTTCGCGAGTTCGATCGCTTCCTGCTCGTCCTTGAACGTCATCACCGACGCGACCGGCCCGAAGATCTCTTCCTGGAACACGCGCATCTTGTTGTTGCCGAGCAGCATCGTCGGCTTCACGTAGTAGCCCGTGTCGAGGCCGGCAGCCGGCGCCGTGCGTTCGCCGCCCGTCAGGCATTGCGCGCCTTCGCCGCGGCCGATGTCGATGTACGACAGGATCTTGTCGAGCTGCTGCTGCGACGCCTGCGCGCCGATCATCGTCTGCAGGTCGAGCGGGTGGCCGGCCTTGATGCGCTCGACGCGCGCGACCGCCTTCTCGATGAACTTCTCGTAGATCGATTCCTGGATCAGGATCCGCGACGGGCACGTGCACACCTCGCCCTGGTTCAGCGCGAACATCGCGAGCCCTTCGAGCGCCTTGTCGAGGAATGCGTCGTCCTGGTCGAGCACGTCGGCGAAGAAGATGTTCGGGCTCTTGCCGCCCAGTTCGACCGTCGACGGGATCAGGCTGTCGGCCGCCGCGCGAAGAATGTGCTTGCCGACCGGCGTCGAGCCCGTGAACGCGATCTTCGCGATCCGCTTGCTGGTCGCGAGCGCTTCGCCCGCTTCCTTGCCGAAGCCGTTCACGATGTTGATCGTGCCGGCCGGGAACAGGTCGCCGATCAGCTCCATCAGCACGAGCACCGACGCGGGCGTCTGCTCGGCCGGCTTCATCACGACGCAGCAGCCGGCCGCGAGCGCCGGCGCGAGCTTCCATGCGGCCATCAGCAGCGGGAAGTTCCACGGGATGATCTGGCCGACGACACCGAGCGGCTCGTGGAAGTGGTACGCGACGGTGTTGTCGTCGATCTCGGAGATGCCGCCTTCCTGCGCGCGGATGCAGCCCGCGAAGTAGCGGAAGTGGTCGATCGCGAGCGGCAGGTCGGCCGCCATCGTCTCGCGCAGCGGCTTGCCGTTGTCGATCGTCTCGGCCACGGCCAGCAGCTTCAGGTTCTTTTCCATCCGGTCGGCGGCGGCGAGCAGCAGGTTCGCGCGCTCGGCCACGGACGTCTTGCCCCACTTGCGGCGCGCGGCATGCGCGGCATCGAGCGCCAGCTCGATGTCGTCGGCGCCCGAGCGCGGAATGCGGCAGAACGGCTGGCCGTTGATCGGCGACACGTTCTCGAAATACTCGCCTTTCACCGGCGGAACCCACTTGCCGCCGATGTAGTTGTCGTATTGCTGACGGTACGGGTATTCGACGTCGAGGCCCAGTTGTTTCAGGTCAAACGGGTTCATACATGTCTCCTGTTCATCGTGCTTGTGTGCGTACAGCGCCGGTTGGATCGCGCTGCATCGGTTTACGCAACATGCGTGCCAAACGGGACGGAAGCACGGCGACCACGGCCGGCCCGCGTGCGCGCCGTGCCGTGTTCACCCACGCAGCACGGCGGGTGTACCCATTCTGAACAGCGCGATTGCGCAGCAGCCGGGCCGGTGTGCGAAATTTCCACAGTGCGCGGGCGCGCGGGCAGGCGGACGCCGGCCGCGACGCGTGGCATGTCGCTTGCGTGCGCATCGTGCGTTTCCACGCAACGGCGAGTGCGCCGACCGACACCATGAACGACCGCGGCCCCCTGACCGACGACGCCATCGCGTTCATCCGCGAGCAGGCGTTCCTGATCGTCGCGACCGCCGACGAAGGCGGCAACAGCGACTGCTCGTACCGCGGCCGCCAGCCGCGCGCCGACGGCTCGTTCGAGCCGCTCGTCGACGTCCCCGACCGCCGCACGCTCGTGCTGCCCGACTTCGCGGGCAACAACCTGTTCAACACGATCGGCAACCTGCTCGTGAATCCGGCCGTCGCGCTGTTGTTCGTCGATTTCGTGCGCCAGACGACCTGGCTCGTGCAGGGCCGCGCGACGATCAACGAGGATGTGCAAGGCCGCGCTCACCTGTGGCCGGACGCGCGGCGCTATGTGGTGGTTGACGTGGAACGGGCGCAGGCGCGCGCGGATGCGGCGCTGCCGCCGCTGGTGCTGGCGTGATTCACGCGATGCGCTGGACGGATCGTCGACTCGCGACGCAAACGACGATGAAACGACGCGGCGCTCCGGCTGCCGTGGCCGAAGCGCCCATGCATGGCGATACGCCGCTCAACGCCCGTGCGTTTCCGTGCAGGCCGCATCGATCCGGTTGCGCACCGGCACGTCGGCATGGGCGTGCGCGTCGGCACCGTCGCCCGCTTCCGCAGCCACCCGCCGCCCGCCGAGAAACACGAACACCACCGCCGCACACAGCACGGTGACGCCCGCCAGTCCGATCAGCAACCGGTCGAATGCATGCGCGTAACTCGCGAGCAGCGCCGCATGGCCGACACCCGGCAATGCAGCCGCCGCGCCCGCGAGATCGCCGGTCGCGAGCCGCGCGGCCGCGCGCAGCGTTGCCTCGGGCGTGCCGGCTGCGCCCGCCGCCTGTCGCAGCCCCGTCTGCGCGAGTGCGGCCAGTACCGCGCCGACGATCGCGAGCGCGATCCCTTCGCCGGCCACGCGCGTCGTGCTGAAGATGCCCGTCGCCATCCCCGCGCGCTCCTTCGGCACGACGCTCACCGACAGCCCGTCCATCAGCCCCCACGGCATGCCGGCCCCGACGCCGATCGCGAGCATCGGCGCGATCGCCGCCGGCCCCGCGCCGCCGCGCAGCGCGACGTCCAGCCACACGAGCCCGGCCGCCGCGATCAGCAGCCCGAGCCCCGAGATCACGCCGGCCGTCAGCCAGCGCGTGAGCGTCGCCGCGACCAGCGGCACGACCAGCATCGGCGCGGAAATCGCGAGCATCAGCCAGCCGGCGTCGATCTCGCTGAAGCCGTCGATGCCGATGAAGCGCAGCGGCAGCACGACGAGCAGCACGATGTAGCAGCAGCAGGTCGACACCGGCAGCACCTGCACGCCGACGAAACGCGCGATCCGGAACAGCGACAGGTCGAGCATCGGCCGCGCGACCCGCGTCTCGATCGCGACGAACGCGCAGGCGCCGAGCGCCGCGCCGGCCAGCAGCGCGATCACGAGTGCATTCGACCATCCGCGCGCAGGGGCTTCGATCACGCCGAACGTGAACAGCGTCAGCGCGGCGGTGAACGCGGCCGTGCCGGGCCAGTCGAGCCCCGTCGCGTGCGGGTCGCGCGACTCGTGCATGCGCGGCAGCCCGAAGCCGAGCGACAGCCCGCCGGCCACCGCGCTCGTCACGAAGATCGTGCGCCAGCCGCCGTGCCCGATCAGCGCGCCGGCCAGCACGGGCCCGAACGCGAGCCCGATGCCGAAGGTCGTGCCGAGCAGGCTGAAGGCGCGCGTGCGCGCCGCGCCGTCGAACTCCTGCGCGAGCGCGGCCGTGCCGCCCGCGAGCGCCGCGGCCGCCGCGAGCCCCTGCGCGGCGCGCAGCAGGTCGACCGCTAGCATCGACGGCGCGAACGCGAGCGCGACCGACATCAGCGTGAAGCCGCCGACGCCGAGCGCGAACACGCGCTTGCGGCCGAACTGGTCGGCCAGCGCGCCCGCCGCCATCAGGCAGCTGCCGAACGCGAGCATGAACGCGTTGGTGATCCAGTTCATCGCGACCGTGCCGCCGTGCAGGTCGCGGCCGATCGCGGGCGTCGCGACCGCGCCGCCCGAAAACGACAACGGCAGCGCGACGGCGGCCATGCAGACGGCGGCCAGCACCCACGCGCGCCGGCGTGCCGACTGCGTCGATGCGGCTGAAAAAGGCTGATCCATCATCGCTCCTCAAAAGGCCGGCGCGGATGCGCCGTCAGAGCGACAGACGATAAATCCGATTCAATCGAAGAAAAACCACGCGAAGTTCCGCATATACCGGACTAGAATTCCGCAATTCACTTCACCGCGCGTGTCGTCGTGCGCGCTTCGATTCGATGGAAAACCTGTCCGGCATCGTCGCGTTCGTCCGCACCGCCGAAGCGCTGAGCTTCGTCGCGGCCGGCCGCGCGCTCGGCATCTCGGCGTCGGCGGTCGGCAAGACGATCGCGAAACTCGAACAGTCGCTGGGCGTGCGCCTGTTCAACCGCACGACCCGCCGCGTCACCCTCACCGAAGAGGGGCGGCATTTCTACGAACGTTGCCAGCGGATCCTCGAGGATTTCCGCGACGCGGAAGCGACCGTGACCGCGTCGGCGCAGCGCCCGCGCGGCAGGCTGCGCGTGAGCCTGCCGGTGATCGGCTACCGGTTCCTGCTGCCGGTGCTGCCCGAGTTCCGGCAGCGCTACCCGGACGTCGAGCTCGATCTCGATTTCAACGACCGGATGGTGGATGTCGTCGAAGGCGGCTTCGACGCGGCGATCCGCAGCGGCCCGCTGTCCGATTCGAGCCTGATGTCACGGCGGCTCGGCCCGTTTGCGTTCGTGCTGTGCGCGACGCCCGCGTATCTCGCGCGGGCCGGCACGCCGCGCACGCCGCGCGATCTCGAAGCGCACGAATGCGTGCGCTACTGCTTCCCGACCACCGGCAAGCTGCAGGACTGGGCGCTCGCGGCCGCCGACGGCACGCCGGCGAAGCTGCGCACCGCACTGACCTGCAACAACATGGAAGCCCTGCGCGGCACCGTGCTCGCGGGGCTCGGCATCGGCTACATGCCCGACTTCCTCGCGCGCGACGCGCTCGAACACGGCACGCTCGTCACCGTGCTCGACGACTACCGGATCGCGCCGGGGCAATTCTCGATCGTGTGGCCGTCGAGCCGGCAGTTGTCGCCGAAACTGCGCGTGTTCGTCGATTTTCTGTGCGAGCGGCTGTTCAGGTAGCCGGGTAGCGGGCGCCTCGACAGCCGCCCCTCGTGCCGCTCATGCCGCTCGAACGGCACGCCCCCCGCGATACGGGAGCGGCCCGCGTGCGACCGTTTTCAGTCCGCCCCGATCCGCTCCGCTTCCGCCTGCGGCAACAGCGCATCGCTGTCGTCCTTCAGCCCGACGCCCGTCAGCTGGAGCCTGCGCGCATGCGTCATCAGGTAATGCAGCTTGTGCGCGGCCGCCGCGTACGGCAGCCCTTCGGGCCGCACGTTCGAGATGCAGTTGCGCAGCGCGTCGTGGCAGCCGACCTTCGGCGCCCACGTCAGGTACACGCCGAGGCTGTCCGGCGAGCTGAGCCCCGGCCGTTCGCCGATCAGCATCGCCACGACCTTCGCGCGCAGCAGCTCGCCGATCTCGTCGCCGAGGGCGACGCGCGCCTGCGTCGCGACCACCACCGGGCCGATCCGCCAGCCGTCCGCGTCGAGGCGCGGCCGAACCGCCTGCAGCAGCGGCAGCGCCTGCTTTGCGGCCGCGAACGCAGAGAGCCCGTCGCCGACCACGAACACGACATCGGGCGCATCGTCGAGCGCCGCGCCGTAACCGGCGAGCAGCCCGCGGCTGTCGTCCGACAGCTTGCGGCCGAGATCGGGCCGGCGCAGATAGTGGTCGCGGTCCGGCGCGGCGCTCTGCACGCCGAGCGTCGGCAGCAGGCCGGCCGCCTCGATCTCGCGCCGCAGCGCGTCCGAGTCGAGCGGCTGGTGCACCGCGTCGCGCGCCTGCGCGTGCGACAGGTTGAAGGCCAGCAGCGGCGCGGTCGGCAGGCTGTTGCCCGCACGGCCGAGCGCGATCCGCGCGTTCGTGAACGACTTCAGCTGGCCCCACGGATTCTTTTCGACGGCGTCGCTCATGCCGAAATCCCCATCCAGTCGTTCGCGCCCGCGAGCAGCGGCACGCGTGAGTTCGCGGCGCGCAATGCTCCGTGCGCGTCGGCGATCTCCATCGTCTCCAGCCACTCCTCGAATTCCGGCGCGCGGCGCAGGCCGAGCACCTCGCGCACGTAGAGCTGGTCGTGGAACGACGTGCTCTGGTAGTTCAGCATCACGTCGTCCGCGCCCGGAATCCCCATGATGAAGTTGATGCCGGCCGCGCCCAGCAGCGTCAGCAGCGTGTCCATGTCGTCCTGGTCGGCTTCCGCGTGGTTCGTGTAGCAGATGTCGCAGCCCATCGGCACGCCGAGCAGCTTCCCGCAGAAGTGATCCTCGAGCCCCGCGCGGATGATCTGCTTGCCGTCGTACAGGTATTCGGGCCCGATGAAGCCGACCACCGTGTTCACGAGGAACGGCTCGAACTTGCGCGCCACCGCATATGCGCGCACTTCGCAGGTCTGCTGGTCGACGCCGAAATGCGCGTTCGCCGACAACGCGCTGCCCTGGCCCGTCTCGAAGTACATGAGATTGTTGCCGACGGTGCCGCGCTTGAGCGACAGCGCGGCCTCGCGCGCCTCGCCGAGCAGCGCGAGCGAGATGCCGAAGCTCGCGTTCGCCTTCTCGGTGCCCGCGATCGACTGGAACACCAGATCGACCGGCGCGCCCTTCTCGACCGCCGCGATCGTGTTGGTCACGTGCGTGAGCACGCACGACTGCGTCGGCACGCCGTAGCGTTCGCGGAATCCGTCGATCATCGCGAGCAGCTTCACGATCGCCGCGAGGCTGTCGGTGGCCGGGTTGATGCCGATCATCGCGTCGCCGCAGCCGTACATCAGCCCGTCGAGCATCGACGCGGCGATCCCCTTCACGTCGTCGGTCGGGTGGTTCGGCTGCAGCCGCACCGACATCCGGCCCGGCAGCCCGACCGTGTTGCGAAAGCGCGTGACGACGCGGCGCTTTCTCGCCGCGGCGATCAGGTCCTGGTTGCGCATCAGCTTCGACACGGCGGCGACCATCTCGGGCGTAAGGCCCGGCGCGATCCGTTCGAGCGCCGCGCCGTCGGCGGCGGGCGACAGCAGCCAGTTGCGGAAATCGCCGACGGTGAGATGCGAGATTTCCGCGAACGCCGCCGCATCGTGATCGTCGACGATCAGGCGCGTGACCTCGTCGTCTTCATACGGGATCACCGCCTCGTTCAGGAACGCCTTCAGCGGCACGCCCGCGAGCGCGATCTTCGCGGCCACGCGCTCCTCCTCGCTCGCCGCCGCGACACCGGCGAGCTGGTCGCCGGAACGCAGCGGGCTCGCCTTCGCGAGCAGCGTCTTCAGGTCCGCGAAACGGTACGTGCGCGGGCCGATCGTCTCCGTATAGGACATCGTGCGAGTCTCCTTGCCTTGCCAAAAGCCGACGGCGCGCCCGTTCGACGGGGCGCGCCGGATGCCGTCAGGAACGGCCGTTCACCTTCACCTGCTCACTCCTCCACCAGCGCGTCGCCCGGCGCGCCCTCGCGCTGCGAACGCGTCGCGAGGAAGTACGCGTAGCCGACCGCGAGGAAGCCGACGAACACCAGCGCGACCAGCCCGTTGAAATACACCATCGTAGCGAGGCAGACGAGCGCCGCAAGGATCGCGAAGGCCGGGAAGATCGGGTACAGCGGCGCGCGGAACGGCCGCGCCATGTTCGGCTGCGTGCGGCGCAGCTTGAACAGCGACGCCATGCTCACGATATACATCACGATCGCGCCGAATACCGACATCGTCACGATATTCGCGGTCAGCGTCTGCCCGCCGAACTGGATCAGCTCGTCGCTGTAGATCGCCGCGATGCCGACCACGCCGCCCGCGAGAATCGCGCGGTGCGGGGTCTTGAAGCGCGGATGCACCTTGCCGAGCCACTCCGGCAGGTAACCTTCGCGGGCCAGCGCGAAGATCTGGCGCGAATAACCGAGGATGATCCCGTGGAACGACGCGACGAGGCCGAACAGCCCGAGCCACACGAGCATGTGCATCCAGCCGCTGTTCGCGCCGACGATGTACTTCATCGCCTGCGGCAGCGGGTCGTTGATGTTCGCGAGCTTGGTCCAGTCGCCCGCGCCGCCGGCGAACACCATCACGCCGATCGCGAGTGCCACGAGGGTCAGGATCCCGGCCACGTACGCGATCGGGATCGAGCGCTTCGGGTTCTTCGCCTCTTCGGCGGCCATCGCGACGCCTTCGATCGCGAGGAAGAACCAGATCGCGAACGGGATCGCCGCGAACATCCCGTGGAACGCGCCCATGCTGAAATGATCGGCGCCCGACCAGCCGCCCTTCATGAAGTTGCTCCACGCGAAGCCCGGCGACACGACGCCCATGAACACCAGCAGCTCGAAGATCGCGAGCAGCGTGACAACGAGCTCGAAGGTCGCCGCGATCTGCACGCCGACGATGTTCAGCGCCATGAACACGAGATACGCGCCCATCGCCGCATGCTTGGGCTCGAGGCCCGGAAACTGCACGTGCAGGTACGCGCCGATCGCGAGCGCGATCGCGGGCGGCGCGAACACGAATTCGACGAGCGTCGCCGCGCCGGCCAGATAGCCGCCGGTCGGGCCGAATGCGCGACGTGCATACGCGAACGGGCCGCCCGCGTGCGGGATCGACGTCGTCAGCTCGGTGAAACTGAAAATGAAGGTCGTGTACATCGCCGCGACGAACAGCGCGGTGACGACGAAACCCAGCGTGCCGGCGCTCGCCCAGCCGTAACTCCAGCCGAAGTATTCGCCGGAGATCACGAGGCCGACCGCGATGCCCCACAGTTGCCAGGTCCCGAGCGTCTGCTGCAGCGCGGGCTGGCCGGACGACTTGGCGCCGGCGGCGGGCCGGCCATTCGACTCTGCTTTCATCGGACTCTCTCCTCAAATGCGCCGGGCCTGGCGGCCTGCGCGACTGAGAATCGATGCTAGAGAGTCATTAAACGACGTGTTATCGAAATTCGGCAAAGATCGCGGCTGACATTTCGCTGACGGAAACGCCTGTTCCGGGCTTGTATGGCCTCCCGCTGCGCGAAAGGCACCGATGCCGGGCCCGCCCCGCTGCGACCGCCGCCGCCGGCCGCACGCAGCGGCCGGACGGAAGCTCGACGCGAAAGACTTATTGCCCGCCGCCGCGCTGGTTGAACCAGCGGTCGAGCAGCTTGCCGGCCGCTTCGCGGCCGCCGAGGCCGAACGACAGCGCCACCGCCACCGCGATCGCACCCAGCACGAGGCCGAACGCGAGCTGCACGATCTCGTTCGCGATGCCCATCGCGCGCAGCCCCATCGCGAACACGAGGCCGAGGATCGCGAATTGCGCGATGCGCGCGAACAGCACGCTGTGCTCGCGGTCGGCCTGCTCGATCACGCGGCGCGCGAGGCTGGCGAGCCACACGCCGATCACGAGGATCACGCCGCCCATCAGCACGTGGCCGCCGAATTCGATGAACAGCGTGACGACGTCGCGCACCTGCGAGAAGCCGAGCCGGTTCGCCGCTTCGACCGACGCGAACAGCATCGCGAAGAACACGATCAGCCGCGCCACCAGCACCGACGGCTGCAGCATCCCCGAGAACACGCGCTCGACGCCGAGCACGGCCGGGAGCCCGTCGGCGCCCGCGGCTTCCAGCAGCTTCTGCGCGAGCGACGCGACGAAGCGCGCGAAGTAGAACGTCACCAGCACGATCACGATCGCCGCGACGATGTCCGGCACCGCGCCGAGGAACTGGTTCAGCATGTTGGTGGCCGGCACCGAGATCGCGTCGATCTTCAGCGCGTCGAGCGCGGAGATCAGCGTCGGCACGAACACGAACACGTAGACGACCGTGCCGATCAGGCTCGACACGCGCACGGGCGTCGGGCTGTCGAGACGCTGCGTGAGTCGGTCGGCACCGGCGGCGACGAGCAGGTTCGTCACGAGGCCGCGCAGCACGCGCGCGACGATCCAGCCGACGATCCCGATCACTGCGGCCGCGAACAGGTTCGGCACGATCGCGAGCAGCTTGTCGACCATCCCCTGCACGGGCGTCAGCAGCCCCGACAGCGCGAACGACGCGAGGATCGCCGGCAGGAACATCAGGATCACGAGCCAGAACAGCACGTCGCCGAGATAACCGCTCATCGGCTGCAAGCCGGCGCCTTCGGACAATTTGTCGTCGATCTTGCTCGCCTTCAGCGCGCGGTTCGCGAGACTGCGCAGCAACGACGCGATGAGCCACGCGATCAGCGTCAGCGCCGCGCCGCCGATCAGGTTCGGCAGGTAGTTGACGATGTGGGTGACGAGCAGCGAGAACGGGTTGGAGACCGCATACAGGTTGAGCACGTTGAAGATGCCCACCGCGGTGACCAGCAGCACGAGCCAGAACAGGCCGCCGGCGATGATGCGCTCGACGCATGCGCCCTGGCCGGTGCTTTCGCTGATCCGCTGGTCGACCTTCAGCGCGCCGAGCAGACGCATCGCGCCGGCCCGCACCACGACGGCGATCAGCCAGCCGATCACCAGGATGCCGATCGCGCCGGCAATCTTCGGCAGATACCCCCCTAGCGTGGTCTGCAGCGACGTGATGAAGCTGGAAGCATCCATTTCTTCTTCTCCCGAAAACGTGGTGTTGCGATTGGACATCGACGAACTACCTGCGTACTTCGAAAAGCGTGCTGCCCCGACGGAGCAACTTACCCGAGAAAAATGACGCGATCACCCGATTTCACCGTCTTTAACTTTAGTCATAGATCGCAGAGGGGCAAGACCCCATTTCGTCAAAATGAAAAAGGGCCCGACGGGTCGGCGCGCCTGCGTATTTCCGCAAGATTTATCAATTCGCACCGTGCTACCGTGGCGTCGGTTCCTGCCCGGATACGCCGATGACCGTCGAAACGAAACCCGACCAGCCTGCCTGGGCCCGCTACGCGGCAAGCGTGGCGCGCGTCCACGAATACATCCGCGCGCACCTCGACGGCCCGCTCGACCTGAACCGGCTCGCCGAAGTCGCGTGCCTGTCGCCGTATCACTGGCAGCGGGTCTATCGCGCGCTGTACGGCGAATCGATCGTGCTGACGGTGCGGCGGATGCGGATCGTGCGCGCATCCGAGGATCTCGTGTGCACGGCGCGGCCGATCGACGAGATCGCGCGGCGCGCGGGCTACGGTTCGACGCACGCGTTCGCGCGGGCGTTTCGCGACGCGTACGGTGTGCCGCCCGCGCAGCACCGGCGCACGGGCAGCCACCGGCCCATCTATCCACTACAGAGAGGAGAGGAAGACATGTTCAAGCATGAAGTCGAAATCCGGCGGCTGCCGGAACTGCGTGGCTACGCGGTGGCGCACACGGGCGCGTACCTGAAGGTCGGCGACGCGTTCGGGCGGATCGGCGCCTGGGTCGGGCAGCACGGGCTGATCGGCCCGGGCGCGAAGATGATCGGCATTTTCTACGACGATCCGGACACGACGCCCGAAGCGCAGCTGCGCGCGAAGGCGTGTTTCATGCCGGCCGACGGCGCGCCGGACGTCGAGCCCGTGCCGCCGGTCGAACGCGCGACGATCGCGGGCGGCGAATACGCGGTGCTGCTGCATACGGGGCCGTACGCGGACCTGAAGACGGCCTACCAGTGGCTCTACGGCGACTGGCTGCGTCATTCGGGCCGCGAAGCCGCCGACGCGCCGCCGTTCGAGCTGTACCTCAACACGCCGATGGACGCGGCGCCGGCCGACCTGCGTACCGAGATCTACCTGCCGCTGCGCTGATCGAAGGGTGCGTCGTGGAGCCGTGTATCTGGACGGACCGCGACGATATTGCCGGCGCGAGCTGGCCCGGGACGATATCGGGCAGGCTGGTGCGCCGGCCGTCGAACGAAGCGCGCCGGCCGGTGCTTTTGCGCAGCCGGCACGAGCGCGCGGACCTCTTCAAGCCGCCTGCGTCCCGCAGCCGGGACAGAACCGCGCGTCGGCCGCCAGCGCCGCATGGCAGCGGCTGCAGGCCTTGCCGCGTTGCGCCGCGCCGCACTGCGCGCAGAAGCGTGCATCGGCCCCATTGAGCGCGCCGCAGCCGGCGCACGCGAGCTGGCTCAGCGGCACGTTGCCGCCCTGGCCGCCTCGCCCGCCACTGGCGTCGGCCGGCGCCTGCCAGCCCCAGCCGTGGCGATCGCGGCCGCGCGCATCGTGGCCGCCGTGTGCGTCCCGGCGCTGCCCGCCGTGATGCCCGCCTCCGCCGCCGTGGCCGCCATTGCCGTGGCCATTGCCGTGGCCGCTGCCGTGGCCACCGCCGTGGCCGCCCAGGATTCGCTTCAGAAAGCTCATCGCCCGCTCCTCAACGCGCGGCCTGCGTACCGCCGAACGCCCCGGAGGACGACAGCAGCCGCAAGCCGTTGGCCACGACGATCAGGCTGGCGCCCGCGTCGGCAAAGACCGCCATCCACATCGTGCCGAGCCCCGCGACCGTGAGGCCGAGGAACACGACCTTCACGCCGAGCGCGAAGCCGATGTTCTGCACCAGGACGCGATGCGTCGCGCGCGACAACCGCACGAACGCGGGAATCTTGCGCAGGTCGTCGTCCATCAGCGCGACGTCGGCCGTCTCGATCGCCGTATCGGTGCCCATCGCCCCCATCGCGAAGCCGATGTCGGCACGTGCGAGCGCCGGTGCGTCGTTGATCCCGTCGCCGACCATCCCGACCGCGCCCGCGCCGCCGGCCGACAGCTCCTCGACCGCCGCGAGCTTGTCTTCCGGCAACTGGTTGCCGCGCGCGTCGTCGATGCCGGCCTGCTTCGCGATCGCCTGCGCGGTATGCGGGTTGTCGCCCGTCAGCATCGCGGTGCGGATGCCGAGCGCGTGCAGATCGGCGATCGCTTCACGGCTCGTGTCCTTGATCGTGTCGGCCACCGCGAAGATGCCGAGCACGCGCGCTTCGTCGACCAGCACCACGACGCTCTTGCCCTGCCGTTCGAGCGCATCGAGCTTCGCTTCGAGCGCCGTCGAGCAGCGTTCGAGCTCCTCGACGAGCCGGTGGTTGCCGAGCCAGTAGCGCGTGCCGTCGATCGTGCCGCGCACCCCGCGCCCGACGATCGCTTCGAAGTCCTGCACATCGGCGAAGGCCGTCGTGCCGGCGTCACGTGCCGCGGCGGCGATCGCCTGCGACACCGGGTGATCGGAGCGCGCCGCGAGGCTCGCACCGAGGTGCCGCACCCGCACCGCATCGGCATCGGTCGCATGCAGGTCGAAGTCGGTCTGCACCGGCTTGCCGTGCGTGATCGTGCCGGTCTTGTCGAGCGCGAGCCAGGCGAGCTTGCGCCCTTCTTCCAGATAGACGCCGCCCTTCACGAGAATCCCGCGTCGCGCCGCGGCCGCGAGCCCCGACACGATCGTCACCGGCGTCGAGATCACCAGCGCGCACGGGCACGCGATCACGAGCAGCACCAGCGCACGGTAGATCCAGTCGTGCCACGCGCCGCCCATGACGAGCGGCGGCACCACCGCCACCAGCAGCGCGACCGCGAACACGATCGGCGTGTAGACACGCGCGAACTGGTCGACGAAGCGCTGCGTCGGCGCCTTCGCGCCCTGCGCCTCCTCGACCGCGTGGATGATCCGCGCGAGCGTCGAGTTGGCCGCCACCGCCGTCACGCGGTATTCGAACGAACCCGATTCGTTGATCGTGCCCGCGTACACGGCGTCGCCGGTCGCCTTTTCGACGGGCAGGCTCTCGCCGGTGATCGGCGCCTGGTTCACCGTCGAGCGGCCGGCGACGACCTCGCCGTCCAGCCCGATCCGCTCGCCCGGCTTCACGCGCACGACCGCGCCGAGCGCCACCTGCGCGGCCTCGATCGTGCGCCACGAGCCGTCGGCGTCCTGCACGGTCGCGGTGTCCGGCGCGAGCTGCATCAGGCCCTGGATCGCATTGCGCGCGCGGTCGAGCGACTTCGCCTCGATCAGCTCGGCAATCGTGAACAGCACCATCACCATCGCGGCTTCGGGCCACTGGCCGATCGCCATCGCGCCCGTCACCGCGATGCTCATCAGCGCGTTGATGTTCAGGTTGCCGTTGCGGATCGCGATCCAGCCCTTCTTGTAGGTGGTGAGCCCGCACGCGAGTACCGCGGCGAGCGCGAGCGCGGCCGCGAGCCACACCGGCAGCCCGGCCCACGTCGCGCCCTCGGATGCGATCGCGGCGACGCCGGCCAGCGCCAGCGGCCACCACGGCTTCGCGGGCGGCGGCGCGGCGGGCGCTGCCGGTGCGTCGGCCGACGCGGCTTCCGGCGTCATGCCGAGCGAGCGGATCGCGCTTTCGATCGCCGGCTGCGCGCCGGGCACGTGCTCGACGCTCAGCATCCGCTGCATCAGGTTGAATTCGAGCGCCGAGACCTGCTGCATCCCGCCGAGCTTCTTGCGGATCAGCGTTTCCTCGGTCGGGCAGTCCATCTGCATGATCCGGAACGCGGAGCGCACGTGGCCCGACGCGGTCGCCTGCGCGACCGGCAGCGGCGCGAGCGTCAGCGCGGCAGGCGCGCAGCAGTTGCCGGCCGCGTGGTCGTGGTCGTGGTCGTGGTCGTGGTCGTGACCGGCATGGTCGTGCTTGCCGTGGTCGTCAGAGCACGCGTCGCCGTGTACATGGGCGTTGCCTTCCGCATGATCGTGGCCATGACCCGAATGGTCGTGCGCGCCGTGGTCATGCGTGCACGCCGCGCCGTGCCGATGCGCGTCGCCGTGATCGCCGTGATCATGGTCGTGGCCGTGCGCGCGCTCGCCGCCCGCCGGCACCGCGTCGGCAACGGTCGCCGTCTGCGTGTCGCGCGAATCGGCGCAGCACGCATCGGCGCCGCCGGCATGACGGTGTCGTGGGTCGTGGGTACGCTGGGCATCGGTCATGACAACCTCCTCAATGGCTTTCAATGGCTTGACGGAGTAGAGTTAACACCCTGAAGCCACTACAAGGTCAACCCTTGCACGGGAGAAAGACATGAAGATCGGCGAACTGGCCAAGGCGGCCCGCTGCACACCCGAGACGATCCGTTTCTACGAGAAAGAGGGACTGATGCCGGATGCGGAGCGCACCGACTCGAACTACCGCAACTACACCGACGTGCATGTCGAACGGCTGCGCTTCATCCGCAACTGCCGCGCACTCGACATGGCCCACGACGAAATCCGCGCGCTGCTGCAGCTCACCGACACGCCGGCCGATCCCTGCGATTCGATCAATGCGCTGCTCGACGAGCACATCGGCCACGTCGATGCGCGCCTCGCGGAACTCACGCATCTGCGCGACCAGCTCACCGAATTGCGGCGGCAGTGCGTCGGCGAGCATTCGGTCGAGGATTGCGGCATCGTGCACGGTCTCGCGACGATGGAAACCGTCGCGCCGGCCGCAAAGCGCTCGCACCTCGGCTGAAACCCTTGTCGAATATGATAGTTTCGTCGAGAATAGTTATATTCTTACTAGATATACGATAACTATTCATGTCCGCTAGTCGCCCGTCCCCGCTCGCGCTGGCCGTCCTCGCGACGCTCACCGAAACGCCGATGCATCCGTACGGGATGCTGCAGCAACTGAAGGCCCGCGGGTACGACGAAGTCGTCAACGTCCGGCAGCGCACGAGCCTCTACCAGACGATCGACCGGCTGCTGCGCGACGGGCTGATCGCCGTTCACGACACCGAGCGCGATGGCGCGTTTCCCGAGCGCACGCTGTATGCGCTGACCGAGGCCGGGCACACGGCCGGGCAGGCGTGGCTGCATGCGCTGCTCGCGGAGCCCGCGCGCGAATTCCCGGCGTTCGGCGCCGGCCTCGCCTTCCTGCCGCTGCTCGACGCCGAAGATGCCCGCCACCAGCTCGAGATTCGGATCGCCCGGCTCGACGCCGAGCGCGAGCGCCTCGAAACGCTGCGCAACGCCGCGCAGGCCGACCAGGTGCCGCGCCTGTTCCTGCTGCAGAACGAACATGCGCTCGTGCTGCTCAATGCCGAGCTCGGATGGGCGCGCAGCGTCGTCGAACACCTGAAGATCGGCGCGCTGCGCTGGGTGGACGGCTGACGAATCACGCAGGCGGGCGGCCGGCGGCCGCAGGCAACGCCGCCGTCAAAGCACCTTGCCCGGATTCAGGATGCCGCCCGGATCGAGGGCGGCCTTCAGGCGTCGCATCAGCCCGATTTCCGCGTCGCTGCGTGTGTGCGCGAGATAGGGCCGCTTGAGCACGCCGATCCCGTGCTCGGCCGACACCGAACCGCCCATGTCCCACACCACCGCGTACACGCAGTGATCGAGCGCATCGGCGTCCGCATCGCTCATCCCGGCCAGCGACACGCCGATATGCACGTTGCCGTCGCCGACGTGCCCGAAGAACAGGCACACGGCATCCGGCCATTGCATGCGCAGCGCCGCTTCGCAGCGTTCGGCGAACACGCCGAGTTCGCCGGTCGGCAAACTCACGTCGAAGTTGACCAGATGCGGCAGCGCGTCGATCGCGAGGCCTTCGCGCAGCGTCCACAAGTCCCGCGCCTGCCGCTCCGACGTCGCGAGCACCGCATCCTCCACGAGCCCGGCCTCGATCCCCGCCGCGAGGCCGGTTTCCAGCGCCTGGTGCGCATCGCCGCCCGGTGCGCTCGTCGCGCATTCGATCAGCACCGCGAAGCCGTCGTCGCCGACAAACGGCGCCGAGACGCCCGGCGTGTGGCGCGCAACGTAGTCGTAGAACGCCGGCCACATCGCCTCGAAACTGACGACCTCCGGCAGCGTGCGCACGCGATGCCACAGCGCGATGACCGCGTCGTAGTCGCGCACGCGGCAGAGCGCCGTGGCCGGCGCGGCGAGCAACGGATGCAGCCGCAGCACCGCACGCGTGACGACGCCGAGCGTCCCCTCGCTGCCGATGAACAGCTGCTTCAGGTCGTAGCCCGCGTTGTTCTTCAGCATCCGGTTCATCGACGACACGACCGTGCCGTCCGCGAGCACGGCCTCGAGCCCGAGCACCTGCTCGCGCATCATCCCGTAGCGGATCGCGCGCGTGCCGCCCGCGTTGGTCGCGAGCATCCCGCCGATCTGGCACGAGCCGCGTGCGCCGAGATCGACACCGAACGTGAAACCCGCCGCTTCCGCGGCTTCCTGCACCGTCTGCAGCGGCGTCCCGGCGCGCACGGTCATCGTGCCGGCCGCCGCGTCGAGCGCGTCGACGCCCGTGAAGCGTTCCATCGACAGCACGACCTCGCCGCCGAGCGCGACCGCGCCGCGCGCGAGCCCCGTCAGGCCCCCCTGCGGCACGACCGCCTGGCCGAGCCGCGCGCACAGCGCGAGCGTGCGCGACACGTCGTCGACACTGCGCGGGCGCACCAGCGCACGCGGCCGCGCGCCGGCCGGCTCGTTGTAGGCGGTGAAATAACGCGGATCGATGTCGGCCGCGCGCGTGACGAGCGCATCGCCCAGTTCGGCGACGAGCACGGCTTCGAGCGCGTCACCCGACAGCGGCGTGCCCGCCGGTCCGCCGCCCGCGGCGGTCGTGTTCCGGTTCTGCATCGCGCAGCCCCGCTTACTTCGCCGAAATGTCGATATCGCCGAAATACTTCAGGCCGAGCGACTTCACCGTGCCGTCCGCCTTCAGCTTGTCGATCGCCGCATCGAGTTTCGCCTTCAGCGCGCTGTCGCCCTTGCGCAGCCCGAAGGCGATGCCGCTGCCGAGGATCCGGTCGTCGTGCACGGGCTGGCCGACGAACGAAAAACCGTTGCCGTCCGGACGCGACAGGAAGCCGCGCTGGCCGGACGGCGCGAGCACGAGCGTCGCGTCGAGACGGCCCGCGACCAGATCCGCATACGCCTGGTTCTGGTCCTGGTACGCGACGACCGCGACGCCGGCCGGCTCCCAGTGCGCCTTCGCGAAGGTTTCCTGGATCGACGCCTGCAGCACGCCGACCCGCTTGCCCTTCAGCGATTCCGGCGTCGGCAGCAGGCCGCTGCCGGTGCGCGCGATCAGCTGGGTCGGCACGCGATAGATGATCGTCGTGAAGTCGATCGCCTGGCGCCGCTGCTCGGTCGCATTCATCGCCGAGTTGATCGCGTCGAACTTGCGGCCCTTCAGCGCGGGAATCAGGCCGTCGAACGACGTCTCGACCCATTTGCACGACAGCTTCGCCGTCTGGCAGACGGCGTTGCCGACGTCGATGTCGAAGCCCTGCAGGTCGCCGTTCGGCGCTTTCGATTCGAACGGCGGGTATTGCGCCTCGAGGCCGAAGCGCAGCGTCTGCGCATCGGCGAGCGCCGCGCCGGAACCGATGGCGCACGCGAGTGCGAACGCGAGTTTCAGGGTGGCCGTGTGCTTCATCGTGATCTCCTGTGTCTGGTCGATGCGACGTACCCGTCGCCGGATGCCCGTGGCCGGATGCCGTACGGGGGGTTACAGCGAACGCAGCCGCCGCGCGCCTTCGACCAGCGTCGCGTCGTCCTTCGAAAAGCTGAGCCGGATCACGCCGGCGTCGGTGCCGTCGGTGTAGAACGCCGACAGCGGAATCGTCGCGACGCGCGCGTCGCGGATCAGGCGCAGCACGAAATCGCTGTCGCTTTCGTCCGAGAAGTGCCGGAAACGCGCGAGCATGAAGAACGAGCCCTCGCTCGGCAGCAGCTCGAAACGCGAATCGGCCAGCTCGCGCGCGAGCAGGTCGCGCTTGGCCTCGTAGAACGCCGACAGGCCGAGATAACTGTCCGGCCGCGCGAGGATCTCCGCGAACGCGAACTGCATCGGCGTATCGGCCGAGAACACCATGAACTGGTGCACCTTGCGGATCTCGTCCATCAGTTCGGCCGGCGCGAGGCAATGGCCGACCCGCCAGCCCGTTACGTGGAACGACTTGCCGAACGACGACACGATCACGCTGCGCTCGGCCAGCTCGCGGTGGCGCGCGACGCTCTGGTGCTGCGCGCCGTCGAACACGACGTGCTCGTAGACCTCGTCGGACAGCACGACGATGCCCGTGTCGCGCGTGAGCTGCGCGAGCCGCTCGAGATCGTCGGCCGAGAACACGGTCGCGGTCGGGTTGTGCGGCGTGTTGACGATGATCATCCGCGTGCGCGGCGTGATCGCAGCCGCCACTTCATCCCAGTTCACGCGGAAGTGCTCCGGCGACAGCTTGATCGCCACGGGCATCGCGCCCTGCAGCCGCACGATCGGCGCATAGCTGTCGAACGACGGCTCGAAGTAGATCACCTCGTCGCCCGGATGCACGAGCGCGCTGATCGCCGCGTACAGCCCCTCGCTCGCGCTCGCGATCACCGTGATCTCGGTGGCCGGGTCGTAGCGCGCGCCGTACAGCGCCTCGGTCTTTTCCGCGAGCCGCTCGCGCAGCGCCATCACGCCGGCCATCGGTGCGTACTGGTTGTGCCCGTCGCGCATCGCGCGCGCGACGCCTTCGACGAGCGCCGGATCGGGCGCGAAATTCGGCGCCCCCTGCGACAGGTTCAACGCATCGTGCCGGGCGGCCAGCTGGCCGATCACCGTGAAGATCGTCGTCCCGACGTCGGGCAGTTTCGAACGGGGCGCGGTGGCGCTTCGCATGACTCCTCCTTCTGATGTCCTTCGGGCGGCCCCGCGCGACGCGCGCGGCCTGCATCTGCCGCATGATTTAGCCCGAGCCAATATCGGCGGACAAACGAAAGTTCGTCATGGCGGCCATGTATTTTTCTCATGGCCCATGGAGAGAAGCACTCGGCGGCAAGGCTCGCCTGCCCGGCCGACATGCGAATCAGGCATTTCCCTAACGGGATGCTACCGGCCGGCCGCCGCCAGATAGGCGAGCAGCACGGCCCGCAGTTCATCGCGCAGCGCGGCGATGTCGAACGCGGGCCCGAGCGTCAGCAGCGCCTGCGAGAGCCCGCCGTAGCAGAGCGTGTGCGCCATCCGCGCGATCCCGTCGAGCCGCGCGGCCGGCGGCGGATCGGCCGCGTGCGAGAGCGCGTCGCGCCACAGCGCGACGTACGCGTCGTAATGCCGGCGGTAGGCGGCGAGCGGCGACACCTGCCGCTCCAGCGCGAAGAGCGCGCCCCACAGCGCCGCGTCGGCGCCGATCGCGTCGACCTGCAGGTCGACCAGCGCGGCGGCGAGTTCGGCCCGCGGCGCACCGCGCAGCCGCGCCACCGCGTCGCGCAGCCGGTCGGCCAGCGCCTGCACGTGCCGATGGATGCAGAGCGCCGCGAGGCTCTGCTTGTCGCCGAAATACTCGTAGAAGGTGCCGATGCTGACGCCCGCGACGGCCGCGATCTCGCGGATCGTCGCTTTCGCGTAGCCGCGTTCGAGCAAAAGCTGAACGAACGCCTGCTGCAGCGCGTCGGAACTCGCCTGCGCGCGCGACTGGCGCGGCCGGCGGCGCAACGCGGGCGCGGGTTGCGCCGCCGGCTGGCCGGGCGGCGCCGGAACCTGAACATGTCGCGGCGGCATATTTGCTACTCTGGAAATCAGCAGGGCATGCGTTTTACCGGGGGCCGGAACCGGCGCCGAAGCGTCATCCGTGCGGCATGACGCCGGCCGCCCGCGAAGCATGAGACCGGAGACAACCTCGATGACCGAATCGACTCACGCCGTCACGAACCAGTTCGACGAACTGGTCGACTATAACCTCTTCACGACGGACATCGCGCTGCGCGACGCGCTCACCCGCGCGGGCGCCGACTGGGCCGTGCCGCAACTCGACACATACGGCGCGTGGCTCGGCAGCGCCGACACCGCGCGGCTTGCCGACGAAGCGAACCGTCACACGCCGGAACTGAACACGTTCGACCGGCGCGGCCGGCGCATCGACCGCGTCGACTTTCACCCGGTGTGGCACGCGCTGCTCGGCCGCTACCGCCAGGAAGGCTTCGTGTCGCTCGCGTTCCGCGAGTCGCGCCGCGGCCGCTGGGCCGCGACCGCGGCCGGCTTCTACCTGCATGGCCAGATCGAGGCCGGCACGCTGTGCCCGGCGACGATGACGCAGGCCGCGATCCCCGTGCTGCAGAAGGAGCCCGCGCTGTGGGCGCTGCTGCGCGACAAGCTCTACAGCGACGACTACGATCCGCGCGACGTGCCGGTCGCCGACAAGCGCTCGATCTGGTTCGGCATGGGCATGACCGAGAAACAGGGCGGCTCCGACGTGCGCGCGAACACGACGCTCGCGACCGCCGTCGGCGCGGGCGGGCGCGGCGGCGAATACCGGCTGCGCGGCCACAAGTGGTTCTTCTCCGCGCCGATGTGCGACGCGCACCTCGTCGTCGCGCAGACCGAAGGCGGCGGTCCGTCGTGCTTCTACGTGCCGCGCTGGCGGCCGGACGGCACGAAGAACGCGGTCGAGATCCAGCGGCTGAAGGACAAGGTCGGCAACCGCAGCAACTCGAGCAGCGAGATCGAGCTGAACGACGCGTGGGGCATCATGCTCGGCGACGAAGGCCGCGGCATTCCGACCATCATCGAGATGGCCACCTACACGCGGCTGAACTGCGTGCTCGGCAGTGCGGCGATGCTGCGCCAGGGCGTCGTGCAGGCGATCGCGTACACGCGCCAGCGCCATGCATTCGGCCGCGCGCTCGCCGAACAGCCGCTGATGCGCACCGTGCTGGCCGATCTCGCGCTCGAAAGCGAAGCCGCGCTCGTGCTGGCGATGCGCCTGGCCGACGCGTTCGAGCGCGACGACTCGCCGCGCGAACGCGCCTGGAAGCGCATCGTCACGCCCGCCGCGAAATTCTGGGTGTGCAAGCGCGCGGTCGAACTGACCGGCGAGGTGATGGAAGTGTTCGGCGGCAACGGCTATGTCGACGACGACCCGATCGCGCGGCTGTTCCGCGAGGCGCCCGTCAACTCGATCTGGGAAGGTTCGGGCAACGTGATGTGCCTCGACGTGCTGCGCGCGGTGTCGCGTGAACCCGACGCGGCTGCCGCGCTGTTCACCGAACTCGCCGATCTCGGCGCGGGCGAACCGCGCATCCGCGCGGCGCTCGACGCGCTGCGCGCGATGCTCGACGCACCGGCCGACACGCTCGAGGCGTCGGGCCGCGTGTTCGCGCAGCGCCTCGCGCTCGTCGCGCAGGCGTGCCTGCTGCGCCGCGACGCGCCGGCGGCCGTCGCCGACGCGTTCGTCGCGACACGGCTTGCCGCGCCCGACTGGGGCCGCGTCGCGGGCGGCTTCGACCCGCACGCGATCGACGTCGCCGCGCTGCTGCAGCGCGCGTACCCGGCCTGACGCCCGTTCGCCCAGCCCGGTTTCCCCGTTCGCCTTCGTTCGCCCGCCCGGAGCCCCGATGAACCTCGTCGCCGCCCTCGACCGCGCCGCCCGCGCGACGCCCGACAAACCGTTCCTCGTCAGCGAATCCGCGACGATCACCTATGCCGCCGCGCGCGAGCGCTCGCACCGCGCGGCGGCCGTGCTGAGCGCGCTCGGCGTCGCGGCCGGCGACCGTGTCGCCGCGATGTGCTTCAACACGCCGGCCTTCGTCGACCTGATGTTCGGCGCGTGGCGGCTCGGCGCGACGTTCGTGCCGATCAACCACAAGCTGCAGGCGCCGGAAGTCGACTACGTGCTCGAACACAGCCGCAGCAAGGCGCTGCTGTTCGACGTGACGCTCGCGCCGGTGGTCGAGCGCATCGTGCATCCCGCGCGACGGCTCGTGACCGAAGGCGAGCTCGACGGCGTGCCGTGCTTCGACACGCTGTGCGCGACGATGGACGGCCTCGCGGGCATCGAGCCGGCCGACGGCGACATCGCGCAGATCCTCTATACGTCCGGCACGACCGGCCACCCGAAAGGCTGCGTGCACAGCCACCGCACCGTGACGCTCGCCGCGATGCAGGCGGCCCTCGCGACCGGCATCGGCCGCAACGAGCGCACGCTGATGGCGATGCCGATCTGGCATTCGTCGCCGCTCAACAACTGGTTCGGCGGCACGCTGTATGCGGGCGGCACCGTCGTGCTGCTGCGCGAATACCATCCGCTGCGGTTCCTGCAGACCGTCGAGCGCGAGCGCGTGACGCTGTATTTCGGCGCGCCGGTGTCGTACCTGCTGCCGCTCGACACGATCGACGGTTTCGCGGCGTTCGACCTGTCGAGCGTGCGCGCATGGCTGTACGGCGGCGGCCCGATCGGCGCCGCGCAGGCCGAACGGCTCGCGCGCGCGTATCGCAGCGACGCGTTCTTCCAGGTGTACGGCATGACGGAAGCGGGCCCGGCCGGCACGACGCTGTATCCGGACGAGCAGATCGCGAAGGCCGGTTCGATCGGCCGCCACGGCGGCCCGGGCGTCGACCTGCGCGTCGTGCGGATGGACGGCATCGATGCGCAGCCGGGCGAGACCGGCGAGATCTGGCTGAAGACCGACAGCATGATGCTCGGCTATCTCGACGATGCGGCCGCGACCCGCGCCGCGTTCGCGCCGCACGGCTGGTATCGCACCGGCGACATCGCGCGGATCGATCAGGACGGCTACCTGTTCATCGTCGACCGGCTGAAGGACATGATCGTGACGGGCGGCGAGAACGTCTATTCGAAGGAAGTGGAGGACGTACTCGGCGCGCACCCGGACATCGCCGAGGCGGCCGTCGTCGGTGTCCCGCATCCCGACTGGGGCGAGACGGTCGTCGCGCACGTCGTGCCGCGCGCGGGCACGGCGCCCGACGCGGACGCGCTGCGCGCGTTCTGCGGCGAGCGGCTCGCCGCGTACAAGATTCCGCGTGAGTTCACGTTCGTGCAGGCGCTGCCGCGCACGCCTACGGGCAAGCTGCAGAAGTTCCTGCTGCGTGTGCGTCGCGAAGACTAAGTATCCACGATTGCACCAGCGCACTCACGTACTCAGATTCCCCTTGCGAACCGCAAAGCGAGATACGACATCACTCCTTATCCACGTCACCTGACCAACGCACTCGCGCACGTGCGGTCAATGCAAAAGGCAGAACGGAACAAGTAATAGAAATTAGCAACCCTGAATCATATTCGTCCGATTGATCGACGTTTCCCATCTGGAATAGCGTCTCTAGGCAGCCATTCCATTTACTGAGACAGGGAAGCCGGATGAAAGACGAACTCAAAACACCGACCTATCTTTTCGCCACTGTTGGTGCGCTCACGGAACGCGGCGGACGCGTCACCACCGCAACCAGCGGCCTGACCCTGGCTGGACTAGAAGTCGCCTGCGTCGGCGACGTAGTGACCTATGACGACGGCAGCGAGGCCGCGATTGTCGACGGCGCGGGAAACAACCACAGCGGAGGCAAGCCGTTCGCGTTGGTCGGCAGCCGATTGAGCAACGGTGACCGCATTACCGAAACGCTGCGCACCTCATGGGGCATGCACGTGCGGGATGGGCAAAGCGCTGCGGGCCTGTTCGATCCGACCTATGTGCCGCCGCCCGCGCCGCCCGCCTACAGATTGGCGGTACGTGGCGCAACAACCGCGCGCGGCGGCGCATTGCGCGAGCCGTCCGGCACATGGGAAGTAGCGCCGCACTTGGGCAGGGCTGCCACGGTGGGCGACCTGATCCACTATCCGGACGGTTCAACCGCGCGCGTGACGAGCGGTCTGGGTTTGGTCGACAGGCCCGACTTCGCACCGCTCGCATTCGTTGGCAGCGAACTCGATAACGGCGACATGATCACCGATAGTCCCGAGCGACAAGGCGTAGCTTCATCCGTTGTATTTCGCGTCGTCACCCGCTCGTCCGTGCCCCGCTGAGGTAGCGTCCATGATCCGCTACTTTCTTGCCAAAGGCGACCGCGCCGGGGAAGCGGTGATTGTCGAAGGCCTCGACACCGTGACCTGCTCCAATCCGCCGCCGAGGGTTCATATCGCCACGCTGGATATGAAGACCTACTGTTCTGCCTGCAAGCGTGAAGGGTACATCGCACCGCAAGGTCCGCGCTGGCCAGGTACCGGTCCGAACGGCAAACAGTGGGCATTGAGCGGGGATATCAATGTCTGCGGATGCAACCCACCGCCGATCTTCCACGCTGAGCGCGGCATGCGGATGATTTTTACTGCGGGAGAGACTGCAACGCTGAATGGGCACCAACCTGATGCAGCCGAGCGGTCGTTTGCTCGATCGGCTGTCGTACACGACGAGCAATTCACCTTGCTCGATGACTCCCGCCGCCCGCTCGCGAACATTCGCTACCGAATCGTTACCGACACCGGGCAGATTTTCACGGGCACCACGGACACGGCCGGGCAAACACATCGAATCGCCACCGACGCCTCGGCAACTCTGAAAATCTATACGACGGAACATTGAAGCAATGAAAAATTTTGATGCGAATGACGGCGGAGAATGGTTCCTCGTACACACAGGCGCCGTCACCAATACCAATCCTGGGTCGACGGTGGAAGTAACGATCAATACCGAAAGAATATGTCACAACATGACAAACAAGGAATTCCGGGAAATGGTATTGAGCAAACGCGATCGAGCCGTTTTTCTCGTCGACAAAAGAATCAAGGATCTGCAGCGCTGGTCCAACACTGATAAGGCACGCGTATTACAGTGGTTCGGCAGAAATGATGAAGGCACTCGCATAACGCTATTAACAGGTCTGACTGCAATCGTCCGCGTACTAAAGGCACTCACCGGATACAATTTCACGCGATGGGATAGCGATCGATTCAAACATATTGGATGCGTTCCAAATCCGAACAAATCGGGAGTCGCGGCATCAGTGTGTTCGCCGGATACCGCAACTCATACGATCGCAATACATCCCGATTTTTGTACAATGCGAGACTTCTCATGGGAAAAAGATTCCGTAGTTTCCACCCTGATTCATGAGGCGAGTCATTTCGACGACACAATGGGAACCCGGGATCACAGATATTTCATGGAGGAGTGTTTGACGTTTGGAGCCGAAAACCCGAATCAAGCAATCAACAATGCCGACAGCATTGCAGGATACGTCATTTACAATGCTTAAATTTATTCTTGCCCTAAGCCTTCTCGTCTCCAATCCGGTATTCGCATGCATCGCCAGCGAGAACTTCGACATCTACTTTTCGAGAGACAGCTCGCACCTATCAAATGCAGAGATCGTCCGCATTGCAAAATGGACAGCCGACCAAAGGCTCAATTACGCAAATCACCTGACCAAAGAGACAACACTGATCAGCGGCCATGCCGAGGAAAGTGAGCCGGGAGCACTGGCCCTTGCGCAATCAAGATTGCAAGTCGCGTATGCGCTGTTGGAGCAACTCGGCTTTTTGCGCGGAACCATCAAGAAGAGCGCCCGCGTCTATTCGCATGGCGACGTGGAAAATGGGCGACGTGTGGAAATTTCCTTCCTGCCCGATTGCCCTAACAAGTGCTGCGACGGCTAGTAACGTCATGCTGCCGCCGATCACGGCGATGCGGTATCTACGTACACATGGGGCGACCCTGCCGCACCACTGCCTGCAACATCCCTATGCCCTGTCGGGTGTGTCCCACCAAAGAAAAAGCCACCCGGCCCGACGGCCAGGTGGCTTTTTCGCACGAGGAGCGGGACGACGCATTGCAACGCCGCCCGCGCGTCACATCAGGCTGCTTACTTGCCGCCGATGCTCTTCAGCGGCTTCCACTCGCCCTTCTCGACCTTGTACATCGTGATGCCGCCGTTCTTCAGGTCGCCCTTCGCGTCATACGCGACGTGCGTCGACGTCACGCCGGCCATGTCGGTCTTCGCGAGCACCGGCAGGTACTTCGCCGGATCGGTCGAATCGGCCTTCTTCATCGCGTTGAACAGCGCCATCGCGCCGTCGTACGCATACGGCGAGTAGGTCTGCACGTCTTCGCCGAAGCGCTTCTTGTACTTGTCGGCGTACGTCTTGCCGCCCGGCATTTCTTCGAGCGGCAGGCCTGCCAGCGAGGCGATCGTGCCGTCGGCCGCGTTGCCCGCGATCTTCAGGAACGTCGGCGTCTTCACCATTTCGCCGCTCATCAGCGGGGCGGTGATGCCGAGCGTCTTCATCTGCTTGACCATCGGTGCAGCCTGCGAATCCGCGCCGCCGTAGTAGACGAGATCCGGCTTCGCCGCCTTCAGCTTGGTCAGGATCGCCTTGAAGTCCACCGCCTTGTCGTTCGTGAATTCACGGTCGACGATCGTCGCGCCGCCGGCCTTCGCGGCCTTCTCGAACTGGTCGGCGAGACCCTGGCCGTAGGCCGTGCGGTCGTCGACGATCGCGATCTTCTTCATGCCGAGATCCTTCGACGCGAACGTGCCGGCCACCGAGCCCTGCTGCGTGTCGGACGTCATCATGCGGAAGGTCGTCTTGTAACCCTGCTGCGTGTATTCCGGTGCGGTCGCCATCGCGATCTGCGGAATGCCCGCGTTCGCGTAGATGCGCGAGGCCGGAATCGTCGTGCCCGAGTTGAAGTGGCCGAGCATGCCCTTGATGCCGTCGTCGACGAGCTTCTGCGCGACCGTCGTGCCGGTGCGCGGGTCAGCCTGGTCGTCCTGCGTGTCGAGTGCGAACTTCACCGGCTTGCCGCCGATCTTCGGGCTCGTCGCGTTGAAATCCTCGATCGCGAGCACGATCCCGTTCTGCATATCCTTGCCGTAGTGCGCCTGCGCGCCCGTCATCGGCCCAGCGTAACCGATCTTCACGTCATCCGCATGGGCCGTCCCCGCCAGCGACATGACCGCGACGAGCGTCGCGCCTGCCACCTTTTTCATCGTGTGTTGCATAGCATCTCCTTGGTACCAGGGTAAATGGAGCGGCTTCGGGATCGCCTGGCCGCTTCCTTTGTTTGATCCGAACGGCAAGGATGATCAGCCGATCGTCATCAAATTCGCATTGCCGCCCGCCGCGGCCGTGTTCACGCTCACCGAGCGCTCCGTCAGCAGCCGTTCCAGCGCGTAATCTTCCGCATCACCGTTCTCGAACGCACCCACCGACACGCCCTGCACCGACACGATCGGGCCCGGCCGCTGCGCGACGTCCTTCACGAGCGTCTGCAGTTCGTCGCTGTCGCCTTCGAACAGCACCGCGTCGAACGGCGTATCGGCCTGCTTGCGCACGGTCGCATGCGCCTTCAGCGACGCCGGCAGCGCGGCGACCAGCGCCTCGCCGGCCGCGCCCGCGAACAGCGCGCGGTTGCCGGTCGCCAGCACCGCCGCGAACTGCGCGCGCGCGCCGCCCGGCGTCGCCGCGACACACAGCACCGTGCCGCGCGGGCCGAGTGTATACGTGTTTCGCTCGCCCGTCGGGCCGGTCAGCACGGCGGTCGCACCGGCCGGCACCTGCGCCAGGTAACCGTCGCAACGCGCGGCCAGTGCCGGCTCGCGCTGCTCGATCAGCCAGTCGCGCAGCGTCGTGAGCGCTGCCGCCGGGTTGCCGCGCGCATCGCCTTCGACCGCGCCGTCCGCGATCAGCGTCTGCGCGAGCGAACGCGGCAGGCCCGACGGACGCGTCGCGAGCAGGCGCTGCAGGTACAGCGCGCCGCCGGCCTTCGGGCCCGTGCCCGACAGCCCTTCGCCGCCGAACGGCTGCACGCCGACCACCGCGCCGATCACGTTGCGGTTCACGTAGATGTTGCCGACGTGCGCATTCGAGATCACGTGCGCGATCGTCTCGTCGATCCGCGTGTGGATGCCGAGCGTCAGGCCGTAGCCGGTCGCGCGGATCTGCTCCAGCAGCTTGTCGAGCTGGCTGCGGCGGTAGCGCACCACGTGCAGCACGGGGCCGAACACTTCGCGCTTCAGCTCGTCGATGCTGCCGATCTCGATCAGCGTCGGCGGCACGAACGTGCCGTGCGCGCACGCGTCCGGCATCGGCAGCTGCGTGACCGCGTGGCCCTTCTCCTTCATCGCCGCGACGTGCGTGTCGATCGTCTGCTTCGCTTCACCGTCGATCACCGGGCCGACGTCCGTCGACAGCCGGTCGGGGTTGCCGAGCGCCAGCTCGTGCATCGCGCCCTTCAGCATCGTCAGCGTGCGGTCCGCGACATCGTCCTGCAGACACAGAACGCGCAGCGCCGAACACCGTTGACCGGCCGAGTCGAACGACGACTGCATCACGTCCGCGACAACCTGCTCCGCGAGCGCCGACGAGTCGACGATCATCGCGTTCTGGCCGCCCGTTTCCGCGATCAGCGGGATCGGCTTGCCGTCCGGGTCGAGGCGCGCCGACAGCGTCTTGTTGATCAGGCGCGCGACTTCGGTCGAACCGGTGAACATCACCGCACGCGTGCGCGGATCGGCGACCAGCGCCGCACCGACGGTCTCGCCGTCGCCCGGCAGCAGCTGCACCGCGCCGGCCGGCACGCCGGCCTCGCGCAGCAGGCGCACGGCCTGGGCGGCGATCAGCGGCGTCTGTTCGGCCGGCTTCGCGAGCACCGTGTTGCCGGCCGCGAGCGCGGCGGCCACCTGGCCCATGAAGATCGCGAGCGGGAAGTTCCACGGGCTGATGCAGACCACGGGGCCGAGCGGACGGTGCGTGTCGTTCGAGAATTCGTCGCGGATCTGCGCGGCGTAGTAGCGCAGGAAGTCGACCGCTTCGCGGATCTCGGCGATCGCGTTCGGCAGCGACTTGCCGGCTTCGCGCACGATCAGGCCCATCAGCGTGTGCATCTGCGCTTCGAGCAGGTCGGCTGCGCGCACCAGGCAATCGGCGCGTGCGTCGACCGGCGTCGCCTGCCAGATCGGCGCGGCGGCCACCGCATGCGCGAGTGCCGCGCTCACGTGTTCGGCCGTCGCTTCGCTGACGGTGCCGACGGTGTCGCGCTGGTCGGCCGGGTTGCGCACGTCGCGGGCCGGCGCGTCGGCGAGCGTGTCGTCGGCGAGCATCGGCGCCGCGCGCCACGGGAAGTGCGCGCTCGCGAGCAGCGCGGACGACAGCGACGCGAGGCGGTGTTCGTTCGACAGGTCGAGGCCCATCGAGTTGGGACGCTCGTCGCCGTACAGGTTGCGCGGCAGCGGGATCTTCGCGTGCGGCGCGCCGAGCGGCACGACCTTCGACGCTTCGTCGACCGGATCGGCGACCAGTTCCTTCACCGACACGGTCTTGTCCGCGATGCGGTTCACGAACGACGTGTTCGCGCCGTTTTCCAGCAGGCGACGCACCAGGTACGCGAGCAGCGTCTCGTGCGTGCCGACCGGTGCGTACACGCGGCACGGCCGGTTCAGCTTGTCGCGGCCGGTGACTTCCTCGTACAGCGGCTCGCCCATCCCGTGCAGGCACTGGAATTCATACTGGCCCGGGTAGTAGTTCTGGCCCGCGAGCTGGTAGATCGCGGCGAGCGTGTACGCGTTGTGCGTCGCGAACTGCGGATAGACGGCGTCGGGTGCGGCGAGCAGCTTCTTCGCGCACGCGAGGTACGACACGTCCGTGTAGATCTTGCGCGTATAGACCGGATAACCTTCGAGGCCGTCGACCTGCGCACGCTTGATCTCGGTATCCCAGTACGCGCCCTTGACCAGACGGATCATCAGGCGGTGACGGCTGCGGCGCGCGAGATCGATCAGGTAGTCGATCACGAACGGGCAGCGCTTCTGGTAGCCCTGCACCACGAAGCCGATGCCGTTCCAGCCCGCGAGATCCGGATCGAAGCACAGCGCCTCGAGCAGGTCGAGCGACAGTTCGAGGCGGTCGGCTTCTTCCGCGTCGATGTTCAGGCCGATGTCGTAGCGGCGCGCGAGCAGCGCGAGCGCGCGCACGCGCGGCAGCAGCTCGCTCATCGTGCGGTCCTGCTGCGAGCGCGAGTAGCGCGCGTGCAGCGCCGACAGCTTGATCGAGATGCCCGGGCCTTCGTAGATGCCGCGGCCGCCGGCCGCCTTGCCGATCGCGTGGATCGCCTGTTCGTACGACGCGTAGTAGCGCTGCGCGTCCTCTTCGGTCGTCGCCGCTTCGCCGAGCATGTCGTACGAGTAGCGGAAGCCGCGTGCTTCGTACTTGCGGCTGTTCGCGAGCGCTTCGGAAATCGTCTCGCCGGTGACGAACTGCTCGCCCATCAGGCGCATCGCCATGTCGACGCCCTTGCGGATCAGCGGCTCGCCGCCGCGGCCGATCAGGCGCGTGAGCGCCGACGACAGCCCCGCTTCGCTGTTGGTCGTCACGAGTTTGCCGGTGATCATCAGCCCCCAGGTCGCCGCGTTCACGAACAGCGACGGCGCGTGGCCGACGTGCGAGCGCCAGTCGCCCTTGCTGATCTTGTCGCGGATCAGCGCATCGCGCGTCGCGCGATCGGGAATGCGCAGCAGCGCCTCGGCAAGGCACATCAGCGCGACGCCTTCCTGGCTCGACAGCGAGAATTCGTGGATCAGCCCTTCGACGCCGCCGCCCGAGCTCTTCTCGCGCAGCGCCTCGACGAGCTTCGTCGCGAGCGCCTGCACGTCCGCCTGCAGGTTCGCGGGCAGGCGCGCCTGGCCGAGCAGGAACGGCACGCATTCCGGCTCGGGGCGGCGGTACGCGGCCGTGATCGCCGCGCGCAGCACCGATTGCGGCTGCACGTTCTGCGCGAATTCGAGAAACGGATGCGGCGAGTTGTCGTCGTCGCCGTCCGCAGCCTGGCCGTCGGCGAGCTCCGTGACGCCGCTGTGGCCCGACAGCTCGGGCGGCAACTGGCCGTGCTCGATCCGCTCGAGATACGCGAAGATCGCCTGCTTGATCAGCCAGTGGGGAGTGCGCTCGAGACGCGCGGCTGCGTCCTTGAGGCGCGAGCGGAGAAGGTCGTCGACCTTGACGCCGAGAGTCGTGCTTGCCATGGTGGGTTCGTGCGCCGGTGCGAGCCCGGCAATGTGGTGTGAGAGGATGCGCGAAATCCTACGGCACGCAATAAAAAGGTGCAACCAAATTGCGAGATGGGTTGCACCCTTGGGTTAGTCAATATAATCAGCCACTTATGCGGTTGCAACCTAGGAGTTGCCCGTGGTCGGGGGATCGGTGTTTTCCCTGAGCAGGCCGATTTGACATGCGTGCGCAACCTTCCCCGCGCGCGGCGGCGGACGAAAACGGGTTGCACTGGGGTGGCAGCGGGTGGCGCGCCCGGGGATGGCCGTGCGGCAAGAGACGGTTCGGGGCTGCCCGACGGCCCGGGTGTCGACGCAGCGGCACGTGGTGTGCGGTGTGCGGTGTGCGGTGTGCGGTGTGCGGTGTGCGGTGTGCGGTGTGCGGTGTGCGGTGTGCGGTGTGCGGTGTGCGGCACGACGGCCGCATGGCGCGCCGCTCAGATATCCAGCGGATCGACCTCGACGCTCCACCGCAGCACGCCCTTCAGCGCGCGCAGCTCCGGCTGCCACGCGCGCAGCGCATGCTGGAGCGCCGCCCGCGACGCGCTTTCGAGCAGCAATTGCGCGCGGTGGACGTTCGCGACCTTGACGATCGTCATCGGCACCGCGTCGTACACGGTCACGCGATCGGCGCCCGGCAACCCCGGCAATGCGGCCGCGGCTTGCAGCAGGAATGCGAGCGCCGCGTCGAGCGTGCGCCCCTCGGCGCGCAGCAGCGCCTGGTAGACGAACGGCGGCAGGTGCGCGTCGCGGCGCTCGCCGAGCGTCGAATTCGCGAAGCCGACGTAGTCCTGCCGCCCGAGCGCGTGATACAGCGCGTGACGCGGGTAGCGCGTCTGCACGAGCACCTCGCCCGGCAGCCCGGCGCGCCCCGCGCGGCCGCTCACCTGCATCAGCTGCGCGAACAGCCGTTCGCTCGCGCGGAAGTCATGCGAGAACAGCGCCGTGTCGGCATTGAGCACGCCGACGAGCGACACGCGCTGGAAGTCGTGCCCCTTCGCGATCATCTGCGTGCCGACGAGGATGTCGACCTCGCCCGCATGCACATCGGAGAAAAGCGCCTGCGCACTACCCTTGCGGCGCGTGCTGTCCGCGTCGATCCGCAGCACGCGCGCGCCCGGCACGGCCTCGGCGAGCGCCTCCTCGATGCGTTGCGTGCCGCGCCCGAGCGGCGCGATGTCGACGTTCCCGCACTCGGGGCACGATCGCGGAATGCGGGCTTCCCAGCCGCAGTGATGGCAGCGCAGCGCATGCTCGGGCTTGTGCAGCACGACGTACGCGCTGCAGCGCGGGCAGCCCGCGACCCAGCCGCATGCGTCGCACGCGAGCTGCGGCGCGTAACCGCGCCGGTTCAGGAACACGAGACTCTGCTCGCCGCGTTCGAGCCGCGCCTTCAGCGCCGCGACGAGCGGCCCCGACAGCCCGCCCATCGACGCGCGGCCGCGCCGCCGCTCCTCTTCGAGGTCGATCAGCCGCACGGTCGGCAGTGTCGCGTCGGCCACCGCGCGGCGCGACAGCGTGAGCCGCGTGTAGCGGCCCTGCTCCGCCTGCCACCAGCTTTCGAGCGACGGCGTGGCCGAGCCGAGCACGACCCCGATGCCGAGCTGCTTCGCGCGCCACACGGCGAGATCGCGTGCCGAATAGCGCAGCCCTTCCTGCTGCTTGTACGCGGGCTCGTGCTCCTCGTCGACGACGATCAGCGCGAGCGCCGGCATCGACGCGAGCACCGCGAGGCGTGTGCCGAGCACGATCCGCGCACGCCCCGTATGCGCGGCGAGCCAGTTGCGCGCCCGCTCGCCCTCGGCGAGCCCGCTGTGCAGCGTGACGATCGCGTCGTCGGCGAGCGCACCCGCGAAGCGCGCGCGAAACGCGGCCTCGAACTGCGGCGTCAGGTTGATTTCGGGGACGAGCACGAGCGCCTGCGCGTCCGGCCGGGCGTCGAGCAGCGACGCGAGCGCGTGCAGATAGACCTCGGTCTTGCCGCTGCCCGTCACGCCGTGCAGCAGGAACGGCGCAAAGCCCTGCGCGGCGCGGATCGCGTCGAGCGCCTCGGCCTGCTGGTCCGTGAGCGCCGGCGGCACAGTTCGTCCACCGGCTGCCAACAGGTTATCCACAGCTTTGGGCACAGGCGCATCGGCCCAGCCGATCTCCTTGACGTCAACCCAGCCGCGCGCCGCCCAGTCGTCGAGCGTCGCGGCCGCCTTCGGGTGCAGCGCGCGCGCATCGGGCAGCGCGAGCGAGCCGGTGTCGACCAGCGCCTGCGCGAGCCGCCGCAGCGCGGCCCCGCGTGCGGGCAACGCATCGGGCAGCGCCGCGCGGCCGCCCTCCGTCGGCCGGTAGCGCACCTCGGGCGCGAGCAGCCGCCCCCAGCGCCCCGCATCGCGCAGCGCCTGCGGCAGTGCCGGCAGCGCGACCTCGCCGCGCCCGCGCTGGTAGTAATCGGCGGCGAACGACACGAGCGCGAGCCAGTCCGGCGACAACGGCGGCAGGTCGGTGCAGATCGCGTCGACCGCGCGCAGCCGGGACGGCGGCACGTCGGTGTGAGTCGTCACTTCGCAGACGAGCCCGACCGCCTGCCGCTTGCCGAACGGCACCTGCACGAGCGTGCCCGGCACGGGCGCCGGTTGCGCGTCGCAGCGATAGTCGAACAGGGTGGCGAGCGGATGGTCGAGCGCGACGCGCAGGTAGGTGCCGCTCATCGCGGCGCTCCGGCGGCGGCACGCACCGCATCGAGATGGGCGGCCGGCATCCGCGCCCGCATCGTGGCGGCGGACTTAAAGTAAAACTTCAGATTCGGCGCTAAGTTTTGGATTCGCATTAGGAATCGCCGTATACCCTGCCCAGCCTGTGGATAACTTTGTTGAGAACTCGCCGCTCACCGGCCGCAACGCACGCGGGGCCGCGCTTTCCGCTGATTTTCGCCGCTTGTTGCGGTGCCCCGCGGAGCCTTATTCCATAAGGCTGCTATTCAAATTACCGAACCATAGCGAGGCAATTTGACCGACACAGGGCTCTACCGCGCTGCAACGAGGAAAATGTGTATAAGTCAAGTCTTGACAAGCACTGAATCGGCAACCGGTGCGGGGTTGCGCCCTGTTTAGCGCCGAAAACGAAACGCTGTCACCCCGCAGTGCAGCATGACAGCGTTTGCGTTCAGCCGGCGGCTCCGCTACGGATCGCGCGGCTGTGGTTATGCACCTCGTCGACGAGTTCGGCGACGTGATCGGGCGACGTGAATTGCGAAATACCGTGTCCGAGGTTGAATACATGGCCCGGATGGTTGCCGTAGCTGTCGAGCACCGCGCGCGCCTGCTCGCGCACCGCGGCGGGCGGCGCAAACAGGATCGTCGGGTCGAGGTTGCCCTGCAGTGCGACTCGCCCCGCGACGCGCTCGCGCGCGGCGCCGAGGTTGACCGTCCAGTCGAGCCCGACCGCGTCGACGCCGGTCGCCGCGATCTCCTCGAGCCACAGCCCGCCGCCCTTCGTGAACGTGATGACCGGCACGCGCTCGCCGTCATGCTCGCGCTTGAGCTGCGCCACCACGCGGCGGATGTAGTCCAGCGAGAAGCGCTGGTACGCGCCGTCCGCCAGCGCGCCGCCCCACGTGTCGAAGATCATCACGGCCTGCGCGCCCGCTTCGATCTGCGCGTTCAGGTAAGCAGCCACGGCCTGCGCGTTCACGTCGAGAATCCGGTGCATCAGGTCGGGGCGCGAATACGCCATCGACTTCACGGTGCGGAAATCGTCCGACCCGCCGCCTTCGACCATGTAGCACGCGAGCGTCCACGGGCTGCCCGAAAAGCCGATCAGCGGCACGCGCTGGCGGCCCTGGCCGTCGGTGAGCGCGCGGCGGATCTCGCGCACCGCGCCCGTCACGTAGCCGAGCGTCTCTTCAATGTCCGGCACCGCGAGCCTGGCGACGTCGGCCTCGGTACGCACCGGATGCGCGAACTTCGGCCCTTCGCCGACCTGGAAGTCGAGGCCGAGGCCCATCGCGTCCGGAATCGTCAGGATGTCCGAGAACAGGATCGCGGCGTCGAGCGGAAAGCGCTCGAGCGGCTGCAGCGTCACTTCGGTCGCGTAGTCGGGATTCTTCGCGAGACCGAGGAAGCTGCCGGCGCGGGCGCGCGTCGCGTTGTATTCGGGCAGGTAGCGGCCGGCCTGGCGCATCAGCCAGATCGGCGTGTAGTCGGTCGGCTCGCGCAGAAGCGCACGCAGGAAGGTGTCGTTGAGCAGGGTATGGGCCACGGTAGGAGCGACGGTGCGAAGGCAAAGCGGCATTTTACCGGACAGCCGCCGCAAGGCTGCGCATGCCGGCGCAATGGCGGCCATATGACGCGCGCGATGGCTCCGTTATGATCGGACGCTCATATCGAACGAAACGAAGGAGGAGACCGATGAAACCATTCGCCACGCTCGCCGCCGCCGCGTTGTTTTGCTGCGCCGCCGCGCACGCGCAGACCGCCGCGGGCGCAGCCGCTGCCGCACCGGGCGCCGGCTCGCGGCTCGACGACGTGCTCGCGCGCGGCACGCTGCGCGTCTGCACGACGGGCGACTACAAGCCGTATTCGTACTACCGTGCGGACGGCCGCTTCGAGGGCATCGACATCGACATGGCCGAATCGCTCGCGAAGTCGCTCGGCGTGAAGACCGACTACGTGAAGACGAGCTGGCCGAACCTGACCGGCGACTTCGTCGCGAAATGCGACATCGCGGTGGGCGGCGTCTCGACGACGCTCGAGCGCCAGAAGCGCGTGTTCTTCACGCAGCCGTACGTCGTGGACGGCAAGACGCCGATCGTGCGCTGCGCGGACGCCGACAAATACCAGACCGTCGCGCAGATCGACCGGCCGGAAACGCGCGTGATCGTGAACCCGGGCGGCACCAACGAGCGTTTCGCGAAGCAGTATTTCACGCACGCGAACCTCACGGTCTATCCGGACAACGTAACGATCTTCAAGCAAATCCTCGCGGGCAAGGCGGACGTGATGGTGACGGATGCGTCCGAGACGCTGCTGCAGCAAAAGCTGAATCCGGGCCTGTGCTCGGTGCATCCGGACAAGCCGTTCCAGTTCGGCGAGAAGGCGTACATGGTGCCGCGCGGCGACGTCGCGTTCCAGCAGTACGTCGACCAGTGGCTGCATCTCGCGCTGTCGACCGGCGAATACCAGGCGATCTCGGACAAATGGCTGAAGTAAGCGGGCTCGCACACGGCGTCCCGCAGCGACTTTAGCGGGCACCGACCCCGCGGCCGCCGGCCGCGAAAATCGCAGGGCGGCGGCGACCGAATCGCCGCCGTTACACTTCGACGCGCCGGCAAAATCGGCCCGATGCCGGCGAACTGGCCGAACGGTCGACTTCCGCGCCGGCCAATCACGTTTCAAAATCTTTCTGACGAATGAATCGTCGTGCGCGGCATCTGCCGAACCGCGCATTTTCTCGCGTGCAAATCGGCAATTCGTCGAGCCTGATACGCATGAAAAACGCATCGTGCGCACGCGCTGAAAACGCTGCGGAAAATATGGGTAAAAATGACCTTTTTCGGGCCCTCAAAAACAGCAAAAAATCCCGGAAAGCCTTATCTGGCGGGCGTTACAACCTGAAACACTTTGTTACCGCGAGGGGTCATTAATTCGCCCACAATGGCCTCAACGGTTTCAACACGGATGCGGTCTCGTGTGCCAAGTGTGAGCGGACGCGAAGCGCTGCGAGCCAGTCGGTCACGTACCGAAGCCCTTCCGAGGGGCATCCCTGTTGGAGTCGTTTCCGGCCCCCCGCCGGATTCGGTTTCATCTTTGGTCTCCTCGCGCTAACCCCGTAGCGTGTGGTTTTTAGCGGGCTAATAAGCCCGCTTTTTTTCGTCCATCGAAAACGCAACGGCCCGCAGGCCGCCGCATTTTTCCAGCGCGTTTTCCCTTCTTCATACCGCGCTAGGCGGTCTTCTGCACGTCGAGCTTCAGTTCCTCGATCATCCTGTCGCGCATCACGAACTTCTGCACCTTGCCCGTCACCGTCATCGGCAGCTCGTCGACGAAGCGGATGTAGCGCGGGATCTTGTAGTGCGCGATCTGCCCGTTGCAGAACGCACGCACGTCGTCCTCGGTCATCTGCTCGTCCGCGCGCAGCACGATCCACGCGCACAGCTCCTCGCCGTACTTCGCATCGGGCACGCCGAATACCTGCGCGCTCTGAATCTTCGGATGCCGAAACAGGAATTCCTCGATCTCGCGCGGATAGACGTTCTCGCCGCCGCGAATCACCATGTCCTTCAACCGGCCGACGATGTTGCAGTAACCGTCCGCGTCGAGCGTCGCGAGGTCGCCCGTATGCATCCAGCCGTCCACGAGCACCTCGCGCGTCTTCGTGTCGTCGTCCCAGTAGCCGAGCATCACCGAATAGCCCTTCGTGCACAGCTCGCCCGTCGCGCCGACCGGCACGATATCGCCACTCGGATCGACGATCTTCACCTCGAGATGCGGCTGGATACGGCCGACCGTCGTCGTGCGCTTCTCGAGCGGATCATCGGTCGAGCTCTGGAACGACACGGGGCTCGTCTCCGTCATCCCGTATGCGATCGTGATTTCGGACAGGTGCATCTGCGACACGACGCGCTTCATCGTCTCGATCGGGCACGGCGAGCCGGCCATGATCCCGGTGCGCAGCGTCGACAGGTCGAATTGCGCGAACGCCGGATGATCGAGCTCCGCGATGAACATCGTCGGCACGCCGTGCAGCGCGGTGCAGCGCTCTTCGGCCACCGCCGCGAGCGTCGCGACCGGGTCGAACGCTTCGCCCGGGAATACCATCGCGGCGCCCTTCGACACGCATGCAAGCACAGCCAGCACCATCCCGAAGCAGTGATAGAGCGGCACCGGGATGCACAGCGTGTCCTGCTCGGTGAACCGCATCGCGGTCGCGATCGAGCGCCCGTTGTTGACGACGTTGCGATGCGTGAGCGTCGCGCCCTTCGGGCTGCCCGTCGTGCCGCTCGTGAACTGGATGTTGATCGGATCAGTCGCCGAGAGCGTCGCGCCGATCGCATCGAGCAGCGCCGGATCGACGGCCTGGCGGCCGCGCGCCATCACGTCCGCGAAGCGGAACATGCCGGCCGGCGCGACGTCGCCCATCGACACGACCGTGCGCAGGCTCGGCACGCGCGCCGCATGCAGGTCGCCCGGCGTCGCGGTCGCGAGTTCCGGCGCGATGGTCTGCAGCATCTCGACGTACGCGGACGTCTTGAAGCGCTCGGCGGCGATCACGGCTTTACAGCCGACCTTGTTCAGCGCGTATTCGAGCTCCGCGAGCCGGTAGGCCGGATTGATGTTGACGAGCACCGCGCCGATCCGCGCGGTCGCGAACTGCGTGAGCAGCCATTCGCTGCGGTTCGGCGACCAGATGCCGACGCGATCGCCCTTCACGATGCCGAGCGAGGCGAGCCCGGCCGCCAGCACGTCGACCTCGTTCGCGAACTCGCGCCAGGTCCAGCGCACCTGCTGCTCGCGGAACACGACGGCCGGACGATCGGGAAAGCGGCCGGCCGTGTCGAGCAGGAACCGGCCGATCGTCGCTTCGGAGAGCGGCACGTCGGTCGTGCCGCGCACGTACGACAATCCGTTTTCGGGCGCGATCAGCGCCCCCACGCCAAGGTCTGCTGCCATGAATGTCTCCGTCCGTTTTTGTCTGACCGGCCCGACATGCGGCTCACGCGTGTCTGCTCCGCCGCCGTCGCGACGGATAGCCTCTGAGCGGATGATGCCGTGCGCGGCTGACGACACTCTGACATCGAATCGCGACGGACGGGTGAAATAGCACGACCGGACGGTATGATCCGACCCGTAAAAACGGATGAAAACGACGGGCGAAAAAAAAGCAGCCCGAAGGCTGCTTTCTTTCGCGGGATACGCGGCGCGGCTCAGTGCCGGCTGCGGATCTTCGCCAGACGCTGGATCGCTTCGAGCTGCGCCATCGCGGTCGCGAGCTCGGATTGCGCCTTCGCGAGGTCGAGATCCGACTTCGCGTTCTGCAGCGTTTCCTCGGCACGCTTGCGTGCTTCCTCGGCTTTCGCCGCGTCGAGGTCCTTGCCGCGGATCGCGGTGTCGGCGAGCACCGTCACGGCACCCGGCTGCACTTCGAGAATGCCGCCCGCGACGAACACGAATTCGTCGTTGCCGCCCTCGACTTCGATGCGCACCGCACCCGGACGAATCCGCGTGATCAGCGGCGTGTGACCCGGCAGAATGCCCAGCTCACCCGTTTCGCCCGGCAGCGCGACGAATTTCGCCTCGCCCGAGAAGATCTGCTCTTCCGCGCTGACGACGTCTACTTTGATGGTTGCCATATCGACTCCTGTCGATCGGAACGAGCGCTTCAGCGCCGGTTCCGATCCCATGCACGGCGGGTTGAGCGTATTACGTGAGCGCCTGTCCGCGAACGGATACCATCAAGGTATCCGTCACGGACGTAGCGGCGCCCGCTGCGTTACGCCTGACCCTTACGAGATCTTCTTGGCCTTTTCGAAGGCTTCGTCGATCGTGCCGACCATGTAGAACGCCTGTTCCGGCAGGTGGTCGCACTCGCCGTCGACGATCATCTTGAAGCCACGGATCGTTTCCTTCAGCGGCACGTACTTGCCCGGCGAGCCCGTGAACACTTCAGCGACGTGGAACGGCTGCGACAGGAAACGCTGGATCTTACGCGCACGTGCGACCGACAGCTTGTCTTCCGGCGACAGTTCGTCCATGCCCAGAATCGCGATGATGTCGCGCAGTTCCTTGTAGCGCTGCAGCGTCTGCTGAACGCGACGGGTGATCGAGTAGTGCTCTTCACCGATCACGTTCGGGTCGATCTGGCGCGACGTCGAGTCGAGCGGGTCGACCGCCGGGTAGATACCCAGCGAAGCGATGTCACGCGACAGAACGACGGTTGCGTCCAGGTGGCCGAAGGTCGTAGCCGGCGACGGGTCGGTCAAGTCGTCCGCAGGGACGTACACGGCCTGGACCGACGTAATCGAGCCCTTCTTGGTCGACGTGATGCGCTCTTGCAGCTTGCCCATTTCTTCAGCCAGCGTCGGCTGATAGCCCACTGCCGACGGCATACGGCCGAGCAGTGCCGACACTTCGGTACCGGCCAGCGTGAAACGGTAGATGTTGTCGACGAAGAACAGCACGTCGAGGCCTTCGTCACGGAAGTGCTCGGCCATCGTCAGGCCGGTCAGCGCGACGCGCAGACGGTTGCCCGGCGGCTCGTTCATCTGGCCGTACACCAGCGCGACCTTGTCGAGAACGTTCGAGTCCTTCATTTCGTGGTAGAAGTCGTTCCCTTCACGGGTACGCTCGCCCACGCCCGCGAACACGGAGTAACCGCCGTGCTCCTTCGCGATGTTGTTGATGAGCTCCATCATGTTGACGGTCTTGCCCACGCCTGCACCGCCGAACAGGCCGACCTTGCCGCCCTTTGCGAACGGGCAGATCAGGTCGATGACCTTGATACCCGTTTCGAGCAGTTCGGTCGACGGCGACAGTTCGTCGAACGCCGGAGCCTTCTGGTGGATCGAACGCGTATGTTCGCTTTCGATCGGGCCGGCTTCGTCGATCGGACGGCCGAGGACGTCCATGATACGACCGAGGGTCGGCTTGCCGACCGGCACCGAAATCGGCTTGCTCGTGTTCTTCACGGTCAGGCCGCGGCGCAGGCCGTCGGATGCACCCAGACAAATGGTACGGACCACGCCGTCGCCCAGCTGTTGCTGGACTTCGAGCGTCAGTTCCGAGCCATCGAGAATGAGCGCGTCGTAGATCTTCGGCATGCTGTCGCGCGGGAATTCCACGTCGATAACGGCGCCGATGCACTGTACGATCTTGCCTTCTACCAAAGCAGCAGTACTCATCGCTTTTCCTTTAAATACCTGATTCTTTACTCGCGCAAAGGCGCAGTTGTCGTCCGTGGCGCGCGCTTAAACAGCGGCTGCGCCGCCGACGATCTCCGACAGTTCTTTCGTGATCGCGGCCTGGCGGCTCTTGTTGTATACGAGCTGCAGTTCGCTGATCACCGTCTTCGCGTTGTCGGACGCGGCCTTCATCGCGACCATGCGCGCCGATTGCTCGGACGCCATGTTTTCCGCGACGGCCTGGTACACCAGCGCCTCGACGTAACGCACGAGCAGTTCGTCGACGACTGCCTGCGCGTCCGGCTCGTAGATGTAGTCCCACGACGTGGCCGGCGTACCGTCATCGGCTTCGAAGTGTTCCGACGACAGCGGCAGCAACTGCTCGATCACGGCTTCCTGCTTCATCGTGTTGACGAAGCGCGTGTAAGCGATATAAACCGCCGACAGCTTGCCTTCCGAGTACAGATCGAGCTGCGTCTTCACGGCGCCGATCAGCTTGTCCAGATGCGGGGTGTCGCCGAGGTGCACGACCTGCGACATCACCTTCGCGCCGAAGCGGTTCAGGAACCCGAGGCCCTTGCTACCGATCGCGGTAGCTTCGACCTTCTGGCCCTTCTCTTCCAGCTCCTTGAACTTCTGAACCGTCGCACGCAGCACGTTGGTGTTCAGACCGCCGCACAGACCCTTGTCCGTCGTAACGAGAATGATGCCGGCCGTGTTCGCACCTTCGTTCGCCACCATGAACGGGTGACGGTACTCCGGGTTCGCACGGCTCATGTGCGCGGCGATGGCACGGACCTTGTCCGCATAAGGACGAGCGGCGCGCATGCGTTCCTGCGCGCGACGCATCTTCGATGCGGCCACCATCTCCATCGCCTTCGTGATCTTGCGCGTGTTCTGCACGCTCTTGATCTTCCCGCGAATTTCCTTCATTCCAGCCATAGCTTGCTCCTTTGCGCCCCGAGTTAGCGCTTTAGCGCTTTACTCGGGGCTCATGCATCGCTCACCGAAGCGGCGCGGGCGCATCAGCACCCGCGCGGCCTCAGTGTGTCACTCGCGGATCAATAGGCACCGGACTTCTTGAAGGATTCGATCGCCGAGCGCAGTGCGCCTTCGTCGTCCTTCGAGAGATCCTTGGTGTCTTCGATGCGCTTGATGAGGTCAGCGTGGCTGGTCTTCAGGTTTTCGCGCAGGCCCTTCTCGAACGACAGCACTTGCTTGACGTCGAGGTCGTCGAGGTAGCCGTTGTTCGCGGCGTACAGCGACACGGCCAGTTCCCAGACCTGCAGCGGCTGGTACTGCGGCTGCTTCAGCAGTTCCGTCACGCGGCGGCCGCGCTCGAGCTGCTTGCGGGTCGCTTCGTCGAGGTCCGATGCGAACTGCGCGAATGCCGCCAGTTCACGGTACTGCGCGAGGTCGGTACGGATACCGCCCGACAGCTTCTTCACGACCTTCGTCTGAGCGGCGCCACCGACGCGCGACACCGACACGCCGGCGTTGATTGCCGGGCGGATGCCTGCGTTGAACAGGTCGGTTTCCAGGAAGATCTGGCCGTCGGTAATCGAGATCACGTTCGTCGGAACGAACGCGGTCACGTCGCCAGCCTGCGTTTCGATGACCGGCAGTGCCGTCAGCGAGCCGCTCTTGCCCTTCACTTCGCCGTTCGTGAACTTCTCGACGTACTCTTCCGACACGCGAGCCGCACGCTCGAGCAGACGCGAGTGCAGATAGAACACGTCGCCCGGGTACGCTTCACGGCCCGGCGGGCGGCGCAGCAGCAGCGAGATCTGACGGTATGCCCAGGCTTGCTTGGTCAAGTCGTCATAGATGATCAGCGCGTCCTGGCCGCGATCGCGGAAGTATTCGCCCATCGTGCAGCCGGCGTACGGTGCGAGGTACTGCATCGCTGCCGAATCCGAAGCCGAAGCGGCGACGACGATCGTGTATTCCATCGCGCCCGTTTCTTCGAGCTTGCGAACCACGTTCATGATCGACGAAGCCTTCTGGCCGATCGCGACGTAGATACAGATCAGGTCCTTGCCCTTCTGGTTGATGATCGCGTCGAGCGCCACCGCGGTCTTGCCGCACTGACGGTCGCCGATGATCAGCTCACGCTGGCCACGGCCGATCGGCACCATCGCGTCGATCGACTTGATGCCCGTCTGCACCGGCTGCGACACCGACTTACGCCAGATCACGCCCGGGGCGATCTTTTCGATCGCATCGGTCAGCTTCGCGTTGACCGGGCCCTTGCCGTCGATCGGGTTGCCGAGCGCATCGACCACGCGGCCGACGAGTTCCGGGCCAACCGGGACTTCGAGAATGCGGCCCGTCGTCTTGACGATGTCGCCTTCCGAGATGTGTTCGTATTCGCCGAGAATCACCGCGCCGACCGAGTCGCGCTCGAGGTTCAGCGCGAGGCCGAACGTGTTGCCCGGAAACTCGAGCATTTCGCCCTGCATCACGTCCGACAGGCCGTGGATACGCACGATACCGTCGGTCACGGAGATCACGGTGCCCTGGTTGCGAACGTCTGCGCTCGCTTCAAGGCCCTGGATCCGGCTCTTGATCAGCTCGCTGATCTCAGAGGGATTGAGTTGCATTATTCGCTCCTGATAGTCAATTCTGTTGCGTGCCGGCGTGGCGCTCAGGCGGTCAAGGCAGCCTGCATCGATGCGAGGCGCGCGCGAACCGAGGTGTCGAGCACTTCGTCGCCGACCGTCACGCGCACGCCGCCGATCAGCGACGAATCGACTTCGACCGTCGGTTTCAGCTTGCGCTTGAACTTGCGTTCGAGGCCCGAGACGAGACTGTCGAGATCCGCGCCGTTCAGCGGGAACGCGCTCACGATCTCGGCGTCGGCTGCACCTTCACGTTCGTTCTTGAGCGCCTCGAACTGCTCGGCAATTTCCGGCAGCAGCGCGATGCGATGATTGTCGACCAGCATCTGCACGAAGTTCTTCGCTTCGGCGCCGGCCGCGAGCGGCGACTTCGCAGCAGCAAGCAGCAACTCGGCTACTTGCGTGCGCGTCACCTTCGGGCTCGACGCGACCGACAGCACTTCCGGCAGACGCGCAACCTGGGCCAGCTCTTGCACGAGCGTGGACCAGGCGGCGATGTCACCGCCCTCGGCCACGCGGAACAGCGCTTCTGCGTAAGGGCGGGCGATGGTTGCAAGTTCGGCCATGATCAGAGCTCGGCTTTCAGTTGATTCAGCAGTTGGGCGTGGGCCGTTTGATCGACTTCGCGCTTCAGGATCTGCTCGGCGCCCTTCACGGCCAGCGTAGCGACTTCGCCACGCAGCGCTTCGCGCGCCTTCACGATTTGCTGTTCTGCTTCCGCCTTCGCCTGGGCGACGATGCGGGCGGCTTCAGCCTGGGCGTTGGCCTTGATTTCCTCGGCGACCGCCTGGGCACGCTTTTCAGCGTCGGCGATGCGCTGCTGGCCGTCATTGCGGGCCTGCGCGAGTTCCTGGTCCACGCGCTTGTGCGCTGCGTCGAGTTCTGCCTTGCCCTTCTCGGCGGCGGCGAGGCCGTCGGCGATCTTCTTCGAACGTTCGTCGAGGGCGTTGATCAACGGCGGCCACACGAACTTCATCGTGAACCACGCGAGGACCAGGAACACGACCATTTGCGCAAACAGAGTTGCGTTGAGATTCACGGTGTTTCCTTATCTGCTATTCCGGAAAAATGAAACGGTAAGGCGCTCATCGAGTTGCATTCGATCAGCGCCCCAAGTCTCCGTTCCGCCCTGCGCCGGCTCACGCCGGACGCATATTTCCGAGGAACCTTAGCCTGCGACGAGCTTCGACAGGAGCGGGTTCGCGAACGCGAACAGCATTGCAACACCCACGCCGATCAGGAATGCCGCGTCGATCAGACCAGCCAGCAGGAACATCTTCGTTTGCAGCGGGTTGATGAGTTCCGGCTGACGTGCGCAGGCTTCGATGTACTTACCACCCATCAGCGCGATACCGATACAGGCGCCGATTGCACCCAGGCCGATGATGATGCCGATACCGATGGCGGTCAGACCCTGGATGTTGGCGATGTAAGCTTGCATGATCACTCCTTTGTGAAAAGACTTGGAACTGAGATTTAAAAAACTAAAACGGAAACTCTTTTTTGCACGCCGCGCTTAGTGCTTGTCGTGCGCCTGGCCGAGATACACCAGCGTCAGCATCATGAAAATGAATGCCTGCAACAGAACAATCAGGATGTGGAAGATTGCCCAGACGCTGCCCGCGATCACGTGGCCAACGAAGCCGAGGAACGTTGCGTCGCCACCGAAGCTCCACATGCTGCCGAGCAGGGCGATCAACAGGAACAACAGCTCACCCGCGTACATGTTGCCGAACAGCCGCATACCGAGGGAGACGGTCTTGGCGAGATATTCGACGATGTTGAGCGCGAGGTTAGGGATCCACAGCAGCGGGTGGGCGCCGAACGGTGCCGACAGCAGCTCATGCACAAAGCCGCCCGCGCCCTTGATCTTGATGCTGTAGTAGATCATCAGGACGAACACGCCGAGCGCGATGCCGAGCGTGCCGTTCAGGTCGGCCGTCGGGACGATGCGATGGTGGGAAATCACGTCCGACAGACCGAGCAGGCCGATCACGCGACCCGGCAGGTCGACCGGGAGGAAGTCGAGGGAGTTCATCAGCGCGACCCACACGAACACCGTGAGCGCGAGCGGAGCGATGAAGGTACGATTGCCGTGAACGATGGCCTTCGATTGGTCTTCGACCATCTCGACGAGCATCTCGATCGCGCACTGGAAACGGCCCGGCACGCCCGACGTCGCCTTGCGGGCAGCCAGACGCAGCAAGACGATCGTCACGATGCCGCAAACGATCGACCAGAACAGCGTGTCGAGATTCCAGACGTGGATGTCGAAAATCGACGTCTGATGCGAGGTGGAGAAATTCTGCAAGTGGTGCGCAATGTACTCGGACGGATCCGGACCGCGCGTGCCTTCGCTAGCTGCCATATCGTTAATGCCACCCAAATTGTCGAAAATCGTTTTGCCCGTTCCGCAACACGCTATTGCGGGAACGGGCCGGTGCGGTTCGTTGTCGAAACCGCACGCTGCTTGTTCCTTACCGCCAGGCCAGCGCGATCCAGTACGTCTTCAGCACGACGAGGTATGTGACGAGGAACGGCACCCAGTGCACGCCGGCCCAGCCGAACGCCACTGCAGTGAACATCCCGATCGTCAGAGCGAGCTTCAGGGCTTCGCCCATCACCCAGCTCATCACGGTGGCCGAACCACCTGCCTTCAGTCGTGCCACGAATACCGCACTTGGCACCCAGCCGATCGCTCCGCCCAGAAACGCGGATTGCGCAGCGGCGCCCGGCGACTTCGAAAACAGCCACCACGCCAGCGTTGCAACCAGGGACAGAACCACTTGCGCGAATACCACCTTATAGGGGGTCACGCGCGAGGGCTTGCTCACGTTCGGGCCGAACAGCTTTTCGGCTTCTGCCCGCGTGAGCGGAACGATGTTGTTATCTTGCTGCTCGGCGTCCCAGTCATCGTCGGATTCGCGCCGCTCGCCGGCCGCCGAAGCGGTGCGTTGCGTGCGCTGATCATCGTGCCTGTCGTCCGGCGCCTGACCCGCCATCGCAATCTTCCGCAAAATCCTTGAACCCGGCCCCAAGCTTTCTGAAAGCTTTCAGGGGTGCCTAGCTAACAAATCCGGGCGATTGTAAGCGATAGTTGCAAGTGATTCAAGGCTTTAGACGCGACAAAAACCTGCGTAAAACGACGCCTCATCATGTGAAAAAACACGCGATTCGACGACGTACGATGACAGTTGTAAGGTCGCTTTTTTGCACCGGTATTTCTTGCTCGAAAAAACCCGGCGACGAGGAAATGGCAAGGAAACGAGGCCCGATGCGGGTGCCGGCGGGACGGCACGAACGCCGTCCGGAATCCGCGCCGTGACGCGGCCCCGCGCTCGCGCCCGGCACGAAGCACCGAGCAGGCAAAACCCTGTGACCACCCGGCAGCACCGGATGCACGAAATCCGGGCCGACGTCGACGCGTCGGATCATCCAATCAGTTGTCATGCCACCACAGGCAATCGACTGTGAATTGCCGGACTTATCAACAGCCCCGCAACCAGCGCGAACACTGTGCACCCGCCCCGCCACCCGAATCGCACGGCTGTGCCGCGCGCAGCCGCGTCACTCAACCATGAACGAGCAGCCACGCGCCGACCGCCGCGCTGGCGAGTGCGAACGGAATCGAGACCAGATGGAACGGCAGCCACATGCGCGGCTCCTTCGCGAGACGCACCGCGATCAGGTTCGCAAGCGAGCCGATCGCGAAGCCGAAGCCGCCGACCGATACGCCGAACGCGAGCGCACGCCAGTCATGCGTGAATTCCGACAACAGGATCGCGGCCGGTACATTGCTGATGACCTGTGACAACAGCGCGCCGGCCGCGTAGACGCGCAGCGGCGAATCGAGTTGCGCATTCGCAATCGTGTCGTGCACGACGGGCAGCGCAGCCGCGGTACGCAGCACGACGAACATCAGTACGAAGATCAGCAGCAGCAGCCAGTCGATCTTCAGGACTGCGTCGCGTTTGACGGCGAGCAGCACGATGGCTACACCGACGAGACCAGGCAGCGGATGATGCGCATCGGCGAGCAGCACGAACGCGGCGAACAGCACCGCCGCGATCAGCGCGTGCATGCGTTGCACGGGCAGCGCAGTGGCATCACCGGACAAGTCGAGCGGCTTTGCGCGAAACGCGCATGCGGTCAGCACGAGCAGCAGCGCCATCAGCGCGATCGCGAGCGGCCCGAGCGTGACGACGAAGCGGCCGAACGACACGCCGCTCAATTGCCACAGGAAAAGATTCTGGGGATTGCCGAGCGGCGTCGCGACGGACCCCGCGTTGACCGCCAGCGCGACGACGATCACGAGCCGCCGGAACGGCAATGGCGTCAGCGCACGCAACGAGACCATCAAAGGCACGACGACGAACAGCGCGACGTCGTTGGTGAGCCACATCGACAACAACGCGGCGAACCCCACGAGCAACAACGCGAGCCCGCGTTCGGAATGCACGTGATGCACGATGCGGTGTGCGAGCCACATCAGGCAGCCGGACAACTCGAGCGCCTTGGTCAGCATCAGCAGGCCCGCCAGCGTTGCGACCGTCTGCCAGTCGACACGACCGGCCAACACGGAAAATGGTTGCGGACGCACCCATTGCAGCACGATCAGGCCAAGTACGAGAACCGACAGCACCGGCTCCTGCGCAAGCCATCCCAACCACCGGCGCGGAGTCGGCGCGCCCGTCTTCTCCATCGGCACCGCGTTACTCTTCGGTCGCGACGTTGCCGCGCAGCCGCACGAGAATGCCCTCGAGCGCGTCGAGGTTGCCGAAGTCGATCGTGACCTGCCCTCGCCCGCGGCGGCCGAGCTTGATCTTCACCGTTGACGCGAGCAGGTCGGACAACTCCTCCTCGAGACGGCGCGTATCGCGGCCGCCGTCGTCCTTCGCGCGCGCCTTCACGGCCGGCGCTTCCTTCGTCGTGTGCGAGACGAGTTTCTCGGTCTCCCGCACCGACATGCGCTTGTTGACGACCTGATGGGCGAGTGTGATCTGCGTGGCTGCATCGACGGCGAGCAGCGCGCGCGCGTGCCCCATGTCGAGATCACCGGCCAGCAGCATCGTCTGCACCGGCGAAGCCAGGTTCAGCAGGCGCAGCAGGTTCGACACCGCGCTGCGTGAACGGCCGACCGATTCGGCCGCCTGTTCGTGCGTGAAACCGAACTCGTCGAGCAGGCGCTGGATACCGTGCGCCTCTTCAAGCGGGTTCAGATCCTCGCGCTGGATGTTCTCGATCAGCGCCATCGCCGCGGCGGCCTGGTCGGACACATCCTTCACGAGCACCGGCACTTCATCGAGGCCCGCCAGGCGCGCCGCGCGGAAACGGCGCTCGCCCGCGATGATCTCGTATTTGTCTGATGAAATGGGCCGTACCAGGATCGGCTGCATCACGCCCTGTGCGCGAATGCTCGCCGCGAGCTCCTGCAGGCTGCCTTCGTCCATCCGCGTCCGCGGCTGGTACTTGCCGGCCTGCAGCTTGCCGAGCGCGAGCGTGTTCGGTGCCCCTTCGATCTTCACCGCTTCGGTGATATCGGCACTGCCGCCGAGCAGCGCTTCGAGGCCACGTCCCAAGCCCTTCTTCTTTGGTACCGCGTTCATGTCTTTCTTCCTCGCTTCGCTCATGTCCGGATCACGACACCTCGAACGCGCGAACGCGGTCGATCATCTCGGCACCGAACTGGAGATACGCTTGCGCACCGCGCGAGCTGCGGTCGAACACGACGCCCGGCAGCCCGTAACTCGGCGCTTCCGCCAGGCGCACGTTGCGCGGAATCACCGCGTCGAACACCTTGTCGCCGAAGTGCGCTTTCAGTTGATCGGAGACTTGCTGCTGCAGCGTGATGCGCGGATCGAACATCACACGCAGCAAGCCGATGATCTTCAGGTCGCGGTTCATGTTCGCGTGAACCTGCTTGATCGTGTTGACGAGGTCAGACAACCCCTCCAGTGCGAAGTACTCGCACTGCATGGGGATCACGACGCCATGCGCCGCGCACAAGCCGTTCAGCGTCAGCAGCGACAGCGTCGGCGGACAATCGATCAGCACGAAATCGTAGTCGTCGGCCACGTGCTCGAGCGCGGCCTTCAGCCGGCGCTCGCGGTTGTCGATGCTGATCAGTTCGATCTCGGCACCGGACAGCTCGCGATTCGCGGGCAGCACGTCGTAGGTGACGCCGTCCGGCCGGATGCGCGCGTCGGTCACCGACACGCCGTCGACCAGCACCTCGTACACGGTCGCTTCGCAAGCAGCCTTGTCGATCCCGCTGCCCATCGTCGCGTTACCCTGCGGGTCGAGATCGATCAGCAGGACTCGTTGCTCCTGCGCTGCAAGGCTTGCGGCGAGATTGACCGATGTCGTCGTCTTGCCGACGCCCCCCTTCTGGTTCGCAACGCAGAAGATCTTTGCCATCGTTGGTGTGTTCCCTTTACCTTCAAACAAACGGCGCGCCATCGCGCGCCGGCCCTTCAATTCGCTTCGTCGACGGCCACTTCGATCAGATGCCGTTCGGCATCGAGCAGCGGCACCGCCAGCCGTATCGTCTGCTTCACGCGGCTGCCTTCCGGCAACCGCGCAATCTCGTCGTCCGGATGAACACCCTTCATTGCCCAGATCGATCCGCCCGGCGCAACCAGGTGACGAGCAAGTTTAACGAAGTCGGACAGGTCCGCGAAAGCGCGGGAGACGATCATGTCGAATTTTTCCGGCACTTCGACACCCGGCTGCAGCGATTCGACCCGCCCCGTGACCACCGACAGGTTCGCGAGCTTCAGCTCCGCACGCATCTGGGTCTGGAATGCAGACTTCTTCTGCACGATATCGTTCAGCGTGATCTGCCAATCCGGCTCGACGATCGCCAGCACGATACCGGGCAACCCGCCGCCCGAGCCGACGTCGAGCACGCGGGCCGATGCACGGCCACGCAGATGCGGAACGATGGAAAGCGAATCGAGGATGTGCTGGATCAGCATCTGCTTCGGGTCGCGGATCGCGGTCAGGTTGTAGACCGCGTTCCACTTGCCGAGCAGCGCGACGTAGTCGAGCAGCTGGTTGCGCTGTGCATCCGTCAGCGTGAGGCCGAGCGCCGTCGTGCCTTCGACGAGCATCTGTTCCAGTACGTCCCGATTAACCGCCGGCGCGCGACGCGCCGTCATTGTTGCGTCGGGACGGCGCCGTCCCCCTGCTCCGCTGCCGCTTCGGCCGTGCCATTACGACGGCCCAGGCCGCGACGCTTCAGGTGCACCATCAGCAGCGAGATTGCCGCCGGCGTGACACCCGAGATGCGCGACGCCTGCCCGATCGTTTCCGGCCGGAACTCGTTGAGCTTCTGGCTCACCTCGAACGACAGGCCGCGGACTTCGCGGTAATCGATACCGTCGGGCAGACGCGTGTTCTCGTTCGCATCGTTGCGTTCGATTTCCGATGCCTGCCGCTCGATGTAGCCCTGATACTTGATGCCGATCTCGACCTGCTCCTTGATCTGCTCGAGCAGCACCGGATCGTCGGCCAGCGGCTCTGCGGGGCCGCACTCGCCGCCCTTCAGTCCGCACACACCGTCGTAGCCGATACCCGGACGGCGCAGCAGTTCGGCGAGGCTGTATTCGTGATCGATCGCCTTGCCGAGGAGCGCGGTCGCCTCTTCCGGCGGCAACGTCTTCGGCGTGACCCACGTCGACTTCAGGCGTTCGGTTTCACGTGAAACAGCGTCGCGCTTCCGGCTGAATGCATCCCAGCGCGCGTCGTCGACGAGCCCCAGTTCGCGGCCGATCTCGGTCAAGCGCATGTCGGCATTGTCTTCACGCAGGCTGAGGCGATACTCGGCGCGGCTCGTGAACATCCGGTACGGCTCGGCCACCCCGCGCGTCACGAGATCGTCGACCAGCACGCCAAGATAGGCCTGGTCACGGCGCGGGCACCATGCGTCCTTCTCCTGCACGTAGCGGCCGGCGTTGAGACCGGCCAGCAGCCCCTGCGCGGCCGCTTCTTCATAGCCCGTCGTCCCGTTGATCTGTCCCGCAAAGAACAGCCCGTTGATCGCCTTCGTTTCGAGCGACGCCTTCAGCGCACGCGGGTCGAAGTAGTCGTACTCGATCGCGTAGCCGGGGCGCAGGATATGCGCGTTCTCGAGGCCGCGCATCGAGTGCACGAGCTCGAGCTGGACGTCGAACGGCAGGCTCGTCGAGATCCCGTTCGGGTAGAACTCGTTGGTCGTCAGCCCTTCCGGCTCCAGGAAGATCTGGTGCGATTCCTTAGAAGCGAACCGGTGAATCTTGTCCTCGATCGACGGGCAATAGCGCGGCCCGACGCCTTCGATCACGCCTGTATACATAGGCGAACGGTCGAGGCCGCCACGAATGATCTCGTGCGTGCGCTCGTTCGTATGTGTGACCCAGCACGGCAGTTGCTGCGGATGCTGCTCCGCACGGCCCAGGAACGAGAAAACGGGGATCGGATCGAGATCGCCCGGCTGTTCATCCAGCTGCGAGAAGTCGATCGAACGACCATCGATACGCGGCGGCGTACCGGTCTTCAGGCGGCCCTGCGGCAGCTTCAGCTCCTTCAGGCGCGACGACAGCGACACGGCCGCCGGATCGCCCGCACGGCCGCCCGTATAGTTGTTCAGGCCGACGTGAATCTTGCCGTCGAGGAACGTACCGGCGGTCAGCACGACCGCACGCGCACGGAAGCGGATGCCGATCTGCGTGACGGCGCCCACCACGCGGTCGCCTTCGACCATCAGGTCGTCGACGGCCTGCTGGAACAGCCACAGGTTCGGCTGATTCTCGAGCCGATGGCGAATCGCGGCCTTGTACAGGATGCGATCGGCCTGCGCACGCGTCGCGCGCACGGCCGGCCCTTTCGACGAATTGAGGATCCGGAACTGAATACCGCTCTCGTCGGTTGCGGCTGCCATTGCGCCGCCCAGCGCATCGACTTCCTTGACCAGATGGCCCTTGCCAATGCCGCCGATCGACGGATTGCAGCTCATCTGCCCAAGCGTTTCGATGTTGTGGGTCAGCAGTAATGTCTTTGCGCCCATGCGGGCGGACGCCAGCGCGGCTTCCGTGCCGGCATGACCGCCACCGACGACGATGACGTCAAATTCTGTGGGAAAAAGCATGGTGGATTCCGTACGCAGGACTGCGCACGAACCTATCTGAGAAATGTATGGGCCGAATTATAGCGGGTTCGCTTTTCACCCGAAGGCCGTCCGAATGGTAGGGTCTGTGCATTTCGGCGATTTTTCTGTGCTCAGACGCCGAATCCGTGGCGCAGAGCCCGCTCCGGCAACGCTTCCGGCCCGCCGGCAGCACATCGTTACGCCTGTGCAAAAAATTCGCTTGCCGGGAAATTTCACGTGGAACACATACCCGTTCGATGCCCGTGCCCCGCACGGCAATCTGGACGGAACACCCTGTGCGACCGCGCCCACCTCTCCCTCACAGAATTTCGGACGGTTCGCCCGACACTTATCCCCTGTGACCCGGCACAACATCCCCGGTGTGTGGAACAGGCGGCAGCCACCCGCGAACGATGCTCCGGATCGTCATCCGCTTGCACAGAGCTTCCGACTGTTTCCGTGGCACTTATCCCCCGGTTACTAGCCGTCGTGTGTCGAGGTCGCATCTCACCCAAAAACAAAAACGGCGTGTTTCACGTGAAACACGCCGCCCGTTTCCCGCCTACCACGCCACCGATCAGGCCGTTTTCTTCGCCAACCCGAGGTACGTCTCGATCACGCGTGGATTCTGCGCGAGTTCGGCCGCCGGCCCTTCCAGCGCAAATTCGCCTGTCTCCAGTACATACCCGTAATCGGAGATCTGCAGGGCAGCCCGTGCGTTCTGCTCGATCAGCAGCGTCGCCACGCCCGTACCGCGCAACGCGCTGATGATATGAAAAATCTCCTTCACGATCAGCGGCGCCAGCCCGAGGCTAGGCTCGTCGAGCATAAGCAGATCGGGCTTGCCCATCAGCGCGCGTCCAACCGCAAGCATCTGCCGCTCGCCGCCGGATAGCGTGCCGGCCGCCTGCTTGCGGCGCTCCTTCAGCCGCGGAAACAGGGTGAACACGTGATCGAGCTGGTCGAGGAAGTTCGCTTCACCGGCCTGCTTGCGCCGATACGCACCCAATACGAGGTTGTCTTCGACCGTCATCGTGCTGAACAGCTCACGCTTCTCCGGTACGAGGCACATCCCGCGTGCGACGCGCTGCTCGACCGGCAATGCACCGACGTCATGACCGCGGTACACGACCGCACCCGATGCATGCCCGGTCACCGGCAGCGCGCCCATGATCGCGTTCAGCAGCGTCGATTTGCCGGCGCCGTTCGGGCCGATCACGCTGACGATCTGCCCCGCGCCAACCTTGATCGCCGCGCCGTGCAGCGCCTCCACCTTCCCGTATCGGACTGCCAGCCCGCGCACTTCGAGAATCGGCATCGTCGTGTCCGTCATCACTCCACCCCGCCCAGATACGCTTCCAGCACCGCCGGATCCTGCTGCACGTCCTGCGGCAGTCCTTCCGCGATCCGCGTGCCGAACTCCATCACCACCAAACGATCGGTGAGATTCATCACGAAATCCATGTCGTGTTCCACGAGCAACACGCTCATGCCTTCCGCCTTCAGCCGCCGCAGCAGATCGGCGAGTTGCTGCTTCTCCTGGTAACGCAGCCCGGCGGCCGGCTCGTCGAGCAGCAGCAGCGTCGGATCGCAGCACAGCGCCCGCGCGATTTCCAGAATCCGCTGTTGCCCCAGCGCAAGGCTGCCCGCTTCGTCGTACATGTGCTTTTCGAGCCCGACGCGGCGGATCTGGCGTGCGGCCTCAGCCAGCAGCTGCGCTTCCTCATGGGCATTGAGCCGCGCGACGCTGCGCCACACGCCCGTACGGCCACGCAGGTGCGCACCGATCGCGACGTTCTCGAGCACCGTCATCGCCGGCAACAGCTTCACGTGCTGGAACGTCCGGCCGACGCCGCGGCGGACGATCTGGCGCGAAGTGAGCCCGTCGATACGCTCGCCACGGAACGTGATCGTGCCGCCCGTCGGCTTCAGCACACCCGTCACGAGGTTGAACGTGGTCGACTTCCCGGCGCCGTTCGGGCCGATCAGCCCGATGATCTGCCCCGCTTTTACGTCGAAGCTGACGTCGTTGACGGCCACGAGCCCTCCGAACTGCTTGCGCGCGTTGTCGACGACGAGCAGCGGCTCGCCGGCCGTCGGCTTCGCGCGCTGCGGCAATGGATCGGCGTGCTCGGGCACATGCGCGCGCGGCCCGCGCGGGAACAGCCTCGCGACGAACGGCCACACGCCCTGGCGCGCGTACTGCAGCAGCAGCACCATCAGCACGCCGAACACGATGATCTCGAAGTTGCCTTCCGAGCCGAGCAGCTTCGGCAGCAGCGTCTGCAGATAGTCCTGCAGCACGGTCAGGATCGCCGCGCCGAGCACCGCGCCCCACACGTGCGACACGCCGCCGACCACGGCCATGAACAGGAACTCGATCCCGTGGTTCAGCCCGAACGGCGTCGGGTTCACCGCGCGCTGCAGGTGCGCGTACAGGAAGCCCGACACGGCCGCGAGCACGGCCGCATAGACGAAGATCACGACGCGCATCCACGCGGTGTTCACGCCCATCGCCTCGGCCATCACGCCGCCGCCGCGCAGCGCGCGGATCGCACGGCCCGGGCGGCTGTTCAGCAGGTTCTGCACCGACACGATCGCGGCCAGCACGACGGCCCAGATCAGGAAATACAGGCTGCGCCCGCTGCCAAGCTCGATGCCGAACAGGTTCAGCGCAGGAATCCCGTTGATGCCGTCGTACTTGCCGAGCAGTTCGAGGTTGCCGAACAGGTAGAACAGCGCGAGGCCCCACGCAATCGTGCCGAGCGGCAGGAAGTGGCCGGACAGCCGCATCGTGACCGCGCCGAGCACGAGCGCGACGAGCGCCGTCAGTACGACGCCGACGATCAGCGCGAGCCACGGCGACACGCCGTAGCGCGTCGTCAGGAACGCGGTCGCATAGGCGCCGATGCCGACGAACGCGGCCTGCCCGAAGCTCGTCATCCCGCCGACGCCCGTCAGCAGCACGAGCCCGATCGCGACGATCGCGTAGAGGCCGATGTAGTTCAGCAGCGTGATCCAGTATTCGGGCACCTGCAGCGCACCAGGCAGCACCGGCAGCGCGAACAGCACCACGAGAAACACCCAGAAGGTCTTGTTGCGTACCATCGTCTTCATCGTGTCACTCCTCTTCCTCTTCCGCGTGCGGCGTCGCGAAACTCCGCCACAGCAGCACCGGAATGATCAGCGTGAACACGATCACCTCCTTGTACGCGCTCGCCCAGAACGACGAATACGATTCGAGCACGCCGACGAGCAGCGAGCCGGCGGCCGCGAGCGGATAGCTGACGAGCCCGCCGATGATCGCGCCGACGAAACCCTTCAGGCCGATCAGGAAGCCCGAGTCGTAGTAGATCGTCGTCAGCGGGCCGACGAGGATCCCGGACAGCACGCCGAGCCCCGCCGCGAACGTGAACGCGAGCCGCCCCGCCTCGGTCGTGCCGATGCCGACGAGCCGCGCGCCGAGCCGGTTCACCGACGTCGCGCGCAGCGCCTTGCCGGCGATCGTGCGGCCGAAGTACACGTAGAGCGCGCCGATCAGCACGAGTGCCGTCACGACGACCAGGATGCTCTGCACCGACACGGTCATGCTGCCGATCGCGAGCGACGCATCCGAGAACCCGTTGGTGCGCGAACCCTCCGCGCCGAACATCACGAGCCCGAGGCCGACCATCGCGAAGTGGACGGCGACCGACACGATCAGCAGCAGCAGCGTCGTACCTTCGGCGATCGGCTGGTACACAAGCCGGTAGACGAACGGCCCCATCGGCACGACGATCGCAAGCGTCAGCGCGATCTGCGCGAGCATCGGCAGCGGCTGCGCGGCAAAGCTGCGCGTGATCGCGAACACCGCGAGCGGCAGCAGGATGTAGCGGCTGCCGAGTGTCGCGAGTGTGCGGCCGAGCTGATGGCGCCGTTCGCGATGCCGGATCAGGCCGCCGACTTCGAGCAGGAAGCACGCGATGCCCATCACGAACAACAGCCAGCAGGTGGCGGGAAATTTCTGCGCCTGCAACGCGGCAAGCGTCAGCGCACCGTAGGCGACGAATTCGCCCTGGGGAATGAAGATCACCCGCGTGACGGAAAATACCAGCACGAGCGCCAGCGACAGCAATGCATATATGGCGCCGGTCGTGATGCCGTCTTGCGCGAGGATCGCTGCAATCGAGAGATCCATACGTTTCGTGTATCGAGAATGCTGCGGAGAAACGAAAGACGGAAACGGCCGGGGCGCGCGGACGGCAAGACCGGTGCGCAGGCACCCGGCGACGGGCCCCGGCGGTTCCAGGCGGCACGGGCGCGACCCGTCGGGCCCCGCCCCCTGCCGACGGCACGCACGGCGCCGTTCGCGCCGCGCACGCCGGTTTCACGTGATGCTTACTCGGCCTGCAGCTTCCACTTGCCGTCGACGATCTGCACCATCACGCGCGCACGCGTATCGAAGCCGTTGTGATCGGTCGGCGTCATGTTGATCACGCCGTGCGACACGGGCAGGTCCTTCACGCTTTCGAGCGACGCGCGCAGCGCTTCGCGGAACGCCTCGGTGCCCGGCTGGCCCTTCTTCAGCGCTTCCGGAATCGCGCGCTGCAGCAGCAGCCCCGCATCCCACGCATGGCCACCGAACGTCGCCAGCGAGCCCGCGCCGTAGGCCTTCTCGTACGCGGCCTTGTACCCGAGCGCCGGTTTCTTCACCGGATTCGAATCGGGCAGCTGGTCGGTCACGAGCACCGGGCCGGCCGGCAGGATCTCGCCTTCGCAGTCCTTGCCGCACACACGCAGGAAGTCGTTGTTCGCGACGCCGTGCGTCTGGTACACCTTGCCCTTGTAGCCGCGCTCCTTCAGCGTCTTCGCCGGCAGCGCCGCCGGCGTGCCCGAGCCGGCGATCAGCACCGCATCCGGATTCGAGCCCATCAGTTTCAGCACCTGCCCCATCACCGACGCGTCGGTCCGGTTGAAGCGCTCGTTCGACACGACCTTCAGGCCGTTCTTCGCGGCCGCCGCGTTGAACGTGTTGTACCAGCTGTCGCCGTACGCATCGGCGAAGCCGATGAAGCCGACCGTCTTCACGCCGTGCTTCGCCATGTAGCCGGCGATCGCGTCGGCCATCAGCTGGTCGTTCTGCGGCACCTTGAACATCCAGGCGCGCTTCGCATCCATCGGCGAGATGATCTGCGCGCTCGCCGCGAGCGAGATCGTCGGCGTCTTGCCCTGCGACACGGGATCGAGCATCGCGAGCGAGTTCGGCGTGACGGACGAACCGATGATCGCGTCGACGTGATCCTCGTCGATCAGCTTGCGCACGTTCTGCACCGCGCGGCTCGTGTCGGATGCGTCGTCGAGCACGATGTACTGCACGCTCTTGCCCGCGATTTCCTTCGGCAGCAGCGCGATCGTGTTCTTTTCCGGAATCCCGAGCGACGCGGCCGGGCCGGTGGCCGACAGCGTCACGCCGATCTTCACCTGCGCCGACGCCGTGGCGGCCGCGCACACGAGGCCCGCGGCAAGCAGAACTTCCATCCATCGATTCATCTTCATTTATGTCGTCTCCAAACGCTGCTCGAAAAAGCCTCGGGTCGCTCGGGCGGCTCCCGGTCTCCAAACAAGTTAATAATTTAACTATCTCGCCTTGCCCCGCCTACACTCGTTTTCCCGTGACACGCCGGCGCCGCCATCGAGCCCCGGCGATACTGCACATGCACGCGCCGCGGTGCGTGCCGATACGGTCGTTCGACCGCCACGATGCGCGGCGGCAATGTCGTCAGGATGAAGGGAACGGAGAAAAGCGGCGCTGCGCGAAACGCGATCGATGCGGCCGCAACGATCGCCGGAAGGTCGGCCGGCCGGGCCTGATACGGCCCCACGCGCGGGCAATGCAGGATCGGAAAAACGGCCGTTCATGCGAATGCGAACGACACATCGGATGCGAACGCAACGACCGGACACACCATCGTGCCGGCAGATTGCATCGGAACGCACATGCCGGCCGCAGGGCGGCTCGTGAAAGCCGCGGCATACCGATGCACGTCCGCCCCCGAACGAGCGGCGCCAGCCGCCCCTCCCGCCCCGATCCTTCGTCCCGCGCTTCTCATCCAACCGCACTCCCTCTTCTGCATTGTGCTTGTAGGAGAACTGCCGACCGTTTTCCCGACCGCACGGTCGGCGAAAGCTGAGTGTAACGGACGCTTTTTGCGCACGCCAACCGGGTAAGCCCGGACGGCACGCGCACGGCTGCGCGCCGGCGGCGATCGACCGGCAGGAATGGATGAAATCGGGGGACGGGATGACGCGCGAGTGACGCGAGGCAGAACACGGGCGCGCGGAACGCAGCGCGATTTGCCTGCACCGTCGATGGAAATTCGTGCACCAAATGAAAAAGCGCTGTTGGATTCCGTCCAACAGCGCTTTAGGGTCCGGGCACTTTGTGCCTCGATTGTCTCCTCGTTCTCCACCTGCAAATTCGTTTCGCGGTGCATCAGAACTGAAATGAATCTTAAAGAGGCTTAAGCACCACGGCAACTTAGCATTTACCCCTATGGTGCATCGCCGCACGAAAATGGGGCAGCAGCCAGCCGCGCGGTGCCGCCCCGAGCGCGCTGCGACGCGCTTCACGAGCATGCCGGATGGTGCTTCGCATCAACCCGCGGCGACGTGCGCGGCATGCGCTCAGGAGGCCCTGAGCGGCTTGATCCGCGCGACCATCTCGCCGACGATGCCACGCCGGAAGGCGAGCACGCACACGATGAAGATCAGCCCCGTGACGATCGTCGCCGATTCGCCGAGCGAATGGAACCACGCGACGCCCGTCGTCGACGCGAGCCATTCGCCGATGTCGCCGAGCCGGTCTTCGAGCGCGACGATCAGCGCGGCGCCGAGCAGCGGCCCGAACAGCGTGCCCATGCCGCCGACGAGCGTCATCAGCACGACCAGGCCCGACATCGTCCAGTACGCGTCCGACAGCGTCTCGAAGCCGAGCACGAGCACCTTCAGCGAGCCGGCCAGCCCCGCGATGCTCGCCGACAGGATGAACGCGAGCAGCTTGAAACGGTCGGTGTCGTAGCCGAGCGAGATCGCGCGCGCCTCGTTCTCCTTGATCGCGACGAGCACCTGGCCGAACGGCGAATGCACGACCCGCACGATGAACGCGCACGCGGCGACGACCACCGCCACCACGACGTAGTACAGCGCAACGTCGTTCGACAGGTCGAGCAGCCCGAACAGGTGGCCGCGCGGCACGCCCTGCAACCCGTCTTCGCCGTGCGTGAACGGCGCCTGCAGGTAGATGAAATAGACCATCTGCGCGAACGCGAGCGTGATCATCGCGAAGTAGATGCCCTGCCGGCGGATCGCGAACAGCCCGACGACGAGCCCGAGCAGCGTCGCGGCGACGGTGCCGACGAGCACCCCGAGTTCCGGCGTGAAGCCGAGCGTCTGCATCGAATAACCGGTCGCATAACCGGCGGTCGCGAGGAACATCGCATGGCCGAACGACAGCAGCCCCGTATAGCCGATCAGCAGGTTGAATGCGGCCGCGAACAGCGCGAACGTGAGCACCTTCATCACGAACACCGGGTACGCGCCGATGAACGGCGCGGCGAGCAGTGCGGCAAGCAGCACGCCGTAGAGCACTTTTCTCTGCATCATTTTTCCTTGCCGAAGAGGCCCGCCGGGCGGAACAGCAGCACGATCGCCATGATCACGAACACGACGGTGGCCGACGCTTCGGGGTAGAACACGCGCGTGAAACCCTCTATCACGCCGAGCATCAGGCCCGTGACGATCGAGCCGAGGATCGACCCCATCCCGCCGATCACAACCACCGCGAACACGGTGATGATCATCGGCTGGCCCATCAGCGGCGACACCTGGATCACCGGCGCGGCCAGCACGCCCGCGAACGCCGCGAGCGCGACGCCGAAGCCGTAGGTGAGCGTGATCATCATCGGCACGTTCACGCCGAATGCCTCGACAAGCTTCGGGTTCTCGGTGCCCGCGCGCAGGTAGGCGCCGAGGCGCGTCTTCTCGATCACGAACCAGGTCACGAGACACACCGCGAGCGACGCGACGACCACCCACGCGCGGTAGTTCGGCAGGAACATGAAGCCGAGGTTGGTGGCGCCGGACAGCTGCGACGGCACGTCGTACGGCTGGCCGGACGAGCCGTAGATCGACCGGAACACGCCCTCGACGACCAGCGTGAGCCCGAACGTGAGCAGCAGCCCGTACAGGTGATCGAGCTTGTACAGCCAGCGCAGCATCGAGCGTTCGATCAGGATCCCGAACGCACCAACGACCAGCGGCGCGATCACGAGCATCGCCCAGTACGGCAGCCCGAGGTACGACAGGCCCATCCACGCGAGCATCGCGCCCAGCATGAACAGCGCGCCGTGCGCGAAGTTGATCACGTTGAGCAGCCCGAAGATCACCGCGAGCCCGAGGCTCAGGATCGCGTAGAACGAGCCGTTGACGAGCCCGAGCAGCAACTGGCTCAGCATCGCCGGCAACGGAATGCCAAAGATTTCCATCGACTTAGCCGTCAGTATGAGTTTCGTTGCGTGCGCAACCTTCCAGGGACACGCACGCGGGCGGCGCAGCGGGGCACATCGCTGCGGCCGCCACCGTGCGGCGCGCAACTCGCGCGCCGCCAAGCCCCGCTTACTTCCACAACGCGCAGCGCGATTCCTGCTTGGTCCCGAACGCCTGTTCGCCCGGAATCGTCGCGAGCACCTTGTAGTAATCCCACGGCTCCTTCGATTCAGCAGGCTTCTTCACTTCCATCAGGTACATGTCGTGGATCATGCTGCCGTCCGTGCGGATGTAGCCCTTCGCGTAGAAGTCGTTGATCTTGATCTTCTTCAGCTCGGCCATCACCTTGTCGGAATCGGTCGTGCCGGCAGCCTGGACGGCCTTCAGGTAGGTCGTCACCGACGAGTAATCGGCCGCCTGCAGGCTCGACGGCATCTTTTTCATCTTGCCGAAGTAGCGTTGCGCCCACTGGCGCGACGCCGCATCGCGGTTCCAGTACCAGCTGTCGGTCAGCACGAGCCCCTGCGTCGTCTCGAGGCCGAGGCTGTGCACGTCGTCGATGAACATCAGCAGCGCGGCGAGCTTCATCGTCTTCGTGATGCCGAACTCCTTCGCGGCCTTGATCGAGTTGATCGTGTCGCCGCCCGCGTTCGCGAGGCCGAGGATCTGCGCCTTCGACGCCTGCGCCTGCAGCAGGAACGACGAGAAGTCCGACGCGGACAGCGGGTGACGCACCGTGCCGAGCACCTGCCCGCCGTTCGCCTTCACGACATCCGACGTGTTCTTCTCGAGCGCCTTGCCGAACGCGTAGTCGGCGGTCAGGAAGAACCAGCTCTTGCCGCCCTGCTTCACCACCGCCGAACCAGTGCCCTTCGCGAGCGCCATCGTGTCGTATGCGTAGTGGACCGTATACGGCGTGCACTGCTCGTTCGTCAGCGTGTCGGCGCCCGCGCCGATGTTGATGTAGACCTTCTTCTTCTCGCCCGCGACCTGGTTCATCGACAGCGCGGTGGCCGAGTTCGTGCCGCCGACCAGCAGGTCGAGCCCGCCGCGGTCCATCCATTCGCGCGCCTTCGACGCGGCGATGTCGGCCTTGTTCTGGTGATCGGCATAGACGACCTCGATCGGCTTGCCGAGCACCTTGCCGCCGAAATCGGCGACCGCCATGCGGATCGCCTCCAGGCCGCCCTGCCCGTCGATATCCGCGTAAAGCCCCGACATGTCGGTGATGAAGCCGATCTTCACGGTATCCGCCGCGTGTGCGGCGCCGGCGGTGAACGCGGCGGCCGCGAGCGCGAGACAGGCCTGTGCGAGGGTCTTCATTTTCATTGACGTCTCCTGTTGTTCTGATGCGTTGTGGTTGTTCGAAGCCGCCACGGCTAGCGGCGAGAGAGACGGGGCGGCGTCACACCCCGAGCAGGTCGTGCAGGGTCGGCATCTTGCTTTCCAGTTCGGCCGCCTGGAAATGTTCGACGATGCTGCCGTGCTCCATCACGTAGAACCGGTCGGCGAGCGGCGCCGCGAAGCGGAAATTCTGTTCGACCATCACGATCGTGTAGCCGCGTGCCTTCAGCGCGACGATCATCCGCGCCAGCGACTGCACGATCACCGGCGCGAGGCCTTCGGAGATCTCGTCGAGCAGCAGCAGGTTCGCGCCGGTGCGCAGGATCCGCGCGACCGCGAGCATCTGCTGCTCGCCGCCGGACAGCCGCGTGCCCTGGCTCTGCCGGCGCGATGCGAGGTTCGGGAACATCGTGTAGATCTCGTCGATCGACATCGCGTGATCGCGCGGCCCGATCGGCGGCGGCAGCATCAGGTTCTCCTCGCACGACAGGCTCGAGAAGATCCCGCGCTCCTCCGGGCAGTAGCCGACACCGAAATGCGCGATGCGGTGTGTCGCGAGGCCGATCGTCTCGTTGCCCGCGACCTTGATCGACCCGCTGCGGCGGCCCGTGAGGCCCATGATCGCGCGCAGCGTCGTCGTGCGGCCCGCGCCGTTGCGGCCGAGCAGCGTGACGACCTCGCCGCGATGCACCGTCAGGTCGACACCGTGCAATATGTGGGATTCCCCGTACCAGGCCTCCAGGCCCGTGATCTCCAGCGCGGGCGTACCGCTTTCGACGCCGCTCAATTCGCGTTCCTCCCGTTCGCTGTGCTTCATGCGTGCGCCCCCGCGAGCGCCGCGTCGGCGCTGCCCATGTAGGCTTCGATGACGAGCGGATTCTTCGACACTTCCGCATACGAGCCTTCGGCCAGTACCTCGCCGCGCTGCAGGACGGTGATCGTGTCGGAGATGCCCGCGATCACGTTCATGTTGTGCTCGACCATCAGGATCGTGCGGCCGCTCGCGACCTTCTTGATCAGTGCGGTCACGCGATCGACGTCCTCGTGGCCCATCCCTTGCGTGGGCTCGTCGAGCAGCATCAGCTCGGGCTCCATCGCGAGCGTGGTCGCGATCTCCAGCGCGCGCTTGCGGCCGTATGCGAGTTCGACGGTCGGCACCTGCGCGAAATCGGTGAGGCCGACCTGCGTGAGCAGATCCATTGCGCGGTCGTCGAGCCGCTTGAGCGTGCGTTCGCTGCGCCAGAAATGGAATTCGGTGCCGAGCGCGCGCTGCAGGCCGATGCGCACGTTCTGCAGTGCGGTCAGGTGCGGAAAGACGGCCGAGATCTGGAACGAACGGATGATGCCGCGCCGCGCGACCTGCGCGGGCCGCTCGTCGGTGATGTCGATCCCGTTGAAGACGATCTGGCCGGCCGTCGGCGTCAGGAATTTGGTGAGGAGGTTGAAGCAGGTCGTCTTGCCCGCGCCGTTCGGTCCGATCAACGCATGGATCGCACCGCGACGCACACGCAGGTTCACGCCGTTGACGGCCGTGAAACCCCTGAATTCCTTGGTCAGTCCGCGTGTTTCCAGAATCGTGTCGCCGAGAATCATGTTCCCTTCCGTACGAAGTCAGGCGAAGCACCGGGAAGATTCGCGCGAAGCGGCCGCGAAACACGTCAGCGGATGAGCAGGCTGCCCCGGGCGCCGTGTTACGCCTCGAGGGTGGTCTCCCGCGCCGACGCGTATGCACACTGCGCCACATTGTCTCGCCGTTGGTGCAGTGCAATCATCGGGATTTGCACTTATAGGGCTGGCCGCCATGTCGCACGCGGCTGTGCACGGTTTTTCGCCACGTTTTTTTGACACGTGCATCATCGACCGTTGCCTCTTCGCGCGGCGCGGCAGGCACGCAACATGAAAGCCGTGCGACTGCACGGCTTGCATGGATCTTGCCGGTGAAGCGACGCAATCGACACGATCGGCACCGGCAGCTTGTTTCGCATATCGAATCAGCGGGCGTCATCATGACGGCCCGCTGTCGTGCGTGTCAGCGTTCCGTCACGCGGCCGTCGCCGCGGGCTCCGTTCGCACCGTCGTCGCTTCGCGCGCCGCGCGGCGATCGGCACGGATCATGTCGCTCGCGCGCTCGGCGATCATCAGCGTCGGCGAATTGGTATTGCCCGATGTAATGAAGGGCATCACCGACGCATCGACGATCCGCAGCCCGGCGATCCCGCGTACGCGCAGCCGGCTGTCGACGACCGCACGCTCGTCGTCGGCCCGCCCCATCCGGCAGGTGCCGACCGGGTGGAAGATCGTCGTGCCGACGGCGCCCGCCGCGTCGATCAGCTCGGCTTCGCTGCGGTATTGCGTGCCGGGCAGGATCTCCTCGGGCCGATAACGCGCGAGCGCCGGCGCGGACGCGATCCGGCGCGTGAGGCGCAACGCGTTCGCGGCGACGTGGCGATCGTGGTCGGTCGACAGATAGTTCGGCGCGATTGCGGGTGCGACACCCGGATCGGCGCTCGCGACATGCACGCTGCCGCGCGACGTCGGCCGCAGATGGCACACGGACGCCGTAAATGCATTGAAGCTGTGCAGCGGCTCGCCGAAACGTTCGAGCGACAGCGGCTGCACGTGGTATTCGAGATCGGGGCGCGTGAGTGCCGGATCGTCGGGATCGGATTTCGCGAATGCGCCGAGCTGCGACGGCGCCATCGACATCGGCCCGCGCTGCAGCAACGCATATTCCGCGCCGATCATCAGCTTGCCCCACCAGTGCGCGGACAGCGTGTTGAGCGTGCGCACGCCTTCGACGCGAAACGCCATCCTCAATTGCAGGTGATCCTGCAGGTTTTCGCCGACGCCCGGCAGATCCTGCACGACGTCGATACCGAGCGCCTGCAGCCGCCGGCCGTCGCCGATGCCCGACAGTTCGAGCAGCTGCGGCGAATTCACGGCGCCGGACGTCAGCAGCACCTCCGCGCGCGACCGCGCAACGTAATCGGTGCCGCCGCCGCGATATTCGACGCCGACCGCGCGCCGCCCGTCGAAAATCACGCGCTGCGCGTGCGCGCCGGTGATCACGGTCAGGTTCGGGCGCGCCATCGCGGGGCGCAGGAACGCCTTCGACGTATTCCAGCGCACGCCGCGCTTCTGGTTCACCTCGAAATAACCGACCCCGGAATTGTCGCCGCGGTTGAAGTCGTCGGTTGCCGGGATGCCCGTCTGCTGCGCGGCCTGCGCGAACGATTCGAGGATCTCCCAGCGCAGCCGCTGCTTCTCGACACGCCAGTAACCGCCCGCGCCGTGTGCGTCGCTCGCGCCCGCATGGTGATCCTCGCTGCGCTTGAAGATCGGCAGCACGCTGTCCCACGACCAGCCGGCGTCGCCGGTTTCCTGCGCCCAGCTGTCGTAATCCTCGCGCTGGCCGCGCATGTAGATCATCCCGTTGATCGACGAGCAGCCGCCGAGCACGCGGCCGCGCGGATACGACAGTGCCCGGCCGTTGAGCGCCGCTTCGGGTTGGGTCTTGTACAGCCAGTCGGTGCGCGGGTTGCCGATGCAATACAGGTAGCCGACCGGGATGTGGATCCAGTGATAGTCGTCCTTGCCGCCTGCTTCGAGCAGCAGCACGCGGATGTCGGGATCCTCGGTCAGGCGGTTCGCGAGCACGCAGCCCGCGGTGCCCGCGCCGACGATCACGTAGTCGAATTCGCCTTCGAGCGTGCGTGGAGTACTCACGGCGTGTCCCCTTCTTCGTTGTTGTGCGCCGCGCGGCGCGGTGCCGCGCGCATTTTCAGCATAGTGCGTCGCGGCCCGCGCTGGCGGCCGCCCGACACGACCGATGAAGCGTACTCCCGCCGCCGGCTGGCGATCCAATGAGTTATGCTGAACTGCGTTATAAGCCGCGCTCATATCACGACGATGGATCTCACCCTGCTCCGTGCGTTCGCGACGGTCGCACGCGAGGGCAACCTGACACGCGCCGCCGTGCAGCTGCACCTGACGCAGCCGGCCGTCAGCCTGCAGATCAAGCATCTGCAGGAAACGCTCGGCGTCACGCTGTTTACGCGCACGTCGCGCGGGCTCTCGCTCACGCGCGATGGCCAGACCCTGCTGCCGCATGCGGAACGCGCGCTCGCCGCGGCCGCCGACGTACAGCGCGCCGCTGCTGCGCTGCGGCATGAGGTGCGCGGCCGGCTGCGGATCGGCACGATCCTCGATCCGGGCTTCCTGCGGCTCGGCGGCTTCCTGCGCGCGCTCGTCGAAACCCATCCGCAGATCGAAACCGCGCTGCGGCACGGGATGTCGGGGTGGGTCATCGAACAGGTGCGCACGCAGGCGCTCGACGTCGGCTACTACATCGGCCGGCCGGGCGAGGACGATCCGCTCGACGGCGCACTGTTCCACACCGTCACGCTCACGCAGTTCGAGTACCGCGTGCTCGCGCCGGCCGGATGGAAGGAGCGCGTACAGCGCGTAAACGACTGGCGCTCGCTGGCCACGCTGCCGTGGATCTGGACGCCGCCGGCATCCGCGCACCACCGGCTGCTGTCGCGGCGCTTCGCCGACGCCGGCGCGCAGCCGCTCAAGGTTGCCGAGGTCGACCAGGAGCAGTCGATGCTCGATCTCGTCAAATCGGGCATCGGATTGACGCTCGCGCGCGACTCGACCGCGCTGGCCGAAGCGCACGCGCATGCGCTGACGATCGTCGAACGCGTGACGGTGCCGACCGAACTGACGTTCGTGACGCTCGCCGAGCGGCGCGACGAACCCGCGATCGCGGCGGCGCTGCGGCTGATCGAAGCGCAGTGGGCGATATGAGCGGTGCTGATGAAAGTGCGCGTTCCGGGCATCGGGCATCGGGCATCGGGCGTCGGGCGTCGGGCATTCCGCTGCCGGGCACGACACGCGTCATCGCGCCGCACCCCGCCCCTGCCGTCACGCCACCGTCTCCGCGTTTTTGCTAGATTGTGCGTTCGCACACCGCGAGACCCCGATTGAAGGAGACCCGCATGGCCCGCAACATCGAGATCAAAGCCCGCGCCCGCGAATTCGACCAGCTGCGCGAACAGGCGGCCAAACTCGCGACCGAAGCGCCGCTCTTCTATCGGCAGCAGGATTTCTTCTATGACGTGCCGCGCGGCCGGCTGAAGCTGCGCCGCTTCGAGGACGGCACGCCGGCCGAACTGATCTTCTACCAGCGCGACGACCGCGACGGCCCGAAGGCGTCGTACTACACGCGCAGCCCGGTGACGAACCCCGACGCGATGCACGCGCTGCTCGCCACCGCGCTGACCACGCGCGGGATCGTGACGAAGGAACGGCACGTGTACCTGGCGGGCCGCACGCGCATCCATCTCGACCGCGTCGACGGCCTCGGCGATTTCATCGAACTGGAAGTCGTGCTCGGCCCCGACGACGACGAAGCCGGCGGCGAAGCCGAAGCGCACGCCGTGTTCGCGAAGCTCGGCGTGTCGCCGGACGATCTCGTCGCGGTCGCATACGTCGACCTGCTGAACGCCGACACGCAGCCCGAAGCCGCCTGATCCGGCCCTGCGCCGGGGCGGCGCAACCCGCGCCGCCTTCGACCCTGACGCCCCGCCGCCGCCCTGTCGCCCTGTCGCCGTGTCAGGCCGCGCCGGGCGCCAGGTGCGCGAGCGGCAGCGCGCCGTTGCGCTTGAAGGTCGTCAGCACGATGTTCGAGCGCACGCTGTCGACGCCCGGCACGCGCATCAGCTTCTTCATCACGAACTGCGACAGCGCGTTCAGGTCGGGCGCGACGATTCGCAGCAGGTAGTCCGCGTCGCCCACCACCGCATGGCATTCGAGCACTTCGGGCAGCACGTCGATCTGCTGCTGGAACTGCTCGATGATCGAATCGCCGTGGTGCTTGAGCTTGAGGCTCGTGAACGCGGTGACGCCGAGCCCGAGCTTTTCGGGCCGGAGCATCACGCGGTAGCCTTCGATCACGCCGGCCGCCTCGAGCCGCTGCAGCCGCCGGCCGATCTGCGACGGCGACAGCGGCACCTCCTCGCCGAGCTGCTGATGCGTCGCGCGGCCGAAGCGCTGCAGCACGTCCAGCAGCGCGAGATCGAAGTGATCGAGTTCCAGCATGAGCATTCTCCGCATTGATTCCTGATTTGATGCGCGATTATCGCATCATCGCGCGAATCAACGCCAATATTGCGCCCATTCCGCGCGCAGCCCGCTCTACACTTGCATGGTTCACAACCGCCACGTGCAGAGCCAGATCATGTCCACCGTCGTCACCGCGAAACTGCAGGAGCAGTTCGATGCGGGCCTCGAAACCCGCGCCGATTTCACCATCGACCAGCCGCTCGCGCGATACGGCCAGGTCGACCACGCGGTGTGGAAGCAGCTCTATGCACGCCAGTCGGCGCTGCTGCGCGGGCGCGCGTGCGACGCGTTCGTCGCGGGGCTCGGGAAGATCGACCTGCCGGCCGATCGCGTGCCGTCGTTCGCCGACGTGAACCGCCAGCTGAAGCCGGCAACGGGCTGGGAGATCGTCGCCGTGCCGGGCCTCGTGCCCGACCGCGTGTTCTTCGAGCATCTCGCGAACCGGCGCTTCCCGGTCACCTGGTGGATGCGCCGCCCCGACCAGCTCGACTACCTGCAGGAACCCGACTGCTTCCACGATCTCTTCGGCCACGTGCCGCTGCTGATCGACCCGGTGTTCGCCGACTACATGCAGGCGTACGGCCGCACCGCGCTCGCGGTCGCCGACGACGAAGCGGCGCTGGCGCGGCTCGCGCGACTCTACTGGTATACGGTGGAATTCGGGTTGATCCGCGATCCGCGCGGCACGAACGGCCTGTCGATCTACGGCGCCGGGATCGTGTCGAGCAAGGGCGAAAGCCTGTACAGCCTGGAAAGCGCGGCGCCGAACCGGCTCGGCTTCGACCTCGAGCGCGTGATGCGTACGCAGTACCGGATCGACACGTTCCAGAAGACCTACTTCGTGATCGACGATTTCGCGCAGCTGTTCGCGCTCGCCGACGTCGACGGCCGCGCGCTGGCCGACCGGCTGGCGGCGCTGCCCGAGTTCGCGGCCGGCGCGGTGCTCGATACCGATCGCGTGCTGCATCGCGGCACCGGCGAAGGCTGGCCCGACGACGCCGACGCGTGACCCGCGAGCGGGCGCCGATGGTCGCCGGATGCCCGTCCCCGGATGCCCGTCGCCGGATGGCCGTCCCACAACTATGAAACAATGACCGGTGCCGGCTTCGTCGCGCGGCGCAGCCGCGCGCGGGCGCCGTTACCGAACGAGAGGTGCAAGATGATCCACAAGCTCACATCAGAAGAACGCAAGACCCGGCTCGAAGGCCTGCCGCTCTGGTCGGCCGTACCGGGCCGCGACGCGATCCAGCGCAGCCTGCGCTTCGCCGATTTCAACGAAGCCTTCGGCTTCATGACGCGCGTCGCGATCAAGGCGCAGGAAATGAACCACCATCCGGAATGGTTCAACGTGTACAACCGCGTCGACATCACGTTGTCGACCCACGACGCCGACGGCCTGACCGAACGCGACATCGAACTGGCGCTTTTCATCGACCTTGCCGGCGCGCACGCGAAACCGGCCGCCTGACACTTTCCTCTACCGCCGCGCGTCCTTCGATGCGCGGCGCGTCAACTTTTCATTTCGATGAACGTTTTCTAGGATGTAGTCAGCGAAAGCCTTCAGCTTTCCAAGCCATCCTTAAGGCGCACGTAAGTCTCGTACGCATTCCGTGCCTTGGGGTCCAAACCTTCCAGTTGCAGCGCGCCTTGGCGCTGTACAATCAGCAGCGCATACGGCTTGGAAAGCGCGCTGGCCTCTTCGCAGAGTTTGAGTTCGTCGCCGCTCGACGGCGAGCGGGCGCGCCAGAAATTGATCGCGGCTTCTAGGTCGTTGATCGAAATATCGGACATGATTGGATTTAATCGTTCGCTGGCCGCCATGCTTGATGTCAGGTGTCGCGGCACCCCTGTGGAAACGGCGTCGTGCTGTCCGCGTGCCTGAACCGCCAACCCATTGTACTTGAGCGAACTTCATGCGACTCCTTCTGATCGAAGACGACCGCCCCATCGCACGCGGTATCCAGAGCAGCCTCGAGCAGGCTGGCTTCACCGTCGACATGGTGCATGACGGCATCTTTGCCGAACAGGCGCTGGCACAGAATCGCCACGAACTCGTGATCCTCGACCTCGGCCTGCCGGGCATCGACGGGATGACGCTGCTCACGCGCTTCCGCCAGACCAACCGCCACACGCCCGTCATCGTGCTGACCGCACGCGACGAGCTGAACGACCGGATCCAGGGCCTGAACTCCGGCGCCGACGACTACATGCTCAAGCCGTTCGAGCCGGCCGAGCTCGAAGCGCGCATCCGCGCGGTGATGCGCCGCAGCGGCCCGCACAGCGACATGCCGCGCCCGGAAGTGTCGCTCGGCGGCGTCCGCCTGTCGGGCGTCGATCGCCGCATCTTCAACGACGACAAGCCGCTCGAACTGTCGCCGCGTGAATTCGCGGTGCTCGAGATGCTGCTGCTGCGTCACGGCCGCGTCGTCAGCAAGGCCCAGCTGCAGGATCACCTCACGCACTTCGGCGGCGATCTCGGCGACACCGCGATCGAAGTCTACGTGCACCGCGTGCGCAAGAAACTCGAGCAGTGCCGCGTCGAAATCGTCACGGTGCGCGGCTTCGGCTACCTGCTGCAGGAAATCCGCCAGACGGCGAGCGTCTGAACGGCGGTGCGGCGCACCGGCCGGCCTGGCCCGCCGGCGCGCCCACCCTGCCCGCATCGCCGCCCGGCGTACGACCGCGCCGCTCCCCGTGAGCGGCGCTTATCCATTTGCCCGTCGAAATGTCACCTGATCCGGCTGTGACCACCAGCCTGCGCCGCTCGCTGCTTCGGCGCCTCGCCGCCCCGTTGTCGATGCTCGCACTGATGAGCGGCCTGATCGCCTACTGGCTCGCGTGGCAATACACGCAGCACGTGATCGACCGCTCGCTCGCCGATCTCGCGACCGCCATTTCCAAACAGATCCAGATCGCCGGCCCCGACGCGCCGTTCACGGTGCCGCCGCTCGCGCAGGCGATGTTCTCCGATCCCGCCGAAGCGCTGATCTACCGGATCAGCGACGGCGAACAGGAACTCGCCGGCGATCCGAAGCTGCCGCTGCGGGGCATCAACGTGCGCCGCATGCATCACGCATACGTGTTCGAGGCCGAATACGACAACCGCGCGGTACGGGTCGCGCAGGTGCGCGTCGACAACGTCGAGGGCGGCAAGCCGATGGTCGTCGAGGTCGCGCAGCCGGTGCGGCACCGCTACCGGATCGCGGCCGAATTCCTCGTCGCGATCATGATGCCGCTGCTGCTGCTGCTGCTCGCGGGCTGGGGCATCGTGTGGCGCGTCGTCAACCAGCAGCTCGGCCCGCTCACGCATCTGGCCGATTCGCTGAACCGGCAGACCCACACGTCGCTGGAACCGGTCGACGAAACCGAGGTGCCGCTGGAAATCCGGCCGCTGACGAGCGCGATGAACGCCCTGCTCGGCCGCCTGAAAACCGCGCTCGACGCGCAGCGCAAGTTCATCGCCGACGCCGCGCACCAGTTGCGCACGCCGCTGACGGCCGTGAAGCTGCACGCGGAGCAAGCGGCCGTTGCACGCGACCCGCACCAGACCTTCGCCGCGGTGCGCGAGCTGCGCGCGGCCGCCGACCGCGCGGTACGACTGTCGAACCAGTTGCTGTCGCTCGCTCGCGCGGAACCGGGCGAGCAGGCCGCGCGGTTCGTCGACGTCGACCTCGCCGCGATGGCATTCGAGACGGGCGCCGAATGGGTGCCGCGCGCACTCGCGTCGCACGTCGACCTCGGCTTCCAGCGTACCGACGATCCGGGTGACGACGAGAAGCTGGTCGTGCGCGGCAACCCCGTGCTGTTGCGCGAGGTGATCGCGAACCTGCTCGACAATGCGCTGAAGTACGTGCCGCTCGCGCGGCCGGACGGTGCGCGGATCACGGTGAACGTCGCGCGCGGCGCGCTCGAGGGCGGCCAGCCGGCCGCCGAGATCGTCGTCGAGGACAACGGCCCCGGCGTGCCCGCCAACCAGCAGGCCGACCTGTTCAAGCGCTTCTTCCGCGGCGACGCGCAAAACGGCAACGGCGTCGAGACGGGCGCCGGGCTCGGCCTCGCGATCGTGCACGACATCATCGCGATGCACGGCGGCACCGTATCGTACGAGGATGCGTCGGAAGGCGGCTCGCGCTTCGTGGTGAGGGTGCCGCTGGCTGCACGCACGGACAAGCCGGCCAGCGAAACCCCGGCCGCCGAGTCGACGCACTGAGCGATTCGCGGCGGGCAGCCCCTGGCCGGGCCGCGCGCCGGATGACGAAGGCGGAAAACCCGGCAGCAAGCCGCATGATGCGGCAGCCGGGCGCTGAAACGGCAACGGCAGCGCACGATGCGCCGCCGCCTGCGTCACTTCCTGTTTTTCTTGTCCTTCGAACGGGACTCGGACTTGCCGTCCTTCTTGTCCTTCTTCTTTTTCTTCTTGCCGCCGTCGTCGGGCGTCGCGAGCAGCGTGCCGCGGCACGACGTTGCGCCGCAATGGCACGCGTATTCACGCTTGAGCGACTTCGTCAGCTTCGCGTCGATCACGAGGCCGTAGTCGTAGAACAGCTCCTCTTCCGGCCCGATGTCGCGCAGCGCGTGAATGTACACGCGGCCTTTGACTTCCTCGGCTTCGCAGTTCGGTGCGCACGAATGGTTGATCCAGCGCGCGCTGTTGCCGTCGATCTTGCCGTCGATCACCCCGCCCTCGTCCAGTGCGAAGTAGAACGTATGGTTCGGTTCGCTCGGGTCGTGCGGATGGCGACGCAGCGCTTCCTTCCACGAAATTCGTTCGCCCTTGTATTCCACTACGCGCTCGCCGGCCTTGATCGGCGCCACGGCGAACACGCCCTTGCCGTGTACTCCCGAGCGGCGCACCGCGATCCTGCGTGAACTCATCGACCGAATCCTTGTGAAAACGACTTGAATGGGGGCGGCCGCGATCGCGGCCTCGCGCCGCGCAAAACGAAAACGCGGCACCGGTCGGTGCCGCGTCGGGGCATGCGGCGAATCACCCGCATCCTACACGTTCACGATTGCTTCGTTCAACATCACACGCAATATTGCGCGTGCGATGCTCAACGCTGGCCGAAAGCGACGTCGCCGAACAACGCCTTGTGCTCGCGCGGCTGCGAACGCCAGTACTGCGGCGGCGCCGTCACCTGGGCACCGAGCTCGGCCGCCGCATGCCACGGCCAGCGCGGGTCGTACAGCATCGCACGCGCCATCGCGACGAAATCGGCATCGCCGGCCTCGATCAGCCGGTTCGCATGCGCGGGCTCGTTGATCAGCCCGACGGCAACCGTCGGCATGCCGACCGCGCGCTTCACCGCCTCCGCGAACGGCACCTGGTAACCGGGCGACAGCGGAATTTTCTGCAACGGCGACACGCCGCCGGACGACACGTCGATCCAGTCGCAGCCGCGGCGCTTCAGTTCGTGCGCGAACGCGATCGTATCGTCGAGCTCCCAGCCGCCTTCGACCCAGTCGGTGGCCGACACGCGCACGCCGACCGGCCGGTCTTCCGGAAACGCCGCGCGCACGATCTCGAAGATCTCGAGCGGAAAGCGCATCCGGTTTTCGAGCGAGCCGCCGTATTCGTCGGTGCGCTGGTTCGCGAGCGGCGACAGGAACTGGTGCAGCAGGTAGCCATGTGCCGCATGCACCTCGATCGCGTCGATGCCGAGCCGTGCGGCACGCTTCGCCGAGGCCGCGAACGCTTCACGGATCCGGTTCAGGCCGGCGGCATCGAGGGCGAGGGGCGGCGTCTCGCCGTCCTTGTGCGGCACCGCCGACGGCGCGTGCGGCAACCAGCCGCCGTCGGCGACCGGCACGAGCTGACCGCCCTGCCACGGCACGTTGCTCGACGCCTTGCGCCCCGCGTGCGACAACTGCATCGCGACGCGGATCGGCGAATGCTTGCGGATCGCGGCCAGCACGGGCTTCAGCGCGGCTTCGGTCACGTCGTCCCAGAGGCCGAGGTCGCCATGCGTGATGCGCCCGTCCGGTTCCACCGCGGTCGCCTCGATGCAGAGCAACCCCGCGCCCGACAGCGCGAGATGGCCGAGGTGAATCATGTGCCAGTCGGTCGCTTCACCGCGCTCGGCCGAATACTGGCACATCGGGGAAATCACGATCCGGTTCGGAAGAGTCACGCCGCGCAGCGTGAACGGGGAAAACAGCGCAGTCATGGAGGCCGCTCGCCAGGAAAGGAAAGAGCGAACGAGCGTAGCACGCAGGCCGCAAGCGTGCTGACGGTGCACGCGGCAGTAAGCGGATGGTCAGGTACGGCCCGTGGCGGGTTGCCGGCGACGCGGCAAACCGCGCGCATGCGGCGATGCGCCGGCCTGCAACGGACGCGGGCCGGGCAACCGCTTCGCGGCAAACGGCGGCGCCGCTTGCCGCGTCAGAGCCCGACGCCGTCGAGCCACTCCGCGAACATCCGTCGCGCGGCCGCCTCGAGCGCGGGGCCGTGCTGCGCGGTATCGGCGCGCAACTGGCGCGCGTCGATGCCGGGCGTGGCCGCGATTTCGCCGGCGTTGGCGATCAGCCACGGTTCGAAGCGGTCGGTACGGATTTCCGGATGGCATTGCAGCGCCAGCACGTGCTGGCCCCACGCGAATGCCTGGTGGCGGCAGGCCGGTGTCGACGCGAGATGAATCGCACCGCCCGGCAGGTCGAACGTGTCGCCATGCCAGTGCAGCATCGACGTCGCCGCGCCATCGAGATGGCGCAGCGGCGATGCACGGCCGGCATCGGTGAGCGTCAGCGGCGCCCAGCCGAGTTCGTGCTGAGCGGCCGGGTAGACGCGCGCGCCGAGCGCCCGGGCGATGAACTGCGCGCCCAGGCAGATGCCGAGGATCGGCAGCCCGGCGTCGATGCGCGTGCGTACGAGCGCCGCGAGCGGCGCGATCGTCGGATACTGCGCGTCGTCGTACACGCTGAGCGGCCCGCCGAGCACGACGAGGAGCGACGGTTCGAGTACGTCGAGCACCTCGAAGCGCGATGACCCGACGTCGACGTAGCGCACCCGCCGCCCCCGTTCGCCGAGCACCTGCTCGAAGCTCCCGAGATCCTCGAAGTGCACGTGGCGGATCGCCACGACTTCAGCGTTCATCATCGGCCTCCCGGTCGATCGACGGACGTCAGCCGGCGAAAATCTTCCAGGTCTTCTTCTGCGTTGCCGCGTCGGCTTCTTCCTGCACCGAGCAGTCGAGACGCAGATCGCTGTCGGACATCGAGATGTCGAGCGCCGCGCAGTGATGCACGGTCTTCTTCGACAGCTTGCCCGGCTGGAAGTGGGCGCACGTCAGGCACATGCGCTGCGGCGGGGTCGCACCGGCCACCTGCAGTTCGCGCAGCGTCTTCAGCAGCGCGCGATACAGTGCGCCCTGCTCGTCCGCGCCAAGCTTGCCGACGGCTTTCGTCAGGAATTCAGGCCATTGCAGCGCCTTCTTCGCGGCCGTGCGGCCACGGGCCGACAGGCGCACGGCCAGTGCACGGCCGTCGTCCAGCGCGCGGCGCTTCTCGACGAGACCCTTCGTCTCGAGCGTGCTGACCGCATCGCTCGTGGTCGCCGCGGTCAGCTGCGTCTCGCGCGCGATCTCGCCGAGCCGCATCGGGCCCTTGCGTTGCAGCAGCAGCACGAGAATCTCGCCCTGCGTCGGCGTGAGGCCAGCGCCTTCCGCCCAATCCCATGCCTGGCTTCGCATGGCCGTACTCAACCGCAGCAGGCTGTGGGTCACACGTCCCGAAGCCTGATTCCCGTAAACGCCTTCGCTCATAGTCTTTTCGCTTTGCCGCCGCCCGGTTTGCCGAGCGGCCGTAGTGTGGAGATCGAATGTCTATCTCAAAACAGACACGCTCTTGCGAGTGCGTCAGCACGGCCGTCGCGAGGGCACACGCGGCGGTCGCGTTCGCGGCGACCGGTAAGACACGCATCGTTCCGGTGTCCGCAAAGCCGACATTCTAAGCGAGAGCGGAAAATCGCACAGCTAAGTTATCCCCTTCATTCTGTGGAAAATCACTGGATAACCAAAATTTTTCGTTGTGCCTGCAATGCCGAACGCCCGCGCGGCGGGGTGTCGGGACATTTTCCTGTTCGGATCGGCCATCGGGCCGACCGCTATGATCCACCGGGTTATCCCGTCTACAGATCGTTGACTTTGCAGCGGAATATCGGGTTATCCACAGATTTTCAGGACAACCGGCAACGATTTCGGCGTCAATCGAGGCCGCCAGCCATTCAGTGAATCGCGACTCGGTCGACCCCGTAATCTGCAAAACATTTTTTCACTCGCGCCAACGTAAGCACTGCTGGCGGACCGTCTCGTTGAGCGATTTTTCCTGTTTGAAAACGGTTCTCAACCACGAGGCGTCGTTCACGCGCGCCTGGGCCAGTGCGCCGATCTCGTCGAGGGCCGCGCGCGAACCGAGCGCGGCCGCATGCGGCGCGATCCGGTCGAGCGTGTCGAGGATGTCTTCGGCGATGGTACGGCGCTCACCCGTCTGAGGATTCACGCAGGTGCCCTCGAGCCCGAAGCGGCACGCCTCGAAACGGTTGAACGTGTAGACGAGGTAGTCGTCCTCCGACAGCTTCAGCGGCCGGTCGGTCAGCAGGTAGCGCGCGAGCGTCTGGATGTAGCAGGCGATCGCCGCCGCGCGGTCGACCGACAGCGGCGTGTCCATCACGCGCACTTCGATCGTCCCGTAGCCGGGTTTCGGGCGGATGTCCCAGTAGAAGTCCTTCATCGAGTTGACGACACCCGTGTTCACCATCTTCGTGAAGTACTCCTCGAAGCTGTCCCAGGTCAGCACGAACGGCGCGCGGCCCGACAGCGGGAACGCGAACACCGAATTCAGGCGTGCCGAATGGAAGCCGGTGTCGACGTTCTGCACGAACGGCGACGACGCGGACAGCGCGATGAAGTGCGGAATGAAGCGCGACATCGAGTGCAGCAGGAACAGCGCACTGTCGGGATCGGGGCAGCCGATGTGCACGTGCTGGCCGAACACGGTGAACTGTTTGGCCAGGTAACCGTACAGTTCGGAGATGTACTGGAAGCGCGGCGCATCGTAGATCTGCCGGTCGCTCCATTGCTGGAACGCATGCGTGCCGCCGCCGGCCAGCCCGACGTTGAGCTGGTCGGCCGCCTTCACGAGCACGTCGCGGATCGCGTGCAGCTCGCTCACCGCCTGCTCGTGCGAATGGCAGATGCCGGTCGACAGCTCGATCATGCTCTCGGTGATTTCCGGCGTGATGTTGCCCGGAAAGGTCTCGCCCTGGATCAGGCGCATCAGGTCGGATGCCGCTTTGGTCAGGTCGTAGTTGTGCGTGTTGACGACCTGGATCTCCAGTTCGACGCCGAACGTGAACGGCTCGGAATTGACGAAGGTTTCGAGTGCCATGGCAGGTTCCGGAATCAGTTGCTGTCGCTGCGCTCACCGACCGCCGACAGGCAGCGGTAGACGATGAACGGGCTGACGAGCTGCAGGATCACGATCGTGCACATCACGATCGCGCGCAGGTGCGGGTCGAAATTCGGATAGAGCTGGTAGGTGTCGTCGACGAGCAGGTACGACAGCGCGGACATCGGCGTGAGCGCGATGCCGAGCGCGATGCCCTGCTTCATCCCGATGCCGCTCGGTTTCGCGAACGCGACGACACCGGCCAGCTTCGCGACGAGCCGCGTGACGATCAGCACGATCGCGAGCAACCCGCCGAGCGCGATGTCGCCCCACGTGAACGACGTGAGCGTGAGCACGAACAGGACCACCGTCAACAGCCAGCCGGCCGTGCCGAAATGCTCGGGCCACAGCTGCGGGCGCGCCTCGAGGTTCTTCACGATGATGCCGGCGAGCAGCAGCGTGAGCAGCGTCGACAGCTTCAGTGCCTGGGCCACCGCGATCGCGAGCATCACGAGCCCGAACAGCGCGACGAACGAATGCTCGTCACGCATCGTCGACGTCATGTGGCGGAACAGGAAATTGCACGAACGCGCGACGAGATACGCGACGATGAACGAACCGGCGAGCAGGTAGAGCGGCTGCAGGATCGTCGCGAAAACGTTGCCGTACGCTTCCTGGTGGAGCCAGCTCGTCACGAGCTTGGTCAGCACGATCGCATAGACGCTGTTGAGCGCGGTGAGCGTGATGAGGCGTTGCGACACCTGCCCTTCCGCGCGCAGTTCGGTCTTCAGCTGGATCACCATCGATGGCGATGTCGCGATCGCGATCGCCGACAGCACGAGCGCGACCATCCCCGATACGCCGAGCGCCAGCATCACGAACAGCACCAGCACGAACGTGAGCGTGGCTTCGGCGAGGCTGGACGCGACGAGCCACGGATTGCGCCGGATCCAGCGCAGGTCGAGACGGCTGCCGAGCTCGAACAGCAACAGGCCGAGCGCGACGTCGATCAGCAGCCGCGAGGTTTCGTCGGTGCTTGCATCGATCACGCCGAATCCGAACGATCCGGCGATAAGACCGATCACCGCATAACCGGTGATGCGCGGCAGCCGCCATGCGCGATAGCACAGCTCGCCGCATAGGCCGGCCGCGAACAGCGCGAGCCCGGCCCAGAACACGGCATCCGGCGTAAGCGGCCAGTTGGGCAGGAATGAGAACGCCGACTTCATCGTGGTGACTTCTCCTTTGGAAGCGACCGCCAGCGACACAGGATCAAGCGTCAGAAATGGATGCGCGCCGGCTGGGTATCGCCCCGAATGTGATTGTTGTGTCGACGACGGCGGGACATGGGATCCGCCTGTTCCGCCACAGGGCGGAAAGTCGCTCAGGTTGCCGATCTGGATTGTCGGCCTGGTGTGTGAACGGACTGCGCAGTCTCGAAGATTCAGATTCGAAATCGTGCCGACCGTTCCATTGAAGCATGTCCGGCGCCTGGCCGGATGAACGCGAAGGAAACCGATTGTGCCACAGCTTTTTCGGTCTGGAACCCATTGACTCGACTCGCGGCGCTGTGCGGCACCTCAGGTCTTTGGTTTCAAAGGTTTACTTGTATATATACGTAGTAGAAGTTAACAAGGCGCGCACAGTTCTGTGGATAACTTCGGTTTACGTCGACGGATCAAGGCCTTGGAGAGCCCATAACCCGTTGCACAGGCTGTTCGTGCACAGAAGTTTCGATTGAGCAACTTTCGGGCCGCTTCACAGCTGTGTCGAGTTGCCCAGTTTACGTCCACTGTGATTGCACACGAAGTGCGCGCGGATTCCGCGCGGTTATCCACAGCGTCGAGTGGATAACCTTGCGCGAAAAAATCGGGAAACTGTGATCGGCCGAGGTGGCTGGTCAGCCGGCCTGGCTGACGCGGCGCGCGCGCAATGCGCGGATCAGGAAGCGTGCGGGATCGACGGCATCGGCGAGTTCGCGTTCGAGCGGCCACGGCTCGCCTTCGAGTTGCGATGCGATCAGTTCGGCGCCGAGTGCGGCCCATACGAGGCCGCGCGAACCGAAACCGAATGCGCCGTAGAGTCCGGGCATGCGCGGCAGGTCGCGCGCCTGCGCACCGCTCAGCGCGCGTGCCTTGGCGACGGTTCCTGCTTCGTCCGCGAGCGGGCCGATGAGCGGCAGACGATCGCCGACGACCCAGCGAAACGCAACGCGGCCGCGCAGCGTGCCCGGGTCCGGCACGTCGCCAATCAGGCCCGGCAGCAGATGGCGCACGCGCTCGAGGTTTTCCGCGTGACCGGCCGCGCGCATCGCGGGATCGACGTCGTCGGGCTCGAACGTCGCGCCGATCAGCAGCGTGCCGTCGTCGAGCGGTACCGCGTAACCGTCGCCGATCGCCGGGCACGGCAGCGGTGCCGTGCTGGCGGGGGGCAGCAGCGTGAGCTGGCCACGCACCGGTTGCAGCGCGACATGCTGCAGCCCGGCGAGGCGCGCGGCATCGCCGGCATTCGCGAGCACGACGACGGGCGCTTCGGCCAGTGTGCCGCCCGCATCGTCGAGCGCATGCCATGTATCGCCCCGCCGTTCGAGTCGGGCCACAGCGGTGGACGCGAGCAAGCGCACGCGCTCGCCGGCCGCGTCGCACTGCGCCGCGCAAAGGCCGGCCGGCCAGACGGCGCCGCCGTGCGGAAACAGCAGGCCGCCGTGCGCGACCGGCAGGTTCAGATGGGCGCGCGCGGCATCGGCGTCGAGCAGCGATACGTAGTCGGACGGTGCGCCGAACGCATCGAAAGCATCACGCATCCGCGCGAAGTCGTCGGCCGATTCGGCAAGATGAATCATTCCGTGCGTGCTGCGCGCGAATGCATGGCCCGCGCGTTCGAGTGCGCGCCAGCGTGCGATCGCGTGCAGGAAGCCGCCGCGCGTGAGCCGGCTCGCGACGTTGTCGTCGCGCGTCATCAGCGGATGGAACACGCCGGCCGGATTGCCCGACGCCTCGCTCGCGATCCGGTCGTGCCGTTCGATCAGCGTGACCTCCCAGCCGCGCGCGGCGAGACGTTCGACGACCGCGCAGCCCGCCAGGCCCGCACCGATCACGATCGCGCGGCGTGCCGCAACGGGCAATGCGAGCGGCGGCTCGTGCCGGCGCGCGCGCCAGCGCGGCACGTATTCGCCGACGAGCATCACGAACTTGCCGGCAAACCCGTCGACCTTGCGATACGTGAAACCCGCGTCGGTGAGCGCCTGTTTCACGACGCCCGAACTCGAATACGTCGAGAAGGTCGCGCCTTCGGCAGCGAGACGCCCGAGTGCGCGGAACACGTCGGCCGACCACATGTCCGGGTTTTTCGCCGGCGCAAAACCGTCCAGATAAAACGCATCGGCACGTGCGACGAGTTTCGGCAGCATCTCGCGCGCGTCGCCGAATGCAAGCGTGAGCACGACCCGCCCGTCGTCGAATTCGAGCCGGTGCAAACCCGGCACGAGCGTCGGCCACGCATCGGCAAGCATCGCGGCTTCGGCCGATATCGTTGTGTTCGCAACGATATGGGAAAGCGCCTTGCGCAAGTCGTCGCGCGAGAACGGGTGCTTCTCGACCGACACGAAATGCAGCCGCTCGCAGCGTGCGGGGTCCTCGCGCCACGCGGCCCAGGTCGCGAGGAAGTTGGCGCCCGTGCCGAACCCCGTCTCGACGATCGTGAACGTGCGGCGGCCTTGCCAGCGCGCCGGCAGCCGGTTGCCCGCGACGGATACGTAGTTCGCCTGCGCGAGCGCGCCCGCGACGTTGTGATAGATGTCGCCGAACTCGGGCGACACGAGCGTGCCGTCGTCGCGGATGGCGAGCGTGGCGGGAACAAGTCGGTCGGTCATGCGAAACAAAAAACGTGGCAGCCAAGCCTGGCAAGGGATTGCGCGGGGCCGTCCGTCCGGCCGTTGGAAAAAGCCAACGGGGCGGCGCACGGGCGGACCGCGCTGCGTATCCTGTCCGGTTGGCGCTGGTCAAAAAATGGGCAGTCCGTGATTCATTCGGCGAAATACCGATGAAAATCTTTGAAACCCTTGTCGTTATTGGGTTTGCGCTGCGCTATCATAGCAACGCCGTACCGCGGGGTGGCCGCCGGCATACCGGAGGGCGCGTCGCGCGGGCCAGGATTCGGCGCTGTGTCGTCGGAGTCTGACTCTCGACGGCACGGTTCGCGCACGTATAATCGGCGCGTTCGCGCTGTTCGTGTCAACCTAACCTGATAAAGGAACCTTAATGAACAAACAGGAACTGATCGACGCCGTCGCCGCCCAAACGGGCGCCAGCAAGGCTCAAACCGGCGAAACGCTGGACACGCTGCTCGAAGTCATCAAGAAGGCCGTGTCGAAGGGTGATGCGGTTCAGCTGATCGGCTTCGGCAGCTTCGGTTCGGGCAAGCGCGCAGCACGTACGGGCCGCAACCCGAAGACGGGCGAAACCATCAAGATCCCGGCAGCCAAGACGGTCAAGTTCACGGCTGGCAAGGCGTTCAAGGACGCCGTCAACAAGCGTTAATCCAGCGCCTGTTCCAAGAAAAACCCGCCTTTCGGCGGGTTTTTTGTTGGGCGCGCGCGGCATTTTCGCCACAGTCCGCGCCCCTCTTGCAAGATTTAACGGTTGTTTTTACAACGCGTTACACGTGCACGATCTGCGTGTCGCCGTGATCGTCGTCGTCGTGCGAATCGATGTCCCACGCCGGGAACGGATCGTCGAACGCGTGCCATCCTGCTGCGCCGAGCGCGAATTCCGCATCGGTCAGCAGGCACGCATCGAGTTTCTCGCGCCATGCATCCGCGTCGAGCGCGATGCCGATCAGCACGAGTTCCTGCCGGCGATCGCCCACCGCGCGATCGTCGAGATCGCCGTGCCATTCGGCGCGGATTTCCGCGAGCAGTTCGTCGTCGTCCGGCCATTCCGCGCGATCCTGCGCAGCCCACCACAGACCCGCCGGGCCATGCCGGCATACGCCGCCCGCCTGCGACAGCGAGCCCGCGATGTCGTTGCGCGTCGCGAGCCAGAAGAAGCCCTTGCTGCGCAGCACGCCCGGCCACTCCTGGTGCAGCAGCGCCCAGAGCCGTGCCGGATGAAACGGCCGGCGCGCGCGGTAAACAAAATTGCCGATGCCGAATTCGTCGGCTTCGCCGTGCACGTGCGCATGATGTTCGTCATGGCAGTCCGGGTCGTCGCAATGCGTGTGATCGTGATCGAGCGATGCGAGCCAGCCCGGCGCGTTCGCGGCCTCGTCGAAATCGAAACGGCCCGTGTTCAGCACTTCGTCGAGCGGCACGTTGCCGAACGTCGACACGACCTGGTGCGCGCGCGGGTTGAGGCGCGCGAGGATGTGCTGCAGGCGTGCGAGTTCGTCGGCGCCGACGAGGTCGGCCTTGTTGATCACCAGCACGTCGCAGAATTCGATCTGCTCGATCAGCAGCTCGACGAGCGTGCGGTCGTCCTCTTCCGAGGCGGCGATGCCGCGGGTTGCGAGCGCGTCGTCCGAGCCGTAGTCGCGGAGGAAGTTGTACGCGTCGACCACGGTGACGAGCGTGTCGAGCCGCGCGATCGCGGACAGCGACGTGCCGTCGTCGTCGACGAACGTGAAGGTTTCGGCGATCGGCATCGGCTCCGCGATACCGGTCGATTCGATCATGATCGCATCGAAGCGGCCTTCGGATGCGAGGTTGCGGATCTCGACGAGGAGGTCGTCGCGCAGCGTGCAGCAGATGCAGCCGTTCGACATCTCGACGAGGCGTTCCTCGACGTGCGACAGCGCCTGCGCGTCGCGCACGAGCGATGCGTCGATGTTGACCGCTGCGAGATCGTTGACGATCACGGCGACTTTCAGGCCCGCGCGGTTCGCGAGGACATGGTTGAGCAGCGTGGTCTTGCCGGCGCCGAGGAAACCGGACAGCACGGTGACGGGCAACGGCTGGTTCATAGCCGGATTCATAGCGATACGCACCAACGGAAAAATTGAAAAAGCGGCCGCGGCGCCCTTCCGGGGCGCGATCGTCCCGCGGACGGGCGAAACTGCGGCGTGAGATCCGCATTGTGCATCAAACGCGCGCCGGCCGGCCGGTACGGCGTCAGGCCGCGCCGGGCCGCAGCGTCATTGCACGGGCGGCAACAGCTTCCACTGCGTCAGGATGGCGGCGATCTGCCGCGCGTACTTGTCGCGCAGCGACGGTGTTTCCGAATGATAGGCACCGACCGCCTGCCACGTGTTGCCGTAGCGGTTCATCTTCTGCTTGAGATGCCACGCGGCGATGTAGACGTTCTTGCACGGCTCCATCAGCGTGTCGCGGCCGATCCCGTAGCGCGACAGCGTCGGCAGGTGGATCGAATTGATCTGCATCAGGCCGTAGTCGACCGAGCCGTTCGTGTTCTTGTTCAGCGCGCCGGGCCGGTTGCGCGACTCCTGCCACGCGATCGCGCGCAGGATCAGCGGATTGACCTGCTGATATCTTGCCGCCTCGTCGAAACAGTCCGCGCGAGCGTTCGCGCTGGCGAAACACGCGCCGGCGGCGATCAACGCAATCGAGGCGAACCGTCTGTTCATGGTGCGGAATCGATAATAAATTGCGCGAAGGTCGGGAAAACCCGTGCCTGTTATTCGTGCGATGAGAAACGCGCCGCCCGTATCATACCGACAGTCCGTCAGCTTGCGACATACAGGAATACGGCAGCCCGGTTATACCGCATTTCCGTGTCGGTTCATCGTGAAACGGGGGCGATGGCCGGGATGCAGAGCATAGCGCCGAACATTACATATTGCATACGGCTCGCAGAATACATGTCGTATGTGAGACAGTCCTCGGGTCAATGTGATATTTCGGACATGAAAAACTGCTAATGTCGCCTCTTTAGGACTTGGATCCCAGCACTACCGCCGGAAGTGGCCTGAGCCGGCATCGACCCATTCATCCATGACAAGAAATCGCTTCGTTATGCGGCGTGTCGCCACGACCCTGATCGTCGCCGGCCTCATCGTTTCGCAGGCCGCCTACGCTCAGGTCACGCTCAACTTCGTGAATGCGGATATCGACCAGGTCGCCAAGGCGATCGGCGCCGCAACCGGCAAGACCATCATCGTCGACCCCCGCGTGAAGGGGCAGCTCAACCTCGTGGCCGAACGGCCGGTGCCGGAAGACCAGGCGCTGAAGACATTGCAGTCTGCGCTGCGGATGCAGGGCTTCGCGCTCGTGCAGGATCACGGCGTGCTGAAGGTCGTGCCCGAGGCCGACGCGAAGCTGCAGGGCGTGCCGACCTACGTCGGCAACGCGCCGCAGGCGCGCGGCGACCAGGTGATCACGCAGGTGTTCGAGCTCCACAACGAATCGGCGAACAACCTGCTGCCCGTGCTGCGGCCGCTGATCTCGCCGAACAACACGGTGACGGCCTACCCGGCGAACAACACGATCGTCGTCACCGACTACGCGGACAACGTGCGGCGCATCGCGCAGATCATCGCGGGCGTCGACAGCGCCGCGGGCGCGCAGGTGCAGGTCGTTCCGCTGCGCAACGCGAACGCGATCGACCTCGCCGCGCAGCTGCAGAAAATGCTCGACCCGGGCGCGATCGGCAACAGCGATGCGACGCTGAAGGTGTCGGTCACGGCCGACCCGCGCACCAACTCGCTGCTGCTGCGCGCGTCGAGCGCGTCGCGCCTCGCGGCCGCGAAGCGGCTCGTACAGCAGCTCGACGCGCCGAGCGGGGTGCCCGGCAACATGCATGTCGTGCCGCTGCGCAATGCCGATGCGGTGAAGCTGGCGAAGACGCTGCGCGGCATGCTCGGCAAGGGGAGCGGCAGCGACAGCGGCTCGTCGGCATCGTCCAACGATGCGAACAGCTTCAACCAGAACGGCGGCTCGTCGTCGAGCGGCAACTTCTCGACCGGCACGTCGGGCACCCCGCCGCTGCCGTCGGGCGGCCTCGGCGGTTCGTCGTCCTCGTCGGGGTACGGCGGTTCGTCGGGCAGCGGCGGCGGTCTCGGCAGCGCCGGCCTGCTCGGCGGCGACAAGGACAAAGGCGACGACAACCAGCCGGGCGGCATGATCCAGGCCGACGCGGCGACCAACTCGCTGATCATCACCGCGTCGGATCCGGTGTACCGGAACCTGCGCTCGGTGATCGACCAGCTCGACGCGCGGCGCGCGCAGGTCTATATCGAAGCGCTGATCGTCGAGCTGAACTCGAATACGTCCGGCAACCTCGGTATCCAGTGGCAGGTCGCGAGCGGCCAGTTTCTCGGCGGCACGAACCTGAACCCCACTGGCGGTCTGGGCAACAGCATCGTCAACCTGACGGCGGGCGGCGTGGCCAACGCCGCCGGCGGCATCACCGGCGGCGGGCTGGTCAACAATCTCGGGGCGCTGAGCCAGGGGCTCAACATCGGCTGGCTGCACAACATGTTCGGCGTGCAGGGGCTCGGCGCACTGCTGCAGTATTTCGCGGGCGTGAGCGACGCGAACGTGCTGTCGACACCGAACCTGATCACGCTCGACAACGAGGAAGCGAAGATCGTCGTCGGCCAGAACGTGCCGATCGCGACGGGTTCGTATTCGAACCTGACGAGCGGCAACACGAACAACGCGTTCAATACCTACGACCGTCGCGACGTCGGCCTGACGCTGCACGTGAAGCCGCAGATCACCGACGGCGGGATCCTCAAGCTGCAGCTCTATACCGAGGATTCGGCGGTGGTCGCCGGCACGACCAGCGCGCAGACCGGCCCGACCTTCACGAAACGCTCGATCCAGTCGACGATCCTGGCCGACAACGGCGAGATCATCGTGCTCGGCGGCTTGATGCAGGACAACTACCAGGTGTCGAACAGCAAGGTGCCGCTGCTCGGCGACATCCCGTGGATCGGCCAGTTGTTCCGCTCCGAAACGAAGCTTCGCTCGAAAACCAACCTGATGGTATTCCTGCGCCCGGTGATCATCTCCGATCGCAGTACCGCGCAGGAAGTGACGGCCAATCGCTACGACTACATCCAGGGCGTGACGGGCGCATACAAGTCGGACAACAACGTGATGCGCGACAAGGACGATCCGGTCGTCCCGCCGATGCCGATCGGCCCGAGCCAGGGTGGTACGGCCGCGGGCAACCTGTTCGATCTCGACAAGATGCGGCGCCAGCAACTGCAGCGCCAGGTCGCGCCGGTGCCGGCCCAGCCGTTGCCGGAGGCGACGCCCGCCCAGCCGCAGAGCGTGCCGCAGCAGGCGGTGCCGCAACAGCCGCTGACGGCCACGCCGGGAGCGTCGCAGTGAGCGACGTGCACGCGTCTTCCACCCACGACGGCGCGCCGGGCGACCGCCAGCCGCCGTCGCCGCTCGCCGCGCGGCTGCTGCCGTACGGCTTCGCGAAGAGCGGCCAGGTGCTGATCGCGCACCAGCTCGACGATACGCTCGAGGTGTGGATCAGCGAACGCACGAGCGATGCCGCGCTCGCGGAGATCGCGCGCAACTTCGGCTCGATCTCCGTGCATCGCGTGCCGGCCGACGAGCTCGCGCAGGCGATCAACCACGCGTACGCACGCCAGGACGGCAGCGCCGCGCAGGTGGTCGGCGAGGTCGAAGGCGAAGTCGACCTGTCGCGGCTGATGCAGGATATCCCCGAGGTCGAGGATCTGCTCGAATCGGAAGACGATGCGCCGATCATCCGGATGATCAACGCGCTGCTCACGCAAGCGGCGCGCGAACAGGCGTCGGACATCCACATCGAGCCGTTCGAGAATGCGTCGGTCGTGCGCTTTCGCGTCGACGGCACGCTGCGTGACGTCGTGCGGCCGAAGAAGGCGCTGCACGGTGCGCTGATCTCGCGGATCAAGATCATGGCGCAGCTCGACATCGCGGAGAAGCGCCTGCCGCAGGACGGCCGCATCACGCTGCGTGTCGGCGGGCGGCCGGTGGACGTGCGCGTGTCGACGCTGCCGACGGGCCACGGCGAGCGTGCGGTGCTGCGTCTGCTGGAAAAGGATGCGCAGCGGCTGAACCTCGAAGCGCTCGGGATGGGCCGGGACACGCTCGTCCAGTTCGACAAGCTGATCGCGCGCCCGCACGGCATCGTGCTCGTCACCGGCCCGACCGGTTCGGGCAAGACGACCACGCTGTATGCGTCGATGTCGCGGCTCGAAACCGCGACGACCAACATCATGACCGTCGAGGACCCGATCGAATACGACCTCGGCGGCATCGGCCAGACGCAGGTGAACGAGCGGATCGGGATGACCTTCGCCCGGGCGCTGCGTTCGATCCTGCGCCAGGATCCGGACGTGATCATGATCGGCGAGATCCGCGACCTCGAAACCGCGCAGATCGCGGTGCAGGCGTCGCTGACGGGCCACCTCGTGCTCGCGACGCTGCACACGAACGATGCGGCATCGGCCGTCACGCGGCTGACCGACATGGGCGTCGAACCCTACCTGCTCGCGTCGTCGCTGCTCGGCGTGCTCGCGCAGCGGCTCGTGCGCCAGCTCTGCCCCGTCTGCAAGGAAGAACGCCAGGAAGAAGGCCGCACCGTGTGGCATCCGGTCGGCTGCGACAAGTGCGGGCATTCGGGCTACGCGGGCCGGCGCGGGGTATACGAACTGCTGCTGGTCGACGAGTCGATCCGCTCGCTGATCCACCGCAACGCGGCCGACGCGGAGATTCTCGCCGCCGGTCGTGCGGAAGGGATGCGCACGCTGCGCGACGACGCCGAGCGCTGGCTCGCGTCCGGCGCGACGTCGCTCGAGGAAGTGTTGCGCGTGACGGGAGGCGCATAGCGCGATGCCGGCATTCCGTTTCGAAGCAATCGATTCGGCGGGACGCGCGCAGAAGGGCGTCATCGACGCCGACAGCGCGCGTGCCGCGCGCGGCCAGCTGCGTACGCAGGGGCTGACGCCGCTCGTCGTCGAGCCGGCTGCCAGCGCGACGCGCGGGGCGCGGTCGCAGCGGCTCGCGTTCGGCCGCAAGCTGTCGCAGCGCGAACAGGCGATCCTCACGCGCCAGCTCGCGAGCCTGCTGATCGCGGGGCTGCCGCTCGACGAGGCGCTCGGCGTGCTGACCGAGCAGGCCGAGCGCGACTACATCCGCGAACTGATGGCCGCGATCCGTGCGGAAGTGCTCGGCGGCCATTCGCTCGCGAACGCGCTGGGCCAGCATCCGCGCGACTTCCCCGAAATCTATCGCGCGCTCGTCGCGGCCGGCGAGCACACCGGCAAGCTCGGCATCGTGCTGTCGCGCCTCGCCGACTACATCGAGCAAAGCAACGCGCTGAAGCAGAAGATCCTGCTCGCGTTCACGTACCCGGGAATCGTCACGCTGATCGCATTCGGCATCGTCACGTTCCTGCTGAGCTATGTCGTGCCCCAGGTCGTCAACGTGTTCGCGAGCACGAAGCAGCAGCTGCCCGTGCTGACGATCGTGATGATGGCGCTGTCGGATTTCGTGCGGCACTGGTGGTGGGCGATCCTGATCGCGGTCGTGCTCGTCGTGTGGTTCGTGAAGGCGACGCTGTCGCGTGACGGCCCGCGGCTGCGCTTCGACCGCTGGGTGCTGACCGCGCCGCTCGCGGGCAAGCTCGTGCGCGGCTACAACACGGTGCGGTTCGCGAGCACGCTCGGCATTCTCACCGCGGCGGGCGTGCCGATCCTGCGCGCGTTGCAGGCGGCCGGCGAGACGCTGTCGAACCGCGCGATGCGCGCGAACATCGACGATGCGATCGTGCGCGTGCGCGAAGGCTCCGCGCTGTCGCGTGCGCTGAACAACGTGAAGACGTTTCCGCCGGTGCTCGTGCACCTGATCCGTTCGGGCGAAGCGACGGGCGACGTGACGACGATGCTGGATCGCGCGGCCGAAGGCGAAGCGCGCGAGCTCGAGCGCCGCACGATGTTCCTGACGAGCCTGCTCGAGCCGCTCCTGATCCTGGCGATGGGCGGGATCGTGCTCGTGATCGTGCTGGCCGTGATGCTGCCGATCATCGAGCTGAACAACATGGTGCAGTAACGGCCCGACAGTCGATCAGGCCGCTACCGTTCAGCGCATGTAGATCGCGGGGGACGGCGTGTTCGCCGGCAGCTGGATTTCGGCGCGGGCGCCGTTGCGGTCGACGACGATCGAGCGGGGGCGGACTTCGGCGAGCTTCGCGCCGGGCGTGACCTCCGCGCCGAGCGACACGGCGCGCGGCGGTTCGCCGCCGACGCCGACGATCGCGGCGGCACCGCGATCGAGCGAGAGGATGCCGAACAGGTGGATGTCCTGCACGGGATTCTTGTCGAGCTGACCGCCGAAGAGCGCCGCGGCGTCCTCGGTACGGATCGGCAGCCGCGCGGCGGCGGCGGGCAGCGGCGCTTCACGGGCTGACAGCGTGACGACCCAGTAAGTGGCCGTCGCGCACAAACCCGCGAAGAGGGCTAGGGAGAGGATCCGGATCGAGAGCGCGTTCATGCGCGCTATTGTACGGATCTATGTGAAATTTGCGTTGGGTGAAAGCCCTCGGCAATGCGCGCCTTACAATGCGTGCTCCGCGACCGCGGGTCCGGAAGGTTGCCGTCAGGCAATCGTCCGGTGCACCGGGCGCGTCACCCAACCAACGACATTTTTTGGAAAGAGGTAGTCAGTCATGCAAACGTGGATCACTCGCCGCAACGCGGCCGTGCGTCGTCAGCGCGGTTTCACGCTGATCGAGATCATGGTGGTGGTCGCGATCCTCGGGATCCTGGCGGCGCTGATCGTGCCGAAGATCATGAGCCGCCCGGACGAGGCGCGCCGCATCGCCGCGAAACAGGACATCGGCACGATCATGCAGGCGCTCAAGCTGTACCGTCTCGACAACGGCCGCTACCCGACCCAGGATCAGGGCCTGAACGCACTGATCCAGAAGCCGTCCACCGATCCGATCCCGAACAACTGGAAGGACGGCGGTTATCTCGAGCGCCTGCCGAACGATCCGTGGGGCAACGGGTACAAGTACCTGAACCCGGGCGTGCACGGCGAGATCGACGTGTTCAGCTACGGCGCCGACGGCAAGGAAGGCGGCGAAGGCAACGATACCGACATCGGTTCGTGGCAATAAGCGCTCACTGACCGGCCCGACGCTTCGTTCCCGTTCTTCATGCTCGCCATTCGCACGACCTCCCGCTGCGGTCGCGACCGCCGTGCGCGTCGCGGCGCGGCTTCGTCCGTGCCGGCGCATGCCGACGGCGGGCCGACGAAGCACGGTGCGCGGCGGCGGCGCACGCGCGGCTTCACGCTGCTCGAAATGCTGGTCGTGCTCGTGATCGCGGGCCTGCTCGTGTCGCTCGCGTCGCTGTCGCTCACGCGCAATCCGCGTACCGACCTGCGCGAGGAAGCGCAGCGCATCGCGCTGCTGTTCGAGACCGCCGGCGACGAGGCGCAGGTGCGTGCCCGGCCGATCGCATGGCAGCCGACCGAACACGGCTTCCGTTTCGACGTGAGCTCGCCCGACGGCTGGCGCACGCTGCGCGACGACCTGCTGCGCCCGCGTGACTGGGACGGCGGCGTCACGGGCGCCGACATCGACTATCCGGGGTCCGACACGCGCGCGAGCCGCGTCGTGTTCGGCACCGAGAGCATCGACACGCCGGTGCGCGTGACGCTGCATTCGGCCGCCGGCAGCGCGACGATCGTCGGCACCGGCAACGGCCGCTACGAGGTGCAATGACGATGCGTCGTCGCCTGCCCTTCCCCGTTGCTTCATCGCACCGCCATGCCCCGACGGGACTTCATGCGCGGCGCGGTTTCACGATGATCGAGGTGCTGGTCGCGCTCGCGATCATCGCGGTCGCGCTCGCCGCGTCGATCCGCGCGGTCGGGACGATGGCGACCAACGCCTCCGATCTTCATCGCCGGCTGCTCGCCGGCTGGAGCGCCGACAACGCGCTCGCGCAGATGCGGCTCACGCATGCGTGGCCGGAGATCGGCGAGCAGAGTTTCGACTGCTCGCAAGGCAACGTGCAGCTCGTCTGCACGCAGCGCGTGAGCACCACGCCCAACCCGGTGTTCCGGCGCGTCCGGATTTCGGTGAGCTCGCCCGGGCATGCCGGCGTGCTCGCGCAGATGGTGACGGTGGTCGCGAATGAAACCAGCCGTCCGCTCTGACGCGCCGATGCGACGCCCGTTCGCCCGCCCCGCCCGCGGCTTCACGCTGATCGAGCTGATGATCGCGATCGCGATCCTCGCGGTGGTCGCGATCCTCGCGTGGCGCGGGCTCGACCAGATCATGCGCGGTCGCGACAAGGTCGCGGCCGCGATGGAAGACGAACGCGTGTTCGCGCAGATGTTCGACCAGATGCGCATCGACGCGCGGCTCGCCGCAACCGACGACGAAGCCGGCCAGCCGGCGATCGGCGTCGCCGGCAACACGCTGCAGATCGTCCGCGAACTCGACGTGCCGGGCGTCGCGCCGCGGCTGCAGGTGGTCCGCTACCGGATCGCCGGCGGACGGGTCGTGCGTTACGCGTCGCCGCCGATCGACGACGCGAACCGGCTGCGCGGCATGCTGAAGGACAGCAGCGTCGAAGGCTGGAGCTGGGTCGCGCTGATGGGCGGCGTCGGCGCGATCGACGCGAAGCTGTACGTGCCGCGCGTGGGCTGGACCACCAACCTGCAGACGGCCGACGACGCGCTCGCGCAGAACAACGACGCGCTCAAGGTGCCGCAGCTCGGCAACGCGCCGCCGACGCGCGCGGTGACGGGGCTGCAGGTCAGCATCGGTGCGACGTCGCTGCGCGTGCCGGTCACGCGCATCTTCCTCGTCGGGGAATGACGATGCGCGCGCGCCCTCCCCGTTCATTGCCTGCCGCCCGTGCTGCCAGCCACGCACGGGCACGCGGCCGCCAGCGCGGCGCGGCGATCATCACCGCGCTGCTCGTCGTCGCGCTGTCGGCGATCCTCGTCTCGGGGATGCTGTGGCGCCAGCAGGTGCAGATCCGCCGCATCGAGAACCAGCGCGAGATCGCGCAGGCGCAGTGGGTCGCGCGCGGCGCGCTCGACTGGACGCGGATGATCCTGCGCTCCGAAGGCGATACGGCGCCCGGCATCACGTACCTCGGCGGCATCTGGGGCGTGCCGATCGCGAAGACGAAACTGTCGGACTTCCTCGGGCGGATCGGCGCCCCCAACGACACCGGCGGCGAAGACACCTATATCTCCGGCTCGATCGAGGACGCCCAGGCGAAGTTCAACCTGCGCAACCTCGTGGCGTCGCCGGCGCCCGGCGTGCTGCAGTTGAACGTCACGCAGGTCCAGGCGTTCCAGCGCCTGCTGACGACACTCGGCTACGACGGCGCGTTCGCGAAACGCGTCGCGCTGCAGGTGCGCGCGGGCCTGCTGCATTCGGCGACGCGTTTCCAGATGCCCACGCTGCCGGGCGGCGGCACGGCGCCGCCGGTCACCGCGCCGGTGACGACCGATCAGCAGGGCGGCGGCGGCTTCACCGACGATCCCGGCATGACGGGCGGCGACCGCGGGCCCGCGCCGCTGATGATGACGGGTGTCGACAGCCTGCTCGACGTCGACGGCGTGACGCCCGAGATGGTCGCGCGGCTGCGCCCGTTCGTCACCGTGCTGCCGACCACGACGCCCGTGAACATGAACACCGCGCCGGCCGAGGTGATCGCGGCGCTGATTCCGGGGATGAGCGTGTCGTCCGCGCAGGCACTCGTGTCGCGCCGCGAGACCGTGTTTTTCCGCAACGTCGCCGATGTGCAGCTCGCGCTGCGCGGCGCCGGTGCGCCGCCGAACGTGACGCTCGACTCGAGCCTCGTCGACGTCAATTCGAGCTATTTCATCGTGCATGGCCGGATCCAGCACGAACGCGCGGAGGTCGATCGCACCTCGCTCGTGTATCGTGATCCGACCACGCACTCGACACGGGTCGTGCGCATTCGCGACCAGCTATAACGACGCCATTCGGGAGAGGAGCTCTTGTGAGCACGTTGATTGTTTCTTTGCCGCCGCGCGAGCCTGCCGTGCCGTTGCAGGAATGGCAGTGGCCCGAGCTGCCGTTCACGCTCGTCGACAAGGCCGGCCACGTGCAGCGCGCCGGCCGCGCCGCGCTGGCGCTGCTGCCGCGCGCGAATGCGACGGTGCTGATCGTCGCCGCGCGCGACGTGCTGCTGCTGGCCGCGACCGTGCCGCCGCTCAAGGGCCCGAAGCTGCGCCAGGCGCTGCCCAACATCGTCGAGGATCAGCTGATCCAGGATCCGCTCGGCTGTCACATCGCGCTCGATCCGGACGCGCTGCCCGACGGGCGCCGCGTGCTGGCCGTCGTCGATCGCGCGTGGTTCCGCACGATCTGCGAAGCGTTCACGGCGGCCGGCCACCGGCACCTGAGCGCGGTGCCCGCGACACGCTGCCTGCCGGCGCCGCACGCACCCGCGGCGCCGGCCGACGGCGAGGTCGATGTCGCGGCGGTTGCCGCGGACGCCGTCGACATGCCGCCGGCCCGCCCGGCGACGGTAGCCGCGGTGCTCGGCCTCGCGACGGCGGTCGAACCGGTGCTCGTGGAGGCCGGTGCGCTGCCGGCCGCGGCCGGTGCGCCGCGCCTCGAACTCGCGGTCGCGCGCGGTGCGCTCGGCGAAGGCTTCGCGGCGCCCGCGTCGCGCGCGGCCGGCACGCTGGCCGCGCTCGCGGGCGGCGGCGACGTCGAACTGTACGAACTCGGCGAGCCGGGCGCGGAGCCGCGGCTCGCGTCGGTCGGCCGCGCCGACGGCCCGCTGCTGCCGGGTGCCGCGCCGTTGTCGTTCGACGCGTTCGCGCGGCGCGCGCTGACCGAGAAGTTCGACCTGTGCCAGTTCGAATTCGAATCGCAGCCGTGGCGCTTCGACCGCGCGACGGTGAAGCGCTTGCGCGTGCCGCTCGCACTCGCCGCGGCGACGCTCGGCGTGGCGGTGATCGGGATGAACCTGCACTGGTGGAAGCTGTCGCGCGAGCGCGATGCGCTGTCGGCGCAGATCACCGAGACACTGCTGTCCGCATTCCCGAAGACGACGACGGTGCTCGATCCGCCCGCCCAGATGCAGCGCCAGCTCGACCAGTTGCGCGTGGCGGCCGGCGAGCTGTCGCCGAACGATTTCCTCGCGCTGTCGAGCGGGCTGTCGCGATCGATGGGTGCGCTGCCGCTGAACGGCATCGCGTCGCTCGACTATCACGACCGCCGGCTCGACGTCGGCTTCAAGCCGGAGGTCAAGGTCGATCCCGATTTCACGCAGCGCCTCGCGCGTAACGGACTGTCCGGCGAAGTCGACAGCAATACGGGCAAATGGACGATCCGGAGCCGCTCATGAAGACGGAACAACTGAACCAGACGCTGGCCCAGTTCTGGGGCGAGCGCTCCCCGCGCGAAAAAATGCTGCTCGGCTGGGGCGGCGCCGTGCTGGCGGTCGCGATCGCGTATTCGGTGCTGTGGTCGCCCGCGCAGGAAGGCCGCGCGCGGATCCAGCGCGAGCTGCCGACGATGCGCCGCGAGCTCGCGCAGATGACCGCGCAGGCGAACGAGGCGAAGTCGCTGGCGGCCGCCGCGCAAGGCGTGGCACCGACCGGCCTCGCGCTGAAGGACGCGCTGACCGCGTCGCTGTCCGATCACGGGATGCAGGGTGCGCAGGTACAGATCGTCGGCAACGGCGTGCAGATCCAGATGAAGAACGTGTCGTTCCCGGCGTGGACGCAGTGGCTCGACGATGCGCGCCGGCAGTTCAAGGTGCAGGTCGGCGAGGCGCATGCCACTGCGCTGAAGGACGACGGCCAGGTCGACCTGACGGCCGTGATGCAACCGTCTACGCAGAAATGACGCAGTGGATGACGCAAGTGGCGGTCGGCCGATGAGGCCGGGGATCAGGCGGCTCGCCACCGCATTGCCGTGGGTACTGGCGGGCGGACTGGCGACGGCGGTGACGCTCGTCGCGCTCGCGCCGGCCGCGTGGATCGCGCCGCAGTTCGCGCGCGCGACCGGCGGGCACGTGAATCTCGTCGATCCGGACGGGTCGCTGTGGCATGGTTCGGGCACGCTGATGCTCGCGCCGGGGGCCGACCAGAGCGCGGCGACGCTGCTGCCGGGCCGGGTCGAATGGACCACGGGCTTCTGGCCGCTTCTGACCGGGCGCGTGCAGATGCGCATGCGGCAGACCGACGCGATGCCGGATGCGGTCACGCTCGATGCGACGTGGCGCGGCGCGGTGTTGTCGGCGGGCACGATGGCCGTGCCGGCGTCGCTGCTCGCGGGGCTCGGCACGCCGTTCAACACGCTCGACCTGCAAGGCGACGTGCGGCTCGGCTGGAGCGACTGGCGCATGATCGGCAACAACGCGTTCGGCCAGCTGACGGTGACGATCGACTCGATGAGTTCGCGCATCTCGCGCGTGAAGCCGCTCGGTTCGTACCGCGCGGTGCTGCAGGCGAAGGGGACCGGCGCCGATCTCGACCTGTCGACGACGCAGGGCCCGCTGTTTCTCGACGGCCACGGCAACTTCGGCCCCGGCCAGGGATCGTTCCGCGGCACCGCGCATTCGGCGCCCGAGCAGCAGGCGAACCTCGCCGGGCTCCTGAACCTGCTCGGCCACCCGATCGGGAACAACGAGGTTTCGCTGATCTTCGGCGACGCGCAGCGCTGACGCGCGCGTCGCCCTTTCCTTCCTACTTCTGCGCGAGCGGCGCGGCGACCGACGGTGCGGTGGCCGCCGGCGCGGCCGCACCGGACGCCGGCACGGGTGCGGGCGCCGCCATGTCGCCGTTCTCGCGCGCCATCTCCGCGACGTTCCACCCGCCGCCGAGCGCCTTCACGAGCCCGACCGACGACACCATCCGCTGGCCGGCGATCGTCGCGAGCTTCTGCTGCGCGGTGAACGCGGTGGTCTGCGCGGTCAGCACGTTCAGGTAGGCGACCGTGCCGGCCTTGTACTGGTTCGTGACGATCGCGAGCGCGTGCTCGGCGCTGTCGACGGCCTGCCGCTGCACGTCGATTTCCTGCGCGAGGATGCGTTGCGACGCGAGGTTGTCCTCGACGTCCTGGAATGCGGTGAGCACCGCGAGGCGGTACGCGGCGACGTCCTGGTCGTAGGTCGCACGCGCGGCGTCGGTCTGCGCGGCGCGCAGCCCTGCGTCGAACAGCGTGGCCGCGAGCTGCGGGCCGACCGTCCAGAAACGCGCCGGCAGCGTGAACAGCTGCGACCACACCGAGCTCTGGAAGCCGCCGGTGGCCGACAGCGTCAGGGTCGGGAAGAACGCCGAGATCGCGACGCCGATCTGCTCGTTCGCAGCCGCCGCACGGCGCTCGGCCGCCGCGATGTCGGGCCGGCGTTCGAGGATCGCGGACGGCACGTCGACCGGCGTGATCGGCGGCTCGGCCGCGAGCGGATTCGGCGGCAGCGAGAAGGTCGACGCCGGTTCGCCGATCAGCGTCGCGATCGCATGCTCGTACTGCGCGCGTGCGACGCCATTGTCGATCGACGCCGCCTGCGCGCTTTGCAGTTGCGTCTGCGCCTGGATCACGTCCGCGCGCGCGGCGACGCCCTGCGCGTACTGGTTCTGCGTGAGCGTCAGTGACCGCTGGTACGACTTCACGGTGTCGTCGAGCAGCTTCTGCAGCGCATCGGATGTGCGCAGCTGGTAATAGGTTTGCGCGAGCAGCGCCTGCTGCGACAGCCGCGCGTTCGCGAGATCGGCCGCGGCCGCCGCTTCGCCGGCGCGTTGCGCGCTGACGGTACGGCTCACCTTGCCCCACAGGTCGGGTTCCCAGCTCGCGTCGAGACCGACGCTGTAGCTGTTGTTGATCGAACCGGACGAGCCGCTGCCGAAACCCGACGACGAACCCGACGAGACCGACGTGCGCGGCGTGCGGGCGCGCGAGCCCGACGCGGTCAGCCCGACGGTCGGGAAGTACGCGGCACGCGCCTCGGTGACGAGCGCGCGCGCCTGCCGGTAAGCGGCCGCCGATTGCGCGATGGTCTGGTTCGATGCATTGAGCTTGCCGATCAGCGCATCGAGCTGCGGATCGTTGTAGACCGTCCACCACGGGCCGCGGTCGGTGCGGTCGGCGGGTTGCGCGACCTTCCAGCCGGCCGGCGCTTCCTTGTATGCGGCGGGGATCGACGTGTCGGGCCGGTGATAGTCGGGCCCGACGGCGCAGCCGGCGAGCAGCACGGCCGTCGCGACGGCGACGGCGGCGCTCAGCGGGCGAAGGGCGCGCGGGAGGGAGGCGTACGGCATGGTGATTTTCCTGTCTGGGCGCGACGTCCGGCGAGCGGCGTCGCGCGATGCGGTCGTCGTGCCGCTGGCGGACAAATGGTAACTGACGGCGGGATAGCTGCGCAGCCCAAAGGGTACGGTGCGCGGCGACAGGAATGTGTTACCGGCGCGAGCGGCCGGTTTACCGGCCATTACGGCTCGCTGGCCGGAAGACGGGCGGGCGGTGCCGGCCGTGCGGGGCGCCGCCGGGGTTCGGGACGGAACCCGGACGAAACAGTCGGGAAGGCAGGCGGAAGGCGCGCGCCGTCAGTGGCAGCGCGCGGGCAGCGGGAGCGGTTCGGCGGCGGGCCGCCATGTCGACGGCTCCGTCGCGGCCGGCTGGCCCGTGCGGCGCGCACCGTCTTTCGCGTTGCGCTGCCGGCGATGATCGAACCATGCCACCCCGAGCGCCGCGAGCGAGCCGCCCGGCACCACCAGCATCGTCACGTACAGCGCGATCTTCCAGCCGCGGTGCGGCCCGGAAAACACATGGTGAGCGGTATCGGTCAGGTTGCGGCGCAGCGCGCCGGCGGCATTTTTCAGGAACAGCATCGCGAACATCCTCGGGTGCCCGGCAGCGCGGGCGAATCGGTCAGAACATAGTCTCCGGCAGTGCAACATGCACGTCGTAACTGGTAGTCTCGAATAATATTGACTAAGCAATCAATTTTCAAGATACTGGGCGCGTTCAAATCCGAAACGCACTATTGCTGCGCGCGCAATCGCATGACCGGCGGCCTCTACGATCCCGAGAACATCACGCTGGAAACGAGCCTCGGCTATTACCTGTCGAAGGCGAAGCAGGCGCTCGTCGAGCGGATGGATCGCGCGCTCGAGCCGCTCGACCTCACCGCGCAGCAGATCGGCGTGATCCTGCTGCTGGCGCGCGGTTATGCGCGTACACCGTTCGAGCTGTCCCGCAAGATGTCGTACGACAGCGGCTCGATGACCCGAATGCTCGACCGGCTCGAACGCAAGGGGCTGATTGCCCGCTCGCGCAGCGAGCAGGACCGCCGGATGATCGAGCTGACGCTGACCGAACGCGGCGCCGACGCTGCCCGTGCGCTGCCGTCGCTGATCGCGACCGCGCTCAACGCGCAGCTCGACGGTTTCTCGGCCGACGAGCTTGCGACGCTCACCGGCCTGCTGCAACGCTTCATCGCCAACGGGCCCGGCACCGCCGGTTGCCCGAAACCCGACGACGAAGCGGACTGCTGATGTGCGCGGAGGCCCCCATGTCTAGGTTAAGCGTTCGCTTATTTATCTGTCTGGGCAGAAGATGACAGGGCACGCGCTCCCCTTTTCCCTTTATCCGTTCCACCCGGCCGGGCTGCGCTGCGGCGCACACCCGTGCGTTGTGCCGGCGCGTCGCGCGCGCCGCGTCTAGGAGATTTCGATGTCCGCCACCACGGCATCCGCCGCCTCCCCCGCCGCCGAACCCGCGCCGCTGTCCGGCGGCGCCCTCGCGCTGCTCACCGTCGGGCTGGCGCTCGGCACCTTCATGGAAGTGCTCGACACGTCGATCGCGAACGTCGCGGTGCCGACCATCTCGGGCAGCCTCGGCGTCGCGACGAGCGAGGGCACCTGGGTGATCTCGTCGTACTCGGTCGCGTCCGCGATCGCGGTGCCGCTTACCGGCTGGCTCGCGCGGCGCGTCGGCGAGGTGCGCCTGTTCACGCTGTCGGTGCTCGCGTTCACGATCGCGTCGGCGCTGTGCGGCCTGGCGACCAACTTCGAGACGCTGATCGCGTTCCGGCTGCTGCAGGGCCTCGTGTCGGGGCCGATGGTGCCGCTGTCGCAGACGATCCTGATGCGCAGCTACCCGCCCGCGAAGCGCGGGCTCGCACTCGGGTTATGGGCGATGACGGTGATCGTCGCGCCGATCTTCGGCCCGCTGCTGGGCGGCTGGATCAGCGACAACTACACGTGGCCGTGGATCTTCTACATCAACCTGCCGATCGGCATCTTCTCGGCGACCTGCGCGTATTTCCTGCTGCGCGGCCGCGAGACGAAGACGACGAAGCAGCGGATCGACGCGATCGGCCTCGCGCTGCTCGTGATCGGCGTGTCGTGCCTGCAGATGATGCTCGACCTCGGCAAGGACCGCGACTGGTTCAACTCGACGTTCATCGTCGCGCTCGCGCTGATCGCGGTCGTGTCGCTCGCGTTCATGCTCGTGTGGGAGGCGACAGAGAAGGAACCGGTGGTCGACCTGTCGCTCTTCAAGGACCGCAACTTCGCGCTCGGCGCGATGATCATCTCGTTCGGCTTCATGGCGTTCTTCGGCTCGGTCGTGATCTTCCCGCTGTGGCTGCAGACGGTGATGGGCTACACGGCGGGCAAGGCCGGCCTCGCGACCGCGCCGGTCGGGCTGCTCGCGCTCGTGCTGTCGCCGCTGATCGGCCGCAACATGCACCGGCTCGACCTGCGGATGGTCGCGAGCTTCGCGTTCATCGTGTTCGCCGGCGTGTCGATCTGGAACTCGACGTTTACGCTCGACGTGCCGTTCAACCATGTGATCCTGCCGCGTCTCGTGCAGGGGATCGGCGTCGCGTGCTTCTTCGTGCCGATGACGACGATCACGCTGTCGAGCATCTCCGACGAGCGGCTCGCGAGCGCGTCGGGGCTGTCGAACTTCCTGCGCACGCTGTCGGGCGCGATCGGCACCGCGGCCAGCTCGACGTTCTGGGAGAACGACGCGATCTACCACCACGCGCGGCTGTCGGAATCGGTGAGCGTGTATGCGCAGAGCACGACCGACTACCAGGGCGCGCTGTCGCAGCTCGGCATCGTCGGCCAGACGGCCAACGCGCAGCTCAACCAGCTCGTCACGCAGCAGGGCTTCATGATGGCGACCAACGACTTCTTCCTGTTGTCGGCCTTCATGTTCGGCGCGCTCGCGGCGCTCGTGTGGATCACGAAGCCGAGGAAGGGGGCGGGGCCGGCGATGGGGCATTGAAATCGGCAAGCGGTTCGAGGGTGACGCATGAAGTTGCTGCTCGATACACCCCTGCTTCTTTGGGCGGCAGCCGGTGCGGCCGAACTGCCCGCCCGCGCCGGTGCGCTCATCGAGGATCCCGCCTGTACACCGCTTTTCAGCGTCGCGAGCCTCTGGGAGATCGTCATCAAGCGTGGTCTGGATCGCGACGATTTCCAGGTGGACCCAAACGTGCTCCGTCGCAATCTCCTCGATGTCGGCTACATGGAATTGCCGATCACGAGCGCACACGCACTTGCAGTCGAACAACTGCCGTCGATCCATCGAGATCCGTTTGACCGTCTCCTGGTCGCGCAGGCGATCTCGGAAGGCATTACGCTGCTTACGCACGACCCTACCATCGCCCGCTATCCGGGCCCGATCAGGCACGTCTGAGTGCGCCGGGCATCGCCCGGCCGTCACGCCCTCGCCCGCAACCCGCCGAACGCCAGATCGTCGCCGGGCGCGATGGGCAGCGTCGCCCGCGCGACGTCGAGCCACGCGCGCGCCGCGTGCGACAGATACCCCTTCTTCAGCCAGCCGAGCGCGATCGCCCACGTGATTTCCGGCTCGACGATCGGCCGGCACGTGAACTGGCCCGCGTCGAGCCGCCGGCAATACGGCTCGGGCAGCAGCGCGATGCCGACCCCCGCATGCACGAGCGCGGCCATGAAATCCCAGTGGCCGCTGCGGCTCACGATCGACGGCGTGAAGCCGGCCTGCCGGCACGCGTCCAGTACCGCGTCGTGCAGCGCGAGGCTTTCCGCGTAGAACACGAACGACTCGCGCGCGAGATCCGCGAGCGGCACGGCCGCGTGATCCTCCCAGCGCGACTCGCGCGGCGCGACGAGCCACAACGGCGCACGCACCATCGGCAGCCGCTCGAAGATGCCGGGATCCACCGGCTCCAGCAGCCCGCCGAGCTCCAGTTCACCCGACGTCAGCGCGGCCTCGATCATCCGCGCGCCCTGCTCGAACAGCTTCAGCTCGATGTTCGGGTAGCGCTGCTTGTACGCGGCGATGATCGGCGTGAACAGCGAGCCGCCGAGCGGCGGGATGCCGATCGTCAGCTCGCCGCGCCCGAGCGTGCCGAGATCGTTCAGCTCCGACTGCAGCTGCGCCTGCGCGGCGAGCACGTCCTGGCCGCGCTGGAACACGATCCGCCCCGCGTCGGTCAGCACCATCTGCCGACCGTCCCGCAGCAGCAGCGGCGAACCGATCTCGTCCTCCAGCGCCTTCACCATCTTGCTGATGGTCGGCTGGGTCACGAACAGCCTGTCGGCGGCCGCCGTGAAGCTCTGCTGGCGAACCACCTCGACGAAGTACCGCAGTGCGCGCAATTCCATCGATCACTCCCCAGATTGGTGCAACGAACACAATCAGAATTCCGAATTGGAATGATAAGGATAGAGACAAGTCATTTTATTTATGGTTAGGGGAAACCCTATACTCCTCCCATCAACGCAATATCTGTATGGAGCCTGCCATGACCAAGCCGACCGCTACTGCCGCCGCCCGCCCCGCCGCTTCGGGCAGCATTGCGCACACGGGCCGGATCGTGCTGCAGGCCGCCGCGCTCGGCGTGCTGTGGATGGCGGTCGACTGGGCCGTGCGCAGGATCGGGCTGCCGATTCCGTCCGGCGTGATCGGCCTCGCGGTACTCCTCGTGCTGCTGTTCTCGGGCCGCGTCGCACCTGCGTGGGTGAAGGACGGCGCGAACTGGCTGCTGTCCGACATGCTGCTGTTCTTCGTGCCGGCCGCCGTCGCGGCCGTGCAATACGGCGGGTTGTTCCGCGAGGACGGCTGGCGCATCGCGCTGGTGATGCTCGCCGGCACCGCGTTCGTGATGGTCGCGGTGGCCGTCGCGGTCGACCTCGCCGCGAAGCTCGAGCGCCGGCTCGCCGCGCAGCGCGTGTTCGCCGAACGCCGCCGCGCGCGCCTCGCCACCGTGTCCGCCCACTGAGCCGGAGCCTGCCATGTTGCCGCTGCTGTCGAGCCTGTCCGCCGACCAGGTGAATACCGCGATCTCGGTCGGCTGCTTCGTGCTGACGGTCGCGCTGTATTTCGCGTCGAAGCGGCTCTACGCGTACAGGAAGACGCTGCTGTTCTCGCCGCTCGTGTTCGTGCCGGGCGTGCTGGTGCTGCTCGTGCTGCTGACCGGCATCCCGTATTCGGTCTACTTCCGCGACACGCGCTGGCTGATGTGGCTGCTCGGCCCGGCGACGATCGCGTTCGCGGTGCCGATCTACGACTATCGCGACCTGATCCGCCGCCACTGGCTGTCGCTGTCGGTCGGCGTCGCGGTCGGGATCGGCGCGGGCGTGTGCGGCTCGCTGCTGCTCGCGAAGCTGCTGCACCTGTCGCCCGAGCTGCAGCGCTCGCTGATGACGCGCTCGGTCTCGACCCCGTTCGCGCTCGCCGTCTCCGACAAGATCCATGCGCCGAAGGACCTCACCGCCCTGTTCGTGATCGCGACCGGCATCTGCGGGATGCTGCTCGGCGAGATCGTGCTCGCGCTGGTGCCGATGCGCACGCGGCTCGCGCGCGGTGCGCTGTTCGGCGCGGCCGCCCACGGCGTGGGCACCGCGAAGGCGCGCGAGATCGGCAGCGAGGAAGGCGTCGTGTCGAGCCTTACGATGATGATCGCGGGCGTCGCGATGGTGCTGATCGCGCCGCTGCTGTCGCTGTTGCCGATCTGACGTCGTTCGGGCGGGCGCCACGGCTCGCCTTCCCACCGTTCCTCGCCTTTCCCGCCTGCCGGAGCGCCGGCCCGCCGCCGCGGCCGGTTTCGCCCGCCGTTCCTGCCCTGCATCGAGCCGCGCCGGCCGACAATCGGCTGAGATAGCCGCAAATCCCCCCTCTTTTCCGCCCATCAGGCTCGGCCCGGATGCCGAACAATGCATGCTACGAGACATCACGCACGCATCCACATGGCCTCCACGACCGCAAACCCGACCGCCGACAAGCCGGCTTCGTCCGGCAAGTTCAAGCGCATCGCGCTCATCGCCGTCATCGCGCTGGGCGCGGCGGCCGCCGCAGCCGGCGGCATGTACGTGTTCCTGAGCAAGGAAGGCGTCGGCCATGCGAGCGCGCCCGCCGAGCCGGCGCCGCTGGCCGCGCCGGTGTTCTTCCCGCTCGACCCGCTGACCGTGAACCTGCAGTCCGACGACGGCGCGCAGCACTACCTGCGTGTCGGCCTGTCGCTGAAGCTCACCGACCCGAAGGCGCAGGAGCAACTGACCGCGCGGATGCCGGAGATCCGCAGCCGGATCCTGCTCGCGCTGTCGAACAAGCATCCCGAGGATCTGGCGACGCCGGACGGCAAACGTTCGCTCGCGAAGGAACTGCGGGAACTGATCGAACAGCCGACGCAGCCGGGCAACCAGCGCGCGAAGGTCGACGACGTGCTGTTCACCGAATTCGTCGTCCAGTAACGCGGCCGCGAAAGGAGCGCGTATGGGCCACCAGGAGTTCATGTCCCAGGAGGAGGTCGATGCCCTCCTCAAGGGCGTCACGGGCGAAACCGATTCGGTCGACGAGCAGCGCGACACGTCGGGCGTCCGCCCCTACAACATCGCGACGCAGGAGCGGATCGTCCGCGGCCGGATGCCCGGCCTCGAGATCATCAACGACCGCTTCGCGCGCCTGTTGCGGATCGGCATCTTCAACTTCATGCGGCGCACGGCGGAAATCTCCGTCAGCCAGGTGAAGGTGCAGAAGTACAGCGAGTTCACCCGCAACCTGCCGATCCCGACGAACCTGAACCTCGTGCACGTGAAGCCGCTGCGCGGCACGTCGCTGTTCGTGTTCGACCCGAACCTCGTGTTCTTCGTCGTCGACAACCTGTTCGGCGGCGACGGGCGCTTCCACACGCGCGTCGAGGGCCGCGATTTCACGGCCACCGAGCAGCGGATCATCGGCAAGCTGCTGAACCTCGTGTTCGAGCACTACACGACCGCGTGGAAGAGCGTGCGGCCGCTGCAGTTCGAATTCGTGCGCTCGGAGATGCACACGCAGTTCGCGAACGTCGCGACGCCGAACGAGATCGTGATCGTCACGCAGTTCTCGATCGAGTTCGGGCCGACGGGCGGCACGCTGCACATCTGCATGCCGTACTCGATGGTCGAGCCGATCCGCGACGTGCTCGCGTCGCCGATCCAGGGCGAGGCGCTCGAAGTCGACCGCCGCTGGGTGCGCGTGCTGTCGCAGCAGGTGCAGGCCGCCGAGGTCGAGCTGACGGCGAATCTCGCCGAGATCTCGTCGACCTTCGAGAAGATCCTGAACCTGCGCGCGGGCGACGTGCTGCCGCTGGAGATCGAGGACACGATCACCGCGAAGGTCGACGGCGTGCCGGTGATGGAATGCGGCTACGGAATTTTCAATGGTCAATATGCGTTGCGCGTGCAGAAGATGATCAGCGCGGGCGACGCGATGAAGGAAGGTGGATATGAGTGAGCTGAACCAGACGCCCGAGGACGACGCGCAAGCGATGGCCGACGCGGCCCTCGCGGCCTCGGCCGCCGCCGCGCAGGCGGCACCGGCCGCAGCGGAGGAAGATCCGGGCATGGACGACTGGGCCGCCGCGCTCGCCGAGCAGAACCAGCAGCCGGTGCAGCCGGGCGCGACGGGCGCCGGCGTGTTCCAGCCGCTGTCGAAGGCCGCGGCCAGCTCGACGCACAACGACATCGAGATGATCCTCGACATCCCGGTCAAGATGACCGTGGAGCTCGGCCGCACGAAGATCGCGATCCGCAACCTGCTGCAGCTCGCGCAGGGTTCGGTCGTCGAGCTGGACGGCATGGCCGGCGAGCCGATGGACGTGCTCGTGAACGGCTGCCTGATCGCGCAGGGCGAGGTGGTGGTCGTCAACGACAAGTTCGGCATCCGCCTGACCGACATCATCACGCCGGCCGAACGCATCCGGAAGCTGAATCGATGAACGTGGCGAAGCCCGGCCGCCGTGCGCGCGTCGCGAGCGCGGTGGCGGCTGTCGCGGCCATCGCGGCGTCGCTCGCGTGCGCACCGGCCGGTGCCGCCGACATGAACGCGGTGAACCACGCCGGGGCGATCGCGTCGAGCGTGACCGTCGGTTCGGCCGCGCCGTCGCTGGGCATCGGCGCGGTGCTGCAGACCCTCGTCGGGCTCGCGGTCGTGATCGGTCTCGTGTTCGCGTGCGCGTGGCTCGCGCGTCGCTTCGGCTTCCAGCACGTGCGCCGCGGCGGCCCGCTGAAGGTCGTGTCGAGCGTCGCGGTGGGCGCCAAGGAAAGCGCGACGATCGTCGAGATCGGCGACACCTGGCTCGTGCTCGGCGTCGCGCCGGGCAACGTGCGGCTGCTGCATGCGCTGCCGGCCGGTTCGGCGGCGGCCGGCGCGACGACCGCCTCGACCGGCGCACCTTCCGGCGCCGCACCGTCCGAAGGCGGCCTGCCCGGCACGTTCGGCTCGCGGTTTCGCGACGCGCTCGCGGGCGAAGCCGCGAAGCGCCTCGGTCGCGGCAAGGACCGCTGACATGGCGCCGCGCCCTCTTTCCGACTCCGCATTTCGATGAAACACGCATTCCTGCATCGCGCGGCGCGCTTCGCGCCCGTGCTGATCCTCTGCCTCGCCCCCGCGCTCGCCTGCGCGCAGGCGAACGGCCTGCCCGCGTTCAACGCGAGCCCGGGCCCGCACGGCGGCACCACCTATTCGCTGAGCGTGCAGACGATGCTGCTGCTCACGATGCTGTCGTTCCTGCCGGCGATGCTGCTGATGATGACGAGCTTCACGCGCATCATCATCGTGCTGTCGCTGCTGCGCCAGGCGCTCGGCACCGCGACGACGCCGCCGAACCAGGTGCTCGTCGGCCTCGCGATGTTCCTCACCTTCTTCGTGATGTCGCCGGTGCTCGACCGGGCCTACAACGACGGCTACAAGCCGTTTTCCGACGGCTCGATGCCGATGGAGCAGGCCGTGCAGCGCGGCGTCGCGCCGTTCAAGACCTTCATGCTGAAGCAGACCCGCGAGACCGATCTCGCGCTGTTCGCGAAGATCTCGAAGGCCGCGCCGATGCAGGGCCCCGAGGACGTGCCGCTGTCGCTGCTGGTGCCGGCGTTCGTCACGAGCGAGCTGAAGACCGGCTTCCAGATCGGCTTCACGGTCTTCATCCCGTTCCTGATCATCGACATGGTCGTCGCGAGCGTGCTGATGTCGATGGGGATGATGATGGTGTCGCCGTCCACCGTGTCGCTGCCGTTCAAGCTGATGCTGTTCGTGCTGGTCGACGGCTGGCAGCTGCTGATCGGCTCGCTCGCGCAGAGCTTCACGTAAGCCGCGGAGGAAACGCACGATGACGCCCGAACAGGTGATGACCCTCGCGCACCAGGCCATGATGGTCGGCCTGCTGCTCTCCGCCCCGCTGCTGCTGGTCGCGCTCGCGGTCGGCCTCGTCGTGAGCCTGTTCCAGGCCGCGACGCAGATCAACGAAGCGACGCTGTCGTTCATCCCGAAGCTGCTCGCGGTGGCCGCGACGCTCGTGATCGCCGGCCCGTGGATGATGACGACGATGCTCGACTACCTGCGGCAGACGCTGCTGCACGTCGCGACGCTCGGCGTCGGCTGAGCCGCGCGCGCACGATCCGGCGGCGATGTTCTCGGTTACCTACGCGCAGCTCAACGGCTGGCTCACGGCGTTCCTGTGGCCGTTCGTGCGGATGCTCGCGCTCGTCGCGACCGCGCCCGTCGTGGGCCACGCATCGGTGCCCGCGCGCGTGAAGATCGGCCTGGCCGCGTTCATGGCGCTGGTCGTCGCGCCGACGCTCGGCGCGATGCCGGACGTCACCGTGTTTTCCGCGCAGGGCATCTGGATCCTCGTCACGCAGTTCCTGATCGGCGCCGCGATGGGCTTCACGATGCAGATCGTGTTCGCGGCCGTCGAGGCGGCCGGCGACTTCATCGGGTTGTCGATGGGGCTCGGCTTCGCCACCTTCTTCGATCCGCACACGAGCGGCGCGACGCCCGTGATGGGCCGCTTCCTGAACGCGGTCGCGATGCTCGCGTTCCTCGCGGTGGACGGCCACCTGCAGGTGTTCGCCGCGCTCACCGCGTCGTTCCAGTCGCTGCCGGTGTCGGCCGACCTGCTGCACGCGCCCGGCTGGCGCACGCTCGCCGCGTTCGGCACGACGGTGTTCGGGATGGGGCTGCTGCTCTCGCTGCCGGTGGTCGCGGCGCTGCTGATCACGAATCTCGCGCTCGGCATCCTGAACCGCGCGGCGCCGCAGATCGGCGTGTTCCAGATCGGCTTTCCCGTCACGATGCTCGTCGGGCTGTTGCTCGTGCAGCTGATGGTGCCGAACCTCGTGCCGTTCGTGTCGCACCTGTTCGACATGGGGGTCGACGCGATGGGGCGGGTGCTGATCGGCTGGCGGTGATGCGTCGGTGATTCGTCACGAGATCGGGGTGCCGCCTCGGCCAATTCATCGCGATCTCGTATCGATTCAGCGCGCATTCGCCCGGCCAATGGCGGCGATTCTGCCGATCGATCCGGAAAGGACTCGATCGACGGATGACGATACTCGCCAGCGTGTTGCGAGCAGCATGGCCAAGCGTTGATCGCCGCCAACGGCGGAGCGCTGGTGCCGCGGTTGCAACTGTGCGGCCTTGTCAGACTGTCGATGTGTTTGCTGGTGGTTGTGTTTCGTGCCGGCCGGACGTCCTCGGTGCGCTCCTGTGCAGCAACGCGCACGCCGGTGCCTTGCACGGCCTGCCACTATTTCCGCTCGGCGCTCCGCCGCGTCGCACTGTCCGCAAGCCTGCCTGCACCTGTCCGAAATTGGACGAACGACGATATCGTGCCGCTCCCCGCCACTGAATAATCTCCGCTTTGCGGCGCGACATCGCCGCGGTTCTCGCGACCGTCAGGCAGCGGCGCGTACAGGCAGATGATTTCGACACGATCCTTCCGGCTGGTGGCCGTTCTCGGCTGGCTCGGCGCCGCATGGCCGGCGCCCGCGGCCGACCTGCTCGACGCGGTGAACGCGGCGCGGCGCTTCGATGCGGGCATCGGCGCGGCACGCAACGCGCAGCTCGCCGGCCGCGAGAAACGCTGGCAAGGTCTTGCGGGGCTGCTGCCGCGTGCGGAGCTCAACGGCAGCTACACGAAGCAGGACCAGCCCACCGCCGCGTACGCAGCGGCGGTCCGCCGTCACAGCGTGTCCGCAACCGTCACGCAGCCGCTGTTCGACGTGTCCCGCGTCGCCGATTTCAAGCGCGGCGGCACGCTCGCCGACCAAGCCGACATCGAGTACGAGAAAGCGTCGCAAACCCTGATCACCGATGTCGCCGGCGCCTATTTCGACGTCCTGTTCGGACGCGAAGTGCTGCAGGCCGCCGAAGCCGCGCAGCAGGCATTTCACAAGCAACTCGATCAGGCGCAGGCCGCGCTGCGGATCGGCGACGGCACGCGGACCGACGTCGACGAGGCGCGCGCGAATCTCGACGAAGCGCTGGCGCGTAGGGTGAGCGCGCAAACGGATCTGGCGATCGCGAACGGCACGCTGCAGAGAATCACCGGGCTGACGGCGACCGAGCTGGCGCCGATCTCGTGGCAATGCGCGCCGCAGGCCGCGCCGGTCGATCTCGCGACCGCGATGGAAGACGCGGCCCGCGACAACGTCGACGTACTGATCGCCGGCAAGCTGCTCGACCAGTCGCAGGCCGACATCGTCGCCGCGACGGGCGCGCACCTGCCGGTCGTGAACCTGCAGGCGAGCTACGGCACGAACTGGAGCCGCGGCGCCAACGAGAACGGGCTCGACGCCGTGTTTGGCACAACGTCGAAAACCCGCTCGTCGATGATCGGCGTGACCGTCACGATCCCGCTGTTCGCCGGCGGCGGCCCGCTGTCGGCGAGCCGCGAAGCGTACCGCCGGCGCGACCAGGCGCGCGATGCGCTCGAGGATGCGCGCCGCAAGGCCCGCGAACACGCCCGTGCCGCGTATCTCGGCATCACCAACGGCATCGCGCTGATCCGCGCGCAGGAGCGCGCGCTCGCGTCGGCCGACAGCAAGGTGAAGTCGACCCGCCTCGGGCGCGAAGTCGGGCTGCGCACACAGATCGACGAACTGAATGCGCAGCAGCGCTATTTCGAAGCGATCCGCGATCTCGCCGACGCCCGCTATCGCTACCTGCGTGCGCGGCTGCAACTGTCCGCCGCGCTCGGCACGCTCGGCGACGACGACGTGGCCGCAATCGGCTGCCGCGCTGACGGCCCGGCGCCGGCCGGGAGAGTCCGCTCATGACCGATTCCCTGTTCCGCCAGGAAGCGCTCGACGCGACCCGGCACAAGCTGATGGGTACCGTCAGCCTGTATTCGCCGCCCTGGCGCTGGCTGACGATCGGCGTCGCGACCGCGCTGACGCTGGTGGTCGTTGCGTTCTTCGTGTTCGGCAGCTACACGAAGCGTGAGCGCGTGGCCGGCCAGCTGTTACCGGCGCAAGGGCTGCTGACGGTGGCGCCGCCGCTGACCGGCACGGTGACCGGCCTGCGCGTGCGCGAAGGCCAGACGGTCGCGGCCGGGGCGGAATTGCTGGCGATCTCGGCCGAAGTGGCGACCGAGCTCGGCGGCACGCGCGAGACGGTGGCGCGGCAACTGAAGTTCCAGCGTTCGCGCCTGGAGACCGATCTGACCAGCCAATCGCAACTGAGCAGAGAAGCGCAGCGCGGCCTGCGCACGCGCGAGGCGGCGCTGGACGACCAGCTCACGCAGATCGCGCGGCAGCACGCGCAGCGGCTGCGCCAGGCCGAGCTCGCGCAACACCAGCTCGACAAGCTGCAGTCGATGCGCGCGCAGGGTTATGCGTCGAACAGCCAGGTCGAGCAGCAGGAAGGCGTGCTGCTCGACGCGCAGGCGCGGCTGCAGGAACTCGCCCGCCAGCGGCTCGAAGTCGGCCAGCAACTCGACCAGACCCGCCAGCAGCTGCGCGAGCTGCCGCTCACCACCCGCAACCAGCAGAACGACATCGAGCGCAAGCTCGCGGACGTCGAGCAGTCGATCGCCGAGAACGAAGCGCGTCGCACGGTCATCCTGCGCGCACCGCAGGCGAGCGTCGTGGCCGCGCTGCTCGCGAAGCCCGGGCAGATCGTCAACGCGGGCCAGTCGGCCGTGTCGCTGTTGCCGCAAGGCGCGCCGCTCGAAGCGCAACTGATGGTGCCGAGCCGCGCGATCGGCTTCGTGCGCACCGGCGCGCGCGTCGTGCTGCGCTACGAGGCGTACCCGTTCCAGAAATTCGGCCAGCAGTTCGGGCACGTGACCGAGGTGTCGCGTACCGCGCTGTCGCCGCAGGAAGTCGCGAACCTGACCGGGCGCGCCAACGTGCCGGAGCAGCTCTACCGCGTCGTCGTCGCGCTCGATCGCCAGGACATCGTCGCGTACGGCAAGCACGAGGCGCTGCGGCCCGGGATGGCGCTCGAGGCCGACGTGCTGATCGACCGGCGCCGGCTGGTCGAGTGGGTGCTCGAGCCTCTGTATGCACTCGGCCGCCGCGTGTCGGCCTGATGCGCGCCCCCAACGCATTCGTCACGGAGCCCGTTCAACCATGAAATGGATCGATGCGCTGCAATTCGGCTGGCGCCGCCGCCTGCCGGTGATCCTGCAGACGCAGGCGGCCGAATGCGGGCTCGCGTGCGTCGGGATGGTCGCGAGCCACTATGGCCACGACCTCGACCTCGTCAGCCTGCGCCGGCGCTTCAGCCCGTCGCTGAAGGGGGCCACCCTCAACGACGTGATGCTGATCGCGTACCGGCTCGGCCTCGCGTCGCGTGCGCTGCGGCTCGAACTCGACGAACTGGGCAAGCTGCGCCGCCCGTGCATCCTGCACTGGGACATGAACCACTTCGTCGTACTGAAGTCGGTGTCGCGCGGCCGGATCACGATCCACGATCCGGCGCGCGGGCGTCGCGACGTGCCGCTCGCCGAAGTGTCCGAGCACTTCACCGGCGTCGCGCTGGAGCTGATGCCGTCGCCGTCGTTCGAACGCACGCAGGCACGCGAGGCGATCTCGATGACGAAGCTCGTCGGCGGCGTCACGGGCCTCCGAACGACGTTCGCGCAGGTGCTGCTGCTGTCGGCGGCGCTGGAAGTGTTCGGTATCGCCACGCCGTTCTACATGCAGTGGGTGATGGACCAGGTGCTGGTATCGGCCGACGCGGACCTGCTGACGCTGCTCGGCATCGGCTTCCTGCTCGTCGTGCTGTTCCAGAACGCGGTATCGGCCCTGCGCTCGTGGGTGGTGACGTGGTTCTCGAGCCTGCTCGGCGTGCAGTGGACCGCCAACGTCTGCGCGCACCTGCTCAGGCTGCCGATGGCGTATTTCGAGCAGCGCCACATCGGCGATGTGGTGTCGCGGTTCGGCGCGATCAATACGATCCAGGCCACGCTGACCACGCAGTTCATCGGCGCGCTGCTCGACGGCGTGATGGCGGTCGCGACGCTCGCGATGCTGTTCGTCTACAGCCCTTCGCTCACGTGGCTCGTACTCGGCCTGTTCGCCGCGTACGGCGCGATCCGCTGGATCGCGTACCGGCCGTTCCGGCAGGCGAACGAGGAACAGATCGTCTACGCGGCGCGCGCGCAGTCGAACCTGCTCGAATCGATCCGCGGCGTGCAGGCGATCAAGCTCGCGAACAAGCAGGAAGCGCGTGTCGCCACCTATGCGAACGCAGTCGTCGAAACCACCAACAAGCACGTCGCGATCGAGCGGCTGTCGATCGGCTTCTCGACGCTGCAGGGCGTGATTTCGGGTGCGGGCCGCGTGGTGCTCGTGTGGCTGGCGGCGAAGCAGGTTCTCGACGGGCAGTTCTCGGCCGGGATGCTGGTCGCGTTCGTCAGCTTTGCCGACCAGTTCATGGCGCGCGGCGCCGGGCTGATCGGCACGCTGATCGATTTCCGGATGCTGCGCCTGCATGGCGAGCGTCTCGCCGACATCGTGCTGACCGACGTCGAAGCCGACATGGAGGCGAAGGTCGTGCGGCCGCCGCAGGCGGGCCATGCAACGCCACCCGCGATCGACGTGCGCGACGTGCGCTTCCGCTACGCGGAAACCGAGCCGTGGGTGCTCGACGGCTGCTCGTTCTCGATCGCGCCCGGCGAATCGGTCGCGCTGGTTGGCCCGTCGGGCCAGGGCAAGACGACGATGGCGAAGCTGCTGCTCGGCCTGCTCGCGCCGGAGCACGGCAGCGTGCAGGTCGACGGCATCGACATCCGCAAGCTCGGCCTGCATCCGTATCGCGACAGGATCGGCTGCGTGATGCAGGACGACATCCTGTTCGCGGGCTCGATCGCCGACAACATCGGCTTCTTCGACCCGCAGCCCGACGACGCGCGCGTCGAGCATGCCGCACGACTCGCGCAGATCCACGACGACATCGTCGCGATGCCGATGGGCTATCGGAGCCTCGTCGGCGACATGGGGTCGTCGCTGTCGGGCGGGCAATGCCAGCGCGTGCTGCTCGCCCGCGCGTTCTACCGCCAGCCGGCGATCCTGGTGCTCGACGAAGCGACGAGCCATCTCGATCTCGCGCGTGAACGCCTGATCAACGATGCGGTGCGGGCGATGAACGTCACGCGGATCATCATCGCGCACCGTCCGGAAACGATCCGCAGCGCGGATCGCGTGATCGAGATCGCGGGCGGCGCAGCCCATGAGCTACCCGTCGGCGCGCGCGTCGCGCCCGAGCCGGCGTAGCGCCGCGGCGTCGCGAAGCATTCGGCCGCCCGACGGGCGGCGAAACGGCCGATGCCGATCCGGCCTTGCGCGATCGGCACCCTGCAGTAACAAGGAGAAACGCAAATGCGTGAGTTGACCACGATGGAATGCCACGAAGTGAGCGGCGGCGGCTTTTTCGGCACCGTCGGTGCAGCGCTGCTCGGCGCCACGGCCGGCCTGGTCGCCGGCGGCTTCAAGGGTGCGGCGACGGGCGGCAGCCAGGGCGGGATCCTGGGCTTCGGCATCCTCAGCGCGGGTGTCGGCCTGATCGCGGGCGCGGCGCTCGGCGTGATCGGCGGCAACGCATACGGCCTCGTCAATGGCGTGGCGCAGACGCTCAGGATCTTCAATCGCGTGATGGAAGGCCTGTTCGACCCGAACCTGCCGGCACCGAAGTGAGGCGCGGCGGGCCCGTTTATCCATTCCAGTTTTTTCCAGAGGGCAAACATCATGCGTGAAATGCACCATGCGGAATGTGCGGCCGTATCCGGCGGTCTGTCGTCCAGCGATCTTGTCGGCTGGCTCAACAACCTGTTCGCGCCACGCGAGCCGCGCGAGCCGTGGGTCAATCCGTTCCCGTCGGACAACAGCGGGACGGAGGCGGTCGGGACGCTCGGCAAGATTGCCGTCGCGGTGGGCGTGACGGCAATCGCCGTCTCGCTGGCGGTACTGGGGCGCGCAGTGCGATAGCCAGCGCGCTGCCAGAGCGGGCGCCACGCTGTCTCAATATTCAGGAATGCTGATTCAATGGAAAACGCGGCATTTCTGGATCGTTTGCGATTGTGGCGCCCTTTACTGGAAAGCTAAATTTATCCGCCCGGATCGTGGAACGGCCGGCGGAGTTTTTTCGAGCAAATCACAGAGGAAGCAGAACATGATCAAGCAACTTACCCTGGCGTCGGCGATCACTGCCGCGATGGCGCTCGCGCCGCTCACCGCGCATGCGTACGACGGCACCGTGACCATCACGGGCACGCTGAGCGGCGCGACCTGCGACGTCAAGATCAACAACGGCAGCAACAACGGCACGGTCGGGCTGCCGGGCGTGAGCGCGAGCACGCTGTCGTCGAAGGGCGCAACCACCGGCGCGACCAATTTCACGATCGCGCTCAGCAATTGCACGAACGCGACCGGCAAGTCGGTGCGCACCTTCTTCGAAGCCGGCCCGAACGTGAACACCGCGGACGGCACACTGACCAACCGGGCGGTCAGCAACGCGGCCACCAACGTTTCCGTGCAGTTGCTCGACATCGACGGCTATGCGCTGAAGGCGGGTGACGCCAGCCAGCGCAACCCGAGCAAGACCTCGGTGCCGATCGTCAACAACGGCGCCACGATGGTCTACGGCGCGCAGTACTACGCGCAGGGCGCGGCGACTGCCGGTGACGTGAACACGTCGGTCACCTACTCGATCGACTACCTCTGATCCCCAGGCTGCCGCGACGGGCAGCACGCGTGGCGTGCGCGCCCGTCGCGGCGATATCGGCCGGCGGCACCGCGGGTGTCGCCGGCATGACCGTGCCGCACGGGTGCGCCGGCCGCCGGCGTTCCCTGCCCATCGCGCTACATATGATGATTCCGATTCTCCCGTCCCTTTTGCGCCCGTTCTCGCTGTGCATCTGCGCCGCGCTCGTGTGCTTCGCGCAGCAGGCCGCGGCGAGCGTCATCGTGTCCGGCACCCGCGTGATCTACCCGGCAGGCGACCGTGAAGTGACCGTCAAGCTCGACAACAACGGCGCGCAACCCGCGCTCGTGCAGACGTGGCTCGACGACGGCGACCCACGCGCACGACCGGGCACCACGAAGGTGCCGTTCGTGCTGATGCCGCCCGTGTTCCGGATCGACCCCGGCCGAGGGCAGACCGTGCGGATCGTCTACACCGGCGACGCGCTGCCGCAGGACCGCGAATCGGTGTTCTGGCTGAACGTACTGGACGTGCCGCCCGGCGTCGACGAAACGCAGTCGACCACCGTTCTGCAACTCGCGTTCCGTTCGCGGATCAAGCTGTTCTTCCGGCCGGTCGGACTGAATGCGAACGGCGCCATTGCCGCCGCGAGGCAACTGAAGTGGTCGCTCGCGCCCGCGCCGGACGGCAAAGGCCATGCACTGCGCGCGACGAATCCGACGCCTTATAACGTCGTCGTGCTGTCGGCGCGCGTCGTGCATGGCGGCCGCACCTTCTCGCTCAGCGACGGGGCAATGATCGCGCCGCAGGCATCGCATGTTTTTCCGCTCGATGCGGCACTGCCGGCGTTGCCGCCCGGCACGACGTTCGACTACGCAACCATCAACGACTTCGGCACCGGCGTCGAGTGGCGGGCGGTGCTCGACGACACCCGCTAGCTGCGCCGTCCGCACCGCGAAGCCGACACCTTCAGCGCCGGGGCGCCGCCCCGTGCGCGACACGTTCAATTCGAGTATCTGGAGCGAATTTCATGGAACGCGCTGACCGTGCAACGAGGTGGTGCGCCCGCCTGGCCGTGCCCGTCCCGCGCCGATCGTACGCAATGGCGTTGCTCGCGTGTTAGGCGTTGCCGCTCGGCGCCGCCGCAAGCGAGCACGAACCCGAACCCGCCGACGACCGGCCGCCGAGGATCGGCGAGGCCGGGACGGGGGCCGGCGCCGTGCGCTTCAACCCCGATCTCGTCGCATCGCCGCCCGGCGGGCTCGACCTGTCGCGCTACGAACGGGGCAATCCGGTCTGGCCCGGCCAGTATCGTTCGGACATCTACCTGAACGGCGTCATGCTCGGCCGCGACGACGTGACGGTGCGCGAGGTGCGCCCGGACGTCGCGCAGGTATGCATCGGCCGACCGCTGCTGGACAAGTTCAATGCGGACCCGCGACGGTTCGCACCCGACGCGCTCGTGCTGCTCGATGCGGCCGACGCGTGCCAGCCGCTCGAAGCGCTGCTGCCCGGCGCAACCGCGTCGTTCGATGCAGGCGCGGCGCGCCTCGACGTGCAGATCCCGCAGGCGCTGCTGCGGCGCTCGGCGCGCGGCGCGCGGCTACGTCGATCCGTCACGGTGGGACGACGGCGTGACGGCCGGCTGGGTCGGCTACAACACGAACCTGTACCGCAACGTCACGCACGGCCAGGGCTCGACCACCGCGTACGTCGGCCTGAATGCGGGCATCAACATCGGTGGCTGGTATTTTCGCCACGACGGCGCGTTGAACTGGCAGCAGCACGGCGGCCGCCACTACAGCGTAGCGAATACCTACGTACAGCGCGACCTGTCGGCACTGACGGCGCGCGTCCGGATCGGCGACGCGAACACGTCCGGGGAGCTGTTCGATACGTTCGCGTTCCGCGGCGTGCAGCTCGCGACCGACGACCGGATGTGGCCCGATTCGCAGCGCGGCTACGCGCCTGTCGTGCGCGGGATCGCCAACACCAGCGCGCGCGTGAAGATCCGCCAGAACGGCGCGGTGATCTACGACACGGCGGTGCCACCGGGCCCGTTCGTGATCGACGACCTGTTCCCGACCGGTTATGGCGGCAACCTCGTCGTCACCGTCACCGAGGCGGATGGCAGCGAGCGCACCTTCAGCGTGCCGTACGCGGCGGTCGCGCAGTCGCTGCGGCCGGGGCGCAGCCGGTTCGGCTTCGTCGCGGGCACCGTGCGCAACGTCGACCTGTCGTACACGCCACGCGTGGTGCAGGCGACCTACAGCCGCGGCGTGAACAACCTGCTGACGCTGTACGGCGGCGTGCTCGCGAACGAGCACTACCGGAACGTGCTCGCCGGAGGTGCGTTCAACACGCCGCTGGGCGCGCTGGCGCTCGACGTGTCCGGCGCGTTCACGTCGGCATACGGGCAGCGGACGCGCGGGTCGAGCGTGCGCGTCACGTACAGCAAGACGATCGACGCGACGAACAGCAACCTGTCCGTGGCCGCCTATCGCTTCTCGTCGTCGGGGTATCTCGACTTCGGCAATGCGCTCGCGTTCGTCGACAACGCGAAACGCAACCTGACCGGCGCGGCCGCGCGACCCGCGTGGCGCGCGCGCAACCGCGTGTCGGTCACCGCCGCGCAGCCGTTCGGCGAGCGCTGGGGCCAGCTGTATGTGAGCGGCTACACGCAGAACTACTGGACACGCAGCGGCACCGACACGCAATTCCAGATCAGCTACAGCAACCGCTACCGCCAGTTCGACTACACGGTATCCGTGAACCGCTCGCTCGCGTCCGGCGGCAACGCCGATACGCAGGCGATGCTGAGCGTGTCGGTCCCGCTCGGCGCGAGCGCGCGATCGCCGCGACTGAGCGTCTATGCCGCGCGCGACAGCCTGAACGGCTTCACGTCGACGGCCACCGCAACCGGTTCCGTCGGCGCGGCGTACGAGGGCAATTACTCGGTTTCCGCGGCACGCAATGCCGACGCGACCTACGCGGGCACGGTCTCGGGTCAGTACCGGACGCCGGTCGCCGCACTGCAGGGGATGCTCGGCAAGGGCAACGACTACGGCTCGGCGTCGCTGGGCGTCAGCGGCACTGTCGTCGCCCATCCGGGCGGCGTGACGGCGGTCCCGTATACCGCCGACACAATGGCCGTCGTCGCGGCGCCGGCCGCCGGCGGCGCAACCGTGGCCGGCTACAGCGGCATCCGTCTCGACCGGCGCGGCTACGCGGTCGTCCCGTACCTGAGCCCGTATCGCGTGAACCAGGTCGAGATCGATCCGCGCGGCCTGCCGGCCGACGTCGAGCTGCAGACGACGAGCCAGCAGGTCGCGCCGCGCCAGGGGGCGATCGTGATGCTGCGTTATCCGACGGTGACGGGCCGCCCGCTTCTGATCCATGCGGCGGCGCCGGCGGGCACGGAACTACCGTTCGGCGCGCCGGTGTTCGACGGACGCGGCAACAACGTCGGAATCGTGTCGCAGGGCGGCCAGGTCTACGCCCGGCTATCGGAGCCGAACGACACGCTGACCGTGAAATGGGGGCACGCCGACGCGTGGCGGTGCACGATCCGGGTCGCGCTGCCGCCGCTGGAGCAACGCGCGGCGCCGATCGGCATCGAGCGCATCGAGGCGCCCTGCAAACTGGACAACCCATCCGCTGACGCGCCCGAGGTCCGGCGCGCCCCGGCAGGAGAATCGTGATGGAACACCGCAGAATGAATCGAAGCCTGAACCCGCGCCCGTGCGCTCGCGACGGGAATCGCGGCGCGGGCCTTCGAATGGCGCTCACCGCGCTGGTGCTGGGCGCGGCCGGCGTCGGCCATGCGCACGCGTCCACGGCCACCTGCATCAACACGTCGTCGTCGAAGCTCGGCGAGCTGCCGTCCGGCTTCAAGATCGCGGCGGACGCCCCGATCGGCACCGTGCTGTGGAGCAAGGAAGGCATCGAGATCGCCGCGAGTTGCTGGATGAAGGTACCCGGAAGCAGGGCCGTCGAGGCCACGCTGTATCGATGGGCGGACGACCCGGATCTGACGGCCAACGGGCTCACGCTTTACGTGACCTATGACGGCAACCGCGGGCACGGCACGTCGTCGCTGCCGATGGGCACGACGATCAAGTCGATCGGGAAGACTGCCGTTACCGCGAAAGTGGACGTCGAGCTGGTCAAGAGCGGCGCGACACCGTCGGTCGCGAAGCCGTTTCCGGTGCTGTCGGTCCTGACGGCGCTGATTGGCGGTCCGGACAACTCGACCGCCGACGCAACCCGCTACCTGATGTACGGCTTCGACAACATCTCGTTCCAGCCGACGACCTGCACGACGACCACCCCGTCGGTGTCGGTCGACCTCGGGGCCCATGCGTTGAACGCGTCGTCCGGCATCGGCTCGGGCGCCGGCTCGACGTCGAAATCGAAGGGCTTCGCGATCGGCCTGCGCTGCGATACCGGCGTGGCGGGCGCGTTCGAAGTCAACCTGACGCTGGACGGCAAGGCAGTCGATGCATCGAAAGGCGTGCTGGCGCTGTCGTCGTCGAGCGACGCCTCCGGTGTCGGCATCCAGTTGCTCAAGGGCGACGACACGCCCGTCGAGCTCGGCACGCCGTGGAAGGTCAGCGACTCGCCGTCGGCGTCCGCGACCTTCTCGGTGCCGCTGTCGGCCCGCTACTACCAGACCGGTGCAACGGCGAAGCCGGGCATCGCGAACAGCTCGGCTACCTTCACGGTCACGTACAAATGACCGCGCCGTCAGATCAGCCCGTTTTCGTACGCGTAACGAATCAGGTGGGTGTTCGAATCGGCCTGCAGCTTGCGCATCGCCGTGTATTTCTGCGTCGACACGGTGCTGACCGAGCGGCCGAGCTGCTTCGCGATGTCCTGCAGCGTATGCCCGGATGCGAATAACCGTACGACTTCGAGCTCCCGCGCCGTGAGCGCCGGGTGCCCGCCGAGCGTGCCCGCCTCGCCGCGCTCGACGGCCGCCCGCGCCGTCGGCGACAGGTAACACGCGCGGGCCGTACCGACCCGCCGGCACGCGCCGACGATCTCGGCGAGCGGGTCGTCCTTGCTGACGATCGCGGCGACCCCGAGCTTCAGCGCGGCCGCAAGCACGCTCGGATTCGAATGCGCGGTGAACATCACGCAGCGCGTGCGGGGCGCGATATCGCGCAGCTTGCGCAGCAGCGGGAGGCCGTCGAGCGGCCGCTCGCCGCGGCTCATCGAATAATCGACGACGGCAATATCGACAGGAGACTGCGTCAGCGCGGCAATCAGTTCCGTGCCGCTGCGGCAGGTATGCACGACGCGAAAAGGCGGATGCCGTTGCAACAGTCGATCAAGCGACTCCAGGACTACCGGATGGTCGTCGGCCACGGCGACGGTTATTGTTTTCATATCTCGCATTGCGTTTTTCAATAAACATGACGACGCCTGTCGATACGGCCTGACTGCATCAAACGGCACTCACGGAAGGCACTCACGGAACCCAAGCGTGCGCCACGCCAGACTTTAATGCTCGTGATTATTTAATGAAAGTGCATTTATTATTGATTGATTATTCCGAAATTAAGGATCTTATGCGCATATCGCAACGGAATACCACCTGAACAAGCCGATAACGATCCTGTCCACTCATGTTTATCGCGTTTATCGAACTCGTCCTAATTCAAATTGGATAAATCGATTGCCAGTCCGCAACTGCACGGGTTCGCCGTGGAGCGCACGCGGCCGGGCGAGACGCGAGGCGGTCGCGTGCCGCGCCCCCCGTTCCGGCCCCCCGTTGCTGGAAAACCCCTAAAGGAATCGCCGGCCCGCGAAAGGTAGCGGAAGGTTTCGCCTCCCTATACTCGTCGTGACGATGCAGCAAGCATCGCGCCAGACGAATACAACGAACGGAGACGACCCGATGCGACCCATCCTGCGCACCCTCGCCGTGGCAGCCAGCCTGAGCTGCGCGCTCGCCGCTCACCCCGCCTTCGCCGACGACGGCGGCAAGATCACGATCATGGTCGGCGGGATCGCGAAGCTCATCTACCTGCCCGCGCGGCTCACGCAGGAGCTCGGCTACTTCAAGGCCGAAGGCCTCGACGTCGAGCTGCTGTCGCAGCCGGCCGGCGTCGACGCCGAGAACGAGCTGCTCGCGGGCGCCGTGCAGGGCGTCGTCGGCTTCTACGACCACACGATCGACCTGCAGAGCAAGGGCAAGGACGTGAAGGCGATCGCCGTGTTCGGCCAGGTGCCGGGCGAAGTCGAGATGGTGTCGACCAAGGCCGCGCCGACGTTCAAGTCGATGGCCGACGCGAAAGGCAAGACGCTCGGCGTGACGGGCCTCGGCTCGTCGACCAGCTTCCTCACCCAATACCTCGCGCTCGCGCACGGCGTGCCGTCGACGCAGTACACGATGCTGCCGGTCGGCGCCGACGCGAGCTTCATCGCCGCGATCAAGCAGGGGCGCATCGACGCCGGGATGACGACTGAACCGACGGTGTCCGCGCTCGAGAAGATGGGCGACGCGAAGGTGCTGGTCGACCTGCGCACGCTGGAAGGCACGCGCGCGGCGCTCGGCGGCACCTACCCGGCCGCGAGCCTGTACGTGCAGTCGGCGTGGGCCGATTCGCACAAGGCTGAAGCGACCAAGCTCGCGCACGCGTTCGCGAAGACGATGCAGTTCATCCACACGCACAGCGCCGACGAAATCGCCGCGAAGATGCCGGCCGACTACCAGAAGGACAAGGCGCTGTACGTGAGCGCGCTGAAGGCGTCGCTGCCGATGTTCACCGCCGACGCGAAGATGCCGGCCGACGGCCCGGCGACCGTGCTGAAGGTGCTGTCGGCATTCAACCCGTCGGTGAAGGGCAAGCACATCGACCTGGCGCGTACCTACACGAACGATTTCGTGAACGCGAAATAAGCAGCGGCGCCGGCGGCGGCGATCCCGCCGCCGTGCGTTCCCCGTTCCGGCCCGTTTGACCGGCCCGGCGTTGCGTCACGATGCGACGCCCTCCTCACCCGCAGGACGAATGCGATGAACCAGGCAGTCTCCCCGAGCACACCGGCGATCGAGTTTCGCAACGTGTCGTGCCGCTTCATTTCGCCGGAAGGCAAGGCCACCGTCGCGCTGCGCGACTTCAGCATGAGCGTCGCGCGCGGCGAGTTCATCGCGATCGTCGGGCCGACCGGCTGCGGCAAGTCGACGACGCTGAACCTGATCACCGGGCTGCTCAAGCCCGCGTCGGGCGAAGTGCGCGTGATGGGCCGCCCGGTCGACGGGATCGACCCGCGCATCGGCTTCGTGTTCCAGGCCGACGCGGTGTTCCCGTGGCGCAACGTGATCGACAACGTCGCGGCGGGCCCGCTGTTTCGCGGCCGCTCGAAGGACGTCGCGTATGCGCAGGCCGAGGAATGGATCCGCAAGGTCGGCCTCGACAAGTTCACGAAGCACTACCCGCACCAGCTCTCCGGCGGGATGAGGAAGCGCGTCGCGCTCGCGCAGACCTTCATCAACCAGCCGGAAATCCTGCTGATGGACGAGCCGTTCTCCGCGCTCGACATGCAGACGCGCACGCTGATGCAGGACGAGCTGCTGCAGCTCTGGTCCGCGAACAAGGGCTCGGTCGTGTTCGTCACGCACGATCTCGAGGAGGCGATCGCGCTCGCCGACCGCGTGTTCGTGCTGACCGCGCGCCCCGCGACGCTCAAGCGCGTGTACGAGATCGACCTGCCGCGCCCGCGCGTCACGTCGGAGATCCGCTACGACACGCGCTTCATCGAAATTTCCAAGGACATCTGGCACGACCTGCGCGAAGAAGTGCAGATCGGCTGACGCATACGCCGCACGGCAAGGACAGCAAGGACAGGAGCATGACCGACATGACGCTTCCCCCCACCGCCATTCCGGCGAAGTCGCTCGACGACGAGTCGCGCGCCGCGCAAACCCGGCTGCGCCGCCGCCGGCAACTGATCATCGGCCTGCGGATCGCCGTGCTCGTCATCGTGCTGGGCGGCTGGGAACTCGCCGCGCGGCTGAAGTGGATCGATCCGTTCTTCTTCTCGCAGCCGACGCTGATCTTCGCGCAGATCCAGGACTGGTTCGTCAACGGCACGTCGCAAGGGCCGCTGCTCACGCAGGTGTGGGTGACGCTCGAGGAAACCACGATCGGCTTCCTGATCGGCTCGGTGGCCGGCGTGATCTGCGGGATCGTGCTCGGCCGCAACAAGCTGATGGCCGACGTGTTCGGCCTGTACATCCAGATCGCGAACTCGATCCCGCGCGTCGTGCTCGGCTCGATCTTCGTGATCGCGCTCGGCCTCGGGATGGCGTCGAAGATCGCGCTGGCCGTCGTGATGGTGTTCTTCGTCGTGTTCGGCAACGCGTTCCAGGGCGTGCGCGAGGCCGACCGCTACCTGATCGCGAACGCGCAGATCCTCGGCGCGTCGCGCCGGCAGATCACGACGTCGGTCGTGATCCCGTCCGCGCTCTCGTGGATTCTCGCGAGCCTGCACGTGAGCTTCGGTTTCGCGCTGGTCGGCGCGGTCGTCGGCGAATTCCTGGGTTCCAAGCAGGGCATCGGTTTGCTAATCTCCACCGCCCAGGGCGCGTTCAACGCGAGCGGCGTGTTCGCGGCGATGATCGTGCTGGCCGTGGTCGCGCTGGCCGCCGACTACCTGCTGACCTGGCTCGAGAAGCGGCTGCTGAAGTGGCGGCCCGCGGCGTTCTGAACGCCGGCGGCGCACGCCTGACATGACACTTCCGACCGCGCCGGCGCTCCCGGCGCGGTTCGGCATTCCGGAGAAGGAGCGCAACAGGATGGCGCACAGCCTGCGCGGGCGATTGCTGTGGTGGCTGCTGCTGCCGCTCGCGGTGTTCGTGCTGATCGCGGGCGCGATGTCGTACGACACCGCGCGGACCACGGCCGCGCTCGTGCAGGACAGCGCGCTCGTCGCGTCCGCACGCACGATCGGCGAGGACGTCGAATGGCGCAACGGGCTGCCGGTCGCCGACGTGCCGCCGGCCGCGCTGGAGATCTTCGAGTCGCCGTCTGGCGATTCGGTGTTCTACAAGGTGATCGACGGGCACGACCGCCTGCTCGCCGGCACGCCGGCGCTCGACGTGCCCGCGCGGCACGGCGTCGAGCCGACGCTGTACGACACGTCGCTCGACGGCGTGCCGCTGCGCGCGGTGACCTACGATCGGCAGCTGTACGACGAAGGGCAGGTCGAGACGGTCACGGTGGTCGTCGCGAAGACGACGCGCTCGCATCGCGCGATGGTCGCCACGATCTGGCGGCCGCAGCTCGTGCGCCTGTCGCTGATGCTGATGCTCGCGATGGGGCTCGTGTACCTCGGCCTCACCTTCGAGATGCGCCCGCTGATGAAGCTGAAGGACGACGTGGCCGACCGCGGGCCGATGGAGCTGGAGCCGATCCGCCCCGAGCGGCTGCAGAACGAGCTGCGGCCGATCGTCGATGCGATCAACCAGTGCATCGCGCGCCTGAACATGCACACGGCCACGCAGCGCCGCTTCATCGCGGATGCCGCGCACCAGTTGCGCACGCCGATCGCGGTGCTCGACACGCAGATCCAGTACGCGCAGCGGCGCGGGCACGACGATCCGGAGCTCGCGGCGGTGCTCGACAGCATGCAGCGCAGCAGTCGCAAGATGGCCGACGTGACCGACAAGCTGCTGCTGCTCGCGCACGCGGAGGCCACGCCGTCGACGCTGCTGACCCAGCGCGTCGATCTCGCGGCCGTGGTATCGAGCGTGCTCGAGGAAACGATCGTGCTCGCGCAGCGGCGCGATATCGATCTCGGCGCCGATCTCGGCGAGCGGCTCGACGTCGCGGGCAGCGACAGCCTGCTGACCGCGCTGGTGATGAACCTCGTCGACAACGCGGTGCGCTACACGCAGCCCGGCGGCTGCGTGACGGTGGCCGCACGCCGCGACGGCGACGCGATCGTGCTCGACGTGATCGACAACGGCCCCGGCATCCCGGCCGAAGCGCGCCCGCACGTGTTCAAGCGGTTCTACCGCGTGTCGGCCGACACCGAAGGCTCGGGCCTCGGGCTCGCGATCGTCCGTGAAATCGCGCAGGCGCACGGCGGCAGCGCGTCGCTCGCGCCGGGGGCCGGCAATCGCGGTATCGTCGTGACCGTACGGCTGCCCGCCTACGATTGAAGAGAAAGCCGTCATGAAACTCCTGCTGGTCGAAGACAACGCCGAACTCGCGCACTGGATCGTGAACCTGCTGCGCGGCGAGGACTTCGCGGTCGATTCCGTCGGCGACGGCGAGCGCGCCGACACGGTGCTGAAGACCGAACGCTACGACGCGGTGCTGCTCGACATGCGCCTGCCCGGCATCAGCGGCAAGGAAGTGCTCGCGCGGCTGCGGCGCCGCAACGACAACGTGCCGGTGCTGATGCTGACCGCGCACGGCTCGGTCGACGACAAGGTCGACTGCTTCGGCGCGGGCGCCGACGACTACGTCGTGAAGCCGTTCGAATCGCGCGAGCTGGTCGCGCGGATTCGCGCGCTGATCCGCCGGCAGGCCGGCGTCGGCACGACGCAGCTCGTGTGCGGCGATCTCGTCTATGCGTTCGGCACGCGCGAATTCCGCTGCGGCGAAACGGTGCTCACGCTGCGCCGCCGCGAGCACGCGATCCTCGAGACGCTGATGCTGCAGCAGAACAAGACGGTGTCGAAGGCGCGGCTGATGGACAGCGTGTTCGCGCTCGACGACGAGCCCAGCGCCGACGCGATCGACATCTATATTCACCGGCTGCGCAAGCATCTCGCGGGCAGCACGGCCGAAATCATCACGCTGCGCGGGCTGGGGTACATCCTGCGCATGAAAAGCGCGCAGGACTGACGGGCACGCACCCGCCGCACGGAACATCGATTCGTAGCACGAAAGGTTGACCAGACCAGCCGGATGCCCGGCAGGCCCGCTTGCGCACGCCTGCCTGATCCGTGATCGTTGCGCGTTCGGTGTTTTCACCGATCCGATTCCTGCGTCCGGGAAAGCGTCGTGAAGGATTGCACGCTCTACGATGCTACGCGTCGGCCCTCTCGCTGTGGCCGGCACGAGTCGGCATACATTACGTACTGCAAACGACAAGATTTCAATGCGGCAGCTCGGAGGAGACGATCTTGAAACGAAAAACCCTTGCCCTTTCCATCGCGGCGGCCGGCCTGTGCGCCGGTACGCACGCGCAAGCGCAGTCGAGCGTGCAGCTCTACGGCCTGATGGACCTGAGCTTTCCGACCTACCGGACCCACGCCGACGCGAACGGCAATCACGTGATCGGGATGGGCAACGAAGGCGAGCCGTGGTTCAGCGGCAGCCGCTGGGGCCTGCGCGGCGCAGAAGACATCGGCGGCGGCACGAAGATCATCTTCCGCCTCGAAAGCGAATTCGTGGTCGCGAACGGCCAGATGGAAGACGAAGGCCAGATCTTCGACCGCGACGCGTGGGTCGGCGTCGAGGACGAGCGCTTCGGCAAGCTGACGGCCGGCTTCCAGAACACGATCGCGCGTGACGCATCGGCGATCTACGGCGACGCGTACGGTTCCGCGAGGCTGTCGACCGAGGAAGGCGGCTGGACCAACTCGAACAACTTCAAGCAGATGATCTTCTACGCGGCCGGCCCGACCGGCACGCGCTACAACAACGGCATCGCGTGGAAGAAGCTGTTCAGCAACGGCATCTTCGCGAGCGCCGGCTACCAGTTCAGCAACTCGACGTCGTTCGCGACCGGCTCCGCCTACCAGGCCGCGCTCGGCTACAACGGCGGGCCGTTCAACGTGTCGGGCTTCTACAACCACGTGAACCACAACGGCTTCAGGAACCAGACGTTCTCGGTCGGCGGCAACTACACGTTCGACATCGTGCGCCTGAATGCCGGCTACTTCCGCTACAACGGCGACCAGGGCCCGCTCGGCCAGCGTCACGACGATTCGTGGACGGTGTCGATGAAGATCGCCCCGAAGGGCGCGCTCGACTACGAGCTCGGCTACCAGCAGATGCGCATCAAGAACGCCGCGAACAACTCCGACGGCTTCACGCCGAACGCGAACCTCGGCGCGTTCAGCCTGACCAACGGCGTCGCCAACGGCTTCAAGGAGACGATCTACGGGTCGGTGTTCTATCACCTGAGCAAGCGCACCGAGGTGTACCTCGCCGGCGACTACATGAAGCTGCACGGCGGCTACACGGCTGCGTCGACGTTCGGCGCGAAGAACCAGCTCGAACTGACGTCGGGCATCCGCACGCGTTTCTGACCTGCGGGCCGGCCATCCGGGCGGGGCTGCGGTACCCCGCCTTTCCCTGCCTCCAGGATTTCTCGATGCGGGCACGGCGGCGCTTTGCGCCGACCGTGCCCTTTTTTTCGTCCTTTCCGCGGCGCTCCGGGGTGCCCGGACAACGGCCGCCAGCCGCCCGTGCGACAACCGGCCCGAAGCCGCTTGCGGCCCGTGGGGCGGGCGATCGCGGCCGATGCGCGCACGCTCGGCCCACATCGGCGCTTGACCTCGGCCGGTCGACTCGATAGCGTTTCGGGTTTGCCCGGGTGGCCATTGCCGCCGGTGCCGTGAGCGCGCCCGACGTCCTGGCGCGCGCGGCCGGGCTCCGATGGAAAAGACGATGCAGAAACTCGATGCGGCCAGCCCGCAGGCGATGTCGACCGATTTCACCGCCGACAACGTCGCGCGCCTGAAGGCGCTGTTCCCCGAACTCGTGACCGAAGGCCCCGGCGGCGCGTCGGTCGACATCGACGTGCTGAAGGCGCTGGTCGGCGATCGCACGGTCGGCGACGCCGAAGAACGCTACGGCTTCCACTGGCATGGCAAGCGCAGCGCGCGCCAGGCCGCGCTCACGCCGTCGACCGGCACGCTGCGGCCCTGCCCCGACGACAGCGTCGCGTGGGACGACACCCGCCATCTCGTGATCGAGGGCGACAACCTCGACGTGATGAAGCTGCTGCACAAGAGTTACGCGGGCAAGGTGAAGCTCGTCTACATCGATCCGCCGTACAACACCGGCAGCGATTTCGTCTATCCGGACGACTTCAGCGACAGTATCCGCCACTACCTGGCGATGACCGGGCAGACCCAGGGCGGCGTGAAGCGCAGCACCAACACCGAGGCGAACGGCCGGTTCCACACCGACTGGCTGAACATGATGTATCCGCGCCTGAAGCTCGCGCACGCGCTGCTGTCCGACGAAGGGCTGATCGCCGTGCACATCGACGAGCATGAAGTGCACGCGCTGGTGCTGATGCTGCGCGAGATCTTCGGCGAGGAGAACGAGCTCGGCGTCGCCGTGTGGGACAAGCGCAACCCGAAGGGCGACGCACGCGGCGTCGCGTACCAGCACGAATCGCTGGTGCTGTTCGCGCGCAACGCCGAGACGCTGCTCGAACGGGCGCCGCTCAAGCGCCCGAAGCGCAATGCGCAGCGCATGCTCGATGCCGCGCACGACGCCGTGTACCGCAGCGGCAACGCGAAGGACGCGCAGAAGGCGTACCGCGCGTGGATGAAGGCGCAGACCAACCTGTCGGGCGGCGAGGCGATGTACGACCGGCTGTCGGCCGACGGGCGCGTGTACCGCCTCGTGTCGATGGCCTGGCCGAACAAGAAAAAGGCGCCGGAAGAGTATTTCACGCCGCTGATCCACCCGGTCACCGGCAAGCCGTGCGCGATGCCGGCGCGCGGCTGGCGCAACCCGCCTGCGACAATGCAGGCGCTGATCGAGCGCGGCCAGATCGAGTTCGGCGCGGATGAAACCACGCAGCCGCAGCGGATCTACTACCTCGACGAGAACATGTACGAGAACGTGCCGTCGGTGCTGCCGTTCGCCGGCTCCGACGACGCGCTGCTGAAGACGCTCGGCATCCCGTTCGACCTGCCGAAGCCGGTCGATTTCGCGGCGGCCGTGATCGGCTGGTGCACGCGCGGCGACGACATCGTGCTCGACTGCTTCGCGGGCTCCGGCTCGACCGGCCACGCGGTGATGCAGGTGAACGCGACCGACGGCGGCGCGCGCCGCTACGTGCTCGTGCAGCTGCCCGAGGCGCTCGACCGCCGCGACAAGACGCAGCTGGCGGCCGCCGATTTCTGCGCGAAGCTGAAAAAGCCGCTGACGCTCGCCGAAATCACCAAGGAACGCCTGCGCCGCGCCGCGCAGCAGGTCGCGCGCGATTACCCGGAAAGCTATGGCGACCTCGGTTTCCGCGTGTACCGGCTCGACACGACCAACGTGATCGAGTGGGACCCGCGCCGCGACGACTTCGACCATGCGCTGTTCGCATCCGTCGAGCACGTGAAGACCGGCCGCACGGAAGACGACCTGCTCGCCGAACTGACGCTGAAGCTCGGCCTCGACCTGTGCACGCCGGTCGAGCATCACCAGGTGGCCGGCAAGACCGTGCACCTGATCGGCCGCGCGATCGTCGCGTGCTTCGATGCGCGCATCTCGCGCGACGACGCGGGCCCGCTCGCCGACGGCATCGTCGACCTGCTCGATGCGACCGGCACGACGCACGACGTCACGTGCCTGTTCCGCGACAGCGGTTTCGTCGACGACGTCGCGAAGCTCAATCTCGCCGCGCTGCTCGAACAGCACGGCGTGAAGCGCGTGCGGAGCCTGTGATGCGGCTGCATTTCGAAGCGGATCTCGACTACCAGCGCGAGGCGATCGACGCCGTCTGCGACCTGTTTCGCGGGCAGGAATCGTATCGCGGCGACTTCAGCGTGCTCGCGAACGCCGCGCCCGGCACGACGGCCGCCGCGCAAGGCTCGCTTGGCTTCGCGGTGTCGGAACAGGGCGTCGGTAACCGGCTGTCGCTGACCGACGACGCGCTCGCGCGCAATCTCGCCGACGTGCAGCTGCGCGGCGGGCTCCCGCCGTCCGGCCTGCCCGGCTCGCGCGACTTCACCGTCGAGATGGAGACCGGCACCGGCAAGACCTACGTGTACCTGCGCACGATCTTCGAGCTGAACCGCCGTTACGGCTTCACGAAGTTCGTGATCGTCGTGCCGTCGATCGCGATCAAGGAAGGCGTGCACAAGACGCTTTCCATCACCGAGGATCACTTCCGCGCGCTGTACGCGGGCGTGCCGTACGACTACTTCCTGTACGACTCCGCGAAGCTCGGCCAGGTGCGCCACTTCGCGGCGAGCGCGGCGATCCAGATCATGGTGATGACGGTCGCCGCGATCAACAAGAAAGAGATCAACAACCTCTACAAGGACAGCGAGAAGACCGGCGGCGAGAAGCCGATCGACCTGATCCGCGCGACGCGGCCGATCGTGATCGTCGACGAGCCGCAAAGCGTCGACGGCGGCCTCGAGGGGCGCGGGCGCGAAGCGCTCGCCGCGATGGCGCCGCTCTGCACGCTGCGCTATTCGGCCACGCACGTCGACCGTCACCACATGGTGTACCGGCTCGACGCGGTCGACGCGTACGAGCGCAAGCTCGTGAAGCAGATCGAGATCGCGTCGGCGATCGTCGAGGATGCGCACAACAAGCCGTACGTGCGGCTCGTCGGCGTGTCGAACCGGCGCGGCGCGATCAGCGCGCGTGTCGAGCTCGACGTCGCGACGGCGGCTGGCGTGAAGCGCCAGATCGTGACGGCCACCGACGGCGACGATCTCGAACGCCTGACCAAGCGTGCGCTGTACGCGGGGCTGCGGATCGGCGAAGTGCATGCGGTGAAGGGCGCCGAATACGTCGAGCTGCGCCATCCGGAAGGCGAGGCGTTCCTGTCGCTCGGCGAGGCGTTCGGCGACATCGACACGCTCGCCGTGCAGCGCGAGATGATCCGCCGCACGATCCGCGAGCATCTCGACAAGGAACTGCGCCTGGCCGAGCGCGGCGTGAAGGTGCTGTCGCTGTTCTTCGTCGATTCGGTCGAGCGTTATCGCCGCTACGACGAGAACGGTATGCCCGTGAAGGGCGATTACGCGCTGATCTTCGAAGAGGAATATGCGCGTGCGGCACGCGTGCCGGCCTACCGTGCGCTGTTCGACGGCGTCGACGTGGCGCTCGAAGTCGGGCGCGCGCACAACGGCTACTTCTCGATCGACCGCAAGGGCGGCTGGACCGACACGAGCGAAAGCAGCGCGGCGGCCCGCGAAAACGCCGAACGCGCGTACGGCCTGATCATGCGCGAGAAGGAAGCGCTGCTGTCGTTCGACACGCCGCTGAAGTTCATCTTCTCGCACTCGGCGCTCAAGGAAGGCTGGGACAACCCGAACGTGTTCCAGATCTGCACGCTGCGCGACATCCAGACCGAGCGCGAGCGCCGCCAGACGCTCGGCCGCGGGTTGCGCCTCGCCGTCGACCAGGACGGCGAACGCGTGCGCGACCCGGGCGTGAACACGCTCACCGTGATCGCGACCGAGCGCTACGAGTCGTTCGCGGAGAACCTGCAGAAGGAAATCGAGGCCGATACGGGCATTCGTTTCGGGATCGTCGAGGAACACCAGTTCGCAGCGCTGCCCGTACAGGAAGGCGACGCGCCCGCGCATGCGCTCGGCATCGAGCTGTCGCGCGTGCTGTGGAATCATCTGCACGAGCAGGGTTACGTCGATGCGCAGGGCAAGGTGCTCGACCGGCTGAAGGATGCGCTGCGCCGGAGCGCGCTGGTGCTGCCCGAGGCGTTCGAGATGCTGCGCGCGCCGATCGTCGCGACGCTGCGCAAGCTGTCGGGCCGTTTTGCCGTGCGCAACGCGGACGAGCGCCGTGCGATCGCGCTGCGGCGCGATGAGTCGGGCAAGGCCGTCGTGTTCGGCGAGGATTTCCGCGCGTTGTGGGACCGCATCCGCCATCGCACCGTGTACCGCGTCGAGTTCGACAACGCGAAGCTCGTGCGCGACTGCGCGGCCGCGCTGCACGACGCGCCGGACATCGCGCGCGCACGGCTGCAGTGGCGCAAGGCCGAGATCGATATCGGCAAGGCCGGCATCGAGGCGATCGAGGTGGGCGGCGCCGGCACGGTGCTGCTCGACGAAGGCGAGCTGCCGCTGCCCGACCTGCTCACCGAGCTGCAGGACCGCACGCAGCTCACGCGCCGTTCGCTCGCGACGATCCTGGCCGACAGCGGCCGGCTCGACGATTTTCGCGTGAATCCGCAGCAGTTCATCGCGGTCGCGGCCGATGCGATCAACCGCTGCAAGCGGCTCGCGCTCGTCGCGGGCATCGCGTATCGCAAGCTCGGCGAGCGCCATGTGCATGCGCTCGAATCGTTCGAAAGCGAGGCGCTGACGGGTTACCTGCGCAACCTGCGGCCCGACGCGCGGAAGTCGATCCACGAAGCGGTCGTGTGCGAGACGGACGCGGAGCGCGCGTTCGCCGATGCGCTCGAGGCGCACGACGGCGTGAAGCTGTACGCGAAGCTGCCCGCGTGGTTCCGCGTGCAGACACCGCTCGGCAGCTATCACCCCGACTGGGCCGTGCTCGCGGAGCAGGACGGCGGCGAGCGGCTGTACTTCGTCGTCGATACGCCGAATACCGACGGCCATGTGCCGAGCGAGCACGAGCGTGCGAAGCTCGCGTGCGGCGAAGCGCATTTCCGTGCACTGGTGGACGGCGACGGCGCGGCGCGCTTCGTGCGCGTCAGGCAGGCCGATGCGTTGTTCGAACCTGCGGTGCCGCTGGCAGGCGCCGGGCGGTGATACGAAGGGCGGCGATGAGCCGCCTTTTTTTCTGCGTCGATCGATCGCGCCGGATACCGTTGCGACGCTCACGTCGCGTATCGATTCCGCTCGTACCGTCCGCGTGAAAGCGATCCGTATTCTTGCCCGGGCGCAGTGCGGTTACGGCTGGTTGCAAATCGGGTCGGCACGACGTTTCCTCGCGACGGCGGCAATGCGTTGCCTCGATGAAAAAAGGGCGCCGAAGCGCCCTTCTCCCGCATGCGTGCGTCGCGTTTACAGCGTGCGGCCGAATGCGTTGTGATGCGAACGATGCGTGGACGTCGACGCATGCGTGGTATGGCCATGCGCATGCCCGTGCGCGTGACCATGACCCGGCTGCACGCCGGCGCGATCGGCGATCGTATCCGAGCGGTCGGCAGCGCGCGACAGGCCCTTGTCGCGGTCCCCCGCGTGCATGCCGTTCGAGTTGCTCAGCGCCTGGCCGCTCATGTGGCCGCCGGACATGCCGCCCGCGTTGCCGCCCGAGCCTCCTGCGCCATGACCGCCACCGTTGCCACCGCCATTGCCGCCGGCCGCCGCGTACGCGGACACCGAGCCGAGCGCGAGCAGCGCGGCCGTCAATACGGACAGATATCGTTGCTGTTTCATCTTGTGCTCCCTGGAGCGCGTTCGTGTGACTGCATTCTATGAACGCACAAAATTCGCGCCACGCGACGTTGTAAATGATCGTAACGATGCGCGCGGCGCGCATTCGTCGGATCGATCCGGGTGTTGCATGAACGGGGAGCGAAGCAGGCGGCGGCGGCGCGTTGGCGCCGCCCCGGTGATGAAGTGCTTACTGCGCCGGCTGCATGCCCTGCGCGGCGGCCTTGTGTTGAGCGGCCTGCTCCTGCGCCTGCTTCTTCGCCATGTGGTGGCCGACGATACAGCCGCCGACCGCACCGACGACCGCGTGGTGCCCCGCGTAGTGGCCGGCGACCCCGCCGACCACCGCACCCTTCATGCAGCCCGCCGCATGCGCGCTGCCGATCGTTGCGAGCGCGACGACAGCGGCGGCGGCGCACAGCCTGATGTGACGAATGGGCATCATGTTGTCACTCTCCTCTCGTGGTGATCAGCCGGGCCGCTTAGTCCCAGCGGCCGCCGCGCCAGCCGCCGCGGTCGCGCCACTCGTGCTCGCGCCATTCACGGCGGCGCCACTCGTGTTCGCGCCATTCGCGCTGACGCCAGCCATCGCCACGCCAGCCGTCATCGCGGTAGCCCACCGGCGCGTACATGACGGGCGGCGGCGGCGCGACGTAGACCGGTGCGGGCGCCGCATAGACGCCCGGCACACCGATGCCGACCGACAGGTCGACGTGGGCCGACGCGACGCCCGAAGCTGCCAGCGCCGCTACACCGAGAACTGCACCGAGAATAAGTTTCTTGCTCATCTCGCGACTCCCTGCACGTGTCGTGCGTCATGTGAATACGGTTCGGAGTCTAGGCACCGGACACAGACACAGGTGAAACGGGTATGCGAGACCGGTAACGGACGTTTACGGATGCCCGCAAAGCCTTGCGGGACAAGGGAGAGGCCGTGCTCGAAACGCCGTTGCGGCGATGCATCGGGCCGGTAAAAAGGGCGTTTCGGCACGAAACCGGGCGATTCGATCGCGCTCGCCGGCGTGCGCGGGAAGCGAACCGCCCACGCGGGGCGCGAGCGGTTCGCAACAGCGGGCGTTACGCGCGGATATCGTCGACGCTGCGCAGCCAGTGCACGCTGAACAGGTTGTCCGCGTCGGTCCACACGGTATCGGGCTCGAATCCCGCGCGGCGCGCGATCGCATGGAAGCCGTCGATCGTGAACTTGTGCGAGTTCTCCGTGTGGATGCGCTCGCCGGCTTCGAAGCGGAACGCGTGGCCGCGCACGTGCACCGTCTGCGCGACATCGCTGACGAGATGCATCTCGATGCGCTGCCGCTCGCTGTCGTAGAACGCGCAATGCGAGAACGCGTCGACGTCGAAATCCGCGCCGAGCTCCGCGTTCGCGCGCACCAGCAGGTTCAGGTTGAACCGCGCGGTCACGCCCTGTGCATCGTTGTACGCGTCGTGCAGCGTGCGCGCGTCCTTCACGAGGTCGGCACCGACCAGCAGGCCGCCGCCGCGCAGCAGCCGTGCGGCATCGCGCAGGAATGCGTCGGCCTCTTCCCGCGAGAAATTGCCGATCGTCGAGCCGGGAAAGAAACCGATGCGCCGTGCCGGTGTCGCGGTCAGCGCGGCCAGTTGCTCGGCCTTCGTGTAGTCGGCCGCGAGCGGCGCGACGTCGAGCCACGGATAGGCCGAACGCAGTCGCGCGGCCGCGCCGTGCAGGTAGTCCGCCGAGATGTCGACCGGCACGTAGCGCGCCGGCGCGTTCGCATAGTTGCCCGCGAACGCGTCGAGCAGCACGCGGATCTTCTCGAGCGAGCCGGCGCCGAATTCGACGAGTTCCGCATGCGGGCCGACGCGCCGCACGATCTCGGCCGCGCGATCGCGCAGGATGCCGAGCTCGGTGCGGGTCGGGTAATACTCGGGCAGCTCGCAGATGCGATCGAACAGCGCGGAGCCGGCCGCATCGTAGAAGTATTTCGGCGGAATGCTGCGCGGCGTGCGCGACAGTCCGTCGATCAGGTCGCGCTCGAACGCGCTCGGCCGCGAATCGCGGGCGGGTTGCTGGCCACCGCTCGTGGCCGTCTGGTCAGACGTCTCGCGCAAGTCGCACTCCCGTGAATTGCCAGCGTGCCGCCGGCGGAAAGAAATTGCGGTACGTCGGCCGTTCGTGCCCCGGCGGCGTCGCGATGCTGCTGCCGCGCAGGACCTGCTGGCCGACCATGAACTTGCCGTTGTATTCGGCCGCGACACCCGCGAGCGGCCGAAAGCCCGGGTACGGCTCGTAGGACGAGCGCGTCCATTGCCACACGTGCCCGAGCATCTGCCGGATGCCTTCGGAAGGGAACGCGGCTTCCCATTCGAATTCGGTCGGCAGGCGGGCGCCGGCCCATTCCGCGTACGCGGCCGCTTCGTAGAAGCTCACGTGGCACACCGGTGCGTCGGGCGCGAGCGGCTCGACGCCGTGCAGGCCGAACGTGCGACGTACGCGCGTGGCGGCCGCATCGTCGTCGTCGGGCATCCAGTACGCGGGCCCTTGCCACCCTTCCCGCTGCACCGTGGCCCAGCCGTCGGACAGCCAGAACTCGGGGCGTGTGTAGCCGCCGTCTGCGACGAACGCCGCATATTCCGCATTCGTCACGAGACGGTTCGCGATCTCGTACGGCCGCACGAGCGCCGTGTGGCGCGGCCGTTCGTTGTCGAACGAGAACGCATCGCCGTCGTGGCCGATCTCGACGAGCCCGCCCGGCTGGTGAAGCCAGTGCAGCGCGCCCGCATCGCCCGCGGCCATCGCATCGCCGTCCATCCCGTTGCGCGGCCGGAACGCCGGCTTCAGCGGGTTGCACGAGAACGCGTGCAGCATGTCGGTCACGATCAATTCCTGGTGCTGCTGCTCGTGATGCAGGCCGAGCACGACCTCGGGCGCGATTGCGTCGAGCAGCGCCGCATCGGTGCCGGCCAGCGCGCGCAGCATCGCGTCGTCGACGTATTGCCGGTACGCATGCACCTCGTCGAGCGACGGGCGCGTGAGCAGCCCGCGCTGCGGCCGCGGATGGCGCGGGCCGAGCGCTTCGTAATAGGAATTGAAGAGGAACTGGAATGCGTCGTCGAACGGCGCGTAGCCGGGCACGCGGCGCATCAGCACGACGGTTTCGAAGAACCAGGTCGTATGCGCGAGATGCCATTTCGTCGGACTCGCGTCGGGCATCGACTGCACGGCCTGGTCTTCGGCGGACAACGTCGCAGTCAACGCGACGCTATGAGTGCGCACGTCCTGGTAACGGCGCTGAAGCTTTGATGCAAGGAGGCTCATCGGTTTACCGTCCACGTCGCGATTCGCTGCGTTGCGTTGCCGGAAAAGGGAAAGCCTTGCGCGTGATGCGCGCGGCTGACGTGCGACCTGCTGCTGCGTCGACGGGCAGCCGGCGCGCGCGCCGGGCCGCGAATGCGGCGTCACTTCATCTGCCCGTGCAGAACAGTATGGTCCAGAAATGTGAATGCTGCGAATCGGGATGCCGGTGAAACGCGAACGAAAGAGAAATGAAAGTGTCGGCCGCGCGCGTGTCGTACGCGTGACACGCCGGGCAGGCCTGCCGGTTCGGGCGTGAACGCCGTGCACGACGCGCTGGGCCGCGCAGGCGGGCTGCTGACATCCCATGACATCCGCGCGGCGATCGTGAGTGCATGCCCCGGGATGCCCGGATTTGTCTGACGAACGTGTGCGTGCGCCGCGACCGGCACGGCGATGAACCGCCCCGCCCTTCGTCCGGGTCCGCGGCCAAACGCGCTTCGAAAAAATTTTCAGCCGATGTCACACACGCGGGGGGCTCGCTCGTCATGTCACCGGAACCCACACGAAAGGAGAAGGACCATGACTGCGAAACTCAATCCGTTTGCCGCCGCACCCGCACTGATGAAGAACTGGATGACCGTGTCGGTCGCCGCTGCCGGGAGCCTCGAGCCGACGCTGATCGAGCTCGTCAAGATCCGCGCATCGCAAATCAACGCGTGCGCGAACTGCATTAACATGCACACCGCCGAGGCCCGCGAGCAAGGCGAGACCGAGCAGCGCATCCATCTGCTTGCCGCGTGGCGCGAAGCGCCCTGCTACACCGACCGCGAACGCGCGGCGCTCGCGTGGACCGAAGCGCTCACGCGGCTGTCGGAGGGCCACGCCGCACACGAGGCAGCCTACGCGGCGCTGAACGACCACTTCAGCCAGGAGGAACAGGTGAAGCTCACGCTGATGATCAACGTGATCAACGGCTGGAACCGGCTCGCCGTCGGCTTCGGGCTGTGGATCGACCCGGCCGACGCGAAGGCCGCCGCCGCGAAGATGGTGGCCTGATGCCGCCTCTCGACCCGGCCAGGGGCAGCGCCGAAGAACGGGCCGACGCGGCGGCGAGCTTCGACCCGCTGCGCCGCACGCTGATCCGCGTCGCGTACCGGATGCTCGGTTCCGTCGCGGATGCCGAGGACATGGTGCAGGAAGCGTTCATCCGCTGGATGGACGTCGACCGTACCGAGGTGCGCGTGCCCGAGGCGTTCCTGCGCCGCATGGTGATGCGCATGTGCCTCGACCAGCTGAAGTCCGCGCGGCACCAGCGCGAGACCTATATCGGCCCGTGGCTGCCCGAGCCGGTGGTCGAGGAAGACGAACAGGAAGACGTCACGCTGCCGCTGCTGCTCGCGCTCGAACGGCTCTCGCCGCTCGAACGCGCGGCGTTCCTGCTGCACGACGTGTTCGGCCTCGAGTTCGACGAAGTAGCCGCGACGATCCAGCGCGACCCGGCCGCGTGCCGGCAGCTCGCCGCGCGGGCGCGTACGCATGTGCGCGAGGCGCGGCCGCGCTTTCATGTCGAGAAACAGCGCGGGATCGAATTGGCGGAAGCGTTTTTTGCCGCGTCACGCAGCGGCGACATGCGCACGCTCGGCGCGATGCTCGCCGAGGACGTGAGCCTGCATTCGGACGGTGGCGGCAAGCGCTCGGCGGCGGGCAAGCCGGTGTTCGGCTTCGAACGCGTGATGAAGGTGCACGAGTATCTGGCCGAGCTGTTTGCGACACATGCATCGAAGCTCGTGCGTGCCGGGTTCATCAACGGGCTGCCGGGTTTCGTCACGCTGGAATCCGATGGCGAACTGCAGACCACGGCGCTCGAGATCGAGGACGGCAAGATCGTCGCGATCTATGTCGTGCGCAATCCCGACAAGTTGAAGCATCTGCACTGAAGGCGGCGGGATCGCGCGCCGGGTGCCGTGTGCAGGCACGGCCGCGATGCGCGCTGTTCACCGTCCTGCCGCCCTGCTTTACCGGCCGCCGGTTCGTGCTCGTACTCGTGCTCGTGCAATCAATACGTGCCGACCACGAGGTTGCGGATCACGATCATCAGGAAGCCGAGCAACGGCGTCGCGATCGCGAAACCGGTTGCCGCGAGCCAGTTCGTGCCGCCCTGCGCTTCCAGCAACGCGAGAAACGATTCGCGCGACGTCGCGTTCGGGCGCAGCTTGTCGATCCGGCGCTCGACGTGCGCCTTGTAGAGGCCGTTCCCGTACCAGCCGAGCGCAACCGCGATCCCGATCGTGACCGGGTCGAGCGTGCTCGATTCGAAGTATGTCGGGAGGAACAGCAGCTCGACCAGCGTGATCGCGAGCGACGCGCCAAGGACGGCCGCCGCCTGCCAGTACATGCATCGATACGCCATCCAGACCGGGCCCAGGAAACAGGCTGCCCAGTTCCACGACTGCCGGTTCTTGCGCGACGCGGCGATCGTCCATTTCCGCTCGAACCAGGCAGCCTTCTTGCCGACATAAGCGGCGATTTCGTCGTTGCTCGCGGACGATGCGGCGGTCGTGACGTCGGACATGGTCGGGTGCTCTCAGTCGCGCGGGTCGCGCGTTGTTGTTTTGATGTGGTCGGATGCGGTGAAAGTCGAACGGCGCAGCCGCTTCGGTCGCACACGATTCTACCTGCCGTGCAGCGCACGGTCGCAGCGTCACGGGCCAGGATGTCGGTGGAGATGCGATGCCGTGGATCGCGCAACGCATCGGGGCGATATGCGTCGTTTCGCGTTGTTTCGGCCGGAAAAAGAAAAACGCCACGCGAGGTTGCCGCGTGGCGTTTGTATGTTTGGCGAGCCGCGTTGCCTGTAGGCAATTTGCGCTGCCGGACCCCTTCATTTTGTTCGTTGGTAGGCTCGATTGGATTCGAACCAACGACCCCCACCATGTCAAGGTGGTGCTCTAACCAACTGAGCTACGAGCCTAAGAAGCCGCGAATTATAGAGAGGGTTTTTGAGGAGCACAAGCCCTTTCGTGAAAATTTTTTGAATCGGCGCGTGCGTGGGCAAACGATCGATGGTGCATGGCGATGCCGGGCACGTCGCCCTCACCGCTTCGCATCACAGCAAAACGCGTCGATGCGCGGTGGTGTTATCCACATTGCCCTCTGGATAACCGTCCGGCAAGCCTCTGGATTCACAGTGGAACGATTGAGGATATGTCGGCGAGTCTGTGAATCGGCGAAAAGTTGTTCTGTGCTGCGCGGAGCTGTTCACGTGCGACACCCATGGTTATGCATCCCGCTTCGTGCTGAAAATTCAGTGCGTTACGGAGGTTATCCACTGTGAGGCACAGCGCTTGTTAACTATCACTACGTATATATACGAACCCTGTTAACACCTTTGGATAAGCACAGTCCGTCGACTGTGATCCGCCCGGGATATGCACTGCGTGCGGCGAACAGAAGAACGAATCGGGAAGCTGTGAAGCGCGTGGGTGATGTGCGGACCCTTATGTCTGTAGAATCGCCGGCATCCAGGATGCAAAGGCCCGTCGAACAGGCTCACGACACATGACCGATTCTTCGTTGCCCAGGCTCGACACGCTCGATATCGACACAGTCGTGCATCGAATGCAGCAACATCCGGGCGACATCGTGTTCGAGCAACGCGTGTCGATCCCGGAAGCCGACGTCCTGTGCTGCCGCTACAAAGGTGAGCGATTCAACGTGAAGTTCGATCTCGGCTACGGGGTATTTGTCGATCGCGTCGGAAAGCTGTCTCGCCAAGACATCGAAGACATCATCAGATGGCTCGTAACGGTGTGAACCGGATGACGAGAGGCACAGGCACATGATTGATTCCTTGACTGCGCTGCAGCGCTGGTACGAATCGCGTTGCGATGGCGTCTGGGAACACGCGCACGGCATCGAAGTCGTCACGCTGGACAATCCGGGATGGAAGGTGAAGCTCGACGGCGCGACGTCTGGCAAGGTGATCGATCTGTCGATCGAGCGCAACGAGTCGGACTGGATATCCGTGCGTGCGACCAGCGCTGAATTCGCCGGCTACGGCGGCCCGGGCAATTTGCCGGAGCTCCTCGCGCTCGCGGTCGAGTGGATCGACTGGCGCGCGACGAACGACGAAGGACAAAGCGATCGATGAAGGCACCTGTCGATGAAATGCTGGTGACGGAGATTGCCGGCCGTGTTGCGGTTGTCGTGACCGAGGTGGTCGCCGTCGCCGATGGGCTGGCACGGTTGGGCTTCGCTCGGCAATCCGGTCGCGGGGAATGTGCGATCGCTCGATGTCTTTCACGGCGCGACGAAACCGAAGAAAGAACAGGGCGACGCAAGCGGCGCTCGCAACTGGAGTGAGGAATGGGACCGATCGTTTGCCATCGACACGGACGCGCTTCCACGGCGACAACGTCGAAGGGTGTGGACGCACGCATCAGGCTGCGCGCACAGTGTATGCCCGGTGAACTCGTGAAGGTCTCGCTCGACCGGCCGAGATACAGCCGGGAGATGTGGATGTTGCGCGCCGAGCTCGACGAGCACGAGCTCGACGAGCACGAGGTCGATGCGATCTTCGTGGACCAGGTCGCGCACGTGAAGGCATTTCCGAAGATCGCGGCATTGGAGCGCTTGCGCGCGTATGTCTGTCTGGCGTGTCTGGACGAACTGCTCGTGCGTTCCGGCGAGGTGCCTCATCAACCGACGACGAAAGAGCAGGCGTTCGATACGTCCGTCGTCGCGGCGAATGCAAAGTGGCCGAGCGATTTCGCGCGATGCGAACTTCACGGGCTGATCCGGCCGACGCGGTCGTCGCCGGATATCGAAACGGCGATTCTCACGATCGATGTGATCCGTGATTGTCATGTCGTGCGGGTGATCGATGCCCGTGTGAAGCACGAGCCCAAGTATTGGTTCGACGAAGCGTTTTTGCGCAAGGTGCTCGGGCCGGATATCGACATCGTCGATTCGACGTTCCGGATCGACGACCCGGCCATGTTCGTGCGGCTGCGGGACGCCGGTGAGTATGTGTGTCCGGTGTGCCTGCGGGAGGTGTTGAAACGCAGCGGCCTGGGCGATGACGCTGCGCCGGCGTGAACGCAAAGGAGAGGGCATGACGGGCAGGCAACCGGCGCCGTTTGCGATCGAGCAGGACGACATGACGGACGACGCTACCCGGCGCAAGATTTTCTGGCTGCTGCAACGCCTGACGAGCCTGTCGCTCTGGACGCGCAAGCGCGAGGCATTCGAGCGCTTCGCGAACGTGTACGAGCATGCAGTGAACACGTGGCCCGACGGTGATCCGGAGGCCATCCAGCGCACCCACTTTCCGATCATCGCCGACATTCTCGCGGCTTACGATCGAGGGCTGACCGAGCTGGCCCGAGGGAACCGGATTGGCTGGCGGAGCGGTGGGCCGTTCAAGCACGTGTACCGGCAATACCACCTTCTGGACGCGTATTTCTACCCGAATCCCGATTACTGGGATCGCGGTGGGCAGGTTGCCCCGTACCCGCCGAAGATTGACGCGCTGGCCCGGCTGCTGCACGCATCGGAATACCAGATGGAGTCTGCGCCGTTCGATCCGGACGATCGATTCGGCAACCTCGCACGTCTGCGCTCGGCGAGACAGCTGTTGTCCCCGAATGCCTATGAGCGCAACTTCCACACGGTTTCGTACCCCGTGTTTCCGGAGGAGCTGCCTGCGGTTCCAGAAGCGGTGGGCCCGATCATCTGGACCGGCCGGAAAGTGCCTTGCGACGGCATCTGGGAGCCTGTCGTCGTCAAGTGGTCGAGGCGGCCGGGCCTCGTGCCGATCGTCGTGCCCGGCTTGCGTAATGGAGGTTGCTTCAATTATTTCGTTCGGGGCACGCGTGCGCCGAACATCACGGACGATTTCCCGGGATTGTTCATCCCGACGTGCTGGCGATTGCTGTGGGAAGACCGGCGTTACGTGAACGGTGTCGTTCCCAACGAATCGCAGTATTTCCTCGAGCCACGGCAAGCGCCGCAGACGAACCCGAACCCGTGATATCCGGAGAACGCCATGAGCAAGCTGAATTTCGGCGAGGTCGATCGATGTTCCGTCCGGCTCAATACCGCGATGCTGCTCGGCCTGGCATGTGAATAACCGATCCGCAAACAGCGTGAACGCGGTGGGATGCGTTGGTGGGCATCCGCGTGGAACGCCGAGTCCTCGCAAACCATCGATGCAAAAAGGTGTTCGATTGTGGACAACCACCCCGCAGCACACTCGAAACGCTGTGCAATCAACGGGTGAGCGAGATCGGCATGACGGGAATGGGGTGCGGCAGTCGCGTGTGGACATCCCGCTCTCGCACGACTCGAAATGCTGTGCAGCCCAGTGGTGAGGGGGGCGCGTCTCCGGCGAAATGCACGGCGGTTCCGATACCGGGCTGCAGCGTGCCGACCCGGAAGGGCTGCACCGGTCTGCTGATACGATGGCAGCCTCAGAGGCCGGTTCATAGCCAGATAACACCAACCATAGAGGCGGGAAGACCATGCACGGATTACTTGCGCGATTGCGGGGCGCGACGACATTGCCGTTCCTGAGTGCGAAGTGCAAGTCGTTTTCAATGCGGTTGTCGGCGCTGCTGCTGGCGGCCACGATCGGCACCGGTGCGCAGGCTGTCACGAACGACCCCAGAATCATCGTCGGCCCTTACTATCCGTGGGTGCAGTTCGATGCGAATCGCTCGTTGGAGCTTGCGCCGATCCTGATTCCACGCAGCAGCTTCTCCGAGCGTGCCGAGTGGCGCTTTGTCGATGATGCGCGCCACATTTCGACTTTTTTTCCCGAAGAAAGCCGCTTGCAGTACACCACTTTTCGGACGGACGATCCCGAGACGATCGTATTGCTCGGCGGGGTGGACCGTACTCGCCGATGTAATGGCGAGTACTCCAGCAACATTCCCTGTCCGCGTGTCGATGTATTTCTTTCGCAGGACGGCGGCCGGCACTTTCTCCAGCGCGACGTGATACTGCCGCCGCTCAAATACTCGATAGGTGGCTGGTATTCGGGTCCGCATTTTCAGATTCCTGTCATCCTCATCCGGCATGGCGTTCTCTATCTGATCGTGAGCAATGACGAAGCCAGGCCGCGTGTACTCGGTGTCGACTATCCGGGAAACGTTGGTGTGGCGGTGAAGTGGGGCGATCGGATGGGACTTCTCTATACCTGGCCGGAGGATTCCCTTCCGCTTTGGGACTGGCGGATGTGGTCCGAGAGACCCCGCCCCTGGAAGGCGCAGCCCACGTACGTTTACGCGGTCGAATTGCCACAAGCGGAGGCGGCGCCGGCCGATGAGGTGCCGCTGTCGGAACACCCGACGCGTGTCGAACAGGTATGTAGCTGGCGGCGCATGACGGCCAGATCGTCCGGGTTGCCGCCGTTGAACGCCGTGTCGGTGGTCGGGAGCCGGCTGGATGCGTTCGGCGAGCCGCCTGCTTTCGAGATGCCGATGAAGGCACCTTATTCGACGCTTGCGTTGATCCAGGCGTCTTATAGCGAAGACAACCGCGCCCGGCTGTTGCATGACATGCAGGCCGATTATCCCGACTGGGTGGCTTCGCAAAAGCCGGTCGCGCGACTGTTTCCGGAGATGCTGGCACCGCACGGCAATACGGCGAAGGTGAAGGATTCCGACATTCAGTGCGCTCCATGAGTGTCGACATCAGCCGACAGGATCGAAGGCGCGACGATGTGTGGGTCGAACTTCGAACGGCGCAGGAAAGCACTGGGCATCGTGATGAAAATGCTGTGTGCAGGGGCGGCTGGTCGTTTGCGTAAGCGGATTCGCGTGCATGCGCCAGTCCGACTGTTGTTCGAGCGAGGCCTGCATGACGGCTTGTGGATATCCGGCGCTCAAACGACTCGCAACGCTGTGCCCGACCGCGGTGAGCGATTCGGGCGATGACAGCGCATGGCGACCGCCGGGATCGATGTGGATATCTCGTTCCGAGGCGACTGGAAACCCTGTGATTCCAAAGGGTGAGAGTGCCGGCGTTGTTCCGGTGTGGACAACCGCCCAGAGAAGTCAGTCGAAACGCTGTGCAAGCGAGTGGTGAGCGTGAGCGCGCCTAACTATCAAAGCCGCATCCTGCCGGGCACTGGCGGCCACCCCCGACCGCCAACCGGGCGCGTATCCTGCTACTTCAAGTCTGCTGATCGAGCGCCTGCGCGACCGCTTTCTCGGCGAGACTCCCGGCCGGCCCGACCACCGCATAGTTGAGCCCGTTCACCGACCCGTACCGCGCGAGCAACGCGCCATCCACACGTTGCCCGGCCGGCAGCAGGCGATGTTTCGATTCCGCCGGCCGGAGATAGAAGCTGAGCGTCCGCCCGGCCTCGTCCTCGTAGAGCACCATCGCAGCAGTAGCTCCGCTGTCGGTCGTGAACAGCCGTCCGCCGACCGGCCTGAACCCCGCCGCGCTCAGATCCGGCAGCCTTGCCGATGCCCCCACTCGCCGGGTGAGCCACCCCTGCAAATCGCCCGCACCCGTCGGCCGGTAATCGACCTTGGCCGTCTGATCGACCACCATCATCCGGTAGGCCTCGACTGCATCGCTCATCGGCGCGATGGGCGGCGCCGCGTTCCATCCACGCGCCTGCCATCCGCCGAATGTCCCCAGCCCGACGCAGAACACGAACGAAGCCGCGATCGCGAACCGCATCCGCGAGCGCTCCGCCTGCCTGCCTCGAATGGCGGCAGGATCCAGCGCAAGGTTATCCGCCGGCATCCGCACGCTTTCCAGCGCGGCCCGCAACCGCTGCGCATCCTGCTGCCATTGCTTCACCTGTTCCGCGCGCTCCGGATGCAGCGCGAGATAACGCTCGACCGCGGCGCGCGCATCGTCGTCGAGCTGGCCGTCGACGTAGGCCTGGAGGTCGTGTTCGTTCGGAGGCGTGTTCATTTTTTCATCAATCGCAAAGAAGGAGCAGGAAGCTCGCCGTCGCTGAGCTGGCGCAGCGCCTGGCGCGCGCGGGAGAGCCGCGACATCACGGTGCCGATCGGCACCTCGAGCAGGTCGGCGACTTCCTGATAGGTGAAGCCCTCGACCGCGACGAGCAGCAGCAGGCTGCGCTGTTCGTCGGAGAGCCGGCCGAACGCTTCGAGCGTCGCGCGCGCCGCGAATTCGCGTTCAGCGGACGGCCAGTGCGCTTCGTCGTCGTCGCGGATGCGGCCGAGCAGCCACGCGTAGCGCTTCGCGCTGCGTTTGCCGTCGAGAAACTGCCGGTACAGGATCGTGAAGAGCCAGCTGCGCAGCGACGCGTCGTCGCGGCGGCTCGTCCAGCGCGACAGTGCGCGCTCGAGCGTCGACTGGACGAGATCGTCGGCCGCGTGGACGTCACGCGCGAGCCAGAGCGCGAAGCGTCGCAGCCTGGGGATGAGTTCGCGCAATGCGTCGTCGTCGAGGGCGGTGGAGGGCATGGCCGGGCCGGTTGCCGAATGGGTAGAGATGCCGCGTAAGACGCTGGTGGGCGCCGCTTATTCCACCAGCATAGGAAAAAAATTTTCGTGGAATAAAGCGGCGCGGGTGGCGTCCTACGCGGGTTCGACAATGACCTGATGGTCGGGAGCACATTCATGGAGCGATCTTCTTCCTCTTCTTCGCCGCAGCGCGAGCCTGGGCGCGGGTGGTGGCGCTGGGCCGCGATCGGCGGCGCGGTGGCCGGCGTGGCCGTGGCGTTCGGCTACGCGGGCGGCTGGCTTGCGCCGGCGCGTCTGACCCCGCACCGGATCGTCGACGCATTGCAGACGGCCGGCGGCGGCATTCACCCGGGCTTCCGGCGCAATCACGCGAAGGGCGTGTGCGTGACCGGTTACTTCGAAGGCAACGGCGCCGCGAGCGCGTATTCGGTCGCGCCGTTCTTCAAGGCGGTGCGCACGCCGGTGGTCGGGCGCTTCGCGTTGCCGGGTGGGAACCCGTACGCGCCCGACAGCAGCGTGCCGATCCGCAGCCTCGCGCTGAAGCTCACCGCGCCCGATGGCGAGCAATGGCGAACCGGGATGAACGCGATGCCCGTGTTTCCGGTGGCGACGCCGCAGGCGTTCTACGCGCAATTGATGGCGACCCGGCCCGATCCGAAGACGGGCAAGCCCGACCCGGCGAAGGTAAAGGCGTTTTTCGGCGCGCACCCGGAGGCGGGCGCGTTCCTGCAATGGGCTAAGGGTGCGAAGCCGAGCGCGAGCTACGTCACCGAAAGCTATTACGGATTGAACGCGTTCTACTTCGTCGACGCGGCCGGCAAGCGCCAGGCGGTGCGATGGCGCGTCGTGCCGGAGCAGACGGCCGGCGCCGGCGACGTCGCGACGGCGGCGGACCCGAACGTGTTGCAGCAGGACGTGACGCAGCGCATCGCGGCGGGTGCGCAGAAGTGGAAGCTGCTGGTCACGTTGGCGGAGCCCGGCGATCCGGTGGACGACGCGACGAAGGTCTGGCCCGCGCAGCGCACGACGATCGACGCGGGCACGCTCGTGCTCGACCGCGTGGAGGCGCAGGACAGCGGGCCGTGCCGGGATGTGAATTACGACCCGACGGTGCTGCCGCAGGGGATCCAGGTGTCGGGGGATCCGTTGCTGGCGGCGCGCTCGGCTGCCTATGCGGATTCGTATCTGCGCAGGACGAGTGAAGAGGCCGGCGTGGCGGGCGTGGCCAGGTTGAGTTCGGAGGGACGGTGATGAAGACTTCTGCGACGTTTGGTTTGCCCGCGAGGGTGCTGCACTGGGTGATGGCCGCGATGATCGTCGCGATGCTGTTCATCGGGGTGGGGATGGTGGCGTCCGTTTCCGGGCGGCACGAGGTTCTGGTGGCGATTCACAAGCCGCTGGGTGTGGCCGTGCTGGTGCTGGTGTGCGTGCGGATCGTGGTGCGGGTGTTGTCGAAGCCGCCGGCGTTACCCGAGGATCTGCCGTGGTGGCAGAAGGCGGCCGCGCACGGATCGCATCTCGTGCTGTATGCGCTGATGGTCGCGATGCCGCTGATCGGGTGGGCGATGCTGTCGGCGGGCGGGTATCCGGTGACGTTGGGCGGCGGCGTGCAGCTGCCGGCGCTGGTGTCGGCTGATCCGGTGACGTTCGCCTGGCTGAGGGTCGCGCATCGTGTGCTGGCGTATCTGTTCTTCTTGACGTTCCTCGCGCACTTTGCGGCGGCGCTGTATCACGGACTGATCCGGCGGGACGGCGTGGTGAGGGCGATGGTCGGGCGGTAACCGACGGGAAGGTCGAGTTCGCGGCGGCGGGGCTGTATACGGGCGACCGGGGCAGCTCTTGCCGTGCCGCTTATATATGACCACTGGGCAGGCTCGGCTGCTCCCGGCATAGCATGTCAAAAATATTTCACGAAAGGGGTTGCGGAGACGGGGGCAGGTGCTTAGAATCACGCCTCTTTCGCGCTAACGGAAACGCAGCGCGGAGGAAGAAGGGAAGCGGTGCTGTTGAAGTTGGTTTTAGCAACTCCAGCACATACGAAATTAAACCGCAGTCGTCGCAACGAAGTAGTTAAAAAAGTTGTTGACGAGTTTTAAAAAACGGTTAATAATCCCGCTTCTCTGCTGCTGAAAACGCAGCGCTGCCGGGAAACACGAAGTTCCTCGCAGATTGCTCTTTAAAAATTAACAGCCGATAAGTGTGGGCGCTTGATGGAAGCGAGCTGATCTTCGGATCAGATAGCAAAAGTATCAAGAGTCTCACACTAAAGTAAGTCAGGTTTATGAAGCAATTCATATTCCTGTCAGCTTTGAGTGAGCGACCGGTTCTTAACTGAACCGAAAACAGTAACAGGTTTAAACTGAAGAGTTTGATCCTGGCTCAGATTGAACGCTGGCGGCATGCCTTACACATGCAAGTCGAACGGCAGCACGGGTGCTTGCACCTGGTGGCGAGTGGCGAACGGGTGAGTAATACATCGGAACATGTCCTGTAGTGGGGGATAGCCCGGCGAAAGCCGGATTAATACCGCATACGATCTACGGATGAAAGCGGGGGACCTTCGGGCCTCGCGCTATAGGGTTGGCCGATGGCTGATTAGCTAGTTGGTGGGGTAAAGGCCTACCAAGGCGACGATCAGTAGCTGGTCTGAGAGGACGACCAGCCACACTGGGACTGAGACACGGCCCAGACTCCTACGGGAGGCAGCAGTGGGGAATTTTGGACAATGGGCGAAAGCCTGATCCAGCAATGCCGCGTGTGTGAAGAAGGCCTTCGGGTTGTAAAGCACTTTTGTCCGGAAAGAAATCCTTGGCTCTAATACAGTCGGGGGATGACGGTACCGGAAGAATAAGCACCGGCTAACTACGTGCCAGCAGCCGCGGTAATACGTAGGGTGCAAGCGTTAATCGGAATTACTGGGCGTAAAGCGTGCGCAGGCGGTTTGCTAAGACCGATGTGAAATCCCCGGGCTCAACCTGGGAACTGCATTGGTGACTGGCAGGCTAGAGTATGGCAGAGGGGGGTAGAATTCCACGTGTAGCAGTGAAATGCGTAGAGATGTGGAGGAATACCGATGGCGAAGGCAGCCCCCTGGGCCAATACTGACGCTCATGCACGAAAGCGTGGGGAGCAAACAGGATTAGATACCCTGGTAGTCCACGCCCTAAACGATGTCAACTAGTTGTTGGGGATTCATTTCCTTAGTAACGTAGCTAACGCGTGAAGTTGACCGCCTGGGGAGTACGGTCGCAAGATTAAAACTCAAAGGAATTGACGGGGACCCGCACAAGCGGTGGATGATGTGGATTAATTCGATGCAACGCGAAAAACCTTACCTACCCTTGACATGGTCGGAATCCTGCTGAGAGGTGGGAGTGCTCGAAAGAGAACCGGCGCACAGGTGCTGCATGGCTGTCGTCAGCTCGTGTCGTGAGATGTTGGGTTAAGTCCCGCAACGAGCGCAACCCTTGTCCTTAGTTGCTACGCAAGAGCACTCTAAGGAGACTGCCGGTGACAAACCGGAGGAAGGTGGGGATGACGTCAAGTCCTCATGGCCCTTATGGGTAGGGCTTCACACGTCATACAATGGTCGGAACAGAGGGTTGCCAACCCGCGAGGGGGAGCTAATCCCAGAAAACCGATCGTAGTCCGGATTGCACTCTGCAACTCGAGTGCATGAAGCTGGAATCGCTAGTAATCGCGGATCAGCATGCCGCGGTGAATACGTTCCCGGGTCTTGTACACACCGCCCGTCACACCATGGGAGTGGGTTTTACCAGAAGTGGCTAGTCTAACCGCAAGGAGGACGGTCACCACGGTAGGATTCATGACTGGGGTGAAGTCGTAACAAGGTAGCCGTATCGGAAGGTGCGGCTGGATCACCTCCTTTCCAGAGCTATCTCGCAAAGTTGAGCGCTCACGCTTATCGGCTGTTGATTAAGACAGACTAGCTGTCTGCGGTGTAAACCGGTTATAATGCCGGCCGCTTTCAATAATCTTCAATGACAAACATTCGAATGAAGTTTGGTTCGAGTTTTTCTCATTGGCGATTGAGCCAGTCAGAGCGGTACGAAAGTATCGGCTGTCGTTCTTTAACAATCTGGAAGAAGTAAGTAATTTGGATAGCGGAAGCGTCTCGAGATGGACGTGGAAACTATCCGGGTTGTGATTGTATCGATGTATCTCAAGATGATTCGAACTCTATGTTCGACTCAATTGGAATACGGCACAACGCGAGAACTCAACCTGTAACGCGCTCTGCATCGGGCCCTCGTAAGCGCTAAAGCGCTAACGATGGCCGAGAGACAGACTCGTTATAGGGTCAAGCGAACAAGTGCATGTGGTGGATGCCTTGGCGATCACAGGCGATGAAGGACGCGGTAGCCTGCGAAAAGCTACGGGGAGCTGGCAAACAAGCTTTGATCCGTAGATGTCCGAATGGGGAAACCCACTCCTTTTGGAGTATCCATGGCTGAATACATAGGCCATGTGAAGCGAACGCGGTGAACTGAAACATCTAAGTAACCGCAGGAAAAGAAATCAACCGAGATTCCCAAAGTAGTGGCGAGCGAAATGGGATGAGCCTTGCACTCTTTATTTGTATTGTTAGCCGAACGCTCTGGAAAGTGCGGCCATAGCAGGTGATAGCCCTGTAGGCGAAAACAGTATGAAAGAACTAGGTGTGCGACAAGTAGGGCGGGACACGTGAAATCCTGTCTGAAGATGGGGGGACCATCCTCCAAGGCTAAATACTCGTGATCGACCGATAGTGAACCAGTACCGTGAGGGAAAGGCGAAAAGAACCCCGGGAGGGGAGTGAAATAGATCCTGAAACCGCATGCATACAAACAGTCGGAGCCTCGTAAGGGGTGACGGCGTACCTTTTGTATAATGGGTCAGCGACTTACGTTCAGTAGCAAGCTTAACCGTATAGGGCAGGCGTAGCGAAAGCGAGTCCGAATAGGGCGTTCAGTTGCTGGGCGTAGACCCGAAACCAGGTGATCTATCCATGGCCAGGATGAAGGTGCGGTAACACGTACTGGAGGTCCGAACCCACTAACGTTGAAAAGTTAGGGGATGAGCTGTGGATAGGGGTGAAAGGCTAAACAAACCTGGAAATAGCTGGTTCTCTCCGAAAACTATTTAGGTAGTGCCTCGTGTCTCACCTTCGGGGGTAGAGCACTGTCATGGTTGGGGGGTCTATTGCAGATTACCCCGCCATAGCAAACTCCGAATACCGAAGAGTGCAATCACGGGAGACAGACATCGGGTGCTAACGTCCGGTGTCAAGAGGGAAACAACCCAGACCGCCAGCTAAGGTCCCCAAATATAGCTAAGTGGGAAACGAAGTGGGAAGGCTAAAACAGTCAGGAGGTTGGCTTAGAAGCAGCCACCCTTTAAAGAAAGCGTAATAGCTCACTGATCGAGTCGTCCTGCGCGGAAGATGTAACGGGGCTAAGCTATATACCGAAGCTGCGGATGCGTGCTTAGCACGCATGGTAGGAGAGCGTTCCGTAAGCCTGCGAAGGTGCCTTGTAAAGGGTGCTGGAGGTATCGGAAGTGCGAATGCTGACATGAGTAGCGATAAAGGGGGTGAAAGGCCCCCTCGCCGTAAGCCCAAGGTTTCCTACGCAACGTTCATCGGCGTAGGGTGAGTCGGCCCCTAAGGCGAGGCAGAAATGCGTAGCTGATGGGAAGCAGGTCAATATTCCTGCACCATTGTTAGATGCGATGGGGGGACGGATCGCGGAAGGTTGTCCGGGTGTTGGAAGTCCCGGTCGCTGCATTGGAGAAGGCGCTTAGGCAAATCCGGGCGCGCAATTCAAGGGTGTGGCGCGAGCTCCTTCGGGAGCGAAGCAATTGGAAGTGGTTCCAAGAAAAGCCTCTAAGCTTCAGTCTAACGATGACCGTACCGCAAACCGACACAGGTGGGCGAGATGAGTATTCTAAGGCGCTTGAGAGAACTCGGGAGAAGGAACTCGGCAAATTGGTACCGTAACTTCGGGATAAGGTACGCCCTTGTAGCTTGACTGGCCTGCGCCAGGAGGGTGAAGGGGTTGCAATAAACTGGTGGCTGCGACTGTTTAATAAAAACACAGCACTCTGCAAACACGAAAGTGGACGTATAGGGTGTGACGCCTGCCCGGTGCCGGAAGATTAAATGATGGGGTGCAAGCTCTTGATTGAAGTCCCGGTAAACGGCGGCCGTAACTATAACGGTCCTAAGGTAGCGAAATTCCTTGTCGGGTAAGTTCCGACCTGCACGAATGGCGTAACGATGGCCACACTGTCTCCTCCCGAGACTCAGCGAAGTTGAAGTGTTTGTGATGATGCAATCTACCCGCGGCTAGACGGAAAGACCCCATGAACCTTTACTGTAGCTTTGCATTGGACTTTGAACCGATCTGTGTAGGATAGGTGGGAGGCTATGAAACCGGAACGCTAGTTTCGGTGGAGCCGTCCTTGAAATACCACCCTGGTTTGTTTGAGGTTCTAACCTTGGCCCGTGATCCGGGTCGGGGACAGTGCATGGTAGGCAGTTTGACTGGGGCGGTCTCCTCCCAAAGCGTAACGGAGGAGTACGAAGGTACGCTAGGTACGGTCGGAAATCGTGCTGATAGTGCAATGGCATAAGCGTGCTTAACTGCGAGACCGACAAGTCGAGCAGGTGCGAAAGCAGGTCATAGTGATCCGGTGGTTCTGTATGGAAGGGCCATCGCTCAACGGATAAAAGGTACTCTGGGGATAACAGGCTGATACCGCCCAAGAGTTCATATCGACGGCGGTGTTTGGCACCTCGATGTCGGCTCATCTCATCCTGGGGCTGTAGCCGGTCCCAAGGGTATGGCTGTTCGCCATTTAAAGAGGTACGTGAGCTGGGTTTAAAACGTCGTGAGACAGTTTGGTCCCTATCTGCCGTGGGCGTTGGATATTTGAAGGGGGCTGCTCCTAGTACGAGAGGACCGGAGTGGACGAACCTCTGGTGTACCGGTTGTCACGCCAGTGGCATCGCCGGGTAGCTATGTTCGGAAGAGATAACCGCTGAAAGCATCTAAGCGGGAAACTCGCCTTAAGATGAGATATCCCTGGGGACTAGATCCCCTTGAAGGGTCGTTCGAGACCAGGACGTTGATAGGTCAGGTGTGTAAGCGCAGTAATGCGTTCAGCTAACTGATACTAATTGCCCGTAAGGCTTGATCCTATAACAAGTCTGCCTTGTAGATCGGCGCCGTGTGAAAGCACTGGCCGCGATCCAGAGCGACAAGTTGGATTCTCGTGTGTGATACACACAACTCAAAATTACTGCTTCTTCCAAGATTGGTTGTGCTGCGAAGCCAGCGCAACAACCCTCTTTGCCTGATGACCATAGCGAGTCGGTCCCACCCCTTCCCATCCCGAACAGGACCGTGAAACGACTCTACGCCGATGATAGTGCGGATTCCCGTGTGAAAGTAGGTAATCGTCAGGCTTCCTAAGCCAGAAACCCCCGCCCGAAAGGCGGGGGTTTTTGCATTGGCGCGACGGAAATGTGCGCTGCCCTTAGTTGAATATTCTCCGATGTTGGGCGCTGCAATAGCGTCTGATTCAGCTGGCTAGCGACAGAAGTTCATCAGTTTTGGCGGCGGAGTTATCCTCGAGTGCGTGGACTTCGTCTTCATGCATTTCTAGGCTGTTGATTTCCACCGAATCTTGACCCACCGTTTTCATCTAAATCTGACCCACCCCGAGACAGCGTAGTACATCTATTCCGGTGTGGATAACTCCTCACTGCCTGCTGCTTTTGCTGCTCTCTTTCTGGTTGCCTTCGCCTTGGCAGAACTGGACTTGAAGCGCCAGGATTCATTGCCCGTTTCGACGATGTGGCAGTGATGGGTAACGCGGTCCAGCAGCGCCGTCGTCATCTTTGCGTCCCCGAACACGGTCGCCCACTCGCCGAAGCTGAGGTTGGTGGTGATCGCGACACTCGTGTGTTCATACAGCTTCGAGAGCAAGTGGAACAGCAATGCGCCACCGGTCTGGCTGAACGGCAGGTAGCCCAGTTCGTCGAGGATCACCAGGTCGACGTACATCAGCTTATGGGCGATCTGGCCTTGTTTGCCGATGGACTTCTCCTGCTCCAGTGCGTTGGTCAGCTCGACGGTCGAGAAGTAGCGCACTCGCTTGCCGTGGCGCTGCACGGCCTCAATTCCGATCGCTGAGGCGAGGTGCGTTTTGCCGGTGCCGGGGCCACCGATGAACACGACGTTGTGTGCGCTTGCGAGGAACGACAGGTCACTGAGTTCTCGAACCAGCGCTTCGTCGACGTGCGCCTGCGCGAAGTCGAAGCCCTTCAGGTCGCGGTGAGCCGGGAAGCGAGCGGCGGTCATCTGATAGGCGATCGAGCGCACCTGTCGCTCCGCCGTCTCAGCCATCAGCAGCTGCTTCATGAAGCGCTCCGGGTCGAACTCCGTGTGACGCGACTGCGCCAGCAGCTCTGGCCAGGTGCTCGCCATGCCATGCAGTTTGAGCCCCTTGAGCTGGGCGGCGATGTCGTTAGACATGACGGTCCTCCGGTGGGTTGGCGCGCAGGGTTTCGTAGCGGCTCACGTCGGCGGCCGGCTCTTCGGTAAGCTGGAGTTTCGTCGTCGCGAGGTTGGTGCTCGTGGTGGGTGCCTTCAACCGGCTCAGCACGTTCAGAACGTGCTCCCCACTGGGGCGTCCCGAGTCCAGCGCTGCCTGCACGGCAAGCAGCACGGCATCGAGTCCGTGTTCGCGCACCGCGGCGAGCACCTGCGTCATGATGCGATCACCTCCCGGGTGCTTCAGTAGGTGCCGCTGCAACTGCTGCAGCGGCTGTGGCATCGTGACGAACGGAGCACCGTTGCGCAACGCGCCGGGTTTGCGCTCGACCAGCGTGATGTAATGGCGCCAGTCGTAGAAGGTCATGTGCCGCTCGAAGCTGCGTTCGTGGCGTGCGATCTCCTGGGCGTCGGCGACGACGCTGAGATATGCCGGATAGCAGCGCACGCTCACCAGCTGGTTCGTGTACTCGGTGGGCACGCTGTAGCGGTTGCGCTGGAAGTGGATGAGGCTGGTCGACGACACCCGCAGCGTCTGCTCGACATAGCCGTCAAACGGGCGTGGATTGGGCATCAGCCTGGTGCGCTCGTCCTGCAGCACGTCCTCGACCGTCAGCTCGGGCCACTGCGGGTGCCGCATCTGCCAGGCCTGACGACACTGGCCCGCGACCCATTCGTTCAGAAGCTCCAGCGTTTCCCAGCGTCGTAGCGCAGCCTCGTGCCAGATCTGGCGGCGCCGGTCCTGCACGTTCTTCTCAACGATGCCCTTCTCCCAGCCGGCGGCACGGTTGCAGAATTCCGGCTCGAACAGGTAATGGCCGCACATTGCCTCGAAGCGGGCGTTAACCGCGCGCTCCTTGCCGCGGCCGACCTTGTCCACGGCGGTCTTCATGTTGTCGTAGATGCCGCGGCGCGGAACGCCGTCAAACGCGGCGAATGCGCGGGCGTGCGCATCGAACAGCATCTCGTGACTCTGGGTCGGATAGGCGACCAGCCAGAACGCCCGGCTGGCATTGAGCTTGACGTGGGCGACCTCCAGGCGTCGCCGCAACCCGCCGATGAAGGCGTATTCGCAGCTCCAGTCAAACTGAAATGCTTCACCGGGTTCGAAGGCCAGCGGTACATAGGCCTTCCTGCGCGGGGCTTCAGCCTGCTCCTCGTGCCAGCGTCTCACGAAGGCGCTGACGCGGCCGTAGCTGCCGGCGTAGCCCTCGCCGCGGATGGCCTCGAACATGAACCGGGCCGTGCGCCGGTCACGCTTCGGGCGATGGCTGTCCGCCCGCAGCCAGCCCGTCAGCTGCGCGGCCCACTCGTCGACGACGCTCGGGCTGACGCGCTTCGGGTACTTCGGCTCAACGGCATCCGTTTGCCGAAGCCAGCTGCGCACCGTGTTCCGGGACAGGCCCGTGCGCCTGGCAATCTCGCGCAGCGGGACCTTCTCGCGGAAATACATCCGCCTGATCTTGGCCAATATGCCCACCGTGATCACCTCTGTATCCCCTGCTCAAAGATTGAGCAGGGCATTCAATCACGTGGGTCAAAATTCGATGAAAATTACTGCCTCAGGTGGGTCAGTTCTGCGTGGACATCAACACACAACGCAGAGAAATACTCTCCGATCCTGTCCGTATCGTAATCGTTGCCTGCCTGTTTGAACTCCGCGACCTCGCTTTCCCATGCCGTGACCAACTGTCCAAGTAGGGTCCTCAGCTCTGATTGCTCCATGCCGATTTCCCTAGATGTGCAGCGTCGCCGCGACTGTAGACGACACATGCCTGTGGTCGATCTGGACGGTTTCGCATTTGACGTTGCGAACCTGGAGCGCGGACTTGAGCAAGAAGGGCATGTGACTCGTTTGGGGACGGAGATACGGCAATCATAGCCTTATAGTGGGCTCGTCAGGGCGATGAAGCTGATGTGCCCGGCAGTGTCGATGGCTCTACCTTGATAGGAAGAGGCCTAGATAGACCTTGACGATCTCAGCACATACCGATGCATACAAGAATCCGACACCCTGGACGCCTAGTTCGAAGTGTGCAAAGGCAATGAAGTTATCGGCTACGTATTTCCGTTGGAGCACTAGTCGTTTAAGCGCTCGCTTCGGCAAGTGAAAGATGAGCTCGCTAAGCTTAAGATCACGCCAAATCTTTACCCCCACGACCGGGGCAACGATAAGGAGCACTCCCAGCGCGATGCCGGAAAAGATCGGGTCGGAGTGATGACGCAGCGGAGCGACTTCCGATGCGTAAGTCTGCAATATCCCGTTTAGGAACGCGAGGCCAAAGTAGAGTAACCCGAGGACGGCAGTGCCCGTGCTGCCGAGAAAAACAACTGCACAGAGCAGACGTTTTCGAAGATCCTTGCTGTACTTCCGGAACGAGCGTTGGCTCCGGATGATGATGAGTGGTGTAAATCCAGCAAACGCCCCGATGCTCCAATCGATGATGGTTACACCGGTCTTTGTGACGAACAATGCAACGACGATGGCCAACCCTTTCGTAAAAAGCTCCCAACCGAGCTTGCGGTCCTCGCTCATGAGGCCCCAGTACTCTTCGGTGATACCTCGCTTTACGATAATAGCCATTTGTGGCTTCTCCTGAACTCATGTGTATAGCGCGCCTTCAACTCCCGTAAGAATAGCCTTAATGCGAAATGTTTTACTCAATAGAAAAGACCCATAAGTTTTTCAACGTATGGGCCTTACTTTCCTGCATTGTACGGCTATGTTCCGGCCGTGTTAGACGTCAATATTCCCCGCCCGCAACGCATTCGACTCGATAAACGCCCGCCGCGGCTCGACATCATCCCCCATGAGGGTAGTAAAGATCCCATCCGCCGCGATCGCGTCTTCGATCTGCACACGCAGCAGTCGCCGCACTGCCGGGTCCATCGTCGTTTCCCACAGCTGCTCGGGGTTCATCTCGCCGAGCCCCTTGTAGCGTTGTTTGGAGACGTTGCGTTCAGCATCCGCCAGCAGCCACTTCATCGCGCTCTTGAAGTCCGCGACAGCCATGCTGCGCTCGCCACGCTTGATAACCGCCCCTTCCCCAATAAGCCCCTTGAACGTATTCGCGGTGGTCACGAGCTGCTGATAATCCGCCGTGTGCTGGAATTCCTGGTCGATGACCGAAACCCGCACGTTGCCGTGATGCGTGCGCTCGACATGCAGCGCCCGCTGTTCGCGAACCGCGTCATACGAAGGCACAACCCGCACTTCGTTCTTCAGCGCTTCATCATGCAACGCAGCGTGCAGAGCTTTAGCCGAAGCCTCGGTCGACTCCTCATTAGAGAGATCGATCACCACCCCGTCCATAACGGCTTCCAGCGCCGCCGGGTCATACAACCGGCTCAACCGCTCGATCACGCTCTGCGACAGCAGATACGACCGTGCCAGCTCCCCAAGCGCATCACCCGAAATCGCAGCCGCATTCTCACCCGGCACCAGCTCCGACCCTTGCAGCGCCAACCGCAGCATGTGCGCGTTGAGCTCCACGTCGTCCTTCAGATACCGCTCGTCCTTGCCCGCCTTGATCTTGTAAAGCGGCGGCTGCGCGATATACACGTACCCGCGCTCGATCATGTCCGGCATCTGGCGATACAGGAACGTGAGCAGCAGCGTCCGGATGTGCGCACCGTCGACGTCCGCGTCGGTCATGATGATGATGCGGTGATAGCGCAGCTTGTCGAGGTTGTAGTCTTCCTTGCCGATCCCGCACCCAAGCGCGGTCACGAGCGTGACGATCTGTTCCGACGACAGCAGCTTGTCGTAGCGCGCCTTTTCGACGTTCAGCACCTTGCCGCGCAGCGGCAGGATCGCCTGGAACTTGCGATCACGCCCTTGCTTGGCCGACCCACCTGCCGAGTCACCCTCGACGATGTAGATTTCGCACTTAGCCGGGTCTTTCTCTTGACAGTCCGCGAGCTTGCCCGGCAGGCCGACGCCATCGAGCACGCCCTTGCGGCGCGTCATCTCACGCGCCTTCCGCGCCGCATCGCGCGCCCGCGCGGCTTCGACGATCTTCCCGCAAATGATCTTCGCGTCGATCGGCGTTTCCAAAAGGAATTCTTCCAGCGCCTTCGCCACAACTTCCTCAACCGGCGCACGAACCTCGGACGAAACCAGCTTGTCCTTCGTCTGCGAGCTGAACTTCGGCTCCGGCACCTTCACGGACAGCACGCATGACAGCCCTTCGCGCATGTCGTCGCCGGTCGTCTCGACCTTCGCCTTCTTCGCGATTTCGTTGTCGGTGATGTACTTGTTGATGACGCGCGTCATCGCGGCCCGCAGGCCGGTCAGGTGCGTGCCGCCGTCGCGCTGCGGAATGTTGTTCGTGAAGCACAGCACGTTTTCGTTGTAGCTGTCGTTCCACTGCATCGCGACTTCCACGCCCACGCCGTCCTTCTCGCCGTTGGCGAAGAACACCGTCGGGTGCAGGTTGGTCTTCGTCTTGTTGATGAACTCGACGAAGCCCTTCACCCCGCCGGCGAACGCGAAATCGTCTTCCTTGCCCGAACGCAGGTCGGTCAAACGAATCCGCACGCCGTTGTTCAGGAACGAGAGTTCACGCATCCGCTTCGCGAGGATGTCGTAGTGATACTCGACCGTGCCGAAAATGGTCGGATCGGCCATGAAGTGCACTTCGGTGCCGCGGTTCTCGGTGTCACCCGTCACGAGCATCGGCGACACTTCCACGCCGTCCACCACCTCGAGCACGCGATCCTGCGCGACGCCGCGGTGGAACTCCATGAACCGCTTCTTGCCGTCGCGGCGCACGGTGAGGCGCAGCCAGCTCGACAGCGCGTTCACGCACGACACGCCCACGCCGTGCAGGCCACCGGACACCTTGTAGCTGTTCTGGTCGAACTTGCCGCCGGCGTGCAGCTCGGTCATCACGATTTCGGCGGCACTGCGCTTCGGCTCGTGCTTGTCGTTCATCTTCACGTCGGTCGGGATCCCGCGGCCGTTGTCGGTCACGGAAATCGAGTTGTCGGCGTGAATCGTCACGTGGATGTCGTTGCAGTACCCGGCCAACGCTTCGTCGATCGAGTTGTCGAGCACCTCGAACACGAGGTGGTGCAGACCGGTGCCGTCCGACGTGTCGCCGATGTACATCCCGGGGCGCTTGCGCACCGCTTCCAGACCTTCGAGGATCTGGATCGACGAGGCGCCGTAGCTGCTGTTATCGGGTTGCGAATTGTGCTGTTCACTCATGGATATCTTCCGGTTCTGCGAGGCCACTCAGGTGGCGGCGCGGTGCGTTTCAGCGAAGGAAATCGCCGGGCCGCTCCAGTTTCCTGGCCCGCCCAAGTGCCGAAAAGGCACTAAAAGGGCGGGTTGTCGGTTCGCCATAAAAACGCCAAAGGGGCTTGCCGCCCCCTGGTGTGTGTCTTGATGTCGTGCGCGTCAGATGCGCATCGGCATCACGACATACTTGAACTCGTCGTTCTCGGGCACGGTAATCAGCGCGCTCGAGCTGGCGTCGCCGAGGCTCACCTGCACGGTGTCGACCTTCAGGTTCGCGAGCACGTCGAGCAGATACGTGACGTTGAAGCCGATGTCGACGGTATCGCCCTGGTAGGCGATTTCGAGTTCTTCCTGCGCCTCTTCCTGATCGGCGTTGGTCGACATGATCTTCAGCTGGCCCGGCGCGATGATGCAGCGCACGCCCTTGAACTTGTCCGAGGTCAGGATCGCCGCGCGCTGCAGCGAACGCTGCAGTTCTTCACGGCCGATCTCGAACGTGTTCTTGTGCGCCTTCGGGATCACGCGCTGGAAGTCGGGGAACTTGCCCTCGACGAGTTTCGACACGAGCTCGACCTGGCCGAACGTGAACTTGGCCTGGGTTTGCGCGATGTCGATGGTGACGGTGTCGTCGATGTCTTCGAGCAGGCGTTGCAGCTCGAGAATCGTCTTGCGCGGCACGATGACTTCCTGGCGGCCGAACGTGCCGCCTTCGAGCTTCATCGACGAGAACGCGAGGCGGTGGCCGTCGGTGGCCACGGCCATCAGCTGGTCGCCGTCGACGACGAGCAGCATGCCGTTCAGGTAGTAGCGGATGTCCTGCTGCGCCATCGCGAAGTGGACCATGCCGAGCAGCTGGCGGAACGACTTCTGCGGGACGGTGAGCGTGGCGCCGAAATCCTTCGCCTGCGCGACGGTCGGGAACTCGTCGGCCGCCAGCGTCTGCAGTGCGAAGCGGCTCTTGCCCGATTGAACGGTGAGGCGCTTGTCGGCGAGCGACAGCGTGACCTGGCCGTCAGGCATCGCGCGCAGGATGTCGAGCAGCTTGCGGGCCGCGACGGTGGTCGCGACCTGGTCGCCGCCGACGCCGAAATCGGCGCGCGTGGTGATCTGCAGCTCCAGGTCGGTCGACAGGAATGAAACGTCCGGGCCGTTCTTGGTGATCAGCAGGTTGGCGAGGATCGGCAACGTATGGCGGCGTTCGACGATGCCGCTGACCGTTTGCAGCGGCCTGAGGAGGGTGTCTCGTTCGGTCTTGACCAGTTGCATAGAGTTCCTTCGTTGAGTAACGGCCTGCAGCGCAGCAGCCTCGCAGCGCCCCGCCGGCCGGGCTCTTGGCCCGCCACCACCGGGGCGGTCAAACCAGTATTGTGCCTCAAAACCGAACCGCCCCCCTTAAATTGGGGCGGAGGCCGAATTATCAAGCGCGGTGCGCGCGCTCAACCCTTCAGCGTCTGTTCCAGCACGTGCAGCTCGTGGTTGAGCTGCGCGTCCTTGCTGCGCTCGTCGGCGATCTTGCGCACCGCGTGCAGCACGGTGGTGTGATCGCGCCCGCCGAACAGCTCGCCGATTTCCGGCAGGCTCTTCTGCGTGAGTTCCTTCGCGAGATACATCGCAATCTGTCGCGGCCGCGCGATGTTCGCGGGGCGCTTCTTCGAATACATGTCGGCGACCTTGATGTTGTAGAAGTCGGCGACGGTCTTCTGGATGTTCTCGACCGAAATCTGCCGGTTCTGCACGGTCAGCAGGTCCTTCAGCGCTTCCTTGGTCAGCTCGATCGAGATCTCGCGGCCGTGGAACTTCGAATACGCGAGGATCTTGCGCAGCGCGCCTTCGAGTTCGCGCACGTTCGAGCGTAGATGCTTCGCGACGAAGAACGCGACGTCTTCCGAGAGATTCACGCCTTCCGACTGCGCCTTGCGCATCAGGATCGCGACGCGCATTTCCAGCTCGGGCGGCTCGATCGCGACGGTGAGGCCCGAGTCGAAGCGCGAGATCAGGCGATCGTCGATGCCCGAGATCTCCTTCGGATACGTGTCGCTGGTGATGATCACCTGCGCCTTGTTCGCGACCAGCGCCTCGAACGCGTAGAAGAATTCCTCTTGCGTGCGCGACTTGCCCGAGAAGAATTGAATATCGTCGATCAGCAGCAGGTCGAGCGAGTGGTAGTAGCGCTTGAAGTCGTCGAACGCCTTGCGCTGGTACGCCTTCACCACGTCGGACACGTACTGTTCCGCGTGGATGTAGCGGATCCGCGCGCCGGCCTTGTCGAGCAGCAGCTGGTTGCCGATCGCGTGGATCAGGTGGGTCTTGCCGAGGCCGACGCCGCCGTACAGGAACAGCGGGTTGTACGAGATGCCTGGGTTGTCCGCGACCTGGATCGCGGCGGCGCGCGCGAGCTGGTTCGCCTTGCCGGTCACGAAGTTGTCGAACGTGAGCACGGGGTTCAGCTTCGAACGCTCGTACATCGAATCGGCTTCGCCGCCGTTCGCGGGTGCGGCACCCGGGCCCGGCCGCCACGTGCGGCGGCCGGCGGCGGCTTCGTGCGCGGGCAGGCTCGGCAGGTCGATGTCGGCGTCGTCGGCGTTCAGGTGGTGCGCGGCGGCTGCCGACGGCGTCATCGGCACGTCGGCCGGCGCTGTGGGCGCAGCGCCGGCGTTCGCGGCCAGGTTGGCGGCGATCGCGGCCACCGTGGCGGCCGGGCCGCTCGGTGCGAGCGGCGCGCGCGGGGCGGCTGCGCCCGATGCGGCGCCGGCCGCGGCACTGCGCATGCCTGCCTTGGGATCGAGGACGAACTGGACTTCGATCGGCGTGTTCCAGAATTCGCGGGCCAGATCGGAGATCCGTCCCGAAAACTGGCTCTTGACCCAGTCCAACTTGAAGCGGTTCGGCGCGGCGATGGACAGCGTGTTCGCCGACGCATCGAAGGCCACCGGGGCCAAGGGTTTGATCCACGTCACGTACTGCTGGGGCGTCAGCTCGCGCTCCAGCAGTGCGGAACAGTGTTGCCAGAAATCGTTCATCAAGTAACTGTCGTTTTTTGCGTGCACAGCGCGGCTCGCCGGCGCCCTTGTCGCGGTTGCGCAACAAGGCCCGAAGCGGTCGTGCGAGCGTGCCTCGGACGCCTGCGTCACAGTGCTGGAGGGGCAGGCGCGGGCCGAGGCGGCGTGCGGGATTCTTGGAGATAAGGCGAGATTCTACCGCCAAACGCGACCACAGCGCGAGTTATCCACAGGCCGGAATGGTGGGTCGCGGGGCCGGATCGGCGTGGGCCGGCACAGGCGAGCGACTCCTAAAGTATTGACCGTCAAGAGAAAAACGGTTTAAATAGCGGGTTCCGCGAAAACCAATCCTGTATTCCCGGCGATTGCGTTCGCCCGAATGCCTCCGGTTAAGGGCACGCGGTCCCCTGAATTTCGACATTCTCGAACAAGTGAGAACATCATGAAACGTACTTACCAACCGTCCGTGACGCGCCGCAAGCGCACCCATGGCTTCCGTGTCCGCATGAAGACGGCAGGTGGCCGCAAGGTCATCAACGCTCGCCGCGCGAAGGGCCGCAAGCGCCTCGCCATCTAAGGCAGGTTGCGCGCTGTGTCCGCCGTCCGCAGTCCTGCGGAAGGTGCCGTCGAGCCGGGTGCGAATCCGTCGCAGACGAAAGCCGCCTTCCCGAAAGCTGCGCGACTTCTGAAAACGGATGAATTTTCATCCGTTTTTCGTTTGCGCCCTTGGCGGCGCTCCGCGCACTTCGTGATTTACGGCAAGCCGACCGGTCAGCCCGCGCGTCTGGGGCTCGTCGTCGGCAAGAAGTATGCGCCGCGTGCGGTAACACGTAACCTCGTGAAGCGGCTGGCGCGCGATGCGTTTCGCTTGCGCCGGGCCGAGTTCGCCGGTTACGACCTGCTGCTGCGGCAGCACACGCGCTTCGACAAGAAAGCGCTGCCGAGCGCGGCTTCCGCCCCGCTCGCGGCGATGTGCGCGGCCGAGATCCGCGAGCTGCTCGACAGGGCAGTCCGGGAAATCGCCCGCCGTGCGTCGAAGCCCGCGTCCGAGTGACGCATCCGTGCCCGGTGCGGCGTTCGCGCCTGCCCGGCCGGTTTTGACGCGGCGTCGTACGGCGCCGCCCAAGGTATGGAAACGGTATTGATCGCCTTGCTGCGCTTCTACAAGGTTGCCGTGAGCCCGATGCTCGGCAACCGTTGCCGTTTTTATCCTTCCTGTTCGGATTACGCGCGCGAGGCAATCCAGTATCATGGCGCCGCGCGCGGCACGTATCTCGCCGTCAGGCGCGTGTGCCGATGCCATCCGTTTTCCGCGGGCGGCATCGACCTCGTCCCGCCGCCCAACTCCGACACTCGCGCTCGCGGCGAAGCCGACGCGCGGTCCCATCGACTCTGAGACAACGCATGGATATCAAACGCACCGTCCTATGGGTGATCTTCTTCATGTCAGCTGTCATGCTGTACGACAACTGGCAGCGGTCCCATGGACGCCCGTCGATGTTCTTCCCGAGCGCCACGCAGACGGCCCCCGCGGCCGCTGCCGGCGGTGCATCGGGCACGGGCGCGACGACGACCGCAGGTGAAGTGCCTGCCGCAGCAGCAGGCGCCGCCCCGTCGACCACTGCTCCGGCCGCGCAGGCGCAGCTCGTGAAGTTCTCGACCGACGTCTATGACGGCGAAATCGACACGCGCGGCGGCACGCTCGCCAAGCTGACGCTGAAGAAGCAGGGCGACGGCAAGCAGCCCGACCTGTACATCACGCTGTTCGACCACACGGCCGGCCATACGTATCTCGCACGTTCGGGCCTGCTCGGCGGCGATTTCCCGAACCACAACGACGTCTACACGCAGCTGAACCCCGGCTCGACGTCGCTGACGGGCGACCAGAACGCGCTGAAGCTGTCGTTCGAATCGCCCGTGAAGGGCGGCGTGAAGGTCGTGAAGACCTACACGTTCACGCGCGGCAGCTACGTGATCGGCGTCGACACCAAGATCGACAACGTCGGCACGGCACCTGTCACGCCGACGGTCTACATGGAACTGGTGCGCGACAACACGGCCGTCGAAACGCCGATGTTCTCGCATACGTTCCTCGGGCCGGCGGTCTACACGGACGCGAAGCACTTCCAGAAGATCAACTTCAGCGACCTCGACAAGAACAAGGCCGACTACGTGACCTCCGCCGACAACGGCTGGGTCGCGATGGTGCAGCACTACTTCGCGTCGGCCTGGATTCCGCAGCAGGGCGTGAAGCGCGACATCTACGCTGAAAAGATCGATCCGACGCTGTACCGCGTCGGCGTGAAGCAGCCGGTCGCCGCGATCGCGCCGGGCCAGTCGGCCGACGTGCAGGCACGCCTGTTCGCCGGTCCGGAAGAAGAGCGCATGCTCGAAGGCATCGCGCCGGGCCTGGAACTCGTGAAGGACTACGGCTGGGTGACGATCATCGCGAAGCCGCTGTTCTGGCTGCTCGAGAAGATCCACGGCTACATCGGCAACTGGGGCTGGTCGATCGTGCTGCTCACGATCCTGATCAAGGCGGTGTTCTTCCCGCTGTCGGCTGCGAGCTACAAGTCGATGGCGCGCATGAAGGAAATCACGCCGCGCATGCAGGCGCTGCGCGAACGCTTCAAGAGCGATCCGCAGAAGATGAACGCCGCGCTGATGGAGCTGTACAAGACCGAGAAGGTCAATCCGTTCGGCGGCTGTCTGCCGGTCGTGATCCAGATCCCGGTGTTCATCTCGCTGTACTGGGTGCTGCTCGCCTCGGTCGAAATGCGCGGCGCGCCGTGGGTTCTGTGGATTCACGACCTGTCGCAGCGCGATCCGTTCTTCATCCTGCCGGTGCTGATGGCCGTGTCGATGTACGTGCAGACGAGCCTGAACCCGACCCCGCCGGACCCGGTCCAGGCGAAGATGATGAAGTTCATGCCGATCGCGTTCTCGGTGATGTTCTTCTTCTTCCCGGCCGGCCTCGTGCTGTACTACGTCGTGAACAACGTGCTGTCGATCGCGCAGCAGTACTACATCACGCGCAAGCTCGGCGGGGCCAAGAAGAAGCCGGCCTGACGCCCGTTGCATACGCGGGCGGCGAGCCGCCCGCGATGCACGCAAAAAAAGCCGCATGGTTCGCGCCATGCGGCTTTTTGCTTTTGCGGTGCCGGTGCGGGTTCAGCCTTTCTTCGATTCGCCCGAGTCGCCGTAGAACTGCTCGACCAGTTCCTGCACGAGGTAGCGATGATGCGGCGACAGCGCTTCGATCTTCGACGCGAGTTCGATCGTCTCGGGCGTCGGCGGATAGCGCTCGTCGCGCGGCAGCGGTTGCGGCGTCGGATGTTCGATCACGCTCGGCGACGGGCCGTAATGCAACCAGTGGAGTTCGACGCGCAGCCATTCGGCGAGCGTGGCGAGTTTGTCCGACGTTGGAATCGTGCGACCCGTCAGCCACTTATGCGCGGTTTGCGGCGAAACGGGTTGCGCTCCGCGGTGGCGCAGATTGAATCGGTTCGCCAGTTCGGTCGCACCGGTGATCTTCTCCGGGCTGCGCCGCAGGGCGAATTTCAGGCGTTCCGAGAACGCGGCTTTTTCTTCGGATGTCGGCATGGGGGAGATTGTGCAATTCCACCACCACGTTTCAGACAACCATTCGGGCTAAACATATCTCGTTCAGACGAATCCCGATCTCGATCGGAGTGGGAGGAAAAATTGAGGGCCACAGTGTTGGGCCGCTCCAGCAGGCATACTCGTCCGAAACCGTCGTTGTGACATGGCGCCGGACTGATACTTGGCTTATCCCCGGCGGGATAAATTCGGGCGCGTCCGAATCCAGCGTGGCGACCGATGGCGTGTGAGCCGGCACGCTACAATGCCGGCGTTCCGATGCCCGAACTGTTGCGCGGGCGCACCATATTCACAGATCACCCGATTCAACCGATTCCCATGCTCGCTACCGATTCCGATCCGATCGTCGCCATTGCCACTGCTGCCGGCCGGGGTGGCATCGGGGTCGTCCGTGTATCGTTCGGGCGCGCCGGCGAGGCGGCCGCGTTGCCGCTGATCGACGCGTTGTGCGGGCAGAAGCTCGCGCTGCGCCATGCGAGTTACGTGCCGTTCCTCGACGAGCACGGCGCGCCGCTCGACCGCGGGATCGCGCTGTACTTCCCGGCGCCGCATTCGTACACCGGCGAGCACGTGCTCGAGCTGCAGGGGCACGGCGGGCCGATCGTGATGCAGCTGCTGCTGCAGCGCTGCCTGGATGCGGGGCGCGGTTTCGGGTTGCGGCTCGCGGAGCCCGGCGAATTCACGCGACGCGCGTTTCTGAACGACAAGCTCGATCTCGCGCAGGCCGAGGCCGTCGCCGACTTGATCGAGGCGAGCACCGAGGCGGCCGCGCGTTCGGCCGGGCGCTCGCTCGACGGCGCGTTCTCGCGGCAGATCCACGCGCTCGTCGACGACGTGATCACGCTGCGGATGCTGGTCGAGGCGACGCTCGATTTTCCGGAAGAGGAGATCGATTTCCTGGAGGCGGCCGACGCGCGCGGCAAGCTCGCGAAGATTCGCGCGCAGCTCGCGCACGTGCTGGGTGATGCGCGGCAAGGCGCGTTGTTGCGCGAAGGATTGTCGGTCGTGCTCGCGGGGCAGCCGAACGTCGGCAAGTCGTCGCTGCTGAACGCGCTGGCCGGCGCGGAGCTGGCGATCGTCACGCCGATCGCGGGCACGACGCGCGACAAGGTCGCGCAGACGATCCAGGTCGAAGGGATTCCGCTGCACATCATCGATACGGCCGGGTTGCGCGAGACGGAGGACGAGGTCGAGCGGATCGGCATTGCGCGCACGTGGAGCGAGATCGAGCGGGCGGACGTCGTGCTGCACCTGCTGGATTCGCGCACCGGGATGACGGCGGATGACGAGACGATTGCCGCGCGGTTTCCGGGCGGCGTGCCGGTGGTACGCGTGCTGAACAAGACGGACCTGACCGGCGTGGCGGCGTGTGTCGAGCATCCGGCGGCGGAAGGCGACCTGACCGAGGTGCATCTGTCGGCGAAGCGCGGCGACGGGATCGACATGCTACGCGCGGAGCTGCTGCGGATCGCCGGGTGGCAGGCCGGGGCGGAGGGCGTGTATCTCGCGCGGGAGCGGCATCTGATCGCGCTGCGGGCCGCGCAGGAGCATCTCGCGCAGGCGGCGGATCATGCGGAGCAACGCGCTCAGTCGCTCGATCTGTTTGCCGAGGAACTGCGGCTCGCGCAGGAGCAACTCAATTCGATTACCGGGGAGTTCACTTCGGATGATCTGCTGGGGGTGATTTTCAGCAGGTTTTGTATCGGGAAGTGATGCCCGCGGATTCGACGTTCGAAAGCGCTTTACGGCTCGTCATTCGCTGTTGATCGGCCACCCCGATCACGATCGATCCCCCGTGCACGTCACGCGGCCTGCCGTAAAATCGGCCGGCCGGGACATTTCGACACAACGACCCCCGGTCCAAAAAACAAAGAGAGGGCACGCATGGGATTCGGATTCGGAAAACGCGGCGAATCAACCGGCAACTCGACGACCGACATGGCGAAAAGCCAACGGTCGCGAACGAACGACAACTTCACCACGGAGCTCGAGCTGCGTCGGGCATTTGCGGTATTTGAATGCTGTGCATCGCACGGCACATACGTCGACCTCAACGATGTGGATACCGGCTGGCGCCATCTGCGGGACGAAGGCCGGGTGTCGTCCGATCTGGAAGCCGCGTGGAAAGAGCTGGACGGCATCCTGCTGACCTACGCCAATGCCGGGGTGCTCGCCGAACCGGACAAGGCGCGCGCCCGAAACCTGACGGATGACATCGAGGCACAACTCGATGCCGTACAGGGCAAGGTGGACGGCATGGTCGATGCCGTTGTCGCAATCAACGTTGCGCGGCTCAAATACCCTTCGAAGAGCTGGATCGTCGATGGCATATTCGCGGCCATATTCGGCGTGATAGGCGGTGCGATCCTGGGTACCCTGGCCGGCGAGCTTGCCGACCATACGCCGGCCGTCGGGAACGTCGTCTTCGGTCTCGTGATAATCGGTTCGGTACTCGTAGCGCGTTATCGCCATCGGCGGAAAATCGTCGCGGCCGACGAGAAAATTGCGCAGGCGCAAGCCGAACTCGACCGCATGGTCATTCGAAACCTGTCGCCTTCCGCGTATCCGCCGTCGATGACGGCTACGGGCACGACCTGAGTTCGCGTTTCGGATACGGCGACGCCAGTCGCAAACCTCTGCCGAAGTTGAATCCCGCCACGCTGCTGGTGTTTGCCGCGCGTCACACCGAGTGCTCCGATGCCTGGCCATTCGATCGAACGTCGCGCCATTCTTCGCGCCGTCTTTGCCGACGATGCGCCATCTCCCGACCTGACGCCGCGTCATGTCGCGCTGATGAGGCGGCTTCAGGTCATGTGGCTTCCGATCGAATCCGGTGCGCCGGGCATTGTTCCCGAGCCGCCACTGACGGGAACCGGCACGACGATCGATCTCGCCAAGGCGATCCTCGAAACGGGCGACGACGTGCTGGCCATTCGCACGCTGGCAGAACTCGGCCACGTCGTGCCCGAATTCGTCACGGTCGCGGGCACGTTGTCACCGGGGCAATACGTGATCCCGGCGGAACTGCGCGAGGCGTTCGATTTTCCGGAAAGCGGCGTTGACGCATCGGGGCGTTTCGAATTTCGCGCAGAGCATCTCGCGATACTGCAAGGGACCGTCTGGAGAACGCTCGACGATTACTCGATCGATGCGGTGCTGAAGCGCGATGACTTCTGGCCGCTGTCCTACATCGACGGCAAGCGGCCCTATGGGGAGTGCACGTACTTCCAGATCGACATGGCCGAACTGCTGGGGGAGCCTTATCAGTTCGATGCCGAACGCAATCTGATCGAAGACGCGGAGAAGGATGCGCGCCTCGAGCGTCTTCACTACGAAACGCTCGCTGCGCTACAGGTATTTCTGATGCATGCCGAGCTGACTGCGCCGGCTTGATGGCGCGAAGGCCCGGATCGAAGCAGCCGGACCGTCATCCACGTCAATCCCAATGCCGGTGATGGTAATACCCGCCACCACCGTAATACCCACCACCGTCAGGCACCACGATACAGCCGCTCAACAGCACGGCGACGCCGGCAATCAGCAAAAGGGTCTTCTTCATCGGGTTCACCTGCTCGGGTTCAATATGAAACCCAGCATAGCGAGCGCCCGCAACACCGGCTGTAAGCGATCGTTTCCCTGCTCCGCAATCCGTAACGGCGGATTATTCCGGTCACAATGACCGTAACAAATCCCCAAACAGCAGACGTTTTCAGGCAGTGACGACCCGGTTTCGCCCCGTATCCTTCGCACGATACAGCGCGGCATCGGCGGCTTCGATCAACGCGTCGGGTGTGGAGAGATCGTCGGCCGCCACGGTCGCGCAGCCGACGCTCACGCTCACGCGTCCGGCGGGTGATGTCGGCATCGCGAGATCGAGCCGCAATACCGCCTCGCGCGCTTCCTCGGCGACGACCCGCGCGCCGCGCGCGCCCGTGTTCGGCAGCACGATCGCGAACTCCTCGCCGCCGTAACGCGCGACCATGTCCGCGGGCCGCCTCACCGCGCCGGCCAACGCATTCGCGACGGCAATCAGGCACGCGTCGCCCTTCACGTGACCGAACGCGTCGTTGTACGCCTTGAAGTGGTCGACGTCGACCATCAGCAGCGACAGCGGTTCGCCTTGCCGTCGCGACTGCAGGAACAGCGTGTGGAAGTGATCGTTGAAGTGCATGCGGTTGAACGCGCCCGTCAGGCCGTCGCGCGCGGACGAACGGATCAGCGTCGCGTGTGCCTCGAACAGCCGCTGGTAGAGCATCGTCACTTCCCATGCGAGCACGCATACGAGCACGCCCGGCGTGAACATGCTGAACACGCGCGCGAGATACCAGCCGACCGTGAAGCGATTGGTGCTCATCAGGTTCAGCGTCGTGTCGGTGACGCACGCGAGCACCGCGATCGCGAGCCACAGGTCGAGGGTCGTGCGCAGCCGGCCGGTGGCCAGCACGGCAACGAGCGCCAGCGCATTGAGCAGCCACACGACCAGCGCGACGGCGTTGACGGGCAGCACGGACGCGTCGCCCGGCGGATGAAACGCGGGCGGCAGCGACACGTTCAGCGCGAACAGGCTCAGCAATCCCGCGACGACAGCCGGCCCGCCGACCAGTGCGAGCGTCCACCACCGTGTCTGCCGCACGCCGACCGGTGCGCGCGCCAGCCGCGCGCGCGCGAGCAGCGCGACCATCACGAAACTCGGGAAGCCGGCATGCCAGAAGATCCACATCCACGCGGCGCTTTGCGGCTGCGCACCGAACAGCCCGTGCGGCGCGAATACGCCGGGAAAGGTGAGCAGCTGCAGCGCGACGGCGAGCGCGGTGAACGCATAGGCGCCGCCGAGCGCGCCGAGCACCGGCTGGCGGGTCACGGTGAACTGCGCGCCGAGAAAGAACGCCGCGATGCTCGCGGTGGTGAACACGGTGAGCGCGCACATCGGCATGAACGGCTCGACGGCCGGCAGCGCGACGTTCGCGTGCGGCGCGGCGATCCCGAGCGCGAGCACGATGACGAGCGCCGTCAGTGCGCCGAACCAGAGCTGACGGCGTGTCGTGTGCTGGATCAGGATGCCTTCCATGGAGTTCCCCGGGGCACGTACGCGGAAACGCCCGGTCTTGCGCCGGGCGACAGCAAGCCGGCCGCTGCGCGACCGGTGCGGCCTGATCCTATCGCGTTATGGTTGCGCGCTCAAACCCCGAGGCCGGGACCGAAGTTGCCGGCAACCCAGTGCGTGACGGCGTCGACGTCCGCGTAGTCCTGTTCGGGCAGGCCGTCGAGCATCGACAGCACTTCGTTGCTGGCGCCCGCGTCGCGCGCGGCATCGACGATCGTATCCTTGTTGGCCGGGTAGCGGACGGCCGCCAGCACGTCGGCGATCTGCAGGTCGATCGTTTCGTTGGGAATGTCGTGCGGAGGCTGGGCGGGCTGGTCGTTCACGGCGGCGTCTCGCGGAGTGAGCGGGTTGAGCGGGAATCGGATCGAAGCGGAATTCGGGCGTGTAATCGGGTGCGTACCGCGGTGCGTCATGCGTTCACCCGCCAGGGCGGCCAGGCCGGCGCGCCCCGCGGATCAACGCCAGTCGACTCAATGCCCGCGTCGCACGCGGCGCCACGGATGCTTCCAGTCGATGTGCGGTGCGTTTTCGTCGCGCGGATGCTGGCGCCGATGTTCCTGCCACAGTTCGTCGGAAAACAGCGCCGCCACGATCACGAGCGGCAGCACGAGGAAAATTCCGAGTATCACTTGCTCGAACACGATAGCCTCCTTGCGGTGGCAGGAACCCTTGCTCCCATTCTAGGCTCTGAACTTCGCCCGCGTTCAACTTCTTACAGTGCGAAACAGGTCCGGAAGCGGCCTTGCCGCACATGCGCCGGCATCAAACAGGACATGAACATGCAACTCCAGAACGATACCAACACGCTCGCGCTGCGGCCGCTGGAGCGCCAGGACCTGCGCTTCGTCCACGAACTGAACAACGACGCAAAGATCATGCGCTACTGGTTCGAGGAGCCGTACGAAACCTTCTCGGAACTGTCACAACTGTACGACCGCCACGTGCACGACCAGCGCGAGCGCCGTTTCGTCGCGGTCGACGCGCAAGGCGAACTGGTCGGCCTCGTCGAACTGATCGAGCTCGACTACATCCATCGCCGCGGCGAATTCCAGATCATCATCGCGCCGCAATGCCAGGGGCGCGGTTACGCGGGCCAGGCGACGCGCCTCGCGATCGAGTACGCGTTCAAGGTGCTGAACATGCGCAAGCTGTACCTGATCGTCGATACGTCGAATGCGGCGGCGATTCATGTGTACGAAAAATGCGGATTCCAGCACGAGGCCGAGTTGAAGGAGGAATTTTTCGGAAACGGCGCGTATCACAACGCTTATCGCATGTGCATCTTTCAACGCGATTATTTCGACCGCCAGCAATCCAGTCCGAACAAGGCAGGGTAAACGCGCTGGCGAAAGGCGCTTGCAGCAGGGTTTTCGCGGGCGCCGAATACATTCGGGGAACTACGGATAAATACGGATTCGCTTATGCCTGGCATTTTTCTTGTATCAGGTATTTGCGATTCCGCGCTGCGGTAAAGTCGATTCGTTTCGAATGACTTTATGTGCGGCGCATCAAAATGATCCGGATGACAAAATGGATTATCCAAACCGTTCAATCGCTGCAATGTAACTTGGATGAAAGCCCTGTCGGATAACGCTTTCCGCCCGGCGTGACGGGCCTGTCCGCCGCGCAACGGGGGTTGCCCGCCGCGCGTGCCGCGCGAAAAACAGGCTGCGCACGGGGTGCGACAATCCGCCGCTATTGCGGTCGCACAACAAATGTGCTTGCTATCGCTTGCCGGTCTTCTAAAGTGAAAAACGCGGTTCACGATCACCTTTAAACACATAGCTAACCCAAGCCTGGTGTCCGCAAGCCTGGAGACAGAACATGATGAAGCGTACCGGTATCCTTTTTGCCCTCGTCGGCGCATTTTGCGCGGTGTCGATTGCCCAGGCGGGCGGCGATTCGGCCGTCAAGCCGGCGCAGGAAATCCAGTTGACGAAGAATGCATGGGGCTGCCTGTCGAAAGACAATCTGGACTCCGTACTGAGTCACGAACGTGACGGCAAGTCGCAGGCGAAGCAGCAATACTTCGACGACTACCGCTGCCTGTCGGTACCGGAAGGCCAGCGTTTCCGCGTCGTGTCGGTCGACCAGGGCGACGTGCAGTTCGTCAGCGCCGACAACAGCGACCAGCAGGGTCTCTGGACCGATTCGCGCTTCGTCAAGCAGTAACCGCCAGTAACCGCCCATCCACCGCGCAGTCGCACGACGCGCGAGCGCGCCGGCCCGATGAGCGGGCGGCGCGAACCGAACACGGCCCGGCACATGCCGGGCCGTTGCGCTGTGGGTGGCGCATGACACGCGCCGGCCGGCGCGCATTCGGTATCATCACGGCCCGACCGAACCGAATGCCCGCCCGGGCCGTATCCGCATGGCGCTGAAATCCACGATCTACAAAGCCGAACTGCAAATCGCCGACATGGATCGGCATTACTACGCCGATCACGCGCTGACGGTGGCGCGCCATCCGTCGGAAACCGACGACCGGATGATGGTGCGCATCGTCGCGTTCGCGCTGTTCGCGCACGAGCGGCTCGAATTCTGCAAGGGGCTGTCGGACGTCGACGAGCCCGATCTGTGGCAGAAGGACCTGACGGGCGCGATCGACGTCTGGATCGAAGCCGGCCAGCCCGACGAGCGGCGCATCTCGAAGGCGGCCGGCCGCGCCGGGCAGGTCACCGTGATCGCGTACGGCGGCAAGACGTCGGATATCTGGTGGCAGGGCGTGCGCAGCAAGGTCGAGCGGCTGCGCAACGTGCAGGTGCTGTCGCTGGCCGACGGCGTCGCGGCCGCGCTCGGGCGGCTCGCGGAGCGCTCGATGCGCCTGCAGTGCACGGTGCAGGACGGCACCGCGTGGATCTCGAGCGCCGACCACGATCCGGTCGCGGTCGAATGGACGGTGCTGAAGGCGCGCGCGGACGCATGACGGCCCGCGCGCCGGCCGCGTTCAGCCGATCGCGGCCGGCGGCCCCTTGAATTCGAGCATGTTGCCTTCCGGGTCGAACAGGTAGATCGACGGCCCGTAGCCGCCGGCGCCGTAGCGTTCCGCCGGCGCGCCCGGCCGTGCGCCGTGTGCGGCGAAATGGGCGGTCAATGCGTCGGGATCGAACGGCTCGACGCGCAGGCACAGGTGATCGAGATTGCGCCCCGTGCCGGGCGGGCCGCTGTCAGGGCGGTCGATCGGGCCGCCGACCGACAGCAGGTCGATCAGTGCATCACCGGCGCGTAGCTGCACGAGGCCCAGGTCGGGCTGTTCCTTTTCCACATGGCAGCCGACGGCGTCGCAGTAAAAGCGCGTCATCGTGGCCATGTCGGTCACGCGCAGCACGATGTGATCGATCGCGCGGATGGTGGGTTTCATGGGCAGGCGCTCCTTCGCAGTCGACGAGCATCGAGTGTAGACGCATCGCGCCTGCGCCGCCCGCCGGAACGCGGCACAATCGACGGACGAAAAAAAGCCCGTTCACGCAAAGCGGAACGGGCTTAATCCATATCAGGAGGAGACATGGAGGAGACAGTTCCAACTATACACACGGTGATGGTGCGACGCAATATTCCGAATGCAAAAAAACGTCAGGACGGCGATTTGTCGCATCCGCAGTGCAGCAAAATGGTGACGGGACGATGACGAAAACCGCGCTGCAGCAGCCGGCGCGCGCGTTGCGCCGGACTTATTTCCGGGTGACGCGCCCCTGATTATCCGGGGCGAATCACAGAGCAAGATTCAGGGCGCGACGGCACGTGCCGATGTCTAGAGTAGGCACCATCTACACTAGAGAGTGCGAGGTTCAGATGAAAACCGCCTATCCGACCGATGATGCCCGCTGGGGCGCCGTGACCGAGCGCGATCCGCATGCGGACGGCGCGTTCTTCTACGCCGTGCGCACGACCGGCGTGTTCTGCCGTCCGACCTGTGCGTCGCGGCTGCCGCGCCGCGAAAATGTGTCCTTCTTCGCCGATCCGGCCGCCGCGCGCGCGGCCGGCTTCCGGCCCTGCAAGCGCTGCCAGCCGGAAGGGCTGCCGCGCGAGCTCGAGATCGTCAACCGCGCGTGCGCGGTGCTCGACGCGCATGCCGAGCGGCTCACGCTGCAGCAACTGAGCGATGCCGTGTACGTGAGCCCGTTTCATCTGCAGCGGCTTTTCAAGCGCGTGGTCGGCGTGTCGCCACGGCAGTACCAGGCCGCGCAGCGCGGCGCCGCGCTGCGGCAGGCGTTGCAAAGCGGGCAGCCGGTCACGCAGGCGGCCGTCGACGCGGGTTTCAACTCGCCGTCGCGACTCTATGCGTCGGTGCCGCGCGAGCTCGGGATGGCACCGTCGGCGTTCCGCCGCCAGGGCGCCGGCCTGCGGATCGACTTTGCGACCGCCTCGACGTCGCTCGGGACGGTGCTCGTCGCGGCGACCGGGCAGGGCATCTGCCGGATCGCGTTCGGCGACGAACCGGCCGCGCTCGTCGGCGAGCTGAAAGACGCGTTCGCGCGCGCCGAGCTGGTCGAAGCGTCGGCACGGCTCGCGCCGTTCGTCGCGCAGATCCGCGCGTACCTGGACGGCACGCGGCACGCGTTCGACCTGCCGCTCGACATCGCGCCGACCGCCTTTCAGCAGCGCGTGTGGGAAGCGCTGACGCATATTCCGTACGGCGAAACACGCAGCTACTCGGAGATCGCCGAGGCGCTGGGCGCGCCGCGCGCGGTGCGCGCCGTCGCGTCCGCGTGCGCGTCGAACCCGGTCGCGCTCGCGATCCCGTGCCACCGCGTCGTACAAAAGGGCGGCGCGCTGTCCGGGTATCGTTGGGGCGTGCGCCGCAAGGCGACGCTGCTTGCCGCCGAGGCGCGTCACGTGCACGACGATGAAACCGAATCCGTCGCGGAGGGCAGCGCAGCTTGAGCATCGCAAGAACGACGATTACGTCCATCGTGAACGGCGGCCGCGTGCCGCCGTCCGCGCAAATGGAACTGCGCTTCAATGCGCCTTACGACTGGGCGCGCGTCCTGCGCTTCTTCAGCGGGCGCGCGATTCCGGGCGTCGAGCAGGTGGCGGACGGCGTGTATCGCCGCATCGTCGACCTGCACGGCGACGCCGGCCGGCTCACGGTCGCGAAACATCCGCGCAAGCATTGCCTGGTCGCGACGGTCGAAGGCGCGGTCGCGCGTCATGTCGATGAGGCGTTCGCCGCGCGCGTCGCGACGATGTTCGACCTCGGCGCCGATCCGGCCGTCATCGGCAGCGGGCTGGCACGCGACCCGTGGTTCGCGCCGCTCGTCGAGGCCGCACCGGGGCTGCGCGTGCCGGGTGCGTGGTCGGGGTTCGAGCTGGCCGTGCGCGCGATCGTCGGCCAGCAGGTGAGCGTGAAGGCCGCGACGACGATCGTCGGCCGGCTCGTCGAGCGGGCCGGCGAGCGCGTGGTTCATGAAGACGACGGTGCGCCCGCTTGGCGTTTTCCGACACCGGAGGCGCTGGCCGCCTGCGATCTCGACAAGATCGGGATGCCCGGCAAGCGGGTGGCGGCACTGACGGGTACGGCGCGCGCGGTGGCAGCCGGCGACGTGCCGGTCGATCGCGAGCACGCCGATCTCGCGACGCTGCGCGGTGCGTGGCTCGATCTGCCCGGCATCGGCCCGTGGACCGTCGAATACATCGCGATGCGCGCGTGGCGCGATCCGGATGCGTGGCCGGCCTCCGATCTCGTGCTGATGCAATCGATCGCCGCGCGCGATCCGGCGCTCGACCGGCTCGCGACCCAGAAGCGTCGCACCGAAGGCTGGCGGCCGTGGCGCGCGTACGCGGCGCTGCATTTATGGAACGAAGTGGCCGACCGGGCGGGCGGCGCGCGCGGCGGGTGAGGGCAACTGCCGATCACTGAGTTGCGCGGCCGGGTGCGACCCGGCGAAGCCGCGATGCAACCCGTCGCGCAAGCCGTGCCGGTGTTCGTTGGCTATCGCCGGACTTCGACCATCAAGGCTATTTCTCGAATCCGTCGTCCGCCCGATGCCGGGCGCACGACGCACACATTCGCCTCTCTCCGTGGTCGATTCGGCGGCACGGTTGCACCTGCCGTCCCCCGTTCACGCGTCACGTTCCGTCGGACGAATGCGCTCAACCGGCGTGCCCGTCACCGCCGCCCGGAACCGGTGGAAGATGCGGCGATCGCCGCGACCGGCCCGTCCGGCGGCCCGCTCCGGCCCGTGCACGCTGCCCGGCGCCACCTCAAGCGCGGGTTTCGGCGAGATGTTAAAGTGCCCGCTACCAACGAAGCGACCAACAATCCAGCCGGCCGCGCGCGGCGTTCTGCGCGCGGCCGTCACGCACTTGCGTCTCCATGTCGAACACCATGACTCACCGCCAGTCCGAACTGCTGCTGAATCGCCTCGAAGCACTGAGCTCGGGCCCGACGCGGCAGCATCTGCCCGACGGCCTGCGCGGCATCGAAAAGGAAAGCCTGCGCGTGACGCGCGACGGGATGATCGCGTTCACGCCGCATCCGCGCGCGCTCGGTTCGGCGCTCACGCATCCGGCGCTGACGACCGACTATTCCGAAGCGCTGATCGAGCTGATCACGCCCGCGGAACGCGACGCCGCGATCACGCTCGAACGCCTCGACGATCTGCATCGTTACGTCTATGCATCGCTCGGCGACGAGATGCTGTGGAACGACTCGATGCCGGGCCTGCTGCCGGCCGACGACCAGATCCCGATCGCCGACTACGGCACGTCGAACATCGGCCGCCTGAAGACGGTGTACCGGCGCGGCCTCGCGTATCGCTACGGCCGCACGATGCAGTGCATCGCCGGTATCCACTACAACTACTCGCTGCACGAGGAAGTGTGGCGGCGCCTGCATGCGGAAGAAGGGTCGACGGCCACGCTCGTCGATTACCAGTCGGAGCGCTATCTCGCGCAGATCCGCAACTTCCGCCGCCGCAGCTGGCTGCTGATGTACCTGTTCGGCGCATCGCCCGCGCTCGACACGAAGTTCCTGCGCGGCAAGCCGCACAAGCTCGACACGTTCGACGCCGATACGCTGTACCTGCCGTATGCGACGAGCCTGCGGATGAGCGATCTCGGCTACTCGAACACGACCGCTCAGGCCGCGCTGCACGTCGACTACAACACGCTGCCCGGTTATCTCGACGCGCTGTCGAAGGCCGTGAGCGAGCCGTATCCGGCGTACGAAGCCATCGGCACGCATCGCGACGGCGAGTGGATCCAGATCAACACGAACGTGCTGCAGATCGAAAACGAGTTCTACTCGACGATCCGGCCGAAGCGCGTCACGTATTCGGGCGAGCGGCCGTTGCATGCGCTCGCGTCGCGCGGTGTGCAGTACATCGAGGTGCGCTGTCTCGACATCGATCCGTTCGAGCCGACCGGCATCGCACTGGAAACCGCGCGCTTCATCGACGCCTTCCTGCTCGCGTGCGCGCTCGACGAGAGCCCGGTGCTCGACTGCCCCGCGTACCAGGAGGCGAACGCGAACTTCGGCAGCGTGACGATGGAAGGGCGCAAGCCCGGGCTCACGCTGCAGCGCGACGGCGCACCGATCACGCTGCAGGCGTGGGCGGACGAGCTGATGGCCGATATCGAAACCGTCGGCCGCCGTCTCGACGAAATCCGCGGCGGCGACGAACATGCGCGCGCGATCGCCGCGCAGCGCGAGAAGCTCGCCGATCCGGAGCGCACGCCGTCCGCGCGCGTGCTGCGCACGATGCGCGAGCACGGGCAGTCGTTCCTCGGGTTCGCGCTGGCGCAAAGCGAAGCGCATGCCGCGCATTTCCGCGCGCACCCGCCGTCGGCGGAGACGCTGCGCACCGAGCAGGCGCTCGCCGCGAAGTCGCTCGCCGAGCAGGCCGAGCTCGAAGCGAAGGAGGCCGGATCGTTCGACGCATTCGTCGCGGCCTATCGCGCGTATACGCTGAACCGCTTCAGCGTGTGATGCCTGGCGCACGCGCACCGCGTCGGTCGGCGCGGTGCGCGCTGCGTCCTCCGTCGCCGGTCGGTGTGCGCCGTGGCGCCCCCGATCCGGGCCGATCCACCGTTAGTGGTGTGCGTATGTGCCGCGATCGATCGCGTGCGGCAGCGCCGGCTTGCCCGATTCCACGTTTGCGCCGCCGTCGCGGCCGTAGCCGGCGTCCCCGCCGCGTGCCTGCGCGGCACGGTGCATGATCTCCTGCATCTTTTCCGGAAAGTCGGGACTGCTTGCCAGGCTCGTCCGGTAGCCGGCGGCCTGCAGCTCCACGAGTTCCTGGCGGACCTCGGCGCGCGTCAGCGTCGATGCGGCCTGCGCGTGCGCGGCGAAGGCCGCGCCGATCAGCACGCATGCGCATACGGCTTGTTTCATCGTCTTCATCGTATTCACTCCGTGAGGTTCCGGTGCCGTGCCGTGGCAGGCGCGGGCGGAATCGATGCAGCCAGTCTAGGCTTCGGATGCCAAACGAAACATCCCGGCCGCCGTCAGGCACCTTTGCCGCATGTGCAACATTGCGCGGGTGAGCCGCGCGTGACGGGCATCCTGTCGAACGCGACAGCGGCCCGCCCGCTGCCTGTCAGCCTGCGGCGGCGGGCCCGTACCGGGGCGGCACGCATCGGGCTTGTCCTCCTTGTAGAAGCGCCCCGCGCCTCCTAACCTCTTTTAAGCGACCGATCGGTTGGCCGTGCGACGTCGTTGCGTGCACAAGCGCCTGAGCGTCGTCGCGATTGCGGAAGGACCGCTTTGCACCGAATCCGGGGCGCCGCCGCGCCAGCCCCGGGTCGACTTTGGAGACGCGATGAATCCCACCGACGCCCTGCCGCCCGGCATTGTCTTCGCGCAGCCGTTGACGCCGGTCGCCAACTCGCTGCTGCTGTCCTTCCTCGTCGCCGCGATCCCGATCGCCGTCGCGCTGATCGCGCTGGGCGTGCTGCGCCGCCCCGCGTGGCAGGCGTCGCTCGCCGGCCTGGTCGCCGGCCTCGCGGTCGCGATCGGCGCGTGGGGGATGCCGGCCGGGCTTGCGTTCAACGCGGTCGGCGCGGGCATGGCGCTCGCGGTCGTGCCGGTGATGTGGATCGTCTTCAACGCGCTGCTGCTGTACAACATCGCGGTGAAGTCGGGCCGTTTCGACCAGTTCCGGCAGTGGATGCTCGACAACCTGCCTGACGATCGGCGTCTCGTGCTGCTCGTCGTCGCGTTCTCGTTCGGCTGCCTGCTCGAAGGAATCTCGGGATTCGGCACGCCGGTCGCGATCACGAGCGCACTCCTGATCGCGCTCGGCTTCCCCGCGCTCGAAGCGCTCACCTATACGCTGCTGTTCAACACGGCGCCGGTCGCGTTCGGCGCGCTCGGCGTGCCGATCACCGTGCTCGGCGCGGTAACGTCGCTGCCGCCCGCGACACTCGCGCAGATGGTCGGCCGCCAGTTGCCGTTTTTTGCGCTGCTGTTGCCGTTCTACGTGGTCGGCGCGTACGGCGGGCTGCGCTCGATCTCGAAGCTGTGGCCCGCGCTGCTCGTGTCCGGCGGCAGTTTCGCGATCGCGCAGTTCGTCACGTCGAACTTCCTCGGCTACCAGCTCACCGACGTGCTGTCGTCGCTCACGTCGCTGATCGTCACGATCGGTTTCCTCCAGGTGTGGAAGCCGCAACCCGATCCGCAATACGCGCTCGCGCGCAGCGTGCCTGCAACGGCCGGTGCCGCCCGCGCGGGTTTCGGCGGCTGGCTGCCGTGGCTCGTCGTGTCGGTGGTCGTGATCGTGTGGGTGCACGCGAACGTCGCGGCGATCGGCGACGTGAAGATCAAGTGGCCGGGCCTGCACAACGCGGTGTTCGTGTCGCTGTACCACAAGCCGTATGCGGCGATCTGGGACTTCCAGCCGCTCGGCACGGGCACCGCGATCCTGCTCTCGGCGATCATCACGGCCGCGCTGACGCGCACCGGTATCGGCGCGTTCCTCGAATGCGTGGTCAAGACCTGGCGGCAGACGTGGATCGCGATCGTCACGGTGATGATGATCGTCGGGCTCGCGTACCTGCTGAACTACTCGGGCATCAGCTATACGCTCGGCACCGGCGTCGCGTCGACGGGGGCGCTGTTCCCGCTGGTGTCCGCGTCGCTCGGCTGGATCGCCGTGTTCCTGTCCGGCAGCGACACGTCGGGCAACGCGCTGTTCGGCAACCTGCAGGTCGTGGCCGCGCGGCAGCTTGGCCTCGATCCGGTGCTGATGGCCGCGACCAACTCGTCGGGCGGCGTGATGGGCAAGATGATCTCGCCGCAAAACATCGCGACGGGCGTGTCGACGACGGACCTGAAAGGGCAGGAAGGTGTCGTGTTTGCGCGCACCTTCTGGCACAGCGTGATCCTCACGCTGCTGCTCGGCGTGCTGGTGTTCCTGCAGCAGCACGTGCTGACGTGGATGATTCCGGCACTGCCGAAATGAGGTGAGCGCAACGACAGAAGGAAGGCACGAGGAAAAACGAGGGAAGGCGCGGGAAAAGCGCCGGCAAAGTGCGGAACCGGCGAACGCGCGGCACTTCAGCGCGCGTTCGCCCGCCGCGCCGTTCGTCCTGCTTCATCCGCCCCGGCTGCCGAGGCCGCCGCAGCCGTGTTGCCGTCGGCCGGCAGGATGCACGCGAGAAACGCGTCGATCGCGGGGCTCTGGCGGCGCGCCTTCAGGTAGTACACGTATTCGTCGATCGTCGTGTCGACGCCGCGCAGCGCGATCACGCGCAGGTCGGGATGGCGCTCCGCCTCGCCGAGCGGAAACAGGCTGCCGCCCACGCCGTGCAGGATCGCCTCGCGGATCGCTTCGCGGCTGCCGATCTCGGCCATCGATACGGCCGCGACGCCGGCCGTCGCGAGGATCGTCTCCGTGCAGCGGCGCGTCACCGACCCTTCCTCGCGAATCAGCAGCCGCACGTCGGCGAGCTGCGCCGGATCGATCGCGTCGAAACGCGCGAGCGGATGCGTGCGATGCACGACGAGCACGAGCGGGTCGGTCGAGATCACCTTGCGTTCGAGGCCTTCGGCGTCGTTGCGCTGCGACGATACCGCGAGATCGATGCGGAATTCCTGCAGCGCCTGCAGGATTTCCTCGGAGTTGCCGATCCGGCACGTGAGCGCGATCGACGGATGCGCGTTCGAGAAGCGGCCGACCGCGTCCATGATGTAGTACGGCCCCGTCGCACCGATCCGCAGGTGCCCTTCGAACAGGCCGCCGACGTTGCGCAGCATGATGTCGGCCTGCGCCTCGAGCGCGATCATCTTCTCGACGAGCGGCAGCAGCTCGATACCCGTCTCGGTGACCTCGAGCTTGCGGCCGCTGCGGTAGAACAGCTCGACGCCGTACAGCTGCTCGACCTGCCGGATCTGCGCGGCAATCGTCGGCTGGCTCACGCCCAGGTGGCGCGCGGCGCGCGTGATGCTGCCCTGCCGGACGGTCGCGTGGAACGCCTTCAGCTGATCGAACACGACTCGGCTTCTCCCCTCTTCATCGCGCGTCAGCGTAGCGCATGCGTGTGTCGGCCGCATGAAAGGCGCGTCGTGCGCCGCTTCGAAAAAAAGCTGGGGGTGAGCGCAAGAAACCTGCTGGAACCGGTCACGGCCGGGACATGCCGGTGCGGGGTAATAGCGCGTAACACACCGACCGCCGGCCCCGCTCGACCGGCGCCCCACTCCTACCGACAACAGGGTTCCCTTCATGTCTTCGAACAATCGACGCGATTTCCTGCGCCTCGCCACGCAGTCGGCCGGTGCGATGGCCGCCTATGCGGGCTTCCCGCCCGCGATCCGCAATGCGCTGGCGATGCCGGCCGCCTACCGCACGGGCACGATCCGCGACGTCGAGCACGTCGTGATCTTCATGCAGGAAAACCGTTCGTTCGACCATTACTTCGGCGGGCTGCGCGGCGTGCGCGGCTTCAACGACCCGCGCCCGCACCTGCTGCCGAGCGGCGCGCCGGTGTGGCAGCAGCCGCCGGCATCGGTGTTCACGAAGAACTACCATTCGCGCGGCCTCGATCCGTCGGCACCGTACGTGCTGCCGTTCTACCTCGATCCGAAGCAGACGACCGAATTCCAGCCGGGCACCAACCACGGCTGGAGCAGCGGCCACCTGTCCTGGAACAACGGCCAGTGGGACCAGTGGGTGAACCAGAAGCAGGACGTGCTGACGATGGGCTACCTGAAGCGCCAGGACCTCACGTACCACTACGCACTGGCCGACGCGTTCACGATCTGCGATTCGTACTTCTGCTCCGCGCACGCCGACACCGCGCCGAACCGCATCTACCTGTGGACCGGCACGGTCGACCCGCGCAACATCTACGGCACCCCGCCGAACGGCCCGGGCATCGGCGAGCGCGACGACGTGAATGGCTACACGTGGACGACCTACGCCGAGCGCCTCGAGAACGCGAAGATCAGCTGGAAGGTGTACCAGGGCGGCACGGGCATCCCGGGCGACCCGACCGACAACTACACCGACAACTCGCTGATGTTCTTCAAGAAGTTCCAGGTGAAGGAAGGCGCGAGCGGCCCGCTGGTCGACAAGGGCGCGTCGGACCACACGCTCGCCGAGCTGAAGGCCGACGTGCAGGCGAACCGGCTGCCGCAGGTGTCGTGGATCGTCGCACCGTACAAGTACAGCGAGCACCCGCAGGCATCGCCGACCGACGGTGCGTTCTACATCAACATGGCGCTCGAGGCGCTGACGTCGAACCCGGAGGTGTGGGCGAAGACGGTGTTCATCCTCAACTACGACGAGAACGACGGGCTGTTCGATCACGTCGTGCCGCCGGTGCCGCCGGTCACGAGCGGCGTGGGCGGCCAGGGCATCGTGTCGTCGAACCTGCTGTCGAACCTCGGCGACGAGCTGCTCGACCTGAACAAGTACCCGGGCGAAATGAGCCCGCTCGTGCCGGGCGCGGACCCGGGCGGCATCCAGCCGATCGGCCTCGGGCCGCGCGTGCCGCTGATCATCATCTCGCCGTGGACGAAGGGCGGCTGGGTCTGCTCGGAGACCTTCGACCATACGTCGGTGCTGCGTTTCCTCGAAGCGCGCTTCGGCGTGAAGGAGCCGAACATCAGCGCATGGCGCCGCTCGATCTGCGGCGACCTCACGTCGGCGTTCGACTTCTCCGCGCGCCCCGACACGCGCACGGTGAGCTTCACGGTGCCGCAGCACATCGCGACGGCCGGTCAGGCGTACCAGGTGCCCGCGCAGCAGGCGATGCCGGCGCAGGAACCCGGCACGCGGCCGGCGCGGGCGCTGCCGTACGAGCTGTTCGTGCACAGCCGCGTGAGCGGCCATGACGACAGCGTGTCGCTCGACTTCGCGAACACCGGCGACGCGGGTGCGGCGTTCTACGTGTACGACCGCCGCAATCCGACAACGCCGCCGCGTCGTTATGCGGTGTCCGCGCACGATCGCTTCGTCGACACGTGGAACACGTCGGCCGCGCGCGGCGATTACCATCTCGCGGCATACGGCCCGAACGGCTATCTGTGCGAGTTCCAGGGCAACACGCGGCTCGCGGCCGACGGGCGGCACGCGAACCCCGAAGCGCGGATCGGCTACGACGTGCGCAACCGTCACGTGTACCTGCAACTGCGCAACAGCGGGCGCGCGACCTGCCGCGTGACGGTCGACAACGCGTACAGCCATGCGCATGCGCGCACCTACACGCTGGAGCCGGGCGAACGCGTCGAGGATCACTTCGCGCTGTCGTCGAGCCACGGCTGGTACGATCTGACGATTACCGCGACGACGCTGCGCGGCGGCGACGACAAGGTCGTGCGCCGCTTCGCGGGCCACGTCGAGACGGGCCGGCCGAGCCACAGCGATCCGGGGCCGGTGAAGCACACGACGGCCTGACGGCTGTCACGCGTCGCGCGATGCGGGCGAGGTCGGCCCGCCGCGCGAGCACCGCCTGCCGGCTGCATCCCGGTACGTGGGATTGGCTTTTGGAAACTGAAAACTGTTGACAATATGCCGGGCCGAGGGTATACAAGGATCATTCGCCGATATGGCGCCCTCGTTCCCTACCGCAGCCTTGCTGCCTGCCCGACCATGACAGCCCCGAACGCGCTCAGCGCCATCGAACTCCTGCAAAGCCAGTCGCTCGCGATGATCGTCCAGGACATGCTCGAGCGCGCGATCGTCTCCGGCGAATACGCACCCGGCGAGAAGCTCAACGAAGTCGAGATCGCGACCCGGCTGAACGTGTCGCGCGGCCCCGTGCGCGAAGCGTTCCGGGCGCTCGAGCAGGCCGGCCTGCTGCGTAACGAGAAGAACCGCGGCGTGACGGTGCGCGTCGTGCCGCTGCGCGAGGCCGAGGAGATCTACGAAGTGCGCGCGATGCTCGACGAGTCGGTCGCGCGCGCGCTCGCGAAGCGCATCTCGCCCGACACGCTGAAGGTGCTGAAGGGCATCATCCAGTCGATGAAGGACGCCGCGAAGACCCACGACGTCACGCGCTACACGGAGCTGAACGTGCAGTTCCACGACGCGATGGTCGTCGGCGTCGGCAATACGCACCTCACCGATACCTACCGCCGGCTGGTGCGCCAGCTCGGGCTGCTGCGCCAGGCCGCGATCGAGGCCGAGGAAGACGCGATCGCGGTGTCCGCCGCCGAGCACGACAAGATCGTGCAGGCGCTCGCACGGGGCGACGAGGAGCAGGCGGTCGCGCTGGTGCGCGAGCACGTTTCGCATGGCCTTGCGCGGATGCGCCGTACGCACGAGCAGGGGCTGCCCGCGACGGGCAAGGCGGCGCGGGAGAAGGCTGGCGCGTGAGTGGGGGCGGCGGGCGTCATCGCACATTGATGACGAAAGGGCGTTGACCGGGCGCTCACCGCCTTCCGTTCTTGCATTGCGAGTTTCGGCTGGCTTGCTGGTCGCATCGGACAGGCGTAGCCCCGGTCGAAATCGAGGGCGCCCGGGCTGAATGCAAGGATCGCCGGCAGGCGATCATTTGCCGCGTCGTTTATCAAAGGCATCGTCCAGAACCCAGCCCGTACCGGATTCGCAGTGCACTTCTGTGTATGCGTAAATTTTGGCAACACGATCCGTCAATGGAACACAGGATTCACCTTTCCTGACCGTAAAGATCGGCTGGGTCCTATCGTCGTTGGGCTCGGCAAACGCAGGCATGTTCTGAAGCGCTGTCCACTTCTCGTCTTTATATTTCGAGCACGCACCGATCGTCATGGTGAGTGCGGCGAATAGCAGAAGGCGCATCATTTTTTGGGATATCGTCGGATTCCAATCAGGCGTTTCGAGTGGCGCAGACCGGTCATCAAATCCGCAGGGGCTATGATACCCGGCAGTTGCCATCTTGGGTCATAAGCCAGAATTCCCGCCTTGCCCAGTAATTCGGCTATGTTCGACGAGCAATTGTTGTCGACGAGCGAGTATGGCTTGTTTTCATGTCGACGGCGTTTAATCTCGGAAACAATGATCTTCTTCTCGTCCTCGGAGCTGTTGAGGAGATAGCCGATCGTATCGCGTTGCATCTTGGTTTGCTGGCGATTCAGATAGCTCCGGATGTTATCGATGTCCCACCCCGGATGCGCCCTGCCATATACGATTCCGTCGATTGCGATCGCGGCATGTCCGAACTGGGATCCTCTCGAGATGGATCGAGAGTCGCTAATCAGGATTTCGACGGTTGCTGACGAATGCATGAAGGATGAAGTGAATTGATTATCTATCGAATTCACGAAATCCTATCATGATGATCTTGATTGTAAAATCGAGACATTTAATCGAAAAATAAATATTCGATAGGTGGTAAATCCATTTGATAATTATGTCTGTATTGGGACATGTCTCATCGACGCGCAGTAAATTGAATGACGGGTTGCCTGTTTTGCGGGAATCACGATGTTGGGGATTGGACTTGCTCCATGGACGGGATTTCCTAGCTCGCCAATCGGGCGAGGCGAGGGCTCAAAAAGCCGGCGGCGGGATAGCGCTTGGCGTGCCGCCCGGGTTTTCCTGATCCCCCGCGCATGGTGCCCTCCCGTCACGCCTTGTCCGCCTTCCCCGCCGCGCTCGCAAACTTCGCGAGCCAGGTATCGACGGCCGCCGGCTGCCGGCTCTCGTCCTCCGCGCGCTCCTTGCGGCGGATCGCATTGCGCACGACATGCGCGCCGACATAGCGGATCGGCTCCGGCGGGAAATGGCCGAGCGGGCCGCGCACGATCGGACTGCGCGTCCATGCGTTGTCGAGGCCGAGCACCAGCGACGACAAAATCTGCCCACCCATGTAGGTCGGCCCCACGCCGTTGCCCGAATAGCCGAAGCCGTAGAACACGTTCGGCGCATCGTCCAGGCGGCCGAAGAACGGGAAGCCGGAGACCGATCGATCCGACGGCCCGTTCCAGCTCGCCGTGACCGGCACGCCCGCGAGCGACGGAAAGAACTCGCGCAGGCTGTGCGTGAGCTGCGCCTCGTACGGCGAGCGCCGGTCGAACACGGGCGCGATGCGGCTGCGCCACGAGAACGTGTTGCCACCCTTGCCGAGCATCAGCCGCCCGTCGGCGGTGGTGCGGTAGTAGTAGACGAAGATCCGCGAATCGAGCACCGACACGCCGTCCACGAGCCCGGTCTTCTCGAGCAGTTCCGGGCATTTCTCGGTGATGACCATGTCGCTCGACACGACCGCGATCGTGCGTTCGAACTGCGGGAAGCGGCTCGCCATCCATGCGTTGATCGCGAACACGAGCTTGCCCGCGCTCACGCTGCCCGACGGCGTGCGCACGACGGCCGGCTGGCCGGGCGTGAAGTCGAGCATCGGCGTGCGCTCGTAGATCCGGATGCCCATCGCGAGCGCGACGCGGCGCAGCCCGCGCACGAGCTTGCCGGGATGCACGGTCGCGGCGATCGGCGAGTAGACGCCGTCGAGGTTGCGTGCGGAACCCGAGCGGCGCGCGACTTCGGCGGGCGGCAGCGGCTCGTAGCTGTGGATGCCGCACGCGGCGAGCGCATCGAGTACCGGCGCGAGCGTGCCGACCTGCGCGCGCGACGTCGCGGTGTACAGCGTGCCGTCGAGCCGCAGTTCGGCATCGATGCCGTGCGCGCGGCAGAAATCGGCGATGTGCTGCACGGCTGCTTCGGAGGCCTTCACGAGCCGGATCGCCTCGGCTTCGCCGAACAGCCGCCGCAGCGTCAGGAATTTCGCGGACCACGTGAGCAGGCAGCCGCCGTTGCGGCCGCTCGCGCCGGCGCCGCACAGGTCGGCTTCGACGATCGCGATGTCGAGCGCCGGGTTCTGCTGCTTCGCCTGGATCGCGGTCCAGAGCCCGGTGAAGCCGCCGCCGACGATGCAGACGTCGGCCTGCGTCGCACCTTGCAGCGCGGGGGCGAGATCGCCGTCGTTGAACAGCGCTTGTTCGATCCAGAAGGGTCGCATGGGAGGGTTCGCCGAAAAGGGGCCGTGCCATGCACGGCACGGGAAAAGCGGCCGCCGCATGCGAACGTGCACGCGGCGGGGTACGTCACATCACATCCCGTCGTATTGCGTCACGTCAGGCCGCCGCTTCGGCCGATACGCGGCGAACGCCCATCGCTTTCAGCGTGTCGGCGATCGCGGCGACGGCGCCCGGGATGCCGGCTTCGCCGAAGTGGCCGATGCAGCCGACCCGGAACGTCTCGACCTCGGTGAGCTTGCCCGGATACAGGATGTAGCCGCGTTTCTTGACCTCCTGGTAGAACCGCTTGAAGTCGTAGTTCGGATCGTCCGGCGCGTGGAACGTGACGATGATCGGCGCCTGGATCGCCGGATCGAGGAACGGCCGGAAGCCGAGCGCGAGCATCCCGTCGATCAGCGCGCGCGTGTTGCGCTGGTAGCGGCCGCCGCGCGCGGCGAGCCCGCCTTCGTCGACGTATTGCGCGACAGCCGCGTCGAGCGCCGCGACCACGTGGGTCGGCGGCGTGAAGCGCCATTGCGTCGTGCGCTGCATGTAGACCCACTGGTCGTACAGGTCCATCGCGAGCGAATGGCTGTTGCCTTCGCAGCGTTCGAGCGTGCTGCGCTTCGCGATCACGAAGCCGAGCCCCGGCACGCCTTCGAGGCATTTGCCGGACGCCGCGATCACCGCATCGAACGGCGTCGTGCGCGCGTCGATGTCGATCGCGCCGAACGAGCTCATCGCATCGACGATCAACGCGCGGCCGTGCTTCGCGACGACCTGCGCGATGTCGTGCAGCGGGTTCAGCACGCCGGCACCCGTTTCGCAATGCACGAGCGCGACGTGCGTGATGGACGGATCGGCGGCGAGCGCGCGCTCGACGTCGGCCGGATCGACGCGGCGATCCTCGCTGTAGTCGATCGTCGTGAGCTTGCGGCCGAGCACGCGGCAGATCTTCGCGATGCGCTGACAGTACGCGCCGTTGTTCGGCACGAGCACGTGGCCGTCGCGCGGCACGAGCGTGCCGATGGCCGCCTCGACGGAGAACGTGCCGCTGCCTTGCAGCGGCACGCATTCGTGCGTGCCTTCGCCGTGCACGATCTGCAGCAGGCGTTCGCGCAGCCGCGCGGTGATCGTGTTGAAGTCGCTGTCCCACGATCCCCAGTCGCGCAGCATCGCGTCGCGCGTGCGGTCGGAGGTGGTCAGGGGGCCGGGGGTGAGCAGGATGGGCTGGGCGGCGAGCGTCATGGTGTCTCCTCGATGAAGTCGGGACGTCACGTGAATGCGACGAAAGAATCAGTGGCGATGCGGGTTGCGCCAGGCCTGCGTACGGCGCAGCAGTCGATGCGAGATGCACGCGAACAGCACGCACGCGAACGACGACGTCGCGAGCACGAGCGTGGCCATCGCGGCGGCCGGGCCCATCTGGCCCGCGTCGTCGAGGTTCAGGATCGCGACCGACGCGGGCTGTGTGTCGGGCGAGTAGAGGAACGCGACGGCCGACACGGTCGTCATCCCGTTGACGAACAGGTAGCGCGCGATCAGCAGGATCGCGGGCAGGCACACGGGCACGGTCACGCGCAGGAAGGTCTTGTAGAACGGCACCTTCAGCGACGCGGACACGGCCTCGAACTCGCTGTCGATCTGCCTGAGCGCGGTGACGGCCGTCAGGTGGCTCGACGCGTAGTAGTGCACCACCGTGACGATCGCGAGCAGCCACAGCGAGCCGTACAGCCCGTTCAGCGGATTGCCGGGCGCGTTGAACAGGAAGATGTAGCTGATGCCGAGCACGAGCCCCGGCACGCCCATCGGCAGGATCGCGCACAGCGCGATGAAGCCGCGCAGCCAGCGCGCGCCGCGCGTCTTCTCGATCAGGTAGGCCCCGCCGAACACGACGATCGTGCCGCCGATCGCCACCGTCGCGGCCATCCTCAGGCTGTTCCTGTACGCGTCGAAGATGCCGGCGCCGATCAGCCCCATCTCGTAGTGCTGCAGCCCGAGGGTCATCTGGTACGGCCAGAATTTCACGAACGACGCGAACACCGAGATGCCGACCACCGCGATGAAGAATGCACACACGAGCGTGCAGTACGTGAGCATCGCCGCGTCGAAGCCGCGCGACGGTTTCGGCTGGTACGGCGTCGAGCGTGCGCCGAGCTGCGACTGCTGGCGGCGGCGGATGAAGAAGTCGACGCCGAACGCGACGAGGGCGGGGCACAGCAGCATCAGGCTCACGACCGCGCTGCGGTTGAAGTCCTGCAGGCCGATGATCAGCTTGTAGATGTCGGTCGACAGCACGTTGTACGAGCCGCCGATCACGACCGGCACGCCGAAGTCGTTGATGCACATCGTGAACGCCACCATCGTCGCGCTGATCAGCCCGTACTTCGCGCCCGGCAGCGTGATCGTGAAGAACTTGCGCAGGCGGCGCGTGCCCATCGCGTCGGCGGCCTCGTAGAGCCGGCCGTCGGCCAGCGACAGCGCGGTGACGAGGATCATCAGCACGTGCGGGAACGACGCGTACACCATGCTCAGCACGATGCCCGGCAGCCCGTAGATCGAATGGCCGTGCAGCAGCGGCTTCAGCAGCCCCGCGTTGCCGAACCAGTAGATGAACGACACCGCGGACAACAGCGTCGGCGCGAGCAGCGGCAACAGCGCGATCGTGCGCGCCGCGTTCTTCAGCGGCATGCACGAGCGCGTCAGCGCATACGCGAACGTGAACCCCATCGGCACGACGATCGCCGTGACGAGCGCGCCGACCGTCAGCGAATGCAGCAACGAACGCAGCACGCCGCTGTCCTCGAGGTAGTCGACGAAGTTGTGCGCGCCGACGAAGCGCCCGTCGGCATCGACGAAGCATTTCTGCACGACGAGCGCGAGCGGCAGCAGCAGGAACAGCGACATCAGCGCGGCCATTGCGACGAGCGCGAGCTGCGCGATGCGGTCGTGCCAGTGCGTGATCTGCCGCACGTCGGCGGGGGCGGAGGCGCCACGGCGGCGCTCGGTCAGGACGGTGCTCATTGCAGTCGCTCCTTCGCGCACGGGAACACGCGGACATGCTCGCGATCGAGCGCGAGGTCGATGCGCGCGCCGGCCGCCACGCCGGTGCGGTCGACGTCGTGATACGACAGGTCGGCGACGATTTCCTGGCCGTCGAGCCCGTCGATGCGGAAGCTCACGCGGCAGAACGCGCCGAGGAATTCGAGCTTCTCGACGCGGCCCGCGAGCACGTTGTCGGCCGTTTCGCCGGGCACGCGGATGCGCAGGTCTTCCGGCCGCACGTAGACCGACACCGCCGCGCCCTGCGCGGGGCGGGCCGTGCCATGGCGGCAGTCGAGGCCGACCGCGCCCGCGCGCAGCGTGCCGTCCTGCGCGACTTCGGCGGGAATCGTGTTGACGCGGCCGATGAAATCCGCGACGAACGGCGACGCCGGCTGCCGGTAGATTTCGAGCGGCGTGCCGATCTGCTCGATCACGCCGTGGTTCATCACGACGATGCGGTCGGCCATCGACAGCGCTTCTTCCTGGTCGTGCGTGACCATGATCGTCGTCACGCCGAGCCGCTGCTGCAGCGCGCGGATTTCCTGGCGCAGCCGCACGCGCACGCGCGCGTCGAGCGCCGACAGCGGTTCGTCGAGTAGCAGCAGGCCAGGGGAAGTCGCGAGCGCGCGCGCCAGCGCGATGCGCTGCTGCTGGCCGCCGGACAACTGGCCCGGGTGCTTGCGATGGCTGTCGGGCAGGCCCACCAGCGCGAGCAGCGTGTGCACGCGCTCGTGGATCGCGTCGCGCTTCATCTTCCGGTTCACGAGCCCGTACGCGACGTTGTCGTACACGGTGAGGTTCGGGAACAGCGCATACGACTGGAACACGATGCCGTAGTCGCGCAGTTGCGGCGGCAGCCGCGAGATGTCGCGGCCGTCCTGCATGATGTGGCCGGCGTTCTGCGTTTCGAGCCCCGCGATGATCCGCAGCAGCGTGGTTTTCCCGCAGCCGGACGGCCCCAGGAAGCAGATCATTTCGCCCTTCATCACGCTCAGGTTGATGTCGGTCAGGACCTGCGTGTCGTTGTACCGCTTCTCGATGCGTTCTACGCTCAGATAAGGTGCCATGCGCGCCTCCATGCTGGGGCGGCCCGGGGGCCGGATTCGACGATGGAAAGGGTGACGCGGGGCGGCGCGCGGCGCGGCCCCGCTGCCGGTCGCGGCGTTACTGCTGCGTTTTCGCCCCGTAGCGCTTCTGCCACGTATCGAGGATCGACTGGCGGTTCTTCGCCGACCACACGAAGTCGTTCTTCACGAGCAGGTCCGAGTAGTTGTCGGGGATGCCGGCGAGCTTGCGCGCGACACCCGGGTACGCGACGATCGCCCACCAGCGCGCGGTGATCTGATTCGCGTCCTTGCTCGCCATGAAGTCGGCCAGCTTCTTCGCGGCGTCGGGCTGCTTCGTCGTCTTCATGATCGCCGTGCCTTCCATGTCCCAGCCGAGCCCTTCCTTCGGGAACACGAGATCGATCGGTGCGCCCTGCGACTGCAGTTCGTGGCCGCGGAACTCGAACGAGATGCCGATCGGGAATTCGCCGGTGCCGGCGAGCGTGCACGGCTTCGAGCCCGAGTGCACGTATTGCGCGACGTTCCTGTCGAGCGCGTCCATGAATTTCCAGCCTTTGTCGTCGCCGAAGGTCTGCAGCCACGCGGTCACGTCGAGGTAGCCGGTGCCGGAGGAAACCGGGCTCGGCATCACGATCGCGCCTTTGTAGACGGGCTTCGTCAGGTCTTCCCACGACGTCGGCTTCGGGATGTTCTTCGCCTGCGCGGCGACGCGGTTGTAGCAGATCGTCGCGCCCCACACGTCCATGCCGACCCAGTGCGGCGGCGTGTTCGCGTCGCTGTACTTGCGCGTGAGCTGGTCGAAGCCCTTCGGCGTGTACGGCATCAGCATGCCCTGCAGGTCGAGCAGCGTGAGGCTCGACGCGGCGAGGCCGAGTACGACGTCCGCGCGCGGATTGTTCTTCTCCGCGAGCAGCTTCGCGGTGACCGAGCCGGTCGAGTCGCGCACCCAGCGGATCTCGATGTCGGGGTTCGCTTTCTCGAACGCGTCCTTGTACGGCTTCATCGCCTCGTCTTCCAGCGCGGTGTAGACGAGCAGCGACGTCTTTGCGTGCGCCGCCTGCGCGGCGCCGAGCGCGACCGCCGCGGCCAGCGCGAGACGGGCCGCGCCCGCCGCCCATGCATTCAAACGCTTGTTTACCGGCACTTCGTTCATCTTCAGACCCCTTGACTGTGGCGCCGCGGCACACGGCGGATGAGTGGAGACCAGCCCTCTTGCTGCTGCGTTGTTTTGCTTTCTGTTCTCTGCATGTTGTTGACAATCTACAAATCATCAATTTTAATGTCAAGCATGGAAAACACCTCCCTTCGGCGCGGCGCGGGCGCCGACGGCTCTACCCTTCGAACTGAAAGGAATGAACGTCATGACTGAAACGCCTGTATCCGTGGAAGTGAACGGCCGCCGCTACAACTGGATGCGCCGGTCGGTGGTGGTCGTGTGCGTCGACGGTTGCGCATACGAATACCTGGAGGAAGCCGCCGGGGCCGGCGTCGCGCCGTTCCTGCGCACGCTGCTGAAACCGGGCACGGCGCTCAAGGGCGAGTGCGTGGTGCCGAGCTTCACGAACCCGAACAACCTGTCGATCGTGACGGGCGTGCCGCCGGCGGTGCATGGGATAAGCGGCAACTATTTCTACGATCGCGACACCGGCGCCGAGGTGCTGATGAACGATCCGAAGTACCTGGTCGCCCCCACCGTGCTCGCGACCTTCGCCGAGCAGGGGGCGCGCGTCGCGGTCGTCACCGCGAAGGACAAGCTGCGCCGCCTCCTCGGCAAGGGGCTGAAGGGCATCTGTTTCTCGTCGGAAAAGGCCGACGAGGCGACCGTCGAGGAAAACGGCATCGACAACGTGCTCGAGCTGGTCGGCAAGCCCGTGCCGAGCGTGTACAGCGCGGACCTGTCGGAATTCGTGTTCGCGGCCGGCGTGCGCCTGCTCGAGACGCGCCCGATCGACCTGATGTACCTGTCGACCACCGACTACGTGCAGCACAAGTGCGCGCCCGGCACGGAAGGCGCAAACGCGTTCTACGCGATGATGGACACGTACCTGCAGCGCCTCGACGAACTCGGCGCGATCGTCGCGATCACGGCCGACCACGGGATGAACGCGAAGCACGACGATGAAACCGGCGAACCGAACGTGATCTACCTGCAGGAGCTGTTCGACGCGTGGCTCGGTCACGACGCGGCGCGCGTGATCCTGCCGATCACCGATCCGTACGTCGTGCACCACGGCGCGCTCGGCTCGTTCGCGACCGTCTACGTGCCGGCGTCGGCCGATGCCGAGGCGCTGCGCGCGCGGCTCGCCGCGGTCGACGGCATCGAGGTCGTGCTGACGGGCGCCGAGGGCTGCGCGCGCTTCGAGCTGCCGCCCGCGCGCATGGGCGACCTGATCGTGATCTCTAAGCAGGACGTCGTGCTCGGCACGCGCCGCATCAAGCACGACTTGTCGGGCCTCGACGTGCCGCTGCGTTCGCACGGCGGGATCTCCGAGCAGATCGTGCCGTTGATCTTCAGCCAACCGGTCGCCAGCGACGTCACGGGCCGCGCGCGGCTGCGCAACTTCGACATCATCGACATCGCGCTCAACCATCTGCAGTGATGCGTACGCATCCGCAAGGGGACACACTCATGAACGCCATTGCAGCATCGACGGACGTCCGCGAGATTCGTCGCGAAGCACTGCGAATCGACGGCGAACGGATTCATCGCGACGCGGTGATCGAAGTGCGCAACCCGTACGACGGCGCGCTGGTCGGCACCGTGCCGAAGGCGACACTCGACGACGTGCGGCGCGCGTTCGCGGCCGCGCGTGCCTACCGGCCGGCGCTCACGCGCCACGATCGCGCGGCGATCCTGCGGCGCGCGGCCGACATCGTGCGTGCGCGCACGGCGGAGATCGCGGCGCTGATCACGGCCGAGGCCGGGCTGTGCATCAAGGATTCGACGTACGAGGCGGGCCGCGTGGCCGACGTGCTGACGTTCGGTGCCGGCGAAGTGCTGAAGGATGACGGGCAGATCTTCTCGTGCGACCTGACCCCGCACGGCAAGAAGCGCCGCGTGTACACGCAGCGCGATCCGCTGCTCGGCGTGATTTCGGCGATCACGCCGTTCAACCACCCGATGAACCAGGTCGCGCACAAGATCGTGCCGTCGATCGCGACCAACAACCGGATCGTCGTGAAGCCGTCCGAGAAGGTGCCGCTGTCGTGCTACCTGTTCGCGGACATCCTGTACGAGGCGGGCCTGCCGCCGCAGATGCTGCAGGTGCTCACCGGCGACCCGAAGGAGATCGCCGACGAGCTGATCACGAACCCGGCGATCGACCTCATCACGTTCACGGGCGGCGTATCGATCGGCAAGTCGATCGCGGCGCGGATGGGCTACCGGCGCGCGGTGCTCGAACTCGGCGGCAACGATCCGATCATCGTGATGGAAGACGCCGATCTCGACGAAGCGAGCACGCTCGCGGTGTCGGGTTCGTACAAGAACTCGGGGCAGCGCTGCACCGCGATCAAGCGGATGCTCGTGCACGAGTCGGTGGCCGATCGCTTCACCGAGCTGGTCGTCGAAAAAACGCGCGCGTGGTCGTACGGCAATCCGGCCGATCCGTCGGTGGACATGGGCACGGTGATCGACGAAGCGGCCGCGAAGTTCTGCGAGCAACAGGTGAACGACGCGATCGCGCGCGGGGCGCGGCTGCTGGTCGGCAACGTGCGCGACGGCGCGCTGTATTCGCCGACGGTGATCGATCGCGTGACGCCCGACATGCCGCTCGTCAAATACGAGACGTTCGGGCCCGTGTCGCCGATCATGCGTTTCCGCGACATCGACGAAGCGATCAGGATGTCGAACAGCACCGACTATGCGCTGTCGTCGTCGGTGTGCACGAACCGCTTCGACCACATCACGCGCTTCATCACCGAGCTGGAAGTCGGCAGCGTGAACGTGCGTGAAGTGCCGGGCTACCGGCTCGAACTGACGCCGTTCGGCGGCGTGAAGGATTCGGGGCTGGGGTACAAGGAAGGCGTGCAGGAAGCGATGAAGAGTTTCACGAATACGAAGACGTATTCGCTGCCGTGGTAAGCGGTGTGTAAGCCGCGCGCACCGGTTTCGCGGCCGGTGCGCGCGTCGGTCCGAGCGTTGATCGACGCGTTATTCGATCGGCTCATATCGATAGCCGATTTGCGTTTTTGCCGTGCCTCGACGCATCGGTAGAATTCGCGGACTTCTCGAACGGCACGCGCGTGCCGCGGGATCATTCCCTCCAATCATTCGGGGTCCGCACCATGAAAATCCTTCGCTCCATCCTGGTCGTCGCCATGCTGCAGGCCGTTTCGGTCACGAGCGCACTGGCTGCCGACGACCTGTCGCAGATCAAGTCGTCCGGCGTGTTCCGGGTCGGCACCGAAGGGACGTACGCGCCGTTCACGTACCACGACGAGAGCGGCAAGCTGACGGGCTTCGACGTCGACATCGCGACCGCGATCGCGCAGCGTCTCGGCGTGAAGCCGCAGTTCGTCGAAGGCAAGTGGGACGGGTTGATCGCCGGCCTCGACGTGAACCGCTACGACGCGGTCGTCAACGAAGTGTCGATCACCGACGCGCGCAAGGCGAAATACGATTTCTCCACGCCGTACATCACGTCGCGCGCGGTGCTGATCGTGCGCGCGGACAACACGACGATCCGCTCGTTCGACGACCTGAAGGGCAAGAAGTCCGCGAACACGCTCACCAGCAATTTCGGCAAGCTCGCGGCCGCGCATGGCGCGGACGTGGTGCCGGTGCAGGGTTTCAACGAATCGATCGACCTGCTGACGTCCGGGCGCGTCGACGCGACGATCAACGATTCGCTGTCGTACCTCGATTTCCGCAAGCACAAGCCGGACGCGAAACTGAAGATCGCGGCGACCGACGCGAGCGGCGCCAGCGATGCATCGGGCGTGCTGCTGCGCAAGGGCAGCCCCGCGCTGGTGGCCGCGATCGACAAGGCGCTCGCGGACATCAAGGCCGACGGCACCTACGCGAAGATCTCGCAGAAGTATTTCGGCCGCGACGTGTCGCAGCCGTGACGCGAGGCTGAACGATGCCGGCCTGGCTTCACCTGATGGCGGAATCGCTGAAGCCCCTGCTCGTCGCGGGGCTCGTGTTCACGGTTCCGCTCACGCTCGCGTCGTTCGCGATCGGTCTACTGCTCGCGTTCGGCGCGGCGCTCGTGCGGCTGTTCGGGCCGCGCTGGGCGCAGGCCGTCGTGCGGTTCTATATCTGGCTGTTTCGCGGCTCGCCGCTGCTCGTGCAACTGTTCGTGATCTTCTACGGCCTGCCGAGCGTCGGCATCGTGCTCGATCCGCTGACGGCCGCCGTGATCGGCTTCTCGCTGAACGTCGGCGCGTACAACGCGGAGGTGATCCGTGGCGTGATCGAATCGATTCCGAAGGGGCAGTGGGAGGCCGCGTACTCGATGGCGATGACGCGCCCGCAGGCGCTGCGCCGCGCGATCCTGCCGCAGGCCGCACGCGTCGCGCTGCCGGCTTTGTCGAATTCGTTCATTTCGCTGGTGAAGGACACGTCGCTCGCGGCCGTGCTGACCGTGCCGGAGATCTTCCAGGCCGCGCAGCGGATCGCGGCCGTGACCTACGAACCGATGATCCTCTATACGGAAGCCGCGCTGATCTATCTGCTGCTCAGTTCGGTGCTGTCCACGCTGCAGCGTCGCCTCGAAACCCGCTTCGGCCGTCACGCACTGTTCCAGGCGGAGTTGCGATGATCCGGCTCGAACGCATCGACAAGTCGTTCGGCACGCAGCGCGTGTTGCACGGGATCGACCTCGCCTTGCAGCCCGGCAGCGTGACGGCGCTGATCGGGCCGTCCGGCAGCGGCAAGAGCACGCTGCTGCGTTGCGTGAACCTGCTCGAAGTACCCGAGGCAGGTGCGCTGACGGTCGGCGACGCCCGCATCGACTTCTCGCCGGCGCACCGGCCGGCGCGTGACGCCGTGTTCGAGGTGCGCCGCCAGACCGGCATGGTGTTCCAGAACTTTCAGCTGTTTCCGCACCTGAGCGTCGTGCAGAACGTGATGGAAGGGCTCGTCACCGTGCAGCGCTGGTCGCGCGAACGGGCCCGCGAACGCGCGCTCGCGCTGCTCGAGAAGGTCGGTATCGCGAACAAGGCCGACGCGTGGCCCGGCACGCTGTCGGGCGGCCAGCAGCAACGCGTCGCGATCGCACGTGCGCTTGCACCGTCGCCGCAGGTGCTGCTGTGCGACGAGCCGACGTCGGCACTCGATCCGGAGCTGTCCGTCGAAGTCGTCGAGGTGCTGCGCCAGCTCGCGCGCGAAGGCACGACGATGCTGATGGCGACGCACGACCTGCGCCTGGCCGCGTCGATCGCGCACGACGCGGTGTTTCTCGCGGAAGGGCGCGTGGTCGAGGCCGGCGCATCGCGCGACCTGTTCGGCGGCCCGCGCGATCCGCGCACCGCGAAGTTCATCTCGACGCTCGCGCAGGGCGTGCCGGTGTTCTGACGCGGCACGCGACAAGCGGCACCCGGTACAGGCGGCGTCAACCTTTCCCGGGCCGGTCGAGCACCGCCGCGACGATCGCTTCCGGCGCATCTTCCTGCACCAGGTGGCCCGCGCGCGGCACCGTGATCAGCTGGCCGCCGGCGATGCGATCGGCCAGCGCCTGCCCCTGTTCGAGCGGAATCCACGCGTCGTCCTCGCCCCACACGATGCGCACCGGAAAGTCCGGCGGCGCGTAACGGGCCTCGGCTTCCTCGATGTAGTGCTGGCGCATCTGCGCGATCTGGCGATAGAACGCGGCCTGGCCGGCTGGCGTGAGCCACGGCGCGCGGTAGATCGACAGCGCGTCGTCGCTCAGCGGCCGGGCGACGGCGTTGCCGAGATAGGCCGACACGAGTGCGTGATGCGCATACGCGGGCAATCCGGTGAAGGCGGCTTCGTGCTGCGCGACGTGGCGCACGAACGGCGAACCCTGCGGCGCGATCGCGACCGGGTTCACGAGCGTGAGATCCGCATAGGCGACGCCGTCGAGGAAGTGCGCGCGCAGCACGGTGGCGCCGCCGTAGTCGTGCGCGAGCACGCGCGGTCGCGAAATGTTCCACTCGTCGAGCATCGCGCCGAACAGCGCGTTCTGGCGGCCGAGCGACACGTCCGCATCCGGCATGTCGGATTGACCGTAGCCGAGCAGGTCGTAGAAGAACACGCGATGACGGCGCGCGAGCCACGGTGCAATCCGCCGCCACACCTGCGACGAAAACGGCGTGCCGTGCACGAGCACGAGCGGCGGCCCTTCGCCGAACGTTCCCCAGGCAATCCGGTGGCCTTCGAAGGTGAAGCGGTTGGCGAGTTCGAGCATCGGCATCTCCGTGCTAACCTGTTTTGGTTGTTAACAGGTTACTCCGGATCGTCCGGGTGTGAAACCGATAGGTGAAAATAAATGGTTACTCGACACGAACCCGTGCGACATTCGCATGAATGGGGGGCAGCTGATTTCGTCGGCGGCCATCCGGCGCTCGATTTCCTCAACACGGTAGCCGACACGGGCAAGACGCGCGACGCGGACAAGTTCGTCGACTGGCCGGCCGTGCATGCGTGGGCGGAGCGCTCGGGGTTGCTGGCGCCGGCCGATCTGGCGCGGTTTCTGCGTCATGCGCGGCAGGACGACGCCGACGCGCTGATCGCGCTGCATCGTTTTCGCGAGGAGGCTTACAGCGCGATCGCGCACCTGACGGCCGGCGGCGGCGGCACCGCCGGCGCGCGCGCGGCGGGCCGGCTCGCCGTTGCGATCCGCGAGGCGATCGGGCGCAGCGCGTTCGATGCGGTCGACGGCCGGTTCGCGTGGCGGCCCGACGCGCGCGTCGCGTCGCGCTGGGTCGACGCGGCCGCACTCGGGTTCGAGCATCTGCTGCGCAGCGACGATTTTGCGCGCGTGCGCCAGTGCGGCCGTTGCACGTGGTTCTTCGTCGATCGCGGGCGCGGCGTCGGGCGGCGCTGGTGCGACATGCGCACCTGCGGGAACCGCGCGAAAGTGGAGGCGTTCAGGGAGCGGTGACGTGCGCGCCGAGCCGGTCGTCGTGCCGCGCGGTGCACGGCCGGCACGCGAACGTCATGGCGCGGTTTCGTGCGGCGGGTGTTCCGGCCACAGCGTCGCGGCGATGAACAGCCCGGCCGCAAGGAACGGCGCGCCGATCGCGAACAGGATGGCCGTGAGGCCCCAGTGATCCCAGAAGCGGTCGACCACCGCGCGCTCGGGTGTGACGGGGTCGTACAGCACGTTGACCGCTTCGCCTTCGTGCAGGCCCGGATGCGACGACGCCGAACCCTGCGCGAACCTGATCTGGCGTCCGCTGTCGGTCGTGAACGCGACGATCGCCGAATACAGCGACGTGCGCGCGCGAGGCGAGTGCGTGTTTTTCGCGATCTCGACGACATGGCCGGTGGAACGCGCATAGTGGTGGATGACCTGCCACTGGCGCAGGCCGGCCGCACCGGCGCCGGCGATGAAGCCCGTGCCGATCGCGATCGGAATCAGCACGATCGCGATATCCCAGCGGCTGCGCACGTGCTTGCGGGCGCGGCGGACCGGCGGCGGGGCGGACGACCGGCGGCGGCGCTCGCCGGCGATCAGCAGGCCGCCGATCGCGAACGATGCGATGGCGAGCAGCGCCGGCACGATCGCCGGAAACCAGCGTTGCGCGAAATCGTCGATCAGCGCGGGGCGTTCGGGGTGGCCGGGGTCGAGCCATACCTCGACGTTCTCGCCGATGTCGTAGGCGGGGACGGTCGATGCGGTATTGCCGGCGACTTCGCGGCGCTGGCCGTCGTTCGCGAGGTACGCGACGATCGGCCGGTACGCGCGCATCGCGTCGCTGTCCTGCACGATGCGCACGACCGTGCCCGGTGCACGGACCAGCTGGCCGGTCGCCTGCCCGGCCGTTACGGCGAGCATGCCGGCCAGTACGAGTAGCACGACACCGAGCGCCATCGCGACGAGTGCGTCCCTACCCGGCATGACCGGATCCGTTTCGTCGTGCTTCGCACCGCGGATTCCGGCTTGATCGGGGGGATGGCGCGACCCGCCGAACCGGCCGATATCGGCGCAACCAGGCCCTCTGAATGGTCGCGTCCCGTTCACATGCTTCCATGTCTGACGTCCCATGCTCTCTCAGTGCCGGCGGGCGAACGACAGTGCCTGCGCCGGTCGTGTGATATTTGTCGGACGATTCTAGCGGAAACGATGCGGAAGATGGGTGCGCTCGCGTACCGCGAGGGGCGCGCAACGCGAAGCGACGCGGCGTGAATGAAAAACGGCAGGAAAGCGGCAGGCGTAAACGGAAAAGGCCGGTCAGCTTGCGCTGACCGGCCTTTGAAATTCCTGGTGGGGCGTGAGTGACTCGAACACTCGACCTACGGATTAAGAGTCCGCTGCTCTACCAACTGAGCTAACGCCCCCAACAGAAGAAAGATTATGCACGAGCATTTCAGGCTTGGCAAGTCCTTTCTGCAAATTTCCTGAGAATATTTCGTCACGACAACGGTGGCTGCCGGCCCGATAACGAGCGATCGCAGTTTTCGTGCTCCCGGTATGATGACGCCACACGTGTTGCGCGGCGGTCGCGCAACGCTTTCTGGGCTTTCGAAGATGGACGAAAACGCAGTCCGCGAATTGCTGGATCGCCTGCTGGCCCCCTGGGTCCGCTCGCTCGGTCTGGTCCCCGTGTCGATCGGCGACGACAGCGTCACGCTGCGCCTGCCGTTTTCCGGCGAATTCCGCCATTCGGGCGGTGTGATCTGCGGCCAGGTGTTCACGGCGGCCGCCGATACCGCGATGGTGGTCGCGATCTCGGCCGCGCTCGGCGAGTTCCGGCCGATGACGACCGTGTCGTTGAACACGAACTTCATGCGTCCCGTGCGCAAGGGCGACGTGCTCGTCGCCGCGCGCGTGCTGCGGATGGGCCGCAATCTCGTATTCGGCGAAGTCGAGCTGTTCGACGAAGACGGCAAGATGGCCGTTCACGCGACGTCGACCTACGCGCTCGTCAGCTGAGCGGCGCGATGTTCGACCAGATCGTCTTTGCGGGTGGCGGCAATCGCTGCTGGTGGCAGGCCGGCTTCTGGGACGTCGCACAGCCGGCGCTCGGCCTGCGCCCGCGCGTGATCACCGGTATCTCGGCCGGCGCGGCAACCGCCTGCATGCTGTATACACGCGACGCCGCCTGGGTGATGTGCTATTACGAAGAGGCGCTGCGCCACAACCGGAAGAACGCGTACTGGGGCAACCTGTTCGGGCGCGAGCCCGTGTTTCCGCATTACCGGATTTACCGTCAGGCGCTGCTCGACATCTACGGCGAACCGTTCGCGAAGCTTGCCGCGGCGCCGGAGATCCGCATCGGCGTGTCGCATGTGCCGCGCTGGCTCGGTGCGCGCAGCGCAGTCGCCGCCGGTCTTGTCGCGTACAACATCGAGAAGTACGTGCGCAAGACGCTGCACCCGACGCTCGGGCGCACGCTCGGCTTTCGGCCCGAATTCGTGCGTGCGCAGGCCTGCACGCAAGTCGAGGAACTCGCCGACCTGATCCTGCAGTCGTCCTGCACGCCGCCGTTCACGCCGGTGCTGCGCCGCGGCGGCCGGCCGGTGCTCGACGGCGGGATGGTCGACAACGTGCCGGTCGACGCGCTCGACCCGGCGCCGGGCGACGTGCTGGTGCTCGTCACGCGGCTGTATCCGCGCCCGCAGATGTTCACGGTCGCGCATGGCGAGCAGCGTCGGCTGTACGTCCAGCCTTCGAGCAAGGTGCCGATTTCGAGTTGGGATTACACGAGCCCGTCGCAGATGCGGCATGCGTACGATCTCGGTCGGCGCGACGGCGAGCATTTCCTCGCGCGCGTGGATGCGATGACGGGCGGCCGCGTGGCCGCCTGACGATCGGGAATGGAGGAGCGGGGCTGCGGCGTGCGCAGCCCGCGCGGTCAGCGCTTGCGGATCGGCGTCAGCGCTTCCGGGTTGGCAACGCTCGACATGTCGCCGTCGTCGAACGCGAGGATGTTGCGGAACGCCGCGCTGAAGTAGAGCTCGTAGCTTTCGCGCTCGACATAGCCGATGTGCGGCGTGCAGATCACGTTTTCCATTCGCAGCAGGCTGTAGCCCTGCAGGATCGGCTCGCTCTCGAACACGTCGATTGCGACCATCCCCGGACGGTTGTGCGACAGCGCGTTGACCAGTGCGTTGTCCTCGAGCAGTTCGGCGCGGCTCGTGTTGACGAGCAGCGACGTCGGCTTCATCCGCATCAGGTCTTCCTGCTTCACGATCCCGCGCGTGTCGTCATGCATGCGCAGGTGCAGCGACAGCACGTCGCTCTGCTCGAACAGCGCTTCGCGGCTTTCGGCGGCCGTATAGCCGTCGGCGCGCGCGGCCTCGAGCGAATGCTCGCGGCCCCAGATCAGCACGTTCATCCCGAACGCCTTGCCGTAGCCGGCGACGAGCCGGCCGATCTTGCCGTAGCCCCAGATGCCGAGCGTCTGGCCGCGCAGTACCTGGCCGAGGCCGAAGTTCGGCGGCATGGCCGACGTCTTCAGGCCCGACTGCTGCCAGGCGCCCTGCTTCAGGTTCGCGACGTACTGAGGAATGCGGCGCTGGGCGGCCATCACGAGCGCCCAGGTCAGCTCGGCGGGAGCGACCGGCGAGCCCGTGCCTTCGAGCACCGCGATGCCGCGGTCGGTACAGGCTTCGAGATCGATGTGGCTCGACACGCGGCCGGTCTGGCTGATCATGCGCAGGTTCGGCAGCTTTGCGAGCAGTTGCGACGAAATCGGGGTCCGTTCGCGAATCAGCACGAGCGCCTCGACTTCCGCCAGACGGCTGGCGAGTTGTCCCAATCCGCGCACCGTATTGTTGAAGACCTTCACGTCGTGGCCGGCAAGCATCTCGAAGCAGTTCAGCTTGCGGACGGCGTCCTGGTAGTCGTCGAGGATGGCAATTTTCATGATGAGCGGGTGTCGCGCGTTGAAAGCGGCGGTGGCGGCGGCGCACCTCGCGCACCCGTCCCGCCCGGCCGGGGCCGACATGATGCTATGTCAGCCGCCTTCGTGGTGTCTTTTTAACAGGTTGTTACGCTCCGCCGCAATTGGCGGCGGCCTGACCCGGCGCCGCTCGCGGCCAGGGCAGAAGGGTGCGCTGTTGTGTCGCATCAAATACGTCCTTCCTGATTCGGCCGCTTACACGACGAGGTTCACCCAATTGTTGTCCCAATCGGAATAATTGGATCAACTATCCGCAGAGGGCGAGGATTTTTGACTATTTTTATCGTCAACCGGGGCCTTGTTGAGCAACTCTGCATCATTTCCGCTGTCGTAGGAGAATTACGCATTTGCTTCATCTTTTTGAAGTTGTAACAGCGGCAGGAGTCGTTTATGGATCATTTGCAGTCGATGCGCGTGTTCGTCAAGGTTGCAGATCTCGGCAGTTTCGCGCGGGCCGCGAGTGCAATGGATATCTCCAACGCGGTCGCGACGCGTCACGTCGCCGATCTGGAGGGCAGGCTCGGCACGCGTTTGCTGAACCGCACCACGCGCAGCCTTTCCCTGACCGAGTCAGGCCAGGTCTATCTGGAGCGTGCCCGCCAGATCCTCGATGAGCTGGAAGACGTCGAGCAGATGGTCGTCGCGCGCAATCACGAGCCGGTCGGCACGCTGCGCATCGTCGCGCCCGTCGTGTTCGGCCTGCATAACCTCGCGCCCGTGTTGCAGTCGTACACGGAGAATTTCCCGAAAGTGGTGCCGGATCTCACGCTGGTCGACCGGCAGGTCGATCTGGTCGAGGAAGGTTTCGATGTCGGCATCGTCGTCACGCGCCAGATGCGCAGCGCGAGCATCGTCACGCGGCGCCTGACCACCGGCTGCATGACCGTGTGCGCGACGCCGAGCTATCTCGAGAAGCACGGCGTGCCGACCCATCCGGAGCATCTCGCCGAGCATCCGAGCCTGAGCCTGCCGACCGAATACTGGGGCGACGAGCGTGTGTTCACGGGGCCGGACGGCGAAGTGCGTGTGCGCCCGACCAACGTGATCGTCGCGAACAACACCGCGATGCTGCGCCAGTTCGCGCTGCTCGGGATGGGTGTCGCGATCCTGCCGAGCTACCTGATCGGCAGCGACATCGCGCGCGGTGCGCTCGTGCGGTTGCTGCCGGATTTCCGGCTGCCGCAGGTCGAGATCAACATCGCTTACCCGAGCCGGCGCCATCTGCCCGCGAAGGTGCGCACGTTCATCGACCACCTCGTCGAGCACTTCAGCCACTCGACCGACGCAACGATGGGTGAGCAATGGGCCGCGCAGAGCTCCGCGCTCGCGCCGATCGGTGTCGAGACGCGTGCCGAGCAACCGGAATCGGCCGACCCGAACCTGTCGCCGCGCCTGCCGCGTTCGCCGCGCACGCGCGTCGCGGCGCCGTCGCCGCTGTAACGGCGCGATAGCCCGGGCGGCCGGGCGTCGGTTACCGCGTCGGTTACCGCCGGCACAAAGAAAAAACGCGGATCGAGCAGTCGATCCGCGTTTTTCTTATGGCTGCCTGCCGAAGCAGGACGCGCCGGGAGAAAGCCCGCCCGGCGTCCAGTCCAGGCTGTTACGAGCCCGTCTTGCGGGTCGTCGTCTTGCGAGCCGCCGTCTTGGTGGCGGCAGTCTTCGCGGCGGTCTTGCGAGCCGGTGCCGGTTTCTCGTCTGCACCTTCCGTCACGGTTTCGGCATCCTTCGTCGCCGATTTCGCAGTCTTCTTCGCAGCGGCGGCTTTCGGTTCCTTCTTCTCGAACTCGAAGCCGATCTTGCCGTCCGGCTGCTTCACGAGGAACGCCTTGAAGTTGCGGCCGGTGCGCGAAGACTTGAAATTCGGCAGCAGATCCGTGCGGCCGTCGGCCAACAGCTTGCCCATCTGCTCGCGCGAGATTTCCTGCTGCAGGATCACCTTGCCCGAGCGGAAGTCGCACGTCTTCGGGTTGGCCACCGAGTGCTCGCACACGTAGCTCATCCCGTGCTCGAATACGCGGCCCTTGCACTTCGGGCACGCGCCGACCGGTTCCTGTGTGGAGAAGTCGGGCGCCTCGCCTTCCTCGCCGCCCGTATCCTGTCCGAAATCGAACTCGAGCTTGTAGTTCTTCGTCTCGTCGTCGAACGAGAGCTTCAGGATCGCCGAGAACGGGCGACCCATCTTGCTGCGGAATCCGGAAAGCGGGCCGATCGTCTTTTCCCGCAGCAGTTCCTCGACTTCCGCGATCTCGAACTGCCGGCTGCCCGGGATCTTCGAGATCGAGAACTCGCACTTCGTGCACGCGAAGCGGCGGTAGTTTTCCTTCACCTGGCCGCCGCAGTTCGGGCACGGCGTCTCGAGCGTCGCGTAATCGCCGGGGATCGTGTCGGAATCGTATTCCTTCGCGCGCTTGACGATCTGCTGCGTCATGCGGGCGATTTCCTGCATGAAGGCGTCGCGCCCGAGGTTGCCGCGCTCCATCTGCGACAGCTTGTATTCCCATTCGCCGGTGAGCTCCGGCGCGGTCAGTTCCTTCACGCCGAGCCCGCGCAGCAGCGTCATCAGCTGGAACGCCTTCGCGGTCGGGATCAGTTCGCGGCCTTCGCGCACGAGGTACTTTTCGCCGAGCAGGCCTTCGATGATCGCCGCACGCGTGGCCGGCGTGCCGAGGCCCTTCGCGGCCATGGCTTCGCGCAGTTCGTCGTCCTCGACGAGCTTGCCCGCGCCTTCCATCGCGGACAGCAGCGTCGCTTCCGAATAGCGTGCGGGTGGCTTCGTGACGAGCGCGACGGCGGCGATTTCGTCCGTCTTCACCTTCTCGTCCTTCTGCACCGGCACGAGGTTCGCGTCCGCGCCTTCGGCGTCGCGGCCGTACACCTGCAGCCAGCCCGGCTCGACGAGCACCTTGCCCTCGGTCTTGAAGTGATGGCCGGCGACTTCGGTGATCCGCGTCGTGACACGGAATTCGGCGGCCGGGAAGAACACGGCGAGGAAGCGCTTCACGACCATGTCGTACAACTTCTGCTCCGGCTCGGACAGCGACTTCGGCGCCTGCAGCGTCGGGATGATTGCGAAGTGGTCGCTGATCTTCGAGTTGTCGAAGATGCGCTTGTTCGGCTTCACCCAGCCCTTGTCGAGCACCTGCTTCGCATGCGGCAGGTAGTTGTTGCTCTCCTTGAGCATCTCGAGCGTGGACTGGACCGTCGACAGATAGTCTTCCGGCAGCGCGCGCGCGTCGGTACGCGGGTAGGTCAGCACCTTGTGCTTTTCATACAGCGCCTGCGCGAGACCGAGCGTGTTCTTCGCGGAGAATCCGAAGCGGCTGTTCGCTTCGCGCTGCAGGCTCGTCAGGTCGAACAGCAGCGGCGACAGTTGTGTCGACGGCTTCGATTCCTCCGAGACCGTGCCGACTTGGTCGCGGCACGCGGCGACGATCGTTTCGGCAGCCGGCAGGCTCCACAGGCGGGAGTCGCGCTTTTCCGGATCGAATTCGTCGCGCTTGAATTTCGGGTCGAACCACTTGCCTTCGTAGAAGCCGCCCGCGCACGCGAATTCCGCCTTCACTTCCCAGTAGTCGCGCGGAATGAAGCGGCGGATTTTCTCTTCGCGTTCGACGACGATCGACAACGTTGGCGTCTGAACGCGGCCAACTGTCGTCAGGAAGAAGCCGCCGCCCTTGCTGTTGAACGCAGTCATCGCGCGGGTGCCGTTGATCCCGACGAGCCAGTCGGCTTCCGAGCGGCAGCGTGCGGCGTCGGCGAGCGGTTGCATGTCGGTGTCGCTGCGCAGGTTCGCGAAGCCGTCGCGGATCGCCTGCGGGGTCATCGACTGCAGCCACAGGCGCTGAACCGGCTGCTTCGCCTTCGCGTGCTGCGCGATCAGGCGGAAAATCAGCTCGCCCTCGCGCCCCGCGTCACATGCGTTGATCAGGCGGTCGACGTCCTTGCGCTTCATCAGCTTCGTGAGCACCTTGAGGCGCGACTCGCTTTTTGCGATCGGGTTCAGGTCGAAATGCGGGGGGATGACGGGCAGATGCGCGAAGCTCCATTTCCCGCGCTTGACCTCGTACTCTTCCGGGGCGGCGATTTCCAGCAAGTGGCCGACAGCGGACGAAAGGACGAAATCGTCGCTCTCGTAATACTCGTCATGCTTGGTAAAGCCGCCCAAAGCGCGTGCGATGTCGTTCGCGACAGAAGGCTTTTCCGCAATGATCAGTGCTTTGGACATGACAGGTGTGTGTTGGTAGACCGGGTTCGCCGGTTGTGGGGCCCTTTAACGACCGCTTTATAGCACACGCCGACGCGACGGCGGCTCGGCGTGCAAAAAGCGGCTCATCATAGAGGGGGCCTGCAACGGCGGCAAGCGCCCGGCGCGGCGGCGCGCGCAAACGGGCGCAAAAGCGCCGGGCCGGCTCGCAAATTCAGGCTTCGACGGTCAGGACGTTGCGCAATTTCGGTGCGTGCGGCGCACCGGGTACCGCACTCAGGTCGGACAGCATCCGCTCGACGATTGCCGCATGCGGCAGCACCGTGCCGAAGAAACGTGCGGTATGGGTATCTTCGATCAGGATCGTCGGGAAATTCTCGACGTCGAGATCGTCGAGCTGGTCGGCATGCGTTTCGATGTCGATCCAGGCGAAGCAGGCGTCCGGATGCGCGTCGGCGAGCTGGTCGAAGGCCGTCCGGTAGTCGCGGCACGTGCCGCACCACTCGGCGCACAGGCAGGCGACGAGCAACGTGCCGGCATCGGCGAGGCGCTCGGCGATCCGATCCGCATCGGTGTCGAGGTTCAGCGCGGGCATGGATTTCCTTGGATATCGTCGGCGGCTTGGCCGCCCCTATGCGGGGGAATGTAGCACGCCGTGCGCGGCCGGGGTGGGCGCTGCGTCAAGGCGCGCGAACCGTCCGCCGGGGACGCTCGCGACGCGACCGGCCAGCTCGAGCGCGAGCAGCGCGCCGTGCAGCACGTCGTCGGCCAGGCCGCTGTGTTCGGCGAGCCATTCGTAGGTGACGGGGCCGTATCCCAGCGCGGCGAGTACGGCCTGTTCGGACGGGCTGCAGGGTAGCGCCGGCGATGCCTCGACTCGCGCCGGCGGGCCGGCTGCAACGAGCGGATCGGCCGGATCGGCCAGTGTGAAGCCGGCGGCCCCGGTTCCGCGGAGGCTGGCGGCGCTGGCGAGCTGATTTCCGGTGCACGATGCATCGCCCGCCGCGCGAACCGCCGGTTCGCCCAGCCCGTACTCCTCGAGCACGTCGAGCGGCGCCGCCGTCAGCTTCGCGCCGTCGTGGATCAGTGCGTGGCAGCCCTGCGCGAGCGGCGCGTGGATCGAGCCCGGCATCGCGAACACATCGCGCCCCAGTTCGTTCGCGAGCCGCGCGGTGATCAGCGAGCCGGAGCGCGGGGCGGCCTCGACGACGAGCACGCCGATCGCGAGCGCGGCGATCAGCCGGTTGCGTTGCGGGAAGTGTGCGGCGCGGGCCGGTGTGCCGAGCGGCCACTCCGACACGATCGCACCGTGAGCGGCGATTTCGTGGGCGAGCGCACGGTGTCGCGCCGGATAGACGAGATCGGCGCCGGTCGCGATCACCGCGACCGTGCCTGACCGGCCGTCGAGCCCGCCGCGATGCGCGGCGCTGTCGATCCCGAGTGCAAGGCCCGACACGATCGGTAGCCCGGCGTCGGACAGCTCCCGGGCGAAGCGCGTCGCGTCGGCGAGACCCTGCGGCGTCGCGTGGCGGCTGCCGACCACGGCAAGGCCGCGCGCGTGCAGCAGGTCGAGACGGCCCTTTACATATAGCAGCGGCGGCGGATCGTGCAGGTCGCGCAGCCGCGGCGGGTAGGCCGGATCGTTGAGCGTGACGAGCGCGTTGCCCGGCGCGTCGAGCCAGGCGAGCACGGCGTCGGTGCGCGCGTCGAGGTCGCCGCGCTCGCTCGCATGCACGGCCTGGGCCGCGGCGGGGCTGGTTGCGGCGGCGATCGCGTCGCCGGACGCGCGCAGCAGCGCATCCGGCGAGCCGAACGCGTCGAGCAGGGCCTGCAGCACGGCGGGTGCGAGGCCGGGCGCATGCGCGAGCTGCAGCCACGCGCGCAGCGCGGAGGCGGTCAGCACTTGCGGCGACATGAGGCGCTCCTCGAATGCGGCGGCCAGCGGACCGCGTGGCGCCATGATAAAATTTTCATCATCCGAAATACTCGACAGGGCCGCGCGCGCAGGCGCCCGGCCAATTGCAGGAGGCGTGATCCGCGGCATTGATTCGCCGCGCGTCCGCCTCATCTTCATTGCATCCCGGCGGCACCGCCAGCTGGCCGGATGGCCGATGCGGCATGCCGCCCCACCGAATACCGAACGCCATGGCTTTACTCAATATTCTTCATTACCCCGACAAGCGGCTGCACAAGGTCGCAAAGCCCGTCGACAAGGTCGACGACCGGATCCGCAAGCTCGTCGCCGACATGGCCGAAACCATGTACGCGGCGCCCGGCATCGGCCTGGCGGCCACGCAGGTCGACGTGCACGAGCGCGTGATCGTGATCGACGTCTCCGAGGAGAAGAACGAGCTGCGCGCGTTCATCAACCCCGAGATCGTGTGGTCGAGCGATGAGAAGCAGATCTACGAAGAGGGTTGCCTGTCGGTGCCCGGCATCTACGACGAAGTCGAGCGTCCCGATCATGTGCGCGTGCGTGCGCTCAACGAGCAGGGCGAGACCTTCGAGCTCGACTGCGAGGGCCTGCTGGCCGTGTGCGTCCAGCACGAGATGGATCACCTGATGGGGCGCGTGTTCGTCGAATACCTGTCGCCGCTCAAGCAGACGCGCATCAAGACGAAGATGAAGAAACTCGAACGCGCGATGTGACGCGCGTTCGCCCTGCCCGACCCCGAAAGCTGTCATGACCCATACGTTGCGCGTGATTTTTGCCGGCACGCCGGAATTTGCCGCGGCTGCCCTGGCCGCGATCCACGAGGCCGGTTTTCCGGTGCCGCTCGTGCTGACCCAGCCCGATCGCCCTGCCGGGCGCGGGATGAAGCTGCAGGCAAGCGCGGTGAAGCGCTACGCCGTCGAGCACGGGATGCCCGTCGCGCAGCCGCCGTCGCTGCGGCGCACGGGCAAGTACTCGGCGGAGGCGGCCGACGCGATCGAGCTGCTGCGCTCGACTCCGCATGACGTGATGGTGGTCGCCGCATATGGCCTGCTGCTGCCGCAGGAGGTGCTCGACATTCCGCGTGGCGGCTGCATCAACATTCATGCATCGCTGCTGCCGCGCTGGCGCGGCGCCGCGCCGATCCACCGCGCGATCGAGGCCGGCGACGCCGAGACGGGCGTCACGCTGATGCAGATGGACATCGGCCTCGACACCGGCGCGATGATCGAGGAGGCGCGCATCGCGATCGCGCCGGACGAGACGACCGCGACCCTGCACGACCGGCTCGCTGCCGAAGGTGCGCGACTGATCGTCGACGCGCTCGTGCAGCTCGAGCGCGACGGTGTGCTGCCGGCCACGCCGCAACCGGCCGACGGCGTGACTTACGCGGAAAAGATCGGCAAGCACGAAGCGGCGCTCGACTGGCGCAAGCCGGCCGACGTGCTCGCGCGCCAGGTGCGTGCGTTCGATCCGTTCCCGGGCGGCGTCGCGACGCTCGATGGCGCGGCGATCAAGCTGTGGGCGGCCGAGCCCGTGGCGGCGCGCGGCGACGCGCTGCCCGGCACGATCGTCGAAGCCGCGCCGGAAGGCGTGGTCGTCGCGTGCGGCAGCGGTGCGCTGCGCATCACGCAGTTGCAGAAGCCGGGCGGCAAGCGGCTGCCCGCCCGCGAGTTCCTGGCCGGTTCGCCGCTCGCCGCGGGCCAGCGTTTTGCGCCGACCGACGTTGCCTGAGGCGGCCTGACCGCTATTCGACACGGCCTGCCGGGCATGCGCAATCGGCCGGACGGCCGAGTCGCACGGTACGGCAGGCGCGCGTAGAATTTCCCTGCGCTCTCCGGTTTCGAGGTTTTCATGTTCGGCATCACCCATTTCGGCTTCTTCGTGCTGGCAGTCTTCCTGCTGAACGTCACGCCCGGCCCCGATACAGCCTATATCGTCGGCCGCAGTGTCGCGCAGGGCCGCGGCGCGGGGCTGATGTCGGCGTTGGGCATTTCGGCCGGCTGCTGCGTGCACGCGCTCGCCTGCGCATTCGGCCTGACCGCGCTGCTCGCGGCATCGGCTGCCGCGTTCACGGTGATCAAGCTGGTGGGTGCCGCCTACCTGATCTACCTCGGCGTGCGGATGATCATCGCGAAGCAGGCGGCCGAGCCGTCGGGCAAGGCGGCCGCGCAAGCCGCGAAGCCGCTGCGCCAGCTGTTCATGCAGGGTTTCTGGACCAACGTGCTGAACCCGAAGGTGGTGCTGTTCTTCGTGTCGTTCTTCCCGCAATTCGTGTCGGCCGACAGCCCGCACAAGGCATTGGCGTTCCTGACCCTCGGCGGCGTGTTCGTCGCGATGAGCACGGTGTGGACCAGCTTCGTCGCCTGGGTCGCGGGCAGTGTCACGGCGCGCTTTTCCGGCAAGCCGGGTGTCAGGAAGTGGCTCGACCGCACGGTCGGCAGCGCTTTCGTCGGCCTCGGCCTTCGTCTTGCGGCATCGCAACGCTGAGATTGAATTTTTCCGGCAAGACCTTATCTAACAAATCGCTTACAATTTTCCGCCGTGCCTTGTGACGTGCGGCGGGTCCCCTGACGGATAAGGAGTGGGTATGTTCAATTGGGTCAAAACGGCGATGCTGATGGCCGCGATCACGGCCCTGTTCATCGTGATCGGCGGGATGATCGGCGGCTCGCGCGGCATGACGATCGCGCTGCTGTTCGCGCTCGGCATGAATTTCTTCTCGTACTGGTTCTCCGACAAGATGGTGCTGCGCATGTACAACGCGCAGGAAGTCGACGAGAACACGGCGCCGCAGTTCTACCGGATGGTGCGTGAGCTGGCCACGCGCGCGAACCTGCCGATGCCGCGCGTCTACCTGATCAACGAGGATGCACCGAACGCGTTCGCGACGGGCCGCAACCCCGAGCACGCGGCGGTCGCCGCGACGACGGGCATCCTGCGCGTACTGTCGGAGCGCGAGATGCGCGGCGTGATGGCGCACGAGCTTGCACACGTGAAGCATCGCGACATCCTGATCTCGACGATCACCGCGACGATGGCGGGCGCGATTTCGGCGCTCGCGAACTTCGCGATGTTCTTCGGCGGGCGCGACGAGAACGGCCGGCCGGCCAATCCGATCGCGGGTATCGCGGTCGCGCTGCTCGCGCCGATCGCCGGCGCGCTGATCCAGATGGCGATCTCGCGGGCACGCGAGTTCGAGGCCGACCGCGGCGGCGCGCAGATTTCCGGCGATCCGCAGTCGCTCGCGACCGCGCTCGACAAGATCCATCGCTATGCGGCTGGCATTCCGTTCCAGGCGGCGGAAGCGCATCCGGCCACGGCGCAGATGATGATCATGAATCCGCTGCATGGTGGCGGATTGCAGAACCTGTTCTCGACGCACCCGGCCACCGAGGAACGCATCGCGCGCCTGATGGAGATGGCGCGTACCGGCCGCTTCGATTGAGCCACGGCAATCCCGTGCGGCAGTTGCCGCTCGGGGGCCGCTACGCCACCCCGCACGCTTCGCGCTGCGGGGTTTTCATTTGTGCGTGCCGTAAAGGGGCCAAAGGGGCGGCAACGTCGCACGCTACAATGCCCGGTTTGGGATCGCGGGGCCACGCGAGTGCCGCGATCCCGCCGTTTGCCGTATTGGCTTGCCGCGCTTGTTTGCCGAATTTGCTCCGATGACACGAACCCGTTCTACCGCTCCGTCTTCTTCCGGCCGCCCGGCGCGCCTGTCCGCGCTGCATCTCGCGCCCGATTCGCTCGGCTTCGCGCTCGACGCGGCCGCGCAGGCGGTCGATGCGGTACGACGCGGCACCGCGCTGCCGGCGGCACTCTCGGCGGTTTTCGCGCAGATGGCGTCCGGTACGCAGGCCCTTGCGCGCGGTGCGACGCAGGATGTGGCCTACCGGACGATGCGCCGTCTCGGCAGTGCGGAGTGGCTGATCGGCCGGCTCGTCAGCAAGGCGCCGCCCGCGCACGTGCACGCAGTCCTTGCCGGCGCGCTCGCGCTGTTGCTCGATCCGGCGGACGAGGCCGCGTATCCGCCGTTCACGGTGGTCGACCAGGCCGTGACCGTGATCGGCGCCCGCCGCGAATGCGCGTTCGCGAAGGGGATGGTCAATGCGGTGTTGCGCCGTTTCCTGCGCGAGCGCGACGCGCTCGTCGCGGCGCTGCAGGACGATGTCGTCGCGCGCTGGAATTACCGCGCGTGGTGGGTCGATTCGGTGAAGCGCGCGTGGCCCGACGCATGGCAGGCGGTCCTCGCGGCCGGCGAGCGCCAGGGGCCGCTCACGCTGCGCGTGAATGCGCGCCGCGCGAGCGTCGACGCGTATCTCGATACGCTGCGGGCGAGCGGAATCGAAGCGACCGCGATCGGCAAGCATGCCGTGCGGCTCGCGTCGGCGCTGCCGGTCGATCGCATTCCGGGGTTTGCCGACGGCGTCGTGTCGGTGCAGGATGCCGGTGCGCAGCTCGCAGCCGAATGGCTTGGCGCGCGTGACGGCATGCGCGTGCTCGACGCATGCGCGGCACCCGGCGGCAAGACCGGTCATATCCTCGAACTCGCCGATGCGGAAGTCGTTGCGCTGGAAAGCGACGCCGCGCGCGCGGCGCGGATCGGCGAGAACCTCGTGCGGCTGTCGCTCGCGGCGGACGTGCGCGTCGGCGATGCGGGTGCGCCCGGCGCGTGGTACGACGGGCGCCCGTTCGATCGTATCCTGTCCGACGTGCCGTGCTCGGCGTCCGGTATCGTGCGTCGTCACCCGGACATCCGCTGGCTGCGCCGCGAGGCCGACATCCCGGCGCTCGTCGCGGAACAGCGTCGCATCCTGTCGGCGTTGTGGCCGCTCGTGAAGCCGGGCGGCGAACTGCTTTACGTGACCTGTTCGGTCTTCCCCGAAGAAGGCGAATTGCAGGCCCGCTGGTTTGAAGCGGCCTGTGAAGATGCGGTACGATTGGACGCCCCCGGCCAACTGCTGCCGGGCGGAGTGCAGGGAGGGGCGGCCGCCGGCCCACTCGACCAGAACACCGATCACGACGGATTTTTCTACGCGCGGTTTCAGAAACGGTGACGATCAAACACCTTTTTCCACTTCGGCTCGCGGCCGTCCTGATGGTCGCGTTGACGCTGTGCCTGGCTGTCGTGCGGCCGGCGCATGCCGAGTCGATCGCCGTGCAGCGCGCGTCGCTCCAGGCCGACGGAAGCGGCTGGAGCCTCGACGCCCGCTTCGATTTCGAACTGAACCCGAGCCTCGAGGATGCCGTCAACAAAGGCATTCCGGTGTATTTCACGACGGATTTCGAGTTGAGCCGCGCGCGCTGGTACTGGCTTGACGAACAGCCGGTATCGGTGTCGCAGACGATCCGCCTGTCGTTCCAGCCGCTCACGCGCGAGTACCGCGTGTCGACGGGCGGCCTGCAGCTCGGTTTCCCGTCGCTGAAGGATGCGCTCGCGGTCGTCAGGCACATCACGTCGTGGCACGTGATCGACCGCAGCCAGGTGCGCTCGGGCGAAACCTACACGGCATCGGTGCGGATGCAGCTCGATACGGCGCTGATGCCGAAGCCGTTCCAGGTCGATGCGGTGAACAACCGCGACTGGACGCTCGGGTCGGACTGGAAGCGCTTCAACTTCACGGTGACCGAACGTGCTAAATAAAGTGCGCCGCGCGGCCAGCGGGAAGAGCCTCCTCGTTCGCGTGATCGTCTCGACCGTCGCGCTCACCGCGCTGCTGCTGCTCGTGCTGCTCGCGGCCGCGAGCGCGAACACCGAATTCTTCGATCGCTACTACTCGTGGCTGTACGCGACGAACATCGTCGTCGCGCTCGTGTTCCTGCTCGTGGTGCTCGGGCTGATCGGGATGATCGTCGTGCGCCTGAGGAAGGGCAAGTTCGGCACGCGGCTGCTCGCGAAGCTCGCGGTGTTCTTCGCGCTCGTCGGTGTGGTGCCGGGCGGGATCATCTACATCGTGTCGTACCAGTTCGTGTCGCGCAGCATCGAGTCGTGGTTCGACGTGAACGTCGAGACGGCGCTGACGGCCGGCCTGAATCTCGGCCGCGGGATGCTCGATGCGTCGCTGTCGGATCTGCAGACGAAGGCGCGGCTGATGTCCGACCAGCTCGCGAGCGCCGACGCGAACACGAACGGCACGACGCTCACGCTGCTGCGGCTGCGCGACCAGTTCGGCGTGCAGGACGCGACGATCGTCGAGCCGAGCCGCGGCGGCTCGGGTGCGGCGCCCGACCTGCACATCGTCGCGCAGGCGTCGGGCAATTTCGCGGCGCTGATTCCGGACGACCTGCCGACGCCGCTGATGCTGAGCCAGGCGCGCGAACACGGCGCGTACGCGGCCATCGAAGGCGAAGTCGACGGCGATCCGCGTGCGCACGGCGCGAAGGGCGCGCTGCGGCTGCGCGTCGTGCGGCCGATTCCCGATGCGACGACATCGCTGCTGCAGCCGGCGGAGCGTTTCCTGCAACTCACGCAGCCGGTGCCGCCAACGCTCGCGCACAACGCGGATGCCGTGCAGCGCGCGTATCGCGAGTACCAGGAAAAGGCGCTCGGCCGCACGGGGCTGCGCAAGATGTACATCGGCACGCTGACGCTCGCGCTGTTCCTCGCGACCTTTATCGCGATGATGCTCGCGCTCGCGCTCGGCCAGCAGCTCGCGCGGCCGCTGTTCCTGCTCGCACAGGGCACGAAGGAGATCACGGAAGGCGACTACACGCCGAAGCGCGAGATCAAGACGCGCGACGAGCTCGGCTTCCTCACGCAGTCGTTCAACGCGATGACGCGCCAGTTGTCCGAGGCGCGGCTCGCGGTCGAGAAGAACCGCATCGCGCTCGAGCATTCGAAGACGTATCTCGAGAGCATCCTCGCGAACCTGACGGCCGGCGTGTTCGTGCTCGACCGCCAGTTCCGGCTGACGACGGCCAATCGCGGCGCCGAGCGGATCTTCCGGCAGCCGTTCAATGCGCTGATCGGCACGACGCTCGACCGGATCGGCGTGGCCGCCGGGTTCGGCGCGATGGTGCGCAAGGCGTTCGCCGATCGCGAGGCGGCATCCGACGGCGGCAGCGGCGATCGCGGCCACTGGCAGCAGCAGTTCGCGATCGAGATGCCGGGCGAAACCGAACCGCTGACGCTGCTCGTGCGCGGCGCGCGCCTCGTGTCGACGGTCGAGGGGCAGGCCGACGATCCGCAGACGTCCGGCTACGTTGTCGTGTTCGACGACATCTCCGACGTGATTTCCGCGCAGCGTTCGGTCGCGTGGGGCGAGGTCGCGCGGCGGCTCGCGCACGAGATCAAGAATCCGCTGACGCCGATCCAGCTGTCGGCGGAGCGGTTGCAGATGAAGCTGTCCGACAAGCTCTCGCCGTCCGACGCGGATGTGCTCAAGCGCGGCGCGACGATGATCGTCAACCAGGTGGCCGCGATGAAGCGGATGGTCGACGATTTCCGCGAATACGCGCGCACGCCGCCGGCGGTGCTCGCGAACCTGCAGTTGAACGAACTGGCGAGCGAGGTGCTCGGGCTGTACGGGGTGGGCGAAGGCAAGAGCGCGATCGTCGCCGAGCTCGCGCCGTCGCTGCCGGTGATTCGCGGCGACGCGACGCAATTGCGCCAGGTGATTCACAACCTGCTGCAGAATGCGCAGGATTCGGTCGCGGAGTCGGCGCATCCGCGTGTGTTGATCGAAACCAAGACAGTAGAATATGGCGATCCCGACGCCGAGGGCAAAACACGCGTCGCGGTACGTCTTACCGTGTCCGACAACGGGCCCGGTTTTCCGGCGCGCATCCTGACCCGTGCGTTCGAGCCTTATGTGACGACGAAGGCGAAGGGCACGGGGCTGGGGTTGGCCACGGTCAAGAAAATCGTCGATGAGCACGGTGCGCGGATCGATCTGCGCAATCGCATGCACGGCGAGACCGTCGAGGGTGCGCAGGTGTCGATTCTGTTCCTGCAGATGGCGAGCGATGCGCCAGGCGCCGAATCGGGCGTGCAGGACGGGACGGCTCCCGCCAAGACAAAAGCAAGTGAGCAGACAAAGGCAGCGTAAATGGCAACCATCCTGGTGGTAGATGATGAAATGGGCATCCGGGAATTGCTCTCGGAGATCCTCAGCGATGAAGGACATGTCGTCGAGGCAGCGGAGAACGCGCAGGCCGCGCGGGAATACCGGTTGAATCAGGCGCCCGATCTCGTGCTGCTCGATATCTGGATGCCCGATACCGACGGCGTGACGTTGCTCAAGGAGTGGGCGGCGCAAGGGCTGCTGACGATGCCCGTGATCATGATGTCCGGGCACGCGACGATCGATACGGCCGTCGAGGCGACGAAGATCGGCGCGCTCGATTTCCTCGAGAAGCCCATCGCGCTGCAGAAGCTGCTGAAGTCCGTCGAGCACGGCCTCGCACGCGGTGCGGCGCCGGTGTCCGCGAACGCGGCGGCGAAGGCCGGTGCGGGGCAGGCGGCGGGCCCCGCGGCGGTCGCATCCGCGGCCGCGCTGCCGACGCTCGGCGACGACATGGCTTCGGCACTCGGCCTCGCGGGCCAGACGGCCGCGATCCCGTTCGACATCCCGTTGCGTGAGGCGCGCGATGCGTTCGAGCGCGCGTACTTCGAATATCACCTCGCGCGCGAAAACGGCAGCATGACGCGCGTCGCGGAGAAGACGGGCCTCGAGCGCACGCACCTGTATCGCAAGCTCAAGCAGCTCGGTGTCGAGCTCGGCAAGAAACCGTCCGAAGGCGCCGTATAAAATATTTTGCGAAAACACTTGCTCAGGTACGAATAGCTCGATATACTTTCATTCTTCGTTGGCCCGGTAGCTCAGTTGGTAGAGCAGCGGATTGAAAATCCGCGTGTCGATGGTTCGATTCCGTCCCAGGCCACCAGAATTAAAACCCCAAGAATCGGAAGGTTCTTGGGGTTTTTCGTTTGTGGTGGGGTTGGCGTGATGGGGCCCGCGTGCCCGGCAGTATTCGTGAGGGCATGATAAAATCCGTGTCCGCTCAATAACTTAGCGCATCGCTTCATGCGCACGGCAGGCTGCCAGCGTGGCGCCGCCGTGGCGCGCGGCAACGATGCCGCGCGATGGGCGGTATAAGCGCTCCGCCGCGTTCGCGGCCGATTGCGCTGCCTATACTGGTCGAGCCGGCCCAGGCCGGCACGCGTCGGGCCGCCCGGCGGCAGCCGGCCCCGGGGCGCAGCGCGACGCGAGCCTACACATTCACGGAGTATCACGGTGATTCGGACAGACGCTAAAGACGGCGCGCTCGTGTTGTTTTCCGGCGGGCAGGACTCGGCCACGTGCGTGGCATGGGCCCTCGAACGCTACCAGACGGTCGAGACGCTCGGCTTCGATTACGGCCAGCGCCACCGCGTCGAGCTCGAATGTCGCGAAGGCGTGCGCGAAGCACTGAAGCGCGATTTTCCCGCATGGTCGGACCGGCTCGGCGACGATCACATGATCGACCTGTCGGTGCTCGGCGCGATCAGCGATACCGCGATGACGCGCACGATCGAGATCGAGACGGCGGCGAACGGCTTGCCGAACACGTTCGTGCCGGGCCGCAACCTGATGTTCATGACGATCGCCGCGGCGATCGCCTATCGCCGCGGGTTGCGTGTGCTGGTCGGCGGAATGTGCGAGACCGATTTCTCGGGCTACCCCGATTGCCGCGACGACACGATGAAGGCGCTGCAGGTCGCGCTGAACCTCGGGATGGACACGCGCATCGTGCTCGAGACGCCGCTGATGTGGCTCGACAAGGCGCAGACGTGGCAGCTCGCCGAGCAGCTCGGCGGCGAAGCGCTCGTCGAACTGATCCGCGTCGAGACGCACACGTGCTACGTGGGCGAGCGCGCGGAATTGCACGAATGGGGCTTCGGCTGCGGCGAATGCCCCGCCTGCAAGCTGCGCAAGCGCGGCTACGAGGCTTACCTGAAGGGCGAGCGGGTGACCGAAGCGCCGCTGTGACGCGGGTGCGCCGGCAGCGCTGGATGAATAACGGATTTTGATCGACAACGAGCGGCGCGAGCCGGACGAAGCACGATGACTTACGCGGTCAAGGAAATTTTCTACACGTTGCAGGGCGAGGGCGCGAACGCGGGCCGGCCGGCCGTGTTCTGCCGGTTCGCCGGCTGCAACCTGTGGTCGGGCCGCGAAGAGGATCGTGCGGAGGCCGTGTGCCGCTTCTGCGATACCGACTTCGTCGGCACCGACGGCGAGAACGGCGGCAAGTTCAAGGACGCCGAGGCACTCGTCGCGACGATCGCCGGCCTGTGGCCGGAGGGCGAGGCGCACCGCTTCGTCGTCTGCACGGGCGGCGAGCCGATGCTGCAACTCGACCAGCCGCTCGTCGACGCGTTGCACGCGGCCGGCTTCGAGATCGCGATCGAGACCAACGGTTCGCTGCCGGTGCTCGAATCGATCGACTGGATCTGCGTGAGCCCGAAGGCCGACGCGCCACTCGTCGTCACGAAGGGCAACGAACTGAAGGTCGTGATCCCGCAGGACAACCAGCGGCTGGCCGACTACGCGAAGCTCGACTTCGAGTATTTCCTCGTCCAGCCGATGGACGGCCCGTCGCGCGACCTCAATACGAAGCTCGCGATCGACTGGTGCAAGCGTCATCCGCAGTGGCGGCTGTCGATGCAGACTCACAAATATCTGAACATTCCCTGAGCCACGGCTTTTGACATCGTGCTGATTACCCGAAAACTCGAATTCGACGCGGGCCACCGCATTCCCGATCACCGCAGCCAGTGCCGGAACCTGCATGGTCATCGTTACGTGCTCGAAGTCACGCTGCGCGGCGATCTCGTCGATACCGAGGGGGCACCCGACCGCGGCATGGTGATGGATTTCGCCGACGTGAAGGCGCTCGCGATGGAGCACCTGGTCGGCAAGTGGGACCACGCGTTCCTTGTCTACGCCCGCGACGAGGTCGTGCGCTCGTTCCTCGAGCAGATGGCCGACCACAAGACGGTCGTGATCGACCGGATCCCGACCGTCGAGAATCTCGCGGCGATCGCGTTCGACATCCTCGCGAACGTGTACGACGCGCACTACGGCGTGAACCTGCGGCTCGAGCGCGTGCGCCTGTACGAAACGCCGAACTGCTGGGCCGACGTCGAACGCCAGCCCGGCCGCTGATCCCGCCTTCCGGCAGCCCCGCCAGCCGGCGCGGGCTGCCTGACGCCGCACCCCGCGGCTTCGTCCCACATTCCGCGTAACGCCGCGCTATGATCGTTGCGTGGCGCCGGAAAACGCGGCCGTGCGCGATCGCGCGGCCGGCGCTGTCAGATCGGCCGTCCACGGCCGACCAACGATCCAGGGCCCGGTCCTGGCGCCGCCGTGCTTCGCTGCCCGGCGTGTCGCGCTCCGCTTTGCCCGTTGCTTGTCCCGTTCGATTGCCGTTCCGTCCAGGAGGCCGTATCGATGAGCACGCTCACCAATTCCCTCAAACAACGCCTGCGCGACGGCGACGACCCGTTGTACGGCCTGTGGCTGTCGCTCGGCAGCGACTCGGCCGCGGAAGCGCTCGCGCATGCCGGCTACGACTGGCTCTGCATCGACATGGAGCACGCGCCGAACGACAGCCGCGATGTTGCATCGCAGTTGCGCGCGATCGCGGCCGCCCATCTGCCGAGCGAACCCGTCGTGCGCGTGCCGGCGCGCGAGCCGTGGCTCGTGAAGCGCGCGCTCGATGCCGGCGCGCGCACGCTGATGTTTCCATGCATCGAGACGGTCGACGACGCCGCGCACGCGGTGCGGCTGACGCGCTATCCGTCGCCCGAGTCGCCGGACGGGCTGCGCGGTGTCGCGGGCATGGTGCGCGCGGCGGCGTTCGGGATGCGCCGCGATTACGTGCAGACGGCGAACGCGCAGGTCGCGGTGATCGTGCAGATCGAATCGGCGCGCGGCGTCGACGAAGTCGAGCGGATTGCGGCGCTGCCCGGCGTCGACTGCCTGTTCGTCGGCCCGGCCGATCTCGCGGCGAGCCTCGGGCATCTCGGCGACATCCGCCACCCGGACGTCGAAACCGCGATGGCGCGCGTGCTCGCGGCCGGCCGGCAGGCCGGCGTCGCGGTCGGCATCTTCGCGGGCGATACGGCGGCCGCGCGCCAGTATCGCGAGGCCGGCTACCGGATGATCACGCTGTCGGCCGACGTCAGCTGGCTGTTGCGCGCCACGCGGCAGGCGCTGCAGGAGGTACGGTCATGAACGATGGCGACGGCGCGCGCCGTGGGCGCGTGCAGGGTGGGGCCGGGGCGCGCAGGCGGATCGGCGCGATGCTCGGCCGGTGGTGCGTGTGTGGCGTCTATGGCGTGTATGGCGTATGTATGGCAGCCGGCACACCGGGCGCGCCGCAAGCGAAGTCCGATCCGTCGCGCGAGACGCAATCGGCGGTCGCCGACTACAACGCCGGCGACTATCGCGCGGCGCTGGTGCAGTTCCACGACGCGGCCGAGCGCGGCGACCGTCTCGCGCAATTCAACTACGCGATGATGCTGCTGACGGGCGAAGGCGTGACGGCGAACGTCGACGAAGGGCTGCGCTGGCTGAAGCGCGCGGCCGACGCGAACATGTCGCATGCGCAGTACGTGTACGGGCGGATGCTCGACGACGGCGAGTTCGTCGCGCGCAATCCGGCCGAAGCGCATCGCTGGTTCCTGCGGGCGGCGAAGCAGGGGCACGTGCAGGCCGCGCTGTCGCTCGCGAACCAGTTCCTCGACGGGCGCGGCACGCCGCGCGACAACCGGCAGGCGTTCACGTGGTACAAGCAGGCCGCCGACGCGGGCGAGCCGACCGCGCAGTACGTGACCGCGTCGTTCTACGAGCGCGGTGGCGACGGTGTCGCGCAGAACCTGAACATCGCGCGGGCCTATTACGCGGCGGCGGCCGCGCAGGGCGACGAGACGGCCGGGCTGAAATTCAAGGAGCTGAGTGCGCGGCTGAAGGTGCAGGGGCCGGCGTCGGGTGCCGGCGCGGAGCCGGGCAGCCCGCGCGCGCCGGCGCCGTGAACGGAGGTCGCGCCGCACCGCGCTGCGCGGCCGCGTTCGGCAAGGACGGTCGAAAAAAAACGGCGCCGGGGCGCCGTTTTTCTTTCCGCGATGCGTACTACGCGGTCAGCTCTTCATCAACCGCCGCTGCCGCCCGACGCTCATGATCATCCCGATCGCGATGCCGAGCGTCGTGAGCGCCGTGCCGCCATAACTCATGAACGGCAGCGGCACGCCGACGACCGGCAGCACGCCGCTCACCATCCCGATGTTGACGAACGCATAGACGAAGAACGCGAGCGTGAGCGAGCCCGCGAGCAGGCGGCCGAACAGCGTCGCGCCCTGCGCGGCGATATAGAGCCCGCGTGCGATCAGCGCCATGTAAAGCGTCAGCAGCACGAGCCCGCCGACGAGCCCCCATTCCTCGGAGAACACCGCGAAGATGAAGTCGGTGTGCTTCTCCGGAATGAACTCGAGGTGCGCCTGCGTGCCTTTGAGGTAGCCCTTGCCGAGCACGCCGCCCGAGCCGATCGCGATCACGGCCTGGATCGTGTGGAAGCCCTTGCCGAGCGGGTCGGAAGTCGGGTCGAGCAGCGTGCACACGCGGTGCTTCTGGTAGTCGTGCATCAGCGGCCACTGCACTTCGGGCTGGCAGATGCGCTCCTCGAACACGGCGATCGAGCCGACCGCGATCACGCCCGCGACGAGCACCGGCACGATCAGCTTGAACGACAGGCCGGCGAGGTAGATCACGAAGAAGCCGGCCGCGAACACGAGCAGGCCCGTGCCGAGGTCGGGCTGCTTGGCGATCAGCCCGACCGGCACCATCAGGATCCCGAACGCGGCGATGAAGTCATACCAGCGCAGCCCGCCTTCGCGGCGCTGGTAGTACCACGCGAGCATCAGCGGTGTCGCGATCTTGAGGATCTCCGACGGCTGGATCACGACGCCGACGTTCAGCCAGCGCTTCGCGCCTTTCTTGGTCATCCCGAACAGCGCGACCGCGACCAGTAGCGCGACCCCGAACGTGTAGAGCGGGACCGCGAAGCGCATCAGCGTCGTGGGCGGGATGTTGGCGATCACCCACATCAGCACGAACGTCAGCAGGATGTTGCGCAACTGGTCCTCGACGCGGCCCGGCATGTCGATCGCCGCGCTGTACAGCGTGACGATGCCGACGCACAGCAGCAGGAACACGATGAGGGCGAGCGGGCGGTCGAAACCCGCGAACATCTGCTTGATCTTGTCGAGCCAGGCGCGCTTGTCGAATTGCATGCCTTTCTCCGTTAATGAGCGGTGCCGGCGTCCGCCGCCTTCGCGGGGGCCGTCGCACGGTGGTTGTCGTCGCGCGGCGTGGCGACGACCGGCTGCGCGTCGCTGGCGGGCCGGCGCGGCCGGTGCGGGCGCCGGATCGGCGGCAGGCTCGCGGCCCTCGGCGCATCGGCACCGGCGCTCGCCGGCGAGGCGGCGCTTGCACCGGCGGCCGACGCTTCGGAGGCCGCGGCGGCCGATGCCGCTTCCGCCGCACTGGCCGCGCTCGGCACGACCGGCTGCGGCAGCGCCGTGAAGCCGGCCGCGACGGCGGCGGGTCGGTTCGCGTCGCCGATCACCGGCGCGTTGACGGGTTCGGTCGCCGACGCCGCGGCAGCCACGGCCGCGGCCTCGTTCTGCGGGTTCTGGCGGTCGACGAGATAGAAGTCGAGCACGCGGCGCGCGATCGGGCCCGCGGCCTGCGCCCCCCAGCCGCCGTTCTCGACGACCAGCGCGACGGCGATCTGCGGATGGTCGACCGGTGCGTACGCGATGAACAGCGCGTGGTCGCGCAGGTGCTCGGCGAGCAGGTGGCCCTTGTAGTTGGAGCCTTGCAGCGAGAACACCTGCGCGGTGCCGGTCTTGCCGGCGGCGAGGTACGGCGCGCCGCGGAACACCTTGTACGCGGTGCCGGAAGGGTTCTCGATCACGTTCTCCATCCCGCGCTTCACGACGTCGATGTCGGCCTGCTTGAGCGGGATCACTTCGCTTTCCTTCGGCACGGTCAGGCGGCGCCCGCGCGTGATCGGATCCTCGATTTCCTTCACCAGGTGAGGCTTCATCACGACGCCGTTGTTCGCGAGCGTCGCGGTCGCGTGCGCGAGCTGCAGGATCGTGAACGAGTTGTAGCCCTGGCCGATCCCGAGGCTGATCGTCTCGCCGTCGAACCACTTCTGCTGCGCGGCCTTCTTGAACGCCTTCTTCTTCCAGTCGGTCGACGGCAGGATCCCGCGCGCCTCGCCCTGGATGTCGATCCCGGTGATCTGGCCGAAGCCGAACGGCTTCATGAAGTTCGCGATCGCGTTCACGCCGAGGTCGCGTGCGAGCATGTAGAAGTAGGTGTCGTTCGACACCATGATCGCCTTGTTCATGTCGACCCAGCCCTGGCCCGAGCGCACGTCGTTGCGGAACGTGTGGCCGCCGAACGTGAAGTAGCCGGGATCCTGGAAGCCCCAGCCCGGCGTGCGCTTGCCGAGCGTCAGGCCGGCGAGCGCCATGAACGGCTTGTACGTCGAGCCGGGCGGGTAGGTGCCGTGCAGCGGGCGGTTCAGCAGCGGCTTGTCGGTCGAGTTGTTCAGCTCGTCCCAGGTCTGCTGGTCGATGCCGTCGACGAACGAGTTCGGGTCGAAACTCGGCGACGACACGAATGCGAGCACGTCGCCCGTCTTCGGCTCGATCGCGACCAGCGCGCCGCGCTTGCCGGCGAACGCCTGCTCGGCGACCTGCTGCAGCCCGATGTCGAGCGACAGCACGAGGTTGTTGCCGGGCGTCGCCTGCGTGCGCGACAGCGTGCGCACCGGCCGGCCGCCGGCCGTCACCTCGACTTCCTCGAAGCCCGTCAGCCCGTGCAGCTCGGTTTCGTAGCTCTGCTCGACGCCGATCTTGCCGATGTAGTCGGTGCCCTTGTAGTTGTTCGCGTCGCGGCGCGGATCGTAGTTTTCCTGGTCGCTGTCGTTGTCGTCGCTCATCGCGTCGATACGATCCTGGTCGCGCTTCGAGATCCGGCCGATGTAGCCGATCACGTGCGCGGCCGTCGTGCCGAGCGGATATTGGCGGAACAGCCGCGCGCGCACGTCGACGCCGGGGAAGCGGAAGCGCTGCGCGGTGAAGCGCGCGACTTCCTCGTCGGTGAGCCGGGTGCGGATCGGCAGGCTCTCGAAGTTCTTCGAGTCTTCCTGCAGCTTCTTGAAGCGGCGGCGGTCGCGCGCGTCGATCGGGATGATCTCGGACAGCTTGTCGATCGTGTTCTCGAGCGTGTCGTCGAGCTTCGACGGCGTGATCTCGAGCGTATAGGCCGAATAGTTCTTCGCGAGGATCACGCCGTTGCGGTCGGTGATGATCCCGCGGTTCGGCACGATCGGCGCGACCGAGATGCGGTTTTCCTCGGCCTGCAGCGCGTATTTGCCGTGCTGCATCAACTGCAGGTAGAAAAAGCGGCTCGCGAGCAGCCCGAAGCAGACGAACACGAACACGCCCGCCGCCGCGACGCGCAGGCGGAACTTCGAGAGCTGCTGTTGGGTGTCGTTGAATTCGGTCATGCGGTTACGATCGATCTGGCCCGCAGCACGGTGTGCGGCTGCGGGCGAGGGGCCGCCCCGGAGCGCGGCGGGCGTGGAGGCGGCGGGTAGTCAAGGCAGGCCCCGGGTTCAGATGGGGCGCGTATCGTCCGGATCGACCGGGCGGCGTTGCGGCATCAGCAGCAGGTGGCTCGCGATCGGCCACAGCGCGGCCTCGACGAAGCCGTCGACCAGGTAGCGCCAGCCCGGGAACGCGGCGCCCATCACGAGGCGGATCACGAACGGGACGAGCTGTGCGACGACCAGCAGCGGCGTGACGTACAGCACCTGCACGCCGATCGGCATCCACAGCACGCGACGGTGGATCGTGATCGCGCCGTACGACAGCAGCGTATAGGCGAGCGCATGCTCGCCGAGCAGCCCCGCGTCATGCACGTCCATCAGGATGCCGAGCGCGAACGCGACGCCCATCCCGACCTTGCGCGGCTGGTGGATGTTCCAGAACAGCAGCACGAGCGCGACGAAGTCGGGCACGCCGGGCAGGCGGCCCCACGGCATCAGGTTCAGCAGGAACGCGGCGGCGAGGCTGAAGACGATGAAGTACGGATTGACCGGCTGCAGGATGTATTGCGGGCGATTCATCGCTGGGCTCCTGGTTGCCCGGCCGCGGGCTTCGCGGGCGCGGCGGCGGGCTTGGCCGCAGGCGCCGGCGCGGCAGGCGCCGGCCTGGCGCCGGGCTGGGCCGCGGCGGCCAGCTTCGCGCCGGCGTCGGCCTTGTCGGCCTTCTCGCCCTTCTCGCCTTTCGCGGCGGCTTTCGCGCCTTTCTTGCCCTTCGCGTTCTTGTCGGCGGCCGGATCGGGCTCGGCCGGGCGCGGCGGGATGTCGTTCTGGTAATGCAGCACGAGCATCTGGCGCGCGCCGCGCACGGCGGCGATCGGCGCGCAGGTCACGCGCGCGAATGCGGTATCGGCGAGCTTGTCGACGCGTACGACCTTCGCGACCGGCAGGCCGGGCGGATAGACCCCGTCGAGGCCGCTCGTGACGAGCTCGTCGCCGACGACGAGATCCGCGCTCGTCGGCACGAAGCGCAGGTCGAGCGAATCGCCCTTCGGCGTGCCGTAGATCACGCTGCGCAGGCCGGTGCGCAGCACCTGCACGGGAATCGCGAGATCGCGGTCGGTGACCAGCGTGACTTCGGACTGCAGCGGGAACACGCGCGTGACCTGGCCGACCACGCCGTTCTCGCTGACGACGGGCGCGCCGTTCTGGATGCCCTGCTGCGAACCCTGGCCGATCACGATCTTCTGCGTGAACGGATCGCTCGTGTCGTACTGGATCTCGGCCGGCGTCGATTGCGTCGCGATGTGCTGGCGCAGCTCGAGCACGGCGCGCAGGTGCGCGTTCTCCTGCGCGAGCACGGCGGCCTGGTTGGCCTGCGTGGACAGCTGCAGGTTGCGCTTGCGGAGATCGTCGTTGTCGTGGCGCAGCGACGCGCCGGTGACGGCGATGTCGGCCGCGCCCATGAACAGGTCGCGCGGCACGAGCGCGGCGCGCTGCAGCGGATAGAGCACGGTGCCGAGCACGCCGCGGACGATTTCGAGCGTGTTGAAGCGCGCGTCCGACACCAGCAGTGCGATCGCGACGGCGACGAAGAAGATGAGCCGCGCGAGCGCGGGCGGGCCTTGCTTGAAGAGGGGCGGCGGACTGTATTCCATGGTCGGCGCCGGGCGCGAACGATCGGTTAAATGAAGCTCAGACGCGCAAACGGCGCGGCGGTTCGTTCTGAATGAGCGAGCCGGCCACGCCGCGGGTGCGTCATGTCAGGAAAACTGCCTAGACGATCACTCGTACGAGAAGATGCTGCCCAGCTTGTCCATGCGTTCGAGCGCCATGCCCGAACCGCGCACGACGCAGGTGAGCGGATCTTCCGCGACGAGCACCGGCAGGCCGGTTTCTTCCGCGAGCAGGCGATCGAGGTCGCGCAGCAGCGCGCCGCCGCCCGTCAGCATCATCCCGCGTTCGGCGATGTCGGCGCCGAGTTCCGGCGGCGTCTGTTCGAGCGCGATCTTCACTGACGACACGATCTGGTTCAGCGGATCGGTCAGCGCTTCGAGGATTTCGTTGCTGGAGATCGTGAAGCTGCGCGGAATGCCTTCCGACAGGTTGCGGCCCTTCACTTCCATTTCCTTGACTTCGGAACCCGGGAACGCGGAGCCGATTTCCTTCTTGATCGCCTCGGCGGTCTGCTCGCCGATCAGCATCCCGTAGTTGCGGCGGATGTAGTTGACGATCGCCTCGTCGAACTTGTCGCCGCCGACGCGCACCGAGCCTTTATAGACGATGCCGCCGAGCGAGATCACGCCGACTTCCGTCGTGCCGCCGCCGATGTCGACGACCATCGAGCCGGTGGCTTCCGACACCGGCAGGCCCGCGCCGATCGCGGCCGCCATCGGCTCCTCGATCAGGTAGACCTGCGATGCGCCGGCGCCGTGCGCGGCTTCCTTGATCGCGCGGCGCTCGACCTGGGTCGAGCCGCACGGCACGCAGATGATGATGCGCGGCGACGGCGAGAACATGCGCGACTCGTGGGCCGTCTTGATGAACTGCTTGATCATCTGCTCGGTGACGGTGAAGTCGGCGATCACGCCGTCCTTCATCGGGCGGATCGCCTCGATGTTGCCCGGTACCTTGCCGAGCATCTGCTTGGCTTCCTTGCCGACTGCCTGGATCGTCTTCTTGCCGTTGGGGCCGCCTTCCTGGCGGATCGACACGACGGACGGCTCATCGAGCACGATGCCCTTGCCGCGCATGTAGATCAGGGTGTTTGCGGTGCCGAGGTCGATCGCGAGATCGTTGGAGAAGTAGCTGCGCAAAAAACCGAACATTCAGAATCCTGTTTCGCTCTGGGCCGGCCCTGCATAGCGAGCGCTGAGGGCGGCAGCGGAAAAAATAACAGCCTCGGGAAGCGTGGCGGAAGCGGCCGCCGCGGCGCACGAAGCTGCGAGTGATGTCTACCGGGGATCGCACGAAGCACGCACGGCTTGCCGAAGCGGGGCGAAACGGTGCGGGAAAAGGCTGCCGGGTTTGGGTCGAACGCGTAATGATACCTTATAATTTCACGGTATTTGAATCGAAACGGGCGGTATTTTTGCCGCTTCGGCCCCGATTTTTGAGGGTGGGATCGCACCCTCCAACCCCCCGCCGCAGTGCTGCTTTCGATGCATTGCGCAGTCTTGTTTTTCCGGTGATCGCATGGCCCTGACCCTGACCGATGTGAAACGCATCGCGCACCTGGCGCGACTCGAAATGGCCGACGCCGACGCCGAGCACATGCTCGGCCAGCTCAATGATCTCTTCGGCCTCGTCGAGCAGATGCAGGCGGTCGACACCGCCGGCATCGCGCCGCTCGCCCACCCGATCGAACAGATCCAGGAAGTCGCGCAGCGCCTGCGCGACGACGTCGTGACGGAAGTCGTCAATCGCGACGACAACCAGCGTCCGGCGCCGGCCGTCCAGGACGGCCTCTATCTCGTGCCGAAGGTGATCGAGTAAGCATTCGACGACAAGCGCGCCGGCCAGCGCCGCGCGCCACCCAGAATTCCCAGGAAAACCACTCAATGCACGCAAAAAGCCTGACCGAACTGCGCGCCGCGCTCGCCGCCAAGGAATGCTCGGCCGTCGAGCTCGCGCAGCTCTACCTGAAACGGATCGACGCCGCGCGCGACCTGAACGCGTTCGTCCACGTCGATGCCGACCTGACCCTCGCGCAGGCGAAAGCTGCCGACGCGGAACTCGCGCGCGGCGCGGGCGGCGCGCTCACCGGCCTGCCGATCGCGCACAAGGATGTGTTCGTCACGCGCGGCTGGCACTCGACCGCCGGCTCGAAGATGCTCGCGAACTACGCGAGCCCGTTCGACGCGACCGTCGTCGCCCGCCTGCAGGCGGCCGGCATGGTCACGCTCGGCAAGACCAACATGGACGAGTTCGCGATGGGCTCGTCCAACGAGAACTCGGCGTTCGGCGCGGTGAAGAACCCATGGGACACGAACGCCGTGCCGGGCGGCAGCTCGGGCGGCAGCTCGGCCGCCGTCGCCGCGCGCCTCGCGCCGGCGGCAACCGGCACCGACACCGGCGGCTCGATCCGCCAGCCCGCGTCGTTCGCGGGCGTGACGGGCATCAAGCCGACCTACGGCCGCGTGTCGCGCTACGGGATGATCGCGTTCGCGTCGTCGCTCGACCAGGGCGGCCCGATGGCGCAGAGCGCGTCCGACTGCGCGCTGCTGCTGAATGCGATGGCCGGCTTCGACGAGCGCGACTCGACGAGCCTCGACCGCGACGACGAAGACTTCACGCGCCACCTCGGCCAGCCGTGGGCGGCCGGCAACGATGCGGGCAAGCCGCTCGCGGGCCTGCGCATCGGCCTGCCGAACGAGTATTTCGGCGACGGCCTGGCCGACGACGTACGCGCGACGATCGACGCGGCACTGAAGCAGTATGAAGCGCTCGGCGCGACGCTCGTGCCCGTGTCGCTGCCGAAGACGGAGCTGTCGATCCCCGTGTATTACGTGATCGCGCCGGCCGAGGCGTCGTCGAACCTGTCGCGGTTCGACGGCGTGCGTTTCGGCCACCGCGCCGCGCAATACGGCGACCTGCTCGACATGTACAAGAAGTCGCGCGCGGAAGGCTTCGGCCCCGAGGTGAAGCGCCGGATCCTGGTCGGCACGTACGTGCTGTCGCACGGCTACTACGACGCGTACTACCTGCAGGCGCAGAAGATCCGCCGCATCATCGCGAACGATTTCCAGGAAGCGTTCAGGACCTGCGACGTGATCATGGGCCCGGCCTCGCCGACGGTCGCATGGGATCTCGGTTCGAAGGGCGACGATCCGGTGCAGATGTATCTCGCGGATATCTACACGCTGTCGGTGAGCCTCGCGGGCCTGCCCGGCATGAGCGTGCCGTGCGGCTTCGGCGCCGGCGCGAACGCGAAGCGCCCGGTCGGCCTGCAGATCATCGGCAACTATTTCAACGAAGCCCGGATGCTGCAGGTCGCCGACGCGTTCCAGCGCGCGACCGACTGGCACAAGCAAGTTCCGGCAGGGGTGTAAGCACATGGCTACTCAATGGGAAGTCGTTATCGGTCTCGAGACGCACGCGCAACTGTCGACCGTCTCGAAGATTTTCTCGGGCGCGTCGACGCAGTTCGGCGCCGAGCCGAACACGCAGGCGTGCCCGGTCGACCTGGCGCTGCCGGGCGTGCTGCCGGTGTTGAACCGCGGTGCGGTCGAGCGGGCAATCCGCTTCGGCCTCGCGATCGGCTCGACCATCGCGCCGCGCAGCATCTTCGCGCGCAAGAATTATTTCTACCCCGATCTGCCGAAGGGCTATCAGATCAGCCAGTACGAGATTCCGGTCGTGCAGGGCGGCCAGATCACGATCCAGGTGCCCGCCAACGAAAAGGCCGGCAAGGAAGCGTACGAGAAGACGGTCAACCTGACCCGCGCGCACCTCGAGGAAGACGCGGGCAAGTCGCTGCATGAAGACTTCGCCGGGATGACCGGGATCGACCTGAACCGCGCAGGCACGCCGCTGCTCGAGATCGTCACCGAGCCGGAAATGCGCAGCGCGGCCGAGGCCGTGGCCTATGCGAAGGCGCTGCACGGGCTCGTCGTGTGGCTCGGCATCTGCGACGGCAACATGCAGGAAGGCTCGTTCCGCTGCGACGCGAACGTGTCGGTGCGACCGGTCGGCCAGGAGAAGTTCGGCACGCGCGCGGAAATCAAGAACCTGAACTCGTTCCGGTTCCTCGAGGAAGCGATCAACTATGAAGTGCGTCGCCAGATCGAACTGATCGAGGACGGCGGCGAAGTCGTGCAGGAAACGCGCCTCTACGATCCGGACAAGCGCGAGACGCGCTCGATGCGCAGCAAGGAAGACGCGCACGACTACCGTTACTTCCCCGACCCCGACCTGATGCCGCTCGTGATCGGCCAGGACTGGATCGAGCGCGTGCAGTCCGGGATGCCCGAGCTGCCGGCCGCGATGCAGCAGCGTTTCGCCGAGCAGTATGGTGTGTCCGCGTACGACGCGGGCGTGCTGACGTCGAGCAAGGCGATGGCCGCGTATTTCGAGTCGGTGGTCGCGAAGGCCGGCGCCGCGAACGCGAAGATCGCCGCGAACTGGCTGATGGGCGACGTATCGTCGCAACTGAACCGCGACGGCATCGAGATCGACGCGATCCCCGTGTCGGCCGCGCAGCTCGCGCTGCTGCTGCAGCGCATCGCCGACGGCACGATCTCGAACAAGATCGCGAAGGAGATCTTCGCGACGATCTGGGACGAGAAGCCGGACGACGAAGGCGCGGCCGACCGCATCATCGACGCGAAGGGCCTGAAGCAGATCTCCGACACCGGCGCGCTGGAAGCGATCATCGATGAAGTGCTCGCGGCGAACGCGAAGTCGGTCGAGGAATTCCGCGCGGGCAAGGAAAAGGCGTTCAACGCGCTGATCGGCCAGGCGATGAAGGCGACCAAGGGCAAGGCCAACCCGCAGCAGGTCAACGAACTGCTGAAGAAGAAGCTCGGCTGAGCATGACCGCGCGCCTGAACCGCGCTTGACGACGGGCCGCCTCGAACCAGTTCGGGGCGGCCCGTTGCGTTTGGCGGATGCGTTATCGTATGCGTCACACCGTCCAACGGAGGAACGAATGGCGAAACAACCCGCGCTCGACGATTTCCGCGTGCCTTATTTCACGCGCGAGAAGGAAGCCGCCGCATTCAAGCTCGATGCGTTCGACCCGGCCGCGAAGCCGTTTTCGTCCGGCTCGAAGGACGACGACCGCGAACGGCTGTCGGCCGTGTCGACCGAACTCGACGTGCAGCAGGAGCGCCTGCACACGCAGCAGAAGAAGCGCGTGCTGCTCGTGCTGCAGGGGATGGACACCAGCGGCAAGGACGGCACCGTGCGCGCGGTGTTCCGCGAGGTCGATCCGCTCGGCCTGCGCGTCGTGCCGTTCAAGGCGCCGACGCCGATCGAGGCCGCGCACGACTTCCTGTGGCGCGTGCATGCGCAGGTGCCGGCCGCGGGCGAGCTCGCGATCTTCAACCGCAGCCACTACGAAGACGTGCTCGTGCCGCGCGTACTCGACCTGATCGACGCGAAGGAATGCGAGCGCCGCTACCGGCAGATCCGCGATTTCGAGACGATGCTGGTCGAGAACGGCACGACGATCATCAAGTGCTTCCTGCATATCTCGAAGGACGAGCAGCGCGCGCGGCTGCAGGCGCGCATCGACGATCCGACCAAGCACTGGAAGTTCGACATCTCGGATCTCGACGCGCGCAAGCACTGGGACGCGTACCAGTCCGCGTACCGCGACGCGCTTGCCGCGACGTCCGCCGAGCATGCGCCGTGGTACGTGATCCCGGCCAACTCGAAGACGCACCGCAACGTGATGATCGCCGAGCTGCTGCTGCGCACGATGACCGACATGAAGCTGGAATTCCCGCCGCCGAAGCCCGAGCTCGAAGGCGTGAAGATCCGTTAAGCTGCCCCCTGTAAAACATCGAACTGAACGGAATCCGACATGATGCGAGTGATTACCGCCAACCTGAACGGCATCCGCTCCGCCGCGAAGAAGGGCTTCTTCGAGTGGCTCGGCGAACAGAACGCCGATTGCGTGTGCGTGCAGGAAATCAAGGTCTCGGCCGACGACCTGCCGGCCGAATTCGTCGAGCCGCACGGCTTCAAGAGCTATTTCCACCACGCCGAGAAGAAGGGCTACAGCGGCGCGGGCGTGTACAGCCGCCGCGAGCCCGACGACGTGATCATCGGCTTCGGCAGCAGCGAATTCGATGCCGAGGGTCGTTATGTCGAGGCGCGCTACGGCAAGCTGTCGGTCGTGTCGGTGTACGTGCCGTCCGGCTCGAGCGGCGAGGAGCGCCAGCAGGCGAAGTACCGCTTCATGGACGAGTTCATGCCGCACCTTGCCCAGCTCAAGAAGAAGCGCGAGGTGATCCTGTGCGGCGACGTGAACATCGTCCACAAGGAAATCGACATCAAGAACTGGAAGAGCAACCAGAAGAACTCGGGCTGCCTGCCGGAAGAGCGCGAGTGGCTCACGAAGCTGTTCGACGATGTCGGCTACGTCGACGTGTTCCGCACGCTCGACCCGCGCGCCGAGCAGTACACGTGGTGGAGCAACCGCGGCCAGGCGTATGCGAAGAACGTCGGGTGGCGGATCGATTACCAGATCGCGACGCCGGGCGTCGCCGGCACCGCGAAAAGCACGTCGATCTTCAAGGACATCAAGTTCAGCGACCACGCGCCGCTGACGGTGGACTACGACTACAAGAAGTGATTGCCGGCGCTGCGCCGCGCGCGTAGCGCCCGAACCCACCGGTCGCCGGATGCAGAACGGGCCGCATGTCGAACATGCGGCCCGTTTCATTTGGGGCGGCGATCGTGCGGGCTGCCCGGCGGCGGCATTTACTGCTTAATCGATGCCATGTCGATCACGAACCGGTACTTCACGTCGCTCTTCAGCATCCGCTCGTAAGCGGCGTTGATCTGCTGCATCGGAATCGTCTCGATATCCGACGTGATCCCGTGCTCCGCGCAGAAGTCGAGCATTTCCTGCGTTTCCGCGATCCCGCCGATCAGCGAGCCCGCGAGGCGGCGGCGCTTGAAGATCAGGTTGAATACCTGCGGCGACGGATGGTCATGCTCCGGCGCGCCGACGAGCGTCATCGTGCCGTCGCGCTTCAGCAGGTGCAGGAACGGGTTCAGGTCGTGCTGCGCGGCGACCGTGTTCAGGATGAAGTCGAAGCTGTTCAGGTGCGCGTTCATCTGCGCTTCGTCCTTCGAGATCACGACTTCGTGCGCGCCGACGCGCTTGCCGTCCTCGATCTTCGACGGCGACGTCGTGAACAGCACGACGTGCGCGCCCATCGCACGCGCCAGCTTCACGCCCATGTGGCCGAGGCCGCCGAGCCCGACGATGCCGACCTTCTTGCCGGGGCCGACGTTCCACTGCCGCAGCGGCGAGTACGTCGTGATCCCCGCGCACAGCAGCGGCGCGGCGCCGGCCGGGTCGAGCGTCTCGGGCACGCGCAGCACGAACGCCTCGTCGACGACGAGCTGCGTCGAGTAGCCGCCGTACGTGACGTCGCCCGTCACGCGATCCTGGCCGTTGTAGGTACCGACGAAGCCGTTCTCGCAATACTGCTCGAGCCCTTCGGCGCAGCTCGGGCAGGTGCGGCACGAATCGACGAGACAGCCGACGCCGACCAGCTCGCCGACCTTGAAGCGCGATACCTGCGGGCCGGTCGCGGTCACGCGGCCGACGATTTCATGGCCCGGCACGACCGGGTAGATCGTGTTGCGCCATTCGTTGCGCGCCTGGTGCAGGTCCGAGTGGCAGACGCCGCAGTAGAGGACGTCGATCTGGACGTCGAGGTCGCGCAGCGCGCGACGCTGGAATTCGAACGGGGCGAGCGGCGACTGCGAATCGGTTGCCGCGTAAGCGTAGGTGGTGCTCATGCAGGGGGCTCCTTGGCCGGGAAAACATCCGGCGAAACGAACTGCCGTCGCACCCTGTGGCGATGCGGCGAGGCAGGACGTCATCGTAAGGAGCACGGCGCCGCGATGAAATACACGAAGGTCTGGAAGATTTGCCTATTCCTCTCGAACTGCGGGCAAACGGCCGCCAAAACGCATTCAAGATGCTACATTGCGAGCCAGATTCTCTTGCCGGACAGGATGACGCAGATGAGCTTCGAGCCCCTTTTCGCCGACACGGGCGACCGCGTGCAGCGCCGCATGATCGAGCTGCACACGCGCCTCGCGCCGAACGAGGGCGACACGCTGGCGGCGCTCGACGGCGTGCGTTTGATTCGCGTGAGCCGTCCCGCGCCGCGCATGCCCGTGCTGTACGAACCGAACATCATCGTCGTGTGCCAGGGGCGCAAGCTCGGTTATCTCGGCGATCGCTCGTTCGTCTACGACGCGCAGCAGTATCTCGTGCTGTCGGTGCCGCTGCCGTTCGAATGCGAGACTTTCGCGAGCATGGACGAGCCGTTTCTCGCGATCTCGATCCGCGTCGATCTCGCGGTGATCGCCGAGCTCGCGCTCCTGCTCGACGAGACGCTCGGCGCGGCCGCGAGCGAGCCGCTCGGCGTCTATTCGACGCCGCTCGACGCGCCGCTGGCCGATGCGGTCGTACGGCTGCTCGAAGTGCTGGCTTCGCCGCACGACACGCGCGTGCTGGGGCCCGCGATCATGCGCGAGATCGCGTATCGCGTGCTGACGGGCGCGCAGGGCGACGCGATCCGCGCGGCGCTCGTGCAGCAGCATCACTTCGGCCGCATCGCAAAGGCGTTGCGGCGCATCCATGCTGAGCTGAAGGCCGACCTCGATGTCGAAACCCTGGCGCGCGAGGCCGGGATGAGCCTCGCGGTGTTCCACGCGCACTTCAAGCACGTGACGGCGACGTCGCCGATGCAGTACGTGAAGGCCGCGCGCCTGCATCAGGCGCGGCTGATGATGGTGCAGGACGGCGTCGGTGCCGGTACGGCGGCCGCGCGTGTCGGTTATGCGAGCGCGTCGCAGTTCAGCCGCGAGTTCAAGCGGCTGTTCGGCCGCAGCCCCGGTGACGAAGTGCGCTGGATGCGTGAAATCGGGATTCGCCCGGCCGTGGCCGATACGGACGCGTAACGGCCGGCGTCATCCGGTGGCGCCGCGCCGCACGACCTTGCGCCGCTGCGCGCTGATGCCCGCGTAGTCGGGCAGTGAGTCGACCCGCTTCCCGATCGCCTTCGCGTACAGCGGCATCAGGTCCGGCAGCCGGTTCAGCAGATCCTGGCGCCGCGCGGTGCTGTACGGGTGCGTGTAGATGAAACCCGTGGCCTTGTTCGCGCGCGTCGCGGCCGCGAGCTTGTCCCACAGCGTGATCGCCGCGCGCGGATCGAAGCCCGCGCGGGCGGCGATGTCGCCGCCGATCACGTCGGCTTCGGTCTCGTCGGTCGGGTCGTAATGGAGCGACTGCAGGCGCTCGCCGAGGTTCAGCGCCTGCGGCAGCGGATCGCCGACGCCGAACAGCGGCGGCAGCGCGGCGGCGCGCAGCGAAGTTTGCGATGCCGCGCTGAAGTTGCTGCGCGCATGCTCGCGCAGCGCGTGCGCGATGCCGTGCGCGGCCAGCACGCCGAGTTCATCGTCGTTCAGCCGGATGCGCTCGAGCAGGCCGCCGTACACGAGCACCTTGCCGCCCGGCAGGCAGGTCAGGCGGATGTCGCGCGAGCGGATCACGTTCACGTCCCACGCCCAGTTCTTCACGCGATCGTTCCACTTCACCGAATACGGCGCGAGTTTCGTGACGATCGCGCGCAGGCGTTTCACGCGCGGCTGGTTTGCCGGCAGCAGGCGGTTGCTGTCGGCGGCCGCCTGCACGATCTGCGCGTATTCGCTCGCGGTGAGCTGCTCGAGCAGCGGCGACGGGATCAACGTGCGGAATGCGATCGCATTGCCGTAGCGGACCTGCTGCGGTGTCGGCGTATAAGCCTTCGTCGACGCGGCGCCGCCGGTCGGCTGCGCGGGTTCGGCGGTGGCCGGCTGGGCGGGGGCGGCGGAAGTCGACGTTGCCGGCGGTGAAGCCGGTGCGGCGGCCGGCGCGGAGCCCGCGGCGGTTGCAGCGGGCGCGCCGGTGTCGGACGCATGGGCGGCGAGCCCGGCGGCGAGCGCCGCGGCACCGACGCTCCACGAAGCCGCAACGCGCGCGAGGCGGTGCAGGCGGTTACTGCGCACGGCTGGCCTCGCCGTTGCGTGCGGCGCCGTTCCACGGCGCGATCCTGAACAGCAGCAGCATGCCGGGAATCGCGAGCGCGGTGCACACGATGAAGTAGTCGAACCAGCCGATCTTCGCGACGATGAAGCCGCTCGCGGCCGACGCGAGCGTGCGCGGTACCGACGCGAGGCTCGTGAACAGCGCGAACTGCGTGGCCGTATAGCGCGGGTCGGTCGTGCTCGCGATGTACGCGACGAACGCGGCCATCGTCAGGCCGGTCGTGAAGGTTTCGAAGCCGTAGACGAGCGCGAGCGCGACGGTCATCGGGCTCAGATGCGGCGTGACCTCGAAGCCGAAGATCGACAGGAACGACGCGAGCGCATGGCTGGCCGCGACCGTGAAGTCGTAGAGCGCCGCCAGCACCGGCGAGCCGGGGCCGACCTGCGCAAGCCACGCGAAGCCGAGCGTCGACACCATCTGCAGCGCGCCGAAGACCCACAGCCCGCGGCCGATGCCGATCTTCACGAGCCAGACGCCGCCGATGATGCCGCCGGCGACGCTCGCGACGAGCGCGGTGGTTTTCGCGACGATGCCGATCTCGGTGCGCGAGAAGCCGATGTCGAGGAAGAACGACGTCGACAGCGTGGTGGCCATCGTGTCGCCGATCTTGAACAGGAAGATGAACGCGATGACGAGCAGCGCGCCGGCCCAGCCGTCGCGCTGGATGAATTCGCGGAACGGCAGCACGATCGCGTCGCGCAGGTTGCGCGGCGGCGCGCCGACCACTTCGGGCTCGCGAACCAGCAGCGTCATCAGGATGCCCGGCAGCATGAACGCGCCGGTGAGCGCGAACACGGCGTCCCACGGCATGTGATCGGACAGGATCAGCGCGAGCGAACCGGGGATCAGCGCGGCGAGCTTGTACGCGTTCACGTGCACCGCGTTGCCGAGGCCCTGCTCGGTATCGCGCAGCAGCTCGCGGCGGTATGCGTCGATCACGATGTCGGAACTCGCGCCGAAAAACGCGACGAGCGTGGTGAGCGCGGCGACCGTCCAGATCGAATCGCGCGGCGACACGAAGCCGAGCGCGGCGATCGCGCCCGCGACCAGCACCTGCGTGAGCAGCATCCAGCCGCGCCGGCGGCCCGGCCGCCAGCCGGGCAGGCGCGGGATGTAGCGGTCCATCAGCGGCGCCCACAGGAACTTCCACGTATACGGGAACTGGATCAGCGCGAACAGGCCGATTTCCTTCAGGTTCACGCCTTCCGAGCGCAGCCATGCCTGCACGAGATAGACGAGCGTGAACAGGGGCAGGCCCGACGTGAAGCCCAGGAACACGCAGATCAGCATGTGCGTGTTCAGATAGGCTCGCCAGCCGGGGTGATCCTCGTGAGCGGTGAGTGCGGGCGCCTCGTGTGGCGTTTTCGACATGGACAGAAACTGGATAGCGTTGACTGATGGCGGCGGCAGCGCAGGCGGCGGTGCGAGCGACGCGAGAGGGGCGGCCGCACGCTCGTGCGGGCCGGATCTTCCGTCAACGGCCCCCCGGCTCAGCTGCGCTTGACGCGGTAGACAGCAAGACTACCACGCCAGTTCGCTCCCCATCGAATCGGCTGGCCTTCGTGCAGCACGACGCGGTCGAGGATCGTGACGCCGACTTCCGGCGCGAGCGCCTCGAAATCCTTGATCGTCAGCACCCGGACGTTCGGCGTGTTGTGCCACTGGTAGGGCAGCGATTTCGACACGGGCATCCGGCCGTGCAGCACCGACAGCCGGTGCGACCAGTAGCCGAAGTTCGGGAACGACACGATGCACTCGCGGCCGACGCGCGCCGTTTCGCGCAGGATCGCGGCGGTCTGGTGGATCGTCTGCAGGGTTTGCGACAGGATCGCGATGTCGAAGCTGTGGTCCTCGAACAGGCGCAGGCCGTCCTCGAGATTCTGCTGGATCACGTTGATGCCGTTCTTCGCGCTCGCGAGCACGCCGGCGTCGTTCAGTTCGATGCCGTAACCGGTGACGTCCAGTTCCTCCATCAGCAGCGCGAGCAGCGAGCCGTCGCCGCAGCCGAGGTCGAGCACGGTCGAGCGCGGCTCGACCCAGCGGGCGATCGTGCGGAAGTCCGCGCGCGCGGACAGGGAATTCAGCGCTTGCTGGTTCATACACCCACCTCGATGGCGATTCGTTCGTAGTACGCGCGGAGCAGGTTGTGATAGCGCGCGTCGTCGAGCAGGAACGCGTCGTGGCCGTGCGGCGCGTCGATTTCCGCGTAGCTGACCGTGCGCTTGTTGTCGAGCAGCGCCTTCACGATCTCGCGCGAACGCGCCGGCGCGAAGCGCCAGTCGGTCGAGAAGCTCGCGATCAGGTATTTCGCCTGCGTGTGCGCGAGCGCGGCCGTCAGGTTGCCGTCGAACGCCTTCGCCGGGTCGAAGTAGTCGAGCGCGCGCGTGATCAGCAGGTAGGTGTTCGCGTCGAAGTAGTCGGCGAACTTGTCGCCCTGGTAGCGCAGGTACGACTCGACCTCGAATTCGACGTCGAAGCTGAAGTTGTACGCGTCGAGCGCGCCGTCCGCGCGGCGCAGCGCCCGACCGAATTTCTCGGCCATGTCGTCGTCGGACAGGTACGTGATGTGGCCGATCATCCGCGCGACGCGCAGGCCGCGCTTCGGCTTCACGCCGTGCGCGTAGTAGTCGCCGCCGTGGAAGTCGGGATCGGACAGGATCGCCGAGCGCGCGACCTCGTTGAACGCGATGTTCTGCGCGGACAGCTTCGGCGTCGACGCGATGTCGATGCAGTGCGCGACGCGCTCCGGATACATCAGGCTCCACGCGAGGGCCTGCATGCCGCCGAGGCTGCCGCCCATCACCGCGGCGAAGCGCTCGATGCCGAACGCGTCGGCGACGCGCGCCTGCGCGTGCACCCAGTCCTCGACGGTGACCACCGGAAAGCGCGCGCCGTACGGTTTGCCGGTCGACGGATCGATGCTCATCGGGCCGGTCGAGCCGAAGCACGAGCCGAGGTTGTTCACGCCGATCACGAAGAAGCGGTTGGTGTCGAGCGGCTTGCCGGGGCCGACCATGTTGTCCCACCAGCCGGTGCTGCGCGGATCGTCCGCGTAGACGCCGGCGACGTGATGCGACGCATTGAGCGCGTGGCAGACTAGCACCGCGTTCGAGCGCGCGGCGTTGAGCTCGCCGTACGTCTCGACGACGAGCTGATAGTTGCCGAGCGCGCTGCCGCTTTGCAAGCGCAGCGGTTCGGCGAAGTGCATGGTCTGTGGAGCGACGATGCCGATCGATTCCATTCGTTCCGCCTTATGCCTTATGACTGGGCGGCTAAATGGTGTCGGCGGGGCGCGGAGTCGAAGGTGCGCGGCTGACGACCTCTTTAGCCGCATTTGTAGTGAACCGCCGGGACGAAGACGCATCAACGTTCCGGCCGGTTCGCGCGCCCGCAATCGAGTCAGCAAATCGGCGCGCTTCCGACCTGCCGCCCGTAGGGCGACAGTCGGCAAAGTATAGCGGAATTTGCGGCAAGCGGATGTCGGGGCGGCCGCGGCACGCCGCCGGCGCATGGTGTCACCACCGGTACTTCGCCGCCAGCTCGCCCTTGACGACCGCATAGTCGGACAGGTTCGACTCCAGCCCGAGGCCGGCCGATACCGCGAAGCGTTTCGACCACTGCCCGGTCGCGCCGATCCGGAATGCCGCCCGATCGCGCGGCACGTCGAACGAGAACGCATTGCCGTCGAGCGTGAGCGTGCGCGACCCGGGGCCGTGCCACCAGTTCGCGTCGATGAACGGCCGAAGTTCACGTCCGGACGGCGTGATCGTCACGCCATGCACGCGTACGCCGACGCGGGTCAGCACGTCGGTCGAGCTCTGCCCGTCGAGACGGCCGCCGACAACGCGATGGGCGTCCGCGCGATAGTCCGACACGACGAGCTGCGCTTCGGGCTCGACATGGAAACGCGTGTCGCCGCGCTCGTAGAAACGGAACGAATAACCGCCTTCCAGCGAACCCGTCACGGTGCGCGATCGGTACGAGTCGGCCGCGAGACTGCCGCCGACGCTGTTCGCATAGGCGCCGACCAGCGCCCATGCATCGACGTACGGGCCGGTCAGGATGTCGCGGTTGCCGTACCAGGTGCCGTACAGGCCGATGTTGTAACCGGACACGCTGCCGCGTGCGGTGGCATCGGCGACGCGCTGCTCGATGGCATTCCACAGCGGGCGAGTCGACCAGCTCGTCTGGCTGCCGTACATGCCCATCGCGCCGACCCGGAAGTGGCCGCCGCGACCGTCGTCGAAACGGAACAGGTCGGCGCCCGCGTGAATCAGGCGGCCGTTTCCGGACACGCTGCGGTTGCCGCCCGATATCGATGTGATCTGCCCCTCTGCGCGCAGCCAGACAACGCCATCGAGCGGGCGTGATGCGGTATCGCCGGTGCGCAGCGTGCGATCTTCCCGTTGATGCAGCGTGTGGATCGCCATCGTCGCGGCGGCGTTGGCATTGGCCAGATACGCGTCGGGCTCGGGTGCGACGGCGCGCGGAGGCGGCGGCTGAATTTCGGGTTGGACAGGCGGCTCGGGATCGACCGGGCCAGGCGGCACCGGCGGCTCGGGCCGTGCGGCGGAAACGAGATACCAGTCGTGTTCCTTTCCGCCGTTCCCGCTGCGCGCGAGCATGTAGTCGTAGCCGCCGGCGGACACCGTGCCGAAGCTGCGGCGATAACCGTCCGATCCGGTGTCGAGCGTGAATGCGGCGGGGTCCGTCGTGCCGCCGTTGCGGGTCTCGACGATCGGGATGCCGACGGTGGTCTGCGCGCCGTTGCCGCCGGCACGCCGGACGACGATGCCGGTATGGCCGGACGCGTGCCCGCCGTCGATCACGATCCGGTCGGACGGCGATGCGTCGTCGTTCAGCGTCGTGTTGACGACGAGCCTGCCGTCGCGCGCCGCATAGTCGCCCGAGACGACGAGCGTGCGCGGCGCGCCCGCATCGGAAGGCGCGAATGCGATGGTCGAGCCGTTCAGCGCGACGGAGCCGACCGACGAATCCGCGGTGACGGTCCACCGGCTGTTCGTGTCGAGCGACAGCGCGCGTACCGCATCGGTCGCGCCCGTCCACGCGGCGCCATGGGACAGCGCGACATCGGTCACGGCGGGCGACGGCGGGGCGCCGTTGTCCGCCGGTCGGTTCACGATGTCGCCGGCGGCCCGCGCGTCCGTATCGAGCGTCAGCCGCACCGGCGCCCCCGAGCGTGCGTCGACGAACAGCAGCGTGCCGTTGCCGCCGGCGACGCGCGCGCCGTTTTGCAGCGAGACGTGTGCGTCCGAAACGTCGATCGCGCCGTGCCGATCGCTGACGAGCGAGCCGCCATCGACGGTCAGCGTGCCGCCGTGAATGCCGGCGGCCCACGCGCCGTCGCCGGTCGTGCGCACGTCGGTGCGTGACAGGCCGATCGTGCCGCCGGCGCTTGCCCGCAGCGCGGTGCCGTCCACGCCGCTCGTCGTCACCGTGGCATCCGTGAGCGACGCGACCGAGCCGGCGCCGCTGGCGAGCACGCCATACGCGCGTTCGCCGCCCGTCGCGATCCCGCCGCGCGTCATGGCGACCTTGCCGCCGAGCCGCGCGACGGCACCGACCGAACGGTCGCCGGCTGTCGTCACGTCGGTGTCCGTTGCAAGCACGACCGGCGTCTCGCTGCCTTCCTGCGAGGCATACAGCCCGTGCGCATTGATGCCTTGCGTGTGCACGTGCGTGCGCGCGAGTTCGACACGGCCGCTGCGCGTGTCGATGCCGAGCGCCTGGTCGCCGTCGGTGGCCACGCGCGCGTCGCTGAACGTGACCGAGGACGCGCCGGGCATGAACAGCCCGGACGCGTAGTCTCCGCTCGTCCGGATGTCGGTGCGAGCAAGCGTTGCATGGATGTCGCCGTAGCTGACGAACGTGCCGTATGCGAAGTCGCCGCTGGTGCGGACGATCGTATCGGTGGCGTTCACGATCGCACCGGGTGCGTTGTTCGCCGCGATGCCGTGCGCTTCGCGGCCGCGCGTGACGATCGCGCTGCCGGTGACGTCGACGCGGCTGCCGCTGACGTCGACATAGACGCCGTGTGCACTTCTTCCGTCGGTGTCGATCGAGATGTTTTCGGCTGTCGCGCTGCTGCCTGCGCGAACGTCGATGCCCGTCCCGATGAACCCGCGGGTGCGGATTTCGGTGTCGCGCAGCGCGATGCGCGACCCGTCGCCGAAAGCGGAAGCCCCCGACGAATAGGTGCCGGTCGCGAACAGCCGCGTCTTGCCGGTGGTGGTCAGCACGCCGCCGTTGACTGCGGAAAACACCGGGCTGGCGAAGTTGCTCGTCGAATAGTCGCCGGGAGCGGTTTCCAGCGTGACGCCGTCGGCGAGTTGTGCGCCGCCGTCGGTGACCTGGGCCGATGACGGCCACGGGATGATCGCGCCGGCAAGCAGTGCGGCACGCGCAAGCAGCGGCGCGCGCGGCGGGGCCACGGCGCGCTGTCGGCCGGAGGACGTCTGACAATGCGGAAACTCGCGATTCACCGGATCACTCCCGTTGTATTGAAAACAGGAGAAAATTAACCCGATCAGGCGAAATGCGATATTGGACGAGTTCGAATTGCGACGCAGCGTCGGCCGCATCGCGAGCGCGCCGGACGCGCGCGTCCGGCGCCGGTCACTGCAGGATCAACCGCAAATGCGCGTCGGCCTGCTCGCCGGGCGGCTTCTGGAACCCGCCTTTCGCGAAGCGGTGCCACCGGCCGATCACATAGCTGACGAGCAGGCTCGCCCGAGCGGCCGGGTCGTAGTCGGCCGGCAGCGCGAACGGCGCCGCGCCGTCGGGCGCGTTCGCCTCCGTGCGCGCGACCCGCAGGCACTGCTTGACGGTTGCTTCGATGCGGTCGAGCAGCTGGTTCACGCGTTCGGTGAGCCGTTCGTCCTCGCCGACCAGCGCTTCGCCCGTCAGCACGCGCGTCATGCCGGGGTTCTTCGCGGCGAAACTGAGCATCGTCAGCGCGATCGTGCGGGCCTGCAGCACGCCGTTCGGCTCCTTCTCGACGATCTGGTTGACGAGGCCGAACAGCGACTGCTCGATGAACTCGATCAGCCCTTCGTACATCTTCGCCTTGCTGGGGAAATGGCGGTACAGCGCGGCTTCCGACACGTCGAGCCGGGCCGCCAGCGAGGCCGTCGTGATCTTCTCGCGCTTCGGCGCCTCGAGCATCGTCGCAAGCGTCTGCAGGATGTGCACGCGACGCTCGCCCGGTTTCGGACGTGTACGGGTGCGGGTGGGTGATGCCTGATCGTCCGTTACGGCTTGGTCCTGCGGGTGAGTCGGCTGCATTTCTGTCGCCCCGATCGAGTGCCCAGTCGCAGCGATTTTAGCGAACGAATGCGCTGGTCGACATAAAGTGGGCGTCCGGTGCCTGGCAGGTGGCCGGGCAGGTGGCCGGTGATCCACACCGTGCCGATGCCGAGGCGCTTGTAGCGCTTCAGGTGGCCGAGCGTATCCTCGACGAGGATCGCATCGGACGCACGGGCATGCACGGTGCGCAGCGTCCGGCGCAGCATCGTGTGATCGGGCTTCGCGCGCCACGTGCGGCGGTCGCGCATGTGCTCGATCGCGATCACGCGTTCGAACAGCCGCTCGATGCGCAATTCGCGCAGCACCGCGCGCGCATAGTTCTCGGGCGCATTGGTCAGCACGAACTTGCGGCCCGGCAGCGCGGCGATGATGTGCGCGAGGCCGCGCTCGGCGCGCACCATCGCGGGAAGATCGGCGAACGTGTGGACCACGCGCAGGAAGTCGTGCGGATCGATCGGGTGATGGCGCGCGAGGCCGAGAAGCGCGGCGCCGTAGCGCTGCGTGTAGCCGGTGCGCAGGCGGTCGGCTTCGGTGCGCTCGACCTGCAGCGCGTCGATGATGTACTGCGTCATCGCGCGGTTGATCTCCGGAAAGATCGCGTGCGATGCGTGGTGCAGCGTGTTGTCGAGATCGAACAGCCAGACGGGCGAGCCGGCGTGCGGCCGGCTGCGGGAGATGCGCCGGCGTCGCAGCGACGCCGGCAGGTCGGGGCTGGATGGTTTGCGGCGCGCGCTCAATGCGAGCGGATCATCGTACCGAACGGCTGCTCGGTCAGGATTTCCAGCAGCACCGAATGTTCGATCCGGCCGTCGACGATGTGCACCGATTTCACGCCGCTCTTTGCCGCGTCGAGCGCCGACGAGATCTTCGGCAGCATGCCGCCCGAGATCGTGCCGTCCTCGAACAGCGCGTCGATCTCGCGCGCGGACAGGTCGGTCAGCAGGTTGCCGTCCTTGTCCATTACGCCAGGGATGTTGGTCATCATCAGCAGCTTCTCGGCGTTCAGCACCGTGGCGAGCTTGCCCGCGACGAGGTCGGCATTGATGTTGTACGACAGGCCGTCCTCGCCGAAGCCGATCGGCGAGATCACCGGGATGAACGCGTCGTCCTGCAGCGCCTTCACGACCGCCGGGTTGATCGCCTCGACTTCGCCGACCTGGCCGATGTCGATGTACTGGCCCGGGTTGTCGCGATCCGGCATCAGCAGCTTGCGTGCGTGGATCAGGCCGCCGTCCTTGCCCGTCAGGCCCACCGCGTGGCCGCCGAAGTGGTTGATCAGCATCACGATGTCCTGCTGCACTTCGCCGCCCAGCACCCATTCGACGACTTCCATCGTCTCTTCGTCGGTGACGCGCATGCCCTGGATGAAGGTGCCGGCCTTGCCGATCTTCTTCAGCGCGTGATCGATCTGCGGACCGCCGCCGTGGACGATCACCGGGTTGATGCCGACCAGTTTCAGCAGGATCACGTCGCGCGCGAAACCTTGCTTGAGCCGCTCTTCCGTCATCGCGTTGCCGCCGTATTTGATGACCACGGTTTTCCCGTGGTAACGGCGGATATACGGCAGCGCCTCGGCGAGGATTTCTGCTTTCAGCGTGGGGGCGATCTGCGAGAGGTCGATGGGCTCGGACATGGCGGCGGCTCTGGCTGGGAACGGTTGAAACACGGCGAATTGTACAGGAGTGGCGCAGCGCAGCATCGGGTTTTTGGACGGGCCGGAACACGCGCGGCGCGGCTCGGGTACCACGCGCGGCGGCCCGCCGGCTATGGCGCGGCACGATGCGGGCGGCCATTCGGGCGGGGGTGTGCGCAACGGTGCGCAGGTAGCGGCGCCGAGGCGGCTCGCGAGCGTTGACGACGGTCATCGGCCGGATGGACGGCGTGCAAAATCCGTTCGCCGCGCTATGCTTGTCGCGTAGGGCGGTTTCACGCCCGCTTCCGCGCTTCCGCCATGACCGATCCCGCCGCCGACGCCCGTTCCGCCCCGCGCCGCGCGCGCTGCCCGCACTGCGGGCGCAGCTTCGACTGCGGCGCCCGCTCGCAGCCGTTCGAATGCTGGTGCGCGTCGATGCCGGTCTTGCCCGGCGGTACGCCGCCGGCAACCGGCGCGCGCTGCCGGTGCCCCGAATGCCTGGCCGACGAGATCGCGCAGCGGATGGCCGGCGCGGCCGGCTGACGGCACCGGCCGTGCACGCAGCGCATTCCGCACCACGTTCCGATCCGGCCCCGCTAGAGGCGCTGCCCGCTAAACGGGTAAACTGCCCGGATGCAACGAATCACCACCACCGGGCGCGTCAACCTCAGTCACCTGTTCTGGCTCCGCAATCTCGCGATCATCGGCCAGCTCGTGACGATCGGCGTCGTGCAGACCTATTTCGGCGTGCATCTGCCGTTGCCGGCGATGCTGATGGTCATCGCGCTCGAAATCGTTTTCAACGCGCTGACCTGGGTGCGCGTGCTGCGCGCGCGGCCCGAGACCAATTTCGAGCTGCTCGGCCAGCTGTGGGTCGACCTCGGCGCGCTGTCCGCGCTGCTGTTCCTGTCGGGCGGCACGACCAACCCGTTCGTGTCGCTGTACCTGCCTTCGCTCGCGATCGCGGCGGCCGTGCTGCCGTGGCACCTGATGATCTGGCTCGCGGCGTTCGCGGTCGCGTGCTATGCGGCGCTCGGCTTCGACTCGGTGCCGCTCAACATGGATAACCCGGCCAACCTGTTCGACTACTACCGTACCGGGATGTGGGCGAACTTCATGGTCAGCGTCGGGCTGATCGCGTGGTTCGTCGCGCGCATGTCGAATGCGCTGCGCCAGCGCGACGCGGCGCTCGGCGAAGCGCAGGCGCACCTGCTGCGCGACGAGCGGGCGGTCGCGCTCGGCGTGCAGGCCGCCACCGTCGCGCACGAGATGGGTACGCCGCTGTCGACGATCGCGATGCTCGCCGAGGAACTGCGCGACGCGGCGCGCGCCGATCCGGGGCTGGCCCGCTACGAAGCCGACCTGAAGGTGCTCGAGGAGCAGATGACGCTCTGCACGTCGGCGCTCGCGCGCCTGCGCAGCCGCGCGAGCGCACCCGCGAGCCGCCAGCCGGTGGACGACTGGCTCGACACGTTCGTCGAGCACTGGCGCCTGCGGCATCCGCACGTGCAGTTCGAACTGCTCGGTGCGCGCCCGGCGGGCGTCGCGCTCGACGACACGGTCGCGGCCGGCCAGATCCTGACGATCCTGCTCGACAACGCCGCGCGCGCGAGCCCGCAGCGCGTGACGCTGGCCGCGAAGGTCGCGCACGCCGGCACGGCCGACGAGATCGAATTCGAGGTGTGCGACGACGGGCCCGGCATTCCGGCCGCGCTGCGCGAGTCGCTCGGCGCGATGCCGGTCGACAGCACGCAGGGCGGGCACGGGGTCGGCCTGTATCTCGCGTTCAGCGCGGCCGCGCGGCTCGGCGGCGAGATCGAACTGTCCGATGTCGTGCCGCGTGCGGCGGGCGGCAACGGGCGGGCCGGCGGGGCGGCGAATGGTCACGCCGCGGCCGGCCCGGGACAGCGCGCGGGCCAGCGCGCGTCCGAACGGACAACCGGCACGCCGGACAGCCGCGCGGCCGGCACATCCGTCGCGCGCGGCACGCGGGCCGTGCTGCGCCTGCCGGCGGTGCGCGTCGCGGCGCCGGCCGCCTCAACCAACACGTAGACGGAGAAACCACATGAGCGAGAACAATTTCCTGGTGATCGACGACAACGAGGTGTTCGCGGGAACGCTCGCGCGCGGCCTCGAGCGCCGCGGTTATGCGGTCCAGCAGGCGCACGACAAGGAGGCGGCGCTGCGGCTTGCCGCGGGCGGCAAGTTCCAGTTCATCACCGTCGACCTGCATCTCGGCGAGGATTCGGGGCTGAGCCTGATTGCGCCGCTGTGCGACCTGCAGCCCGATGCGCGGATCCTGGTGCTGACCGGCTACGCGAGCATCGCGACCGCCGTGCAGGCGGTGAAGGAAGGCGCCGACAACTATCTCGCGAAACCCGCGAACGTCGAGTCGATCCTGGCCGCGCTGCAGACCAACGCGACCGAAGTGCAGGCCGACGAAGCGCTCGAGAATCCGGTCGTGCTGTCGGTCGACCGGCTCGAATGGGAGCACATCCAGCGCGTGCTGGCCGAGAACAACAACAATATTTCGGCGACGGCGCGCGCGCTGAACATGCACCGCCGCACGCTGCAGCGCAAGCTCGCGAAGAAGCCGGTGCGGCAGTAAGCGGGCACTGGCGCCCGGCGCGTCAGCCGGGCGAGCCCGGGGCGCGCGACAGGCTGGCGACGATCTCGCGTTTCAGCAGTAGCGTGAGCAGCGCCGAGTAGAAGACGTTGGCGAGCAGCGGCGCGCATCCGCCGATGACGATGGCGTTGGCCAGCGGCCACGGCGTTGCCGATACGCCACGCGCGACGAACTGGATGCCGAGGCTGAACGCCACGCTGGCGAGTGCGATGCCCGCCAGCGTGCCCAGCCACGCGAGTACAAACGCGACGTTGTAGCGCCGCAGCGAATCCCGCCTGATCCGGCGCAGGAGCGACAGGATGTCGGCGCGCGTGAGCGCGAGCAAGGCCGGCACGATTCGGCCGGCGACGGAAGGGTAGATGGTCATTCGAAGGTAGTGACGAATGCGTCGGTACTTGGCCGGAGGAGTCCGGATTATAGGGACGCACCAGCGTGCTTGCCATCAGCTGCATTCGAGGGGCAGGCACGGGCGCCGCATCGCCTGACCATGAAAAAACGGGCGACCCCGCAAGGGGCCGCCCGTTTTTCGTCGGACGCCGCGCGCGTTACAGCACGTAGCGCGACAGGTCTTCGTCCTGCGAGACTTCGCCGAGCGCACGGTCGACATACTTCGCGTCGATCGTCACGCGCTCGCCGGCATGGTTGCCGGCCGAGAACGACACTTCCTCGAGCAGTTTCTCGATCACCGTGTACAGCCGGCGCGCACCGATGTTCTCGGTCTTCTCGTTGACCGCATACGCGATCTCCGCGAGACGGCGGATGCCGTCGTCGGCGAATTCGAGCTGCACGTCTTCGGTCGCGAGCAGCGCCTGGTACTGCTTGACGAGGCTGGCATCGGTGGCGACGAGGATCGCCTCGAAATCGTTCACCGACAGCGAGTCGAGCTCGACGCGGATCGGGAAGCGGCCCTGCAGTTCGGGAATCAGGTCGCTCGGCTTCGCGAGGTGGAACGCGCCGCTCGCGATGAACAGGATGTGATCGGTCTTCACCATCCCGTACTTCGTGTTGACCGTCGTGCCTTCGACGAGCGGCAGCAGGTCGCGCTGCACGCCCTGGCGCGACACTTCGCCGCCGCTGCCTTCGTTGTTGCGCGACGTGATCTTGTCGATCTCGTCGAGGAACACGATGCCGTTCTGCTCGACGTTCTGCACGGCCTTCGTCTTCACTTCCTCGTCGTTCAGCATCTTCGCCGCTTCCTCGTCGGTCAGCAGCTTCAGCGCTTCCTTGATCTTCACCTTGCGACGCTGCTTCTTGCCGCTGCCGAGGTTCGAGAACATCGAGCGGATCTGCTCGGTCATCTCTTCCATCCCCGGCGGCGCCATGATGTCCATGCCGGCCGACGGCTGCTCGAGGTCGAGCTCGACTTCCTTGTCGTCGAGCTGGCCTTCGCGCAGGCGCTTGCGGAAGGTCTGGCGCGTCGCGTTGTTGTCGTCGTTCGCGTGGTCGGCATTGCCGCCGAAGCCCACTGCGCGCGGCTGCGGCAGCAGGATGTCGAGGATGCGGTCTTCCGCCTGGTCGGTGGCCTTGCTGCGCACCTTGCGCATCTCGGATTCGCGCGTCTGCTTGACCGAGATCTCGATCAGGTCGCGCACGATGCTGTCGACGTCGCGGCCGACGTAGCCGACCTCGGTGAACTTGGTCGCCTCGATCTTGATGAACGGCGCGTCGGCGAGCTTCGCGAGGCGGCGTGCGATTTCGGTCTTGCCGACGCCCGTCGGCCCGATCATCAGGATGTTCTTCGGCGTGATTTCCTGGCGCAGCGGATCGGCGACCTGCTGGCGGCGCCAGCGGTTGCGCAGCGCGACCGCGACGGCCTTCTTCGCCTTGGCCTGGCCGATGATGTGCTTGTCGAGTTCCGAGACGATCTCGGCAGGGGTCATGGTGCTCATAGTGCGGTCCTTACTCGATCGTTTCGATGATGCGGTTGTGGTTCGTGTAGATGCACATGTCGCCGGCAATCTTCAGCGACTTCTCGACGATCTCGCGCGGCGACAGCTCGGTGTTCTCCGCGAGCGCGCGGGCCGCGGCCTGCGCATACGCGCCGCCCGAACCGATCGCGCAGATGCCTTCCTCGGGGTCGAGCACGTCGCCGTTGCCGGTGATCACGAGCGTGGTGGTGGCATCGGCCGTGATCAGCATCGCCTCGAGGCGGCGCAGCATCCGGTCGGTGCGCCAGTCCTTCGCGAGCTCGACGGCCGCGCGGGTCAGGTTGCCCTGGTGCTTTTCGAGCTTCGCCTCGAAGCGGTCGAGCAGCGAGAACGCATCGGCGGTGCCGCCCGCGAATCCGACCAGCACCTGGTTGTTGTAGATCCGCCGCACTTTCCGCGCGCCACCCTTCATGACGATGTTGCCGAGGGTTACCTGGCCGTCGCCGCCGAGCGCGACCTTGTCGCCGCGCCGGACCGAAACGATGGTCGTGCCGTGAAATTGCTCCATCTGCGTTCCTTGAGAAAAACGGGGAAGAGTCGGGCGGCGCGAGGCGCCGCCGCGTAACTCGCAGTGCGCCGGGAAGCGGCCCGGCGCGCGTCCGTTTCATTTTAGGGCGGGCGCGGGGATATCAAGAGGCGGGCGGCAAATCGGAAAACCGGCCAACCGCAAGCCGGTGCCGGAAAAACAAAAAGCGCGCGGCAGGCCGCGCGCTTTCGGGAAGCAGCGTGTTTGAGCGGAACGCCGCTCGATCAGTCGCCGAACAGCTTCTGGCGCAACTCGCGGCGCTCCTGCGCCTCGAGCGACAGCGTGGCGGTCGGACGGGCGAGCAGCCGCGGAATGCCGATCGGCTCGCCGGTTTCCTCGCACCAGCCGTAATCGCCGGAATCGATGCGGGCGAGCGACTGCTGAACCTTCTTGAGGAGCTTGCGTTCGCGATCGCGCGTGCGCAGCTCGAGCGCGTGCTCTTCCTCGATCGTCGCGCGATCGGCGGGATCGGGGACGATCACCGTCTCGCGCAGGTTCTCGGTCGTCTGGCCTGCATTCTTGAGGATGTCCGCCTGCAACTGTTCGAGCCGATTTTTGAAGAAGGCGAGCTGATCCTCATTCATGTAATCCTTGTCGCTCATCTTCAGGATTTCGGCTTCGGTCAAGAGTTTCTTCGTCATCTGCTTGCTTCTTCAATGTGCGGCAAATCGAGAGATATTGCCTGCACTTTGGGATTACCCGCAACCGCGCTTGCAATCATTTGCGATTTGCCGCCGCGGGGCCGAAAGCCTCTGGAAAACCGGTTCTCAAATACCAGGATAGGCCTGGCGCGGAGTTGCGCGCGCTGCGAACCGGTGTGCTGCGCGGCACATCGCATCGGCCGCGGCCGGGAGGCGGATTGGCGATCCGGCGCGGTTGCGATGCCCGGAAAACTGGTTCAGCAAGAACCGGGCCTGTTTGTTGCCGTACTCCAGCGGGCACGTATTGTAACTGAATCGCAAGCGGGCGCCGTATCGGGTCGATCCCCGTCGGCTGCGCCAATATCTAGAAAATATAACGCGCAAATCGCGAAAAAGCGATGACGGCGAAACCCTGCCCGAAACGGGCGCTCCGCGGCCGCCGCAGCCGCCCGCGGGGCGGCCGTGCGGCGGCGTGTGCGGCGGTTGCCCGCGCGCGTCAGGCGAGACAGGCGTCGAGGCCGTCGGTGATCAGGTCCTGCGGCAGATCGACGCCGATGAACACCATCTTGTTCGTCTTCTTCTCGATCGGCAGCCACTTCGCGGCGAGGTCGCTGCCCATCATCTGATGCACGCCCTGGAACACGACCTTGCGGTCGACGCCCTTCATGTACAGCACGCCCTTGTAGCGCAGCATCCGCTCGCCGTAGATCTGCAGGATGCCGCCGAGGAAGTCTTCCAGCTTGTTCGGGTCGAACGGGCGGTCGTTGCGATACACGAACGACTTGATCTTGTCGTCGTGGTGCGCGTGGTGGTGATGGTGGTGGCCGTGGTCGTGATCGTGCGCGCATTGACCGTGATCGTGGTCGCAATTGGCGTGATCGTGATCATGGTCGTGATCGTGGTGGTGATGCGCGTGATCGTCCTCGGCGAGGAAGTCGGGGTCGATCTCGAGCTTTGCGTTCAGGTTGAAGCCGCGCAGGTCGAAGATTTCCTTGATGTCGGCTTCGCCGAAGTTCACGACCTTGATCGCGGCCTTCGGGTTCATGTGCATCAGGCGGTGCTTCAGGCCGGCCACGGTCTGGTCGTCGACCAGGTCCGACTTCGTGATGAACAGCCGGTCGGCGAAGCCGACCTGGCGCTGCACGACTTCGTGCTCGTCGAGCTGCGCGTTCGCGTGCTTCGCGTCGACCAGCGTGATGACCGCGTCGAGCAGGAAGTCGTCGGCGATTTCGCTGTCGATGAAGAAGGTTTGCGCGACGGGGCCCGGGTTCGCAAGGCCGGTGGTTTCGATCACGATGCGGTCGAAGTCGAGCTTGCCTTCGCGCTTCTTCGCGGCGAGATCGCCGAGCGCGCGGGCGAGGTCGCCGCGGATCGTGCAGCAGATGCAGCCGTTGCTCATCTGGATGATCTGCTCGTTCGAATCCTGCACGAGGATTTCGTTGTCGATGTTCTCTTCGCCGAACTCGTTTTCGATCACGGCGATCTTCATGCCGTGCTGTTCGTTCAGGATGCGCTTGAGCAGCGTCGTCTTGCCGCTGCCGAGGAAGCCGGTGAGGATGGTGACGGGAGTGGCCATGTCAATCGCCTGTGGTTCGTGAATCGGGGTCAAAACCAGGATGTGCGTTGCGCCCGCTCGCGCTGCCAGCCGGGGCGCACAACCATCCATTGAAACATACCTGTCAAGCCCCCGCCCGTCGTCCGAACGACAGGCGGGAACGCGAATCCGCCGGGCGCGAGGCCGCGGCCGGCGGAAGGTTACGCGCGTAGATCGGGGCGATCAGACGATTTGCAACAGCAGGCCCTTCAGATATTCGCCTTCCGGGAATGCCGCGAGCAGCGGGTGATCGACGCCCGCGCCGAGCCGCTTCAGGATGCGCGCGTCGACCTTCGCGTCGGCCGCCGCGCCCGCGACGATCTTCTGGAACAGGTCCATGTCGATCGCGCCCGAGCACGAGTACGTGAACAGCAGGCCGCCCGGACGCAGCAGCTTGAAGCCGCTCAGGTTGATGTCCTTGTACGCGCGCGCCGCGCGATCGACGCTGTCGCGGGTCGGCGCGAACTTCGGCGGATCGAGCACGATCAGGTCGAAACGTTCGCCTTCGTCGACGAGGCGGCGCAGCGTCTTGAACGCGTCGGCGTCGAGCCAGGTCGCGCGTTCGGCGTCGAAACCGTTGGCGACGACGTTCTGCTGCGCGAGCGCGAGCGCATCGCCCGACGAGTCGATCGACACGACACGCTTCGCGCCGCCCTTGAGCGCCGCGAGCGAGAAGCCGCCGGTGTAGCAGAAGCAGTTCAGCACGTCGCGATCGGCCGCGTACTGCGCAACCAGCGCGCGGTTGTCGCGCTGGTCGACGTAGAAGCCCGTCTTGTGGCCGTTCGGCACGTCGACGTGATAACGCACGCCGTTTTCGTTCGCGATCAGCGTCGCGGGCGGCGCGTCTCCTGCCAGCACGCCGGTCGTCTGCTCGAGCCCTTCCTTGTCGCGGATCGACACGTCCGAGCGCTCGTACACGTTCGGGCAGCCGGTCGCGCCGACGAGCGCCTTCACGATCGCGTCCTTCCATGCTTCGACGCCCGCGGCCATGAACTGGCAGACGAGCTGGCCGCGCGGCGCCGCGCCGGCTTCGGCGGTGTCCGCGACGTAGTAGTCGACGATCAGCCCCGGCAGCCCGTCGGCTTCGCCGAACACGAGCCGCACCGCGCCCGTGCCCGACACCATCGTCGTGCGGTGCGCAACGGCGCGCTGCACGCGGCGCTTGAAGAACGCGTGGTCGATCGGCTCGTTCTCGTCGAAGCTCCATACGCGCACGCGGATCTGCGACTGCGGGCTGTACGCGCCGCGCGCGAGAAAGCGGCCGTCGTGCGCGCGCACGATCACGGTCGCGCCGGGCGCGGGCTTGCCGTCGACGCGGTCGATCGCATTGGCGTAGATCCACGGATGGCGGCGCAGCAGCGATTTGTCCTTGGACGGCTTGAGGGTGACGGTTTGCATGATGAGATCGAAATGGGCCGTGCGCGAAGCCGGCCGTGGCCGGTCGCCGCGCGCGGCGGGTAACACGGGGCGCGCGTCAGTCGCGCTTCTTCGCGCGCGGATGCGCGCTGTCGTAAATCTTCGCGAGATGCTGGAAGTCGAGCGACGTATAGACCTGCGTGGCGGACACGCTCGCGTGGCCAAGCAGTTCCTGCACCGCGCGCAGGTCGCCGCTCGACTGCAGCACGTGCGTCGCGAACGAGTGGCGCAGCACGTGCGGATGGACGTTGGCGGGGATGCCCGCGGCGAGCGCCGCGCGCTTCACGCGCTCGCGCACGACGCCCGGCGACATCCGGTTGCCGCGCACGGACACGAACAGCGGATGCGGATCGTGCTTCACGAATTCGCCGCGCACCGCGAGCCATGCGTTCAGCGCATCGATTGCCTTGCGGCCGACTGGCACCTTGCGCTCCTTGTTGCCCTTGCCGCGCACGGTGACTTCGGCTTCGGCGAGATCGAGCCAGCCGGCCGAGCGGTAGCCGTCGGCCTGCGTGTACATGACGTCGAGCCCGATCAGCTCCGCGAGGCGCAGCCCCGACGAATAGAACAGCTCGAGGATCGCGTGATCGCGGATGCCTTCGGTCGTGCCGGCGAGCGGTGCGTCCATCAGGGCCGATGCGTCGTCGACCGACAGCGCCTTCGGCAGGGTTTTCGGGCGTTTCGGCGCGCGCACCGCGGCGACCGGGTTCGCCGGCATGTCGATGCGCTGCGCGAGCCAGCGGTAGAACGCGCGCCACGCGGACAGCCGATGCGAGATCGACCGTGCGGACAGCCCGCCCGAATGTGCGCGCGCGACCGCGCCGCGCATGTCGGCGGCCGTCAGCACTTCGAGCGGCCGGCCGGCCGCAAGCTTCTTCAGTTCGTCGAGTTCGTGCGTGTAGGCGCGCAGCGTGTGCTCCGACAGCTGCCTGACGTGCTTCAGGTTCGACAGGTAGGCGGCGACCGGATCGTCTGTCATCGCGTGCGGCAGGCTCAGTGCGGCAGCAGGCGCGTGAGCGCGGCGCTCGCGAGCGTTGCGATCTGCGCGAGGAAGTCGGTGGCCATCCCGTCGTGGAAGCGGCGCGGGTCGGGCGAACCCAGTACGAGCAGGCCGAACGCGGGCGCATCGGTGCCGGCGAGCGGCGCGCGCAGCGCGAGCAGCGCGACCGATGCGGCCGAGCCGTCGCCGGCAGACGGCGCGGCTTCCGCGCCTTCCGCCGCATTCGCGGCCGGGGCGGCGACCGCGGGCGCGAGCCACTGCGCGGCCTCGAAGCCCGTGTTCGCACCGCAGTACGGCGTCGACAGGCCGTTCGTGAACAGGCGCACTTCCTCGCCGACCTGGCGCGCGAAGTCGGCCTGCGAATAGGTGTCGGCGACGTCCCACACGCGCAGTGCCGTCTGCGGCACGTCGAATACGTCGGCGATGCCGTCGGCGATCGTGCGCGGCAGCGCGTACGGATCGCGTTCCGCGATCACGCGGGCGGTCCAGCGGCTGAACTTCGCGGACAGGCTGTCGTTCTCGTGGCCGTAGCGCACGAGTTCGGCGAGCCGGCGCTCGAGATGCTTGTTCTTGTCGCGCAACATCTCCATCTGCCGCTCCTGCAGCGAGATCGCGGCCTTGCCGTGCGGGTTCGCGAGGCGGATCGTCGCGAGCAGTTCGGCGTGCTGCGCGAAGAATTCGGGATTGGCGAGCAGGTAGTCGGCGACTTCGCGATCGTTCATGTGGCTGGAGCGTTCAGTTATCAAGGACGTTGCAGGGTCAGGCGGGCAGGTCGATCTCGCCTTCGAACACGGTCGTGGCGGGCCCGGCCATCATCAGCGCGGCAGCTTCGTCGCGTGCGCCGTCCCAGCTGATCGTCAGCGTGCCGCCGTGCGTGTGCACGGTCACGGGCGAATCGAGCAGGCCGCGCCGGATGCCGGCCGCGACCGCCGCACACGCGCCGGTGCCGCACGCGAGCGTCTCGCCCGCCGCGCGTTCGTACACGCGCAGCCGCACTTCGCTGCGCGACACGATCTGCATGAAGCCGGCGTTCACGCGCTCCGGGAAGCGCGCGTGGTGCTCGATCAGCGGGCCTTCCTCGAGCACCGGATACGCTTCGGCGTCGTCGACGATCTGCACCGCGTGCGGGTTGCCCATCGACACCGTCGAGATCCAGCGCGTCGCGCCGCCGACGTCGAGCGGCCACAACGTGTCGCGGCCCTCGGTGCGGCCGTCGAGGCCCGCCGCATCGAACGGCACCTGCGCCGGCGCGAACACGGGCGCACCCATGTCGACGACGACTTCGCCGTTGTCCTGCATCGTCAGCGTGATCAGGCCCTTCATCACCTGCACGCGCACGCTGCGCTTGTCGGTCAGGCCGCGGTCGCTGACGAACTTCACGAAGCAGCGCGCGCCGTTGCCGCAATGTTCGACCTCGCCGCCGTCGCAATTGAAGATCCGGTACTTGAAATCGACGCCGTCGACGGTCGGTTTTTCGACGAGCAGCAACTGATCGGCGCCGATGCCGAAGTGGCGGTTGGCGAGCGCGCGCACCTGCGCTTCGGTGAGCGGCGGCAATGCGCGCGAATAGCCGTCGAGCACGACGAAGTCGTTGCCCGCGCCGTGCATCTTGGTGAACGAGAGTTTCACTGGGTCCGGATTTCCATGGCGAACAAGGCGGTCAGCGCGGCGCGCGCGACGCCGCGCCATGTCGGGCGGCCTCGTTCGTCGTGCTGATCTCAACCGCAAATGATACATGGAGCCGACAGGGGCGTCCTGCGCGGGCGTTCCGGGCGTTTTCGTACTCGCTCAATTGGATGAGGCCACCCGGCGATTCGTATTGTTTCGCCATACGCCCTGTCAACCTCCAGCGAGCTCATTCAAGCCATGAACCGCATCTTCAATCCGCCCCATCCGGGCGACACGCTGCGCGACGACGTGCTGCCGGCGCTCGGCCTGACCGTCACCGAGGCCGCGTCGCAGTTGGGCGTGACGCGTGCCGCACTGTCGCGGATCCTGCACCGCCATGCCGGCATCTCGCCGGAAATGGCGCTGCGCCTCGAAGCGTGGCTCGGCGAGGAAAACGGGGGGCGGGCCGATCTGTGGCTCGCGCAGCAGTCGGCCCACGACCTGTGGCGGGCGCGCGCGAAGGGCGCGCCGAAGGTGGCGAGGGCGCGGGCGCGCGCGTGACGGCCCGCCTGCGAACGCCTTCCGGCGGGGTCAGTACAGGCTCGGCTCGCCGGCCGGGCGCGTCTTGAAGCGCTTGTGGACCCAATAGTATTGCTCGGGCATCAGCGGGATCTGTTCCTCGAGGAATTCGTTCATCCGCCGCGCGTCGAGATCGTCGTCGCCCGTCGGGTAGTGATCCCACGGCTTGAATACCTTCAGGCGATAACCCTTGTAGTTCGGCAGCACTTCGCCGATGAACGGCACGACCTGCGCGCGGCCCGTCTTCGCGAGCCGGCCGACCGCCGTCAGCGTGCACGCGGGCACGCCGAAGAACGGGACGAACGTCGAATTGCGCAGCCCGTAATCCATGTCGGCGCCGAGCATCACCGGCTTGCGGTCGCGCAGCCAGCGCAGCACGACGCGCGCGCTGTCCGCGCGGCCGACCATCTCGGCGTCGAAACGCCCGCGCGCCTTCTTCGCCTCTTCCTCGAGCACGGCGTTCGAGAACGGCTGGTAGAGCGACCCGCAGCGGCGGTGGAGCGAACGGTTCAGCCAGATCGAGCCGGCTTCGATGCCGACGAAGTGCAGGCCGAGGAACAGCGTCGGCGGCAGGTCCGGATCGTCGAGGTCGACCGCGCTGTCGACCTGGATCAGCTTCGCGAGCTTTTTCTCCGAGCCGAACCACTGCACGCTGCGCTCGACGTAGCTGCGGATCGCATGGCGGAAATGCTGGCCTGCCACTTCCTCGCGGCGTGCGTCGCTCCAATCCGGGAAGCAGAGTTTCAGATTGGTGTGTACGATGCGTTTTCGCCGGCTGGGGATCTTGTAGAGCAGCCAGCCGAGACCATCGCCGAACCGTGCGGTCAGGCCGTACGGCAACAGGGCGAGCAGTTTCAGCAAGCCAATGGCGAGGTGCGTGCCTAGACGACCTAGCATGCGAAACCTCCGTGGGACCGGCTGGCCGGCGCGTTGCGAACAGGTAGGTAAGACAGCGGAAGATGCAGCACGGGCGGCGCTCTGTGACAATTCAGGAAAGCCGCTATAATACGGGCTTCGCCGAGTTAACTGACAACTTGCGGGGCGAAGCCGGTTGGCGTCATACGCGCTGCCCGGTCCTGGTAATCCGCTAAAGCGTCGCCGCTTCAGGCCCAACGAAGCTGGCTACGTGAAACCAACCGTAACCACACAGGAGCCTGAAAAAGTGGCAAACGATTATCTCTTCACGTCCGAATCCGTCTCCGAAGGCCATCCGGACAAGGTCGCGGACCAAATCTCGGACGCGATCCTCGACGCCATCCTCGAGCAAGACAAGTATTCCCGCGTCGCGGCGGAAACGCTGTGCAACACGGGTCTCGTCGTCCTGGCCGGTGAAATCACCACGACGGCCAACATCGACTACATCCAGATCGCGCGCGACACGATCAAGCGCATCGGCTACGACAACACCGACTACGGCATCGACTACAAGGGTTGCGCGGTGCTCGTCGCGTACGACAAGCAGTCGCCGGACATCGCCCAGGGCGTCGATCGTGCACACGACGACAACCTCGATCAGGGCGCGGGCGACCAGGGCCTGATGTTCGGTTACGCGTGCGACGAAACGCCGGAACTGATGCCGCTGCCGATCTACCTGTCGCACCGTCTCGTCGAGCGCCAGGCCAGCCTGCGCCGCGACGGCCGCCTGCAATGGCTGCGCCCGGACGCGAAGTCGCAGGTCACCGTCCGCTACGTCGACGGCAAGCCGCATTCGATCGACACCGTCGTGCTGTCGACGCAGCACGCGCCGGACATCGAACTGCCCGCGCTGCGCGAAGCCGTGATCGAGGAAATCATCAAGCCGACGCTGCCGGCCGACCTGATCAAGGGCGACATCAAGTTCCTGGTGAACCCGACCGGCCGGTTCGTGATCGGCGGCCCGCAGGGCGATTGCGGCCTGACCGGCCGCAAGATCATCGTCGACACGTACGGCGGTGCCGCACCGCACGGCGGCGGCGCGTTCTCGGGCAAGGATCCGTCGAAGGTCGACCGTTCGGCTGCGTACGCAGGCCGCTACGTCGCGAAGAACATCGTCGCCGCCGGCCTCGCGTCGCGCGCGCTGATCCAGGTGTCGTACGCGATCGGCGTCGCCGAGCCGACCTCGGTGATGGTCAACACGTTCGGCACGGGCCGCGTGTCGGATGCGGTGATCACGAAGCTCGTGCGCGAGCATTTCGACCTGCGTCCGAAGGGCATCATCAAGATGCTCGACCTGCTGCGCCCGATCTACGAGAAGACGGCTGCTTACGGCCACTTCGGCCGCGAAGAGCCGGAATTCTCGTGGGAAGCGACCGACAAGGCGCTCGCACTGGCCGAAGCGGCCGGCGTCGAGCCGACGGCACGCGTCGCGTAAGCGTCGTTCGCCTGAAATGAAAAACCCCGGCTAGCCGGGGTTTTTTTATGGGTTCCGATCGTCGGGGCAATCGGACAAACGAACAAGCGGACAATGGCGCGACGGCGATCGTCGCGCGCGGTGCCCGCCGGCGTGCGCTCAGCGCGCGCCGAACCCGAACCAGCCGTTGCTGGCCGCGAGGCGGCGCGGACGGTTGACGCGGCGCTGCGGCCCGAGCGTGCGTCGCAGCGCGAGCGCGCGCAGCGACGACGGTTTCTGCAGCAGGGAGCGCAGGCCGGCACGGCGCGAGAACGCCTGTGCACTCATCATCGAGAAAAATGCGTGGAACCACGCACGGATACCGTCCAGCCGGCTGTGTGCGGGCGTGCGCTCGGCCAGCGCCTGCGTGCGTGCGCGGTGATGGCGCAGCGAGCGGGCAGGAGCGGTCGGCACGACGCGCTTCGCAGCGCGGCTGAGACGGGAAGTCAGACGGAATGGCATGTGAACGATGCTTCGCTTGTATGGATGGCGCCCTGGAGAGCGCACTGGTATGAACGGCCTCGGATGACGCAACGGATCTTACTGAAACTCGCTGCGCGCCGCGCCCGCCAGAATTGACAGGCCGCGACAGGCTACAGGGGATTCATGACGGGCAAAAGTCGCGATAAACCCTTGTGCCACAAGGCGTGTGCCGCATACCGCCTGTCGGTGAGGCAGGTGCCGCGACGAACAGTTCCCTTGAGCCGGATCAAATCCGCGATTGGCATGCCCCTGCGTACGACAATGGTGCTGTTCGCGGCATCCGGCGCCGATTTACAATCGTCACATTCACACAATAAATGTCTGGCATCCCATGTCGTCTCCATTGCAGTCGGAATCGATCCGCGCGCAAGTCGCGGAATTGCGCGAGCGCGGCTTTGTCGTCGCGCGTGGCCTCGTCGGCGAAGCGCAGTGCGCGGCGCTCAGGCAGATCGCGGAGCGCCAGTTGCGGGAGGCGGCGGAGCCGATCGAGTTCGAGGCGGATCTGCGCTACCCGGGCGCGCCCGAGTCCAAGCATGCGCCGGGCGGGCATACGGTGCGGCGGCTGCTCGATGCGTATTCACGCGATCCGGCGTTCGCCGAGCGCGCGATCGCACCCGAAATCGGTGTGTGGATGCGCGAGTATTTCGGCGAAGAACCGGTGCTGTCGCGCGCCCATCACAACTGCATGATGACGAAGCATCCCGCGTATGGCAGCCTGACCGGCTGGCATCGCGATTTCCGCTACTGGTCGTTCGAGCGCCCGGACATGGTGTCGGTGTGGCTCGCGCTCGGGCCGGAAACGAACGAGAACGGCGCACTGTGGCTCGTGCCGGGGTCGCATACGGCCGAATTCGGGCCTGAAGCGTTCGACGATGCGAAGTTCTTCCGAAGCGACCTGCCGGCGAACCGGAAGATGATCGATGCGGCCACGTGCCCGTCGCTGCAGACGGGCGACGTGGTGTTCTTCCACTGCAACACGCTGCATTCGGCCGGACAGAACCGCTCCGACCAGGTGAAGTTCTCGCTCGTGTACACCTATCACGGCGCGAGCAACCGGCCGCTACCCGGCACGCGCTCGGCGTCGAAACCGGAAGTGCAGTTCTAGGTTCGGACCGGACGGGCGGTGACGCCACCGCGGTCACGCGATGCGGTGCATCGCCGGCGGATGAAGCAACGGGCGGCCTGGCCGCCCGTTTCGTTTGGCGCGGCCCGGTCGCACGACGCGGGCCGTGTGTGCATCGCGCGGCTGCGCGATCAGCGTTTGTTGCCCGGCATCGCGAGGCCGATCAGGCCGATGAACGATGCGACGGCGCCGCCCGCGATCAGCAGGATCGTCTTCGTCGCGGGCGAACCGGTGAAGAAGCGCGACACGTTGTCGTTGATCGAATGGAACGACTGGCCGCCGAAATACAGCAGCACGACGCCGCCGACGAGCAGTGCAACCGAGATGACCCGGGACATACCAACCTCGCTGAAACGGTGATTCGAGACGCCGCAGTGTAGGCGACGACCGCGGCCGCGTCCATCGCCGTGCCGCCGTGCGCGATCCGGCCGCTTTCGCTACCATAGTCGTCGTATGACTCCTTCGCCGTCGCCGCGCCGTGTGCGCGGCAAGCGCGACCTTTCCCCGATGTCCTGACGGAACAGACTCATGGCCTACGAAGCAGCTTCCGAACGTTATGCCGACATGCAATACCGCACCTGTGGCAAATCCGGGCTCAAACTGCCCGCGCTGTCGCTCGGCCTGTGGCACAACTTCGGCGACTCGACGCCGATCTCGACGCAGCGCGAAATCCTGCGCACCGCGTTCGACCTCGGCATCAACCACTTCGATCTCGCGAACAACTACGGGCCGCCGTACGGCAGTGCCGAAACCAACTTCGGCCGGCTGCTGAAGGAGGATTTCCGGCCGTATCGCGACGAGTTGCTGATCTCGACGAAGGCCGGCTGGGACATGTGGCCGGGGCCGTACGGCAGCGGCGGCGGGTCGCGCAAGTACGTGCTCGCGAGCCTCGACCAGAGCCTGCAGCGGATGGGGCTCGACTACGTCGACATCTTCTATTCGCACCGCTTCGACGCGCACACGCCGCTCGAGGAAACGGCGGGCGCGCTCGCGTCGGCCGTGCAGCAGGGCAAGGCGCTCTATATCGGCATTTCGTCGTATTCGGCGGCGAAGACGCGCGAGATGGCCGAGCTGCTCGCGCAGTACAAGGTGCCGCTGCTGATCCATCAGCCGTCGTACAACCTGCTGAATCGCTGGGTCGAAACCGAGCTGCTCGGCACGCTCGACGAGATCGGCACGGGCAGCATCGCGTTCACGCCGCTCGCGCAGGGGCTGCTCACGTCGAAGTACCTGAACGGCGTGCCGGCCGATGCGCGCGTGAACAAGCCGGGCGGCGGCTCGCTGAAGCAGGATCACCTGAGCGCGGACAACCTCGAGCACGTGCGCAAGCTCAACGCGATCGCCGAGCGGCGCGGGCAGAGCCTTGCGCAGATGGCGCTCGCATGGGTGCTGCGCAACGGCCGCGTGACGTCCGCACTGATCGGCGCGAGCCGTGCGGAGCAGGTGCGTGAAAACGTCGGTGCGTTGAAGCACCTCGAATTCTCGGCGGAGGAACTCGCGGAGATCGATCGTTACGCGACGGAAGGCGGCATCAATCTGTGGGAAAAGCCGTCCACCGATCAGGCGATCTGACCGGCGGTCGATACGGCATGCGAAACATCGCATGTCGTATCAATGGCTCGCGTGCGCCTGTCGCATCGCTGCGGTGCAGCGATGCACGGCACGCACGGGTGGTGCGCCGCTAGATCAGCGCAGGCAGGCCTTCGACGAGCAATACCGCGACGCCGACGCCGAGGATGACGCCCAGTACGCGTAGCAGGTTGTGGCGGAATTCGGTTGCGCACGGCACCGCGCCGAGAAATAGCGCTCCGGCCAGCGCCATCGGAATCAACAGGATGAAGTCGCCGATCGTGAAGTAGGTTGTCATGCGTGTCTCCAGTGTCGGCCGGAGTTAGCGCTTCAGCGCTTACTCCGGCCCCATCCCTGTGGGATTTCGGCCGGAGTCGGCACCTCAGCGCTTACTCCGGCCCCATGCCGGGTGTTTCTAGTGTTGGTCGCGACCCGATTGCGAGCGGGCCGGTCAATTCGAGTATAGGCAACCGGCAGCGCTTTTCGCTATCCGAACCATTAAAAATCAGCGGAATGCCCGGCGTATCACGCATTTTTCCCGCAAGTCAGACGAACGCCTTGCGCACAACTTTCCCGTGCCTTTCGATTTCTGCGGATTCGTCGCATGTGTCCGGTGCGTGCCGCCGCACCCGCGGGCGCGGCGGCACGCCCGCTCATGCGCGGTCGGGTTGCACGCGGGTAGCCGGCGCGCGAAACACGAGCGCGAGCCCCGCGATGATCGCGCCCATGCCCGCGAGCGCGAGCGGCTCGGGCCGGTTGCCGAGCCACACGGCATCCATCAGCGTGGTGACGACGGGCACGAGATAGAACAGGCTCGTCACGTTGACGAGATCGCCGCGCTGCATCAACCGGTAGAACAGCAGTTGCGCGATCACCGAAATCACGATGCCGAGCCACAGCAGCGGGATCACGAATGCCCAGCTCATGTCGAACGACACCGGCCGGAACGGCACGATCGCCACGCACAGCGCGAGGCCGATCGCATTCTGCAACGGCAGCACGTCGGCGGGCGCCGCCCGTACGCGCTTTTGCAGCAGCGAGCCGGCGGTCAGCGCGACGAGCGCGGTGAGCGCGCACGCGATGCCCGCGAGCGACAGGCCGCCGTCGCCCACGCCGCGGCACACGACGAGCGCGAGGCCGGCGAGCGACAGCGCGAGCCCCGCGATGCGCACGGGCTGCCAGCGTCGCTCGACGAGCGCGAGCGTGAGGATCGGCTGCACGCCGAGGATCGTGGCGAGCACGCCCGGCGCGATCCCGCGTTCGAGCGCGAGCAGGTAGAAGATCGAATAGCCGCCCATCATCAGCAAGCCGGTCAGCGCGGCCATGCGCCGTTCGCCGCGCGGAGGCAGCCAGCGTTTGCGCACGAAAGCCAGCCCGAGCAGCACGAGCGATGCGAGGGCGAAACGTGCGGTGAGAAAGACGAACGCGGATGCGTGACGCAGACCGAGTTCAGCGAAGATCGCGCCGCTGCTCCACAGCAGCACGAAGAGCGACGTCGCACCATGCGCGGCGAGCGCGCGTTTGAACGAAACCATGTGAATCCACCTGTCGAACGGATCGGAACGTTCCATTCGCGCGCGCAGCAGCGAGCCGTGCGTCACGACGCACGAATGCAAGCCTGCGGGCGAATGGAAGACGAAACGGAAGCCGGCTGGTCAGCCGGCGCGTGCCGCCGGAGGGGGCGGCGCGGCGCCGACGAGCGGCGGTGCGACAGGAGGAGGAAGAACCGACGGATGCGCGCACGCCTGCGGCCGCGAGTCGAACTGCGGCCGGGATTTTGCAAGGGCGGACGTGAGCGGATGCATCGGATCGGAATGCGCTGGAACGCGAATGAGCATCAAAGGTACCGCAAGGCCGGCATCGGACGCAACCACTGTCGGCGGCATCGCATGACGCAGCGCGGCGTGCGGTGAAGCACGCGGCAATTCGGGCGGTGCGTGCGCAACCGTCGTCGTGCCGGTTGCGTTCGAGGTACGGGGAAGGCGATGACGGCGCGGCGTCGTTCGGCCACGGCGTTCGCGCGAAACTTCCCGGTGATGCGGCACCGGGCCCGCGATGCGCGCGCGGCATGCGTCACGGGCGCGTCGCGGTGCCGACGCGGATTCGGCGGGCAGTCACATTCGACAGGGTATGATGGGGGTAACCGGGCGGGCAAGCGCCTGTCCGGCGCAGTGGTTGATTGGAGACATTCGACGAATTCGCGGCACTTCGCCTGCTTCTTCTTCTTTTCGCGCTTCGATAAACCGTGAACAATGGGATTACGCGCAACGCTCCGACGAGAGCGCGCGGATCGTGCATTTGCCGGCTCGTCACCGAGCCGGGTTTCAAGAGTCAAGAGTGGGGAACCATCATGCATGTCGGGTCGATTGTCTGCACTACCCATATCGCTGTGCCGAAGGGCGCACGCGGCATCGTCCAGCGCATCCTGGGCGACATGGCCATGGTGACCTGGTACGCGGGCGTACCGGGCGAGTCGAAGGAACTCAACACCGAGCCGTTCTTTCTCGAGGACCTGATCGACACTGGCGAATCCGTGCTGCCGGCCGGCGCGGCGCTTCACTGAGCGCATACGCCGCACCGGGCGCTCGTCTTTCGGCCCGGCTGGCGGCACAATGCGGGGCATGAAAGACGTCACTTCCGCTCCCGCTTCTCCTGCCGGCCCGCCGTTCGCCGGACTCACGCCCGAGTGCGTGCTCGACGCGCTCGACAGCGTGCTGATGCCGGCCGGCCTGCGCACCGACGGGCGCCTGCTCGCGCTCAACAGCTACGAAAACCGCGTGTATCAGGTGGGCATCGAAGACGGCCCGCCGGTCGTCGCGAAGTTCTACCGTCCGGCCCGCTGGTCGGACGAAGCGATCCTCGAAGAGCACGCGTTCGTCGCCGAGCTCGCCGCGCGCGAGATCCCGGCGGTGCCCGCGCGCGCATTCGACGGCCGCACGCTGCACGCGTTCGACGGTTTCCGCTTCTCGATCTTCGAGCGACGCGGCGGACGCGCGCCTGACCTCGACCGCAGCGACACGCTCGAATGGCTCGGCCGCTTCATCGGCCGGATCCATGCGGTCGGTGCGACGCAGCCGTATGTCGCGCGTCCCGTGCTCGATATCGGTACGTTCGGCTATGAGCCGCGCGACTACCTGCTCGCGCACGATTTCATTCCGGACGATGTGCGGCCCGCGTACGAGACCGCCGTGACGCTCGCGCTCGAAGGCGTCGAGGCCGCGTTCGAGCGGGCGGGCGAGATCCGCCTGCTGCGCACGCACGGCGACTGTCATCCGAGCAACGTGCTGTGGACCGATGCCGGCCCGCACTTCGTCGACTTCGACGACAGCCGGATGGCGCCCGCGATCCAGGATCTGTGGCTGCTGTTGCCGGGCGATCGCGAAGGCGCGTCGCGTGCGCTCACGGACCTGCTGGCCGGCTACGAGGATTTCTGCGAATTCGAGCCGCGCGAGTTGCATCTCGTCGAAGCGCTGCGCACGTTGCGGCTGATCCACTACGCGGCATGGCTTGCACGGCGCTGGGACGATCCCGCCTTTCCCGCCGCGTTCCCGTGGTTCAACACGCACCGCTACTGGGAAGCTCGCGTGCTCGAGTTGCGCGAGCAGATCGGCGCGATGCAGGAAGGGCCGCTCTGGCCCGTATGACGGCGCGCGCGGCACCGGCACCGGCACCGGCGCCGCGCGGCCTGCCGGTGCGGGCCGCGGCGCGATGCGCGCGGCCCGTTCGATCCCGTCCGTTCAGAACTTCATCATCAGCTTGATCAGCGCGGCGAAGCGCTTGCCGTACGGCGGCGCGAGCAGGTTGCGCGCGTTCAGGCGCGCCTGCGTGAGTACCGGCTTCATCTTCGAGAACGTCACGAAGCCGTCGTAGCCGTGATACGCGCCCATGCCGCTCGCACCGACCCCGCCGAACGGCAGGCTGCCGCACGCGATGTGCATCAGCGTTTCGTTGATCGACACGCCGCCCGAGATCGTTTCGCGCATCACGCGGTCGATCGTGCCGCCGTCCTCGTCGAACAGGTAGAGCGCGAGCGGACGCGGGCGCGCATTCACGTATGCGATCGCTTCGTCGAGCCGCTCGTACGGCACGAGCGGCAGCAGCGGCCCGAAGATTTCCTCCTGCATCAGCTGCGACGCGGCCGGCACCTGCGTGACCGCGCACGGCACGAAGCGGCGCGATGCAGGATCGGATTGCGCGTCGGACAGCGGATGCAGCTGCGCGCCGGCCGCCTGCGCGTCGCTGGCGAGCTGCTGCAGCCGGGCGTAGTGGCGCGGCGACACGATCGTCGTGTAGTCGCCGTTGGCCGACAGGTCGGGGTACATCTTCGCGAACCGTGCCCGCGCGCGCTCGATGAACGCGGCTTCCATCCCGCGCGGCAGCAGCACGTAGTCGGGCGCGATGCAGGTCTGGCCCGCGTTCAGCGTCTTGCCCGCGACGATCGCGTCGACGGCCGCATCGAAGCGCGCGTTCGGCCCGACGATGGCCGGCGACTTGCCGCCGAGTTCGAGCGTGACGGGCGTGAGGTTGTCGGCGGCCGCGCGCATCACGTGGCGGCCGACGTGCGTCGAACCGGTGAACAGCAGATGATCGAACGGCAAGCCGCTGAACGCGGCGCCCACTTCGGCATCGCCGTTCACGACCGCGACGTGGTCGCGCGTGAAGGTCTTCGCAATGAGCTGCTCGAACAGCGCCGACGTGCGCGGCGTCAGTTCGGACATCTTGATGATCGCGCGGTTGCCGGCCGCGAGCGCGCAGATCAGCGGGCCGGCCGCGAGCAGCACCGGGTAGTTCCACGGTACGACGATGCCGACCACGCCGAGAGGCTGCGGAATCACCTTCGCGCGCGCCGGGCGCAGCCACTTGTTCATCGGCTTGCGGATCGGTTTCATCCAGCGCTTGCCGTGCTTGAGCGCGTCGTCGATCTCTTCCTTCGCCATCCAGATTTCCGACAGCAGCACTTCCTGCTTCGCGCGATGACCGAAATCGGCGCTGATCGCCTCGGCGAGTGCGTCCGCGTGGTCGATCAGCATCGTGCGCAGCGCGCGCAAGTGCTGCACGCGCGTTTCCCAAGCCGGGTACGGTGCGCGCAGGTAGGCCGCGCGCTGGTCGCGCAGCAGCGACGTCAGTGCATCGACCGACGGCAGCGCTTGCGGGGCCAGTTCGGGCAGGTCGTTCTTCATGTCGTCTCCTCCAGTTGGGCCTGGCTGGTCGGCCGGCCGTCACGCCGCACGCGCACGCTCGGCGAGCGCGGCGACGCGGATCGGGGTGGTGCGTGTCGCGCGGCGCGGGGCCGGATGCGACGTGTGCTCGAAAACCGGTTCATGCGTGCAGCGGGCGTCGCATCCACGCGACGGTATGTGCATCCGGAAACCGTGTTGCGGCGCGTGGGCATGCAGTGCGATGCAACCGTTGCCGGGCGCGCGACGCCGCGGCGCGACCGCCCGCCTGCACACCGAAGCGGGGCGGCGCGACGGGGCCGTCCAACCATGCCGCGGCGCATCGGGCCGCCGCGGCGACAAACCGTCCAAACGGTCGGCGACGACGCGTGCCGTTCGATTTCGATCGACTGCGCGCATGACGCGGGGCATCTCCGCGCGGGCAGCCGTTTGAAATGAAATGCGGGCTGTGCGCATCGCATCCGGACAACCCGGTCGGCACGCGGCCTGCAGAACCTGGCGCTGCATCGTCGTCTCTCCCGTTTCGCGACGGATCGGCTTCTCGTGGCCGGCGCGTCGCGCAAAGCGATTCGATACATCTTAAATTTAGTTCACGCGAGCGTTTAGAGGAATCGCTCTTGAATCCGCGCGCCGCGCGCACGGTGGCGATTCCTACAATGCCCGAACACTACAAAGACGTGGTCGCGCGGCGGTGCCGGGCGCCTTCCATGAGACGACGGAGACGTGACATGCAATACGACTACATCATCGTAGGCGGCGGGTCGGGCGGGTCGAGCCTGGCAGGCCGTCTCGCCGATGCCTGCCCCGATGCGACGATCGCGCTGATCGAGGCCGGCTCGCATACGGAGCGCAACCTGCTCGTCAACATGCCGGTCGGCATCGCGGCGCTGGTACCGTTCAAGCTCGGCACGAACTACGGCTACGAGACGGTGCCGCAGCCGGGCCTCGGCGGGCGGCGCGGCTACCAGCCGCGCGGGCGCGGGATGGGCGGCTCGAGCGCGATCAACGCGATGATCTACACGCGCGGCCACCCGGGCGACTACGACGAATGGGCGCAGCTCGGCGCGACGGGCTGGGGCTGGCAGGACGTGCTGCCGTATTTCCGGCGCGCGGAAGGCAACGAACGTGGCGCCGATGCGTGGCACGGCGCGGACGGCCCGCTGTCGGTGTCGGATCTACGCTTTCGCAATCCGTTCTCCGAACGATTCATCCAGGCCGCGCATGCGGCCGGTTATCCGCTGAACGACGACTTCAACGGCGCGACGCAGGAAGGCGTCGGCTTCTATCAGGTCACGCACCGCGACGGCTCGCGCTGCAGCGTCGCGCGTGCGTATATCTACGGTCGCAACCGGCCGAACCTGCACGTGATCACCGATGCGACGGTGCTGCGCGTCACGTTCGACGGCAAGCGCGCGGCCGGCGTCGCGGTCGCGCGCAACGGGCGCGTCGAGACGCTCGACGCGCGCGCGGAAGTGATCCTGTCGGCCGGCGCGTTCAATTCGCCGCAACTGCTGATGTGCTCGGGAATCGGCCCGGCCGAGCAACTGCGCCGGCACGGAATCGCGGTCGTGCAGGATGCGCCGGACGTCGGCACGAACCTGATCGACCACATCGACTTCATCATCAACACGCGCGTGAATTCGTCGGAACTGGTCGGCGTGTGCCTGCGCGGGATCGCGAAGATGACGCCCGCGCTCGCGCGCTATTTCTCGAGCCGCACCGGGATGATGACGAGCAACGTCGCGGAGGCCGGCGGCTTCATCAAGAGCGATCCGTCGCTCGAGCGTCCCGACCTGCAGCTGCATTTCTGCACGGCGCTCGTGGACGACCACAACCGCAAGATGCACTGGGGCTTCGGCTATTCGCTGCACGTGTGCGCGCTGCGGCCGTTCAGCCGCGGCACGGTGACGCTCGCGACCGGCGATGCGCGTGACGCACCGCTGATCGATCCGCGCTTCTTCAGCGATTCGCGCGATCTCGACCTGCTCGTGCGGGGCACGCAGGCGATGCGCAGGATCCTGTCGCAGGCGCCGCTCGCGTCGCAGGGCGGGCGCGAGCTGTACACGCGGGCGGACCAGAGCGAAGCGGAGCTGCGCAAGACGATCGTCGAGCATGCCGACACGATCTACCACCCGGTCGGCACCTGCCGGATGGGGTCGGACGCGCACGCGGTCGTCGATCCGCAACTGCGCGTGCGCGGCGTCGAGGGATTGCGCGTGGTGGACGCCTCGGTGATGCCGACGCTGGTCGGCGGGAACACGAATGCGCCGTCGGTGATGATCGGCGAACGCGCGGCGGACTTCATCGTCGCGGCGCGCAAGGGCGGTGTGTTGCGCGGCGAGGCGGCTGCCGCGGTGCACGGCCGCTGAGCGGCGCGCGCACGCGGGCAGTCATGCTCAGGCAAACGTATCGACGAGGCCGGCGCGGCTCACGCTCGCGGCGACCGGTGCGGATTGCGCAGCGTCGACCGGTGCATCGACGGCTGACGATCCGCCGCTCCCGCGCCGCGACGACTGCCCGCCGGCGAAGGACGATTGCGGGTTCTGCTGCTGCGAAGCGAAGCCGCCGTCGCTGACGGTCGCGCTGCCCAGGCCGAGCCCGCCCGATTCCATCGCTTCGCGCAGCTTCGGCAGCGCGGCTTCGACCGCGTCGCGCACCTGCGCGTGCTGCGACACGAACAGCGCGTGCGCGTGATTGTCCGCGATACGCAGCACGACCTGCAGCGGCCCGAGATCGGGCGGGTTGAGCGTCAGCTCGGCGCTCTGCTGGTGCGCATTCGACAGGAACACGACCTTCTGGCTCAGCGCGTCCGTCCAGTCCGGGGTGCCGACGTGCGGGGCGAGCACGTGTGCGTTCGCCGCGGCGATCGCGCCCGCGGCCGGCGACAACTGCAGGTTCGCCTGTGTCGCGGCCGCCGCCGTTGCGCCGGCCGCGAGCGTCGCGCTGGCGGCCGGATCCGTCGCGTCGCCGGCTGCCGCGAGCGCGTGCTGCTCGCCCGACTGCGCGTTCGCGTTGGCCTGCAGCGCCTGCGCGGTGGCCTGCGCCGGCGTTTGCTGGGTCGCGAGCGCCCCCTTCGCGTCGGCGAGGGTGCGGTCGAAGGTCGGGACCTTCGGGGTCAGCGGTGCGGTGGCGCCGGTCGATGCGGTCGATGCCGGTGCCGACGCGGTCGCGCCGGCCGCGGGTATCGCGATCGCGCCGGAGCCGCCCGTCAGCCTGTCGAGCGCGGTCTGCAGCGCATCGCGGCCCGACGCGGTCGCGGCCGGCTGGGCGGCCGCGGCGGCGTCCGTGGCCGCGTGATCCGCCAGCGTGGCCGTGGCGTCGGGCTGGCCGGACACGGCCGCCTTTTGTGCCGCGGCGGCGGCAGCAGCCGGATCGACCGGCGCCGCGTTGTCCATGCGCGCCTGCAGTTGCGCCTGCACGGCCGCGGCGGCCGCGAGCGCGGCGGCGTCGGGGTTGGCGGCGGCGTTCGTGGTCGTATCGTCGGTTGCGTCGTCGTCATCGGTCGCGGACGGCTTCGTGCCGGCGGCCGGCTTCGACGAAGCCTGTTTCGTCGAAGCATCCGGCACGCCGGCATTCGACGAATCGCGACGCGTGACGACGCTTTGCTTCAGCGTCTGCGCGAACGGCACGGCGGCCGTGGCATCGTTGCCGGCGGCGGTGCCGGACGAGCCCGAGCCGCGGGCGGCCTGGATTGCGGTGCCGGCGGTGTCGAGCAGCGCGCCGAGCAGGGGCAGGGGAGGCATGACGTTCTCTCGTTCGAATGCGGTGGTCGGTTACGACGAACGGGCCGCGTCGGCCCGCATGCGCAGGATCTTCGCGGCGTGTTCGTCGGCATCGCGCTGCTCGCGCCGGGCTTCGCGCTTCGCTTCCTGCGCGACGCCGCGCGCCTGCAGGATTTCATACGAGCCGACGGTGCGTTTCTTCTGTTGCCAGTTCGGGCGTGCTTCGTCGATACGGACTTCGGCCGCCGCCAGCACGCTGCGCTGCTGCGCGATCGCGGCGTCGAGTGTGTCGATGAACGCCTGGAAATTGCGCCAGTTGCCGGCCGGCATCCCGTGCTGGGCGGATTGCGAGAAGCGCGCGTGGTATTCGTCGCGGTAGCGCAGCAGCGCGTCGAGCTGCTCGGCGGCCGCGGTGCGGTCGCGCTGCGCGGTGCCGAGCTGCTTCGCGGCCGAGTCGAGGTCGTCCTGCGCGCGGTCGAGCAGCAACTGAAGGGGAAAGCCGTGAGCCATCTGGATCAGCCTCCGTAAGCGTCGAACAGTGCATCGAGCCCGGCGAGGCTCGACGCGAACGGCGCGCATTCGCGAAAGCCCTGCTGGAGGAACGCCTCGATGCGCGGATAGAGCGCGATCGCGCGGTCGAGCTGCGCGTCGCGGCCGGGCGCGTACGCGCCGACCGCGATCAGGTCGCGATTGCGCTGGTAGCGCGACAGCATCTGCTTGAACTGCCGGACGTGGTCGAGATGCGTTTCGTCGATCAGCGCGGTCATCGCGCGGCTGATCGACGCCTCGATGTCGATCGCCGGATAGTGGCCGGCCTCGGCAAGCGCACGCGACAGCACGACGTGGCCGTCGAGGATCGCGCGCGCCGAATCGGCGATCGGGTCCTGCTGGTCGTCGCCTTCGGTCAGCACCGTGTAGAACGCGGTGATCGAGCCGCCGCCCTCCGGCCCGTTGCCGGTGCGCTCGACGAGCGCCGGCAGCTTCGCGAACACCGACGGCGGGTAACCCTTGGTCGCGGGCGGCTCGCCGATCGCGAGCGCGATCTCGCGCTGCGCCATCGCGTAGCGCGTCAGCGAATCCATCAGCAGCAGCACGTGCTTGCCCTGGTCGCGGAAATACTCGGCGAGCGACGTCGCATAGGCCGCGCCCTGCATCCGCAGCAGCGGCGATACGTCGGCCGGCGCCGCGACGACGACCGAGCGTGCGAGCCCGTCCTCGCCGAGGATCTGTTCGATGAACTCCTTCACTTCGCGGCCGCGTTCGCCGATCAGCCCGATCACGATCACTTCCGCGCTCGTGTAGCGCGCCATCGTGCCGAGCAGCACCGACTTGCCGACGCCGGAGCCGGCGAACAGGCCCATCCGCTGGCCGCGGCCGACGGTGAGCAGCGCGTTGATCGCACGCACGCCGACGTCGAGCACGTGGTGAATCGGTTCGCGCTCGAGCGGGTTGATCGACGGCGCCGACAGCGGCGCGTCGACCTTCGACGCGAGCGGGCCGAGGCCGTCGAGCGGGCGGCCCGACGCGTCGACGACGCGCCCGAGCATCTCCCAGCCGACCGGCAAACGCTTCGCGCCCGCGAGCGGATCGGCCACCGGCGCGGTTTCGCGAGGCCAGACGCGCGCACCGGGCAGCACGCCGGCGACGTCGGTGGTCGGCATCAGGAACAGGCGGTCGCCGGCGAAGCCGACGACTTCCGCTTCCGCGTGCGGCAGCGTGCTGCCGGGCGGCAGTTCGATCGTGCATTCGGCGCCGACCGACAGGCGCAGCCCGATCGCCTCGAGCACGAGGCCGGCCGCGCGCGTCAGGCGGCCGCACGGGCGCAGCGGCAGCGCGCGGTGGCTGCGCGCGGCGAGGCCGTTCAGGTGCGTGCGCCAGTGCGCGAGATGCGGGTTGTGCGGCGCGCGCGGCGCGTGCCCGGCGGGCGGCGTGGCGCCGGAAGCGTCGGCCGCTGCGGCGGCGCCGTGCGGGTGTGCGTCATGAGTGTCGTGTGCGGCATCGGGGCCGAACGACGCGAGCGCGAGCTCGCGTTCGAGCGGCGTCAGGCCGTCGTGCGCGAGCGCTTCGGGCGGCCGCGTCACCACGTGCTCACCTTGCCGATCGCGGCGGCGACGCGCTGCCAGCGCGTGGGCAGCGTCGCGTCGACCTCGCCGGTCGCGGCGTGCGCGCGGCAGCCGCCGCGCTCGATCGACGCATCGGTGCGCACGTTCCAGCCGAGCGCATCGAGATCGTCCTGCAGATAGGCTTCGACGACGGGCAGGTCGGCCGGATTCACCGCGAGATGCGGCGCGCCGGACAGCGCGGGTTCGGCCGCGAGCACGTCGCGCACGGCCGCGACGAGCGCGGCCGGGTCGTGCTTCACGTGCTGGCGCACGACCTGTTGCGCGATGTCGAGCGCGAGCTGCGCGATGTCGGCGGCCAGATCGTGCTCGACGCTCGATACGGCCTCGCGGAACGACGCGGCGAGCGCCGCGAGCTGCGCGGCCTGTTCGCGCGCGTCGGCCTGGCCGGCTTCGAACCCCTGTGCGCGGCCCTGCTCGAAACCGGCCTGGTAGCCGAGCGCCTGGCCTTCGACGTGGCCGGCCGCATGGCCTTCGGCGTGCGCGGCGTCGCGCACGCGCTGCAGGTCCTCGGCGAGCGCGGCGGCGGCCGCTGCCGCGTCGTCGGGCGGCGGCGGGGGCGGCGGCGGGTCGAACGACGCCATCTCCCACCGCTGGTAGGCGGTGAGGGTGCCCGCGCGATCGCTCGCCGAATCAGACATACGCGTCTTCCGCCTTGCCGCCGATCGCGATCGCGCCGCTCTCGGCCAGGTTGCGCACGATCTGCAGGATGCGGCGCTGCTGCGTCTCGACTTCGGACACGCGTACCGGGCCGCGCGCGTCGAGATCCTCGGCGAGCAGTTCGGCCGCGCGCTGCGACATGTTCGCGAGGAACTTCTGGCGCAGCGCGGGCGGCGCGCCCTTCAGCGCGATGATCAGCGTTTCCGACTCGACTTCCTTGAGCACCATCTGGATCGCGCGGTCCTCGAGGTCGAGCAGGTTCTCGAACACGAACATCTGGTCGACGATCTTCTGCGCGAGATCCGCGTCGTACTGGCGCACGCTTTCGAGCACGCCTTCCTCATGCACGCTCGTCATGAAGTTCAGGATCTCGGCCGCGGTGCGGATGCCGCCCATCGGGCTGCGCTTCAGGTTGTCGCTGCCGGACAGCAGGCCTGTCAGCACGTCGTCGAGTTCGCGCAGCGCGGCCGGCTGGATGCCGTCGAGCGTCGCGATCCGCAGCATCACGTCGTTACGCAGGCGTTCGGTGAAGCACGATGCGATCTCGGATGCCTGGTCGCGGTCGAGGTGCACGAGGATCGTCGCGATGATCTGCGGATGCTCGTTCTTGATCAATTCGGCCACCGCGCCCGAGTCCATCCACTTCAGGCCCTCGATGCCGCTCGTGTCGCTGCCCTGCAGGATGCGGTCGATCAGCACGCCGGCCTTGTCCTCGCCGAGCGCCTTGGTCAGCACCGAGCGGATGTAGTCGCTCGAATCGAGCGACAGCGCGGTGTGCTGCTCCGCTTCCTTCGCGAATTCCTGCAGCACGTCCTCGACCTGCTCGCGCGTGACGTTCTTCAGCGCGGCCATCGCGGCGCCGATCTTCTGGACCTCGCGCGGCGCGAGGAACTTGAATACCTGCGCGGCCTCTTCCTCGCCGATCGACATCAGCAGCAGCGCGCTCTTGGTCAAGCCTTCAGCGTTCATCGGACACCCAGTTCTTCACGACGGTGGCGACGATCTTCGGATCCTGGCGGGCGATCGAGCGCGCGTAGTCGAGGTTGCGTTCGTAACGGTTCTTTTCGCTTTCGAAACCGAGCAGCAGCGCGTCGGGTTCTTCGGCCTTCTCCGGCGCCGGCAGGCCGTCGAGCGCGACCGGATCTTCCGGCGCGGCGAGCGCCGCCGCGACCGGCTCGGGCGGCGGGAACGCGCGGCGCATCGCCGGGCGCACGAACATGAAGTAGAGCGCCGCCGCGGCCGCCGCGATGCCGAGCCACTTCGCGGCTTCCTTCGCCATCGCGATCATGTCGGGCTGGCGCCACCACGGCAGGTCGGCGTACGGGTCGCTCGCGGTCGAGAACGCGCTGTTCACGACGTTCACCGAGTCGCCGCGCTTCGCGTCGTAGCCCATCGCATCCTTCACGAGCTGTTCGACCTGCGCGAGCTTCGCCGGCGGCAGCGGCTGCATCGTCACATGGCCCTTCGCATCGGCGACCGGCTGGTAGTTGACGACGACCGCGACCGACAGCCGCTTCACGCTGCCCATCGGCTGCTCGAGGTGACGGATCGTCTTGTCGAGCTCGTAGTTGGTCGTCTGGTCCTTGCGGTCGCTCACGGGCGTCGTCTGCGGCGCGTTCTGGCCGTTGCCGGCGACGATCGGCGCGGACGCCGGCTGCGGCGGCGTGTTCGACAACGCGCCCGGCACGCCCGACGCGCCGCCCTGCGCGAGTTCGGTCGCGCTGCTGGTCTGCTGGCTGCGGATCGCGGATTGCTGCGGATTGCCGTTCGGGCCGTAGCTTTCCGACGTCTGCTCGACCTTCGAGAAATCGAGGTCCGCGCTGACCTGCGAGCGCGCGTTGCCCGTGCCGAAGATCGGCGCGAGGATCGCGTCGATGCGCTTCTGCGTGTTGTGCTCGACCTGCTGCACGTACTTGAGCTGGCTCGCGTCGAGGCCGGATGCCGAGGCGGTCTGGGTCAGCAGGTTGCCGTCCTGGTCGACGATCGTCACGTTCTTCGCGGGCATGTCGGGCACGCCGGACGACACCATCCGCGTGATCGCCTGCACCTGGCCCTCGTCGAGCACGCGGCCCGGGTAGAGGTCGACGAACACCGACGCGCTCGGCGCTTCCTTGTCGCGCACGAACACCGACGGCTTCGGGATCGCGAGATGCACGCGCGCGCCGCGCACGGCGTTGATCGATTCGATGGTGCGCTGCAGCTCGCCTTCGAGCGCGCGCTGGTAGTTGATCTGCTCGGCGAACTGGCTGATGCCGAACTTCTGGTTGTCCATCAGCTCGAAGCCGACCGAGCCGCCCTTCGGCAGCCCCATCGCGGCGAGCTTCAGGCGCGTTTCATGTACCTGGTTCGACGGCACGAGGATCGCGCCGCCGGCATCGGCGAACTTGTAGGGAACGTTTGCCTGCTGGAGCGCGGCGATGATCGCGCCGCCGTCGCGATCCGACAGGTTGCTGTACAGCACGCGATAGTCGGGCGCGCGGCTCCACAGCACGAGCGCGGTGATCACGGCGACCGCGAACGCGACGGCGATCAGGAACGGCAGCTTCGGGTTGCCCTTCATCCGCGAGATGCCGGGAATGCGTTCCGCGAAGCCGCCAAGCCCGAAGTCCGCGCCTGCGCCACCCGCGCCCGGCAACGCGGCGGCCGCGGCGGCGCCGGGCGCCGGGCTGGCGAGGCCCGCGCGGGCGTCTGGGTTGATCAGCGAGTTGGCCTGCGAATCCATGCGTCGAGTTTCTCCGGAGCGGGACGACTGAGCTCGCTCGGACGAGCGGGCGGACAATGACACGATGCGATTATCGTGACCCGGGCCCGGTTCCGATCGACTGAAAAGAGCGGGGTTTCCCCCGTACTTTCTCGGCTTTGACGCGCGGCGCGCTGCTATCCTTTTTCGCGATCCGGCATGGTGCGCGTGGTGCGGCGCCGGCGGAACGCCCGGTGCGCCGGGTCTCTTCTCTCAGTTTTGGGGACAGCATGACTGCGAACGTCAGCGGAATCGGTTCGGTGTTGCAACAGATGCAGTCGATGGCCGCGCAGGCGTCCGGCGGCGTCGCGAGCCCGACGGCAGCGCTGGCCGGTTCGGGCGCGGCGACGGCCGGCACGTTCGCGAGCGCGATGAAGGCGTCGCTCGACAAGATCAGCGGCGACCAGCAGCACGCGCTCGGCGAGGCGCAGGCGTTCGAGGTCGGCGCGCCGAACGTCTCGCTGAACGACGTGATGGTCGACATGCAGAAAGCCAATATCGGCTTCCAGTTCGGGCTCCAGGTCCGCAACAAGCTGGTGAGCGCTTACAACGACATCATGCAGATGTCGGTGTGATGCGGCGGGCATCCGGGGACGGGTACCCGGCGACGGGCAACCGGGAGCGGCCATCCGGCGAAAGTTGTTCAGGGAAGGCCTCCGGGCCGGCGCCTTCGGCGCCCCGGCGGCAGGCCACGCTTGCCTAAAGCTTTTCAAATCCCTTCCGATAACTCCGGTGAAGGCCGCGTCGTGCGATGCACGGCGGCGGTTCCCGTATAGCCAACGCATAACAAGGAGAAGCGCATGTTTTCCCCAGGACACGCTGGAGCCAGTGCATACGCGCGTGTCGGCGTCGAGACCGGGGTGATGGGCGCCTCTCCGCACCGTTTGATCGCGATGCTGTACCAGGGCGCGCGGCAGGCGGTTGCGCTGGCGCGCATGCATTTGCAGCAGGGCAATGTGTCCGCGCGCGGCGATGCGATCGGCAAGGCGATCCGGATCGTCGAGAGCGGGCTGAAGGCATCGCTGAACCGCGACGCGGGCGGCGAGATCGCGGAACGGCTGGACGCGCTGTATGCGTATATCGGCCGGCGTCTGCTGGAAGCGAACGCGCAGGCGAGCGACGCGATGCTGGTCGAGGTCGACGGGCTGCTCGCGACGCTCGAGGAAGCATGGACGGGGATCGCCCCGGAAGTCGCGCGGATGGCCGCGCAACAGGCAGTGGAAGCATCGAGATGAATCGCAAGGCCGAATACTTCGCACGTTACGAGGCGCTCGCCGCCGTGTCGGGCCGGATGCTGGGCGCCGCCCGCAGCGCCGACTGGAGCGCGTTGCCGGGGTTGCAGGCCGAATTCATGGCGCTCGTCGACGGGCTGAAGGAAGCCGATCCGGGCGTCGTGCTCGACGAATCGGATCTCGGCCGCAAGCTCGACCTGATCCGCCGCATCCTGGCCGACGACGCCGCGATCCGCGACCTCGCGAGCCCGGACGTCGCGCGGCTGTCCGCGCTGTTCGAGGCGCGGCGCTCGACCAAGGTATTGACCGATCTCTACCGCGCGCGCGGGTAGGGCCCGTTTCCAGGGAAGCCGGGAGGCGGGGAGACGGGCGCGGGGCGCACGAACCCGTTGCGGGAGGCGCGCAGTTCCCGCGGGCGGCACCGGCGTGCCGTTCCCGGATTCGCAACGATGTGGCTGAGGTGAGCAGGCTCCGATCATGACCGGTATCGACTCCGTTGCGGCCGCGCTGCTGGCGAGCCGCCTCGACAGCCTGCTGACCGGCACCGTATCGGCGCCCGCCGGCGGCGGCGCGACCTCGCAGGTCGGCACGCCGGGCACCGGCCCGGCGCCCACGCCTTCGGCCGGCAGCCCGCCGGCCGCGCCGCCGGCCTCGACCCAGACCGCACTGTCCGATGTCGGGCGCGTGCTCGACGCAATCTCGCGGGCCGGTGGCGACTCGACGCCGGCCATTGCCGGGCGCGTGCCGCTGCTGGCCGATCCCACCGTGCTGCTGACCGATACGGCCTTGCCGGCCCGCGCGCCGGCCGCCTCCGATCCGGCTGCGTCTTCGACGCCGGCCTCCGCCGCGGCATCTTCCGCTGCGGCGGCGCGCGAAGCGGGCGCGGCGCTGCCGGTCGCGACGCTGCGCGCCGCGCTCGCGCAGGCCGTGAGCGAAAGCGGCCTTTTCTACGAATCCCATCTGGCGCAGTGGCTGGCCGGCCAGCGCCCGCTCGCGGCGCTGATGCGCGAGCCGCAGGCACGCCTTGCGGCCGCGCTCGCGCCGGCCGACCCGGATGCCGCGCAGCACGGCTCGACCGACGTGCTCGACGAACTGCTCGCGCAGCGGCCGCCGCTGCCCGCGACCGCACGGGCGACGGCGCAGCCGGGTACACCGGCCCAGGGCGGCGCACCGGCACGCGATCCTGCGCAGGGCTTGCCGGCGGGCGCGCGGCACGGCGCGTCGCTGCCGCCCGATACGTTCGATCTGCTCGGCGAACGCCCTGATGTGCGCGGGACGCCCGCGCAACCGGCCACCGCGTCGTCCGACTCCCAGGCGCAGACGCTGGCGACCGTGCATCCGGCCGCCGTGCCGCTCGTCAGGCAGCAGCTCGACGCGCTCGCGACCGACCAGTTCCGCTGGACGGGCGAGGCGTGGCCCGGCGCGCGGCTCGACTGGACGATCGAGCCGGACGATCCGGGCAGCCGCTCGCCGCGCGGCGACGATGGCCCGGGCGACGGCATCGCATGGCGCACGCGCCTGACGCTGACGTTGCCGTCGCTCGGCACGGTCGACGCGGAACTGGTGCTGAACGGCACGCAACTGGTCGCGCGATTGCGCGCGAACCAGACGGGCGCCGACCGCCTCGCGCGGCACGAGGCCGCGCTGCGGCAGCGGCTCGAGGTGTCGGGGCTGAGGGTGGGAGGATTGTCGATCCGCGCGGTCGACGACGGCCCGGACGGCTTCGACCTGTTCGCAGCCCAGGCGGCGGCCGCCGCGTATGCGCGCGGTTCGGCCGGCGGTCCGGCGACGCATGCGCCGGATACCGACGACGAGGCGCTGCCATGAGCATGACGGCCCGCAAGCGCGCGGCCGCGCTCGTCTACGATCCGAAGGGCGGCGATGCGGCGCCGCGCGTGGTCGCGAAGGGCTACGGCGTGCTCGCCGAGATGATCGTCGCGCGTGCGCACGATGCGGGCTTGTACGTGCATACGGCACCGGAGATGGTGTCGCTGCTGATGCAGGTCGATCTCGACGACCGGATTCCGCCGCAGCTCTACCAGGCGGTCGCGGATCTGCTCGCGTGGCTGTACGCGCTCGACCGCACCGAGCCCGCGCCGGACGAAACCACACCGCGCTTTCCGCTGCCGCCGCTGCGCTGAATCGCCCGGCATCGCGCGACTTCTTACGAAATGCTGTCCTGGTCTTGCAAGGTCATTCGGGCGGCATTTTTCGGTTATCGGCCGGCATCATGGCGCAACGCACGCGCTTTGTCCGCCTTCTTGCTCTTGCCGGGCGTGCCGCGACGCACCCGGATGGATTGAGCCGCCGGTTTGTTTGTGTAATGATATCCATTCTCATTTTCATGCTGCCCGGGCGGCGCGCACGTTTTGCGCGCCGCCCGTTGTTTTGAACGAATGGAACCTTTCGCGTGAACGCGCCCGAAACGATCAATCCGCCCAGGACGGGTACTGCCCGCGCGGGCGTCACCGTGCTGCGCCCGGCGGCGGCCCGCCCGCTGAGCGACGACGAACTGGCCGCGCGCCGCCAGCGCTCGCGCCGCGCGACCTTCATCAAGTGGCTGCGCAAGGTGCACGGCTGGGTCGGGCTGTGGGGCGCGGTGCTCGGGCTGCTGTTCGGTGTGACGGGCGTGCTGCTCAACCACCGCGCGCCGCCGCTGAAGATTTCGACAGGCGAGCCGCAGGTCGAGGAGATGCAGATCGCGCTGCCGGATCCGGTGCCGAAGACGCCCGCCGCGATGACGAAGTGGCTGCAGCACGAGCTGAATTTCGACGGCAAGCCGGGGCGCATGCGCAAGGAGGCCGCGCAGCCCGTTGCGTGGGGCGACAAGCGCGTGATGCAGCCGGAGCACTGGCAGTTCGGCCTGTTCGGCCCGCACCAGAACCTGCAGGCCGAATACTGGGTCGGCAACGGCTACGTCTCGGTGAAGCGTACGGGCAACACGTTCCTGACGACGCTGAACAACCTGCATCGCGGCGTCGGGATGAATCTCGGCTGGGTGCTGCTGATGGACACGATCGCGGGTTCGCTGATCCTGCTGTCGCTGACCGGCGTGCTGCTGTGGACCGAGCTGAACAAGCGCCGCACGGTCGGCGTCGTGCTGGTGGTCGGTTCGGTCGCCGCGGCGCTTGCCGCCGGCCTGACCTGACCGGCGGGCGCCGGCCGGGCGCCGGCGCGTGCGCTGTCGTCAGTCTCGTCGCCTTCGTCTGCTTCGCCCGTCGCGGCCGCGTATCCCGCGCGACCGCCCGCCGATCAGAGGCCGCACGCCGCGCCGCTGTTCGCCGCGATCTCCCGCGCGGCCTTCGCGCCTTCGACCTGCAGGATCGTCGGCAGCGACACATGGTTCTTCGCGGCGGTGATCTCGGCGAGGATCGAGATCGCGATTTCCGGCGGCGTCCGGCTGCCGATGTAGATGCCGGCCGGCCCGTGCAGCCGGGCCAGTTCCGCTTCGCTCAGGTCGAATTCGCGCAGCCGCTCGCGCCGTGCCGCGTTGTTGCGCCGCGAGCCGAGCGCGCCCACGTAGAACGCGGGCGTCTTCAGCGCCTCCATCAGCGCGAGATCGTCGAGCTTCGGATCGTGCGTCAGTGCAATCACGGCCGAACGCGCATCGAGGTTCATCTCGAGCACCGTATCGTCGGGCATCGTGTGCACGACGCGCGTGCCCGGCACGTCCCACGCATCGGTGTATTCCTCGCGCGGATCGCATACCGTCACCTGGTAGTCGAGCCCGACCGCGATCTGGCACAGATAGCGCGACAACTGGCCGGCGCCGATCACGAGCATCCGGTAGCGCGGCCCGTGGATCGTCACGAGCCGCTCGCCGTCGAACGCGAGCCCGTCGGCGGCCTGCGCGGGTGACAGCGATGCGCGGCCCGTCGCGAGCGTCATCGTGCGCGTGACGAGGCGCCCGGCCTCGACTTCCGCGCACAGCGCGGTTATCCCGCTGTCGCGCGTGAGCGGCTCGAGCACGAGCTGGATCGTGCCGCCGCAAGGCAGCCCGAAGCGATGTGCTTCCTCGGCCGTCACGCCGTACTTGAGCGCTTCCGGGCGCGCGTCGGCCGCGATGCCGCTCGCATGCACGCGGGCGATCAGGTCGTCCTCGATACACCCGCCGGACACCGAGCCGACCACGAGCCCGTCCTCGCGGACCGCGAGCATCGCGCCTTCGGGGCGGGGCGACGAGCCCCAGGTCTTCACGACCGTCACGAGCAGCACGCGGCGCCCTTCTTCGAGCCAGCGCGCGCTGGATTTCAATACATCGAGATCGACGCTTTCCATCATCTTCTTCCTGTTGCCGGGCGCACCCGTCGATGCGGGCCGCCGTTCGATGGCGCGATTATGAACCGGCCGCGACAAGCGTGCAGGGACGGGGAAAGGCGCAAAACGGGGAGGGGGAGGCGCGCAGCGGCGGGGAAGGCGGGCGGGACGGCCCGTGCCGGGCCGTCGGCAGGTTGCCGGGCGGACGCATTCGCCCGGCGGGGCGATGCGTCAGAGCGAGCCCAGGTACTGCGTCAGGTTGCGGATGTTGTTGTCATACGCGCTCGGCGAGCCAAGCTCGACGCCGCCGCTGCGCACGTAATACTCGAACGGCACGGAGCGGGTGCCGAAGAACGGCAGGAAATTGTCCGGCTGCAGCGTCGTGCCGTTCAGGCCGATCGCCCAGTTCCGCGACTTGTACAGATCGAGCTCGCGGATCGTCGCCTGGACCTGGTTCGTCTCCGACGCGCGAATCGCGGCGATGTGCTGCGTCAGCGTCTCGATGTTCGCCTGGTATGCGCTCGGCTCGCCGACCGAGACGCCACGCGCGCGGACGTAGTAGCTGAACGGCAGGTTGCGTTCGGTGAAGAACGTGAGGAAACCATCCGGCGCGAGCGTATCCCCGTTCAGCCCGATCGCCCAGTTCTTGCTTTGATAATCCTTGAGCCCCGCAATCGTCTGGTTGGTCGCGCTGATTTCGACCTTCGCCGTGACGTTGACCAATGTATTGCTCATGACAGACCTCTCTGGTTCTTGTTGAACTTCGGACAGGTGCAGCGACATGCCTCCCCTCGGAGGCAATTCAATACCAGCGACCGGATTATCCGGCTTTAAATGTTGTTAATTAAAAAGATGCTGAAAATTCGTCCGTGAACACGCAATGAATTTCTGTTTGATGGAAATGCGATTCGATGAAGCCGATTGCATCGCGTTGCGCTCATGCTGCGGCAAATTCCCCGTCTGACGCAGGCTGGGCGGGTGTGTGCGGCCGGCCGACCTGAATACTAGTTTGGCGAATGAAGGAGTTCAATGTCGTTTGCGAGATTATTTTCTTCTATTCATATTCAATTCAATTGAATTACATTTTTCATCGATTAATTTGTCGATCCGAATCGAATATACCGGTATTCGGAAAACGGTCGATGAAAACGGGAACTGCCGCGCGAATCGTTGCGGGAAATGCAACGCGGCGGCGTGACGGGCGAGGGAGAGGAGAGGAGAGGAGGGGGCGGGGCCGGATGGCGGCCCCGTGGATGCGCACCGTGCCGCGTGCGGCACGGCGGCGCTCAATGCGCGTCGTGGTGACCGTGCGCGAGCTTCGAGTGGTGACGCGAGTACAGGAAGTAGATCACGAGGCCGATCACGAGCCAGATGCCGAACGCGGCCCACGTGACGGGCTGCAGGTTCAGCATCAGGAACAGGCACGATGCGACCGCGAGGATCGGCACGACCGGCACGCCGGGGCAGCGGAACGCGCGTGGCAGGTCGGGGTGCGTGCGGCGCAGCACGAGCACCGCGATCGACACCATCGAGAACGCCGCGAGCGTGCCGATGTTGATCAGCTCGGCGAGCACGTTGAGCGGCACGAGCGCGGCGATCAGCCCGAAGAACAGGCCGACGAGCCAGGTCGTCAGGAACGGCGTCGCGAAGCGCGGGTGCACGCGCGACAGCGTTGCCGGCAGCAGCCCGTCGCGCGACATCGCGAAGATCACGCGCGTCTGGCCGTAGCTCATCACGAGGATCACGGTCAGCATGCCGAGCACGGCGCCGAGATCGATGAAGCCCGCCACCCACGTCTCGCCGGCGACCTGCAGTGCATACGAGATCGGGTGCGAGATGTTCGCGTACTGCGCCGACGGCACGATGCCGGTCGCGACCGCGGCGACCGTCACGTACAGTACCGCGCACACCGCGAGCGACGCGATGATGCCGATCGGCAAATCGCGTTTCGGATTCTTCACTTCCTCGGCCGCCGACGACACCGCGTCGAAGCCGATGAACGCGAAGAACATCACGGCCGCCGCGCCGAACACGCCGTTCCAGCCGTGCGGCATGAACGGCTTCCAGTTCGCGGGCGTCACATGGAACACGCCGACCGCGATCACGAGCAGCACGACCGACACCTTGATGAACACCATGATGTTGTTGATGCGGGTCGACTCGCGGATGCCGATCGACAGCAGCGTGGTGATCACGATCATCACGAGGAACGCGGGCAGGTTGAACCACGTGACGACACCCGGCACCGCGCCGGGCGCGGCCGTCAGCACGGTGGGCAGCGTCAGCCCGAAGCCCTGCAGCAGCGACTGCAGGTAACCCGACCAGCCGACCGACACGGCCGACGACGCGAGGCCGTATTCGAGCATCAGGTCCCAGCCGATGATCCACGCGACGAGTTCGCCGAGCGTCGCGTACGAGTACGTGTAGATCGAGCCGGCGACGGGGATCGTCGACGCGAATTCCGCGTACGACAGCGCCGCGAGGCCGCATGCGATCGCGGCGATCACGAACGACAGCATCAGCGCGGGGCCGGCCTGCACGGCGCCGGTGCCGGTCAGCACGAAGATGCCGGTGCCGATGATCGCGCCGATGCCGAGGAAGGTGAGGTCGATCGCGCCGAGCGCTTTCTTGAGCCCGGCGGTCTGCGCGCCGGCGATCATGCGATCGACGTTTTTCTTGCGGAAGAGAGACATTGCGGATGAATCGCCAGCGCGCGCGGGCGCGATAGCGCTGACTGAGTGAAAACCCGCAATTTTAGCCGATTTGGCGCGCAAGACTCGCTGCGGCGCAGCGGTGTGCCGCGAAATCGTCCGATAAAACAAGCGCTTGCGCGCCCAAAGGCGGGGCGGCGGACGGCACTCGGCGGCGGCGCGGCATGCGCCGCGTCGCCGGGTCGGGTCGGGTGAGTCGGGCCGGGCGGGGAAATCAGGCGCCGGCCGTGGGCGCCATGTCGACGAGCTGGTTGCTCATCACGTAGAACGTGAGTTCCGCATTGTTCGACAGCCGCATCTTCTCGAGCAGCCGCGACCGGTACACGCTCACCGTCTTCACGGACAGCGACAGCGTGTTTGCGATATCGGTGAGCCGCTTGCCCGACGCGAGCATGCAGAGCGTCTGGTATTCGCGGTCGGACAGCTTCTCGTGCGGCAGCGGTTCGTTCTCGAACGACACGTATTCGGCGAGCGCCTCGGCCATCGCGGGGCTCACGTACTTGCGGCCGGCCGCGACCTGCTGGATCGCGCCGATCATCTGCGCGGCGTTGACCGTCTTCGACAGGTAGCCGGCGGCACCGGCCTTCAGCGCGCGCACCGCGTACTGATCCTCGCGGTACATCGAGAACATCAGCACCGGCGTGCGCGGCAGCTTGCGCTTGAGGCGCTTGAGCACTTCGATGCCGTTCGTGTCCGGCAGCGAGATGTCGAGCAGGATCGCGTCGAATTCCTGCTTGTCGACGGCGGCCATGGCGTCGCCGCCGTTCTCGGCCTCGGTGACGTCGCGCGCGACGCCACGGTCGATCAGCAACTGGCGGATCCCTTGCCGGACGATCGCGTGATCGTCCACGAGCAGGATGTTCAGGCTCATGACGACCTCACGAAAGCGACGCGCGGCGGGCCGTGACGGGCACCGCGAGCAGCGAATCCCAGGCGAAGCGCGCGGTGACGCGCGTGCCGTGGCCGGCTTCCGGCGTGGCCGTCTCGAAGCTGCCGCCGAACGCCTCGCAGCGGGCGCGCATGCCGGCGAGACCGTAGCCGCTGCGGCGGCTGCGGGGGAAACCGGTACCATCGTCGGAGATAATCAGTGACAGATGCGTGCCGTCGGTGACGATCCGCACGTCGACCGACGTCGCGCGGGCGTGCTTCGCGACGTTCGACAACGCTTCCTGCGCGACGCGGAACACCGCGAGTGCGCCGGCGCCGGCGACTTGCGTCAGGCGCGCATCGGCTGCGCACACGAAGCTGGTGCGCAGGCCCGTGCGTGCCGCATGGGTGTCGACCCACGACGACAACGCGCCGACCACGCCCGCGTCGAGCGCCGGCGTGTCGCGCTCGTCGATCAGCCGGCGATTCGCGTCGGTTGCGGCGTCGAGCGCCTGCTGCGCCAGCTCCAGCGCGCGCAGGCAACCGTCCGGCGCGTCGGCCGGCAGCCACGTTTGAACGTTTGCGAGCGCGAAACGCGCGGCGGTCAGTTCGGCGCCGAGTCCGTCATGCAGCTCACCGGCCAGGTGGCGGCGAGCGGCTTCGTCGGCGGCGAGCAATTGGGCAGACAGCGCTGCGATCCGCGCGGCGGAGGCGCCGCGTTTCGGCGCGGCGTCGGCAATGGGCGGAGTCGCGGCGCAGCCCGGCACGAGCTGTTGCGACGGGAACGGGGCGTGGGCGCCCGAGGGCGCGTTAAGCGACGTATCCATGACTCTCCCTGCTGTCAGAAAGCGGTTCAGACACCGGCTGGCTGCGTGGATCGGCTGCCGTTTCGAAGACGGTCGCCGCCAGAGAATCGCACCCTGCCGAGGTAACAAAAGTTACGTCTTGTAACACTTGCATCCGACCCTTCCACTCTCATCCGAACGGCAACCACGCGCGGCGAATAATATCTCAAAATTTCCGAAAAGGTCATGTCGGGCGGACATTTAAGGGTAAATGTGAATAATCGGAATGAACGTGTTGTAGGAAAAACACTGACACCCGAGCGCCGGACGATGACGTATCCAAATGTAACTATTTGAGATGGGATGATCCCAATTTGTTACGAATTCGCCAAGTAGGGACGAAAAAAAACCGGAGCTTTCGCTCCGGTTCTTGATGACGCGCAAATCTGGGGACCGATCAGTCCACGAATGCGCGTTCGATCACGTAGTGGCCCGGCGCGCTGTTCTTGCCTTCGACGAGGCCAGCCTGCTTCAGCAGGTCGGTCGTGTCCTTCAGCATCGCGGTGCTGCCGCACAGCATCACGCGGTCGTTTTCCGGCGAGAACGGCGGGACGTCGAGATCCGTGAACAGCTTGCCCGTCGCGATCAGGTCGGTGATCCGGCCTTCGTTGTCGAACGCTTCGCGCGTGACCGTCGGGTAGTAGACGAGCTTTTCCTTGATGATGTCGCCGAGGTACTCGTGGCCCGGCAGGTCGTGCTTGATGTAGTCCATGTACGCGAGCTCGCCCTTCAGGCGGCATGTGTGCGTCAGGATCACCTTGTCGAAGCGTTCGTAGATGTCCGGATCGCGGATGATCGACATGAACGGCGCGAGGCCCGTGCCCGTCGACAGCATCCACAGCGTCTTGCCCGGCAGCAGGTTGTCGGCAACCAGCGTGCCCGTCGGCTTCTTGCCGATCAGCACCGTGTCGCCCACCTTCAGGTGCTGCAGGCGCGACGTCAACGGGCCGTTCTGCACCTTGATGCTGAAGAATTCGAGATGCTCTTCGTAGTTCGGGCTGACGATCGAGTAGGCGCGCGCGAGCGGCTTGCCGTCGACTTCGAGGCCGACCATCGTGAATTCGCCGTTGTTGAAGCGCAGGCTCGCCTCACGTGTGCAGGTGAAGCTGAACAGCGTGTCGGTCCAGTGATGGACGGATTGGACGGTGGCGGTGTCGTATTTGCTCATGGCTTTGAAAACGGACGCGCGTAGCGAACGCGAGTAACGGGCCCAAAAACGGGCAAAAAAACCGAGTGCGACGGCCCGATCGAGGATCGGCCGGCCGGCGCGTCGGACACGCGCCTTCTCGATGACAGACGATTGAGGAACTCGTTATTTTACCCTGTTGGCGCGGATCGCGGGCTTGACCCCCGCGGCTGCGCGGATTTGGCGCAACGAATTATTTCAATCTGCTTTCAGTTTTCAGCGCTCGGCCGCGAGTTTCGCGCCGAGGCCGACGAGCGCCACGCCGCACAGCGCGTCGAGCGGGCGCCGCACGCGCCGGTAGCCGCGCTGCGCGCGCGGGCTCGCGAACAGGTACGCGACACACGAATACCAGCCGGCCGACAGCACGCCGATCGTCACCAGCACCGCGCCGTTGAACCACAGCGGCACGTGCGCGGGCAGCATCGCGGCGAACACGCTGGTCCAGAACGCGCACGATTTCGGGTTCGTCAGGCACGTGAACAGGCCGCTGCGATACGCGCGCAGGTAGTCGCGCGCGTGCGGCGCGGCCATTGGCGCGCGTTCGTCGGGCGCATCGGCCGGTGCCGCGTCGCGGCGCACGCCCGAGCGCAGCAGCTTGAAGCCGAAATACACGAGGTACACGGCACCGCCGATCCGGATCGCCTCGTACAGCCATTCGACCTGGTGCAGCACGGCCGCGAGGCCGAGCATCGCGAGCGAGGCCCAGGCGACCGACGCGGTGCCGACGCCGAGCGCCGACGCGGCGCCGAGGCTGCGCCGCCCCGCGAGCGACAGTTGCGAAATCATGAAGAAATTCGGGCCGGGGGTGATCGCGGCGACGAGATAGACGACGGCGATTTGCAGCAGGATCGGCAGGTAGGTCATGGCGGTGCGGCCCGGCGGCGGGCGCGGGAGGAACGGGCAAGCCGTTAATGTAGCGCGCGCCGCGCGGCCGCGCTTTCGCCGGGGGCGACCGCAGGCGTGATCGACTCGCGGCCGCGGTCGTTGTTGCGAGCGTTTTGCGGCCGTTTCGCGGCCGTATAGCCGTTATTGCGGATCGAGGCGCAGGCGCGCGATATACGGCAGGTGGTCCGACAGCCACGCGGCCTCGCCGGACGGCGCGCGCCATTCGAGCGGCGTCAGCCCGCGCACGAACATCTTGTCGAGCGCGAGCGCCGGCGAGAACGCGGGGAACGTGCGGCCCGATTCGCCGAGCAGCGTCGCGACTTCGGACAACCCGATCTCGCCGAACAGCGCGACCGAATCGTTGCGCCAGTCGTTGAAGTCGCCGGCCAGCATCAGCGGGCCGTCGCCCGCGTTGCGCACGATCCAGTGCGCGATCCAGTGCATCTGGCGCAGCCGCGCGGCGCGCGTGAGCGCGAGGTGCGCGCACAGCAGCGTGACCGGTCGCGCGCCCGCGAGCGTCGCCCGCGCGACCAGCAGCCCGCGCCGCTCGAAGCGGTGCGCGGAGATGTCCCAGCGGCCGCCGAGGTCGAGCGGATGCGGCGACAGGATCGCATTGCCGTGCCGCCACGACGGCTTGAACACGTTCGGCCCGAGCGCGATCTGCCAGTCGAGCGCCTGCGCGATCTCGGTGGCCTGGCAGTGCCACACGTCGTCGACCGCGTCGTCCATCGGCGCGCCGAAGCCGGGGGCGAGCATCGGGCGCGGCATGCGGCGCGCCATCGCTTCCTGCAGGAAATACACGTCGGCGTGCGTCGACTGCATCCAGTTGCGCATCGCGTTCCACGCGGTGAAGCCGAGCGGCGAGCGGCCCTTGTGCAGGTTCCAGCTCACCGCGGTGATTTCGTCGGGCGCGGCGTGCGGTTCGGCGAACGGCAGGGAGAGAGCGTCGGCGGACATGACGCTCAATCCTTCGCGACGTGCGCACGCACGCGGTACACGAGGTGCGGACGCTGTTCGACGAGCGTCCAGTCGGTCCACGCGTCGGCGCCGACCGTCAGGCCCGGGTGGCTCGCGACGATTTGCCGCGGTGACGCGGGTATGCACGGATCGCTGCGCGTCGCGTTTTCGTCGTCGAGCGTTTCCTGCACGTCGAGCGCGAGCGACACGGTGTTCGCGCCGGCATCGACGGTGAGCGGCGCGACCGTCACCGAGCGCGAGCGCTCGGTCGGCACGACGCGCGCGGCATTGCCGCAGCCGACCGGCACGGCGGACGGATAGCGATGGGTATCGGTGCGGGTCTGACCCACGGTGGTGCGCTGCTGGAACGTGTCGATGGTCTGACCGTCGCGTACCACCTGGATCTCCCACGCGACGGAGGCCGGCGCGGGGCTCTGCGCATGGGCGGCGAGCGCGATGCTCGCGAGCAGGACGGCCAGGCCGTGTTTCAGCATGAAACGTCTCCGGGAACGCGCGATAGCGGGGAACGGACGCACATCTTACGCCCGATCGATTTCGGTCGTGATGTGACAGGACGCGTCGCGACAGGTTCGTCGCACGATGCGGTCCTGTTCGAAAGGTAGGGCCGCGTCATGCGTTTTCAACCGAAAAAACGCGCGAACTCCGCGACGCTCGCGCGCTCGGTGACGAGGCGGTTCTCGATCGCGTCGGGGTCCGCATGGCCGAGCGACATGCCGCAGACCAACTGTTCGTTGGCGGGAATGCCGAGGTGTTCGGCGATGATCCGGTGAAACGGCACGAACGCGGCCTGCGGGCAGGTATCGAGCCCGCGTGCGCGCGCGGCCGTCATCACGCCTTGCAGGAACATCCCGCAGTCGAGCCATGCACCGTGTGTCATCACGCGGTCGAGTGTGAAGAACAGCGCGACCGGCGCATCGAAGAAGCGGAAGTTGCGCGCGTGCTGCGCATGCATGCGCGCCTTGTCGTCGCGGCCGATGTTCAACAGGCGGTACAGGTCCCAGCCGACCTTGCGGCGCCGGTCGATATACGGCGACACCCATTCGCGCGGGTAGTAGTCGTACTCGGCGACGTATTTCTCGTCGCGCGCGGGATCGTCGTGGGCCGCGGTGAGCGCGGCGGCGAGCGCGTCGCGCGTGGCGCCCGTCGCGACGTACACGCGCCACGGCTGGATGTTGGTGCCCGACGGCGCGCGGCTCGCGGCTTCGAGGATCGCCTCGAGCGTGTCGCGCGGCACGGGCGTCGGCAGGAACGCGCGGATCGCACGGCGCGACGTGAGCGCCGCGTCGACGGCGCCGGTCGCATCGGCATCGACGCGCGGGAAAGCAGTGGGGACGGACATCGGCATACCTTCGGGGCGAGATCCGACACGCCGCGCGGGCGCGGTCGGCCGGGCCGGTGCGGCGGGTGGGTGAACCGACGATCATACGCCGCGGTGCGCTGGCGTGCAGCGCGCGCGGGTGTTAGCAGCACACGCGCGTGGCTGCTTGCTTGCGCGGGAATACGGGATCGCTACACTGAAATCGTAAGGGTCTGATGATCGTGTGACAGCAAGCGGCAGCGAGGTTGGTATGACGACGGCGATGGTGAAACAGGAACTGGCGGTGGCGTCCTTCAGCACGGTGTACGACCTCGAGCAGGTCGAGACGGCGCTGAGCGACCTGAACGAGAGCGCGAGCGACGCACTGCGCGCCACCTACGAGAAGATGCTCAAGACGGGCAATCTGCGCTTTTGCGTGAAGCCGAACCGGATGCCGTCGTTCGACGCGCTCGGCGAGGCATTGCCCAATTTCGCCGAGCCGCTCGACGACGTGCGCAAGCAGATCGCGCTGTGTCTCGAAACGGACGACCGGCTCGAACTGATGCCGATCCTGCTGCTCGGGCCCCCGGGCATCGGCAAGACGCATTTCGCGAAGGCGCTCGCGCAGCTGCTCGGCACCGCGTACCACTACGTGCCGATGAGTTCGCTGACGGCCGGCTGGATCCTGTCGGGGGCGTCGTCGCAATGGAAGAACGCGAAGCCCGGCAAGGTGTTCGATGCGCTCGTGAACGGCAGCTACGCGAACCCGGTGATCACGGTCGACGAGATCGACAAGGCCGGCAGCGACGCGCAATACGATCCGCTGGGCGCGCTGTACGCGTTGCTCGAGCACGACACCGCGCGCGCGTTCATCGACGAATTCGCGGAAGTGCCGATCGATGCGGGCAACGTGATCTGGATCGCGACCGCGAACGATGCGCATGCGATCCCGGAGCCGCTGCTCAACCGGATGAACGTGTACGAGATCGAGCCGCCCGATGCGGCCGGCGCGCGCCGGATCGCGCAGACGATCTACGACGAGATCCGCACGTCGCATGCGTGGGGGCGGCGCTTCCCGGAGACCCTGGGCGACGACGCGCTCGACGTGCTGGCCGCGACACCGCCGCGCACGATGCGCCGCGCGCTGCTGCATGCATTCGGCGCCGCCCGGCTCGACGGGCGCGACGCGATCGGGCCGCGCGACATCCGGGCCGACGAGGGCGCCGCGAAGCGCCGGCCGATCGGCTTCTGAACCGGCGGCGCGGGCACGGCGGCGGCATGCGCGCGCCGCGCCGTGCGGCCTGCACCGTGTCGCCGCGACGCGGTGCGCGACCTTCGGCAAGCGGGAGAACCGGGACGTACAATTCTCTTCTCTCCCCTCGACGCGCTAGCGGCGCGAAACGTCATGGAGCAGATGGATTGTGTCGTGATCGGCGCGGGCGTCGTCGGTCTTGCGATTGCGCGCGAACTGGCCGCGCGCGGGCGTGAAACGCTCGTGCTCGAGGCCGCCGATGCGATCGGCACGGGTACGAGCTCGCGCAACAGCGAAGTGATCCATGCGGGGCTCTACTATCCGCGCGGGTCGCTGAAGGCGACGTCGTGCGTGCACGGGCGCGACCTGCTGTACGAATTCTGCGAGACGCATCACGTGCCGCACCGGCGCACCGGCAAGCTGCTCGTCGCCACCAGCGTCGCGCAGGTGAAGCAGTTGAAGGCGATCGCCGCGCGCGCGGCCGAAAACGGCGTGCTCGACCTGATGCCGCTCACGCGTGCCGAGGCGCAGACGCTCGAGCCCGCGCTCGAATGCGTCGAGGCGTTGTTCTCGCCGTCCACCGGCATCGTCGACAGCCACCAGCTGATGCTCGCGCTGCTCGGCGACGCCGAGCGCGACGGCGCCGTGTGCGCGCTGAAATCCGCGGTCGAATCGATCGACGTGCTGCGCGGCGGGCGCTTCGTCGTGCGCACGGGCGGCGACGCGCCCGCCGAGATCGAGGCCGCGTGCGTGATCAACAGCGCGGGCCTCGGCGCGCAGGCGCTGGCGCGCCGCACGCGCGGCCTCGACCCGCGCTGGGTGCCGCCGCTCTATCTCGCGCGCGGCAATTACTTCAGCCTGTCGGGCCGCGCGCCGTTCTCGCACCTGATCTACCCGATGCCCGATCGCGCGGGGCTCGGCGTGCACCTGACGCTCGATCTCGGCGGGCAGGCGCGTTTCGGCCCGGATGTCGAGTGGTGCGATTCGCTGCGCTACGAAGTCGATCCGGCGCGTGCGACCGCGTTTTACGCGTCGATCCGCGCGTTCTGGCCGGGCTTGCCCGACGACGCGCTGCAGCCGGCCTACGCGGGCATCCGGCCGAAGCTCGCGGGGCCCGGCGAGCCGCCGGCCGATTTCATCGTGCAGGGCGCCGCGCAGCATGGCGTGCGCGGGCTCGTGAACCTGTTCGGCATCGAGTCGCCGGGGCTCACCGCGTCGCTCGCGCTCGCGCAGCGCGTGGGCGACATGGCGGCTTACCGCTGATGTGGCGGGCGTGTCGCGGATATGTAGCGGGCACGTGTCGGCCAGGTTGCGGGCACGTGGCAGCCGTGTGAAATTCCTTATCTCTGGAATTTCGGCGCGCACATTTATTCGCTTGAGCGTTATTCTGTCGAACGGCTGTCGCCAGAACAGCTTTCAAACCGATAACGTTGGAGCGAGTCCCCCATGAAAACATCCCGTCGGAGTTTCCTGATTACGAGCATTGGTGCCGTGTCCGCGCTGGCGCTGTCGCGCGAAGCGCTGGCCGATGCGCCGATGCTGTCGGAAACCGATCCGACCGCCGTGGCGCTCGGCTACAAGGCCGATGCCACGAAGGTCGACAAGACGAAGTACCCGAAATACGCAGCGGGCCAGGATTGTGCGGCCTGCATGCTGTACCAGGGCAAGAAGGGCTCGGCCTCGGGCCCGTGCGGCGCCTTCCCCGGCAAGCAGGTGTCGGCGAAGGGCTGGTGCAGCGCCTTCTCGAAGATGGGTTGAGGCCCGTGCGGCATCGTGCGATGCCGCATTGTGGCGAAAACCGCAAAACGCCCGCCGTCGAACGATGGCGGGCGTTTTTTATTGCTTGAAAACGGTTCCGTCGCTTTCTACACTCGCTGCAAACCAGCGCGCCGCGGGCACCCCGCGCACCGCGCCGCCCGACACGGCGTACTGACGAGGACGAGGCACGCATGGCGACGATTGCGAATTCAACGAAAACGATTCGGCCCGAGCGTGCGCTGAACCGCCGCGCGGTGTTCGCCGCCGTGATCGGCAACGCGCTCGAGTGGTACGACTTCACGGTGTTCGGCTTCATGACGGTCGTGATCGCCGAGCTGTTCTTCCCGACCTCCAGCGAATATTCGTCGCTGCTGCTGACGACGGCGACGTTCGGCGTCGCATTCTTCATGCGCCCGATCGGCGGCATCGTGTTCGGGCTGTACGCGGATCGCGCCGGCCGCAAGGCCGCGCTGTCCCTCGTGATCCTGTTGATGACGGGCGGCATCTTCCTGCTCGCGGTCGCGCCGCCCTACGCGGCGATCGGCATCGGCGGGCCGATCCTGATCGTGCTGGGCCGCCTGCTGCAGGGCTTCTCCGCGGGCGGTGAATTCGGCAGCGCGACGGCGCTGCTGATCGAGGCCGCGCCGTTCTCGAAACGCGGCTTCTACGGCAGCTGGCAGATGGCGAGCCAGGCGGCCGCGCTGCTGATCGGCGCGCTCGTCGGCGCGGCCGTCACGCGCGGGCTGTCGCACGATGCACTGCGCAGCTGGGGCTGGCGCGTGCCGTTCATCCTCGGGCTCGTGATCGGCCCGATCGGCTTCTACATCCGCCGCCATCTCGCCGATTCCGAAGCGTTCCTGCATGCGCAGCAGAACGCACGCCGCGCGACGCTCGGCGAAGTGTTCACGCGCCACCCGCGCGAGGTGCTGTGCGGGCTCGGCTCGGTGATCGCGCTGACGGTGACGATCTACGTGCTGATCAGCTATCTGCCGACCTTCGCGGTGAAGCAGCTGAAGCTGCCCTACGCGGAATCGTTCTACGCGGTGATCGCCGGCAACCTGCTGCTGATGGTGCTGTCGCCGGTCGCGGGCGCGTGGTCGGACCGCATCGGCCGCAAGGGGCTGTCGCTGTGGTCGCTGGTGCTGACGCTCGCGCTGATGTATCCGCTGTTCGCGTGGCTCGACGCGGCGCCGAGCATCGCGCGGCTGATCGCGGTGCAGGTCGTGCTGTCGATCACGCTCGCGGGCTACTACGGGCCGTTCGGCGCGATGATCGCCGAACTGTTCCCGGCCAACGTGCGCTCGACCGGGCTGTCGATCGCGTACAACGTCGCGGTGATGCTGTTCGGCGGTTTCGGGCAGTTCATCGTCACGTGGCTGATCAAGGTCACGGGCACGCCGCTCGCGCCGACTTACTACGTGATGGCGGGAATCGCGCTGTCGATCGTCGCGGTCGCGTTCGTGCCCGCGCGCAGCGCCGATCTCGACGCACCCGCGTGACGACATGACGATTTGAAGGCGGTCATCGGATCGTTTCGCAAAACGCAATGATGTGCTGCGGAACACGCGGAAACGGCGCATCGAGCCTTCGTGTTCGCGCCCGAATTGTTTAGTCGTCGAACGAAACTTGCGCGAGATGAACGGAATTGTCGCTCGCGCGCGTTTTCGCATTTTTTACCCCCACTAAACATCGGCACAAACCCGCGCGGGCATGTAGAGGAGTTTTTTCTCCAGCTTGTTGCCACATCGTTAGCTCAAGTAATATCCGCGTACGCCGGCCCCTGGCGGGCCGGTTCCGACCTGGAGACCTGGAGGAAACATGGAATACAATCGTCTGTTGCACACCCTGCGTGTTACCGCCATTGCAGGCGTGGCAGCGGCATCGCTCGGCGTCGCGGGTTCTGCATTCGCACAGATTCCGAACAAAACGCTCGTCTACTGCTCAGAAGGCAGCCCGGCGGGTTTCGATTCCGCGCAATTCACGACCGGCGTCGATTTCACCGCCGCCACGTTCACCGTCTACAACCGCCTCGTCGAATTCGAGCGCGGCGGCACGAAGGTCGAGCCGGGCCTCGCCGAGAAATGGGACGTATCGTCCGACGGCAAGGTGTACACGTTCCACCTGCGCCACGGCGTGAAGTTCCACACGACCGACTTCTTCAAGCCGACGCGTGAATTCAACGCGGACGACGTGCTGTTCACGTTCCAGCGCATGCTCGACCCGAACCAGGCGTTCCGCAAGGCGTACCCGGTGTCGTTCCCGTACTTCACCGACATGGGCCTCGACAAGCTGATCACGAAGGTCGAGAAGGTCGATCCGTACACCGTGAAGTTCACGCTGGCCGAGCCGAATGCGCCGTTCATCCAGAACATGGCGATGGAATTCGCGTCGATCCTGTCGGCCGAATACGGCGACCAGCTGATGAAGGCCGGCAAGGCCGCCGACATCAACCAGAAGCCGGTCGGCACGGGCCCGTTCATCTTCCGCAGCTACACGAAGGATGCGACGATCCGGTTCGACGGCAATCCTGATTACTGGAAGAAGGGCGAAGTGAAGATCTCGAAGCTGATCTTCTCGATCACGCCCGACCCGGGCGTGCGCGTGCAGAAGATCAAGCGCAACGAATGCCAGGTGATGAGCTATCCGCGTCCGGCCGACATCGCGACGCTGAAGGCCGATTCGGGTGTCGACATGCCGTCGCAGGCAGGCTTCAACCTCGGCTACCTCGCGTACAACGTCGAGCACAAGCCGGTCGACAAGCTCGAGGTGCGTCAGGCGCTCGACATGGCGATCAACAAGAAGGCGATCCTCGAATCCGTCTACCAGGGCGCCGGCCAGGCGGCTTCCGCGCCGATGCCGCCGACCCAATGGTCGTACGACAAGAACCTGAAGATGGCCGCGTACGACACCGCGAAGGCGAAGGCGCTGCTGGCGAAGGCCGGTTATGCGAACGGCTTCGAGATCACGCTGTGGGCGATGCCGGTGCAGCGCGCGTACAACCCGAACGCCCGCCTGATGGCCGAGATGATCCAGGCCGACTGGGCGAAGATCGGCGTGAAGGCGAAGATCGTCACGTACGAGTGGGGCGAGTACATCAAGCGCGCGCACTCGGGCGAGCAGGACACGATGCTGATCGGCTGGACGGGCGACAACGGCGACCCGGACAACTGGCTCGGCACGCTGCTCGGCTGCGAAGCGATCAAGGGCAACAACTTCTCGCACTGGTGCTACAAGCCGTTCGACGAGCTGGTCCAGAAGGGCCGCACGACGACGGGCCAGGACGCGCGGACGAAGCTCTACACGCAGGCCCAGCAGATCTTCGCGCAACAGTTGCCGTTCTCGCCGATCGCGAACTCGACGGTCTACCAGCCGGTGCGCAAGAACGTGGTCGACATGCGTATCGAGCCGCTCGGCTATGCTCGTTTCGACGGTGTTGGCGTGAAGTAATACGCCTGTCGTAAGCTGTCGCGAAGACCGGCTAATTCATCCGGCGGCGGGAGGCCAAAAGCTTCCCGTCGCCGGTCGCACATTTCCCACAAGAAAATACGAGACGCATCATGTTCACATTCGTGTTGCGCCGCGTGGGGATGGTGATCCCGACCTTCATCGGCATCACCATCCTGGCGTTTGCGCTGATTCACCTGATACCGGGCGACCCCATCGAAGTGATGATGGGCGAGCGCGGCGTCGATCCCGCGATGCATGCGGAGGCGATGAAACGCCTCGGGCTCGACCAGCCGCTGCCCATGCAGTACCTCCACTACATCGGCCGGGCGCTGCATGGCGACCTCGGCACGTCGATCATCACCAACACGAGCGTCGCGGGCGAGTTCTTCGCGCGCTTCCCGGCGACCGTCGAACTGTCGCTGTGCGCGCTCGTGTTCGCGCTCGCGGTCGGCCTGCCGGCCGGCGTGATCGCCGCGCTGCGGCGCGGCTCGGTCGTCGATCACGGCGTGATGGGCACCGCGCTCACCGGCTACTCGATGCCGATCTTCTGGTGGGGGCTGATCCTCATCATGGTGTTTTCGTCATACCTCGGCTGGACGCCCGTGTCGGGGCGCATCGCCGTCGAATACGACTTCCCGCATCCGACGGGCTTCATGCTGATCGACGCGCTGCTCGCGCCGGACGAAGGCTCGTTCAAGTCGGCGGTCAGCCATCTGATCCTGCCCGCGATCGTGCTCGGCACGATCCCGCTCGCGGTGATCGCACGGATGACGCGTTCGTCGATGCTCGAAGTGCTGCGCGAGGACTACATCCGCACCGCACGCGCGAAGGGGCTGTCGCCCGCGCGCGTGGTCGTCGTGCATGCGCTGCGCAATGCGCTGATCCCGGTCGTCACCGTGATCGGCCTGCAGATCGGCACGCTGCTCGCGGGCGCCGTGCTGACCGAGACGCTCTTTTCGTGGCCCGGTGTCGGCAAGTGGCTGATCGATGCGATCGGCCGTCGCGACTATCCGGTCGTCCAGGGCGGCATCCTGCTGATCGCGACGCTCGTGATCGTCGTGAACCTGGTCGTCGACCTGCTGTACGGCGTGCTGAATCCGCGCATCCGCCACACGAGGTAATTCCATGAGCAATCTGCAAAACACCTTGCCGAGCGAATCCGCGCCGGCCGGCGGCCGTGCGCTCGCGCTGCGCGAGTTCTGGGCCAACTTCTCGCGCAACCGCGGCGCCGTCGGCGCCGGGATCGTCGTGATCGTGCTGATCCTGGTCGCGCTGCTCGCACCGCTGCTCGCGCCGCACAGCCCGGTCGAGCAATACCGCGACTACGTGAAGATTCCGCCCGCGTGGCTCGCGGGCGGCAACTGGCAATTCATCCTCGGCACCGACGAAGCGGGCCGCGACATCCTGTCGCGCCTGATGTTCGGCGCACGGATGTCGTTCTGGATCGGCTTCGTGTCGGTCGTGCTCGCGCTGATCCCCGGCATCGTGCTCGGGCTCGTCGCCGCGTTCTTCCAGAAGTGGGCCGACACGCCCGTGATGCGCATCATGGACGTGCTGCTCGCGCTGCCGTCGCTGCTGCTCGCGGTCGCGGTCGTCGCGATCATCGGCCCGGGCCTCACCAACACGATGTTCGCGATCGCGATCGTCGCGCTGCCGGCCTATGTGCGTCTCACGCGTGCGTCGGCGCTCGGCGAGCTGCAGAAGGAGTACGTGACGGCGTCGCGCGTGGCCGGTGCCGGCACGCTGCGCCTGATGTTCTCGCAGGTGCTGCCGAACTGCACGGCGCCGCTGATCGTGCAGGCGACGCTCGGCTTCTCGTCGGCGATCCTCGACGCGGCCGCGCTCGGCTTCCTCGGCCTCGGCGTGCAGCCGCCGACCGCCGAGTGGGGCGCAATGCTCGCTTCTGCGCGCGACTACATCGACAACGCATGGTGGATCGTGACGATGCCCGGCCTGTCGATCCTGATTTCGGTGCTCGCGATCAACCTGCTCGGCGACGGGCTGCGCGACGCGCTCGATCCCAAACTGAAGCGGATGGCATGACATGAGCGAGAACCTACTGACCATCCGCAATCTCGCGGTGAACTTCAACGGCCTGCCCGCCGTCGACCGGATCAACCTGTCGATCGCGCCGGGCGAGGTGGTGGGCGTCGTCGGCGAATCGGGCTCGGGCAAGAGCGTGACGATGATGGCGCTGATGGGCCTGATCGACGCACCGGGCAAGGTGACGGCCGACGAGGTCACGTTCAACGGCGTGGACCTGCTGAAGGCATCGCCGAAAGCGCGCCGCAAGATCGTCGGCAAGGACATCGCGATGGTGTTCCAGGATGCGCTGACGAGCCTGAACCCGAGCTACACCGTCGGTTACCAGATCAAGGAAGTGCTGAAGCTGCACGAAGGGCTGCGCGGCGACGCGCTGCACCGGCGCGCGCTCGAACTGCTCGACCAGGTCGGCATTCCCGATGCGAAGAACCGCATCGCGTCGTTCCCGCACCAGATGTCGGGCGGGATGAACCAGCGCGTGATGATCGCGATGGCCGTCGCGTGCAACCCGAAGCTGCTGATCGCCGACGAGCCGACCACCGCGCTCGACGTGACGATCCAGGCGCAGATCATGGACCTGCTCGTGAAGCTGCAGAAGGAGCGCGGGATGGCGCTCGTGCTGATCTCGCACGACCTGGCCGTGGTGTCGGAAGTCGCGCAGCGTGTCGCGGTGATGTATGCAGGCGAGGTCATCGAGACCAATCGCGTGCCCGACATCTTCCGCGCGCCGCATCATCCGTACACCGAAGCGCTGCTCGCCGCGATTCCCGAGCACAATAAGGGGGCGCGTCGCCTTGCCGCATTGCCGGGCATGGTGCCGGGCCGCGATGATCGCCCGTCCGGGTGCCTGTTCGCGCCGCGCTGCAAGTACGTCGTCGACGATTGCCGCAAGGCGCGGCCGGCGCTCGATACACTGGTGCCGGCCAACGATGCGATGCGTGCGCGCTGCATCAAGCCGCTCAATGTTTCCAACCTCGACCTGACGGGAGGTGCACGATGAATGCAGTCAATCAGACGCGTGCCACGCCGCACGACGAGGAAGCCGTGCTGGTGGCCGACGGCCTCGCGAAACACTATTCGGTGAAACGCGGGATGTTCGGGCAGGGTACGGTGAAGGCGCTGAACGGCGTGTCGTTCTCGCTGAAGCGCGGCAAGACGCTCGCCGTCGTCGGCGAATCGGGCTGCGGAAAATCCACGCTCGCGCGCCAGCTCACGATGATCGAGACGCCCACCGCGGGCCACCTGACGATCGACGGCAAGGACGTCGCCGGCGCGAACCGCGAGACGGTCGCCGACCTGCGCCGCCGCGTGCAGATGGTGTTCCAGAACCCGTTCGCGTCGCTGAACCCGCGCAAGACCGTCGAGCAGACGCTCTCCGAGCCGCTCGAGATCAACGCGAACCTGACGGCCGCCGAACGCGCGCAGCGCATCGCGCAGATCATGCGCACGGTCGGCCTGCGGCCCGAGCACGCGAAGCGCTATCCGCACATGTTCTCGGGCGGCCAGCGCCAGCGTGTCGCGATCGCGCGCGCGATGATCCTCGATCCGCGCATCGTCGTCGCCGACGAGCCGGTGTCCGCGCTCGACGTGTCGATCCAGGCGCAGATCCTGAACCTGTTCATGGATCTGCAGGAGCAGTTCAAGACGAGCTACGTGTTCATCTCGCACAACCTGTCGGTGGTCGAGCACGTTGCGGACGACGTGATGGTGATGTACTTCGGCAGCGTCGCCGAGCTCGGCGACAAGGCGACGATCTACGCGCGGCCGCGCCATCCGTACACGCGCGCGCTGATGTCGGCGACGCCGGCGATCTTCGAGGAAGACCGCCGCGTGCAGATCAAGCTGCAGGGCGAACTGCCGTCGCCGCTCAATCCGCCGTCGGGCTGCGCGTTCCACCAGCGCTGCCCGTATGCGGTCGAGCGTTGCCGTGCGGAGGAGCCGCAGCTGCGCGAGGTCGACGGCCGGCGCGTGGCCTGCCATCGGGCCGAGGAGGTAGGGGAGGCGAATGCCTGAAGTGATGGCGGCGCGCGCGTCCGGCGTGCGCCGTGCGGGGGCAGGCGGCGCGCGCGTGATGCGCGCGTACCGCTACGCGCGGCGCTGGGGCGTGCGTACCGTCACGGGCGCGGCGCTGGCCGGCGCGTGCGTGGCGGCCAGCCTCGTGGTTCCCGTCGAATCCGCGCGCGCCGAAGGGCGCGCGCCGGCCACTTCACCGATCCATCCGTCGCAAGTCCCGCCCCCCGGCATGAGCCTGCCGGGCTTTCATGCACCCGCCGTGTCGAACGGCACGGTCGCGAGCGGCGCGGTGCGCGTGCAGCCCGCGCGCATGCCGTTCTACGTCGCGACCAAGGGGCGTGTCACGCTCTACGTGCTCGGCACGCTGCACACGGGCGACCCGTCCGATTACCCGAGCGCGCAGCCGTTCCGGCCGCGCATTCTCGCGGCGCTCGCCGCATCGCCGACGCTCGCGCTCGAGCTGTCGCCCGACGACCTGCTCGAATCGCAGGACGACGTGTCGAAGTACGGCGTATGCCGCTACCCGTGCCTGCAGCGCCTGCTACCGGAGCCGCTGTGGCAGCGGCTCGCGGCGCGCCTGCGCGGCAACCCGGCCGCGCTCGCCGAGATCCGCAAGATGCGGCCGTGGCTCGCGGCGCTCGTCGTCGAGACCTACGATTCGCTGTCGGCCGGCCTGCAGACCGAATACGGTACCGAGGCGCAGTTGCAGAACGTGTTCCTGAAGAAGAAGGGCGGCCGCGTGATCGGGCTCGAGACGCTCGCCGAACAGATGCGCGCGTTCACCGGGCTGACGCTCGCCGAGCAGCGCGAGATGCTCGCGCAGGACATGGTGCAGACGCCCGCGCAGAACGCCGACGACATCAAGGCGCTGCATCGACTGTGGCGAATTGGCGACGCCGACGCGATCTCGGCGTGGGCCGTCGCGAAGAGCGAACGGCTCGCGCGTTCGAAGGTGTTGTCGGCGTCGATCGACAACAAGATCGTGTACGAGCGCAACCGCCGCTTTGTTGCACGGATGACGGCAATCGCCGCACCGAACCGGCCGCTGTTCGTCGCGATCGGCGCGCTGCATCTGGGCGGCCCGCGCGGCGTGCTCGAATTGTTGCGCCAGCAAGGATACCGGGTTGACGCGAACTGATCGCGCCCGACGGCCCGCACCGATCTTCCCCTGTTTGATTGGCCTCGCGCACCCGCGGCGAAACGCGTGCGCGTGGGCGGCAATCGATAAGGAAAACCCTTGAATCGTCGGAAAATAGCGTTTAAAACGATTGACATCCCGTTCCGCCAATATCTATTCTTCACCCCACAAGTTGAAAAAATGAAAAGAATAGATAAGTTCTACGGGGTAGCAGAAATAAGCGCGGGGTTAGCGTTGCCGGCACGTGAAGCACGTGCCGGCCGCGGAGTGTCTGCATGCACGGCGGGGCCAATCATCGTCGGACAAAACATGCATGCAGGCCGACTTGCAGATAAGCAACGTTCCGTCGTCTGACCGGGGAAGGCAGTGATCGGGCGGCGGCGGACGTTTTTTAATCCGGAAGATTTTTCCGGTCACCGTCGAAAGACGGTTTCGGGGGGCGAATCGACAGACGGCGAAGCCGCAGCGATTGCGCCAACGGAAAAGCGCCACGAGGGCGCTTTTTTCTTTTGTGCCGCCGATCCGTTCCAATCGCGATCGCGCGCGTCCTGATGCGCTGCTGCGCATCGCCCCGTCGCTTGCCGGGCACGCCGGCATGATCCATACACCGCCTGCGGGCGCATCTGTTCCATCGTCGAATCGCACCCTGCACGCGCATCGGGCGTGCACTACGGTCCACGGATTGGCGGATTGGACGGTATGCGATTGTTTCGAGATGCCCGCGATGGCACCGTCGACGTTCTGTCTCAGGTGCGAACAGGAGTGGACGGATGCAACGAGAAGGACGCGAGCGCCTGCCGGTGCTGGTGGTCGATGGGCACCCGATCGTCGCGGATGCGATCGGCGGGGTGCTCGTTGACCTCGACAGCCGGCTCGACGTTACGGTTTGTCACAGTGCAGTCGGTGCGATCGACGCTTTTCGTCGGGTGCCCACGTGGTTCCGGATTCTTGTGGATCTCGAGATGCCCCGCGGCGGGCTGGCGCTGGCACGACAGTTTCACGCGTCGGGTATTGCCGATCGATGCGCGATCGTCACGGCCGGCGCGCGGCCGTCGTGGATCGCCGAGGCGAAGCGCCTCGGCATGATCGCGTACGTCGTCAAGGATGCACCGCTCGGCGTGTTCTCCGGCGCATTGCAGTCGATACTCGACGGGCGCCCTGCGTTTCCGGAAATCGTGGCGGGCATGCGGTTGACGGCGCGCCAGCAGGATGTTCTGCAGTTGCTTTGCGCGGGGTATTCGACGAAGGAAATCGCGGCGATGCTGAGTCTGGCCATCGGCACGGTCGACAATCACATTGCGAGCGCGATGCGGATACTGGGTGTGAGGAATCGCACACACGCCATTACGCGGGCACTCGCGCTCGGGATGATCGATGCATGCGAAGGTGAGGGATGGGAGAGCGGATCGGGTGAGCCGGTTGCCCGCAAGCGTGGTGCGATGTCGGCGTGAACGAGCATGTTGATCCGCTGTCAGCGTCGTCGCGGCCGGCTGAGATCTATTTCGAGCAAGAGCGAATACACGAGGAATACGACGGCCCCCGCGCTCCATTTGAACAGTTCCCATGTGCCCAGCAGGTACAGCGCTAGTGCGGATAGTGTGGAAAATATGAGACCTCTGACTGCTCCGCCAGCCAGGGTGCCGATCCACCCACCTCCCAGACGAGGAGCAAGAGGACCGAGAAAGATGCCGTACCGGGCAAATTTTCTGAGCGTTTCGGCGAGGGTTTTGTTTTTCATTGATTGACGGGCCGCATGATCGATTCGGACGATCTCGTCCAACGGACATCGTTTCGGTGGTGTCGCACAAACAGGGTCGATCAGCCGGCGCGTGTCGCGGCTAGTGGCGATGGGCCCAACGGCAGACTACTTCGCTTCCCAGCATGGCAAGAAACGTGAGCGCTGTGGATGCGATCCAGGACATAGGGGTTCCGATGTCGCTGAAGCAAAGAACGACAGCATTGACGATTGCGAACAGCGCCGTTTTCGCGGCGGCGGCCATGATAATTCCGGTGCGCCCGCCTCCGAAGCGGGATGCAAGCGGACTGAACTGAACCCGGCGAATCAGGGAGGCGTTTCAGTGCGTTCATTGCGGTCGGAATTTCATCGGTTTGAGTTCGTTTGGGGTTTCTGCACGACGCGTGACGTCAGTGTCGATTTTTGCGGCTCCATCGGAATTCGACCCGGAGCGAGTAGAGAAGCGCGGCTGAGGTGACGATTAGCCACCCGAAAGTCTTTTGTGACGAGAAGGCGCGAAGCAGAATCGCATAGGAAAGCGAAACTATAGCTGTCCGGATGGTTGCAGCAAGAATGATGCCCTTCCAGTTGCCTCCGAAACGGGGGGCTAGCGGAGCAAGAAAAACGCCGTAGGTCCAGTATCTCGTCAGCATGTCGGTGACCGTGCGGAGTTTCATTGGCTGGAGCGCTTTTCGATCAAGATTCGTCAGGTCGGGGAGGAACATTGCCCCGGCCGGGTTGGTCGGGGCTTCGACTCGATCAGAACCGGCAAATCCAGCTTTCGGAAGGGAAATTCCCTCCGCCAGCCAGAATGGCCATTTGAGGGCCGGCCAGCGCTCCCAGCGCTGTTGCGATCGCGAGGTCGGCGAGATTGATCGGGTTCGGATTGAGCATGCAGGTAATTGCGCCGCTGGCTTGGTCGGTTTCGTTTTGCGTCAGAACTCGCCTGAATTTAGGTATCCTGTAAATACGAGCAAGCCGATCGCTATTCGATTGACCGTCTCCCCTCAAACTTAACAGCGGTTCGGTCGTCAGAAAATATGGAATTTCTCACGGTTTTTTTTGAGACAAGGCGTTCCGTGATTTTGGCGAAGTGTGCGTGAGTTTCTCCGCGGCCCCGGCGGATCGATTTTTGGGCGCAGGTCAAAGGAGTCGCAATAGCGTGCCTTTCGAATGGAGGCGCTGGCCGAGAGGGAGACTTCGGGGAGCGGTCGAAATCTGTCGTTTTCGACGATGGGAGAAACTTGGCGACCGGTGAAGGCGCGTCGCGTCGGATGCTCAGGCTATCGCGACGCACGCAGGCGATGCGGCTTGCACTCAAGAAGCGCTACGCGTGGAGCAAGGGACTGCGGGCGGGGGATGGCTTACGTCCCCTCGTCCGCCTGCAGCGCACCCGGCGCCACCACATCGACACCGGAGGCCTCGAGCGCCGCTCGAATCCGCTTCGCGAACGCGAGCGCATGCGGCCCGTCGCCATGCAGGCAGACGGTCTGCGCATTGAGCGGCACCCATTCGCCGCTCAGTGCCCGCACCTGCCGGTTGCGCACCATGTCGAGCGTGCGCGCGAGCACCGCGTCTTCATCGTCGATCAGCGCGCCGGGCTGGCTGCGCGGCACGAGCGAGCCGTCCGCGCGGTAGCCGCGATCGGCGAACACTTCCTCCACCGCGGCGAGCCCCGCATGCCGTGCGGCTGCGACGAACACGCTGTTCGCGAGCCCGAACACCGCGAGCGACGGATCGAAGTCGCGGATCGCGGACACCACCGCATCGGCGATCATCGGGTCGCGTGCGGCCTGGTTGTACAGCGCGCCGTGCGGTTTCACGTGCGCGATGCGCCCGCCTTCGGCCTGCGCGATCGCCGACAGCGCGCCGAGCTGGTACAGCACGCCCGCGTAGATGTCGCCGGCCGGCAGCTGCATTTCCTTGCGGCCGAAATTCTCCGGATCGTGAAAGCTCGGGTGCGCGCCGATCGACACGCCCTTCTGCACGGCCCAGCGCACGCAGTCGCGCATCGCATTCGCGCCGCCTGCATGCCAGCCGCATGCGATGTTCGCCGATGTGACGAGGTCGAGCAGCGCCTCGTCCGATCCGCATCCTTCGCCGAGATCGGCATTCAGATCGATTTCCATGGTGTTCCTCGTCCACTGATTGCGTGGCCCGTTCTTGCTGCTACTGCCTTCGGTACTGCTACCGCCATCGTCATGCCGCGCGCGACTGGGCGCGGCGGCGCGCTTCCTCGCGCAGGTCGATCGCCACGTCGATCTGCCGCAGGTAGGCACGTTCTGCGGCCAGGGCGGCGCGCGCGGCGTCGGGTGTCGTGCGCACGAAGCGGATCGGCAGGTTGAGCCGCGCCTGCGCGAGTTTCCACAGGTCCGCACGGATCACCGTGCCGATCTTCGGGTAGCCGCCGGTGGTCTGCGCGTCGTGCATCAGCACGATCGGCTGGCCGTTCGGCGGCACCTGGATCGTGCCGGGCAGCACCGCATGCGACAGCAGCTCGGCCGGCCGCTCGCGCACGAGTTCGACGCCCGCAAGCCGATAACCCATGCGGTTGCTGTTCGCCGTGACGAGCCATTCCTCGTCCCAGAACGCCTGCTGCGCATCGGCGGCGAACGACGCGTAGTCGGGCCCCGGCAGCACGCGCACGGGCATCGCCCACGGCGCATGCGCGGGGCGGTGGCGGCGCGGCGGCTCGTCGACGCGCGCGAACGCGCACCACGCCGGCGCCTTTACGCCGAATTCGGGCGCATCGGCCGCGAGGCAGCCCATCCCGGCCGGAAGCACGCCGACCGGGAGGCGATCGCCGTCGCGCAGCGCGCGGCCGCCGAGGCCGCCGAAGCGCGACGCGAGATCGGTGCTGCGCGAGCCGAGCATCGGTAGCACGTCGATGCCGCCGGCGATGCACAGGTAGCCGCGCATCCCGCGTTTCGCGGCCGGCAGCACGAGCGTCTGCCCGGCCTCGACCGGCAGGCTCCACCACGAATATACGCGCCGGCCGTCGAGCGTGGCGCCGAACTCGGTGCCGGTGATCGCGATGCGGGTCGCGCGCGTGAAGCGGAAGGCGGCCGGGCCGATCGTGATTTCGACGGCGGCCGCGTCGGGACGGTTGCCGACCAGCCGGTTGCCGACCTCGAGCGCGAGGCTGTCGAGCGCGCCGCCCTGCGCGACGCCGAGATGGCGCGAGCCGCGGCGGCCGAGATCCTGCACGGTGGACAGCGGGCCGGCCCGCACCACCTCGATGGTGCCCGGTGCGTTGTTCTGGGTCATCGCGCGTCGACTCCCGCAATGGTGAAGCGCACGCGGTCGCCGGGCAGCAGCAGCGTCGGCTGCGGCCGCGCCGGATCGAACAGCACGTGCGACGTGCGGCCGATCAGTTGCCAGCCGCCGGGAGACGTGGCCGGGTAGATGCCTGTCTGTGCGCCGCCGATGCCGACCGAGCCGGCCGGCACCTCGAGGCGCGGCGCCGCGCGGCGCGGCGTGTGCAGCGCGGCATCGAGCCCGCCGAGATACGCGAAGCCCGGCTGGAAGCCGACGAAGAACACGACGTAGGCGCCGGCTGCGTGGCGCGCGACGACTTCGTCGGCCGACAGGCCGGTATGGGCGGCGACGGCCGTCAGGTCGGGGCCGGCGGCGCCGCCGTACTCGACCGGGATTTCGACCTCGCGACCGTCCGCATGCTCGACGTCGGCCGTCTCCCACGCGTCACGCAGCGCGGGCGTGAGCGAGTCGGCCGTCGCGGCGAGCGGGTCGAACACGATCGTCAGGTTGTTCATGCCGGGGACGACGTCGACCACGTCGGGCCACGCGCGCGCGACCTCGGCAACGGCCCAGACGCGGCGCTGGCAATCGAGCGTGGCGGGCGGCGGCACCTCGCAGACGAGGGCGGCATCGCCGAGCGGATAAATGCGGGGTTGCGTCATCAGACTGGCACGGTTCGGACGGCAATGTTAGCGCACATTGTCAATAAAATATCGACAACTTCCCAATAAGCGTTTTCGCCTAGCCCGTATGTCCGGGCTTCTGGCGTACACTCGGCACACCCTGTCATCCGGCTTGCTCCGTCTTTACATGAAGCGTCCTGCGACCAAGATCGTGTCATCCGAACACCTCGTTTCCGATTCGAGCGCGGAGCTGTCGGAGCTCGAATACGGGCTCATCATGGCAGGCAACGCGTTCAACCGGTGGATGGTGCGCTGCATGTCGGCGGCCGGCGCGAAGGACATGACGGCGGTCGAGGTGTCGCTGCTGCATCACGTCAGCCACCGTGAACGCAAGAAGAAGCTCGCCGACATCTGCTTCGTGCTCAATATCGAGGATACGCACGTCGCGACCTATGCGCTGAAAAAACTGATCGCCCGCGGCTATGTGAAGAGCGAGAAGAGCGGCAAGGAAGTGTTCTTCTTCGCGACCGACGCGGGCCGCGAGCTGTGCCTGAAGTACCGCGAGGTGCGCGAGCACTGCCTGATCGAGACGCTGAAGGACAGCGGGCTCACCAACGAGCAGATCGGCGACGCGGCGCAGTTGCTGCGCAACGCATCGGGCCTGTACGACACGGCCGCGCGCGCGGCGGCGTCGCTGTAAACGGTTGGGTCAGGGGTGGGCCGGGGTTGCGCCGGCCGTGGCGCGCGGCAATGCGCCGGCGGGCGTGCGACGACGGACGCGGCGGCGCCCGCCGCATCATCCGGCGGCCGGGTAGAGCGCGCCGTCGGTCACGATCCAGCCCAGTGCGAGATCGTGCGCTTCGGCCGGCAGTGCGTCGACGCGGCACGCTTCATAGGCGATGCCGACCGTCACGGGCGGCTGGCTGCCCGGCCACGCGGCGAGCGTGCGGTCGTAATAGCCGCCGCCGTAGCCGAGCCGGTAGCGCTGCAGATCGAATCCCACACAGGGAATCAGCAACAGGTCGGGCACGACGACGATTCCCGACGCCGGTTCCGGAATCCGGTGATGGCCTTCGCGCATCGGCGTGTGCGTGCCCCATGCATGGAACTCGAGCGGCGTGTGCCGCTCGCCGATCACGGGCAGCGCCGCGCGCCGGCCGGCACCGGCCGCGCACCAGGCGAGCACCGCATCGCGCGCATCGAATTCACCCGGCAGCGGCCAGTAGAACCCGACCGTGCGCGGCGCGAGCCGTTCGAGCAGCGTGCGCAGCCGCGCGTCGAGCGCGGCATTCGCGGCGGGTTGCGACGCGGCGTCGCGACGCGCGCCGGACAGCGTTTTGCGTAGCGCAACCTTCGGGTTCGGCACAGGGTTGCGTGCTATGCTTTCGCTCACTTCGTGCTCCATTCAAAACGATGTCGAACAGCCTTTTCCGAGTATATCGCGCGGTCGCGCTGACGCTTTCGGCCACCGCGCTCGTCGCGGGCACGGCCGCGTGCGCCGCACCGAACGACGATACGGTCTCCGGGGACGACCAGACCTTCGTGCAGCTTCGTGAAGCCGCGCGCCGCAACGACGCCGCGAAAGCCGCGCAGCTCGCGTCGATGATTCCGAACTATCCGGTACCGTCCTACGTCGAGTATTTCCAGATCAAGCCGCAGTTGTTCGATTCGACGGGCCGCGCGCGCGTGGATGCGCCGGACGCGCCCGTGCAGTCGTTCCTGCAGCGCTACGATGGCCAGGCGATCGCCGACCGCCTGCGCAACGACTACCTGCTCGTGCTCGGTGCGCGCCACGACTGGCGCAACTTCGACGATCAATACAAGCGCTTCGTGCTCGACGACGACACGCAGGTCAAGTGTTATGCGCTCGAATCGCGCGCGGCGCGCGGCGAGAACGTCGCCGATGCGGCGCGTGCGCTGCTCGTCGAGCCGAAGAATTACGGCGACGCATGCGTCGACCTGATCACCGCGCTGACGGTCAACCAGCAGTTCACGAGCGACGACGTGTGGCAGCAGGCGCGCCTCGCGTACGAGCAGAACTACACGACGCTCGGCGGCAAGATCGTCGACGCGCTCGGCGCGCGTCCGGTCGGCTTCGACCAGGCGACGAGCGCGCCGCCGCTGTACCTCGCGCGCGGTGTCGGCCCCGACGCGACGTCGCACCAGCTCGCGCTGATCGCGCTCGGCCGCATGGCGCGCAACGATCCGGACGCGGCCGCCGGCATGCTCACGACGGTCGCGCCTTCGCTGACCAAACAGGAGCAGGCGATCGCGTGGGGCGCGATCGGCTACCAGGGCGCGATCAAGCGCTCGCCGCTCGCATCGGTCTGGTATGCGAAATCCAAGAATGCGCCGCTGTCGAACCCGGGCTACGAATGGCGCACGCGCGCCGCGCTGCTCGCCGGCAACTGGCCGATGGTGCGCTGGTCGATCGAGCAGATGCCGCCGTCGCTGCGCGACGATCCGGCGTGGATCTACTGGCATGCGCGCGCGCTCAAGCAGAGCGGCGACACGCTGCAGGCGAACCAGGAATTCGAGCAGGTCGCCGGGCAGTACAACTTCTACGGGCAGCTCGCCGGTGAAGAGCTGGGCCAGCGCACGACGATCCCGCCGCGCACGAAGGTGAGCGACGCCGAGATCGACGCGATGGGCAAGATTCCGGGCTTCGCGCTCGCGCAGCGTTTCTACGCGCTGAACCTGCGCCTCGAGGGCAACCGCGAATGGAACTGGCCGCTGCGCGGGATGACCGATCGCCAGCTGCTCGCGGCCGCCGAGTACGGCAAGCGTGTCGACCTGCTCGACCGCACGGTCAACACGGCCGACCGCACGAAAGCGGAGCACGATTTCACGCTGCGCTACCCGTCGCCGTACCGCAACATCGTCGAGCGCTACGCGCAGTCGACGGGCCTCGACACCGAATGGGCGTACGGGCTGATCCGCCAGGAGTCGCGCTTCATCACGAGCGCGCGTTCGTCGGTGGGCGCGGGCGGCCTGATGCAGCTGATGCCGGCCACCGCGCAGATGGTCGCGAAGAAGCTCGGCCTCGGCACGATCTCGCGCACGCAGATGCACGACATCGATACCAACATCCAGCTCGGCACCTGGTATCTGGCGGACATCTACAACAACTTCGACAGCTCGCCGGTGCTCGCCACGGCCGGCTACAACGCTGGCCCGGGCCGGCCGCGCCAGTGGCGCCAGGTGTTGACGCAGCCGGTCGAAGGCGCGATCTTCGCAGAAACGATTCCGTTCAACGAGACGCGCGACTACGTGAAGAACGTGCTGTCGAACACCGTCTATTACGCGGCGCTCTTCGAGGGCAAACCGCAGTCGTTGAAGAAACGTCTAGGCATGATCTCGCCCTGATAAGCAATCTTCACACTGCCGCGCGAGACGCGGCAGTGTTCTTTTGAGGCCCACATCATGGATCGCCAGACCGTCGCGCTGCTGGGCGGCACCGGCTTCATCGGCAGCAGGCTCGTCAATGCGCTGATCGAAGCCGGCAAGCAGGTACGGATCGGCACGCGCCGGCGCGACCACGCGCGCCACCTGCAGATGCTGCCGGTCGAAATCGTCGAGCTCGAAGCGCTCGACACGCGCACGCTCGCGCGCTTCGTCGCCGGTGCGCACGCGGCGATCAACCTCGTCGGCGTGCTGCACGGCGGCCGCGGTACGCCCTACGGGCCCGGCTTCGAACGCGCGCACGTCACGCTGCCGGCCGCGCTCGCGACCGCCTGCACCGAGGTGGGCGTGCGGCGCGTGCTGCACATGAGCGCGCTCGGCGCCGATTCGCATGGCGCGAGCATGTACCAGCGCTCGAAGGGCGACGGCGAGGCCGCGCTGCATGCGATCGCGGCGACCGATTCGCTCGCGCTGACGATCTTCCGCCCGTCGGTCGTGTTCGGCCCCGGCGATGCGTTCCTCAACGCGTTCGCGAACCTGCAGCGCACGGTGCCCGTGCTGCCGCTCGCGATGCCCGACGCGCGCTTCCAGCCCGTGTTCGTCGGCGATGTCGTGCGTGCGTTCGTCAACACGCTCGATCTCGCGGCCGCGCACGGCAAGACCTACGAACTCGGCGGCCCGACCGTCTACACGCTCGAGCAGCTGGTGCGCTATTGCGGCACGCTGGTCGGCCGGCAGGCACGCATCGTGCGGCTGCCCGACGCGCTCGCGCGGCTGCAGGCGAGCGTGTTCGAATGCCTGCCCGGCGAGCCCGTGCTCACGCGCGACAATCTCGCGACGATGTCGGTGCCGAACGTGCTGTCGGGGCCGCTCGCGCCGGAGCTCGGGATCTCGCCCGCGAGTCTCGAAAGCATCGCGCCCGCGTATCTCGGCCAGGCCGCGCAGCGGTCCCGGTTCGACTGGTTCCGCTCGCGCCGCTAGGCGTTCAGCTTCACCCTTTTCACCTTCTCGCTTTCCGGAACACCGTCATGAAACTCGTCATTGGAGACAAGAACTACTCGTCGTGGTCGATGCGTCCGTGGCTGCTGCTCGTGCATTTCGGCATCCCGTTCGACGAGATCGCGATCGAGCTGCGTCACGACGACACGGCCGCACGCATCCTCGAGTATTCGCCGTCCGGCAAGGTACCGTGCCTGATCGACGACCACGGCGTCGCGATCTGGGATTCGCTCGCGATCGCCGAGACGCTCGCCGAACGCTATCCGCAGTTTCCGATGTGGCCGGCCGATCCGCTCGAGCGCGCGCATGCGCGCTGCGTCGCGGCCGAGATGCATGCGGGCTTCGCGGCGCTGCGCACGCAGATGGGCATGAACGTGCGCGCGTCGATGCCGGGGCGCGGCGCGACGCCCGATGCGCTCGCCGACGTCGCGCGCATCGACGCGTTGTGGAGCGCGTGCCTCGAGGCGTCGGGCGGGCCGTTCCTGTTCGGCGAATTCGGGATTGCCGATGCGATGTACGCGCCCGTCGTGATGCGCTTCAACACGTACGCGCCGGGCCTGTCGCCGGAGGCGGCCGGTTATGCGGCCCGCGTGACGGCGCTGCCGGCCGTCCAGCGCTGGATCGACGCCGCGCGCCGTGAAACGAACGTGATCGCCGAATTCGAGCCGCAGCCATGAACATCTACGCTGTAGGCGGTGCGATCCGCGACGAATTGCTCGGCGTGCCCGTGCAGGACCGCGACTACGTGGTGGTGGGCGCGACCCCCGAGCAGATGGCCGCGCAGGGTTTCCGGCCGGTGGGCAAGGATTTCCCGGTCTTCCTGCATCCGCGGACGCAGGAGGAGTACGCGCTCGCACGCACCGAGCGCAAGACGGCGGCCGGTTATCACGGCTTCCAGTTTCATTACGCGCCGGACGTGACGCTCGATGAGGATCTCGCGCGGCGCGACCTGACGATCAACGCGATGGCGCGCGAGGTGAGCCCGGAGGGCGAGCTGGTCGGGCCCGTGATCGACCCGTTCGACGGGCAGGCCGACCTGCGCGCGCGCGTGTTCCGCCATGTGAGCGATGCGTTCGTCGAGGATCCGGTGCGGATCCTGCGCATCGCGCGCTTTGCCGCGCGGTTCGCGGATTTCACGGTCGCGGACGAAACGCTCGCGCTGATGCGGCGGATGGTCGATGCGGGCGAGGTCGACGCGCTCGTGCCCGAACGCGTCTGGCAGGAAATCGCGCGCGGGCTCATGGAGGTGAAACCGTCGCGGATGTTCGCGGTGCTGCGCGAGTGCGGCGCGCTCGCGCGCATCCTGCCCGAAGTCGATGCGTTGTGGGGCGTGCCGCAGCGCGCCGACTACCACCCGGAGGTCGACACCGGCGTGCACGTGATGATGGTCGTCGACTATGCGGCGAAGCAGGGTTATTCGCTGCCGGTGCGCTTCGCGGCGCTCACGCACGATCTCGGCAAGGCGACGACGCCTGCCGACGTGCTGCCGCGCCATATCGGCCACGAGGGACGCAGCGTCGACCTGCTCAAGCCGTTGTGCGAACGGCTGCGCGTGCCGAACGAATGCCGCGATCTCGCGCTCGTGGTCGCGCGCGAGCACGGCAACCTGCATCGCGTGATGGAGATGGGCGCGGCCGCGCTGGTGCGGCTGTTCGAGCGCAGCGACGCGCTGCGCAAGCCGGCGCGTTTCGCCGAGATGCTGCAGGCGTGTGAATCGGATGCGCGCGGGCGGCTCGGGCTCGATACGCAGCCGTATCCGCAGGCCGAGCGGCTGCGCGTCGCGCTCGCGGCCGCGCGCAGCGTCGATGCCGGCGCGATCGCGCGCGGCATCGGCAACGATACGGAGAAGATCCGGGAGGCCGTGCATCGCGCGCGGATCGAGGCTGTCGCGCAGGCGCTCGCGATCGGCGAATAGGGCGGCAGGAAGGTCGGCAGGAAGGGCGCGCGTCGCGCGCCTGCAAAGCCGTTATGGCTTCTTCTTGCGTGCCGGCTTGGCGGCCGCCACGCGTTTGCCGGCGGCCGCGCGCGGCTTGGCTGCCGCCTTCTGGTCTTTTTTCACCGAGCCGGCGGCCCGATCGCGATCCGCCCGTTCGGGCGCCGGCGCGCGGCGGCTCGTGCGCGGTTCGCCCGCCGTGGCGCGCACGACGGGGGCCGGTTTCGTGGTGTCCGTCGTCGCGGACACGAACCCGGCGCGACGGTCGTCGAACAGCGGCAGCGTGCCGACCGCGATCAGCTCGGCCGGCCCGTCGCCCACGTTGGCGACCCGATGCCGCTTGCGCGCGTCGAAGTGCAGCGAGTCGCCGGGCGACAGCGGGTAATGCTTCTTGCCGATCGTGAAGCAGATCCGGCCGGCCAGCACGTACACGAATTCGTCGCCGCCGTGCGCCACCCATTCCGAGCGGTAGCCTTCCATCATCCGCACCTTGAGCGCGTTGATCTGGCTGCCGTCGAACGTGGTGGACAGGCGTTCGTACCATTGCGACGTGGCGTCGAGCGCGTACGCCTTGCGGCTGCCCTCGTGCGAATCGGGCCGCACCTGGCGCGGCTGGTCGATCAGCGCGCCGAGCGGCACGTCGAGCGCCTTCGCGACGTTGACGAGCGACGACAGCGAGATGCCCGTGAGATGGCGCTCGACCTGGGACAGGAACCCGACCGACAGTTTCGCTTCGGTCGCGACTTCCTGCAGCGTCTTCTTCGCTTCCCGGCGCAGGCGGCGAATGCGCTGGCCGATACGCATGAGGTCTGAATCCATGAATCTCTTTCGCGGCAACGAATCGGGAGGCGGGCGGACGGGCGGTGCAGTCGCCGGACAGGGAATTCCGCGCACCGCATGAAGCACGGCCGTCGGGGCGGCGATGCCGGCGCATTGTACCGCGCGGTGCCGCCGGACGAACGCCCGTTGTGCCGGGATCCGCAAGCGTCATGCCGATTTTAGCGCTACGAAAATTTCAGCTTGACCTCGATTTCAGCGTGCTCTAGATTCTGTCGCGCGTATCAAAAAAAGTTAAGTGAGACGAAATTTTTTAAAGGGCCTGCCGCCGGGACGGTACGGCGGCCCGGCGTCGTGCCGCGCCGGGTCGAGCGTCGACCGTGCAGCGGCGCCGGGCCGCGTCAGGCCTGCTTCAAGCCTGCTTTGGGCCCGCTTTGGGCCCGCTTTTGGCCTGTACCCCCGCCGCGTCACCGCCGGCCGCCGACAACAATGCATAACGGGCTTCCGATGATCGATCGACTGAAATACAGCTTCTCCGGCCTCCCCCCCTACGACGCGTCCGTCGTCGACACGCAGGCGGCCCTGTCGCGCCTGCTCGACGCCGCGCGGCTCGATGCGGTATTGGTCACGTCACAGGACGAATACGTGACCGAGTACCTGCCGCGCAGCAACAACCCGCGTTATGCGCTGTCGGGCTTCGACGGTTCGGCCGGCTGCGGGATCTTCCTGAGCGCGGCGACCGCGCAGGCGCTCGGCGTGCCGCCGTTCGTGCTGTTCGTCGACGGCCGTTATCACCTGCAGGCCGAGCAGCAGTGCGATCCGGCACGCGTGCGCATCGAGAAGCTCGGGATGAACGTGACGATCTGGCAGGCGATGGCCGACTGGCTGGTCGCGCACGGGAGCCGGCTCGCACGGGTCGGCTACGACGCGCGGCGGATCAGCGTCGCGCAGCGCGATCGCCTGTTCGAGCGGACGCAGGCCGCGTCGCTCGACTGGACGAGTCTCGCCGATCGCGAGATCGATCGCGCGATCGCGTTGCCGGGCTGGGTCGTCGAGCGGCCGATCTTCGAGGTGCCGGAAGCGATGACCGGCCTGAGCGTCGCGCAGAACCTCGACGCGCTGAACGCCAAGCTCGCCGCGCACACCGGCGCGCCGGACGGCAGGACCGCCTTCTTCACCTGCGCATCGGACGACCTCGCGTATCTGCTGAACAGCCGCGGTTATCACATCCCGAATGCGTCGTCGCACCTCGGCTTCCTGTTCGCGGTGGGCGGGCAGGTGGCGTTGTTCCTGCCGGAAGGCTGCGACCGCTGCGAGGTCATGCTCGAATCGTATCCGGCGCTGCATGTGATCCGGCGCGATGTCGCGGCGCTCGAGCGCTTTCTCGCGCCGTTCGCGGTCGAGCACGTGTGCTACGGCTTCGAATCGGTGAACTGCGCGCTCGTCGACGCGGTGAAGCGGGTGTGGCCGCAGGCGCGGCATGCCGACTTCAACCCGGTCGAGGCGATGCGGGCCGGCAAGACGCCGGCGGTGCTCGACCGGTTCCGCGACGCGTTTGCGCGCAGTTCCGCGGCGATCGCCGAGACGATGCGCTGGGCGAAGACGGGCGAGCCGGGCGTGCGCCATACCGAATACGACCTGGCGCGCGCGATCAACGATGCATACGCCGCGCGCTCCGCGGTTGCGCTGACGTTTCCGTCGATCGCCGCGAACGGCGCGAACAGCGCGTTCGCGCATTACACGGCGGCGAGCGCCGACGTCGAGCTGACGGAAGGCGAACTCGTGCTGCTCGACAGCGGCGCGTATTACGAAGCCGGCTTCGCGACGGACTGCACGCGCGTGGTGCTGCGCCGGACGCACCCGGACACGGTCGCGCAGCCGTGGCAGCGCGAGATCTACACGGTCGCGCTGAAGGCCTGCATCAAGGGGCTCGTCACGCGCTTCCCGAGCACGGCAAAGGGCGGCGACGTCGATGCGCTCGTGCGGCAGGTGTGCCGCGATCACGGCCACGATTTCGGCCACGGCACCGGGCACGGCGTCGGGATTCACGTGCACGAGGGCGGCGTGCGGTTCGCGCCGGGCGCGCAGTACGGGCTCGTGCCGAATGCGGTGATTTCGGTCGAGCCGGGCATCTACCTGCCGGGCAAGGGCGGCGTGCGGATCGAGAACATCGTGATCATCCGTCAGGACGACGCGCAGCCGGACACCGTGACGTTCGAGAACATCGTGACGGTCGGCTACGACTGGGACCTGATCGATCTCGACCTGCTGGACGACGACGAGCGCGCGTACCTGCGCGACTACGAGCGGCTGTGCGTCGAGCGCGGCACGCAGGTCACCGCGTGTCCGCTGCTGTAGGCACCGCCGCCCGCGCCGGTCAGTTCAGCAGGCGCGCCCGCGCGAACGGCGCGATCCGCTCGGCGAGCCACGCGTGCGTGCGTGTCGTCGGGTGCAGCGTGTCCCAGAACACGAAGCGCGCCGGGTCGCGGCAGTCCGCACGCGGCGTCTGCGCGCTCAGGTAGGTGAGCGACGACGGTTTCGGGATGTCGAGGCATGCGCGCTTCGCGTCGTCGAAGCCGTATTGGGCCGGATGGCTCAGCAGGTCGTCGAACAGCGCGTACGCGTCGAACACCTCGAGCCGCAGCGTCGCGCCGTAACGGGCGCGCAGCGCGGCGGCCGCGTCGGCGAGGCGCCGGTTGTAGTCCTTCACCTGCGCGGCGACGTTTGCCGTGTCGGTGCGCGTCGCGAACACCGGTGCGCGCGACACGTCCGGCAGCGTGACGAGCATGATCCGCGTCGCGCCGGCCGCGGCGAGCCGCTCGAGGCTGTCGCGCACCGCATTCGCCGCCTGCTCGGGCGAGCGCCCGTAGTTCACCAGGTCGTTGCCGCCCGCGAACACCGCGAACAGCGTGTTGGCGGGCCGGTAGTCCGGTGCGCGATCCATGTATTCGCGCCACGAGTCGATCTGCTGCACGAGGCCCGGCACGACGAGGTACTGGTCGGTCGCCGCGCCGCCGATCGCCCAGTTGTAGAACGGCAGCCGCAGCGCGTTCGCGAGATATTCGGCCCACACCGGGCCGTTGCTGAAGCGCCCCGCATTCCAGCTCGTGGCGTTCGGCAGCTTCCACTGGCTCGCGTTGAACATGTTCTGCGTGTCGGACAGGCTGTCGCCGAACACGATCAGCTTGTTGACGCGTGCGTCCTGTTGCGCGGCGTCGACGGTCCACACCGTGTAGTTGAACGACAGCGCGTTGTTCGCCGCGACCGCCTGCACGAGGTCGGACCTGATGCCTTTCGCGGCCAGCGTCTTGCGGCACACGTCGGCGAGCGTGTCCTGCGTCGTCGTGCTGTAGAACATGTTCTTCCACTGCGTGATGCCGTCCGCCCACCAGTAGCCGGACACGCGATACCAGTCGCCGCCGGCGGGGTCGCGCGCCCATTCGTAGGTCGCGGCCGGCTTCAGCGGATCCGCGTCGATCCGGTACCAGCAGCGCAGGTACGTGTAGGTGTCGGAGCCGCGGCGCGGCGCGCGCGGCGTCGCGCCGGGCGTAGCCGGGGCGGCCGGCGGCACGACGTCGGGGCCGGCCGGCGACAGCGACATGTCGCCCGTTGGCACGGGCAGCGGCGCGGCGCCGGCGGCCTGCGCGGTGGACAGCGTCAATGCGGCGCCCAGCGTCGCGGCGGCGGAAACGGCGGCGGTGCGGTACGAAAACGGAATGCGGAAATATGGCATGCGGCCCTCTTCTGATTGTTGTGACGGGACGGCGGCGCGGCTGCGCAGCCGTGTATCGGAAGGGACCGTGGGTGCCGGGTTCGAGCCCGGTCTGTCGAAACTCGGGAAGCCGCGAATGGCGGCGAGGTGCTGCGAGGTACTACGAGCTGCTATGAGGTGGTGCGGCAGGAAAGGCAGCGGCGCCGCTGCCGGTCGCTCGGTTGGTCAGTCCGTGCTTCAGCGCATGAGCGCCGATACGCGCCCGTCGGGGCCATAGACGCCGGCCGGCGCGGGCGCCGAGCGCAGTACCGCGAGCGCGCGCTCGTTGTAGTCCATCCGGATCCGGATCAGCATCCCGTTGTTCGCATTGGCCTGGCGCGCGCGTTCGGCGGCCTGTTGCAGCAACTGCCAGCGGCCGGCGAGGCGCGCATCGCGCTCGGCGGCCTGGTCCATCCCCTTCTTGCCGGCCGGAAAGCCGAGCGCGGAAAGCTGGGTGTCGCGCGTGCGTTCGAGCTGCGCGAGCCGGTCGATCAGCTCGCTCTTCTTCTCGACGATCCCGGGCAGCATCTCGAGCGGCTGGGCCATCGTCAGCGCCTTTTCCTCGTAGGCGAGCAGGGACGCGAACGCCTCGACCGTCGCGTGTTCGTCGTTGACCGTGGCCAGCAGCTCTTCTCTCATCGCGTCATGCTCGTCGCGCCGGCGCGGGTTGGGCGCGCCGGCAAACCGGTAGACCGGGGGACCGGCCGCGAGGCCGGCTTCAGTTGCCCGGGCGCTGCTGCTGCAGCAGCTCGCGGGCGGTATTCAATATGCCGTCGGCGATCTTGCTCGCATCGATCGTCAACGTGCCGTTGTTCAGCGCGTCCTTGATCGACTGGACGAGGCCCGTGTCGATATCGGCGTTGCCGGACGCGGATACCGAACGCAACTGGCCGGACAGACCCGACAGGTTCACGGTCGTGTCGCCGCCGGTCGACCCTGCGTCGGCCGCCTGCGCGGACGAAGACGAGGCCGCGCCGGATGGCGCACGGGTCGCGCCGTTGCCGGTCGGCGCCAGGGGGCTCGGGTTCGGAGTGGAATCGATCTTCACGATGGGTTTCCTGTTCGGTTTGACCCAGATAACGGCCGGGTCGGCCCGAACTTTAGCATCGCGAGCCCGAAATGCTCCGAATAAACAATTCTTTACATTCTTGCCGCAGGATCCGTCCCTACAGCGGAATCTCCACGGTGCCGGCGTCCTTGACGATCGCCGTGACGATCTGGCCCGCCGCCATCCGCACCCTGACCGACTGGCCGGGCGCGGCATTCGCCAGCGCGCTGCCCTCGGCCGAAATCGTGAAACCGGGCCCGGCCGCGACCACCCGCACCGTCTGGCCGGCCGACACCGACGCCGCGCTCTTCAGCAGGTCCTGCCGCAGCGGCAGCCCGGCCGAGATGCGCGCGAGCGCGGTCGAGCCGATCGCCTGCGCCGGATCAGTGATCACCGCGAGCGGCAGTACCGTCAGGTCGCCGTCGCGGGCGACCAGGTCGGCCGCGGAGAGCGGCTCGCCGGGCGCGATCTGGCGCGCGGCGACGTAATAGGTGGCCTGTACGGTGACTTTCGCCTGCAGGTAGACGGTCCACGGCCGCTCGCCCGCGCAGCGCACGCCGACCGTCGTGCGGCCCCACAGGCGCGCGCCGGTCGGCATGAACGGCTCGAGCGTCGTGCACGCGGCGAGCCCGCGCGGAAACGCGGTCGTGACCGTCGCGGTGGTCTTGCCGGGCAGGCCCGCGATCTGCTGCTGCAGGAACGCGAGGGCCGCGCGGCGGATCGACTCGGGATCCTGCTGGCCGGGCGGCGTCGCGGGCTGGGCGGCATTGGTGGTATTGGCTGCCGGGGCCGGGTTGGCGGAACCCGGCGTCGCGCGCGGCGCCGGCAACGCCGACGCGGCGCGGGCGGCCGCCATGCGTGCGGCGAAGGCCGGCTGCGGGGCCGGCCGCACGGGATTCGACGCGGGTTCGGCCGTGCCGGCGACGACCGTCGCGATCGCAGTCGGATCGGCGGCACGCGGCGCGCCGTATCCGGCGTTCGCGCGGGCGGCTGCGTAGACGGGGCGGGGCGCGGGCGCCGGTGCCGGTCCCACAGCAGCCGGCGGCGGGACGGTCGTCACGACCATCGTGCCGGCCGGTTGCGGCGCGTAGCCGGTGCTGGCGGCACCCGTGCCGCTCGTCGAGCGACCCGCGTCCGGCGCGAGGCCCGCACCCGGCGCCATCGCCGCATTCCCGGCGAACTGCCCGCCGCTTGCCGCATTGGCGTGCGCGAGCGCGGTTTCGGCCGTCTCGCCGCGCCCGGGAATCACGATCATCCCGTCGTCCGCGTGCGCGGCCGGGGCGGCGATCCACAGTGCCGCGGAGAGCGCAAAGGCACGCGCAAACGCACGCCGGACGTGCATGAGCCGCCCGTTCCTTCCGCGAAGTGCGCTGCCAGTCATCGCCCGATCCCCGATCCGTTGCTCCGCTTCGCATTCTAGGGAGCGGGGCCGTCGCGCAAACGATGAATAGAGGGGGCCTTTGCCGCGTTATTCGCCCGATTGCCGGTTGCGTCCGGCGCCTACCATCGCTGTCATGGAAAAAAGCCTCTCGGGCCGCCATCCGGCGCGAGGGGCGTGCAGCGCTTCATACGGAGAGACGCACACATGCTGGACAAACTCGATGCGGAATTCGCGTTCGGCCGACAGGCGCTCGACGTGCGCGCCTACCGGCAGGAACTGCTGTCGTCGAACATCGCGAACTCCGACACGCCCGGCTACCAGGCCCGCGACGTCGATTTCGCGTCGACGCTCGCGCGCTCGCTGAAGCAGGCCAATTGCGGCCTCGCGCCGAGCAACGCCGCGCAACTGCCGATGACGCAGCCGGCCGGCGTGACGAGCGGCATGTCGATGGTGTCGACGGCGGCGGGCCACATGGCCGGCACCGCGAAGCTGATCCCGACGGGCGGCCCGGCGGACGACTACGGCCGCGCGCAGTACCGGATGCCGCTGCAGCCGTCGCTCGACGGCAACACGGTCGATCTCGACGTCGAGCGCGTGCAGTTCGCGAACAACGCGCTGCACTACCAGACCGGGATGACCGTGATGACCCAGCAGATCAAGGCGATGATCGCCGCGATCACGACGAACCAGTGACGGCGCGCGCCGCCTCCGAATCCGAGCAAAAGGAGCTTCCATGCCTTCGTTGATGAACATCTTCGGCGTCGCCGGCTCGGCGCTGTCCGCGCAGTCGCAGCGCCTGAACGTCACCGCGTCGAACCTCGCGAACGCCGACAGCGCGACCGGCCCCGACGGCAAGCCGTACAAGGCCAAGCAGGTCGTGTTCGCGACCGACCCGATCGGCGGCGCGCGCACCGCGTCCGGCCAGGGCGTGGGCGGCGTGCGCGTGACGAAGGTGATGGACGACCCGTCGCCGATGAAGTCGACCTACGACCCGTCGAACCCGGCCGCCGACGCGAACGGCTACGTGCAGATGCCGAACGTCGATCCGGTGCAGGAGATGGTGAACATGATCTCGGCGTCGCGCTCGTACCAGGCCAACGTCGAGACGCTGAACACCGCGAAGACGCTGATGCTCAAGACGCTGACGATCGGCTCGTAAGCCGCGCGCCGACCGACCTTACAGACCCGACAGTTCCGAAAGTCCAGACAGAAGGCCACCCAGGATGACTTCCTCCAGCACGACGATCGGCAGCAACGGCACGAACGTGTCGAACCTGCCGACCGACACGATGAACACCAACAACGTGTCGTCGACCAACGGCACGTCGGCGAGCGACCTGCAGGCGACGTTCCTGAAGCTGCTCGTCACGCAGCTGCAGAACCAGGATCCTACGAGCCCGGTCGACAGCTCGCAGATGACGTCGCAGCTCGCGCAGATCAACACGGTGAGCGGCATCGCGCAGCTGAATACGTCGCTCACGTCGCTGTCGTCGCAGCTCACGGCCGGCCAGCAGACGCAGGCCGCGCTGCTGATCGGCACGAACGTGCTCGCGCCGGGCAACGCGGTCGCGGTGAAGGGCGGCGCGGCGTCGCCGTTCGGCGTGTCGCTGTCGAGCTCGGTGTCGAACCTGACGATCACCGTGAAGAACGCGGCGGGCACCGTGGTGAACACGATCAAGGCGGGCGCGCAGTCGGCCGGCACCGTGCCGTTCAACTGGACGCCGACCGACTCGGCGGGCAACGCGCTGCCGGACGGCAAGTACACGGTCAGCGCGTCGTACACCGACAGCAACGGCACGCCGCAGCCGGCCACGACGCTCGCGGCCGCGACGGTGCAGAGCGTGATCAAGCAGGCGGACGGCACGGCGGGGCTCGTGCTGTCGAACGGCACGACGGTGGGGCTGACCCAGGTCGCGTCGATCTTCCCGAACACCGCGTCGTCCTCGTCGTCGGCCGGCGGCAACACCACCAACTGATACTGATCGAGCATTCTCGAAACGGAGACCGAAATGGGTTATCAACAGGGTCTGAGCGGCCTCTCGGGTGCATCGAACGCGCTCGACGTGATCGGCAACAACATCGCCAACGCGAACACGGTCGGCTTCAAGTCGAGCACCGCGCAGTTCGCCGACATGTACGCGAACTCGGTCGCGACGTCGACCAACACGCAGATCGGCATCGGGACGCGGCTGAACTCGGTCGAGCAGAACTTCGGCCAGGGCGGGATCACCACGACGAACTCGTCGCTCGACGTCGCGATCAACGGCAACGGCTTCTTCCAGATGTCGAACAACGGCGTGACGACGTACTCGCGCGACGGCACGTTCCAGCGTGACAAGAACGGCTTCATCGTCGACTCGCAGGGCCGCAACCTGATGGGCTATGCAGCCAACGCGGGCGGCGTGATCAACACCGCGCAGACCGTGCCGCTGCAGGCGCCGACGACCAACCTCGCGCCGACCGCGACGACCAAGATCTCCGCGCAGTTCAACCTGAACTCGCAGGACACGGTGCCGACCAAGACGCCGTTCAACGCGACCGACAATACGACGTACAACTACTCGACGTCGATCCAGGTATACGACTCGCTCGGCGGCTCGCAAGCGGTCAACATGTATTTCGTGAAGTCGGCGGCCGGCACGTGGGAAGCATACGCGGGCGTGCAGGGCGGCGCGACGAACGACCTCGGGACGGTCACGTTCAACTCGTCGGGCGCGATCCAGAGCACGACGACGGGCACGCCGGCCACGCCGACCACGTCGCTCGGCCAGTTCCAGTTCACGGTGCCGAACACCGACGGCTCGGCGACGCCGCAGAACCTCACGCTCGACCTGACCGGCACGACGCAGTACGGCGGCAAGGACGGCGTGAACAACCTCGCGCAGGACGGCTTCGCGAGCGGCACGCTGACGACCTACACGATCGGCACCGACGGCAAGCTGACCGGCAACTATTCGAACGGCCAGACGTCCGTGCTCGGCCAGATCGCGCTCGCGAACTTCAACAACCCGAACGGGCTGGTGAACCTCGGCGGCAACCAGTACGCGGAGAGCTCCGCGTCGGGCGTGCCGCAGATCTCGGCGCCGGGCAGCACGAACCACGGCACGCTGCAGGGCAGCGCGCTCGAGAGCTCGAACGTCGACCTCACGTCGCAGCTCGTCAACCTGATCACCGCGCAGCGCAACTACCAGGCGAACGCGCAGACGATCAAGACGCAGCAGACCGTCGACCAGACGCTCATCAACCTGTAAGCGCGGATAACGGGCAGCCATGGACCGACTGATCTACACGGCGATGACGGGCGCGTCGCAGTCGCTCGACCAGCAGGCGATCGTCGCGAACAACCTCGCGAACGCGTCGACGACGGGCTTTCGCGCGCAGCTCGCGACGTATCGCGCGGTGCCGATGAATTTCGGCGACGGCAGCAACATCGACCCGACGACGACGCGCACCTACGTGCTCGCGTCGACGCCCGGCGCCGATTACGCGCCGGGTCCGATCACGCGCACCGGCAACCCGCTCGACGTCGCCGTGCAGGGCGCCGGCTGGCTGGCGGTGCAGGCGGCCGACGGCAGCGAGGCGTACACGCGCGCCGGCAACCTGCATGTCGACGAGAACGGCCAGCTCGTCACCGCGAGCAACCTGCCGGTCGTCGGCAACGGCGGCCCGATCTCGGTGCCGCCGAACGCGGAAGTGACGATCGGCAAGGACGGCACGGTGTCCGCGCTGATGCCGGGCGACCCGCCGACGGCGGTCGCGATCGTCGACCAGATGAAGCTCGTCAATCCCGATCCGGCCACGCTCACGCGCGGCAACGACGGGTTGTTCCGCACCGCCGACGGCAATCCGGCCGACGCCGACCCGAACGTGGTCGTCACGCCGAATTCGCTCGAGGGCAGCAACGTCAACCCGGTGACCGCGATGGTCGCGATGATCGACAACGCGCGCGCGTTCCAGCTTCAGTCGAAGCTGATCCAGACGGCCGACCAGAACGAGCAGTCGGCGAACCAGCTGCTCAACTTCAGCTGAGCGCCCGCGCCAGCCCACGCAGGAGAATTGACAAGTGAACCGTTCGCTCTACATCGCCGCCACCGGCATGAATGCGCAGCAGGCGCAGATGGACGTGATTTCGAACAACCTCGCGAACACCAGCACGAACGGCTTCAAGGCGTCGCGCGCGGTATTCGAGGATCTGCTGTACCAGACCATCCGCCAGCCGGGCGCGAACTCGACGCAGCAGACCGAGCTGCCGTCGGGCCTGCAGCTCGGCACCGGCGTGCAGCAGGTCGCGACCGAGCGCCTGTACACGCAGGGCGGCCTCACGCAGACCGGCAACTCGAAGGACGTCGCGATCAACGGCGCGGGCTTCTTCCAGGTGCTGATGCCGGACGGCACGAACGCGTACACGCGCGACGGCTCGTTCCAGACCAACGCGCAGGGCCAGCTCGTCACGTCGAGCGGCTACCAGATCCTGCCGGCGATCACGATCCCGCAGAACGCGACGTCGCTGACGATCGGCAAGGACGGCGTCGTGTCGGTCACGCAGGCGGGCTCGACCAACTCGGTGCAGATCGGCTCGCTGCAGATCGCGACCTTCATCAACCCGGCCGGCCTCGAGGCGCGCGGCGAGAACCTGTTCTCCGAGACCACGTCGTCGGGCGCGCCGAACGTGTCGCAGCCGGGCCTGAACGGCGCGGGCGTGCTCAACCAGAACTACGTCGAAGCGTCGAACGTGAACGTCGTGCAGGAGCTCGTCAACATGATCCAGACGCAGCGTGCCTACGAGATCAACAGCAAGGCCGTGACGACGTCCGACCAGATGCTGCAGACCGTCACGCAGATGAAGAGCTAACCGGAAAGTCCCGTCGTCGCCATGAAGCAGGTTCGCCTCCTCCCGTCAGCCACCGTCCGCGCCGCATGCGCGATCGCGGTGGCGGCGCTCGCCGCCGGTTGCGCGCAGATTCCGCGCGATCCGATCATCCAGCAGCCGATGACGGCACAGCCGCCGGCGCCGATGTCGATGCAGGCGCCCGGCTCGATCTACAACCCCGGATACGCGGGGCGGCCGCTCTTCGAGGATCAGCGGCCGCGCAACGTCGGCGACATCCTGACGATCATGATCGCGGAGAACATCAACGCGACCAAGTCGTCGGGCGCGAACACGAACCGGCAGGGCAACACCGACTTCAACGTGCCGACGGCCGGCTTCCTCGGCGGGCTGTTCGCGAAGGCGAACCTGTCGGCCGCCGGCAACAACAAGTTCGCGGCGACCGGCGGCGCGAGCGCGGCGAACACGTTCAACGGCACGATCACCGTGACCGTCACCAACGTGCTGCCGAACGGCAACCTGGTGGTCAGCGGCGAGAAGCAGATGCTGATCAACCAGGGCAACGAATTCGTGCGCTTCTCGGGCGTCGTGAACCCGAACACGATCTCGGGCGCGAACTCGGTCTACTCGACGCAGGTCGCCGACGCGAAGATCGAATACTCGTCGAAGGGCTACATCAACGAAGCCGAGACGATGGGCTGGCTGCAGCGCTTCTTCCTCAACATCGCGCCGTGGTGATGACGATGCAGCCGCCTCTTTTCCACCGCCTGTCGTTCCGTGCACTGGCCGCCTTCGTGCTGGCGGCCTGCGTGCTCGGCGCGGCGCCCGCGCACGCGGAACGCCTGAAGGATCTCGCGCAGATCCAGGGCGTGCGCGACAACCCGCTGATCGGCTATGGCCTCGTCGTCGGTCTCGACGGCACGGGCGACCAGACGATGCAGACGCCGTTCACGACGCAGACGCTCGCGAACATGCTCGCGAACCTCGGCATCTCGATCAACAACGGTTCGGCCAACGGCGGCCCGTCGTCGCTGAGCAACATGCAGCTGAAGAACGTCGCGGCCGTGATGGTGACCGCCACGCTGCCGCCGTTCGCGCGGCCGGGCGAGGCGCTCGACGTCACCGTGTCGTCGCTCGGCAACGCGAAAAGCCTGCGCGGCGGCACGCTGCTGCTCACGCCGCTGAAGGGCGCGGACGGCCAGGTCTACGCGCTCGCGCAGGGCAACATGGCGGTCGGCGGCGCGGGCGCGAGCGCGAACGGCAGCCGCGTGCAGGTGAACCAGCTCGCGGCCGGCCGGATCGTCGGCGGCGCGATCGTCGAGCGTTCGGTGCCGAACGCGATCGCGCAGATGAACGGCGTGCTGCAGCTGCAGCTGAACGACATGGACTACGGCACCGCGCAGCGGATCGTGTCCGCGGTCAATTCGAGCTTCGGCCCGGGCACCGCGACGGCGCTCGACGGCCGCACGATCCAGCTCGCCGCGCCGGCCGATTCGGCGCAGCAGGTCGCGTTCATGGCGCGCCTGCAGAACCTCGACGTGAGCCCGGACAAGGCCGCGGCGAAGGTGATCCTGAACGCGCGCACCGGCTCGATCGTGATGAACCAGATGGTCACGCTGCAGAGCTGCGCGGTCGCGCACGGCAACCTGTCGGTCGTGGTCAACACTCAGCCGGTGGTATCGCAGCCGGGGCCGTTCTCGAACGGGCAGACGGTGGTGGCGCAGCAGTCGCAGATCCAGCTCAAGCAGGACAACGGCGCGCTGAAGATGGTGACGGCCGGCGCGAATCTCGCCGACGTCGTGAAGGCGCTGAACACGCTCGGCGCGACGCCCGCGGACCTGATGTCGATCCTGCAGGCGATGAAGGCCGCCGGCGCGCTGCGCGCCGACCTGGAGATCATCTAAATGGCAGCCTCTCTTCCGAACGCGAACGACCTCACGCAGCGCTTCGCGCTCGACGTGCAGGGTTTCGACGCGCTGCGCGCGCAGGCGAAACAGTCGCCGCAGGCCGGCGCGAAGGCGGTCGCCGGCCAGTTCGACGCGATGTTCACGCAGATGATGCTCAAGAGCATGCGCGACGCGTCGCCGGACGGCGGGCTGTTCGATTCGCATACGTCCAAGCTGTACACGTCGATGCTCGACCAGCAGCTCGCGCAGCAGATGTCGACGCGCGGGATCGGCGTCGCCGACGCGCTGATGAAGCAGCTGCTGCGCAATGCGGGGCAGGGCGCGGGCAGCGACACGGCGGCCGATGTCGGCGCGGCCGGCCTGGGCGCAGGCGGCCTCGGCACGTCGGGTAACGAAGGCGGCCTCGCCGCGATGAACGCGATGGCGAAGGCCTACGCGAACGCGGCGAACAACGGCGGGCTCGCCGGCACGCGCGGCTACTCGGCCGGCAGCGCGCTGACGCCGCCGCTGAAGGGCGCGAGCGGCGTGCAGGACGCCGACGCGTTCGTCGACCGGCTCGCGGGCCCCGCGCAGGCGGCCAGCGCGTCGACCGGCATCCCGGCGCGCTTCATCGTCGGTCAGGCCGCGCTCGAGTCGGGCTGGGGCAAGCGCGAGATCCGCGCGAGCGACGGCTCGACCAGCTACAACGTGTTCGGCATCAAGGCGACCAAGGGCTGGACCGGCCGCACGGTGTCGGCGCTGACGACCGAATACGTGAACGGCACGCCGCGCCGCGTGGTCGCGAAGTTCCGCGCGTACGACTCGTACGAGCACGCGATGACCGATTACGCGACCCTGCTGAAGAACAATCCGCGCTACTCGGGCGTGCTGAGCGCGAGCCGCAGCGTCGAAGGCTTCGCGCACGGGATGCAGAAGGCCGGCTACGCGACCGACCCGAACTACGCGAAGAAGCTGATCTCGATCATGCAGCAGATCGGCTGACGGCCCGTCGGCCAGTGCCGTTGCCCCTTTCGGACCGCGCCCGGCAGCCCGCCGCGCGCGGTTTCAACGTTTGCGCGAAAAAAATCCCCGTTTCGATCTAAACTTTCGGTCAGCACTGCCGCTAAGTGTGAGAGACCTGCGACCGGGCCCCCGTTCTGGCCCGGTTTTATCGCGCACCGGTTGCCCGGGCGCCCATGACAAGAAAGACCGGCTAGCCATGAATATCGAAACGTCGACGGACCCCAGCCTGGATGCAGGCCACTCCGGGCCCGACTATGCCCGCCGCAATCCGCTGGAAATCGGCGTGCAGCTGCGCAACCTCGTCAATCGCGGCGATTTCCTGACCGTCCAGTACCCGGGCGGCCAGCTCGTCACGCGCCTGCTCGAGGTGGATGTCGGCGCGCGGACGTTCACGTTCGACTGGGGCGCGCTGTCCGAGCAGAACGCCGGCATCCTGGGCGCGTCGCACTGCACGTTCGCGGCCGCGCCGGAGGGCGTGCGCGTCGAATTCTCCACGGGCACGCCGCGCGAGACGCGCTACGAGGGGCTGCCCGCGTTCGTCGCCGATTTCCCCGACGTCCTGATGTGCATCCAGCGCCGCGAGTATTTCCGCGTCGATGCGCCGGTCGTCGATCCGTACGTGTGCCGCGGCAAGCTGCCGGACGGCGAGAGCTTCCTGTTCGAGGTGCACAACCTGTCGCTCGGCGGGGTAGGGCTGCGCACGGCCGACGAACGCGTCGAGGCGCTCGAGGTCGGCACGCTGCTGCCCGACGTCGAGCTCGAGCTGACCGGCCACGGCAAGCTGTCGCTCGACCTGCAGCTCGTGTCGCAGCGTTCGACGCAGATGCCGAACGGGTCGCGGCGCTACCAGCTCGGCTTTCGCTACATGTCGCTGCCGGGCAGCGCGGAGAACACGCTGCAGCGGCTGATCACGCAGCTCGAGATGAAGCGCCGCTCGCTCGCGCGGGCCTGACGCGCACGCGGCGGCCGGCCCCGCCCGGGGCCGCTCGAGGCTGCCCGAGGTTGCCCAAGCAACCGCCGCCGGCCCGGGCCGCCGGGCGTTTCGACCCGCCACGCGCGAGCGCGCGTCGCGCGTGCATTTTTTCCTCAATTTTTTCGATCCGCGGCCGTTATACCGGGAGTCACGCAACCCGGCGGCCGCAGCGCGGCCGGCTCATCAGGATCGCGCATGTCCAACACACTCATGAACCTCGGCGTCAGCGGCCTGAATGCCGCACTCTGGGGCCTCACGACGACCGGCCAGAACATCAGCAACGCGGCGACGCCGGGTTATTCGGTCGAACGCCCCGTTTATGCCGAGGCAAGCGGCCAGTACACGAGCAGCGGTTACATGCCGCAGGGCGTGAACACCGTCACCGTGCAGCGGCAGTACAGCCAGTACCTGAGCGACCAGCTGAACGGTGCGCAGACGCAGAGCGGCGCACTGTCGACGTGGTATTCGCTCGTCACGCAGCTGAACAACTACATCGGCAGCCCGACGTCCGGCATCTCGACCGCGATCACGAACTACTTCACCGGGATGCAGAACGTCGCGAACAGCGCGTCCGACGCGTCGGTGCGGCAGACCGCGATGAGCAATGCGCAGACGCTCGCGAACCAGATCACGGCGGCCGGCCAGCAGTACGACGCGCTGCGCCAGAGCGTGAACACGCAGCTCACGAGCACCGTGACGCAGATCAACGCGTACACCGCGCAGATCGCGCAACTGAACCAGCAGATCGCGTCCGCGAGCAGCCAGGGCCAGCCGCCGAACCAGCTGATGGACCAGCGCGACCTCGCGGTGTCGAACCTGTCGAACCTCGCGGGCGTGCAGGTCGTGCGCAACAGCGACGGCTACAGCGTGTTTCTCGCGGGCGGCACGCCGCTCGTCGTCGCGAACAAGAGCTACCAGCTCGCGGCCGTCACGTCGCCGTCCGATCCGAGCGAGCTGACCGTCGTGTCGCAGGGCATCGCCGGCGCGAACCCGCAGGGGCCGAACCAGGCGCTGTCCGACGCGTCGCTGTCGGGCGGCACGCTCGGCGGCCTGCTCGCGTTCCGCAGCCAGACGCTCGACCCGGCCGAAGCGCAGCTCGGCGCGATCGCGACCAGCTTCGCCGCGCAGGTCAACGCGCAGAACGCGCTCGGCATCGACCTGTCGGGCAACGTCGGCGGCAACCTGTTCACGACCGGCACGCCGATTACGTACGCGAACCAGGGCAATACCGGCAACGCGGCGCTGTCCGTGTCGTTCGCGAACGCGTCGCAACCGACCACGAGCGACTACACGCTGTCGTACGACGGCACGAACTACACGCTGACCGACCGCGCGAGCGGCGCGGTGGTCGGCCAGTCGGCCAGTATGCCGGCGTCGATCGGCGGGCTGAACTTCTCGTTCTCGTCCGGCGCGATGAGCGCCGGCGACAAGTTCACCGTGCAGCCGACCCGCGGCGCGCTGAACGGCTTCGGCCTCGCGACGTCGAACGGCTCCGCGATCGCGGCGGCGTCGCCGTACGTGCCGTCGGCCACCAAGACGAACACGGGCACCGGCACGATCGGCGGGCTGTCGGTCACCAGCGCGACGGCCGCGGCCAACCCGCACAACTACACGATCACGATGGGCGGCACGACCGCCAGCCCGACCTACACCGTCACCGACAACACGGCCGTGCCGCCGACGACCAGCGCGGCGCAGCCGTACCAGTCCGGCACGCCGATCACGCTGACGGCCGGCGTCACGGTCACGGTGTCGGGCGCGCCCACGGCCGGCGACACGTTCACGGTCGCGCCGAACACGGGCGGCACGAACGACGGCAGCAACGCGCTTGCGCTGTCGAAGCTCGTCAGCGCGAAATCGTTCGGCAACGGCTCGACCACGCTGACGGGCGCGTACGCGAGCTACGTGAACAGCATCGGCAACACGACGAGCCAGCTGAAGTCGTCGAGCGCCGCGCAGACTTCGCTGATCGGCCAGATCACGCAGGCGCAGCAGTCGGTGTCGGGCGTGAACCAGAACGAAGAGGCGGCCAACCTGATGCAGTACCAGCAGCTCTACCAGGCGAACGCGAAGGTGATCCAGACCGCGTCGACGCTGTTCCAGACCGTGCTCGGCCTGTTCAACTGATTTCGGAGATCGATCAGATGCGGATTTCCACCACGCAGTTCTACCAGATGAACGTCGCGCAGATGAACGATCAGCAGGCGCAGCTCTCGCAGCTGTACCAGCAGATCTCGAGCGGCGTGAGCCTCTCGACGCCTGCCGACAACCCGCTCGGCGCCGCGCAGGCGGTGCAGCTGTCGATGACGTCGGCGACGCTGTCGCAGTATGCGTCGAACCAGAGCGCCGCGCTGTCGTCGCTGCAGAAGGAAGACCAGACGCTCATCAGCGTCAACAACCTGCTGAACAACATCCATACGGTCGTGATCCAGGCCGGCGACGGCTCGCTGTCCGACAGCGACCGCGCGGCGCAAGCGACCCAGCTGCAGGGCTATCGCGACCAGTTGCTGACGCTCGCAAACTCGACCGACGGCTCGGGCAACTACCTGTTTTCGGGCTTCCAGTCGACCACTGCGCCGTTCTCGAACGCGCCGGGCGGCGGCGTGACCTACAGCGGCGACACGGGCACGCGGCAGGTGCAGATCGCCGATACGCGCGCGATCTCGCAGGGCGACAACGGCGCGAACGTGTTCCTGTCGGTGCCGATGCTCGGCAGCCAGCCGGTGCCGCTCGCCGGCGCGGGCAACACGGGCACGGGCACGATCGGCGCGGTGTCGATCACGAGCCCGTCGGCCGCGACCAACACGCACCAGTTCACGATCACGTTCGGCGGGACGGCCGCCGCGCCAACCTATACGGTCACCGACAACACCGTGGTGCCGCCGACCACGAACCCCGCGCAGCCGTATTCGGCCGGCGCCGGGATCGCGCTCGGCAACGGCCTGTCGGTGCCGGTGTCGGGAACGCCGGCTCCTGGCGACACGTTCACCGTCACGCCCGCGCCGAAGGCCGGCACCGACGTGTTCGCGGCGCTCGACTCGATGATCGCCGCGCTGAAGGTGCCGATCAGCAGCAACACGTCCGCCGCGGCCTCGCTCGCGAACGCGATGACCACCGGCACGACGAAGCTGAACAACATGATGACGAACGTCCTCACCGTGCAGGCGTCGGTCGGCGGCCGCGAGCAGGAAATCAAGGCGATGCAGACCGTGAACCAGACCAACACGCTGCAGGTCACCAGCAACCTGTCCGACCTGACGAGCACCAACATGGTGTCGACGATCAGCCAGTTCCTGCAGATGCAGAACGCGCTGACGGGCTCGCAGAAGGCTTACGCGCAGCTGCAGAACCTGTCGCTGTTCCAGTACATCAACCCCTGATGCACGCCGCGCCGGCCGCGATGTGAGCGCACGCTTGCGTCGCGGCCGGTGTCGACCGCCGCCCGCTTGCCCCCGATGCGCGGCCGGCCGGCCGCCGGGCCGCGCGATCGCGCCCCGTTTCGCCTGCACCCGGCCGCGCCCCGCGCCTGCCGGCGCCGCCCGCCGGCCCGCGTGTCGGTCTGCTTGCCAGCCCCATTTCCGCTCCGTAAACTCGCGCCAGATTCCAGACCGGCGCATCCTCCGCAGCCGGCGACCGACCGACAGGAGCCCTTTTCCCCATGTCCGATTCCTACTTCCCGCGCTGGCGGGTGCAATCGACCGGCGCGGCATCGCGCGTGGTCGGCCCCGACGAGCGCCTGCCGTGGCCGCAGATGGTCGCGATGGGCGTGCAGCACGTCGTCGCGATGTTCGGCTCGACCGTGCTCGCGCCGCTGCTGATGGGCTTCGACCCGAACCTGTGCATCTTCATGTCGGGCATCGGCACACTGCTGTTCTTCGTGCTGGTCGGCGGCCGCGTGCCGAGCTACCTCGGCTCGAGCTTCGCGTTCATCGGCCTCGTGATCGCGGTGACCGGTTATGGCGGCAGCGGCCCGAACCCGAACATCCCGGTCGCGCTCGGCGGGATCGTCGCGTGCGGTGTCGTGTACGTCGCGATCGGCGCGCTGGTGCAGGCGATCGGCACGCGCTGGATCGAGACGCTGATGCCGCCGGTCGTGACCGGCGCGGTGGTCGCGGTGATCGGGCTCAACCTTGCGCCGATCGCGGTCAAGGGCGTGTCCGGGTCGACCTTCGAATCGGTGATGGCGCTCGTCACGGTGCTGTGCGTCGGCGGCGTCGCGGTGTTCTCGCGCGGCATGGTGCAGCGCCTGCTGATCCTCGTCGGGCTGGTGATCGCTTACGTGATCTACGCGGTCGTGACCAACGGGATGGGGCTCGGCAAGCCGATCGATTTCTCGATCGTCGGGCACGCGGCCTGGTTCGGCGTGCCGAGCTTCCGCGCGCCGGTGTTCGATCCGCACGCGATGCTGATGCTCGCGCCGATCGCGGTGATCCTGGTCGCGGAGAACCTCGGCCACATCAAGGCCGTCAGCGCGATGACGGGCACCAGCCTCGATCGCTACGTGGGCCGCGCGTTCATCGGCGACGGGCTCGCGACGATCGTGTCGGGCAGCGTCGGCGGCACGGGCGTGACGACCTACGCGGAGAACATCGGCGTGATGGCCGTCACGCGGATCTACTCGACGCTCGTGTTCGCGGTCGCCGCGCTGATCGCGATCGTGCTCGGTTTCTCGCCGAAGTTCGGCGCGGTGATCCAGACGATTCCGGGCCCCGTGCTCGGCGGCGTGTCGATCGTCGTGTTCGGGCTGATCGCGGTGACGGGCGCGCGGATCTGGGTCGTCAACAAGGTCGACTTCTCCGACAACCGCAACCTGATCGTCGCGGCCGTCACGCTCGTGCTCGGCGCCGGCGACTTCTCGCTGAAGATCGGCGGCTTCGGGCTCGGCGGGATCGGCACCGCGACGTTCGGCGCGATCATCCTGTACGCGATCCTGCGCAAGGAAAAGGAACCGGGCCCGGTGGTGTGATTCGGGAGCGGGCGGTGCAATGCCGCCCGCGGGCGCTTGCCTCACGCGCCGGTATTCGACTGCGCCTGCAGCCACGCGCAGAACTGCGCGACGAGCGGATCGTCGGCCGGCGCACGCGGCGCGATCCACCAGTAGCTGCGCGTCGCGATGCGCGGCCCCGCCAGCGGCATCACGAGCCGGCCGCTCGCGAGCTCGTCGTCGATCAGCGGCAACGGGCCGAGCGCGACGCCGAGCCCGTCGACGGCCGCCTGCAGCGCCAGGTAGAAGTGGTCGAACGACTGCCGCTTGCGCCCCTTCATCGTCACGCCGGCCGCCGCGAACCAGTCGCGCCAGCCTTCCGGCCGCGTATCCGAATGCAGCAGCACGTGGCGCGCGAGATCGTCCGCGCGCGCGATCGGCGCGCGTTTGAGCAACGCGGGGCTGCAGACCGGAATCACGCTTTCGTCGAGGAAGTGGCCGCTCGTGCAGTTCGACCAGTGGCCGGGGCCGCGGCGGATCGCGACGTCGAAACCGTCGAGCGCGTCGAGCGGCGCGTTCGACGTCGACAGCTTCAGCTCGACGTTCGGCACGTCGCGCTGGAACCGCGACAGGCGCGGCAATAGCCATTTCATCGCGAAGGTCGGCAGCGCGTTGATGCGCAGCACGCGCGCCGCGCCGGTGTTGCGCAGCTGCTCGGTCGCGTGCGCGATGCTGTCGAACGCCGCGCGCACGGTGTCCAGGTAGCGGCGGCCTTCGTCGGTGAGCTTCACGCGCTTGCCGTAGCGGTGGAACACCGGCTTGCCGAGCCATGCCTCGAACCCGGCGATCTGGCGGCTGATGGCACCGTGAGTCACATGCAGCTCGTCGCCGGCGGCGCTGAAGCTTTCATGTCGTGCCGCGGCTTCAAAGGCCCGAAGCGCGGAAAAGGGCGGGAGATCGCGTGCCATGCTTGTGATTCTAGATCACAAGGGCGCGTCGATAAAATCGTTTTGCAGGCCTGCCGAACGGCGGTAACCTCGGTTCACCGTTTGATGAGGAGCCCCATGCAATCCGCCTTTCCGCCCGCCGCTCCGCCGCCGGCCGCGTCACCCCGCCGCATCGGCCTCGCCGAGTTGTTCACCGGCTTCCTGTCGCTTGGCCTCATGTCGTTCGGCGGCGCGCTGCCGTTCGCGCGGCGCACCATCGTCGACGAGCGCAAGTGGCTTTCCGCCGACGAATTCACCGACCTGCTCGGGCTGTGCCAGTTCCTGCCGGGCGGCAACGTGATCAACCTGTCGGTGGCCGTCGGCATGCGCTTTCGCGGCGTGGCCGGCGCGTTCGCCGCCATTCTCGGGCTGATCGCGGGCCCGACGCTCGTCGTCGTCGCGCTCGGCGTGCTGTATGCGAAGACGCAGAACGATCCGCGCGTGCAGCACCTGTTCGCGGGGCTCGCCGCCGCGGCGGCCGGGCTGCTCGTCGCGATGGCCGTGAAGGTCGCGAAGCCGCTGCGGCACGCGCGCGCGGCGGCCGGCATCGCGGCGCTCGCGTTCGTCGCGATCGCGGTGCTGCGCATCCCGCTGCTGACCGCGATGCTTGTGCTGACGCCCGTCAGCATCTGGCTCGCGTCGCGCCGCCGCGACGCGGGCACGCCGCAGCCGGCGCCGGCCGCGGCGCGCGACGCGCAGCCGGGAGGCCGGCCATGAACGACACGCTGATCGCCATCGCGACGATCTTCAGCCAGTTGTCGCTGCTCGCATTCGGCGGCGGCAACACGATCCTGCCGGAGATGCAGCGGCAGGTCGTCGACGTCCATCACTGGATGAGCGCGCACGAGTTCACCGCGCTGTTCGCGCTGGCCCAGGCGGCGCCCGGGCCGAACATGATGATCGTGTCGCTGGTCGGCTGGCACGTGGCCGGCTGGAGCGGGCTGCTGGTCGCGTCGCTCGCGAAGTTCGGGCCGTCGTCGATCGTCACCGTGCTCGCGCTGCATGCGTGGGAGCGCTTTCGCGACCGGCCGTGGCGCCGCTACGTGCAGGAGGGGATGATGCCCGTCACGGCCGGGCTCGTCGCGGCGAGCGCGGTGCTGATCTCCGAGGCGTCGAACCGCACGGCGATCCAGTGGGGCATCACCGCCGCGTGCGCGGTGCTCGCGTGGCGCACGCGCATCCATCCGCTGTGGCTGCTCGCGGGCGGCGCGCTGATCGGGCTCACGGGTATCGGGCAATGACCGTCGCACGGTAACGTCCCGTGCGCCATACTGGCGCGAATCTTCACGGGAGGCTCGATGGATCTCGACGGCGCCAGCCGCAATCTCACCGTCGCCGCGTTGCTGACGCTGTCCGGCGGCTACCTCGATGCGTACACGTACGTGGGCCACGGCCACGTGTTCGCGAACACGATGACGGGCAACGTCGCGCTGCTCGGCATCAACGTGTCGGCCGGCGAATGGGCGGCCGCGCTGCACCACGTGCCGCCGCTCGGCGGCTTCGTGGTCGCGGTGTTCGTCGCGCACCTGCTCGGCCTCGCCGCGCAGCGCGGCTGGATGCGGCATACCGCATTCGCGAGCCTGCTCGTCGAGATCGCCTTTCTCGGCGTCGCCGCGAGCGGGCTCGTCGGCGCGTCGAGCGCATGGCTGATTCCGGGCATTTCGTTCGTCGCGACGCTGCAGACGCTGTCGTTCACCCATCTCGAGGAACTGTCGTACACGTCGGTGATGACGACCGGCAACCTGCGCCGCGCCGCGCAGAAGCTGTTCGTCGGGCTGATCCCGCGCTACGACGCGGGCGCGCTGCACGACTCGGCGCTGCTCGCGACGATCAGCTTCTGCTTCCTGGCCGGCGCGGTGATCGGCGGCCTCGTCACGCGGCTCGTGCCGGAGTTCGCGCTGTGGGGTGCCGTGCTGCTGCTCGCCGGTGCGTTCGCGGAGATCCTCCGGCGTGCCTGGCGCCGGCGCGAGACGCCCGGCGAGCCGCCTGTGGCGGCGTGACGGAGCCTCCCGCCGGCACTTCCGGCCGCCTGCCCGTTCCCCCGCGCCTGCGGGGCGATGCTTACAGACCCGACATCCCGTAAGCCGCGTGGCCGGAGGATGCCGTGCGGCATCCGACGCCCGCCCGGCGCGCCTCGCGCGCGCAGCGTTGTGCGCGGGCGACAGTTCCGCCGTTACCGCGCATTTCAATTTCTTTCAGCGATTGCAGTCGTCATATGATTCAGCCCACATCGCGCGCGCCAAGAACGCGAGCGATCGCCACCCGGCTGCGCACGCGGCCGGCCATGAACGGAGACACCTACAACCAGGAAAGCTCATGAAGCAGACCACCCGACTCGCAGCCATCGCAGGGGGCGCCGCGCTCGCATTTGCCAGCCAGTACGCGGCCGCACAAAGCTCGGTCACGCTCTGGGGCGTCGCCGACGCCAGCATTCGCTACCTCACCAACGCCAACGCCAAGAACGACGGCCTGCTGTCGATGACCAACGGCGCGATCACGAACAGCCGCTTCGGCATCTACGGCACGGAAGATCTCGGCGGCGGCCTGAAGGCCGTGTTCAACCTCGAAAGCGGCGTGAACCTGCAGAACGGCGCATTCGCCGACAGCGGCCGCCTGTTCAACCGCGCGGCGTACGTCGGCCTGCAGAGCCCGTACGGCACGGTGACCCTCGGCCGCCAGAAGACGCCGCTGTTCGACCTGCTGTCGGACACCTACGATCCGCTGACGGTCGGCAACTATCTCGAAAACGCGTGGCTGCCGGTCGCACTCGGCGGCGGCCTGTATGCGGACAACCAGATCAAGTACACGGGCAAGTTCGAAGGCCTGACCGCGAAGGCGATGTACTCGACCGGCACCAACTACGAATCGACCGGCGCCGGCGGCTTCTCGGGCCAGATCCCGGGTTCGCTCGGCAAGGGCAATGCGTGGGGCGTGTCGCTGTCGTACGTGATGGGCCCGCTCAGCATCGCGGCCGGTGCGCAGCAGAACAGCGACAACTCGGCGCGCAAGCAGACGATCTACCACGCGAACGTCGTGTATGCGTTCAGCAAGGCGAAGATCTACGCGGGCTACCTGCGCTCGAAGGACGACACGGGTTTCGTCGACAGCCTGCTCGCCCAGCAGTCGATTCCGGTCGCGAAGGGCACCGGCCGGATCGACGACGGTCCGTTCGCGGGCGTGAGCTGGCAGGTCAGCGCACCGCTGACGCTGACGGGCGCGTTCTACTACGACCACATGCGCAATGCGATGACCACGAACGGCACGCTCGCGAGCGGCAACCGCTACGCGATCGTCGGCATCGCCGAGTACGCGCTCAGCAAGCGCACGGAAGTCTACGGCACCGTCGACTTCAACAAGACGAACGGCGCGGCGAACGTCGAGCTGCCCGGCCGCAGCAACCAGACCGGCATCGCGATCGGCCTGCGCAATATCTTCTGACGAACGCCGGAACGCATGCGCCGGCAGTCGTCCGGCATGCATCGAAGGGGCGCCGCGAGGCGCCTCTTTTTTTTCGTCGTGCGACCTTCATACGCGCGCACGACTATTCGGCGAATGCTCCATCACGAGACCCCCGCGCCGTAAGGGAACCGTCGGCAATCCAGAACATACTTTTACAGTGCGCGCGAAGCCTTTCCGCTACGCTGCGTGCATCGCCCGTTGCGTGCCGCCAGGCTCGCGCGGTGCGTCGTTCCGGTCACGCTCGGCGAGCGCGGCCGGCCTGGTGCGTAACTTGTGTATCCGGTGATGACAATCTCGGTTCGCCGGTTTTTTTTCGTGGGACGATGCGCTCACGATTTTCTTGAAAGGGGATGACGATGGGTATCCTGAACACCGTGGGTGAAATCGCTGGCGCAATCGCGGCCGTCGAAGGCGCGGAAAAGCTGGATCCGGATGCGGGCCTGCTGACCAAGGCGGCAGCCGCCGTCGCCGGCTTCAAGGGCGCGGAAGCGATCGAAGGCATGCTCGAGAAGAAGGAAGAGCAGCCGCAGCAGGCAGACGACACGCAGGCGACGGACGGCAGCGACACGTCGCAGGCATGAGCATGGCGGCTGGTCCGGCCGTGGGCGCGCCCTTCGCGCGCCCGGCCGGGCCGGTGCCGCGCAGCCGGCAGGTCGGGCATGCGGTCGATCGGTGACGCATGGCACACCCGGCAGCCGGTTTGACCGGCGAGAGGCAACGTCTCTCGCCGTTTTTTATTGGGCGTGCGCGTGGCGGCACCGTGTGCCGCAAGAATTCCGGAATCTTGCTATCGTGCCTGCATCCGAACTGCGATGAGGCAATGCGATGGATTTCGACTACGACCTGTTCGTCATCGGGGCCGGCTCGGGCGGCGTGCGGCTTGCGCGCATGTCCGCGTCGTACGGTGCCCGCGTCGGCATAGCGGAAGAAGAGCAGATCGGCGGCACCTGCGTGCTGCGCGGCTGCATCCCGAAGAAGCTGCTCGTCTACGCATCGCACTACCCGCACGAAGTCGAGGACGCGCAGGGCTTCGGCTGGACCTTCGGCGCCGGCACGCTCGACTGGCCCGCGCTGATCGCCGCGAAGGACCGCGAGATCAACCGGCTCAGCGACATCTACATCAACCTGCTGCGGCAATCGGGCGTCGAGATGCACGCCGGGCGCGCGACGCTCGTCGATGCGCACACGGTCGCGATCGGCGAACGCACGATCCGCGCGCGCCACATCGCGATCGCGACCGGTTCGCGCCCGTCGATGCCGGCGCGGCCCGGCATCGAACATGCGATCACGTCGCGCGAGGCGTTGTCGCTCGCCGCGCGGCCCGCACGCATCGCGGTGGTCGGCGGCGGTTATATCGCGGTCGAGTTCGCGGGCATCTTCAACGGCTTCGGCAGCCACGTCGACCTGTTCTATCGCGGCGAAAAGATCCTGCGCGGCTTCGACGACGACGTGCGCCAGTTCCTCACCGGCGAGATGACGAAGCAGGGCGTCACGATCCACGCGCGGGCGGTGGTCGAGTCGATCGAACGCGCGGACGACGGCACACTGAGCGTGCGCGTCGGCGATGCGCGGCACGGGCCGTACGATCAAGTGCTGTATGCGACCGGCCGCGTGCCGAACGTCGACGGGCTCGGGCTCGAACAGGCGGGCGTGCTGCTCGACGCACGCGGCGCGATTGCCGTCGATGCGTATTCGGCGACGTCGGTGCCGTCGATCCATGCGATCGGCGACGTCACGTCGCGGCCGCAGCTCACGCCGGTGGCGACGCGCGACGGCGCGTTGCTTGCCCGCACGCTGTTCGGCGGGTCGCGTGTCGCGACCGATCACGAATGGGTGCCGTCGGCGGTGTTCAGCCAGCCCGAGGTCGCGACGGTCGGTCTCACCGAGGCGACCGCGCGCGATCTTTACGACGGCGACGTCGACATCTACCGCACGTCGTTCAAGGCACTGCGCCACACGCTGTCGGGCCGCGACGAGCGCACGCTGATGAAGCTCGTCGTCGCGCGCGACAGCCAGCGCGTGGTCGGCGCGCACATGGTCGGCCGCGATGCGGGCGAGATCATCCAGGGGATTGCGATCGCGATTCGCGCGGGCGCGACGAAGGCGCAGTTCGACGACACGATCGGCATTCACCCGACCGCGGCCGAGGAGTTCGTGACGATGCGGCAGAAGGTGGCCGACTAGCGGGCGCGGATGCGCGCGCGTTCGTACGCGCGCGCGGCAGGGTTGCCGGAATGCATCGTGACAGGCGAACCGGCCGGGTGCGGTAAAGGCAGCCGGATTTCGGCGATTATTCTCGGGATAGGGGTCATGCGGATGGGCGGTACGGACAATATATCTTGATATTGCCGGATTCGAGATCGATCTTCAGAGACAACAAAGGAAAATCGGCACGCTGCGCCCATATGCCTGCAAAGCCCCTGTCGGCGAGGAATTGCGCCGATTCGACCACGCGCGTCGGATAAGTAAGAAAATCGTCAACTATTATCAAGACTCCTCATCTCGATAAACAGGCTTGATATGATCGCGAAAAATCATATACGGGGCCGATCATGCGCGATCAACAGCGCAGTAACCAGAATAACGGTGTAGCCGGCGCGCGCGAGCCTGTCGCGTACCGCGCCGCGCATCCGCATGTCGTCGCAACGCACGGGTTGCGCGCTCCTTTCACTCATCTACTGCCACCGCCGGTGCGGCGATGAACGCGCGTGCGTCCATCGCGCCGACGCACGCATCCCCGTTCGCACCGCAACCGTTTCGACCGCCGGGTCGTTCGCGAGCCGGCGTGCCCGTTCCGGGCCATCTTTCCACACAAGGAGACCAACAGTGAACATTCAGACACGACGCACCGTCCTCGTGGCGGCGGCGCTCGTTGCGGCGCTGTCCGGCTGCGCGACCGAATCGTCGCGCACGCTCGACGTGCCGGCCGTGAGCAGCGCACAGAAGCCCTATGCGGGCAAGCCCGTCGCGATCGCGGTCGGCAAGTTCGACAACCGCTCGAGCTACATGCGCGGCATCTTCTCGGACGGCATCGACCGCCTCGGCGGGCAGGCGAAGACGATCCTCGTCACGCGCCTGCAGCAGAGCCGCCGCTTCAACGTGCTCGATCGCGAGAACCTCGACGAGATCAAGCAGGAAGCCGGCTTCATGAAGAAGGCGCAGGCCGTGAAGGGCGCGAACTACGTGGTGACCGGCGACGTGACCGAGTTCGGCCGCAAGGACGTCGGCGATCACCAGCTGTTCGGCATCCTCGGCCGCGGCAAGACGCAGGTCGCATACGCGAAGGTCAACCTGAACATCGTTGACACGACGACGTCGGAAGTCGTCGCGTCGAGCCAGGGTGCGGGCGAGTTTAGCCTGTCGAACCGCGAGGTGATCGGCTTCGGCGGCACCGCAGGTTATGACTCGACGCTCAACGGCAAGGTGCTGGATCTCGCGATCCAGGAGGCCGTGAACCATCTCGTCGACCAGGTCGACGCCGGCACGCTGAAGGTGCCGCAGTAAGCGCCGTGCGCGACACGCGCTCGACGAATCACTCACTCATCGGAAGAGACAAGACCATGAAACGGGGAATCTGGCTGCCGGCGACGGCGGCCGCCATGCTGCTCGCGGGCTGCGCGGCACCGACCACGCCGCCGCTCTATCAGTGGAACGGCTATCAGCCGCAGGTGTACGAATACTTCAAGGGGCAAAGCTCGCCGCAACAGCAGATCGACGCGCTCGAGAAGGCGCTGCAGGAGATTCGCGCGAAGGGTAACAAGCCGCCGCCCGGCTTCCATGCGCATCTCGGGATGCTCTACGCGAGCGTCGGCAACGGGCAGCAGGCCACGCAGTCGTTCGAGGCCGAGAAGGCGCTCTTTCCGGAATCCGCGTCGTACATGGATTTCCTGATGAAGAAGAAGGCCGTGAATCCGCAGGCCGCGAACCCGAAGGCCGCCGACCAGGCGATCGCCGGCCGGAAGCAAGCCGATCCGACTCCCGCCCAACAGTAACGTGCGTGCCATGATCAAGACACTTTCATTCAAGCTGCTGTCCGTGCTGTCGCTCGTCGCGCTGCTGAGCGCGTGCGCGCAACCCGTCAAGCGTCCCGACTACACGGCCTTCAAGAAGAGCCAGCCGCGCTCGATCCTCGTGCTGCCGCCGGTCAACGAGACCACCGATGTCGGCGCGACCTACGGGGTGCTGTCGCAGATGACGCAGCCGCTCGCCGAGTCGGGCTACTACGTGGTGCCGGTCGCGGTGATGGACGAGACCTTCAAGCAGAACGGCCTCGCGAACGCGGCCGAGATCCAGAACACGTCGCCGGCGAAGCTGCGCGAGATCTTCGGCGCGGATGCCGCGCTCTATTCGAAGATCACGCAATACGGCTCCGTCTACCACGTGGTGGACAGCACGACGGTGGTCGCGGCGTCGGCGAAGCTCGTCGACCTGAAGAGCGGCGACGTGCTGTGGCAGGGCGAGGGCCGTGCGACCGGCAAGGAGGTCGGCAACTCCATGAGCGTCAATGCGTTCGGTGTCGTCGGGATGCTGGTGCAGGCGGCCGTCAAGCAGGTCGCGCATTCGCTGACCGACGAAGCGCACGATGTGGCCGGGCTGACCAGCAGCAGGTTGTTGTCGGCGGGGCCGCCGAACGGGTTGCTGTACGGGCCGCACTCGCCGAAGTACGGGACTGACTGACCCGCGCGGATGCAGCGGCTTCGGCCGGTCGGGCAGGCCAGGTCGCCTGCCTGCCGCGCCGGCGCCGCGACATCCGGCATCCGGCATCCGGCATCCGGCATCCGGCATCCGGCATCCGGCACCCGGCGGCCGCGTTCGCGCGGCCGTCTTGCATGGCGGGCGGCGGCGCTCGTCGCCCGCGCCGCCGCTCAATGCACGCCGAACGCGTCGAGCAGCCGGTACCAGCTCATCGCGAGCACGAGCGCCGGCGTGCGCAATGCCTCGCCGCCGGGGAAGTCGCGATGGCGGATCTTGTCGAACAGGTCGAAGCGGCTCGCCTGTCCGTCGATCGCCTCGGCGATCAGCTTGCCCGCGAGCGCGGTCGTGTTCACGCCGTGCCCCGAGAACCCCTGCGCGAAATACAGCGTCGGCGCGATGCGGCCGAAGTGCGGCGCGCGGTTCATCGTGATGTCGACGAAGCCGCCCCACGCGTAGTCGACCTTCACGTCCGCGAGCTGCGGGAACGTCTTCAGCATGTCCGCGCGCATCGCCGCGGCGAGATCGCGCGGCTCCCGCGTCGAATAGCTGACCTTGCCGCCCCACACGAGCCGCGTGTCGGGCGCCGGCCGGAAATAGTCGAGCACGAAGCGGCTGTCGCAGATCGCCGCGCGCGCGGGCATCAGTGCGGCGGCGCGCGCTTCGCCGAGCGGCTCGGTCGCGATCACGTAGGTGCCGACCGGCATGATCTTCTTCGCCAGCGCGGGCGCGAGCGTGCCGACGAAGGTGTTGCACGCGAGCACGACGAAACGTGCGCGCACGTTGCCGCCGCTCGTCTCGACGACATGGCCGCCCGCGACGTCGCGCACGCGCGTCACGCAGCTGTCCTCGTGGATGCGCACGCCCGCGCCGGTAGCCGCGCGCGCGAGGCCGAGCGTGTAGTTCAGCGGATGCAGGTGGCCGCTGTCCGGGTCGTACAGGCCGCCGCAATAGCGGTCGGACTGCACGTAGTCGCCGAGTTCGTCGGCTTCGACGAAGTGGAAGCGGTCGTAGCCGAAGCGCTTCGCGGCTTCGTCGCGCCAGCGTTTCAGTGAATCGGCATCGCGTTCGGTGTTCGCGGCGGTCAGGTAGCCGGGCACCAGCGCGCAGTCGATGTCGTGTTGCGCGATGCGCGACTTCACGAGCGACAGCGTTTCGAGCCCCATGTCCCAGATGCGCTTCACGTCGCCTTCCGGCATGAACTGCGCAAACGTATCGATGTCGCACGCGAACCCGCCGATCAGCTGGCCGCCGTTGCGGCCGCTCGCCGCCCATCCGACCCGCGACGCTTCGAGCACGGTCACCGAATGGCCGCGCTCGGCGAGGTTGAGCGCGGCGGACAGGCCCGTGAGGCCCGCGCCGATCACGCACACGTCGGCATCGATCGTGCCGGCGAGCGGCGCGTGGCGGGTCGTATCGTTGGCGGTCGCCGCGTAGTAGGACGCGACGTGCGGCTGGTTGGCAAATGTCTGCATGGTCGGGAAAACGAATAAATTGGCTTAGAACAGCTCGCGCACGCGGTGGTACAGCATCCCGAGCTCGAGCGCGGGTTGCCGCCACGCGTCGCCGCCGGGGAAGCGCCGGTGGCGCATGCGTGCGAACAGGTCGAACGCGCGCGTGTCGCCCGCGACCGCGCCGGCAATCGCGCGTCCGGCAACGCCGGTGAGCGCGACGCCGTGCCCGCTGAAACCCTGGACGTAGAAGAAGTTCGGATCGAGCGCGCCGAAATCCGGCGCGCGGTTGCGCGTGACGTCGACGAAGCCGCCCCACGCGTGGTCGACGCGCACGTCGCCGAGCTGCGGGAACACGCCGACCATGCGCCGCCGGATCGTTTCGGCGAGCGTGGCGGGTGACGCGCCGGCCGAATTCGCGCGGCCGCCGAACAGCATCCGGTGGTCGGCCGACAGCCGGAAGTAGTCGAGGAAGAAGTTGTTGTCGCACACGGCCTCGCGCTGCGCGATCAGCGCATCGGCGCGTGCCTGGCCGAGCGGCTCGGTCGCGATGATGTACGACGCGATGGGCGCGATGCGGGCGGCCGTCGCGGCCGGCAGCACGCCGCCTGGGCCCGCGTTGCAGCACGACACGACGAAGCGGCAGCGCACGTCGCCCGACGGCGTGCGCACGACGGGCCGCGCGCCGCGCACGACGTCGAGCGCGGGCGTGTGTGCGTACAGCGCGACGCCTTCGCGCCGCGCGGCATCGGCGAGGCCGAGGCAGTACTTGAGCGGATGCAGGTGGCCCGACAGCGGGTCGTAGACACCCGCGAGATAGCGTGTCGACGCGATGCGCGCGCGGATCTCGCCGGTGTCGAGCCACGACAGCGACGGATGGCCCCAGCGCCCGGTTGCGGCGTCCATCCATGCGCGCAGGTCGTCGATGCGGCGCGGTTTGGTCGCGACCGTCAGGTAGCCGCGCGTGAAGTCGCAGTCGATCCCGTAACGCGCGATCCGCTCGGCGATCAGCGCGACGCCGTCGAGCGACAGCGACCACGCGGCGCGTGCGCCGTCGGCGCCGAGCTGCCGCTCGATTTCCTCGTCCTTCGCGAAGCCGGTGATCGCCTGCCCGCCGTTGCGGCCCGACGCGCCCCAGCCGGGCCGGTGCGCATCGATGACCGCGACCGACAGCCCGCGCGCGCGGCAGTCGAGCGCCGTCGACAGGCCGGCGAAGCCGGCGCCGATCACGCAGACGTCGACGTCGATCGTGTCTTCGAGCACCGGGTCGTCGGCGGCCGGCCGCACGGCCGTCGCCTCGTAGTACGAGTCGCGCGCGAGCGCATCGGCGCGGCGGGTGAAAGACTGCGTCATCAGACCGACTCCCTCGTTGCGGCCGCCACGCGATGCGCGATGCATCGTGTTGCGGCCGGTAAAAACGGCGCGGGACGCCGTGCGCGCGGCACGGCGTCCCGCGTGTGCTGCGTCAGAACGAATAGATGAACTGCGTCGCGAGCAGGTCGTTGGACTTACCGTACGAACCGTCGTTGCGCAGGAACACCTTGTTGTTCGCCCAGTCGTGCCGGTATTCGACCTTCACGGTGATCTGCTGGGTCGGGTAGAACAGCAGGTCGAGCGCGACGTCCTGGCGTACCGCCCCCTTGCACTCGAAGCCCAGGCCGCCGCCGGCCTTCGACTGCGCGAGGCAGTCCGCGTCGACGCCGAAGCCGTTGCTCGGATCCATCCCGTTCCCGTTCAGCGCGATGCCGCCGCCGCCGCCGCCGTTCTTCGAGTTGGCGAGCAGGTCGTAGCGCAGCGTCACGCCCATGCGGCCGACCACCGGCGCGTTGAACTTGCGGTGCGCGAGCAGCGACAGGCCGTACCACTGGGCGAGCCCGCCGTTGAACGCCGCATGCTGCTGACGGCCGTAGTCGACTTCCGCGTTGTACTGAATGTCGGCGAGCGTGTAGGTCGCGTCGAGTTCACCGAAGAAGAACGAACCGTACGCACTCGGTGCCGCCCCGCCCGGGCCGTAGTTGGCGTTGCCGTTCGCATCGAGCGCGCTTGCGAGCGTCTGCCGCCCGATGTTGAACGACCCGCCGATGTCGAGCGCGCTCGACCACGTGTAGTCCGCGCGCGCGGTGAAGGTCGGCACCTTGTTGCTGGTCGTGATCGGGTCGCCGAGCGCGTTGGTGCCCTTCTGCGTGACCGAACCGTACGTGCGGTACTGCTCGTTGCCGAGGAAGAACTTCCACGCCCAGTTGCCCTTCGTGTAGTTCGCGCCGATCCCGACATAGCTGCCCGGATCCGAGAAATCGTACAGCAGGTTGTGCGTGAGCGTGAGCATCTGGTTCGACTGCTGCACCTCGTAGCCGCCGAAGCTCGGGATCAAGCCGGCGACGAGTGTCGTCTCGGCGGTGATCGGCACGTTGATGACCGCCGTGTTCAGCAGGTTGTCGGTGATCGAGCCGCGCGAGTTCTGCAGCAGCGTGATGCCGTTGCCGCGGTTCGGCATCAGCGTGATTTCCGCCGACGGTGCCATCGGGCCGACGCCGAAGGTCTTCTTGATGTCGAGGTAGAGATCGCCGAACGTGCTGTTGAAGTAGTTGTACGCGTTCTCGTGGTTCGCGAACAGGAACGACGACGTGCCGGCCGCGCGGTTGTAGATGTAGGTCGGGTCGATGTAGCCCGTGACCGACAGGCCGGCCAGCGGGCCCGTGTTGGCCGCGTCCGTCAGCGAATCGACCTTCAGCTGCTGGTTCGCGATCTGCTGTTTCATTTCGCCGACTTCGTCGTTGGTCAGCGTCGCCTGTGCCTTGCCGTAGTCCGGCGAGCCCGGATCGACGGCCACGGCGACCGGCGCGGCCTTCGTGCCGGCCTGGGCGGTCGCGGTGCCGCCCTTCGCCGAAAGTTGCGCCTGCATCGCCTTCATCTGCTTCTGCAGCGCCGCGACCTGCGCCTGCAGCGCCTTGATCTCGGCGGATGTCGAGTCGGCCAGCGCGATGCCCGGCAACGCGCCGGCCACCAGCAGGCAGATCAGTTTCTTCTTCATTGCGGATTCTCCTTGTCGTGCGCCTGTCAAATCGGGATCGAATCGCGCGCCCCCCCTGGGGCAGCGCGCCTTGCTTGTCTGCACTGCTTGTTATCGTCGAAGCCGGCGGTGCGTCG